>CAWHAR010000001.1:0-408801 GCA_963827385.1 uncultured Actinomycetes bacterium
CATAAGATGAGTGAGTCTCTTCGGAAAACAAGGATCCCAGTCTGATGAGCCCCTATCAGGCTGTCATTCGTAGCTTCTGTTATTTTCACCGGGTGAACGCAGAAGATCACGCGGTCGTGCGAGCCGGATTGGAACGGGCGGTGGAAAAAGCGCCGGATTACGCCCTCGCCTGGGCGATGCTAGCCATCCTTTATCGCGAGGAATACAACCACGGCTTTAATGTCCGTCCCGACCCCTTGGCGCGTGCCTTTGCGGCCGCGCGACGCGCGGTCGAGGCCGCACCCTCCGATCATCTCGCCTATCCGCTGGCGTCTGTTCTCTTCTTTCGGCGCGAACGCGAGGCCTTTCAGAGCGCGACGCAACGGGCGATTACACTCAACCCGATGGACTGATTCCCGTTTGCTTATCTCGGCTTTTTCTCGGCCTATCGTGGCGACTGGGAAGCTGGTTGTGCGCTGACAGAGCGGGCTCGGGGCCTGAATCCCCATCATCCGGGATGGTATTGGTTCCCGCCAGCGCTCGATGCCTACCGCAGGGATGACTACCGCGGCGCCCTGAAGATTGCTCTCAGAATCAACATGCCAGGATTCTGGCGCACCAATTCGCGCTCGCGGCCATCTACGGTCAGTTAGGCGACCGGGAAGCTGGCCACAACGCCGTGCGTGCGCTGCTCGTGGACAGGCCGGAATTTTCGATGAAAGCCCGCGAGGAACTCGCCAAGTGGTGGGAGCCGGAGATGATCGAGAAACTACTGGACGGTCTTTGCAAGGCGGGTCTGGCGATTCCGGAGAACGATTCGTCAGAATCGCCAAACCGAAGCAGGACGGTCACGAAAAAAATAGATTGGGGAAAATCTGTCGCCGTGTTGCCGTTCGTAAATATGAGCGCAGACAAGTCCGACGAGTACCTCAGCGACGGCATGACGGAGGAACTAATTAACTCGTTAGCCAAGGTGCCAGAATTGCGTGTGCCCGACGAACATCCTGTTTCGCTTTCAAGGGCAAAACCGAAACGGATATTTTCCGGAAAGTCGGTGATCAGCTACATGTCGATACCGTGTTGGAAGGAAGCGTGCGCAAAGCCGGCGAGAAACTGCGCATCACCGCGCAGCTCATCAACGTGACTGACGGTTACCATCTCTGGTCGGAAGATTACGACGGCGACGTAAGAGATATTTTTACCTTTCAGAGCAACGTGGCCCAGCGCGTAGTCGAAGCCCTGCAAATCAAGTTAGGCGTCGAAGCGGCGCGTGCGTTGGCGAAAAAGCCGACCGAGAACCCAGAGGCTCATCGCCTCTATTTGCTGGGACGCTATGAATTTGGCAAATACAGCGAAACCGGCTGGAGCAGCTCCATCCGCTACTACGAGCAGGCGCTGAAGCTCGATCCCAACTATGCTCTGGCCTATTGCGGCCTCGCCGACACCTACGCCTACATGGGAGGAGTAGTGATGCCGAGCAAAGAAGCGGTGGCTAAAGAGAAGGAGCTCGCGCAAAGAGCGATTCAGCTCGAACCTCAGCTCGCAGAAGCGCATCTTTCCCTCGCTTGCGCACTCGCCGGCGCTTTTGATTGGCGGAACGCCGAAGTTGAATTCGACCGAGCCATCGAACTAAATTCTAATCTGGCCTGGGCATATGAAATATATGCGTGGTTTCTGGGCGGGCTTGGTCGCTTGGACGAGGCGATTGCGAAAGACAAAAAAGCGATCGAACTCGATCCGCTGAATTCGTTCTTTCAAGCTGCTCTCGCTTACTATCTGTATCACGCACGCCGATATGACGACGCAATGGTTCAAATCGGAAGGACGCTCGAGCTGGACCCCGCTGCAACGCTTGCTCATCATTTGTTAGGCTGCTGCCTTCTGTGGAAAGGCGACACGGTCGGCGCAATCGCAGAATTTCAGCGAAATAGAATAATGGTGGCCGGTGCCTGGTATCAAGGACTCCTCGGTTACGCTTATGCCATTTCTGGAGATCGACCGGAAGCCGAGGAGATGTTGCGCGAACTCGCAGAGATGGCAAAACGGCAATACGTCAACTCGACAGCGTTCGCTGACATTCATCTGGGACTTGGCGAAAAGGAGAAAGCGCTGGATTGGCTGGAAATAGCTTATGAGAATCGAGAGCGCCTGTTGGTATCTAAAGGTTGATCCGATTTACGATAGTGTGCGCAACGAACCGCGTTTCCAGGCGCTAGTCCGAAACGTTTTTCGCGAAACACCGTGAAGATCGACAACTTCTTCGCCGAGCTGGAGCGGTGCAATGTTTACAAAGTCGCAATCGCCTATGCGGTCGTTGGTTGGCTGCTAGTCCAAGTTGCTACACAGGTTTTTCCCTTCTTCGAAATTCCAAATTGGGCGGTGCGACTCGTCGTGCTTCGGCCCACTGGTGGGATCGAGGCGGTTCCGGTTGCTCGGGGGTGGGCGTCACCTCGGCGACCGCGTGCTCGGACGCGTGCTCGTGGTCCTGGTCCTTGTCCGGCGCAGGTGCGGTCGAGCGACCGCTGACCCGGTCGGCGAGATCGGTCGTCGGCCACCCGATTGCGAACACGAGCACCGCGGCGCCGGTCGGGAGCACCGTCGCGAGCGCCGATCGGGATGCGTCGGTCGCGAGCGTTGTGGCCACGATCCATGCGACCGACGGTGAGCGCGCCCAGTGCCGACGTCTCGAGCAGGCGACGCGCGTGGTGTGAACCGCCACAGCCGGACGCGCTGCAGCGCCATCGCCGCGGCAGTCTGGGTGACCAGTGCAAGCCCGACCACCCACGCGCCCGCCGACCGTCGAGCCCGCATGGTCGCCGGCAGAGCGCGCTCGGTGACACAGAGCGCGGCCACACCGGCCAGGCCACACCAGAGCCCGGTGTGCCACACCCGCGGCGCGTGGGCCGCGAGGTGGCCGGTGAGGCGACCCCGCCACGGCGGAGGGCCCGCCAACACGATGAGCACGAGCCGCGACGACGAGCACGGCGGTCGCCACGAGCGCGAGGGTGCCAGGATCGACGAACGGGGCGAGGGCGGTGGTGGTCACGCCGATCACCACGAGCGGCAAGGACCACCCCACCATCGGAAGCGCACGGCGCGAACGCGCGCGAGCCCAGCGGCCGACGCCACTCCGACGAACGCGCCGATCGCCAGCGCCGAGCGAACCGCGGTGTCGAGAGAGCAGGCCTGCCGAGCACGCCAGTGCCGGTGGTCGCGATCACCGCGATGACCATGCCGCGCCGTGGGCTCCGGGTGAGCGCCCACGACACCGCGGCCGCGGTGGCCGCGAACAGGCCCGCGCCGACCGCGGCGTCGGCACGACCGCTCGACGACGAGCGCGAGCGCAAGACCGGCGGCGAGCACCGGGGGGATCACGAACCGTCGATCGACCGTCAGCTCCACACCGAAGAGCACGCCCAGGCCGACCACGAAGGCAGCGGCCGCGAGGTCGACGGTGCCGAGCACCGCACCCGCGGCAACCGCCACGGTCGCGATCACGGCGACGGCAACCACCCGCGGCGCGCGGGTACACATGCGGCCCGAACGAGCGGGGACGAGGAACGTCTCAGGCACCCACGCCGCAGGCGTGACGGCCAGCACCCCGAGCCACACGTTCACTTCGATCGCGAGCAGACCCGCGGCTCCGCCGTAGAGCGCCAGCGGCAGGCTCAAGTGCGTCGAGCCGGGCGACGTCGCGCGTCGCGCGGCGCCACGTTTCACCGTCGCGCACCACGACGAGTGCGGTGAGGAGTGCGGCGTCGACCACGACGAACACCACCGCCGCGATCGTCCGCACGAGCCGCGAGCATCGACGTCGATGAACCCAGCGCATTCGACGCGCTCTGGAACGCGAGCCGCGGCCGCCAGCGCGCCGAGGGCGCGGTTGCCCGAGTTGAACGACATGCGCACGAACGAGCGCGACGCCCAGTGATACGAGTCGAGCCAACCGGTGGCAAGGCCGAGGAGCAACGGACCGAGGAGCGGGGCATCGGCGTGGAACACCACGACCGCGCACAGCACCACGCTCGACTCGGCGGTGGCGGCGAGCTCGCTCGAGAACAACGCCTCCCGGTTGGCGCACACCGCGGCCACCGCGAGCAACGCGAGGAGCGGACCGACCGGCGGCAACGACGCCCCGTTCGCCACCACCCGACGACGAGCGCCACTGCGACGCCTTCGAGGGTCAGTGCGAAGGGGCGGGCGCGCGACGAGCGCGGCGAAGAGGCGTGGCCGTCGATCTGGTTGTCGTTCGGGTCGACCGAGCCGACCGATTGCTGCCACCCCATGGACGCCGTTCCCCCGGACGTCGAGCGCACCGTCTGCCCCGGCGCGCACCCTGTCTCCGAGAACCAACGAAGAAATCGCTCGCGTGTCACACGGCGCCGCCCGAACCCTTCGGTAGCGTGCTGCGCGTGGGCAATGCACGCACGGCGGTGAAGACGACGGCGGCAGCCGTCGACGTGGTGTTCCGCCCTCCGCCGGGGTTGGTGGTGCTCATCTACCACCGGGTCGGCCGGCGCTCGACGGTCGAGGTCGACCTGCCGGTCGAGATGTTCGCCGACCAGATGCGCTACCTCACGGAGCAGCACCGGTCGTCACGCTGTCCGACGGGCTCGCCCGGCTGGCCGAACCGAGCGCGTCGCACGAACCGATGGTGGCGGTCACGTTCGACGACGGCACCGCCGACTTCGCCGACGTCGCGCTCCCGGTGCTGGCCGAGTACTCGGTGCCCGTCACGCTGTACGTGGCCACCGACTTCCTCGAACGGGGCGTGCCGTTCCCCGACGACGGCGTGCCGCTGTACGTGGGCCGCGCTGCGCGACACGCGGCGAGCGGGCTGGTCGACGTCGGATCGCACACGCACACGCCATGCGCTGCTCGACCGACTCGACGCCGACGCGGTCGCCGGCGAGCTCGACCGTTCGATCGAGCTCATCGGCGAGCACGTCGGGCGCGGCGCCGCGACACTTCGCGTACCCGAAGGCGGTCGCCGGTTCACCCGCCGCAGATCTCGCGGTGCGGGCGCGCTTCGAGTCGGCCGCGATCGCGGGCACACGCGTGAACCGCTACGGCCGCACCGACCCGCACCGGCTCGCCGCGCTCGCCGATCCAGTTGAGCGACGGCGATGCGCTGGTTCCGCCACAAGGTCGCGGGCGGCATGGCGTTCGAAGACCTGCTGCGCCGCACCGTCAACCGCCGCCGCTACGCCACCGCCACCACCTGACCGATCATCGCCGTTCAGGGCGCGGGCGCGACCTCGGCGACGTAGGGATCGGTGGCGACGCCTGACGTCGTGACGATGCGCACGCTGACCTTCTTGCCCGCGAACAGGGGCGGCATCTCGAAGCTCACACTCGTCGAGGTCGGCTCGGGCGTGAGACACACACCGAGCACCGCAGAGTCGTCGGCGGTGGCCCCGTCGGCCAAGCTCTTCACCAACACCGAGGTGGCGGTGGCCGCCGCCGCACCGGTGATGCCCGACGGGACGAGGTTCACTCCCGCCACCGTCACGACCTTCGCGCCGGCAGCCGTCGCACCGGTCGGCGGGATCGGCAGCGGCGACACGCCGATGATCCGGGGACCGTTGGATTGGACCGCCTTGTTCCCCACGTACGTCCGCGGCGGCCGCGCTGGTGAGGCCGAGCACGATCGCCGGCATGTTCGGCAACGCGAAGCGCTCCACGCCGAGTGCGTCGTCGAACACGTTGCCGAGGAACACGACCACGAAGTAGGCGAACGCGACGAGGTTGAACACGAGGTACTGCGTGTCGACCAGCGCGATCTCGTTGTCATCGTTCGAGACGACATCCGCCGCCTTCGGAACCTGCTCGACCACTGGCGCCGACGTCGTCGCCTCCGCGTCGACACCCGCGACGGTTCTGAGCGCACTGCTCGCCGCGGGCGTGACCGTCTTCTGCATCGTGCCCGACTGCTCTTTCACCGACACCGTGATCTTCGCCAACACCGCCGCGGCGAACGGGCCGCCGAGCAGCACGAGGTACTGCTCCCACTGCACGGCGTCGAACGGGCTCTTCCCGCCGGCCGGGCCGAACGCCACGATCGCACCCAGGTACACGATGGCGACCGCGAGGACGACGGTCCAGAGCATGGCCTGCACCTTCGACGTGGACAGTCGTCCATCGGCGCCGATCAGGATCGCGACCCAGCCGAACGTTCGGCGTTCGGGCGACCCCTGCGACGAGCCGATGTACTCCAGCAGCACGAAGAGCACGAGCGTGGCGACCGACGCGACCAGCAACGCCCACCACGGGTACTCCTCGACGCCGTGTTCGCCCTTGAGGCGCATGAGCTCCACCAACGCCCACGCCACGCCGACGATCGGAATCCCGAACGTGCACGATCGACGCCAACCCGTCGACGCGAGCGTCGCTCCCATCTCCTGCACCTCCGGTCGTGGACGGACGGCGGGACGCTACGAGCGACGGCCCGCGCCGTCAACCGGCGTGGTCAGGCGAGAATCGCAGTGACCACGCGGTCGACGTCGGCGTCGGTCATGCTCGAACCGCTCGGCAGGCACAGGCCGGTGCGGAAGATCCGTTCGGCCACCGCGCCACCGTGCACCTCGGCGCCCGCGAACAACGGCTGCAGGTGCATCGGCTTCCACGCGGGGCGCGCCTCGATGTTCTGCGACTCCAGGCGTTCGCGGATCTGCGCGGGCGACGAGCCGAACGCGGCTTCGTCGACGGTGATCACCGTGAGCCAGTTGGTCGGCTCGCCGAACGACGCGTTCGGGAGGAACCCGATGCCGTCGACGCTCGGCGAACGCGTCGCGGTAGCGCGCGTTCACCGCTCGGCGACGCGCCACCTTGTCGTGCAGCGTGGCGAGCTGGCCACGGCCGAGCGCCGCGAGCAGGTTGCTCATGCGGTAGTTGAAGCCGATCTCGGAGTGCTCGTAGTGCGGCGCGGGGTCGCGCGCCTGGGTGGCGAGGTGCCGCGCCTGCGTCGACGTACGTGGGGTCGTCGGCTCACCAGCATCCCGCCGCCACTCGTGGTGATCACCTTGTTGCCGTTGAACGAGAACACGCTGATCGCGCCGAACGAGCCGGCCGGCTCGCCGTGGTAGGTGGCGCCGAGCGCCTCGGCCGCGTCTTCGATGATCGGCACGCCGTGGCGCTCGCACGTGGCGACGATGAGGTCGTAGTCGCAGCACTGCCCGTAGAGGTCGACGGTGATCACGGCCTTCGGGAGCGCGTTGCGCTGCGCCCGTTCGACGAGCAGCTCGTCGAGCAGCTGAGGATCGAGGTTCCACGACGCATCGTCGGAATCGACGAACACGGGGGTGGCGCCCACGTAGGTGACGGCGTTGGCCGTCGCCACGAAGGTGAGCGTGGGCACGACCACCTCGTCGCCCGGGCCGACCCCGAGCATCAGCAAGGCGAGGTGGAGGGCGGCGGTGCCGCTCGAGAGCGCGGCCGCCGCGGGCGCGCCGACCTCGCCGCGAACTCCTGTTCGAACGCGTCGACGTGCGGGCCGAGCGGCGCGATCCAGTTGGAGTCGAACGCGTCGAGCAACAGCGCTCGCTCCGCCGCGCCCACGTCGGGCGGCGAGAGATAGAGGCGCGGTGGTTGATCGTCGGTCGCATGGTCCGGCACAGGGGCACGGTACCGGGCGCGTAGCCTGACCGGTCGTGAAGGTGCTCGTCACCGGCGGCGCCGGATTCATCGGAGCGAACTTGTGCTCGCGCCTCGAGTCGTCGGGCGATCACGACATCGTCGTGCTCGACGACCTCTCCACCGGCAACGCTGACAACCTCGACGGGCTCGACGTCACCTTCATGCACGGCAGCTTCCTCGACGCCGCCACCCTCGACGACGCGGTGCGCGGGGTGCAGGCCGTCGTGCACCTCGGCGCCATCCCGTCGGTGCCTCGCTCGATCGCCGATCCGGTCGCGTCGCATCTCGCCAACGCCACCGGCACGGTGAACGTGCTCGAAGCCGCGCGAGCGGAAGGCGACACGCACGTGATCGTGGCGTCGTCGTCGTCGGTGTACGGCTCGAACCCCACGTTGCCCAAGCGCGAAGACCTCGCCACCTTCCCGCTCAGCCCGTACGCCGCCAGCAAGCTCGCCACCGAGTCGTATGCGCTCAGCTACCAGCACTCGTTCGGGCTCCCCGTGCTGGCGTTCCGGTTCTTCAACGTGTTCGGGCCCCTCCAGGGCGCGGGCCACGCGTACGCGGCCGTGGTGCCGCAGTTCGTGTCGGCCGCGATGGACGGGCGCGCGGTGACCGTGCACGGCGACGGTGAACAGAGCCGCGACTTCACCTACGTGGGCACCGTGTGCGACGTGATCACCGACGCGTCGGCGCGACGGGTGACCCATCCCGAGCCGGTGAACCTGGCCTTCGGGACCCGCACTCGCTGCTCGAGCTGTTGGAACGGCTGGAAGCGATCCTGGGCACGCCGATCACCCGCTCGCACGTGGACACGCGCGCCGGCGACGTGCGGCACTCACAGGCGTACTCCGGTCGGCTGCACGAGCTCTTCCCCGACATCACGCCCGTCGAGCTCGACGACGCGTTGCGCGCACGGTGGGGTGGTTCCGACGCCGGTGCGTCGCCGGCGCCGAGGCCGAGCGTCGCCGCCGACGACACCGCGGCTCGGGGTCGAGCGGTGCGCGACCTCGTGAAGCGCGCGCTCGACGTGCTCGGTGCCGTCGGTCGGGTTGGTCGTGCTGTCGCCGTTGCTGGCGGTCGTGTGGGTGTTGGTGCGGGTGCGCATGGGCGCGCCGGTGCTGTTCCGTCAGGAGCGGCCCGGGTTGGACGGCGAGCCATTCACGCTGTTGAAGTTCCGCACCATGACCGACCGGCGCACCGCGGACGGCGCGCCGCTGCCCGACGCGGACCGTCTCACCGCGTTCGGGCACGTTCCTGCGCCGCACGAGCATCGACGAGTTGCCCGAGCTGTGGAACGTGCTGACGGGTGAGATGAGCCTCGTCGGTCCGCGGCCGCTGCTCATGGAGTACCTCCCGCTGTACTCGCCCACGCAGGCGCGCCGTCACGAGGTGCGGCCCGGGATCACCGGGTGGACCCAGGTGAACGGCCGGAACGCGCTGTCGTGGGACGACAAGTTCGCGCTCGACGTGTGGTACGTGGATCACCGGTCGACGCGGCTCGACGTCGACATCCTGGTGAAGACGGTGCGCCAGGTGCTCGGCGGTCACGGCGTGTCGGCACCCGGGCATGCGACGATGGAGCCGTTCCGAGGAGCGTCGTGAGGTCGGGGCTCAGGCCGGGCAACGGGTCGGCCGCGGCTCGGGTCCGCGGGTCGGGCAACGTGAGGAGCGCACGGTGAGCCGCATTCTCGTGATCGGCGGTGCCGACCAGGGACGACAGGTGATCGACGCGGTGTCGACGCGCGCCGAACACGAGATCGTCGGTGTGCTCGATGCTGCGCTCGCGGTCGGGACCGATGTCGTCGGTGTGCCGGTGGTGGGTTCGACCGACGACGTGAAGCAATCCGTGCACGCGCTCGGCGTGGAGGGCTTCGTCGTCGCGATCGGCGACAACTTCACGCGCGGCGCGGTGCTCGAGTCGGTGGCGCTCGAGTGCCCGGCCGTGCCGGCCGTGACGGTCGTGCACGCGGCGGCCGTCGTCGCGCGTGATGCCGTCATCGGTGGCGGGTCGATCCTGCTCGCCGGATCGGTGGTCGGCAACGGGAGCGTGGTGGGCCGCGGTGTGTTGCTCGGCACGCTGTCGTCGATCGATCACGACTGCGTGCTCGCCGATGTGGTGAGCCTGGCGCCCGGCGCGCACACCGGCGGGGCGGTGCGAATCGGCCGGGCCAGCGCGCTCGGGGTGGGGGCCAGCGTGATCCACCAGGTCACGATCGGCGACGACACGGTGGTGGGCGCGGGAGCCGTCGTGCTCGGCGATCTCCCCGACCGGGTGGTCGCGGTCGGAGTGCCCGCCGCGGTGCGTCGAACCCGGGAACCGGGCGAGCGCTATCTCTGACAAGGGCTCCCGGGCACCCTGCGTCGCGCAGGACAGGGCGATCCGACACGGGGCGGCAAACGGACTAATTTCACTCAGCGCATCCGGGCACGCGACCGGGCACCAGCGCACCGGAGGACCCCTTGCCCGACCCGACCCGACCCGGCGATGGCCGTCGGCCGCAGTACTCGCTTCCGAGCGAGTACGGGCCCACCCGGCCTGGTCGCCCCGACTACGACGGTCCTGATTACCCGGGACGCGACGCGGAGTTGGAGGCCGAGCTCGATGACGTCACGGTGCCGCGGTGCACCGAGACGAGGTCGCCGACGAGGCGGCGGGCGCGGCCGCCGTCGGCGTGATCACATTGGAAGCGCACGACGGTGCCGCCGAGGCCGATCCCGCGGTGCCACTCACCCGACAGGACTACGTGAAGCAACGTTCGCCGCGTGCGACCAAACCGCCGAAGTCGAAGCGTCGGAAGTGGATCACGCCGTGGATCGCGATCGTACTCGTGCTGGTGCTCGTGCCGTTCGCCGTGTCCTTCGTGAACTACGTGCGCCGCCCCGGAACCGACTCGCTGTCGGTGCGCAGTGTCGAGTGGTTCCGTGACCACGGCGCCAACGGTTTCGTCAACACGATCGAGCGGTGGTGGTACACGAACAACCCACCGCCCACTGGCGGCCGGCCCGACCGGATCGCGGCGCAGGCGCCGTCGGGTGAGGTGACCACCACGCGGGCAGGTTCACCCACCGTGACGACCGCGCCGGTGCAGTACGCGCACCTGGCGCCGCCCACCAACCGGGTGCCGACACCCGCGCCGGTCGTCGAAGAGAACGAAGGCGTGTGGATGCCGGTCGGTCGCCTGGTCGGCGGGCAGGCAGCGGAGTACATCACGTTCGTGCGCCCCGACGCGGTGCACACCTCGTACTACACGTCGGTGATGTGGCTCGACACCAAGTTGCTGCGGGCCCAGTACGTGCCCGGGTTGCAGGAGCCGGGCGGCGGGCTGCCGAACCCGTGGGGATCGCAGATCGCGCCGGAGGCTCGTCCCACCGCGATCGCCGCGTTCAACTCCGGGTTCAAGATCGACTCGGCTCGCGGCGGCGCCTATCTCGACGGAGTCGAGGCGCGCCCGTTGATTCCCGGGCAGGCCTCGATCGTCATCTACAAGGACGGCACGTCAACCGTCGGCGTGTGGGGACGCGACGTCGACGATGACGCCCGACGTGGCCGCCGTCCGCCAGAACCTCGAGCTGCTCATCGACAACGGTGGCGGCGGTGCAGGTACGGGCACACCGGGCGCGGCCACGGGGCAGCTCAACCCGGCGATGCGGGAAGAGGACACGGTCGCGTTCGGCGCCACGCTCGGCAACAACGTGTACGTGTGGCGCTCGGGCGTCGGCGTCACCGCGACCGGTGCGCTCGTCTACGCCGGTGGGCCGGCGATGTCGGTCGTGTCGTTGGCCAAGACGTTGCAGAACGCCGGCGCGGTGCGGGCGATGGAGCTCGACATCAACACCGACTGGGTGAGTGCGTACACCTACGTGAACGCGAACTCCGCCGACCCGAACTCCGAGGTGATCGGCATCAAGCTCGGCGGCGACATGTCGCGCGACGGGTCGCGCTACCTCCAACCTGGTGAGCGCGACTTCTTCGCCTTCTTCGCCGACCCCAAAGTCGCCACCCCGGTCGCACCGACCACCACCACCAAGCCGTCGACCACCACCACCAAGCCGTCGACCACCACCACCAAACGCTGACCCAGCCGCCAGCCCTCGTTTTGGCGTCGGAAAGCACACGTAGTTAGTGGTTTTTGACGCCAAAAGCATAAATGTCTTAGCTCGGTAGTTCCATGGGCGTATGGACGATGCTCGAGAACGACGGCTGGTCGAGCGAGCCGAGCGACAGCACGGCGTGTTCTCCGTGGCCGATATCGCTGACCTCGGACTCGATTCCAGATGGCGAGACAACCGGGTCATGCAGGCACGGATCGTCGCAGTGCACCACGCCGTGTATCGCTTCGCGGGCGCGCCGCTCAGCTACGAGGGGCGACTACTGGCCGCGGTGTGGGCGGGGGGACCTCGTGGGCGAGCATCACACAGGTCAGCGGCGCATCTCTGGGGTCTCGCCGGCGGAACCCAGGCGCTGATCGAGCTGACGTGTCATCGTTGGCATCGCGCCCAGCACAACGGTCTGTGCGTTCACGAGTCGAAGGCCTTCGACGCCATCGACCACACCGAGGTGGATGGGATACCCGTCACCACTTGCGCCGCGCACCCTGCTCGACCTCGGCGGAGTCGTCAGACCGCACGTTGTCGAGATGGCACTCGATGACGCGCTGCGCAAGGGGCTCGTGACACTCGTCGAGTTGCAGTTGCAGCAGCGACGGCTGGGACGGCGCGGACGTAACGGTGCGGGGGTGTTGCGAACCATCCTTGACGAGCGCGCGCCGGGTGCAGCGGCCGAGAGCCGTCAAGAACGCCGGATGGTCCAGATGTTGGTGCGAAATGGTCTCCCCACGCCCGTCCTGCAGCACGAGGTGCGAGTGAACGGCAGCTTTGTCGCACGCGTCGACGCGGCGTATCCGGAGTGGCGCATCGCGATCGAGTACGAGAGCTACGAACATCACACCGGGAAGGCTGCACTCGAACGCGACACCACCCGTCGTCAGCAACTCCGTCGCGCGGGGTGGGACTGTGTGGGTGTGACTGCCGCCGACCTGCGGAACGGCGCGACTTCAGTGTGCGCGACCATTCGCCTGATCATCGTCGAGCGGTCCCACCTCTCGCTTTTGGCGTCAGAAACCACGCGTAGTTAGTGCGTTCTGACGCCAAAACGGGGGAGGGGCCGGGCGGGGCGGGAGGTGGGGCTGGGCGAGCTACTTGGGGGCGAGGGTGAGGCTGGCGCTGTTCATGCAGTAGCGGAGGCCGTTGTCGCCGGGGCCGTCGGGGAAGACGTGGCCCAGGTGGCCGCCGCAGCGCTTGCACACCACCTCGGTGCGCGTCATGCCGTGGCTGCGGTCGGTGATGCGTCTCGACCGCGTCGGCCACCATCGGCTCGGTGAAGCTCGGCCACCCGGTGCCCGACTCGAACTTCGTCGTGGCGTCGAACAGGTCGGCGCCGCACGCGGCACAGCGGTACACGCCGTCGTCGTGACAGTCCCAGTACTTGCCGGTGAACGCCCGCTCGGTGCCCGCTCGACGCAACACCTCGAATTGCTCCGGCGACAGCTCTTCGGCCCACTCTTCGTCGGTCTTCTCGATCTCACGCGCCATGGTGACTCCCTTTCACGGTCGAACCCATCCGTCTCACGAGCGCCTGGATCGTTACGTGAGCAACGGCCCTTGATACGCCCAACACTCGATCTCGACGGCCGCGCCGGCGGGGAGCGCTGCCACCCCAATGGTGCTGCGCGCCGGCCGGAGCTCGCCGAGCTCGGCCTCGTACAACGCATTCACGGCGGCGAAGTTCCCGAGATCGGTGAGGAAGATCGTGACCTTGGCGACGTCGGCCCACGACGCGTCGGCGTCGTCGAGCACGGCCCGCAGGTTGGCGAGCACCTGACGCGCTTCGGCCTCGACGCCGCCCGCCACGAGCTCGCCGGTCGACGGGTCGACGCCCAGCTGTCCCGAGCACACGATCCAGTCGCCGGCACGCACCGCGGGCGAATACGGGCCCTTCACCGGTGGCGCGCTCGGCGTGTCGACCGGTTCGATGCTCATGCGTCTCTCCCGTCGCCCGGTCGGGGATCGACTCGCTTGCGGCCAGGGACGGCCATCGGCTCGCAGTCGTCCTCGGGCACCGGATTGTGCCACTGGTGGACGTCGGCGATCAGGAAGTCTTGCTCTGCGGGGCCCCAGGTGCCCTTCTTGTAGGGGATCGCCGGCGCGTGGTTCGTGAGCACGTCGTCGACGACCCGCCACGCCGACTCCACGCCGTCTTCACGCGCGAACAGCAACTGCTCGCCGATCATCGCGTCGTCGAGGAGCCGCTCGTACGCCGACGCCTCACCCGGATGGTCGTTGCAGAGGTGGAGCTCGACGTGCTCACCCATGAACCCGTCGCCCGCCGCCTTCGCACGCGCACCCACCGCGATCACGATGCGCGGATCGAGCTGGAACCGGAAGTAGTTGTTGTCGAACGGCATGTACTCGAAGTCGGCGAACACGTGTTGCGGTGGACGGTGCAGCTCGACGCGCACCTCGAGTGCAGTCGACCGGCAACTCCTTGCCCGACCGCACGTAGAACGGCACGCCCGCCCAGCGCCACGAGTCGATGCGGATGCGCACCGCGGCGAACGTCTCGACATCGGAGTCGTGCGCGACACCCGGTTCGGAGCGATAGCCCTCGTACTGACCGCGCACGACATCCTCACGCGTGAGCGATCGCATCGCCTTGAACACGTCTTCCTTCGCGTCGCGCAGCTCCTCGGCGTGCGGACTCACCGGTGGCTCCATCGCGAGCAGCGCGAGCGTCTGGAACAGGTGGTTCTGCACGACGTCGCGCAGCGCACCGACCTCTTCGTAGAACTTGCCGCGACCCTCCACGCCGAAGCTCTCGGCCATGGTGATCTGCACCTGGCGCACGTAGTTGCGGTTCCAGATCGGCTCGAGGAACGAGTTCGCGAAGCGGAAGTACAAGATGTTCTGGATCGCGTCCTTCCCGAGGTAGTGGTCGATGCGGTAGATGCGCGACTCGTCGAACACCTCGTGCAACACGTCGTTGAGCTCCTTGGCCGACGCCAGGTCGCGACCGAACGGCTTCTCGAGGACCACGCGCGCGTTCGTCGCGCAGCCCGACGTCCCGAGACCGTGCACCACCGTCTCGAAGATCGACGGCGGGATGGCGAGGTAGTGCACCGGGCACTTCGCGCCATCGAGCGCTTCGAGCAACTTCTCGTACGTCGACGCCTCGCGGTAGTCGCCGTCGATGTAGCGCAGCAGCTTGTTGAGCCGTTCGAACGCGTCTTCGTCGTCGATGCCGCCGCCGTGCTCCTCGATGCTGGTGCGCGCACGCGTGCGCAGGTCGTCGACCGTCCACTGCGACGACGCCACGCCGATCACCGGGATGTCGAGCAGTCCCCGTTTCACCATCGAGTAGAGCGCGGGGAAGATCTTCTTGCGCGCGAGGTCGCCGGACATGCCGAAGAACACGAACGCGTCGGAGCGCTCCGGGGTGGTCACGCGGACCTCCATCACTCGGTGGTGCCGATGGTCTGGTCGAGCTTCTCGTCGTGACCGCCGAACTCCTTGCGCATGGCGGAGAGCAACTTGTCGGCGAAGTCGGCCTGGCCGCGGGAGGCGAAGCGCGAGTAGAGCGCGGTGCTCAACACGTCGGCCGGCACGCCTTCGTCGATCGCGGCGTGCACCGTCCAGCGGCCCTCACCGGAGTCGGACACGCGGCCTTCGAAGTCGGAGAGGTCGTGGTTCTGCGACAGCGAGTGGGCGGTGAGGTCGAGCAGCCAGCTCGCGACCACGCTGCCGCGACGCCACACCTCCGCGACCTCGGGGATGTCGAGCTCGTACTGGTAGTACTGCGGCTCGCGCAGCGGTGCGGTCTCGGCGTCGTCTTCTTGCTGATGCAACCCGGCGTTCGCGTGCTTGAGGATGTTGAGCCCCTCGGCGTAGGCCGCCATGATCCCGTACTCGATGCCGTTGTGGACCATCTTCACGAAGTGTCCCGCGCCGTTCGGACCGCAGTGGAGGTAGCCCTGCTCGGCTTGCGACGGGTCACCCGTGCGGTCGAGCGTGCGCGGCGCGGAGTCGACGCCGGGTGCGATGGTCGCGAAGATCGGGTCGAGGTGGGTGACGATGTCGTCTTCACCACCGATCATGAGACAGAACCCGCGGTCGAGCCCGAACACGCCGCCGCTCGTGCCGACGTCGACGTAGTGGATGCCCTTCGGCTTGAGCTGCGCGGCGCGGTCGATGTCGTCGCGGTAGTAGGAGTTGCCGCCATCGATGATGATGTCGCCCTCGTCGAGGTGCGGCACGAGCTTCTCGATGGTGTCGTCGACGAACGCCGCCGGCACCATGATCCAGATCGCCCGGGGCTTCGAGAGCGCCTCGACGAAGGCTTCGACCGTGTTGGCGCCGGTGGCCCCTTCCGACGCGAGTTGCGCCACCGCGTCGGCGCTGACGTCGTAGGCCACACATTCGTGGCCGTCACGCATGAGCCGACGCACCAGGTTGGCGCCCATCCGGCCGAGCCCGATCATCCCGAGTTGCACGTGAACTCCCTGTCCGTCTGCCTGAGGGGTACCAGCTTGCCAGCTGGGCGCATACTGGCGGTCGTGGAGGAGCCTGAGCCGAACGACACGCCGGTCTTCTGGATGCCGCCGATCCCCCGACGATCCGACGAACGCCACGTCACGTGGATCGTCGTGGTCATTGCCTGGTGCCGGTGGCCGCGGCACTCGTGTGGCTCGCGGTCACGTTCCTGACCTGACTCAGCGGCGCGACGACCGGTAGCGCTCGATCAGGGCGTTGGTGCTGGAGTCGTGCGCGAGCTCGGGTTCGGCGCCGGTGCCGGCCTCGAGCTGCGGGATGATCGCGGTCGCCAGCTTCTTGCCCAGCTCGACGCCCCACTGGTCGAACGAGTTGATCCCCCACACCGTGCCCATCGTGAACACCTTGTGCTCGTAGAGCGCGACGAGCTGACCGAGCGTGAACGGCGACAGACGGTCGACGAGGATCGTGCTCGTCGGCCGGTTGCCTGGGAAGGTGCGGGCGGCGACCTGATGGGCGGGCACGCCCTCGGCCTCGACCTCGGCGCGGGTCTTGCCGAACGCCAGCGCTTCGGTCTGCGCGAAGAAGTTGGCCATGAGCAGGTTCTGGTGGTCGCCGACCTCGTGGTTGGCGTGCACGAACCCGATGAAGTCGGCGGGGATGAGCTTCGTTCCCTGGTGGATGAGTTGGTAGAACGCGTGCTGGCCGTTCGTGCCGGGCTCGCCCCACACGATCTCGCCCGTCTGCACGCGCACGGGATTGCCGTCGAGGTCGACCGACTTGCCGTTGCTCTCCATCTCGAGCTGCTGCAGGTACGCGGGGAACCGCGCGAGGTAGTCGCTGTAGGGGAGGACGGCTTGTGTCTCGGCGCCGAACAGGTCGTCGTACCAGACGCCGAGCAGGCCCATGAGCACCGGGATGTTCTCGGCGAACGGCGCGGTGCGGAAGTGCTCGTCGATCGAACGGAACCCGGCGAGCAACTCACCGAACTGCTCGTGACCGATCGCCAGCATGAGCGACAACCCGATCGCGGAGTCGAACGAGTACCGCCCACCGACCCAGTCCCAGAACTCGAACATGTTGGCGGTGTCGATGCCGAACTTCGCCACTTCCTCGGCGTTGGTGGACACCGCGACGAAGTGCTTGGCGATCGCCGCGTCGTCGCCGTCGAACCCGGCCAGGAGCCAGTCGCGCGCCGAGCGCGCGTTGGTGAGCGTCTCGAGCGTGGTGAACGTCTTCGACGACACCACGAACAGCGTGTCCGCGGGGTCGAGGTCGTGGGTCTTCTCCCAGAAATCACTGCCGTCGACGTTGCTCACGAACCGGAAGTCGATGTCGCGGCGGCTGTAGTCGGCCAGCGCGATCGACGCCATGCGCGGCCCGAGATCCGATCCACCGATCCCGATGTTGACGACCGCGCGCACGGGCTTGCCCGTGTGACCCGTCCACGCGCCGGAGCGCACCCGCTCGGTGAAGTCGGCCATCTTGGTGAGCACCGCGTGCACACCGGGCACGACGTTCTCGCCGTCGACCTCGATCACCGCGTCTTCCGGCGCGCGGAGCGCGACGTGCAGCACGGCGCGCTGTTCGGTGACGTTGATCTTGTCGCCACGGAACATCGCGTCGATGCGCTCACGCAGGCCGGCGCGCTCGGCGACCGCGACCAGGAGCGCGATCGTGTCGGTGGTGACGCGATGCTTGGAGTAGTCGAAGTAGACGCCTTCGGCGTCGACGGTGAGGCGAGTGCCACGCTCAGGATCGTTGGCGAACAGGTCGCGCAATTCCTCGTCGCGCAGCTGTTCGAAGTGCGCAACCAGTGCCTGCCACTCGGGCGTCTCGGTGATCGAGGTCATGGCCGCAGACACTACGACGCCCGCAACCCCCGTTTTGGCGTCAGCAGCACGCGTGATATCGACGCGTTTGCGACGCCAAAACAAGAGGAAGCTTGCAGATGGGGTCAGAGGCCGTAGGCCTCGAGGAGGCGGAGCCACACCTCGCTGATGGTCGGGAACGACGGGACGGCGTGCCACAGGGTCGCGAGGGGGACCTCGCCGACGACGGCGATCGTGGCCGCGTGCAGCATCTCGCCCACGAGCGGACCAGTGAAGGTGGCGCCCACGATCACGGAGCGTTGCTCGTCGATCACGAGTCGACTCGTGCCCGACGACGTCTTGCCGTGCAGCGTGGCACCGGCGGTGTTGTTGGTCGCGTAGTCGACCACGCGCACGTCGATGCCCCGTTCGCGCGGCGCGCTCGGTGAGGCCCACCGAGGCGATCTGCGGATCGGTGAACACCACACTCGGCACCGCGCGGTGATCTGCCCACGCGGTGGCCGTGGAACCCTTCAGGATCACGTCGGACACGATGCGGGCCTGGTACTTGCCCATGTGGGTGAGCAGCGAGCGGCCGTTGACGTCGCCGATGGCGTACAGCCAATCGCCGTCAACGCCGGTGGCGCGGCAGCTGATCGTCGACCTGGATCGGCCGGCCCGGCTCGAGCCCCACCGTGTCGACGCCCAGATCGGCCGTGTTCGATCGCCGGCCGACCGCCACGAGCAGCTCGTCGCCGGTGACCTCGACGCCGTTGTCGAGCGTGACGGTGACCGGGCCATCGAGGTCGCCGTCGGCGGTGGCAGCCCGCGCTACCTTCACCGCTTTCGACCCGACGTGCACGACGATGCCTTCGTCGGCGAACGCGGCGGCGAGGTCGTCGCCCGCGAAGGGCTCGAGGTTGGCGACCAACCGGTCGGCGGCTTCGATCACCGTCACCTCACGAGCGCCGAGCCGCTTCCACGCCTGAGCCATCTCGACGCCGACGACCCCACCACCCAGCACCACCAGGCGCTCGGGCACGGCGGAGGCCGACGTGGCCGCGCGGCTGTCCCACACACGGGTGTCGCGCAAGCCGTCGATCGGCGGGATCACCGCGCTCGAACCCGTCGCCAGCACGACCGCGGTGGTCGCCTCGAGCGCGCGGACGGTGCCGTCGGGCAGCGCGACGTCGACCCGGCGGGCGCCGACCAGTCGACCGTGCCCCCGCACCAACGTCGCGCCGGCGCCGGCGAGCCACCGGGCCTGCGGTTCGTCGTCCCAGTTCGAGACGACCTGATCGCGGTGGGCGAACACCGCGGCGGCGTCGATCGAGCCGGTGACGGCCGCCGCCGCGCCGGGCACCCGGGCCACCTCGGCGAGCGCCTCCCCGGGGCGCAGCAACGCCTTGCTCGGCTCGCACGCCCAGTACGAGCACTCGCCGCCGACCAGCTCAGCCTCGACGACGGCAATGGTCGCTTCGCATTCGAGGCAGCGACCGGCGATGTTCTCTCCCGCCGGACCACCGCCGATGACGATCACGTCGAAGGTTTCCATCCCACCTTCCTACCCCACGCCCCGAAATTGCGTCACACGTTGCCCAAATTCGCTACTCCCTCACGCAATTTCGAAAACGCGGGTGGCGCCGTCGTCACTCCATGCTGCAGGAGGGTGTCGACACCGACGAGAATGAACGCATGACAACAGTTCTCGGCATCGACGTGGGCGGCACCGGCATCAAAGGAGCGCCCGTCGACATCGCGACCGGCAAGCTCCTCGCCGACCGCCACCGCATCCTCACCCCCCACCCCGCCACTCCCGACGCGGTGAGCGACGTGGTGCGCGATCTGGCGGCGCACTTCGACTGGCGCGGCACCGCGGGCGCCACGTTTCCCGCCGTCATGAAGAACGGCGTGGCACAGAGCGCGGCCAACGTCGACCAGTCGTGGATCGGCACCGACGCGGCCGCGCACTTCAGCAAGGCGATCGGCTCGACCGTGGTGGTGGTGAACGACGCCGACGCGGCGGGAATCGCCGAGATGGAGTTCGGTGCTGGGAAGGGCGTCGACGGCGTCGTGATGATGGTGACGCTCGGCACCGGGATCGGCAGCGCCCTGTTCGTCGGCGGCGCGTTGGTGCCGAACACCGAGCTCGGTCACCTCAAGATGGGCAAGCACGACGCCGAACGAATCGCCGCCGACAGCGTGCGCGAGAAGGAAGACCTGTCGTGGAAGGAGTGGGCCGAACGACTCGACGAGTACTTCGGCATGCTCGACCAGCTCTTCTCCCCCGACCTGATCATCGTGGGCGGTGGGGTGAGCAAGAAGTCGGACAAGTTCCTTCCCCGCCTCAACATCAAGGCCCGGATCGTGCCCGCGCAACTGCTCAACGAAGCCGGCATCGTGGGCGCCGCCGTCGCGGCGCACCAGTCGGTTCCGAGCGCCCACGCCGACTGAGCGAGCCGCGCCGACGTATTGAACCCGGTTCTCGGCCAAGGCACACCTACGATCGCTCGCGATCGAACGCACCGACGCCCACGCCCACGCCGCGCGTCGGATTCCTCGGACCACACGGCACGTTCGCCGAAGAGGCGTTGCTCTCGCAGCCGGATCTCGCCGCAGGTGAAGCGGTGCCGTTCCGGGACGTTCCCCACGTGATCACTGCGGTGGAGCGCGGCGACGTCGACCTCGGGATCGTGCCGATCGAGAACTCGATCGAGGGCTCGATCACCGTCACCCTCGACACGCTCGCGTTCGACACCGACCTGCTCGTGCAACGCGAGGTCGACCTGCCGGTGTCACTGCACCTCTGCGCGCCCACCGGCACCGACGATCGGCGACATCACGACGATCGTGTCGCACCCGAACCCACTCGGTCAGACACGTATGTGGATGGCGAAGCACCTCCCCGATGCAGTCACGGTGGCGGCCAACTCCACCGCCGACGCCGCGAACCAGGTGGCGAAGTCGCGCAAGGCGGGCATGGCGTCGATCGGCACGTTGCAAGGCGCCGCGCCTCGCCGGGCTCACGGTGTTGGCGAGCGACATCCAGGACCATCCCGAGAACCAGACCCGCTTCGTGCTCGTCGGCCACGGCATCCCGGCACCCACCGGCCACGACAAGACCTCGTGGTGTGCTTCCAGCGCGCCGACCGTCCGGGATCGCTGTTGGCGATCCTGCAGGAGTTCGCCGCCCGCGCGATCAACTTCATCGAAGCTCGAGTCACGGCCCACGAAGCGCAGCCTGGGCGACTACTGCTTCTTCATCGACTTCGAAGGCCACGTCGACAACGAGCTCGTGGCCGACTGCCTGCGCAACCTCGCGGCCGCGCAGGCCGAGGTGAAGTTCCTCGGCTCGTATCCCGTCACCGGCGACGGAAGCCACGCGCGACGGCGCGCGGTCACCAAGGCACGGCGCGACGCGGCGAAGTGGATCGACGACCTGCGCGCGCAGGTGCGACCCGGCTCCGTGCCTGAGCGGAATGATCGCTCCGTGCCTGAACGGGGAATCGGGTGATCGATCTGACCAGGCTCCGCGACGAGCCCGGCTATCGCGCAGGCGATCGAGCGCAAGCGCGTCCAGGAGGGGCTGATCGACGACGTGCTCGCGGCCGACGCCGAGCGTCGGGAGCTGCTCACCGCCGTCGAAGCACTGCGGGCGCGGCAGAACGCGGCGTCGAAGGAGATCGGCCAGGCGGCGCCGGAAGATCGGCCGGACAAGATCGCAGCGGCCGGCGCACTCAAGGATGAGCTCACCGCGCTGGAGCCCACGCTCACTGCGGCGATCGAGCGCGCGCGGGCGTTGCGCTGCAGATGCCCAACCCCGCCGACGCATCAGTGCCCGACGGCGGCGAGGACGACGGCGAGGTGCTGCGGATCGTCGGCGACACCGGCGACGCGCCGCCGCTCGACCACGCCACGTACGCCGAGGCGATGGGATGGGTCGACGCCGACAAGGCCGTGGAGATGAGCGGATCGCGTTTCGCCTATGTGATGCGCGAAGCAGTGCTCCTCGAGCTGGCGCTGCTGCAGTGGGTGATGGGCGTGCTCGTTCGCGACGGTTTCGCGCCCGTCGCGCCGCCGGTGCTCGTACGCGAGCACACGATGGAGGAGGCCGGCTTCTTCCCGACCGACCGCAGCCAGGTGTACGACGTCGACAACGGTGAGCTGTTTCTCGTCGGCACCAGTGAAGTGCCGTTGTCGGCGTTGCACCGCGGCGACATCCTCGACGCAGATGCGCTCCCGCTTCGCTACGCGGCATGTCGTCGAACTTTCGCCGCGAAGCAGGGACGTACGGCAAGGACACCCGCGGCATCTTCCGCATGCACCAGTTCGACAAGGTGGAGATGTTCGTGTACTCGCGACCCGGACCTGTCCTGGGAAGAGCACGAGCGCATCCTCGCGATCGAGGAAGAGATCTACGGCGGTCTCGGGCTTCCCTACCGGGTCGTGAACATCGCAGCTGGGGACCTCGGGCCCGCGGCCGCGAAGAAGTTCGACATCGAGGCGTGGCTGCCGTCCGAAGGGCGGTACCGCGAGCTCACGTCGTGCTCGAACTACCTCGACTACTCGGCTCGTCGTCTCGGCACACGCGTGCCGCGGCGAGAACGGCACACGAGTTGGTGCACACGCTCAACGGCACCGCGTGCGCGATCTCGCGCACGCTGGTGTTCCTCTTCGAACACTGCCAGCAGCCCGACGGTTCGTTCGTCGTGCCCGAGCGTGCTGCAACCGTTCACTGGGTGGCCTCGAGGTCATCGAACCGCGCACCTGAGATCGACGCCAGCGGCGGAACCGGTTCCCCTAGCCTGACCGGCGGAGGGATGCCAGAGCGGCCGAATGGGATGGTCTTGAAAACCATTGAGGCGCAAGTCTCCGAGGGTTCGAATCCCTCTCCCTCCGCCACACCGTTGTGATGTCCACCACAACCGCGTCGGGCCAAGGGACAGGCGCCGCCGGTTCACGTCCACGAGGACGTGAAGCACTTTGCCGTTGCGCCTGATGCCGCTCGTGCACCGCCTTCTGAGGCAGCGCCGGATCCGGTTCCGGCGAGCATCTTCGGTGTTTGCAGCGACGAGTTGTTCTGCCCAATTCGGCAGTCGAGTGCGGAGCATGCTCGCCCGGTCGGCTGCCATGCGGCCGTCGGCGACGGCCCGGTCGACCTTCGCGTTCGCGTCACGCACGACCGCGTCGACCACACGGTGGAGGGAACACCAGCGTCGGCCGCGACCGCCGAGATCGAGCGGCCGTCGTTGACCGCGCTCCGCAACACCTCGGGCGCAACGCCGATCGCCGGTCGCGGCGACGTCGAGCTCCATGCCCGCCAGACGCTGCAGCATCTGTCGCCCGCCACCGCCGGTCGGCCGTTCATACCTCGGGACGGGGACGACGACGACCCCATCCGACGCTGCATCGACACGAGCAACACGAGCCGGACCGCGGCCATGGCCACCAACAAGCCACCAATGAGTGTCTCGCCCGCCGCGAGCAGGATCAGGCCGCCCACCAGCCCGACACCAAAGAACAAATACCGCATCGTCCCTATCGAGGTCCCTCGCATCTCATCGCCTCCTGCTCAACGGGCTGCTGATACTCACAGCGTGGTCCCGAAGATCGCTGTCACTCATCACAACGCCCCAACATCAGGGAATCGTGAGGTCGCGGCCAGTCGCCGACCAAGCCTCCGCTGCGTTCGTCCTCACGATCACCAGACGCGTCGGTGCCCGCCGGATGATCCGACGGGCACCGATTCAGCCCTGGTCAGGCCAGATGTTCGCTTCAGGTCAGCTCAGGCGCTGGCGTGCTGACTGAAGTCGTGGTTCATCAGCGTGTCGATCCGCGCACCGAGCTTGTTCATGACGTTGTCGGCCTGCGACTGCGAGAACCTGCCGTCGCGACCAGCTGGCCGATCTTCGTGTTGGCAGCCGTCGTCAGTGCGTCGACCACCGTCTTCGGGTCGTGACCCAAGGAAGTGGCGTACTCGCTGATGGTCTGGCCGCCCTTGAGTGCCGTGCGGAGATCGGCGCGGCTCACGCCGAGTGTCTCGGCAACGTCTTTCACCGCACCCCGGCGGAACTCGGCCCGGATGCCTGGATGGCCGGCCGTCTGTGCCGACGGAGTCGCGGTCGAACTGGATGAGCTGTCGGGCAGCGAACGCGGCGCCTGCGGTACCGACCGTGAGTGCACCCGCGAGGGCGATCCCGGCTGTGAGCTTCTTGATCTTCGAGTCCATGGTCTTGTCCTTCTTTGGTGAGACTGGTATGGGGTTTCGACCGAGCCGTGCGATGCGCTCTGTCACCCATACAACGCTGCACACCGTCAGAGACTCGTGAAGCCCGCGTCGTCGCCCACCAAGCACGGCGAACTACTGGCGGGCGATCGCGACGCTCCAGCGCTCCTCGGGCGTGATCAGGTGGTCGAAGTCTTCGGCGTCCTCGTCGACGTCGATCTGCACCCAGTGCATGGTGCCGGTGAACGCGTTGTCGCCGGGCGGGTACTCGTCGCTGACGCCGGTGCCGGCGTCGCGGCCGACGTCGGTGGTCTCGTCACCGGAGAAGACCATCGGAACGGTCGCGTCGACGCGTCCCTCGCCGACTTGCTCGCCGTCGACGTAGAGCGTGATCGTCGCCGCCCTTGGCGAGCCCGCCGCCGTCGTAGGCGAACTCCACCCGCACCTGGTGGTCACCCGGCGGGAGCGCACGGTCGGCCTCGATGATGAAGCGCTGGAGCCCGAGCAGGTTGTAGCAGTACTTGGGCGTGCCGTCCTTGGCGTAGAGGCACCACCCGGCGAACGCGCCGCCCTGGGCGATGATCACGCCCTCGGCGCCGCCGTCGGGGACGATGACGCTCGCGGTGATCGGCGTGCGACTTGTTCTTGGTGATGATGCACCGAGTTCTCGGTGAGCCGGCCCATACCGCCGAACAGCAGCTGGGTGTTGCCCTTGATGAGCTGCGGACGTCCGGCGAGGTCGGCGTTGAAGCGCTCGACGCGTCGGTCGTCGAGCGGGCAACACGTTGTACTTGGCGGCCTCGATGAGGAACAGCCGCTGCAGCTCGGCGAGCTTGGCCGGGTTCTCGTCGGCGAGGTCGCGGGCCTGGGTCCAGTCGTCGCGGGCCGTAGAGCTCCCACACGTCGTCGTCGAGCGCGGGCAGTCGGTGCCCATGATCCACGGCGTGCTGTGGCGGGTGACCGCGGTCCAGCCCTGGTGGTAGATGCCGCGGTTCACGAACATCTCGAAGTACTGGAGGTCGTGGCGCTCGGTCGCGGCCGCGTCGTCGAACGAGTAGCTCATGCTCGCGCCGTGGTACGGCATCTGCTGGACGCCGTGCACGAACGTCGGCTGCGGCAGGCCGGCCGCTTCGAGCACGGTCGGTGCGACGTCGATGACGTGGCAGAACTGTGAGCGCAGCTCTCCGCGCGCGGCGAAGCCGTTCGGCCAGTGCACGATGGTGCCGTTGCGCGTGCCGCCCCAGTGCGAGGCGACCTGCTTGGTCCACTGGTAGGGCGTGTCCATCGCGTGCGCCCAGCCGACGGCGTAGTGGTTGTAGGCCTCGGGGCCGCCGAACTCGTCGATCTTCGACGCGAGGAACTCCGGGGTCTCGAGGAGCGCGGCGCCGTTGAAGATGAACATCTCGTTGAAGCTGCCGTTGACGGTGCCCTCGGCCGACGCGCCGTTGTCGCCGATGATGTAGTAGACGAGCGTGTCGTCGAGCACCCCGAGGTCGTCGAGCGTGTCGACGAGCCGACCGACGTGGTGGTCGGTGTGCTCGAGGAACGCGGCGTACACCTCCATCTGGCGTGCGAGCACCGGCTTGAGCTCGTCGGGCATGTCGTCCCACGCCGGGATCTCCGCGGGACGCGCGGTGAGCTCGGCGTCCTGCCGGGATCACGCCCGAGCGCCTTCTGACGGGCGAAGATCTCCTCGCGCAGCGCGTCCCAGCCGGCGTCGAACCGGCCGCGGTAGCGGTCGATCCAATCCGTCGGCACATGGTGCGGAGCGTGCGTGGCGCCGGGCGCGTAGTACATGAAGAACGGCTTGTCGGCGCATGAGCGCCTTCTGCTGGCGCACCCAGGCGATCGCCTTGTCGGTCATGTCCTCGGTGAAGTGGTACCCCTCCTCGGGCGTCTTCGTGCGGCTCGACCGGCGTCGTGCCCTCGTAGAGGGCCGGGTAGTACTGGTTGGTCTCGCCGCCGATGAAGCCGTAGAAGTACTCGAAGCCGCCGCCGCCCGTCGGCCACGCGTCGAACGGGCCCATCGGGCTCGTCTGGTGCACCGGAACCTCGTGGCACTTGCCGAACTGCGCCGTCGAGTAGCCGTTGAGCTTCAGGATCTCCGCCAGCGGCGCCGCGGTGTTCGGGCCGGATCGCCGTTGTAGCCGGGCGCCGACGTCGCGACCTCGGTGATGCCGCCCATCCCCACCGAGTGGTGGTTCCGGCCGGTCAGCAGGGCCTGACGCGTCGGTGCGCAGAGCGCCGTCGTGTGGAACCGGGTGTACTTCAGCCCGCTCGCGGCCAGCCGCTCGGCCGTCGGCGTGTCGCACGGTCCACCGAACGCGCTCGACGCCGCGAAGCCGACGTCGTCGAGCAGCACGACCAGCACGTTCGGCGCGCCCGCCGGCGGCCGCAGCTGCGCGCGATCGGCGGGAAGCTCGTCGCCGGATCCTTCGCGTCGTAGGTGACCAGACCCGGGATCGGCTGATGGGCATCGGGGATCGGCAGGCTGTGGCGCGCGGCTCGGCGTCGAGAGGCCATCGGTCGTCCTTACGTGTCGTCGCCGGGGCGGCCTCGGGCGCAGGCGCGGCGTGGGAACCGGACCCTATGTCGCCGGGGTTGAGCGACTGCTTCGCGACACGAGACTCGACCAGCATGCTGGGCTTCGTGGGATCCTGATGCAACGAGGCGGTGAGTCGGCGGAGAAATCTTCGCTCGTCATGTCGAGAATCGGGTCCGGCTCCGTCCCAGGGGTGCATCCGGCCGACAGGGCCGACGTCACACAAGGAGAACACCATGGCCAAGTACCTGTTGCTCAAGCACTACCGGGGCGCCCCGGCGCCCGTCAACGATGTCCCGATGGACCAGTGGAAGCCCGACGAGGTCGAGGCCCACATCCAGTACATGAACGACTTCGCCACTCGGCTCGAGGGCAGCGGCGAGTTCATCGACGGGCAGGCGCTGTCGCCCGACGGCATGTGGGTCCGCTACGACGGCGAGGGGCGACCCGCCGGTGACCGACGGCCCGTTCGCCGAGACGAAGGACCTGATCGCGGGATGGATGGTGATCGACGTCGACAGCTACGAGCGAGCGATCGAGCTCGCCGGTGAGCTGTCGGCCGCACCGGGAGCCGGCGGCGAACCGATCCACGAATGGCTGGAGGTCCGACCCTTCCTGGCCGCGCCGCCCACCTTCACCCA
Organism: uncultured Actinomycetes bacterium; assembly: GCA_963827385.1. GTDB lineage: Bacteria > Actinomycetota > Acidimicrobiia > IMCC26256 > DASPTH01 > DASUMF01. The sequence continues at coordinate 27,379 of CAWHAR010000001.1, forward strand.
CTGACCGTGGACGACGTCGAGCTCCGCGAGCTCGTCCCGCGGGTCCTGAGCGTCCTCGTCCGTCGCGGTGCTGACTTCGCGACGGCCGAGGACGCCGTGCAGGAGGCGCTCATCCGGGCGCTCGCCGCGTGGGGGGACGAGGCGCCCGCCGACCCCACGGGGTGGCTCATCACGGTCGCGTGGAGGGCCTTCCTCGACATGACGCGGTCAGACGCCGCCCGCCGCGACCGAGAGCTCCGGTTCGACACCGAACCGCCAGCCGGCGCGATCCCGAGCGCCGACGACACCTTGCGCCTCTACTTCCTGTGCGCGCACCCCGATCTGACGTCGTCGTCGGCGGTGGCGTTGACCCTCCGAGCCGTGGGTGGGCTCACCACTCGCCAGATCGCCCAGGCCTACCTCGTGCCCGAGCCCACCATGGCGCAGCGCATCAGCCGGGCCAAGCGCATGGTCAGTCGGGCCGGGGTCGATCGCCCCGGCGACGTGGGCACGGTGATGCGGGTGCTGTACCTCGTCTTCAACGAGGGCTACTCCGGCGACGTCGATCTCGCGGCCGAGGCGATCCGACTGACCCGGCAGCTGGCTGCTCTGGTGGACGACCCCGAGGTCGACGGTTTGCTCGCCCTGATGCTGCTGCACCACGCCCGCCGCCGCAGCCGTACCCGGCCGGACGGAAGCATCGTGCCGCTCGCCGATCAGGACCGCAGCCAATGGGACACGGCGCTCATCGCCGAGGGCGTCGACATCGCACACGCGGCGCTGGCGCGCGATCAGCTCGGCGAGTACCAGGCACAGGCGGCGATCGCCGCGCTCCATGCCGACGCGCCGCGGGTCGAGGAGACCGACTGGGTCCAGATCGTCGAGTGGTACGACGAGCTGCTCCGGTTCGCCGACACGCCGATCGTGCGGCTCAACCGCGCGGTCGCCGTCGGCGAGGCCGACGGCGCGCCGGCCGGACTGGTGGCACTGGCCGAGGTCGACGAACACGTCCCGCGACGCGAGGCGGTCGCCGCGTACCTCCACGAGAAGAACGGTGATCTCGAGCTCGCCGCCAGTCTCTATGCCAGATGCGGCGCGCAACGCACCCAACCTCGCCGAGCGCGACCATCAGACGCGCCAGGCCGCACGACTCAACCAGTACCTCCAACACCACCGATGACCGCAACGCGCGCCCGCAACCGGGCCTTCGCGGGTGGACAGGTCGCGCGTGCTCAGCGCAACCCTTCGATGATCAAGAGCACCCCGAACACGACGAACGTGACCGCCGCGCCGATCTGGACCACGCGCTCGGGAAGCCTCGTGCCGAGCTGCTGGCCGACCAGGATCGCGAGCGCGTCGGCTGCGACCATGCCGAGCGTGGAGCCGAGCCACGTACCGACGAGCCCGTTGTCGGTGGCGAGCGTGACCGTGGCCAGCATCGTCTTGTCGCCGAGCTCCGCGAGGAAGAAGGCGATCCCGACGGTGAAGATAGACCGACTTCGTCGTGCGCGGCGCGCCTCGCTTCGTCCTCGCTGAGATCGTCGCCGCGAAGTGTCCATGCGGCGAACACGAGGAAGGCGACGCCCCCGACGAGCGAGATCGCCTGCGTGGGCAGCGCCACCCCGACAGCGGCGCCGAGCAACACGCTGAACAGGTGGACGAGTGCCGTCGCCGCGGTGATCGCGATCAGGATCGTGATCGCCCGGTAGCGGGTGGCGAAGGTGAGGGCCATCAACTGGCTCTTGTCGCCGAGCTCGGCGACGAAGATGATGCCGAAGCTGACCAGAAATGCCTGCACTGCGTTCCTCCGGATCGACCCGGAGGAAGGTGAAGACACCATCGACCGGGCATCTGCTGATGCCTGATCGAAGGTCTCGCTCACCTGCACGGCAGGCCTGGGGACCGGGGCTCATCACCCAGCGTGTCGATCACCCAGCGAGGAGCTACTCCCCTTCGCTGCTCTCCACAGTAGCGACGGTTGCGCCGTCAGGCCGCGCGGAACGGCCCGAGGATCCGTTCGAAGTTCTCCATCGCCGGGCGCACGTTGGCCGACACCGTCATGAGCGCCTGCGCCAACTCCGCATCGTCGCCGCGGCTCGCGGCGCCCCTGCCGGGTTGAGACGAGCGCGGTCGCTCCACGTTGCGACGTCGGCTTCCGCGCCGCGTGCGAGCGTGCCGGTCAAGCCGGACCGGGCGAGGTCGAGCAGGTCGTGCGACCGGCCCGAGAACACGACCGGTGGGCACAGGCGGTTCTTCTCGGTGACGTCGTCACGGGTCGCCTCGATGTATCCCACGGTGGACGCGCTCCACGGGATCACACCGACGGTCACGTACTCCAGGTTGATCCGCGGCGTCCTCGAAGAGCGGACGCGGCACCGTCGCTCGAACACCGTTCGCGGTGCAGTCGACGTACACGTGCCCGGGATCCGATCGGGAGGGAGCCCTCGTCGAGCAGCGAGCTCCGTCGTGCTGATCCTCCGGACGCGCCCGAGGCGCACCACGTTCTCGATCTGACGTCCCTGCTCGAGCTCGTACGTGCTCATGGTCGAACCCTTGAACATCGTCGGTTCGGCGCCCTCGTCGAACCGCAGGAACACACCGCTCGCCTCGAGACGGTGCGCGTAGTCGATCGCGTCGTCGGCCTGCGCGGCCGCGCCGACCCATGCGGCCTGGAGCTGCATGTACGACGATCCCAGCCGATCGAGCGGTTGGGTGAACGCACGGTTGAACACCCATGCGTCGCGGGGCTTGATCCACCGGATGTGATCCGGCGCGACGCCGACGTCGAGGAGCCAGCAGCACGTGTCGACCGCGGTCTTGCCCGCGCCGATCACCGTGAATCCGGTCGCGGGACCGCTGAGGTGCACGAGCCCGTTCGGCGCCATGAAGCTGCACGTCGTCGTCGACCTCGAAGCTGGGCGTGTGCCGCGACGGGATCTCCGACTCGACGTAGGTCGCGTCGACGAACTTCCGCCGCACCGTCACCGTGGTCTCGGCGCCGTTGAGCATGGACATCACGTGATGGCCGTCGTTGTCCTCGCCGCGATACTCCGACATGGGCAGGAACGCGCACGCGACCCGACGCGAGGAACTGCTCCTCGAGGACCCGGTTGTAGTAGCCGCAGATCTCCGAGGCCGTGGCCCGCTCGTAGAAGCCGGCGTTCGGGCCGGTGTCGTCGATGCGGTTGGCACCGAGGACACGGGAGTTGACGCCGTAGTACGCCGACGGCTGGTGCAACCTCACGAAGGGATACGCGTCGAGCCAGTGCCCGCCCGGGCGATGTCGGCGGTCGACGAGCACGACGTCGGCGTCGGACGCGCTCAACAGCGAATCGACGAAGGCCATCCCCGAGGCCCCCGCCCCGACGACGAGGTAGTCCGTCTCCAGCGCGCGCACACGCTCATAGTGCCTCACCGGTGAACGCCGCGCTGGTGGAAATGGCAGGCTTCGTGGTCATGGCTGAGCTCTTCGCGACCGGGATCCAGATGGGCGAGTCGCCGCGCTGGCACGACGGCCGGTTCTGGATGTGTGACTGGATGGCCGGCGAGGTGCTCGTGTTCGACGACGCCGGCAACCGCGAGGTGGTGGCGCGGGTCGAAGGTTTGCCCTTCTCGATCGACTGGCTTCCCGACGGGCGGCTCGTGACCACCACGTCGAGCGGTGTGGTGGTCGGGCGCGAGCAGGCGCCGTACGGCGCGGCGGGTCAGCCGTTCAACGAGATCGTGGTCGACGGCGCCGGCCGGCGCGTGGGTGGACATGCCCGGCTGCTGCACCGTGGGAGGAGCGCAAGCCAGGCATCGTCGCCGTGGTGATGCCCGACGGCAGCAGTCACCAGGTGGCCGACGACGTCTGGTTCCCGAACGGGATGGTCGTGCTCGACGACACCACGCTCGTGGTGGCCGAGTCGCACGCCGACCGGCTGACCGCGTGGACGATCACCGACTCGGGTGATCTCGTCGATCGACGCGTGTGGGCCGACCTCGGACCCGACTCCGCGCCCGATGGCATCTGCGCCGACGCCGACGGGGCGATCTGGTACGCCAGCGTTCCGGGGCAACGTTGCACTCGGGTCGCGGAAGGCGGCGAGGTGCTCGACACGATCGACGTCGACCGCGGCTGCTTCTCGTGCATGCTCGGCGGCGACGACGGACGGACGCTGTTCATCGTGGCCAACCACTACGGACCGAGCGGCGCGTCGGACGGAATCGTGCTCACCCAACGGGTGGACGCCGCGCACGCGGGGCGACCCTGACGCGATCGCGCGTACCGCTGACGACGCGGGCTGCAACTCGCCGTCGTTCTTCTCAACCAAAGGGTTGACAACGTCGGTTGTCGCGGCGTATCTTGTGTTCAACTCATCAGTTGAACAAGGACGCTCCGTGCCCGACGACCAGCTCTCCCGGATCTTCGCCGCCCTCGCCGACCCGACGCGGCGCGACATGGTGGCGCGCCTTGCGGTGGGCGACGCCACCGTCGGGGAACTGGCCGACCCCTACGACGTGTCGATCCAGGCGGTGTCCAAGCACATCAAGGTGCTCGCCGACGCCGGGCTCGTGAGCCAGACCAAGGACGCGCAGCGGCGGCCGTGTCACCTCGAAGCGGAGGTCTTCGACCTGATGACGAAGTGGATCGAGCGATACCGCGAACGGGCGCAGGAGCGTTACGAGCGTCTCGACGCCGTCCTCGCCGAGCTGCGCGACGAGACGAACGAACGCAGCCCCGACACCGACCGCCCGGACACCGACAGCAAGGAGCAGCGTCATGAGCGCGACCAGCAACCGCTACCAGGTCTCCATCGAGGCCGACCCCACCCTGCCGATCATCCGCATGACCCGCGACTTCGACGCCACACCGGCCGAGCTGATGCGCGCCCACACCGATCCTGCGCTGTTCGCGCGTTGGGTCGGCCCCGATGGGATGGACACCGAGATCCTCGACTGGGACGCCACGAGCGGCGGCCGCTGGCGCTACGTGGCGCGCCGCGATGGCGACGAGTACGGCTTTCACGGTTGCTTCCACGCGGTGGGCGCCGACCAGATCGTGCAGACCTTCACGTTCGACGGCCAGCCCGACGACGTCGCCCTCGAGACGTTGACCTTCGAAGACCTGGGCGACGGCCGCGCTCGACTCCACGCCCAATCGCTGGTCGACAGCTTCGAGGGGCGCGACCAGTGGCTGGCCAGCGGCATGGAGACCGGCGTGGAACAGGGCTACACCAAGCTCGACGCGGTGATCGCGGAGCTCCGATGAGCGCGCAGGCCGACGAGCACCGGCGCGTCGCGGGCGCGTTCACCGTCACCGTCGAAGGCACGCCACCCGACGCGTGGGACAACCCCGCGCCGGTCGACGGGTGGGTCGCGCGCGACGTCGTGCGCCATCTCACCGAGTGGCTCCCGGCCTTTCTCGACGGCGCAACCGGCATCACGTTGCCCGCGGGTCCGTCGGTCGACGACGACCCGGTCGGCGCGTGGCGCACGCAGACCGATGCGGTGCAGGCATTGCTCGACGACCCGACCACCGCGCGAACGCGAGTACGACCTGCCGCACATCGGCCGCATGTCGCTCGAGCAGGCGATCGCCATGATCTACACGAACGACGTGTTCCTGCACCGCTGGGATCTCGCACGGGCGACGGGCCAGGACGAGACGCTCGACCCCGACACGTGCGCCGCCATGCTCGAAGGCATGCTCCCGATGGACGAGGTGCTGCGTCAGAGCGGACAGTACGGGCCGCGCGTCGACGTGGCCGACGACGCCGACGTGCAGACCCAGCTGCTGGCGTTCATCGGCCGCACCCCGTAGCCGCGCCATCGAGACGTGGCCATCAGCCCGAGGGCTGCGCTAACCTACAACTCGATGGTTGTAGAACTCGCAGACCGGGACCTCGCCGAGGAACAGCGCACGGACCAGCTGTTCCAGGCGCTGGCCGACCCCACTCGACGCGACATCGTCGTGCGAACGATGCGCGGGGAGCACTCCGTGTCGTCGCTGGCGCGCAACTACGCCATGAGCTTCGCCGCGGTGCAGAAGCACGTCGCCGTGCTGGAGCGCGCGGAGCTGGTGACGAAGCGCCGCCACGGCCGCGAGCAACTCGTGCGCGGCAACGTCGAACGGGTGCGCGACGCGCACCGTCTGCTCGACCACTTCGAAGCGGTCTGGCGCGGTCGCCTCGATCGGTTCGAGGAGGTCCTGCTCGCCGACGACCCATCTGCCGATCTGCCCACCGAACACCCCGACCAAGGAGCCCACTCATGACTGTCACGAACGTCGAGAAGGATCGCGACCAACTCACCATGACCATCACCTCGGAGTTCGATGCCCCCGTGGCCCGCGTGTGGCAGCTGTGGGACGACCCGCGTCAGCTCGAGCGCTGGTGGGGCCCGCCGGAGTACCCGGCAACGTTCGTCGACCACGACCTCACGCCCGGAGGCCGTGTGTCGTACTTCATGACCGGGCCGGAAGGTGACCAGCCGCACGGGTGGTGGATCGTGACCGCCGTCGACGCCCCGCGCCGCCTCGAGTTCGAGGACGGCTTCGCGCACGAGAACGGAACGCCGGACCCCGACATGCCGGTGATGGGCATGCGGGTCAGCCTCGACGAGCTGCCGAGCGGCGGCACGCGCATGGCGATCGAGACGAGCTTCGCGTCGGTGGACGCCATGGACCAGATCATCTCGATGGGCATGGAGGAAGGCATGGCCTCCGCGCTCGGCCAGATCGACGACCTGCTCGCGGCGAACGAGCCCTCGTCGCGCTCGACGCTGCGTGACGGCGGTCCGAGTTGGACCGCCGTCACCGCGCAGCTGTGACAGGATCTCCCGCGCTGCGCCGCCGAACACGGGGGCGCGTCCAACGAACGTTTCGACGAGTGCGGGGGAATGATGAGATCCATCGAGTTGGCGATCGACATCACCGAAGCGGCCGGGCTCGGCGTGGCAGCGGAGCAGGCGGTGACTGTGCACCTGCCCGACGTCGCGGCGCTGGCCGATCCGCCCGTCGTGTGCTTCGCGTTCCCCGGCGCGGGCTACAGCCGCGGCTACTACTCCTTCGACCTGCCGGGAAGTTCCGGTGGCGGCGAAGCGGGATGGCACACGGAGCGCGGGTGGGTGTTCGTCGCCGTCGACCACCTCGGCGTCGGTCAATCGACCGTGCCCGAGGGCAACGTCCTCGACTACGACAACATCCCGCGATCGAACCAGCAGGTCGTCGACGCGGTCATGGCGCGGCTCGTTGCCGGCACGATCGCCGACGACATGCCGCCGCTGGTCGGTGCCACCGTGCTCGGCTTCGGCCAGTCGATGGGCGGGTGCTTCACCATCGTGGCGCAGGGCCGGCACCGGACCTTCGACGGCGTCGCGATCCTCGGCTTCAGCGCGATCCACACCGTGCTTCCGGCGGCCCCGGGGGCGCCGCCGGTGATGGAGAGCAGCGATCCGTTCGCCGCGATGACGTGGGCGTTCCACTGGGACGACGAGCCCGCCGAGATCGTCGCGGCCGACATGAGCCCGCCCCCGGGTTCCCCACTGCCGATCTGGCGTTCCACGTCGGTGCCGGGCTGCGCGATGCTCATGGTCAACCCGGGCACCGTCGCCGCCGAGGCGGCCGCGATCGACGTGCCTGTGATGATCGCGGTCGGCGAACGCGACGTCACACCGGATCCGTGGGCGGAACCGGCGGCGTTCCCGGCGTCGAACGACATCAGCGTGTTCGTGTGCCCGCAGATGGCGCACATGCACAACTTCGCCGCGACCCGAGAGCGCTTCTGGGCGCGCCTGCATCACTGGGGCACCGGCGTTGCCGCGGCCAACGCGTCGGCGCGTCGACGCGGTCGCGCGCGACCGATGGCTCAGAGCCGCGCCGGCTCGATTGCAGCGAGGCGCTCGATGACCGGGCCGAACCGCTGCTCGAGCGACCCCGCCGGGTCGTCGCCTTCGGGTCCGGTCACCACCGTGGACACCCCGACCGCCGCGTAGCTCTCCGCGCGAGCCAACAGGTCGTCGGCGGTGACGTCGGGCGGCAGGTCACGAAACCCTGCGGTCACCTCGATCTCGTTCGGGTCGCGCCCCACCGTGTCGCAGTGCCGGCGCAGCACGTCGACCTTGTGTGCGATCTCATCGGGCCCACCGAAGAAGTTGCACGCGTCGGCATACTTCGCGACGAGGAGCAACGTCTTCCGCTCGCCGCCGCCACCGATGAGGATCCGCGGGCGCGGCGTGCTCACCGGTTCAGGACGGCACAGGGTCGCCTCGAGTTGGTAGTGCTTCCCGTCGTACGCACCGTCGTTGTCGCTCCACATCTGCAAGCAGATCTGGATCGTCTCCTCGAGCCGCTCGAACCGCTCGGCCGTCGGCGGGAAGGGCACACCGAGCCCGCGATGCTCACGCTCGTACCACGCCGCGCCGATCCCGAGCTCGGCGCGCCCGCCGGACAGCACGTCGAGCGTGGTGACCGTCTTGGCGAGGAGGCCGGGATGGCGGTAGGTGACGCCGGTCACGAGGAGCCGCAGACGCAGGCGATCCGTGCCACCGGCGACGAAGCCGAGCGCGGTGTAGCCCTCGAGCATCGGGTCCTCGGCCGGGGCCATCCAGTCCATCTGGAAGAAGTGATCCATGAACGACAGCGTGCGCACGCCGACCGCTTCGGCGCGTCGGGCGAGCTCGGCCACGCCCGGGCCGATGCCCGCGGGTGAGCCGGCCCAATCGAAACGCGAGACGTGGAGATCGAGCTGCATGGGTGCTCCTGGGTCGGGGGGGTTCCGACGCGGCGCGATGAAGTCGCGGAGCGTGCGGCGAGCGTCAGGCTTCGAGCGCGGCCTTCGCCTCGAACCAGTCGGTCGTCAGCTTGCCCATCTCCATGGGGTTGTAGATGTCTTCCTGGTACGACCACTGGTTGTTGCCGGCGTACTTGATCAGCGAGAAGTTGACCGCCTGGCGCACCACGCCGTCACTGAGGGTCGGCATGATGTTGAGGAAGGAGATCACGATCCATCCCTTCTCCTCGTCGATCATCCGCCACTCGGGTTCGAAGGTCGCCTGGTCCCAGCCCGGCGACTTCATCACTTCGGTGATCCAGGCCCGGATGGTCTCGCGACCCCGCATCTCGCCGAACGCGTGCTCCATGTAGACGGCGTCCTCGGTGAACTGGTTCGCCCACGCCGACCAGTCCTGGGTCGCCATCGAGCGGGCGTTCACCTCCTGGTAGTGATCGAAGGCCTGCTCGAGCTCTGCGCGCGTGTAGGTGCTCATGCGCGGAACCTACCAACGGTGCACCGAGAGCGCACGTCCGTGATGTCGCGTGGGGTGCCGTCAGGCTTCGGACGCTTCCTTGGCGGCGAACCAGTCCTTGGTGATGTCGCGCATCTCGCGCGGGTTGTAGATGTCTTCCTGGTACGACCATTGGTGGTTGCCGGCGTACTTGAGCAGGATGAACGCCGGCGCTTGGCGCACCTTGCCATCACCCAGGTCGGGCATCCGGTTCTGCAGGCAGTACACGATCCACCCGCGCTCCTCGTCGAACATCGTCCACTCGACCTCGAACGTCGCGAGGCTCGCGCCCTTCTTCGTCATCCAACCGGCGAGCCAGTCGCGGATGGCTTGACGACCTCGAAGCTCGCCCGCGCCGTGCTCCATGTAGACGGCGTCCTCGGTGAACTGGTTCACCCATCCGTCGAGGTCGTCGGCGGCCATCGTCTGGGCGTTCGCCGTCTGACGGTGGGCGAAGGCCGCTTCCAGCTCTGCGCGCGAGAATCGGGGCACCCCCCGAACCTACCAACGCGGGCTGTTCCCGCGTCCAGGAGGCACGGTCATGACCGTCGCGCTGAACCACACCATCGTCTGGTGCCGCGACCAACAGATCTCGGCCACGTTCCTCACCGAGATGCTCGGGCGTCCCGCCGCGACCAGGTTCGGGCCATTCCTGGTGGTCGAGCTCGACAACGGAGTCTCGATGGACTTCCACGAAGTCGACGGCGACGTGCCCTCGCAGCACTACGCGTTCATCGTGTCGGAGCCCGAGTTCGACGAGATCTACGGCCGAATCGTCGAGCGCGGCCTCGAGCACTGGGCCGATCCGTCGCGGTCGCACTCCGGCGTGATCAACCACCACGATGGCGGGCGCGGCGTCTACTGGGACGATCCCGACGGCCATTTCCTCGAGATCATCACGCGCCCGTACGGGAGCGGGTCCTGACCAGCGCGCGTTGACTCGTCAGCGCCGGAGGAGGTCTTGCACGGCGTCGGTGACGGTGATCCCCAGGCGCACGAGCGCGGTGCGCGCGGCGTTGACGTCGCCCACGCGCACGCGATACCCGTCGATCGGATGGCGCGTCGCGGCGGATGGTTGATCCGCATCGACATCGCGACGCGTGGCCACGGCTGAGGCGTGCGGAAGACCACGGTGAGGTTCCCATGGTCGTGCGACCTCGTCATGACGTTCGGGAGGTTCAGGTCGCGTGGCGGAGCCGCGATCCGCGGCGCGCCACCGCCGACGCACATGCCACGCACCTCGGCGCGTCCGACGATGAGCGGGTCGAGCAACGCGTCGACGTGCAGCGCGATGCGCGCGTCGTCGACGACGAGACGCTCGGTGCTGCGGGCCAACAACCCCGCGGCAAGCGGGATGACCACACCGTTGACCTGGGGTGCGAGGTGCTGGCCCTGGTCGGACACGAGGCTCGTCCACACCGTGCCGTCCCAGTACCGGCGACGCGCCTCGCCGCGCGGATCGGCCTTCCACCCTGCGGTCGGATCGTCGGGCGCGTCATCCACGGGGATCAACCGGTCGACGTCGCGCGCGCCGCGGCTCGCCACAGCTGGCGAGCAATGCGTTGCGACGCGGGGACCGCGTGCTCAGGCCCACTGTTCACGTCGGCCACCGCAACGATGCCGTAGGTGTCGTGCACGCGATCGATCCACGGGTAGAACCCGAGCGCACCGCTGCCGCTGACCACACGGATGGTGTCGTGTGCGTCGACCACGTCGCGCCACACACCCAGGCCGTAGGTCGGGATGTCGGTGATCTGCACCGCGCCGTCGCGAGATGTGTCGAGCCCCGCGACCTGATCACGTTCGATCTCGGCGATCGAATCCGCCGAGAGCACTCGCGCGCCGTCGCGCGTGCCGTGGTTCGCAAGCATGGCGAGGAAGCGGGCGTAGTCGTCGACCGACGAGGTGACGGACGCGGCCGGCACGGGGTTCTGCGTGCGCGACGATCCGGTGCGATCGAATCGTGTGTGCGTCATGGCGAGTGGCGTCGCGATGCGGTCTTCGAAGGTGCGCTCGAAGGATTTCCCCGACAACTCCTCGATCACCGCGCCCGCGACCTGGAATCCGACCGACGAGTACGAGAACGCGGTGCCGGGAGGCGTCGTCGGATCGCCGCCATGGGCGATCGACGATGCACAGGCGCGCAGCGTGGTCGACGAGTCGGACACGCAGTCGTCCCACGGCAGTCCGGTGGTGTGCGAGAGCAGTTGACGCACGGTGATCGCTGCCTTGGCGCCGTGGAACTCAGGCAGGTAATTCGCCACGGGATCATCGAGCCGCACGATGCCGTCGTCGACGAACGTCATCAGCGTGGCCGAGGTGAGCCACTTGCTCGCCGACGCGATGGGGATCACGGTGGATGCGCGCATCGACCCGAAGTGCTCGTCGTGCAGAGTGCGGCCTGCGCCCGACCCGTCAGCCGCGGACGCGACGAAGAGCACACCACCCGACAGACCGTCGTCGCGCACGCGTTGTGCCATGGCACGGTCGGCAGTCGCGTACGGGTTCGTGTCCGCGTCGACCGCCGTCGCTCCGAGGAGTGCCGCGGTGAGCACGCCGAAGACGACGGTCACCGCGACGAGCGCGCGAGCGCTCAGGCGGCGTGCGATGCCGTCCACTCGAGCAGACGCTCGACCGGCCAGGTGTTGACCACATCGTTCAGCTCGACACCCGCGTCGGCGGCGCGGGCACACCCGTACGCCTGCCATTCGAGTTGACCGACCGCGTGCGCGTCGGTGTCGATCGACACCTTGCACCCGTTCGCCACGACCCGCTCGAGCAGGCGCATCGGCGGGTCGAGTCGCTCCGGACGACAGTTGATCTCGACGGCCTTGTCGAAGTGCGCGCACACCCCGAACACGAGCTCGGCGTCGAACGTGCTCTCGGGTCGGCCCTTTCCGAGCACGAGCCGGCCGGTGCAATGGCCGAGGATGTCGGCGTGCGGGTTGGCCATCGCGGCGACCATGCGGTCGGTCATCGGCTGCTCCGACATGCGGAGCTTCGAGTGCACGCTCGCCACGACCACGTCGAGCTCGGCGAGCAGGTCGTCGTGCTGGTCGAGACGACCGTCGTCGAGGATGTCGACCTCGATGCCGGTGAGCACCCGGAACGGCGCGAGCTCCTCGTTGAGGCTCGCCACCACACCGAGCTGCTCGTCGAGCCGTTCCGCGGTGAGGCCGTGCGCGACCTTCAGCTGCGGCGAGTGGTCGGTGATCGCGAGGTAGCGATGCCCGAGCTCGGCCGCCTTGCGGGCCATCGCTTCGATCGACGCGCCGCCGTCGGACCAGGTGGAGTGCAGGTGAAGGTCGCCGGCCAGGGCCGCGTGGATCTCGCCGCCCGCGCCCACGTCAGGGGCCGATTCGGCTTCGAGGCGGGCCAGGTACTCCGGGACCTCGCCCGCGAGCGCCTGCGCAACGACACGCGCCGTGCTCGACCCGATGCCGGGGAGCGATGCGAGCTTGCCCTGCGCGGCAAGCGCCTGGAGGTCGTCGACGGGGCGGCCGCGAATCGCGTCGGCCGCCTTGCGGAAGGCCTCCTCCTTGTAGCGACCGGCGCGGCTGCGCTCGAGGAGAGTCGCGATCTGGTCGAGGGCATCGACGGGGTCCACACCTCGAAGGTACCCCGCGTACACTTGCCCGCTCAGGAGGGATGACTGAGTGGCCGAAAGTGCTCGCCTGCTAAGCGAGTAGGGGGTGTTAAGCCTCCTCGAGGGTTCAAATCCCTCTCCCTCCGCCACTCTTCACTCGTTTTGGCGTCAGAAAGCACTAGCTACGAGTGCTTTTTGACGCCAAAACAGGTTCTTGGGCAAGTCAGCGAGTGACGAGGTTCGGAGGTGAGTCGCCGGCGAGCACTGCGACCACGCCCTCGCACGCGAGCTGCGCCATCCGGCGTCGGGTCTGTTCGGTCGCGCTCCCGATGTGCGGAAGGAGCACCGCGTGTGGCGCGGCCAGGAGCCGCGGATGCACCGCGGGTTCGCGCTCGAACACGTCGATCCCCGCGGCGAAGATGGTGCCGGCCTCCAGCGCGACGGCGAGCGCTTCCTCGTCGACCACCGGTCCGCGCGCGGTGTTCACGAGCACGGCGTTCGGTCCCATCAGTGCGAGACGTCGGGCGTCGATCAGATGCGTGGACGTGTCGGTGAGCGGTACGTGCAGCGTGACGATGTCGGACTCGCGCAGCAGGTCGTCGAGATCGGGTGTCCATCCCGCGACGCCGGTGTCATGTCGCGTGTGGTGCAACACGTTCATGTCGAAGCCGGAGGCGCGGCGCGCCACGGCGCGTCCGATTCGGCCGTAGCCGACGATCCCGAGCGTGGCACCGTGCACGTCGACGCCGAGGAACCCGTCGACGCGGAAGCCCGTCCAGCGGCCGGTGCGGAGATCGTGCTCGGCGTCGGACGTGCGCCGCGCCGCGGCCAGGATCAGCGCCAAGGCCAGGTCGGCGGTGGTCTCGTCGAGGACGCCCGGCGTGTTGCACACCGCGATGCCGAGCTCCGTTGCGCTGGCCACGTCGATGTTGTCGTATCCGACGGCGACGTCGGCGACGACGCGCAGTCGGTCCTTCCCTGCGCGCAGGACGCTGGCGTCGATCCGGTCGGTGAGCACGCACACGATGGCCTCGACGGTGGCCGCCGCGTCGGCCAACTCCGCCGGCGTGAGCGGCTCGTCGTCGGGGCGTTGCACGATCTCGTGGCCCGCCGCGAGCAGCGGATCGAGCCCCCCGTCGGGCAGGCGGCGGGTGACGAGCACGCGGGCCATCAGGAAGCGATGACCGGGGTCGCTGCCGCCTGGGGCTTGAACTGCGTCTCGTAGAGCTCGGCGTACATTCCGCCGCGCGCGAGCAGTTCGTCGTGGGTGCCGCGCTCGGCGATGCGGCCGTCGACGACCACGAGGATCGCGTCGGCATGGCGCACGGTCGAGAGCCGGTGCGCGATCACGATCGACGTACGCCCGGCGAGCGCCGTGTCGAGGGCGCGTTGCACCGCAGCTTCGGATCCTGAGTCGAGGTGCGCGGTCGCCTCGTCGAGCACGACGACGCGCGGGCTCTTGAGCAACAGGCGCGCGATCGCGATGCGTTGCTTCTCGCCACCCGAGAATCGGTAGCCCCGATCACCGACGACGGTGTCGAGGCCGTCGGGAAGCGTGTCGATCAGCGAGCGGATCTGCGCCGACTCGAGCGCGTCGTACATCTCGGATTCGCTGACGCTCGGCGCCACGTACTCGAGGTTGGCGCGGATCGTGTCGTGGAACAGGTGCGGATCCTGCGTGACCACACCGATCGCGTCGCGCACGCTCGCGAGCGTCGCGTCGCGCACGTCGACCCCGTTGACGCGGATCGCGCCACGCTCGACGTCGTAGAGCCGCGGCACGAGACTGCTGATCGTGGTCTTTCCCGCGCCGGACGGGCCCACCAGCGCGACGAGCGCACCGGGCTCGACCCGGAAGCTCACGTCGTGCAACACGTCGTGACTCGGTGTCTGGTCGAGCGTGGCGACCGACTCGAGCGACGCCAGCGACACCTCGTCGGCACGCGGGTAGCGGAAGTCGACGTGCTCGAACTCCACGGTGACGGGACCGTCGGGCAGGTCGACCGCGCCCGGCTTCTCGTCGATCATCGGCTCGAGGTCGAGCACTTCGAAGACGCGGTCGAACGACACGAGCGCGGTCATCACGTCGATCTGGATGCCCGACAGCTGGTTGAGCGGTCCGTACAGCCGCTGCAGGTACGCGGTGAGCGCGACCACCGTGCCGATGTCGAGCTGGCCGTGCACGGTCATCACACCGCCCCACCCGTAGACGACTGCGGTCGCGATCGACGTGAGCAGGAACATCGATGAGAAGAAGAAGCCGTTGTACATGCTCACCGAGATCCCGGTGTCGCGCACGCGCGCGGCTGAGCGCTCGAAGCCCGCTTGCTCGAGCTCCGGATGACCGAACAGCTTCACGAGCATCGCGCCCGCGACGTTGAAGCGCTCGGTCATCGTGGAGTTCATCTCGGCCTGGAGCTCGTAGCGCTCCAGCGTGATCTTCTGCACCTTCTTGCCGACCAGGCGCGCAGGAATGACGAAGAGCGGGAGCAGCACCAACGACGCAAGCGTGATCTGCCACGAGAGCGCGAGCATCGCCACCAGCACGATCGCCACGGTGATCACGTTGCTCACCACTGATCCGAGCGTGTTGGTGAACGCCGACTGCGCGCCGATGATGTCGTTGTTCAAACGGCTCACCAGCGCGCCCGTGCGCGTGCGCGTGAAGAACGCGATCGGCATGCGCTGCACGTGCGCGAACACCTTGCGTCGCAAGTCGAAGATCAGCGTCTCGCCGATGCGCGACGACACGTAGCGCTGCACCAGCGACACACCCATGTCGACGGTCGCGATGATCGCAGCGAGGACGGCCAGCTGGATGATCAGCTGCGTGTCCTTCCCCCGATGCCGTTGTTGATGATGCTGCGCAGGATCAGCGGGTTGATCGTGGTGAGGACGGCGTCGACGACCACGAGCGCGAGGAAGATGGCAAGCAGGCCTCGGTAGTCGAGCGCGAGCCGCATGACGCGTCGCATGGTCCCGGAGTTGAGCTCTTCGTCGAGAATGCTGCGATCACGTCGACCCGGGCGCCCCATCCCCATGTTGCCGCCGCCGCGCATCATCACTGGCGTGCCCCGTCCTTCGAGCCCTCACCCTCCGGACAGGCTACGTATCACCGCACGCCGCGCTCCGCCCGCCATTGCACCGCGGACTGACCGGAATGTACGGTACCGGCAGTTCAGACGGACACGACGGATGCGGGCCATGGGCGGCGGGCACCACGACGAGGTCGAGAGCGAGCAGGTCGACCTGCGCGAGGTCGTGGTCGAGCACCACCGCGAGATCTTCCGCTACGCGAGGTCGCTGACCTTCTGCGATGCCGACGCCGAAGACCTTGCGCAGACCGCCGTGGTCCGCGCGCTCCAACGTGGCGTGATCGCCGCCGATGCCGACCGGGCGAAGTGGTACGTGATGCGCATCGTGCAGAACCTCGCGGTCGACCAGGCACGCGTCCGATCCCGCCGTCGCGTCGAGCTCCGCCCGAGCTTCGGCGATGCCGCCGCGCACGATCCGGCCGACCTCGGTGCCGACACGCGCGACGTCGCGGTGCCCACTGCCGCGTTCGCCGAGCTCCCGGAGCGTCATCGTGAAGTGCTCCGCCTCAGATTCTTCGACGACCTCGGCTACGACGATGTCGCCCAGCACCTGCACACCACCGAGCACGGCGCCCGCCAGCGCGTCTACCGGGCCATGCGCGCGCTGCGAGCCCTGCTCGACAGCCGCGACTACCGGCGCCCCTGACCCAACTCAGCGTTTTGGCGTCAAAAACCTGCCGCTACGGCTGGTTTCTGACGCCAAAACAGGAAGAGCAGGAAGAAATGGTGGTGCTAGCCGGCGAGGAGGGCGCGGGCGCCCATCTCGACCGACGGGTGGCGCAGACGTGCGAGCGCACGAGCCTCGATCTGACGCACCCGCTCCCGGCTCAGGTTGACCAGCTGGCCGACCTCGTCGGGTGTGCGGGGCTCGCCACGATCGAGCCCGAAGCGCAGCGTGAGGATGTAGCGCTCCCGCTCGTCGAGCACCGCGAGCAGCTTCTCGATCTCGGCCGGGAGCATGGCGCGTGCGGCCGACTCGAACGGCGACTCGGCGCCACGGTCCTCGACGAGATCGCCGAGCTCCGTCTCGCCGTCTTCACCGACGGGCGTCTCGAGCGACACCGGCTCCGCGAGGTGAGGGATGAGCTCCTTGACCCGCTCGGGCGCGAGGTCGAGCTCCGCGGCCAGCTCTTCGAGCGACGCGGGGCGACCGAGACGAGCCTCGAGACCTGCGCGCTCCTTCTGGAGACGGGCGAGGTTGTCGGCCGCGTGCACGGGCAGACGAATGGTGCGACCGGCGTTCGCGATGCCGCGCTGGATGGCCTGACGGATCCACCACGTGGCGTAGGTCGAGAACTTGAAGCCCTTGCGCCAGTCGAACTTCTCGACGGCGTGGATGAGGCCGAGGTTGCCCTCCTGCACGAGGTCGAGGAGCGGCATGCCGCTGGCCTGGTAGCGCTTGGCGATCGAGACGACGAGGCGGAGGTTCGACTGCACGAACTGCCGCTGCGCGTCGTTGCCCTTGCGCTGGAGGCGCAGGAGGTCGCGCTTCTCGGCGCGGGTGAGGCCCTTGTCGACGTTCTCGAGGGTCTCCGTCGCCGCCTTGCCCGCTTC
Source organism: uncultured Actinomycetes bacterium (assembly GCA_963827385.1). Classification (GTDB taxonomy): domain Bacteria; phylum Actinomycetota; class Acidimicrobiia; order IMCC26256; family DASPTH01; genus DASUMF01. Next base: position 44,857 of record CAWHAR010000001.1, read on the forward strand.
GATGTCTTGGGCGAGGCGCGCTTCATCGTCCTTGGTCAGGAGCTGGTGCCGGCCGATGTCTTCCAGGTACAGCCGGACGAGATCCTCGTTGTCGCGTTCGTTACGGTTTCGAACTCGAGCCACAATTGCCTTCCAGGGGGTTCGTGCGGCCGCCCGAGGGGAGCGATGCGGCCGTCGACGGTAGAACGTCGGGGAATGCGTTCTTGTTCCGTGAGTTCGCCAAGATCTGCCAGTTGTCGACGTTCACCGAGGTGACCGACCCCGTCACCGGCAATTCTCCGTCGAGGTGGCCCGACAGTGTGACCGATCCGGGCACTTCTATTGTGCCCTTTTTCGGCAGGCAGCGCACATCGCGTGAGTGCTCATTTTCAGGATCTTCACAGGCCCGGGCCGTGCCGGGCACGTTGCATCAGGCGTCGAGGCTGCGAATCTGGTCATTCGCGTTGCGCAACCGTTGCGCGAGTAGGCGCGCGAGGTTCGCATACACCTTCGCCGCGAGGCCGGGAGAGGTCGCGTCGATCACGAGGAGCTCGTCGATCGGGAAGGCCGCCAGCACCCCGGGCTCGTCGGCAACCACGTCAGCGGATCGGGGCGCCCGTTCGACCAAGCCGAAGTCACCGACGGCCATCCCGGCGCCGAATCCGGCGACGCGCCGGCTGCGATTGCCTCCGAGGGGGAGGCGCACGCTCACGGAGCCCTCGATCACGAAACACACGGTGTCGGCGGGCTCGCCCTCGCGGAAGACGATCTCCCCCGGCGCAACCTCGCGGATCTCGACCCGGGCGACGATCGCCGCGAGCTCCTGCGGGCTGAGCCCCTGGAGGAGCTGCTGATCGTGCAGCAACGGCCCCGAATTCGTGACGCGGGGTGTGGCCGCGAGCGCTCGTTGTTCACACCACTCGAGCGCGGCGTCGATGTTCTCGAACGCCTGGACCGGCGCGGTGATCTCATCGGTGACCGCTCGCGAGAACCCCGCGAAGAGCACGTTGCGACCGGCGCGGTCGAGCGACTCGCCGAGCGACGAGAGCAACTGCTGCGCCGGCTCGTCGACCTGGCCGACCCGTCGGCCGTCGAGCACCACGTGCTCGACGCCGTCGAGGTCGTCGAGCACCTCGCGCACCAGCACTTCGGCGGTCGCGAAGAAGAGGTCGCCCTGAAGCTCGTGCACCGCGACATGGCGGCCGGCTTCCGAGAGCACGACTTCGTCGGTGACCGACCGCGCCACGCGTGGAGCGCACACAGTCGGCGTGATACCGGCGGCGCACCACGTTGCCCGCCACGGTGACCGGGCGGTGCGGGTGCAGCGCGAAGTCGTGGGAGAGTCGCCGGCAGACCTCGATGCCGCGCACCGTGTTGCCGCGCGCGTCGAGCGGCGGCGACAGCACACCGATGCCGAGCTGTCCGGGCAACACCGCGATCAGTCCGCCCGACACGCCGCTCTTCGCCGGAAGACCGACGGTGTACGTCCACTCGCCGGCGAAGTCGTACATGCCGCAGGTCTGCATCACGCTCAGCACATTGCCCACGTATCGACTGGCCAGCGCGCGCTCGACCGGTGATCGGGTTGACCCCGCGGTTGGCGAGGGTGGCGGCGGCGGCGGCGAGGTCGCTGCACGTGACGAGGAACGAGCACTGCTGGAAGTAGAGGTCGAGCATCTCCTCGACGTCACCGTCGAGCATGCCGAAGTTGCGCATGAGATAGGCGATGGCCCGGTTGCGGTCGCCGCTCTCGCGCTCCGACTGGAACACCGACTGGTCGATCTCGATGTCGTGGCCGATGAAGTTGCCGAACGCGCCGAGCAGGCGCTGCAACTTGTCGTCGGGCGTCGCGCCGCGCACCAGGCTCGTGGTGACGATCGCCCCCGCGTTGACCATCGGGTTGAACGGACGGTTCGACTGCTCGTCGACCGTGATCGAGTTGAACGGGTCGCCCGTGGGCTCCACGCCGACGCGGATCGACACCGCGTCGACGCCGTGGTCTTCGAGCGCAAGCCCGTACGCGAACGGCTTGGAGATCGACTGGATCGTGAACTCCTGGTCGACATCGCCGACTTCGTACGCGTAGCCGCCGACGGTGACCACGCAGATCGCGAACGAGTCGGGGTTCGCCATCCCGAGCTGGGGGATGTAGGTGGCGACCTCGCCGTCGCGCAGGTCGCGGCACTCGGCATGGAGTTGCTCGAGGTAGGCCAGCACGGGGGACGCCACGTCACCGAGCTGTGCCCGCAGATCCTCCTCGGCGTCCATCTCCACTATCGCCATCTGCTCACCCGCGGTGCGTTCATCACCGCACAGGGTCACCGATGCTTACGGCAACCTGTTTGCCTCTGCGTCACGCGCGCATTGCGACATCCTGACGCCGACCTGAACATGGAGGCCGGGCAGCGAGGTCACGGAGTGTCCAGCGCCTCGACGCGCGAGTCGTCGACAACGATCTCGCCGTCGTCGCCGCGTGGTGATCGCATCCCAGGGCACGAGGAGCACGCCACGACCGAAGAGTCGGCCCAGCCACTTCGGCCCTTCGACATGGCCCTGCGAGTAACCGAGACGCGTCCCGATCGACGCGCGGCCGACCGCCAGGGCGTGCACGCGGAACGACGCGTCTCGACCGGCCGGAGCCCGACCGTCCTGGATCAACAGGACATCGTGGACGCGACCCAGACGCGCGCCACTCGCGCCGACCACCCGGTGGCCGAGGAGCTCACTCAGCCGCATGACCGGCTCCCGGGATCCGCGCGATCACCACGTCGCGCACCCATCGCTCGGCACGATCGCTGTCGAGGTCGTCGCGCGAACGCAGACACGGTGACGTGGTCGTCGATCCCACTCACCAGCTCGACGGGAATGCGCCCGCCCGGGTCGCTCGTGCGCTCGGCGACACGCCGCTCGACTTCGGCGAGCACCTTCCCGGCGTCGCCGCCGAGCTGGCCCGCGAGCGCGCCGAGCCCGGAGAGGAGCGCCGTGAGCACGGGCCGGCCGTCGTCGCCGATCTCGAACTCGAGGTCGTCGACCTTGCCCGCCAGTTGGCCGTCGTGGTCGAGGATCTGGTGGTCGAGGAGCTCGAGGCCCGCCCACAGGCGACGCCCGGCCGGGCCGTTCATGCCCCCGCCTTGGTTGCGATCATCAACGGGATGGTGGCGACCGCCACGACCACGAGGATCACGAAGTACACGCTCGCGATCACGTTCTGCACCCTCCCGTTCGCATGCTCGTGCATGTAGGTCCGGTCGTTGGCAACGACGAGGATCGGGAAGTACGTCAGCGGCAGCGCGGCCGCCGACAGCACGATCGAGTACTCGGTCACCTTGATCGGGTCGATCGCAGTGACGCCCACCAGCACCGCGACCACCGTGCACGCGAGCACGACGAGGTGGAAGCGCGCTGCCTTGCGGGGCGCGACGAGCTTGCCCCACGGCCAGCCGAAGTACTGCGCGACGGTGTAGCCGCTCGACAGCGCCGTCTCGAGCGCCGCGCCGAACGTGCAGGCGAAGAACCCCAGGATCACCGCCGAGAGGCCGACCTTGCCCAGCGCCATCGTCGTCGGCAGCGCCACTTGCGACAGTGTGTCGACGCCGATGCCGACGCGGCGCGAACACGACCGCGGCGCCGGCCATCAGCGACAACGACAGCAGCCCTCCGAGCGGGAAGCCGAGGAAGACGTTCGCGCGGTTGAGCCCGAGGTCGGCGCTCGTCCACTTCTCCTCGACCGCGCCCGACGAGAAGAAGAACACCTCGTAGGGCGTCATCGCGGCGCCGAACAGCGCGATCGCGTAATAGAAGTAGGTGGGCAGGCCTTCACCGCTCGGCGTGGACGGATGCGACGCCTGGTGCCACAGCGACGACCACGACGGGTCGAGCTGCACCAGCCCGATGGTCACCGCGATCAATGCGAGCCCCATGAGACCGAAGACCGTCTCCATCGTGGAGAACTTCATGCGCCAGATGACGAGCCACACCAGCACCCCCACGAGCGGGATCCACAGCAGGTAGTTCACATCGGTGAGCATCTGCACCGCCAACGCCACGCCCGCCACCTCCGCGACCAGGGTGAGCAAGGTGATGAAGAACGACGCGCCGAGGTTCGAGGATCCCCATCCGCGCGCCGAGGCGCTCCCGCACGAGGTCGAACACGGCGCGATGCGTGACGCTCGCGACCCGACCCGCCATCTCGGCGAACACGATGATGCCGCCGACGCCCAGCACCACCGCCCACGCGAGCGACATGCCGAAGCGCGCGCCGGTCGCGGAGTTGGCGACGATGTCGCCGATGTCGACGAAGCCGCCCATCGCGGTGAGGATCCCGAGGGTCACACCGAGGACCTTCTTCATGTGCCCACCCGCGGCTTCATGTGCCCACCCGCGGCTGCATGCGACACCCCCGCGGCTCATGCGAACACCCGCGGGGTCACATCGCCGCCACGACATCGCCCGAATCACCCGTGCACCGCAAGGAATCGGCGCAGCTGCGCGGCCACAGATCTCAACGGCTTGGCCAGGCGGTCGAGTCGCTCGAGCTCTCCCCGTCGCGCCGCGATGCGCAGGTCGGCCACATGGTCGGACGCGTCGCCCAACAGTCCGTCGAGCCTCGAGCGCACGTGATCGGCATGATCGTCTGGAGGCTGGTACCCGGCGAAGGTGGTCTGTGCCCGACCGAGCGCGGTCTCCGCCTCGGACAGCATCACCGAGACGTACGGGCCGAATCCCTTGCCGTCCGTTCCGGCGTGCGCGACCAGACGGGCGGTCTCGACCGACGACAGCGCGCTCTCCGCGGTGTCCTTGGCCTTCAGCTCGAAGGCGTCGAAGGTGCGCGCCGGCGTGCTCGGCTTGAGACCGAAGTACAACGCCGATCCGATCGCCAGGCCAATGAGCACCACCACGAGACGACGCATCGGCGGTTGGTTACCCACCGCACGACCGAACTACCCCTGTCGGTTGTCACCGACCGCCCGCGACCCCGTTCAGCTCGTCGACGACCGCGAGCAGGTCACCCACCTCGGCGAACTCCACCGCGACGATGTTCGGGAGCATGTGCCGAGCCCGCTGACAGCGCTCGACGCGCGGCAGCAGCACCGACTTCACGTTGACCATCGCCGCGTTGGCCTCCGCCGACCCGGGCGCGTCGGTGCTGGCGAGCCAATGGTTGACGAGGAACAAGGGCGCACGCGCCGGACCGCGGTTGGCGACACAGGAGAACGCGGCGGCCGAAGCGAACGTGTACGGCGTGTCCTGGATCTCCTTGAACGCCGGGAGGTACCAGCGCGGCGTGCCGCCCTGATGTTCGGAGAACACGACGAGCTGCTTCTTCATCGCCAGCATCGCTCCCAGGGTGGGCCACGGCGCACCGAGCTGGTGCGCGTACGCGCGATCAGCGAGTCCGGCGGCCTCGAATGCCTTCGCGATCGCGGGCGCATCGACGTAGTCCTCGAGAATCAACGACACGATCTCGCCGGGATGATCGTCGAGGAAGGCGCGAACGGTGGCAAGCGTGTCAGCGAACGGAGTGGCGCCGCCTTCGCAGAAGTTGTGGCACAGATACAGCGTCGATCCGGCCGAACCGGCCGGCGGACACTGGCTGTTCCGCGTCTCGATGAGCGCGTCGACCGTTTGCTTGCCCAGGTCGCGCGGTGAGCTGCGCGACCTTCAGTGGCGTGGGATCGGTGCAGATGTGATCCGTCGTCGGCGTGCCCTGGTACACGTCGATCAGCAGCGCACGGATTCCCGCATCGAGTTGCTCGGCGATCGATCGACCCTGCGCGGGATCTGTGAACCCAGCCGACGCCGGTCGCGTACGAGTTGTGGGTGCCGGCGAACGACACCTCGTTGAACCGACGGGCGCACAACTCCACATGACCGTTGCACTCGGAAGGGGGCTTCGCGGCCTGGTACGTTCGCGCCCACCGACGGTGTCGCGGCGACGAACGACAGTGCCGTGACCACCACGACGGATCCCCAAGCCACCCGCCTCATCGACGTACCCCTCCCACGACTCAACGAGTCTGTCCGGATTCTCCCGCCCCGGCAACCGTCAGACGGGCGTGGTGAGGACCTCGTCGTCGAAGTGGAAGAGCGCGCCGCGTTGTCGCGGAAGACGTTGGTGATGTCGGCGTCGTCGAGGCCGCCGGCAAGGCGCTTCACCGTGTCGCGGGAGTGCGGGTAGGTGCCCTCGCCGTGGGGGTAGTCGGAACCCCAGATCAGCGCTTCGGTGCCGGTGAGCGCGATGTTGGCGATGGCGACCGGGTCGTCCTGGAACGTCGCGTGGATCTGGCGGCGCAGGTAGAGGCTCGGAGGCTCGGGGAGGTCCGGGTTGATCCACCGTGCCTTCGGCGGTGCGCCGGCACTGGCGAACGACTCGTCGTAGTAGTCGAGCGTCTGCATCGTCCACGCCAGCCAGCCGACGTTGTACTCGACGAACACCACGTGGAGGTCGGGATTGACGTGCCAACACGCCGGAGGTGGCGAGGAGCGCCGCGCAGCGCGGCGCCATCGATCTGGGTGGCGAACAGGTTCGCGACTCCCGCGCCCTGGCCCCGGTAGAAGTACATGGCGTGGCCGGTGCCCTGGTGGATCACCGCCAGGGAGCCCCGACTCGGCGATCGCGGACCACAGCGGCTCCCACTGCAGTGGTTCCACTCGGGCGAGCGACCGCCGGGATCATGATCGGCCCGAGGTTGGAGTCGGCGATGCCGTCCCACCTCGGCGACTGCGTCCTCGACGCGCCACGTCGGCACGAGCCCGGCGCACTTGAACCGCGGTGAGCGGGCCAGCCTGTCAGCGACCCATTCGTTGTAGACACGACACGACGCCGCGCCGGCGTCGGCGTCGGTGAGCACCCACACGTAGAGACCGATGGTGGGGTAGACGCACTCGCCGAGGATGCCCTCCTCGCGCATGATCCCGTAGCGATGCTCGGGGTCGGCGTACATCATCCGCCGCTCCTCGTACTCCGGGTCCATCTCGGCGGGGATCATGCTCTCGGCCAAGACGAGGTCCCAGCCGCCGTCCTCGCCCGCGGCAATTCCCGACATCGCACCGAGCGACTTCGGCAGGTTGTCGCGCCACAGGTTGCGCGGCTCGTTGACGTGCGAGTCGCCGGAGATGTATCCGAGCGTCGCGGCGATGGACATGACAGGGTCTCCTCGTTCGAGCAATCCTTATGTCGATGCTACTGAGGTGGCGCACCGCCCGTTCGACGTCCAACGCTCGGGTACGGTCGTCAGGGAACGAGCACCGTGCTCAGGGGGACCGCCGTGCACATGACCGCGATCGACCAGCCCGAAGGCGCAACACGATGACGGCGAACGAGGCGCCCGACACCAGCGAACGGCTTCGTCCGTTCGTGTTCGACGTGGCAGAGATCGAGGGTCACACCAACGAGGAGTTGCTCGGCGGTGCGCCGAACGCCGAGGAGCTCTTCGAGCTGCTCGGGCGCGACCTCGTCACGAAGATCCTGGTGATGACGCCCGAGCTCACGGTGACCCACGAGTCGGCCAAGCCCGGCGAGCAGGTGAAGCCCCACCGTCACGGCGGCCACCAGGTCAACTTCATGTTGGGCGGCGAGCTCTGGTTCGGGAACCAGCGCGTCACCGCGGGCATGGGCTACTTCTCACCCGACATGCTCTATTCGTGGCGCGCCGGCGACGAGGGTGCGGAGTGGATCGAGATCCACACCGGTGCCGTCGGGATCTTCACCGACCGTCGCGCCGACTGACCCCTCGACTGACTGGCGCAGTCGCTCTGTGGGCGAGGGGGGACTTGAACCCCCACATCCTTTCGGACACAGGCACCTGAAGCCTGCGCGTCTGCCAATTCCGCCACTCGCCCGGAGCGGCGTCAGGGTACAGGGTGCCGTCCGCGATCCGGCGTTCCGGCCGTCGCGCCGCGTGCCATCGGACCGATGAGGGGCCCCGGTACACTCGCTCCGTGGGACTCCAGGGGTTCGAGCGGCGGCTCGAGCGGCTGGTCGAGGGCACGTTCAACAAGGCCTTCCGCAGCGGGCTCCAGCCCGTCGAGATCGGTCACCGCGTGACGCGGTCATCGACGACGGTCGCACCCTCGGCGTGAGCGGCCGCCCGGTCGTGCCCAACAACGTCGGCGTCTACCTCTCCCCGGCCGACTTCGAGCGCTTCCAGACGTTCGCCGAGGCGCTCGCCCGCGAGCTCGCGGAGATGGCCCGCGAGCACGCTCGCGACGAGGGCTACCAGTTCGTCGGCCCGGTCACCGTCTCACTGGTGTCGGACGACACGCTCAAGACGGGCGACTTCGACGTGGTGGCCGAGATCGCCGAGGGCGACGGCGGCCAGGTTGGCTCGTTGGTGCTGCCCGACGGTCGCCGGGTCCGCCTCGGCGAGGACGCCACCACCATGGGGCGCAACACCGGCTGCACCGTCACGCTCGCCGACCCCCGCGCCTCCCGGCGGCACGCCGAGATCCGGGCCACCCCGACGGCTTCCTCGTGGTCGACCTCGGCTCGATGAACGGCACCCTCGTCAACGGGGTGCCGGTCAAGGAGCACATCCTCCACGACGGCGACCAGATCGCGATCGGCGCCACCGTGATGCGCTTCGAGGCCTCGTAGTGCCGAGTCGGTCCTCACGATCCTGAAGTTCTGCTTCCTCGCGCTGCTCTACCTCTTCCTGTACCGGGTGGTGCGGGTGGTGCTGGCGGAGATGCGGCGCCGGCGCCGGCCGCCGCCCGCTCGCGGTCGGGCAGCCCCGGCGCCGGCGCCGGCGACCGGGGAAGCGTCGCGCGGGCGCGGGCCGGCGAAAGCTCGCGCATCCTCGACCCGACGCCGCGACGGGGTGAGGTGTTCTCGCTCGGCGACGAGCTCACCGTCGGTCGCGGCGGCGGGTGCGGCATCGTGCTCGACGACGGGTTCGTCTCGCAGGTGCACGCGCGGACTTCATCGACGCGACGGCGACGTGTTCGTCGAAGATCTCGGGTCGCGCAACGGCACACTGATCAACGGTCAACCGCTGCAGGGCGCGGTGCAGCTCCGACGCGGCGACCAGGTGCAGTTCGGTCAGACCATCGCCGAAGCGGTGCGCTGATGCGCCTCGTCGCCGAGGCGGTACGCCGATGAGACTCGATCGTCGGCGCCGCCACTGACGTCGGGCGGGTGCGCGAGGGCAACGAGGACGGTTACCTCGTCGACGACTCGATCGGGCTGGTCGCGTTGGCCGACGGCATGGGTGGTCACCTCGGCGGTGAGGTGGCCAGTGCGACCGCGCTCGAAGCGCTGCGCGCCGCGGTGCGGTCGGGTCGCGCCGTTGCGCGACGCGATGGTCGACGCCAACGAGGCCGTGCACACCAAGTCGCTCACCGACCCCGCGCTGACCGGGATGGGCACCACCCTCACGGCGGGCACGATGGCTGCAGGTGGCACGCTGATCCTCGCCCACGTGGGCGACTCGCGCGCCTACCTGTTGCGCGACGGCGTGCTCACGCGCGCTCACCACCGACCACAGCCACGTGCAGGAGCTCGTCGACGACGGCCAGCTCACCGCGACGAGGCCGCGGTGCACCCGATGCGCAACATCGTCACGCGGGCGCTCGGCGTGGACGCGACGGTCGAGGTGGACATCTATCCGGTGGAGCTGCAGCCCGACGACCGCGTCGTGCTGTGCTCCGATGGCCTGACCGACATGGTGCGCGAGGACGCGATCGCGGCCGAGCTGCGTCGGGAGCCCGACCCCGTGGTCGCCGCGGCACAAGTTGGTCGACACCGCCAACGCGGCCGGCGGGGTCGACAACATCACGGTGGTGGTGGTCGCCGTCACCGGAGACGACCCCGCGGGGAACGGCGAGGCCACGGGCGACGCGGCCGCGGGCCTGCTGCCGTTCGAGCTGTCGGCCACCGAAGCCCCACCCGCCGAAGCTCGGCTGGTCGACGAACCCGAGCTGGCCGCTGCGCCCGACGGCGACGCCACCAGCCGGCGCGCCCGGCGGCGGGCCGAGCGACGCGAGGAGCGAGGTCCGCGCGACCGGGGACGCACCGTCAAGACCGTGTTGTGGGTCGGTGCAGTCGTCGCGGTGATCGCCATCGCGTTCGGCGCGGTCGCCTGGTACGCGCGCAACACCTACTACGTGGCGTTCGCCGGGGAGAACGTGACCGTGTACAAAGGCGTCCCCGGTGGCCTCCTGGTGTGGGATCCGACCGTGGAGCATCGCACCGGCCTCACGCGCAGCGATCTGCGCGCGGTCGACGCCGCCGCGGTGCACGACGAGAAGACGTTCTCGTCGCGCGCCGACGCCGACGCGTTCGTGCGCCGACTGCGCGATCACGCCGACGTGGCCGCGACGTCGACCACCTCACCCGTCACCACGACGACCACACCAGCGAGCACCACCACGGTGCCGACCACCACGACGGTCGCAGGTCCGTGAGGCAGATGCGCTCACCCGTGGCACGCCGACGGCGGGCCCAGGAGCTCGGCCTCGGGCTCATGGCGGTGGTGGTGACGGCCGGCGGCTACGTGCTGTTGTTGCTCGCCGACACCTCCGACCTCCCGCCCGACCTCTGGGTGTTCATGTGCGCAGTGCTCGGCCTGTACCTCGCCGCTCACCTCGCGGTGCGGCGGTTCGCGCCGCGCGCCGACGCCACGCTGCTCCCCATCGCCGCGGTGCTGAACGGCATCGGCTTCGTGGCGATCTCGCGCCTCGACCGCGACCTCGCCCGCATCCAGGCGGGTGGATCGCGGTGGGCGTCGCCGCGTTCATCGTCACGCTCGTGTTCGTGCGCCAGGTTCGGGTGCTCGAGCGCTACAAGTACACGTTCCTGCTGCTCGGCGTCGGTGCGTTGCTGATCCCGCTCGTCCCCGGCATCGGACAGGAGATCAACGGCGCACGCCTGTGGGTGCGTCTCGGGCCGCTCAACTTCCAACCCGGCGAGATCGCCAAGGTGCTGCTCGTCATCTACTTCGCGGCGTATCTCGTGGAGAAGCGCGAGTTGCTGTCGCAGGGTTCGCGCCGCATCGGCCGCGTCACGCTGCCCGACCCCAAGCACCTCGGACCGCTGTTGCTCGCGTGGGGCGTCTCGATCCTGGTGATGGTGATGCAGAAGGACCTCGGGTCGTCGCTGCTGTTCTTCACCGTGTTCGCCGCCATGCTCTACATCGCGACGGAGCGCGCGTCGTACCTCCTCGTCGGCGTTCGTGTTGTTCGTCGGCGGCGCGGTGGTCTCGTACCAACTCTTCGCCCACGTGCAGGACCGCGTGACCGCCTGGGTCGACCCGTGGTCGATCGCGCACGCCAAGGGCTTCCAGATCGTCCAGTCGATGTACGCGCTCGGCTCGGGCGGGTTCGACGGCACCGGCCTCGGGCTCGGCAGCCCGGGCAAGATCCCCAACGCGTCGACCGACTTCATCTTCTCGGCCATCGGTGAGGAGCTCGGCCTCATCGGCACCGTGGCGATCTGCATCTTGTTCCTGCTCTTCGTGGGCAGCGGGTTCCGCATCGCCATCCAGTCGGAGCGGTCGTTCTCGAAGTTGTTCGCGGCCGGGCTCACCACCATCGTGGGGGTGCAGACCTTCGTGATCGTGGGCGGCGTGACGCGTGTGATTCCCCTCACCGGGGTGACGTTGCCGTTCGTGTCGTACGGCGGGTCGTCGCTCATCGCGAACTTCGTGATCGTCGCCCTCCTGTTGCGCATCTCCGACGAGACGGTGCGTGAAGCGGAGGAGCCGCGCGCGCGCCACCGCGGTGATCGCCGACGCGCCGCACCGGTGCCGGCGCGGCGAAGTGGTGGCGGGCGATGAACCGCGCCATCAAACGGGTCGGCATCGCAGTGGTCGTGCTGCTGTTGATCCTCGTCGGGCAGCTCAGCTACTTCCAGGTGGTCGATGCCAAGAAGTTGGCCAACGACCCGAACAACGTGCGCAGCCTGCTCAAGGAGTTCAACCGCAGTCGCGGGGAGATCCAGACCGCCGACGGCGAAGTCGTCGCCCGCTCGGTGCCTTCATCCGTCGGCGACGACTTCAAATTCCAACGCGTGTATCCGACCGGGGGACTGTTTGCGCAGATCACCGGCTATCAGTCGTTGTTGGGCGAGAACACCGGCGTGGAGAGCACCTACAACTCCGTGCTCACCGGCCGTGACAAGACCCTCAACCTCGACAACATCGGCGGCGTGTTCTCGGGCAAGCAGGACAACCAGAACGTGGTGCTCTCGCTGAGCAAGAGCCTGCAGCAGTTGGCCGCCGACCAGCTCGACGGCCGCAAGGGGTCGATCGTCGTCCTCGACGTGAAGACCGGCGCGGTGCTCGCCATGTACTCCAACCCGACCTACGACCCCAACGTGCTCGCCAGCCACGACACCAAGGCCGTGAACGACGCGTCCTTCCTGTTGAACGCCGATCCGGCGAAGCCGTTGCTCCCCCGTTCGTACGCCGAGATCTTCCCGCCGGGGTCGACGTTCAAGACCGTCACGTCGATCGCTTCGATCGACGCCGGGATCTCCACGCCCGATCGCGTCTTCCCGTCGTCGTCGTCGTACCTTCCGCCGCAGACCAACCAGGCGATCCAGAACTTCGGCGGGGACAGCTGCGGCGGCACGATGACGGAAGCGCTCGTCAGGTCGTGCAACGTGGTGTTCGCGCAGCTCGGCTTCGAGCTCGGCAACGACTTCGTCCCGCGCATGGCGAACTGCGGCGTGGCCGCTGGCGACCCACCGCCGCTCGACCTCGCCAACCCGGGCGCCGCGGCGAGCATCGGGCCACCCGCTGGATCATTTGACGACAACAAGCCGTCGTTCGCGCTCGCCGGCATCGGCCAGGGCCCGGTGGCGACCACGCCGCTCGAGATGGCGATGGTGGCGGCCGCGATCGGCAACGGCGGCGTGATGATGACGCCACACGTGGCCGCACACATCACCGACACCGATGGCAAGGTTCTGCGACGACATCGCGCCCGAACCGTGGAAGACGTGCACGTCGCCACAGACCGCGCGTCACGCTCACCGAGATGATGATCCAGGTGGTGCTGCGCGGCACCGGGATCGCGGCGCAGATCCCCGGTGTGGCCGTCGCGGGCAAGAGCGGCACGGCACAGACCGGTACCGCAGGCAAGGTCCACGCATGGTTCGTGGCCTTCGCGCCGGCCGAAGCCCCGCAGTTCGCGGTGTCGGTGATCATCGAGGGTGAAACGGGCGTCAACAACGAACAGACTGGCGGCCAGGTCTCCGCACCCATCGCCGGAGCGATGTTGGCGGGGGCGTTGGGCCGATGACGCGCACGATGACCTACGGCGTCACCACCGCGACGGATCGCGACCGGTCGATCGGTAGCCTCCCCTGATGCCGACGGAGGCGCGGGTCCTCGCGAACCGCTACGAGCTCGGCGACGAAGTGGGTCGCGGTGGGATGGCACGCGTGTACATCGCGCGCGACCAGCTGCTCGAGCGCACCGTCGCCGTGAAGGTGCTCTCGACGCTCGACGCCCATGACGCCACCGCCGTCGAGCGCTTCCGCCGCGAGGCGCAAGCGGCGGCCAGCCTCAGCCATCCCGGCATCGTGAGCGTGTACGACTGGGGCGAGGACGACGACACCGCGTTCATCGTGATGGAGTACGTCGACGGCCACACGCTGCGCGACGTGCTCGTGGAGTACGGCCGACTCTCGGCGATGGAGGCCGCGCGGGTCGCGGCCGACATCGCCGATGCGCTCGCGTACGCGCACCGCAACGGCGTCATCCACCGCGACGTGAAGCCGGGCAACGTGCTCATCACGCCCGACGGGCAGGTGAAGGTCGCCGACCTCGGGATCGCCCGCGCCGACTCGCGCCGACGCGCTCACCAAGACCGGCGCGGTGATGGGCACGGCCACCTACTTCTCCCCCGAGCAGGCCCAGGGCCATCAGCTCGACCGACGCTCCGACGTGTACTCACTCGGCGTCGTGCTCTACGAGATGCTCACGGGCGTCGCTCCGTTCGTCGCCGAGAGCCCGGTGTCGGTCGCGTACAAGCACGTTCGCGAGACCGCTCACCCCGCCGCAGCACGCTCGTGCCCGACCTGCCCGGCGCGATGGAGCGCATCGTGCTCACCGCGATGGCCAAGGACGTCGACGCGCGCTACCAGTCGGCCGACGAGTTGCGCGCCGATCTGCTGCGCTTCGAACGGGGACGCCCGCTCCTCGGTGGGCCGCGCACCGCGGTCGTCACCGAGCTCCCGTCCACGGCCGCCGCGGCAAGCGGCGTGGTGGTGGCCGCGCCGGCGGAACCCGTCGTTCGAGTCGCGCCTGCCCGGCGCCCGTGCAGGACTCCCAGGGGAGGCGATTGGCGGCAGTGGTCGCCATCGGCACCGCCCTGGCGCTGTTGCTCGGACTCATCGTCGTGCTGCTCGCCAACTCGGATCTGGGTGGAGGAGGGACCCCCACGCCCACCGTCAGCGTGCCCACCGTGGTGGGGCAGCCGTTCGACCAGGCGTCGGCCGCCCTCGCCGGTTTGGGGCTGGTGGTGCAACGCGTCGACGACGAGGGTCTCGGCCAGGCGATCAACGTGGTGCTCAAGCAGTCGCTCGAGGAGGGCCGCAAGGCCAAGAAGGGCTCGACCATCGTGTTGACGGTGAGCGGCGATTCGCTCACCGTGCCCAACGTGGTGGGCAAGCAGCGCAACGAGGCGGCCGCTCTCCTGATCGGGCCACGGCATCACGCCGGTGTTCACCGACGTCGAATCCGACCAACCGCCCGGCACGGTGTTGGCCCAGGACCCGCCGGGTGACGGAAAGGTCACCAAGCTCGATCCGAAGGTCAACGTGCAGGTCGCGGCGCAACCGAAAGTGCCGGTGCCCGACGTCGCAGGCCAGGATGCCACCGCAGCCGCGGCGACCCTCGGCCAGGCGACGCTGCAGGTGACGACCCGCACCGCTGCGAACGACACGGTGCCCGCGGGCAAGGTGATCGGCACCGACCCCGGCGCGGGCACCCCCGTCGCCAAGGGGAGCAGCGTCGTGCTCATCATCTCGAGCGGACCCGCGCTGATCGACATCCCGAACGTCGTCGGTCAGTTGCAGGCGCCCGCGGTGTCCGCGCTGCAGGACGCCGGGTTCGGCGTGATCATCACGTTCCTGCCCGGAACTCCGGCCAACCGGGGCAAGGTGCTCACGCAAACGCCCGCGTCCGGGCAGGCGGCGCGCCTCACCAACGTCTCGATCGTGGTGGGCAGCTGAGTCGTTCGCGGCTCGCGACCTGGTACGCAGCGCACGGGCGTCACGACCTTCCGTGGCGTCTCACCCGCGACCGGTGGGTCGTGCTCGTGTCGGAGGTGATGCTGCACCAGACCCAGGTGCCCCGCGTCGCCGCAGTGTTCGACGGGTTCGTCGCCCGGTTTCCCACACCCGCGGCGATGGCGGCGGTGTCGCCGGGCGCGGTGATCACCGCATGGGGACGACTCGGCTATCCGCGGCGAGCGCGCCGGCTGTGGGAATCCGCGTGCATCATCGACGCGCAGGGTTGGCCGGCGGACCTCTCGACGTTGCCCGGCGTCGGGCGCTACACCGCCGCCGCGATCGACGCCCAGGTCGACGACACCGACGTGCCCGCGATCGAGGTGAACGTGCGGCGCGTGCTGCAGCGCGTCATGGGCCAACGGCTGAGCGATCGCGCCGCGGAGGCCGCGATGGTGCGCGTCGGACGCGGGCTCCACGGGCGCGACCGCCTGCTCGCGTTCATGGACCTCGGTGCAACGGTGTGCCGCGTCGCGCGATCCGCGGTGTCGTGAGTGCCCGTTGCAACCGCGCTGTGCAACCCGCGGGCCGCTCGACGGCGAGTCACGCGCGAGCCAGGCCCGCTTCGAGGGGAGCTTCCGTCAACGGCGCGGCGTCGTGCTGGCGCGGTTGCGTGATGGACCGGCACCGGTCGACGATCTCGACGCGGCGGCACTCACCTCGCTCGTCGCCGACGGCCTCGCCGTCATCGACACCGGCACGCACACCGCGACACTCCCCTGACGTCAAGTCGTTCCGTTTTGGCGTCAGCAGCGCGTGATATCTACGCGTTTGCGACGCCAGAACGGTCGGAAGTAGGGGTGAGGGACAAGAAGTTGCGGAGGAGGTCGTGGCCGTGGTCTGTGAGGATCGACTCGGGGTGGAACTGCACCCCTTCGATCGGGAGCTCACGATGACGCAGGCCCATGACCAAGCCGTCCTCGGATTCGGCGGTGATCTCGAGCACGTCGGGCACCGAGGCACGGACGACGACGAGCGAGTGGTACCGCGTCGCGGTGAACGGGCTCGGAAGGTCGCGGAACACCCCGGCGCCGTCGTGGGAGATCTGCGAGGTCTTGCCGTGCATCACGTGCGGGGCGCGCACCACGTCGGCGCCGAACACGTGACCGATGCACTGGTGCCCGAGGCACACGCCGAGCACGGGCACACCGGCCGTGCCGAAATGCAGGATCGCGTCGTTCGACACGCCGACGCTCTCGGGGTGCGTGCCCGGATCGCCGGGGCCGGGCGACACCAGCACCGCATCGGGCTCGAGTGCGACCAGCTCGTCGAGCGTGACCGCGTCGTGGCGATGCACGACGGGCTCGGCACCGAGCTCGCCGAGGTATTGCACGAGGTTGTAGACGAACGAGTCGTAGTTGTCGATCACCAACACCCGGGGAGCCACGGCGTCACGGTACCCGGCGTACCTCGGGCGATCGGCGGGCGTTATTCTCCTCGCCATGCCGTCGTCGCCCAAGGACAAAGGGTCAGCGTCCGCCAGGGCCTCATCCAAGCCGACCACCAAGGGTCAGGCCGCCGCCAAGAGCGCACCGCCGCGCGCGTCGAAGCGCTACACACCCCCGGCGCCCAAAGCGGCGAAGCGCAGCGCATTGTGGGTGCCGGTAGCGATGTTCACGTGCCTGGTGCTCGGCGTGGTCGTGATCGGCGGCAACTACCTGCAACTGCTGCCGGGTGGTGAGGCCAGCAACAACTTCCTGATCATCGGGTTGGTGCTGCTCATCGGAGGCTTCGTGCTCTCCACGTTCTTCCGCTGAACGGAACCGCGGTGTTCGCGGTAAATGTCCGAACGCCAGCGCTGTCATTTCGCACAGACTTCTCCACAGTTTGTGGAGAAGTCAGACGTCGACCGGAATCATGTCCTCACGACAGTGGCGGGGGGCGTCGGGCTCGTCCTGCGAGGCGGCCGTCATGGTGACCTCGGCGCCGCACACGATGCAGCGGAACCGGATGTCGACGGGCTTGATGTCGGTGGGGTCGGGCTCGGGCGGCGGCCCGTGGTGGAACTTGCGCAGCATCGACGCGCCGATCACGTAGAGCACCAGCCCGACGCTGATCGCCAGCACCGCGCGCACAATCCATCCGGCCATGTCGCCATGGTCGCGCTCGCGATGCCGGCCCGAGGGATCAGCCCGCTGGATTCGCCCGGTGGATCAGCCCCGGTCGATGAGCAGGGCGTTGGCGGTGCCACCGCCCTCCGACATCACCTGGAGGCCGAGCCGTCCATGCCGAGCGACGAGCGCGTGCACCAGCGTGGTGAGGGTCCGAGCGCCCGATGCCCCCAACGGGTGGCCGAGCGCGATCGCGCCGCCGTGCACGTTCGTGCGCGACGGGTCGGCGCCGACCTCGGCCGACCACGCGAGCGCGGTGCTCGCGAACGACTCGTGCACTTCGAACAGGTCGACGTCGTCGAGCGAGACGCCCGCCCGCTCGAGCACCGGCGCGCGTCGCGGGTGCGGGTGCGGTGAGCATCTCGATCGGATCAACCGCCGCGAGCGCAAACGACCGGAAGCGTGCGAGCGCAGGCAGGCCGAGCCGCGCCGCGCACTCCTCGCTCGCGATCAGCACCGCGCTCGCGCCGTCGCCGACCGGCGCCGAGTTGCCCGCGGTGACCACACCGTCGGCCGTGAACGCGGCGGGGAACTCACTCAGCTGCTCACGTGTGAGCTCGACGCGCGGGATCTCGTCGACGGCCAACGTCGCGGCGCCGACCACCGGCACAGCGACGAGCTCGCTCGCGAACCGGCCCGACGCGATCGCGCCCGCGCGCGCGCCGGTGCGACTCCCACGCGTAGTCGTCGAGCGCGTCGCGCGACTGCGCCGAGCCGAACCGCCAAGGCGTCGGCGGCGACGCCCTGCGGCACCAGGCCCGGGTAGCGCGCGTGCAGCGCCGCGCCGAACGGATCCCCCGCGCCGTGACGGAACGGGAGGCTGCCGGCGGCCACCACCGATTCGCCGAGCGGCACCCGGCTCATGTGCTCGACGCCACCCGCGACCACGAGGTCGTACGCACCTGCCATCACACCCTGCGCGGCGAAGTGCACCGCTTGTTGCGACGACCCACACTGCCGGTCGACGGTGGTGCCGGGGACGGTGGCCGGGAACCCGGCCGCGAGCGCGGCGTTGCGCCCGATGTTGAACGCTTGCTCGCCGACCTGCGACACGCAACCGAGGATCACGTCGTCGATGCGCTCCGGGTCGACGCCGACGCGTTCCACCAGCGCGCGCAGCACGTGCGCGGCGAGATCGACCGGATGCCACGTCGCCAGGGCTGCCCTGGCGGCGGCCGATCGGCGTCCGCAGTGCGTCGACGATCACTGCGGTCGGCATGCGGCGCAGCGTACGTGGACGCCTATATCTCCCGCCATGCGCAACCTCGACCGTTCGCTGGGCGACGGTGGCATGCCGCTCCTCGGCCAGCTCGGCGTCTCGTTCGAGCACTACGGCGAGGGCTGGACCGAAGCCACCTGGGTGCCCACCGAGCTCGCGTGCAACCTCTTCGGTACCGTTCAGGGCGGCGTGTACGGCGTGATCCACGACGCCGCGATGAACTTCGCCACGAACAGCGCCCTCGAATCAGGCGACCGGGCCGCCACCCTCGACCTCTCGTTCCAGACGCGTCGCGGCGCGCAGGCCGGTAGCCCGCTCTCGGTGCGCGGTGAGGTGGTGCAGGTGACGAAGTCGATCGCGTACGTCGAATCGACCGTGTGCGAGGCCGACGGCGGCGCCATCGTGTCGAAGGGCATCGGCACCTTCGCCGTGCGCCGCGCCACCCGGTGACCGAGGCGGTCGGCTCGATCGGTCGCCCGAAGGACGGCGAGCGTGACGCGGCACGGCGCGGAGCGCGACGGCGTTGCCGCGCCGGTCCCCCGGTCGAAGCGGATCCGGCGCGGTTGGCTGATCGAGCTCGCAGTGGGGATCGCGCTGTACTTCCTCTACGACTCGCTGCGCGACAAGGTCACCGGCACGAGTGCCGCCGCGCTGCGCCACGCGAAGCAGGTCGTCTCGGCCGAGCAGTTCCTGGGGATCTACCACGAGCGGTCGATCCAGCACGCGTTCCGCCACCTCGATTGGTTCATGTCGTTCTGGAACTTCTTCTACGGCACCATCCACTTCGTCATGCCGGTCGTGGCATTGGTGTGGCTGTACCGAAAGGCGCCGGCGCGCTACCTGCGATGGCGCAACGCGCTGCTCTTCATGCTCGCGATCGCGTTGCTCGCGTTCTTCTTGTACCCGCTCACGCCGCCTCGGCTGATGCCGGCGCACTACGGCTTCGTCGACGCCGCCGCCGCCTACTTCAACTTCGGGCCCCAGGTGAAGATCACGTTCGACGCGGCCGGCCAACCGTCGGCCGAGGCAGTGCACCAGTTCGGCAACCTGTTCGCCGCCATGCCGAGCCTGCACGTGGGCTGGTCGACGTGGGTCGCGCTCTCGTTGTGGCCGATGGTGCGCCACTGGTGGTCGAAGAGCCTGCTCGCGCTCTACCCGGTGTTCGTGATCTTCGGGATCGTGGTCACCGGCAACCACTGGTTCCTCGACGCGGTCGGCGGTTGGGCGGTGCTCGCCCTGGGGTACCTGTGTGCCACTGCACTCGCGCGACGTCCCGCACTCCGAAGGCGAGCAATTGGGCACCCGACCCCGACCTCGGTCACAGTGAGCACCAGCGCACCGACCGCAAACGGTGGATGACGACATGACCCATGCGGATTCCGAGCCGTTTCCGAATCGGGCCCACCTGCTGTTCGCGCTCGACGCGGGGCGCGTCGGCACGTGGGCCTGGGACGCGACCACCGACGTCGTCACCTGGGACACGGCGATGGAAGCTCGCTACGGCTTGGAGCCCGGCCAGTTCGAGCGCGACTTCGTGAAGTTCCTCGACCGGGTGCATCCCGACGACCGGGAGCGATCCGCCGCCGCGATCGCGCACGCCCAGAGCGCCCGCATCGACCTCACTTTCGAACACCGGGTGGTGTGGCCCGACGGCAGCGTGCACTGGATCGAAGGGCGGGGCCGCCCCGCGTTCGACGACCAAGGAACCTTCACCGGCATGGTGGGCGTCGGGGTCGACATCGACGCCCGCAAACGCATCGAGGAGGTCGAACGGGAGTCGGCCGCGTTGAACGCCAACCTCGAGCTCACGCAACAACTCGAAGACGCCGAACGGCTCGCGCACGTCGGGAGCTGGCGCTGGACCCGCGAGACCAACATGGTGGTGCTCTCGACTGAGATGCAGCGTCAGCTGCAGCTGTCGGGACCGGTCACGGGCTTGGAGTTTCGCGACCTCCTCGAGGCGCGGGCCCACCCCGACGACCTGCCACGGGTCCGCGGCACCCAGACGCGCACGACGCTCGACATCGAGCCGTTCTCGTACGAGCATCGAGTTGTCGTCGACGGCGAGACGCGCCACGTGTTGCACCGCGGCGAGGTGCTGCATGACGCCAACGGCGAGGTCACCGGCCTACGAGGCACGACCCAGGACGTCACCGAACAACGCCGGGCCGAAGACCGCCTCTTCAAGACGCGTGAGCGGCTGGTGCGCGAACGTCGAGCGGTGGAGGTGCTCCACGAAGCCCTCATCCGCCCGGAGTTCCCAGAGGCGACCGGCATCGGGATCGCGGCCCGCTACCTCGCGGCCGAAGGTGATGCCGACGTGGGAGGCGACTGGTACGACGCGTTCCGCATGCCTGACGGGCGGATCATGCTCGCGGTGGGCGACGTCGCGGGCCACGGCATCCGGGCCGCGCGTCTCATGGCGAAGCTGCGGCACGCCACGCGCGCGTACGCCACGATCGAACCGTCTCCTGCCCATGTGCTCTCACAGCTCGACCGATTCCTCGCCCACTTCTGCGAGCCCGAGGAGTTCGCGACCGTGCTCCTCGGTGCACTCGACGCCGCCACTGGCGAGGTCGAGCTGGTCTCGGCGGGTCACCCACCGCCCCTCGTGGTCGCCGGTCGGGGTTCACAGTTCGTGGATCTCGATCCGGGCCGCGTCGTGGGCATCACGCTGTCGCCCTTCGCGGTGACGCCGCACCGCGTGGTGCTCGAGCCGGGCGAGGCGCTGCTCTGCTACACCGACGGGTTGGTCGAGCGGCGCGGCGCCGTGCTCGCCGAGCACGGCCCGGGCGAAGCCTGCCTGCCCCACCTCGCCCTGCGCGACATCGGCGCCACCGCCGACGCAGTGTGCGACGCGGCGATCAGCCGCTGTCTCACCGGTTTCAACCGCGACGACGACGTGTGCGTCCTCGCAGTGATGCGCCACGTCCCCTGACGGCCGCGCTCCCTGCGTGCTGCGGCATCGCGCGCACGTCGGGCCAACCGGGTCAGCCTGCGCCCGGCTCCGGCACCTCGCTGATGTCGAGCTCTTCGACTTCGACGATGTCGGCGGTGCCGTCGCCATCCACGTCGACCATCGTGGTGCGGGTGACGGTGAGCGAGTCGGGCGTGCCATCTCCGTCGACGTCCATCGCGACCGTCTCGGTGATCTCGACGATGTCGGCGATGCCATCACCGTCGACGTCGACCGACACGGTCTCGGTGACGACCACGATGTCGGCCTGCCCGTCGCCGTCCACGTCGATCTCTTCGACCTCGACCGACACCTGCGCGTCGGTGATGCCGTCACCATCGATGTCGATGTCGGCGACTGCGCCAACCTTGGTGGCTTCGGGCTCGGGCGTGACGTCGCTCATGGGTCGGCTCCTGGTCGGTGAAAGCGGGAACGTTATCCGGGATCATCTCGCCGTCGCGCCGACGCGGACCTGCAGCGCGGTGCTCGCACGGCAGGTCTCCGACTCGGGCACGTTCGGGGAGTCAGGGCTGGCGAAGGTCCGCGGGGAGCAGCACCGTGACTGCGCTCGGGCGCAGTTCCACCGGCGCGGTCCACGTGGCGCTCTGCAACGACGCGGCCGGCGCGGCGCGGGTGGTGAGCCGTACGGTCAACGGTTGATCGGACGTGAGCGTCGTCGGCGACGCGGGTCCGACGTCGCCGGTCGCGTTCACTGCAGCGGCTGACACGGTCACCGTGATCGACGCCGCGCCCGTCGACGGCACGCGCACCGGCACGACGATGCCGTTGGTGCCCGCCGCGACCTCGAGCTGGGTGTCAGCAGCGGCGGCCGCGTCGACCGACACGTTCAGGGTGAGCTCGGATCCCTGGGTCACCGCGAGGTGCAGGCGGCGCGCCTGTGCGCCCTCACCGGTGACGAGGGCCAACGACGGCTCGCCCGCGGGGTAGACCTCGGAGCCGAGCGGGGTGTCCCCCGGGTACTCGCACCCGACGATCCGGTACGGGGCGTACCCGGAGTAGTGGCGGACCAGATCGATGTCGCGGTTTCCCGCCGACACCACGTAGCGATCGTCACCGTCGGCGCTCGTCGAGACGGAGTACCGGTCGAGCACCGACACTCCGACGTACTGGCCCGGAAGGAACACCAGCGCCGGCCGGTCGGGATCGGTGACACGGGCAAGCGCGTCGTACGGTTCGCCGCGCGCGTCACGTTCACCGATGGCGGTCGACAACGCCGACGCGGTCCCCACACCGGTGAGGACGAGTGCCGCGATCGCGGCGACCACGAACACGCCGCGTCGCCATTCCCACGTACGCACCGCCCCCTCCACGCCGAACGCGGCCAGCGGCACGAGCATCGGCAGGAAGTAGTAGGGCCCGAACCGATCGCCGGCCTTCGAGAGAAAGCTGATGTTGGCGATGCCCCAGAAGAAGAAGTAGCCGAGCGGCATCAACCCGATCAACGACGCCAGCGCGAGCGCTTCCGGACGGCGCCGCAACGCGAACAGGCCCACGCCGGCGAGCACCACGAGCACGACACCACCGAACGCCCACGCGTTGAGTGCCCACAGGTTGGCGGCGACGCCGTGGATCCCGTCACGTGGTCGGTAGTTGGTCTGGGGAACGTTGGTGGGCAACAGCCCACGCAGCCCGAAGCCGAATCGGTCGGTGCTGCTCCACAGCGAGTACGGGAACTTCCATGGCACGCCGGTGACGTATGCGTTGTACGCCGCCTGCGCGACGAGCACGGGGAGCGCCGCGAGGGCAGCCCAGCTCAGCATCCAGGGCGATGCCGGCCGATCGCGCAGCGACCGCCACAGCGCCCACACCACGAACGGCGCGAGCACGAGCATCGCGTCGAACGGCCACGCGCAGAACGCGACTGCACCCAACGCGCCCGCCACCGCGACGAACCGTCGGTCACGTTGCATGAAGCCGCGCAACAACGCCGCCGCCGCGAGCGTCCACAACCCGCCGAAGAACACATAGGAGAGCAGCGTGGTGCTCTGCACGATGGTGAGTGGCGACAACGCGACGACGACCGCGGCGAACAGCGCGGTTCGGCGTGAGCGCACCACCTGCACGGTCAACGCGTAGGTACCGACGAGGAACAACAGCAGCGCGACGGCGAGCGCCAGACGCGGTTGCGACACCGCGGTGGTGAGCGTGAGCAGCCCCGGCCACACGAGGTTGTACTTGAACACGTAGCCGTGATCCGTGGCGGCGGCGAACCAGGGTTGGAAGTTGCGCGCCAGCGTGTCGTTGGGCACCGAGACGCTGAGATGACCGTGCGCGAGCAGGTCGGCCTGGTGCAGGTACGCCTGCTCGTCGAGGTTCGACGACAGGTGCGGCTCGAGCCAGTACGAACCGGCGACGGCCCACACTGCGGCCACGGCCAGTCCGACGGCGATCAGGATTCGCCACCACGCTCGTCGCCGGGGAGCGCCCGATGGCACCGGTCGGGCGCTCGCGCCAGCGGTCGGCGCGTCGACAGTCATGGGTGACGGAGCATACCGAGGCGCTTTCGCAGGCCGCTCGCGGTGCGACGAGACCTGCTGCCTATGCTGCGCAACGCAGGCGAGAGCGGCCCACGAGGAGGCGTCCACAACGTGAGCGTCGCCCAGAGCCGCAGACTTCTCGTCGTCGGTGCGCTTCTCGGGATCCTCGGCGGCATGGTGCTCTTCATCGTGCACAGCCACACGTACCTCGACACCAACGCGTCGGCTGACTTCGCCATCAACCGGGCCGCCGCGCAGCAGCTGCTCGACCGCGACCCGGTGTACGACCAGGACGCCGAACGGAACCGCCTGAAGAACGAGGGCCTCTACCACGGTCAGCTGGCGGCAGAGTCGTTCACCGGCACGTACTCGAACTTCATCGGGCTGCCGTCGACCGCATTGGCGTACGCGCCGTGGGCACACGTCAACTACGACGACGCGCTCGCGTCGTTCCAGATCATCGAAGGGCTGTGTCTCGTCGGCGCGGTCGTGATCACCGGCTTCGCCGTGCCGCGACGCGACCGCGTGCTCGCATGGCTGGTGGGCGCCGCCGCGCTGTTCGTGTTCTTCCCGGTGATGTCGACGCTCTCGCTCGGTCAGGTCGACGGCATGGTGATGCTCGCGCTGGCGGTTGCGGTGTGGGCATCGGCGCGCCATCGCTGGACCGTCGTCGGCGCAGCGCTCGGTGTGGCCGTCCTGTTGAAGATCAGCCCGTGGATCGTGCTCGCGTTCGTCGTGGTGCGCGTTGGTCGCGAGTGGAAGCGGGCGGTGCTCGGGGCCG
This sequence comes from uncultured Actinomycetes bacterium, assembly GCA_963827385.1. Taxonomy (GTDB): domain Bacteria; phylum Actinomycetota; class Acidimicrobiia; order IMCC26256; family DASPTH01; genus DASUMF01. The sequence continues at coordinate 69,636 of CAWHAR010000001.1, forward strand.
TGGTCACCGTCGCGGTGCTCCTCGTGGCCGCCGCACTGGTGGGCGGCCGGCCGCACGACGTGATCACGTGGGTCACCGATGTGGCGCCCACGCTCGCTCGAGGCAACCGCAGCGTCGAGAACCAGTCGTTGCCCGCGTTGCTCGGCCGGCTCTTCCTGGGTGGGAACGACATCGTGTCGACGACCACGCCCCTCGGCGGGCTGCGGTTCGTCGGATACGCGGTGGCCGTGCTCGGCGGCCTCGGCTTGTGGTGGTGGCGACGCAACCGCACCTTCGTGCCGCTCGAGCTCGGCGTGATGATCCTGCTCGCGCTGCTCGCAGGACCGATCTCGTGGGCGCACTACCTCACGTGGGCCATCATCCCGCTGATGCTGCTCGCCGATCCGCGGCGCTTCGCAGGCCCCGCGTGGCGCACCTGGACCTTGGCCGCGGTCGTCGCAGGGAGCTCCGCGCTCATGGTCCTCCCGGTGAAGTACTGGCTCCCGGATCAGGTCGCCGCGCAGTGGTGGCGCCGCCCGTACTCCGGCGCGGGCACCGTCGCGCTGATCGGCTACCTGGTCGTCACCATCGCGTTGCTGGCGCGTGATCCCGAGCCCGACGGCGGACGGTGGCGGCGTCGACGGCGACGAGAGTGCAGCGGATCGGTCTCGGGGTTGTGCGTGCGTGACCACGAGGTCCTGGGTGGAGACGATGGGACTCGAACCCACGACCCCCTGCTTGCAAAGCAGGTGCTCTAGCCAGCTGAGCTACGTCCCCGGAAGGGGTCAATCCTAGGGCGCGTCGAGTGTGGCGAGCGCTTCGTCGAGCCAGGGCTCGTGCGCCCTTGACGACAGCTCTTGCGCATCGACGGCGGCAAGGATCGCCCGTCGGGCAAGCTCGGTCAACGACTCGACGCGCGCCCGCAACTCCGCCAGCTCGCCGACCAGCTCGTGTTCGATGTCACTCATACCTGCCACAACCGTGTCATGCGAACCCGCCTTCCGTGTGATCGCGCGATGTGCCGACGGTCACCCGTCGAATTCGCGCGAAGTGATCACCGCGCACTGACGCGGCCTCGATCGCCCACGCCGGTACTGTTCGCTGCTCATGTCAGCCCGGTTCACGTCGTCGTCGCGCGCCCGTTCATCGATGTTCGTCGTCGTGGTGACGATCGCACTCGTCGCCATCAGCGCGGTCGGTGCGTCGTTCGCCGTCGACACGAAGGAACCGGTGCGCCGAACGATCTGGGGCACCGCCACGCCGGTGAACGCGCCTGGCCAGACCATGACGCTCCAACAAGTGGTGATCGACCCGGGCGCCAAGCTCGCGCAGCACTTCCACCAGGGCACGCAACTCGCGACGGTGCGCGCCGGAGTGCTCACGTACCACGTGGTGAGCGGCTCGGTGCTCGTCACGCCCGCCGGCGCTGCCGCGACGCCGCGCACCGTCGCTGCGCCCGGCACGGTGAAGCTCCGCCGGGGCGACTCCATCGTGGAGGACGAGTCGCTCGTGCACTACGGCGAGAACACGGGCACACAGGCCGTCGTGCTCGAACTGGCCGCGCTGCTGCACGCCGGTGCGCCGCTGTCGACCGCGGTCGGCGCCACGCCGACCACCACGCCGATGCACCTCGAGACCACGCTCACGTCCGATTCCCGCGTGCTCCACCAGGTCGGCGCGGGTGATGCCGCCACGTACGGCTGGAACCGCCTGCTCGGCACCGCAACCCTCGACGGTCAACCCGTCGGCGTCGAGATGCTCGCCAACGTGAACTACCTCAACGGCAGTGGGCCGTTCTTCGGCTTCATCACGTTCACGTTCGCCGACGGCTCCACGCTCGGCGTGTCGATGCAGGGCCAGGCCACCGTGGCCGGCGCGGGATCGACGGACACGTCGTTCGCCTCCACGCTGGGCGTCATCGGCGGTACCGGCACCTACGTCAACGACACCGGCTACGGCACGTTCACGGGTGCGCGCACCGCGGCGCTCGGTGGTCAGGTCAGTGCCACGTTCGATCTCCAACTCGCCCCGAAGACAGGATGACGATGCAACCCGCCACCACACGATCCACCGCCGCGAGGCGCCACCGCTCGAAGATCGGCGGCGGGCTCGCCGCGATCGCACTGGCATCCGCAGGGTTGGTGGCCGCCGCTGCGCCGGGCATGGCCGCCACCCCGGCCGCAGACGCGGCGCCGATCGTCACCATCGGCGTGATCGCGCCGCTCGACGCCGGCCTCACGAGCTTCGGTCGCGGGATCCGCGATTCCGTGCAACTGGCGGTGGAGCAAGCGAACACTGCCAAGGCGATTCCTGGGTTCACCATCAAGGTGCGTGCCCTCGACGACTCCTCCGATCCGGTGAAGGGCGCTCGCGCCGCGAAGAAGCTCGCGGCCGACCCCACCGTGATCACGGTGGTCGGTCCGTACAACTCGGGCGTGGCGGAGAAGGTCGTCCCTGTGTTGGCGGCCAAGAACATCGCGCTCGTGTCGCCGTCGAACACCCTCACCTCGCTCACGCTCGGCGCCGATGCGACCAAGCCGGTTCGCCCGTACCCGAACTACTTCCGCATGGTCGGCAACGACTCGCTCCAGGCCGCGTTCCTCGGCGCGAAAGCACGCGCACTCGGCTTCCACACCGCGGCGGTCGTGAGCGAGACGAAGGCGGTGTCGAAGGGGCTCGCCGATCAGTTCGATGCTGCGTTCGACGCGGCGGGTGGGACCACCGTGGTGCGCAAGACGGTGCCCGACAGCGCGACCGCCGCCCAGTTCGCCGAATTCGTCACCGCCGCGGCGCAAGCCGCTCCCGACGTGGTGTTCTTCGGCGGTGAGTACAACGTGGCGGCCACCCTGCGCACCACGGCCACCGCGGCCGGGATCGCCGCGCCGGTCATGGGTGGTGACGGCATGAACGACCCCGCGTACATCAGTGGAGCCGGCGCCCCGAGCGTCGGGAGCTACGCCAGCGGCGTCGGCGTCCCGATCGAGACCTTGCCCGGGGCCGACGAGTTCTTGGCCGCGTACGGAGCGGCGGGTTACACCACCGACCCCACCGACTACGGGCCGTACACGTACGACGCGACCAACACGGTGATCGCGGCGGCGGCGCCCGTGCTCTCCGGCAAGAAGGCGCTGCCCAGCAACGTGCGATCGAAGGTCGTCGCAGGGATCCAACGCGCCGACCGGGCCGGCCTCACCGGACACATCGCGTTCGACGCCTACGGCGACGCGCGCGACCCGCAGTTCACGTTGTCGCAGGTCAGCGGGACGCCGCCGGCCTGGATCGCGCTGCCCGCGACCTGATCTCCCAGGGGCCGACGACCCGACGACCCGAAGGCCCGTCAAACCAGAGCGACGTCAGGAGAGGGCGGCGCCCTCGAACGCGGCGGCCTTCACACCCCGGCGGGCCAGCTCGGCGAGGAACGGCGCAGCGTGCACCGCGGTGCCGAGGCCGAACGCGCCCGGATCGGCCGATGCGACCGTCGGCAACGCACCCGCCAGCCACGCGGCGGTGACGCCGAGGACGGTGCCGCTCGCCACCGCGGTCTGCTCGATGACGCCGTAGACGACCGTCGCCCGCGTCGAACCGCGCAGACCCCAGGCTTCGGCACGCACCGAACCCCAATTGTCGCCCGGATCGCGCTGCGACGGCGGCGTGAGACGGGTGCGCACCGACAGGCGGCTCGGCGGGACACCGAGCCGGGCGGTGGCCCGCTCGATGCCCGGATGCGCAGCCACGAGCAGCTCCACGCCCGTGGCCACCAGGGCGCACTCGCGCGCGCCCACCGGCTCGGGAAACCACACCAGCTCGGTGCCGTGGTGACGATCGTGCACGTAGGAGCCGTCACGCCACTCGAGGCCCGGGTCACGTGCGGCACGGCGCGCCGACGACGCGCAGCTGTCACCGGCAACGCCCCAGCGCGCGACGTGGATCTCGTCGACGGTGTCGAGCGCCCCCGCGGCGTGTCGCGCCAACACGTCGCTCAACCCGGGCGCGAGCCCACACCCGGCCACGACGCGCGCGCCCGCCGCTCGCGCTCGTCCGTCGAGGGCGAGCAGCGAGCTGAGCGTCGCGGCGTCGTCGGCCGCCGACGCGTAGGCGACGCCCGCGGCGACCGCGGCCTCGGCCAGCACCCGGTCCGCATCGGCAGGCAACGCCGACGCGACCGCGGTGACATCGGGCGGCAGCGGGCCGGCGCCGCGGTCGAGCTCCCACGCGGTCGCGCCGTCGTGGAGTGCTGCCACCACCTCGTTGGCTTGAGCTCGCTTGTGCGCGGCGACGTAGACCCGATCGATGCCGGGGGTGTCGAGCAACTGGCGCGCCGTGCGCACGCCGACGTCGCCGAGACCGGCGACCATGACAGAGCTCACCGAAAGTCGGGACCCTGCAGTTCGCGCCATCCCCCGCTGGTGGGCGCCACGCTTCCCTTGCCGCGGACGCGCACCACAACGCTCACACCGACGGCGATCGCCGCCACGAGCAGCCCGCGTTGGAAAGGCTTCATCAGGTGGTCGAGTGTACCGACCGGCTCCACACTGCGAACAGGGGATCGCCGAACGGACCGTCGTCGGGCAGGCTGCGGCGCACCACCGGGTCCTCCCAGGCGATCCCGGCGGCGCCGAGCGCGAGCGACGACCGGCGGAAGTACTCGACGACGATGGCGCACCGTTCATCGTCGGTGGCTTCGAGCCAGCCACGGATCGCCTTGGTGGGAAAGCAGCGATTCGAGAACGTGATCACGAAGCGGCCGCCCGGCCGCAAGACCCGCGCCACCTCGCAGAACACCTCGACCGGAGCAACCAGGTAGTCGACCGACACACAACACACCGCGTCGTCGAACGACGCCGCGGCGAAGGGCAGACTCGGATCGACGTTGAGGTCGTGCACCACCGTCGACGACGCCTGCGGGTTCTGGGCGAGCTCCACCGCGTTCATGCCGAGCACGGTGAGGGCGGCCGGTGGACGCGTGAAGTGCGAGATCCACGACGACATGAGGTCGAGCACGATCCCGTCGACGCCCAGCGAGTCGTAGAGCGCACCGACGCCTGCGATCGCGCGGTTGTCGATGTGCGTCACCAGGCGCGGCGGGGCGTAGAAGCGGTCGTCGGGCATGGGGTCGGCCCGGTCGAAGAAGCTCGGCGGGAACTCCACCCGCTGATCCTCGCACACGCGCGGTCGGGGCGGATCGGCCAGGCAGACTGTGCACCGATGCCCCAGTACTTCGACGAGCAACCCGACGCGAGCCACGCCCTCGAGCAGGTGGAGGTCACGGTCGCGGGCGTCACCCTGCGTCTCACCACCGACTCGGGTGTGTTCTCGCGTCACCGCCTCGATCCCGGCACTGCCGTGCTGCTCCGCAAGGCGCCGCCGCCGCCGATGCACGGCGAGATCCTCGACCTGGGCTGCGGGTACGGGCCGATTGCGTGCGCGATGGCGCTCCTGTCGCCCGACGCGCACGTGTGGGCCATCGACGTGAACGAACGGGCGCGTGAGCTCACCGCCCAGAACGCGGCGGACAACGGGCTGACCAACGTGACGGTCGCCGCGCCCGACGACGTTCCGCCCGAGATTCGATTCGACGCGATCTTCAGCAACCCCCCGATCCGCGTGGGCAAGGACGCGATGCAAGCCCTGCTGTCGCGCTGGCTGCGTCGGCTCGCGCCGAGCGCGGCCCACTCCGCCTTTGCCGCCGAGGAGAGCATGCGCGCCCAGCACGCTGCGTCGGCTCCCTACGGCAAGGGAGCCCGCGGCCCAGGTGGTCGTGCGTACCTCGTGGTGCAGAAGCACCTCGGTGCAGACTCGTTGCAGCACTGGTTGCAACGAGAGGGGTTCCTCACCGAGCGCTTCGCGTCGAGCAAGGGTTACCGCGTGCTGATCGTGGCGGGACGGGTCGCCCGATCATGAAGCAACTGCGCAGCGTCGACCTCAAGCGCCTCCACCGCTCGTGGCAGCGGCGCACCGAGCAGCGGGTCGCACTCCTGCTCGACGGCGTGCAGGACCCGTTCAACATCGGTGGGATCGTGCGCACCGCTGCGTCGATGCGCGTCGAGCACCTCTACCTGTGCGCGCAGACCACGTCGCCGACCCATCCCAAGGTGGGCAAGACGTCGAAGGGCACCGAGCGCTTCCTCGAGTGGTCGGTGCACGAACAATCGCTCGACGGGGTCACCGCGGCCCGCGACGACGGGTTCCGCGTCGTCGCGCTCGAGCTCACCGACACCTCGACGCCCATGTTCGACGCCGATCTCGCGGGTGATGTGTGCCTCGTGATCGGCAACGAGAGCAACGGCGCCAACGCCGAAGTGCTCGACGCATGCGACCTGGCGGTGTACGTGCCCCAACTCGGACGCGTGGGCTCGCTCAACGTGGCGACGGCCACCGCGGTCGCCCTCTACGAAGTCCGCCGCCAAGGCTGGGCAGCGAGCGTCGACAGCGATCACAGCGCCGGCGAGTCCGATCCTGACGCCTGACCTCCCGACACGACGACGGCCGCGTGGCCTCAGCGGCGAGCGTCAGCAGGTAGGCCTCAGCGGCGAGCGGACATTCGGTGGTGGGGCTAGGTGGAATCGAACCACCGACCTCATCCTTATCAGGGATGCGCTCTAACCGACTGAGCTATAGCCCCTTGGCGGGCCGCCGAGATTAGCAGCGGTCCTGCGCCCGTCTCTGGTGATGGGCCGCAGGTCAGAGAGCCGACTCGTCTTCGCTGATGGTGAGCTCGATGCCACCGAACAGCTCGGCGAAGAGGTTGTAGAACGCGGCAGCGATCACGGTGAGCACGATCTCGAGCACCACCAGCACCGCGCTCACCAGCAGGGCGCCCTGGAGGATCTGGCTGTCGAGGAAGGTGAAGTCCTTCGTCTGCAGCAGGTCGCCGAGGAACTTCTCGACGCTGTTGATCACACCGACCGCGTCACCGATCACCCACAGGGCGACCACCGCGATCATCGTGACTGCCATGGCGCAGATGTAGAAGCACACCGACATCTTGAGCACGGTCCACAAGTCGACGCGGTGGACGGTCTGGCGGTAGCGGCGCTCGACCGGCGCGGGCGCGGCGCCCGGCGCAGGGGCGGGGGCCGCGACGCGAGGTGGCGTTGCCGTCCGCGGCGATTCCGCGGGGCGCGGTTCGGCCTGCTTCGCGCTCGTGGAGGGGTTCGACGGTGCCGGACGCGGCACGGCGCGAACCGGCGTACGCCCTTGCGGTTCGCCCAGATCGTCCGGTGCCGTACCCATTCGGTTCTCGTCCCTTCTCGTTCCCGCGGGCCCAGTTCCCCGGCCTGCTTCGGTGACCAGTGTGCTAGGTCGCGTCCTCGATGTCCGATTCGGCCTCGAGGACCGGCGCCACGGCACTCACCGTCTCACCCGCCGCCAGGCGGGCGACCCGCACCCCCGTGGCATCCCGGCCCTGTGCCGAGATCTCCATGACCCCCATCCGGATGATGTTGGCTCCCGAGGAGAACACGAGTATCTCATCGTCGGGCGCCACAGTGAACGCGGCCACCACTTCGCCCCGCGACGCGGTGATCCTCATGCCCCGCACGCCTTGGCCGCCACGGCCCTGGCGGTTGAACGAATCGAGCTTGGTGCGCTTGCCGTGGCCGCTCGAGCTCACGAACAGCATCACCGCGCCCTCACGCACCACGGCCGCGCTCACGACGGCGTCGTCGTCGTTCTTGAGCTTCATGCCGCGCACACCGGCGGTGGCCCGGCCCATCGAGCGCACGTCGGACTCGGCGAAGCGAATGCTCATGCCGTTCTTCGAGACCATCATGATCTCGTTCTCGCCGTTCGTCTGAATCACCTTCACCAGCTCGTCGCCGGCTTGGAGGTTGATGGCGATCAGACCGCTGCGCAGCGCGGAGTCGTACTCCGACATCTTCGTCTTCTTGACCATGCCCTTGCGGGTGACGAAGAAGAGGTACACGCCATCTTCGTAGGTGCGCGTGTCGATGATCGCCTCGACGCGTTCGTCGTGCTCGAGCGGCAGGAGGTTGACCAGCGCGGTGCCGCGCGCGGTGCGCTCCTTCATCGGGATCTCGTGCGACGCGCAAGCGATACGTCTTGCCGCGGTTCGTGAAGAACAGCAGGTACGAGTGCATCGTGGTGGTGAGCAGATGAGCGACGTAGTCCTCGTCGCGCAAGTTGCCTCCACGCACACCACGCCCGCCACGCGCCTGGCGACGGAACGCGTCGGAGGCGACGGTCTTGATGTAGCCGCGCGACGACAGCACGACCACGACCTCTTCGTCGTCGATGAGGTCGAGGGTGTCGATGTCGCCCGGATCGAACGTGATGATGCTGCGGCGTGCGTCGGCGTACTTCTCGCGGATCTCGCCGAGCTCGTCCTTGATCACGCCGTCGAGCTTGGCGGGGCTGTCGAGGATCGACTGCAGATCCTGGATCATCGCGCTGCAGCTCGGCGAGCTCGTCGCGCAGCTTCTGGCCGTCGAGCTGCGTGAGCCGCCGCAGCTGCATGTCGAGGATGTGCTGAGCCTGGATCTCGCTGAAGTCGAACGGCGACACCATGAGGCCCTCACGGGCGACGTCGACGTCTTCGGACGCCGCGGATGAGGGCGATGATGGCGTCGATCATGTCGAGCGCCTTCACCAGGCCCTCGACGATGTGCTCGCGCTTCTTCGCCTCGCTCAGGCGGTACTCGGTGCGGCGACGCACCACTTCGCGCTGGTGCTCGACGTACACCTCGAGCGCCGCGCTTGAGGTCGAGCAGGCGGGGCACGCCGTCGACCAGCGCGAGCATGTGCACCGCGAAGCTCGTCTGCATCGGGGTGTGCTTGTAGAGCTGGTTGAGCACCACCTGCGCGTTCGCGTCGCGCTTGAGGTCGACGACGAGACGGATGCCGCCGGAGCCCGACGACGCGTTGCGCACGTCGCGGATGCCCTCGATCTTGCGCTCGTTGACGAGCTCGGCGATCTTCTGGCCGATCATCTCGACCGAGGTCTGGTAGGGCACCTCGCTGACGACGATGCTCACGTCGCCGCGGCGGTTCTCCTCGATCTCGGCCACCGCGCGGAGCTTGATCGAGCCGCGACCGGTGGTGTACGTGTCGTGGATCCCGCTGCGGCCGAGGATCTGGGCGCCGGTCGGGAAGTCGGGGCCCTGCACGAACTGCATCAGGTCTTCGATCGACGCGTCGGGGTTGTCGATCAGGTGCAGCGTGGCGTCGATCACCTCACCCAGGTTGTGCGGCGGGATGTTGGTGGCCATGCCCGACGGCGATGCCGCCGCGAGCCGTTGACCAGCAGGTTGGGGAAGCGGGCCGGCAGCACGATCGGCTGTTCGGTGGTGCCGTCGTAGTTGGGCACCCAGTCGACGGTGTCCTCGTCGATCTCGCCGAGCAGCTCCATCGCCAGCGCGTGGAGCCGGGCCTCGGTGTACCGGGCCGCGCCGGGACGGTCGTTGGGGTCGGGCGACCCGAAGTTGCCGTGCCCGTCGATGAGCGGATAGCGCAGCGAGAAGTCTTGCGCCATGCGCGCCGAGCGCGTCGTAGATCGCGCCGTCGCCGTGCGGGTGGTACTTGCCCATCACCGCGCCGACCGACGTGGACGACTTGCGATGCGGCCGGTCGGGGCGCGTGCCCTCTTCGTACATCCCGTAGAGGATCCGGCGGTGCACCGGCTTCAGCCCGTCGCGCACGTCGGGCAAGGCACGCGACGTGATGACCGACATCGCGTATTCGAGGAACGAGCGTTCCATCTCCTCCGGGAAGCCCGATGGGCTCGACGTTGCCGAGCGGCTCCTGGATCACGTCGTCAGGCACTGCCGTGCACTCCTTGTACGTGGAACGGGCGGTGATCGCGACGCGGTATCGATCGCGACGATCGATGCAACGCGTCATACGTCGAGGAAGCGAACGTCTTTCGGCGTTCTCCTGGATGAACCCGCGCCGGGCGGCGACGTCGTCGCCCATCAGCGTGGAGAACACCTCGTCGGCGATCGCCGCCTCCTCGACGGTGACCTGCAGCAGCGTGCGCGTCTCGCGACCCATGGTGGTCTCGCCGAGCTCCTGCCAGTCCATCTCGGCGAGGCCCTTGAAGCGGTTCACCTTGATCTTGCTGGTCGGGTGCGCCTGTTCGAACGCGCGCAGCGCGGCGTCGTCCTTCAAGTACGTGCGCTCCTTGCCGATGTCGGCGCGGAACAGCGGGGGCTGCGCGAGGTAGATGCGGCCCGCGTCACGATGTCGCCGAGCTGGCGGTAGAAGAACGTGAGGAGCAGCGTGCGGATGTGGGAGCCGTCGACATCAGCGTCCGCCATGATGATGATCTTGTGGTAGCGGAGCTTCTCGATGTCGAAGTCGTCGCCGACGCCACAGCCGATCGCGGTGATCAGCGCCTGCACTTCCTCGTTCTTCAACATCTTGTCGAGCCGGGCACGCTCGACGTTGAGGATCTTGCCGCGGATCGGCAGGATCGCCTGCGTCATCGGGTCGCGGGCGCGCTTGGCGCTGCCGCCCGCGCTGTCGCCCTCGACGATGAACAGCTCCGACTCCTCGGGCTTCTTCGACGCGCAGTCGGCGAGCTTTCCGGGCATCGCGCCCGAGTCGAGCAGCGACTTGCGACGGGTGAGGTCGCGCGCTTGACGGGCTGCGGCGCGGGCGCGTGACGCCTGCAACGCCTTGGCGACCGCGGCGCGCGCTTCGGCCGGGTGCTCCTCGAGCCACTCGGCGAGACGGTCGTTGGTGACCTTCTCGACCGTCGAGCGCATCTCGGTGTTGCCGAGCTTCGCCTTGGTCTGGCCTTCGAACTGCGGGTTCGGGAGCTTCACCGAGAGGATGGCGGTGAGCCCCTCCCGGATGTCCTCGCCCTGGAGGTTGGTGTCCTTCTCCTTGAGCAGGCCCTTGGCCTTGGCGTAGCGGTTCATCACGTTGGTGAGGGCCTTCTTGAAGCCCTCCTCGTGCATGCCGCCTTCGCTGGTGGCGACGTTGTTGGCGAACGAGTGGATGCCCTCGTAGTACCCCGTGTTCCACTGCATCGCCACGTCGACCTCGTTGCCGCCGATCGACTCCGTGTAGGCGACGACCCGCTTGAACAAGGGCTCCTTGGTGCCGTTGAGGTGCTTCACGAAGTCGGTGAGGCCACCTGCGTAGCGGAACGTGTGCTCGAGCACCGGGCTCGGGCGCTCGTCGCGGAAGCGGATCTCGAGCCCCGCGTTCAGGAACGCCGTCTCGCGCACGTGCTCGATGATGGTCTGGGCGCGGAAATCGGTCTCTTCGAAGATCGTCGCGTCGGGCCAGAAGGTGATGATCGTGCCGCGCTTCTTCGACGCGCCGGCGTCGGTGAGCTTGTCTTGGGGCTTGCCGCCCTTGGCGTAGTGCTGCACGTACTTGTGGCCGTTCTGGTGGATCTCCAGATCCAGCTGGCTCGAGAGCGCGTTCACGACCGACACGCCGACGCCGTGGAGACCGCCGGAGACCTTGTAGCCGCCTCCGCCGAACTTGCCGCCCGCGTGCAGCACCGTGAGCGCGACCTCGGCGCCCGACTTCCCCTTGTACTCGGGGTGCGGATCGGTCGGGATGCCCCGGCCGTTGTCGCCGACGCGGACGGCGCCGTCGGCGAGGATCGTGACGTCGATACGGGTGCACTCGCCCGCCATCGCCTCGTCGACGGAGTTGTCGAGGAGCTCCCACACGAGGTGGTGGAGCCCGGTCGGGCCGGTGGATCCGATGTACATGCCGGGGCGCTCGCGGACCGGCTCGAGACCCTTCAGGACTTGGATGCTCTTGGCGTCGTACGCCACGCGATACACACCTCTCGAGGTGGCGGGCGCCGCAGTGGACGCCCTCTAGGCGGAGGGAGGACGGAGGGTGGTGCAGGGAAGGTGAATGGCGACCCGCGGTGCCGAGTTTCTCACGCAAAACCGCAGGTCAAAGCACTTTTTTACAGTGCCACCAGTGTACCAGCCACACGTCCGATTCGGGCGCTCTTCGATGACAAATTCGAGGGGTTTCGGCGGGCCCTGCTGACGCCCGGCCAGGGCGACGCGGCCAGAGCAGCGTGCGCTCAGCGCCGAGCGTCCGGATGCCGGTCCGTGCCGACGCGAACCGCGGATCGAGAGGACCACTCCGGCACCGGCGACGACGGCCGCGCCCTCGACGATCGCGGTCTCGAGGTAACGCAATTGCGTCGCCCAGATCGGCCCGTCGGCGGTGACGGTGGCGATCCCGTCGCGGACGGAGTCGAGTCGCGCGTGCGCCGCGATCTCGACGCCGACGATCTCGCTCCACCGCGCCGAGAGCGCGTCGAACGCGCTCGATTCGGGGAGTCCGAGCTCGTCGCGGACGCGCGCCGAGCGCGGCGGCCAGGGGCGTGAACGCGTCTTCCCGCGGGTTCGCACCGTCGCGGTGGGCGGGGGCCGCGTATGCGTCCGAGTGCATGTCGTCGTCGCGACTCATGCCCGGTTCCTCATGTCGAGTGCACGACGCCGGCCTCGACGCGCAACACGTGATCGGCTCGCACCCCCGCCGGCGCCTCCCCCGCGGTGGTGAGCAGGGTCTGGCCGGTCACCAGGTTCGCGACGAGCGCGGTGGACCGGTGCGCATCGAGCTCGCTGAACACGTCGTCGAGCAGCAACACCGGGGCGCTGCCGGTGACCTCGGTGCAGAGGCGGTGACCACCGAGGCGCAGGGCCAACGCCAGCGTGCGCTGCTCACCCTGGGACGCATGGGTGCGGGCGTCGAGGCCGCCCACCTGGAGGTGCCACTCGTCGCGGTGAGGACCCGCCAAGGTGACCTTGCGGTCGAGCTCGGCCCGGCGGCGCGACGCCAACGCGTCGAGCAGTGCGGCCTCGAGGGGTTCGCGCGGCCCGTCGGTGACATCGAGGACGTGGTCGGGTGCCCACTCGGCCACGTACGACGCGCCGATCGGACGCTCGTGGCCAGCGAGGTCGGCGTAGGCCTCCGCGACGAGCGGCACCAGGCGCTCGAGCATTCGGCGCCGTCCCCGGCCGAGCTCGGCGCCGGCGCGCGCGAGTTGCGCGTCGAACACCCGCAACGTGGTCTCGTCGTCGGGGTCGCGGCCGAACTGCTGCTTCAACAACGCGTTGCGCTGACGCAACACCCGCTCGTAGTCGGCGATCACGGATTCGTAGCGCGGCGCGACCGACGTGAGCAGGTCGTCGAGGTAGCCACGTCGCTCCGACGGACCGCCCTTGATCAGCTGCAGGTCGTCGGGCGCGAACACCGTGACGCGCACCAGTTCACGACGGTCTCGCGCCCGCGCGATCGGATGGTCGTTGAGCCGCACGCGGTTGCGGCCGGACACTCGGATCTCGGCTTCGAGGAGCTGCGCCCGCGTGCCGTCGAGCACCCGTGCCCGCACGATCGCGGCCTGCGGCCCCGGCGCGCACCAAGGTCGCGTCGGGGACTCCCCGGAACGACGACCCCGTGGCCGCCCACGCGACGGCCTCGAGGAGGCTCGTCTTGCCCTGGGCGTTGGCCCCGATCACCAGCGTGACGCCCGGCGGGAAGTCGAGCTCGGCGTGCTCGTAGCAGCGGAAATCTCGCAAGGAGAGCGTGGCGAGACGGGGCGCGGGGTCGAGCGCAGCCTCCTCGACCACTGGGTCGGCGGGCGAATCCAGAGGCGGATCCACGCGCGAACCGAGCTCGGGCGCGTCGGTGGGCGCGGCCTCGATCAGGAGATCCTCACCGGCATCAGCAGGTACAGGAACTCGGTGTTGCCGGGCGAGCGCATCACCGCCGGCTTGAGCGGGTCGATCGACTCGAGCACGACCTCCTCGGTCGCTGCCGCGTCGATGCCGTCGAGCAGGAACTGCGAGTTGAACGCGACCGTGAGGTCGGTGCCCTCGTACTTCGCTTCGAGCGACTCGTGTGCCTCGCCGACGTCTTGGGCGATCGCCGAGAGCTCGAGGCCGTCGGCGCTCATCGCGAGCCGGATCGGAGCGCTGTCGCGGTTCTGGCCGACGAGCCGCACCCGGTTCACTGCCGACTGCAGCGCCTCGCGTGACACGGTCAGTCGGTTCGGGTAGCCCGACGGGATGAGCTGCTGGTAGTTCGGGAACTCGCCCTCGATCAGGCGGGTCGTGATCTCGGCGTTGCCGACCCGAAACACCACGTCGCGCTCACCGAGCACGACCTCGATCTCGCCACCGCTCGACATCGAGCCGGTGAGCAGACGCTGCACCTCGGCGAGCCCCTTGGCCGCGACGAGCACCTTCTGGCCCTCCGCGAGCACGCTCATGCCGTCGATGTCGCGCAACCCGAGGCGGTAGGAGTCGGTCGCCACGAAGCGCAGGCCCTCCGGCACCGCGGCGATGAGCACGCCGGTGAGGATCGGGCGGGCGTCGTCGCGCGACGCCGCCGAGATCACCTGGCGGAGGGCGTCACCGAACGCCTGGGCGTCGACCTTGACACCGCCGTCGGTGCTCGACTCGGCAAGGCGGGGGAATTCCGACGCCGACAGGGTGCGCAGCGTGGAGGTGAACCGCCCCGACTCGATCGTGGCCTCGTCGTCGCCGAACTCCACGTTGACCACGCCGCCGTCGAACTTCTGCAACAGGTCGCTGAGCAGCCGAGCGGTGACGACCGCGGTGCCGTCACCGTTGCCGTCGGCCGGGATGCGCACACGGATCGTGAGCTCCAGATCGGTGCCCACCAACTCGAGGCTGTCACCCGTGAGGGTGATCTTGAGACCCGACAACACCGGCATCGCACCGGTCCGGGACGCGACCGCCCGTTGTGCCGTGGCCACCGCATCGGCCAGCGTGTCGCGTTCACATCGGAACTTCACTCGTGCCTCCTTGACGACTTCTCGCTTGACGACTTCTGGCTCAACAACAGAGAAAGATCTTGGTGTTGTAGTTGTAGGTGTTGTGGATTGGGGACGACGTGCCGTTTCCGCAGATGGGAGTGTGCGCCGGCATTCACGCGGTCATCCACCGTCGTCCACAGCTTCATCCACTCGTCGAAGGTCCCCACGGTGTTGTCCCCAATTTCAGGGGGTGGATCTCCACAGGGCTCCACAGCATTATCCACCGCCCCCGAGCCGGATCCGTGAGATGAGCTCGTTGACCTGGTCGAAGGTCTGGTGACGTTCGGTCATCTGACGCTTGATCTTGTCGACGGCGTACATCACCGTGGTGTGATCGCGACCACCGAAGGCTTCGGCGATGCGCGGGTAGCTGAGGTCGGTGAGCTCGCGCATCACGTACATGCTGATCTGGCGCGCGGTGACGAGTGGCCGGCGCCGGCTCTTCCCACACAGGTCGTCGATCGTCCACCCGAACATCTTGGCGGTCTCGTCGAGGATCAGGTCGGGGGTGATGTTGCGTGGGGTGGTGGGTGGCAGGAGGTCGGCGAGCACCTTGCGGGCGACTTCTTCGGAGAGCTCGGCCCGGTTGAGGCTCGAGTACGCCGCGACGCGGATGAGGGCACCCTCGAGCTCGCGGATGTTGTCGGAGATGTTGGTCGCGATGAAGGCGAGCACCTCCGGCGGGATGCCCCCGAGATGCTCCGACTCGGCCTTCTTCCTGAGGATGGCGAGACGGGTCTCGAACTCCGGAGGTTGCACGTCGGTGATGAGGCCCCACTCGAAGCGGGTGCGGAGGCGATCCTCGAGGCTGGCGATCGACTTCGGGGGGCGATCGGAGGAGATGACGATCTGGCCGCCCTCGCCGTGGAGCTGGTTGAACGTGTGGAAGAACTCCTCTTGGAGCTCCTGTGTGCGTTCCAGGAACTGGATGTCGTCGATCAGCAGCACGTCGAGGTCGCGGTAGCGACGCTTGAAGCTCGGCATCGCCTTGGCGCGGATGGCGTCGACGAATTCGTTCATGAACGACTCGGTCGACACGTACCGCACCCGCTTGTTGCGAAACACGGTGCGCACGTGATGGCCGATGGCGTGGAGCAGGTGGGTCTTGCCGAGGCCGGCCGGGCCGTAGATGAACAGCGGGTTGTAGGAGCGCCCTGGGCTCTCCGCGACCGACAGCGCGGCGGCGTGCGCGAAGCGGTTCGACGCGCCGATGACGAACTGATCGAACGTGTAGCGCGCGTTGAGCGTGCCCGAGGTCCACGACCCCGCGTCGTGGGTCTCGATGACCGGGATCTCGCCGGTGGTCACGAGGCCGTCGGTGATCAGCGTGCGGTCGTCGGCGATCGTGAGCTCGGGTTGGGCCTCCACCACGGTCTCCCGCGGCGTCGTCTCCACGACGAGGTCGATCTGCACGGTCTCACCGGTCCGGTCGCGGATCGCGTCGGTGAGCATCCCGGCGTAGCTGCTGCGGATGCGTTCGGCCGCGAGGGAGCTCGGCACGCTGAGCACCAGCGTGCCGTCCCCGTGTGAGAGGGGTGTGACGCCGTGGAACCAGGCGGCCCACGTTGCGGGCGCCAACTGGTTGCGCAGGGCTGCTGCGCCTTCGTTCCAGAGCTCGTCGGCCGTCACGCTGGCCCCAGCCTCCTCATATCCACAGGAGCGTCCACAGTTGTGGAGATCGTGGAGGATCGGAATCCTCCGGGAGGCGGCCTGTGCGCCTCAGCCACCGAGGAAGCTCGCGACGCCGGCCGCAGCGGCACGAGTGGCGCAACGTAGCACCATGACCCCTACGCGACAAGGGCCGAGCGAGGACTTCTCGCGAGAAGTTGCGGGAGCGGTCGTTCGTCGGCGCGACAGGCCCATTCGCGCGGCCGCGCCGTGACCGGCGGCGTGCGGATCGGTGGGATGGAACGCCCGGAGCGCCACGCATTGCGTTTCGTCTCCGCCCACCCGTACACTGATCCATTCCCCGCCTCCCGCGCGGTCCCACACCTCGGACCCCACTCACGGACACGGCGCGGTTGCCTGAGGAGGCTCTCCGTGAAGCGTACGTATCAGCCCAACAACCGTAAGCGCAAGAAGACGCACGGTTTCCGCCTGCGCATGCGCACCAAGGGCGGTCGCGCGGTCCTGCGAGCGCGTCGCGCCCGCGGCCGGAAGCGTCTGTCGGCCTGATCCGGCCCGTCCGCGATCGTGCGACCTTTGAGGTCCTCGGCCGGGCCCGGCGGCTCCGATCGGGGCCGATCTGGCTGCGGTGTGCAGAAATCCCAGCGTCCGACGCCCCAAGTCCCGGCGCCGTCGGTCGTGGCGCGCCCGCTCCTCGGGTCGCCTACACCATCACCAAGGCCACGGGGAACGCCGTCGACCGGAACCGCATCCGCCGCCGTCTCCGCGCCGCGGTCGCCGCGAGGCACTCCGAGCTCGATCCCCGGCTCGCCTACCTCTTCGGTGCCGACCGTCGGGTGTTGCACGCGCCGTTCGCTGCCATCGATGACGCGCTGCGTGAGATTCTGCGCGCGTCGCGTGAGTTGAAGTGATGACCGCCACCGCCACGACCACCGTCACCGCCACCCGGCGGCACCCCCAACCCGGCAGGCACCCCCAACCCTGTGGACACCTCGGCCGACACGAACACCGGAACGATCGCCGACCACCCGTCGTTGCTGGTCCGGGCGTTGATGCTCCCCATCCAGGCGTGGAGGTTGGTGTCGCGGCACCTGCCGGCACGTTGCCGCTTCCACCCGTCGTGCTCGCAGTACGCGCTCGATGCCCTGGCGACGCACGGCGCGGCACGCGGCTCCTGGCTCGCGATCCGGCGCGTGGGCCGCTGCCACCCCTGGCACGACGGCGGCCTCGACCCGGTACCCCCGACTCGTTCGACGAACACACGTTCGACGCACGCCGTGCTTCCTCCCACGGCAGAAGAGAGCTGATCCCCCGATGTCGTTCCTGGATCCGATCTACAACTTCTTCGGAATGCTGCTGGCGTTCTTCTACGGACTGGTCCCGAACCTCGGCGTCGCGATCATCCTGCTCACGGTCGCCGTGATGCTCGCGCTGTTCCCGCTCACGGCCAAGCAGGCCAAGGCAATGCTGAACATGCAGCGGGCGCAGCCGGAGATCAAGCGCATCCAGAACCTGTACAAGAACGACAAGGCGAAGCAGAACGAGGAGGTGATGAAGTTCTACCAGGAGAACAAGATCAACCCCCTCGCCGGGTGTCTCCCGCTGGTCGTGCAGATGCCGATCTTCATCTCCCTGTTCCACCTGATGCGCAGCCCGTATCAGTACATCCCGAAGAGCTCGGCGCTGTATGCCGCGTTCTGTGGTGGCGCCAACGTCACCGAGAAGATGTGCTCGAAGGCACCGCTGCCGCACCACCTCGAGTTCCTCGGGATGGACCTCGCGACCAGCGCTCGCGACGCCGGTGGCGGGTTCCTCAACGCACTCCCCTACTTCCTGCTCGTCGGGCTCGTGATCGGCACCGGGTTCATGCAGGCTCGCCAGAGCCAGCGCAACTCGCCCAACATGAACTCGCAGATGGCGATGGTCACGAAGGTGCTCCCGATCGGGTTCGGGTTGTTCTCCATCACCTTCCCCGCCGGTCTTGTCCTCTACTACTTCGTGAGCAACCTCTGGCGCCTCGGTCAGCAGGAGCTGATCATGCGCAAGATCACGCGCCCGGGAATGAAGGAACTCGACAAGCAGAAGGGCGGCGCGATCGACGCCAAGAGCAAGGATCGAGGCACGGTCGCCATCGAGGACGCCCCGGACGACACCAAGCGGGGTGGCCTGCGGAAGCTCTTCCAGCTCCCGCCCGCGACGCCCGCGTCGGCGGCGGACGCCGACACGCCCGCGACCACCAATGGGAGTGGGAACGGCAACGGCACATCCCCCAATGGCGCCAACGCCGCCGCGCGCGCCGGCGCCGCAGGGGCGAGCAAGCCGGTGTCGCCAGGTGCGCAACGCCGCAAGACGAACAAGCGCAAGAAGAAGCGCTGACCCACGTTCGGCGCGAGCCCCGCAGCAGCGGAGAGGCTCGCCCACGCGCCCGGTCTTCTCACGACCCGGCGCCCGACCCCGAAAGCTGACACACGATGGAATGGGTGGAAACGACCGGCCGCACAGTCGCGGAGGCGCTCGACGCGGCGCTCGACGAGCTCGGCGTCGATGAAGACGACGTCGAGTACGAGGTGGTGACCGAGCCGAAGTCGGGGCTGTTCGGCCGCATCGGCGGCAATCCCGCCCGGATCCGGGCTCGGGTACGGCCGGTCTCGCGAGAGAAGCCGGGCGAACGCCAACGACGGAATCGCAAGCCCAACTCGAAGTCGCGGGGCGGGTCGTCGCGGGGACCGGGTGGGAGCAGTCGAGGCGGCAAGGGTGGCAACGGTGCCGGCAACGGGGATGGGGCCAAGTCACGTGGGGGTGGCGCCACCGCGACCGCGACCGACCCGGCGCAGGACACGGAACCCTCGACCACCGCTCGTGACGACACGACGGGGGACTCGACCACGTCGACCGGTCCGCGCAAGCGCCGTCGCGGCGGTCGCGGACGCGGTTCGGGCGGAGGTTCGGGTGCCGGGGCAGGTGGCGGCTCAGGCGCCGGCAACGGGCGGTCGAACACCAACACGGAACGCAACGGCTCGGCGGGATCGTCGGGTCGATCGGGCGCAGCGCCCACCACACGGCCGTCATCGGCGGCGCGAGAAGGAGATGTCATGGAGACCATCGACGGCGACGTGTCGATCGAAGAGCAGGCCCAGATCGCTGAGACGTTCACGAGCGGGCTGGTCGATGCGTTCGATCTCGGCGCCCACGTCGACATCTCGATCGACGACGACACGATCCTCGTGTCGATCGACGGATCGGAAGTCGGGCTCCTGGTAGGACCCAAGGGCGCGACGCTCACGGCCATCGAAGAGCTGGTGCGCACCGTGGTGCAGCGCCAGACCGACGGCCACGGCGCCCGCATCAACGTCGACGTTGGCGGATACCGCGCCAAGCGCCGTGAGGCCCTCGAGCAGTTCACGCGCTCGCTGGCCGAGAAGGTCATCGAGACTGGACGCCCGCAGGCCCTCGAGCCCATGTCGGCCATGGACCGCAAGGTCGTGCACGACGCGGCGTCGGAGATCGACGGCGTCGAGACCTCGTCCGAGGGCGAAGACCCGCGTCGCCGAGTCGTCGTTCGCCCCGCCTGATCGACCCTGACCGACGGCGATCGTTCGAGATGGACCTCGAACAGATCGTCCGGGTACTCGAACGGGCGCGGGAGCTCGGATTTCTCGGGCCGGGCCCAGTTGCGACTCACGTCGAGCACAGCACCGCCTTGGCGGAGCTGATCGGTGACGCGCCCACGCGGTTCATCGACCTGGGGTCGGGCGGCGGCGTCCCGGGCCTGGTGCTCGCGTGTCTTTGGCCGGATACGCAGGCGGTGCTCCTCGACGCGATGGATCGCCGGTGCACCTTCCTGCGGGAAGCGGTCGACGAGGCGGGCTTGACGGGGAGGGTGACCGTCGAAGAAGGCCGCGCTGAGATGCTCGCTCGAGACCAACGGCTCCGTTCCTCGTTCCCGCTCGTGGTCGCCCGGGGATTCGCTGCACCGCCCATCGTCGCCGAATGCGCGGTGGGGTTCCTCGAACCTCTCGGGCGCCTCTGCGTGACGGAACCGCCGGAGGATTCCCTGACCTCCGACGACCGTTGGCCAACCGACGGTCTGGCGCAGCTGGGCATGGGGCCTGGCGCGCCAGCGCGGAGCGGCAGCACCGGTGCGATGATCCTGACGCTGGAAGGCGCCGTGGACGCGCGTTGGCCCCGGCGAGTGGGCGTGCCGGCAAAAAGACCGCTCTGGTAAAGCACCCACGCGTCTTCGTCGTCCCGCTAGTGTTCCACGTGGAACACCCCCGAAGCTCTTGTCGAGAGTTCGGATGTTCCACGTGAAACACTGTTGGGCCCCACCCCACGGACCACCGTGGGCCGCGGCAAGCAGTCGACGCTCTGGGACGGTTGATGGCTGATCAAATCGGCGACCCGCGGCCGCGACGGCGACTTTTCGGACGTCGTCGGCCTGGCGACGAAGAGTCGACTGAACACAGCGACTCGCCGACGGAGCTCGTATCGAACGAACCACCGGCAGCAGCGGCGCCGAGTGATGCCGAACCGGGTGCGCCGACCGCCGTCCCGTTGGAGACAGCCGCATCGCCTGTCGAGCCGGACCCTGAACCGGAGCCTGCGACCGTCCCAGCCGCTGCAGTAATTCCCCCGACCGTGGTCGTCCGGATCCGGATCCGGCCCCGGCCGCAGCCCCGGCAGCGGCGCCGCCGGCCGAACCGACCCCTGCACCCGAGTCCGTGACCGTGTCCCGGCCGGAGCAAGCGACGAAGGTCGAGACCATGGACGTGAACCCCGCACACGGAGGATCGTCTGAGGTGCCGAACGAGGCGCCGCCTGCTCCCGATCGTTCGAGTGTTGCGACCGAGCCCACATCCCACGCCCGCGCCAACACCGAACCCGGCATCGACTCCCCCGTCGTCGACTCCGCCGCCCGTGACGCCGCCCGTCACGCCCGCTGCTCCGCCCACCCCGCCGACCCCACCGCCCACCGCGCAGACCCCGCCACGACCCGAGACCTCCTCCACGTCTGAGCCGGCTCGGGTATCGGATCCGTCGCCCGAGCCCGCGCCCGAGCCCGCGCCCGCACCGGAGCCACCGGCGTCGGTAGCCGCGCAAGCCCCGTCGGGCACCGGCGCCGCGGGTTCCCCGCTGCCGCTTCCCCGGGTGATCGCCATCGCCAACCAGAAGGGTGGCGTCGGGAAGACGACCACCGCGGTGAACCTGGGTGCCGCCCTCGCCGAGGGCGGCTTGCGAGTGCTCGTGGTCGACCTCGATCCGCAGGGGAATGCATCGACCGGCCTCGGCATCAATCCGCCGCGACGTCGAGCACTCGATCTACGACGTGTTGATGAACGACCTGCCGGCGATGGACTGCGTCGAGCCGACGAGCCTCAAGAACCTCTTCGTGCTCCCGGCCACGATCGACCTGGCCGGCGCGGAGATCGAGCTGGTGCCCGCCTTCAGCCGTGAGCTCAAGCTGAAGCGCGCCCTCGACCTGGTGAGACCCGAGTACGACGTGGTGCTGATCGACTGCCCGCCATCGCTCGGGTTGCTCACGGTGAACGGCCTCGCTGCCGCCGACGACGTGATCGTGCCGATCCAGTGCGAGTACTACGCGCTGGAAGGGCTCGGCCAACTCCTCCGGAACGTGGCGCTGGTTCGGGCGCTCAACCCGACTCTCGACGTGCGGGGCATCGTGCTCACGATGCACGACGCCCGCACCCGTCTCGCCGAACAGGTCGAGTCGGAGGTGCGGGAGCACTTCAGCGACAAGGTCTACAAGACCGTCGTTCCTCGCACGGTGCGCCTGTCCGAGGCGCCGTCGTTCGGGCAGCCGATCATCGTGTTCGACCCCACGTCGCGCGGCGCAACTGCGTACCGTGACCTGGCAAAGGAGGTGCGTGGTGGCGCGACGCGGCGGTCTGGGTAAGGGCCTCGGGGCACTGATCCCGCCCGGGACGGATCTCGACATCGAGGTCGGCGGGCTCGAAGAGTTGCCGGTGGCATCGATCACGCCCAACCGGTATCAACCGCGCGACCACTTCGACGAGGAGGCGCTGGGCGCACTCGCCGATTCGATCCGCGAGGTCGGAGTGCTGCAGCCGGTGCTGGTACGGCCCGCCGGTGAGGGCTACGAGCTGATCGCGGGGGAGCGACGGTGGCGGGCCGCCCGCCGCGTCGGGCTCCAGACGATCCCTGCGCTGGTCCGCGAGACCGACGACTCCGCGGCGCTCGAGCACGCGCTGATCGAGAACCTCCACCGCGACGGGCTGAACCCCCTCGAGGAGGCGGCGGCCTACCAGCAGCTCATCGAAGACTTCGAGCTCACCCACGACGACGTCGCCGGCCGGGTCGGCAAGAGCCGGGCCAGCATCACCAACTCGCTTCGCCTGCTGCAGCTGCCGCCCACGATCCAGCGGTTGGTCCAGGAGAAGAAGTTGAGCATGGGCCATGCCCGTGCGTTGCTCGGTTCA
This sequence comes from uncultured Actinomycetes bacterium, assembly GCA_963827385.1. Classification (GTDB taxonomy): domain Bacteria; phylum Actinomycetota; class Acidimicrobiia; order IMCC26256; family DASPTH01; genus DASUMF01. The sequence continues at coordinate 92,484 of CAWHAR010000001.1, forward strand.
CCGGACCGGTCGTTCCAGGAGCAGCTGGCCAAGCAGATCGTCGCCGACGACCTCTCGGTTCGGGCAACCGAAGACGCCGTCCGGGAGCACGAAGGCGCGGACGGGCCGGACGGCAGCTCGGCGCATCGGGCGCCGCGTTCGAAGAAGCTGCGCCCACCCGGTCTGCTCGAGCTCGAGGAACTGCTCGGCGATCATCTCGAGACGCGGGTGAACATCAGCATGGGCGCCTCGCGCGGCAAGGTGGTGGTCGAGTTCTCCACGTTGGAAGACCTCGAGCGCATCTACCGGCTCATGACCGACGGCGCCGCGGCACCCGCACCCAGCGCCTGACCCCGACGAGCGATCCGAACCGGCCCGGCGAGACTCAGCGGGTCGCGGGTTCGAGCACACTGCGAATGGCGCGCACGGCGGCCATCGCGAGCTCGTCGGCGCGTTGCGGCCGAGGCGGGACAGCCCGTCGGTGTCGCCCTCGAGCACTGGTTCACAGACCACGGCGGTCATGCGGGTCTCGCGCAGCACCGTGTAGGCGCGGCCGCACGCGGTGCCGGGTCCGCCGAGCTCGGCACCGAGGTGTTCGGCCAGTGCGGTCGCGACCGCGACACCGACCTCGGAGCGGAACGTGCCGGTGGCGTAGTAGCAGCAGCGACACGCGGTGGCGGGCTGTGAATCGTCGTCGGCGAGGCCGCGCGTGCGCATCGCCAGGAAGAGGTCGGCGCCGTAGACGTTGGCGGCGGTCGCGGCCCGGGACTCGTCTTCGCTGGCGGTGTCGACGAGCGCGTCGGCACCCGCGTCGCGCAGGTGGACGGCGAAGACATCGGCGAGCGACTGCAAGCCAGGTCCGGCGGTGAGGTACACCCGGCGCCCGGCGAGCTGCGCCGGCGTGCGGAGCGCGTCGCGCTCGCGCGCCGAGGCAACCGCGCCGTCGGCACGCGTGCCGAGCCGATCGAGGGTGGCGATGGTCTCGCGGCCGCAGATGCCGTCGGCCGTGATGGCCGCGTTGCGTTGGAATTCCTGCAGGGCGCGCTCGGTGTTGGGGCCGTGAATGCCGTCTTCCTTGCCGGCATCGAAACCGAGCGCGTTCAGGCGCCGTTGCAACTCGGCGACGTCGTCGCCGCGCAACATCGGGCTCCGCACGCAGAGGAGGCGGTCACCCAGCCGGTAGCCGCTGTCGGAGACCGCCGCCCACGTTTCCGGACCGCACACGCCATCCACGCGAATACCGCGTCGAGCTTGAAAGCCGCGAACGGATGATTCGGTGTGATCGCCGAAGCGGCCGTCCTCGGCCGCGGGCACGTCGAAGCCCTGCGCGCGGAGGAACTGTTGGAGCGGACCAACGGCCGCGTCGTCGCTGCCTGCGCGGAGCACCGGCAGCGTGCCGAGTCCGCGCGACGGGTCAAGCGATGTACTCGGCGAGGTCCTGGAGCAGTGCTCCCTTGCCCTTGGCGCCGACGATGCGCTTGGCCGGCTCGCCGTCCTTGAAGAGGAGGAGCGTGGGGATGCTCATCACCTCGAACCGCCGAGCGATGTCGGGGTTGTCGTCGACGTTGAGCTTGGCCACGCTGAGCTTGCCGCGGTTCTCCTCGGCGATCTCGGCGAGGGTCGGGGCGATCATCTTGCAGGGACCGCACCATTCGGCCCAGAAGTCGACCAGTACCGGCGTCTCGGCGCCACCGATCGTTTCGTCGAAGGTTGCATCGGAAAGGATCAGGATGTCTTCGGACACGGTGGGTGCTCTCTTTCGATCGGTCGGGCGAGTCTAACGAGCAGGCGCCCGGATGCCGATTCCCGGAGCGGGTTCGGCGTGTCCGGTGCAACGCCCCGCCTGCACACGCCATTCCCCCGGGGGGTACCGACGGGTCCGCCCATGTTGCCCGCCGGCGACGGTGGGCGCGTGCAGTCAGTCGTTGCGGGCCGAGAGCCAGCGTTCGGCCTCGATGGCGGCCATGCAGCCGGAGCCGGCGGACGTGATCGCCTGGCGGTACACGTGGTCCTGCACGTCGCCGCACGCGAACACCCCAGCCACCGACGTGGCGGTGGAGTCGGCGGCGGTGAGGACATAGCCGTTGTCGTCGAGCGCGAGCTGATCGCGAAAGATCCCGCTGGTGGGGTCGTGACCGATGGCGACGAACACGCCCTGCACGTCGAGCTCGCGGGTGGTGCCGGTGACGGTGTCACGCAGCACCAGTGATTGCACCGATCCGTCGCCGATGACGTCGTCGACCGTGGTGTTCCACGCGACGTTGATCTTGTCGTTGGCGAACACGCGGTCCTGCATGATCTTCGACGCGCGGAACTCGTCGCGACGATGGACGATCGTGACCGTGGTGGCGAATTTGGTGAGGAACAGCGCCTCCTCGAGCGCGGAGTCGCCGCCGCCGATCACCGCGATGGGCTTCTCGCGGAAGAAGAACCCGTCGCACGTCGCGCACGTGGACACCCCATGGCCGAGCAGGCGCCCTTCCGATTCGAGACCCAGCATGCGAGCGCTGGCACCGGTGCTGACGACGATCGAGTGCGCCCGGTACTCGTCGGTGCCCACCCACACGCCGTACGGCGCGCCCGAGAAATCGACGCGGTCGACGTCGGCGGTCAGGAACTCGGCGCCGAAGCGTTCGGCCTGCTCCCGGAACTTCATCATCAGCTCGGGCCCGAGGATGCCGTCAGGGAAGCCGGGATAGTTCTCGACGTCGGTCGTGAGCATCAGTTGACCGCCCGCGCCGATGCCCTCGATCACGAGGGGCTTCAGGTCGGCGCGCGCGGCGTAGACGGCCGCGGTGAGCCCCGAGGGGCCACCGCCGATGATGATGATGTCGTGGATCTCAGGCATTCGCATCCTTGGTGCGCGGGGATCGCAGTGCCCAGCAGAACGCGCCGGCCGCCACGAAGATTCCGCCCAGGATGAGATACGAGAGCCAGACTTCGTCGGTGATCAAGACGAGCACCCGGAACAACGCGATGGCCAACATGACCGCGATGACCAGCACGAAGAACCCGACCAGCAGCCCCGAGACGATGGCGCGGGACGCCTTCTGCGCCGGGACCACGGCTTTGTCGCGAACCAGACCGACGGCCTGATCGAGCGCGTCCACCGCGTCGGTTGTCCAGTCGGCCACGGCGGGCTCCTGCAAGTCGGGGAACGATGAACGACGATGCCGACAGCGGTCGGATTCCCGTCAGGTCGGCCCAGAGCGTACCCCGAACCCCGCCGTGATCACCGCAGTTGCTTGACCTCGCAGGGGTCGGCGATCAGCAGGAGCACGTGGCGGGTGCCGGTGCGCTCGGTGACGACGATCTCGGCCGGCCGGCCGTGGTACGTGCCGGTCGCGGTGGCGAGAACGGGCGCGAGCTGCTCGCTCGGACAACCCGACGACTCCGACGCCCCTGCGAAGGTGCTGGGCGACGCGGCGAGCCCGGCGGCGTCGATCGCCGCGAGCGCCCGGCGACGCGCCGCGGCCTTCGAGAGGTCGCCGAAGTCGCCGAGGGCCACCCCGAGCCCGGAGGCGGTCGACGCGGCGCTGGGCGTCGACGTGTCATTGGACGCACCGGCACCGGACGTGGCGTCGGGCGCGACGCTCTTGCCCTGGGCTTGTGTGCTCAGCGACGAGTCGCTGGAGGGGGTCTCGGCCGCCGGCTCCCGCCGGTCCGCGGCGTTCGTGCTGTGAGTGTTGTTGTTGCGCACCACGGCGACGCTTCCCACGACCACGACCACGAGCACCGCGACGGCGGCCAACCAACGGACGAGGTGCCTTCGCGAGCGCGCCGCCATGGGAGCCACGGGCTCCTCGCCGGTGGCCGCCATCGCGGCGTGACGAGACGCCGGCGGGTGAGCTCGTCGAGTGGTTTCACGTCGAGGAGCGCGGCGAGCTCTTCGTCGCGCGCGGGTCGTCAGCCATCGTCACTCCGACGTTCGGACGCGGTCTCGGGGTTCCCGAGCTGTGCGGCGAGTTGTCCGCGGCCGCGGGAGATGCGAGACCGCACCGTGCCCGGAGGGAGGTCCAACACGACGGCGATCTCCGCGTAGTCGAGGTCGCACAGGTCGCGCAGCACGACCGCGACGCGGAAGTCGAGCGGCAGTTCGGCCAGCGCGGCGTCGACGTCGAGGCGGGCATCGACGCGGTCCTCGGCCGACGCCGTGGAACCAGTGCTCACCCGGTCGGGGCCGACCCGGTCGGGGAAAGTCTCGACGGGGGTCGGTCGACGTTGGAGGCGACGGGCCTCGTCGAGCGCGGCGTTCGTGGCAACGCGGTAGAGCCAGGTGGTGAACGCCGACCGGCCGTCGAAGCGGGTGATGCCCCGGGCAACGGCGATCATGGCCTCCTGGGTGGCGTCGAGGGCGTCCTCGCGGTTGGCCAGCACCCGGCGGCACACGGTGTGGATCCGGTCGGCGTGGCGATCCAGCAGCTGCTCGAGCGCCCGTCGATCGCCGCCCGCCGCAAGGCTCGCGAGCGCGTCGTCGGGTTCACGCAAGCTCGACCTCGTCGACGGTGAGCGACTGTCGCGCGCCGGGCGTGGCCGCCGGGGGCAGTGCCGTGAACCACACGAGCACCGAACGAACCGACTGCGGGCTCACCGAGAAGGTGTGGGCGGCGCCGAGGTCGGACCCGGTGGCGACCGGATCGCCCCACTCGGCGAGCGTGGCGAGCGTGCTGGCACTGGCGTTGGACACATAGATCGCGCCGCTCCACCCGGCCTCCGTCGCGACCACCTTCACCGAGGTCAACGAGTACGTGCCGTTGAGGTCGAAGCGCAGTCCGACGCCCTTCTTCTCAGCGAAGTTGTCGTAGCCCTCGGTCTGCCACGCGGTGGTGAGGTCGCCGTCGACCACGTTGCCCACCGTCGCGGAACTCTCGGTCTGGTCACCGAACGGATCGAAATCGGTGACCGTGGCGGTCGCCTGATTGGCGGGCGGCGCCGACGAACTCGTGCCTGTATTCGAACCATTGCCACCGGTATCGGCCTGATTGCGCACGACGAGATACGCGCCAACGCCCGCGGCCGCCGCCACGAGGAAGACGAGCACCAGCCACAGCCACGACCCGCGACGGCGTCGCCTGCGAGTGGCCGGCGGGGCTGCCGCCATGGGACTCGGCGTCGCCGGGCGAGGGCGGACGCCCGCCGCCGCGACCGCGCCCGTCGCTCCCGGAGCGGTCTTCGTGGAGGTGCGCGTGGTGGTGACGGGCGCGACCGTGCCGCCGACGATGTCGAGCGCGTGACGCACCGCGGCGGCCGACGCGAACCGCTTGGCCGGATCACGAGCGAGGCAGCGGTGCACGAGGTCGTCGAGCGGTTGCGAGACGTCGTGGCGCTCGGCGCGGATCGACGGCGGTGACGTGGTGAGCCGCGCCATTGCCGTGGCGACGTCGGTCTCGCCGCCGAACGGTGGATGACCGCAGCACATCTCGTAGAGCAGGAGCCCGAGCGCGTACACGTCGGTGCGCGGCATCGGCGACACGCCCGTTGACCTGCTCCGGCGCGAGGTAGCGCGCCGTGCCCATCACGGTGCCGGTGCGTGTGAGCTCGTCGGCGCCGGTGGCCTTGGCGATGCCGAAGTCGGTCACCTTGATCGGGCCACTCGGCGGCACGAGCACGTTCGCCGGCTTCACGTCGCGATGCACCAAGCCGGCTTGGTGCGCGGCGTCGAGCGCGTCGGCGATCTCGCGACCGATCCTGATCACGTCGGCGACGGGCAACTGCCCGCGCTCGTCGAGCACATGGCGCAGGTTGGTGCCGTCGACCAACTCCATCACGATGTAGGCGGTGCCGTCGTCGTCGCCGGTGTCGAAGGTGGAGACGATGTTGGGGTGGTTGAGACGCGCCGCCGCGATCGCCTCGTTGCGGAAGCGGGCGCGGGTGGCGTCGTCCTCGGAGAGGTCGGCGCGCAGGATCTTGATCGCCACTCTCCGCGACAGGATCGGGTCGTCGGCGATCCACACCGTGGCCATCCCGCCCCGGGCCAGTGGTTCCACGAGCTCGTAGCGGTTGCCGAGCACACGTCCGGGCGAGGTCAGATCCACCCGCTCATTCTTGTCGGCCCGGAGGCGTCGGCCGGATCAGTCAGCCCGGTGGCGTGCGTTCGGCACTCAGCCGCCATGTCCGTTCGGCACTCAGCCGGCATGTCCGTTCGGCACTCAGCCGGTGACGAGTTGGTACGTGACGCCGATCACGCGCGGGCCCGCGTGCGTGCCGATCACCGGGCCGATGAGGCCGGTGACGATCTCGTCGCGCGGGAAGATCGGCGCGAGCAGGTCGAGCAGGTCCTCGACGTCGGGTGCGTTCGCATGCAGCACCGCGAGGTGCTCGATCGGTTGCTCCGATGCCTTGGCCGCCAGCAGCTTCAATGCCTTCGAACGCGTGCGCACCCGTCCGCCCTCGTTGACCACGCCGTCGCGGATCTCGACCACCGGCTTGATCGACAGCATCGAGCCGAGCATGGCCCGGGCGTTGCCGATGCGGCCGCTCTTGCGGATGTGGTCGAGCGTGTCGAGGGTGGCGAAGAGACGCGTGCGGTCGCGCCGGTCGGACACCTCGGCGACGATCGACTCGAGCGAGTCGCCGTCGGCCGCGCGCCGCGCCGCGGTGAGACACAAGTTGCCGAGCCCCATCGACGCGCTCTGCGAGTCGATCACCTGCACCGGGCACTCGTTGGCCACCGCAGCCGCAGCCACCTGGGCCGACTGCATGGTGCCCGACAGGTGTGACGAGAGGTTGACGCAGAGGATCCCCGACGCGCCGCGCGCCATGAGCTCGCGAAAGCGCGCTTCGAAGGCACCGGGAGCCGGCGCGGCTGTCTCCGGGAGCGTGTCGGACCCCTGCACCTTCTCCCAGAACTCGTCGGTGCTGAGCTCGACCTGGTCGACGTACTCCTGATCCCCGAACCGGATGGTGAGCGGCACGATCTCGATGCCGAGTGCCTCCACCAGTGGCGCGGGGAGGTCACACGAGCTGTCGGTCACGATGCGGATGCCCACGGACCCTCCCTGTTCGATTGGCGCGCGTTCGGTCGGTCGCGATCGCGCCGGGTGCGCGCGGGGATGATCGTGGCACGTGCAGGGCTCACGAGCGGCGTCCGGCCCGCGCCCGCACCACGTCGACGAGCGCACGGGCCTCGTCGACCCGCAGCAGCGCGAGGGCTGCGATGTACACGATCAGGCCGGCCAACGCCCCGGCCGCGACCGACAACAGCGCTTGCCGCGGTGCCGTCCGACCCCACCGTGTCGGCCACCAGCCAGGTCACGCCTGCCACCAGCGCACCGGCGCCCAACGACCGCGCCACCGTCGACGCGAGACGTGGCCCGTCGACGCCGTGGAGACGCTGGTGCAACACCACCAGCACGAGGATCGAGGCCACGAAGTACACGATGGAGAACGACGAGCGCGAGACCGGGGATGCCCAGCCACACGTAGAGCGGGAAGGCGAGACCGATGTTCACGGCGTTCTCCACGCAGTTGATCCAGAAGGGTGTGAACGTGTCGAGCCGTGACGTGAATGCGCGCAGCGCGAACAAGTAGAGCGAGAACGGGAGCAGGCCGACCGCGAACGCCGCGAGGGTGTCGGCAACCTGTGTCGCGTCGGACGCGGAGAACGCACCGCGCTGGAGCAACACGACCACGATCGGTCGGGCGAGGCCGAGGTACATCGCTGCGGCAGGCACGATCACGATCGTGGTGAGTCGCAGCCCGCGCGACAGCTGGGCGCGCAGCGCGGCGAGGTCGCCTCGCACGCCCGCCGCGGCGAGCTCGGGCGCGAACGTCGTCATGAACGACACCGCGAACAACCCGTGCGGGAGTTGGAAGAACGCGTACGCGCTCACGTACACGAACGGTCCGCCAGAAGTGCCGTTGGCGAGGATGGTGATCACGAGCAGCGCGATCTGGTTCGCGATGACGTAGCCCACCGTCCACCCGGAGAGCCGCACCATGGTGCGCACGGCGGCGTGACGGAACGCGGGGAGGAACCGCAGGTGCACGCCCGAGCGGTGAAGCGGGGGTAGCAGCGCGAGCGCCATCACCACGATCCCCGCCGTGGTGCCGAGCCCCATCATCACGACCAGCGTGGAGTCGTCGAGGACGTTGTGCACGGTGAGCTCGCCGCTCGCCACCTTCGGGAGTGCGAGGAAGATCGCGATGACGACGACGTTGTTGAGGATCGGCGCGAACGCGGCGGCCGCGAATCGTCGCCGCGCGTTGAGCATCGCGGTGGCGAGGGTGACGATCCCGTAGAACAGCATCTGCGGCATGAACAGCCGGAGCAGCGTGGTCGCCAACTCTCGTTGCGCCGCCAGCCCGCTGCCGCTCGCGTGGAGGGTGTAGAGCTGCACGATCCACGGCGCGATGATCACGCCGACGACCGTGACGGCGAGCAGCGCGAGCATCGACACGGTGAAGATGGCCGACGCGGCGTCTTCGTCGTCGGAGTCGAAGTACTTCACGAACAGCGGGACGAGCGTCGCGGTGAGCACCCCACCGAGCAACAGCTCGTAGACGATGTTGGGTGTCTCGTTCGCGTAGCTGTACGTGCCGGCGAGAGCGGTGACGCCGAGTGCATACGCGATTGCGGCGATGCGCACGAAGCCGGTGACGCGCGAGATGGCGGTGCCGACCGCGACGACCGCGCTCGATCGCAGCAGGCCGCCTTCGTCGGCCCCGGACGGGGTGGGTCGCGCGAACTGCGGGGCCTCGAAGGTGGGCGACTCGAACCCGGTGGCCTCGAGCCCCGGATCGGCCCCCCGCCTGTCCGACGTTTCGGGGACGGAGCCCACTTCTTGTTCGGGCACGGAGCCCGGGTTTCGTTCGGGCACGGAGCCCGGGTTTCGTTCGGGCACGGAGCCGGTCACGCCATCAGGCTGGTGCGGGGACGGCGCCATGGTGCGCATCGTCGCGCGTGCGGCGCTTCCGCCGGCGGTGGATGTCCCAACCCCACCACAACGCGAGGAAGGCGACGGCACCGACCATGAGCACGATGCCGACGCCACTCACCACCGACGACCGGACGCTGAGCCGCATGGTTTCGATCGGCAGGCCACCCTCGGTCGACACGTCGACCGTCACCGGGAACGTGCCCGGCGCTCGAGTCTCGACCGCGATCCGCTCGGTGTAGTTGTGCGGCGGCAACTCGATGACGTGCTCGGCTCCGTCAGGAAAGGTCAGGTGATTGCTGGAGAGCCGGACGCGCACTCGAACGGGTTGGTTGGTGTCGTTGCGGAAGGTGATCGGGATCTCGGCCGACGTCGACGTCAGCGTGACGGTCGACTGGTCGGGCACCCGTATGTTCGACAGGAATCCGTGCACGGACACGCCGATGCCATCGAGCAAAGCGGCGGCCTTCACCCGACCCGCGGGGTTCTCCCACGAAGCGGTGAGCGAGGCCATCAAGGCGCGCTCGCCCTGCACGACGCGCGGGTCGGAGGCGGGGAAGAGGCTGCCCACCGCGTCGCGGTCGAGGACGGCCTTGAAGTACTCGGCCGGGCTCACGGGCGCAGCGGTCGGCGGGACCGTCGCGAGCGTGCGCACGACCTTCGGCCCGTCGGGCTCCCCGTCGACGGTCGCCGGGGTGACGTGGCTGAGCAGCGTCTCCACGGTGACGGGCGTCACCAGGGGATTGCGGCGCAGGCCTTGGAGGAGGTTGGCGATGACGTCGGTGGGCGCGTCCCAGCGCACGGGGTTCACGATCGCGACGCCGCGCTGCGATTGGGCTGCTCACCCGCCACCACCGCCAGGGCCGCGAGCACGTGGGCAGCGCGCAACGCCGGCGCTTCGTCGGTGCTGAGGTATCGCTCGATCCCCATGTCGCTGGCGAGCACCGTGGTGGCGAGCGAAGGATCGCTTGGATCGCGCTGCAACGTGTAGGGACGCGCCGGTGTGAATTGCTCGACGACCGGTTCGAGCGCGTTTCCTTGCACAACCAGTCGACGCCGCGACGCGTTGCGCAGCGTGTCGAGCGCGCCGAGATCGAGTGGCCCCGGCAAGGCGGTGCCGGAGTCGATCGAGGTCCCGAAGAAGCTCTCGAGCGACCCCACGCCGCGCGCGATCTCGTCGGGTACCGCGCCCCCGAGGCCACCGGCCTGCAGCGACGGGAGGTCGAGGGGGACGAACGGCGACGCCAAGATCTGGTCGCGGGCTGCGGCGCCGCGGAGCGAGGCCGCGCCGGACGCGAGGTCGACGCTCTGCGCCGACTGCGCGCTCCACACGTCGAGGGTCTCGGGGCTGGGTGCCAGCGTCAGGGGCACGTCGCTGTTCGATCCGATGAGCGCGGCCTGGCGCCCGAGGCGCCCGGCCGACTGCAGCTCGGCGGCCACTGCCGGGTCGGGCACGCCGTTGGGCAGGTAGGCGGGGTCGGCGACCAAGGGCCAGATCCACGAGACGTCGAGGGGCAGTCCGACGGCCAGTGCGCCGTCGGGGGTCACGTCGGCGACCACGAGGTGGGTGACGAACCGGCCGAAGCCCCGGTTCTCGCTGTCGCGCAACTCGACCTCGAGTGGGAACACGCCGCTGCCGGACTGGCGCGTGTTGAGCCGCACGTTGAGCGTGTCGAGCGGCATCCTGAGGATGCGCTCGCCGGTGACGGGATCGACCTCGACGTCGTCGAACGGCACCTTGGTCAGCGAGATGGTGGATCCGAGGGCGCCGCCGGTGAGCGTGGCGTCGAACGCGTTGCGCGAACCCACCTGCTCATGGGTGGTGAGCGCGAGGTCGAGCCCGCTGGGCACGTTGGTGGCGCGCAGGCGAAGCGTGACGACTCCGCCGGTCGCGGTCCACGCGTCCTGGCCGGTGAGCGTCAGCGCGGGAGCAGCGCTCTGGGCGAACGCGGTCCCCGATCGGGCACCGCCGGTGACCGCCGGCGTGATGGTCACGGCTGCGACCGCCGCGAACACAGCTGCGAGTGCTGAGAGGAACCGCGTCGCCTTCACAGCGACCGTTCCAGCACCACGAGGCCGCTCGGTTGCAGCGCGAACCCGCACGACTCGTAGAGGGCTCGCGCTCGATCGTTGTCGCGCTGGGTGTTGACGAAGGCGCGACGGGCCCCTTCGCGCCAGAGGAAGTGCAGCGCGTCGTCGACGAGCGCGCGGCCGTAGCCGTGGCCCTGCGCCCCGGGTGCGACGGCGATCCGTTGGAGGTACCCGTCGGGCCCCGCTTTGCCGGTGATCGCGTACCCGGTCAGCGTTCGCCGCGCCGGCGCCGGCGCCGGCGCCGGCGTCGACCCGATCGCGCGGCGCGGCGCTCGCCGTCTCCGGGGGCATGGGTCGCTCGGAGCTGGCGGGTCGGCGTGGCGTCGAGCGCGTCGCGCAGCCCGATCGGACCCAGCTGCCAAAAGGGATCGAAGGCGGCTTCGTCGAGCGCGAGCACCCGATCGTGTTCGTGGCGCCCCACCGGCTCGACCCGGATCTCCGTCGAGCACGCGGGCTCGGAGCGCAGCTCGAGTGAGAGCAGCCGCAGCCGGGCGCGCACCGTGAATCCGTGCGCGAGGAACGGCGACTGCTCGGGATCGGCCATGGCGTTGGTGAGGACGGATCGGTAGCCGAGGGCCTGCAGGCGGTCGATGCACTGCGCGACCGCGTCGTCGGCGAGCGGCGATGTCGAGGCGATCACGAGGTGCGCAACGCGCTGCTCACCCCTCCACGGAGCGAGCCGAACCCACGATCGTCCGAATCGCAGCGTCTCCGGAGCGGGCGGAGCCGCGTGCGGTCGTGCGCGCCCAGCGAAGCGGAGTCCGGGCATGGCCGATCAGGCTAACCGGCCCACTTCCGGCAGTTCTCGCGGCTACAGACCGCCCAACGACGTGCCGATACCCGTGGGAACAGCCCCCTGGCGGGTGTCGTGCCCGCGTGGTGTCGTGCCATCGGGGCCCCGTGCCGTCGGGGGTGCGTGCCAGCTGGCTGCGAGGAGGCGCCGTGCTCGATCTCGATCGTTTGCTTCGCTTCGCGGTGGAGCAATCCGCATCCGATGTCCATGTGAAGGTGGGTGCCCGGCCGCGCCTGCGTGTCGACGGTCGCCTGCGCGAAGGTCCGTTCGACACGGTGGAGCCGACCGACACCGAGCGCCTGCTGGCCGCGATCCTCCCAGCGCAGCTCTCCGAAGAGTTCCGGTCGACATCGGAGGCCGACTTCACGTACGGCATCACCGGGCTCGGCCGCTTCCGCGTGAGCGCCTTCCGCCAGCGCGGCTGGATCGGGCTCGTGCTGCGGCGCGTGCTCCCCGGCGTTCCCGGGTTCGAGGCGCTGGCGCTGCCCCCCGTGGTCCAGTCGCTGGCCGAGCAGCCCAACGGGTTGGTGCTCGTGTCGGGGCTCGGCGGCTCCGGCCGCACGGCCACGATGGCCGCCATGGTGGATTCGATCAATTCTGAGCGCGAGTGCCACATCGTGACGATCGAGGATCCGATCGAGGTGATCCACGCCGACAAGCGCGCGGTGGTCGACCAACGCGAGGTGGGCACCGACACGCCGAGCGCGCACGTCGCACTCGAGCACGCACTGCGCCAGGACCCCGATGTGATCATGGTGAGCCAGCTGCGCGACGACGCGACCGTCGCCGCCGCGATGGATGCCGCCGAGGCAGGACACCTGGTGATTGCCGGCTTCTCCACGGTGAATGCGATCGACACCGTCGATCGCGTCGTCGAGATGTTCGAGCCGCACCGCCAACGACAGGTGCGCGCCTCGCTCGCGTCGGCGCTGCGCGGGATCCTCGTGCAGCGCCTGGTGCCCCGGGCCGGTGGTCGGGGCCGGGTGCCGGCCGTCGAGGTGCTCGTGGTGAACGCGCGGGTGCGCGAACGGATCGCCGATCCCGCGCGCGTCGCCGAGCTGGCCGGCGAGATGGAGCACGGCGACCTCTACGGCATGCAGACCTTCGATCAGAGCCTCGCGCACCTCTACCGCGACGGCCTCGTCACCCGGGCCAACGCGCTGGAGCACGCCGAGAGCCCCGGGGAGCTGCGTTTCACGCTCGATCACGCCGACTTCGAACGTGGACAGACCGGAGCGCCCGTGGGCGAAAGGGTTGGAGTGGCTCAGCCGGCGTGACGGGTGCGCGCCGCATTGAAGGCGCGTGACAACATCGGGCTGCGAACCGCGTCGAGTACGACGTCGATGTCGTCGCCCGTGGTGCTGCTGAACGCCGAGGGCTCGCCCGGAAGACCGCTCCGCGGATCGGTCTGCAGCCGCGGGCGAAGCCGTGGCCGAGGCGGCCGCACTGTCGAAGGGCAGATGTTGCTCGAGCACGATCACGGCGCGCGGCCGGTGGGCGAGGTGTCGTCATTCGTCGCGACCGGAGCAGGAGCTCGCCCGGCACGCGCACTGGGCGCGAGCAGGTCGCGGTTGCTGGCCGGTCGCTCCGACCACAGCTGGAGGTCGCGCCCGCGGCGGTCCTGCACGGCCCACCCACGCGGTGCGACGAGACGGTCGGCGTGGCGCGCGCACAGCGCCCCCGCGCCGCGTGCGCTCACGTCGAGCGGGCCGTCGGCCTCGAACGGGTCGATCCACACGAAGCAGGTGAGTGCGTCGAACGCCACGCGGGCGGCGGCCGGCGCGGAGCACTGGGTTCGTGAGCATCGCTCGGCCACCGCTTGAACGTAGCGGACACAAGGGACGCGCACGGGACATGTCGAGCCCGCGGGCTTGCGCGCGCCTTTCTGGTGCGCGGCGACGCCCGGACACCGACGACAATGGTGGCGATGTCGACGATGCCCGCCCGCCTCCAGCCGCTGCTCGATCCGGCGTCGCCGGTCCAGCAGCTCGCGCGCCTCCTCGTCGACGCCGGGCACGAGTGCTACCTCGTCGGCGGCAGCGTGCGCGACGCGTTCCTCGATCGCATCGTGCGTGACTCCGAGACCGTCGACGTCGACGTCACCACCGATGCCCGGCCCGACGTGGTGGAGCGGCTCGTGCGGCCATGGGCCGACCACGTGTGGCTCCAGGGCCAGCGCTTCGGCACCATCGGGTGCGAGCGCGAAGGGATGAAGATCGAGATCACCACCTTCCGCGCCGACGTGTACCGCCCCGACAGTCGCAAGCCCGAGGTCGCGTTCTCCGACGACATCGAGACCGATCTGTCGCGGCGCGACTTCACGGTGAACGCGATGGCGCTGCGGCTCCCTGATCCTGTGCTCGTCGATCCCCATGGCGGTGCGGTGGATCTCGCGGCGCGCCGCCTCCGCACACCGCTCGCACCCGAGGAGTCGTTCCTCGACGACCCGTTGCGCATGTTGCGCGCGGCGCGCTTCGTCGCGCAGTTCGCGCTCACGCCCGACGCCGAGCTCCTCGCCGCGATCGAGCAGCACCGCCATCGGCTCGAGATCGTGAGCGCGGAGCGAATCCGCGACGAGCTCTCGAAGCTGCTGCTGGTCGACGACCCGAGCGCCGGTCTCTGGCTGCTCGCGGAGACGCATCTCGCTGACGAGTTCCTCCCCGAGCTCAACAACATGCGGCTCGAGCAGGACCCGATCCACACGCACAAGGACGTCCTCGCGCACACGATCGCCGTCGTGCACAACACGCGTCCCGAGCTCCTCGTGCGCCTCGCCGCGCTGTTCCACGACGTTGGCAAGCCGAAGACGCGGTCGTTCGACCGCGGCGCGGTGAGCTTCCACCACCACGAGGTGGTCGGTGCCCGGATGACCGAAGAGCGCCTGCGCGCGCTCAAGTACCCGAACGACATCATCGACGACGTCACGCAGCTCGTCTACCTGCACCTGCGCATCCACACCTACGCGATGGGCTGGACCGACAAGGCGGTGCGGCGCTACGTGCGCGACGCCGGGCACCTGCTCGACGACCTCAACCACCTGCAGCGGTGCGACTGCACCACGCGCAACCGCAACCGCGCGCGATGCTCGCCAAACGCATGGACGAGCTCGAGGTGCGCATCGCCGAGCTGCGCGAACAGGAGGAGCTCGACTCGATCCGCCCGCCGCTCGACGGCCGCCAGGTGATGGATCACCTCGGCGTGCCGCCGGGGCGCGTGGTGGGTGAAGCGCTCGACATGCTGCTCGAGCACCGACTCGAGGAAGGTCCCATCGACGAGCGCGAGGCGTTGGCGCTGCTCGACGCGTGGGCCGCCGAGCGCGGTATCACCTCGGCGTAGGGCTCGCCCGATCGATCAGCTGGCGTCGAGCGCGGCGCACACGCCGAGCTCGTAGATCTTGCGCAGGTCGACGAAGAGCTTGGGGTTCGAGTGCGGCGTGATCTGTCCGTTGACCGACACCACCACGGAGTGCTTTCCGTCGCGGTCCGACGCCACGAACTGCGTGAAGCCCGCGGTGTTGCCGGTGTGGCCATAGACGGTGCCGCAACGGGTCTCGTAGCGGAACACTCCCAGCCCAGCGCTGTTCTTGCCGGGCCCGGTCGGTTCCGACGACCCGGCGCGGAACGTGAACTGCGCCTTCGAGACTGCGGCAGGGATCGTCGACCCGCTCACGTACGCGCGTACGAAGCTGTTCGCGTCTGCAGGAGTGGCCACGATTCCGCCCGATGCCCACGCCCAACCGGCCGCGAAGGGCTCACTCACATCCTCCGGGGCGTTCGGAGGGTCGACCACGTAGGCGTGAACGTACGGCGAGGGCATCGAGATGCCCGAGGGCAAGCTCGTGTTGGTGAGACTCATGGGGCCGTAGACGAGCGTCGCCAGCTCTTGCTCGTAGGTGCTCCGCCCGGCGGCGGCGACCATCAACCCGACGAGGATGTTGTCGGTGTTCGAGTACTTGTACTTCGTGCCGGCCTTGAACAACACGGGGTCGTTGGCCACGTAGGTGGGCAGCTGCGCGGGTGGCGGCGCCACATCGGGCGAGGCCTTGACGGCCGACTGGAACGCCTTGCTCCCGCTGAAGTCGGGGATGCCGCTCGTGTGCTGGAGCAGCTGCGCCAGCGTGATCTTGGCCCACGCGGCGGGTTGATCGGGGAGCACGTCACCGATCGTGGAGTTCACGGTCAGCTTGCCGTCGCCGACGAGCGCCAGCGCCGAAGCACCGCTGTAGGCCTTGGCGACGCTGGCCATGCGCATGTGGTCGTCGAGCGTGAAGGGTGCGCTCGTCGCGACGTCGGCGACGCCGGCGGTGTGGAGCTTCGGCGTGCCGCTGCCTTGTACGACGACGGAAATTCCGGGCGAGGCCCCCTGCTTCGCGATGAACGCGGTCAGCGCGGCATCGAGTGCGGCGTCGGGGCTCTCGGCCGCGGATGCCGCGGAGGCGGAGACCGTCGACAGTGCGCTCACACTCACGAGCGCGAGCGCGACGAGGAAACGAGCGGATGCGATGGGGAGAATGCGCATCGGACGAAATCTAGGACGGATCGCGACCCCGCTCGAGCGATCGGCGCAGCGCGCGCCGCTTCGAGGCGGCGGAGATCAGGCACCATCCTTGCGGGCTCGCCAGATCACGGTCGACGGGACGCGCGTGCCCGCGGTGCGCGGCTCGAGCAGTGTGTCGACGCGCAGACCCGCGCGGTGCAGGTCGGTGAACACGTCGGAGATCGTGCGCACGTACACGAGTGAAGGCGCGCCGTCACGAGACACCTCCACCGGACCGCGATCGAACGGCGACCGCACGAGCACATCGCCGGCGCCGACGCACAGCGCCATCGGGTGGTCGTAGGAGCACACGAACGGGGCGTTGGGCTTGAGCACCCGCTCGACCTGACGGAACACGCGTGCGATGTCGTCGACCTCCGACAACGTGGAGATGCTCACCACGAGGTCGATGGAGTCGGCGCGCAGGAACGCGAGGTCGGCGAGGTCGCCGTGGTGCCAGTCGACGCGCACCTCCGCCGCGTCGCCGCGGGCCCGAGCCGCGGCGAGACGATCGTCGGAGGTGTCGCTGCCGATCACCACCGCGCCCTGCTGTGCGAGCGCGACCGCGTTGGCGCCGGTGCCACATCCCAGTTCGAGGACGCGCTTGCCCTTCACGTCGCCGAGCAGGCGCAATTCGCGCTCGGAGGGACCGCCCGGCGCATACGACACGGAATCACTCATGTGCGGATCATCGCGCCGCGATCACGTGTCGACCGGGATCAACCCGTTGATCAGCCCGTTGATCAGCCCGTGAACCGAGGAGCGATGACGACTTCGGGAGCCGGCGTGGGTGCGACCGGCGTGGCGACCTGCACTTCGACCGCGCCGATGTCGCACGCCCCACCCGCGGGCGAGGGCCGGCTGGCCGCGAGCTCATCGGTGGTGACGCCCGCCGCCGTGCCGGTCTGGCACGCCGCGTTCGGGATGGCGTCGACCAGCGAGCTGCTGCCGCTCGGCACTCGCACCGGCGCAGCGCCACCGCCAGCTCGACCAGCGCTGAGCAGCGCCCCCAGACCGGGGTCGGTGCCGTTCTGCACGTCGGTCGCTCCGTGGAGCGCACACGAGGTGTCGTCCGACCAGTTGTAACCCTGCGAGATCGCGCTGGTCTGCACGATGCAGTTCGTCGTGACGGTCCCGATCGGCTGCGCGATCACCGACCCGAACGACGTGAGGGTGGTGCCGGTCCTGAGGTTGGCGGGCTCGTCGGTGCCACCCGAGGTGTTGCCGGTGATGGTGGCGTAGGCGAGCGTGATGCTGCCCAGGGCCTCGAGGCCCCCGGTGCCGGTCTCTCCGATCGCAGTGTTGTTCGCGATCGTGGAGTTGATCACCAGGAGCGACCCGCCGCCGGTGACGAACACCGCGCCGCCGCTCCCCGCAGAGTTCCCTGCGAGCGTCGAGTTGACGATGGTGAGACCATCGGTGGTGGCCCCGATGCCGCCGCCGCCGGTCTTCTCGCCGACGTTGCCGCCGGTGATGGTCACGTCGGACACGGTGAGGTGGCCGGCGCTGTTGACGTTCGAGATCACGCGCTGGCCTTCACAGGTCTGCTCGATGGTCGAGCCGTGGCCGGAGATCGTGAGTGCGTTCGCTTCGGTGTGCTCCAACGCGCCGGACTCGCAGTCGTCGAGCTCGATAGAGCGCGCCTGGCGCGAGCACGATGTCCACGCTGTCCGGGTCGGCCGCGTCGGCTGCGGCGAAGGCCGCGGCAGCGAACCCGCGCCACCGTCGTCGGTGGTGGTGACGGTGATCGTGGTGAGCGCACCCGCCGGCGCGGTGCTGGCGATGATCGCGACGGCCGGTGCCGCCACGAGGGCGAGCGCGCCGATCGCCAGCGACGCGAGAGGGTCGGTGCTGCACAGCGGGTACTCCTGGTGGTGTCCGGATCACTCCGCGCGACCGTGTCCGGCGAAGGTCGGGCAATCTACTCGCCTCGACCTCCGTGCCCTGCCAATCCCAGCTACCAGCCGACCGATCCGTCGACGAGTTCGCGGATGAGATCCGCGTGGCCGTTGTGACGGGCGTACTCCTCGATCATGTGCACGTAGGTCCAGCGCAACGAGACGGGCCGACCGCGCCCGCGCCCGTGTCGTCGAGGTCCATCGTGGCTGCGATGGTCGCGACTCGCCGCAGCACTCGTCTTCCCAGGCGCGCAGGTCCTGTGCCCAGTCGGCATCGCCGACGGCGCCCAGGTCGTCACCGCTGCCACGTCGCGCCGAACACCGCGGGCGCGTCGGCATCGCCGTCGAGCGTGCGACGGAACCAGCTCCGTTCCACCTCGGCCATGTGGCGCACCCAGGCCGTGCAAGGACAGCAGCGAAGTCGCGATCGGCCGGGCCTTGCGCCCGGCGTCGTCGAGCCCCTCACACTTCAGGAGAAGTGTGGTGCGATGGAACTCGAGCCAGGCTTCGAGCGTCTCGCGGTCGCCGAGGATCTGTGCGGGTTCCTGGCGGCGCGGGTCACGAGGTCTTGGACCACGTTGGTTCAGCCCTCGCCCCGGGCGAACTCCTCGACCATGCGGTACGCCTCGTCGTCGTGGTACTGCACGGCGGGCGACTTCATGAAGTACGCCGAGGGGCCGGCGAGCGGGCCACCCTGTCCGCGGTCGAGTGCGACCTTGCAGCACCGCACGGCGTCGATGATCACTCCGGCCGAGTTCGGGGAGTCCCACACCTCGAGCTTGAGCTCGATGTTCAGCGGCACGTCGCCGAAGTTGCGACCCTCGAGGCGGATGTACGCCCACTTGCGGTCCTCGAGCCACGGCACGTGGTCGGACGGGCCGATGTGCACGTTGTCGGATTCGATGCCCGCCTCGATCTGGCTCGTCACCGACTGCGTCTTCGACTTCTTCTTCGACTCGAGGCGCGTGCGCTCGAGCATGTTCTTGAAGTCCATGTTGCCGCCGAAGTTGAGCTGGTACGTGCGGTCGATGGCCATGCCGCGGTCTTCCATCAGACGGGCCAGCACGCGGTGCGTGATGGTGGCGCCGACCTGGCTCTTGATGTCGTCGCCGACGATCGGGAGCCCGGCCGCGGTGAACTTCGCCGCCCACTCGGGGTCGCTGGCGATGAACACCGGGATGGCGTTGACGAAGCCGACGCCGGCGTCGAGGCAGGCCTGCGCGTAGTGGCGCTGGGCGTCTTCGGAGCCGACCGGGAGGTAGCTCACGAGCACGTCGGCGCCGCTGTCGCGCAGCGCCTGGGCGACGTCGATCGGCGCCTTCGGCGACTCCTCGATCTCCTCGCGGTAGTACTGGCCGAGGCCGTCGAACGTGGGTCCGCGCTGCACCTCCACGTTGAGATGCCCGACGTTGGCGAACTTGATGGTGTTGTTCGGCCCGGCGTGGATCGCCTTGCCGAGGTCGAGCCCGACCTTCTCGGCGTCGACGTCGAACGCGGCGACGAAGTCGACGTCGCCCACGTGGTAGCCGCCGAGCACGACGTGCATCAGGCCCGGCACGTCGTCAGCCGGATCGGCGTTGCGGTAGTACTCGACGCCTTGCACCAGGCTGCTTGCGCAGTTCCCGACACCGGCGATGGCGACTCGAACACGACCGTCACTCATGATGCGGCTGCTCCTTCATTCTTGGTCGAGGTGATCTGGATGACTTCTGCCGAGTCGTGCTCGCCGCGTTCCACGGCGATGAGCGAATCGACCCACTGGAGGTCGCGCTCGACGGACTCGGTGCGGTGCTCGACGAGGGAGCGCGCGTAGCGATCGCTGCGTCGTGGTTCGACCTGCCGTGCCCGTGTGAGGTCGTCGGCCAGGTTGGCGCGACGGCGCTCGAGGAGTTGCAGGCGACCCGATCGGTCGAGCGATCCGCAGAAGGCGACCTTCAACGCGAAGGTGCGCTCGTCGTCGGCGCTGTCGGGGTCGAGCAGCATCTCCAGCAGACGCGCCGCACCGTGCTCGGTGATGCGGTACGCCTTGCGGGTGCGACGGTTCGGCTTGCCGCTGCGACGCATGCGGGCCGCCGCGAGGTCGCCGGCGAGCGACCCGGTGGCCGGGATCGCGGGGGTGCTGACCGTGGTGGGATCGACCACCTCGATCGCCCCGTCACGCTCGAGTCGTCGCAGCGCCGGGTAGAGCGAGCCGAACGAGATCGCCCACGCCGAGCCGAGCGTCTCGCCGACGCGCTTCTTCAGCTCGTACCCGTGGAGCGGTTGCTCCTGCAAGGTGCCGAGGATGGCGAGTTCCAACAACGGGGGCTCCGGCCGGGTCGATCGGAGTGGGTTCGTGGTGATCGATATATCGATCCGATATATCGACGGAGTGTATCGCATGACACGTGCGCGAACGAACCAGGCCCAGTGGTTGGTGTGCCGCAGCCCGCTGACGGAACGTGCGGAGCGTGGAGACATGGCCCGGGCGACGCCGGTACACTGCCGGGCGTGCGCCAGCACACCGACTACGCGCTGGCCCGACGGGCCGTACTTCGCGACCTGCA
Source organism: uncultured Actinomycetes bacterium (assembly GCA_963827385.1). GTDB lineage: Bacteria > Actinomycetota > Acidimicrobiia > IMCC26256 > DASPTH01 > DASUMF01. The sequence goes on from CAWHAR010000001.1 coordinate 113,203, forward strand.
ACGCGGGCGCGTGGATCGCCTCGACGTGTGCGATGCCCACCCCGAGCTGGTGCGAGCGGCCCGCTACGTCGGGGACAAGGCGCCCCACGCGTGCCCGGTGTGCGGTGCCCACGGCGTCGCGTACGTGTCGTACGTCTACGGCGAGGGCTGCGCGCCGCAACGGGCGCTGCATCTCGCACCCGAACGAGCTCGAGCAACTGGGCCAGACGTTCGACGAGTTCACCTGTTACCTCGTCGAGGTCTGCCCCGACTGCCGCTGGAACCACCTGATGCGCCGCGAGCTCCATGGCCGTCGCCACGACGCTCGCCGCGTCGCACGACGCGACCCGCGCCAGCGAGCCCGCGGCTCGCGTCGAGGCCGCGTCGTGACGAGGAGGCTGGTCGCCACTTCTTGGGTAACGCTTCGTCGTACCGCCGGGAGCCATCCGTGCCCTGGACGGTGGAGGTAGCGAGATGGACTGGTTCGTACGACCCCGTCACCGCGCCCGACATTGCGGGCAGCAAGGGCGGAGATCCTCTGGTGATGGTCACGGCCTACGACGCGCCGTCGGCCCGTGCCGTCGACGCCGCCGGGGTCGACATGATCCTCGTGGGCGACTCCGTGGCGATGGTCGTGCTCGGTTACGACGACACGTTGCACGTGACCGTCGACGACATGGCGCATCACACGGCTGCGGTCGCCCGCACGAAGCCGCATGCGCTGGTCGTCGCCGACCTCCCGTGGATGAGCTACCACCTGTCGCGCGACGACACCGTGCGCAACGCGGCGCAGCTCGTGCGCGCCGGTGCGGGCGCGGTGAAGCTCGAAGGCGGCCGCAAGCGCGTCGACGCCGTGCACGCGATCCTCGACGCGGAGATCCCGGTGATGGGCCACATCGGCCTCACGCCGCAGTCGGTGCACTCGCTCGGTGGGTTCAAGCTGCAGGGCAAGACGCTCGACGCCGCGCGTGATCGTCGACGACGCGGCGGCGCTCGCCGAGGCCGGTTGCTTCGCGATCGTGCTCGAGTGCGTGCCCGACGCAGTGGCGCGCATGGTGACCGACTCGATCGGGGTGCCGACCATCGGCATCGGCGCGGGTCGGCACTGCGACGGCCAGGTGCTCGTGTACCACGACATCCTCGGCTTCGAGGACCGCGTGCGCCCGCGCTTCGTGCGGCGCTACGCCACCTGCTCGACGACGCGACCACGGCGATCGGCCGGTTCGCGGCCGACGTGCGCGACGGCAGCTTCCCGGCCAGCGCCGAGACCTACCACGCGCCGGAGAGCGTCACCGACGCCATCGCGCTCTACGGATCGGGTCCGAGGAGCACCGTCACGGCGTGACGACGCGTGTGACCGGCGGGCGTGAGCAGTGAGCGCGGCGTCGCGCGTTGGGCTGGTGGCGCTCGGCTCGTCGTGGGTCGTCGCCTGGTTCGTCACCGGCGTCGGCGGAGTGCTCGACGACGACGGGCTCGTCGCGTCGGCGTGCACCGGCCGCGCACGGTAGCGATCGGCGATGCCCTCGCGCGGCGACGCCCGCGGCGACCGCGCCCTTCGCGGGTCTCACCACGGTGCGGCTCGCGGTCGACGGCGATTGCCTGCGTCGTCGTGGTCGCCGACAGCCTCGACCGAGCGGGTGCAGGGCCTCCGGGGCCGCAGCGACGCGTCGCCCTACGACGGCATGCTCTTCGTGTTCGACGGCCCGACCACGTCGGCGTTCACCATGTCGGGCGTTCCGTCCGCTCGACATCGGCTTCTACGACGCCGACGGCACGCCGGTGTCGCGCCTGCGCATGGAGCCGTGCGCCAAGGCCGAAGCGGAGTGCCCCGTGTACCGCATCGACGAGCCCTTCGTCTACGCCCTCGAGACCCCGGCGGCGAGCTCGCCGTGCCGGCGCGACTCGGCCCCGTGCTCGTCGGTCGTAGCTGACACACCCCGGGGTTACGCTCCTCCTCGATAGGTCACGTCGGAGGATCACTGGTAGCCTCACCAGTTCGCTCGTTCGCCCGCGGGACTCGCGCCTGGTCCAACCGGGCGCCCGGGCGGTGCACACCCACACCCTGCGCCCGCGGTCGGCTCACCGAGTCGATGTCGAGCGGTCGCCCGCACCCCTCGAGGCCGCGGTCCGAAGGAGGTACCGGCCATGCGGCCGTACGAGGTCATGATCATTTTCGACGCGGACCTGGACGAGGAGACGATCCGGTCCAGCGGTCGCCCGCTTCACCCAGCTGATCGAGGCAAGGGCGCACAGCTCGGGCCCATCGACTTCTGGGGCAAGCGGCGGTTCGCCTACGAGCTCAAGCACCGCTGGGAGGGCTACTACGTGGTCCTCCAGGCGAAGTCCGAGCCGCCGGCGATGGAAGAACTGCACCGGGTGCTCTCCCTCGCAGACGAAGTACTCCGCCACAAGATCCTGCGCATCCCCGAAGCGGTCTACGGCAAGCTCGGTGGCCCCGGCTCCCGTCCGACTCCCGTGTGTCCGAGGCGCCCTCGTTGGCGCCCGAACCCGGAGCCTGACGCCGAGCCCGAGGCACTCGCCGAGAGCGACGCCGAGGTCGAGTCGATCGAGGCCCATTCGAGGATGACAGCGAGGTCGACGCGGCGGACGTCGGCGTCCTGAGCCGAGCGGCCAGGCGCCCAGGAGGAGATCATGCCCGACAGCAGCGTCACCATCGTTGGCAACATCACCCGTGACCCCGAGATCCGCTACACCGCGGGCGGGGCAGCCAAGGCGAGCTTCGGCGTTGCCGTGAGCCGTCGCTGGCAGAACCGCCAGTCGCAGGAGTGGGAGGAGCAGACCAGCTTCTTCAACGTCGTGTGCTGGCGCGAGATGGCCGAGAACGTCTCCGAGTCGCTGGCGAAGGGCTCGCGCGTGGTCGTCACCGGCCGGCTCGAGCAGCGCAGCTGGGAGACCGAGAACGGCGAGAAGCGCAGCGTCGTCGAGGTCGTGGCCGACGAGATCGGCCCGAGCCTGCGATGGGCGACCGCCGCGATCACCCGCAACGAGCGCAAGGGCGGCGGCGACTTCGGCGGCGGAGGCGGCGGCGGCTGGCGGCGGCAACTCGGGCGGCGGCAGCCAGGTGGCGGGGGCGGTGGCGGGGAGCCCCCGTCCGCGCCTGCCGACAACTTCGATGACGGTGGATTCGGCGAGGAGCCCTTCTGATGGCACGTGAACGGCGCACCAAGAGCGCAGCGGCCGACCGACGTCGGCCGCAGAAGAAGAAGGTCTCGATCCTCAACACCGAGAGCATCGACTGGATCGATTACAAGGACGTCAACCTGCTGCGGCGGTTCATGTCGGAGCGGGCCAAGATCCGCGCCCGTCGTGTCACCGGCAACTCGGCCCAGCAGCAGCGCGAGGTGGCGAAGGCGATCCGCGTGGCGCGCGAGATGGCGCTGCTGCCCTACAGCGTCCGTCAGGTGACGCAGCGCAAGGGTGGACGACGCGACCGCGACGACCGTGGTGACCGCGGCGACCGTGGTGAGCGTGGCGATCGTGGCCTGCGCGCTCGAGAGCAGTGCCCCGCGTCCGACAGCGCAGCCGCGCCGTCCCGACACGAGTGTCGGCGACGGCGGTGTGTCCGATGCCGGTGTCGACGCCAGCCCCGCGCTGGTCGAGATCGAGGCCGCGGGCGGCGAGGGAGAGCTGTCGTGAAGGTCGTGCTGCGTGAAGACGTCGAGTCGCTCGGCCGCAAAGGCGACCTGGTCGACGTGGCCGACGGCTATGGCCGCAACTACCTGGTGCCGCGTGGCCTCGCGCTGCAGGCGACCAAGGGCGTGGTCGAGCAGTCCGAGGCGATGCGTCGCAACCGTGAGGTCAAAGAGGTGCGTGACCGCGATGCGGCGCAGTGAGCTCGCGGCCCGGCTCACGGCGTCGCCCGTGATCGTGACGGCGCGGGCGGGCGAGGGCGGCAAGCTCTTCGGCTCGGTCACGTCCACCGACATCGCCGCCGCCATCACCGCGGCAACGGGTGTCGAGCGTCGATCGTCGCAAGATCACCCTCGCCGATCCGATCCGCGAGCTCGGTGACCTCGAGGTGCCGATCAAGCTCCACGCCGAGGTCGACGCGGTCGTCGCGATCTCCGTCGTCGCTGAGTAGCGCTGGGTGGAGCACCGACAGGCGGCGTACCGTCGCTCCTCGCTGTCCTCGCGTCGCTCGCTTCGCTCGCTCGCTGCGGAGGCTCGTCGGACGGCACTCTGCCTGTCGGCACTCGTGAATGTGGCCATCGCACACGCGATGGCCACGTCCGCGCTCGTCACTCGAATCAGTTGGGGCGCTGACCTGCGGACTTGAGTGTCACACCCCGGCGCGAGGGTGGGGTCATGACTCGCTCCGGCCAGTGTCATCCCCAGGCCTGTGGACAGCTCGGCCGTTCATCCCCAGGAAGAAACGGGGTTTTGGGGCTAGCAATCCACAGGCTGCAGGCCGCAGACTGCGGAGCCGGTTCGGTTCCTCTGCGAGCGAGCCGGTGCCCGGAAACGGGCCGCTCCACTCGGGGCGATCAGTGACGGCGGGGGCGACAGCGGGAGCACGAGTGGTTCAGGCGATTGATTCGACGCGGCACGTCTCGACGAGCCGCGTGCAGGCCGGGCGCGTCCCGCCGCACAACCTCGAAGCCGAAGAATCGCTGCTCGGCGCGATGCTCCTGTCACGCGACGCGATCACCGCGGCGGTCGAGGCACGGGTCGAGTCGTTCGACTTCTACAAGCCGGCGCACGGCCACGTGTACGACGCCATCAACTCGCTCTACAGCCAAGGCGAGCCCGCCGACCCGGTCACCGTCGCCGACGAGCTCGACCGCGCCGACGTGCTCGAGTTCGTCGGCGGCCGCGCCGCGTTGCTGCGCATCCAGGCCGGCACGCCGGCGTCCGCGAACGCGGGCCACTACGCGCGGATCGTCAACGAGCTCGCGCTGCTGCGCCGGCTCATCGGCGTCGCGGGCGACATCGCCGAGATGGGCTACGACACGCCCGAGAACGTCACCGAAACGCTCGACCGCGCCGAATCCCTCGTGTTCGAGGTCGCCGAACGTCGAGTCAGCGAATCGATGGTCGGCATCCGCGACGCCCTCCAAGACACCCTCGACAACCTCGAGTCGCGCTACGGCCAAGACAGCGAGCTCGTCGGTGTGCCCACCGGCTTCACCGAGGTCGACCGCATCCTGCACGGCCTGCAGCAGTCGACGCTCACGATCCTCGCCGCGCGTCCCGGCATGGGCAAGACCGCGCTCGCGCTCGGCATGTCGCGCAACGTCGCCACCATCACCGGACGACCGGTCGTCTTCTTCTCCATGGAAATGGGCACGCTCGAGCTCACCAAGCGCATCCTCGCCATGGAAGCGCGCGTCGATGCCACCAAGCTCTGGACGGCGAAGCTCTCCGAAGACGACTGGTCGCGGCTCAGCCACGCCGTCGGGCGTCTCGCGGAAGCGCAGCTCTACATCGACGACAACCCGCACTGCACGATCATGGAGATGCGCGCCAAGGCGCGGCGCATGCGGGCGCGCTACGGCGACCTCGCCCTCGTGGTGGTCGACTACATCCAGCTGATGACACCGAGCAACACCAAGCGCAGCGAGAACCGCCAGGTGGAGGTGTCGGAGATCTCGCGTGGCCTCAAGATCCTCGCCCGCGAGCTCGACTGCCCGGTCGTCGCGCTCTCGCAGCTCAACCGTCAGCTCGAGTACCGCCAGGACAAGCGGCCGATGCTCGCCGACCTCCGAGAATCCGGTGGTCTCGAGCAAGACGCCGACGTCGTCGCCTTCATCTACCGCGACGAGGTGTACAACCCGGAGTCCGATGATCGGGGCAAGGCGGAAGTGATCATCGCCAAGCACCGAAACGGACCCACCGGCAAGGCGGAGCTCGCGTTCCTGCCGCAGCGGGCCGAGTTCGAGAACATGGCGCGGGAGTAGAGGTTCTGCGTCTCGGCGCTGAGCCGCCTGCGCACCCTCCTCCTCGCTTACGCTCCCGCATCGCTCGCTGGCGCTCGCTCGCTTCGCGAGGCTTCGTCGGAGGGCACTCTGGCGGCTCGGCGCCTGGGGTGTCCCGCGTGGTGCTCGCGCTCGGTTTCGGGGCGGGGCGCTGTTGCTCGCGCGGGCGGGTCCAGTGCTGGCCGGCGGGTTCGCTTCGTCGCGGGCGGAAGAGGTGGGAAAGATGGGGGGAGAAGAAAGGGGTTGCACTTGGGTGTATCGCGATATATCTTGATGGTACTTCGTTAGTACTTGAGAGATCACAGGAGACAGATCATGGGACACCGTGAAGAGCGGAATCAGATGCGAGAGGCGTTGCGGGCACAGGCTCGGCAGCGTTGGGACGGCCCGGACGGGTTCGGGAACCAGGGGTACGGGCCGCCGTTCGGGCCCGGACCGGGGTTCGGTCGAGGTCGGCGGATGCGCGGGGGTGGCCCCGGTCGCCGAGCGCGTCGAGGCGACGTGCGCGCCGCGGCGCTGGCATTGCTCGCCGAGCGACCGATGCACGGCTACGAGATGATCCAGGAGCTCGAGGAGCGCACGAACGGCATGTGGCGGCCGAGCCCGGGCGCGGTCTACCCGGCGCTGCAGCTCTTGGAGGACCAGGGGCTCGTCACCGCGGAGACCGCCGACGGCAAGCGCCGCTTCCAGCTCACCGAAGCGGGTCGTGCCGAAGCGGACGCGCTCCCTGAGCGCAAGCCGTGGGACGAGGCCACTGCCGGTATCGATCCGGGTTGGGCCCAGCTCAAGCAGGGGATCGCGCAGATCGCCGTCGCCACCCACCAGGTGGCTGAAGCCGGCTCCGCCGAGCAGAAGACGGCGGCAGTCGAGCTGCTCGCCCAGACGCGCCGAGCGCTGTACGCGCTCCTCGCCGAAGCACCGGTCGCCGACGCCACCGACGGGTAGCGGAACGCGCGTTTCGTCGCACGAAGGCGCGGCCTGGCCGCGCCTTCGTCGCGTCCGGTTCCAGAGCGGCGGGTTCAGGATGGGCGTGACCGGGTCGATACTCGATGGTCACGTTTGGGATACATTTCCCGCTCCCCCGCTCACAGGCAGGAATCAACAATGCCCCGTTTCATTCGTCGCGCTCTCGCGCTGGCCGCCAGCGGCGCCATCGTCGCCATGGGTCTCGTCGCCACCTCGGTGCCCGCATCGGCCTCCGTGATCGGGCCGGTCGACCCGACGATCCTCGACGGCGCCCCCAACTCGCTGCGCGACGTGGTCGACAACCAGGTGGCCGACGGTGACACCGTCGAGCTCCAGGCGGGCGCCACCTACGTGCTCGACGACTGCGACGGCGACGGCTACCTCTTCTCCACTGCCGACATCACCGTCCATGGCAACGGCGCGACCATTCGCCAGACCTGTGATCGTGTGGTGTGGGCGCCGCAGGGCAACCTCACGATCGACGGCGTCACGATCACCGGCGGTCACGACACCCAGGCTGACTACGACGGTGGCGCGTTCCACTCCGACGGCGACTCGCTCATCATCCGCAACTCGTCGCTGATCAACAACGCCACCTGCGACGACGGCGGGGCAATCACCTTCGACAGCGACGGCACGCTGGTGGTCGAGAACACCACGATCGCCGGCAACAGCGCTCGGCGCGGGGGTGCGATCACCTCACACGCCGAGTCGAGCGCGGTCGCCACCATCGTGAACTCCACCATCACCGGCAATTCGGCCGCCCAGGGCGGCGCGCTCCTCATGCACGACGGCTCCGATCTGTCGCTCACCTACACCACGCTCGTTGGCAACACCGTGGAGCAACACCGCTGCAGTGTGAGGAGAGTGACATCAAGTCGACGGGGCACTCCGCGGGCCACGACGACATCACTGCGCAGGCAACTGACACCGCGGCGAATGTCGAGTTTTCCGACTCGTTGTCGACGCTGCACTCCTTCGCCTCGGTCATCGCCATCCCGGCGGGCGGCCCCAACTGCTTCGTGCAGGGTGAGGCCGAGCCCACGGCCGCCGAAGCTCTTTCCGACACGGTCGAGTGCCTACAACTTCTCCGACGACGCCAGCTGTGGCCTGACCGCCACCGGTGACCGCCAATCGGCCGGGAGCCCGGTCGTGGGTCCGCTCGCAGGCCAACGGAGGCCCGACCGAGACTCGCCTCCCGCTCACCGGGAGCCCGCTGATCGACGGTGTCCCGCTCGCCTCGTGTCAGGCTGACGGCGCGGCAGGGATCACCACCGACCAGCGCGGCATCGTCCGTCCGCAGGGCGCCGGTTGTGACATCGGTGCGGTCGAAGTGGTGTTCGTCGCACCCACACCGGCGGCCGATGTGGTCGTGCTCACGCCCCACTTCACCGGCTGACGCGCACCCGCGGCTGATTCAGAAGAGGCGCAGGTCGACGGGCGCACCCGCGCGCAGCTCGTCGAGGTCGACCTCCACGCAGAGGATCCCTTTGCTCTGCGCGAACACCTTGGCCTGCGGCTTGATGCGCGTCGCCACGAACATCCCGACGGTCGGCGAGAGGCTCGGGTCGAGGTCGAGTCGCTCCTGGTAGCGGATGAGCTGTTCCACACCCGCGATCTCACCGACCCGCTTCACCTCGACCACCACGGCGCGGTCGTCGCCGTCGCGGCAGAGCAGGTCGACGGGGCCGATGTCGGTGGGGTACTCGCGCCGCACGAGCTTGAAGTCGTCGCGCAGCGCGGCGACGCGCTTGGCCAGGAGCTCTTGGAGCTCGGCTTCCACGCCGTCCTTGGCGAGAGCCCGGATCGTCGCCCAACTCGACCGAGTAGTCGTGCACGATCTCGTGGAGCTCGATCACGAGCGACTCGCCACCCGGAGTGATGCACTCGATGCGTCCGTCGCGCTCACGCACGACACACGGCGGATTCATCCAGTTCAGCGGCTTGTACGCCTTGGCGTCGGCGTGGATCGCGATCGAGCCGTCGGCCTTGAACACGAGCAGTCGCAGCGCGGGCGGAAGGCGCGCGCCGAGGCGTCCTGAGTACTCCACCGAGCAGTTCGCCACCAACAACCGCATGCGGTGGTTCGTATCACGTCACGGCAACCCGTGTCGGGCCGCGACCTTCCCGCGCGGCGCACCGAGGCCGATACGATCCCGCCCGGTCGGTCTCGTGGCCGGTTTCGAACAGGAGGGGCGATGCTCGTCGTCGGCGCGTACATGGACGGTCTCTACAAGACGCTGTTGGCAGCTCACATCCTGTGCGCCATCATCGGGTTCGGCGCGGTGTTCCTCAACGCCATCTACGGCAACGAGGTGAAGAAGCACCGGGGCGCCGAGGGCATCGCGATCTTCGACGCCAACGAAAAGGTGTCGAAGATCGGCGAGTACTTCATCTACGCGGTGCCGGTGTTCGGCATCGCGATGATCTTCTCGAGCGACAAGTTGTGGAAGTTCAGCCAGACGTGGGTGTGGCTCGCCGCTGGTGGTGTACGTGGTGGCGCTCGCCGTGTCGCTCACGAGTGCTGTTGCCGACGCTCAAGCGGATGCGCGTGCTGATGGGCGAGATGGCGGCCGGCCCGCCGCCGGGAGCCGGAGGTCCGCCTGCGGGCCCGCCGCCGCAGGTGGTCGAGATGGAGCAACTGGGCAAGCGGCTGGCCGTGGTCGGGCCCTACCTCGACATCAGTGTGGTCGTGGTGCTCATCTTGATGGTGTGGAAGCCGGGGGTCTGACCCGAAGAGCAAGTCCGCGGCCCCGACTCGTACGATGACGGCGTGATCCTCGCCGCGTTCTACGACGATGTGATGCGCGAGCTCCTGGTCGTGCTGGGCGCGGCGCTGTTCGTGGCCAACGTGTACGCGCTGTTGCGCCGGCGTGTGGACGCCGATCGCATCGGCGCCACCACCGTGGCCCGGGCGCGGCCCGGGAGCCCGGTTCGCAGCCAGGCCAAGCCGGCGGCGAAGAAGGAGCTCGCCCAGGCACCGGTCGGTCGCAGCGTGCTCTACGCGGCGCTGGGCTTCTTCGTGATGATCGTCGGCATCGCGTCGATCGTTGCTCGCTGACGCGTGCTGACGCTCCCGACTTCCGCTGGGTACGGTGAACGAATGGTTCACGCGCGTCGTCCTGCAGTCATGATCACCGCTGCGGTGTTGGTGCTCGGTGTGCTCGCGGCGTGCGGTGGCTCGGACGACTCGGCGAACCCCACCAAGGATGTGAAGACCGCCACGACCGCGCCAGGCAATGCCGCGTCGGCGTACGTCGGACTCACCAAGAAGGCCGCGATCGCCAAGGCGGAGGCCGACGGCCGACCGTGGCGCATCGGCAGGGAAGACGACGAGCAGTTCATGCTCACCCAAGACGTCGTCGAGAACCGTGTCACGTTCGAGATCGACGACGGCAAGGTCACGAAAGCAACGTTCGGCTGAGCCGGCACCCGAGGTGCGCGTAGCGTCGCGAGCTATGTCGGCGCGTCTCGACCCCGCGTGGAAGGTGCTCGCGAGCCCGTCGACGCCCGCCGTCGATCGCTGTGTCGACATCTTCGCTCGCCCCGACGGCACGTTCGGCTTCGAAGAATTCCGCCGCGACCCCGAAGACATGGGCGCATGGACACCCGTCGTGTACTACTCCGAGCGGGTGTTCGCGTCGGCGGAGGAGGCGACCGCAGCGGCTCGAGCATCAGTGCCGTGGCTCGGCGGAGTCCTCGACGTGTGATTTCTGCGGTGGGCTGTCGATTTCCTCGACGCGTGATCGTCTCACTGGACTGAACCCCAGGAGGAGCACACGATGAAGTACATGTTGTTGATCCACCAGGGCACCACGCCCACGCCGCTCGACCCCGAGGCGTGGGCGACGCTGTCACCCGACGAGCAACAGGAGATCTACGCCGCGTACAAGGCGGTCAACACGACGCCGGGCGTGACGCCGGGCAACGGGCTGCAGCCGCCCGAGACCGCCACCACGGTGCGTGTGCAGGACGGCAAGACGATCACCACCGACGGTCCGTTCGTCGACACCAAGGAGGCGCTCAACGGCTACCTCGTCTACGAGGCCGACGACCTCGACGCGGCCATCGAGCTCGCGGCGACGATCCCGGCTGCCCGCCTCGGCGGCGCGATCGAGATGCGCCCGATCATGGAGTGGTGACGAGCCTCGAACAGACCTTCCGCGACGAGTGGGGCCGCGTGCTCGCCACGCTCATCGGCCTCCTCGGCGACTTCGACCTCGCCGAGGAGGCCGCGCAGGAGGCGTTCGCCATCGCGGCGCGAGCGGTGGCCGCGCGACGGATACCCGACCAACCCTCGCGCCTGGCTCATCACCACGGCGCGCAACCGAGCGATCGATCGGGTGCGGCGCGAGCAGACGCTCGCGGCGAAGACCGAAGCTCCTGTCGACGCCGGAGGTGGAGGCGATGGTGGAAGCGACGAGCACCTTCCCCGACGAGCGCCTCGAGCTGATCTTCACGTGCTGTCATCCGGCGCTGGCGGTCGACGCGCAGGTGGCGCTCACGCTGCGCACGCTGGGCGGTCTCACCACCGACGAGATCGCCCGCGCGTTCCTGGTGCCCGAGGCCACGATGGCGCAACGTCTCGTGCGCGCCAAGCGCAAGATCAAGGCGGCGGGCATCCCGTTCCGCGTGCCGCCCGACCGGACCTACTGCCCGAGCGCCTCGCTGCGGTGCTCGCGGTCGTCTACCTGATCTTCAACGAGGGGTACGGCGGCCGCGGCGACCTCGCCGCGGAGGCGTTGTGGCTCGGGCGGGCGCTCGTGGCGCTGATGCCCGACGAGCCCGAGGTGCACGGTCTCCTGGCGATGATGCTGCTGCACGACTCCCGTCGCGACGCCCGGGTCCGCGACGGTGAGCTCGTGCTGCTCGCCGACCAGGACCGCTCGTTGTGGGACACCGACCAGATCGCCGACGGGCGCGCCGCAGCTCGACCGCGCGCTCGCGCTGGGCGGGCGCGGTCCGTACGTCGTGCAGGCCGCGATCGCGTCGCTGCACGCCGACGAGCCACGCGACTGGCGGAGATCGCCGCGCTCTACGGCGAGCTCGCTCGCATCACCGGCTCACCGGTGGTCGAGCTGAACCGCGCCGTCGCGGTGGCGGAGGCCGACGGCCCCGAGGCGGGACTCGCGCATCATCGACCAGCTCGACCTCGACGACTACCGCTACCTGCACTCCACGCGCGCCGAGCTGCTGCGCCGTCTCGGTCGCACCGACGAGGCGCGCGACGCCTACCGCCGCGCCCTCGAGCTCGTCCACGACGACGCCGAGCGGCGCCTGTTCGAACGCCGGCTGGCCGAGCTCGATGCCACACCCTGACCGGCGGTCCACGTTTCCGTGTCGATCGCGCCGCCCGATACCATCTCGCGTCCGGGACAGGTCAAACGTCTCCGTTGCGGGTGTAGTTCAGAGGCAGAACATCAGCTTCCCAAGCTGAGAACGCGAGTTCGATTCTCGTCACCCGCTCCACCACACGAGGTCTTCACCCTTGGGAGCCCTTCACGTCGGCAAGCGATGTCGGAGCGAAGGCGAGGGGATGAGCGACGACAAAGCTCAGAGACGCACGTCATCGTCACCGCGGCCCACGGTTGCACCTGAGCCGTTCGCGCCGCATACTCCGCACGCTGCGGCAGGACGGATGCGACGAGATGTGCGGGACGAGAGACGAGAAGGGTGCGAGCCATGGTTGACGCGACGGAGTTGAGCTGGGAGCCGGTGGGGCCCGGACCGTGGGCGAACGACCCCGTGCACTTCCCGCGGCCGGTCACCCGCTACTGGACCGAGACCCACCCCGAGGCGTTCGGCAAGGGCACCAGCGCCTTCGCGAGTTACTACGGGCTGTTGCTGCAGGGCCTGTTCACCTCGTATGTGAATGGCTTTGCGTTCAACCAGCCGCGCCCCGTCGCCGACGAGGAGGTACCCGCCCGCTTCGCGCGCGCCGAGGAGGCGCTCGAGAAGAAGCTGTGGCGCGAGCAGCTGCGCGAGTGGGACGAGGAGAAGAAGCCGGCGGCCATCGCGAAGCACCGCGAGCTGCAGGCGGTCGACCCCGCGTTGCTGAGCGACGACGAGCTCGTGGCGTACCTGCGGCGCTGCCGCGACCACCACTCGGCGATGATCACGCAGCACATGACCTACACGGCGGGTGCGGTGATCCCCACCGGCGACTTCGTCGCGCATGCCGGCGAGTGGACTGGCATGTCGCCCGCGGAGCTGCTCGGCCTCATGCGTGGCGCCGCCGACGTGTCCGCTGGCGGTTCCGTCGAGCTCGAGGCGCTCAAGGGCATCGCGAGCGATCCCGCGGCGATGGCGCTGCTCGAGTCCGACGGCGAACCGGGTGCGATCCTCGAGCAGTTGCGGTCGTTGCCGGGTCCGTCGGGCGAGGCCGTCGCCGGCTACCTGGACCTGGTGGGCAACCGGCCGCTCGACGGCTTCGACATCTCCGAGCCGCGCACGCTCGAGCTGCCCGAGGCACTCCTGAAGGCGATGCGCATCACCATCGGCGGCCGCGACACCGGCGGCGAGTCCCACGAGGACCTCGTGGCCGGCGTTCGCGACCGCGTCCCGGAGGAGCACCGCGAGTTCTTCGACGAGCTGCTCGGCGAGGCACGCCTCATGTACCGCCTGCGCGACGAGCGTGGCGTCTACAGCGACATCTGGGCGTCGGGGCTCATGCGCCGAGCCGCGCTCGAGGCGGGTCGACGCGCCGTGGAGCGGGGTCGGTTGAGCGACCCGGCGCTCATCGTCGATGCCAGTGTCGACGAGATGTGCGACCTCGTCACGGGCACCGGTGGCCCGGCGAACGAGGAGCTCGCCTCGCGCGCCGAGTACCGCCGCACGCACACCGCCAAGGAGGCGCCCCCGTTCATCGGCGACGCACCGCAACCGCCGCCCGACCCGTCGGGCCTGCCGCCCGCACCGCGCCGCATGATGACGGCGATGGGGATCTCGCTCGACATGCTCTTCGGCAGCTCCCAGGCGGAGCACGACGAAGACCGGCTACGCGGCCTCGCCGCGAGTCCCGGCACGTACGAGGGACCGGCGCGCCTCATCGCGGGGCCCGCAGAGTTCGGGCGCATCCAGCAGGGCGACGTGCTCGTCACGCCGTCGACCACCGAGGCGTTCAACATCTTGTTGCCGCTGCTCGGCGCCATCGTCACCGACAACGGCGGGCTGCTGTCGCACTCGGCGATCGTCGCCCGTGAGTACGGCATCCCGGGCGTCGTCGGCACCCGCGAGGGCACCGAGCGCATCAAGGACGGCGCGCGCGGTGCGCGTCGACGGCTCCGCCGGAGAGGTCACGGTCATCGGGTGAGCGACCTGTTGCCGCTCGCCGAGGCGAGCGACACTTCGTTGTTCGGCTCGAAGGCCGTCGGCCTCGGCGACGCGATCCGCGACGGGCTCCCGGTGCCGCCCGGTTTCGCGCTGTGCGGCGACGTCGTCGAGGCCGCCGCCTCCGACGACGCGGCCGCGCTCGCTCGCATCGCCGGAGCGGTGGCCACACTGCCCACGCCGCTCGCGGTGCGGTCGTCGGCCGTCGACGAGGACGGCAAGGACGCGAGCTTCGCGGGTCAGCACCTCACGGTGTTGAACGTGCTCGTCGGTCGATGATGTCCCGGCCGCGCTCCGCGAGATCTGGTGGTCGGCGAACTCCGATTCGGCGATCACCTATCGCCAGCGGGTCGGGCTGTTCACCCGCCCGAGCGTGGGCGTGGTGGTGCAGTCGCTGCTCGACCCGGTTGCCGCGGGGGTGATGTTCACCCAGAACCCGGTCACCGGCGCCGACGAGCGGGTGATCGAGGCGAGCTGGGGCCTCGGTGAGGCAGTCGTCGCCGGACTCGTCATCCCCGACACGTTCCGCGTGGGGAGTGACGGCACCGTGCTCGAGCGCGTTCCGGGCCTCAAGCGCATCGCGATCCGCACGCTGCCCGATGGCGGCACGTTCGAGGAGGAGGTCCCCCGGGACCGCACCGAGGTGTTGTGCCTCCGCGATGAGCACCTCGCACAACTTCACGGGCTCGCGAAGCGCTGCGAGGCGGTCTACGGCAACGCGCGTGACATCGAGTGGGCGCTGGCCGACGACACCATCTACCTCCTGCAGTGCCGCGCCGTCACCACCTCGACCCAGGAGAAGGCGGCGATCGACCCGATGTCGGCCGTCGCCGAGAGCGACCCCGCGGAGCTGGTGCCCGAGGTGCCGTTGTTCGCCGGCCTGAGCGACGAAGAGATCGCAGAGATCGCGTCACTGTTCAAGGCGCGCCGTTTCGCGGCCGGCGAAGCGGTGATCCGCGAAGGCTCGGGCGGCGCGGCCTTCTACCTGATCGATTCCGGCGAGGCGAAGGTCACGATCCGCGGCAAGCAAGTCGCGACCCTCGGGCGTGGCGACCACTTCGGCGAGATCGCGCTGATCGACGAGGGCGTGCGCGCGGCGACCGTGACCGCGGCCACTGAGCTCGTGTGCCACGGTCTCACGTTCTGGGAGTTCCGCCCGCTCGTGGAGCAGAACGGCGCGATCGGTTGGAAGTTGCTCCAGTCGATGGCGAAGATGCTGCGCGACGCCGAGGCGGCGCCCGAATCCGAGCAGTAGGGCCACGGGGCCGGACCTACGATCCGCGTTCATGCGACGGGCTGTGGCGGTGGTCGTGCTCGTCGCGTCGTGTCTCGCCTCGGGCAATCGACTGCCGCATCAGCCGCGAGGACAGGGACATGCGACGCGGCGGTGGCGGCGTACGCGCACCACCAGCGCAGCGAAAAGCTCGAGCGGGCTGCGATCGCGAGATGCGCTTCTGTCGCCGCATGGGTCCATGCAGTTCGAGCGGCGTTCGTGGGCTCACAGCGGACGGACCTCGCCGCCACGGAGGGACTCGCCCGCAATTCACTGATCGTCGCGTGCACCGGCAACGGCGACCTGGCGCTCTGCCGGCGCGTCGCCTCGCCGTCAACGACGACGACAACGTCGAGCCCGTCGATGGCCGCATTGTGCACCAGCGCACACACCGCGTTCGCGGAAGGGCAAGCGATCCCGGAGCCAGAAGCCGAGTCGATCCTCGTGCGAGACATGGCGATCAGGGGGAGCAGCCCTGATGCGCAGAACCTTCTCGACTCCTTGCGTCGCCTCCCGCCGAGTCAGCAAGGCGACTACGCGCTCGTGTTCATCGTGGCGCCACTCGTCAAGGTCTGCAACGCGAAGGGCCTCTGATCTCAGCGCGCGACCAGATCACATCGTGGCCGGCGCAGGTGATCGAAGAAGCCCCTCGGAACTCTCCCGCTGCGATGGTGTCAAGCATTCACGGCACACTGGTCGTCATGGCCAAGCTGCTCGTCGTCCACCACACGCCTTCGCCCGCGTTGCACTCCATGCTCGACGCCGTGGTGTCCGGCGCGCGACCCACGGATCGAAGGGGTGGAGGTCGTCATCCACCCCGCGCTCGGCGCGGTGACACCGCACGTGCTCGAGGCCGACGGGTACCTGCTCGGCACCCCCGCCAACCTGGGCTACATGTCAGGCGCGCTCAAGCACTTCTTCGACACCATCTACTACCCGTGTCTCGACGCGACCCGCGGTCGTCCCTACGGCGTGTACGTGCACGGGAACAACGACACCGATGGCGCGCTCGGCGCGATCCAGAAGATCATCACCGGGCTGCAGTGGCGTCAGGCGACGACCCCGGTGCAGGTGATCGGCGAACCGGACCGCACGGCCCTCGACGCCTGCTGGGAGCTCGGAGCCACCGTCGCGGCGTCACTCACCCTCGACGAGTGACGCGCCACGCCGCGATCGGGTGAGCTCGCGGGTCAGTCGCGGTCGTTCGGGAGCACCGGTGGGTTCACGAACCATTCGTTCGTCTCGACGAGGTCGCGGCTGCGCCAGCCGTCGGCGCCGCGGACGAATTGGTGGAGGTACGAGCCTCCGCAGAAGCTGAGCTCGTCGCGGCCCGGGAAGCGCATCGGGTTGTAGAAGAGGGCGCGGACTTCGGCCGTCGTCGCCGTCGACGTCGTACTCGATGTTGGTGATGACGTGCTGCGTCATCGGGAGCGCAGCGAGCGCCGCTTCGAGCCAGGCGGCGACGGCTTCGCGGTCGCCTTCGATGCCGCCGGCCGAGCGGTAGTCGATGTGGGCGTCGTCGGTGAAGACAGTTCGCCACAACTCCCAGTCCTTGGTGTCGAGTCCGCGCGGTATCGAGCCAGGAGCTCAGCGATCTCGAGTCGGTCTGCGATCTCCTGGAGATCCATCGTCAGCTCCTCGTCAGGTCCGTGGGTACCGGTTTCGGGCGGCGCGCACGTTGCCACACATCCGCCATCGCGGTCGACGGCCGAGGACGGCGATCACCGAGACGGACATCGAGGCCCATGCGCACGCGATACTTCACCCATGGACGAGCTGCTCGCGCTGGTGCACGACGGACCGAGGCGAACCCTGGAACCGGGCGACGTCCTGCTCGTCGACGGTGAACCGGTCGGCGCGCTGTACGTGCTGCTCGAGGGTGCGCTGCGGGTGGAGAAGGGCGGCGCCGCGATCGCGATGGTCGCCGAGCGCGGTGCGTGCGTCGGCGAGATGTCGTTGTTGCTCGGCATCCCGGCGACGGCCGACGTGGTCGCGAGCGAGCGCTCGGTGCTGGCCGTGATCGAGGATGCGCCGGCGCGCCTCGATGACGAAGGCAGCCTCACCCTCACGCTGGCGCGCCTGCTCGCCACCCGCTTGCAGGTGATGACCACCTACCTGGCCGATCTCAAGCACCAGTACGCCGACCACGAAGGTGGGCTCGGGCATGGTCGATGTGGTGCTCGGCAGCCTGATGCGCACCACGGGCACTCGCACCCAGCTGGGGTCGGAGCGCGATCCGGAGCCCGAGTACTAGGCGCGGCGGCTCAGGCCTCCAGGAGCGAACGCTCGTCGACGCCTTCGTACGACGACCATCGCGCGACTCCGAGCGTGGTGTCGAGCTCGACGAACGTCGGCACCGGGCCGGGTTGTCGACCGGCATTGCACACCGTCGTGGCGCCGATGCGGTCGATCCAGCTGCCGTCGGCGACGAACGGTGACTGGTGCACGTGACCGCACATCACGAGCGCGGGACCGTGTTGATCGATCCACCCGTTGAGCTCGGCATCGCCGTAGTGGCGCTTCCCGGTCCAGCTGGTGGGAGACTCGTCGGGCGGCCCGTGGTACACCCACAGCCACTGCCGTCCGCCGACGAGCCCGGCGTCGGTGGCGAGCTGCGCGTCGATGGTGTCGCGCGGTCCGCGGCCCGTCCCACCACGGGCAGACCGTCACGAGCGTGTCGTCGTCTTCGAGCGCGCCCCGTCGACGACCACGCCCGCGCTGCGTGCCCCGTCGAGCCAGCCTGCGGCGCGCTCGTCGAACTCGTTGCGTGTGTCGAGATCGTGGTTCCCGGAGCACGCCGCCACGGCCGTCTTCGATGCCATGCGGGCGAGGTACTCGAGGGCCACCGCGATCTGCGCGTCGGGCTCCACGATCGACGAGATGTCGAGCAGGTCGCCGGCCACCACGACGAGGTCGTAGTCGGACGCCGCTGCCACGACCCAGTCGAGCTGCGGCAACGCGTAGTGCAGGTCCGACACCAACAGGATCCGCATCGAGGCCGAGGCTACCGGGATCCGTTGCACCAGAGTGTGCGAAGGCGTCGCGGGTGTTCAGGTTGCCGAATCGATGCGACGGGTATGCCTCGGTCCATGAATGCAACCCCGATCGCCCACCAGCGCGTGACCCAGGGTGTCCCCGACGAAGGGAGCACCGCGCGTCGCGACTGGAGCGGGCTCAAGCAGTCACCGTTCGTGCAGCACGGTGTGCTGCTCTACGTGCTCGCGTACGTCGTGTTCACGGCGATTGCCGTCGGTGTCGGCCTGCTGATCGTGCACGAGCTCGGCGGCCTGCGCGCCTTCGACGACGACGTGGCGCGCTGGTTCGCCGGGCACCGGACCGCCACCTGGACCGATGTGAGCTGGGTGGGCAGCGGCCTGGCCGAAGCCACCGTGAAGATCGCGATCACGGCCATCGTGTCGGCGTGCTTCCTCTGGTTCTGGCGGCGGTGGAACGAAGTCGTCCTGCTCGTCGGGGCACTCATCCTCGAGGTCGGCGTGTTCACGACGACCAGCTTCATCGTCGACCGGCCACGACCGCCGGTGACGCACCTCGACTCGATTCCTCCGACGTCGTCGTTCCCCTCGGGCCACGTCGCCGCCGCGGTGGCGTTCTACGGGGCGATCGCGATCATCGTGTGTTGGCACACGCGGCACCGTTGGGCGAGGGGTATCGCGTTCGCGGCGGTGGTCCTCCTGCCTCCGATCGTGGGCGCGTCGCGGATGTACCGAGGCATGCACCACCTCAGCGACGTGCTCGCGGGGGCGGTGATCGGTGCGGCCAGCCTGTACGTCATGTCGCGTGTCGTCGAGCGGCCCGCCATGCCGGGCGAGGTGGCCCAGGAGGATCCTGGAGAAGTGCGCGCCGACGCGGCCGCCTGACCGAGGCGTCACCCGTTGGGCGCCTCGGGCGTGATCAGTCGACGCCCACATCCGCCGGCGCGGCGTCGGCGCGGGCGATGAGGTCATAGGCGAGCACGACTTCGACGAGACCGACGATCGAGCCGATGACCATGCCGAGCAACCCGTTGAACAGGAACGCCGGCACGAGCGGATGCTCGAAGAGCTCGGTGTAGTGGATGGCGTGCAACGCAGCTTGCTCGAACTCGAGGGGGAGGGTCACGAGCAGCAGCGTGATCCAGAAGTGCGTCCGTACCAGCTGCCATGAGCGGCGGAACGCCGAGGTGACCGTACGGTCCTCGATGGTGATGATCGGGCCGACGAGCGACCACAACGTGAACACGACCACGCCGGGGATCACGAGCAGGCCGACGCCGAGGAGGGTGGCGGCCGCGAGCACCACGTCGGCGGCGGCCAGCCGACCGAGCGGGAGCACCTCCCAGATCTCACGCAGCGAGAGGTCGGGGTGTCCGTGCAGGTGGGCGCCGACGACCTTGTCGAGGATGCCGGCGTACACCACGACCCCGCCCATGGCGAAGGTCGCCGCCGCGGTGGACATGACGACGTCGAGCGCGGGACTCGACACGTGATCGATCACGAGGATGGTGGCCACGGTGTCGATGACGGCGATCGTCCCGAACACCACGAACGCGGTGGCCGCCACTCGCCAGAACCGCTCCCGATACGTCCGGAACGCGGCCCGTAACACCTGTCGGGCCCGCAGCGGCTCGTTCATCTCACCGCGCACGGTACCAAGCCACCAGGAACGCACGTCCGCACGCTGTGCGCGAGGTGAGCGGTCGCGGGTCGTCGTCGCGCGCCTCGGTCGACAAGGATGGTGACATGACTGACAAGACGTTCTTCTCCGACGACGAGTGGAAGGCGCTGTCCGACGCGCCGCTGTACGTGACGCTCGCCATGGTGGCCGTCGCCGAACACGGCCCGATCTCGATGGTGAAGGAAGCGGCCGCCAGCGCCCGCACCATGGCGCAACCGGGCGATCGTGGCGATGCCACCGAGCTCATCGCCGCGATCTCGCACGACGCGCAGAGCAGCGAGGCACGCCACGACACCAAGGAACACCGGGGCAAGACGCCGGACCAGGCCGTCGACATGGCGATCGAGCAGCTCGCGTCGGCGACCGCTGCGCTCGCGAAGCTGCCGCTCGAAGAAGCGGTGGGCGTGCGGAGCTGGTTGCTCGACATCGCGCGCGCCGTCGCCGAGGCGGCCAAGGGCGTGAACGACCGCGAGCAGGCCACCATCGACCGCATCCGCGTCGCCCTCGGCGGCCCCGCGCGAGACGCTGACCGAGGCGCGGACGGGTCAGCGGCGGTCGAAACGGGTGACGACCTCGGTGTGGTGCGTGTGCGGGAACAGGTCGACCACGACCGATTCCACCGGGCGGTAGTTCAGCGGCGCCGAGCAGCGCGACGTCGCGACCGGCGGCGGCAGGATCGCAACTCACGAGGATGATCCGGGGCGCCCCGCTCGCCGCGAGCACCGACGCGGCCCGGGGGCCGAGGCCGGCGCGAGACGGATCGGCGATCACGAGGTCGGCGCGCGTCGCGCGCATCGTCTCCACCGTCTTCGTGATCACCCGGCCGCTGAGGTCGGCGAGGTTGACGCGTGCGTCGGCGGCGGCGGAGAGATTGCTCTCGACGGCGACGGCCCGCCATCCGTCGCGTCCCGCAAGCAGCGACCCGGCGAACAGCCCGACACCGCTGTACGCGTCGAGCAACGTGCGAGTTCGAGTCGCCGGGTCGGCCCCGACGTCGTCGGCCTGATCGTTGAACACGTCGGCGGCCATCGCGGCCACGGTGTCAACCAGTGCGACCGCGCCGTCGGGACGGGTCTGGAAGAACGACTCCGCCGAAATGCGCCACCGTCGACCGGCGACGACGTCGTGCATCCACGAGCGCTTCCCAGCGGTGAGCTCGTCGACCCCCACGACTCGCACGTCGTCGGGAAGGACCACGCCGGTGCGGCTCGGTGCGATCATCGCCAGGCGTTCCCCGCTGGCCGCGCCCACCCGGAGGGTCACCTCGGTCGCATCACCGAACCGACCCTCGTGCACCAGCTCGTCGAGGAGCGGATGCGCCACCAGGCAGTGGTCGAGCTCCACCACGTCGTTGCTCGATGCGCGCCGCAACCCGGCGCGGCCGTGATTGACCGCGAGCCGCAACGTGGTGCGAAACCCGAACGGGTCGAGCGCGGGTCCGGCGCGCACCACGGGGTCGCTCCACTGCCCGAGGCGCCGAAGAGAATCGGTGACGAGCTCGATCTTGGCCTGCCCGAGCGCGGCGTGCTCGAACGTGGCGAGGTCGCATCCTCCGCATCCATCGGCCACGTGTGGACACGCCGGGTTGACGCGATGCGGGCGACGGCTCGAGGATCGCCACCACCGTGCCGCGGTCGGCGCCGTGGCGGGTGTCGATCGTCACCTCGACCAGTTCGCCCGGGATTGCACCGTGCACCAGCACGATCTGCCCGTCGCTGCGTCGCGACAACGCGGCACCGCCCGCAACCAGCCGCTCGGCGCGTACGACGGTGGTGTCCTCGGCCGAGCTTCCGCGCACATCGCTCACCGTCGCAGCGTACGGGCGCCGACCGCGCGAGCTCCCGGCCGGGCGGGCGACCGGACCCGATCGCCGCGGCGGCGCGGCTAGGCGTCGGACTTCGTCACCGGGAGCTGGAGTTCGACCACGGCTTCGGTGCTCTCGCCGTTGCTGACGATCGAATCGCGGCCAGGCCCCGCGGCGCGGTATCCGTGATCTTCGGCCCAACGCGCGAGCTGCCCGTACACGGGCGCGATGTCGCCGTGGCCGGTGGGACCGTGCACGACGGTCGAGACGACGTCGGTGGCCGCCAAGAGCGACTCCACGACGGCAGTGTCCGTGGGCACGGCCTGATCGCCGACATCGACCGCGACGCGAGGGACCACGGTGCCGTCCGGCTGCTGGTCGTAGTACGTGAACACCGGGCCGTGCATGCGTACGCCGGCGTCACGCAGGCGTTGGGGCAGGTCACGAAAGGCATCAGCGATGAGCCGACCAGACCGAGTCGAAGTCGACTCCGGTCGTGTCGCACCTGATTTCCGCGACGTGCAGGTCAGGTACGTGCTTCACGACGATGTCGGTGGGCATCTCGTTCTCACTTTCGATGTGGCGGAGACGCTGCTCCACCCGGGCCAGGCGTGCCTGGTCGGCCGCAACGCTGGCGGCGGGAGTTCGGCGCGCTTGAGCCGCAACATCCCCTCCAGCTGTCCCGCGCTCAGGTCGTCGAGGAGAGGACGGAGCTGTTCCAACGACAGCCCCAGATCCTTCAGTGCGACGATCCGATGCACGCGCGACAGCTGGTAGGCGCTGTAGCTGCGGTATCCCGTCGCGGTGTCGACCGCGGCCGGAGCGAGCAAGCCGATCTCCTCGTAGTAGCGAAGCGTTCGAGGCGACACGTTGGCGAGTCGGGCGAATTCTCCAATGCTGAACATGACCAACCGATCGTGTGGCCTTGACGTCGCGGAAGAGTCAAGTCGCTTTTCGCCGCGTGCGCCGGGCCCCTTCTTCCTCGGCGACGTCCCGATAGAGCACGAGCAGCAACATGTCGTAAATGATCTTCACGACGCCGGCGATCACGAGCGGCCACCCGAACGTCGTCCGGGTCAACAAGACGCCGGCGAGCAACGGCGTCGCGGCGGAGGCGAGGCAGCGCGGCACGTTGGTCACACTCGATGCCGCGGCGCGCTCGTCGGCCGGGACCACGGCCATCACGAAGGACTGGCGGGCCGGCACGTCCATCTGCGCGAACAAGCGCGCGGACCAGCAGCAGCGTGATCGCGATCGTGCCGGTGGGCGCGAACGCCGCGAGCACGAGCAGCACAGTTCGCAGGGATGTGCGTGAAGGCCATCGTGCGGATCAAGCCGAAGCGCGCCGCGAGCCGCGGCGCGAGCAGCTGGGAGCATGCCGCCAAGAGCCCCGCCGCGAAGAACACCGCGGCGGTCTGCCCGGCTGAGAGGTCGAAGCGCAGGTGCAGCCACAGCACGAGCAGTGAGGTCACCACGAACCCGCTGCCCGCGGAGTCCAGGCTGAACAAGCCCGCGAGCTCGAGCACCGTGCGTCGGGAGGTGTGCAACGCGCGACGGCGCTCGCGCGACCGGCGCGGCGCGGAACTCGTCGCGATCGCGTCGCAGGCCGCCGGTAGATGAAGAAGATCACGAGGCCGGCAGCCGCGTAGAGCGGGAAGCTCGCCCGCTGCGTGTCGGTCGACGTTCCAGTCCGTCCAGTGCGCGAGCGCCTCGGGTGCGACCCGATGCCAGCGCGCCGACCGCGCCGGCGAGGATCGCCAACAGGTTGTAGACCGCGAACAGCTGCGGCCGCGTACGGCGCGTCGACGTGGCCGGCGACCAACGCCTGCTCGGTGGGGAGGAACACGCTCACGTCACCCGAGGACGGGTTGAGCGTGCCGACGACCGCGATGAGCAGCAACGGCCAGAACCAGATGACGGTCGCGAAGCCGAGCCCGGTCACGACCATCATCGCGGTCGCGGCGAGGAGCAGCGTCCGCAGCGTGAAGCGGTGGCTGTGAAGCCGAACCGAGGGTGAGCACCGCGGAGCCGATGCAGCGTGCCGGTGACGATCGCACCGACCTGCACCGGCGAGAAGCCGAGCCCGGTCAGGTACTGCGCGAGCAGCACGCTCACGAAGCCGTCGGCGAACCCGCGGATCGTGCGACCGCACACGACGCGCGTGACGTCGGGCGACGTCGACGCGGGAAGCAGCTTCACCGAGACATCGTCACGGTCGCATGCTGTCAACGATCATCAACGTCGACCGTAGGTCGACACGCGAGCACTGCCTTGGCCACTCGGGGTCAAGGCGTGGAGCTGTGGCGCCGACGTGTTGGTGGACGCCCGACGGGGTTGGGAGCACCACTTGGCGCGGGACCGGCACACCGATGTCACGAGGACCTGGCTGCTGTTGGGATGTGCCGTCCTGATCATCGTGGTCGCGCTGGGTTGGGTCGGCCGGGTGCAGCACGAGGCGACGATCGAGAGCGGCCAGCGCCAACGATTCGGCGAGAGGCTGTACGGCGCGGCCTTCGACGCCGAAACCGGGGTCAGTGGCTTCCTGGCCTCGGGCCGCTCGAGCTCCTCGCCGTCGCGGACCGCGCGCGGACCGAGTTCTCCACGACGAGCGCCGCCGCGCGTGTCGCCGCCGCGGGCGAACCCGAGATCGTCGCCGCGCTCGATGCGCAGTCGCGCTCGATGCAGCGTTGGTGGTCGATCGCCGACGCCCAGGTCGCCGCGGCGCGAGCCGGCGGTCCACCCGTCGACGGCGCCGATGCCGGCCTCGCCCGCGACGCGGCGATGCGCGACGTTCGTGGTTTCAACGAGGAGTACCAGCGTGCCGTGGGCGCCGCCCACGTGCGCGCGCTCGACGACGCGACACGCGCGGCGACCATCGGCGTGCTCGCCGCCGGTGCCGCGTTCCTGCTGGTGGGGTACGCCCTCGTCGTTCGTGCGCAGCGTCGCCGGGCGCGCCGTGCCGAGCTCGATGCTCGCTACACCGAACAGATGCTGTTCGCCGCGTCGGCGCCGGAGGCGACGACGTTGCTGCGTGGCTACCTGATCGACGCGATCCCGGGTGCGGAGATCGACGTGCTCGCGGCCGACGACGATCGCCGGTCGCGGTGCCACGCCTCCTTCACCGGCGGAGCCGTGTCACACCCCGCGGGGCCCGGCGAGGCACCGTGCGACGTGTGCTCGTCGGTCGGTCGCGTGGGCGTCTGCACGCCGTTGCGCGCCGGCGGCGCCGTCGTGGGTGCGGTCGTGGTCGGCGCCGCCCGCACCGCGCAGCTCGACGGGCGCGCGATCGACCATGCAGTGGGCTACGCGGCCCCCGTGCTCGCCCACCTCCACACCCTGGAGCGAGCCGAGTCGCGTGCGGCCACCGACGCGCTCACCGGGCTGCCCAACCGGCGGGCCGTCGACACCGTGCTCCCCCTGCTCCTCGCCCGAGCCGCACGGCACCGCGAGCCCCTTGCGGCCGTGATGCTCGACATCGACCACTTCAAGGCGATCAACGACCGCTGGGGACACGATCGCGGCGACGAGGTGCTGGCCCACGTGGCCGCGCAGCTGCGGGCCACCGTCAGGGCATCCGACTTCGTCGGTCGAAGTGGAGGCGAGGAGTTCCTTCTGCTGCTCCCACAGACGGATCTCGCGCAGGCTGGTGTGGTGGCCGAGAAGGTGCGCGGCGCGGTCGCGGCGACCACCTTCTCCGAGCTCGACGTGCGCGTCACCGCGAGCCTCGGTGTCGCGGTGTTCCCCGATCACGGCACCACCGAAGCCGAACTGCTCCGCGCCGCCGACGCGGCCATGTACCGCGCCAAGGGGCTCGGGCGCAACGGAGTGGCGTGCGCCGCGACGCCCGAAGTCGCCCCGGCGATGCCCCAGGAATCGCCCGCGGCGACCGCGGCGATGGATGGTGCTCGCCGATAGGCTCCGCCCCGTGATCCTGTCCGACCACTCCATCCGTGAAGAGCTCGACGCGGGCCGCATCGTCATCGACCCGCTCGGTGAGCACAGCATCCAACCGTCGTCGGTCGACCTCCACTCGACCACTAGTTCCGCGTGTTCCGCAACGACACGACGCCGTACATCGATCCGAAGCAGGCGCAGGAAGACCTCACCGAGCTGGTCGAGGTCGACGGAGGACGGCGCGTTCATCCTCCATCCCGGGCGAGTTCGTGCTCGGTTCCACGCTCGAGCGGGTGGCGCTCCCGAACGACCTCGTCGCCCGGCTCGAAGGCAAGAGTCAGCTCGGCCGGCTCGGACTGCTGATCCACAGCACCGCGGGCTTCGTCGACGCCGGATGGGACGGTCACCTCACCCTCGAGCTGTCGAACGTCGCCAACCTGCCGATCGCGCTCTACCCCGGGATGAAGATCGGTCAGATCTCGTTCCTGCGCATGACCACCGCGGCCGACGTCCCGTACGGCAGCGATGCGACCGGCTCGAAGTACCAGGGCCAGCGCGGCCCGACCCCGTCGCGCTCCTACCTGAACTTCACCGACGATTGACACGCTCCAACCCGAAATTGCGCGACGCGATGCCCGAATTCGCTACTCACTCACGCAATTCCGCTGTGAGGGCTAGAGACCGGGGTGAAGTCGGCGGTGACGGGGGCGGCGGCGGTGACTGCTCGCCGTTCTCGATCGCCTCGATCAGCAGCTCGGCGATGTCCTGGACCTTGACGTCCTCGTCGCGGCCCTTCTCCTTCACGCCGTCGTCCATCATCACGTAGCAGAACGGGCACGCGACCGCGATGCGCTCGCGCGCCGGTGCTGAGCGCTTCTTCGGTGCGCTCGATGTTCACCTTCTTGCCGGTGCGCTCCTCCATCCACATGCGCGCGCCGCCGGCGCCGCAGCACATGCCCTTGGTGCCGTTGCGCGGCATCTCGACGACCTCGATGCCGCCGAGCGACCCGATCACGTTGCGCGGCGCGAGGTACACGTCGTTGTGGCGGCCGAGGTAGCAGCTGTCGTGGTAGGTGACGCGCTCGTCGAGCGTCGCGCCCGCCGAGCGAGAGGCGCCCGTCGTCGACGAGCTGGCTGAGCAGCTGCGAGTGGTGCACCACCTCGTAGTTGCCGCCGAGCTGCGGGTACTCGTTCTTCAGCGTGTTGAAGCAGTGCGGGCACTGCGTGATGATCTTCTGCACGCCGAGGCCGTCGAGCGACTCGATGTTCTGCATCGCCAGCATCTGGAAGATGTACTCGTTGCCCGAGCGGCGCGCCGGGTCGCCGGTGCAGAGCTCGCTCGGCCCGAGGATGGCGAAGTCGATGCCGGCGCGCTGCAGCAGCTTGGCGACGGCGCGGCTCGTCTTCTTGTTGCGGTCGTCGAACGAGCCGGCGCAGCCGATCCAGTAGAGGTACTCGTGGCCGAGCGGGCCCGAGCCCGCCTCCACGATGTCGACGCCCTCGAGCTCGGCGGCCCAGTCGCCGCGCTCGCCCTGGTTCATGCCGTAGACGTTCGACGAGTTCTCCATCGAGCGGTACGTGTTGCCCAGCTCGGCGGGGAAGTCGCTCTCCATGAGCGACAGGTAGCGGCGCATGTCGAGGATCTTGTCGAGGATCTCGATGTTCACCGGGCAGATCTCGTCGCACGCCTTGCACGACGTGCACGCCCACAGCTCTTCGGACGTGATGCGCTCGAACACCGAGTCGGCGGTGATGGTGATGCCGCGCGTCGATGCTCACCGGCGGCGACACCGACGGGATCGCCGGTGGCCGCCATCACCTCGCCGACCTTCAGCACGATCTCGCGGGGATCGAGCGGCTTGCCGGTCGCGTGCGCCGGGCACACCGACGTGCACCGGCCGCAGATCGTGCAGGCGTCGGTGTCGAAGAGCTGCTTCCAGGTGAAGTCCTCGATCGTCGACGCGCCGAACGTGTCGAGCTCGGTCTCCATGAGGTTCGGCATCGGCTTCATCGCGCCCTTGGGGCGGTCCTTGTCCTTCAGGTACATGTTCATCGGCGACGTGATCATGTGCCGGAGCTTCGTGGTCGGCAGGATGATCGAGGAACGCGACGAACGCGGCGAAGTGGATGCCCCACAGCCACGCGGTGGAGCGTCTCGAGCGTCGCTCGCGCGACCAGCCGTCGAACAGCGACGACGATCGGGTAGCCGACGAACGACCACTTCTCGAAGTCGGACGGCCGGCCTCGCGCGATGCGCAGCGCCTCGGTGAAGAAGCCGGTGACGCCGATGAGCGAGGAAGGTGCCGCAGGATCACCGCGTCTTCGGGCTTGGTCTTGATCCGGATGCGGTACGGCCGCTCGATGTAGCGACGGGCGATCGCCCACGAGGATGCCGACGATGAAGACGACGCCGGCGAGGTCGGCCGCGAACGCGTAGCCCTCGTACACGCCGCCGTGGAGGAACTTGAGGTTGTCGGGGAGCTGGTGGTCGATCTCCAGCACCACC
The DNA here is from genome assembly GCA_963827385.1 of uncultured Actinomycetes bacterium. Taxonomy (GTDB): domain Bacteria; phylum Actinomycetota; class Acidimicrobiia; order IMCC26256; family DASPTH01; genus DASUMF01. The sequence goes on from CAWHAR010000001.1 coordinate 141,564, forward strand.
GTCGCGATGAACAGCCAGAGGAAGCCGAAGTAGATGCACGAGTGCATGAGCCCGGCGGCGGGGTCGCGCAGCAGCGTCTGCATCCACACGCCGGCGCGGAAGTCGCGCATGCGCCGGTGCACGTTCCCTTGGTGGTGCGGCGGTCGTCGGGCTTGCCCCGCTCGTAGTTGCGGACCCGCTGGCTCACCAGCCACGCGCACACGAACAGCATCGTGGCGGCGGTGACGTAGAAGGCCCAGTACATGGCGTCCGGGCATGTCGCCGAACGGCTCGCGGCGATGCCGCGACGCGTCGTGTCCACTCGGTGACCCGGGGCGCGATGCCCGACGCGATCGTGCCGAGGGCGACGAGCACGCCGACGACGAGGACGAGGAGTGCGGCTTGGGCAGCTTCAGCTTCCGCACGGCGCGAAAGCTATCGGACTCGCCACGACCGCGAGGGAAGCGAGCACGCGATCCAGCGCCGTGGGCTCAAGGCGTGCGCAGATCCTGCTCGCGCAGCCGGCGGGCGAGGCCGGCGAGCAGCTTCTTGGAGAAGCCCGGGGAGTCGAGCAGCGCGTCGAACGCGCGCTGGCCGAGCTTCGCGAGCTCCATCGGCGTCTCGGCGACCACGCTGGCGTTGCGCGGCGCCCGGTCGAGCAGCGCGAGGTCGCCGAAGAAGCTCCCGGTGCCGAGCAGTGCGACCTGCCGGCCGTGGCGCTCCACGCGGGCCCGGCCGTCGAGGATGACGAAGAACTCGGTGCCCGCCGCGCCCTCGGTGACGAGCACCTGCCCCGGCGACCTGGCACGTGCTCCGCCTGCTTGGCCACCGTCTGCAGCTCCTTCTTCGAGCAGCGCGGAGAACAGGGGCACTTCCGAGGGTCTCGACGAACGAATCGGTCCGCGGGCCACGAGCGAAATCTATCGACGCTGTCGAATTCCGCGGGAATGAGATGCCGATACCCAAAGTTGATACCGCACACTCAAGGTTCCTTGGAGCGCGCAAGTCGTTCTCGCGGTCGCACAACCGTTTTCCCACAACGACATCACACGTCCAGGAGGCAATCCCCATGTCCAAGGCCGTCGGTATCGACCTCGGCACCACCAATTCCGTCGTCTCGGTCCTCGAGGCCGGCGAGCCCGTCGTGGCCCCCAACTCCGAGGGCTCCCGCACCACCCCGTCGGTGGTCGCGTTCTCGAAGACCGGCGAGGTGCTCGTCGGCGAGGTCGCCAAGCGCCAGGCCATCACCAACCCCGATCGCACGATCCGGTCGGTCAAGCGCCACATGGGCACCGACTGGTCGATCGACATCGACGGCAAGGCCTACAACTCGCAGGAGATCTCGGCCCGCATCCTGCAGAAGCTCAAGCGCGACGCGGAGGCCTACCTCGGTGACACCGTCACCCAGGCCGTGATCACCGTGCCCGCCTACTTCGGCGACGCCGAGCGCCAGGCCACCAAGGAGGCCGGCGAGATCGCGGGCCTCGAGGTGCTGCGCATCATCAACGAGCCCACCGCCGCCGCGCTGGCGTACGGGCTCGACAAGGACAACGACCAGACCATCCTCGTGTTCGACCTCGGGGGCGGCACGTTCGACGTGTCGGTCCTCGACCTCGGCGAGGGTGTCTTCGAGGTCAAGTCGACCGCCGGGAACACCCACCTCGGTGGCGACGACTGGGACCAGCGGGTCATCGACTGGCTGGTCAGCGAGTTCAAGAACGCGCACGGCGTCGACCTCTCGGCCGACAAGATGGCCGTCCAGCGGCTCAAGGAAGCGGCGGAGAAGGCGAAGGTCGAGCTCTCCTCGCTGCAGGAGACCACGGTCAACCTGCCGTTCATCACCGCGACGAGCGACGGTCCGCTGCACCTCGACCTCTCGCTCACCCGCGCCAAGTTCCAGGAGCTCACCGCCGATCTCCTCGACTCGTGCCGCGGCCCGTTCGAGCAGGCCATCCGCGACGCCGGTCTCACCAAGGACGAGATCGACCGCGTGATCCTCGTGGGTGGCTCCACCCGCATGCCCGCGGTCGCCGACCTGGTGAAGGAGATCACCGGCAAGGACGCCGACAAGGGCGTCAACCCCGACGAGGCCGTCGCGGTCGGCGCGTCGCTCCAGGCCGGTGTGCTCAAGGGCGACGTGAAGGACATCCTGCTCCTCGACGTCACGCCGCTGTCGCTCGGGATCGAGACCAAGGGTCAGATCATGACCAAGCTCATCGAGCGCAACACCACGATCCCCACCAAGCGCTCGGAGGTGTTCACCACCGCCGACGACAACCAGCCCAGCGTGGAGATCAAGGTGCTCCAGGGCGAGAGCGACATGGCGTACCGCAACAAGCTGCTCGGCACGTTCCAGCTGGTCGGCATCCCGCCGGCACCGCGTGGCGTGCCGCAGGTCGAGGTCACCTTCGACATCGACGCCAACGGCATCGTGCACGTGTCGGCCAAGGACCTCGGCACCGGGCGTGAGCAGCAGATGACCATCACCGGTGGCACCGCGCTCGGCAAGGACGAGATCGAGCGGATGATGAAGGAGGCCGAGGCGCACGCCGAGGAGGACCGCGTCCGGCGCGAGGAGGCGGAGGTCCGCAACAACGCCGACTCGCTCGTGTTCCAGACCGAGAAGCTCCTCAAGGACCAGGCCGACAAGGTCGAGCCCGACGACAAGCGAGAAGATGGAGGCGGCGCTCAAGGAGCTGAAGGACGCCCTGGCCGGCACCGACATCGAGGCGGTCAAGCGCGGTCACGAGAACCTCGTGACCGTCAGCCAGGACTTCGCGCAGCGGCTCTACGCGGCGGCGCAGGCCCAGCAGCCGACGCGGCCGACGCCGGGTGCGTCGGAGGCGCGTCGCGCCGGACGACGACGAGGTCGCCGACGCCGAGATCGTCGACGAGCCCGGCGAGGAGTCGGCGTGACGACGACGGGAGGCGATGATCAGTCGCCGTCCGCCGCGGGCGGATTCGAGGAGCAGCTCGACGACCTCGACCTCGACGAACTGGTCGAGGCCGAGCAGGCCGCGGCCGTCGTCGAGTCCGACCTGTCGCAGTTGCAGACGCGAGCGCGCCGAGCTCGTCGACACGTTGCGCCGCGTCCAGGCCGACTTCGAGAACTACCGCAAGCGGGTGATGCGCGAGCAGACCACGCTGGTCGAGCGGGCCACCGAGCGGCTGGTCGAGGATCTGCTGCCGGTGCTCGACTCGTTCGACGGCGCGCTCGAGCCTCGACGCCGCGACGCGTCCGAGCGGCGACAGATCGTCGACGGCGTCAGGGCATCCGCTCGCAGCTCGTCGCGGTGCTGGAGAAGGCCGGGCTCGAGCGCATCGAGGCCGACGGCGCGGCGTTCGACCCCAACGAGCACGAGGCGGTGATGCAGGACGACGGGCCGGCGGAGCCGCGCGTCGCCGAGACCATGCGCACCGGCTACCGGCTCAAGGGTCGCGTGCTGCGTCCCGCGATGGTGCGCGTCACGCGCGAGGGATAGCCGATGGCCGGCCAACAGCCGCAGCGGGAGTGGTTCGAGAAGGACTACTACGCGGAGCTCGGCGTCGTCGTCCGACGCGACCGAGAAGGAGATCACGCGCGCCTACCGCAAGCTGGCGAAGCAGTTCCACCCCGACGCCAACGCGGGCGACAAGGCGGCCGAGGAGCGCTTCAAGGAGATCTCCGCCGCGCACGACGTGCTCGGCGACGCCGACAAGCGCAAGGAGTACGACGAGGTCCGCGAGATGGTCGCGTCGGGGTCGGCCGGCTCGGTGGTGGTGGCTTCGGCGGGCCCGGTGGGTTCGGCGGCGGCTTCGGCGGCCCGGGCGGTTCCAGAACGTCCGCTTCGAGGACGTCGGCGACCTCGGCGACCTCGGTGATCTCCTCGGCAACCTGTTCGGCGGGCGCGGTGGTCGCGGCGGGCGCGGCGGCGCGCGGCCCGGTCGGCCCCCAGCGCGGCCACGACATCGAGACCGAGCTCCATCTCGACTTCCTCGACGCGGTGCACGGCGTCACCACCTCGGTGAACATCACGTCGGAAGCGCCGTGCTCCGTCTGCAACGGCACCGGCGCCAAGCCGGGCACGTTGCCCGACGTGTGCGCCACGTGCGGCGGGTCCGGCTCGGTGGCGGTCGACCAGGGGCCGTTCTCGTTCTCGCAGGTGTGCCCCACCTGCGGCGGACGCGGCAGCGTCGTCAAGGACAAGTGCAAGAACTGCAAGGGCCGGGGCATCGAGGTGCGTCCGCGTACGGTGAAGGTGCGCATCCCGGCCGGCGTCGACGACGGCCAACGCATCCGGGTGAAGGGTCGCGGCACGCCCGGGATCAACGGCGGGCCGCCCGGCGACCTCTACGTGGTCGTGCACGTCGCGCCGCACCCGATGTTCGGCCGCAGCGGCAAGTGGGACCTCACCGTGAAGGTGCCGATCACGTTCCCGGAAGCGGCGCTCGGCGCGCAGGTGAAGGTGCCGACGCTCGACTCGCCGGTCACGGTGAAGGTGCCGCCGGGCACGCAGAGCGGCAAGACCGTGCGGGTCCGGGGCCGCGGGATCCAGCGCGCGCTCGGGCGACCCCGGCGCGTTGCTCGTCACCTTCGACGTCGTGGTGCCCACCGAGCTCGACGACGACGCGAAGCAAGCCGTGGTTGAGCTGGCCGAGACGCTGCCCGGCAACCTGCGCGAGCACCTGGGGGTGTAGTGGTGGCCGACGACCCGACCTCGAAGGCGAGCGACCCGAGTTCGGACGATCGGCGCGCGAGCGAGCGCTCTACATCATCTCGGTGGCGGCCGAGCTCGCCGGCGTGCACCCGCAGACGCTGCGCATCTACGAGCGCAAGGGCCTGATCGAGCCGAGCCGCACCGAAGGGCGCAGCCGCCGCTACTCCGACCGCGACATCGCGCTGCTGCCGCGCATCCAGGAGCTCACCAACGACGGCGTGAGCCTCGCCGGGGTGCGCCGGATCCTCGAGCTCGAGGCCGAGCTGGAGCAGGCACGCGCCGAGGCCGAGTCGCTGCGGGCGGCGCTGGTGGAGGCCGAGCGCGACACGGCCGACGCCGTGCGCCAGGTGCACCGGAGCTACCGCCGTGACCTCGTCCCGGTGCCACGTGCCGTGGTGAGCGTGCGCCGGGGCTGATCTCGGCGGGGCATCTGCCCGCCGTCACCGCCAGGGAATTTTCTTTCGACGTCGGGTGCCCTGTCACCTCCGGCGCACCGCCGTCGAACCCGTGGAAGCGTTGCGGGGCCTCGCAGGAACGGGACATCCGCCACATCGGGCGTCGATTCCTCAATACTGGACCACTCCGGACGATGACGATATGGTCTCGCCCGATCCACGCACGCCCCACGCCCCGACGCCCCATGGAGAGATCAAGCATGTCCAGTACCAAGATGACTGGCAGGGTCATCCGTACGCTCGCGATCGTGGCACTCGCCGCGACCCCCGTGATCGTGCTGACCACCGCGAGTCCCGTGGGTGCCGTCACCCCCGTGACCGACCAGGACGGACTCCGCGGCGAGTTCGAGAACAACTCAGTTGCCGAGATCGATCTCGGCGCCGACATCGTCATCGACACCTCCGGTGACTCGGGCTGCGACCAGATGTACCGCGACTCCGGTGTCGCGCTTGTGATCAACGGGAACGGCCACACCATCCACAAGGACGAGGCCGACTGCGCCGACGACGGGCAGGACGGCGAGCGCATCTTCCGCCAGCGCGGCGACGGGATGATCACGTTCGAGAACGTGACCGTCACGGGCGGCACCAAGATCGGCGGCGAGGGCGGCGCCCTCAAGACCGACGGTCCGGTCACCGTGACCAACTCCACGTTCTCGGACAACTCGGCGTTGCGGTGCAACTACAAGGACGATGCGGCGCAAACCGACGTCGAGGCGGACAACTACTGCGGAAGCCCCGACGGCGGCGCGATCTTCGCTGACGGCGCGGTCACCATCACCGGGTCGACGTTCTCGGGCAACCTGGCCGAGCGCTCGGGCGGCGCGGTGTTCACCGACGAGAACATCGTGGTGAACAACTCGACGTTCAGCGGCAACACGGTGCACAGCGACTCCCGCTGCTTCTGCTCGGGTGGCGCGTTCGTCACCTACGGCGGTGCCGATGTCACGAGCTCCGAGATCACCGGCAACAGCGCCACCTGTGACCACTACTGCGGCGCCGAGGGTGGTGGCTTCTGGGCCGCCAACTTCACCTCGGTGGTCAGCTCCGTGGTCAGTGGCAACACCGCCTCCTGCGGCTATGGCTGCAGCGGCATGGGCGGCGGGTTCTCGGGTGCCGGCTTCTCCGAGAACTCCTTTGCGAGCGAGACGGCCAAGGATGTGGGCGCGGCGGCAGCTGATCCCGGCAACATCGTGGTGCAGAACTCCGTGATCAGCGGCAACACCGCGTCGTGCACCTACGACGGTGCGTTCCTCACCTCGCAGGGCGGCGGCGACGTCTGCGGCGCAGGCGGCGGCTTCGCTGCGGTCGAAGCCGACACGGTCACCGTCGACCACTCCACCATCTCCGGGAACCAGGCGCTCTGCGTCCTCCAGGAGGCTGACGTCCAAGCGGCGGGCCAGTCGGAGATCTGCGGCGGCGGCGGCGGCTTCTACTTCGCCGATGTCAACGACGTGAACGTGAACGCCTCCACGCTGAACGGCAACACCGCCACGATCTTCGGCGGCGCGCTGGGCAGCTTCCCGGCGCTGGGTTCCGGCTCCGTGTCCTGTGACTCCGAGTGCAGCCCGGGTACCGATGTCGCGCTGACCAACTCGACCGTCACCGCCAACACCGGCGGAGAGTTCGCGGCGATCTTCGTGCTCGGCAGCGAGGGCGACACGCTCACGCTCGTGCACGACACGATCGTGGCGAACACCATCGACTTGGGCCTGCTCACCCCGCTCCTCGGCACCACGGCCACCGGGCCCGATCCGCTGGCGGCGAACGTCTTGTCGACCGAGCTGACGTCGTTCGGCACCATCGTGGCTCAGCCGAAGATCCTCTACGGGACGGTATTCACCCCGGCGGACGCCGTGGCGGTGAACTCCGCGACGAACTCGAGCTCCGCATCGGAGGGCTACAACTTCTCCGACGACGACTCGTGCCAGTTCGACCAGGCCACCGACATCGTCCACACGCCGAACGACCCGGTGCTCCTGGCGCTCGGCAACTACGGCGGTCCGACGCAGACGATGCGCCCCGCAGGCCAGATCAACACACTCGGTCAGGTCGTCGGTCTGAGCCCGGTGGTCGACAAGATCCCGGCCGCGGCGTGCCGACTCAACGTCGACCAGCGTGGCGTGACCCGTCCGCAGTTCGTCATCGCCAACGTGTGCGACATCGGCGCAGTGGAGATCACGGCGGCCGAGATCACGGTGTCACCGGAAGTGGTGGCCGTGGTCCTCACGCCGAAGTTCACCGGCTGACGCTGCTCGTTCGGTTCCAAATCAAGTGACACGGCCCGGCGCTTCGGCGCCGGGCCGTGCTCGTTGGATGCCGGTGCTGGTTGGATGCTGGTGCTCGTTGCACGAGCGGGCTAGCGTCCGCCGCATCCGTGTGTTGCATCCGGTCCGCCGGATGCACGGGCAGGCATAGAGGAGCGAGATGCGGAAGGCAACGGGCAGGCTGACGCTGGTCGTCGGAATTGTGGCCGCGCTGTGCAGCGTGGGATTCGCGAGTGGACCGGCCGCCGGCGCGGCGGTCACGTTCGTCAACGGCGGCACCGCGGCACCGGCGGCGACGCTCGGGCCGTTCACGATGACGCCGTTCGGTGTCGACGCCACGCCCGACAACACCGACGTCACGTCCGTCGTCGACCCAGCGGGCACGCTCACGTTCAACCAGCCGGTGAGCAAGCGCACCGTCGGCTCGGGCTGGAGCACCTGGAGCCACGGCTACACCGGCTCGGTGTACTTCAACAACGGCGCCGACGAAGGCGACACCAACAACCTGACCATCGGGCTCCCCGCAGGAACCTCGGCCTTCTACTTCTACGCCGAGCCCAACGACTTCGACCCGCCTTGGAACGTGACTGCCACCGCGCAGGACGGCACCACCTCGGGCCCGATCTCGGTGAGCGGGAGCGGTGGCGCGACCTACTTCGGCTTCTACGGCAACCCGGCCAACCCACTCGTGTCGATCTCGATCAATGCCGAGGCGGGCGCGTCGGGTTTCGCGGTCGGTGAGTTCGGCATCTCGAAGGACGGCTTCTCGAGCAACATCGCCGTGAACGCCGTCTCGACGAGCACCGAGTCGCCCGCGTCGGTGGCGGTCACCGTCACCTGCACCTACGGCGTCCCGGTCAACCTGGTCGTCCCGGTGAACGGGAGCCCGGTCATCGTGCCGGTGGCGTCGTCGACCACCTTGGTCAACACGTGCTCGTTCGCCGAGACCCCGCGGGCCGGCGACACCAGCACCGTGTCCTACGCGTGTGCCGGGACCAGCCCATCGCCGACCCCGGTGTGCGTCACCCCGGGTCCGCAGGTCGATCCCATCTCGGCACGTGCTCTCGCGGCGAGCCAGACCGCCGCGGTGACCATCACCAACACGTACCCCATCGTGTTGGCGCCTCGCTTCACCGGCTGACCCTCGGCCGGGAAACGTGGTCACCTCGAAAGGCCCGGCGCCGTGCGCCGGGCCTTTCGCATGCCACGGTTGGCCGCACCGGAATGCCCCTTCCGGGAATAGAGTTGACAATCAGTTGTCAACTTTGGCAGTGTTCTCGATCCTGAGGTGACTGCATGCCGCTCGACCCCAACAAGCTGACCCGCAAGACCACCGAAGCGCTCGGCGCCGCCCAGGCCCTCGCCGGCGACCAGCACCATTCGCAGGTCACCGCCGAGCACCTGCTGGCGGCGCTCGTGGGACAGCCCGAGAGCGTCGTGCTGCCCGTGCTGGAGCGACTCGGGCGTGGCCACGAAGGTCGTGCGTGACCGCACCGACGAGGCGCTCAGCCGTCTGGCCAAGGTGTACGGCCAGACCACGCAACAGGCCCAGCTCTCGCCCGAGGCGTTCGCGTTGCTGGAGTCGGCCGACGCACAGCGCATCGAGCTGGGCGACGACTACCTGTCGACCGAACACGTCCTGCTCGCGATGAGCGCCCAAGGAAGTGAAGGCGGCGTCGGCGGCGTCGGCGACCTGCTGCGCAGCCTCGGCGTCACCCACGACGCGCTGCTCGGCGCGCTCAAGGAGGTGCGCGGCAGCCACCGCGTCACGAGCGAGAACCCCGAGGAGCAGTACCAGGCGCTCGAGCGATTCGGTCGCGACCTCACCGAGGACGCGCGTCGAGGCAAGCTCGACCCGGTGATCGGGCGCGACGAGGAGATCCGGCGCGTGATCCAGGTGTTGTCACGTCGCACCAAGAACAACCCGGTGCTCATCGGCGAGCCCGGCGTGGGCAAGACGGCGATCGCCGAGGGCCTGGCGCGGCGCATCGTGGAAGGTGACGTGCCCGACGGTCTGCGCGACAAGCGCCTGATCGCGCTCGACATCTCGGCGATGGTCGCGGGCGCGAAGTACCGCGGCGAGTTCGAGGATCGGCTCAAGGCGGTGCTCAAGGAGATCGTCGACAGCGACGGCGAGGTCATCACGTTCGTCGACGAGCTGCACACGATCGTCGGTGCGGGCGGCGCCGAGGGCGCGGTCGACGCCGGCAACATGATCAAGCCGATGCTCGCGCGCGGCGAGCTGCGCATGATCGGTGCCACCACGCTCGACGAGTTCCGCAAGTACATCGAGAAGGACCCGGCCCTCGAGCGTCGCTTCCAACAGGTCTACGTGGGGGAGCCGTCGGTCGACGACACCGTGGCCATCCTGCGGGGGCTCAAGGAGCGCTACGAGGTGCACCACGGCGTGCGCATCCAGGATGCCGCGCTCGTGGCGTCGGCGCTGTTGTCGCATCGCTACATCACCGGCCGCCAACTGCCCGACAAGGCGATCGACCTCGTCGACGAAGCTGCGTCGCGCCTGCGCATCGAGATCGACTCCATGCCCTTCGAGATCGACGTCGTCGAGCGTCGCATCCGTCAGATCGAGATCGAGAAGGCGGCGTTGGCCAAGGAGACCGACGACACGTCGGCGCAGCGACTCGCCGGTCTCGACGAGGAGTTGGCGACCCTCGAGGAGGAGCGCGACGCGATGGTCGCGCACTGGCAGAACGAGAAGGACGCCATCGCCGAGATCCGCGAGCTCAAGGAGCAGCTCGAAGGCGCACGGACCGAGGCCGAGAACGCGCCGAACGGGAAGGCGACCTCGAGCAGGCGGCCGCGCTGCGCTACGGCACGATGCGCGATCTCGAGACCGAGATCGCCGCGCGGACCGAGCGCCTGAACGAGCTGCAGTCGGAGCAGCAGATGCTGAAGGAAGAAGTCGACGAGGAGGACATCGCGGAGATCGTCGCCAAGTGGACGGGGATCCCGGTCAGTCGACTGGTCGAAGGCGAGATGTCGAAGCTCGTGCGCATGGAGGACGTGTTGCACGAGCGCGTCGTCGGCCAGGGCGACGCGGTCGCCGCGGTCGCCAACGCGATCCGGCGGTCGCGCGCGGGGCTGTCCGACCCGAACCGGCCGATCGGCTCGTTCCTGTTCCTCGGACCCACGGGTGTCGGCAAGACCGAGCTCGCCCGCTCGCTCGCCGACTTCCTGTTCGACGACGAGCGCGCCATGGTGCGCATCGACATGTCGGAGTATCAGGAGAAGCACAACGTGTCTCGCCTGGTGGGAGCGCCCCCCGGGTACGTGGGCTACGAGGAGGGCGGCCAGCTCACCGAAGCGGTGCGCCGCCGCCCGTACGCGGTCGTGCTGCTCGACGAGGTGGAGAAGGCACACCCCGACGTGTTCAACGTGTTGTTGCAACTGCTCGACGACGGCCGACTCACCGACGGCCAGGGCCGCACCGTCGACTTCACCAACACCGTGCTCATCATGACGAGCAACCTCGGTGGTGGGGCCGACGAGGCAACCGTGCTGAACGTCGTTCGCGGCCACTTCAAGCCGGAGTTCCTCAACCGCATCGACGAGATCGTGGTGTTCCACCGCCTTGACGAAGCGCACATCGCGCGACATCGTCGGCCTCCAGGTCGACTCGCTGCGCGAGCGCCTGGCCGACCGTGGGCTCGGGCTCGACGTCACCGAGGCCGCGCTCGCGCACGTCGCGTCGGTCGGCTACGACCCCGACTTCGGCGCCCGACCGCTCAAGCGGGTGCTGCAGCGCGAGGTGGCGGACGCCATCGCCCTGGGTCTGCTCAAGGGCGAGTACCACGACGGCGACGTGGTGGTCGTCGACGCCTCGCCCGACGGCGCGCTGGTCTTCAGCACCCGCCGCGCCGTCAACGTCCCGACGCCCTGAACACCACCTGACCCCCTTCCCGAAATTGCGTGAAGCAGTGCCCGATTTCGCTACCGCGTCGCGCAATTTCGGTTGGGGAAGGTGACGCGGACGCCCGACTAAGATCCCGTCAACGTGACTCCTGTCGCGTCATTCCTCCTTTCCCTGGCCGTTCCTCCGCGTCCGCTTCGTGCGCGTGAGCCGTTTGCGGGTGTGCGCTGATGCCGGGAACGGTGATGCTCGGCATGTCACTGGGGTGACGAGGGCAAGGGCCAGCTCACCGACTACCTGGCCAAGGAGAGCGAGCTCGTCGTTCGCTACCAGGGTGGTCACAACGCGGGCCACACGCTCGTCGTCGACGGCGAGGTGTTCAAGCTCCAGCTCGTCCCGAGCGGCATCCTGTACCCGCACGTCACGCCGGTCATCGGCAACGGCGTGGTGGTCGATCCGGTCGGTGCTCCTCGCCGAGCTCGACATGCTCGAAGCACGAGGGCATCGACACGTCGCGGCTCAAGCTCGCCGGCAACGCGCACCTGATCATGCCGTACCACCAGGAGCTCGACCGCGTCACCGAGCGCTACCTCGGCAAGAACACGCTCGGCACCACCAAGCGCGGCATCGGCCCCGCCTACGCCGACAAGGCGCTGCGCGTCGGCCTGCGCGTGCAGGACCTGCTCGACCCGAAGATCTTCCGTCAGAAGCTCGACCTCGCGCTGCGCGAGAAGAACGCGCTGCTGGCCAAGGTCTACAACCGCCTGCCGATGTCGGCCGACGACATCTGCGAGCGCTTCCTCTCGCTGGTGCCGCGCCTCGAGCCGATGATCACCGACACCGTGCACCTCGTGCACGAGGCGCTCGATGCCGGGCAGCGCGTGCTCTTCGAGAGCGCGCAGGCCACCTTCCTCGACCTCGACCACGGCACGTATCCCTACGTCACGTCGAGCAACCCGGTCGCGGGTGAGGTGTGCGCGGGCGCGGGCGTCGGCCCCCGCGACGTCGACCGCGTGCTCGGCATCGTGAAGGCCTACACGAGTCGCGTCGGCGCCGGGCCGTTCCCGAGCGAGTTCGCCGAAGACGACCCACTCCTCGACCTCATCGTCGAGCGCGGCGCGCGAGTACGGCACCAACACCAAACGTCGTCGCCGTGTCGGGTTGGCTCGACGCGGTGATGATGCGGCACGCGGTGAAGATCAACAGCTGCAGCGAGCTCGCGATGACGGGCCTCGCCGTGCTGTCGATCCTCGACGAGGTGAAGGTGTGCGTCGGCTACGTCGGCGACGACGGAACGCAAGTACGACCACGTTCCGTACCACCAGTCGGTGCTGCACAAGGTGAAGCCGATCTACGAGGTGTTCCCTGGGTGGACCACCGAGGTCGGCGACGCCCGCTCGATGGACGAGCTCCCGGCCAACGCCCGATCGTTCGTGCGCTTCGTCGAAGAGTTCGCCGGTGTCCCGTTCGCCTTCGTGACCGTTGGTCGCGCGCGCGAGCAGATCATCACGCCGGGTGCCTGACCCACCCTCGATGCGAGCCCTCGTCGTCGGCTCCGGTGGGCGCGAGCACGCCCTCGTCTGGGCTTTGCAACGCTCATCGGCGTTCACCGAGGTGTGCGCCGCACCCGGCAATGCCGGCATCGCGCAGGCGGCGCCCTGCCAACTCGTCGACCCCAACGATCCGGTTGCGGTCGCCGCGCTCGCGCGACGAGCTCGACGTCGACCTCGTCGTCCCGGCAGCCGATCGTCAACTCGTGAACGGCGTGGCCGACGCCGTGCGCGCCGCGGGCATCCCCGCGTTCGGTCCCGACGCCGCCGGCGCGCACCTCGAAGGATCGAAGGCGTGGATGAAGGAGGTCGCGCGCGACGCGGGCATCCCGACCGCGCGCCACGCCACCTTTGGCGTCGACGACGAGGAGCAGGCACTCGCGTACCTCAGCGACATGCCCGGCCTCTACGTGGTGAAGACCGACGGGCTCGCCGAAGGCAAGGGCGTGCTCGTCACCGAGCAGCTCGCCGATGCCCGCGACGCGGTGCGTGCAGTACCTGTCGGGCGCCGCGTTCGGCGACGCCGGCCGCACGCTGGTGATCGAGGAGGGCATGACCGGACCGGAGCTGTCGCTGCTCGCGGTCTGCAACGGCGATCCCGACGGGCGCCCGCCCGCTCGCGCCCGCGCAAGACTTCAAGCGCATCGGCGACGGCGACACCGGGCTCAACACCGGAGGGATGGGCGCCTACTCGCCCGTCCCGATCGCGCTCGACCTCGTCGATGAGATCGTCGACCGCTTCGTCGCCCCGACGCTCGCGCATCTGCGCGGTCTCGGCATCGACTACCGCGGTGTGCTCTACGCCGGGCTGATGTTCACCCCAGAGGGCGTCAAGCTCGTCGAGTACAACGTCCGCTTCGGTGACCCGGAGGCGCAGGTCGTGCTGCCCCGGCTCACGAGCGACGCGGGCGAGTTGATGATGGCTGCCGCGCAGGGTCGGCCGCTGCCCGAGCTCACCGTCGACGCCGAGGCCGCGGTCACCGTGGTGCTCGCCACCGAGGGCTATCCGGTGTCGCCGTACCGCACCGGCGACGTCATCCGGGGGCTCGAGCGCGCCGCGGCGGTGGATTCGGTCACCGTCTTCCACGCCGGCACCGCCACGTCGCCCGACGGCGAGGTCGTCACCGCGGGTGGGCGTGTGCTCGACGTCACGGCCACCGGCCCTTCGATCGAGGTGGCCCGGGCTCGCGCCTACGAGGCTGCGGCGCTGATCGAGTGGCCAGGCCTGCAGCTCCGCCACGACATCGCCGCGAATCCCTCATGAGGGGCTCTCGATGGTCTGAGTTCCTGACGCCTGACCGACTCGACGTCGCGCAAGGTCGCGTGGGCTCGGCGCCGAGCGTCGGAATGCAGAGCTCAGCGCACGCGACGGCGGGTGCGAACCCCGGCCAGCACCAGGGCGCACGGGATGCAGCGCAACGGATCTTTGTCGCGCACAGGCGGTACGAGGCACTGCGCGCACCACGAGTGACCGCACTCGGCGCACTCCGCGACCGCATGCTCGGTCCAGTGCTTCATGCAGTTGGCCACGCCCGGTCGCACCTCCTCCCACGCAGGTTCGCGCTCGTACAGTGTTCGGCAGGAGGGAGTCCTCGCTTGATAGAGCGCTATGCACCGCCCGAAATTGCCGGTCTCTTCACCGATGAGGCCCGGTTCGCCGACTGGCTCGAGGTCGAGATCCTCGCCACCGAGGCATGGGCCAAGCTCGGCGTGGTGCCCGACGTCGACGCCGCGGCCGTACGAGACCGGGCCGGCTTCGACGTCGGCGGCCATCCGCGAGCGCGAACGGGTCACCGATCACGAGACGGCGGCGTTCGTCGACGTGGTGCAGGAACGAATCGGTGGTCCGGCCGCCAAATGGGTCCATTACGGGCTCACGTCCTACGACGTGGCCGACACCGCGATGTCGCTCGCGCTGGTGCGGGCCTGCGATCTCGATTCTCGACGCGATCGACGAGCTCGAAGCCGCCGTGGTGCGGCGGGCGCGCGAGCACCGCGACACCCCGATGGTCGGACGCACCCACGGCATCCACGCCGAGCCCATCACGTTCGGCAGCAAGCTCGCGCTCTGGGCGCTGCAACTGCGCCGCGACCGGGTGCGGTTCGAACGGGCGCGCGAAGCGGTGGCGATCGGCAAGGTGTCGGGCGCGGTCGGCTCGTACTCCAACGTCGATCCGCGCGTCGAGGAGTACGTGTGCGAGCAGCTCGGGCTGCGGCCCGTGCCGTCGACGCAGGTGCTCGCGCGCGACGCGCACGCCGAGCTGCTCTACGCCTGCGCCGCGCTCGGCTCGTCGATCGAGGCGTTCGCCCTCGAAGTGCGTCATCTGCAACGCACCGAGGTGAGCGAAGCGCAGGAGCCGTTCGCGGCAGGCGCGCAGAAGGGCTCGAGCGCGATGCCGCACAAGCGGAACCCGTGGCGCTCCGAGCAGCTCTGCGGGTTGTCGCGCGTGCTGCGGGGAAACCTCACCGCCGGCATGGAGAACGTTGCGCTCTGGCACGAGCGCGACATGTCGCACTCGTCGGTCGAGCGCATCGTGCTCACCGATTCGTTGGTGCTCGCCTACTACATGACCAAGCGGTTCACCGCGATCGCAGCGGGGCTGATCGTGCACACCGACCGCATGACGGAGAACCTGCAGTCGTCGTTCGGGCTCGTGTTCAGCGAGACGGTGCTGCTCGCGTTGGTGGAGGCGGGCCTGGCGCGCGACGACGCCTATCGAATCGTGCAGCGCAACGCGACCCGCACGTGGGACGAGCGGCGCGCGTTCCGCGATGTGCTCGGCGAGGACGCCGAGGTGACGGCCCAGTTGTCCAGCGCGCGTCTCGACGCGTGCTTCGACCTCTCGCACGCGACCCGACACGCATCGCGTGCGGTCGACGCCCTGTGAGCGATCCGGTGGAGTCCGCATGAGTCACGTCTCGCTGCCGCACCACTACACCGGCAAGGTCCGCGAGCTCTACGAGGTGGGCCACGACCGCATGCTGGTCGTGGCGTCCGACCGCATCTCGGTGTTCGACGTCGTGCTCGACGACATGATCCCCGACAAGGGCCGCGTCCTCACCGCGCTCGTCCACCTTCTGGTTCGAGCAGACCCGGCATCTCGCGCCCAACCACCTCGTGTCGTCGGACCCGACCGACTTCCCCGAGACCGCAGGCCCCGACGTGGCCGGACGGGCCATGTTGGTGAAGGCGGCCCGGCCGGTGCGCCTCGAGTGCGTCGCCCGTGGCTACCTGTTCGGCGCGGCCTGGGACGGCGTACCAGGCAGACCGGCGCAGTGCAGGGCCAGGTGCTGCCCGCCGGGCTCCGCCAGGCGGAGCGCCTCCCCGAGCCACTGTTCACGCCCACCACGAAGGCCGACGAAGGCCACGACCTCCCGGTCACCGACGCCGAGGCCGCCGCGCTGGTGGGCGACGACCTGTTCGAGCAGGTGCGCGACGCTCACGCTGGCGGTGTACGAGTTCGGCGCCGCGCACGCCGAGGAACGCGGCCTGATCCTGGCCGACACCAAGCTCGAGTTCGGCACCATCGACGACGAGCTGCTCGTGATCGACGAGATGCTCACCCCCGACTCGTCGCGCTACTGGGCCGCCGAGGACTACGCGGTCGACAGCTCGCCGCGTTCGTTCGACAAGCAGTTCGTGCGCGACCACTACCTCGCGCTCGGGTGGAACCGCGAGGCGCCGGCGCCGCGGCTGCCGGAGTCGGTGATCGACGGCACGCGGGCGCGCTACGTGGAGGCGTACGAGGCGGTCACCGGTGAGAGCTTCGACTCGTGGCACGAGAGCGAAGAGTGACTTCCCAGGTGACCGTACCGACCGGTGAGCGACGCGACATGAGACGAGTGGGATGAGATTCGCGGCGAGGATCGACGTGACGCACGTGCCCGGCGTGCTCGACCCCGCGGGCGCCACGGTGGAGCGTGCGCTGCCCGCGCTCGGCTACGACAACGTGGCGGAGGTCTCGATCGCCAAGACGATCCGCCTCGTCATCGACGCGGAGTCCGAGGCGGCGGCGCGCGAGCCAGGTCGACGAGATGTGCCGCGCGGCTCCTCGCCAACCCGGTGATCGAGCGGTACACGTTCGAGGTGGTGGACGCGTCGGCCGACACGGCGTCGGCCCCGGCGGCGAGGTCGACGACGGCATGAGCGTCCGCGTCGGCGTCGTGGTGTTCCCGGGCACGAACTGCGAGCTCGACGTGGTGCGCGCCGTCGAAGCCGCTCGGCGCCGTCGGTGAGGTGCTGTGGCACGGCGACGCAGTCGGTCGGGTCGTGCGACGCCGTGGTGGTGCCCGGCGGGTTCGCGCACGGCGACTACCTGCGCACGGGCGCCATCGCGCAGTTCTCGCCCGTGATGCGCGCCGTCGCCGACTTCGCGGCGAGCGGCGGTCCGGTCGTGGGGATCTGCAACGGCTTCCAGGTGCTCACCGAGGCGGGCCTGCTGCCCGGGGCGCTGCAGAAGAACGCCGGCCTGCGCTTCCTGTGCCAGACCGTCGAGCTGCAGGGTGGCGACCAGCCGGTCGGTGCTCACGAGCCTGGCCGAGCCCGGCGACGTCCTGCGCGTGCCGATCAACCACTTCGAAGGCAACTACGTGTGCGACGCCGACACGTTGCGACGGCTTCGCGACGAGGACCGGGTGGTGCGTCCGCTACGTCGACAACCCGAACGGCAGCCTCGACGACATCGCCGGGATCGCGAACGAGGCCGGCAACGTGGTCGGCCTCATGCCGCACCCTGAGCGCGCCAGCGATCTGCTCCTCGGTTCGAGCGACGGCGTGGTGCTGCTTGCGCTCGCTCCTCGCCGCCGCCGGGGCCGCCGCCGGCGCCCGAACCGCGCTCGAGCGCGTGATGCCGCGCTCTTCTTAGCACTCGGCCGGCACACCGAGCTCACGCCACGCCGCGTACGAGATTCCCTTGCGCTGCGGCATAGGTACCCGCCGACTTCACGAACGCCGATTCGAGCGCTGTCATGTCGACCTTGGTGCCGAGCTGGCTCGAGCTCCTTGTCCGAGATCCATGCGCTCCTGGACGAGCTGGAGCCGAGGATCGGCGACGCATCGCCAAGCTCCGACGTCGATCGACGCCCAGGCGCTTCTTGATGGAATCCGGGGTGCGCTTGCGCCCGCGCTTGGGACGGTTGTTGTCGAGTGCCTCGAGGTAGGCCTTGACCGCCCTGCCTTCGGCCCGTCCTTCCGCCAGCGCTGCTTTGTGCTGCGTCGGTCATGGACCGCTTGGCTTTTGCCATGTGCCGATGCCTTTCTGTTGCTGTGGTCTGCACCGAAGTATTCGTCAGTGGCAGCCACACAGATCATCGGGAACCAGCGACCGTCTTGCGCGCCAATATCCTCGGAAATACCCCCCACCAGGTTGTATCACAGTGCTGCAGAGGCACCAACATCCACCAAATAGGAAGCCCCGACAAAGCGCGAAAGCGGCGGAAACGGTAGGATGTGGGCACCGATGAGCGTGCCGGAGCCCTCCACTCAGCAGCAGGTCCCTGTGCAGCCCGCTGACCAGCCGATCCACCGACAGTTGGGCCTCACCGACGACGAGCTCGACGGCCATCGTCGACCTGCTCGGTCGTGAGCCCACCGAGCTCGAGATCGCCATGTATGCGGTCATGTGGTCGGAGCATTGTTCCTACAAGTCGTCGAAGCGCTATCTCGGTCGCCTCCCCAGTGATGCGCCGTGGGTGCTGGTCGGGCCGGGTGAGGGCGCCGGCGTGATCGACGTGGGCGACGGCCTCGCGGTCGCGGTGCGCATCGAGAGCCACAACCACCCTTCGGCGGTCGAGCCGCACCAAGGGCGCGGCCACCGGCGTCGGCGGCATCATCCGCGACGTGTTCTCGATGGGCGCGCGGCCCATCGCCCTGATGGATCCGCTCCGGTTCGGCCCGCTCACCGATGCGCGCACCCGATACCTGTTCGAGGGCGTGGTCGCCGGCATCAGCGGCTACGGCAACGCGGTGGGCGTGCCGACCGTCGGCGGCGAGGTGGTGTTCGACGACTGCTACACGCGAGAACCCGCTCGTCAACGTGCTGTGTCTCGGCGTGCTGCCCAGTCGAGCGCCTGGTGCTCGCCAAGGCGGAAGGCGTAGGCAACCTCGCGGTGCTGCTCGGCTCGTCGACCGGGCGTGACGGCATCGGCGGCGCGAGCGTGCTCGCGTCGGCGGGGTTCGAGGAGGGGTCGGAGGCCAAGCGTCCGTCGGTGCAGGTCGGCGACCCGTTCGAGGAGAAGCGCTGCATCGAGGCCTGCCTCGAGCTGCTCGACGCCGGGCTCGCCATCGGCGTGCAGGATCTCGGCGCGGCGGGCATCTCGTGCGCCGCGTCGGAGACCGCGGCCAAGACCGGCGCGGGGATGGACGTCGACCTCGGCGCGCATGCCCGAAGCGCGAGCCGGGGATGAACGCCGGTCGAGGTGATGACCTCCGAGAGCCAGGAGCGCATGCTGGCGATCGTCACGCCCGACAACCTCGACGCGGTGCTCGCGCTGTGCGCGCGGTGGGAGATCCGCGGCCAGCGTGATCGGCCGGGTCACCGACACCGCGCGGTTCCGCGTGTTCGACGGCGTGTTCGACGCCCTCGGCGTGCCGGGCGAGAACCCCGCGCCCGCCACGCGGCGACGCGGCACCCGAGCTGTCGTCGGATCACGCGCCGGTCGCCGACGTGCCGGTCGCGAGCCTCGGCGACGGCCCCGTGTACCAGCCGCCCGTCGCGCGCGCCGGCCGACCTCGACGCGGTGCAGGCCGCCGATCCTGCGGTCGAGCTCGGTCGCACGCTTCCCTGCCGGCGCCGACCTCGGTGGCGAGCTGCTCGCGCTGCTCGGCTCGCCCACCATCGCCGACAAGTCGTGGGTGTACCGCCAGTACGACCACCAGCTCTTCCTCAACACGGTGGTCGGGCCCGGCGGTGACGCCACCGTGCTCCGGCTGCCGGGCACCGCCCGCGGCCTCGCGCATCACCACCGACGGCAAGGCGCGGTTCTGCCGCGCTCGACCCGCGGTCGGTGCGCGCGCTCGCGGTGGTCGAAGCGGCCCGCAACCTCGCGTGCGTCGGGCGCCACCCGCGTGCGCTGGTGAACTGCCTGAACTTCGGCAACCCGGAGCACCCCGAGGTGATGTGGCAGTTCGCCGAGGCGATCGACGGCATGAGCTGCGGCGTGCACCGCGCTCGGCATCCCGGTGGTCGGCGGCAACGTGAGCTTCTACAACGAGTCGCGCGGCCGCGACATCGACCCGACCCCGGTGGTCGGTGTGGTCGGCGTGATCGACGAGCTCACCGCCGTACCGCCGCCCGCCGCATTCACCGACGGCGACGTCATCGTGGTGCTCGGTGCGGTCGCCACGCGCGGTCCGAGCTCGGCGGATCGGAATGGGCCACGCTGCACGACTCCGCGGGGGCATGCCTCCCGCGTCGACTTCGATGCGGCCATCGCGTTGCACGATCTCGTCGCGCGCTCTGGTCCGCGAGCGTGCGGTGGACGGCGTGCACGACTGCTCCGACGGCGGCCTTGCGATCGCGCTCGCGGAGATGGCCATCGCCGGTGACGTGCGGCGTGCAGCTCGACGCCGACGCTCGACGCCTCGACGTGGTTCGCGCGAGTCCCGTTGTGCGTGGTTCTCGGCGTCGGCGCCCGAGCGGGCTCGCCGGGTCCTCGCCGGGCTGGCCGCCGCCGAGTGCCGGCCACGGTGCTCGGCACCGTCACCGGCGACCGGCTGCGTCGCCGCCGATGCCTTCGACGTGGCGCTCGCCGCGGCGGCCGAGGCCTGGCGCGAGCCGATTCCGCTCGCGCTCGCGGAACGAACCGGTCCACGCGTGACGTTGCACCGCGCTTCACCATCGAGTCGGCGTCGCGCAGTCGGCGTCCAGATCGGCGTCAGGTTCGGCGTCGGCGACCCTCGTGATGGGATACTGAGGAGCAATGGACCCCAGGTCGGTCATGCGTGCGGCGTCTTCGGCGTCTACGCCCCGGGGCAGACCGTGGCCAACCTCACGTATCTCGGGCTCTACGCGCTGCAACACCGCGGGCAGGAGTCGGCCGGGATCGCGGTGAGCGACGGCGAGATCGTCACCGTCGTCAAGGACATGGGTCTCGTCACCCAGGTGTTCGACGAGCGCGCCTGGCCCCGCTCGACGGCCATCTCGCCATCGGTCACGTGCGCTACTCCACCACCGGGTCGAGCACGTGGCGCAACGCGCAGCCGGTGTACCGCTCGGTCGGCGACGCCGGCTTCGCGCTCGGCCACAACGGCAACCTCACCAACACCGGGCGTTCGCGGAGCAGCTGGGGATGCTGCCGGGCATGGTCGCCGAGCGAGCGCCAACTCGACTCCACCACCGACTCGGCACTGGTCGCCGAGCTGGTCGCCGCCGCGTACCCGAGCGAGCCCCGCTCCGACGGCCGCGACCTCGAGCTCGCGCTCGAGCGGGTGCTTCCTCGTTGCAGGGTGGATTCTCGTTCGTGCTCATGGACGACGCGCACCTCATCGGCGTGCGCGATCCGTCACGGCTTCTGGCCGCTCGTGCTCGGACGGATCCCGACGGCGGTTGGGTGCTCGCCAGCGAGACGTGCGCGCTCGACATCGTCGGCGCGCACTTCGTGCGCGAGGTGGAGCCGGGCGAGATGGTCGTGATCGACGCGTCCGGCGGCACGCGCGAGATCGCTTACGCCGAGGCCGAGCCCGAAGCTCTGTCTGTTCGAGTTCGTCTACTTCGCTCGTCCCGACACGATCGCTGTACGGCCACAACGCTGCACGCGGCGCGTCAGCGCATGGGCGAAGAGCTCGCCCGCCAGGCGCCGGTCGACGCCGACATGGTGATGCCGGTCCCCGAGTCCGGCGATACCCGCCGCGCAGGGATACGCGCGCGCGTCGGGCATCCCGTACGGCGACGGTCTGGTGAAGAACCGCTACGTCGGGCGCACCTTCATCCAGCCGAAGCCAGAAGCAGCGCGAGCAGGGTGTCCGGCTCAAGCTGAACCCGCTGTCGGAGAACATCCGCGGCAAGCGGCTCGTGGTGGTCGAGGACTCCATCGTGCGTGGCACCACCCTCCGCCAGCTCGTGTCGATGCTGCGCGAAGCGGGTGCCGCCGAGGTGCACTTCCGGGTGTCGTCGCCGCCATACAAGTGGCCGTGCTTCTACGGCCTCGACACCGGTCGTCGGTCCGAGCTCCTCGCCGCCGACCTGTCGGTGGGCGAGATCCGCGACTTCCTCGGTGTCGACTCGCTCGCCTACCTCGATCTCGACCGCCTCACCACCGCGACCGGCGCGCCGCCCGGCTCGTTCTGCACCGCCTGCCTCGTCGGGCGAGTACCCGATCCCGATCCCGCAGCTCCGCACCCCGAGACCGACTCGAAGCTGGTGCTCGAGCCCGACGCGGCTCCGCTCCCGTGCCCCCGTCGCGCCCGCTTCGAGCGCGCGACCTCCAGCGGGAGGAACGACGCCACAGCCGCTCACCTACGCCGGCGCGGGCGTCGACATCGGGGCGGGCGAGCGTGCGGTCGAGCTGATCAAGGAGCACGTGCGGTCGACGCTGCGGCCCGAGGTGTGGGTGACATCGGCGGGTTCGGCGGGCTGTTCGCCTTCGAGCCGCGGCGGCCTGCGTGACCCGATCCTCGTCTCGTCCACCGACGGCGTGGGCACCAAGTCGGTCGATCGCCCGGCTGAGGGCAAGTACGACACGATCGGGATCGACCTCGTCGCGGTTCGGTCGACGACATCGCCGTGCAGGGCGCCGAGCCGCTCTTCTTCCTCGACTACATCTCCATCGGCAAGCTGGTCGGAAGATCGTCGCCGACATCGTCGCCGGTGTCGCGCGACGGGTGCCGCACGGCGGGGTGCGCGCTGCTCGGCGGCGAGATGTCGGAGCACGACATCATGGAGCCCGGTGAGTTCGATCTCGTCGGCTTCGCCGTCGGCGTCGTCGAACGGGCGAGCATCCTTCCCGTCGGACGTGCGCGTCGGTGATGTCGTCGTCGGAATCGCGAGCCCGGGCCTGCGTCAGAATGGATACTCACTGGCCCGGAGGGCACTGCTCGACGCGCCGGGCGCCGGCTCGACGAACCTGCGTGGCCCGGCGCGCATCACACGCTCGGCGACGAGTTGCTCCGACCCAGCGTGATCTACGCGCCTGCGATGCGGGAGCTGCGACGAGCGTGTGCCGGTCCACGCGTTCGCGCACGTCACCGGTGGTGGGATCGCCGGCGAACCTCGCCCGCGTGCTCCCGCGCACTGCGACGCGGTCGTCACCCGGGGCACCTGGGACGAGCCGCGCATCTTCGCCGAGGTGCAGGCCGCGGGCGACGTGACCGACGCCGAGATGGAGCAGGTCTTCAACCTCGGCCTCGGGCATGTTGGCCATCGTCGCTCCCGAGGACCGATTGGATACCCTGGATGCCATTCGTTCCGCTGGGCACGATGCGTGGCTCATGGGGGGGATCGTCGAAGGGCGCGGGGGAGTAACGATCAACCGGTGAAAAGACGATCTGACGAAGCGAAGCTCGCAGTGAACCCGACGATTAATGGAATCTGCTAAACTGCACATACGGGACTGATTCCCGAACCAGGCGTTCCGTGCAGCACGAACTGCACGGTCCGACGTCGGGGTGGGCTTGCTCCACGAGTTCGCTAGGGGAGCCAGACGAAAACAGGAGTCATGCCCCAGAACCCTGCTCCAGAGCCTGAGCAGTTGTTGACGCCTTCAGAGGTCGCTGCGATGTTTCGGGTCAATCCAAAGACGGTCACACGCTGGGCGCGTGCCGGCAAGATCTCCGCGATTCGCACGCTCGGCGGGCATCGCCGCTTCCGTGCGACCGAGATCCGGAAGTTCCTGGATCAGGTCGACGAGTCCACCGAGCTCTGACCTGGTCTGCTGACGCTCGCCGCTGAGGCCTGCTCTTTGACGCTCGCCGCTGAGGCCACGCAACTCGTCGTGTGCTGGCTCGGTCGGGCGTCAGCGTCCGAGCGCGGCCTCGGAGGCATGCGACCACTCCGCTAGCTTCGCCGACCAATGGAGCTCAACGATCACCTTCGGCGCAGTGGGCGTCTGGCACTTCACCGACGGGATGTCGCTCCCGCAGGCGGAGGAGCTCGTCGCCCGGCTCGAGCAGCTGGGGTATTCGGCGTTGTGGTTGCCCGACACGGTCGGTCGCGATCCGTTCGCGCACATCGCCCATCTCGCCGCCGCAACGACGACATTGGTGTTCGCGACTGGGATTGCGTCGATCTTCCACCGGCACCCGGGCCCGATGCAGCAGGTGGCCAACACGCTCGGCGAGCAGACGGAGGGCCGGTTCGTGCTCGGCCTCGGCGTGAGCCACGGCCCGATGGTCGCAGGGCTGCGCAAGCTCGACTACTCGAAGCCACTCAGCCAGATGCGTGGCGTACCTGGCGGCGATGGACGCCGCGCCGTACAGCGCGAGTCCGCCGGCGGAGCCTCCGGCCCGAGTCCTCGCCGCGCTCGGGCCGAAGATGATCGAGCTCGCACGCGACGCGGCCGATGGTGCGCATCCGTACTGGACCACACCCGAGCACACCGCGGAGGCCGAGAGATCCTCGGACCCGACAAGCTGCTGTGCGTCGAGCAGAAGGTCGTGCTGTCGACGGATCCGTCCGTGGCTCGCGAGCTCGGCCGCGCAGGCGGTCGGCGGGTACGCCGACCTGCCGAACTACCGGAACAACTGGAAGCGGCTGGGTTTCACCGACGACGAGATCGATCGTCGCGAGCCGCGGTTCATCGACGCGGTCGTGGCATGGGGCGATGCCGACGCCATCCGAACACGCCTGCAGGCGCACGCTGATGCGGGCGCGACGCACGTGTGCATCCAGCCGCTGGCGGCCGAGCGCGGGCAGATCGACTGGGCCTGCCTCGAGGCGTTGGCGCCGGCGAACTGACGCGCACCGCTCCCAACCAGGCGGCGACCGGGCCGGATCGCCGCGTGGAAGCAGCCGCTACTTGCTCGGATTGACGAGGTACTTCTCGTCGGTGGCGAGCCGGCTGTAGGCGGCGATCGCCTCGGGCGTGAGCACCTCGTCGAGCGAGAGCTCCGCCGCGTAGTTCGTGGCGAACGTCGTTGTGATCTCGGCCGCGACGACGCTCGCGCATTCGCTGGGTCTCGTCGGGCCCGACACGGTCGAGGTGAGCGCCGAGCAACCATCCACTGACGCTCCACGCCATGCCGATGTCGCGAGGGAGGACGATCGGGGACCGGTCGAGTGCTCCGTAGACATAGGAACGCTTGACGACTGAGGACCCGTACCCCGGCATCCCGGTTGCCGAGCGGCGCAGCACGGCCTCCATGGTTCGCAGCAACGTCGCGGTGAGACCACCACCGACCGCGTCGAAGGCAACGGTGGCGTTGGTCGCCAGCCAGCGCGTCGAACAGCGCAGTCTGGAAGTCGGGCGAGCTGGAGTCACACACGTGGGCCGGCGCCCATCCCTCGCAAGCGATCGACCTGTTCGGGACGCCGGACGACGTTCACCAACGGGATGTTCTCGGCCGCGCAGTGGCGGACGAGCATCTGGCCGAGGTTGGACGCCGCCGCGGTGTGGACGAGCCCCATGGCGCCGTCGAGCCGCATGGTGCCGACCATGCCGAGGACGGTCATGGGATTGACGTACGAGCCCGCACCTTGCGCCGGCGTGACGTCGGGTGGCATCACCAAGCACGCCGCGGCCTTCGCGGTGTGGAACTGCGAGTACATCGCGCCGCCCGCGACGGCCACGGTGCGCCCGAGGAGCGCCTGGGCCTCCGCCGATGCGCCAGCGTCCACCACCACGCCCGCGCCCTCGTTCCCCGCGGGCAAGGACACGCCCACCCGGGCGGCGACGCCGGCCTGCATCTCGGCAGGGACATCGAGCAACACCGTGCGGTGGGCCTCGTCCCCTGAGCGTCGAGCCGTCTTCGGGTCTGCGAGCCCGAGGAGCAGGCCGAGGCTCGATGGGTGAATCGGAGCTGCTTCCACCCGCACGACCACCTCGTCGGGCGCCGGCTCCGGTACCTCGACGTCGACGATCGCGAGCTCGAGCACACCGTCCGCACGCATCGTCGAACGCAGCTGTCGACCAATCATGCGGCCCAAGCTACGGCTGGAGTCCGACGCCGACGCGCCGCGCCGAGCGTCGGAAGGCAGCCTCGGTCGCGATCCCTCATGACGCCTGAGGGACGCGACGCAGGCGCTGGCCGCGGTGGGCTCAGCGCCGAGCGTCATCGAGTGGGGACGCAGCTACAGCAGCAATCACGTGAGACGCCTGAGCGAGCTGACGCGGCGCTGAGCCGCGGTGGGCTCAGCGCCGAGCGTCAACGAGTGGCCGGGACCGGCGTCGATCCGGTGACCCCGCGCTTTTCAGGCGCGTGCTCTGCCGACTGAGCTACCCGGCCGTGGCAGGAGACGAGGTCCCCTGACATGAGGGAGACGAGTCTCCCAGCGGTCCTGACGGGATTTGAACCCGCGGCCTCCGCCTTGACAGGGCGGCGTGCACTCCAAACTGCACCACAGGACCAGGTGCTGCGATCGCCGAAGCGATCGACGTGCCCCCAGGGGAGTTCGAATCCCCGTTACCGCCTTGAAAGGGCGGCGTCCTGGGCCACTAGACGATGGGGGCTCGGCCTCACCTGAGGCAGGGCATCGTAGCAGCCGTTGCACCGGGACCTCCCGAGGAGCGTGCATCCGCGTGGTGTCCCGTGACGAAGATCTTCCGTGACCTCGATGCGACCTCGGGTGGCAGTGGTGGGCGCGGGTGTGGCGGGCCTCACCGCGGCCTACCTCCTCCAACGCACGTCGGATGTGACGCTCTACGAAGCCGAGCATCGCCTCGGTGGACACGCGCACACGCACGACGTGCTGGGCGCGGCCGGCACGGTGGCCGTCGACAGCGGGTTCATCGTCTACAACGAACGCACCTATCCGAACCTCGTGCGGCTGTTCGACGAGCTCGGGGTCGAGACACGTCCGAGCGAGATGAGCATGTCGGTGCGGTGCCTCGGCTGCGGGCTCGAGTACGCCGGCGCGCGGGGCTTCGGTGGGCTGTTCGCGCAGCCACGCCGGGCGGCGAGCCCGGCCTTCGTGCGCATGCTCCTCGAGGTGAAGCGCTTCCACCGACGGGCCCGGGCCGTCCTGGCGTCGCGTGACTCGGACCCGGCGATCGGGGCGCGGACCGACGGAGATCCGGTGAGCCTGCGCGGGTTCCTCGCCGCCGGGCGCTTCTCGCCGTATTTCGTGCAGCACTTCATGATCCCGGTGGTGTCGTGCGTGTGGTCGTGTCCGCCCGCGGTCGCCCTCGACTACCCGGCCGAGTACCTGTTCCGCTTCCTCGATCACCACGGGTTCCTGTCGGTCGGCGACTCGCCCCAGTGGCGAACGGTCGTGGGTGGCTCGCGCTCGTACGTCGAACGCGCGGCCAAGGAGCTCACCGCGACCGCGTTGGGTGTGCCGGTGCGCACGGTGCGCCGCGTCGGCGACGGGTGTCGAGGTCCGCGACGACCACGACGACGTCGCCACGTTCGACCGCGTCGTCGTCGCCACCCACGCCGATCAGGCCCTGGCGATGTTGGACGCGCCGACGGCGGCGGAACGTTCGGTGCTCGGCGCGTTCGGGTACAGCGAGAACCAGACCGTGCTGCACACCGACGCGTCGTTCCTGCCCACCGCGGCGCGGGCGCGCTCGTCGTGGAACTATCTCCTCGACGGCTGCGGCACTGCCACAGGAGCTCGTGACGGTGCACAGAGCGTGCAGGTGAGCTACCACATGAACCGCTTGCAAGCGATCGACGAACCGGTCGACTATCTCGTCACCTTGAACGCCGACGATCGCATCCGCGACGACGCAGTTCTGGCGACGATGACCTACACGCATCCGATCTACACGTCGACGTCGGTGGCCGCGCAGTCGCGTCTCCCCGACCTGGCCGACGACCGACTCGTCTTCGCCGGCGCCTACCACGGGTGGGGTTTCCACGAAGACGGGTGCGTGTCGGGCGTGCGCGCGGCCGCCCACTTCGGGGTTCACTGGTGAACCCAGGCGGCGTGTGATGACGGCGCTCTACTTCGCCACGGTCGGACACGAGCGGACGGCGCCGTTGCACCACGCATTCTCGTACCGGCATCCCATGTGGCTGGTCGACGTCGACCACCTCCCCACCGTGAGCCGCTGGGCGCGGCCGCTGCTCCGGTTCGACGCGGCCGACCACGTCGGGGATCCCAACTGCACGATCCGCGCCAACGTCGACGCGTTCCTCGCCGCGCGCGGGGCGTGCCTGCACCGGCGCGGATCGCGTTGCTCGCCACGCCGCGCTCGTTGGGACACTCGTTCAACCCGTTGAGCGTGTTCTGGTGCACCGATCTCGACGGCGACCTCGTCGCCATCATCGCCGAGGTGCACAACACCTACGGCGGTCGGCACTGCTATCTCGTTCGTCCGGATGGGGTGGGGCAGGCCATGGCCGACAAGGCGCTGTACGTGTCGCCGTTCTTCCCGGTCGACGGTGCGTACGAGTTGCAGTTCAGCGCGTTGGGCGCACCGCTCGATGTGCGCATCGCGTTGCGTCGCCCGAACGAGCACGGGTCGCGACGAGGTGGTGTTCCGCGCCGCGCTCACGGCCGGTGCGCCGGTGCCGGTGCGATCGGTGCTCGCGTCGGCGCTGCGCCACGTCGGTGCGAGCTGGTGGGTGAGCGCCCGGATCCGGCGACAGGGCATCCACCTCTGGCTGCGCGGGCTGCGCACGTTCCCACGACCTGCCCCGCGCCCGGCCACGAGCAACTCAGGAGCGACCTGATGGCGATGCGAGCCGAGGAGTTCGGCCACGGGGAGCTCGAGCAGCTCGAGCCAGCACTCGAGTATCGCGCCGGCCCGTGGCGCACCGTCGGGCCCGCACCACGCGTGCCGGTGCACGCCGCGATCTGTCGATCGCTGTTCCTCCGCGTCGCGCACAACCTCCCCGTGCGAATCGTGTTGCCCGACGGGCGCGCCGTGGATCGCGCGACGAATCCCACCCGGTGCTGCGAGTGCACCGCGACGACTTCTTCCACCGTGTCGGCAACGACGGATTGATCGGCTTCGGTGAGTCGTACATGGCCGGCGACTGGGATGCCGATGATCTCGGTGACGCGCTGCGTCCGCTGTGCGCTCGCATCGACTCGCTGGTGCCACCCTGGATGCAGCGGCTCCGGCGCTTCTACGTGCGGCGCCAGCCGCCCCACGAGGACAACTCGCGCGCCGGCGCACGTGACAACATCCACCGTCACTACGACCTGTCGAACGAGCTGTTCGCGTTGTTCCTCGACGAGTCGATGACCTATTCGTGCGCGCGCTACGAGCCCGGGGACACGCTCGAACGCGCGCAGGAACGCAAGATCGACCGCATCCTCGACGCCGTGCGCGTGGAGCCGGGCACGCCGACTGCTCGAGATCGGCACCGGTTGGGGCGCCCTCGCCGTCCGTGCCGCGCAACGGGGCGCGACCGTGACCTCGCTCACGATCTCACGCGAGCAGCAGTGCCGTGGCCCGGGCGCGTGCCGCGGAGGCCGGCGTGAGCAGCCGGGTCGACGTCCAACTCCGCGACTACCGCGACGCGGACGGGTCGTTCGATGCGGTCGTGAGCGTCGAGATGATCGAGGCGGTCGGCGAGCGCTACTGGCCCGCCTACTTCTCCACGCTCGAACGGCTGCTCGCGCCAGGTGGCCGGATCGGGTGCAGGCCATCGTGTTCGAACACGCGCGGATGGTCGCCACCCGATACCAGTACACCTGGATCCACAAGTACATCTTCCCCGGCGGCCTGATCCCGTCGGTCCGGGCCATCGACGCCACGCTGGGCGAGCACACTCGCCTGCGCATCACGGATCGGTTCCACTTCGGTCTCGACTATGCGACCACGTTGCGCGAGTGGCGGGATCGCTTCGACGCCAACGCCGACGCGGTCGATGCGCTCGGGTTCGACGCCACGTTCCGCCGCATGTGGGACTTCTACCTCGCGTACTGCGAGGCGGGCTTCGCCACCGGGTACCTCGACGACGTGCAGCTCGTGTTGGCGCGGTCATGACCCGCGGCGCGGGAGGGCAGGTCGCGGCCCGGTTGGTCGAGCTGGTCGAGGCCGTGCTCGGCGAGGCGGTCCCGGTGCGCATCCGCGCCTGGGACGGTTCGGTCGCCGGTTCCGATCGATCCCGACGCGCCAACGGTCGTCGTCAACTCGCGACGCGCGCTGCGCCGAATCGTCTGGCGTCCCGACGAGTTGGGCGTGGCGCGCGCGTACGTGGCCGGGGAGCTCGACGTCGACGGCGATCTCGAAGCCGGCTTCCGTCACGTGTGGGACTTCGTGCGCACGCGGGATGGTGCCGGTGTGCACCTCCGGTGGGCGGACCGCATCGCGGCGCTGCGCGTGGCGGCGCAGCTGGGTGCGATCGGTCTGCCGCCGTCGCCGCCGGCGAGCGAACTGCGCACCGCCACGCGCCATGGACGGTTCGGGCTGCGGGTGGAGGCCAGGCTGCACAGCCGTGACCGTGACCGCGCGGTGATCGCGCACCACTACGACCTCTCGAACGACTTCTATCAGCTGATCCTCGACGAGCACATGGCGTACTCGTGCGCGTACTACCCGACGGACGACGCCACGATCTCGCTGGCCGATGCGCAACGCGCCAAGCTGGATCTCATCTGCACCAAGCTGGGGTTGGCTGACGGTTCGAGCGCTCGAGGTGCAGGAGCAGGCGCCACCCTGCGGCTGCTCGACATCGGGTGTGGATGGGGGGCACTGGCGATCCACGCTGCCCGCACGTACGGGGTGCGGGTCACGGGCATCACCTTGTCGTCGGAGCAGCGCACCTTCGTGAGCAAGCGAGTCGCCGACGCCGGCGTGCAGCACCTGGTCGACGTGCAGCTGCTCGACTACCGCGACCTCCCCGCGACCCACGCGTACGACGCGGTGGCGAGTGTCGAGATGGGCGAACACGTCGGCGACGAGCACTACCCCGAGTTCCTGGCCCGGGCGCGCGGCTCGTTGCGCGACGGAGGTCGCCTGCTGATCCAGCAGATGTCGCGTCCGCCGGGCATGCCCGGTGGCGGCCCGTTCATCGAAGCGTTCATCGCCGCCGACATGCACATGCGACCCGTCGGTGAGACGGTGGCTGCGATGGAGCGCGCCGGCTTCGAGGTGCGCCACGTGGAGGCGATGCGCGAGCACTACGCCCGCACCGGGCGCGCCTGGGTGAGCAACCTCGACGCGCACTGGGACGACGCGGTGGAGCTCGTCGGGGAGGAGACGGCGCGCGTCTGGCGGCTGTACCTCGTCGGCGGCACCCTCGCCTTCGACGAAGGGCGCATGGGCGTCGACCAGATCCTCGCCCGAGCCTCCACGTGACTTCCAGCAGCGCGGCCGGGCGCTTCGCCGACTTCGCCGGCGGCCGGTTCGCGACCGGCCTCGCCGTGAGCGCGGTGGCGGTGGTCGTGCTGGTCGGCGTGACGTTCCTCGTCGCACGGGGCGTCGGCCGGTACAACGTGATCGACGTCGCCTGGGGGCTCGGCTTCGTGGCTGTCGCGGCCGTCTCGTTCGTGTGGTCGATCGACGACGGCGACACCACGCAGCGCACGCTCGTGCTCGCGCTCGTCGCGATCTGGGGCGCACGCCTCGCCGTCTACATCGGGTGGCGAAGCCGCGGTCACGGGGAGGACCCGCGCTACGCGGCGATGCTCGAGCGCGCCGAGGGCAGCGTGTCGGTGTATGCGCTGACCCGTATCTTTGCGCCGCAGGCCGCCGACGATGTGGTTCATCTCACTGCCGGTACAGGTCGCCATGTACGAGCGCGACCCGCTCGGAGTGATCATGGTGGTCGGCGCGGGCGTGTGGCTGATCGGCTTCGCCTTCGAGAGCATCGGCGACCGTCAGCTCGCTCGGTTCCGAGCCGATCCGGCCAGCCGGGGTCAGGTGATGGACCGCGGGTTGTGGCGCTACACCCGCCACCCCAACTACTTCGGCGACGCGTGCCTGTGGTGGGGCATCTTCGTGGTGGCGTGCGCGCAGTGGCAGGGCGCGCTCACGATCCTGTCGCCGGTGCTCATGACGTGGACGTTGGTCGCGAAGACGGGCAAGCCGCTCCTCGAGCACGACATCGCGCGCCGCCGCCCCGGGTACGCCGACTACGTCGCTCGCACCAGCGGGTTCATTCCGCGGCGACCCCGCGCTCACCCCTCCTGAGAGGCTCGTCGAGGACTGGCTCGTCACTGACCGGCGCGTCACCTCGGTGTGCACCCGCCGGATCGTGAGGGCAGCGATGGCGAGGGTGGTGGTGATGATCACACCCCACGCAAGGGGCGACGCGGCGTCGGTGCCGGCGGTCACGAAGTGCATCGTGGCCATCACGTACAGCGGGAAGGCCAACGTGTGGGTGCGGCGCCAGACCTTGGCGGGGAGTCGCCGGCGGGCCAGCGACGTGAGCTCCACCGCGAGCAGCAGGTAGAGCGACACCACACCCCACGCGACCCAGACCGGATGCCACGACGATGCGAACGGAACCAGCACGTCGATGAGGCCGAACTGCACGTACGAGTCGGCGATGATCGACACCACGTGCACGGCGGTGAACACGACCGCCAACCCGCCGAGGAAGCGATGCAGGTCGAGGGTCCAGTTGGCGCGGAAGCGCGGCGACCGCATCCGGTTCGACAACACGAGCCCCCACAGCGGTCGCGCCGGCGAGCAGCGCCCACGCCACCATTCCCGCGGCCCGCGCGCTGTACCACCAGATCTGGCTCATCATGATCCGCCTGCCTGCTCGAAGTCGTCGCGTCGCGTGCCGCCATGACGCTCAGCTCGCTCGCGTGGTCGTGTGCGTGGTGGTCGCTGTCCTGCTCGTGGTCGACGTGTCGCTGGTGCTCGCGGTCCCGTTCGTCGCGCCCGACGTCGCGCTCGTCGCGGTGTCACCAGACGCGGTCGTGGCGGGGGTCGCTGCGGTTGCCGACGCGGTCGACGTGGTCGAAGGGGCCGAGGAACCTGCGCTCGCAGCAGTGACCTTCGAGTCGGCGACGGTCGTCGTCCCGCTCTGGTGCAGCGCGAACGCCCCGCCGGTTCCGAGGAAGAGGAGCATGCTCAGCGCGCCCGTGACGCGACGTGCGCCTCGTGCCGGGTGTGCCCGGCGGGTGGTGACGTTCGGTCGAGTGGTCATGGCCCGATTGTGGGGATGACCCGTCAATGCGCTGCAGGAGCGACGCGAGGAACTCGTAAGAAGCAGCGACCCCACGGTTCTTACGCCGTCCTTGCCTCGATCTTGCCGGCCCCTGCAGCAGGCCTTGGATGCTCCGTTCCGACTGGCGACGTACGCCATGAGACAGGAGGGCCGAGGTGCTGCATCCACGAGTTCGAGGCGTCGTGCCTCGCGCGGCGACGAGCCCGGGTACGACACGTGGTCGGATCGCTGGCGCTCCTGGGGTTGATCCTCGCTGGATGTGGCGGCGCGGCCGCGTCGAACGGCGAGTCGTCGAGCGCCGCCTCCCTGGTGTCGATCGGAGCAGGGCTGCGCGGGGTCGACGGGACGACCGCCACGAAGTACGCGACGGGCATCAGTCACGTGTCGTCGCTCGCGGACGACGACGAGGGCCGGATCTGGGCGGGCACCGCCGACTACACCGCGACCGGTTCCGACGCGGTGTACGTGATCACGACCTCCGGTGCGACGCCCACCAAGGTGATCACGGGCGTGTCGACCGTCATGGGCCTCGTGTGGCACGACGGCGCGCTGTACGTGGCGTCGGCATCGGGCGTCGACGTGTACCGCGGCTTCGACGGCACCACCTTCGCGGAGCACGCCGTGGTCCTGAGCGTGCCCGACGGGACCGGGCTCGTCGGCAGCATCGCATTCGGGAGCGACGGTCGGTTCGTGGTCGGCATCTCCGCGCCGTGTGACTCGTGCACACCGACCTCGGCGTGGTCGGGGGCGGTGTTGTCGTTCCTGCCCGATGGCAGCGATGTGCACGTCGTCGCGTCGGGCATCCGCGTGCCGGTTGGGCTGGCGTACGACTCGAGCACCGGCGCGCTGCTCGTGTCGATGAACCAGCGTGACGACCTGGGCAACGACACGCCCGGTGACTGGCTCGCCGTGGTGGACGACGGCCAGTCCTGGGGCTTTCCCGGTTGCTACGGCCAGGGCGGCACCGTGTGCGACGGTGCGCCGGAACCGCTCGCCGAGCTCGACGCGCATGCCGCGGCGTCGGGCGTCGCGGTGGTGAATGGTGCGTTCACGTCTGACGGAACGAGCGATGCGCTCGTCGCCGAGTGGGCGCGCGGAGTGGTGCTGCGTGTCGATCTCAGCAACGAAGCGGGCACGTACGAGTCCACGTCGCGCTTCGCGACCGGCTTCACGAACCCCGTCGCGGTGATCGTCGGCGCCGACGGCGCGGTGTACGTGGGTGACTGGGGCCGCGGTGTCGTGTACCGGATCGAGGCAACGTGAGTGGCGTTGCCGAGTGGAGCCGCGCTTCTCGCGGACCTCTCGACCGCGTCTGCCGAGCCTCTTACAGCGGTCCGTTTGAGTGGGAACCGTCAAGCACAACCGACGAATGAACGAACAGGAGAGGAGGTGATGAACATGGACTTCTGGCGAAAGGGCATCACGACGCTCGCGTTGGCCGGTGCCCTGGTGGGTGTCGGTGGCGGAGCGCTCGCTTATGCGGCCGACTCCAACGCGTCGACCGACACGACCACCGCGACTGCCGATTCGGGCTCGACGAGCTCGAGCTCGACCGCCGCGGACGGGTCGACCGCTACCACCACGCCGGCGGCCGCTCCGGCGGCCGGGACCGCACCGGCGAACTGCCCGGGCATGTGACCCCAGGCGTACCTCCCCTGCCACGGAACGACCTCCGGCGCCGGCCGGGGGTCGTTCCGCTGCGCGTGGTCGGTCAGTCGGGCACTTCGTCGGCCCACACGACCATCGACTCGAGCTCGACCGTGCCGAAGGTGGTGACCATCGCGACGTCGAGCGCGTCGCGCCCCCGGCCGATCAGCACGCGTCCCGCGGCGGGTTGGCCGTTGCGCGGATCGAACGTGTACCACCGGTCATCGAGGAACACCTCCATCCATGCGCAGAAGTCGGGTGGCGCGTCGGTCGGCGCAACGTCGATGTCGGGGAGATAGCCGAACGTGTACCGAGCCGGGATGCTCAGCGCGGCGAACAGAGCGCGATGGCGAGGTGCGCGAAGTCGCGGCACACCCCCGAGCGGGTGGTGAGCACGTCGATCGCGGTCGCGGTGGGGGACGCGAGCCCGTATCCGAACGCGATCTCGCGATGCACCCAGTCGGAGATGGCTTGCACGCGGGCCCAGCCCTGGCGCATCTCGCCGAAGCGATCCCACGCGAACGTGCCGAGCTGGTCCGACGGACAGAAGCGACTGGGAGAGATGTACGGCAACACGTCGTTGGGCAGCGACACCGCGAGCATCTCCATCGCGTCCGGCGCGACCACGTCGACGTCGCCCGAGACCTCGACCGTTGCATCGAAGCGGATCACCGACCGCCCCACCGGCAGCGTGAGCCGGCGGCACAGGTTGCCGAGCCCGTCGACGTAGTACCAGGAGTTCGTCGCCGTGTGCTCGTCCCACCCGGCGTGGACGACGCGGAACTCACCGTCGGGACGGGGCTCGACCTGCACGACCGCGTGCGTGGGATTCTCGGCGTGTTGCGCGAACTCGCAGCCCACATGCACCAACACTGCAGTGCACGGTAGCGGCCGGATGTTACGGGGTCGTTGCCGGCTGCGTCGAGGTCCCGTCGACTGCCGCGCCACTGGTCACGAGGCGGCCGTCCTCCATCTCGAAGGTGAGGTCGGTCTTGCCCGCGATCGAGAGGTCGTGGGTGACTGCGACGATGGTGGTGTTCTCGGAGCGCGCCAGTCCGTGCAGCAACGAGAAGATCGCGTTGCCAGTTTTGCGGTCGAGGTTGCCGGTGGGCTCGTCGGCGAGGATCAACTTCGGGTGGTTGGCGAGCGCGCGCGGAATCGCGACTCGCTGTTGCTCGCCGCCGGAGAGCTTCCCCGGACGACGGTCCTGCTTGTTGTCGTTCAACGCGACCTGGTCGAGCAGCGCACGGGCGCGCTCGCGCCGCTCGTTGCGCGACACCCCGGCGAACTCCATCGGGAGCATCACGTTCTCGACTGCCGAGAGGTTCGGGATCAGGTTGTAGCTCTGGAACACGAAGCCGACGCGGTTGCGGCGGTACTGGATCAGTTGACGGTCGCTGCCGCTGCTGATCACGGTGCCGTCGATGTCGATGCTGCCGCTCGACGGCTTGTCGAGGCCACCGAGCAGCGACAGCAGCGTGCTCTTGCCGCTGCCGCTCCGCCCGATGACGGCGGCGAAGCAGCCGTCAGGTGCGGTGAACGACACGTCATCGACCGCCTTCACCTGCTGGTCGCCCGACTGGAACGTCTTGGAAAGGTTCGTGACCTGCAACATCTACTCCACCCTCATGACTTCGGCGGGACGGACCTTGGCGGTGAGATACGCGGGCACTGCGCTCCCTGCAAGCGCGATGAACACGGCGAGCAGGAACCCGTAGAGCAGCACGTCGACGCCGATCACGGCGTTCACGTTCGACAACGCGTCGCCGAAGTTCGTGACGCCGCGGCGGAACCCACCACCGAACGAGATCCCACCGTTGCGGGACGCGCCGCTCGGGAACGTGCGTCCCGCGGTGCTGGCGCCTGCTCCGCCTGTGGGCGGCCCACCGGGGAACGCGGAGGCCGAGGTCGTGGTGTTCGACGACGAGCTGTTGATCATGGCGTCGAGTATCGGGTTGCTCAGCACGATTCCGGCGAGGATCCCGACGACGGCCGCCATCAAGGTCAGGGTGGCGGCCTCCGCCATGAACTGGAACGACACCTTGGCGTTCGATGAGCCGATCGCCTTCAGCACGCCGATCTCACGGCGCCGTTCGCGCACGATCATGAGCATGCTCAAGAAGATGATCACCGAGCCGGCGACCAACGCACCGATGAGGCCGTAGAGCGCGATCGTCTTCACGTTGTCGAGCGAAGACACGGTGTCGGCGATGCCGGTCTGGTCGGACACGACGTCGGCCGCCGATCCGAGCTTCTTCTGGATCGCGCTCGTCGTCGCGGTGAGATTGTCGATGGAGTCGACCCGCGCTTCCACGCCAGTGACGGCGCCGGCTTGATTGGTCAGTGCTTGCAATGCGGGGAGCGCCATGATCACGCCGCCATCGCTGAACGTGTTGCCCGTTGAAGAGATCCCGGCGACGGTCACCGTCGAGTCGCCGACGGTGAAGGTGGAGCCGACCTTCAAGCCGTTCTTGTCGGCGAGGTCGGTGCCGACGAGTGCCTGGAGTGCCGTGCTCGTGCCGTCGATCGTCGACCCGCTCGTGATCGTGAGCTTGTTGGTGCCCGCGACCCGCGTGCTGGTCGGATCGGTCGTCCCCGTGACAGTGATCGGAAGCACGAAGGTCCCACCGCCGGGGAACTGACCTCCGGCGGAGGCGCCGCCACCGGCGCCGCCCGGTCCGGCGCCGGGGGTGATCGACGACTCGAGGTTGGTGGTGAGGCCCGACGACTGGCCGCCACCGAAGCGAGGTCCGTTGCCGGTGTCACTGCCGGTCGTGGTCCAACGATCCTGCAACGTCGACGTGACGCTCGCGACGTGCGGAACCGCCTCGACCTTCTTCACATCGGCGGCGGTCAGGGGCGTGCCGCCACCGCCGAAGCCTCGGAGCCCGGCGGGGCTCACCGTGATGGTGTTGCCGACCGAGCTCTTCACGTCGTCGGTCTTCGCCTCGACCGCGCGCAGCGACAGGAGCATCACGAGCGCCATCGCGATGCTCAACGCGAGGATCAGCGTGATCGAGACGGTGCGGATCGTGTTGCGGAACGCGTTCTTCGTTCCTCGTGCGACGACGCCCATGTGCGCGTGGATCCTTCTCTTGGTCGGCGCGCGGGGCGTCACACCGGATGACCTGGTGGCGTCAGTATCAGGAATCCACCTGTGGAACACCTGAGTCGGATGAATTGCGGCGACCGAGCGCGCCCTCCGCGCGAGACTCGGCGCCGTGACGTCGGTCGAGGACGCGCATCGTCTCGCCGAGGTGCTGGTCGGTCCGTGCCAGCTCGTGGCCGACCACTCCTGGGCGAACAAGCGCACACGCATCGTCGAGATCACCACGCCCGATGGCCACGCGTGGTTCGTGAAGGTGTTCGACGCTGCGAGCCACTACGAACGCGAGCTGCACGCGTACACACATTGGGTGCCGGCAATCGCAGACCGGGCGCCGACCGTTCGGGCGTCGGATGACGCGGCCAGCGTGCTCGTCGTCTCGAAGCTCGAGGGCGCCGTCGACCCGACGCTCACGGGCGACGACAACGTGGCGATGCATCGCGACGCTGGTCGTGTGCTTCGTCGCTTCCACGACGCGGCGGCACCGAGCGTCGATCCCAACGCGGTGCAGCGCCGGATCGATGCCTACCGAACCTGGGTCGAGCACGCGCCGGAGGGGTTGGTGGATCCCGGCGACCTCGCCTTCGTCGAGGAGTCGGTGCAGATCCTGTCCTCACTGCCACCCCTGCTCGTCGTACCGACGCACGGAGACTGGCAGCCGCGGAACTGGGTCGTGCACCGTGGTGCCGTCGGTGTGGTCGACTTCGAGCTCGCCGAACCCGCCTGGTGGACGCGCGACCTCGAGCGACTGTGGTGGGCAGAGTGGCTCGACCACCCTGAGCTCCGCGACGCGTTCCTCGATGGTTACGGCCGCGACCTCACCGACCTGGACACGACCGTGCTCATGGCATCGTCGGCGCTCGGCGCGGTGACGACGATTGTCTGGGGTGAGCGGTACGGCGATCCTGGGTTCTCCGAACACGGACGCGGGATCCTGCAGCGGATCCGATGACTGGCGTGAATCCCGGCCCAACAGAGCCGCGCGGGCCGATGGCATCGGCTCTCAACGTCGTCACAGGAGTGTGCGCGCACACTCGTCGTCATGCGGTCGGATCGCATCGAGCTCCGTTGGATGGTCGAGGTGGCGGTCGTCGTCGTGGTCGTCGTCGTGTCGTGCGGCCTGGGTCCGCTCGCGAATCCACCGCTCGCGCGTGCCACGACGGTGACCCACGGCCGGACCGGATCCAGCCGCCGCCGATCCAAGCGTCTGGCCTCGACGGCGCAGGACGACACCATCGCGGGTGCCGCGCCCGACGAGCCTGACGCGCCTCCGTACGGAGTGGGCGTCTCGCATCTCGTGGTGACCGACACGACACGCTCGACCCCGGCGCGAGGTGACACGCCGGCGTCGCCGGTGCGCGCGATCTCCGTCACGCTCGACTACCCGACGGGCGGCGTGCCCGGCGGTCCGGTCACGCCCGACGCCCCTGTCGAAGCCGGCGCCTTCCCTCTCGTTGTCCTTGCGCATGGTTATGACGTGTCGGCGGCGACCTACGCGACGATGGAGGAGCAACTCGCCGCCGCCGGGCTCGTGGTGGCCGCGCCCGACTTTCCGCTCACCAGCAGTGCTCTCCCGGGTCCGGCGGACGAGAGCGACGTGTCGAACCAGGCCGCCGACATCTCCTTCGTGATCACGTCGCTCCTCGATCCGGACCAGACCGCCGCCTACGTCGTCGCCGGTGCGATCGCGCCGACGAAGGTGGGCGTGATCGGCCACTCCGACGGCGGAGTGACCGCCGCCGCGGTCGCCTACAACTCGTCGGTCGCCGATCCACGCGTGGGTGCCGCGGTGGTGCTCTCAGGCGCCGAGGCGCGCTACGACGGGACGTGGTTCACGACGCAGTCACCGCCGCTGCTCGCGATTCACGGCACCGACGACGAGGTCAATCCCATCGCGAGCAGCCAGCAGCTCTTCGACGATGCCACCGGGCCCAAGATGCTCGTGACCGTCGATGGCGGCTCCCATCTCGGTCCCTTCACGACCGACCCGGCGGAACCCGCAGTCGCGGCGCTCGCGGCCGACTTCTTGCGAGCACACCTCGAAGGCGATCTCGCCGCCGCCAGCCGCGTGTCCAGCGATGCGACGGTGCCCGGCGTCCTCGAGATCGGCGCGGCCGCCTGACGACGCCCGCCACACGCCAACGGTCGAGTGTCGAGACGGCGCTCATCGCCCGTCGCCAGCTTCACCTGCGAGAATGCTCCGGCGGGCCGCTAGCTCAGTTGGTAGAGCATCGGACTTTTAATCCGCTGGTCGTCGGTTCGAGCCCGACGCGGCCCACTCGCTGACCTGCACGATGCACGAGAAGGCGTCAGCGCAGGTTGAGTTGCCAGGTCACCCCGAAGCGATCACCCACCCAGCCGAACCGGGTGCTGAACCCGTAGTTGTCGAGCGGCATGAACACCGTGCCCCCGTCGCTGAGCCGATCGAAGAGCCGCTCGAGCTCGTCGTCGTCGTCGCAGTCGATCCAGAGCGACACCGCAGGGGTGAATCCCCATTCGTGATCGACGGGGCTGTCGGCACAGCTGAAGTCACTGCCCGCGACACGGAATCTCGCGACCTTGACGGTGTCGTCGGGTCCGCCGGTGTCGGCGTGCTCGATCTCGACGAGCTCGAAGTCGTCGAAGACCTCGCGGTAGAGGTCAAGTGCGGCAGTGGCGACGCCGCCTTGAAAGGTCAGGAAGGTTCGGAGTCCGCGCGTCATGGGATCGACCCTAACGGGAACGCACCTCGCCACGGTCCGGCGCGACCGTCATCGTTGCGATCGGTAGGTCTCCAACCAGGCGACGAGTTCGTCGGGCCGCGCGAGCGCGGGGAGATGACCGCCATCCATCTCGTCGGGGACGATTCCCAACCGCTCCTGCACGACGCCCCGCAGAAAGTCGCGGGGGAAGAACCGGTCGTCGCGGCACAGCAGGAAGCGGGTGGGGACGTCGGGCCACGCCTGTAGTGGCCACGGCTGTTCGAACGGTGTGCCCGACTGCTCGCGCACGTGATCGAGCGACGCCACCGTCAGCTCGGGCGAAAGGTCGTGGGTGAACACGACCTCGGGATCGAAGGGGTCAGGAAACTGATGTCCGGTGTTGGCCCACCACTCGCCCGCTGACTCGCCTGGCCGCGGCACCATGGCCGCGACGAGCACGAGGAGCGTCACCGGAACCCGATCGCACACGAGCGGTGCGGTGAAGCCACCCAGTGACTGGGCGACGACGATCAGGTCGCGGCGTCCATCGATCGCGTCGACGACCGTCTGCACGTACTCCGCCAGCCCGGCGCGGTCGTCGTCGCACGGAAGGTCCACGGCGATGACGTCGTGGCCGAGCGCGGCCAATCGCGGAACCACGAGGTGCCAGTACCACGCATCGGAGCCCGCGCCATGGATCAACACGTACGTCGCCACATCAACACTCCGGACTTGGGGGCTTCGCGCTCATCGGTGCAACTGAGCGTGTGCGGTCATCCGCGGAGTATGGACGCGGTTGATCACAGATGTCATCTCGTCGAGCTCCGGTGGCATGAATCAGCGACGCGCGGACGGCGCGCCACGTGCGGCGTGCCGAGTATTGTCCGCCCCCCTTCCCTTGACATCGCAGGAGCCCGCCCGACATGCGTACTCACCGTGGCGTGGCCGTGTTCGGCGCCGTCTCCCTCTTCGCAGGCGCGGGGATCGGCGTGGCCCTGCTGGGTGCCGGCGCCGCGTCCGCCGCCTCGGTCCAGCTGTTCACCGCTTCCAGCGCGGACACGTACACCGCGACGGTTCCGGCGAACGTCTGCTTCGTGACGATCACCGCGGCCGGCGGTGCGGGTGGGAACAGCTTCACCGGCGCGATCGGGGGCGTCGGCGGCGCAGGCGCCGAGATCTCAGCGCGGCGTGGCGGTCACCCCGGGCACGCTGTCGATCCTGGTCGCGGGCGACGGGAGCAACGGGACGAGCTCGCTCGGCGGCAGTGGCGGCTTCGGCGGCGGCGGTGGCGGTGGCAACCTCGGCGGTGGCGGCGGGGGCGCGTCCACGGTCAGCCAGGCCGGCGCGGCGCTCGTGGTCGCCGGTGGCGGTGGGGGCGCAGGCTCCGGTCCGGCCAATGGCGGCGCGGGCGGCGCGGTGGATGCCAGCGGCGGAGACGGTCAGAACTTCAGTGGGAGCGGCAACGGCGGTGGCGGCGGCTCCGCCACGGGCACCGGTGGGGCAGGCGGATCGACGATCGGCGGCGGCGCTGGCGCGGGCGGTGGCGGCGTCGGGACCGGTGGTACCGGCAGCACGGCCGGCGGGACGGGTTCAGATGGCGTGGGCGGTGGCGGTGGCGGCGCGCAGGGCAGCGGCGGCGGTACCGGCACCAGTGGCACCGGCGCGGGTGGCACGGTGAGCAGCTCGGCCGGCGCGGGTGATGGTGGCGACGGCCAGGGCACCGGCGGCAACGGTGGCGGCGCGTTCGTCACCGACGGTGCCGGCGGTGCCGGCGGTCTCGGCTTCGGCGGCGGTGGTGGCGGACGGAACCAGTCCGGCGGCGGTGGCGGCGGCTACGGCGCGGGTGGCGGTGGCGGCCTGAACGCCGGCGCGGGTGCCGGGTCGTCGTTCGTGGTCACGGGCGCGACCAGCGTGACGTCCGGCGCCCACACGGGCGAGGGTGAAGTGACGATCACCTATGACGCGACCACCGAC
Organism: uncultured Actinomycetes bacterium; assembly: GCA_963827385.1. Taxonomy (GTDB): domain Bacteria; phylum Actinomycetota; class Acidimicrobiia; order IMCC26256; family DASPTH01; genus DASUMF01. The sequence goes on from CAWHAR010000001.1 coordinate 183,964, forward strand.
TCGTGTTCGACGCCCACCACACCCACGACGACGCCGACGACCACCACGGCAGTGCCGTCGGTCAACCCCGTCGTGGCCGTGGTGGCCACGCCGAAGTTCGCGGGCTAGGCGTCGTCGACCTAGAGCTCGGTGTGCTCGATCATCGCCAGCACCTGGGCCGGCGATGCGATGGGCGCGACGAGCGCCGTGCTGATGTTCGGGCGCCGCGTGCGCAGAACGTTGGTGAGTCGTGTCGCGATCGTCGCGAGATCACGCTCGTGGCGCAGGTCGTTGCCGACGATGACGAATCGATTGTCGAAGCGCGCGACGGTGTCGTCGGCGCGCATCACCGACGTCACCGCGATGGCGACGCGCCGGCGCACCACGTCGAGTCCGGGTCCTTCGCTCTCGTCGAGGTCGGCGGTGGTGACCACGACCAGCCCGATCGACGTCTTGGCCCGACGCGCCCGCGCCAGAGCAATCCCGCACCGGTCGAGGAACAGGGGCCGCGACGGCAACAGCGTGACGGGGTCGAGCAGCGCGAGGCGCTCGTCGTCGAGATCGTGTGTCAATTCGAGCGTCTCCATTGCGATCCTCCCAAGACCGTCCAGACCCGGATGATCGGCATCCGTCGGGCCTGACCTTGAGCGGCGTCGGCCCTTCGCCCGATTGCCGGCGGCCCGCTGGCCAGGCCAGGGCGCCGAGCCCATGTGCAAAGGTGGCTCCATGCGCTTTGTGGTGGTCGGGGCGGGAGCGGTGGGCGGCGTGCTGGGCGCGCGTCTCCACGAGGCTGGGTACGAGGTGGCGTTGGTCGCGCGCGGCGCTCATCACGACGCCATCCGGGATCACGGGCTGCGATTGGTCGCACCGGGCGAGTCGACCGTGTTCGAGATCCCTGTGTTCCCGACGGCATCGTCGGTCGGGCTCCGAGCCGGCGACGTCGTGCTGGTGTGCGTCAAGGCACAGAACACCGTCGAGGTGCTCGACGACATCGTTGCAGCGGCGCCCGATGCACCGATCGTGTGTGTGCAGAACGGTGTGGCGAACGAGCGGATGGCGCTGCGTCGCTTTGAGCGGGTCTACGGCGTCTGTGCGGTGTTCCCCGCAGTGCACCTCGAACCGGGGGTCGTCGAAGCCAGCTCGGCGCCAGTCACAGGGATCCTCGACATCGGACGCGCTCCCGTGGGCGTCGACGACACCGCGGAGGCCGTCGCCGCGGCATTTTCGGCGTCGACCTATTCGTCGGAGGCGCGCCCCGACATCATGCGCTGGAAGTACGCCAAGTTGGTCGGCAACCTCGGGAACGCGCTCGACGCGCTCGTCGGTCGTGAGGCGCGGTCGGGTGAGCTCGGTCGACGCGCCCACGCGGAGGGTTCGGCCGTGCTCGCCGCGGCAGGAATCGATGTGGTGACCCGCGACGAAGACGTCGCCCGCCAAGGCAACCTGATGGCGTGGAAGGAGATCTACGCCACGAAAGCGGCGGGGTCGTCGTCGTGGCAGAGCCTGGCCCGCGGGACGGGCGCCATCGAGGCCGATCACCTCAACGGCGAGATCGTGTTGCTCGGCCGGCTCCACGGTGTGCCGACGCCGGTGAACGCCCTGCTCCAACGGATGGCCAACCAGGCGGCCCGAGCCGGCACACCTCCGGGCTCCTGCTCGTTGGACGAGCTCGATCGGCTGCTCGAAGGGAGTGGGTGACGGCATGCGCTTCGTGGTGATCGGGGCCGGGGCAGTGGGCGGCGTGTTGGGCGCACGCTTGCACCAGCACGGGTACGAGGTGGCGCTGGTGGCGCGCGGCGCGCACCACGACGCGATTCGGGATCACGGCCTTCGCCTGATCGCGCCGGAGGAGTCGGTCGTGCTTCCGATCCCGGTGTTCGCAACGCCGCAGGCTGTCGGACTGGATGCCGACGACATCGTGCTCGTGTGCGTGAAGGCCCAGGACACGTCGACGGTGTTGGCCGACGTCGCCGCGGTGGCGCCCGACGCGCCGATCGTGTGTGTGCAGAACGGGGTGGCGAACGAGCGGATGGCGCTGCGTCGCTTCGAGCGGGTCTACGGCGTGTGTGTGATGTGCCCCGCAGTGCACCTCGAGCCGGGCGTGGTGGAGGCCAACGCGGCACCCGTCACGGGGATCCTCGACATCGGTCGCGCACCGCATGGCGTCGACGATGTCGCAGCCGCGTTCGCGGCCGCGCTCTCGGCGTCGACGTACTCGTCCGTCGCGCGTACCGACGTCATGCGATGGAAGTACGGCAAGCTTCTCAACAACCTCGGGAACGCAATCGACGCGCTGTTCGGCCGATCCGAACGCAACGGTGATCTCGGTGCGCGTGCGCGAGCCGAAGGCGAAGCGGTGTTGGCGGCCGCGGGCATCGACGTGATCACGCGTGAGGAAGACGCAGAACGGCGCGGCGACATGATCCCCTGGGGTGGACGCGCCGCGAGCACACGAGCGGGTTCGTCGTCGTGGCAGAGCCTGGCCCGCGGCACGGGAGCGATCGAAGCCGACTACCTCAACGGCGAGATCGTGTTGCTCGGTCGGCTGCACGGCGTGCCGACGCCCGTCAACGCGATGCTCCAACGCACGGCCAACGAGGCTGCCCGCCTCGGCACTCCGCCCGGAAGCCTGGCACCCGAGGAAGTGATCCGGGCCCTCGCCGCGAGCGAATGACCTCGAGCAGTTGGGCGGGCGTGCCTCGTGGCCGAACGCCTGACTCGACTCGCGTCGTTCAGCGAGCGTCGTCGAGCATGCCGTCGAGCGTGTGCTCCGGTGACGTGACGACTCGGTAGCCGTCGGAGCACAGCACGTCGAGGTTGCGCCCGGGGAGCGCGTCATCAGTGAACTGGTTCAGCGCGACCACGACCGGGATCGGCGCGAACACGTCGGCTGCCAACCGCACCGCGTTGATGGTGCCGAGCCCGGCATCGGCGACCAACACGACGAGATCCGCCGCCACCGCGCGTGCCAGCGCGACGTTGTCGCCGTCGACGGCGATCGGCGACCGCGGTCCGCCGACTCCCTCCACCAGACCGACGTCGACGTTCGGGGGCCACACCGTCTCGCGTGCCAGATCGGCGACCGTGAACGACGGGAGGTCGAGCTCGCGTGCGGCCATCGGCGGCGCCCAGGCGAGGCGATACGTGCGCGTCGGCGGTGTGACGGTGTCGGCCGACTCACCGGTGGCCGCGGCGAGGGCCTCGGCGTCGGTCGGAGCGTCGGGATCGCACGACTGCACCGGCTTGCGCGCGGCTACGACGAGGCCGCGCGCTCGGAGATCCCGGGCGACGGCCGCCATCCACCAGGTCTTGCCGATGTCGGTGGCGGTCCCGGCGACGAACACCACGTGCGCTGGACGCGCGCCTGGTTCGGTCACGAGAACTGCCGCACGAGCGCGTCGGCGAGTCGGTCGACCTGTTCCGGCGTGTGCGCGGCCGACAGGGTGATGCGCAGGCGTGACGTGCCGTGCGCCACCGTCGGCGGGCGGATGGCGGTGACGAGGATCCCCTCCTCGAGGAGCGACGCGGCAGCATCGAGCGCGGCCCGTTCGGTGCCGCAGAGGTAGGGAACGATCGGCGACGGGTGGGCGGGGCGCAGCCGGTCGATGTTGGCGCGCAGCACTGCGCGCAGCCGATCACCCTCGGCGGATCGCACCACCTCGAGCGCCGCGAGCGCCGCGGCCGCGTCGGCCGGCGTGGACGCGGTGGTGAAGATGTAGCTGCGCGCGCGGTTGACCAGGAGGTCGGTGAACGCGCTCGGACCGGCGACGAACCCGCCGAGGGACCCGAGCGTCTTCGACAACGTCCCGACCCGGAGCACGTCGGCGTGGCCGTCCTCGAGGTCGGGTCCGAGCACTGCGTGCGCTTCGTCGAGCACCAGGAGCGCGCCATGGCGAGCGCACACGTCGAGCAGATCGTCGACGGGCGCGACGTCGCCGTCCATCGAGAACACCGTCTCCGACACCACCACCGCGCGTTGATGGGGCGACGTCCGCAGCAACTCGTCGAGATGGGAGACGTCGCGATGGCGGAACACGGCCAGTGGTGCGCGCGCCAATCGACGACCGTCGACGATCGACGCGTGGTTCAGCTCGTCGGAGCACACGAGCACGTCCGGGCCGGCGAACGTGGTGAGCACCCCGAGGTTCGCGGCGAAGCCGGTGCTGAACAGCACCGCACGCTCGGAGCGCTTCCAGTCGGCGAGCGCACGCTCCAAGTCGTGGTGCACCGGGCGAGACCCGACGATGAGGCGCGCCGCGCCGGCACCGGTGCCCCAACGGTCGAGTGCCGCGTGGCCGGCGGCGATGACGGCGGGGTGTTGGGTGAGGCCGAGGTAGTCGTTCGACGCGAACGACACCACCGCGTGTCCCTCGAGCTTGCCTTCCGATCCGTGCGCGTCGAGCTCGCGCGGCGCCCGCCACTGGCCCTGATCGTGCACGGCACGCGCCTGCTCGTCGGCCCAGTCGCGCCAGGTCATGGCGCCGACCTCACCGTCGGGCCTGGTTCATCGTGGATCGTGTCGAGCGATTCGACCAACGTGTGCACGATGCGGTGCAGCTCGGGTGACGTGATGGTGAGCGGCGGCATGAGCACCACGACGTCGCCGAGTGGACGAAGGAGCACGCCACGCTCGACCGCGGCCGCGCACACCCGCCGTCCTTCATGTGCGTCACGGCTGCGCAGCTCGACGCCGCCCATGAGCCCAAGGAGGCGGACCGCACCCACCATCGGATGGTCGGCGACGCGGTCGTCGAGCAGTGCGCGGAGCTCGGCCGAGCGCTCCTGCACGTTGGCCAACACGTCCCATGCCTCGATGAGCTCCAGGTGCCGAAGCGCCACAGCGGCCGCCGAGCGCGTTCCCCGAGTACGAGTGTCCGTGGTACAGGGTGCGTTCGCTGAGGTCGGGACCGAGGAAGGCGCGGAACACGTCGTCGCTCGCGACCGTGGCCGACATCGGGAGATAGCCCGCGGTGAGTCCCTTGCCGAGCACGAGGAGGTCGGGGCGGAGCCCGCACTGCTCCGACGCGAACAACGTGCCGGTGCGGCCGAAGCCGGTTGCCACCTCGTCACAGATGAGCAGCACGTCGTGCGCTCGGCACGCCGCCGCCAGCGCGCGGAACCCGTCGGGATCGGCGAGGTGCATGCCCGCGGCGCCCTGCACCAGCGGTTCGACGATCACCGCCGCCAGCTCTCCCGCGTGCTGCTCGACCATCGCGACCGCCGTGTCGAAGCATTGCGGGTCGTCGAAGCGCGGCGCGCGCAGCACGGGGAAGCGCAGGGCATCGAACACGCCGGTCCCGAACTCGCCCGCGCCGAACCCGCTGTCGCCCACCGACAGCGCACCGATGGTGTCGCCGTGATACGCGCCGCCGAAGCCGAGGAACGTGGTGTGTCCGCGCTCACCGCGGTTCACCCAGTATTGGAACGCGATCTTCAGTGCCTGCTCCACCGCCGACGCGCCGTCGGACGCGTAGAGGAAGTGCGGGTGATCGACCGGCACGACGCGCGCGAGGGCCTCGGACAGCTCGATGACCACCTGGTTGCCGTTGCCCAGCATCGTGGTGTGCGCACCGCGCGCGAGCTGCTTGCTGCACCGCGTCGTCGAGCTCCGGCACGTGGTGGCCGAGCGTGGTCACCCACAACGACGAGATGGCGTCGAGGTAGCGACGACCATCCACGTCGACGACGTCGTGGCCCTCGGCGTGGTCGACGATCACCGGCGAGTGCTCGGCGTAGGTGCTCATCTGGGTGAACCCGTGCCACACCACGTCGGCGTCGCGCTCGACCCAGCGTCTGACCCATCGTCAGTCGGACACGTGCTCGGCCCCGAGGGTTACCAGCGCGGCGCGGATCTTGGCCGCGGCTTCGTCCAACGAACCGGCCGGCGGATCGGGATCCGCGCTCGCGAACGACAGCTCCCCGACCGAGTCGAACGGCACGACATGGATGTGCACGTGCGGCACTTCGTCACCCACGACGAGCACACCGATGCGACGCGCGTCGAGCGCGGCGTCCTGCGCCCGGCCGATCGTCTGCGCGACCTCGAACAGATGCGAGTTGACCGACGGATCGAGGTCGATCCAGTGGTCGACCTCGACGCGCGGCACGACGAGTGTGTGGCCCGGGTGCATCGGATTGATCGACAGGAACGCCACGCAGATCGGGTCGCGCCACACGAAGACGCCCGGGATCTCGCCGTCGATGATCCGCGTGAACAACGACGCCATTGCCCGAGGCTACCGGGGCACGTGGTCGCTGATCGCAGGCGGTCGACGCTGGGATCGTGCCCAGGTGGCCTGGCGAGTGGGGCGCGCGGTCAGTGCGGACCGGTGAGCAGCGCGCCCGGGTCGGGGGTGGGCGTGGGCCGGCCGAACGCTCGCCGCACGCTCACTGCCAACGAGGCCAAGGCGAAGAGCAGCGCGCTCATCAACACGATCGTGCCGCCGGCGGCGAGCGCCCACTGCCGGGCCGCGAACAACCCGAGCACCGCGGCCGCCACGCCCGCGGCCATGGCGCCGAGCAATGTCGTCGCGAAACGATCGTGCCAGCAGGCGGCTGGTGGCCACTGGCAACACCATGAGCGCGGCAACGAGCAACACGCCGACGATCCGCATCGCCGCGACCACGGTGACGGCGGTGAGCACCGCGAGCAACGCGTTGAGCGCGCGGGCTGGGATGCCGGCGACCCGCGGCAGAGTCTTCGTCGAGCACCACCGCGAGGAGCGCGGGCCCGGTGATGGCGATGGCGACCGACGATCACCGCGCCGAGGCCCACGATGGTCCACACGTCGGACGGAGTGGCCGTCAGGATCGAGCCGAACAGGTAGGGCTCGAGGTTGGTGTTGGTGGCGGAACGGCTGGCGAGCACCACCCCAGCCGCGATGCCGCCGTAGAACACGAGCGCGAGCGCAAGGTCGCCCGATGCACTGCCGCGTGCGCGCAACCATTCGATCAACAGGGCCGCGGCCACCGCGACCGACGAGGGCCGTCCACGTCGGCGGAGGTGCCGAACAACAGGCTGGCGCCCACGCCGGCCACCGCGACGTGCCCGATGCCGTCGCCCATCAGCGACATGCCGCGCTGCACGATGAACGTGCCGATCAACGGCGCGGTCGCACCGACCACCACGCCGGCGAGCAGGGCGAGCTGCATGTACTCGCGGTCGAACGGCCACGGCAGCGGCCACGGCATGCCCGGCATCACGCCTCCCCGTGGCGGTGCGGCGCCCACTCGTCGGGCTGGAGCTCCTCCAGCCACAGGGGAAGGTCATCGCGGTGCACGCCGAGGCTCACACCGGTGGCGGCCAGGTCGGCTGGCGTGCCGTCGAACACCACTCGCCGTTTCAGCACGATCACGTGGTCGAGGTCGTCGGCGACCGCGCCGAGCTCGTGCGACACCAGGAGCACCGCGGCGCCGTGCTCGCGCTGCAGGTGCACGAGCGAGTCGCGGAACAGGCCCTGCGCGTCGACGTCGACGCCGGCCACCGGCTCGTCGAGCACGAGGAGGTGCGGCTCCGCCGCCAACGCCTTGGCGATCAGCACGCGCTGCTGCTGGCCACCGGAGAGCTCCGAGATGCGGCGCGAGCGCAGGTCGGCGAGCGCGACCGATTCGAGCGCGTGGTCGACCGCGTCGCGGTCGGCGCGCCGCGGTCGGCGCCACCAGCCGCGCTTGGCGAGCCGTCCGGCCGAGACCACCTCGTGCACCGTGGCCGGGAGGTCGGGTGCGATGCGCAGGCGTTGGGGCACGTAGCCCACCCGCCACCGATCGCGCAGCGCGCTCGGTGAGGACCCGAGGACGCGCACCGAACCGGTCGCCGGCTCGAGCAACCCCAACAGGATGCGCAGCAAGGTCGACTTGCCCGAGCCGTTCGGGCCCGCCAGCGCCGCGAACTCACCGGGCGCCACCGACAGGCTCACGTCGTCGAGCACCAGCTCGCCCTGGTAGGCGAACGACACCCCGTCGGCCGCGAGCACCGGGGCTGGCCCGGTGTCCGGGGCATGGGCCGAGTTGAGCATGATTCTCATTCTAACCGAAGCGGTGTCGGCGCGCTCCTCCTGGCGCGGCGAGAATCGGGGGATGGGCGAGGACCCACCAGCACTCGCACGAGCCACGGCCATGGGCACGACCCATCTCGGCGAGTCCGCGACGGCGCAGCGTCCACGCAGCATCGGGCGTCTGTGGATCGCTCTCGGGCTCACCGTCTCGTTCGTGGTCGTCGAAGCGGTGGCCGCGTTCCTGACCGGGTCACTCGCGCTGCTGTCCGACGCCGGCCACATGCTCACCGACGGCGCGGCCATCGCGCTGGCGCTCGGTGCGATCGTGGTCGCCAATCGGGCGCCGGCCGACGGCGCGCGCACGTTCGGGCTGTTCCGCCTCGAGATCCTCGCGTCGCTCGCCAACGCGCTCCTGCTGTTCGCGGTGGCGGGTTACGTGTTCGTCGAAGCGATCGTGCGATTGGTCGACAACTCGAGCCACGTCGACGCCGGCCCGATGCTCGTGGTCGCGATCGGCGGGCTCGCGGTGAACATCGTGGTGTTCGCGTTGCTCCGCGAGGGTGCGCGCGGCAGCCTTGCGGTGAAGAGCGCGTACGTGGAGGCACTGGCCGACATCGCGGGTTCGTTGGGCGTCATCGTCGCGGCAGTGGTGGTGGCCACGACGGGGTGGGATCCGATCGACCCCATCGTCGCCATCGCCATCAGCATCTGGATCCTGCCGCGCGCGTGGCACCTCGCCGCCAGTGCACTCCGTGTGCTCCTGCAGGTCGCGCCGGCGTACGTGGATCTCGACGGCGTGATGGCCGACTTGTCGGGTGTCGACGGCGTCGTCGACGTGCACGACCTGCACGTGTGGACGCTCACGTCGGAGATGGACGTCGCGAGCGCGCACATGATGATCACGCCGACCACCGACCCGCACGCCGTGCTCGACCAGGCGCGGCGTGCTGCTCGAACGGCGCGGGATCGAACACGCCACGATCCAGGTGGAGCCCGACGACCACGAAGGGTGCGCCGAAGTCAACTGGTGACCGGCGCGCTCCCGGAGCTCCCGCACGCACCGCGTCACGTGGCGGCCTCGGTGGCCTCGGCGGCGAGATCACGCGTAGCCGCATCCCGGCGGTCGCCGCCAGGCCCACACCCAGACCGATCGTGCATGCGACCACGATGCGTGCGATCACCGGGGGCAACGACGACGGCACCTGGGAATGCCCGAGCGTGGAGACGTCGGCCAGGCCACCAGCCACCAGCAGGAACACCGAGGCCACGAGCACGAACGGCACGGCCGCGTCGGCGCCGCGGCGCCACATCCACCCCAGCGCGAGCACGCCGAGGCCGATGCCGACGATCGAGTAGATGCTCTCGCTCGCTTTGGTGCCGAACGTCGCGCTGCTCTCGGCCCAGTTCCCGATCGCGTGCGACGAGCGCGCAGGCGACGAGCACCCCGGTCCCGACGGCGAGGACCGTGCGCCAGTGGCGGGTGCGGCCGAGTCCGATGACCACCGCCGCCACCACCAGGGCGAGCAGCACCGACGGCCACGGCGACGGCGGCGGCACCCACGCGAGCGTGCCGCGGATCTCGCCGCCGACCTGGTCCCGGCCGTAGTGCATCGGCACGACCCACCGGTCGAGGACGTGACGGGTGTCGGGGTCGCTGACGGACCACCGGCGGCGCGTCGTTGCCCATGAAGTGCGCACGGTGGTCGTGCCACGTCGCGACGTGGCTGTCCGACACCTTGCGCCATTCGGGCGCGGCCTTCGCGTTGGCCGACGCCGGAACCTTGGTCGTCAGCGTGAGGCTTCGGTTCAGGTAGGTCGCCGGGCTGCGCCGATTCTCGAACACGCCCCGCGGCCCGACGCGAAGGTACGGCTCGTTCTCGTAGCCCAGCACGACCACGTCGCTGGTCGACGTGTTGGTGAGGCGGAGCCGGTTGCCGAGGTCGACGGTCTCCGCGTGCACACCGGCGTGGGCGGGTGCGATGCGCGTGACCTTCGATGCGTAGTTGGTCGGAGCCGTGCCGCCGATCCCGTGCGCGCTGGCAGGCGCAGCGAGCGCCACCACGGCGACCGCGGCCATGAGTGCGACCGACGCAAGTCGGCGGACGCCGCGCGGCGATGCTCATCCGGTGTCGGCAGCCCGGAGGGTGCCGACCAGCGACTCGCGCGCCGCGGGCCACCCGCGAGCGGATGGTGCCGATCTTCACGTCACAGATCTCCGCCGTCTCCGCGTAGGAGTACCCGAGCACCTGGGTGAGCACGAACGCGGCGCGCTGGTCGCGATCGAGCGACCCGACGAGCGCATCGAGGTCGCGCGCGTCGTGACCGCCCGGATCGCTCGTGGGGTGTGTCGACGCGCGCAGCCGTTCGCTCAACCGACGCCGACGGACCGCGCCGCGACCGCGTCCGCACAGGCTCGCCGCGCGATCGAGAGCAACCACGTCCGCGCGCCCGACTCGGCGCGGAACTGCGGCAGCGCGCGCCACGCGCGCACGAAGGTGTCCTGGGTGACGTCGTCGGCGTCGTCGCGCCCGACGAGGTGCACGGCCAGGCGCCAGACGTCGGCCTCGGAGGCTCGGATGGCCTGGGTGAGCGCCATGCGGTCGCCGTCTCGAGCCGCCAGGAAGAGGCGCGTCAGCTCGTCCATACCCAGGGGCGACGATACTGACGGAACCGATCCGGGCTCCGAAACGACTCAATGGTCATGAGCTGCACTCGCTTCCGCACCGCCATCTCCGCTCGTCTCGACGGCGAGCTGCCGCCTGACCCGTCCGGGCGTGCCCCGGATCGGCTCCGGTTCGACGCCGGACCCCTCGACGCCGGTGCCCTCGACGCCCATCTCGCGACCTGCGCCGACTGCCGGGCCTTCGCGGTCGACGCCGAACGCCTGCACCGGTCGGTGCGGCTGGCTTCGGCGCCCGACGTGCCCGATCTCACGCCCGGCATTCTCGCCGCGATCGGCGACGAACGAGCCGCGGCCCCCGCGCCGGTCGGTGAACCGAGCCAGGAGCGGGCCCTGCGCTGGATCCTGGTCGCCGATCGCGGCGGTGCAGATCGCGGTGGCCGTCCCCGCGCTGCTGTTCGGGGCCGACGCCGGCCTCCCCGTGCACACCGCTCGCCACCTCGGCTCGTTCGACATCGCGCTCGCCGTCGGCTTCCTGGTCGCGGCGTGGCGTCCTGAGCGCATTCCCGGGATCCTCCCCATCGTCGCCGCGCTCGTGGTGTGTCTCGTCGGCTCGTCGCTGCTCGACGTGCTGTCGGGCACGACCGGCGCCGCGAACGAAGCGCACCATGCCACCGACTTCGCCGGACTCGTCGTCGTGTGGCTGTTGAACCGGGGCGAGGTCGCGCGCCACGTGCGCCGCGACGCCAACGCACTGCGGCTCGCGTGACGCGCCCGTCGGGAGGTCGCGTCCGTCTCCGCGCCAGTCGGCGCGCCGGCGTTCGCATCGGCGCAGTCGCCGCGGTGGCGGCCGTCGTGCTCGTGATGACGGCGCTGCCCGCCTTCGCGCACGCGTCGCTGCTCTCCGTCGATCCGCAACCGAGCGGCGTGTACGACACGTCGCCCGCTGCCGTCACCCTGCGCTTCAGCGAACCGGTCGAGGTCGCGCTCGGCGGCATCCGCGTGTTCGACGGCGCCAGCCATCGCGTCGACGTGGGAGCGCCGCACCACCCCGACGGCCACGCCGACCAGGTGCAGTCGTCGTTGCCGACCCTGAAGGACGGCACGTACGTCGTCACCTGGCGGGTCACCTCGGCCGATTCGCACCCCGTCGAAGGTGCGTTCACCTTCCAGGTCGGACCCGCCGCGACGACCACCAACGCGAAAGGGCTGGCGGCGAGGTTGTTGTCGCGCCAGGGCGGTGACACCGCGGTCGGTGTCGTCTACGCGATCGCGCGTGCGGTGTTGTTCGCATCACTCGCGTTGCTGATCGGCGGCATGGTCTTCCTGGCGTGGGTGTACCGCGCCGGACGCGCCGACTCGCCGCGCCCGCCGCCTCGTGTGGATCGGCTGGTGGACGGTCGGCGGCCGTCACCCTCGCGGGCATCGCGCTCGAAGGCGTGTACGGCTCCGCGCTCCCGTTGTCGAAGGTGTTCGACGTGTCGGTGTGGGGCGATGTGCTCGACACGCGGTACGGCAAGATCGCGTTGATTCGCCTGGCGTTGTTGGTCGTTGCGGTGCCGTTGGTGCGGATCGCGCTGCGTCGCGATCGTGAGCTGCCGCGCTGGTGGGCGGTTCCGGCGGTGGCGGTCGCGATCGCCTTGGCCGTCACACCCGGTGCCGCGGGACACGCGTCGACCGGCGAGCTCGTCGGTCTCGCGTTGGTGTCCGACACCTTGCACGTGCTCGCCATGGCGTGCTGGATCGGCGGTCTGGTGATGCTCGTCGCCGTCGTGCTGGTGCGTCCGTTGCCCGACGGTCTGCGACCCGCCGTCAACCGGTTCTCCGCGCTCGCATTGGGTGCGGTGGTCACGCTGATGATCACCGGCGGGTTCCAGGCGTGGCGACAGGTGGGCAGCCTCGCTGCACTCCGCGACACCGACTTCGGCCGACTCCTGCTCGTCAAGGTGGTGGTGTTCGCGGCGATGGTCGTGGCCGCCGCGTTCAGCCGTGAGGTGGTCAACGGTCGGTTCCGCGATCCGATCGACGAGGACCTGCCCGGCGACGACGTGCTCGGCGAGGACGTTCCCGGCGACATCGACGCACCCGTGCTCGTCGGTGCGGGCAGCGGGGCGAACGCGGGCCGGGCCGATGCGGGCCGCGTCGGCAGTGGCGGGGGGCGAGTGGGCGGCGACTCGCCGGCACTCGACGACGATGACTGACGACGACGATTCGACGAGATCACCGACGAGTCGGAGGTGCGTCGCCTCCGCCGGTCCGTGCTGGTGGAGATCGTGTTCGCAGTGGTGATCCTCGGGATCACGTCGGTGTTGGTGAACACCGCGCCCGGGCGCACGGAGTCGACCGCGCCGGTGTCGATGTCGCTGCGATCGGGCAACGTGTTCGGCGACATCTCCATCGATCCCGGGGCGGCGGGCCGCAACGACATCCACGTCACGGTTCTCACGACCGGCTCCGAGCCAGTCACCAACATGACGTTGCAGCTCACCCGGCCCGGCGAAGACCTTCCTCCGTTCGACGTGCCGCTCCGGCCGCTCGGTCCGGGTCACGAATACGCGCTGTACAACATCCCGTACTCAGGGTCCTGGCGCGCGATCGTGCGCGTCACGCTCGGCACGACCGACGACGCGGTGCTCACCGGCTCGTTCACGATGCGCTGACATGCCCAACTTCGAGGTGGCGACCAACTTCTTCACCGCGCTCACGATCGTGGCCGACGCGGTGGTCGTGGTCATCCTGCTGTTCGGCGTGGCCGCGCTCGCGTCGCGCCGCGCGCGCGACGCGTGGCTCAGCACCGCCCGCGCCGTCGGCCCACAAGCGGTGCTGGTCGCGTGGATCGTCGCGGTGGTCACGACCGCGGGCAGCCTCTACTACTCGGAGCATCTCGGGTTCCTGCCCTGCGAGCTGTGTTGGTACCAGCGGATCCTCATGTACCCGCTCACGATCGTGCTCGGTGTCGCTGTGCTGCGGCGCGACCAGAAGGTGTGGATCACGGGTCTGGTGTTCGTGGTGCTGGGCGCGCCGCTTTCGATGTACCACTGGTTGGTCGAGCGTGTCCCGAGCTTCGCCGAGAGCTCGTCGTGCTCGTTGACGGCGCCGTGCTCCGCCCCGTACTTCGAGAAGTACGGGTTCATCACGTTGGCGTGGATGTGCCTGAGCAGCTTCCTGCTCATCGGCGCGCTGCTCGCGTTCGCCGCCACGGCGCCCGCGACCCCCGGTGCCGGCGACCGGACACGTACCGTGGACGAACACGACACGGTTGCCTCGGTGCGCACGCGCCGGGCGCTCGAGGAGGATGTCACGTGAGCGGGAGCCGGGCACGGCAGTTGAGCACGACCACGATCGTGCTCGGGGTGCTCGCGCTGATCGTGGTCGTCGCGGGAGTGATCGCGGTGGTGTCGTCGAACAGTGACGACAGTTCCTCCAACTCGAGCTCGGGCTCGGGCTCGGGTACGAAGACGAGCCACGAGACCGGCTCGGTCACCGTCGATGGCACGCCCCTCCCCAAGTTCCCGGGCGCCGGCCAGGTCGACCCCGCCATCGGCGACACGGCACCCACGTTGGTGGGTGAGTCGTTCGACACGAGCCCGGTGACCATCAAGGCCACGGGGAAGCCTCAGGTGGTCGTGTTCCTCGCTCACTGGTGCCCGCACTGCCAGGCCGAGGTGCCGCGGATCGTCGCGGTGGCCAAGGCGGGCGGGCTCGACGGCATCGACGTCACCGGCGTCGCCACGTCGACGAGCGCGGAAGCGCCGAACTATCCGCCGTCGGCGTGGCTGGCTCGTGAGAAGTGGCCCTTCCCCGTGATGGTCGACTCCAAGACCGGTACCGCCGGCGTCGCCTACGGGCTCCCCTCCTTTCCGTACTTCGTGTTCCTCGACGGCGACGGCAAGGTGCTCGGCCGCTCGACGGGTGAAGCCGAGCCTGCCGCGTTGAAGGCGATCTTCAACGCCATGCGCGACGGCGATTCGCTCCCGCTGCCCGGCGGCGCCGCCTCGAGCGCAGGTTGACCGACGCGACGGCGCGCTTCGTCGCGCTCGGTGCACCGACCCGAGCCCGAGATCGCGCTCGACGAGGCCGCGTTGCTGATCGCGGCCCATGCGCACGACACGCTCGATGTCGACGCGCGTGTCGCGCAACTCGACGCGCTCGGCGGCGAGCGTGCCGGACGCGACGCCCGACGGGGTGGCACGTTCTCTGTTCGCCGACATCACGCGACCGGGCGGCGCGTTCGTCGGCAACACCGTCGACTACTACGACCCCGCGAACTCGTATCTCGACGACGTGCTCGACCGGCGCCTCGGCATCCCGATCACGCTGAGCGTGTTGATGATCGAGGTGGCGCGCCGCGTCGGCGTCGGTGTGCACGGTGTCGGGATGCCCGGTCACTTCCTCGTCGGGGTGAGCGACGACGACGCCGACCACCCCTGGTACGACCCGTTCAATGGCGGTGCCGCGCTCACCTACGACGACTGTGCCGCGCAGTTCTCGACCACCCACGGAGCGGCGCCGTTCCGACCCGAGTACCTCGATGCGTCAGGCGCACGGGCGATCCTCGACCGGATGCTCGCCAACCTGCAGCAGACGTTGCTGGCCCGGTCGCCGGCCGCGGCCGCGTGGCCGACCCGGCTCCGCCTCGAGTTTCCCGACGTGTCCACCGCACGACGCGGCGAGCTGGCGACGGTGCTGGGGAACCTGGGCCGGTTCTCCGAGGCGGCCGCCCAGTTCGAGCTGGTGGCCGAGGCGCTCGACGCCGAGCAGCACGAACGAGGCGGCCTCGACACCGGCGGGGCCGAGCGCAGCGGCGCGTGCCGCGGCACGTCTGCGGGCGCGCTCCAACTGACGCGGTTCGCCGCGGCCGGCCAGCTGACGCCGCCCTGTTTGGCGCGGGCCATCTGACGCGGGTCGCCCGATAGCGTGGGCGAGTGCCCGGGAAGACGTTGCCGATGTTTCCTCTCGGCACCGTGCTGTTCCCCGGCGCCGTCCTCCCGCTGCAGGTGTTCGAGCCGCGGTACTGCGAGATGACCGAGGCGTGCCTGCAGGGCGACGGGCGCTTCGGCGTCGTGTTGATCGAACGCGGCTTCGAGGTCGGCGGCGGCGACACCCGGTTCGGGGTGGGCACCGTGGCGCGGATCGTCGAAGCGGCGCGGACGCCCGACGGCCGCTACCTGCTCACCGCGGTGGGCGTCGAGCGACTCCGCGTGCGGCGGTGGCTCGACGACGCGCCGTATCCGCGCGCCGACGTCGACGTGCTGCGCGAAGCGAAGCGCGCCGGGAAGCTGGGGGCCGAGCAGCGCGACACCGTCGAGCGACTGCTCGTGCGGACGCTGGCGTTGCGCTCGGAGCTCGGCGAACCGACGGCACCGGTCGACGCGGCACGCCTCGACGCCGATCCGATCCTGGCGTCGTACGCGGCGTCAGCCCTCGCCCCGATCGGCGCCTTCGACTCGCAGCGGTTGCTCGAGCTCGACGACCCGGTCGAGCGGCTCACTGAGCTCGCGGACCTGCTGACTGGTGCGATCGAGGTGCTGCAATTCCGTCTTGCCGGGGGATGAGACGTCGCAATCGACCCCGGTAGGGTGACGGGATGGATCTCGAAGCGCGCGCGTGAGCGCATCCAGTCGGAGCAGGCCCGCATCGGCGGACTCGTCGACGAGCTGCGGGGCGAGCTCGGCCAACCGGGCGCCGGCGACGGCATCGAGGTGGGCGACACGGGTCCCGAGCCGGGCGACGGCGCGGTCGACACGTTCGAACGTGAGAAGGACCTCTCCATCCTCGAGGAGCTCGAGGCCGAGCTGGCCGAGCTCGAAGCCGCGCTGGCCCGTATCGACGACGGCACCTACGGCGTCGACGAGGTGACCGGCGCACCGATCGATCCCGAACGGCTCGACGTCCTCCCGTCGGCGCGCACCAACGCCGACACCGAAGGACCGTCGACCTGAGCGTTCGCCTGCGCCTGTTCGCGCAGGCACGTGAGGCTGCCGGCTGCGCCGCCGACGAGTTCGACGCGGCCACCGTGGGCGAGCTGCTGGCGCTCGCTCGCGCCCGGTATGGCGCCGAGTTCACCGCCGTCCTCGAGCGAGCACGGGTCTGGGTCAACGGCGACGAGCCCCTCGCCGGCGACGACACCGAACTCCACCCCGACGACGAAGTCGCCGTCCTCCCCCCCGTCAGCGGCGGCTAGACCACCTTCCCAGCCTCCCCCTCCCTGCGAAATTGCGTCGAGGGCGTAGCGAATTCGGGCATTGGTTCACGCAATCTCGGGCGGATTACCGGAGCGCGGCGCGAATCGAGGCGCAGACAATGGCGCCGTCCCGCAGGTCTGCGGCGGTGACGGCGAAGCAGGTCCAACCTGCCGTCGACGAACCCGTTGCGGCGTGCGCTGTCGCGTACCAACGCGAGCTTGCCGGTGTGGTGCTCGTAGCTCTCGTATTCGATCGCAATCTTGTGCTCGGGGTACGCCGCGTCGACTCGTCCGAGGTAGATGCCACGCTCGACGACGACGTATTGCAGTACCGGAGTTGGCATCCCGTTGCGACGGAGCATGCGGACCATCGCCGTCTCCGCCGGGCTCTCGGTGTGATTCGACCTCGGCGCTCGCTCATCGAGGATCGCCCGCAGCGTCGCGGTGCCGTCGCGCCCGCGCTTCCCGAGTCGTTCCAGCGTCGCGCGGACCCTCGGCAACGTCGTCAGCTCTCGACGCAGGGCGACGTCCAGCGCCTGTTCAACCACGATCGGCCGGACGACCGCGCCGAGATCGAGCAGCGTGACCTCGACACTGGTCACTGGGATCGCGGTGACGCTCCCTCGTGTCGTCGAGATCGAAGGCAAGGCTCTCGTGGACGACGAGCGGCACCGACGAGTCTGCGGACTGGTTGCGACCCCAGCGCGGGCAGGTGATCTCGACGAGCTCGCGTGACGCGCCTGGGATTCCGTGCAACTCTGCCGCGCTCCGGTGCGACGCTCGGCCGCGCGGTGCCGCCGCCGAGGCACGCGGCCAAGACAGCGGGCCCTCCCAGGATCTGCGGTTCCCGGCCAACCGGTACACGCCGGGATACACGAGTCGCCAACGACCGTTGAGGCGCCTTCGGGCATCGCTGTGCGCGGGATGCCGTGAGTGCGGTGGCTTGCGCGAGGCTGAAGACCCCGTGCTGATGTGAGCTGCGGTGGGCGAGCGCGATGTCGAGATCGGCGCGTTCTCGCTGCGCATGGCCACGAGCGATGAAGACGTGGAGTGCGTGCTGGGTGTCACACCGTCCCGAAATTGCGTGAACCAGTGCCCGAATTCGCGTACTCCCCAACGCAATTTCGGAGCAAGGGGAGGGGTCGGGGAACTCGGACCGGGGTTACGGGTCGGGGGCGACTTTCACGATGGCGGCGGCCATCTTGTAGGCGACCTCGGCCGGACCGCGCTCGTCGGGGCGCAGCAGGTTGGCCATGATGCGCAGGACCCACTCCATCAACGGCCGTGAGCGCATCCCGACCCGGGTGAGCTCGCGCATGACGGCCGGATTCCCGATGGCCCGCACGAAGACCCGGGCCACCTTCCAGTACAGCTCGTAGGTGGCCTGCACCTCGGCGGGGTACTGCGCAAGCGCACCCCGGTCGCCGGTGGTCAGCGCGTTCGACACCGCGCTCGCCGCCATCCGCCCGGTCTCGTAGGCGACGGAGATCCCTTCGCCGTTGAAGGGGTTCACCGACCCCGCGGCGTCGCCGACCACCAGCCAGTTGGGCCCGATGTTCGGCTTCACCGACCCGCCGGTCGGGAGCTTCCCGCCCGTCGGCGCACCGCAGGCCGTCTCCGGCGAGATGCCCCACCGCGACGGCGCGGTCGCGACGAAGGCGTCCATCAACATGCTGGTGTTGACGTCCTTCCACCCGGCGAACGTCGACAACAGCCCGACGCCGACGTTGACGGTGCCGTCACCCACCGGGAAGATCCATCCGTAGCCCGGCAGGTGGTTCCCCTGCTTGTCGCGCAGGTCGAGGTGGCTCTCGATCCACGGCTCGTCGTGGTACGGACTGGTGAAGTAGCCCCGCAACGCCATGCCGAGGGGATAGGTGCGGTCACGTGCCGTGCCGAGCGCCCATCCGAATCGCGACGTCGAGCCGTCGGCGACCACCACGTACGTGGCCCGCACCACCTCGCTCACGCCGTCGCGCGTCGACGACCGCGCCCACGACCTGCCCGTCCTCGATCACCGGCTCCGTGGCCGCGGCGCCGGTCCACAGCTCGGCGCCCGCGGCGACGGCCTGCTCGGCCACCATCTGGTCGAGGTCGCGGCGCCGAACCACATAGCCATACGAAGGGAAGTCGGGATGCTCGGGCCAGGGCAGCTCCAACGTGACACCGTGCGCGATCGAGCGCAGGCCGTCGTAGCGCAGGTGGCCGCGCAATCGGTCGGCGAGCCCCATGTCGTGGAGCTGCTTGACCGCACGGGGCGTGAGGCCGTCGCCGCACGTCTTCTCGCGCGGGAAGCGCTTCTTCTCGACGACGAGCACCCGGTGCCCGGCGGTCGCGAGCCAGAAGCCTGCCGACGCGCCGGCAGGACCGCCGCCGATCACGAGGACGTCCCAGTCGGGGCCCGTCTCGGTGCTCATCGAGCTTGTGCGCTTGTGAGCGAGCGTGTGACCCATCGGGCGAGCTGCACGAGGCATGGTCGCGCGCGAACGGCGATCCTGTCGTACCCGACGGAGGAGCGGACCAGCCCGCGGAGAATTCCGTCCGAGAGAATTCCGGGGTGCGCTCGACCCCTGGATGGGCACCACGTTCAGATAGCGTGATACAAAGCGGCGCGCAGCCGCGTCATGCTTCGTCGGCACGTCCTGGAGGACTGCGGGCCCGATGCCCAACCTGATCCCCGACTGGTTGCCTTGGATGCGGCCTGCTGGCCGCTTGATCTTGGCGTTGGTGCTCACCGTCATCGGTTTGGCGATCGTCTTCGCCCTGATGAAGCGGCCGAAGCCGAACCGCCCCGCCACGTGGGCGGAGTGCATGGCCGGCGCGGTCGGCGTGTTCGCGCTGATGACGCTCGCGTACGCCGTCGTGCCGCACGAGTGGATCACGTTCTCCGACAAGTACCTGCAGTGGAACACCACGAAGTTCGTGGTGCGCAGCGGCCAGGACATGGGGATCTTCAAGTTCCCGTTCGACATCAACCAGCAGGCCGTGCGCGACGTCATCGTCGTCGGCATCTACGTCATCTTCTTCGGGCTCAACCTCTACCTGTTCGCGGCATGGCAGAAGCGCGGCACCGTCGACGACACCGCGGTGGTCGACACGCCCAAGACGTCGCGCTTCGGACGGCCCTTGCGCCGTGGACGCAACAAGAACGCGCCCGTCGAGGGCGCAGGTGCCGACGCGATCGAGGCCGAGTCGGCCCCGGCCCCCGCGCCCGCCGGAGCCACGTGATGGCGCGCACCGACGCGAACCCGCCGATGCCCGACTTCGTCACCGATTACGAGCTCCAGGAGGTCGACGCCTCCTACCTCACCGGTGCGGTCAAGCCCAAGCAGTTCCTGCACATCGACCAGGCCGAGTGCATCCTCTGCGAGGGCTGCGTCGACATCTGCCCGTGGAAGTGCATCCACATGGTGTCGGTCGAGCGCGATCTCCGATGCGGTGAACACGGAGCAGCCCGGCGAAGATCCCCGTGATCACGTTGCGTTCATCGTCGACGAAGACATTTGTACGCGGTGCGCCTTGTGCGTCGACCGCTGTCCCACCGGGGTGATCATCCTCGGCAAGCTCCAGCCCGACATCGCCGAAGGCGACCTGCACGCACGCACCGTGCGTCACGGGTACGCCTACGGCGTGCGGTTCTGACGGTCGCACAGGTTTCAGGAGACGAGTCGCGTGGCCAACGGAAACGGCAACGGCAAAGAGCACAAGGCAGGCGCCGTGCTCGAGAAGGTCGACGAGAAGGTCCGCGGCTCACAGGCGTGGACCGCCATCTTCCGGCCGGGCTCGGTGTTCCGTCGCGGCTACACCGACAGCCCTCGCAACCGGTCCTACGTGATCATGAACAACGTGCTGTACCACCTTCACCCGGTGAAGGTGAAGCGGCACGCGGTGAAGGTGTCGTACACCCTCTGCCTCGGTGGACTCTCCTTCTTCCTGTTCATCCTGCTCACCGTCACCGGCATCTTCTTGATGTTCTTCTACCGGCCGACGGCGGAGTCGGCGTGGCCGACCATCCAGACGCTGGAGACGGCGGTCACGTTCGGTTCGTTGGTGCGCAACATGCATCGATGGGCCGCGCACCTCATGGTGCTCACCGTGTTCCTGCACATGGCGCGCGTCTTCTACCACGGGGCCTACAAGGCGCCGCGTGAGTTCAACTGGGTGATCGGCGTGGTGCTGCTCACGCTCACCCTGCTGCTCTCGTTCACCGGGTACCTGCTTCCGTGGGACCAGCTCGCGCTCTGGGCCGTCACCGTGGGTACCAACATGATGGGGTACACCCCTGTCTTCGGATCCTCGGTGAAATACGTGCTGCTCGGCTCCAAAGAGATCAGCAACGAGACACTGCTGCGTTGGTACGTCCTCCATGTGCTGCTGTTGCCATTCGTCATCGTCATCTTCATGGCGGTGCACTTCTGGCGGGTCCGCAAGGACGGCGGCATCTCCGGGCCGTTGTAGGAGACTGCGATGACCGAGATCCCCGAACACCTCCTCCAACGGAGCAAAGAGCGTCGCAAGGCGCTCGGGCTGCCTGTCGACGGCGACGACGCGCGGCGAGTCGGCCGCGCCCGCAGCCGACGCACCCGACGCGCCCGCGGCCGAGATCGAGGCCCCGGCCGCCGCGGCGTCCGCGCCCGAGCCGGCCGGTGAGCCCCAGGCCGATGTCGAGACGTCGAGCGGTTCCAAGATCCCCGCGCACCTGCTCGAGCGCTCCAAGCGTCGCCGCGCCACCGTCGGCGGCGAAGGTGGTGGCGCCGACGTGGCCGCCACCGGCACCGGTCGCGCCGCGGCCGCCACGGTCACGCTGCCGGCCCCTGCGTCCACCGGCCCGGGCGGTCACACGCAGCGGCTGCTCACGGTGGTCAAGTCGGGGTCGATCCAACAGACCCGCGCCGAGGCCCAGGACAAGGTGCACACCTGGCCGCACCTCCTGGTGATCGAGTTCGCGTCGATCCTGATCGTCACCGCGTCGCTCACCATCTTCTCGGCGCTGGTGCGGCGCCACTTGCTCGGCCTCGCCGACTTCAACAAGACGCCGAACCCGTCGAAGGCGCCGTGGTACTTCCTCGGGTTGCAGGAACTGCTCACCATGTTCCACCCGATGATCGCGGGTGTGACCATCCCGGGCATGGGCCTGTTCCTGTTGATGGTGGCGCCCTTCGTCGACAAGAACCCGTCGAACAAGCCCAAGGACCGCAAGTTCGCCATCTCGATCCTCACCGTCTTCTTGATGATGTGGGCCGTGCTCGTCATCATCGGTTCGTTCTTCCGCGGCCCCGGCTTCAACTTCATCGAGCCGTGGCGCGACGGCATCTTCTTCGAGTTGTAGGAGTAGACGCATCGTGGGAATCGCAATCGGCATCGTCGTCGTCTTCGCGCTGGCAGTGATCGCGCTGCTCGTCATGGCTCGCCAACGCTCGAGCACGGGCACGCTGAGCCGTGAGACGCGCCGCCGCGACGAGCAGTCCGCCGCATCTGCCGTGCCCCCCGAGGCGGCGCCTGCCGGCGAAGGTGAACTGGTCGGCGACCAGAGTGGTGACGCCCGCGCACGGGCTGACGACGCCCGCCGTGCGATCGACTCGGGTGCCACCGTCGCGGAGACCACCGGTGCCGGCACGGCGGTCGAGCCGACCGGCGCCAAGGGCGTTGCGGTCTACGAGCCGGTCGACCTCGACGAGCTCGGCGTCACCCGTCGCCAGTTCTTCAACCGGTCGCTGCTCGCCGGCACCGGCCTCGGTCTCGGCGCGTTCGGCGTGTCCGCGATCGCGTTCTTGTGGCCATCAGCCAGCGCCGGGTTCGGCGGCAAGGTCGTCGTCGGCTCCGTGGCCGACGTGCAGGCTGCCATCGACAACAAGATTCCGTTCTACAACGCCAGCGCGAAGGCGTACGTGGTCGCCTACCCGAAGGAAGACCTTCCCAAGGCCAAGAAGGTGCCCGCAATACGCGCAGGTCATCCCCGGGATGGAGCAAGGGTTCATCGCCCACTACCAGAAGTGCGTGCACCTCGGGTGCCGCGTGCCGTGGTGCGCGAGCTCGCAGTGGTTCGAGTGCCCGTGCCACGGCTCGAAGTACGACCGGGTCGGCGAGAAGCAGGGTGGTCCGGCGCCGCGCGGGCTCGACCACTTCCCGCTCGAGGTGAGTGGCGGCAACATCACCCTCGACACCGGCATCATCGTCATCGGTGTCCCCATCGGCACGAACACCACCGGGCAGAGCGCCGAGGGAGCCCCCTGTGTCTGAGGCCACCGTGTCCGAGCGCGGTCCGTCGATCGTTCGCGCATCCGTGACGGAGGCTCGCCACCCGTGAGCTTCCGCACGATCCTGATTCTCATCAACGTGGCCGCGATCGTGGCGCTCGCCGGCTTCATCCTCTACCGGATCATCAGCGTCCGTCGGAACCCGGAGCACGGCACCCCTCAGAACCTCACTCCGTTCTTCGACGACGAGGTGATGGAGGGTCCGCACCTGGAGCGGGTGCTCGGCGTCGCGCTCGGTCGCGCTCGTGATCGTGCTGCTCGGCATGGTCGGCTACTTCATGCGCGAGCCGTTCCGGTCGAACGAGGCCAGCGACGCGTTCCTGTCGCGCTCGATCGATCGCGGCGCCGTGTTGTTCGCCAGCCCGCAGTCCGACGACTACGTCTCCACCATCTCGCTGCAGTGCGCTCGCTGTCACGGCACCGACGGCGGCGGGGGCACTGCGCCCTTCATCGTGAAGAGCACCGACCCGCGGTGCGACCCCAAGCAGGTCGTCAACGAGGATCTCGCGGCCAAGCAGCCGTATTGCCTGCCGACCTCAGTGGCGTGGGCCGCACCCGACCTGCAGCTGGCCAGCCTGCGCTACAGCCGTGAGCAGATCACCGACATCATCACCTATGGCCGACCGGGCACACCCATGCCCGCGTGGGGTGTGCTGAGCGGTCGCGGCTCGCTCGACGCTCAGAGCGTCGACGACCTCGTCAACTACGTGGAGAGCATCGGCATCTCCAGCAGCAAGGCCAAGAAGCTGGCCGACGCGGACCTCACCAAGATGACGAAGACCCTCGACGATCCTGACGTCGAGGCCGCGGCCGACGCCTGGGTCACGAAGACGGCGGCGACGGCAGCGGGTGCGCAGGCGACGCTCGACGCGCTCGGGCCGGTCGGGGTGCTGCCAAGCGACGCCCAGACGCAGGCCCAGGCGTACGTCGCGTACACGCAAGAGGAGCTCCAAGCGGCGACGGAGTGGAAGCAGACCGTCACCCAGGCATCCGACGGCCAGAAGCTGTTCATGAACAACTGCGCCCGGTGCCACACGCGCGGCTGGTCGTACTTCGACCCGCTGCACCCCGACGCGACGGCGCAGGGTCTGATGGGTGGCGGCGCCTACGGGCCCAACCTGCGCGGCGGCGACGTGAACACCCAGTTCGCGCCGCCCAGCGGCGACGCCGAGCTGTTCGCTTGGATCTCCATCGGTGTGGAAGCCAACGCGGGGTACGGCGTCCGCGGCATCTCGTCGGGCCGCATGCCACATTTCGGTGCCGTGCTCACCAAGGACCAGATCTGCCAGATCATGGCGTTCGAACGTAACCTCGACGATCCCCCGGCGAGTACCGCCTCCGACTCAGATTGCACCGCATCGTGATCTTCGCTGCCGAAGCCCTCCCCCATGGTCTGTGGTACCCCACGATCCTCGGCGTGCTCGTCGTCGTCGCGGGCATCGTGCTTGTTCTGCGGCACCATCTACATCCTGCTCGGCACCAATCTGGGTGCGCGCCTCGGATTCCTGGTGGCCTTCACCGGTCTCACCGGGTTCATGATGCTCCTGTCGCTGTTGTGGTGCACCACCGCGTCGCCACTCAACACGTTGAAGGGCACGCTGCCCGCTTGGAACGTGGAACAGGTCGTCACCAACCTCGACAAGGCGAAGCTGCCCGCCGGGCGCGACATCGTGAGCCACGCGAACAAGGTCGACACCACCGAGGCCTCCAACGTGAAGGCGGCGGTTGACGCACGTCTCATCCGCCAGATTCCGCTCCCGACGGCACCGGTCGAAGCCCACGCCAACGACTTCGCTCAGTTCGATGTTGTGACCGACTACCAGGCGCTGCAGACCTGGGAGACGGGCGGCAGCCACCCGGCGTTCTGGAAGGGCGAGTTCACGCACACCCAGAAGGTGGCGGTGGTGCAGGTCTGCGCCAACGCTCCGCAACCCGTCGACCGGGCATTCGGCCTCCCGCCGCTCCCGCCCCAGTGCAAGGACGACACCCGCAGCTACGTGATCCTCACCCGCGACCTCGGCTCGGTTCGCCTCCCGCCGTTCGTGGTGTTCGTGATCTCGTCGATCCTGTTCGGTCTCGGGCTCCTCATGCTGCACTGGCGTGAGAAGGACGAGATGGAAGCCGAAGCCGCAGAAGCGGAGGCGAGCACTCCGCGTCCGGCGCCCGTCCCGGCAAAGGTGTGACCATGCGACGCATCCAGCTCGTCTCCCTCACCGTCGTGTTCCGCCCTCGTGGCGCTGGTCGCCCTTGCTGCGCCAGCCTCGGCGCAGCAACTGGTCGACGCCAGCGGTGAGAACGGCGGTGGCGGGCTCGCGTTCGTGCTGATGGTGGTGATGGTCGTCTGCATCGGCGGCAGCCTCTTCTTCATGGACCGCGTCCGCCGCAACCGCCTCCCCCACGACGACGAGTAACCCGCCCCTCCCGGCTTCCCAGCACCGCCCCTCCTCCGAAATTGCGTGGCGCGTTGCCCGACGTACACCGTCACGCAATTTCGGGAGCGCGGAGTGGTCAGGTCAGGCGAGTCGTGCGACGCGGCGTGGGCGACGGCGTCGAAGGTCTGGTCGAGGTCGGCGTCGGAGTGGGCGAGGCTCACGAACAGCGTCTCGTAGCCACTCGGTGCGAAGAACACGCGCGGTGCGTCGTCGGAGTCGTCTGAGCCGGCCAGCAAGGCGTGGAAGAAGCGGCGCGTAGCGATCGTGGTCGGCAGCCCTGCGCCTGCTCGTAGTTGGTGACGGGGGCCGACGCGAAGAACACGCCGGTGAGCGTGCCGACCTGCGTGACCGTCGCGCACCGTCTCGGTCGACGCGAACGCGTCGCGCAGGCCGACGGCGAAGCGCGTGGCGCGCGCGGTGAGCTCGACGTACGCGTCGTCGTCGAGCTGGGCGAGCGCGGCGAGGCCGGCGGCGGTGGCGAACGGGTTTCCCGACAGCGTGCCCGCCTGGTACACCGGCCCGAGCGGGGCCAGTTCGTCCATCACGTCGGCCCGGCCGCCGATGGCGGCGAGGGGAAGCCCGCCCCCGACGACCTTGCCGAACATCGAGAGGTCGGGCGTGATGTCGTACATGCCCTGGGCGCCGGCGCGGCCGACGCGGAAGCCGGTGATCACCTCGTCGAACACGAGCAGCGCGCCCGCCGCGGTGCAGCGGCGGCGCAGCCCGTCGAGGAAGCCCGGTGCGGGCGCGACGAGGCCCATGTTGGCGGCGATCGGCTCCACCAGCACGGCCGCGAGCTCCGCGCCATGTGAAGCGAACGCCGCATCGAGCGCGGCCTCGTCGTTGTAGGGCACGACGATCGTGTCGGCCACGGTGCCCGCGGTCACCCCGGCCGAGCCGGGGATACCGAGCGTGGCCACGCCGCTGCCGGCGGCCACGAGCAGCGCGTCGGTGTGGCCGTGGTAGCAGCCGGCGAACTTCAGGATCTTGGGCCGACCGGTGGCGCCGCGCGCGAGGCGCACCGCGGTCATGCCGGCTTCGGTGCCCGACGACACGAGGCGCACCTTGTCGACCGACGGCACCGCGTCGGCGATCGCCTCGGCGAGCTCGACCTCGCGCGACGGTGGGTGTGCCGAACGACGTGCCGTCGGCCGCGGCGCGTTGCACGGCTTCGACGATCGCGGGGTTGGCGTGACCGAGGATCGACGCGCCCCACGACTGCACGTAGTCGAGGTAGCGGTTGCCGTCGGTGTCGACGAGGTGCGCGCCGTCGCCGCGCGCGACGAAGAACGGCTCGCCGCCCACCGACGAGAACGACCGCACCGGCGAGTCGACGCCGCCGGGGATGCGCGCCTGGCGCCCGCTCGAACAGCGAGTCGCGGAGGAGTCGGTCACGCGAGGCGTTCGGCGATCGCGCGTGCGAAGTAGGTGAGCACGAAGTCGGCGCCGGCCCGTTTGATCGACACCAGGAGCTCGAGCGCCGAGGCGTCGCCGTCGAGCCAGCCCTGCTGCGCCGCGGCCTGCACCATCGCGTACTCACCGCTCACGTGGTAGGCCGCGACGGGCACGTCGAAGTTGTCGCGGACCGCGCCGATCGATGTCGAGGTATGCGAGCGCGGGCTTCACCATCACCATGTCGGCGCCTTCGGCCACGTCGAGCGCCACCTCGTCGAGCGCCTCGCGACCGTTGGCGGGATCCATCTGGTAGCCGCGGCGGTCGCCGAACTGCGGCGCGCACTCGGCCGCGTCGCGGAACGGGCCGTACAGCGCCGACGCGTACTTCGCCGCGTAGGCGAGGATCGCCGTGTCGACGTGGCCGGTCGTCGTCGAGCGCATCGCGGATGGCGCCGACCTGGCCGTCCATCATCCCCGACGGCGCGATCACGTCGGCGCCGGCGTCGGCCTGCGCGATGGCGATCGACGGCGTAGCGCTCGAACGTGGCGTCGTTGTCGACGTCGCCGGCGCTGGTGACGATGCCGCAGTGGCCGTGGTCGGTGTACTCGTCGAGGCAGTCGTCGGTCATGAGCACGAGGGAGTCGCCGACCTCGTCTCGCAGGTTGCGCAGGGCCACCTGCACCACGCCGTCGGCGGCGTCGGCGCCCGACCCGTACGCGTCCTTGCTGGCGGGGATGCCGAACAGCACCACGGCGGGCACGCCGAGATCGGCCAGCGCCCGCACCTCCTTGCGCAGGCTCTCCTGGGTGTGCTGCACCACGCCCGGCATCGACACGATCGGCTCAGCCGCTTCGATGCCTTCCTTCACGAACAGTGGCGCGACGAGGTCGTCGACCGACGAACCGGGCCTCGGCCACGAGACGACGCAGCGCCGGCGTGCGACGCAACCGTCGCATGCGCCGCTGAGGAAAGCTCATCCCGTCATCGTACGCCGACCCCTCCACACCAACTTCACCCACCGATTCCGTCCACCACCACAAACCGGCGTGAGCAGACCCCCTTACCGGGTTTGTTGACGCAAGTTTGATGTGAGAGTCAGCTGAGGGCGTCGACTGGACGACGCCGTCGATGGTGTGCGGGTCGGCTTCGGCGTCGACGCGCAGGCCGCGCTCGCGCACGGTGTTCGACGTGACCGGGCCGATCGACACCACCAGCGGTTGCGGGTCGGGCACATCGCCGAGCAGGTCACAGAGGTTGGTGACGGTCGACGACGACGTGAACGTGATCGCGTCGACGTCGCCGCGGCGCACCCGCTCGAGTCGGGCCGGATCGGGCGTGGCCTGCACGGTGCGATACACGGGGAGCGCCTCGACCGCGTAGCCCCGCGCCTCGAGCCCCTCGGGCAACACGTCGCGCGCCTGTTCGGCGCGCGCGACGAGCACGCGCGCGCCCGGCACCGTCGGGATCGGGGAACGCGGCCAACAACGACTCGGCCACGAAGCGCTCGGGCACGAGATCGGCGCGCACGCCGCGTGCGGCCAGCGCCCGTTCCGTGCCCGGGCCGATCACCGCGACTCGCGTGCCCGCCAGCGCGCGGGCGTCGAGCCCGGCCGCCGCCAACCCGTCGTCGAAGAACGCGTCGCACCCCGTTGGCCGACGTGAACACCAACCACGCCAGGTCGTCGAGCGGCGGCAACGCGAACGCCACCGGCTCCAACGCGATCGACGGCAACTCCACCACCTCGGCCCCAGCGACTCGAGCCGCGCCGTCAGCTCACTCGCCTGCTCCCGTGCACGCGTGACGACCACCGACCGACCGAACAGCGGACGTTGCTCGAACCACGAGAAGTCGAGCCCGGCCACCCCGCCTACGACGATCGCACTGGGTGACCGCACACCCAGCCACGCGATCGTCCCGAGGGTGCCGCGCACCGTGTGCTGGTCGGGACGGGTGCCGTTGCGCACTGCGGCGACCGGCGTGTCGGCGTCGCGTCCACCGTCGATCAATGCCTGCGCGATGTCGTGCAGCCGCCCGGCGCCCATCAGGATCACGAGCGTGCCGCCCACCTTCGCCAACGCCGACCAGTTCACGTCGGTGGTGCCCTTGGTGGGGTCTTCGTGGCCGGTGACCACGGTGAAGTGGGTCGACACCCCGCGGTGCGTCACCGGGATCCCGGCATACGTGGCCGCGCCGATGGCCGACGTGATGCCCGGCACCACCTCGAACGGCACGCCCGCGGCGGCCAACGCCTCGGCCTCTTCGCCGCCCCGCCCGAACACGTAGGGGTCGCCGCCCTTGAGCCGCACCACCTCGGCGCCCGTGAGCCCCTTCTCCACCAGCAGCGCGTTGGTCTGCTCCTGGGTGAGGTCGACCGAGCCGGGCGCCTTGCCCGCCGAGATCAGCTCCGCGCCCGCAGGCACCAGCGACAACAACGTCGGCGAGGCCAGTCGGTCGAACAGCACCACCTCGGCGCGCGCCAGCAGTTCGGCGCCGCGCACCGTGATCAACCCGGGATCACCCGGCCCTGCACCCACCAGGTAGACGGTCATCGTTCGAGCAACGTTGTGCCGCCGTGCTCCAACACCAGCCACGCCACTTCCTGACCGGCGCGCACCGGATCGGAGTTGCGGGCTCGCTCGCGCACGATCGGCGGCCCGTCGGGTGCAGCCAGCAGCGCGTCATGACGACGTCGTCGCCGTCGACGGTCGCAGACGCGGCGCAGGGCAACGTGCAGCCGCCGCCGAGCTCGGCGAGGAACGCGCGCTCGGCGTCGAGCCGCGCGGTGCAGCACCCGGTCGTCGATCGCCGCGAGACGCGCACGAGTCGCGTCGTCATCCGCGCGGCACTCCACCGCCAGCGCGCCCTGCCCGACCATGCGGCAACATCACGGCGACATCGAGCCGCTCCGCGATCCGATCACCCAGGCCCAACCGGTCGAGCCCCGCGCTGGCCAACACGATGGCGTCGAAGTCGACCGCCTTCGCCAACCGCGTGTCGATGTTGCCCCGCAGCTCCGCGAACTCGAGATCCGGACGCACCGCGGCCAGTTGCGCGCGCCGCCGCACCGACCCGGTCGCGACCGGCGCCCCGACCCGCAACGAGTCAACGTCGCCCCGATCATCGCGTCGCGCACATCGGCGCGCTCCGGCACCGCCGCGATCAGCAAGCCGTCCGCCCCGACCGCAGGCAGGTCCTTGGCCGAATGCACCGCAACGTCGGCGTGCCCGTCGAGCACCGCGTCCTGCACTTCCTTCACGAACACGCCGGTGCCACCCATCGTGTGGATCGGCACGTCGCGCCGCTGGTCGCCGCTCGTCGACACCACCACCAGCTCCACGTCGCCACCGAGCAACGCCGCGACCCGCTCCGCCTGCCAGCGCGCCAGCGCACTGCCGCGCGTCGCGATGCGCAGCATCAGTTGTCGGTGTCGGACTCGGGCTCCGTGAGACCGAACAGCTCGACGATCGCGTCGGCGTAGAGATCGCCACGCGCGGTCCCAGCCGAATCCTTCAGCCGCACCGTGGGCTCGTGGAGCAGCTTGTTCACCAACGCCTGGGTGAGCGTCTCCACCGCGGCACGGGCGGCCGGGTCGAGCGCGTCGAGCTTCACACGCGACCGCTCGAGCTCGAGCAGACGCAGGTCTTCGGCCCGGGCACGCAACGCGGTCACCAACGGCGCCACCTCACGTGCCGAGCGCTCCACCCGATGACGGTCGATCTCGTCGCTGATCAGGTCGCGCACCTTGCCGATCTCTTGACGGCGCTGAGCCAGAGACTGCTCGCCGAAGGCCCGCAGGTCGTCGATGTCGAGCAGGGCCACACCGAACACCTCACCCGCGCCGGGGTCGATGTTGCGGGGCACACCGATGTCGACCACCAGCAGCGCCCGACCGTTGCGGCGTTCCATCACCCGTTCGAGGTCGGCGCGCTCCACCAGCACGTCGGGGGCACCGGTCGACACGAGCAGCACGTCGCACTCCACCAGCGCGCTCGAGATGTCGTCGAACGGGATGGCGCGGCCGCCCACCCGAACCGCCAGCTCCTCGGCGCGCGACAGCGTGCGGTTGGCGATCACGATCTCGCGCACGCCGGCGCCCGCCAGCGCGAGCACCATGCCCTGGCCCATGTCGCCGGCGCCGAGTACGAGCACGCGGCGATCGTCGAGGGTGCCGAGCCGGTTGGTGGCGAGCGCCACTGCGGCCGATGACACCGACACCGCGTGACGGCCGATCGCCGTCTCGGTGCGGGCGCGCTTGCCCACCTCGATGGCGTGGCGGAACGTGCGGTCGAGCAGCGGGCCACTGGCGCCTTCGCGTCCGGCCACCAGCCACGCCTCACGCACCTGGCCGAGGATCTCGCCCTCGCCGATGATCATCGAGTCGAGCCCGGCGGCCACCCCGAAGAGGTGCGACACCGCGGCGTCGTCGTGGTAGGCGTACAGGAGGTCGGCGAACTCATCGGGGTCGACGCCCGACACGTCGGCGAGGAAGTCGCGCACGTCTTGCATCGCGGGGTGGAACAGCGTGGCGTGCGCGTAGACCTCGGTGCGGTTGCACGTGGACACGAGCACCGCCTCGGCCAGGTGCTCGCGCCGCGTCAGACGACTCGAGCGCCTTGGGCAGCGCGTCGGGCGCGACCGAAAGCCGCTCCAGCAGCTGCCACGGGCACCGTGCGGTGGTTGAGCCCGACTACGAGGAGAGACATGCGCGCAGCAGCTCCTTGGCTTCGTCCACGCGAACCGGCGCGGATCAGGTCGAGCATGCCGGAATCGAGGGCCTGTTGCCAATCAGGCTCTTCGCTCGAACGGCCGCTCGCCCGGATGGATTCCCGAGCCTCCGAGAGGAGGTCGAGCAGGGTCTCGTACTCGGGCCCGAGCTCGTCGCCGAGCCGCTTCCGGAGCCAGGTGGCGAGCGCAGGGCTGCGTCCGCCGGTGCCGATGGTGACCACCAGGTCGCCTCGGCGCACGACCGACATGAGGGTGAAGGAGCAGTTGGCAGGATCGTCGGCGGAGTTCACCCACACCTGCCGCGCCTCGCCCGCCTCGAACACCGCGTGGTCGACGGCGCGGCACGCCGGTAGCGGTGGTGGCGAGCCACGCGCCGTCGAGATCGTCTGCCACGAACGAGCGCTCGTGCAGCGTGAGGCGCCCTTCGCTCGCCCACGCACGCACCTCGTCGCTCGACCACCGGCGCGACCACGTGCACGTCGGCGCCCGCGGCGACGAGCGCGTCGATCTTGCGGGCCGCGATGCGCCCGGCGCCGATCACGACGCAACGGCGCCCGTCGACGACGAGGTTGGCGGGGTACCCGGTGATGGCAGGGCGAGTCATCGTGATCACGCGCGCACGCGGGCGCCGTTCCCGTCGATCTGGCGCTGTTGGTAGAAGGAGAGGATCTGCAATTCGGTGGCGAGGTCGACCTTGCGCATCGACACCCCGGCGGGGGCGTTCACCACCGTGGGTGCGAAGTTGAGGATCGACGACACGCCCGCCTCTGCGAGACGGTCGGCCACCTCTTGGGCCGCGTGCGCGGGCGTTGCGATGATGCCGATGGCCACGCCGCGCGAGCGGGCGACCTTGGGCAGGTCGTCGAGCGACTCGATCACGAGGTCGCCGACGCGCTTGCCCACCTTGGCGGCGTCGGCGTCGAACAGGGCGACCACCGAGAAACCACGTGCGCCGAAGCCGTGATAACCGGCGAGGGCCTGGCCCAGGTTGCCGACGCCGACGATGGCGACGGGCCAGTCGTGGGTGAGCCCGAGCTCACGGGAGATCTCGCGGAGGAGGTGCTCCACGTCGTAGCCCACGCCGCGGGTGCCGTAGGACCCGAGGAAGGAGAGGTCCTTGCGCACCTTGGCCGCGTTGACGCCGGCCAGCTCGGCCAGGCGCTCCGACGAGACCGTGCCGATCTCGGCGTCGGAGGTCTCGATCAGCGCCCGGTAGTAGAGCGGCAAACGTGCGACCGTTGCCTCGGGGATGCGCCGAGCGTCGGAAATTGGAGCCTCCTCGACGACCGGGGTGCCCCCGGCTTCAGAGCCAGCGTACCGAGCTTGTGCACAAATTCTCGAAGCCCCCGGCGCCGTCGTACCCTGCAACCGTGGTGGTCGGGCTCGCCTTCGTCGCGACGGCGATTTCGTGTCTCTTCGCCCAGGCGATGCTGGTGCGCTACACCCAGGCGCACCGCCCGCAGCACCTGGCGTGGACGGTGGCACTGGCCATGTTCGCCCTGGCCTCAGCGGCGCTGGCCACGGGTACGTCGACCGGTTGGGACAAGGGCACGTTCCGGGTCTTCTACCTGTTCGGCGCCATCCTCGACGTGCCGTGGCTGGCCCTCGGCACCCTCTACCTCCTCACGTCGCGTCGGGTGGCGCACGGGGTGCATCTCACGCCTCTTGGTGGTCAGCGGCTTCGCGGCGGGGGTGGTGCTGAGCGCGCCGATGGCGCCGGTGAGCGGCACCGAGATCCCGGTGGGCAGCGACGTGTTCGGGGCGCTGCCGCGCATCCTGGCCGCGGTGGGCAGCGGCGTGGCCGCGACCGTGATCATCGTGGGGGCGGTGGTGTCCGCGGTGCGGTTCGCGCGGGGCCGCGCGCCCGGGCACGCGCGGCCTGGCGACGGCGAACGCGCTGCATCGCGCTGGGCACGATCATCCTGGCGAGCGGCGGGCTCGTCCAAGGTGCGATCGGCCACGACGAGGCGTTCGCGCTGAGCCTCGCGGTCGGGTATCGCGGTGATCTACGGCGGGTTCGTGCTGGCGGGTTCCGCGTCGTCGGCGCGCCCGTCGCCGGACGCCGTCGCGGCCGCTCCCGACGTCGAACTACCGGTCGATCACTGAGCGAGGTAAAAGTTCACGCTGCGTGGTCGTTTTGGCTCAAGCTTCTTCGACAACCCGACGATCCTGGGCACACGAGCGTCCCCCGGGGGGAAGCTCGCAATGGATCCGGTCAGCGAGTGTGGGCGGCGTGGACATCGACATCGTCGATGTTCACGAGCCTCCCAGCCCGCCCCAAGCCCGCCCGCACTCGTGGCCGGTCCACGTCTCGCACGAGACTCGCCATGATCCCTTCGTGCCGGTCGGCATCGAAGCCGGTCGGGCGACGGGCAGGAGCTAGTTCGCCAGGAGGACGAACTGCACGAGCGCGGCGCCGAGGATGAGGGCGAGCAGGATCACGATCATGATCGTGGTGCCGGGTCTCATGGCGTGCCTCGCACAGGGATGCCGGGTCGACGGTGCGACGCGGGTTCGGGCACCAGCGTGACGGGGTTGCCGGCGTGCAGGTTCAGCGCGGCGCCGGCCGACTCGCGGTCGAACGCGAGCGACAACAACCCGTACGAGTCGACGAGCAGCACGAGCTCCGACGGCTTGGCGTCGGCGTAGGTGCGCACCCAGCGCGCGGCGCGGATCCCGTCGGCCATCCGGACCTCGACTCGGTCGCCGGGATGCGTGCCGGCGAGCGGTGAGCTCGTCGGGGTCGATGTTGAGCTGGCAGTTGCCGAACCGGTCGACCCACCAGACCTCGGCCGACGATCGCGCCGTCGTCGTCGACGTCGGGCAGCGACAGGATCCCCGGCACCATCGTCACCGGGTCGATCTCCGGCGCCGAGCTCGTCGAGCGGCACACCCGCCGCGAGGTGCCCGGCCGCCGGAGCGAGGATGTCGCGCCCGGCGAACGTCGGGCCCGGGCGCGGCGAGGTGGTACTCCGGGTTCTCGAGCGACACCACCCGCTGCGGCCCGCCGATCATGGCGGTGGCGGGCGCGAGGAGGCCGTTGTCGGGGCCGAGCAGCACGCCGCCCGCCACCTCGACCGCCACCAGGCGCCGCTCGGTGCCCACGCCGGGGTCGACGACGGCGAACAGGATCGTGTCGTCGGGCAGGTACTGCACCGACCGCACCAGCAGCAGGCTCCCGGCGCGCACGTCGTGCGCCGGGATCTCGTGGCCGAGGTCGAGGATCTCGGTGCCCGACGGCGCGAGCCCGAGCATCACGGCCACGGCACACGCCGACGAACTCGTCGGCGTGCCCGTAGTCGGACGCGAACGCGATCAGCACGCGGTCAGGCTAGGGACCGCACCGCGCCTCGACGTCAATGGGCCCGACCTCGCTGAGCCAGACGTCGATGAGCAGGTGCGTCAACCGGCCTGGGTGTACCGCTGGCCCAGGTACGCGTCGACGTCGACGTCGCGCACACGGAACGAACGTCCGACGCGCACGGCGGGCAATTCGCCCGCACTTGATGATGCGGTAGACCGTCATGGTCGAAACCCGCATCAGTTCCGCGACTTCCTGCACAGTCAGGAAACGCGCGGTGGCGAATGACTGCGCCACTGGCTTTCACCCCTTCCGTGTACCCCGCTTACCCGCGGGTGAGCGTACGCCGGTGCGGCCTGTGTTGCAAAAAGCGACGTCCGGGGTCGGGCACGGCCCTGTGGAAGATGACGGCTGGTGCCCGCTGGCTCAGCCTTCCGCGACGAGCCAGTCGGTGTCGGCCCCGGGGCCCGGGACGACGCCCGCCTCGGTGCAATGCTCGTGACCGGGCACCTCTTCGAGAATGCGCACCAGGGGCCGGTAGGCATCCGGCGGGCGTTGCTCGTCGAGCGGGACGACCCGGATGGCCAGGCCCCGCCACTCCGCGACGGCGAGGGCGACCGCGTCGAGGCCGGCGAAGGCAACGACCTCGTGTCCCGCCGCCAGCGCCTTTCCGGCGAACGTGCGATCCGCGACCACGAGGTCGGGGTGTCCGATGGCGAACAGCAGCTCTTCGGCGGCGAGGCCGCTCGCGTCGTCGCCGAGCAGCGCACGGCCATCGGTGACCATCGCGACCCGGTCGACCCATCGCACCCGGGCCGTGTTCGTGTCGCGGCCGCGGAACGTCGCGGTCTCGCTCGAGTCGTACACCGCCGCGCCGGCCGCGTGCCGCGACGCGTGCCAGCTCGCGGTGCAACGTGAACAACGACGCCGGCGACGACGTCGCGAACGCGATGCGGCCGCCTCCGCGCGCCGACCTCGAGCACCCGTGCGGCACGCGGCGGCGAAGGTGTCGACGGTTCGCTCGGGCGCGATGCGCGCGCGTGGCCCGTCGCCCGTCCAACCGAACTCGGCTGCGACCGCCGCGCGCACCTGCTCGATCGTGATGCCGTCGAACGGCGCGCATCCGAGCAGGGAGCGGACGTCGTTGCGGGCAACGCGCCGCATCACGCCGAGGATCTCCTCGCGTCCGAACTCACTGCTGCGCCCGGCAACGCGGGCGCGCTTCAACTGCTCGCGCGCGGACTCCTCGCGCGGTGCGGCCGGCGCCCGATCGCGTATCGGGTCGGGCAGCTTCGGAGGGAGACGCGACTTGTTGCGATCGCGTCACGCGCCACTCCCCATCTCGCGCGAGCGTTGGGTTGCGGCCTCGACTGCGTGCAGCACCGCGGAGCGGAACCCGTGGGTCTCGAACTCCTTGATGGCGGCCGCGGTGGTGCCGCCGGGCGACGTGACCGCGGCCCGGAGCGTCTCGGGCGTGTCGGTGGTTTCGTCGAGCAGCGCGGCCGCGCCGAGCAACGTCTGGCGCACCAACGCGTCGGCCGTGACGCGGGGCAGCCCGACCAACACTCCGGCTTCGATCATCGACTCGGCGAGGAGGAACACGTAGGCCGGCCCCGAACCCGACACGCCGGTGACCGCGTCGAGGTGGCGTTCGGGCACGCGGACCACGGTGCCGACGGCGCCGAGGATCCGTTCGGCCAGGAGCAGGTTGTCCTCGGTGACGAGCGTGCCGCCCGCGATGGCCGACGCCCCGCGCCGCACGATGGCCGGGGTGTTGGGCATGGCCCGCACCACCGGGCGGCCGGGCGCGGCGGCCTCGAGTGTGGCGATGCCCACGCCCGCGGCGATCGACAGGATCAGCGCGTGCTCCGGCAACGCCGTGCTGCACTGCTCGAGCGCGTCGACCACGTCACCGGGCTTGACGGCCACGATCAACACCTCGACGTCGGCCGCGGCCCACGCCGGGCTCGGCACCACCAACACGCCGGGCACCGCGGCCTCGAGGGCGTGGCGACGGTCGGGGTCGATCTCCGCCACCGAGATCTCAGTGGGATCGAAGCCCGCGTTCACCAGTCCGGAGGCGAGCGCCTCGCCCATTCGACCACCGCCGAGCAACCCGACCTTCATGCCGCAAGGGTAACCGTGACCGCAGCGGGTGCCGGGCGATCACCCACCGTGGCACAGCCCTTCCTGACCGGCAGACGCGGCACGGGCCCGAGGAACCACCGGGTCGGTCCCGCACTTCCCCGAACGGGGCGACCGTCCTGCACCTCGGGCCTCGCACCATCGGCACCCGTCGGCGCCGTGCGGGCACACGTACCGGACCACTGTCCGGTTTGCAACCAGTTTCGACGTATTTGTCGAGATTAGATTAAAGGAACATCTGATCAGCTCGGCGCGGGCCGTGGGTAGGCGATGCGCACCACGGGCTGGAACCACCGGTCGGTCAGCTCGTAGAGCACGCCGATGATGCGATCGAGCTCCTCGGTGTCGAGGTGCTCCAGCGCCACCCGTCCGACGAGATAGATGTCACCGTCGGGCCCGAGCGAGAACCGCGCGCCGTACATCGAGTGGTTGGCGTGCAACAGCACCTCGTAGAGCTCTTCGAGGTGCTGCGGCGGGATCGGGAGGAAGTACACCTCGTAGCGCAGCGTGCGCTGGTGCAGATCGAAGTAGATGGTGGTGGCGTCGCGCGCATCGCAGGTGAACCGCACGTACCAACGCCGCAGCTCCGGGTCGTACTCGACCGTCTGCACGTACTCCTCGGCGGCCACCGGCCCTTCGAGGTGCGAGGCGACGAGCTCGTGCGCGCGGGCAAGCTCGCTCGCGAGCGTGTCGGAGAGGTTTTGTGCGTCCCCGCTCAGCTGCACTGCACGAGCGCGCGGGCGCCGAGATCGTGGTAGTGCCGACGCAGTCGGGCGGCCGCGATGCTCCAGCGAAACGTCGACGCGTGCGCGATCGCGTTGGCGGCCATCGCATCCGAGTCGCGCAACGCGCGTCCGATTGCATCCGCGAACGCGCGAGGATCGCGCTCGGCCACGAGCAGACCGGTGCGGCCGTCGTCGACGACGATGCGCAGCCCGCCCACGTCGGACGCCACCACCGGTGTGCCGCACGCGGCAGCCTCGAGCGCGACGAGCCCGAACGACTCGCTGCGCGACGGCACCACGCACACGTCGGCGGCGCGGTAGTAGTCGGCGAGCTCCTCGTGACGACGCGGCGGCACGAAGCGCACGCGGGTGACGAGGCCGAGCTCTTCCACCAGCGAATGCAGACGGGCGAGCTCCTGCTCCCCGTCGGGCCCGCTCGGACCGCCCACGATCAACAGCTCGGTGCGACGATCGGGAAGCTCGGCCAGCGCGCGCACCGCGAGGTCGGCGCCCTTGAGGGGCTGGATGCGGCCCACGAACACGAGCACCGGCCGTCCGCCGAGGCCCAGCGAGCGCTTCGCGGCCTCGCGGTCGCCCGGTGAGAACAACCGGGCATCCACACCCTGCGGGATGATCTCGATGCGACTCGGGTCGGCGCCGTAGTGGTGTTCGAGCTGGCGGCGTTCCTCGTCGGTGGAGGCGATCACGAGGTCGGCGCAGCGCACCACCTGGGCTTCGACCGCGGTCGTAGCGCCACGTCGTCGTCGAGACCGACTTCGGCCTTCACCCGATCGAGCGAGTGGAACGTGGTGACGAGCGGGCAGGCCGAGCTCGTGCTTGAGCCGATGACCGACCGCACCCGACACCCAGTAGTTGGCGTGCAGGACGTCGTAGTCGTAGCCACAACGCTCGAGCTTCTCGCGCGCGGCCTCGGTGAACGGCGCGACGAGATCGGGGAACTCGCGGCGCGGCACCGGCGCCCGCGGCCCGGCGTCGACGTGCAGCACGCGGAAGCCCGGCTCGACCACCACGACCGGCGGCTGCTCGGCGTGTTCGGTGCGCGTGAGGACGTCGACCTGCACGCCCGCGGGCCAGCGCCGAGGCCAGGGCACGGATGTACACGTTCATGCCGCCGGCATCGCCGCCACCCGGCTGCGCCAGAGGTGACGTGTGCACGCTCAACATGGCAACCCGCATAGCCCGACGATCCTACCGGCGCACGCGCGAGGGCGACCCCTCGCACCGGTGCTGGCGTGCACCCGGCTCGACGGAGCCGGATCGAACGCCTATTCGGAACGCAGCCGCTCGGCGAGCTCGAGGTCGATCCGGTCGATCACGCCGAACAGCGAACGGCGCTGGTCCGACACTTCACGCTCGAGCGCCCGCAGCCCGTCGATGGCGGCGGTGAGCTCCTCGGGCGACAACACCGTGAGCTTGGTGAGGGTCACGTCGAACGCTTCGAGCTGCGGTGCCCACTCGCTGTCCTGCGCCGGTGCCATCTGCATCGGGAGACGGCTGGATGCCGGATCGCCCCGCGGCCCCGAATCGGCGAGGATCTCGGGCAGCGAGTTGATGAGGTCTTCGAGCGAGTCGCCGCGTTCGCGTCGACCGGTCTCCGCTTCGAGGATGTCGATGCGGGCCTGGGTGAGCCGCCGCACGTACGACACCTCGGTCTCGAGCTCGAGGCATTCCGCGTGCATGGCCCGGAGCTCGTCGGCCGATCGCTCGCCGAGATCGGTGAGGAATTCCGCGTCGAGCACCCGGTCGCTGCGTGCGTGTTCTTCGGTCATGTCGAACTGTGTCGGCTCAGCACCCTGCGCCTTTGAGGGTCGGGTATGGATTTGTGCGGGAGCCGTTGGGCCCACCGAGGCGGATCTCGAAGTGCAGGTGCGGCGCGGTGGCGTTCCCGGTCATGCCGGTCATGCCGATGATCTCGCCGGCCGACACCGATCGCGCCGTGCCCACGAACGAGTCGAAGTGCGCGTAGTAGTACGTGTTGCCGTCGCTGCCGTTGAGGTACGCGGCGTTGCCGCCGTCACCTTCGTTGGCCACGAACGTCACCGTGCCGCTCTTCACTGCGACTGCCGGCGTCTGCATCGGCACGAACATGTCGATGCCCGGATGCCCGCGCGCGCCGCCGAAGTCGTCGCTGTACACCGCGCCCGACACCGGGCACGTGAACCCGGAGACGGTGGGCACCCCGATGATCTGGCCCGGCCCGGCCGAGCTCACCTTCTGGGCGCTCGCCACACTTGCGCGTTCGGCGGCGAGCTCTTGCGCACGCTGGGCGTCTTGCGCCGCTTGCGCCGCGGCGATCTCCGCGTCGTACTGCTGCTGGAGCGCGGCGGCGGCGGCTTGCGAATCGTCGAGCTTCTTCTTCAGGTCGTCGGCCTTCGACGCGAGCTGGGTGGTCACGTCTTGTTGCTGCGCCAGCTGCGTCTTCAAGCTGTCCTGTTGGCGCTTGAGGTCGTCGTTGATCGCCGCGAGCTTCTTCACCGCGTCGTTGTCGTGCTGGTTCGCGTGGTCGAGGAGTTGGCTGCGCCGCGAGGCCTGCACGGGGTCGCTGGCGTCGACGACGATGTCGAGCTCTTGGCCCTTGTGGGTGTACGCGTACACGGCGCGGTCGCGCACGATGTCCTCGAGCGCGGCGGCCTTCGCCTTCAAGTCGTTGATCGACGCCGTGAGGTCGTCGATGTGGTGCTCGGTCTCCGCGAGCTTGCTCTCTGCCGCGGTGAACGATGCGACGGCTTCGTTCGCCGACTCGCGCGCGTCACTCAGTTTCTGCTTTGCCGCGGCGAGGTCGTCAGCAGTGGAGGCAAAGGACGTCGAAGCCCAGAGGGTCGGGACCAGTGCCAAGGCCATCGCGATGACCGCGGTGAGGACGCGTCGAGAAATTGGCATAAGCAGTGTGGTGAAGCCCGCCCGGCTCCGGGAGGACGCTAGCAGCCTCGACCGGCCTGCTCGACCGCATCGAGGTGTCGCGCGCCGAAGAGGCGAGCGCACGCGAGAGTCGGATAGCCTGCGCCCGAAAGGCCCAGCGCCGTCTGGAAGTGAGTCGAACGAACGGCTGCTGCGGACCCAAATTCGACACGCCGCGACACTCGGACCAGCACACTCGGACCGCACACACGGGCCGGCACACACGGAAAGGTGGGAACAGGTATGAGCGCGTATCTGCCCATCCTCACCATGACGATCCTGGTGGTGCTCTTCGTGTCGGCGTCGTTCCTGGCGTCCACGCTGCTCGGGCCCCGGCGGCCCACGTCGGCGAAGGAAGCCCCGTACGAGTGCGGGATCGTGCCGGAGTTCGAGCCGGCCGAACGGTTCCCCGTGAAGTTCTACCTGGTCGCGATGGCCTTCATCGTCCTCGATGTCGAGATCATCTTCTTGTATCCCTTCGCCACCATCATCCGCGAGACTTCGTGCCGGGTGCGTACGGATTGATCCTCATGGGCGTGTTCCTGCTCGTGTTGCTCGTGCCGTTCGCCTACCTCCTCTCCACCGGCGCGCTCGAGTGGGGACCGGTCAAGCAGGTCATCTCCCGTGCCGGTGCCGGTGTGTTGCGCGCGGCCGGTGCGCCTGGGCGTGACGGCCTCGACCCGTCGGTGGCCTTCGTGCCCGACGCCGACCAGACCGACGAGGAGCGAGCGGCGTAGTGGGGCTCGAACAGGTTCCGCACAACTTCCTCACCGGCCGCGTCGAGGACCTCGTGAAGTGGGCGCGGCGCAGCTCGGTGTGGCCGGCCACCTTTGGTCTCGCGTGCTGCGCCATCGAGATGATGGCCGCCGGCGCCGCGCACTACGACCTCTCGCGCTTCGGGATGGAGATCTTCCGCGCCAGCCCCCGCCAGGCCGATCTCATGATCGTGGCCGGGCGCGTGAGCCAGAAGATGGCCCCGGTGCTGCGTCAGGTCTACGACCAGATGGTCGAGCCCAAGTGGGTCATCTCCATGGGTGTGTGCGCGAGCAGTGGCGGGATGTTCAACAACTACGCGATCGTGCAGGGTGTCGACCAGATCGTGCCGGTCGACGTGTACGTGCCCGGCTGCCCGCCCGGTCCGGAGACGCTGATGCACGGCATCATCACACTCGACGAGCAGATCCGCACCGGCGAGATCATGAAGCGCCGCCAGCACAGCGCCCACGGCGGGGCGGGGATCGAGATCGAAGCACGCGACGGCGTCGTCGCGGCGGGCTGAGCGAACGAATCAGCAATGGCCCCCGACGACACCCAGGCTCGTGAACAGAATCACGAGCCCGACGACGAGCCCGTTGAGCCAGAGGGCCCCGACGCACCGCCGCCGATCGACGACGAGATCGCGGCCGCGGTGGTGGAGCGGTTCCCGAACACGATCTTTCACGAGTCGCACGGCCAATCGGTGCTCCACGTCGATCGCGCCGACTGGGCCGAGGTGGCCACGTTCCTGCGCGACGACCAGCGCTTCACGCAATGCCTCGACGTGTGCGCGGTCGACCATCTCGTCGACGCCGCACGCCACGTTCCGCCCGGCGTGTCACCCGAGCGTTTCGAGGTGGT
Source organism: uncultured Actinomycetes bacterium (assembly GCA_963827385.1). GTDB lineage: Bacteria > Actinomycetota > Acidimicrobiia > IMCC26256 > DASPTH01 > DASUMF01. The sequence goes on from CAWHAR010000001.1 coordinate 226,259, forward strand.
CGCGAACTTCCTGTCGCACCCGCGCAACCGCCGCATCCGCACGATCTGTCAGGTGCCGGTCGACGATCCGGTGGTGCCGAGCATCGCCGTGCTCTACCCGGGCATCGGCTTCGGCGAGCGTGAGACCTTCGACCTCTTCGGCATCCGCTTCGAGGGTCACCCCGACCTCACGCGCATCCTGATGCCCGACGACTGGCTGGGTCACCCGCTGCGCAAGGACGACGCCCCCGCGCGTGCCGGTCACGTTCAAGGAAGACCCGGGCCCCCGATGAGCGACGACGTGTCGACCGACACCGACGGCTGGGACCCACAGGACGCGGCCGAACAGCGGCGGCTCGCGTCGCAGACCGACGAGGGCGCGCAGCTCCTGCGCCCACTCACCGGCCCCGCGCGCGAGGCCGAGGTGGTGCTCACCGGCGGGCCATGGCCCGACGACGACGACACCATGATCATCAACATGGGTCCGCAGCACCCGTCCACCCACGGTGTGTTGCGCATCATGATGGAGCTCGACGGCGAGACCGTGCTGCGCGCCAAAGCCGTCGTCGGTTACCTCCACACCGGCATGGAGAAGACCGGTGAGGAGCTCACCTACGTGCAGGGTGGCACCAACGTCACGCGCATGGACTACGCGTCGCCGCTGTCGAACGAGCTCGTCTACGCGCTCGCGGTGGAGAAGCTGCTCGACGTCGAGGTGCCGGATCGCGCCACGTGGATCCGCATGATGATGGTCGAGCTCAACCGCATGTCGTCGCACCTGCTGTTCCAGGCGACCAACGGCATGGACCTCGGCGCGGTGTCGATGATGATCTACGGCTGGCGCGAGCGCGAGGTCACGCTCCGGCTGCTCGAGATGATCACCGGGCTGCGGATGAACCACAACTACATCCGCGCCGGCGGGGTGTCAGTCGATCTGCCCGACGGCTGGCGCGAAGCCACCCTCGAGGTGTGCGACACCGTCGAGAAAGGCGTGGCCGAGTACTCGGAGCTGCTCACCGACAACCCGATCTGGCGTGAGCGCACCGTCGGTGTCGGGCGCATCACCACCGACGAAGCACTGGCGCTGGGCGCCAGCGGCCCGATCCTTCGCTCCACCGGCTTCGCCTGGGACCTCCGCAAGGCGCAGCCGTACCTCGCGTACGACGACGTCGACTTCGACGTGATCTACACCAGCAATGGCGACGTGTTCGACCGGTTCCAGATCCGCCTCTACGAGATCCTCGAGTCGGTGAAGATCGTGCGGCAGTGCGTCGAGCGGATGCCCGCGGGCGACTACCGGGTACAGGACCGCAAGGTCACGCCGCCGCCGCGTGCGCGCATCGACGAGTCGATGGAAGCGCTGATCCACCACTTCAAGCTGTTCACCGAGGGCTTCCGCGTGCCCGCGGGAGAGACGTACGTGGCGGTGGAGTCACCGCGCGGTGAGATCGGCTGCTATCTGGTGGCCGACGGCACGTCGAAGCCGGTGCGCATGCACATCCGCGGGCCGTCGTTCTACAACCTCCAGTCGATGGATGCGATGGTTCCCGGCGGTATGTTCGCCGACGCCGTGGCCATCGTCTCGAGCATCGATCCGATCATGGGGGAGGTCGACCGATAGTGGCCTTCACCCCTGCGAACCTCGAAGCCGCGCGCGCGATCATCGCCCGCTATCCGTTCAAGCGCTCCGCGTTGTTGCCGCTCCTGCACCTCGCGCAGGACCAGGACGGCTGGGTCACCGGCGATGCGATGGAAGAGGTCGCGGCACTGCTCGACATGACGCCCGCACTCGTGCTCGGCACCGCGTCCTTCTACACGATGTACAAGCGCGAGCCGGTCGGCAAGCTGCTCGTGTCCGTGTGCACCAACGTGAGCTGCCTCGTGAACCGCGGCCCCGAGCTGCTCGCGCACCTCGAGCACACGTACGCCGACGACCCCGAGGTCACCGTCGAAGAGGTCGAGTGCATCGCCGCCTGCGATCTCGCGCCGGTGATGCAGGTGAACTACGAGTTCCACGGGCCCGTCACGCCCGAAGCGGCGGAAGCACTGATCAACGAGTACGCCAGCGGTGCGCGCGTCGCCCGCAGCATCTCCGGCTCACCGAGCACGGGGGAGTAGCGCACTCGTGGCTGCACAAGAGACTCGCATCATCACCAAGTTCCTGCGCGACCGTCCGGCCGACTCGTTCACGATCGAGGCGGCACTCGAGAACGGTGCGTACGGCGCGCTCGAAACGGCGTTCGCCAAGGAGCCGGCCGACGTCGTGCAGATCGTGATGGACTCCGGCCTGCGCGGTCGGGGCGGCGCGGGCTTCGGCACCGGGCAGAAGTGGTCGTTCCTCCCGAAGGACATCTTCCCGCGCTACCTCGCGGTGAACGGTGACGAGGGTGAGCCGTCCACGTTCAAGGACCACATGCTCGTGGAGGGCGACCCCCACCAGTTGATCGAGGGCATCGTGATCGCGGCGTACGCGATCCAGGCCCACCACGCCTTCGTGTACCTCCGCGGCGAGCTGGCGCTCGGGGCGGAGCGGCTCGGCAAGGCGTTGGCCGAGGCCTACGCGCGCGGCTTCGTCGGCGAGAACATCCTCGGCTCCGGCTTCGACCTCGAGATCATCCTGCACCGCGGCGCGGGGTGCTACATCGCGGGTGACGAGACCGGCTTGCTGTCGAGCCTCGAAGGCGAGCGTGCAATGCCGCGCATCAAGCCGCCGTTCCCTGCGGTGCAGGGCATGTACGCGGCGCCCACCATCGTCAACAACATCGAGACGTTGTCGACCGTGCCGCACATCCTGCGCAACGGCGCCGAGTGGTACGCCAACTTCGGCGTCAACCGCTCGAAGGGCACGCGCCTCTTCTCGGTGTCGGGCATGGTCGAGCGTCCGGGCAACTACGAAGTCGAGCTCGGCATGACGTTCCGCGAGCTGATCTACGAGCTCGCCGGCGGCGTGCGTGACGGTCGCGACCTCGGGTTCTTCATTCCTGGCGGCGCGTCGAGCGCCCTGGTTGCTCGAGCGGCACCTCGACACGCAGCTCGACATGGACTACGTGCAGGCCGAGCTCGACGCCAAGACGATGCTCGGCTCGGGTGCGGTGATGGTCTACGACGACACCGTCGACCCGCTGCTCATCGCGTGGCGCATCGCGAAGTTCTTCGCGCACGAGTCGTGCGGCAAGTGCACACCGTGTCGCGAAGGTTCCGGGTGGTTGGAGAAGGTGCTCTACCGGATGGTCAACGGCCACGGTCGCCCCGAAGACCTCGACCTCCTCCTCGGGTTCGGCGCCAACCTCGCGCCCGGCCTCGACTGGCCGCCGGGAATGACCACCATCTGCCAGCTCGGGCCGAGCACCATGTCGCCGGTGGTGAGTCTCAACCGATTCTGGCGTGACGAGATCATCGAGCGCATGACGCGCGACACCGAGCGACGCGGCGCGCTCGCCGTGCGCGGCCGTCGACGTGGCGGCCGTCGAAGCACAGGTGGCGACATGACCGACCAGATCTCGATGTCGCAGTGGCCGTCGGAGCACCGCTACGTGATCCCGGTCGCGCCCGGTCCCGACGTCGTCACCATCACGGTCGACGGCAAAGAGGTGCAGGTCGCGCGCGGCGAGCTGCTCATCAAGGCCGCGCAGCAACACGGCACCTACATCCCCCGGTTCTGCTGGCACGAGCGCATGAAGCCGGTGGGCATGTGTCGCATGTGCCTGGTCGAAGTCGAAGGCATGCGCGGCCTGCAGATCTCGTGCGCCACGCCCGTCGTCGACGGCATGGTCGTGCACACCACCAACGACCGGGTCAAGGGCGCACAGGACGGCGTGCTCGAGTTCCTGCTCATCAACCACCCGCTCGACTGCCCGGTGTGCGACCGCGGTGGCGAGTGCCCGCTGCAGGACCAGACCCTCGCGTTCGGTCCCGGCGAGTCGCGCTTCGTCGAGGAGAAGCGTCACTTCGAGAAGCCGATCCCGATCAGCGACCTCGTGCTGCTCGACCGTGAGCGCTGCATCCAGTGCGGTCGCTGCACCCGGTTCGCCGCGGAAGTCGCGGGCGACCCGCTGATCGACTTCGGTGGACGCGGTGGCACCACCGAGGTGATCACCTACCCCGACGAGCCGTTCACCTCCTACTTCTCCGGCAACACCGTGCAGATCTGCCCGGTCGGCGCGCTCACCGCGGGCTCGTACCGCTTCCGGGCGCGCCCGTGGGACCTCCAGACCGTCGAGACGTCGTGCCAGACGTGCGCGGTGGGTTGCCGCGGCGCGCTGCAGAGCACGTCGAATCAGGTCGTGCGCCTGCTCGGGGTCGACTCCGAGCCGGTGAACCAGGGTTGGCTCTGCGACAAGGGTCGCTACGGCATCGACTGGGTGAACCGTGCGGATCGCGTGCGCACCCCGATGGTGCGCGACGCCGATCGCGACGAGCTCGTGGATGTGTCGTGGCCCGAGGCGCTCGATGCCGCGGCCGCTGTGCTTCAGCAGGCCCTCGACACGTCGGGTCCGGCATCGATCGCGATGCTCGGCGGCGCGCGCGGCACCAACGAGGACGCGTACGTGTGGGGTCGCCTCGCCAAGGGCGTGCTCGGCACCGACCACGTCGACGCGCAGCTCGGCGATGGTCTGCCCGCCGACGTCGTGCTCGGCTTGACCCGCGCGGTGATCTCCGACCTCGATCGTGCCCGCGGGATCGTGTTGCTCGGGCCCGATCTGAAGGAAGAGCTGCCGGTGCTCGCGCTGCGCGTGCGTCACGCAGCCGTCGAGCTCGGCGTGCCACTGATCGAGATCGCCGCCGGCGCCAGCGGGCTCACGCGCGACGCCCACGCGGTGTTGCGCCACGCGCCGGGCGAAGCGGGTGCGATCGCGCAGGCGCTCGCCCGTGCGCTCAGCGGCAACGGCACCGCGTCGGGCGACGGCCAGATCGAGCGAGCGGTCGACGCGCTCGACGGGCGCGACGGCGACATCGTCGTGGTGCTCGGCCGCACGTCACTCGCCGAGTCGCCCGCGTCGGTGGTGCAAGCGGCCGCCGCGCTGGCGGGGGTGCCGGGCGTGAAGTTCCTCTCGGCCCTGCGACGCGGCAACGTGCACGGCGCCCTCGACCTCGGCCTCACGCCTGGCTTCCTGCCCGGGACGCGTCACTCTCGACGCCGGGCGCGACAGCTTCGCCGCCGAGTGGGGCACCGTGCCCGCGTCGGCCGGCCTCGACGCCATCGGCGTGCTCGAAGCGGCTGCCGACGGACGCATCGACACGCTCGTACTGCTCGGCGTCGACCTCGAGCGCGATGTGCCCGACCGCGCGCTCGTCGCGCGTGCGCTCGAGCGAGTGCGAGCCGTCATCGCGGTCGGCGCGTTCTCCGTCGACGCCGTCGGGCGCGCCGACGTGTTCCTGCCGACGTCGGTGTGGGGCGAGAAGACCGGCACCACCACCAACCTCGAAGGCCGCGTGCAGCGGGTTGCCCGTCTGGTCACGCCCGAGGGCACCACGATGGACGACTGGCTCATCGCCGCCGAGCTCGCGACGCGGTTCGGTGTCGACTTCGGGTTCGATTCCGTCGACGACGTGCAGGACGAGATCGCACGCGTCGCACCCGCCTTCGTGGGTGTCGATGCCGAGCTCGTGCGCCGCGCGCGACGGCGCGGTGCTCCCGATCGCTGCGCATCCTGACGAGCTCGTGCTCCACTCCGCGTTGGGCATCACCACCGGCGTGTCGTGGGAGCCGATCAAGCCGGGGGTCGCGTTCGACGACACGCATCTGTCGTCGATCGGCACCGGCGCGGTCGAGTCGAGTGGCACCGGTTCGCTCAGCACCATCAAGCCTGGTCTCAACGAGGGCGCGGGCCACGGCGACGCGACCGCCGAAGACGACGAGACCGTGCCGGAGCTCGTCGACGCGGCTGCCGCCGCGCTCAGCGCCGCGCCGGCCCTCCACGTGTGGGACGGCATGGCGCCCGCGATGACGCCCGAACCCACCGACGCCTACAGCCTCCGCCTGGTGGTGGCGCGGCGCCTCTACGACCTCGGGACCACCGCGGCGTCGAGCAACGCGATCGCCGGCCTCGCCGACGGCCCCGCCCTGTTCGTGCACCCGACCGACCTGTCTCGCATCGGCGTGGCCAACGTGGGCGACGACGTGTTGGTCACCAGCGCGCGCGCCACGATCACCCTGCCCGTGCGCACCGACCCGTCGGTCGCGCCGGGCACCGCGTTCATCCCGTTCGCGCAGGGCGGCCCGGAGAACCCTGCAGCGCTGATCGACGCCAACGCGGTCGTCACCGACGTGCGGGTGGAGACCACGCGATGATCGGCCCCATGCACGTGTTCGCAGCCGATCCGCTGTTCTCCGGAGGTGTCGACACCACCGTCGTGCTCATCGTGATCGGCAAGACGATCGCGGTGTTCGCACTGCTCCTGATCTCGGTGCTCCTGTACATCTGGTTCCTGCGCAAGGTGATCGCGCGGATGCAGAACCGCATCGGGCCGAACCGTGCCGGGCCGTTCGGGCTGCTGCAGTCGCTGGCCGACGGCATCAAGCTGTTCTTCAAGGAGCAGAGCGCGCCCACCACCGCCGACCGCCGCATCTTCTTCCTGGCGCCCTACCTCGCCCTGCTGCCCGCGTTCCTCGCGTTCAGCATCGTGCCCATCGGCGGCGCTGGTCACGATCGCGGGGCACGAGACGTTCCTCCAACTCGCCGACCTGCCGTTCGGCATCATGTGGCTGCTCGCGATGTCGGGCCTCGGGTTGTACGGCGTGATGCTCGCCGGCTGGTCGTCGGGCTCGAAGTACCCGCTGCTCGGCTCGGTGCGCGCGTCGGCGCAGCTCCTGAGCTACGAGGCCGCGTTCAGCCTTGCGATCGTCGGCGTCATCGTGCAGTCGAACACCCTCTCGACGCGCGGCATCGTCGCCAAGCAGGGCTGGCACGGCATCGAGTCGATCTTCAACGGCGACTGGTACTGGCTGCCCGCGATCGTCGCCCTCGTGATCTTCGTGATCGCCGCGGTCGCCGAGACCAACCATCCGCCGTTCGACATGACCGAAGCGGAGCAGGAGCTCACCGCCGGGTTCATGACCGAGTACACCGGCATCCGCTTCGCGATGTTCTACCTCGCCGAGTTCATGAACGTGATCACGATGTGCGCGATCGCGGTCACGCTCTTCTTCGGCGGCCCGAACGGTCCGGGGCTCGGCTTCCTTCCGGCCAACGGTTGGTTCAACGCGTGGATCATGCCGGTGTTCTGGTTCATGGCCAAGGTGATCCTGCTGTTGTTCGGCACCGTGTGGCTGCGCGCGTCGCTCCCCCGCCTTCGCTACGACCAGCTCATGGGCTTCGGGTGGAAGTACCTCATCGAGATCGCGTTCCTGTGGGTGATGATCTCCGGCGTCGTGGTCATCGCCAAGGAAGAGCAGTGGAACCTCTTCATCGTGCTGCCCTCGGCCATCGTCGGCGCGCTGATCGTCGGCGGCATCCTGTACTCGTCGATGCCTCGGCGGTCCGAGCTCGTCGAGGAGATCAAGTAGATGGGTTGGCTGTCGGGCTTCGCCGTCACCCTGCGCCAGATCGGGCGCGGCAACGTCACCGAGTACTACCCGGAGGAGAAGCGCCCCAAGCCGGTGCGCTTCCACGGTCGCCACGTCCTCAACCGCTACGAGGACGGCATGGAGAAGTGCATCGGGTGCGAGCTCTGCGCGGGCGTGTGCCCGGCGAAGTGCATCTACGTGCGCGGCGCCGACAACCCGCCCGACGCGCCGGTGTCACCGGGCGAGCGCTACGGCTTCGTCTACGAGATCAACTACCTGCGGTGCATCCACTGCGACCTCTGCGTCGAGGCGTGCCCCACCGAAGCGATCACCGAGACGAAGCTGTTCGAGTTCTCGTTCGCCAACCGGGCCGACGCCATCTACACCAAGCGTGAGCTCGTCGTCGACGACGACGGGCGCGCTCGTCGTCAGCCGTGGGAGCTGTGGCTCGGTGGCGAGGACGACGACACCAGTGCGTGGATGCGCGCCACTGCGCCGTCGGGCCAAGCCGTGTTCGAGGGCCAGGTGGGCTGGTCGGGCGAGCTCGGGTTCGGTGTGCGGGCGCCCGAAGTGGGTCAGTCGGAAGACGGCGCGCCACATGAGGTGGTCGTCGTGGACGATGCGATCGCGGATGTCGTCACACCGGGGCACGACGCGTGACCGTCTTTCTCTTCTTCGTGTTCTCCGCGCTCGCGCTGGCCGGCGCGCTCGGCGTGGTGTTCGCGCGCAACCCGGTGCACTCGGCGTTGCTCCTCGTCGTCACGCTCGTGAGCGTGGCGGTGTTCTTCATCATGCAAGACGCCGACCTGCTCGCGGCCGTGCAGATCATCGTGTACACGGGCGCGATCGTCGTGCTGTTCCTGTTCGTGATCATGTTGCTCGGTGTCGACCGCAGCGAGTCGTTGCGCGATCCGCTGCCGTATCAGCGCGTCACCGCCTTCGCGCTGGGCGCGATCGTGCTGGCGGAGATCCTGTTCCTGAGCGCACACCAGTGGGCCACCGGGCAGAAGGCCGATGCCGCGCACGCGATCAACGGCGGCACGCCCGGTCTCGGCGGCAACGTGGAGCGGGTCGCCCACGCGCTCTTCACCGACTTCCTCTGGCCGTTCGAGATCACCGCCGCCCTGCTCGTGCTCGCGGTGGTCGGGCAGCGTCGTGCTGGCGCGCCGGAGCGGCCAAGCGCGTGGAGGAGCAGATCGACGAGTCCCACGGTGGTGGATCGTGACCATCACGTCCAGCTACTACCTGGTCGTCGCGGCCGCGATGTTCACCATCGGCGCGATGGGCGTGCTCATCCGCCGCAACGTGATCGTGATGTTCATGTGCGTCGAGCTGATGCTCAACGCGGTGAACCTGTCGTTCGTGTCGTTCGCGAAGCAGCTCAACGACATCCGCGGTCAGGCCATGGTGTTCTTCATCCTGGTCGTCGCGGCGGCCGAGGTCGCCGTCGGTCTCGGCATCATCGTGGCCATTTTCCGCCGTCGTCGGGGTGCCACGGCCGACGACCTCGATCTGCTGCGTGACGGGGCCGACGCATGACCTCGAGAGACCTGCTCGATCTCGCATGGATCGTTCCCGCGCTGCCGTTGCTCGGCGCGGTGATCCTGTTGTTCTGCGGCAAGCGAATCGGTGAGCCGATCGCGGGGTGGATCGCCACCGGGCTGATGACGCTCGCCTTCGGCTGGTCGATCGTGATGTTCGCCGCCATGCGCGACCTGCCCGAGCACGCGCAGGCCAACGTGCACAACCTGTTCACGTGGCTCCCCGCCGGCACGCTGCGGGTGAACTTCGGCGTGTTCACCGACCCGCTGTCGATCACGTGGCTGTTGCTCGTCACCGGGGTGGGCACGCTGATCCACCTCTATTCGATCGGCTACATGCACGGCGACGAACGCTTCTCGCGGTTCTTCTGCTACCTCAACCTGTTCGCCGCCTCGATGCTGATCCTGGTGCTCGGCTCCACGTTCCTCCTCACGTTCCTCGGTTGGGAGGGCGTCGGCCTCTGCTCGTACCTGCTCGTGTCGTTCTGGTTCGAGCGCAACGCGGCGGCGGTGGCCGGCAAGAAGGCGTTCGTCACCAACCGCGTCGGCGACGTGGGCTTCCTGCTCGCGATGTTCCTGATCTTCGCGTCGTATGGCTCGCTCGACTACGCCGCGATGGGCACCGGTGCGCACCTGATCGGCAGCGGTACGGCCACGGCGATCGCGTTGCTGCTGTTGCTCGCCGCAGTCGGCAAGAGCGCGCAGTTCCCGTTGCACGTCTGGCTGCCCGACGCGATGGAAGGCCCCACCCCGGTCTCCGCGCTCATCCACGCGGCCACCATGGTCACCGCTGGCGTGTATCTCTTGTGCCGCGCGCACCCGTTCCTCCAGGCGAGCCCGGATGCCTCGACGGTGGTGGCGTGGATCGGCGGCTTCACCGCGCTCGTTGCGGGCACCGTCGCGATCATGCAGCCCGACATCAAACGGGTGCTCGCGTACTCCACCGTCAGCCAGCTCGGCTACATGTTCCTCGCGGTCGGTGTGCACGCGTACAGCGCCGCCGTCTTCATGGTGATCTGCCACGCGTGTTACAAGGGCTGCCTCTTCCTCGGCGCCGGCTCGGTGATCCACGGCAACCACGACGGCCAAGACATGCGGCTCATGGGTCGCTTCCGCAGGTTCTTGCCGTACACCGCGATGGGCATGGTGGTCGCCTGGCTCGCGATCACCGGCGTGCCGCCGCTCTCCGGGTTCTTCTCGAAGGACGAGATCATCTCGCAGGTGTACTTCTCGCACGACTACGGGCTGTGGGTGATCGCGCTCCTCGCCGCGATCTTCACCGGCATCTACATGACCCGCCTGATCTTCCTCACCTTCTACGGCAACGAGCGCTGGGAGACCCCGAATCCCGTGACGCTCGTCGTGTCAGGTGGCGCTGACGATCACCGCCGACCGCGGGCTCAGCCACCGCCGTGCTGGGCGACGACTCCGCCGCCTCCGTGGCTGAACGGGAGAGACTGGACCATGACCCGTCGCCGACGGTGAGCTACGGCACGGCGATCCTGTACCCGGAGCACGCGCACGCGCCGCACGAGTCACCCGCCACCATGACGGGCCCGATCCTCATGCTCGCGTTCCTCGCGGCGACGGTCGGGTTCATCAACATGCCGTTCCACGGTCTCGACTTCTTCGACAAGTGGCTCGAGCCGTCGTTCCGTCACGTGCCCGAGCTCGAGCCCACGTCGTTCTTCCAAGGCGCCACGCTCGAGATCGCTGGCGGTGATCCTCGCGATCATCGGCATCAGCACCGCCTACCTGCTCTACCGACGCGGGCTCGACGACCCCGCGCACGACCCGCTCGACGACAAGCTCGGCGTCGTCGGGCGTGTCTTCGGTCACGCCTACTACTACGACGAGGGAATCGCGAAGCTCGTCGGTGGACCCTTGCGCGCGGTCGCCAACTTCCTGAACCGTGTCATCGACGCCAAGGTGATCGACGGCGCGGTCGACGGCGTCGGTCATCTCGTGAAGCGCACCGCCTTCGGGCTGCGCCACGTGCAGAACGGCCTGGTGCGTCGGTACGCACTCGGGATCGCATTCGGCGCCGCCGGACTGTTGCTCTATGTCGTCGTGTGGGTGGGGCGGTAACCGGTGGACCAGTTCCCGATCCTCTCCGCGATCATCGCGGTGCCCATCATCGGTGCGTTCGTGTGCATGCTGGTGCCCGAACGACGCCCCGAGATCGCCAAGGCGGTCGGGTACGCGACGTCGATGATCACGTTCGGGCTCGCCGCGTGGCTGCTGTGGAACTTCGCGCCGCACACCGCGCGCTTCCAGTTCCTCGAGCACGAGAAGTGGATCCCGCGCCTCGGCGTCAACTACCTCGTCGGCGTCGACGGCATCTCGATCTTCATGGTCGCGATCACCGCGTTGTTGTTCCCCATCGGTCTCCTCGCGTCGGAGCGCTACATCACGCACCGGGTGAAGGCCTACATCGCGTGGTTCCTCTTCCTCGAGGGCGCCATCATGGGGATCTTCCTCGCCCTCGACCTGATCCTGTTCTTCGTGTTCTGGGAGTTGCTCCTCATCCCGATGTACTTCCTCATCCTCGGGTGGGGCAGTGGCCAGCGTGCGTACGCAGCCATGAAGTTCTTCCTGTACACCGCGTTCGGCTCGGCGTTCCTCCTCGCGTCCACGCTCGCACTCGGGTTCCTGCACCAGGCCGACACCGGCGTGCTCACGTTCGACTACCGGGTCCTGGCCGCGTGGAACGGCCTCTCGGGCGGCACCGAGGTGCTGCTCTTCCTCGGGTTCATGGCCGCGTTCGCGATCAAGGCGCCGCTGTTCCCGTTCCACACCTGGCTGCCCTTGGTGCACACCGAGGCGCCGACCGCCGGCTCGGTGGTGTTGGCCGGTGTGATCTTGAAGATGGGCGCCTACGGTCTCCTGCGGTTCTCGTTCGAGCTGTTCCCGCAGGCGTCGGTCGACCTCGCGCCGATCTTCCTCACCCTCGCGGTGATCGGGATCATCTACGGCGCCGTCGTCGCCACCATGCAGACCGACTTGAAACGCGTGATCGCGTACTCGTCGGTCGCGCACATGGGCTTCGTGGTGCTCGGCATCTTCTCGCTCACCGTCATCGGCATCGACGGCGCGGCGTTCACGATGTTGAGCCACCCCCTCACCACCGGTTCGCTGTTCCTCGTGATCGGCATGCTCTACGAACGACGCCACACGCGTGAGATCAGCGCGTTCCGCGGGGTGTGGAAGACGGCGCCGATCATGACCGCGCTGTTCCTCACCGCGCTGTTCGCCGGCATCGGCCTCCCCGGCTTCTCGGGCTTCATCGGCGAGTTCCTGTCGCTGCTGGGCACGTTCGTGGTGAAGCGCCCGTTCGCGATCGTCGCCACCACCGGCGTCGTGCTCGCGGCCGTGTACTCGCTGTGGGCGTTCCAACGCGCGTTCACCGGCAAGCCGCAGGGCGAGAACGCGACCATGCGCGACGTGAGTGTGCGCGAGTTCCTCGTGGTCGCGCCGCTCCTTGCGCTCAGTCTCTTCCTCGGCATCTACCCCAAGCCCGCGCTCGATCGCATCGAGCCGTCGGTGCGCAAGGCGGTGGCCGACCTCGAGCACAAGACCGACTACCGAGAGCCCAAGCCGCCCGCCATCGTCAAGCAGATCCGCGAGGGCGCGGCGAGTGACAAGTCCGCGGACACCGAGAAGGGCGACAAGTGATCGCCGCGCTGCTCGCCCCGTTCGGTTCCGGCGTGCTCGGAGCCACCACGTCGATCGAGGCGCCGAGCGTCGACTGGCAGGCCATCGCGCCGGTGCTCGCCCTGGGTGGGGCGGCGGTGCTCGTCGTGCTGTCGCGTGCGTTGCTCCGCCACCACCGGGCCGCGATGCCCGTGGCGTTGGTCATCAGCGCGGTCGGCTTGATCACCACCGGCGCGATGTTGGCGTGGCAGTGGTGCACGGTGCGCGACGACGGGCCGATCACCACGATGGCCGGCATGGTGCGCGTCGACCCGTTCGCCGTGTACCTGGGCATCGTGATCGTGATCGCGACCGCCATGGCGATGCTCCTCGCGGTCGCGTACCTGAAACGCGAGGGACTGGAAGGGCCCGAGTACCTCGCCCTGATGCTGTTCTCGTCGCTCGGCATGGTCGTGATGACCACGGCCAACGACCTCATCGTGGTGTTCCTCGCGCTCGAGATCCTGTCGATTCCCCTCTACGTGCTCGCCGCCTTCGACCGCCGGCGCCTCAGCTCGCAGGAAGCGGGCATCAAGTACTTCGTGCTCGGCGCCTTCTCCTCCGCGATCTTCCTCTACGGCATCGCGCTCGGTGTACGGCGCCACCGGCACCACGTCGCTCAGCGGGATCCTCGACTTCCTGTCGCACGTCACGCTGTTCAAGCAGGGCACGCTCGTCGCCGGCATCGTGTTGCTGCTCGTGGGTCTCGGGTTCAAGGTGGCGGCGGTGCCGTTCCAGACCTGGACGCCCGACGTCTACCAGGGCGCGCCCACGCCGGTCACCGCGTTCATGGCGTCGGCCACCAAGGCCGCCGGGTTCGCCGCGATCCTGCGCATCTTCCTCACTGCGTTCCCGCAGTACCGCGCCGACTGGCGTCCCGCGGTGTGGGTGCTCGCGGTGCTCACGCTCCTCGTCGGCAGCATCGGCGCCACGATGCAGACCGACGTGAAGCGCCTGCTCGCGTACTCGTCGATCGCGCATGCGGGCTACGTGCTGATCGGTGTCCAGGCCGCCACGCCGAAGGGTGTCGAAGCCGCGCTCTTCTACCTGTTCGTGTACACGTTCATGGTGGTCGGGTCGTTCGCGGTGGTCACCGCGCTGTCGCTGTACGGCGACGCCGACCACTCGATCGCGGGCTATCGCGGGCTGGCGTCCCGTCGGCCCGTGCTCGGCACCTTGTTCGTGTTCTTCATGCTCGCGCAGGCGGGCATTCCGCTCACCGGCGGGTTCGTGGCGAAGCTCGAGGTGTTCGCCGCCGCGACGTCCGCGCACGAGTACGTGCTCGTTGTGATCGGCGCGGTGGCCACCGTGATCGCCGCCTTCGCGTACCTGCGGGTCGCACTGGCCGTCGCCTCCAATGACGACGACGGTGAGGAGCCGGTCAGTGAGAACGGCGCCGGATCGGTCGCGGTGAAGATCACGGCGCGCCGCCGGGTCGACGTGTACACGGGGCTCGTGCTCTTCGTCGCCGCCGGGATGACGCTGGTCCTCGGGATCGTGCCCGGGGTGTTCGTCGACTGGGCGAGCCACGCCCGCTTCTTCTTGTGACACGCTGACGCGATGGCCCAGCGGATCGAGGACTACGCGCTCATCGGCGACACGCACACCGCCGCTCTCGTGGGCAAGGACGGGTCGATCGACTGGCTGTGCGTTCCCCGGTTCGATTCCGACACCGTCTTCGCCGCCTTGCTCGGCACGCCCGACCACGGTCGTTGGTTGCTGGCGCCCGCCGGCGGTGTGCGAAGCGTCGAACGCTCGTACCGCGGCGACACGCTCGTGCTCGAGACCACGTTCCACACCGACGACGGTGTGGCGCGGGTGGTCGACTGCATGCCGATCCGCAAGCACACCGTCGACGTCGTGCGCATCGTCGAAGGTGTGTCCGGGCGTGTCCCCATCCACATGGATCTGCGCGCGCGCTTCGACTACGGCACCACCTTGCCGTGGGTGCGCGCCCACGACGGCAGCACTCGGCTGATCGCCGGCCCCAACTCGATGTCACTGCGCACACCGGTGGAGACGAGCGGCGCCGGGTTCTCCACCGTGGCCGACTTCGTGGTCACCCCGGGCGACTCCGTCCCGTTCCTGTTGTCGTGGCACCCGTCGTACGAACCGATGCCCGAGCGGGGCGACACCCACAACCTCCTGCACGACACCGTCGCGTGGTGGAACAAGTGGTCCGACCAGTGCACCTACGAGGGTGAGTGGCGCGATCTGGTGATGCGTTCGCTCATCGCGTTGAAGGCGATGACGTACGCACCCACCGGTGGCATCATCGCCGCGCCCACCACGTCGTTGCCCGAGTGGATCGGCAGCGTGCGCAACTGGGACTACCGCTACTGCTGGCTGCGCGACTCGGTGCTCGCGCTCACCGCGCTCACCGCGGGCGGGTACCGCCAGGAAGCCATCCAGTGGCGCGACTGGCTGCTGCGCGCCGCCGCGGGCGATCCGGCGCAGCTCCAGATCATGTACGGCGCCGGTGGTGAGCGACGGCTCAGCGAGTACGAGCTGCCGTGGCTCCCGGGCTACGAAGGGTCGTCGCCGGTACGCGTCGGCAACGCGGCGAGCGAGCAGTTCCAACTCGACGTCTACGGCGAGGTGCTCACGTCGTTGTCGCTGATGCGCCAAGCGGTGGGCGAGTCGAGCGAAGGCGGCTCGTGGGACTTCGAGGTCGCGTTGCTCGAGTACCTCGAAGGCGCGTGGCACCACCCCGACGACGGAATCTGGGAGGTGCGCGGCGGCCGTCAGCACTTCACGCACTCGAAGGTGATGGCGTGGGTCGGCTTCGACCGGGCGGTGATGACGGCGGAGAAGCTCGGCCTCCCGGGTCCGATCGACAAGTGGCGTCAAGCGCGCGACGACATCCACGCCCAGGTGTGCAACGAGGGTTACGACGCGGAGAAGGGCGCATTCACCCAGGCCTACGGCTCGAAGGCGATGGACGCGTCACTGCTCACCCTCCCGATGTTCGGGTTCCTCCCCGCGTCCGACGAGCGGATTCTCGGCACGGTGGCGGCGGTCGAGCGAGAGCTGCTCCACGACGGCTTCGTGCTGCGCTACGACAGCTCCGAGGTGGCCGACGGACTCCCGCCCGGCGAAGGCGTGTTCCTTCCGTGCTCGTTCTGGCTCGCTGACAACTACGTGTTGCAGGGGCGCCTCGACGAGGCGCGCACGCTGTTCGAGCGCCTGGCCGGCCTGGCCAACGACGTCGGGCTGTTCGCCGAGGAGTACGACCCGGTCGCGCAGCGTCAGCTGGGCAACTTCCCGCAGGCGTTCACCCACATGGGGTTCGTGCAGAGCGCGACCAACCTCAACGCCGGCGAGATGATCACGGTCAAGGACCGCATCGAGATCATGGAACGCCGGCATCACACATGAGCGACACAGACGCTCGCCGCTGAGGCCTGCGTGCTGCACGCCTAGGCGCTGGTGCGGCGCCACCAGGAGCGGCGCAGGGCGGTGCGGCGACGCGTGGCCTCCTCGGCTGCGTCGAGTGCGGTCGAGGCGAGGTCGTACGCCTCGGCGACGTAGCGGCTGCCGTTGGAGAAGTCGATCAGCTCGCGGTCGTCGTCGGGCGCGGGGAGCACCACCACCTCGATGGTCTCGGGCACGCTGCGCAGCTCGAGGTCGAAGCGTTGCTTGCGGCTGATCGCGAACGCCTTCACCAGCACGTCGAGCGGTGAACGGGAGGTGCGACGCAGCAATTCGCTCGACACGTTGAGCACGTAGACGCGATCGACGGGCCCACTGAGCGCGTGCCAGAGAGGCACCGTGTTGACCACTGCACCGTCCACCAACACCCGTCCGTCGAAGCGAACCGGTGGGAAGAGACCCGGCAGCGCGGCGGTGGCCATCAGCGCGGGACGCAGCTTCCCGCATCCGAACACGACCTCTTCTCCCGTCTCGAGGTCGGCGGCCACCACCCGCAGTGGCACCCTGAGCTCGTCGAAGGTGGCCGGTGTGCCACCGAGATCGATCACGGAGCGCAAACCCTCGTCGGAGAAGAGATGGTCGTCGCGGGTGAGCACGTTCCAGGCCCGAGACAGCTTCCCACCAGGGAAGATGAGGTCGCCCCGGAGCTTCGACCACATCTCGTCGAGCCGGTCGACGGCCGCGAGCGTCGGGTCGGCGGCGACCACCGAGCCGTTCCACGCCCCGGCCGACGTCCCCACGACCACGTCGGGCACGATGTCGCGCTCGAGCAGGGCACGGAGCATGCCGACTTGGCTGACCGCCTGGTTTCCTCCGCCCGACAGCACGAACGCGGTTCGCGGCGCGGGCTGCCCGGCGCGCTCGCGTGCCGTGGCGGCGAACGGCCGGAGCTGGCCGATCGATGGGATGTCGCGTCCGATTCTGCGGGTGTTCACGATGTCCTCACGGTTTGTCCAGGCCGGAAAGGCCGGAGCTATGCTGCGCCGGAAAATCCAACCCCCATCACCGAAACCTCATTCCAGCGAGGGGGCGGGAGGCCCACGCGCGTGAGCGAGTTCTACCGGAATTATCTCGCGGTGGCCGTGTTCATCGGCGCCGCGCTGCTCATGGTGGGCGCGATGCTCGGCGTCGGACGACTGATCCGCCCGACTCGGCCGCAACCGGAGAAATACGTCCCGTATGAGGCCGGATCCGACCCGATCCTCGGCTTCGGTCAGTCGAACGTCCGCTACTACGTGTATGCCTTGCTCTTCGTGATGTTCGACGTGGAGGCGGTCTTCATCTTTCCCTGGGCAGTCAAGGTGGAGCAGCTCGGTGTGTTCGGGCTGGTCGAGATGATCGTGTTCATCGTGATCCTGGCCCTGGGCCTCGTCTACGCCTGGAGGAAGGGTGTGCTGCGGTGGGCCTAGTCGAGAACGGCACGCTGTCGAAGCCTGCCCTCAAGCCGCTCACCTGGCTCCTCAACTACAGCCGCAAGTACTCGCTGTGGATGTTCCAGTGGGGCCTGGCGTGCTGCGCGATCGAGATGGGCGCGGCCTTGGCCAGCCCCCGCTACGACGTGATGCGTCTCGGGGTCATCCCGTTCCCCGCCAGCCCACGCCAGGCCGACCTCATCTGCGTCTCGGGCACGGTCACCGACAAGATGGCGCCCGCGGTGAAGCGCCTCTACGAGCAGATGCCCGACCCCAAGTACGTGATCTCGATGGGTTCGTGCGCCAACTGCGGCGGCCCGTACTGGGACTCCTACTCCGTCACCAAGGGCGTCGACCAGGTGATCCCGGTCGACATCTACGTGCCTGGGTGCCCGCCTCGCCCGGAGGCGCTGCTCCAGGGAATCGTGCTGCTCCAGGAGCGCATCCAGAACGAGGGCATCGGCAACGACGAGCTCGCGCAGCGCTGGCGTGGGGAGCCGATCGTCGTTGACTGACGTGACGCCTTCCCCTGAGTCCGGCGTGGCCCCCGAGACCGACGCGCCCGCGCCCGCAGCCGACGTCGCGGTCGCGGAGCCCGATCCGCACACGCTCGACGCCGCCCACGCCGCGATGGTCGAACGCTTCGAAGCGGAGATGGGCGACGCGGTGCTGGAGCGTGCCGACAACTTCGGCGAGCCGGTGCTGCGCATCCGCCGCGATTCGTGGCGTCGCGCCGCCGAAGTCGCTCGCGCGCAGGGGTGCGACTACCTCTCGTTCATCGCGGGCATCGACTGGTCACCGGCGCCGAAGGAGAGCGCCGACGACGACGGCGACACCTCCACGCCGGCGCAACCGAACGAGGAGACCTACGGCGTCGCCGGTTCGGCCGGGCGCTTCCAGGTGTTCGCGCACGTGCAGTCGACCCGCGTGCACGCCGGCATGACGCTCAAGGTCGACGTGGAACCGGAGAGCGGCGACGGCCCGGGCATGCTCGCTCAGTCGTGGGTCCCGGTGTACCCGGGCGCCGACTGGCACGAGCGCGAGACGTGGGAGATGTTCGGCATCACCTTCGAGGGCCATCCGGCGATCCGCCACCTCTATCTCCCCAGCGATTTCGAAGGCCATCCGCTGCGCAAGGACTTCCCGCTGCTGTCACGCGTGGTGAAGCCGTGGCCCGGTCTCGTCGACGTCGAGCCGATGCCGGGCGAAGGCGACGACGCCGCGCCGGCAGCCGCAGCCGCCGAACCCGGAGCAGAAGGGGGCACGGCATGAGCACCACCGACCTGCCCGAGATCCAGCTCGATCCCCGCGGCGCTCCAGCACCTCGCCGCCGCGCAGGTCAACGTCGAGCTCGACACCGGCGACATGATCCTCAACCTCGGCCCGCAGCATCCGGCCACCCACGGCACGCTGCGACTGGTGGTGCGGCTCGACGGCGAGCGCGTGCTCAACGCCGATCCGGTCATCGGCTACATGCACCGCGGCTACGAGAAGCTCACCGAGTTCCGCACGTACCCGCAGATCACCACGCTGATCAACCGCATCGACTGGCTCTCGAGCTTCGCCAACGAAGTGCCGTTCATCGACGCGGCCGAGCAGCTCATGGGCATCCAGGCGCCGCCGCGTGCGCAGTACATCCGCACCATCCTCACCGAGCTCAGCCGCATCGCCACGTTCGTGCTGTTCCTCGGCGAGATGGGGCTGCAGGTGGGCGCGCTCACGCCCGCGTTCTACGGGTTCCGCGACCGCGAGCACGTGCTCAACCTCATCGAGGCGGCCACCGGTGGTCGCTTCCACCCCAACTTCAACCGCATCGGCGGCCTGAAGGACGACCTGCCGTGGGGCTGGGTCAACGAGACGCGCACGGCCATGAAGACCGTGTTCGACGCGTGCGACACGTTCGAAGACCTGGTCGTCGGCAACGAGATCTTCGAGGCTCGCACCCGCGGCATCGGGATCATCCCCGTCGAGCTCGGGTTGTCGTACGGCGTGTCCGGCTCGAACATTCGCGCGTCGGGCCACGACTGGGACCTCCGGCGCGACGGCAAGCCCTACCTCTCGTACCCCGAGCTCGACTTCAAGGTGTGGACGCACGCCGACGGCGACTCGTTCGCTCGCTACTGGGTGCGCCTGCAAGAGACGCGCGAGGCGGCTCGCATGGTGTTGCAGCTGCTCGACCAATTGCCTGCCGGGCCGATCATGGCCAAGGTGCCGCGCATCATCAAGGTGCCCGAGGGCGAGGTCTGGACCGAGGTGGAGAACCCGCTCGGCCAGATGGGTTACTACGTCATCTCGAAGGGCGCGACGGGGCCGTTCCGCACCAAGATCCGCTCGGCGTCGTTCTCCAACGTGTCGATCCTGCCTTGGCTGCTCCGGGGCACGTTCGTCCCCGACGTGGTCACGATCCTCGGGTCGCTCTACTTCATCCTGGGGGACATCGACCGGTGATCTCCACACTCGCGGTCGAGATCGGGTGGGGGAGCACCCTCGCGATCAAGACCATCTTCATCCTCGGCATCGTGCCGATGACCGCGCTGCTGCTCGGCTACGTCTTCCTCCTGAAGATGATGAGCCACATGCAGAGCCGTCTCGGTCCGATGGACCCGGGTGGCTTCCACGGCTGGTTCCAGCTGGTGGGCGACGGCATCAAGTTCATCCAGAAGGAAGACATCGTCCCCGGCGAAGCCGACCGGCGCGTCTTCGCCTTCGCGCCCGCGGTCGTGGTGATCTCCACCTTCCTCATCTTCGTGGTGATCCCTGCGGGGCCCGACATCGTCGTGGCCAACCTGAACGTCGGGGTGTTCTACGCGTTGGCGGTCTCGAGCCTGTCGGTGATCGGCATCCTGATGGCGGGGTGGGCGAGCGCCAACAAGTTCGCCCTGATCGGCGCCTTGCGCGCCGCCGCGCAGCTCATCGCCTACGAGCTGCCGCTGCTGCTCGCGGTCGTCGGCGTGGTGATGCAGGCGGGCACCATGAACCTGCAACAGATCGTCTTGGCGCAGAACCAGGGCTCGATCTTCGGCGTCGACTGGATCGGCAACCCGTTCATCCTCACGCAGTTCATCGGCTTCGCGCTGTTCCTCGTGGCCGCGCAGGCCGAGCTCACCCAGACACCGTTCGACATGCCGGTGGCGGAGAGCGAGATCGTCGGCGGCTACATGGTGGAGTACACGGGCTTCCGCTTCCTCTTCTTCTTCATCGGTGAGTTCGGCACCGCGTTCGCCTTCGCCGCACTGTCGGCCACCCTGTTCCTCGGTGGCTGGGCGATCCCGTGGATCGATCCGGCGAATGGGATCATGCGCTTCCTCGGCCCGGGCATCCTCCTGGCCAAGGTCATGGCCGTCGCGTTCCTCATGTTCTGGGTTCGTTTCACGTACCCACGCTTGCGAGAAGATCAGCTCCAGGCGCTCGCGTGGAAGTACCTCATCCCGATCGGTCTGTTCAACATCCTCCTCACCGGCATCTTCAAGGTCGCGTTCTGATGAAGAAACCCAAAGTCCCCGGGGTCATCAGCGGCCTGGGCATCACCTTCAAGGCGATGCTGAAGCCGGCCGTGACCGTGCAGTATCCCCACGAGAAGGAAGAGGTCGCGCCCCGCGCTCGTGGCGTGATCGCGCTCAAAGAGGAGAACTGCACCGTCTGCATGCTGTGCGCGCGCGCCAGTGCCCCGACTGGTGCATCTACATCGAAGGTCACAAGGAGAAGCGGCCGCCTCGTCGTGAGGGTGGACGTGAGCGCACGGTCAGCGTGCTCGACCGCTTCGACATCGACTTCGCGCTGTGCATGTACTGCGGCATCTGCGTCGAGGTGTGCCCGTTCGACGCGCTGTTCTGGAGTCCCGAGTACGAGTACTCGGAATGGAGCATCTCCAAGCTCCTCCACGACAAGGTGAAGCTCGGCGAGTGGATGGAAACCGTCACCGAGCCCGAGCCGCTCGAAATCGGCGCCGAGGTCAAGAAGTGACCGCCGGGGTGATCAGGTAGATGGTCGTTCAGAACATCGCCTTCTGGATCATCGCGATCGCGATGGCCCTCGCCGCGATCGGCGTGGTCCGTTCGCAGAACGTGGTGCACGCCGCGCTGTACCTGGTCGTGGTGCTCGCGGGTGCGGCCGCGCAGTACATCCTCGTGGCGGCCGAGTTCGTGGCCTGGGTGCAGGTGCTCATCTACATCGGCGCGATTGTGATCCTGTTCCTCTTCGGCATCATGCTCACCCGCGCGCCGATGCGCCCCGAGGGCACGCTCGACAACCCGCAGCGCCTCGCGTCGGCGGTGGTGTCGCTCTTCTTGTTCGGCGTGCTGACCGCGTTGCTCGTCGACGCATACGGCGGCAAGGAGATCAAGATCAACGACAAGCTGTTGGTGGTCGGCAACACCAACACGGTCGGCACCTCGATGTTCAATCAGTACCTGGTGCCCTTCGAAGTGGTCTCGTTGCTCCTGCTCGCTGCGCTCATCGGCGCCGTCGTGATCGCGCGGAGGGACTGACGTGGCCCTCATCCGACTCCGGCCTGCCGCGCTCATCGGCGCGCCATCACAATCGCGCGGAGGGACTGACGTGGCCCTCATCCGACTCCGGCCTGCCGCGCTCATCGGCGCGCCATCACAATCCGCGCGGAGGGACTGACGTGGTCCTGAACCAGTTCCTGATCCTCGAGCGCGTTCCTGTTCTGCACCGGCGTGTACGGCGTGCTCGCACGCAAGAACGCAGTGCTCGTGCTCATGAGCATCGAGCTCATGCTCAACGCGGTCAACATCAACCTGATCGCGTTCTCGGCCTTCCACAAGTCGGTCGCCGGCGGGGTGTTCGCGCTGTTCGTGATCACCATCGCGGCCGCCGAGGTGGGCGTGGGCCTCGCCATCGTGTTGCTGATCTACCGCAACGAGCACACCGCCGACCTCGACGACGTCGACCAGTTGAAGGGCTGACGGTTCTGATGCTCGAACACGCCTGGCTCTTTCCCACGATCCCCGCGGTCTCGTTCATCCTGATCCTGTTGCTGGGGAAGCGCTTCCCACACAAGGGCTCGGAGATCGGCATCACCGCGCTCGGAATCACGTTCGCGCTCGCGGTCGTCGCGGTCGTGGAGTGGATCCAGCGCGTCGACGACGCCACCGGTCACAGCGAAGGCCTCCGGGGCCTCGGACGCGGCATCTTCAGCAGCGAGGCCAGCGGCCACGGCGAAGCGATCGTGAAGCCGGTGGTGGAGAGCTTCACCTGGTGGCAGAACGGTGCGATCAAGTTCACCGTCGGCACCCGCGTCGACGGGCTCGTGGTGATGATGCTGTTCGTCGTCACCCTCATCTCGCTGCTCGTGCACATCTACTCCACCGCCTACCTGCGCGGCGACGTGCGCTACACGCACTACTACGCGATGTTGAGCCTGTTCACCGCGTCGATGCTGTTGCTCGTCACCGCCGGCAACACGCTGCAGCTGCTCGTCGGGTGGGAGGGCGTCGGGCTCTGCTCGTTCGCGCTCATCGGTCACTGGTGGGAGGAAGGCGCGAACTCCAACGCCGCCCTCAAGGCGTTCCTCACCACCCGCACCGGCGACATCGGCTTGATGATCGGCATCATCATCACGTTCTTCGCCGCCGGCACGTTCAACATCGACGGCATCAACCGCTATGCCCTCAGCCCTGGGGCCGACCACACCTTGTTGCTGGCCGGAGCCATCTGCTTGTTCATCGGGGTCATCGGCAAGAGCGGTCAGTTCCCGCTCCACACCTGGTTGCCCGACGCCATGGCCGGTCCTACGCCGGTCTCAGCGCTGATCCACGCCGCCACCATGGTCGTCGCCGGCGTGTTCCTCGTTGCCCGTCTCTACCCCGTGTTCTACAAGGGGTTCTCGATCTACGCGGGCGACGTCAACTTCATGGCGGTGATCGGCGGGATCACGATCCTCGTCGGCGCGGTGCTCGCGTTCGTGCAGCGCGACATCAAGAAAGTGCTCGCGTATTCGACCGTCAGCCAGCTCGGCTACATGGTGATGGCGCTCGGCTGCGGCGCGTGGACCGCCGCGGTGTTCCACCTCTTCACGCACGCGTTCTTCAAGGCGCTGCTGTTCCTCGGCGCCGGGTCGGTGAGCCACTCGGGATCGCACCACTCGTTCGACATGAAGAACGACATGGGTGGCCTGCGCAAG
Organism: uncultured Actinomycetes bacterium; assembly: GCA_963827385.1. Classification (GTDB taxonomy): domain Bacteria; phylum Actinomycetota; class Acidimicrobiia; order IMCC26256; family DASPTH01; genus DASUMF01. The sequence continues at coordinate 249,968 of CAWHAR010000001.1, forward strand.
TTCATGCCGATCACCTTCTGGACGTTCATCATCGGGTCGCTCGCGCTGGCCGGGATCTTCCCGTTCGCCGGGTTCTGGTCGAAGGACGAGATCCTCGTCACCGCGGGCGCGTCCGGCTTCGACGTGTTCATGGTCGTCGGCTTGATCGGCGCGTTCCTCACCGCGGCGTACATGACGCGCTGCGTGTACCTCACGTTCTTCGGTGAGTACCGCGGTCACGGACACCCGCACGAGTCCGAGCCGGTGATCACCGTGCCGTTGATCATCCTGTCGATCTTCTCGATCGGCGCCGGCCTGCTCAACGCGGCGCCGCTCGGCATCGAGAAGTTCAAGGAGTGGGCCGAGCCGAGCGTGCACTTCCCCGGCGCTCGTCCACGCCGACTTCGACTACCCGAAGGCCATCATCTCGGTGAGCCTCGCCTTGATCGGCATCGGCATCGCCGCGTTCCTCTACTTCCGACACGAAGAGCTGGGCGCGTTCAAGGGGTTCACCGAGCGCAACAAGCTCGCGCACGCCGGGTACACGCTGCTCGAGCGGAAGTTCTATCTCGACGACCTGTACGAGAAGGTCATCGTCGGCTCCATCAAGGGCCCGATCGCACGTGGCGTGTACTGGTTCAACCAGAACGTCCTCGACGGCGTCATCAACGGTGCCGGTCGCGGCGCGGTTGCCGCGGGTTCGTTCGTCTACAACACCATCGACCAGAAGGTCGTCGATGGTGCGGTCAACGAGATCGCCGAAGTCACCGGCGAGACCGGCGGCCTGCTGCGCTACCTGCAATCAGGTCGTGTGCAGCGCTACGCACTGTTCCTGTTCGCGGCCGTGGGGCTCTTCAGCCTCGCGTTGCTCATCGCCAACATCTAGCTCGCAGATCCAAGGGGAATCGTTTCGATGAACTGGTTCGACGACTGGGCACTGACCCTGGCGGTCTTCATCCCCGCCGTGGGCATGCTGATCGTCATGGTGATCCCGCGTGCCGAAGAGCAGCTCATCAAGGTGGTCACGCTGCTCACCACGCTGATCACCTTCGGCGTCGGCATCGCGATCCTTGCCGACTTCAACTACGACTCCCCACTGCTCCAGTTCAACGTCAAGAAGGACTGGATCGACGTCATCAACAGCCACTACCACGTCGGCATCGACGGCATCTCGCTGCCGCTGCTGGTGCTGTCGATGTTCATCACCGTGCTGGTGGTGATCTACTCGTGGAACCACTTCCCCGAGCCGCACAACGTGAAGGCGTTCCTGGCGCTGATCCTGCTCCTCGAAGTGGGCATGAACGGCACGTTCGTCGCCCAGGACCTCATCCTCTTCTTCATCTTCTTCGAGCTCGTGCTGCTCCCGATGTTCTTCATGATCGGCGTGTGGGGCGGCCCGAACCGCGAGTACGCATCGATCAAGTTCTTCCTCTTCACGCTGTTCGGCTCGGCGATGATGCTGCTGTCGTTCCTGGGCCTGTTCTTCTTGAGCAAGACGCAGACGTTCGACATCCCGGAGCTGGCCCGTCTCCACGGCGACGGCATCGTGCACGGCACCCAGTTGCTGCTGTTCGCCGGCCTGTTCCTCGGCTTCGCGATCAAGGTGCCGATGTGGCCGTTCCACACCTGGCTGCCCGACGCGCACACCGAGGCGCCCACGGTGGGTTCGGTGCTGCTGGCCGCGGTCATGCTGAAGCTCGGGACCTACGGATTCATCCGCATCGCGTTGCCGCTGCTCCCCTCGGGTGCACAGACGTGGGCGCCGTGGATCGGGTTGCTCGCAGTGATCGGCATCATCTACGGCGCGCTCGGCTGTCTCGCGCAGCGCGACATGAAACGGTTGATCGCGTTCTCGTCGGTCGCGCACATGGGCTTCGTGATGCTCGGCATCGCCACGCTCACCACGTTCGGCCTCAACGCCGCCATCTTCGGCATGGTGGCGCACGGTCTCATCACCGGCATGCTCTTCTTCATCGCCGGTTCGATGCAGGAGCGCTACCACACTCGTGAGATGGGCCGCCTCGGCGGCATGCTCACCCAGATGCCGCACATGGGTTGGATCCTCGGGTTCACCGCCATGGCGTCGCTCGGTCTTCCTGGGCTCGCGGGCTTCTGGGGTGAGTTCCCCGCGATCCTCTCGTCGTACAACCCGAGCATCCCGAACGGTCTGTGGGGCGGGAGCAGCGGCACCCTCTGGACGTTCCGCACCTTCATGGTGATCGCGGCCATCGGCACGGTGCTCGCGGCGGGCTACCTGCTCTGGATGCTGCAGCGGGTCGCCATGGGGAAGGTCAGGTCGGAGTTCGAAGACCTCCACCCGCACGACGTGCACGGTCCGGAGTGGATCGCGTGGACTCCGTTGCTCATCCTCATCGTCGTGCTCGGCATCTACCCCGACCTGCTCTTCAAGATCACCGACCCGTCGGTGATCAAGGTCGTCCACGAAGTGGCGCGGGGAGTTTCGTGAACCCTTCGATCGACTTCCACGCGTTCGCGCCGGAGATCGTTCTCACCGCCACGATTCTGATCGTCCTCGTCGCCGATCTGATCTGGCCTGATCGGTCGCGTTTCGTGTCGTCGCGCATCGCGTCGGTCGGCGTGCTCGCGGCATTGATCCCTGTGATCACGCTGGCCGCCGACGGTGCAAACCGTTCGATGTTCAACGGCGCGTACATGGTCGACAACTACGCGCTCGCGCTCAAGGCGTTCTTCCTCGTGGTCGCGTACGTCGTCGCTGCTGCTGTCGGTCGACTACATCAGCGACGGCGACTACTACCAGGGCGAGTTCTACTTCCTGATGCTCACGTCGGTGCTCGGGATGTTGGTGATGGCTTCCGGCACGCGATCTCGTCACGATCTTCGTGGCGTTGGAGACGATCACGATCCCCACCTTCATCCTCGCCGGTTGGCGCAAACACGACGAAGGGTCGAACGAAGCCGCGATCAAGTACTTCATCATCGGCGTGCTCTCGACCGCGATCATGCTCTACGGCATGTCGATCATCTACGGCGAGGCCGGCGGCAACACCAAGCTGTCCGACATCTCGCGCTACATCGGGAACCACACGACCACGCCCATGTTCGCGGTGGCGATCTTCCTCACCATCGGCGGGTTCGCGTTCAAGATCAGCGCGGTGCCGTTCCACTTCTGGACGCCCGACACCTATCAGGGCTCGCCCACGCCGGTCACTGCGTTCCTGTCGGTCGCGTCGAAGGCGGCGGGTTTCGTGGCGTTGCTCACCGTGGTGCGCTTCGGCTTCTACCAGTCGCCTGATTCGTGGCAGCCCGTGCTCTGGGTGCTCGCCGCCGCGTCGATGATCTACGGCAACCTGGTCGCGCTGCGGCAAACGAACATGGTGCGCATGCTCGCGTACTCGTCGATCGCGCAGGGCGGTTTCATCCTGGTGCCGCTCGCGGTGTCGGGCGACGCGGGTGCGGCTCGCGCCTCGTTCGAGGCGGTCGTGATCTACCTGTTCATCTACGCCGCGATGAACCTCGGCGCGTTCGCGGTGGTCATCGCCGTCGCCCGCCGAACCCATTCGGCGGAGATCGAGTCGTTCTCCGGGCTCGGCCAGGCCATGCCCGGCGTCGCGGTCACGCTGAGCATCTTCTTGTTCTCCCTTGCCGGCATCCCGCCGTTCGCGGGGTGGTTCGCCAAGTTCGTGATGTTCCGAGCAGTGTTCTCCGCCGACACGCCATCGGCAGTGGTGTTGGGTGTGATCGCGGCGGTCATGTCGGTGGTCGCGTTCTTCTATTACGCCCGCGTGGTGCGCGCGATGTGGTTCCACGCCCCGTCGGCCGAGCTCGCCAACACGCAACCGCGTTCAGTCACCCCTGCGCTCACGTTCGCGATCGGCCTGGCCACCATGGTGGTCATCGTGATCGGCATCTACCCGCAGTTCTTCGCACGGGTCGGCGAGCTCGCGTTCCAATGACCCGCGCTGCCTGAGCCGAGCTCGGTGCACTGACATGCCTGGAGCGGCCGACGCGCTGGCGGAGCAGATTCGCCGCCGCGGCCCGATCCCGTTCGACGCCTTCGTCGACGGCGCGCTGTACGGCGACGGCGGGTTCTTCGCTCAGGCGCACGGCGCGGGTCGCGCCGGACGTGACTTCGTCACCAGCCCCGAGGTGGGTCGCCTCTTCGGTGCACTGGTTGCCACCGCGCTCGACGGTTGGTGGCGCGACCTCGACCGACCCGACCCGATGTTCGTGCTCGAGGCCGGCGCGGGGCGCGGCCGTCTCGCGGCCGACGTGCTTGCGTCGACGCCGGAGTGCGCGCCGGCGCTGCGTTACCTGTTGGTCGAACGGTCCGAGGCCTTGTGCGACGCGCAACGGGAGCTCCTCACCCTCGAGCCACTCGAAGACGCAGTGGGCCCGAGCACGTTCGTCGACGACGACCTCGATGCCGTCCCGGTCCTCGGCGCCGGTCCGATCGTCGCGTCGTTGGGCGAGCTTCCCGGTGTCCCCCTCACCGGCGTCGTCATCGCCAACGAGCTGCTCGACAACCTGCCCTTCCGAATCGTGCGAGCGACGCCGACGCCGACGTCGACAACCGCGACGACGGGCGATGGAACGAGGTACGCGTCGCGCTCGACGGCGCCCGTTTCGTCGAGCTCCTGGTGCCCGCGTCGCCGGAGTTGGCGGCGGAGGCCGATGTCGTGGCGGGAGCCACGCACGTCCCCTCCGGTGCGCGGCTGCCCGTGCCCACAGGAGTGCACGACTGGCTCCACGAATGCGCGCGCACAATGCACCGCGGCGTGCTCACCGTTGTCGACTACGCGGCGACGAGCGAGCAGCTCATCGAGCGGGGCCAGGACGGCTGGTTGCGCACGTACCGCGAGCACCGTCGGGGTAGCGCGCCACTCAACGACCCCGGCGCTCAGGACATCACCGCCGACGTCCCGATCGAGTACCTCATCGCAGTCGCCCGCCGTGCCGGCTTCCAACTGGTCGCGCACACGTCGCAAGCCGACTGGCTCCGCGACCTCGGCGTCGAGCCGCTCGCCGACGAGGCTCGCGCCGCCTGGGACGCGCGCGCCCACGTCGGCGACCTCGAGGCGTTGACCCACCGCAGCCGCGTCACCGAAGCCGCCGCCCTCACCGACCCCGCCGGCCTCGGCGCGCACCGAGTGTTCGTCTTCCGCCGCGGCACGGAACGCGCGGTCAGGGCGACGGTCGTGGGCGGCGGCGACAGCCCGTCCTGACATGACCGCCAAACCGGCGTCAACAACGTCGGTATAGCGTGCACTGCTGACGCCGGTTCGCGAGTGGTGGGGGGTACAGACGCACATGTCGGACGCGATCGAGTCGCTGCTCGCGGAGGGCCGCACGTTCCCGCCGCCCGCGTCGTTCACCAAGAACGCCCTCGTCGCCGACCCCGCGATCTACTCCGACGCCGAGGCCGACTTCGAAGCGTTCTGGGCCACGCAGGCCGCCGACCTCCTCGACTGGGACCAGCCTTGGAGCACCGTCCTCGAGTGGGATCTCCCCTTCGCCAAGTGGTTCGTCGGCGGCAAGCTCAACGCCAGCTACAACTGCCTCGACCGTCACGTCATCGCCGGTCACGGCGACCAGGTCGCCTACCACTGGGAAGGTGAGCCGGGCGACCGCCGCACCATCACCTATGCGGAGCTGCTCGACGAGGTCTGCCGTCTCGCCAACGCGCTGAAGGAGCTGGGCGTCGAGAAGGGCGACCGGGTCAACATCTATCTCGGCATGGTGCCGGAGCTTCCGACCGCGCTGCTCGCCTGCGCCCGCATCGGTGCCCCTCACTCGGTGGTGTTCGGCGGGTTCTCGTCCGACTCGCTGCGCGACCGCATCAACGATGCCGAAGCGAAGGTGCTCATCACCGGCGACGGCGCGTGGCGACGCGGCAACATCGTCCCGCTCAAAGAGACGGCTGACGCCGCGGTCGCCGAGTGCCCGTCGATCGAGAAGGTGCTGGTGCTGCGGCGCACCGAGCAGGACGTCGAGATGACCGACGGCCGCGACGTGTGGTGGCACGACATCGTGACGCGCCAGTCGACCGAGTGCGCGCCCGAATCGATGGACGCCGAAGACCTGCTCTACCTGCTCTACACGAGCGGCACCACCGGGAAGCCCAAGGGCATCATGCACACGACCGGTGGGTACCTCACGCAGGTCGCGTGGACGCACAAGAACGTGTTCGACCTGCGCCCCGACACCGATGTGTACTGGTGCGCGGCCGACGTCGGCTGGGTCACCGGCCACTCGTACATCGTGTACGGCCCGCTGATGAACCGTGCGACCAGCGTGATGTACGAGGGTGCTCCCGATCAGCCCACTCAGGACCGCATGTGGCAGATCGTCGAGCGGTACGGGGTCACCATCCTCTACATGGCCCCCACCGCCATCCGCACGTTCATGAAGTGGGGCGACCACCTTCCCGCGTCGCGCGACCTCTCGTCGCTGCGGCTGCTCGGCAGCGTCGGGGAGCCCATCAATCCCGAGGCATGGGTCTGGTACTGGAAGAACATCGGCGGCGAGCGGTGCCCGGTCGTCGACACGTGGTGGCAGACCGAGACGGGCGCCATCATGATCAGTCCGTTGCCGGGCGTCACCACGCTGAAGCCGGGCAGCGCCACCGACGCGCTGCCGGGCATCGGCGTCGACATCCTCAACGACGCCGGCAGTTCGGTTGCGATCCCCGGTGGGGGCTACCTCGTGCTCACACGACCGTGGCCATCGATGCTGCGCGGCATCTGGGGTGATCCGGAGCGCTACCGCGACACCTACTGGAGTCGCTTCGACGGCAAGTACTTCGCGGGCGACGGCGCCAAGCGCGACGACGACGGGAGCTACTGGTTGCTCGGCCGGGTCGACGACGTGATGCTCGTGTCCGGTCACAACATCTCCACCGCCGAGGTCGAGCATGCCCTGGTCGGCCACCCCGCAGTGGCCGAGGCCGCCGTGGTCGGCGCCAAGGACGAGACCACCGGCCAGGCGATCAGTGCGTTCGTGATCGTGCGCGCCGGCATCGAGACCAATGACGAACTCGCGGCTGAGCTGCGGGAACACGTCGGGAAGCACATCGGCCCGATCGCCAGACCCAAGCGCGTCTTGTTCACCGACGACCTTCCCAAGACGCGCTCGGGCAAGATCATGCGCCGCCTCCTGCGCGACGTGTCGGAGGACAACGCGCTGGGCGACACCACCACCCTGGCCGATCCGTCGGTGGTGGCCGGCATCAAAGCGCGCTACCTCGCCGACGCGCCCGACGAGGACTGAGCGCGCACCGGTGACACCTGTTCCCGATCACTGGACCTGGCACGGCGATCCGGTCGACGGTGGTCGCGCCGTCGTGGTCGACATCGACGGTGTGCTCTCCGACGCCGCGAGTCGTCAGCACTACATCGAAGCTCCACGTCGAGATTGGGAAGCGTTCTTCCACGCCTGTGGCGAAGACCCGGTGATCGAAGAGGTCAAGGTGCTTCTCGAGCTCATCGATCGCGATCTCCGCGTCGTCCTGCTCACCGCGCGGCCCGAACGGGTGCACCACCTCACCGAAGCGTGGTTGCGCCGCTACGGGATCCGGTGGGACCTCCTGCTCATGCGCCCCTACGGCGACTACGACATGGCGCGCGACTTCAAGCAGGCGAGCGTGCACGAGCTGCGCGACCACGGCTTCGACCTCCAGCTCGCGATCGAGGACGACCGCCGCAACGTGGAGATGTTCCGCAAGGAAGCGGTGCCGTGCATCTACTTCCACTCCGGCTACTACGACTGATGCAGATCAGGCGTCGCGCGCTCGGTTGCGCGCGACGCCGAATCATCGGGGTGGCGCTCACCGCCGCACTCGTGTCATCGACCGTCACCGTCACGACCGTCACCGTCACGGCGGCCGCCGCGTCGGGCGCGACCACACCCCCCGCGAAGTGGGACCCGCGCGATTTCGAAGTACGTGTCGTTCGTGGAGCGCACCCGCAGGCTCCACTTTCGTCACCCGGTGAAGGTGCGCTTCCTGAGCGACGCCGCGTTTCGCGCCGCCGCGGCGTCGTGGTACGGCGACACGACGCCGGAGGATCGCGAGATGGCCGATCTCGAATCTGCCGACCTGCTCGCGCTCGGCCTGGTCACCGCGCCGTTCGATTCGCTCGGCGCGGAGGAGTCGTCCGACGTGGAGGACACCACGGGGTGGTACGACCAGAAGACCCAGACGCTCACCATTCGTGGCACCCACCTCGACGACACCGAGGTGCGGCTCACGATCGTGCACGAGCTCACGCACGCGCTGCAGGATCAGAGGTTCGATCTCGACGCGCTCGATGACCGAGCGAAGTCGGGAGGTGCCAGCACGGCGTTGTCGGCCCTGGTGGAAGGCGACGCCACACGCATCGAGCACGAGTACCTCTGGTCGCTCCCGCAACGGACGCAAGACGCGTACTGGAACACCCTCGACGACAGCTCCGGCCCGGTCACCGAGCCCGAGCAGACCACGCCCACCGCGTCTCCCCTCGTGTTCGACCTCTGGGACTCGTTCGACTACGACCTCAGCCCGACTGCGCTGGAGATCGTGGTCAAGGCACACGGGCCCCACGGTGTCGACGAGCTCTTCAAGCAGTTGCCGCGCTCGGAGGAGGCGATCGTCGATCCCGTCGCACTCGAGCGCCGCGACGCGCCGATACCGGTGAAGCTGCCCGCCTTCGCGCCAGGCGAGACGGCCAGAGGTCCGGCCGACGACTGGGGCGCATACTCCTGGTACCTGGTGCTCGCGTCACGCATCCCGTGGCAACAGGCCCTCGCCGCGGTCGAAGGGTGGGGCGGCGATCGCTACCGCAGCTACGTGCAGACGGTCGACGGCGTCGAACGGGGTTGCGTGCGTGCCGCGGTCATCGGCGACACCGACGTCGACACCGCGGAGCTGGAGACGGCCCTGGTGCAGTGGGCCGCGGCGCTGCCGAGCGGCGCGGCTCAGGTGGTGCGCGATGGCGCGCGCAGCGTGGTCTCCGCGTGCACGACGGGCGTGGCGCCGTCGTCGGCCGATGGCGCACTGCAGCTCGCCTACAACCGTCTCTGGGAACGCACAAACGAGTTGTGGTACTTCACCGATGCGGGGAACCCGCCCGATCGGCACAGCCTGTGCATCTCGGACGCCCTGGTGGCCGACCCCGTGGCGGAACGGATCCTGTCGCTCGAGCGTGACGTCACCACGGCGGAGCGCCAGGTCCTCGATCGACGCATCTCCGCGGCGACAGACCACTGCGCCTGACCTGCGTCAGGACGGGATCGTGTCAGGAACTTCGAAGCCGTAGAGACGCGCCGTGTTCGCGGACGACATCATGCGCACCTCGTCGGGCGTCACGTCGGCGAACACGCGGCTGAGGATCTCGCGCGAGCGGGGAAACGTCGACTCCACGTGCGGGTAGTCCGAGCCCCACGCGAGCGTCTCGACGCCGATGAGATCGCGCATCCGCATGCCGTTGGCGTCTTCTTGGAAGCTGGCGAAGCAGTTCGTGTACCAGTACTGCGAGGGAATCGCGTCGGGGTCCTTGATGCGGAAGCGGTCGCCGAAGCGGTTGGCGCGTTGGGTGTACTGAAAGTCGAGCTGGTCGAGGAAGAAGGGGACCCAGCCGAGCTCATTCTCGATGCTGCCCACTTTGAGCCGGGGAAACCGCTCGAACACACCGGTGAAGATGAGGTTGGCGAGCGCGGCGCGCACCGTGACGTCTCGATTCATCAGCCAGGTGGGGTCGGTGCCCCTCTGGCCCAGGTCGGACGCGTTCCACCCGATCCGGGGGTCGGTTCGTTCGGTCGCACAGTGCACGGACAACGCCATGTCGAGGTCCTGCGCTGCAGCCCAGAACGGGTCGTGCACGGCGGAGTGGTAGGGCTGCCACGCCGGAGGGGCGCTCGTGATCATGGCGCCCGAGAGCCCGATCTTGCACGCCCACGCGAGCTCGGCGACGCCGTCTTCGACGTCGTCGATGTTGATCATCGCGATTCCCTTGAGCCGCGACGGGTCCTCCGAGCAGAATTCGGCCAGCCAGTCGTTGTAGCCCCGCATCACCGCTGACAGGAGTTCGGTGTCGGGAACGTTGAACAGTGCGAGCCCGAAGGTCGGGTAGATCACGGTGCCCCACACACCGTCGAGCTCGTTCTCGGCGAGGTAACGCGCCGGCGTGTACGCGGCGAGGGGGATCTCGTCGAAGTGCGCGACCGTGTTCATCTCGTTCGGGCTCTTCTCGAAGCGCTGGCCAACGTGCGCACCGGCGAACGACCCGAGCAGGTGGTCGTCCAGCGACCAGAAATCTCCGTGCTCGCCGGGCTGGACACGAGGGCCGCGGTCCTGGAGGTGCTTCGGGAGTCGCCCATCCCAGAGCTCAGGCGGCTCGACGATGTGGGAGTCCGACGAGAACAACCAGGTGCTTTGGAGCACCTCCCTGACCGAATCGTGCTCCGACGTGGCGCTCATGTTCGGGCCCCCTTGGGTGCCACGCGATTCCCGAACGTGGATCTGGCGGCCCGATGGGCGCCGGACTTCGTCGCGGAAGTTGGTGAACTGCAGCGGGAGCTCGAAGTCGTGGTCCTTGAGCTTCGCGATCGCAGTTTGCAGATCATCGCGCTTCTTGCCGCTCACGCGCAGCTGGTCGCCCTGCACCTGGTGTTGGACGCCCTTCAGGTTGAGCTCCTTCAAGAACTTGCCGATCTCGCGCGCCTTGTCGGCGGAGATGCCGCTGCGCAGGGTGACGGTCTGACGCACGGTGCCCTTGGTGGCCTCTTCGACCTTGCCGTACTCGAGGGCCTTCATCGACACCTGGCGCCGCACCATCTTCTCCTCGAGCACCTGGGTGAGGGCCTGCAGCCGCGAATCGCTCTCGGTGGCGAGCTCGATGGTGGTCTCCTTGAGCTCGATCGAGCTCCCGGTGTTCTTGAAGTCGAAGCGGGTGGTGACTTCGCGCTGCGCTTGGTCGACGGCGTTGCGGACCTCTTGCATGTCGAGCTCGGACACGACGTCGAAGGTGGGCATTCGAATGCTCCTGGGATCGGCAGTGGGCTGGCCGGTGCGGGTCGATGAGCTGGCCGAGGGACGGGTCCGCGGCGGAGAACTGGCGCAGACGGCCTGATACTCTACGGCCCCCCGGGTCGGTTCCCGAGTGGCCAAAGGGGGCAGGCTGTAAACCTGCTGCGCAAGCTACGTTGGTTCGAATCCAACCCGGCCCACTCTGCCCGCCACACGTGGCGGGCTTCATCTTTTCACACGATCGCCATGGGCAAGCGCGCCCGATGCGGCGATACTGGGACGATGCCGGGACGCCGGTCGACCCACACGACGAGCCCCTCGTCGCGGATCTCAACACGGGTGTGGGTGCTCAGCGCCGTCGTCGCGCTCGCGCTCCTGCTGTCGGCGTGTGCGGGCTCCGGGTTCCACTACGTGAAGAGCTCGTCGGACCACACCTACTTCAAGGTGCCGACCAGCTGGAAGCTCTACGACAACGACGCGCTCCTCAAGGCGGCCAAGGCTGACATGACTGCCGCGGAGCTGAAGAACGCGCGGCAGAACCAGTGGGCAGCGATCTTCGACGGCCATCCGCATCCTGCATTGGCGCACGTCGCGAGCCGCGCACCCACACACCCGGTCGGACGGGCGTTGGTGGAGACCCTGCCGGCGGAATCGGCGGACGGCGTCTCGCTGATGTCGCTACGCAACATCTTCTACGACGTCGACACCAGGGTGTCGAAGAACACCGCGTCGGTGGTCAGCTACACCTCCGACGAGCGCGACGGCGGGTTCCATGGTTCGCACCTCGTGCTCAAGATGACCACGAGCAACGGCGACGTGATCGTGAACCAGATCGCGCTGCTCGACCAAGCAACGCGGAAGGTGTACACGATCGCGGTGAAGTGTTCGACCGCGTGTTACGACCAAGAACAAGACCAAGATCGAGCAGGTGATCGACTCATGGACCGTGAAGGCGGGTTGACGTGAGCAAACCGGTGAAGAGCTCGACGTTCGTCAGCCGTCCGCGCGACGAGGAGCGCGTCACCCGTCGCCCGCTGCCGTGGTGGGACCGCGTCAAGTTCGTCGTGATGCTCGTCGTGGTGTTCCTGTTCTTCGTGTGGGGCGAGGTCGCCGACAACCCGATCCTCCCGGTGAGCGAAGCCTTCCGTGAGGCGGCCCGCACCAAGTGGTGGATCTTCGTGCTCATCGGCCTCGAGGTGGTTCGCCAGCTCAACTACGTGGTGCAGGAGCACAGCGCCGCGTACTTCGGCCTCTGGAAGCGGGGGATCGCACGCGAGAACGCGCTCATCGAGCGCATCAGCCCGTGGACGCGGTTCCGCATCGCGCGGGTGTGCAAGTACCTGTTCTGGTTCGCGGTGTTCAACGCGTTCGTGGCGTGGCGCAACGACGAGTTGTTCTTCCAGCAGCTGATCACACTGCCGCAGACCGTCGTCGACTTCCTGTTCTCGACGGCCGCCGACCTCCCGTTCATCTTCCAGATGTCGCTGTTCATGTTCATCGCGGTCGGCCAGTTCGTCGCCATCTTCTGGTTCCTGTCGCGCGGCGGCACCGAGGTCTATTACCCCGACGACGTGCACACGCGCTTCAGCGACGTGTGGGGCCAGGACTCCGTCCTCGACCGCGTGAAGGAGAACATCGTCTTCCTCGAAGACCCCGAGTCGATCGAGGACCGCGGCGGCTACGTGCCGTCGGGCATCCTGCTGTACGGCCCGCCCGGTACCGGCAAGACGCTCATGGCCGAAGCGGTTGCCGGCGAAACCGGTCGGCCGTTCGTGTTCGTCGAACCCGGCGCGTTCACGAACATGTTCATGGGCGTCGGCGTGATGAAGGTGAAGGCACTGTTCCGCAAGCTGCGCAAGCTGTCGCTGAAGTACGGCGGCGTGATCGCGTTCTTCGACGAAGCCGACGTGCTCGGCAACCGCGGCGCGCAGGTGGGTGGCGCGGCGAGCGAGGCCGCGCACTCGAAGTCGGGGCTGTGCCACGGCATGGCGTATCTCTCGCCGGGCTCGGTGAGCACGCTGCGGAAGTTCCACCACCACGGCGAGCCGTGGGTGCCCGACACCCAAGCCGACGCAGGCGACCCGCCGCGCCGCAGCATCGCTCGCGTGATGATGGGCGGCATGGGCGGGGGCGGCGACATGGGAACGCTGCAGGCGTTGCTGGCCGAGTTGTCGGGTCTGAAGAAGCCGCGGGGCTTCTTCAACCGTTCCATCCGGCGACTGCTCGGCATGCGGCCCAAGCCGCCGCCGAAGTACCGCCTCCTCGTGATGATGGCGTCGAACATGCCCGACTCGCTCGACCCGGCGCTGCTTCGCCCCGGTCGTATCGACCGCATCTACCGGGTCGGCTACCCGTCGAAGGCCGGCCGCGTGCGCACCTACGAGGGCTACCTGTCGAAGGTCGCGCACGAGCTCACCCCGGAGCAGATCGAGAAGCTCGCAGTGATGACGCCCTACGCGACGGGCGCCACCATCAAGGACCTCGTCAACGAGGCGCTCATCAACGCGATCCGCGACGGCCGTCAGGCCATCAACTGGATCGATGTGCTCGAGGCGAAGCATCTCAAGAGCCTCGGGCCCTCGCCGCGACGTCGAGCTCGTCGGTCAGGACCGCCACGGCGTCGCGGTGCACGAGGCGTGTCACGCGGTGATCGCGTACCGCGCCCGCAAGCACCTCGAGATCGACCTCGCCACGATCGATCCCGGCAACGAGTACCTGGGCATGGTGGCGTCGATCCGCGTCGACGACCGGTTCAAGCAGTTCAAGTCGGAGTTCGAAGCCGACATCATGGTGTCGCTCGCGTCGCTGGCGGGCGAACGGATCTTCTTCGACGGCGACAGCGCGTCAGGCGTGTCGGCCGACCTCGAGCAGGCCACCGAGCTCTCGATCCTGATGGAGGGCTTCTGGGGCATGGGCTCGACGATCGCGTCGCATGCCGTCACCACCGCGGCCCAGGTCACGGGCGGGCTCCCGGGCCCGAGCCGCGGTCAGCCGTCGGGCGACATGCTCAGGGGCAGCCTGGGCCAACGGGTGGAGGACAACCTGGCCCGGCTGCTGCGGCGTACCGCGCAGATGCTCGAGAAGGACCGCGACTCGGTGCTGTGCCTCGCTGCACACGCTCGAGGTGCACAAGACCCTCTCGGGTGACGACGTCGTCGCGGTGATCGAGCGCATGCCCGGCCCGATCGTCGACGGCACGGTGTACGCCGATCCCGACTTCGTGGCGGCGATCCGCACCTACCACGACGAGATGCTCGACGCCCACCGCCAGTCGGTGCAGAAGGTCGAGCTCGAGGCCCCGACGCCCGAGCCGCAGCCGGTGTTGGCCGGCGTCGTGGCCGGCGACGACACGGCACGCGGCAACGGCGACGGCGACGGCACGTGGCCGGCGTTGCCCGTGGCCGTCGGCCCCGATGGCACACCGGTCGCGAACGGGGGCCACCATCTGCTGTTGCGTGCGCCTCGGTGCTGACGCGGTCGACGTCGCCGACGCCGACGGCAAGAGCGCCGAACGAGATCCCGACGCTCGTTAGAGCATCCGCTGCATCTCGACGACGTCGAGCCACTGCCCGAACTTGCGCCCCACCTCACGCTCGACCCCGACGACCTCGTAGCCGCACGCCTCGTGCAGTGCGATCGAGCGCTCGTTGTCTCCCGAGATCCGTGCGATCAGCGTGTGGAATCCATGGGCGTCGGCCAGGGTCAGGAGCTCGTCGAGCAGACGCCGGCCGATGCCGCGCCGCTGGTGCGAATCCAGGAGATAGACCGAATTCTCGACGGTGCCGGCGTAGGCAGGGCGTGACCGAAACGGCGACAGCGACCCGAACCCGACGATCCCGCCCGCGGCGTCGACTGCCTCGGGATCCACGGCCACGAGCGCCGGGTGCCCCCGGAGTGCTCGTCGATCCAGGCGACCTGCTCATCGAGGGTGCGTGGCACGAGGTCGAACAGTGCGGTGGAATCGGTGACGAAGCGGTTGTAGACCGCCCGGATGCCCTCGGCGTCGCGGCGTTCGGCATGGCGGATCTCCACCTCGCTCTGGGGTCCGGTCCGGGGCTCGGTCATCGCCCCGAAAAGTAGCGCGGGCACCTCGGTTGCTATCCTGACCCGTTCCGCCCCCTTAGCTCAGTTGGCAGAGCACTTCCATGGTAAGGAAGGGGTCTACGGTTCAAGTCCGTAAGGGGGCTCTGTGCCGGAGCACCACTTCGGCATGTACGGCGGTGTAGCTCAGTTGGTCAGAGCACGCGGCTCATAATCGCGGCGTCGCGGGTTCGAGTCCCGCCACCGCTACCAGGTACTCGAGAACGACGCTTGGAGCGCACGAGATGGCAAGTGACAAACGAGTCAAGGTGACGTTGGCCTGCGAAGACTGCAAACGTCGCAACTACATCACCATGAAGAACAAGACCAACAGCCGTGAGCGCATCGAGATGAAGAAGTACTGCCGTCACGAGCGCAAGCACACGCTGCACAAAGAGACCCGCTGAGCAACGTCGCGAGTAACCCTCGAGGGTCGAGCGGAGTCGGATGACCACGCACGAACTGCCGCGGGAACGAGACGATCTCGATCAACTGGTGGGCGACGCCCGCCTCGGTGATCGCGCTGCGTTTGACGAATTGGTCCGCCGGACCCACGTCGACACGTACACCCTCGCCCTCCGCCTCACGGCCAACGAGGAAGATGCGCGTGACGTGGTCCAAGAGGCATATCTGAAGGCGTGGCGGGGTCTCCCGGACTTCCGGGGCGATGCGCAGTTCACCACGTGGATGTACCGGATCACGGCGAACAGCGCCTACACGCTGGTGAAGAAGCGTCGGCGCCATCGCGCCGAGCCGCTCGACGCCATGCTCGACGACCCGATCGAGCTCCACCCCGACCTCCAGCCCGAAGGTGCCGCCGAATCGGCGCTCCTCCTCGACGAGCTGTCGATCGCGCTGGAGGAGCTCTCGCCCAAGCTGCGGACGCTCGTGGTGCTCAAGGACGTCTACGGCCTGTCGCACGAGGAGATCGCCGAGGAGCTCGGGATCTCCGTCGCGGCGGCCAAGGTCCGCCTGCACCGAGGGCGACGCAAGCTCCGCGACCTCCTGTACGAGGACGGCGCACACGGAAAGGGGTGGGCCCGTGCTGTGTGACGACGTCGCCCGGTTGTTGCCCGAAGCGGTCGAGCAGAACACGGCGGTCGACCTCACGGTCCAGCGCCACATCGACCACTGCCTGCGCTGTCAGGCCGAGTTGGCCCGCTACCGCAAGATGCTCCGGGGCCTGCACCTCCTGCGCACCCGGTACCTCGAGCCCGCGCCCGGACTGCTCGCGCAGACGCTGGCCGCGATCGAGGAAGCGGGGGAGCGTGAGGCGCGTCGCGCCGATCCTCTCTGGCCGTCGGCTCGCCTACGCCGGCGCCCTCGGCGGTGCGGCGGTCGCGGCCGCCGGCGCGGCCACGGCTGCAGTCATCGTGCACCGGGCCCGCCGCCGCGGCGTGCTCGTCACGAGCTGAGCCTTCCCACCCCTCGGACCACCCGCTCCTCGGTCCCCGTCCGGTTCGCCTCGGTCGGGGTCGGGTGTCGCTGCTATCCTCGATCGTTCGGCCCGACCCCCGGCCGGAGGTCAGCTCGAGCCGAAGGGCACTAGCTCAATTGGTAGAGCACTGGTCTCCAAAACCAGCGGTTGGGGGTTCGAGTCCCTCGTGCCCTGCAAGGTGGACGCGGTGGAAGCAGCGTGCTTCCGACCGCAACACCGCAGTGCCAGCGACGTACGCGTGAACAGGACGGCTGTGCCGTGTCGATGAACCGACAGACCAAGCGGATGATGGCGAAGCAGGGCGACCAGAAGCGTCCCGACGCGCGCCGTTCGCAGCCGGCGCCTGTGCAGCGCGAGAAGACCGGGCCTCGCGAGTACTTCAGCGAGGTCAAGGGCGAGATGCGCAAGGTCGCATGGCCCACCAAGAAAGAGGTCATCAACTCCACGATCATCGTGCTCATCGCCGTCATCGTGATGACCACACTGATCTTCGGGTTCGACTACGTGTCCTCCAAATTCGTGCTCTTCCTCTTCGACTGATCGTGGTTTCCGTGAACGACATCGCCCAAGACGACACGCCCGACGACGGCGAGGAGATCGTCGAGATCATCGAGATCGAGGAAGTGGTCGAGGTGGTCGACGCCGCGACCGGTGCCGATCTCGCCGACGCTGAGCTGCTCACCGTCGTCGATCTCGACGAGGCCGACGACGAGCTGGCGCCGCGCGAGCCGAGCCCCTACGAGCGCCCCGGCGACTGGTACGTCGTGCACACGTACGCGGGCTACGAGAACAAGGTCAAGCAGAACCTCGCCAGCCGCGTGCGTTCGATGAACGTCGAGGAGCAGATCTTCGAAGTCGTCATCCCGATGGAGGACGTCATCGAGTTCAAGGGCGGCAAGAAGGTCGTCGCCCAGAAGAAGCTCTTCCCCGGCTACCTCTACGTGCGCATGGCGCTCGACGACGACTCCTGGTACGTGGTGCGCAACACGCCGGGCGTCACGGGCTTCGTCGGCAACGGCGCGCGTCCCACGCCGCTGTCGCGCAAAGAGGTCGAAGACGTCCTCGGCACCGGTGAGAAGGAAGAGGCCGGCACCGAGAAGAAGATGCGACCCCGTCTCCAGTACGAGGTCGGCGAGCAGGTGCGCGTCATCCAGGGGCCGTTCGCCGACTTCAACGGCGCGATCTCCGACATCGACGTCGCCCGCTCCAAGCTCACCGTGCTGGTCAACATCTTCGGCCGTGAGACCCCCGTCGAGCTCGAGCTGGGCCAGGTCGCCAAGCTCTAGTCACGCACACTCGAATTCAGCCAGCACGCCAACGAGGAAGCGAAACAATGGCAAAGAAGAAGCTCGCCGCGGTCGTCAAGATCCAGATCCCTGCGGGGCAGGCCACGCCGGCACCGCCGGTCGGTACCGCGCTCGGCCCGCACGGCATCAACATCATGGACTTCTGCAAGGCCTACAACGCCGCCACCGAGAACCAACGCGGCATGGTGATCCCGGCCGAGATCTCGATCTTCGAGGACCGGTCGTTCACCTTCGTCACCAAGACGCCGCCCACGCCGTTCCTGCTGCGCCAGGCCGCCGGCATCGAGAAGGGCGCGGCAGAACCCGCGCACCGACACGGCCGGCACGGTCACCAGCGCGCAAGTGCGCCAGATCGCCGAGACGAAGATGCCCGACCTCAACGCGGTCGACATCGAGGGTGCCGTCCTGCAGGTCGAGGGCACCGCCCGATCGATGGGCATCAAAGTCACCTGACAGACGTACGAGCCCACCGGCGGAGGACCTCGCCGCCGGATCCGGGTCACCACGAGGGAGCCTCTTGGAGGGCGACATGACCACCCATGGCAAGAAGTACACCGACGCATCGAAGAAGTTCGACCGGGAGCGCGTCTACACGCCGACCGAAGCGCTCGAACTGGTGAAGTCGTTCGCGACCCGCAGCTTCGACGAGACGATCGAAGGCGCGTTCCGCCTCGGCGTCGACCCTCGCAAGGCCGAGCAGATGATCCGCGGCACCGTGTCGTTGCCCAACGGCACCGGCAAGAACGCCCGCGTGGTCGTGTTCGCCGCCGGCGAGGCAGCGCGTGAAGCCGAGGCGGCAGGCGCCGACGCGGTCGGCGCCGACGACCTCATCGCACGCGTCGAAGCCGGCTTCCTCGACTTCGACGTCGCCATCGCCACCCCCGACCTCATGGCGCAGGTCGGCAAGCTCGGCCGCTCGCTCGGCCCGCGGGGCCTGATGCCGAACCCCAAGACGGGCACCGTCACGAACGACGTCGGCCGCACGGTCGAGGAGTTCAAGGCGGGCAAGGTCGAGTACCGCACCGACCGCAACGGCAACGTGCACGTGCCGGTGGGCAAGGCGAGCTTCGAGCCGGCCAAGCTCGTCGAGAACTACCACTCGGTGCTCGACGAGCTCCTCCGCGCCAAGCCGGCATCGGCCAAGGGTCGCTACCTGCTCGGCATCAGCCTGTCGTCCACGATGGGCCCGGGTGTGCGCGTCGACACGTCGATCACCCGCCCCGAAGAGCAGGTCGCTGCGGGCGCGTAGTACCCTGACCGTTCCACACAACTGAAGATCTGCCGTAGACCTCCGGTCTCGTCCACGCACTGGACGAGGTAATGGGTACCGAGCCAGGTATCCGCCGGACGAGGCGCCCCATCTCGAACGGGACGCTCCGCGGTCATGCGGCGTCCCGTTTTTCGTTGCATCAGTTCTTTTTGGAGTCCCACATGGCACGACCGGAGAAGGTGGCCGTCGTCGAGGAGATCCGCGCGAAGGTGGCGGAGTCCGACGCGACGGTGCTCACCGAGTACCGCGGGTTGAAGGTGCACGAGCTCGCCGAGCTCCGTGCGTCGCTGCGCCCGAGCGGTACCGAGTACAAGGTGTTCAAGAACACGCTCGCCCGTCGCGCGATGGACTCCCCGGAGCTCGTCGACGTCGTGTCGTTGCTCGAAGGCCCGGTGGCGATCGCCTTCGTGCGGGGCGACCCGGCGGGCGCGGCCAAGGCGCTGCGCGACTTCGGCAAGAACAACCCCGCGCTGATCCTCAAGGGCGGCGTGCTCAGCGGCAAGGTGCTGGCCCCCACCGAGATCGAGGCGCTGGCCGAGCTGCCGTCGCGTGAGGTGCTGCTCGCCCAGATCGCCGGTGCCTTCCAGGCGCCGCTCGTGAAGGCAGCCGGCCTGTTCCAGGCGCTGCCCCGCAACCTGGCCTACGGCGTCAAGGCGCTGATCGACCAGCGGATCGCGGGTGGCGAGGCTGCGCCCGAGGCCGAGGCTGAAGCCGAGGCGCCCGAAGCCGAAGCCGAAGCACCGCGGCCGACGCCCCGGAAGCGGCGGAAGCCGCATCCGACGCGGAAGCCTCCGAGGCCGACGCCCCCGAAGCAACCACCGACGAGAGCCCGACGGCCGAAGCTGCCGACGAGCCCTCGGCCGACGCACCGTCCGAGTCCGAGTCCGAGTAAGGCAACAGGAGAATCATCATGGCAACCACCGCAGAGCTGCTCGACACGTTCAAGAGCATGACCGTGCTCGAGCTCAACGACTTCCTCAAGGCGTTCGAAGAGGAGTTCGGCGTCACTGCCGCGGCTCCCGTCGCAGTCGCCGCGGCCCCGGCCGCCGGTGGCGGTGACGCCGCTGCCGCAGAGGAGAAGGACGAGTTCGACGTCATCCTCATCGCCGCCGGCGACAAGAAGATCCAGGTCATCAAGGAGGTGCGCGCGATCGTCTCCGGTCTGGGTCTCAAGGAGGCCAAGGACCTCGTCGACGGCGCACCGAAGCCGATCCTCGAGAAGGTTGCGAAGGAAGACGCCGAGAAGGCGAAGGCGCAGCTCGAAGAGGCCGGCGCCACCGTCGAACTCAAGTAGCAGCGTTCCAACGATCGAAGGCGGTGGCTGCGTCCATCGCCGCGACGTCCAGACGGGTGAGGCCGACGCGCTCCACGAGCGCGTCGGCCAACCAGTCGGGCACGGGTTCGCGCACCCGGTGCCGCGGGACGGGCACGGTGCCGGTCATCCGCCCGAGCCGCTCCAGCACCGCGCGTGCTCCACTGCCTCCGGCGTGTCGGCCGACTGCATGCCGTGCAGCGCATCGGCGAACGCCGCGCCCGCACTGCGCACGCCTTCGACCCACACCTCCCACACGGTCACCGTGTCGCCGCGCACGTCGAAGACGACGCGCCACGCGCCTCCGTTGCCCACGAGCTTGCGGTAGCCGGAACCGGCGACGAGCTCCGCGTCATCGAGCTCGGCGCGTTCGAGCGATGCCAGCTGCGCCAGTGCCCGACGGGCCAGCGACGGACCCAGGCGTCGCAGGTCGTCGAGGGCAGGGTCGGTGACGACGACGGGCATCGAACGAGTCGGCCGTCAGCCGAACGCAGTGACCACGTCGGCAAGCGACGTGCGGCGCCCACGGTCGTCGGCGGTCCGGGCGATCACCAGCGCAAGGTCGCGCAGGTCCGCGGTGAGTTCGTCGAGCTCCCGCAGTCGCTCGATGCCCACCACGGCCGCCACCGGGCGATGGTGTCGGGTGATCACCACCTCGTCGCCGGCTGCGGCGTCGGCCACCAGCCGGGCCACGCCCCGAGCGCTGGCCTCGGTCACGCTCACCTCGGTCCGGTCCACCATCAGCCAACTGTACAGGAATCTACACAGAGATCGGGGAATCCTTGACCTGCGCGTGCTGGTCACGTAAGGTTTCGCCCACGACGGGCCCCTCGGGCCTGGCCGTCGGCGTCCCTTGCAACGCCCGCTTCTCCGCACTACACTGACTTCAGTCGTGTCTGCCCGTCCGCGCCTTCGTTGAGTTCCTTCTCCGCGAACGCGTGCGCCTGCAGCCGGTTCCACCCCTCCGCGCACCGCTTCTTCTTGCTCCACAGCTGCTGCTCCACTTCCTCGAACTAAGGAGTGACGTTGGCCACGTCTCCGTCCCGCGAGCGCTTGTCGTTCTCACGCCAGCGCGAGGTCATCGACCTCCCCGATCTCATCGCCGTCCAGCGCGCGTCGTTCGAGTGGTTCCTCGAGCAGGGTGTCGCCGAGGTCCTCACCGACATCTCGCCGATCGAGGACTTCACCGGTCAGCTCAAGCTCGAGCTCTCCGACCACATCTTCGACCCGCCGAAGTACTCCGAAGACGAGTGCCGCGAGCGCGACATGACGTACGCGCGTCCGCTGTTCGTCACCGCTCGCTTCATGAACGCGCAGACCGGTGAGATCAAGGAGCAGACGGTCTTCATGGGCGACTTCCCCATGATGACGGACCGCGGCACCTTCATCATCAACGGCACCGAGCGCATCGTGGTGTCGCAGCTCGTGCGCTCCCCCGGCGTCTACTTCGGCATCAACCCCGACAAGACGTCGCCCGAGAAGGACATCGTCGACGCCAAGATGATCCCGGGCCGCGGCGCATGGCTCGAGTTCGAAGTCGACAAGAAGGACGTCGTCTACGTCCGCATCGACCGCAAGCGCAAGCAGCCGGTCACCGTGCTGTTGAAGGCGTTGGGCTTCGGCGAGACCGACGAGGAGCTCCTCTACCTCATCACGGATCCCGAGGGAAACCCGTACGACCAGATGCGCAACACCCTCGAGAAGGACCACACCGAGGACGCCGACGCCGCGTACATCGACATCTACCGGAAGCTGCGTCCCGGCGAGCCGCCGACGCCCGACTCCGCGCGCGCGTTGCTCGACAACCTCTTCTTCAACCCCAAGCGCTACGACATGGCCAAGGTCGGTCGGCACAAGGTCTCGAAGAAGCTCCGTGACGAGTACGCCAAGCTGCCGCTGAAGCGCCTCGAGCTCACGGTGCCGAACGCGGATCCGGAAGCCGGCCCCGTCGACTACCAGCTCTCGAAGGCCGACATCCTCTCCACGGTGTCGTACCTCGTGAAGCTGCACAACAACGACGCCGACTACTTCCCCGACGACATCGACCACTTCGGCAACCGCCGGGTGCGTTCGGTGGGCGAGCTCATCCAGAACCAGGTGCGCGTCGGCCTGTCGCGGATGGAGCGGGTCGTGCGCGAGCGCATGACCACCCAGGACGTCGAGGCGATCACGCCGCAGACCCTGATCAACATCCGCCCGGTCGTGGCGGCGATCAAGGAGTTCTTCGGTTCCAGCCAGCTCAGCCAGTTCATGGACCAGACCAACCCGCTCGCGGGTCTCACCCACCGGCGCCGCCTGTCGGCGCTTGGCCCGGGTGGTCTGTCGCGTGAGCGTGCCGGGTTCGAAGTGCGAGACGTGCACCCGAGCCACTACGGCCGCATGTGCCCGATCGAAACGCCAGAAGGCCCGAACATCGGCCTGATCGGTTACCTCGCGAGCTACGCGCGCATCAACCGGTTCGGTTTCATCGAGACGCCGTACCGCAAGGTCGTCAACGGTGTCGCCACCGACGACATCGAGTACCTCGCGGCCGACGACGAAGACCGCTACGTGATCGCGCAGGCGAACGCGGCGGTCGACGCGACCGGGAAGTTCACCGAGGACAAGGTGCTCGTGCGCGCCCGTCGTGGTGAGCTCGCCTTCATCCCCGGCGCCGACGTCGACTACATGGACGTGTCACCGAAGCAGATCGTGTCGGTGGCCACCGCGCTCATCCCGTTCCTCGAGCATGACGACGCAAACCGCGCGCTCATGGGCGCCAACATGCAACGTCAGGCCGTGCCGCTGCTCCGCGCCACCGCGCCGTTCATCGGCACCGGTGTCGAGGGTCGTGCGGCTCGCGATGCAGGTGACGTGGTGCTGGCCAAGGCCAACGGCACCGTGGTCGACGTCGCCGGCGACTCGATCGTCGTCGACTACGAGGGCAAGCAGGGCAAGACCACGCACCGCCTCTACAAGTTCCGTCGCTCCAACCAGGGCACGTGCATCAACCAGAAGCCCGCGCGTCGACATCGGCCAACACGTCGAGGCCGGCGACGTCCTCGCCGACGGCCCATCGTCGCACCTGGGCGAGCTCGCGCTCGGCAAGAACCTCATCGTGGCGTTCATGCCGTGGAAGGGCCACAACTACGAGGACGCGATCGTCATCTCCGAGCGTCTCGTGAAGGACGACGTGCTCACGTCGATCCACATCGAGGAGCACGAGATCGACGCCCGCGACACCAAGTTGGGCGCCGAGGAGATCACCCGCGACATCCCGAACCTCTCCGAGGACATTCTCAAGGACCTCGACGAGCGCGGCATCATCCGCGTCGGTGCCGAGGTGGGCCCGGGCGACATCCTCGTCGGCAAGGTCACGCCGAAGGGTGAGACCGAGCTCACGCCGGAGGAGCGTCTCCTGCGTGCGATCTTCGGTGAGAAGGCCCGCGAGGTGCGTGACACGTCGCTGAAGGTGCCGCACGGCGAGACCGGCAAGGTCATCGACGTGCGCGTGTTCTCACGCGAGGACGGCCACGAGCTGCCCCCGGGTGTGAACCAGCTGGTGCGTGTGTACGTCGGCCAGAAGCGCAAGATCAGCGCCGGCGACAAGCTGGCCGGCCGCCACGGCAACAAGGGTGTGATCTCGAAGATCCTGCCCGTCGAAGACATGCCGTACCTCGCCGACGGCACGCCCGTCGACATCGTGCTCAACCCGCTCGGTGTCCCGTCGCGCATGAACGTGGGTCAGGTGCTCGAAGCGCACCTCGGCTACGCGGCTCGCCACGGCTGGGAAGGCCAGCGCAAGGCGCCGGAGCACCTGGCCAAGACCCGTACCGTCACCGAGCCTGCAGTGTGGGTGTCCACGCCGGTGTTCGACGGCGCGCACTGGGACGAGGAAGACCAGTCGGGCGAGCAGGGCACGATCGAGAACCTGTTCCGCACGATGCACCCCGACGGTGCCGGCAAGCTCGAAGGCACCGAGCGGCTCGTCGGTATCGACGGCAAGGCGACGCTCTACGACGGGCGCACCGGTGAGCCGTACGACCGTCCGATCACGGTCGGCAGCGTCTACATCCTGAAGCTGTCGCACCTCGTCGACGACAAGATCCACGCCCGCTCCACCGGCCCGTACTCGATGATCACTCAGCAGCCGCTGGGTGGCAAGGCGCAGTTCGGTGGTCAGCGCTTCGGCGAGATGGAGGTGTGGGCCCTCGAGGCGTACGGCTCCGCCTACGCGCTGCAGGAGATCCTCACCATCAAGTCCGACGACGTGCTCGGACGTGTGAAGGTCTACGAGGCCATCGTCAAGGGCGAGAACATCCCCGAGCCCGGCATCCCCGAGAGCTTCAAGGTGCTCATCAAGGAGATGCAGGCGCTCTGCCTCAACGTCCGCGTGCTCAACGACGAGGGCCAAGAGGTCGAGATCCGCGAGCTCGACGAAGACGCGTTCCGTACCACCGAGTCGCTCGGCATCGACTTGTCGCGACCCGAACGTGGCACTGACGAAGAAGACGAGCAGCGCCGCCGCGAGGCCGCTGCGAACCGCACCTTCTGACGGCCATCGACGACTGAAAACCAGGAGATCACATGCTCGACGTCAACGACTCCGCACAGCTGTCGATCGCCCTCGCGACCGCAGACCAGATCCGCACGTGGTCCAACGGTGAGGTGAAGAAGCCGGAGACCATCAACTACCGCACGCTCAAGCCGGAGAAGGACGGGCTCTTCTGCGAGAAGATCTTCGGTCCGACGAAGGACTGGGAGTGCTACTGCGGCAAGTACAAGCGCGTTCGTTTCAAGGGCATCATCTGCGAGCGCTGTGGCGTCGAAGTCACGCGCTCGAAGGTGCGCCGCGAGCGCATGGGTCACATCGAGCTGGCCGCGCCGGTCACGCACATCTGGTACTTCAAGGGTGTGCCGAGCCGTCTCGGCTACCTCCTCGACCTCGCGCCGAAGAACCTCGAGAAGGTCATCTACTTCGCGGCGCACATCATCACGTGGGTCGACGAGGAGCGCCGTCACGAGAACCTCGCCGAGCTCGAGGGCGACATCCGCGCCGAGATGGGCGATGTCGAGCGTGAGCGTGAGCTCGCGTTGCGCAAGCGCGACGAGGAGTACGAGGCCGAACTGGCCGAGCTCGAGACGCGTGACGCGAAGAAGAACGAGCTGGAGCGCGCCGAGAAGGCCCGCAACAAGGACTTCGAGGACATCCGCTCTCGCTACGACGCGGAGATCGACTTCACCAAGACGGTGTGGGACACGTTCCGCACGCTTTCGCCGAAGCAGCTCGTCGACGACGAGCGCGTGTGGCGTCAGCTGCAGGACCGCTTCCAGGAGTACTTCGCCGGCGGCATGGGTGCGGAGGCCGTCAAGGACCTCATCTCACGCATCGACATGGAGGCCGAGGAGCAGTTCCTCAAGGACACCATCGCCACGTCGAAGGGCCAGCGCAAGGCCAAGGCGATCAAGCGGCTCAAGGTGATCTCGGCGTTCAACCGCGTCGACGAGAACGACCGCAAGATCAACTCGCCGATGGGCATGGTGCTCGACTCGGTGCCGGTGATCCCGCCGGAGCTGCGCCCGATGGTGCAGCTCGACGGTGGCCGGTTCGCGACGTCCGACCTCAACGACCTCTACCGCCGGGTCATCAACCGGAACAACCGGTTGAAGCGACTCCTCGACCTCGGTGCGCCTGAGATCATCATCAACAACGAGAAGCGCATGCTCCAGGAGGCCGTCGACGCGCTGTTCGACAACGGCCGTCGTGGTCGCCCGGTGACGGGTCCCGGCAACCGGGCGCTCAAGTCGCTCTCCGACATGTTGAAGGGCAAGCAGGGTCGGTTCCGTCAGAACCTGCTCGGCAAGCGCGTCGACTACTCGGGCCGTTCGGTCATCGTGGTCGGCCCGCAGCTCAAGCTCCAGCAGTGCGGTCTGCCCAAGCAGATGGCGCTCGAGCTGTTCAAGCCCTTCGTGATGAAGCGGCTCGTCGACCTCGAGTTCGCGCAGAACATCAAGTCGGCGAAGCGCATGGTCGAGCGCTCGCGCCCGCAGGTGTGGGACGTGCTCGAAGAAGTCATCAAGGAGCACCCGGTGTTCCTGAACCGGGCGCCAACGCTTCACCGTCTCGGCATCCAGGCTTTCGAGCCAGTGCTGGTCGAGGGCAAGGCGATCCAGATCCACCCGCTCGTCTGCACGGCGTTCAACGCCGACTTCGACGGTGACCAGATGGCGGTGCACCTGCCGCTGTCCACCGAGGCGCAGGCCGAAGCGCGGATCCTGATGCTCTCGGCGAACAACATCCTGTCGCCGGCTCACGGTCGTCCGATCACCGTGCCGACCCAGGACATGATCATCGGTGCCTACTACCTCACCGAGACCACCGACGAGGCGACGGCCGGCGACGGCCGCACGTTCGCGTCGCTCGACGAGGCAGTGCTGGCGTACGACGAGCGGCTCATCCCCGCCGACGCGAGCCTGTCGGCAGCCGACACGCCCGCCGGCGTCGACCTGCACGCGACGATCAAGGTGCGGATGCCCGCCGGCCGCTTCCCCGAGGACCAGTTCCCGGTGCGCGACGACGAGCACCCCGACGCGATCGTGTTGCGTCGTTCCGGTGACAACGGCAACGGTCGGGTGTTGGTGGAGACCACGCTCGGACGCCTGCTCTTCAACGAGGCGTTCCCGCCCACCTTCCCGTTCCACGACGCACCGGTGAAGAAGCGTGACCTCACCGAGCTGGCGAGCAAGCTGGTGGAGAACCACCCGCGTGCCGTCGTCGCCGAGAGCCTCGACAAGCTCAAGGACCTCGGCTTCGACTTCGCCACCCGTTCGGGTCTCACCATCTCCATCGCCGACGTGAAGACGCCGACCCAGAAGGCTGCGCTCCTCGAGAAGTTCGAGGCCGAGGCCGAGAAGGTCGAAGGTCAGTACGACCGCGGCGTCATCACCGACGACGAGCGTCGCCAGAAGGAGATCGAGGTCTGGAGCGAGGCCACGGCCCGCGTTCGTGACGCGATGCAAGAAGAGATGCGTGGCGAGAAGTTCAACCCCATCGACATGATGGTGGGGTCGGGTGCACGCGGCAACATCATGCAGGTGCAGCAGATCGCCGGTATGCGCGGTCTGGTGGCCAACCCGCGTGGTGAGATCATCCCGCGCCCGATCAAGAGCAACTTCCGTGAGGGCCTGTCGGTGTTGGAGTACTTCATCTCCACCCACGGTGCACGCAAGGGTCTCGCCGACACCGCGCTGCGTACCGCTGACTCCGGCTACCTCACCCGTCGTCTCGTCGACGTGGCACAGGAGCTCATCGTCCGCGAGGACGACTGCGGCAGCACGCGTGCCATCTGGATCGAAGACCTCCAGGGCGACATCGACAGCCTGCGCATCCTCGAGACCAAGCTCCTCGGGCGTTGCCTGGCCGAAGACGTGACGCTCTCCGATGGCACCGTCATCGCCAAGAACACGATGTGCGGCGAGGACGAAGTTCGCGACATCGCGAGCGACGACGCCATCGACCGGGTGCGTGTGCGTTCGGTGCTCACCTGCGAGTCGCTCACCGGCGTGTGCGCGAACTGCTACGGCATGATGCTCGCCACCGGCAAGCTCGTCGACCAGGGTGAGGCCATCGGCATCATCGCGGCGCAGTCGATCGGCGAGCCCGGCACGCAGCTCACCATGCGGACGTTCCACACCGGCGGTATCGCCGGTGAGGACATCACGCACGGTCTGCCTCGCGTCGTCGAGCTGTTCGAGGCTCGCACGCCCAAGGGCGCGGCCGTGATGGCCGGCATCTCGGGTGTCGTGCGCATCGGCGAGAACGAGAAGGGCGAGCGTCTGCTCACCATCGTCGCCGACGACGCGACCGAAGAAGAGCATGCAGTGTCGCGGCGGACCCACCTCGCGGCGGGCATCGTCGACGGCGCCGAAGTGGTGGCGGGCGCACAGCTCACCGGTGACCACAAGACCCCGCTCGACCCGAAGAAGGTCCTCGAGGTCAAGGGCATCCGCGAGACCCAGCAGTACCTCAGTGACGAGGTGCAGAAGGTGTACCGCGAGCAGGGCGTGTCGATCCACGACAAGCACGTCGAGGTGATCGTGCGCCAGATGCTGCGACGCGTCGGCGTGTCGGAGCCGGGTGACTCGGTGTTCCTGCCGGGTCAGAAGGCCGACGCCCGTCTGTTCGCCGACACCAACCGCCGTCTCGTGGCGGAGGGCAAGCAGCCGTCGGAAGGTCGTCCCGAGCTCATGGGGATCACCAAGGCGTCGCTCGCCACCGACTCGTGGCTCTCGGCGGCCTCCTTCCAGGAGACCACCCGGGTGCTCACCGAGGCGGCGATCGAGGGACGCAAGGACGGCTTGTTCGGGCTCAAGGAGAACGTGATCATCGGCAAGTTGATCCCGGCCGGCACCGGCATGAACCGGTACCGCGACATCTCCACGAACGCGCCCGACTACGCGCCGTTGCCCTTCTACTCGTCGGACACCGACGTCGACGAGGATCTCGACCTCGCGGCGTGGTTGGCCGACACGAGTGCGGGCGCCATCGCCGACGGTGTCACGTTGTCGACGCCCGGGTACGTGGCGACCGATGCGGAGCCGGCCCTCGAGGCCGTCCCCGACCTTCCCAACACCGAGGCCGCCGGGGCGTAACTGCGTCGTACTCGACTCCCATCGAACTTGCGCCACCAGACCGTGCACGAGACGGGTTTGGTGGCGCAGGTTCGCGTCGGGGGGACCGGCTTGTGTGAGGGCAAGGGCTTGCCGCTATGCTGATGTGTCGGCCTGACGCCTCTGCTCGCGTCGGCTGGTTGAGTCATCCTTCGAGCACAAGAACGTTGATCGTCGACGCGCCCGCACACGCGGGCCGAGGAGCATCTTGCCCACCATCCAGCAGCTCGTCCGCAAAGGTCGAGTCACCAAGCCCGAGAAGTCGAAGACCCCCGCGCTGAAGGGCTCCCCGCAGCGTCGCGGTGTGTGCACCCGCGTGTTCACCCACACGCCGAAGAAGCCGAACTCGGCGCTGCGCAAGGTGGCCCGCGTGCGCCTCACCTCCGGCATCGAAGTCACTGCCTACATCCCCGGCATCGGCCACAACCTCCAGGAGCACTCGATCGTGCTGGTGCGTGGCGGTCGTGTGAAGGACCTCCCCGGTGTGCGCTACAAGGTCGTGCGCGGCGCGCTCGACGCCAGCGGCGTTGCCGACCGCAAGCAGGCCCGCAGCCGCTACGGCGCCAAGAAGGACGCGTAAGTCATGCCTCGCAAAGGACCCGCACCCCGTCGTGATCTCATGCCCGACCCGGTCTACCGGTCGGTCATCGTCACGCAGCTCGTCAACAAGATCCTCCAGGCCGGCAAGCGCTCCATCGCCGAGAAGATCGTCTACGACGCCCTCGCCGACATCGAGAAGAAGTCGGGTGGCGACCCGGTCGCAGTGCTCAAGCGCGCGGTCGAGAACGTCCGCCCCGCCCTCGAGGTCCGCAGCCGACGCGTCGGCGGGGCCACCTACCAGGTGCCCGTCGAGGTCCGTCCCCGTCGCGCCACCACGCTCGCGGTCCGTTGGATCGTCGGCTACTCACGGCAGCGCCGCGAGAAGACGATGGCGGAGCGCCTCGCCAACGAGCTGATGGACGCGTCGAACGGCATCGGGGCGTCGATCAAGCGCAAGGACGACCTCCAGAAGATGGCGGAGTCGAACAAGGCGTTCGCTCACTACCGTTGGTAAGGATGCCTTTGACGCCCTTGATCTGTCCTCTGGACGCGCTCACGCGCTGACGGTTTCGGCCCCGGGTTTCCGGCGCCGCTCGACGTCGGATGCGGAGCGCCAGCTGCGGCCTTGCTTCGGCGAAGCCCCTGCCGGCGCTGGCGCGCCGGGCCCTTCGGGCCGGGTCTTCGCCGACGGCCGCAACTGCTGGCTTCCACATCCGCCGCCGTTCGGCGCCTGTGTGTGAGGTCGTGTTCGGAACGGTTCGGTGCCAGGTGGCGTTCAGGAGAAGATCGACAGAACGGTTGGCGAAGGAGCGGCTCCCCCCGGTGCTTCGCTCGTGAACAAGAAGTAGAAGAGAGAAACAGATGGCACGGGAATTTTCGCTGGACAAGGTCCGCAACATCGGGATCATGGCGCACATCGACGCGGGCAAGACCACGACGACCGAGCGCATCCTCTATTACACCGGCCGCACCTACAAGATCGGTGAGGTGCACGAAGGCGCCGCGGTGATGGACCACATGGTCCAGGAGCAGGAACGTGGCATCACGATCACGTCCGCCGCGACCACCGCGAACTGGGCCGACTGCCAGATCAACATCATCGACACGCCCGGCCACGTCGACTTCACCGTCGAGGTCGAGCGCTCACTGCGCGTGCTCGACGGCGCGGTCGCAGTGTTCGACGCCGTCGCCGGTGTCGAGCCGCAGACCGAGACCGTATGGCGCCAGGCCAACAAGTACAACGTGCCGCGCATGTGCTTCATCAACAAGATGGACCGCGTCGGTGCCAACTTCGAGCGCTGCGTCGAGATGATCAAGGACCGTCTCGACGCCACGGTCGCTGTGATCCAGCTGCCCATCGGTTCCGAGAGCGAGCTCCGCGGCATCGTCGACCTCGTCGCCATGGACGCCAAGGTGTGGCCCGCCGACGACGACAGCGAAGGCGCCAAGTTCGAGGTGCTGCCGATCCCTGAGCACATGGTCGACGACGCGGCCGCGGCGCGCTCCGTGATGCTCGAAGTGGTCGCCGGCGCCGACGACGAGGTGATGGAGAAGTACCTCGGCGACGAGGAGCTCACCGTTGCCGAGATCAAGCGCGCCATCCGCACCGGCACCATCGCGGGCGAGTTCGTCCCCGTGCTCTGCGGTTCTGCGTTCAAGAACAAGGGCGTGCAGCCCATGCTCGACGCGATCGTCGACTTCCTCCCGTCGCCCATCGACATCCCGCCCACCAAGGGTCTCGACATGAAGGGCGAACACGACCTCGAGCGCGAGGCCGACGACAAGGCGCCGTTCTCCGCGCTGGCGTTCAAGATCGTCGCCGACCCCTACGGCAAGCTCACGTACTTCCGTGTGTACTCCGGCACGGTCGAAAAGGGCTCCGACATCTTCAACTCCACCAAGGACAAGAAGGAGCGCATCGGTCGCCTCCTGCGGATGCACGCCAACAACCGCGAAGACATCGAGATCGCCTACGCCGGCGACATCGTGGTGGGCCTCGGCTTCAAGAACACGACCACCGGTGACACGCTGTGCGACCGCGCGGATCCGATCGTCCTCGAAACGATGGTGTTCCCTGAGCCCGTCATCTCGGTGGCGATCGAGCCGAAGACCAAGGTCGACCAGGACAAGCTCGGCAAGGCGCTCAGCTCACTGTCCGACGAGGACCCCACGTTCCGTGTGCACACCGACGACGAGACCGGCCAGACGATCATCGCCGGCATGGGCGAGCTGCACCTCGACGTGCTCGTCGACCGCATGATGCGCGAGTTCCAGGTGGCCGCCAACGTCGGCAAGCCGCAGGTCGCGTACCGCGAGACCATCACGGAGACGGTCGAGAAGGTCGAAGAGCGCTACATCCGCCAGACCGGTGGCAAGGGCCAGTACGGCCACGTGGTGATCACGCTCGAGCCGACCGGCCCGGGTGGTGGCTACGAGTTCGTCGACAAGATCACCGGTGGTGTGATCCCACGCGAGTACATCCCCGCCGTCAACGCCGGTATCCAACAGGCGATGGAGGGTGGCGTGCTCGCGGGGTACCCGCTGGTCGACATCCGGGTGCTGCTCACCTACGGCTCGTACCACGACGTCGACTCCAGCGAGATGGCGTTCAAGATCGCCGGATCGATGGCGTTCAAGAAGGCGGCCCGGGCCGCCAAGCCCGTGCTGCTCGAGCCGATCGAAGACGTCGAGGTGGTCACCCCCGAGGACTACATGGGCGACGTGATCGGCGACCTGTCGTCGCGGCGAGGCCGCGTCGAGGGCATGGAGCAGCGGGGCACGTCACACGTGGTCCGAGCCCAAGTGCCGCTGGCAGAGATGTTCGGCTACGCTACCGACCTCCGTTCGCGCACCCAAGGTCGCGCGACGTACACGATGCAATTCGACTCCTATCAGCAAGTGCCGGAGTCGATCGCCGAAGAGATCATCAAGCGAGTTCGCGGCGAGTAGTCGTGTACCGCATTCCTTTCAGATCCAAGCACGAGTAACACGAAACAGGAGCGCGCACAGTCATGGCCAAGGCGAAGTTCGAGCGGACCAAGCCGCACCTCAACATCGGCACCATTGGTCACATTGACCACGGCAAGACCACGCTGACGGCTGCCATCACGAAGGTGCTGCACGACCAGGACCCGGAGCACAACAGCTTCTCCGCGTTCGACGAGATCGACAAGGCGCCGGAAGAGAAGGCGCGCGGCATCACGATCGCGATCACGCACGTGGAGTACGAGACGGTCAACCGTCACTACGCCCACGTCGACTGTCCCGGTCACGCCGACTACATCAAGAACATGATCACCGGCGCGGCGCAGATGGACGGTGCGATCCTCGTGGTCGCCGCCACCGACGGCCCGATGCCCCAGACGCGTGAGCACGTGCTGCTCGCCCGTCAGGTGGGTGTGCCGTCGATCGTGGTCGCGCTGAACAAGTCCGACATGGTCGACGACGAGGAGATCCTCGAGCTCGTCGAGCTCGAGGTGCGCGAGCTCCTCAACGAGTACGACTTCCCGGGCGACGACACGCCGATCGTGCGCGTGTCCGCGCTGAAGGCGCTCGAGGGCGACGCCGAGTGGGCGCCGAAGATCCTCGAGCTCATGGAGGCCGTCGACAACCACATCGTCGAGCCCGAGCGTGCGGTCGACCTGCCGTTCCTGATGCCGATCGAGGACGTGTTCTCGATCACCGGTCGCGGCACCGTCGTCACCGGTCGTGTCGAGCGCGGCATCGTCAAGACGGGTGAAGAGATCGAGATCGTCGGCCTGAAGGCCACGACCAAGACGACCTGCACCGGCGTCGAGATGTTCCGCAAGCTGCTCGACGAGGGCCGTGCCGGCGACAACATCGGCGCCCTGCTCCGCGGCACCAAGAAGGAAGACGTCGAGCGTGGTCAGGTGCTGGCCAAGCCGGGCTCGATCACGCCGCACACCAACTTCACTGCGCAGGTGTACGTGCTCACCAAGGAAGAGGGAGGGCGGCACACGCCGTTCTTCGCCAACTACCACCCGCAGTTCTACTTCCGCACCACCGACGTCACGGGTTCGATCGTCCTCGAGGAGGGCGTCGAGATGGTCATGCCGGGCGACAACACGGTGATGACGGTCGAGTTGCAGAAGCCCATCGCCATGGACGACGGACTCCGGTTCGCCATCCGTGAAGGTGGACGCACGGTTGGTTCGGGCGTCGTCACCTCGGTGATCAAGTAACCCTGATGGCAGACGCCAAGGGTCAGAAGATCCGCATCCGTCTCAAGGCCTACGACCACGAGATCATCGATCAGTCGACGAAGAAGATCGTCGAGACGGTGCTCCGGACGCAGGCCAAGGTGCGGGGCCCGGTGCCGCTGCCCACTGAGATCCGTCGGTTCTGCGTCGTGCGCTCACCGCACGTCGACAAGGACTCGCGCGAGCACTTCGAGATGCGCATCCACAAGCGCCTCGTCGACATCGTCGAGCCCACCAGCAAGACGGTCGAGTCGCTCCAGCGCCTCGAGCTGCCGGCTGGCGTCGACATCGAGATCAAGATCCAAGCCAACTAGTTCCGAGCTCCACCAACCTTTGCTACGGCCAAAGAGGCGATGCCCACGGGCGTCGCCTCTTTCGCGTTGTCAACGCTGAATGCCCGTCTTCGTCACCGGCATTCCGTCACGGGCGGTGCAGCCAGTCGAGGAGATCGGCGGGAGCCAATGTGCGCGTGCGCTCGAAGTATCGCGTCGCTTCTTCCGGCGACAGCACTGCTCGACCTTCGCCCAGGGTGCCTCGACGGAAGAACCGCGAGGAGCTCTTGAGGACGCCGCCGGCGTTGGGTGCCAGCCGCTCAGCCTGAGCGCTCATGCGATCGAACGTGGCGGCGTCGACGAGCTTCGCCAGGTCCTGTTCCGACGTCTCGATGCCGAGCCGGTGCGCGAGCGCACTCATCGTTCCGTGGAGATCCGTCGTCAGGTCGAAGGAGTGAACGAGGACGACGTTCGGCGCGGAGCGTCGACGCCACGCGTCGCTGACGTGATGCATGACGCCGGCGAGCGAATCGAGTGCGGTCCTCGGGTCTCGCTGTTGTTCGGTCCAATTCACCAGCCACGAATGCAGCGACTGCTCTCGGTCTGCCACCACGGGTTGGCCGGTGAGCTCACTCACCCGCTCCCGATCGATGTTGCGCCCTTGCCAGTAGAGCGAGACGGCCGCGTCGAGCGGGTGACGGGCAACGACGATGTACGTGACCCGTGGATCCAACGGGAGGCCGTCGAGCGGCGTGTGCGTCTTGATGAACCGGCGGTGCGCTTGTCGCTGCAGTCGCGCGACCACCTGCGATTGAGGCTCGCCGATCCAGTCCATCCACGGAGAAAGGTCGCTGAGCCGATCGGGGAGCTCGGGGGATTGGAAGACGAGCAACGCGCAGATCATCTGCATCCACGTCGTCCCGTGCTTCGACCGGGCGCTGATCACGATGTCGCCGTCTCGGACCGGGAGCGCGTTCCACCGCGTGCTGTCTTCATCCGGCGAGCGATACGAGACTTCCGACGGTGCCACCCACACAGGTTGCCCGAACGGGGCGGCCGCGTGGCGGGCCCGCCCGGACCCACGCAGCGATCCTCCGAGTTTCCCGTCTCCGATGGTTGGGCATGCCGTGTACGGGCAGACGGACCATCAGGAGGATTGAGATGGCTACAGCTCGCGAGCCCATTGGACGCGGCGCTCCGGTCGCCCGTCACGAACGTCGCATCGACCACGAGTCCTGGGCGCCGACGATCGGCCCAGGCATGGTGCTCGGGCTGTTGGGCACCGTCGGGATCGTCGTCTCGATGTTCCTGTCGTGGCGAACGGCTGATGTGATGCCGAGTGACGT
Organism: uncultured Actinomycetes bacterium; assembly: GCA_963827385.1. Taxonomy (GTDB): domain Bacteria; phylum Actinomycetota; class Acidimicrobiia; order IMCC26256; family DASPTH01; genus DASUMF01. The sequence goes on from CAWHAR010000001.1 coordinate 285,362, forward strand.
GCCGTTCGGGTTCCTCTTCGATTCGACGACCACGTCGAACAGTCCGTCGTTGCTGCTGGCGCTGATCCCGCTGGCCGTCGTGCTCGCAGTCGGCTCGCTCCTTCCTCGAGCGAGCGGTGCGCGCATCATCGGTGGCCTGGGCACGCTGGTCGTGGTGACGCTCTTCGCCGTGCAGGTCCACTACCTCGTCGATCGCTTCCCCGGTGCGAACATGTGGGACGCGCTCGACACCGGTTGGTACGTCGCCGCCATCGCCGGGCTCGTCGGCCTGGTGAGCGGATTCATGCCGTCGGGTTGGACCCGTCGCCGGGCGACCGAAGCCGACGTGGACGGACGCGACGCGACGTACGACCAGCGAGTCGACTACCGCTGACACCACGAAGACCGAGCAGGTGTCAGTCGGGCCGCACGGGCGCGCCTGTACTCACACCTGCTCGGGTTCGTTCGGGGAGCAGCAGGACGGCACCGACGAGGAAGCAGGCGCCTCCGATCGCGGTGCCGAGGTTGACGAGCTCGATGTTGCGGGGCTCGCCGGTGGTCGGAACGATGTACGACGCGACCGCGGAGATCCCGAACGCGATGGATCCGATCATGTTGAGGCCCGCGATCCACCACGACAACCGACGTGGTTCCCACGACCACGCGCCGTGCGCGACCTCCGACCACGCCAGCCAACTCGCCACGAGGAAGCAGACCGAGCCTGCGGCGTCGGGCACCCACACCAGGCGCTGCGTCTGTGTGGTCGTCAACGCCGCGTCGAGGGCGGCGAGGGTCGTCACGTTGAAGAACACCGTGCCGACGAGCTGCACGATGCTCGCCTCCCAATCGATGCGACCGGGCTCCCAGGCCCAGAATCGCCACCGGATCGGTGCGGTGCTGCCACCCGGCGTGCGCGGTGCGTTGACCGTCTGCAGGAACTGCAGGAACGCCGCCGAGGTGAAGAAGATCGACCCGACGAAGAACACCACCGCATCGGCGTGTGGGCCGACCGCGTCGACGAACCCGGGAAACGGCCCGACCATGAAGCATGTCGCCCCGATCGCGAAGAGGACGCCGATCCACCACCCGATCGCACGCGGCGCCCACCACGCGGAGCCACGGTCGACATCGAGCCGCCCGGCGGCCTTGCGGTGCTCCCGTGACGACCAGGTGAGCACTGAGCCGTCGGCGCGCCGGAAGCGCTCTCGGCTGACGAACGGCCCGAAACCCTCGCCCCGCTCTCGGACCCACCCCGCGGGGACGTCGAGGTACGAAGTACGAGTCCCCGCCACGCCGCAAAGCTAGAGGAGCCCTCGATCGCGTCGTCGCGAGGCGCAGGCCATTTTCCGTCGACGTTCCGGCGGTTTCCCACGCCAGAGTGTGGAGAAGTGCACGAACGTCGTGCTCGGAAGGGTCCTGATCCCGCTTTGGCGGGCGGGCGGCGCAACCGCTAGTCTTTCCTGGCTCGCCCTTCGACTGTGACGCGCTGCCTCACCGGTAGCCCACTTCGGTCAACGGCGCCTGACCGAACGTCTTCACCAACCGACGTCCGCGCAGGCTGCATCCAGCGTCATGTTGCAGCACCACGCGGCACAACCGAACCACGCTCCGCCGGGCACGCGCTCGGGCGGAGCGTTCGCGTGGAGCGGCTGCTCCGCTTCGAACGACAGCGAAAGAGACCACGAGCCATGTCTGCCAAAGGGATCCTCGGGCGCAAGCTCGGCATGACCCAGATCTGGGACGATCAAAATCGCATCGTCCCGGTGACGGTGATCGAAGCCGGGCCGTGCCGGGTCGTGCAGCTGAAGACGCCCGAACGCGACGGCTACGCCGCGGTGCAACTTGCGTTCGGCGACACGAAGCCGCAGCGGCTCTCGAAGCCTGAGCTCGGCCACCTCAAGAAGGCCGATGCGCCGCCGTCGCGACACCTCGCCGAGATGCGAGTTTCTGACCTCTCGGGCTTCGAAGTCGGCCAAGTGCTCGGCGCCGAGGTGTTCGAAGCGGGCGAGCGCGTCGACGTGAGCGCCATCAGCAAGGGCAAGGGCTTCGCCGGCGTCATGAAGCGTCACAACTTCAAGGGCCAGGGCGCCAGCCACGGTAACCACAAGTCGCACCGCAAGCCGGGCTCGATCGGCGCGTGCGCCACGCCGGCCCGCGTGTTCAAGGGCATGAAGATGGCCGGCCAGATGGGCAACGAGCGTGTCACCACGCTCAACCTCGAAGTGGTCGAGGGCGACCCCGAGCGCGGCCTCCTGCTGGTCAAGGGCGCGGTGCCCGGGCCCAACGGCGGTCTGGTGTTCGTGCGCAACGCGATCAAGCTCTCCGGTCGGGCCAAGCAGAGTGCCGCGCAGCGTCAAGGGAGCACGGCATGAAGCTCGACGTGAAGTCCTCCGCCGGCGCTGCTGCCGGATCGGTCGACGTGCCCGACACGTTGTTCGGCATCACGCCGAACATCCCCGTGATGCACCAGGTGGTCACCGCGCAGCTCGCGAATGCCCGTCGCGGCACGCAGAGCACCAAGACCCGCGCCGAGGTCGCCGGTGGTGGCGCCAAGCCGTGGCGCCAGAAGGGCACCGGTCGCGCCCGTCAGGGTTCGATCCGTGCGCCGCACTGGCGTGGCGGTGGTGTGGCCCACGGGCCGAAGCCGCGCAGCTACGCGCAGCGCACGCCCAAGAAGATGATCCGCCTCGCACTTCGTTCCGCGCTGTCCGACCGCGCCGCCGAGGGCAAGGTGCTCGTGATCGACAGCTGGGGCATCACCGAGCCGCGCACCAAGGGTGCGCTCGAGATCCTGGGCTCCCTCGGGCTGCGCACCAAGGGCGAGCGCGACGACCGCGTGTTGCTCGTGGTCGCACCCAACGAGGAAGTCGTGTGGAAGTCGTTCCGCAACCTCGGTGAGCGCGTGCAGCTCGTCACACCCAACGAGCTCAACACCTACGACGTGCTGGTCAACGACTGGCTCGTCTTCAGCACGGCGACGCTCGAAGAGTCGGTCGCCCGGTTCTCCACGGAGGTCCGGCCGAGTGCGGCGGACGCCAACGCGACGGAAGTCAGCATCACGAAGGCCACCTCCAAGGACCCCGCCTCCACGGAAGCCGACACCACGGAAGCCGACACCACGGAAGCTGGTGACGACCAATGAGCGCCGGTCGCAATCCCCGCGACATCATCATCCGGCCGGTGGTGTCGGAGAAGTCGTACGCCGCGTTCGACGAGAACGTCTACACGTTCGTCGTCGCGCACGACGCGAACAAGATCGAGATCCGTCACACGATCGAGTCGATCTTCGACGTGAAGGTCACCAACGTGAACACGATCAACCGCAAGGGCAAGCGCAAGCGCAACCGCCGCACCGGCGGGTGGGGCTCGCGGCCTGCGACCAGGCGGGCCATCGTCTCCCTCGCTGAGGGCGACCGCATCGAGATCTTCGGGAGCTGACGACGATGCCGGTTCGCAAGCGCAAACCCACCAGTCCTGGGCGTCGCTTCCAGACGGTCTCCACGTTCTCGGAGATCACGAAGTCGAAGCCCGAGAAGTCGCTGACCAAGCCGAAGCCGAAGACCGGCGGACGCAACGCGTACGGCCGCATGACCTCGCGTCACCGCGGCGGCGGTCACAAGAAGAAGTACCGCGTCGTCGACTTCCGTCGCGAGAAAGACGGCGTGCCCGCGAAGGTCGCGGCGATCGAATACGACCCCAACCGCAACGCGCGCATCGCGCTGCTCCACTACCTCGACGGGGAGAAGCGCTACATCCTCGCCCCGCTGGGTGTGGAAGTCGGTGACATGCTGCAGAACGGCCAGGGCTCCGAGATCCGCCCCGGCAACGCGCTGCCGCTGCGCTACATCCCGGTGGGCACCGTGGTGCACAACGTGGAGCTCAAGCCCGGCGCGGGCGGCAAGCTCGGCCGTGGCGCCGGTGTGGCCATCCAGCTGGTCGCGAAGGAAGGTCTCTACGCGACCCTGCGCCTGCCGTCCACCGAGATGCGTCGTGTGCCGATCGACTGCCGCGGCACCATCGGTACGGTCGGCAACGCCGAGGCCGGCCTGATCAAGATCGGCAAGGCGGGCCGTAACCGCTGGAAGGGCAAGCGCCCGCACGTGCGTGGCGTCGCCATGAACCCCGTCGACCACCCGCTCGGTGGCGGCGAGGGCAAGAGCTCGGGTGGACGCCACCCGGTGTCGCCCTGGGGCAAGCCCGAAGGGCGCACCCGCAAGAAGGGCAAGAAGTCCGACGAGATGATCATTCGCCGCCGTCGTGGCCGCGGATCACGGAGGTAATCGATGCCGCGCAGCCTGAAGAAGGGGCCGTTCGTCGACGACCACCTCCAGAAGAAGGTCGACGCGATGAACACGGCCGGCGACCGCAAGGTCATCAAGACGTGGTCGCGTCGTTCCACCATCACTCCCGACATGGTCGGTCACACGCTCGCGGTGCATGACGGCCGCAAGCACGTCCCGGTGTACGTCACCGAGGCGATGGTCGGCCACAAGCTCGGCGAGTTCGCCCCCACCCGCACGTTCCGGTATCACGCCGGCCAAGAGCGATCGGGTCGTCGATAATGGTCGAGACTGCGACCGCGCCTCCGCTACGCCAGCGGGTCGCCGACGAAGGTGCGCCAAGTGCTGCACCTCATCGTGGGCAAAGACGTCAACAATGCCCGCGAGATCCTGCGCTTCTGCGAGCGCGGTCCCGCCGAGCCGGTCATGAAGTTGCTCGACTCGGCGATTGCCAACGCGGAGCACAACGACAACGTGCCCGAAGACGAGTTGTTCGTGGTGCGTGCCTACGCCGACGAGGGCCCGACGGCCAAGCGCTGGCGTCCCCGCGCACGCGGCCGCGGCACCCGGATCCGCAAGCGCACGAGCCACATCACGATCATCGTCGCCCGCTTCGAGGAGGCCGAGCTCGAGCGTCGCCGTGAGCGTGAGGCGACGGCCACCGGCCCGACCGCGTCCGAGCCGTCGACGTCGGGTCGCGGCGAGCCGCTCGACGCGCCGAGCGTGCCGAGGCCCACGATCACGATCACGAAGGTCACGACCACGAAGGTCACGACCACGACGAGGTCGACGACACCGAGCTGCTCCAGACCGAGGCACCGATGACCGAGGCCGAGGCGGCCGAGGAGCAGGTGAACGGCGCCGAGGCAGTGGCCGAAGCCGAAGCATCGGCGGACACGCCTGAGGCGAGCGACGACGACGCGTCCGATTCGGACGAGGAGACCAAGTAATGGGTCAGAAGGTCAACCCCTACGGGTTCCGCCTCGGGATCACCACCGACTGGAAGTCGCGGTGGTTCGCGGAGGACGCCGAGTACCGCGAGAGCCTCATCGAGGACTGGAAGATCCGCGACTACCTCAAGCGTCAGCTCGAGCGTGCCACGGTGAGCCGTGTCGAGATCGAGCGCACCGCGCGACCGTCTGCGCGTCGACGTCTACACCGCACGCCCCGGCATCGTGATCGGTCGCCGCGGTGCGGAAGCCGACCGTCTCCGCGCCGGGCTGCTCGAGATCACGGGCAACCCGAAGATCCATTTCAACATCCAAGAGATCAAGCAGCCGGAGCTCGACGCCACGCTGATCGCCCAGGGCGTCGCCGACCAGCTCACCGGCCGGGTGTCGTTCCGTCGTGCGATGAAGCGCGCCGTACAGACTGCGATGAAGGCCGGTGCCCAGGGCATCCGGGTGCAGTGCAGCGGTCGCCTTGGTGGCGCCGAGATGTCGCGCAAGGAGTGGTACCGCGAGGGTCGCGTGCCGCTGCACACGCTGCGCGCCGACATCGATTACGGCGATGCGGAAGCGAAGACCACCTTCGGTCGCATCGGCGTGAAGGTGTGGATCTACAAGGGTGAGATCCTGCCCTACAAGAACGCCGCCGAGGACAAGATCCACCGCGAGGCCGCCATGGCGGTCGGCGAGGCCGCGGGAACACCTCAGCGTCGTGTGGTGAGCGCCGGTGGTGGACGTCGTCGCCCGGCCGGTGAGTCCACGCAGGTGGACGGCACGCCCGACGAGGTGCCCGACGAGTCGAGCCCCCTCGTGAAGGAAGCCGACCCCGAGCTTGAGCGTCTTCTCGCTGAGGAAGAAGAGATCGAGCGTCGCACCCGTGAGCACCACGAAGCTCCCAAGTTCCACGGCGACGAGGACTAGTCATGTTGATGCCGAAGAAGGTGCGGCACCGCAAGGTGCAGCGAGGCCGGATGTCGGGGATCTCCAAGGGTGGCACGCGTGTCACCTTCGGCGACTTCGGGATCCAGGCCCTCGAGCCCGGCTGGATCACCAACCGCCAGATCGAGGCCGCACGTATCGCGATGACCCGTTACATCAAGCGTGGCGGCAAGGTCTGGATCACCATCTTCCCGGACAAGCCCGTCACCCAGAAGCCGGCCGAGACCCGCATGGGCTCGGGCAAGGGCAACCCGGAGCACTGGGTTGCGGTGGTGAAGCCCGGACGCGTCATGTTCGAGCTGTCGGGCGTGCCCGAAGCCACCGCGCGCGAGGCGATGCGCCTCGCGATGCACAAGCTCCCCATCAAGACACGGTTCGTGGTTCGACAGGACGAGGCCTGATCATGACGAAGCAGGCGAAGGAACTCCGGGCGCTCAACGACACCGAGCTCGAGCACCGGCTCGACGAGACCAAAGAAGAGCAGTTCAACCTGCGCTTCCAGAACGCCACCGGTCAGCTCGACAACATCACGCGGCTGCCCCAGGTGCGCCGCGAGATCGCACGGATCGAGACCCTGCTGCGCGAGCGCGAGATCGCCGCAGCCGAGCAGCAGTCGTAGAGGAGAGGTTCGCATGGCCGACGACGTCGCAACCGACGCACAGACAACGGGCGAGCGCCCGACCAAACGTAAGGTGCGTGAGGGCATCGTGGTGTCCACCAAGATGGACAAGACGATCGTGGTGGCAGTGGTCGACCGCGTGCGCCACCGGCGCTACGGCAAGACGCTGCAGAAGACGAGCCACCTGTACGCGCACGACGAGGCGAACGACGCCCACGAGGGCGACCGTGTGCGCGTCGCCGAGACGCTGTCCGCTCTCGAAGCTCAAGCACTGGCGCGTTCTCGAAGTGCTCGAGCGAGCTCGCTGACCACGAAGATCGAAACGATGGAAACGCCACTCATCGAAGTGCCACAAGGCGAAGTGAAGGCATGATTCAACAAGAGAGTCGACTCAAGGTTGCCGACAACTCCGGCGCGCGCGAGGTCCTGTGCATCAAGGTGCTCGGGGGAACGCGACGTCGGTACGCCGGCATCGGCGACATCTTCGTCGCCACGGTCAAGGACGCCGTTCCTGGTGCCGCGGTGAAGAAGGGCGACGTCGTGAAGTGCGTCGTCGTGCGCACCAAGAAGGAACGCCGTCGTCCGGACGGCAGCTACATCCGTTTCGACGAGAACGCTGCGGTGCTCATCAACGACCAGATGCAACCGCGCGGCACCCGCATCTTCGGCCCGGTCGGCCGCGAGCTGCGTGACCGCCGCTTCATGCGCATCGTCTCCCTCGCCCCCGAGGTCCTCTGATGGCGAAGATCAAGATGAAGTTGAAGAAGGGCGATCACGTTCAGGTGATCCAGGGCAAGGACATCGGCAAGACCGGTGAAATTGCCCACGTGTTCCCCGAGCGCAACAAGGTGATCGTCGAGAGCAACGAAGGCATCAACGTTGCCAAGAAGCACCAGAAGCCGACCCGCGCCACGATGCAGGGCGGCATCCAGGACAAGACGATGCCGATCCACGTGTCGAACCTCATGCTGATCTGCAGCAAGGACGGCCCGGTGAAGGTCGGCTACCGCATCGACGCCGACGGCACGAAGACGCGCGTCTGTCGCAAGTGTGGGAGTGCGCTGTGAGCCCCGCCGGCATCGACAACTGGCACCAACACCCGCCCGCGTCTCAAGGAGCGCTACCTCTCCGAGGTGCGTCCCGCGCTCCAGGAGGAACTGGGCCTCGGCAACGTGATGCAGGTGCCGAAGTTCGAGAAGATCGTGCTCAACTGCGGTGTCGGTCGCGCCACGCAGCAGCAGTCGCTGCTCGACGGCGCGGTCGCCGACCTCACGGTGATCACCGGTCAGAAGCCGCTCGTCACCCGGGCCCGCAAGTCGATCGCGACGTTCAAGCTCCGCGAGGGCAACGCGATCGGCGCCAAGGTCACGTTGCGCGGCGATCGCATGTGGGAGTTCTACGACCGCCTCGTCAGCGTGGCGATCCCGCGCATCCGCGACTTCCGCGGCCTCAACCCGAAGTCGTTCGACGGGCGGGGCAACTACACGTTCGGTGTCACCGAGCAGTTGATCTTCCCGGAGATCGACTACGACAAGATCGATTCCGTCCGCGGGATGGACATCACGATCGTCACCACGGCCGCGACCGACGACGAGGGCCGGGCATTGCTCAAGGCGCTCGGTTTCCCGTTCGTCCGCGACGTACAGATCCAGGGGTAATCGGATGGCAAAGAAAGCTCTCGTCCAGAAGCAGCAACGCAAGCCCAAGTTCAAGGTGCGCGGCTACACGCGGTGCCAACGGTGCGGCCGCGCGCGTTCGGTGTACAAGCGCTTCGGGCTCTGCCGCATCTGCCTCCGTCAGATGGCCCACGCGGGCGAAGTGCCCGGCGTGACCAAGGCGTCCTGGTGACGGGGCCGACGATGTACGAGTCGATGAAGTTCACGAAGGCTGAGACCGCACGATGATGACCGACCCGATCGCCGACATGCTCACCCGGTTGCGGAACGCCAACCTCGCGTTCCACGACGAGGTCGTCATGCCGTCGTCGAAGTTGAAGGAAGCGCTCGCGCGCATCCTCGAGCAGGAGGGCTACATCACGGGCTTCGAAGTCGGCGACGACTCCGCACGGCCCGGGCGTCAGCTCACCATCACGCTCAAGTACTCGCCCGAGCGCAAGCGCACCATCTCGGGCCTCGAGCGCGTCTCGAAGCCCGGTCTCCGGGTCTACTCGAAGGCGACCGACGTCCCGCGCGTGCTCGGCGGCATGGGCGTCTCCATCCTGTCCACCAATCGGGGACTCATGACCGACCGCGAGGCACGTCGTGCGCCGCGTCGGCGGTGAGATCCTCTGCCAGGTCTGGTAGCGCCATGTCGAGAATCGGCAAGCAGCCCATCGCGATCCCGAGCGGCGTCGAGGTTTCCCTCGACGGCTCGCGCGTCACGGTCAAGGGCCCGAAGGGCACGCTCCAGCACGACGCGCCCCCGACCATCACGCTGGCGGTCGAAGGTGACGAGGTCCTCGTGACCCGTCCCGACGACGAGCGCACCGAATCGCGCGCTCCACGGCCTCACCCGCTCGCTCGTGGCCAACATGGTCACCGGCGTGTCGGAGGGCTTCGTCCGCGAGCTCGAGATCGTGGGCGTCGGCTATCGCGCCGCCGCCGCCGGCCCGTCGCACCTCGACCTGCAGCTCGGGTTCTCGCATCCGGTCACCGTCGATGCCCCCGCGGGCGTCGAGTTCGAGGTGCCGGTCCCGACGCGCATCATCGTCAAGGGCTTCGACAAGCAGCTCGTGGGCCAGGTCGCAGCCGACATCCGCAAGATCCGCAAGCCCGAGCCCTACAAGGGCAAGGGCATCCGCTACGCCGACGAGCGCGTCCTGCGCAAGGCCGGCAAGTCGGCGAAGTAGAGGCACTCATGCAGAACCGTCATCTCGCACGTCAGCGCCGGCATCGCCGGGTCCGCAAAAAGGTTCGTGGCACCGAGGCGCGTCCGCGTCTCGCGGTGTTCCGCTCCAACAAGCACGTGTACGCCCAGGTGATCGACGACGTGAGTGGTCGTACGGTCGCGTCGGCGTCCACCGTGGAGAAGGGCTTCGAGGGTGGCACCGCCACCGTCGATGCCGCGAAGAAGGTCGGCAAGCTCGTCGGCGAACGCGCCAAGAGCGCCGGCGTTGAAGCCGTCGTGCTCGACCGGGGTGGGTTCCAGTACCACGGTCGGGTCGCCGGAATCGCCGACGGCACGCGCGAAGCCGGTCTCACGCTCTAACCAGAAAAATCGGGAGTTCAGTCATGGCCGAAGGCCAGTACGAAGAGCGAGTCATCGCCATCAACCGTGTTGCGAAGGTCGTCAAGGGCGGCCGGCGCTTCTCGTTCACCGCGCTCGTCGTGGTGGGTGACGGCGCGGGCAACGTGGGGCTCGGCTACGGCAAGGCGAAGGAGGTGCCCGCCGCCATCCAGAAGGGGATGGAGGAGGGCAAGAAGAACCTCTTCAGCGTGCCGCTGGCGGGGAGCACCATCACGCACCAGATCATCGGTGAGCACGACGCGGCGCGTGTGCTGCTCAAGCCGGCGGCGCCCGGTACCGGTGTGATCGCAGGCGGCGCGGCCCGGGCGATCCTCGAAGCGGCAGGCGTGCACGACGTGCTGGCCAAGTCGCTCGGCTCGTCGAACGCGATCAACGTGTCTCGTGCGACCATCAACGGGTTGCGTGAGCTGCGTCGCCCCGAAGAAGTGGCGAAGCTGCGCGGCAAGTCGCCCGAAGAGGTGTCGACGGTCGGCATGTTGCGCGCCTACAACGAGCGCAACCGCAAGAAGACCGAAGTCACGGAAGTCGCCTGATGGCCACGCTCAAGGTCACCCAAGTTCGTTCGACGATCGGCACGAAGCCCAAGCAGCGCGGCACGATCCGTGCGCTCGGTCTTCGTCGCATCAACCACACCGTCGAACATGTGGACGGTCCCGAGGTGCGTGGCATGCTCGCCCGGGTGCCGCATCTCGTTCGAGTCGAAGAGGTTGCCTGATGAAGGTTCATGACCTGAAGCCGGCTCCCGGCGCCAAGACCGCGCGTCGTCGCGTCGGTCGCGGCATCGCGGGCAAGGGCGGCAAGACCGCCGGTCGGGGTTCGAAGGGTGCGGGCGCTCGTGGCAGCATCCCCGCCCGCTTCGAGGGTGGCCAGACGCCGCTGCACCGCCGCATCCCCAAGCTCAAGGGGTTCAAGAACCCGTTCCGCGTCGAGTACGCCGTGGTCAACCTCGACGCGCTCGAGTCGCTCGACGAGACGGTGGTCGACCCTGGCGTGCTGCGCACCCATGGCCTGGTGGCCAAGCGGGGCCTCGTGAAGGTGCTCGGCCGGGGCGAGCTCACCAAGGCCCTCACCGTGCGAGCCCACGGGTTCTCCAAGTCGGCGGTCGAGGCCATCGAGGCCGCCGGCGGCACCACCGAGGTGATCCCCGCTCCCTGGGGTGACCGGCGTCCGCCGGCCAAGGGCAACGCCCACACCAACCGGTAAGCTCCAACACCCCGCTTCGAGGAAGCTGCAGGAGGCTCCCCGCGATGTTGTCCCGGCTGCGGAACATGTTCCGGGTGCCCGACCTGCGCAACAAGATCTTCTTCACGATCGCGATCATCGCGGTCTACCGCCTGGGCGCGCACCTTCCTGTTCCCTACGTCAACTTCGGCGCGATCAAAGACCTCCAGAGCCAGGCCGAGAACGGCGGCGGTGTCGTCGGGTTCCTCGACCTGTTCTCGGGTGGCGCGATCACCAACGTCGCGATCTTCTTCCTCGGGATCATGCCGTACATCACGGCGTCGATCATCATGCAGTTGCTGCAGGTGGTCATCCCGAAGCTCGAGCAGTGGCAGCAGGAAGGCCAGACCGGCCAGAAGAAGATCACGCAGTGGACCCGCTACGTGACCATCGGTCTCGCGCTGATCCAGTCGACCGGTTTCGTGTTCGCGCTGCACCAGGGCCAAGGCGGCTTGCTCGGCTTCGCCGGGTTCCAGGGCACCGACATGATCCCCAACTTCGACGCGCCGCGCGCCGCGCTGATCGTGCTCACGTGGACCGCCGGTACCGCGATGGTGATGTGGCTCGGCGAGCTCATCACGCAGCGCGGCATCGGCAACGGCATGTCGATCCTGATCTTCGCGTCGGTGGTGTCGCGCCTTCCCGCGCAGGGCTCAGCCCTGTGGACCGAAGGCACGAAGCTGCAGTTCTTCACGATCCTGCTCATCGGTGTCGGCATGATCGTCGGCATCGTGTTCGTCGAGTCGGGGCAGCGACGCATCCCAGTCCAGTTCGCCAAACGGGTGGTCGGCCGCCGAATGTACGGAGGCCAGAGCACCTACATACCGTTGAAGGTGAACCAGTCGGGTGTGATCCCGGTGATCTTCGCGAGCTCGATCCTGTCGTTCCCCGCGCTCATCGCCAGCGTGTTGCCGAACACGGGTATCTGGTTCGACATCAAGCAGTGGATCAACGACAACCTCGTCGCCAGCCACAGCTGGTGGTACATGCTCTTCTACACGATCCTCATCATCTTCTTCGCGTACTTCTACACGGCGATCGCGTTCAACCCGGCGCAACAGGCCGACATCATCCGCAAGCAGGGCGGGTTCATCCCCGGCATCCGGCCCGGACCGCCCACCGAGCGCTACCTCGCCAAGGTGCTCAACCGGATCACGTTGCCGGGCTCGCTGTTCCTCGCCGTCATCGCGCTCACACCCCTCGTGGTGTTGAGCCTCTGGGACATCAAGCAGTTCCCGTTCGGTGGTACCGCGTTGCTGATCACTGTGGGCGTCGCATTGGAGACCATGAAGCAGATCGACAGCCAGCTGATGATGCGCAACTACGAAGGCTTCCTGGCCTGACGCCATGAGTCACGGACTTCGACTTGTGCTGCTCGGCCGTCAAGGTGCGGGCAAAGGAACGCAGGCTCAGCTCATCGCCGACAACTACGGCGTGGAGCACCTGTCGACGGGTGATCTGCTGCGCGCCGCGGCCGCGGCGGGCACGCCGGCCGGGCTCGAGGCGAAGGTGTTCATGGACGCCGGCGAGCTCGTCCACGACGAGATCGTCGTGCGGGTGGTCGAGGAGCGCTTCACCGGCGACTTCCTCGAAAAGGGGTTCGTGCTTGACGGCTTCCCGCGCACGTTGACCCAGGCCGAGGTGCTCGAAACGGTGTTGAACGGCCACGAGCTCGACCTCGTGCTCGACCTCGAGGTGCCGACCGAGATCGTGCTCGATCGCATCGCCGGTCGACGCGTGTGCGAGGACTGTGGCACCACGTACCACGTGAGCAATCCGCCGAGTACGGGCGACTGGTCCTGCTCCAACTGTGGCGGTCGCGTCGTGCAGCGCGACGACGACACCGAAGATGCGGTCACGCGCCGGCTCGAGATCTACGAGGCAGAGACCGTGCCGATCATCGAGTTCTACGGCAACCTCGGCAAGCTGGTCGTCGTCGACGGCGTCGACGAGACCGACGTGGTGTTCAAGCGCCTGGTCGACACGATCGAACTGCGCTTCGACCCGAACCGGCCGTGAAGCGAGCCAGTTGATCTCGCGCAAGAAGCCCGAGCAGGTCGCGTTGATGCGACGGGCTGGGAAGGTGGTCGCCGAGATGCACGAGGTGTGCACCCGCGCCGCCGTCGCAGGTGCGACCACGCTCGACGTCGACCGGGTCGCCCGAGAGGTGATCGAGCGGAGAGGTGCCCGGTCGAACTTCCTCAACTATCACGGGTTCCCCGCGGTGGTGTGCACGTCACCGAACGAGGTGATCGTGCACGGCATCCCGAGCGCGTCCGTGGTGCTCGAGGAGGGAGACATCCTGTCGATCGACTGCGGAGCGATCATCGAGGGATGGCACGCCGACGCGGCGATCACCGTGCCCATCGGTGCGATCGACGAACCGTCGAAGCGCCTGATCGAGGTCACCCGTCGCTCGCTCGAGGCCGCGATCGACCAAGTGGTCGCAGGCAGGCGCCTCGGTGACATCGGCGCCGCGGTCGAGGGCATCGCCGAGGCCGCAGGGTTCAGCATCGTGCGCGAATACGTGGGGCACGGCATCGGTACCGCGATGCACGAAGACCCGCAGATCCCCAACTACGGCCCCGCCGGGCGCGGGCTCACGCTCAAGACCGGTCACGTGGTGGCCATCGAGCCAATGGTCAACGCGGGCGCCGCGGCCACCGAGACGCTCGACGACGGATGGACGGTGGTCACGCGCGACGGCAAACGCTCCGCGCACTTCGAGCACACGATCGCCGTCACCGAGGACGGCCCCGAGGTCCTCACCGTCCCCTGACTGCCATCGTTGTGGCGTCAGCAGCGCGTGATATCTACGCGTTCGTGACGCCAAAACGATGAGAGTGGCGGATCAGTCGAGGAGTTGGGCGCGGAGTGACGCGACGGTGTCGTCGGTGATGCCGATGTCGGCCGCGCAGTCGGCCCACGTGTCCCAGCGGTCGTGGACGCGTTCGAGGAACCCTTCCATCGTGCGCACGTGCGCGCCCTTCAAGTCGTCGGGCAGGTTGGCCCAGCGCTGTTCCTCGCCCGCCTCGCCGCGGAGCGCGATCCGACGGGCGGTGATCACGTCGAGGCGCTCGTTGGTGAGGGAGTAGTCGTCGATGATCACCTCGTCGGGCACGCCGAGGAGACCGAGCACGAGCGCCGCGAACACGCCGGTGCGATCCTTGCCGGCCATGCAGAAGAACACGGCCGGAAGGGCATCGGCCTCCGTGAGCGTCGCCGCCGCGTGCACGTACGCGGGAGCACCGCTCGTCAACATCAAGAGGTAGAAGTCGGCGGCGGTCCAGTCGCCGGTGGGAAGCGCCATGCGCTCGGACGGGCGGCCTCCGTCGAACGTGGGCGAGTGCACGTGGCGGATCGACGCGTCGTGGAGGGGTCCGATGCCGGTTTCGGCGATCTCGGTGCTGGAGCGGAAGTCGATCGCGGTGCGCACGCGGAGCTCGTGGAGCATGGGGAGGTCGGCGTCGGTGAGCGTGTGCATCGAGTCGCTGCGGTAGAGCCTGCCCCACTTCGTGGTGTGGCCGTCGACGGTGGAATACCCGCCGAGGTCACGGAAGTTGCACGGCCCGTCGAGTTCGATCCGGCGAGTGGTCATGGGCGGATCGTAGAGGCCGATGCGGATCCGGGCGATAGGTTCGATACCAGGCGACGAGGCCGTCGCCGACGAGAGGGAGCTCAACATGCGTGACGTCGTGATCGTCGAGTCAGTGCGTTCCCCGTTCGGCAAGCGCAACGGTGGATTGTCAGCGATGCACAGCATCGACCTGCTGGGCGCGGTGCAGCGCGCCGTGATCGAGCGTTCCGGGATCGACCCGGCGGAGGTCGGTCAGGTGGTCGGCGGCTGCGTCGGCCAGGTCGGCATGCAGACCATGAACATCACGCGCAACGCGTGGCTGGCGGCGGGGCTGCCGCTCGAGGTGGCCGCGACCACCGTCGACGCCCAGTGCGGCTCGTCGCAACAGGCGATGAACCTCGCCTATGGGCTCGTCGCTTCCGGGGTGATCGACGCCGCGGTGGCGTGCGGGGTGGAGGTGATGAGCGGCGTGCCGATGGGCGCGACGATCCCGAAGGACCCCAACGCAGGCAAGCCGGTGAACCGCACGTACCGCGAGCACTACGAGTGGACGTCGCAGTTCGACGGCGCCGAGCGCATCGCGAAACAGTGGGGCATCACCCGCGAGATGGCCGAAGAGTTCGCCAAGACGTCGCAGGACCGGGCGGCGAAGGCGCAGGCCAACGGCAACTTCGAGACGCAGCTGGTGGCGATCGACGCGCCGGTGCCGGGCGACGCCGACGGCGGGCGGCACACGGTCGTCGCCGACGAGGGGCCGCGTGAGACCACGCTCGAGGGGTTGGCCAAGCTCAAGCCCAACATGGGCGAGGGTGGGGTGCACACCGCGGGAACGTCCTCGCAGATCAGCGACGGGGCATCAGCGGTGCTGATCATGACGGCCGAGAAGGCGGCGGAGCTGGGCCTGCGAGCCCGCGCCCGGATCGTCGACTCGTGCCTGATCGGCAGCGACCCGGTGCTCATGCTCACTGGCCCGATCGGCGCCACGCAGACGCTGCTCGCCCGCACCGGCCTCGGCATCGACGACCTCGACGTGATCGAGATCAACGAAGCGTTCGCGTCGGTGGTGCTCGCCTGGCACCAGGAGCTCCGCGCCGACATGAGCAAGGTCAACCCGAACGGTGGCGCCATCGCGCTCGGGCACCCGCTCGGCGCCACCGGCACCGGCCTTGTCACCAAGGCGGTCCACGAGCTGGAACGCAGCGGTGGGTCGAAGGCGCTCGTCACCATGTGCTGTGGTGGCGGCCTCGGCACGGGCACCATCCTCGAACGCCTCTGAGGGGCGCGTTCGCAGCGTAGAGCGCTTGATCCTGTCCGAAATGTTCGATTGTGGATCGGGCGAACGACCGTGTAGCCTGGTGGGTCGGCTCTTCGTGGGTTGTTCGCGCGCGCTAGGTCTTTTGGTTCAGCGCGCCAGAGGTGAGTAGGTGGCCGCACTGGCTAAGCCCAAGGATGACACGATTCTCGTGGAAGGAACGGTTGTCGAACCGCTTCCCAACGCGATGTTTCGCGTCGAGCTCGAAAACGGGCACAAGGTGCTTGCGCACATCTCGGGAAAGATGCGGATGCACTACATCCGAATCCTTCCCGGCGACCGCGTGCAGGTCGAACTCACCCCTTACGACCTCAGCCGAGGCCGCATCACCTACCGCTACAAGTGAACCGGCACCAAGTTCGCCGGACGACAACGCAACGACTGTGCCCGGGCCTCGCGCCCGTGGCCTCGGGAGACAGATTCGCATGAAGGTCCGACCGTCGGTCAAGCCGATGTGTGAGAAGTGCAAGGTGATCCGCCGCCATGGTGCGGTCCGGGTCATCTGCGTGAACCCGCGCCACAAGCAGCGCCAGGGATAGAGGGAACGCATGGCTCGTATTTCCGGAGTCGACATCCCCCGCGAGAAGCGGTTGGAGATCTCACTCACCTACATCTTCGGCATCGGCCGCACCACTGCCCAGCAGGTGTGTGACGGCGTGAGCATCTCCCGCGACACGCGGGTGCGCGACCTCACCGACGAAGAGGTCGCTCAGCTCCGCACCTTCGTCGAGGCGAACGTCAAGGTCGAGGGTGACCTCCGCCGCGAGATCGCCGCCAACATCAAGCGCAAGGTCGAGATCGGCAGCTACGAGGGCTTGCGCCACCGCCGCAGCCTGCCGGTGCACGGGCAGCGCACGCGCACCAACGCGCGCACGCGCAAGGGCCCGAAGAAGACCGTCGCCGGGCGCAAGAAGGCCCGCAAGTAGCCACACCCACCACCAACACGACCGACCACCCGCACCGACACCACCGCAACAAGACCCGACCGCCCGGGACCCGCCGCACACGCGGCGACCGAAGGTCGCTCGCCAGCGAGCGAACGGTGGTCACTGCAAGGTCAACGTCACAGCAAGAACGTAGGGAGCGAGCGAAACAACATGGCAAAGCCCGCAGCAGGCGGTCGACGTCCGAAGCGACGCGAACGCAAGAACGTGGCGTACGGCACGGCGCACATCAAGTCGTCGTTCAACAACACGATCATCACCATCACCGACCAGGGCGGCAACACGATCGCCTGGGCCTCCGCCGGCAACGTGGGCTTCAAGGGCTCACGCAAGTCGACGCCGTTCGCCGCGCAGCTCGCGGCGGAGACGGCGGCACGCCGCGCGATGGAGCACGGCGTGCGCAAGGTCGACGTGGTGGTGAAGGGTCCGGGTTCCGGTCGCGAGACCGCCATCCGCACCATCCAGAACACCGGTATCGAGGTCGTGGGCATCAAGGACGTCACCCCGATCCCGCACAACGGGTGCCGTCCGCCCAAGCGTCGGAGGGTCTGAAGATGGCTCGATACACGGGAGCCGTGTGCAAGCTGTGCCGCCGCGAGCGGATGAAGCTGTTCCTCAAGGGTGCCAAGTGCGACACCATGAAGTGCCCGGTCGAGCGCAAGCCGTACCCGCCCGGTGAGCACGGTCGTGGTCGCATCCGCGAGAGCGAGTACCTGCTGCAGTTGCGCGAGAAGCAGAAGGCCCGCCGCATCTATGGCGTGCTGGAGAAGCAGTTCCGCAACATGTACGCGGTCGCGGCACGGGAGAAGGGCATCACCGGAGAGAACCTGCTCCGCATGCTCGAGCTCCGTCTCGACAACACGGTGTTCCGCGCCGGGTTCGCCGCGAGCCGCAGCCAGGCGCGTCAGTTCGTGCGCCACGGTCATGTGCTCGTCAACGGCAAGCGCGTCACGTTCCCGTCGTACACGATGAAGACGGGCGACGTGGTCGAGCTGACGGCGAAGGCGCGGACGAACATCGTGGTCCGCCACAACGTCGACACGATCGACCGTGCCGTGCCGATGTGGCTCGAGGCAGCACCGGCCGACTTCAAGGCCACGGTGCGTGACCTGCCGCTGCGGGAGCAGATCGACATCCCCGTGCGCGAGCAGCTCATCGTCGAGCTCTACTCCAAGTAACTCGTACCTTTCCGCCCGGTCGTTGCCGGCGGCCCTGATCAACCTGATCCGAGGCGATGCACCATGCTCATCATTCAGCGTCCCCAAGTCGAGGCCGGTGAGGCGGAGGGCAACCTCCAACAGTTCACCATTGGTCCGCTCGAGCCCGGCTTCGGCCACACCCTCGGGAACAGCCTGCGTCGCACCCTGTTGTCGTCGATCCCCGGCGCCGCGGTCACGCAGGTGCACTTCGACGAGGCGCTCCACGAGTTCGACGTGATCCCGGGCGTCAAGGAAGACGTCACCGATCTCATCTTGAACATCAAGGACATCGTCCTGCAGTGCGTGTCGGAGGAGCCGGTCACCCTGCGCCTCGACGCCCGGGGCCCCGGCGACGTCACCGCCGCCGACATCCAGGTGACCGCCGACATCGAGATCCTCAACCCGGAGCTGCACCTCGCCACGGTGAACGCGAAGGGCCGCCTGGCCGTCGACCTCACCGTCGAGCAGGGGCGTGGGTACCTCTCGGCCGAGCGCAACAAGCGCACGTCGACCATCGGTGTGATCCCGGTCGACGCGATCTTCTCGCCGGTGCGCCGGGTTGCGTTCACGGTGGAGCCCACCCGCGTGGAGCAGGCGACCAACTACGACAAGCTCACCCTCGAGATCGAGACCGACGGTTCGATCTCGCCGCGTGACGCGCTGGCGTCGGCCGGCGACACGTTGCGCAACCTCGTCACGCTCGTCGCCGAGCTCACCGACGAGCCGCGTGGCCTCGAGCTCGGCGAGGTCGCACCGTCGACGGTGTCGCCCGACCTCGACCTCGCCATCGAGGAGCTCGAGCTCTCCGAGCGTCCTCGCAACTGCCTCAAGCGCGCCCGTGTCGACACCATCGGCCAGCTCGTGACGAAGACCGAGGACGACCTCCTCGCGATCACGAACTTCGGTTCGAAGTCGCTCGAGGAAGTGCTCCAGAAGCTCGACGAGCGTGGCCTGGCGCTGCGCGTCAAGGAGTAGCTGAACGATGCCCACCCCGAAGAAGGGCCCGCGGTTCGGCCAGAATCCCGCGCACTCCCGCCTGATCATGGCCAACCTCGCCTGCCACCTGTTCGAGGCCGGCGCGATCACCACCACCGTGCCGAAGGCGAAGGCGTTGCGTCCGTACGCGGAGCGCCTCATCACCAAGGCGAAGAAGGGCGGCGTGCACGACCGTCGCCAGGTGATCTCCAAGATCCACGACCAGGACGCGACCCACAAGCTGTTCGCCGAGATCGCGCCGCGCTACGCGGACCGCCCCGGTGGCTACACGCGCATCCTCAAGCTCGGCCCGCGCCCCGGTGACAACGCTGCCCATGGCGCGTATCGAACTGGTGTGAGCCAGCTCTCGCTCGGCGATCTGCCGAGCGAAGCGGACGGCCCCGGCGAGGCACGTCGAGCTCGACTCGGCCCGCGCGGTCGACGACGTCGCTGAGGCGGCGCCGTCGCGGGTGTTGCGGCTCACGATCGCCTACGACGGCACCGAGTTCCGCGGCTTCGCGACGCAGGTCGAGCAGCGAACCGTCGAGAGCGTGCTGAGCGGCGCGCTCGCGCGCGGTGTTGCGCCGTCCGGTCAAGCTCACCTGCGCGGGTCGTACCGACTCCGGGGTGCACGCGTGGGGGCAGGTGGTGAGTCTGCCGATCGACGACGACGCTGAGATCGACGTCGACATCGTGCAGCGATCGGTGAACTCGCAGCTCGGGCCGGAGGTGGTTGCGCGCGCGGTGGAGATCGTCGACGGCAGCTTCGACGCCCGTCGCTCCGCGTTGTGGCGGTCGTATCGCTACACCATCGTGAACCGGCCGGTGGCCGACCCGTTCCTGGCGCGTCAGGCGTGGTGGGTCCCCGTTCCACTCGACCTGAAGCTGCTGCGCCTCGGCGCGGATCCGTTGCTCGGGACCCACGACTTCGTCAGCTTCTGTCGTCGCGGACCGGTTGGTTCCACCACCATGCGACGGGTGTTCGACTCGTCGTGGCACGACCTGGGCGACGGCGTGCTGCGCTACGACGTGCGCGCCAGCGCGTTCTGTTGGCGCATGGTGCGCTCCATGGTGGGCACGCTCGTCGACGTCGGCGCAGGGAAGATCACGCCGGGCGACGTGTTGCGCATCCTTCGCGCACACGACCGATCCGAGTCGAGCGATCCGGCCCCGGCGCGCGGTCTGTGCCTGTGGGAGGTCGGCTACCCGCAGGCTTCGTGACGCCCGCGCGTCTGACTGCGGCGCGCCTCACCTTCGGTGCACTCGACGCATGCGTCCGGGTACGGTCGACGGGTGGCGGACACGGCGGTGACGGACAAGAAACGACTCGATCGCATCCACGCGATGTACGCCGACGAGATCGCGGGCGGCGCCTTGTACCGCGGGTTGGCCGAATACGCCGACGACGACCGTCGCGCCGCGTTCCTGCAGCTCGCCGACGCGGAGGAACGCCACGCGGAGCACTGGGCGAGACTGCTCCGGAACGCCGGCGTGAGAGTGAAGCGACCGCGAACTCCGTTCCGCGTCCGGGCGCTGTGCTTCCTCGCTCGGCACTTCGGCACCGAGGCGGTGCTGCCGATCATGTTGCGCACCGAAGCGGCGGAGGCCGATCGGTACCGCGACGACGACGAAGCGACCAACGCGATGGCGCAGCAGGAAGCCGCGGCCGGCCGCACCATCGCGGCCATGCAGGGCATCCCCGCCGGCGGCCGCATTGCACGTTCGGAAGGCCGACACCGCGCGGGAGTGGGCGGCATGCTGCGCGCCAGCGTGTTCGGGGTCAACGACGGCCTGGTGTCGAACTTCTCGTTGGTGATGGGCGTGTCGGGCGGCACCCACGACAACAGCATCGTGGTGCTCGCAGGCATCGCCGGTCTCGTCGCGGGCGCGTTCTCGATGGCGTCGGGCGAATGGATCTCGGTGCGCTCACAGCGCGAGCTCTACGAGAACGAGTTGCGCATCGAGTCGGAGGAGCTCGCCGCGTTCCCCGAGGAGGAGCGCGAGGAGCTCGAGCTCATCTACCGCGCCAAGGGCGTGACGTCGGAAGCCGCCAAGGCGCTGGTCGACGCGATCATGGAGAAGGGCGACGTCGCGCTCGACACGCTCGCCCGCGAGGAGCTCGGCCTCGACCCGAGCAAGCTCGGGTCGCCGTGGGTTGCCGCGTCGTCGTCGTTCGTCGCGTTCGGTCTCGGCGCGCTGCTGCCGCTCATCCCCTTCTTCATCGGGAGCGGCACGTCGGCCATCGTGGCGTCGGCGGTGCTCTCCGTCGGCGCGCTGTTCGCCGTCGGCGCGGCCACGTCGGTGTTCACCGGGCGCCACGCCGGTCGTGCGGGTCTTCGCATGGCGCTCATCGGCGCCTCGGTCGCGGCCGTCACCTACGGCATCGGTTCCGCCGTCGGCACCAGCGTCTGACGCCCTTCTGCATCGTTTTGGCGTCGCAAACGCGTAGCTACTCGCGCTGGCTCCTGACGCCAAAACGGTGGGGAGAGGGTCAGTCCTCGTCGAGGTAGAGGAAGCCGTAGCCCTCGTCGCGGAAGCGGATGCCGGCGTCGCGCAGGGCGACGTCCCAGTCGCCGGTCACGGCGGGGTCGGTCTGTTGCATGCCGTGGTCGGCGACGAGCACGAACGCGGTGTCGTCGAACACCCCGGCGCGCTCGACGGCCGCGAGGATCTCGCCGATGCGGGCGTCGGTGTCGCGCACGGATGCATCCGCGATCTCCGAGTGCGGACCGCCGATGTGGAACGCCGTGTCGGTGAGGGTGAAGTTGCACCACATGAAGGTGGGGGTGGGATACGTCTCGTCGCGGTAGGCGCCGCTCCAGATGCCGACGGCCTGCTCGGTCCCCATGTGATCGACGACCGACGACCACGAGTAGTCCTTGTGCGGGCGCACGAATCGTTCGGTCACGTGGGGGAGCCCGAACGGATCGTCGGGGATCGGCGGCACCTCGCCACGGCGGAAGAAGTCGAACGTGGAGTACGTCGCGCCGATGTCGCACGGCTCGTTGACCGACGCGGTGAACGCGTCGGGCCGTGTGCGGTGCACCGCGTCGTGGATCGACTCGACGCCGGGGAGGCAGTGCTCCATCGACCACGGCCAGGTGGCCTGTGAGTTGGTGATGACCTGCTCGCCCGTTGCGCGGTCGAACCACGCGTTGTGCAGGATGCCGTGGTGACCCGGGTAGCGACCGGTGAGGATCGACGTGTGGTTGGCGAGCGTGACGGTGGGGAGCCCCGACATCGCGCCGTACTCGTAGGCGGTGCCCAGCGCCATGAGGCGGGCGATGTTGGGCGCTTCGCCGGCGAGCGCGAGGGCGTACAGCACGTTCGGGTTGGCGCCGTCGAGGAGGAAGCCGACCACGTGCTGAGGCGGCGCGGCCGATGGGTCGACCACGTCGTCGAGCACCCGGCCGTCCTGGCCGGCGAGGAAGGTGCCGTCGGCGCGGGGCTCGAGGCCGAGGAGCGCGCACACGGTGGGCGCCACGTCGACCAGGCGCCCGACCCGGGGCACGATCCCGTCGCGGCGCACCCCCGCGCCACCGATCACGAAGGGCGCCCGGGCCTGGACCACGCCGAGCGACCCGTGCTCACCGCGGTGGCCGCCGGCGTCCTCCCAGTTGTGGGCACCTGAGTGCACGACGCAGAGGTCGGGTGCCGCAGGGTGGTCGAACAGCTGCGCCACCTGCTCGTAGGCGAAGGGGTAGGAGTTGGTCGCCCGGGCGGGGTGGGGATCGGCCAGCTCGGCCGCCAGCCCCGCCAGGCGGTCGGGCGCCTGGTCGGCCAGCGGATCTTCGCCGTCGACTGCGCCGACTTCGTAGGAACCCTGCTGACGGGAGAACCGCACCGAGCCCTCCGCCGTGGCCACCTCGTAGTGATCAGGCTCCGGCGAGGACAGCACCATGTCGACGATCGGTGCCAGCGCCGGGTCGAGCAGCACGGCCAGGGCACGCTCGCGGGTCGTCGCCACGGTCGAGACGCTACCCCGACCGGCGGTTCCACCCTTTCCAGGCCACAACCTGCGTCAACAGACCCACCTATGACCGGGTTTGCTCACGCAAGTTTGAGGTGGGGAAGGCCGCCGAGGGCGGCGGATTGCTGGAACGGGGGTCGGGCGACGAAATTCTCGTTCGCGCCTGAAGCCGTGCTCGGCTTCGGCCCTTCCTTCCGCAAGAGAAAACGGAACTCCGTTGCGCACGTTCACCCCCAAGCCCGATGACATCAAGCGAAGCTGGCACGTGATCGACGCCGAGGGCCTCGTCCTCGGCAAGGTCGCCACCCAGGCCGCCACGCTGTTGAAGGGCAAGCACAAGCCGATCTACGCCCCGCACGTCGACACCGGCGACCACGTGATCATCGTGAACGCGTCGAAGATCGATGTGAGCATCCGCAAGCTCGCCGACAAGCGGTACTACCGCCACTCGGGATACCCCGGCGGTCTCACCGAAGAGTCGCTCGAGCACCTGATCGCCCGCGACCCCGAGCGGGTCGTGCGCCTCGCCATCCGCGGGATGCTCCCGAAGACCCGTCTCGGTCGCGCGCAGATCAAGAAGCTGAAGATCTACGCCGGCGCCGAGCACCCGCACGCCGCGCAGCAGCCGGAGCCCTTCGTCATGCAGGCGAAGCGCACCGAGCCCGCCGCCTAGTCACCCATCGCACGCCACGTCGCCCACAGCAACACTTCGCAACAGCTTCAGGAGCCGAGTTCGTGTCCAAGCCTCTCGTCCAGTCCACTGGTCGCCGCAAGGAAGCAGTCGCACGCGTGCGTCTGCGCCCCGGCACCGGTGTGATCACCGTGAACGGTCGCCCGTTCGAGCAGTACTTCCCGATCCTCACCCACCGGGTGATCGCGCTCGAGCCGCTGCGCCTCACACAGACGGCCGAGGTGTACGACGTCGACGCGACCATGAACGGCGGCGGCGTGAGCGGCCAAGCAGGCGCCCTGCGTCTCGGCATCACGCGGCGCGCTGGTCGAGCTCGACGAGGAGTCGCGCGGCCAGCTCAAGAAGGCCGGCCTGCTCACCCGCGACGCTCGTGAGAAGGAGCGGCGCAAGTACGGGCTGAAGAAGGCCCGTAAGGCACCGCAGTACTCGAAGCGCTGATCACCGTCCGCACGAGCCCGTCACGATGACACTCCGGTTCGGTACGGACGGCGTGCGCGGTGTCGCCAACACCGAGCTCACCGTCGAGCTGGTCACGGCCCTGGGCCGCGCCGCGGCGCGAGTGCTCGGCACCAACACCGCGTTCGTGATCGGTCGCGACACCCGCCGGTCTGGTCCGATGCTCGAGGCCGCGTTCGTCGCCGGGCTGTGCGCCGAGGGAGCCGACGTGTCGCTCTGCGGCGTGCTCCCCACACCCGGTGTGTCGTTCCTCGCCGCGGAGCGGGGCGCGCCCGCCGCAGTGATCTCGGCGAGCCACAACGCGTTCGGCGACAACGGGATCAAGCTGTTCGGGCCCGGCGGCCGCAAGATCGCCGAGCACCTCGAGCTGCAGATCGAAGACGAGCTGCGTGCCCTCGCCACCGAGATGCCCGAATCGGGCGCGGCGGGCGTGGGCGTCGGCATCGCCAGCGAGCACCGCACTGCGTTCGACGACTATGTCGCGCACGTGATCGGCGCGGTCGAAGGTCGTCGACTCGACGGCGTGCACGTGGTGATCGACTGCGGCAACGGTGCCGCCTTCCGCACCGCTCCTGCTGCCCTGCGCGCCCTGGGCGCCGAGGTCGATGTGCTCCACGCCTCGCCCGACGGCACCAACATCAATGCCGCCTGCGGATCCACTGACACGTCGGAGCTCCGCGACGCGGTGCGCGTGTCGGGTGCGAGCGCCGGGTTGGCGTTCGACGGCGACGCTGATCGCGTGATCGCGGTGGACGAGCGTGGCGAAGAGATCGACGGCGACCAGATGCTCGCGGTGGCTGCCATCGATCTGCACGACCGCGGGTTGCTCCGCGGCGACGCCGTGGTGGCGACGGTGATGTCGAACCTCGGTCTGCGCCAAGCGCTCGAGCCCTACGACATCGAGCTGATCGAAACGCCGGTGGGCGACCGCAACGTGCTCGACGAGCTCGAGCGGCGCGACCTGGTGCTCGGTGGTGAGCAGTCGGGCCACGTGATCTCCATCCTCCACGGCACCACCGGCGACGGGCTCCTCACCGGGATCTTGCTCCTCGACGCCATGACGCGCCGCCGCCGCTCCCTGTCGGAGCTGGCGTCGGTGATGACCCGGGTCCCGCAGGTGATGCACAACGTCGAGGTCACTGACCCGACCGTGCTCAACGCCGATGCGGTGTTCTGGAATCGGGTGCGGGCGATCGACGACGAGTTGGGCGACGACGGCCGGGTGCTCGTGCGCCCGTCGGGCACGGAGCCGGTCGTGCGGGTGATGGTCGAGGCGAACGACGAGGACGACGCGGCAGAGGTCGCGCAACGCCTGGTGGACCTGGTCGAGCACGCGGCGCGCCGGTCCGTGCCGGCGACGCCCTAAATTCCTCGACATGTGCGGCATCGTCGGCGTGGTGCGTCGCCGGGCGTCGCGAATCTCGCCTGACCTCGCCGAGCTGGCACACGCGGTCGACGAGGCACTCGCGTCACTCGACGGCACGAGGGGACTGAGCGAGCGTCTGCGCGCCGCGGCGGCGCGGCTCGATGCCGTCGACGCCGAGCTCCGGGGTGCGCCCGGGGTGCATGCCCTCCTGGCCGACCGCCCTGGGTTCTCCGCGATCGCGGCCCGGGTCTCGGCGGTCGGGGCCCGGGTCACCGCTTTGGAAGCCGAGCTCGAAGCGGGCGTCCCGGTCGGAACGGCGGAGCTCGAAGCGGTGAACGCGGCGCTGCAAGAAGCGCGCGACGCGGTGTGGGCGATCGAGCACGACCGCTTCGGCACCGCCCGCGCGGTCGCCGACCTCGCTGGTGACGCCTGGTCACACCCCGCTGCACTCGACACGTACCTCTCGGTGCAGGTCGCGTTGGCGGCGCTCGATCGCCTCGAGGTGCGCGGCCGCGACTCCGCGGGCTTGCACCTCATGGTGCACGAGCCCGCGCTCGACCTCGATGCGCCTGCGGTCGCGAGCGAGCTCGCGCAACGGGCTGAGGACCCGCTGTTTCGCTCCGGCTCGGTGCGACGCGCCGCCGACCGCACCTTGTCGTTCGTCTACAAGGCGGCCGCCGAGATCGGGGAGCTCGGCGACAACACCGCGGTGTTGCGCGACGCGATTCGCGCCGACGCGCTGCTGCGCCGTGCGGTGTCGGGTGATGCGACGATCACGGTGGTGCTCGGCCACACCCGCTGGGCCAGCGTCGGCGTGATCTCCGAGGCGAACGCGCATCCGCTCAACCAGGAGGAGCCTGGTCGGGCCGGGCCCTACGTGGTGGGCGCGCTCAATGGCGACGTCGACAACTACCTCGACCTCCGCGCGCTCGAAGGGCTGCACCCCTACACCGAGATCACCACCGACACCCAGGTGATCCCCGCGCTCGTGTCGCGTCACTTGGAACGCGAACGTGACCACGCCGCGAGCATCGACGACGCGTTCCGGCTCACGGTGCGCGAGCTCGAAGGTTCGCTCGCCATCGGCGCGCAGGCAGCCGTCGATCCCGAGCGCGCTCCTGCTCTCACTGCGGGGCAGCGGTCAAGCCCTCTACGTGGGGTTGGCCGAAGACGCGTACGTCGTGACGAGCGAGCCGTACGGCCTCATCGAGGAGACCGATCGCTACCTCCGCCTCGACGGCGAGACGCCGGCCGACGCCGCGCGCGCCTCCGCCACCCGCGGCCAGATCGTGCGCCTCGACACCGCCAACGCCGGTTCCGTCGAGGGGATCATGCGCACCGCGTTCGACGGCACCGCGCTCCCCGTCGACGCCGACGAGATCGTCGAAGCCGAGATCACCACTCGCGACATCGACCGGGGTGCGTTCCCGCACTTCCTGTTGAAGGAGATCTCTGAGGCGCCGGGGTCGTTCCGCAAGACGCTGCGGGGCCGCATTGCCGAGGTCGACGGCCTGCTGCGCGTCGTACTCGGCCCCGACGTGTTGCCGGCCGACTTGTTGGAGCGAGTGCGCGACGGCCGCATCACGCGCGTGGTGGCGGTGGGTCAGGGCACCGCGGCCATCGCCGGTCAGAGCGCGGCGGCGGCCATCGAACGCATGGTGGGGAGCCGCCTGCGCGCCGACGCGATGGCCGCAACCGAGCTCTCGGGCTTCGGGCTCGACGACGACATGTCGGACACGTTGATCGTCGCGATCAGTCAGAGCGGTACCACCACCGACACCAACCGCACCGTGGACCTCGTACGCACACGCGGCGCGTCGGTGCTCGCGATCGTGAACCGCCGCAACAGCGACCTGGTCGACAAGTCCGACGGTGTGCTCTACACGTCGGACGGCCGCGACCTGGAGATGGCAGTGCCATCCACCAAGGCGTTCTACGCGCAGGTGGCTGCCGGATACCTCCTCGCGCTGGCACTCGCCGCCGAGCTGGGCACCGTCATCCCACGCGACGCGAGCGACCTCCTGCGTGGGCTTCAAGCCCTGCCCGATGCCATGCAGACCGTGCTCGGCCAACGGGAAGCGATCGCAGGCATCGCGGCGCGCCACGTGCCCACGCGCCGGTACTGGACCGTGGTGGGCAACGGCCTCAACCGCATCGCGGCCAACGAGTTGCGCATCAAGTTGTCGGAGCTCTGCTACCGCTCGATCTCGGCCGACATCGCGGAGGACAAGAAGCACATCGATCTGTGCACCGAGCCGCTGATCCTCGTGTGCGCGGCCGGGCTCGATGGTTCGAACGCCGACGACGTGGCGAAGGAGGTCGCGTATCACCGCGCGCACCGTGCCGCGCCGATCGTGATCACCAACGACGGCGACCTCCGCTTTACGAGCGCGGTCGAGGTGATCCACGTGCCCCCGGTGCACGAGGCGTTCGGCTTCGTGCTCTCGGCGATGGCGGGTCACCTCTTCGGCTACGAGGCGGCGCTCGTGATCGATGTCTCCGCGCATCCGCTGCGCGCCGCGCGCGCAGCCGTGCAGGACGCGGCAATGCGCGACGACCTGCTCGACGCCCTCGGCGTGGCGTTGGCCGAGCCGGCCCGCGTGTTCCTCGACGCGCTGCGCGTCGGCAACTACGACGGCAACCTCGGCGCGTCCACTGCGGTGCGGATCGCGTCGTTGTTCCGCTACGCACTGGGCATCGTGCCGCTCGACCTCTACGAGATCGACCACGGCAAGGTCGGCACACCGACCGCCCTGATCGAAGACCTCACCATCGCGCTCACCCTCGGGATCGACGAGCTCACGCGCACCATCGACACGATCAAGCACCAGGCCAAGACGGTCACGGTGGGCATCTCGCGTGCCGACGAGGAGCTGCTCCACGTGCCGCTCGTCCGTGCGGTGCTCGCCGCCGGTGCGTCGCGCGATTCGCTCAGCTACCGGTCGTTGCGCACGCTCGTGGCGCTCGACCCCGCCGTCGCGCAGGTCATCGGATACACCCGGTATCTCGTCGAAGGCGATCTCGCGGCCGACAGCGCGACGGTGCACGTGGTCGACACGTCGGTCGACTTCGCGTCGCGCACTGCCCTCGACCCGACGTTGCGCGGCACCAAGCACCGCGTCGCCACGCAACGCGAGGTCACCGTCGTGCGCGGACGCAACGACGGACGCACGATCCTGATCGTGCCGCAGGTGAAGGGCAACGAGACCGTCGGGCTCACCTTGCTCCACGTCGCGTTCGCCGACAAGCTCCCGGGCGAGGTGATGCGCACGACCTTGTCGGGCTACCAGGGTCGCTACAGCGCGCTGAAGGACGCAGTCACCGAAACGGTGCCGGAGTTCGACGACGACGTGCTCGCGACGTTCGACGTCGCCGAATTG
Source organism: uncultured Actinomycetes bacterium (assembly GCA_963827385.1). Taxonomy (GTDB): domain Bacteria; phylum Actinomycetota; class Acidimicrobiia; order IMCC26256; family DASPTH01; genus DASUMF01. The sequence goes on from CAWHAR010000001.1 coordinate 314,463, forward strand.
CTCACCGAGCCGGTGTACGTGCTGGCCGACCGGTGGCCGCGTCCATGACGGGCGCGGTGCTCGGGCTCGGGACGGATCTGGTGGAGGTCGAGCGCTTCCGTCTCGCGGTGTCGCGTCGATCCTCGCTCACCGATCGTCTGTTCAGCGACGACGAACGCGAGTACGCGTCGAGCCAGCACGACCCGGTGAAGAGCCTGGCCGCACGTTTCGCGGCGAAGGAAGCGGTGATGAAGGCGCTCGGGGTCGGGCTCGGGAGCTTCGCGCTCCGCGACGTCGAAGTGGTGCGCGACGCCGACACTGGCGTGCCCACCCTCGCCCTGCACGGGCGCGCCGACGCGCTGGCCCGCGCCCAGGGCGTCACCGGTTGGATGATCTCTCTCACCCATACCGACGCGACCGCGATGGCCGTCGCCATCGCGACGGGGTGAGCGCGGGCACCACATGGAGCCGGTGGTCAGTCCGGAGGCGATGGCAGCGGCCGATCGGCGCACCATCGCTTCGGGCACCCCGATCGACACGCTGATCGAGCGCGCCGGCCGGGCGGTGGCGTGGGAAGTGCGACGTCGCATCGCCGGGACGTACGGGCGTCGTGCGGTGATCGTGTGCGGCAAGGGCAACAACGGGGCGGACGGGCTGGTCGCTGCCCGCGTGCTGCGAGGCCGAGGGATGCGTGTGCACCTGGCCGAGCTCGCGCTGGGTGTCGACCGAGCGGCGCTCTCGCGGGCGTTGGCGCGCGCCGACGTTGTGATCGACGCCATGTTCGGCACGGGGTTCCGCGGCGCGCTCGAAGGCGATGCCGCGTGGGTGGCCGACGCGCTGGCCGAGTCGAGCGTGCACGTGGTGGCGGTCGACATCCCGTCGGGCGTCGACGGCCTCACCGGCGCCGTCCCGGGCGCCGCGGTCCGCGCGCACTCGACCGTCACCTTCGCCGCCCGCAAACCCGGGCTGCTGTTCCAACCGGGTCGCGCGCTCGCGGGCGAGGTCGTGGTGGCCGACATCGGCATCGAGCTCGACGAGTCCTCAGATCGGACCTGGACGCTCGACGGTGCCGACGTCGAGCGGATCCTGCCCCTGCGTGCTGCCACCGCGCACAAATGGGCGTCGGGGGTGATGGTCGTTGGCGGTTCCGGCGGCATGACCGGCGCGCCCATGCTCGCGTCGCCGCGCCGCGCTGCACGCGGGAGCAGGGATCGTGTTCTGCGGTCTGCCCGGTGCGGATGCGGCGCGTCATGCGTCGGGGGCCGAGGTCATCACGCGCGTCCTCCCCGCGGCCGACGGCAATCTCTCGCCCGCGGCGATCGACGCGGTGCTTGCTGACGTGGATCGCTTCGGTGCGCTGGCGCTCGGTCCTGGGCTGGGGGCCGACTCGGGTGCTCGTCGCACCGTCGTGGAACTGGTCGCGCGCGTTCCGGTGCCGCTGGTGCTCGACGCCGACGGTCTGAACGCGCTCGACGGCGACCTCGCGCCGCTCGTCGTGCGGTCGTCGGGTGGTGCGGTCACGGTGCTCACGCCGCACGACGGCGAGTACGCCCGCCTCGCCGGCGAGCCGGTCGGTCCCGACCGGGTCGCGGCCGCGAGGCGGCTCGCCGATCGGTCGGGCGCCGTCGTGCTGCTCAAGGGCCCGACCACGGTCGTCGTCGAGCCGACCGTGCCGGGAATCGGTCAACCCGGGACCGGAAGGGTCGTCCTCAACGTCACCGGCACGCCGGCGCTCGCCAGTGCCGGCACGGGTGACGTGCTCACCGGGATCGTGGCGGCGTTCGTTGCTCGGGGCGTGTCGGGGTTCGAGGCCGCCGCGGCCGCTGCGTGGGTGCACGGACGCGCCGCCGAGCTGGTCGGGCCCGGGCTCGTCGCGGGTGACATCGTCGCCGCCCTCGCCCCTACGCTGGCTGGCGGCCTGGGAATCAACAGGCGAACCGCAGCCCCACGTCGTACCAACGCCTGAGGAGCTTCAATGTCGAGTGAGACCGCGAGCACGATCATGACCGGCGAGGTGGTCACGCTGTCGCCGGACCAGACCGTGCCCGAGGCCGCAGACGTGCTCGCGGAGCACGGGATCGGTGCCGCACCGGTGGTGGAGGACGGCAAGATCATCGGGCTGCTGCGCGACGAAGACCTCATCGTGTCGGAGGCCAACCTCCACGTGCCGACCGTCATCGAGTTCCTCGGCGCCGACATCGTGTGGCCGCGTTCGGAGAAGCGCTGGGAGGCCGAGCTCAAGAAGGCGGCGGGTTCCACCGTCCGCGACGTGATGACCACCGACTACGCGTCGGTCGCGCCGACCGATTCGATCGAGCAGGTCGCCACGGTCATGCACGACGCAGGCGCGAGCCACGTGCCGGTGGTCGACGGTGAGCTCGTGGTCGGGATCGTGGCGCGGGGTGATCTCATTCGTCACCTCGCCGACACCACATGACGGAGCGCCGCGGAGGCGGCCGCGCCGTGTGGAGCGAGGTGGATCTCGACGCGATCCGCGCCAACGTCCGTGCCCTGTGCGACCTGGTTGCCCCCGCGCAGGTGCTCGCGGTGGTGAAGGCCAACGGCTACGGCCATGGCGCGGCACCGGTCGCGCGGGCGGCCGTCGAAGCCGGCGCGCCGTGGCTGGGGGTCGCGCGCGTGGAAGAAGGCGTGCAGTTGCGCGGTCACGGGATCGACACGCCCGTGCTGTTGTTGTCGGAGCCGCCGGTGTCGGCTGCGGCCGCCGTCGTCACCCACTCGATCACGCCGGTCGTCTACACCGAGGCCGGCGTCGATGCATTGGCCAAGGCGGTGGCGTCGTTCGGCGGCAAGGACCGGCTGTCGGTGCACCTCAAGATCGACACGGGGATGCACCGGGTGGGATGTGATCCCGCCGACGCCCTGGCGCTCGCCGAGCGCATCGACGCCAGTGCCGAGCTCGATCTGGCCGGCGTGTGCACGCATCTCGCCGTGGCCGACGAGCCCGACAACCCGTACACCGATTCGCAGCTCGCGCAGTTCGACCACTCCCTCCGACGCGCTGCGCGCCGCCGGTCACGACCCGGGCATCGTGCACGCGGCCAATTCGGCCGCCGCGCTCGCGCTGTCCGAGCGCGCGTCACGACCTGGTTCGCATCGGCATCGCCGCGTACGGACTCCCGCCGGGGTCGCCGGGCGACGAACCGGTCGCGTTGCGCCCCGCGCTCTCGTTGCACGCTCGCGTGATGATGGTGCGCGAGCTGGCCGCCGGTGAACGCGTCTCGTACGGCCTGCGCTACGAGCTCGAACGGCCCGGACGCATCGCCACCGTGTCGGCGGGGTATGCCGACGGTGTGCCACGGAACCTCGGGCTGGCGGGTGGTCACGTGCTCGTCCACGGTCGCCGTCACCCGATCGTGGGCATCGTGACGATGGACCAGCTGATGGTCGACGTGGGTGACGAACCAGTGGAGGCAGGCGACGAGGTGGTGCTGATCGGACGCCAGGGTGATGCCGAGATCACCGCCACCGAATGGGCGGACGTGCTCGGCACGATCTCCTACGAGATCGTCACCGGGATCGGCGCCCGGGTCCCCCGCACCTACACCGGATGAACGAGTACAGGAGGTTCGGTCACACGATGATCGGGCTCCCCACGAGCCGCGCGGCTGACATGGTCTCCCTGGGCAGCGTCGCGAAACGAGCCGGGGTCGTCACCGGTGTCGTCGCGGGCGTGGCCGGTGCGGTGTACGCGGGGGAGCGGGCGGTCGCGGCGAGGATCCGACGCGGCGGCGCCGACGAGGAGCACGACGACGACACCGTCGCCGTCGAGTTCGACCGATTCGTGCGACTCGACGCGCACGACGGTGCGTCGATCTACGCCATCGAACGCATGCCTCCGGGCGCGGTCGACACCGGCACGGAGGCCACCCGCGCAGACCCCATCGCCCAGGTTCCGACGATCGTGCTGGCGCACGGGATCACGCTGTCCTCGCGGGTGTGGGCCCGGCAGTTCCGCACACTCCCCGACGCCGGATTTCGCACCATCGCGTTCGACGGTCGCGGGCACGGCGAATCGACCGTGGGTGAGAGCGGGCACTCGATCGAGAACCTGGCCTCCGACCTCCGCACCGTGCTCGACGCGTTCGACGTGCACGACGCGATCCTCATTGGGCACTCGATGGGCGGGATGGCCGTGCAGGCACTCGCGGTGCACCACCCGGAAGTCATCGCGGCGCGGGTGTGCGGCATCGTGCTCCTGTCCACGTCGACGCGCGCGATGACGAGCGACGCTCACCGCACGCGTCGCAGCCTCGAGCGGGTGGCGGGCGTCGTGCCCGACGTCGGTGCGGTGATGCGACAGCGCAACCTCGGACTGCTCCTGGCTCGCATCGGGTTCGGCGACGACGCCGATCCGCGTTGCGTCGAGGCCACCCGCCAGATGCTCGGCGCGTGCTCGCGCGACACGATCCGCGACGCCGGCCGGGCGCTGCTCAGCCTCGACTTCTCGGCGCAGCTTCCGGAGCTCGACGTGCCCACCTTGGTGGTCGTCGGTTCCGCCGACGTGCTCACCCCGCCCCGCGACGCGCGTCAGATCGCCGATCTCGTCCCCGACGCCGAACTGGTGGAGCTCCCCCGCGCCGGGCACATGATCATGTACGAACGCACCGACGAGCTCGATCGACTGATCATCGACTTCGCGCAGCGGTGCCTCCACCCTGACCCCGCGGCGATCTCCACCCCGCGGGACGAGAGGCAGACATCATGATCACTGATGTTCCCGGCGTGTTGGCCGGTCACTGGACGGGTTTGGGCACCGGCGTGACCGTGGTCGCGTTTCGCGAGGCAGCGGTCGCCTCGTGCGAGGTACGCGGTGGTGCACCCGCGTCACGCGAGACGGAGCTGTTGGCGCCGGGGCGCACGGTGGAGCGCATCGACGCCATCGTGCTCACCGGCGGTTCCGCGTTCGGCCTGGCCGCCGCCGACGGTGTGCTGCGGGCATTCGCCGAGCACGGACGAGGGTTCCCGACCCGTGGAGGTCGGGTGCCGATCGTGCCCGCCGCCGCGATCTACGACCTGGTCGAGTCGGGCAACGAACCGCCCGGCCCCGAGGAAGGGCGTATGGCCCTCGCCGCGGCGGGTCGCCCGATCAACGATGCCCCCCTCGCGCTCGGGCGGGTCGGCGCGGGGGCGGGTGCGCTGGTCGGGAAGTGGCGCGGGGCCGAGTTCGCGGTGCCCGGCGGCGTCGGCAGCGCCAGCGCACGCGAGGGCGACATCGTCGTGGGCGCGCTCGCCGTCGTGAACGCGCTCGGCGACGTGATCGGCGCCGACGGCCAGATCCTTGCCGGTTCCACCGCGCCCGACGGCACGAGCGGGTTCCCGCATCTCGAGCCGTTCGAGAACACGACGCTCGTGGTGATCGCCACGAACGCGCGGCTCACCAAGCAGGAGTGCCGTCTGATGTCGGAGAGCGCGCATGACGGCCTGGCCCGGGCCATCCACCCCGCGCACACCCGCCACGACGGTGACGTCGCGTTCGCGGTGTCCATCGGCGATCTCGAAGTACCGCAGTTCGACCGTCTCCGGGTGCTCGCGACGGAGGCCACGGCCGAAGCGGTGCGAGCAGCAGTCACGTAGCATTCGCGGCACGGTGTCCCTGCTCGATTCCCCGCCTCCTGGAACGTTTGTGGAGCTCGAACGCCTTGCGCTCGAGTGCACGCGCTGTCCGCTCGCGGACACGCGAACGCAGGTCGTGTTCGGCGCCGGCGATCCTCACGCCGATCTGATGTTCGTGGGTGAAGGCCCGGGCGAGCAGGAAGACCTCACCGGCGAGCCCTTCGTGGGCCGGGCCGGCGGCCTGCTCACCCAGTTGATCGAGGGCATCGAGCTCACCCGCGAGCAGGTGTACATCGCCAACGTCGTGAAGTGCCGTCCGCCCGGGAACCGCGATCCGCTCCCGTTCGAGATCGAGCAGTGCAGCCCGTACCTCGAGGGGCAACTCGCGTTCATCGAGCCGTCGGTGGTGGTGACCCTCGGCAATTTCGCCACCAAGCTGCTGCTCGACACGAAGGACGGCATCACCAAGTTGCGCGGTCAGGAGTTCGCGTTCCGCGATCACGGGGTGCTCATCCCCGTGTTCCATCCGTCGGCCGTGTTGCGCAACGGCGGCACCGCGCTGGCGCAGGCACGAGCCGACTTCGTCGTCATCAAACGCGCGCTGGCCCGGGCGCGCACCAACCGATGACCATCATCGTGACGGTCACGCGCGCCGCGGGCGAGACGTTCGACCTCGCCGCGCGCGTCGCCAACCTCCTCCGTCCTGGTGACGTGCTTGCGCTCTCGGGCGACCTCGGCGCCGGCAAGACCGTGTTCGCCAAAGGTGTAGGGCATGCCCTCGGCGTCACGACGCCGGTGGTGAGCCCGACGTTCACCGTCGTGCGCGAGTATCCCTGTTCGCGCGTGGCCCGACGGATGGTGCACGCCGACGTGTACCGCCTCGACCACGTGCAGGAGCTGCACGACGTGGGGTGGGACGACCTGCTCGACGGCGAGTCGATCGCGATCGTCGAATGGGGTGATCGCGTCACCGGGCTGCTGCCGGCCGATCGTCTCGACGTCCATCTCGAGTTGGGCGCCGCCACCGGTGGCGACGACGATGAGCGCACGATGTCGTTCGAGCCAAGTGGTGCATCCTGGTCGGCGCGTGCCGACGCGCTGGCTGCGGTCGTCGCCGATGCGCGCGCGGCTGGTCGCGCTGAAGGCGTCTGAGATGTTCGTGCTCGCGATCGACACTGCGACGCCGCGCGTCTCGATCGCGCTCGGTCACGACGGCCATGTGCTCGGTGAGCTGCAGATCGCCACTGACACCGAACGCGGGAGCCGGGCCCGTCGCCACGCCGAGCTGCTGGCGCCGGGCATTCGCTCCCTGTGCGAGGTGACCGGCGTGGCGTTGTCGCAGCTCGCTGCGATCGCGGTCGACGAAGGCCCCGGGCTCTTCACCGGCCTGCGGGTCGGCGTGACGACGGCCAAGATGATGGCGCAGGTGCTCGCGATCCCGATCGTGGCGGTGCCGAGTCTCGATCTCGTCGCCTACCCGGTGCGCTACACGTCGCGCCAGATCGTCGCGGTGCTCGACGCCCGCCGACGCGAGGTGTTCACGGCGTCGTACTGGCCGGTGCCCGGCGGGGTGCAGCGGGTCGGCGACTATCGGGTGCTCCCACCGGCCGACCTGGTGGCGGAACTGGCGTCGAGCGGCGATGAGCTGCTCTTGGCCGGTGACGGCGTCGAGGGGCACCGCGATCAGTTCGACCAGCTCGAGCACGCCGAGCGAGCGGGCCCGTCGTTCGACGCGCCGAGTGCGGTCGCGCTGCTCGAGCTGGCGACCGCGCGCGTGCACCAGGAGGAGTTCGTCGCGCCGAGCGAGGTGCTCCCGCGGTACCTGCGCCAGAGCGACGCCGAGATCAGCTGGGATCGTGTGTGATGGCGGCGCGCCCCGAAGCAACCGCGCTCACCGTGCACGTGCAGCCGATGAAGCGCCGTCACGTGCGCCAGGTCGTGCGCATCGAGCAACAGGTGTACCCGCGCCCGTGGAGCTCGTCGTTGTTCCACTCCGAGCTCGCGCTCCGATCGACCCGCTCGTACTTCGTCGCACGCGTCGGTCGTGACGTGGTCGGCTACGCGGGGCTGATGATGACGCTCGACGACGGGCACGTCACCACGATCGCCGTCGACCCGAAGTGGCATCGCCACAAGATCGGTACTCGCCTGCTGTTGATGCTGGCGCGCACGGCGATCGAGCGCGGCGCCGCCAGCCTCACGCTCGAGGTGCGCATCACGAACTCGGGTGCGCAGGAGCTGTATCGCCAGTTCGGGTTCGGTCCCGTCGGCGTGCGCAAGAACTACTACGCCGAGGTCAACGAGGACGCGCTGGTGATGTGGTCGTACGAGGTCGACCAGCCGGCGTACGCCGCGCTGCTCGACTCGATCGAGCGCACCATCCCCGGCGAGACCATCGTCGACTGATGCGCATCCTGGGGATCGAGACGTCGTGCGACGAGACCGCGGCCGCGGTGGTCGAGGACGGTCGCATCGTGCATTCGTCGGTCGTGTCGAGCCAGGTCGACCTCCACGCCGCGCTTCGGCGGCGTCGTGCCCGAGATCGCGAGCCGTGCGCACGTCGAACTGATCGGCGACGTGATCGCGGAGGCGCTCGTCGAAGCTGGCGTGAACATCGGCGACCTCGATGCGGTCGCCGCGTGCCACGGCCCCGGTCTCGCCGGGGCGCTGCTCGTGGGCGTGAGCGCGGCGAAGGCCATCTCGCTCGCCACCGGGTTGCCGTACGTCGGGGTGAACCACCTCGAAGCGCACCTCTACGCGGCGTGGCTCGAAGAGCCCGAGCTCGAGCCGCCGTTGGCAGTGCTCATCGTGTCGGGCGGTCACACCATGGTCGTGGTGATGGAGGCGCACGGGCGCTATCGGATCGCCGGCGAGACGGTCGACGACGCCGCCGGGGAGGCGTTCGACAAGGTGGCGCGCTTCGTCGGGCTCGGCTATCCCGGTGGGCCGGCCATCGACCAGCTCGCGACCACCGGTGACGCTGACGCGATCCGGTTCCCCCGGGCGATGCCGGGCGAGGCCGCGTTCTCGTTCGCGGGGCTGAAGACGGCAGTGGTCAACCACGTACGTCGCCACCCCGACGCCGCGATCGCGGATGTCGCGGCGTCGTTCCAGGAGGCGGTGGTCGACCAGCTCGTCACCAAGTTGGCCGCCGCCGCCGACGCCGCCGACGCGCCCACCTTGGTGCTCGGCGGTGGGGTCGCGGCGAACTCACGCCTCCGGGCCCGGGTCGCGACCCTCGCCGATGAGACCGGGCGACGTGCCTTCCTCCCGCCGCGGGAGCTGTGCACCGACAACGGGGCGATGATCGCGGCCGCGGCGTGGTGGCAATACCAGGCCGACGGCCCGACGCCGCTCGATCACGGCACCGATCCGAACCTGCGCCTCCCCCTCAGCGACGGCGAGGTGACAGTCGCGAATCCCGAAATTGCGTGAGCCACGAGCGAATTCGGGCATCGCGTCACGCAATTTCGGAGCGGTTGGCTCGGCTTGCCGATCCAGGGAGCGGCTGGTACCGTGACTTAGCACTCGTGCATGTCGAGTGCTAACAGCCGCACCGCAGGTGCACAACTGGCACCGCGAGGGCACAGATCGCGTTTCAGAGTGTCGCGTTCCGCAGTTCCGTTCCATCCGTTCATCGCTGCCGCCGGTCGGCGGCACCCAGACGCCCAGGAGGCACCACATGAACCTGCAACCCCTCGAGGACCGCATCGTCGTCCGCCCGAGCGAGGCCGAGGAGACGACCGTGAGCGGTCTCGTGATCCCCGACACCGCCAAGGAGAAGCCCCAGCAGGGTGAAGTCCTGGCCGTCGGCCCGGGCCGTCGCTCCGACCAGACCGGTGAGCTCATCCCCGTCGACGTCACCGCCGGCGACGTGGTGCTCTACTCGAAGTACGGCGGCACCGAGGTCTCGGTCGACGGTGAGGACCTCCTCGTGCTCTCGAGCCGCGACGTGCTCGCCAAGCTCGGCGGCAAGAAGAAGTAGTCGAAGCTTCCGGACGCGATCCGGACGATCGACACGTGAGCCCGACGGGGGCCCGGGGTGGGCGTCAGCGCATCCCGCGGCCCCCGAATCACGTCTCGGGCGCCCCGTCAGCCTGGGCTCGGCTCGACCCGGCCGACCGAACGTTCCCGCTCGCCCGCGTGCGGGCGACGCTCGGTCAGCTGCCGGCTCCCGATCCCCTGCCGGCGGTGCGTCTGCCCAGGCGGTGACGCCGCGTCGCCCGCCGTCGCGCTCCGCCCCTCGGCGGTGCTGGTGCCGTTGTTCGAGGAAGACGGTGAGACGCGTGTGGTGCTCACCCGCCGCGCCGAGCACCTCCCCACGCACCAGGGCCAGATCGCGTTCCCCGGCGGCAAGATCGATCCGGGTGTCGACCGCGACGCCCGCGATGCCGCCCTCCGCGAAGCCGAGGAAGAGGTCGGCCTCCCGCGTGCGGCGGTCGAGGTGATCGCCGAGCTCGAGCATCTGCCGAGCGTCGGCGGACCCTTCGTGATCGCCCCGTTCGTCGGCCTGCTCGCGGCCCGTCCGCACCTCGTGCCGGCGCCGGGCGAGGTCGACCGCGTGTTCGACGTCGCCCTCACCGAGCTGATGAGCCCCGGCGTGCACCACGAAGAGCGCTGGGAACAGGATGGTCACGCCCGCGCCGTCCACTTCTTCGAGCTCGCCGACGAGACCGTCTGGGGCGCGACCGCGCTGATCCTCGCGTCGATGCTCGCGCTCCTCGTCGCGCCGCCGTCCGACGAGCGGCCGTCGGATGTGCCCGAAAACCCGGAGCCCGGACGGATCTCGTCGCAGCCGCCGCAGTAAGATCGCAGCTTCCGGAGGAGGTGCGCCGTGGAAGTCGAGATCGGCATCGGCAAGTCCGGTCGGCGAGCCTACGGGTTCGACGACATCGCGATCGTCCCGAGTCGGCGGACGCGCGACCCGGAAGACGTCGACATCTCGTGGGATCTCGACGCGTTCCAGTTCGGCATGCCGGTGATCGGTGCCGCGATGGACGGCGTCATGTCGCCTGCCATCGCGATCCAGATGGGCAACTTCGGCGGGATGGGGTGCCTCAACCTCGAAGGCATCTGGACCCGCTACGAGGATCCTGACGCGCTGCTCGAGGAGATCGCCGAGCTCCCGCCCGACAAGGCCACGCGTCGGATGCAGGAGATCTACACCGAGCCGATCCGCGAAGAGCTCATCGGCCAGCGCATCCGTGAGATCAAGGAAGCGGGCGTCGTGGCCTCCGCGTCGCTCACGCCGCAGCGCGTCGAGCAGTACGCGAAGCACGTGCTCGAAGCCGAGCTCGACCTCCTCGTGATCCAGGGCACCGTCGTCTCCGCCGAGCACGTGTCGAAGACGGTCGAGCCGCTCAACCTCAAGCGCTTCATCCGTGAGTTCGACATCCCCGTCATCGTGGGCGGGTGCGCGTCGTACTCCACGGCGCTGCACCTCATGCGCACCGGAGCCGTCGGCGTGCTCGTCGGCGTCGGCCCGGGTCACACGTGCACCACTCGCGGGGTGCTCGGCATCGGTGTGCCGCAGGCCACCGCCATCGCCGACGCCGCGGGCGCGCGCATCCGTCACCTCGACGAGACGGGCGTCTACGTGCACGTGATCGCCGACGGTGGCATGCGCACCGGTGGCGACATCGCCAAGGCGATCGCCTGTGGCGCCGACGCGGTGATGATCGGTTCGCCGTTGGCGTGCGCCTACGAGTCGCCCGGCCGCGGCTACCACTGGGGCATGGCCACGTTCCACCCCACGCTTCCTCGTGGAGCACGGGTGAACGCGGGCATGAAGGCCACGCTCGAGGAGATCCTCACCGGGCCCGCGCACGAGAACGACGGCACGCTCAACCTCTTCGGCGCCCTCCGCACCTCGATGGCCACCACCGGCTACGAGACGCTCAAGGAATTCCAGAAGGCCGAGGTGATGGTCGCACCCTCGCTGCAGACCGAGGGCAAGAGCCTGCAGCGCGCCCAGGGTGTGGGCATGGGGCGGTGAGCGGGAGCTCAACCTCCCCGTCATCGTGAGCCGATCCTCGTGAGTCACGACCTCGTCCTCGTCGTCGACTTCGGCGCCCAGTACGCGCAGCTGATCGCCCGCCGTGTGCGCGAAGCGCACGTGTACTCCGAGATCGTCCCGCGCTCCACGCCGATCGCCGAGATGCTCGCGCGCGAACCCAAGGGGATCATCTTCTCGGGCGGTCCGGCGTCGGTGCACGTCGACGGCGCACCGAGCATCGATCCCGCGATCTACGACGCCGGCGTGCCGTTGCTCGGCATCTGTTACGGCGCGCAGCTCGTCGCGCAGCAGCTCGGCGGCAACGTGCGGGAGACCGGCGGCGGTGAGTACGGCCGCACCGCGCTCGATCGGGTCGCCGACGTGTCATCGGTGTTGCTGGCCGACGCGCCCGAGCACCAGAACGTGTGGATGAGCCACGGCGACGCCATCGACACCCTGCCCCCCGGGTTCGTGGCCACCGCGTCGTCACCGGGCGCGCCGGTCGCGGCGTTCGAGGATCGCGACCGCGCCGTCTACGGCGTGCAGTTCCACCCCGAGGTCGCGCACACCGAACGCGGCCAGGAGATGCTCAAGGCCTTCCTCTTCGACGTGTGCGATTGCCGCCCCACCTGGACGAACACGTCGATCATCGAGCAGGCCGTCGACGAGATCCGGGCCCAGGTCGGCGACGAACGGGTGATCTGCGGACTGTCGGGTGGCGTCGACTCCGCGGTCGCGGCCGCGCTCGTGCACAAGGCGATCGGCGATCAGCTCACGTGTGTGTTCGTCGACACCGGCCTGATGCGCCTCGACGAGGGCGCGCAGGTGGAGGCCACGTTCCGCCGCGACTTCCACGTCGATCTCGTGCACGTGAAAGCGGGCGACCGCTTCATGGCTGCGCTCGACGACGTGATCGATCCCGAGCGCAAGCGCAAGATCATCGGCGAGCTGTTCATCCGGGTGTTCGAAGAGTCGGCGCGCGACCTCGCCGACTCCAATTCCGAACATGGGGGCAAAGACCCGCGCTTCCTCGTGCAGGGCACGCTCTACCCCGACATCGTCGAGTCGGGCGGTGGCGACAACGCCAACATCAAGTCGCACCACAACGTGGGCGGGCTTCCCGAAGACATGAACTTCGACCTGGTCGAACCGCTGCGGCACCTCTTCAAGGACGAGGTGCGCGCGGTCGGCGAAGAGCTCGGGCTCCCCGAAGACATCGTGTGGCGTCAACCGTTCCCGGGGCCGGGCCTCGCGGTGCGCATCGTCGGCACGATCACCCAGGAGCGCGTCGACATCCTGCGCGCCGCCGACGCGGTCGTGGTCGACGAGATCCGCAAGGCTGGCCTCTACCGCGAGATCTGGCAGAGCTTCGCGGTGCTGCCCGCGGTGCGCACCGTCGGCGTCATGGGCGACGGACGCACCTACGAGTACCCGATCGTGATCCGTGCGGTCACGTCGGACGACGCGATGACCGCCGACTGGGCACGGATTCCGTACGACGTGCTCGAGCGGATGGCGTCGCGCCTCATCAACGAAGTGGCCGGTGTGAACCGCGTCGCCTACGACATCACCAGCAAGCCACCTGGCACCATTGAGTGGGAGTAGGCCAGGTGGGAGTCGCCCGGTCAACGGCGACCGGCGCAACGAAAGGGAAACACTGACATGGGACGACGTTCCGAGCTCAACGAGATCGCACGCGCGATGGTGGCCCCCGGCAAGGGGCTCCTCGCTGCCGACGAGAGCAGCGGCACGATCAAGAAGCGCTTCGATTCGATCGACGTGGAGTCGACCGAGGAGAACCGCCGCGACTACCGCGAGATGCTGTTCCGCACCGCGGGCGCGGCCGACCACGTGTCGGGTGTGATCCTCTTCGATGAGACGATCCGCCAGAGCGCGGCCGACGGCACGCCGTTCGTCGAGCTGCTCGAGAAGCAGGGCGTGATTCCCGGCATCAAGGTGGATGCGGGTGCGAAGCCACTCGCGTTCTCCGAGGGCGAGACGGTCACCGAAGGCCTCGACGGACTGCGCGAGCGGCTCACCGAGTACTACGCACTCGGTGCTCGCTTCGCCAAGTGGCGCGCCACCTACTCGATCGACACCGCGTCGAAGGCCGGCTCCGTGCCCGAACGGAAGGGTGGTCGTCGCCCCACCGAGTACTGCCTCGACGTGAACGCGCACGCACTGGCCCGCTATGCCGCGCTGTGCCAGGAAGCCGGCATCGTGCCGATCGTCGAGCCCGAGATCCTCATGGACGGCGACCACACGATCGACGAATCGTTCGCGGTCACCACGCGGGTGCTGCGCGAGGTGTTCCGTCAGCTCGCGGCCCAGCAGGTGATCCTCGAGGGCATGATCCTCAAGCCCAACATGGTGTTGTCGGGCTACGACGGTGCGGTGCAGGCGTCGGTCGAGGAAGTGGCCGACCACACGGTGCGCTGCTTCCTGCTCACCGTGCCCGCCGCGGTCCCCGGCATCATGTTCCTGTCGGGCGGCCAGAGCGACGAGCTCGCCACCGCGCACCTCGACGCCATGAACAAGCTCGGGCCGCACCCGTGGCAGCTCAGCTTCTCGTACGGGCGAGCGCTGCAGGCCCCGGCGCTGCAGGCGTGGAGCGGCAAGGGAGACCAGGTGGCTGCCGGCCAAGCTGCATATCTCAAGCGGGCCCGCCTCAACGGCGCGGCGGCTGCCGGCACCTACTCGGCGTCGATGGAAGCCGCCGGATAGGTCCCCGGGCCCCGCCCTGGTGGGGTCGCGGCTCCACAGCAGGAATTCAGGCGTCGGGGGTACTGTGGGGGTCTTGGCTCTCCGTCGGATCGACTCCGCCCACAGCACCTGGCTCTTCGACGAGGACGAATCGAAGTTCGCGCGCCTTCCGCGCGGCATCGATGCGTCGTCGCTCAACCTCGATGGCGAATGGCGTGACTACTTCGGGCTCGAGATCGAGACCACCGGCGCGTTCACGGTGGCCTTGAACGCCGAGCACACGAAGCTGCTCCGGGCGTGGCGCGAGGATCCCGAGCCCACCACCGAGCTCGAGCTGTCGTTGCCCGACATCGCTCGCGATTGAACCCGCCCCTCCGCGGGTCGAACACGCGTACGATTCAAGCGTGAGCGAACCATCCACGCTGTTCTCCGCCGAGCCCGACCATCTCGACGAACCTGAGCCGTCCCGTCGCCCCGCGCTCACCGCTGAAGCGCTGCTCACGGGGCTCAACCCGGTGCAGCACGAAGCGGTCACCGCGCCCGACGGGCCGATCCTCGTGGTCGCCGGCGCAGGCAGCGGCAAGACGCGCGTGCTCACCCATCGCATCGCATTCCTCGTCGCGGAGAAGCGCGTGTCGCCGTTCGGCCTGCTCGCGATCACGTTCACCAACAAGGCCGCAGGCGAGATGAAGGAGCGCGTCGCGCAGCTCGTCGGACCCGTGGCGCACAAGATGTGGGTGAGCACGTTCCATGCGGCGTGCGCGCGCATCCTGCGCCGCGATGCGCCGGTGATGGGATATCGCTCGTCGTTCTCGATCTACGACCAGGCCGACGCGGTGCGCCTCGTCGAGTACGTGCGCCGCGACCTCAACCTCGATCCCAAGCGGTTCCCACCCCGCCGCCTGCACGCCGCGATCTCGGCGATGAAGAACGAGCTGATCACCGCGGAGATGGCCGTCGAGCGCGCCTTCACGCCGCCGGAGCAGCGCATCGCCGACGTGTACCGCGAGTACCAGCGACGCCTGCTCGAGGCGTCGGCGCTCGATTTCGACGATTTGCTCACACAGACCGTTCGCCTGTTCCAGGAGCACCCCGAGGTGTTGGCGCGGTGGCGCGGGCGCTTCAACCAGACGCTGGTCGACGAGTTCCAGGACACCAACGTCGCGCAGTGGGAGCTGGTGCGCATGCTCACCGAAGAGCACCGCAACGTGATGGTGGTGGGCGACACCGATCAGTGTCTCGTCGAAGGAACGCTGGTCACGATGGGCGACGGCTCCCGCCGTCCGATCGAGCAGATCGCAGTCGGCGACGAAGTGCTGTCCTGCTACGGCAGTGGCGACTTCCGCCCAGCGCGGGTGGCGCGGACTCATCAGTCCGATGCGGTGAGCGGAATCGCGATCACCACGTCGAGCGGCAGGCGCATCGTCTCGACCTCTGACCACACTCATTTCGCTGGATTCGTCCTCGGGCGCACGCCGCAGCAGTACATGACCTATGTCATGTGGAAGGAAGGGCTCGGATTCCGAGTCGGAACCTCGCGTACGTACACGAAGTCTCAGACGAAGGCGGTGCTCGGCCCCGCGCAGCGCGCCATCCAAGAGCACGCGGACGCGTTGTGGGTCGTCGGTGTCCACGAGACCGAGGTCGAGAGTCGACTGCAAGAAGCGTTGCTCGCCGCGCGCTACGGGCTGCCGACCCTCCCGTTCCTCGCGCGTCACGCGGGTGGCGACCGGATCGGATCGCTCGTCGGAAACCAGGAGTACTTGAACCGCCTGTTTCGTGAGCTTGACACGGACAAGGCGGGCCGAGCGCTGCTCGATGATCATGGCCTGTCGTTCGAGTACCCGCACCATCGGCCACAAGCGAACGCCCGCACAGCGATCGGCGCGCCGCGTCGAGTGCTTTCAGTGGTCTTGTGCGGAGACCGACGCGGAGCAACACCGATGCATCGGATCTCGATGTTCGGCTACGACGAAGCTGGAAAGGCGGCGCTCGAATCGATCGGTCTGAGCATTCGACCGGCCCGCGCTGGCTCCTCGGGTTGGCGCTTCGAGACCGCGAACGCCGACATGGGGGCGATCTCCGAGTGCGTCGAGCGGATTCAGAGCGTTCTCGACGTCAGTGTCCGACCCGTCGCCCGCCTGGCCGTGAACGACTCACAGGCGACGAAAAACTCGCTTCCGTTCCTGCCGGCGTCTTCGGTTCGACAAGGGATGGTGATGGTCGGGGAAGACGGCCAGTTCGATGTTGTGACCAATGTCGAAGCAGTCGAGCTCGACCGTCCGGTGTACGACCTCGACATCGAGCGCACGCACAACTTCGTGGCCGAAGGGATTGTCACCCACAACTCCATCTACAAGTTCCGCGGGGCCGACTTCCGCAACTTGGTGCGCTTCGAAGAGGTGTTCCCCGAGGCCACGGTGTTCGTGCTCGAACAGAATTACCGATCGAGCCAGCACATCCTCGACGCCGCCAACGCGGTGATCGCCAACAACGCCGCCCGCCGGCCGAAGCACCTGTGGACCGAGCAGGTCGGCGGTGAGCTGATCACCCGCTACCACGCCGAAGACGAGCACGACGAAGCCTCGTACATCGTCAACGAGACGCTGCGTCTCACCGACAGCGAGGGTGTGCGCTTCGGCGACGTTGCCGTGTTCTACCGAACCAATGCCCAGAGCCGCGTCATCGAGGAACAACTCGTGCGTGCGGGGATCGCGTACCGGGTGGTCGGTGGCGTGAAGTTCTACGACCGTCGCGAGGTGAAGGACATCCTCGCCTACCTGCGCGCGCTGGTGAACCCCGACGACGAGGTGAGCTGGCGCCGCACCGTGAACACGCCGAAGCGCGGCGTGGGTGAGACGTCGGTGAACCGCGTCGCGGCGTACGCGCAGGGCGCGCACCTCACGTTCCGCGACGCGCTCGGTCGCGCCGCCGATGCCGGGGTGAACGGCAAGGCGCTCGGCGGGATCCGCGACCTGCTCGAGCTGATGGCCGGTTTCGAGACCGCGGCGGCCGATGGCATCGCCAACACCGTCGAGGTGATGCTCGAGCACACCGGGTACCTCGCCGAGCTCGAAGCCGAGCGCTCGATCGAGGCGCGTGGTCGCATCGAGAACCTCCAGGAGCTGGTCGGCGTGTGCCGCGAGTTCGACGAAGCGCTCGACGCGGGCGACGTGTCGGGGCTCCCTGGTATCGCCGGTGTGGGCACGGCCAACGAAGCCGGCGACGTGTCGATCCCGTTCGGCCTCGCCCGCATCGAGGCCTTCCTCGAAGCGATCTCGCTCGTCACCGACATGGACGGCGACGCCGAGGAGCAGAGCGCCGTCACCCTGATGACGCTGCACTCGGCCAAGGGGCTGGAGTACCCGGTGGTGTTCATGACCGGGCTCGAAGACGGCGTGTTCCCGCACGTGCGCGCGTTGGGCGACCCCGACGAGCTGGAAGAGGAACGCCGGCTCTGTTACGTCGGCATCACGCGCGCACGCGAGCGGCTCTACCTCTGTCACGCGTGGAGTCGGATGCTGTTCGGGAGCACCGACTACTACCCGCCGAGCCGCTTCCTCGCCGAGATCCCCGAGGAGCTGGTGCGCGTGCTCGGCGAACGTCGATCGAGCGCGAGCCGCGGCGGGGATCCGCAACGTCACCGCGAGGCGGTCGCGTCGGCCGCGATGGCGTCAGGTCGCGCGTACAACAGTGGCGGTGGTGGCAACCTCGGCGGTGGCCCGCGCCCGTCCGTCACCACCACCGGTGCACGCGGCGCCGAACGCGCCGGGCTGCGCATCGGCGACGACGTCACCCACGAGAAGTTCGGTGAAGGTGTGGTGCTCGAGCTGTTCGGCGACGGCGACAAGACCGAAGCGCTCGTCAACTTCCGCGGCGCGGGCGAGAAGCGCCTCCTCCTCGCGTGGGCGCCGCTGCACAAGATCGAGCACTGACCCGCGGCCGGTCAGCCCACGAGCGCGGGTGCCGGCTCCTTGGTGCGGAGGTCGACGAGGAGGATGTCGTTGGCGCCTTTGATGTGGCGCACCGTCGTGAGGTACCGGTCGAGCTCGGTGCTCTTCAAGTGGTCCCCGTGACAGTCCACGAAGGACTTCCCCTCGTTCTTGACCGTGACGTGGCAGTCCTTGGTGTGGGGGACGACCGTCGACAGCGCGACGACCTGGCCGTTCTCGAGCGCGAACAGGATGCTGCGGTTCCCGCCGAACGGATCGGCCACGTAGTAGGGCCCGCCGTCCTTCAGCAGGTTCTTGATGTCCTTCGCCGCCCCGGCCTGGAAAGGCGCGTACTTCGACGGGCTCCCGCCCTGGCCGGTGGCGAGCAGCAGGACCGCGGCGACGAGGAGGCCGGCCCCCACCACGAGCAGGGTGGCGAAGATCAGGATCCGGGTGTCGTCGCGCGACGGGGCCATTGCCCCCAGGTGTAGGACGCCGCCGCAGAAATTGTCCAGTCGGACCACGAAATCGGCCGCACGGTTTGTGATGACGGGCAGGATCGACCACCATTCCACCCGGCACTTCGACATTCGACGAGCGAACCAAGAAGGCGACGCGGGTGGATCTGTTCGAATATCAAGGGAAGCAACTGTTCGCGCGCTACGGGATCCCGGTCTCGCCCGGCGCAGCCGTCACCACCGTGAGCGAGGCGGTCGATGCGGCCGACCAGCTCGGGTACCCCGTGGTCGTGAAGGCCCAGGTGCTCGTGGGCGGGCGCGGCAAGGCCGGCGGCGTGAAGCTGGCGTCGAACACCGCCGAAGCCCGTGAGCATGCCGAGAACATCCTCGGCATGGACATCAAGGGTCACACCGTCGAGGTGGTGTGGATCGAGAAGGCGAGTGACATCAGCGCCGAGTACTACGCCTCGTTCACCCTCGACCGAGCGGCCAAGCTGCACCTCGGCATGCTCTCCGCCGAAGGTGGCGTGGAGATCGAGCAGGTCGCCGAGGAGAACCCCGACGCGATCGCCAAGATCCACGTGAACCCGGTCGACGGCCTGAGCGAAGCGGCGTGTCGCGCCTGGGTGGAGTCGGCCAATCTCGACCCGAAGGCCGTCGACGGCGCGGTCGACATCTTGTTGAAGCTCTACACCGCCTACGTCGACGGCGACGCCGACCTCGCCGAGATCAACCCGCTGATCCTCACGCCCGACGACCGCGTGCACGCGCTCGACGCCAAGGTCACGCTCGACGACAACGCGGTGTTCCGTCACCCCGACTACGTGGAGTACGACGCCACGCAGGTGCGCGACACGCGCGAGCAGTTCGCCCACCAGCGCGGCCTGCAGTACGTCGGCCTCGAGGGCTACGTCGGTGTGATCGCCAACGGCGCCGGGCTCGCGATGAGCACCGTCGACATCGTCAACCAGGTGGGTGGCGAGCCGGCGAACTTCCTCGACATCGGCGGCGGCGCCAATGCCGACGTGATGGCGGGCGCGCTCGAGGTGATCGTGAGCGATCCCAACGTGCGCTCGATCTTCATCAACATCTTCGGTGGCATCACCAAGGGTGAAGAGGTCGCCAACGGCATCGTGCAGGCGCTCGAGCGGGTGAAGATCGACGCTCCGATCGTGATCCGCCTCGACGGCACCAACGCCGAAGAGGGCCGCGCCATCCTCGCGGAACACCTCTCGGACACGCTCCAGATGGAACCCACCATGATCGATGCGGCGAAGAAGGCCGTCGAACTCGC
Organism: uncultured Actinomycetes bacterium; assembly: GCA_963827385.1. Classification (GTDB taxonomy): domain Bacteria; phylum Actinomycetota; class Acidimicrobiia; order IMCC26256; family DASPTH01; genus DASUMF01. The sequence continues at coordinate 334,398 of CAWHAR010000001.1, forward strand.
AGGGAAGGCCTGAGTCGTGAGCATCTTCGTCGACGAGACCACCAAGGTCATCTACCAGGGCATCACCGGTGGGCAGGGCAGCTTCTACGGCCCGCTCAACCGCGACTACGGCACGCAGGTCGTCGGGGGCACCAACCCCAAGAAGGCGGGCACCGACGTCGCCGGCATCCCGGTGTTCGCCACCGTGGCCGACGCCATCGAGGCGACCGGTGCCACCGCGTCGTGCATCTTCATCCCCGCGCCGGGTGTGAAGGGCGCGGTGATGGAAGCCGCCGAGGCCGGCATCGAGTTCATCGTGGCCATCACCGAAGGCGTGCCCGCGCACGACGAGGCGTGGTTCTACAACGAGCTGCAGCGCGAGTACCCGCAGGTGCAGCTGCTCGGCCCGAACTGCCCCGGCATCATCAGCCCCGGCAAGTGCAACATCGGGATCACTGCGGGGCACATCGCGAAGGCGGGGGGACCGGTCGGGATCGTGAGCCGCTCGGGCACGCTCACCTACCAGGCGCTCTACGAGCTCAAGCAGAAGGACATCGGCGTGACCACGTGCGTGGGCATCGGTGGCGACCCGGTGCCGGGTACCACGTTCATCGACTGCCTGGAGCGGTTCGAGGCCGATCCGGAGACTCTGGCCGTGATGATGATCGGCGAGATCGGTGGTTCGGCCGAGGAAGAGGCGGCCGAGTTCATCAAGGACCACATGACGAAGCCGGTCGTGTCGTACGTGGCCGGTGTGACCGCGCCTCCCGGCAAGAAGATGGGCCACGCCGGTGCCATCGTGTCGGGCGGCAAGGGAACTGCCGACGCCAAGATCGCAGCGCTGCGTGATGCCGGCGCCAAGGTGGGGATGAACCCCACCGAGGCGGGCGAGCTCATGGCAGCCGTCGTCGCCAACCTCTAGCGCCAGCCGGCTGCTCGGAGCAGCGGCGTCCTAGGACGCGTCGGGCGTTCCCTCGTCGGTCGGTTCGTCGGCCGAGGGGGGCTGCCACTCCACCTTCGGGGGCTCCGGCGCGGCAGGCTCGGTCGGCGCCTCGACCGCGGGTGGTGCTGCCGCTGGTTCGGTCGGCGCCTCAGCCGCGGCCGCGGGCGCCGGTGCGGCTGGTTCGGTCGGCGACTCAGCCGCGGCCGCGGGTGTCGGGACGGCAGCAACGGCCACGAGCTGATCGTCGGTCGGCGTGGGTGCCGCGGGCGTGACGTCGAGGTCGCGGGGTTCGCGCAGCACCACCGAGAGACCCCATGCCAGCGCGCCGGTGATCACTGCGATGGCCAGCGCGACGGCGCCGACGCCTTCGGGGCTGTCGGGGTCGATCTCGGTCAGGATCACCATCGCGCCGTAGAACACCGTGAACACGCCGATCCAGGTGGTGGCGCGGCGCTCCCGGCCTGCCGCCGCGATCACGCCGACCGCGGCGCCGATCAGCACCGCGACGATGCCGGTCGCGAGCTGGCTCTCTCCCGATGCGAGCCCGATCCCGCCGATGATCGCGCTGACACCGCCGATGGCCACGAAGGGCGTGGCCGTGCCGCGCAGCTTCCAACGGTCGAGCAGTCCGCCGACGAGGAGGTACACGAAGCCGACGATCATCACCGCGGCGTACATCGAATCGGTGTCGATCCCGGAACCGGAGGTCGTCCCGAACGGCGCTGACCCCACCGATCCGCCACTGATCGGGTTGTTCAACCCGGAGCTGCCGAACACGGAGTTGCTGGTGCCGCCGCTGCCTGCGAACTCCCACCCGATCCACACGACGAACAGGAGCAGCGCCCCGGCGAGCAGCACGGCACGCCCTCGGGTCCACGTGATCAGGTAGAGCACGGCGTACGACAGCGCGGACAGAATCAGGAAGAGGCGAACGTCGCCGCGATCAGGGAGCCCACCGCCCGCGAACAAGGCGAACACCCACAGGATCGGCACGGTGAGCACGAGCGCGGTCGTTGCGGCGGACCGTACGGGACCGATCTCCGGGATGCCGATGCCGATGGCGATCGCCATCAGCAGCAGTGATCCGATGATGCCCTCGACCTGAGCGTTGGCGTCACTCGCCGCGATGACGAAGGCGATCATCGCGACGACGGCGAAGGCGCCCGACACCGCGCCGAGCACGTGGGCGAACGCGGGCTGGGGGCGTTCCGCCGCCCGCCATCCGAGGTAGTGGACCCGAGGTGTGTCGGCGCGTGGAGCGGAAGCGATGGTTGCATCGGACATGGGCGTGCGGCCCCCCTGTGAGTGGCCGCGCGGTGGCAGGCCCGGTGGTCTGTCGACTGATGTCGTCGGTCGAGGTCAGTAGCCGGTGCGGTTCCCGCCGCGCTCCTTCTGGAGCAGGACGGCGCCGACGAATGCGGCGCCGCAACCGATCAGGACGCCCCAGAAGCCGATGCCGAAACTCGCTCCGCCTTTGCTCACCAGCAGCCACGCCACCGCGTTGACGATGGCGAAGAACCCGAGGATGAGATGCACCTGCTCCCATGTGAAGCCGAGCGGGCGTGGGGGCAGGCTCACGTGGGCGAACGTCGTGAGCGCGACCTGCAGCGCCATGATCACCACGAAGAACACCATGAGCGTCGCCACGGGGAACAGGCCGGTGCCCCACACGCTGGTGCTGCCCGATCCCGCGAAGGTGTCGTAGCTGTAGAAGTCGAAGAATGAGAAGATCAACGCCACCGCGCCGCCGGCCATGATCGCGATCTCGCCCGGCGTGGGCCTCTTGGCGCCCGCCATCAGGCGCTCGGGGGAGTCGAGCTGCCACCACCGGCACCGCCGAGCGCGCTCGGCAGTTCGTCGGCCTCCTTGGCCATGAGAAATCCGCCCACGAACAACCCGAGGGTGAGGAGCAGGCCGGCCCAGAGCCCGAACTTGGTGTAGTCGGTGTTCATGATCCACTTGAGCAGCACGAACACGAAGGCCACCGCGCCACCAACGAGGTGCATCATCCCCCAGCCGACGCTGCCGAGGCGCTCCGGCAGGTCGACGGCCTCGAGCTTCTCGACGATCACATGGGCAGCGAGGACCACGCCGAGGATGACCGCAACGATCGAGAAGAAGGCGTCAGGTTGCTTCCAGGCGCTGTAGTTGTAGCTCCCGAACGGCCCGAGGTCGACCCCGTACCACGGGAAGAAGCTCACGATCAGGAGCAAGACGCCGCACACGGCGGTCACCATCTCGCCGGGAGTCAGTTTCTTGAGGTCCACGAGTCGTCCTCTTTTCACGGGGGGTTCCGAACGCACGTCGGAATCGCGGAGGATGTGCCGGCGACGCAGGTTCGCCCGACGTTGTAGCCCATCACGGTGGTGAGGCGAAAGCAAGGACCCTCGCCGTCGGCCGCTGCATTCCGGCCGGCGTGGCGGTCTGCGCCGGCCACATCGCGAGAAACATCCACCCAGGAATCGGGCGAGCGCCTCGGCTACCGTGACGAGGTGGGTCGCATCGCAGTGCTGGCGTCGGGAAGTGGAACGATTCTGCACGCGATGCTCGGCGCCGACCTGCCGATCGCGGTGCTCGTGGCCGACCGTCAATGTGGGGCGATCGACATCGCCGAAGCGGCCGACGTGCCCGTCGAGCTGCTCGAGCGCACCGACTTCTCTCGGACCTTCGATCGGCTCGCGTACACCCACGACATCGTCGACGCGCTGCGCGCCCACCACGTCGATCTCATCGCCATGGCCGGCTTCGGCACCATCCTCGAGAAGCCCGTGCACGACGCGTTCCCCGACCGCATCGTCAACACCCATCCGGCGCTGCTCCCTTCGTTCAAGGGTTGGCATGCGGTGCCGGCCGCGCTCGAAGCGGGCGTGAAGGTCACGGGGTGCACGGTGCACCTGGCGCGCCTCGAGGTCGACGAGGGGCCGATCCTGGCGCAGGAGGCGGTGCCGGTGCTCGCCGATGACACCGTCGACACGCTCCACGAGCGGATCAAGGAGGTGGAGCGGCGTCTGTACCCCGCGGTGCTTCACGAGCTCGTGGCGTCGACCGACCCCCCCAACATCAACGAAGCCAACAAAGAAGGACTGTGATGCGCGCGCTGCTCTCCGTGTGGGACAAGACCGGGCTCGTCGACTTCGCCCGCGGTCTCCACGAACTCGGCTGGGACCTCGTGTCGTCGGGCGGCACGGCCACCGCCGTCGCCGAGGCCGGGATCCCCGTGACGCCGCTGGCCGAGGTCACCGGCTTCCCCGAGATGCTCGATCACCGGGTGGTCACGCTGCACCCGAAGGTGCACGGCGGGATCCTCGCCGACCGTTCGAAGCAGTCGCACCTCGACGACATGGACGCGCACGGCATCGCTGCCTTCGACATGGTCGTGAGCAACCTCTACCCGTTCTACGAGTCGCCCGACATCGAGACCATCGACATCGGCGGCCCTGCAATGACGCGCGCGGCGGCGAAGAACCACGCGTGGGTCGCGATCGTCACCAGCCCCGCGGAGTACGACGACGTGCTCGCCGAGGTGCGCGAGCAGGGTGCGGTGAGCGCCGACACGCGACGCGCGCTCGCGCTCGAAGCCTTTGCTGCGACGGCGGCGTACGACGCCGCGATCGTGCAGTGGCTCGAGGGCGACGACGTGCTCCCGCAACACCTGCGTGTCGCACTCGAGCGGGTCGACGAGCCTTTGCGCTACGGCGAGAACCCACACCAGGCCGCGGCGCGCTACCGCGCCGTCGGCACCACGAGTTGGTGGGACACCGTCGAGCAGCACAGCGGCGTCGCGCTCTCGTACCTCAACCTCTACGACGCCGATGCCGCGTGGCGCATCGCGCACGATCTCGGCAGCGACGCGGTGTGCGCCATCATCAAGCACGCCAACCCGTGCGGGGTCGCCGTTGCCGGCGACCTGGCCACGGCGTACCGGCGCGCGCTGGAGTGCGACGAGCGTTCGGCATTCGGCGGCATCGTCGCGTTCAACCGCCCGATCGACGCGGCGACCGTCGAGCTGATGGTCGAGGGACCGCAGGCCGACCTCGTCATCGCGCCCGGCTACGACGACGGTGTTGTCGCCGCGCTGCGGAAGAAGCGCAAGAACACGCGGTTGCTCGAGGCCGCGCCCCCCGAGCCGGTCACGCGCGACTACCGCCAGATCTCGGGTGGGTTCCTCGTGCAGCAGCCGCACCACTACGCCGCCGAACGCAACGACTGGCGAGTGGTCACCAAGCGTGCGCCCACGGAACAGGAGTGGGTCGACGCCGAGCTGGCGTGGCGGATCGTCGGCCACGTGAAGTCGAACGCGATCGTGCTGGTGAAGGACGGTCAGGCGGTCGGCATCGGCGCCGGACAGCAGAATCGGGTGGAGTCGGGCGAGATCGCGGCCAAGAAAGCCGCCGGTCGCGCCGCGGGTGGTGCGGGTGCGTCCGATGCGTTCTATCCGTTCCCCGACGGTGTGGAAGCGGCAGCGGCCGCGGGTGTCGCGGTGGTGATGCAGCCAGGCGGTTCGGTGGGTGACGAGAAGGTGATCGAGAAGGCCGACGAGCTCGGGCTCGCCATGGTGTTCACCGGCGAACGCCACTTCCTCCACTGAGACGGAGTCGAGCGATGAGGGAGCGTCGACCATGACGAAGCCGATGGCAGCCAAATTGATGGCAGGTGGCCCGGTCGCCGACGCGGTGTTCGCCGATCTGGTGCCGCGCGTGGAGAAGCTGATCGCGAACGGTCACACGCCCGGGCTCGGCACGTTGCTCGTCGGCGATGACGAGCCGAGCGCGCGCTACGTCGCGATGAAGCAACGCAAGGCCGCGGAGCTCGGCGCGAACTCACCGCACATCCACCTCCCGGCTGACGCAACGCAAGCCGACGTGGTGAGCGCGGTGCGCGAGATGAACGACGCGCGCGACGTCGACGCGGTCCTCTTCCAGTATCCGGCCCCGTCGCACATCGACTACGAAGCCGCGCTCATGGAGCTCGACCCCGACAAGGACGTCGACGGGATGCACCCGACCAACCTCGGGCGTCTCGCGCTCGCGATGCCGGGGCCGATCGCCTGCACCCCCGCAGGGATCGAGGCACTCCTCGCGTTCTACGACATCCCGGTTGCGGGACGCGAAGTGGTGATCGTCGGACGGGGCAGCACGATCGGCCGACCGCTCGGGCTGCTCCTGTCACAGAAGCGCCCGACCGCCAACGCCGCGGTCACGCAGGTGCACACAGGCGTGAAGGACTGGCAGCGCTACGTGCAGCGCGCCGACATCGTGGTCGCCGCCGCCGGCGTCCCCGGCATGATCCAGCCCGAGCACCTCAGGCCGGGCGTCACGGTCGTGGGTGCCGGGGTGCGCTACGAGGGGCGGAAGCTGTTGCCCGACGTGGACGAGGCGTGCGAAGACGTGGCCGGCGCGATCACACCACGAGTCGGTGGGGTCGGTCCCACCACGATCGCCATGTTGTTCCGCAACTTCGTGGAGGCGGCCGAGCGCTCGTCTGTGCGAGGATCCACCGCGTGAGCGGCGTTCCCGAAGCGGTCCCCGAGCCGCCCGAGCCCGACGAGCCGTCGGTGTCCGATCGAGGCGCCGGTCCGCCCGCCGCGGTCGAGGCGTGCCCGCTGTGCGGCACGCCGGTGGCCGCGAGCGACATGCGCTGCCCGAGCTGCAACCGGAGCCTCGCAGGGGTGGGCAACCGCCCGGGCCCGTTCTCCCGGCGCGACGTCGTGTTGTGGGCGACCACGATCTTGGTGATCTACCTCGTGGTGATGCTCGTGGTGTACGCCGCCCGCTGACGCCTGCCCACCGCGACACCACTTCGTCACCTCAGGCCGTCACGCGTCTCGGCTTCGGCGCGCGCCGGGCGCGGAGACACCAACTGGGAATTGGTGTACCGTCCGCCTCACACTTTCCTGGGGGGGAAAAATGGCGAAGCGTCACTCGTTCATCGCGGTCGCGGTACTCGTCATCACCTGTACTGCATTGATCGTTCCGGCAGTGGCGCAAACCGTGCAGCCGGCGATCGTGAACGCCGACGGAGTCGGCCCGCCGCCGAAGGGTGCCGGGATGGGCACCAAGGCGGCGCTCGAGAATCCGAAGTGCAATGCCGACGCGATCAAGGGCTGGGGCGTGTTCCCGCTCGTCACGTCGACGAGCGGTCCGTTCTGCGTGGCGCCGGCTCCTGCGGACAACGGCGGTGCCACGTCGCGCGGCGTGACGGCCACCACGATCAAGGTTGCCGTGGTGGTGCCGAATGACCAGCAGTTCTCCGGACTCGCCGCGGGCGGCAGCCGGGCGCCGGTCAACCAGGCCACCGGGCAGACGGGCAATTTCTTCAAGGACGTGGTCACCGACGTCTGGCCGGCATTCGCCCACGTCTACGAGACATGGGGGCGTTCTGTCGAGTTCTCGTTCGTCACGTCGGGCGGTGACGACGAAGCCGCGCAGCGCGCCGACGCGGTGACGATCGATGGGATGAAGCCGTTCGCGGTGCTCGACACGTACACCAAGGGTCTCAGCGTGCTCGCCAGCGTGCTCGCGTCCAAGAAGTACCTGGTGTTCGACTACGGCACCTCGACGCAGGACACGATCGATCAGGCGCCGTACCGCTGGGCGCAGAACGACCCGTCGGGCTCGGCGATCAACGCCGGCGAGTTCATGGGCAAGCAGCTGGTGAAGGGCAAGGCCCAGTGGGCCGGCGACGACGCGTTCAAGTCGGAGAAGCGCAAGTTCGGAGTGGTGTACCCGAAGGGCTTCGACATCGAGGCGTTCACCAAGGCGTTCTCCAAGTACGGCGGCAAGCTCGCCATCCCGCCGATGGAGTTCACCACCAACGGCTCGTCGTTCGGCGACGCCACGCTCGCGCAGCAAGCTGCGCCGGGTCTCATCACCAAGCTCAAGACGGCAGGTGTGACCAGCGTGATCATGTTCACCGATCTCGCCACCGGTGGGCAGATGACGAAGGTCGCGACGGAGCAGGAGTACTCGCCTGAGTGGCTGCTCACCGCATACCAGTACCAGGACGTCGCGTTGCTGGCCCGCACCGCGTACGACCAGACGCAGTTCGCGCACGCGTTCGGGTTGTCCGTGCTCTTTCCGCTCACCACCGCGGCGGCTCCGGCCCCACTGAACGAGTGGTACTGGGGCAAGGGTCGTTCCACGACTGAGGTCGTCACGACGCAGATGGTGATGTGGCTGGCGGCGGGGATCCAGTACGCAGGTCCCACGCTCACGCCGTCGAACTTCCAGAAGGGGCTCTTCGCGGTGCCCGCTCGAGGCGGGGCTGCGTCGGATTCCCCGACCACCATCCAGAACGGATACGGCAAGACCAACGGACTCACCTACCCGTCGTACTTCCTCAGTGGCGTCGACTTCGCGCCGGTGTGGTGGGACTCCGAGACCACCGGGTCCTCCAACGCGATCGACGTGAAGGGCAAGGGCGTCGTCTGGTACGTCAATGACGGCAAGCGCTACATCGCCGGGACGTGGCCGACGAAGACGTTCAACTTCTTCGACAAGACCGGCGCGTTGTACGTGTTCGACACGCCGCCTCCGTCGCAGACGGGGACCGCAGTGGCGTGCACCGGCTGTCCCAGCACCGGCGGGTCGGGAACGCCGAGCACCGGCTAGCCGGAGCGACCAGCACCGCGGGCCAATCACCGCGGGCCAATCACCGCGGGCCAATCACCGCGGGTCGGCCCCGCTCGTCGCCGCGTAACCTGAGGCGGCGAGTGGGCGCCGACCCGGACCCGGGTGGGGCCAGATCCTGGTAGTGCAGGTCGAAGCACGAGGTTGGGACAAGGTTCGTGATCCTCGCCGAGCTGGATGTCCGGCACACCCGTCGGCACCAGCCGACTCGTCGGGTCGCGCTCGGTGACGCCTACCTGCCCACGAGCGGCGCGGCGTTCGGTGCGGTGTTGCTCGGTGCGATCGTCGCCGAGTTCGTCCCCGAGATCGACGAGGAACAGCTCGACGCGCTCGTCCGCCTCGTCGACGATGCTCGTCGTGGGATCAGCGTGCCGCGCATCGCGTTGCGCTACCGCCTGCAGACCGACACCCACGGCCTCGACCTCTCCCGGCACCACATCCTGGCGCCCGACGTCGAAGCCGGGCTGGTGCGACCCCGGCTCGAGCTCGACCTGCACGGCCCGCCCACGTCGCAGGTGATCGGTGCCTTGCTGGGCGCCGCCAGCCTGCCGCCGTCGGGCCGATCGATCGCGTTCCGCGCCGTCGACGCGGCCTTGGCGCGTCCGGGCTGGCTCCCCGAGGGACTCGACGTTCGTCGTCGTCTCGACGGTCTGCCTGGCGTACGTCCGCCGGCGCCCGGACCGCGAACGGCGGGCGCCGATGGGTGGCAGGGTGTCCCGTCGGAGCGGCGCTGGGCCATGGAGGTGCTCGGCTTGAGCTCCGACATGGCAGTGGCCCGCGACGACGTGCAACAGCGGTTCCGCCGTCTCGTGCGATTGGCGCATCCCGACCACGGTGCGGTCAACGCGGGCGCGGCGGAGCGCATCGCCGAGCTCACCGACGCACGTGAGGTGCTCCTCGGGTTCGCTTCGGCCGCAGGTGGGCCAGCGGGGTAATTTTCCGGGCATGGCTTCCTCTCCCGTCCATGTCACCGTCACCGGCGCAGCCGGTCAGATCGGGTACGCCCTGGTGCACCGCATCGCCAGTGGCTCCCTCCTCGGCCCCGATCAACCCGTCGTGCTCCGGCTCCTCGAGATCGAGCCCGCGATGTCGATGCTCGAAGGCGTGGTGATGGAGCTCGACGACGGCGCGCACCCGCTGCTCGCAGGCATCGAAGCCACGTCCGACCTCAAGACTGCGTTCGACGGCACGTCGTGGGCCTTGCTCGTGGGCTCGATCCCGCGCAAGGCGGGCATGGAGCGCGGCGACCTCCTGTCGGTGAACGGCGGGATCTTCAAGCCGCAGGGCCAGGCCGTCAACGATCACGCTTCGGACGACGTCCGCGTGCTGGTGGTCGGCAACCCCTGCAACACCAACTGCCTCATCGCGCGCTCGCACGCGCCCGACGTGCCCGCCGACCGCTGGTTCGCGATGACCCGTCTCGACGAGAACCGCGCCAAGTCGCAGTTGGCCAAGCACGCCGGCGTGCACCACGCCGAGGTCACCAACATGACGATCTGGGGCAACCACTCGGCCACGCAGTTCCCCGACTACGCGCACGCGCGGATCGGCGGGCGTCCGGTACCCGAGGTGATCACCGACCAGGAGTGGCTGCAGACCACGTTCATCGAGACGGTGCAGAAGCGCGGCGCCGCGGTGATCGACAAGCGCGGTGCGTCGTCGGCCGCGTCGGCCGCCCATGCCGCGATCGGCTCGGTCAACAGCGTGGTGTTCCCCACCGCGGCCGACGACTGGCATTCGCTCGCGGTGCACAGCAACGGTGAGTACGGCGTGCCCGAGGGTCTGCAGTTCGGGTTCCCGGTCCGCAGCGACGGCTCCAGCTGGTCGATCGTCGAGGGGCTCACCCACGACGAGTTCGCGCAGACGAAGATCGACGCGACCACCCAGGAGCTCATCAGCGAGCGCGACGAGGTTCGCTCGCTCGGGTTGCTCGGGAGCTGATGTTCGCGTCACTCACGTTCGTGGGTGACGCCGGAGTGTCAGGCACCATCGAGTTCACGCTGGGTGCGGCGCGCGCGACGTACCTCGCCGAGCTGGTGCTCGACGTCGGCGAGACGCGCGGCGTGGTCGTGGTGCGCGACGACGATGTGCCGCTCCCGCGTGGCCGGCTGCTCGAGATCCGCGCCGACGGGTTGTGGGCGGAGATGGTGCACGAAGCCGACGATCACTGGAGCTTCGGGCTCGAGGCGTTCGGCCTGCGGTTCGACTCGATCAACGACGCGCGCACCTCCGACGTCGGCGAACGCATCCCGGTCGGGCTCGACCTCGAGTGGGACCGCGGCCACGTCGTCGGCGAGCTGCTCGTGTCCCGCGCCCGCATCCCCGTCGACCTCCCCGGCACCTTTCACTCCTCCGAAATTGCGCTCTGAGTGCACGGATAGCGCGCGCTGGGAACGCAATTTCGGGTGAAGGAGAGTTGGGTCAGCAGCGGGTGTCGGGGGCGGGCATCGTCTGGTCGACGAGGTAGCGGGTGACGGCGTCATCGACGCAGTCGCTGCGCGCGGTGCCGAACACGGTGTGCTCGGTGGACTCGAACGTGAGCAGGGTCGAGCCGGTGACACGCGCCAGCATCGAGACCGCGCCGGAGTAGGGCGTGGCCGGGTCGCCGGTGGTGCCGATCACCAGGATCGGCGGCGCCGCGGTCACGCGCACATCGCCGAGGCTGTCGCCCTTGGCCGGCTTCGGCATGCCCGCGCAGCCCGACGTCGCCCACGCGCCACCCCAGGGTGGCAGCTGAGCTTGGAATCGCAACACGTCGGCCAGCTCGGCCTCGGGGGTTCTCGGGGCGCGGTCGGGACGATCGACGCACGAGATCACGAGGTTCGACTCGACCGTCGCGTCCCAGTGCCCGTCGGGCGAACGCCCCTCGTAGGCGTCGGTCATGGCCAGGAGCGCGCGGTCGTCGCCGTCGCGTGCTGCACTCGCGAGCGCGCGACCAAGGTCGGGCCACGACCGCTCGTCGTAGAGGCTCGAGATCACCGCCGACTCCAGCACACCCTCGTTCACGACCCCCACGCGCGTCGCACCGTTGGCGGTGTACGTCGTGTCGACCGGCGTGGCGGCCAACGACGAGCGCAGCGACTCGAAGACGTCGCGCGGTGCGCCGACGCTGCGCAACACGCACGAACTCGTCTGTTCGCACCATCCGAGAAATGCGTCGAGCGCGTTGCGGAACCCGGCGGCTTGCGCGTACGCGTAGTCGAGGTCGGGCAGCCACACATCGGGCGGACCGTCGAGCACCATCGTCCGAACGGTCTTCGGGAACATCTGCGCGTAGGTCATGCCGAGCACGGTTCCGTACGAGTAGCCGACGTAGTTGAGCACCGGCTCGCCGAGCGCGATGCGGATGGCCTCGAGATCGCGGCGGTGTTGCGGGTGCCGACTTGTCCCGCGTACGCGCCCATGCGTTCGGTGCACCCACGCGCCACGACGTCGGTGTCGGCGTGTGCGGCCGCCAGCGCCTCGGCCGTGTTGGGGACGGCCGGACCGTCGGTGACCGAATCGAGCACGGTGTCGTCGACGCAGTCGATGGGTCGCGAGCTTCCGGTGCCGCGAGGATCCCAGCTCACGATGTCGAAGCGCTCGCGCAGTTCGTCGGGATAGCGGCGGGTGACGACCGGGATGTAGTCGGCGCCACCCTCACCCGGACCGCCCGGATTCACGAAGAGCGCGCCGAGACGTGCCTCGGGCGAGGTGGCGCGGTGGCGCACGAGCGCGAGGGGGACGGTGTCGGCGACGGCGCCCGGGGCCGGCGCGTGGACCCAGTCGACCGGGACGTTCAGCGTGGCGCACTCCCAGTCGTCGTGACACGGAGTCCAGGTGAGCGACGTGTCGAACGCGCGGAGTGGTGCCCACGTCTTCGGCTTGGTCGTGGTGGTCGCCCGCGGCACGGTCGTGGTGGTGGGTCGCTTGCGGCGTTCCGCATTGGTCGACGCGGCCGACCCGGTCGCGGGGACCACCACCGCGAGCGCGACGAGCGCCGTGACGGTGGCGACGAGTCGTCTCACCACTGGTCGGCACCGGCGGCGGTGACGAATCGACCGACCTGATCCGCGGTCGCAGCCTCGCTCCAACCGAGCTCCGGCGCGAGGAGCGCACCGACGGCCGGCGCGGCGCCGACGGTTGCGCTCCGATCGAGAATGAGTGCCCGTGTGCGACGCGCCAACACGTCATCGAGGCTGCGAGCCATCTCGTGTCGTACCGCGTAGACGGCCTCGGCGCGGAGATAGGGAAGACCGGCGACGAGCGGCTCCCGTCCCGACGGGAGCGTGTCGGCCAGGTCGGCGACCACCGAGGCGTCGCTGCCGTAGCGGTGCGCGAGGTGTTCGTCGACGGTGTCCGGCTCGGTGCGTCCCGGTGCGCCGAGCGTTGCCCGCGGCGGGTCGATGCCCTCGCCGCCGGCCAGCCGGAGATGGCGGGTACGACTCGGCCCCACCTTGCCGGGGAGCAGTCCCACCGCGACGTCGACCGCGTCGACCGCCATCCGGCGGTAGGTGGTGAGCTTCCCGCCCGTCACCGTCACCACGCCGCTCGCTGACGTGCGCACGGCGTGACGCCGGGACAGGTCGGCGGTGCGAGCCTTGGCGGCGCCGCGCAGCAGCGGTCGCAGACCTGCCCACGTCCCGGTCACGTCGTCGGCCGTGGCGTCGACGGTCGTGACGTCGTTGAGCGCGCGCAGGAGGTAGGCGACGTCGGCAGCCGTGCAGCGCGGCTCGTCGAGCGAACCGTCGTACTCGGTGTCGGTCGTGCCGACGTAGGTGTGCTCACCCCACGGGATCACGAACACCGAACGCCGATCGCCGGGCACCGGCAGAATGGCCGCGACGTCGTTGCGCACCGCGACCACGGCACGGTGATGTGCACGCCCTTTGCCGGTTCCATCGACGCCGGGTGCGTGCCCTCGTCGAGCGCGCGCACGTCGTCGGCCCACACGCCGGTCGCGTTCACCACGACGCGGGCCCGCACGGCGATCTCCTCACCGCCTCCGACGTCGGCGCCGGTCGCGTCGTCGCCGCGGGCGATGATTCGCGCGCCGACGACGGTGTCGTCGTGCTTCACGAAGCCGACGACCTGCGTGGCGTTCACCACCGCTGCACCGTGCGCCGCGGCCGTGCGCACGATCGCGAGCGTGAGTCGCGCGTCGTCGGCCTGCGCGTCGAAGTACACGTAGGCGCTCGTCAGGCGCGAGCGGTCGAGGGTGGGCATGTGCGCGAGGGCGTCGTCCGCGCTGATCCGCCGGTGACGACGACCGATGCGGACGCCTCCCGTGAGGTCGTACATCCACAACGCGCCGCCGAGGAACGGCGCGAGCCGTCGATCGATCGCGCCTCCTCGGTGCAGCACCGGCACGAGGAACGGCAGGATCGACACGAGGTGGGGTGCGTTCTCGATGATCCGCTGCCGTTCGGCCAAGCCCTCGTACACCAGACGGAACTCGTGTTGCTCGAGGTAGCGGAGGCCCCCGTGCACCAACTTGGAGCTCTTGCTGCTGGTACCCGAGGCGAAGTCGTCGCGCTCCACGAGGGCGGTGCGCAGTCCGCGGCTCGCGGCGTCGAGGGCCACGCCCGCACCCGTGATGCCCCCGCCGATGACCAGCACGTCGAAGTCGTCGTGGCGCAGCCGGTGCAGCGCGCCGGAACGGTCCAGCGAGCTGCTCGGCACGCGGACGAGGCTACCGGCCGCTTGTGCGCCCTCGATCGTCAGGCCATGCGCCGCGCTCGCTGGCAGGCTGAGCCCGCTCGGTCGCCTGCGCCGGGACGACCACGCGACGTTCGCGCGGCGCTGGCGCGCCACGTGAGGAGCAACACGGTGCCGAACACCGCGCCCATGCCCATCAGGATCGCGACGGTCTCGGGGATCACGGTGGTGCTGTCGGTGCCCGCGGTCAGCATGTGGATCGTGGTCACGCCGAGGAGCACGTAGCTGACGAGGTGGATGCTGTGCCACGTTCGTTGCGAGAGATGGGCGCGCAGCAACGACGTGATCTGAATGGTGGCGAGCAGGTACATCCCGATGATCCCCCACGCGACCGCGACGGGGTGCCACGACGTGCGCGAACGGCACGAGCACGTCGGTGAGCCCGAAGTGGATGAAGTTGTCGGCGACGAGCCCGACGAGGTGCACGGCGGTGAAGGTCACCGCGAGAGCCGCGAGCCACCGGTGCAGCGACAAGGTCCATGCCGCGGTCGGACGGACGCCCAGCACCTTCACATGCAGTGCCAACATCAGCCCCCACGCGCACGACGCGAGCACGAGGCCCCACGCGACGAGGCCGCCTGCCCGAGCGACGTACCACCAGAAGTGCGCGCTCATCAGCTCGCGCCGGTGCGCGCCACTGGGGGCGAGGAGCTGCCGCCGGATGACGATCCGCTCGACGACGACCCGGCGCTCGGCGTCGCGGTGGGCTGGTCGTCGTCGGAGAACACACGGTCGTCCCCCGCGTTGCTCGAGGACGACGACGAACCAGCCGACGATGCTGCGGTGCCGCCCGTGGTGGTCGCGGTCGTCGCCGCGTGGTCACTGGCCGCCATCCATCCCGCCAACACGCCCGCGGCGCCCACGCTGAGCGCGGCGACGACGATGCGTCCGCGGGCGCCGATGTCGCGAGGCTTTCCGGCCATCGCCAGAGTCTGCTCGTCGGCACATGAGTGGGGACTGAGAATCCCCGATGGATCAGCGGCCGATCAGGCCACCATGCCCGGTGCGCCGTTGTCGGTGACCACGTCGAATCCGTTGGCCTGCCATGCCTTCATGCCGCCGATCGTGTTGGCGGCGTCGTACCCCGCGGTCACCAGCGCCTCGGTGATCGCGCGCGAGCGCGACCCGGAGCGGCAGATGGCGACGATGCGGCGGTCACGAGGAAGCTCGTCGACCCGCACCGGCACGTCTCCCATCGGGATGTGCACCGCACCAGGGGCGTGTCCGGCCTGCCATTCGTCGAGTTCGCGCACATCGAGCAGGAACGCGCCCGATTCGACCTCGGTGAACGCGTCGTCGGCGTCGATCTCGGGGATCTCTGCACTCGCTGAGTTCATCCCACGACCTTGCCACAGCGAGGTCGGCCAACGCCCGTCCAAGAACACACCAACGCCTCTTGGTCAAGCCTTTCCTTGACCCCTGCCCCGGGATGTGACAAGTTTCACGTTACGTAGTCGTATACTCGCTGTGCGTGAGGGTATGAACGTACGGAGCACCCCACCACCCGAGATCGCAAGCCTCCAGCAAGTCCCCCTCGGCAGGAACGGAGGAACATGGCGTCACGGCGTACGACCGCATCGATCCTCGGAATCGCGCTCTTCGCGGTGACGGCATCACTCGGCGGAGTGGCCTGGGCTGACGGCAACCGGCCGGACGGCGGAGGACACAACGACGTGCGCAGCGCCCCCGCGCTCGATGACGCCGCGACCGACGTCTCCACCCATGACGCCGGGGGGAACGGCGACGTGGAGCACGGCCAGAACCCGCCGAACGAATCGTCGGCGCCGACGACCACTGCGCCGACGAGCAATGCCGGCGACCACCACGAGGGTGCCGACGACGGCGAGTCGGCTGCGTCGCCTCCCGCGACGGTGGGCACCAACTCCTCGTCCAACTCCTCGTCCGGCTCCTCGTCCGGCTCGTCGTCCGGCTCCTCGTCGGGCGTGGGCGAGACCTCGAGCGGAATGTCGTCGACCAGCGCCGGGCAGTCCACTGGCGGCGCGACCAATGACGGCAAGGTGCACGCCAACGATCTCGGGCCGGTCGCGTCCGCCCCCGCGACTGCGGCAGCAGCGTCGGCTGTGACCGAAGCGGCTTCGGCAGGCCAGGACGCGGCCGGCCCGGGTGATCCGGCCGGCTCGGCAGCGACCGCCGGTCCGGCCGCGACCGGTGGTGCGACGACGCCCGCGGCCGTGGCCGACGCAGAGCCGGTCGACGTCGGCACCGCGAGCGACGCCTCGACCGACGCCTCGACCGACGGGGGCATCGTCCCCGATCTCGTCGACGGCGCCCTGGCGCACGATCCGCCGAGCGCCGCGGCCGCGCCGCTCGTGGCCCACGCCCCGGCTTCCCTCGCCGCGATCGCCGCGCTGGTGCTCGCGGTGATCATGTTCCTCGGCCTCCACCGACGGTCCGACCGTCGCGACGCGCAGCTGGCGGACGCGCGTGGCGCCGACGACCTCGCTCGGTTCCGTTGATTCCACGCATCGCTCCGCGTGATGCTGCGCCGGTCTCGAACCGGCTTCCCGTGCTGCAACTCGTGCGTGTGCTCGGTGCGTTCGCCGTCCTGGCGATCTTGGCCATCCTCGGGATCCTCGACGGTCCGATCACCGTCGGCGTCCTGGCCTTTGCGGCGATCGTCGCGACCGCCGAGCTCTTCCGACTGCGCGCGCCTGAGCGCACGGCGACGTTCGTGTCGATCACCGTGCTGGTCGACGGCGTCGCGCTGGCGTTGGTCGTCTCGGCCACCGGCGGGGCGCGCAGCCCGTTGCTCTTCCTCGTGTTCCTCGACGTCGTCGCGGTCACGCTGCTCGTGTCGTATCGAACGGGCCTGAAGCTCGCCTTGTGGTGCGCACTGCTCCTGCTCCTCGCGCATGCGGTCGTCGACGCCGGGCTCGTGGAAGGCGCCGTGCCGGTGAGCGATCGTTTTGCGATCGTGAGCGCGGCGACGTTCCTGCTCTTCGCATTCAGCGCCGCGGTGTTCTCCTCGGTGAACGAGCGGTCGCTGCGCCACAGCCGCAACCAGCTCTCGTGGTTGGTCGAGCTGGGCGCCGAGCTCGAACGGTCTCGACGCACCGACGACGTCATGGCCGTGCTCGTCCACCATGCCTGTGCCCGTCTGGGTTTCGTCCGCGTCGCGGTCCTCGTGCGTCACGACGACCGGTGGTCGGGCATCCTCGACGACGGCAGCCTCGAGATCCACGTGGAGGCGCCCGACGTGCCTGCACCAGTGGTGTGGGAATGCTGGTCGAGCGCGGCCCCGTTGCTGGTGCGCACCCTCGACGACGCGCTGCTCGAGTCGGTGCTCCCCGACGCGTCGAACGTGTTGGTCGCGCCGGTCACGGCCGACGAGGAGCAACTCGGGGTGGTCGTCGCGGAGTGGGGTGGCGACGGTGCCGCGCGGATTCCGACGTCGACGGTGCAGGCGTTGGCCCAGGCTGCGGCCCACACCGCACTCGCGTTGCGCAACGCCGCGCTGCTCGTCGAGGTCGAGCGCCTCGCCACGAGGGACTCGCTCACCGGCATCGCGAACCGTCGACTGTTCGACGAGTCGCTCGAACGTGAGACGGCGCGATCGCAACGTCTCGGCGCGCCGCTCAGCCTCGTCGTGTTCGACGTCGATCATTTCAAGCAGATCAACGACACCTTCGGACACCTCACCGGCGATGCAGTGCTGCGCGAGGTCGCCGGCGCATTGGTGTCGGGCACGAAGGGCTTCGACGTTGCCGCGCGCCTGGGCGGTGACGAGTTCGTGCTGCTGCTCCCCGGGTGCAGTCGTGACGACGCGGTTCGCGTGGCCGACCGCGTTCGCAACGAGATCATTCGTCAGAGCAGGTCGACGGCGGTCACCATCAGTGCCGGTGTGGCAACGATGCCCGAGAACGCCGTCGACGGCGAACGCCTCGTGTCGGCCGCCGACGCGGCGCTCTACGACGCCAAGCGTCGCGGCCGTGACCGCACCCAACCGTCGGAGCGCGTGCCCGAAGGCAGCTCGACCGGAACCCGGCGCTGGGGTGGCGCGTCGCTCGCCCGCGGGGCCTGACCGTCCGGCGACTTCAGCCCATCGGGCCAGTCAGACCAGTCAGATCAGTCCGAGCCGCTCCATGGCGAGGGCACGCAGCTTCGGGTGGTCGATCTTGCCCGCGGCGGAGCGCTCGAGGGAGTCGACGAAGATCCACTGGCGCGGCAGCTTGTAGCTCGCGAGCTTCTGCCGGCACGACGCGGTGAGCTCCTCGCCGTCGACGTGGACGCCCTCCGTGGTCTGCACGATGCCGACCACACGCTCGCCGAAGCGCGGATCGGGCACGCCCACCACCGCGCAGTCGAACACCGCCGCGTGCTCGCGCAGGCAGGCCTCGATCTCCTCCGGATACACCTTCTCGCCGCCGGTGTTGATCGACGCCGAGCCGCGCCCGAGCACGTGGACCATGCCGTCGGCGTCGACCGTGGCATGGTCACCGGGCACCGAGTAGCGAACGCCGTTGATCTCGCGGAAGGTGGCGGCGGTCTTCTGCGGATCCTTGTAGTAACCGAGCGGCACGTGGCCGCCGAGTGCGAGAAGCCCGACCGCGTCGCTGCCGGGCACCACGGATGCTCCGGTGTGTTCGTCGATCACTGCGACGCGTGCGCTCACGCGAAAGCGCGCCGGCGCGATGTCGCTGCCGTCCGCGCTGCTCGCCGTGCTCGGACCCAGGCCTTCCGACGCGCCGAACGTGTCGATGATCGTGAGCGAGGGAAGTTGCTCGAGCAGCGCCTGCTTCACGTCGGGGCTGAACACGACACCCGAAGAGGTGACGCTGCGCAACGACGACAGCTCCCACCGACCTGGGTGCGCGAGAAGCGAGTCGAGAAGCGGACAGCGCGAACACGTCACCGACGATCGTGATCGCCCGCACGTGCTCGCGTGCGATGGTGTCCCACACCCGTTCCGGATCGAGCCCGGTGTCGTCGATGAGCACGGCGGTGCCCCCGCCCGCCAGCGTCGCCAGCGTGGTGAACAGCCCGGTGCCGTGCATCAACGGGCACACCGGTAGACGCGTGCCCGCCCGCTTGCCGGCGCGTGCCGCCGCGATGGGGTCGGGTGGTTCGGCGTCGTGCGGATGCGCCTGGAGCCACATGCCGACGTAGATGTCCTCGTTGCGCCACATCACGGCCTTGGGCATGCCCGTGGTGCCGCCGGTGTAGAGGAAGATCAGGTCGTCGCCCACCGGTGGGCGGGTGGCCTCCGGCCCGAGCGTGGCCGCGGCCAGCGCCCGCTCGTATGGCTCGCCCACTTCGAGGGCGTGCGGACGCCGGTCGCGCCGGATGCGCGTCACCGCCGCCGCGACGCTCATCGGCCTGCTCCGGGGCGTGGATCACGGCCAAGGCGTCCGAATTGTCGAGGACGTAGTGGATCTCGTCGGCGGTGTAGCGGAAGTTCACGTTCACGGGCGCGCACCCCAGCACGAGCGCGCCGTAGAACGCTTCGAGGTACTCGGTGCGGTTGGGGAGGTCGATGGCGACCTTGTCGCCGGCCGCGAGACCGCAGTGCTGCAGGTGGGCGGCGAGCCGATGCGCCCGCTCGGAGAACGCTCGCCAGGTGAGACGCTGCTCCCCACACACGACCGCCTCGCGGTCGGGAACCTCCTGCGCGATCCCGTCCCAGACGGCGGCGTAGTTCCAGGCGACCACGGGCGTCACGTTAGAGGTGCGGGCGGTCCGGTCCTGGTGTGGGTTGCGTCTCAGCCCGATCTCAGCATTCCCGGCGCAGAATCCCGGGGCGGATGGCATCCCGAGGAGAGGAACACGCATGAGGTTCAGTGTCCGGAGCTCGATCGGGCTCGCGATGGGCGCGGCCGCGCTCGTGGCGGTCCCCGTGTTGGGGCTCACCGGTCTGGCGGGCGCCGCCACCGGCGATTCGTCGACCGACGCGCCGAGCGCCACGCCGAGGATGCATCCCCAGCTCACCGACGCTCAGAAGCAGTGCTTGACCGATCAGGGCGTCACCCTGCCGACCAAGCCGGCTGACGGCGCCACGCGCACGCCACCTACCGACGAGCAGCGCGCCGCCTTGCAGGCCGCGGCCGCGGCATGCGGCTTGCCGACGCCGCCTGCCGGCGGTCCGGAGGGTGGCCCGCGCGGGGCACGCCCGCAGCTCACCGACGCTCAGAAGCAGTGCTTGACCGATCAGGGCGTCACCCTGCCGACCAGGCCCGCTGACGGTGCGACCCGCACGCCACCGACCGCTGACCAGATCGCGGCGTTCAAGGCGGCGGCCGAGGCATGTGGCCTCCCGACGCCGCCGGCCGGCGGTCCTCACGGCCGACCCGGCATGGCGGGCGCGACCACGACCAGCTCGAAGGGAGCCACCCTTTGATCGGCTGATCAGCCGATCACACGATCAACGGTGAGCACACGGGGCGTGCACTCACTGTTGCGGGGGCGCCCACCTGGCCCTTCCCCCCGGGGCTGGGTGGGCGCCCCTCTTTTGCTTCCTTCGTCGTCACGCCGACGATGCGAGCTAGGCGTCCTGCGGGTCGCCGACGTCGAACCACCAGCCGGCCAGCCGTTCCATCTCGGCCACGGCGCTGCGGAGCTCGTCGCTGAGCGCGCCGGGGAGACGGCGTGACAGCACCACCGACACGGAGCGGAAGTACCAGAGCTGGTCGACCGCACCGGCGTGGAACCGCGTCCACACCTCGGGCCCGCTGCGGCGGAGGTCGGTGACGATCGATCGAGCGTTCGAGAGCGTGTCGGCCGCGCGGACGCGCAGCACCGACTCCGACGTGGCCGGATCGGCGAGATGGCGCAGCGAGCGGCGTCGGCGCTTCCGCCACGTCGTCGCGGTGCGCTCGTACCGGCCACGCTTCGGGTACTTGCCCTGCGCGCCGCGCAACGGCACGTCGGTGCAGTCCTCCACGATGCGCGCCACCTTGGTACCGAACCGTTTGCGGATCTGTTCGCGCGTCACTCCCGCATCTTCGATGGAATCGTGGAGGAGCGCGGCGATCGCTTCGGTTTCGTTCCCGCCGTGCTCGAGGACCAGCGCGGCCACACCGAGCAGGTGCGACAGGTACGGGGCGTCGCCACCCTTCCGCGCCTGATCGCGGTGCAGCGCCGCGGACCACTCGACCGCGCGCGCGAAGCGCGGGCCGGGTTGCACTCGCGGCCGTTCAGTTGGCATTGCGGGCCTTTTGCACGTTGCGATCGTGCTCGGCCTGCGTGGTCGCGAAGTAGGTGACGCCGTTCTTGTCGGACACGTAGAAGAGGTAGGTGTCGTTGGAGGGATGCAACGCGGCGTTGAGCGCCGACGCCGAGACGGTGGCGATCGGGGTGGGGGTGAGCCCGCCGAACTTGTAGGTGTTGTACGGCGAGTCGATCTTGCGGTCGGCCTCGACCGGCACCGGCGGGCAGCCACCCTTGGCGTAACAGAGCGTTGCGTCGATCTGCAGCAGCATCGCCCGCGGCGAGCCGGTTGTGGATCACGGCGCTGATCTTCGGTGAGTCGGCCTCGCTGCCCGACTCGGCCTGGATGAGCGAAGCCGCGATGACCGTCTGGTACGGCGAGAGCCCGTTGGTGGCGGCGGAGTCGGCCAGGCCGAGCTTGTCGCCCTCCTTGTCGAACTGGGCGACGATGCGCTGGAGGATCTGGGTCTCGGTCTCGTTGGCGCCGATGGCGTAGGTGTCGGGCCACGTGAGGCCCTCGAGCGATTGGACCTCGGGAGGTTCGTAGCGGGAGCGCACGACGCCCGACTCCGCGACCTCGAGGAACGTCTGCGCGCTCTTGCCCGGCAGCTTGCCCACTCGGTCGGCGATGGCACCGATGGTGAGACCGGGCGGCAGCAGCAACTTGAGGTCGGGCACGATCCGTGCCGGACCGCCGCGCAGCGTGTCGAGTGCCTCGCGCGTTTCGCTGTCGGGTACGAAGAGATAGCGGCCGGCGACGAACCCCGTCACGCCCGATGACACTGCGATCTGTTGGAACTCGCTCGACGACGAGATCACGCCCGCCTGCTGCAACGCGTCACCGATCTGGACCGCGGTCCAACCCGGTTGCACCTCGACCACGACGTCGGGGCGGTTGGCGGCGGATCCCTCGACGTGGGACAGCACCCACAGCGACCCGATCGCGAGCGGCGTGAGCAACGCCGCGATCGCGACGAACGTGGCCAAGTTGTGCTGCCGGCGTCGCATGAGTTCGGCGCGCCGGGCGCGCGCCGGGTTGCTCAGAGCTGCCACCCCGCCGCCTTGCGCTCGACACAGGTGGGACACACGGGATACTTCTCGGGGTCGCGGGTGGGCACCCACTTCTTGCCGCACAGCGCTTCGATCGCTTCGCCGGTCACGTAGGCGCGCATCACGTCTTCCCGCCGGCAGTAGTGCGCGAAGCGGTCGTGGTCGCCGTCGCCCTCGCTCGTCTCCGGACGCGTGTCGCCATCGGGGATGGTGGGGGCGATCGTCGGTGCCGGTGCGGCGGGCAGGGTGGGCGTCTCGATCGTCTGCGGCATCGTGCGAAAGGGTACCGTGACCAGCCGGGATGCCGGACTTCGCGGACGACACGAGCAGTGAGCTGGAGCGCAAGGCCAAAGCGCTGTCGGTGATCGCCCTGGTGGAGTCGGTCAGCTACGTCACGCTCTTCTACTTCTGGGTGATCGCACCCAACGACACCGTCAAGGCGCTGGTGGGCTTCTTCCACGGCCTCATCTGGATGTCGTTCGTGGCCATGACCGTGATCATCACCCCGGCCATCGGGTGGACGTGGCTCTACACCGCGGTGGTGGTGATCACGGGGCCGATCGGCGGGATCATGGTGTTCACGCGTCTGCGTCGGACACCCCGAGCTGTGCTCGTACCTGGCGCATCGCCTCCCGAAGGTCCGTGACCGGGCGCGTCACCGCGCCCTCCGGGGTGAGGAAGCAGAACACGCACGCCACCACCGCCTCGCCCGTCGCGGCTTCGAGGGCGACCGCGTACGACGCGCCCTGCAACCGGTAGCGCTGCACCTTCTCCTCGAGGTCGGCCTCGTCGCGCCAGGCGTCGGTCTTGTAGTCGACCACCACGAGTCCCGAACTCGTCTCGGTACGTCAGGTCGATGTAGCCCTCGAGCAGATGATCGCCCACGGGCGCGGCCACGTACATCTCGCGCCGGAACCCGTGCGCCACCGCCGCGCGCACCACGTCGGATTCGATCGCGGCGCGCGCGAGCGCGGCGATCTCGGGCTCCGTACCGATCACGCCCTCCGACGCGGCCTGCGCGGCGGCGATGTGCTCGAGGTTCGCGCCGGTGGCGAGGTCGACGGTCTGCAGCACCGCGTGCACCGCTCGACCGATCGCGGTGCCGTAGCGCCCCTTGTTCCAGGGCGGCAGCTCGAGGTCGCGTGCGCCCTTGCGGAGTCCGGGATCGCGCGCCGCCGCGTCGGCAACCTCGCGTGCGATGGCGGTGGCCGAGCGAACGTGAGGAATCGCTGCCGCGGCGAGCAGCTGCTCGCGTTCGGCGCGCCACTCGTTCCAGGGCGGGATGGGCGTGACGGCCGAGCCCGACGTGCCGTCGAGCGCGGGCTCCCGCGCCGAGGTGGCACGCGCCGCGGGCCTGAACTCGGTCCACTCGGGGGCTGCTTCCGCCGCGCCCCACAGCAGTTCGGCGTGGGTCCATGTGGACTGATCGTCGGGCAGGGTGCGTTCGGCGCGGTGCACCGACACCACCAGGTGGTCGCGCGCGCGGGTGAGCGCCACGTACAGCAGCCGCAGCTTCTCGTGGAAGTCCATCTGCTCGTCGATGGGCGCGTAGCGCTCGAACTCCTCGGTGGTCACCCGCGGCGACACGCGCAGTGCGTAGGTGTCGCTGTCGTGCGGGAACAGCAGCTGCACGCCCGCGGTGCGGCGCCGCGCCGCGGTCGTGGTGCCCGACACGATCGTGATGGGGAACTCGAGGCCCTTGGCGCCGTGAATGGTGAGGATGCGCACCGCGTCGTCGTCGGTCTCGGGCAGGACCGTCTCCACCACACGCGCGCCTTCGCTGCTCTGCAGCTCCGCCCACGCGAGGAAGTCGCGCAGGCTCGACCCTCGGCTGCGCTCGCCGGCGGATGCGGCGAACGCGCGCGCCTGGTCGACGACGAATCGCACCCGCCGCCACAGATCGCGCGGGCGTCCGTGCACGAACCCGAGCTCGAGCACGCGACGTTCGCGCACGATCCGATCGAGGAGCTCACTCGCGTCGAGCCAGAGGCGCGCCTCGTACCACGACTCGAAGGCGCGCATCGCGTCGCCCACCGGGTGGTCGGCGGGCAACGAGTCGGGGAGCGGCGCTTGGTGGTCCCACTGGCCGCCGTGCATCACCTTGAACGTGTAGAGGTCGTCGTCACCGCAGCCGAACACGGGTGAGCGCAGCGCACTGACCAACGCCAGCTGGTCGGTGGGATCGTCGATCGCCTGCAGCACCATGAGCAGGTTGCGGATCTCGGGCGTGCTGTACACGAGCGACGACGTCTCGGTGCGGTAGGCGATCCCCTCGCGATCGAGCGCGTCTTCGAGCTGACCGAGCGACGTGCGCGCCGGCAACAGGATGGCGATGTCGCCGGGGCGGCACGGCTCCCAGGTGAGGGTGCCGTCGGCGCCGCGGCGGCTCACCGTCCACTGCTCGTGGAGCGCGGTCCGCACCGCCGCCGCCACGTCGGCCGCTTCGAGGGCGCGCACCTCCGGCGCCAGCATCCGCTTCGGCTTCTCGCCGTCGGGTGCCACCGCCGCGTGGGCCTCGGTGCCGAGCACCACGACGGGCGGACCGCGCAAGCCCTCGTCGTCTCGCTCCGGATCGAGGGGCACGTACTCGGGTTGCGATTCGGGCACCGCAACGATGAGGTCGCGGAACACGTGGTTCACGAACTCGATCACCGGACGCGCCGAACGGAAGTTGCGGGTGAGGCGATGCAGCGAACCGCCGAACGCGTCGCGTGCGCGGAGGAACGCGGCGATGTCGGCGCGCCGGAAACGGTAGATCGACTGCTTCGGGTCGCCCACCACGAACAGTCGTCCGGGCTCGGTGGTGATCTCGTCCCAGCGCTGGGTCGCAGCCGCGGGTGCGCCCGACGCGAGCAGCGCCGCGATGTCGCACTGGATCGGATCCGTGTCCTGGAATTCGTCGAGCAGCAGATGCGTGTAGCGCTCGCGCAGACGACGACGAACGTCGAGCCCGTGGTCAGGATCGCGCAACACGGCGCGCGACAACACCAGAAGATCGTGGAACTCGAGCTCGCCCGCCTGTCGTCGTACGCGCGGCCTCGGCGACGGTGAATTCGCGCGATCTCCCAGGTGACTCGCCGGATCGCTGCTTCGGAGACGGCCGCAGCCTGCTCCGCGGCGA
The DNA here is from genome assembly GCA_963827385.1 of uncultured Actinomycetes bacterium. Classification (GTDB taxonomy): domain Bacteria; phylum Actinomycetota; class Acidimicrobiia; order IMCC26256; family DASPTH01; genus DASUMF01. Next base: position 359,980 of record CAWHAR010000001.1, read on the forward strand.
GCGCACGCAGCGCGGCCACCTCGGCGCGCACCTCGTCGACGTCGGACGACCAGTTGCCCTTCTGGCCGGCGCGGGCGCTGAACTTCGGGAGGCCGCCGTGCAGGAGTCGCAGCTGTTCGTATTCGTCGGGCGCAGCGCGGAACTGCACGGCCCACGCCGCGAGCAGATCGATGCCGAGGGAGAGCTTGTCGTCGTCGGCGCGGCATTCGGCGGTGCGGGCCACGACGGCGGTGAGGGCGTCGAGCACCTCGCCGACCTCGAGCGGGGGCGGATCGGGCTCGGGGCCCATGCGCTGCTCCACCAGGTCCCAGTTGGCGTTGCACGCGAGCGCGATCGTGCGCAGCGTGGCTCGCGTGGTGTCGCCGTTGAGCGCCAGCAGGAGGGGTCGTTCGAGCGCGGTGTCGTCGAGCAGCTGGTCGAGGAAGCGGGTCCAGCGCTCCTCGAACGCCACTTGTGACGCGATGTCGTCGAGCACCTCGATGTGCGGGGGCAGGCCACCCTCGATCGGGTGCTCCACCAGCACCCGCTGCGCGAACGCGTGGAGGGTCGACACGGCCGCGCCGTCGAGGTCGTCGAGCGCGGTGGCGGCACGGGACGCGCGCACCGGATCGGGATCGCCGGCAACGTGTTCGAGCTCGCGACGGATGCGGTCGCGCAACTCCGACGCCGCCTTCTCGGTGAACGTGACGGCCACGATCTCGCGCATGGGCACGTCGGCGACGGTGATCAACGCGACCACGCGGTCGACGAGCGACTTGGTCTTGCCTGATCCCGCGCCGGCCTCCACGAACATCGTCTCGTCGAGGCATTCGACGATGGCGCGCCGCGCCGCGGCATCGGCCGACTCGTCGTTCAACATCGAACTGGCATCGACCACGTCGGCGGTCCCGACCTCCGCGACGCCGGTTCGAGGTGCGACGGGCGGCTCGTCGGCCGGCTGGTCGAACAGCGACGCCTGTTCGCCGGTCACAGCAGCTCCACCTCGACCACCACGGCGCCGCCTGCAGCATCGGTGTCGTCGTCGTCGTCGTGTTCCGATCTCGTACAGCGAGAGGTAGCCGGCGAGCTCGGGGGCGTGCTGCTTGCGATCCCACTCCCGCCATCGTTCGCGGGCACCTCGCGCGTCGGGGTCGGTGTAGGTGCGCCAGGTGGGTGTCCACGCGCCGGGCTCGTCGAGCGCGCAGGGGAACACACCGAGTTCGATGCCGTCGACGATGGTGCGCAACCATCGATCGAAGACGCGCTCGTTCGCCGCGGTGAGCGGCAGGTCGCGCCAGGCGAAGTTCTGCCGCGTGCTCACGTACCAGTACGCGGCGGTCACGGGCGTGTCGTCGTCGCCGAATGCCGCCCGCGCCGCGCGCGCGTACACCGGCAGTTGCAGCGCCAACACCTCGCGCCGGGAGCCGGTCTTGTAGTCGATCACCACGAGCTCGCCGTGCTCTCCTCGGTCGACGCGGTCGGCCGCGCCGCGGAAGCGCAGGCTCCGCCCATCCGACAACGGGTAGCTCACTGCCGGGAGTGCCGCATCGCGCATGCCGAACCGCAGCTCGGTTGCGACGGGAGTGCGCAGGTCGAGCGCCCGTCCGTCGGCGTCTTCGGCGAGCCAGCGGTCGAGCTCGGCGGCGAGACGCCGCTGGTCGCGGTCCCAGAACACCCGACGACCCGTGAGTCCGTGCGCGGCGTAGCGCGCGCCGTGTTCGGTGGCGAGCTCGTGGAGCCGGGCGCGGTCGGCCGCCGTCCACGCGCGCTCAGGTCCGGGAGCACCTTCGTCGCTCGCCAGCACCTCGGCGAGGAAGGCATCAAGGATCTCGTGCACCAAGCGCCCCTTGTCGAGCGCCGAGAGCTCCCACACCTCTTCGGGGAGCTCGGAGATCTCGACGCGCAGCAACTGCTCCATGAGGTAGTCGAACGGTGACGCCGCCCAGGCTTCGAGCCGGGTGGGCGACACCGCACTGTCGGCAGCAGTCGGGCTGGGGACGGCGAGCGTGGAGAGGTTGCCGTCGTAGCGCGTGAACGCGGTGCTCGCACGCGCGGTTGTGCATTCGAGGCCGCGGTGCAGCGCGACGTCGACGTCGCGGAGCGAGTGACGCTCGATCCGGCCACCGGCGCGCGTGTGGTCGAGCAGCACCCGGAGCCGGTGCTCCTGCGCGGTGGCCGGGAACGCGACGCGTGCGATCCCCGCGGTGAACGATGGCACCACGGTGAGCCACGGCGCGGCGAGCGTGAGGAGCTCGTCGGCGGTGTGTCGCTCACCGGCGAGGGCCTCGACGGTGTCGATCACGAAGCGCGACGGTGTGCGCTCGGTGGTGCGCCGCAGGTCGCCGCGGGGAAACGTGAGCACGCGGCGAGGTGCCGCGGCGAGCGCGGCGAGATAGCGACGGTGGTCCTCGTCGACGCGCGACGAATGCAACGCCAGCGCGCCGTCGGTCGCGCGGCGGTCGGCGTCGGGGAGGAGCGAGTCGTCGCGCACGCGAGCGGGGAAGGTGCCCTCAGCCAGTCCGCACAGCACCACGAGGTCGAGATCGAGCCCGACACCCATGGCGATCGGCCCGACGAGCACGCCGGTGCCGAGGCGCCCGACGCGCCCGAGGTCGGCGTCGAGCTCGAGTGCAAGCGTGCGGCGGAACACGTCGAGGCCGGGGGCGGGCTCCACCGCGTCGAGGCCGCCGAGGCGCTCCAGCGCCGCTTCCACCTTGTCGGCGGCCTGCCGCTCGACGTCGGGCCAGGCCTCACGACGGTCGGTGCCGGCCAGGCGCTCGTCGATGAGCCGTTGTGCCCATTCGGCCAACTCGCGCCAGCTCGCGCCGGGCAGCGCGCCGGCGGAGAGCTCCTCGCGCAACTCGGCCACGAACGCTCGGAGGTCTCGAGTCGCGGTCAGCTCGTGTTCGTACCAGCCGGTGCGCGGCTCTCGATCGGTCTGGCTGCGCTCCTCGGCGATGTTGTACTCGAGTCGACGTGGCGGCGCGGCCGAGCGCGGCATCCCACTGGCTCGCGCCGCGCACGATGCCCGCTGCGTCGGCTGATGACGTCCCAGCGTGCCGAGGGAACCGGGCGACCGCCGCGCTGGTGCACGGGCGCGCTGGCGAGCAACGCCATCAGGTCGTGGCGGTGGAAGTCGCGATCGGGGAGCGCCAACAGCGCGAGCAGCGACGCGCCGAGCACGCTCTGGGCGAGGGTGTGCACGGCCGTGCCGTTGTGTGCGATCCCGGCCGCTGCGAGCTGTTCGTGGAGCAGGCGCGCGTACGGCTCAGCCGCGCCGAACAGCAGCGCCGTGCGTTCGAGCGCGACGCCGTCGCGCAGCGCGTCGATGAGCACGCGCACTGCGGCGCGCACTTCGTCGTCGGGATCGGAAGCCGACACGACTTCGGTGGCGTGGGGCGTGTCGGCGTGCCATGAGGCGTCGTGGTCGCTGTCGGCGACGAGCGCAACCGACGCACGCACGCCGACGTCGGCCGCGTGCGTTGCCGGTCGTGCCCGCGATCACGGTCACCGGCACCTGCTCGGCGAGAGCGCGCACGAGACGGGCTGACGGCTCATAGAGGTCCTGCGGGAGGTACAGGACGATGGCCCCGAGGTCGGCGAGGACGGTGCTTCCGTCGGCGATGGCGTCGACCGCGGCATCCATCAGGTCGCGCTCGTCGAACCAGTCGGGCGCGAGCATGCGGCGCGCCGCGCCGACGATGCGTACGACCTCGGTCGCACGCGGACCGGTGCGTCGGAGGGCGTCGAGCGCGCGGTCGTCGCACTGCGCGAGCTCGCGCGACGCGTCGACCAGGGCTCGTTCGGTGGCGGGGTGTTGCGCCACCGACACGAACATTCCTGGTTGGCGCGCCAGCACCTGCCGGATGGCGGCGGCGAGCACCGGGGTCGACACCGGACGTCGTCCGTGGGCAGCCAGCGTGGGTGCACCGAGCAGCTCGGCGAGGCGGTACACGGTGAGGAAGGTGACCGCCGCCACGCCGATCGTGCCGTCGGTGAGGGCTCCCAGGGCGCCCGACCCGAGCAGCCGGCGGGCGGTCACGCCGATGGCGTTGGTGGGCACGACCACCGTGACCGGCTCGAGCGCGTCATCGTGCTTGGCGGCGGCGACCGCGTCGCGCAGCGCCTGGGCCGCGCGTGGTCCATGGGGCGCGGCGACCAGCTCGACAGGCACCGCCGGATCGTACGACGCTGGTGTGTCAGGGATGCTCGGTACCGGCTCGCCTCGACGTGGGCGCGAGCATGCGAGGCTGCAGGTTTCCAGCGACGGTGGAGGGGACACGAGATGGCGGAATCGCGCGGGCTCGACGGACAGCGGGTGCTTGTCGTCGGTGGATCATCGGGGATCGGCCGGAGTGTTGCCGTCGGCGTGTGCGCGGCGGGCGGGCAGATGGCGGTGGTGGGTCGACGGGCGGAGAGCCTGGCCGAGGTCGTGGCCACCGCGGGTGGTGGCACCGCCATCGTTGCCGACGTGCGCGACGGAGATCGGTGCGCGGCCATGGTGAGCGAGGCGGTCGAAGCGCTCGGTGGACTCGACGTGGTCGTCTACGCCGCGGGGGTCTCGCCGCTGACGCTGCTCGCGAACTCCGATGCCGCGGTGTGGCACGACGTGATGGCGACGAACGCGATCGCGCCGGCGCTGGTCACACGTGCCGCGCTGCCGTGGCTGTCGACGAACGGTGTGGTCGTGTTCGTGTCGTCGGTCAACAACGGATACGGCTACGACGGCCTCGGCCCCTACGCCGCGAGCAAGGCCGCACTCGACTCGACGGTGCGGGGATGGTTCACCGAACATCCCGACGTCCGGTTCGTGCGCCTGGCGGTCGGCGACACGATCGGCACCGACTTCGCTCGCGGCTTCGATCTCGAGCTCGCCGTTTCCCTGCTTCCGAAGTGGATCGCGCAGGGCGTGCTGTGGGAACGCCAGATGAACGCCGACGACCTCGGGCACACGATCACCGAGATCGTCACCACCCTCGTCACGCACCCGACGATCACGATCCCCGACCTCACGATCACGCCGCCGGGGCCGATGATGTCGAGCAGCGGGGCCGACGCGTTGGTGGCGGAGCTGGGAGCGATCGCCGAGGAGTGAGGACTCGATCGTTCGCGGCGCCCCCACCGTCCGCATCGATGCGCACGTCGTCCGCGACGATGCGGGCGTGACCGACGAAGCCCGAGCGACCTACGAACGTCGGCACTCCGGGAGACGCCGGCTCGCGCTAGCGGGGCTCTCGGGCGTGGTCACTGCCCTGATCGCTGCGTGGTTCGTGCCGTGGCAGCTCACGATCCTGGTGTCGTTCGACGTCGCCGCGGCGATCGTCGTGGTACCGCGCGTGGCACCACGTGTTCGACTTCACCGCGGCCGACACCCGCGACTACTCCAGGATCGAGGACAACAGTCGCACGCTGGCCGACCTCGTGCTGCTCGGTGCGTGCGTGGTGAGCCTGATCGGCGTCGCGCTCGCGTTCGTGAAGGCCAACGAAGGCTCGACCACCCAGGAGATCGAGTTGAAGGTGTTCGGGATCGTGTCGATCCTGCTCGCGTGGCTCCTGGTGCACACGATCCATGCGTTCAAGCTACGCGCACGCCTACTACCTCGATCCGGTCGGCGGCATCGACTTCAAGGCGAAGGGCGACGAAGGCGACCCCGACTACCGCGACTTCGCGTACGTCGCGTTCACCGTCGGCATGACCTACCAGGTCGCCGACACCGACGTCACGCAGCGCACGGTGCGCCACCTGGTGCTCGGTCACGCGTTGTTGTCGTTCATGTTCGGCGCGGTGATCCTGGCCACCGTGGTGAACCTGATCGCCGGCTTGCTCAACAGCTGATTGGCTGAACAGCTGAGCGGCGCGACAGCTGAGTGCGCCTCGACGACGGGCGTAAGGTGGCGCGATGGCGCCCGAGCCCGAAGATGCCGGCTCCGTGCCCGAACGGAACATGCAGGTCGCGGATTCGCTGCTCGACCTCGTCGGGAACACGCCACTCGTCCGGCTTGGTCGCGTCGGCGCGCATCTGCCGTGCGACCTGCTTGCCAAGGTCGAGCTGTTCAACCCCGGTGGGAGCGTCAAGGATCGTCCCGCCGTCGCCATGATCGACGCCGCCGAGCGCGACGGCCTGCTGCAGCCGGGCGGTGTGATCGTGGAGCCCACGTCGGGCAACACCGGGGTTGGTCTCGCCATCGTCGCCGCCCAGCGCGGCTACTCGTGCATCTTCGTGATGTCCGACAAGATGAGCAACGAGAAGGTGTCGCTGCTGCGCGCGTACGGCGCCGAGGTGGTGGTGTGCCCCACGGCGGTGCCGCCCGAGCACCCCGACTCCTACTACTCCGTGGCGGACCGCTTGACCCGCGAGACGCCGGGCGCGTTCCGGCCCGACCAGTACTCCAACCCCGCCAACCCGATCGAGCACGAACGATCGACGGGTCCCGAGATCTGGGAGCAGACGGCCGGGGCGCGTCACGCACTTCGTCGCGGGCATCGGCACCGGCGGCACCATCACCGGCGTCGCGCGCGCGTTGAAGGCACGCAACCCGAACGTGCAGATCATCGGCGCCGACCCCGAAGGGTCGGTGTACTCGGGTGGCACCGGGCGTCCGTATCTCACCGAAGGGGTGGGCGAAGACTTCTGGCCCACCACGTACGACCCGTCGCTCGTCGATCGCGTCGTCATGGTCACCGATGCCGAGTCGTTCGCGGCAGCGCGGCGCGTCACCCGCGAGGAAGGGCTGCTCATCGGTGGTTCGTGCGGCACCGCCGTGCACGCGGCGTTGGTCGTGGGCGAGGAGCTCGGTCCCGACGACGTGGTGGTCGTGCTCCTGCCCGACTCGGGCCGCAACTACCTGTCGAAGATCTTCGACGACGAGTGGATGACCAGCTTCGGTTTCCTGCGGAGCCCCGACCTCGATGAGGGTGGCGCCACCGCGGGCGATGTGCTCGCCGCCAAGGACGACTCGATCCCCGACCTCGTCGTGATCACCGACGACGTGTCGGCGCGCGACGCCTTCGCGCGCATGCGCGAGCTCGGCGTGTCGCAGTTGATCGTGTCGGTGTCGACCGAACCGCCGCTCGCGGCCAAGGAGATCTCCGGCATGGTGTCGGAGCTGCCGCTGATGGACAAGGCATTCGTCGACGCCGCCGCGCTCGACCGTCCGGTCGCGACCTCATGGAGCCGGCGCCACCGATGGTGGGAGTGGGCGAGACGGTGTCCGACGTGGTCGACCGGCTCGAGCACTGCTCGGCGGTGCTGGTGCTCGACGGCGGTCATCCCGTCGGCATCCTCACCCGCGCCGACGTGCTCACCTTCCTCGCGGCCCGCGAGACGACCCAGCTGACCTGAGCACTGAGCGACGGCTTCGAGACGCGGGCCATCCACGACGGGCAACCGCCCGATCCCACCACCGGCGCGGTGGTGCCGCCGATCTCGGCTGTCGTCGACGTTCGTGCAGTCGGCGGTGGGGGAGCACGCCGGGGTTCGAATACGCCCGCTTCGGCAACCCGACCCGCCACGCGTACGAGCTGTGCCTGGCGTCGTTGGAAGGCGCGGAGCACGGGCTTCGCGTTCGCGAGCGGCCTGGCCGCGGAGGATGCGGTGCTGCGCACGCTGTCGGCCGGGCGATCGCGTGCTGCTCCCCACCGACGCGTACGGCGGCACGTTCCGATTGGTGTCGCAGGTGCTGGCGCCGGCAGGAATCGAGTGGGGCGCGGCCGATCTCACCGACGTGTCCGCGGTGGCGCGCGACTGGGTCGACGGCACACGCGTGGTGTGGATCGAGACGCCCACCAACCCCATGCTCACGATCGTCGACATCGCCGCGGTGTGCGACGGTCGCGCACGCGCGCGGCGCGATCGTCGTGGTCGACAACACGTTCGCCACGCCGTATCTGCAACAGCCGCTCGCGCTCGGTGCCGACGTGGTCGTGCACTCCGCCACCAAGTACCTCGGCGGCCACTCCGACGTGGTCGGTGGGTTCGTCGTGCACGTCCGACGCCGAGCTCGCCGAGCAGTTGCGCGTTCCTGCAGAACGCGATCGGCGCGGTGCCCGGCCCGTTCGACTGCTACCTCGTGCTGCGCGGCATGAAGACGCTCGCGGTGCGCATGGACCGTCACTGCGCGAACGCGCGCGACGATCGCCGACCTGCTCGCCGGTCACCCCGCGGTCGAGCGCGTGTTGTATCCCGGGCCTGCCCGACCACCCGGGCCACGACGTCGCACGTCAGCCAGATGCGCGACTTCGGCGGCATGGTGTCGTTCGTCGCCGCCGGTGGCGAGGACGCCGCGCTCGACATCGTGGCCCGCACACGCGCTCTTCTCGCTGGCCGAGTCGCTCGGCGGTGTCGAGTCGCTCATCGAGCACCCGGCGCGCATGACCCACGCGTCGGCGGCCGACTCGCCGCTCGCCGTCGACCCCGGCCTCGTGCGCATCTCCGTCGGCATCGAACACGTCGACGACCTCCTCGCCGACCTCGCCCACGCCCTCGACTCGGTGGCCTGAGCCTTGACCTGGTCGCACGGTGAGATCATCGTGCAACGCGACATCTCACAGGGCGATCCGTGGGTCGCGCACCCGGTCTACGTCGTCGACGATGGGCCCGACCTGCTCGTCACCTACACGCCGGAAGGCGCGCCGTTCGGGTTCCTGCCCGATTCGGTGCATCCCTGGTTCGGCCGCACCGCGTGGACGGGCCACGGCGTGCTCGTGTTGCGCCGGCCGGGCGATCCCTACTCGGTGTGGCACTTCTGGTCGGGCGACGACCGCGAGTTCATGGGGTGGTACGTCAACTTCGAGGTGACCTACGAGCGCACGCCCATCGGGTACGACGTCAGCGACAGCGAGCTCGACATCATGATGTTCGCCGACGGCTCGTGGTCCTTCAAAGACTGGGACCTCCTCGACGAGCACGTGCGCCGAGGTCGGTACACGCAGGCGCAGGTCGACGCCATCCGCGCCGACGGCGTGCGCATCGGCCACATGCTCGATGCCGGGACGCAGTGGTGGGACGACCAGTGGACCACCTGGACGCCCGACCCCACGTGGGTTCGCCCAGAGCTCCGGCCCGACTGGAGCGACGCCCCCGTCGCGATCGACGCCTGAGCTCACGAACCCGCGACGCGCTCGAACGGAGACGGCAATGATCCGAGAAGAAGTGTCGAGACTCTTCAAGGTCGAAGAGCGCCACCGGCGCCTCTTGGCGCGGCTCCTGCTCGCGGCGGCGTTGTCGGTCGTCGTGCTCGTCGTCGGCACCGTGCTCATCTGGCTCTTCGAGAGCGGTCACAAGGGCGGCGACATCCATGGCTTCGGCGATGCCGCCTTCTTCACGACCGTGCAGCTCCTCACCGTGTCGTCGCAGATCAAGAACCCGCTCACGTCGACCGGGAAGGTCGTCGACATCGGCCTCGAGATCTGGGCGATCTTCGTCGTCACGGCCGTGGCGGGGAGCTTCGCGACCTTCTTCAGCTCCGGCGACAGCTGATCCGTCAGGCGAGGGCGCGGCGAATGATGCGGCAGACGGCGTCGGACTCCACGAGGAAGCCGTCATGGCCGGAGATGGTCTGCACCACGTCGACCGCGGACGCGGTCGGGATGAGCTCACCGAGCTCCTGTTGGAGCCGCACCGGGTAGAGGCGGTCCGACGACATGCCGGCAATGGTCACGTCGGCGGTGACGGTCGCGAGCGCAGCCGCGATCCCGCCGCGGCCGCGTCCGACGTCGTGATGGTTCATCGCCTCCGACAGCACGAGGTACGAGTTGGCGTCGAAGCGTCGCGCGAGCTTGTCGCCGTGATGTTCGAGGTAGCTCTCGACCGCGTAGCGGCCACCGTCGAACGGCGTCTCGCCCGGTTGGTGGTCGCGCCCGAAGCGCGCCGCGAGCTCGAGCTCCGATCGGTAGCTGATGTGGCCGATGCCGCGCGCGATCGACATGCCGACGTGCGGACCGTCACCGGGCGTCGCGTCGTAGTAGTCGCCGCCGCGCCACTTCGGGATCCTCGCGGATGGCGCGCATCTGCACGCTGCACAACGCGATCTCTTCGGCCGTCGCCTGCGCGCCGACCGAGATCACCACCGCGCGCGCGACGCGGTCGCGGTGACCGACCGCCCACTCGAGCACTCGCATGCCGCCCATCGACCCACCGATGACGGCGTACCAGCGGTCGATGCCGAGCGCGTCGGCCAGCGCGACTTCGAGCGCGACCTGGTCGCGGATCGTGGTGCGCGGGAACCGTGATCCCCACGGCTTCTCGCTTCCGGGCATCGTCGACGCGGGTCCGGTCGTGCCCTGGCAGCCACCCAACACGTTCGGGCACACCACGAAGAACCGGTCGGTGTCGATCGCCGCGCCCGGGCCGATGGTGCCGTCCCACCACCCGACGTCGCCGTGACCGGGTCCGGCGGGGCCGGCCGCGTGGCTGTCGCCGGTGAGCGCGTGGAGCACCAGCACCGCGTTCGACCCGTCGGGCGCGAGCGTGCCCCACGTCTCGTAGGCCACACACGCTTCGGGCAGCGCGCCTCCCGCTTCGAGCGTGAACGGAGCCTCGACGTGGAAGAACTGCCGGTGTCCGGGGTCGTCGCTCGTCTGCCACGCGCCGGTGACCGGGACGGGGCCGCCGTCGCTGGTCGTCACGCCCCCTTGGCGGCGCGGAAGCCCGCGTCGAGGTCGGCGAGGATGTCGTCGATGCTCTCGATGCCCACCGAGAGCCGCACCAGGTCGGCCGACACGCCGGTGCTCATCTGCTCCTCGGCGTCGAGCTGCTGGTGCGTGGTGGTCGCGGGATGGATGGCGAGGCTGCGCACGTCGCCGACGTTGGCGAGGTGGCTGTGCAGCTCGAGCGCGTCGACGAACGCCTGCCCCGCCTCCATGCCACCGTCGATGCCGAACGCGACGATCGCGCCCGCGCCGTCGGGCAGGTACTGCTGCGCGCGCTGCGTGCCAGGGGCTCGACGCGAGACCCGGGTACTTCACCCACTCCACCTCGTCGCGCGCTTCGAGCCACTGCGCGACCGCGAGCGCGTTCTGCGAGTGACGCTCCATGCGCAGGCTCAGCGTCTCGAGCCCCTGGATGAACAGGAACGCGTTGAACGGCGAGATGGCCGGGCCGATGTCGCGCTGGTACTGCAACCGTGCCTTCAGGATGTACTGCGCCGGCAGCAGCGGCTCGGGCAACTGCGAGAAGACCAGCCCGTGGTAGCTCGGGTCGGGCTCGGTGAAGCCGGGGAACTGCCCGCTGGCCACGTAGTCGAACTTGCCGCCGTCGACGATGATGCCGCCGATCGACGTGCCGTGGCCGCCGATGAACTTGGTCGCCGAGTGCACGACGATGTCGGCGCCGTGCTCGAGCGGACGGCACAGGTACGGCGACGCCAGCGTGTTGTCGATCACGAGCGGCACGCCGCATCGTGCGCGACGGCCGACACGCCTTCGAGGTCGAACACGTCACCCTTCGGGTTGCCGATCGATCTCGCCGTAGAACGCCTTCGTGTTCGGGCGCACCGCGGCGCGCCAGGCGTCGAGGTCGTCGGGATCGTCGATGAAGCTGACCTCGACACCCAAGCTTCGGGAACGTGTAGTGCAGTTGGTTGTAGGTGCCGCCGTACAGCGACGCCGACGACACGATGTGCCCGCCGTTCTCGGCCAGGTTCAGCAGCGCCACGGAACTCCGCGGCCTGCCCGCTGGCGACGGCCAGGGCACCCACGCCACCTTCGAGCGCGGCCATGCGGTCCTCGAACGCGGCTTGCGTCGGGTTCATGATCCGCGTGTAGATGTTGCCGAGCTCGTCCAGGCCGAAGAGCGCGGCGGCGTGCGCGGTGTCGCGGAACACGAAGCTCGACGTCTGGTAGATCGGCACCGCCCGCGCCCCGGTGGTGGGGTCGGGTGCGGTCCCGGCGTGCACCTGCTTGGTCTCGAATCCCCAGCTCTCCGACATGGTGTGCTCCCTGCGTTCGCGTGGCTCGTGGCACGACGTCCGACCGTCCTGCACTCCGTCGTCGTCGACGCCCGAACGCTACGCCCACATTCCCGACCGATCAACTCGGATTTCTCCGCCCCGCCTCCGAAACTGCGTTCCCGCGTGCGGTCTCCGAACACGGGACGCAATTCGGAGCAGCGCAGGAGGAATGGTGCGCGGTGGAACCACGGAGGGTGATGGGTACCCTGAGGAGGTGGCGCAGGTCGTGGAGCTTCTGGGCGGCCGGTACGAGCTCGAAGAGCTCATCGGGTCGGGAGGCATGGGCGAGGTGTTCCGCGCCCGTGACCTGCTCCTCGACCGGGTGGTGGCGGTCAAGCGTCCCACCGAGCCGTTCGCGGGCCGGGCTCGCGAGCGGTTCCGGCGCGAGGCGCGTTCGGCCGCACGCCTGAACCATCCGCACGTGGTCGCGGTGTACGACACGGGTGACGACGGCGACTCGTCGTACCTCGTGATGGAGCTGGTCGAGGGCCGCAGCCTGCGCGAGGTGCTGCGCGAGCAGGGCACGCTCACGCCCGTCGAGACGTGCACGCGTGGGCGCCCAGATCGCCGATGCGCTGGCCCACGCGCACAGCAAGGGCATCGTCCACCGCGACGTGAAGCCGAGCAACGTGCTGCTCAACACCACCGGCACGGTGAAGGTGACCGACTTCGGCATCGCGTATGGGTCGCGGCCGACGCCATCACCGATCCCGGCGTGGTCATCGGCACCGCGGGCTACCTCGCGCCGGAGCAGGTCGCCGGCCTCACCGCCGACGAGCGCTCCGACATCTACTCGCTCGGCGTCGTGCTCACCGAGCTGCTCACCGGCGTGCGCGAACCCGACGCGCTCGATCATCTCGACGCGGCCACCGCCGACCTGCAGCGTGTCATCACCCGCGCCCGTGCGACGGAGCCGTCGGAGCGCTACCCGCGCGCCACCGAGCTGCGCGAAGCGCTGCGTGTGTGTGCGCGCACCACCGACGGCATCCCGGCGATCGATCCGGCCCGCGTCGTCGTCGCCGAACCGCGCACCGTGGTGGGTGAGCCGCTCACTGGTCTCGTCGTCGACGTCGCCACGGCCACGGTCGCACCGACCGCGGCCACCGTCGCCACCCCGACCAAGGTGCTCGCGCCTCCGCCGCGTCTGCCGACGCCCGCGTCGCTGCCCCCGCCGACCCTGCCGTGCCGGCGCCGGTGGCCGCCACGCGGCCGCCTGCCAGCGCCCGCCCCGGTCGCTCCCACCCCAGCGGTGGTCGCGTCGGCGCCTCCCGCGGCCCGCAAACCGACCGGGATGCCGAAGGCCAAACGCCCTCGACGGTGGCGGCCGTCGCACGTGGTCTGGTTGGTCGCCGCACCCGTCGCCGTCGCGCTGGCGGCGGCTGGCGTGCTCGCGTATCGAACCGTCACCGCACGCCCCGACGTGACCGTGCCGTCGGCCGTCGGCCAGGACCAGTCCGTCGGGGCCGCCGCCCTCAAACGCGCCGGCTTCGACGTGGAGACCGTCACGCAATTCTCGCCGCGCCCGCGGGCATCGTGTTGGAGCAACGGCCACGCGAAGGCAAGCGGATCCCCGAAGGCGACACCGTCCGCCTCGTCGTCAGCGACGTCCGCGCCGAGATGCCCGACGTGATCGGCGTCGACGAGGGCACCGCCGAAGGGATGTTGCGCAACGTCGGTCTCGTGCAGATCACACCGGTCGACGATTTCACCGATGCCCACGACCCCGGCACCGTGGTGGCGAGTGATCCCCTCGCGCACCAGTTCGTGATGAAGAGCGGCACCATCATCATCACGGTGGCGCGTGACACCGCGCGTGCGCGTGCCCGAGGTGCGCAACTACGACGAGGCCACCGCGGGAGGCTCGAGTACTCCGGGTACCAGGTCGTCGTGCAGCGAACGAGCAGCCGCACGGTGCCCGCCGGGTCGGTCATCAGCGTGAGCCCGGGAGTCGGGTCGAGCGGGAAGCGTGGTGACACCGCCACCCTCAAGGTGTCGACGGGCGCGCCCTTGGCGACGGTCCCCAACGTGATCAAGCACGACGCCGACGACGCGTGCGACGAGCTCGAGGGCCTCGGGTTCGTCGTGAACGAGGTTCCGGTGACGATCACCAGCGGGTCGTCAGGCAAGGTGGTCACCCAGGACCCGGCGAGCGGGCAGCTCGCGGAGGGCGCGACGGTCACGATCGGCGTCGGGGTGCGGGCTCGCTGAGAAAACTAGTTACCTCAGCTAATTAGCGTGGTAAAGTACCTGGTGTGAGCTCCTCCGCCGCCACCGCCACGTCCGACCCCGCCACGCCCGTCACGGCGGCGGCGCCCGGGCCCGGCCCCGGGCCTGCGGTCGACACCAGCACGGCTGGGATCGCATCCCGGATGCGTCTGGCCGTGGCTCGCCTGCACCGACGGGCCCGCAAGGAGGGCATCAGCAGCGGCGACGACCTCACCGCGTCGCGGCTGGCCGCGCTGGCGAGCATCGAGAAGCTCGGTCCCCTCACCCTCGGCGAGCTCGCCGCAGAAGAGCAGGTGCAACCGCCGAGCATGACGCGCATCGTCACTCGCCTCGAGGAGCAAGGCCTGGTCGTGCGCACGGTCGATCCCGACGACCGCCGAGTCGCGCGCGTCGCCGTCACCGCGGCCGGCGCATCGCTGCTCACCGTCACCCGTACCCGTCGCAACGCGTTCCTCACGCAACGCGTCGACCGCTTCACCGACGAGGAGCGCGCCACGCTCGCCGCTGCGCTCCCATTGCTCGAACGCATCCTCGAAGACGACTGAACCGAAGCTCATGACCTCCGCTCACGCATTCGCATCCACCACGTTCCGCTCGTTGCGCACCCGCAACTACCGCCTCTACTTCTTCGGCCAGAGCGTCTCGCTCGTGGGCTCGTGGATGCAGACCATCGCGCTCGGTTGGTTGGTGCTCGACCTCACCGACAACAGCGGCTTCGCCATCGGGTTCGCGATCGCACTCCAGTTCGCGCCCAGCCTGGTGTTCAGCGCGTGGGGCGGCGTGCTCGCCGACCGCGTCGACAAGCGTCGACTGCTCCTGATCACGCAGTGGATCCAGGCCCTGGTCGCCGGTGTCCTCGGGGTGATCGTCATCGCCGACGTCGAGCAGCTCTGGATGGTCTACGTGCTCATCCTGTGCTTCGGCGTGGCGCAGTCGTTCGACAACCCCACGCGCATGGCGTTCGTGAGCGAGATGGTCGATCGCGAAGACGTCGCCAACGCGGTGGGCCTCAACAGCACGCTGTTCCAGCTCGCCCGCATCGTCGGTCCCGCGCTCGCAGGGGTGCTGATCGTCACCATCGGCACCGGGCCGTGCTTCGTGGTCAACGCGCTGTCGTACGTCGCGTTGATCGTGGCGCTGATCGCGATGGACGGCAAAGCCCTCTACCGCGCGCCGCTCGTCGCCAAGACGAAGGGTCAGATCCGCGCCGGCTTCCGCTACATCGCCGCACACGCCGGAGCTGCGATCACTGCTCTGCCTCACGGCCATCGTCGGCACGCTGGCGATCAACTTCCCCGTGGTGCTCCCGCTGATCGCGAAGATCACCTTCCACGGCAACGCCGGCACCTACAGCATCATCACGATCGCGATGGGAGTGCCGGCGCTGGTCGGCGGCCTGGTGGTCGCACACCGGTCGCACGTCGACGAACGTCTGCTGTACGGCTCAGGGCTGTTCTTCGGCACCGCCATCCTCGCGGCCTCGATCGCGCCGTCGCTCGCCATCTTCGTGCTGTTCATCGCCGCGGTCGGCGGGGGTCAGATCTTCTTCATGACCACCTGCAACACGATGGTGCAGCTGCGCTCCGATCCGCAGATGCGCGGGCGCGTGATGTCGGTCTACCTGATCACGATGTGGGGGAGCACGCCGATCGGCGGCCCGCTCGTCGGTTGGATCAGCCAGCAGTACGGGCCGCGCTACGGGCTCGCCATCGGTGGC
Source organism: uncultured Actinomycetes bacterium (assembly GCA_963827385.1). GTDB lineage: Bacteria > Actinomycetota > Acidimicrobiia > IMCC26256 > DASPTH01 > DASUMF01. Next base: position 375,851 of record CAWHAR010000001.1, read on the forward strand.
GTGGCCACGGTCGGCGCCACGCTGGTGTTCGGCACCATGATGCTCCGGGCGCGTCGGGCCAGCGACAGCGAAGCCCGCGACCACCAGGCGGAGCTCGTCACCGCCTGATCACGCCGGCGGCGCCGACGGTTCAGCTCAGGCGCGTTGCGGGGAGCTCGTCGATCCCGCCGGTGCGCAGCTCAGCGACGGCCGGGACGGGATCCGGGTCGGAGAACAGCACCTCGTCGTCGAAGTCGCTCGGACGTCCGGTGCCGTCGACGACCCACCACGACGCTTCCAACGCGATCCCGTTCGGATCGGTGAAGTACACCGAGCGGATGAACCCGTGGTCGACGACCTCGGTGACCTCGGAGCCCGCGGCGAGGATCCGCTTGCGCAGCATCTCGAGGGCGAGCTCGTCGGGCACGTCGAACGAGAGGTGGTCGAGCTGGATGGCGCGGTCGCTCGGACCACCCGCCGGCTTGGCGAACGTCTCGGCGCCCTTCACCTCGAAGAACGCGATCGTGTTGCCGGGCGCCATCTCGAAGAAGTAGTGCCGCATCGGCCCGGCCATCGTGGTGGCGACGAGTCGCATGCCGAGGGTGCCCGCGTAGAACCGCACCGTCGTGTCCATGTCGGGGGTGACGAGGGCGAGGTGGTTCACACCACCCCAACGCGGGTGCTCGGGAAGTTGATCGGTGGCGCGCATCGCAGCCTCCTGGGGTCAGCCGGCTCGAGACGACCGGTCAGCGGTCCCATCGTACGACCGCGTCGCGTCGGGGATCAGTGCGGTCGTTCGTCCCAACGGTGCGCGAGATCACGGACGTCGAGACGTTCGACGGCCGCGAGCTGACGATCGGCGCGCGTGCGCACCGTCGACGCGGAGTCGTTGCCGATCGACCGGAAGATCCACTGGCCGCCCAGGCCCGCGCCGGCTCGCCCGCCCCCGCCGCGCCCGCCGCTCGACTTGGGTGCGAGGGTGTCGAGCTGGATGCGCCGATCGGGATCGAGCGTGATGGCGATCGTGAGTGCCCGCACCAGCGCGCGGTCAGGCTCGATGCCCTCGGCGCGGAATCGCCCGATGAGGAACGACGCCAGCACCTGAAGCTCGTGCACGCCGCGCCGTGCGCTCGACGTGAGCGACAGCGCGACTGGGATCGCCATCACCGCGTACTTCACCGCTTTGGCGCCCACGAACGGCGTCTTCCCGGCGGCCTTCGAGCTGACGCGCGGCGTACTTGAGCGCGCGTTCGGCGATCGGGGTCGACGAGCGCACGAAGGCGGCGATGGCACCTGCGCTGGCGAGTCCACCCGGGCCGGGCGACCCGTGGTGCTCGAGCATCAGACGCTCGAACTCCTCGGGTGTGGCGACCGTGTACGGCTCCGCGAACACGCGGTCGAGGGCGCTGTCGACGACGGCGCGTGAGCGATCGTTGAGTCGTTGCGGCATCGAACGCAGGTCGCGGAGTTCGGGGATCACCGCTCCATGTTCGCGCGCACGCCGTTCAGCTCGCGCCCGCCAGCCCCACCGGGCAGCTCACACCCGTGCCACCCAGCCCGCAGTAGCCGCCGGGGTTCTTGGCGAGGTACTGCTGGTGGTAGTCCTCCGCGTAATAGAACGTGTCGAAGGGGACGATCTCGGTGGTGATGTCGCCGTAGCCCGCGCCGCGCAGCACGTCTTGGTACATCTCGCGCGACTTCAGCGCGGCCTCGCGCTGCGCGTCGTTGAACGTGTAGATGCCCGAGCGGTACTGCGTGCCCACGTCGTTGCCCTGGCGCATGCCTTGCGTCGGGTTGTGGTGCTCCCAGAACCGCTTGAGCAACTCGTCGTAGCTCACCACCTGCGGGTCGAACACCACGAGCACGGCCTCGGTGTGACCGGTGCGGCCGCTGCACACCTCGGTGTACGTGGGGTTCGGTGTGCTCCCCGCCGTGTACCCGACCGCGGTGGTGTACACGCCGTCGGCCTGCCAGAAGTCACGCTCGGCACCCCAGAAGCAGCCGAGCGCGAACACCGCCTGCTCGAGCCCGTCGGGGAACGGCCCCGCGATGGGGTGGTGGTTCACGAAGTGCTCGGTCGGGACGGGCATCGCATCGTCACGACCAGGCAGCGCCTCGTCTCGCGAGGGGATCGCCGGTGTGCGGTTCCCGAACAGCGCCATGGTGGCCTCCGATTGCGGTCGTGCGTTTCCTCGGACCCGGGTCGTGCCGGGCGTGCCCGATGGGAAACGTCAGGACTTCTTGGTCTTCTTCCCGGCCGAGGCGTTGCGCTTCTTCTTGGATTTCTTCGACGATCTCGCGGCGCTTGCCGCATCGTCGGCGCCACTCTCGGCTTCGAGACGGTCGACCCGGTCTCGCAGGTCTTGCACGTCGACGACGAGCCGGTAGAGCTGCGGCGTGATGTCGTACAGGTCGTTGCCGCGCGTCAGTGCGACGTCGGGTTCTGCCGGGGTGAGCGATTCGATGACCTCGCCGAGACTTCGCCCCAGCCCTGCCTGCCGTTCCACGCTGTCACGCTAGGCGCGCCCTTCGCCGAACCCGGGGCATGCCCACCGTCGGCAGGGTCGCGCAACGCGATCGTCACGAACCGTGTGGTTCCGCGCTCACTCGGGTGGCGTCGGGGTTCACCTGGTCGCGCAGACGTCGCATCGACACGTCGAGCTGCGCGACGTCGTCGGCGTCGAGGGCGCTGAAGAAGTGGTCGTCGAGGTGGTGCAGGTGGATCGGTACTGCCACCTCGATGCGCGCCAGCCCTGCCGGCGTGAGCCGTGCCCACGCCACCCGTCGGTCGGTCGGACAGTGCTCGCGTGCCACGAAGCCTTCGGCCTCCAGGCGGTCGATCGCGCGCGTGAGCCCGCTCGGCGACATCGCCACCTGGGCGGCGAGATCACACATGCGCAAGCGCTGGTCCGGCGAACGGGCCAGCCGCAGCATCACCTCGAACCACTGCACCGAGAGGCCGCACTCCTGGTTGAGGCGGCGCTCGAGCGCCTTCTGGAGCCCTGCCGACGCCTCGAAGAAGAGCCCGGCGGTGGTGAGGCGCTCGTCGTCGAGCACGGGATCGGGAGTCATGAAGAGATTGTAGCAAGAAACAGTTGCACTCGCAAGGAACTCGAGGTAAGGTACATGCAGTCGCAACTATTCGAAGCGCAACAACCAACGGCACGAACCCATGCACCACATGACCTGGAGGTACTGAGATGAGCGCAACGATCGAGCACACGTCCACCGCCCGCACCGTCGACGGCCGCGAGGTCCCCGGCGCCGGCACCTACGTCATCGACGCCAGCCACTCCCGTGTCGGCTTCGTGGCCCGCCACCTCGTGGTGGCCAAGAGCCGGGGCGAGTTCTCTTCGTTCCGTGGTTCGGTGATCATCGGTGACGACCCGCTGCAGAGCTCGGTCGACGTCGAGATCGACGTGGCGAGCGTCGACACCCGTGACGCCAAGCGCGACGAGCACCTGCTCTCCGACGACTTCTTCGCCGTCGAGCAGTTCCCGACCATGCACTACCGCAGCACCGGCGTGGCGCCGGGAAGCAAGGGTCAGTACGTGGTCAGCGGCGAGCTCACGGTGAAGGACGTCACCCGCCCGGTCGACTTGGTCGTCGAGTTCGACGGCGCGGTCACCGACCCGTGGGGTGGGAGCCGGGCCGCGTTCAGCGCCTCGGTCGAAGTGAACCGGGAAGACTTCGGGCTCACCTGGAACCAGGTGCTCGAGGGCGGCGGCGTGGTGGTCGGCAAGCACGTCACCATCGAGATCGAGGCAGAAGTCGTCCTCCAGAGCTGACCCTCCCCCCGGTCCCCGAAATTGCGCCCCCACGCCGCGGATTCCGCGGTCTGGGGGCGCAGTTTCGTGAGAGGATGACCACGTTGAGTGGTCGTCGGCCTTCGCTACGTGGCAGACTGACGGGTCGGTGACCGCTGTGGTCACCGACCCGTCTCGCGGAGCGATGATGACCACGACCACCTCCTGGCGCTGGTGCCGCTGGACGCGCTGGCCGTTGTCGGCAGCGTTGCTCGCCCTGGCCGGGCTCACGGTGGTCGTCGACGTGTACACCGCGTGGGCCGACATCTCGCTGGGCTCGCTCGGGCGCGTGCCCATCTCGCCCGCGCTCCCGCTCGGCCTCTTGCTCGTGCGCGCTGCTCGGCGTGCGCCGCGTCGGCCTCGATCGCGTGAACCTCGAGGCGTGGCGCGAGTTCCTCATCATCGGCGGCGCCGCGATGTGCTTCGGCGTGTACCAGTTCGCGCAGCACCCCAACGGTCTGGCCGACGGACTCGGGCTCGTCGTCGGCGCGCTCGGCGAGGAGCTGGTGTATCGCGTCGCGGTGTTGATGGTGGTCGGCGCGGCCACCGCGAAGTTGCTCGGACGCAACTGGCGCAACTCGGAAGACTGGGGCGCGGTCGCGGGCATGACCGCGCTGTTCGCGGCCGGGTTCGTGTTCATGCTCCTGCCCGGTCACGTGGCGCAGATGAGCGACACGTTCCACGCGGTGCCGTTCGCGTGCCTGGGCGTGGTGCTCGGCTACGCGGTGCTGCGCACGGGTGCGCTGCTGCCGGCGACGGTCGTGCACGCTTTGTTGAACCTCACCACCATCGCCGCGCTCGACGGCGCGGTCTCGGTGCACCTGCGCAGTGCGATCGCTGCGCTCGCCCTGATCACGCTCGTGCTGGCGACGATCGTCGCCGGGATGCGTCTCGGGATCCTCCGGCGGATGCCGTACCCGACCCCACGAACCTCGGTGGCGGCCTGAGCGCGATCAGGTCTTGTGGGCGACGACCACGCCGATGTACGCATAGTCAGCGCCGATCCGCCGGCCCAGCTCCCGAAGCAGCTCGACGAGGTCCGGGTCGTCATCGACCACGGTGCGCGTCGCCTCGTCGACACCCGGTACACCCAGGTAGGGCCGAAGTTCGATCCCTGCGGTCTCGGCCACGGTGAAGCCCGCGGTGCTGAGCATGGCGGTGATCTCATCGATGGTGAACTCAGCCAGGTGTTGGTGGTTGGTGCGCGACTCCCCGTATCCAAGCGCGCGGTGCAACACGTAGTTGAGGCTGTTGCGGTTGGCGAACGTCAGGAGGAGCTCGCCGCCGGGTGTGAGCACCCGCGCCGCTTCGTCGAACACGCGTTGCGCGCTGACGACGTGCTCGATCGCATCGACGAATGCCACGGCGTCGAAGGAGCCGTTGGCGAAGGCCAACATCTCGGCGTCGACCACACCGTGGAGCAGCGCGGCGTTCGTGGCGCCGGCGCGATCAGCGTCACGGGCCGCGTGCACCGCGCCGTGCGAGAGATCGGTGCGCACGACGGTGCTGGCGGTCGTGCGGTCGATGAACGGCACCGCGGCGCAACACACCTCGAGCACTCGGCGCCCGCTCCATCGCTCCATGCAACGCGTGAGCCAGCCGTGGATGTCGTCGTAGTAGGCGCGGTCGCGAAGCGTGGGGTACCGGTACCCGCCGCGACCGAAGAAGGTGTTGTACGACGCCCGGGTCTCGGTGGGTGACAGGGTCGAGAAGTCGACCAGCAGCGGTTCGCTCCCGAAGACGCGATCGGATTCGTAGTGGAGCGTCGCCGTCGGCTCGATCGGGAGGTCGCGGGCGTCGTGCACGAAGGGTGCAACGTCGTCGTCGTCGAGGCCGATCGACACTGCGTCGGCGCGTGCCGAGAACACCACGAACACCTCGTTCGCGAACACCGGGGTCATCGTCGCGAGCACCGCGTCGGCGAACGGCCGCGGGAAGGCCGCGACGTCGCCCTTGTGCACGATGACCCAGTCGTAGTCGGGCGGCCCGGCGAGGTTCGCCGCGACGAAGCGGTGGATGCGCTGCAGCCGCCACCAGAAGAGGTCGGGCGCGAGCACGCGGTCGTCTGGTGCCCGCGCCGCGTCGACCACGTCACCCACCTCGACCCACGCGTGATCGTGCCACGGAAACGACACGGCTCAGTGTGCCCGCGTGTTGGCTGTCATCGGGCCGGCTGGGTGAGTCGCTTCGACGCGCCGCCGAGCAGATGCCCGATGCGCACCCGGGTGAGCGCGAGGCCGTGATCGACGCCGTAGAGCTGTCGCATGCGCTGCGGCGCGCAACGAACGCGGCAGGCTCACGGCCTCGCGGTACCAGTGCGCGGGATCCTGATGATCCATGGCCCAGCGCACTGCACGCCACCACTCGCCTCCGCCGCGGGTCGACACCGGAAGCACCACCCCGAAGAGCTCCCGGAGTGCGAACGCGAAGGCGGCGAGCGCGATCGGCGAGCGGGCACGTCGGAACGCGCCGGTCACGAGATCCCAGTCGACGGACGCGAGCACGTCCGGCGGCAGGCTGGCGACGTCGTGGAGCGCGCGGCAGCGGGAGCTCGAGCAGCTTGAGCGACTCGTCTTGGAGCTGACCGTGGCCGATCGCGAGCAGCACGGCGTCGGTGCTGCTCGGCAGCGTGCGCGCGGCCAGGTCGACGTCGATCACCACCGCCCGCGCCCGTACCTCTTCGGCGCTGAGCAACCGACGGTGGAAGCCGATGATGGGCTCGAGGTGGACCTCCACCGAGCCGGGCCACCGTGGGGCGACCATCGGCGCCAGTTGATGGTCACCGCCGTCGACCGGATCGAACGGCACGGCCACGTAGAGGTAGCGCTCGAGGATGTCGGTGGCGGCATCGGAGCGTGTCCGCGGGACGAGCACGTCGATGTCGACCATCACGCGGGCGGCGGGATCACGGAGCCATCCGGCGAGCAGCCAGTGCGAGCCCTTGAGCGGGATCGGCGACGCGTCGACGCCCTCGAGCATGTCGAGCACGCGCACGAGTTGCCGTCTCGACGCGCGGATACGTGCGTCGTTGTCGAGGTACGCCTGCTCGAGGATCGCGAGCGGCGACGAACCGTGACGCAGGTCGTCGGGCAGTGGACGCACGCCGCGCGCCGACAGCGCCGACCAGAGCGCCGGCAGCAACCGATGGGCCGACGCGACCTCGAGCAGCGCCGGCCATCCGACCTGCGGATCGTGCACTGGTCCGATGACGTCGAAGCGCAGTAGCGCGGCGAGCTCGTCGACGACGGCGGTGGGCGCGCTCATCCGGGCGACGCCGCGCGCGCTTCGGCGAGACGACGACGCACGTTGTAGGCCGCCACGGTCGGCGCGGCCCGCTCGGCGGCGCCGAACGCCTCGGCCGCGGCCGCGTCGTCGCCGAGTTGGAAGCGGCACAACCCGAGCAGATCCCAAGCCCACTCGCCGAACACCCGCTCGTCGTAGGAGGCCCCGGTGTCGATGACGGCCGCGACGTCGCACGCGAGCAGCCACTCGAGTCGCGCGATGGCTTCGCGTGGTCGGCCCACCGCGAACTCGTAGCGCGTGGCGGCGAGCTCCACGGTGGGGACCAGTGGGAACCGCTGCAGCGTTTCGTCGACGAGCGCGCCGAACCGATCGTCGACCTGCTCGAGCGCCAGGAGGTGGAACAAGAGGTTGATGTAGACGAGCCGATCGTCGACGTGCGCGGCGTCGCGCTCGCGCGCCACCGCGATGCCGCGCTCCCAGGTGGCGATGGCGCGTTCGGAGTCGCCGGAGCTCTCGTAGACGCGGGCGAGGTGGTCGTAGAGGTAGCTGCGCTCGGGGTTCGCTGCGATGGCCGCGAGGAGCATCGGTTCGTCGCGTCGGCGCTTGCGGCGCTGGTCGCCGTCGTAGCCGAGGTGCAGGATGGTGAAGAGATCGAACGGTTCGATCGTGAGGTCGTCGCGCGTGCCGGCGCGGGAGAGTGCCGGCACGATCGACTCGTGCATCGCGTTCACGAAGCGGACGTCGGCGCGGTGGCGCCAGAGACGGAACTCCCGGTACGGCGTCCACCCCGATCGCGGCACGAACGGCACGCGGAACGCGATCGTGCGATCGGCGGCCTCGAGCGAGGCGCGGACCGCGACGGGGTCGTCGGCCCGCACGCGCTCGTCGGCGTCGACGTAGAGGATCCAGTCGCCCTGCGCGACGTCGAGGGAGCGGTTGCGGGCGGCGGAGAAGTCGTCACGCCACGGGTCGAATTCGAGGACCGCGCCGTGCGAGCGGGCGATCTCGGGTGTGGCGTCGACCGATCCGGTGTCGACCACGACGATCTCGTCGACCAGGCCGTGCAGCGATTCGAGGCAACCGTCGAGATGCTCGGCTTCGTCGCGGACGATGAGTGCGGCACTGAGGAGCATCGCTCCTCCGGTGGAGTCTGGTGGAAAGCGGTAGCGCTCGCTGGGAGCTACTGGTTCGCCGAGGGAGGTGGTGGTGGTGCTGGGCGCCTGGTTGGAGGCCCGGGTGGTGGAGGTGCTCGCGCCGGCGCCGGAGACCTGGCCGCTCACCGACGGCGTCTGCGCGTAGACCGCCTTGATCCCGGTCATGGTGAACGACGAGACCACCGGAACGGTGAAGGCCGTGGTGACCGCCATCTTCTTCAGAAACGAACGGCGGTCGGCGTCCACACCGTCGAGGGCGTTCTTGAACTCTTCGATCACGGTGGTCTCCTGCCTCGCGCTCAGCGTCGTGTTCGGTGTTGTCGTGTTCGGCGTTCATGCCCGGTCGGGGAACGACCGGATTGCGGCAGGTTAGCTGAGAACGCCGAGCAATGCATCGAAGGTCGCGCGCGGGTCGGGTCCGCGGAGGCGGTGACCCCGAGCGCGTCCGACCGCACCGATCAACGTGCGGAGGAGCTCCGCGGTGCTCTCGGTGAGCGGGAACGTCTGCGCGACGAGCGCTTCGAGCACGACGGCGTTCGGAATGGGCTCGATCGCCGCCTCCTCGCCCGTGGGCGTGGCAGGGTCGTGGTCGAGGAGCACGACGTGATCGACCGGTGCCTCCACGAGCGTCCACGGGGCGCGCACGAGCGTCGGGTCGAGCACGGTGATGTCGTGCACCTGAGGCAGGTCGTGCCACCCCGGCACCGCGAGCAGCTCGGGCACCATCGCGGCAGTGCCGTCCTTCACGTGGAAGGCGCGTGGCACCGCGAGGCTGGCCCCTGATCGGTGCACGAGCACGCTCTCGTCACCCTGCACCGCGGCGCCGTCGAACAACATCCGGAGCGCCAGGGTGGTCTTGCCGGCACCCGACGGACCCGCCACGAGGACGCGCGCGCCGTCGACATCGACGGTGACCGCGTGCATCGCGCGACCAACCTCTCCTCGACGCCAGCTCGAAGGCCCGCCGATGTGCACGCACGTAGATCGCGTCGCTCGCCGCACCCGCGGTGTCCACGGTGGTGAGCACGTCGAGCTCTTCTCGCACGACGAACGCGGCGCCATCGGCGGTGCGGCGCACGTCGTAGTGCATGGTGGTGCGCGGTGCCATCGGATGGGCGGCCTGCGGGAGCAGGGGCAGCAGCACACCGAGCACATCGGGGTCACCGCTGATCTCGATGGTGTGCCAGAGCAGCCGCAGCGTGACCGGGCCCGACGCCCCGCGTGATGGTGTGCCGGCCGGTGGTGTGCCGGTTATCGGAGCACGCCCTCGGTGCGGAGTTGGTCGACGCACTCGTGCACGTCGGCGAGCGGGCGGTGCATCGAGCTCCCACGCGGCCTGCACCAGTTCGGCGAGCTCCGCCTCGCTGCGGGTCCCGTCGGCGAGGCTCAGCACCACGGCCGCGGTCGGGTTGAGGTAGTGCACCCGATCAGTGTCGGCGTGGTACACGACGAGGCCGTCGTCGACCTCGTGCACGTCGAGTCCGTCGACCGGTTCCGGTTGCTGTTCGCTCACCGCGTGGCTCCTGCTGGTTCGCCCCACACTGCCTGTCGCGCTCATCGGCGCGACGACGTCGGGAGCGTAGCGGTCGTCGAGGGTGGCGCTGGCCGCCGCGGTCAAGCGGTCGGCGAGCGTCGCGTCGGTCAGCACGCGCTCCACGGCCACCGCGAGCCCGGCCGCGGTGTCGGCGAGCAGCACCTCGTGCTCGTCGCGGACCTCGAGGCCCGACACGGCGATGGGTGTGGCCACCACCGGCCGCTCGTAGGCGAACGCCTCGAGCACCTTGATGCGAGTCCCCGCGCCCGACGCGAGGGCGGCCACCACCACGTCAGCCGCGCCGTAGTGCGGCGCGAGATCGGGGGCGAACCCGTGCACGGTGACGCCGTCGAGGGCATCGAGCTCCCGCACGAGCGGTGCGGCGTGGCCGACGAGGTGCAAGGTTGCGTCGGGGCGACGTGCGCGCAGGGCGGGGAACACGTCGAGGGCGAGGTCGCGCGCCGCCGCGACATTCGGCGGGTAGGTGAGGTTGCCGACGAAGAGCACGCGGTCACGATCGGGGCGGGGTGTGATCCGGGGCGGGCGTCGGACGGAGTTCGGCACGGGCAGCACCGGCGCGATCGCGTAGCGCTCGCTGATCGCCCGTGCGTCGACGGCGGACGCCGCGGTCACCACGTCGGCCCGCGGCAGCCACTCCCGAGCGAGCCGACCGTACGCCGCCGCCTCGTCGTGTTCGCCGAGTGCCTCGAGCAACGGCTCGACGTCGTCGTCGGCGTCGACCACCACGCGACCGGCGTGCAGCTCGCGCGCCAACGCGATCCCGAACGGCGCGAGGTACTCGCGCATCACCACGAGCGCCGCGGGGGTCGCACCGTCGAGCAATGGCGCGAGCGCGGCGACCGCGTCGATCGCCAGCGACGGGGGTGCGAGCGTGGCGCGGTCGGGAAGCGGCGCGGTGGCCGACAGCGCTGCTCTCCACTCGGGATCGGCGAGCTGCGCGACCACGTGACGCTGTGCCGCGTCGGGATGCACCCAGTCGATCATCGTGCACGATGCCGCGCCGACCCGTGCCCACGCCGACGGCTCGGCCGGGCCCGACACCGGCACCACGACCACGTGCACCGGCGCGTGGCTCGCGAGGGCGTCGAGCCACATCCCGGCGCGCATCGCGAGACCGTTGGTGCCGGGGAGCGGCACGAGGGGCGTGACGAGCACGATCGGGGCGCGCGACATCCGCTCGGTACGATCCGGGGCCATCCGCACACCGTAACGATCGACCCGTGCCGCCCATGGCCCACCGCATCCCCCGCATCGTGCACTTCGTGTTCGGACTTCGTCCCCAAGACGAGCCGTTCCACCTCGTGCACTACCTCGCCATCGCGTCGTGTCGCGCCGTCGTGCAGCCCGACGAGATCATCGTGCATCACCACGAGCTGCCGTACGGCGTGTACTGGGACCTCGCCCGTCCGCTGGTCACGCTGTCGCGCGTCGAGCGGGTGCGCGAGGTGACCGACTTCGCGTACGACGATCCGGTGGTCGCGCGGTATTCGTACGCCCACGAGGCCGACTTCGTGCGGCTCGACGCGCTCGCGACCCACGGCGGCATGTACGCCGACATCGACACCGCGTTCGTTGCGCCGGTTGCGCCGGAGCTGTGGGACGCACCCGCGGTCATCGGCCGCGAGCCCGACGTGTTCGATCCCGCCAGCGGACAGTCGCGGTCGTCGTTGTCGAACGCGCTCGATCATGGCGGAGCCCGGATCGGCGTACGTGCAACGGTGGCGCGACGAGATCGCGGGCGCGCTCGACGGCTCGTGGTGCGCGCACAGCTGCTTCCTCGCCGACGACCTTGCGCGCGAATCCGGAGCTCGTGCGGGTGGAGCCCGAGCGAACCTTTCACCACTTCGGTCCCACGCCTGACGGACTCCGCCGGCTGCTCGTCGATCGCGACGACGACCTCACCGGCGTCGCGTCGGTGCACCTCGCCGCGCACCTCTGGTGGGACGAGGATCGGCGCGACTTCAGCGACGTGCACGCACGGGCGATCACCGAGGAGTGGGTGCGCACGAGCCCGTCGACCTACGCGACCATCGTGCGTCCGCACCTTGCCGCGCACGACGTGTTCGCGTGACCCCGTCTCCGCCCGACGAACCCGCGGCGACGCTGCGCTACGTGGCCGAGGACGCGGCCGACCGGCTACGGCGACGCCGCCGATCGCCTCGTGCGGGCGTTGCGCGGTGCGGGCACGAGCGTCGAGTACCGCGGCTTGTCCGACACACGCGCTCGGTGCCGAGCCCGCCTTCGTGCCGTTCTCCCGCGACGAGCTCCCGGGTGAACGGGCGGTCGCGGGTGCGCCCACCGTCGCGCACCTGGTGCCGGAGTACCTGCCGCTCGTCCGCGGCGTGCTCGAGGCGCGACCCGACACCGGCCCGCTCGTGTCGCACACGGTGTGGGAGACCGACCGGGTTCCTGCGCACTGGCCCGCGCTCTTGAACGACGTCGACCTGATCGTGGTGCCGAGCGAGTGGAACCGCCAGGTGTTCGCCGAGGGCGGCGTGACCACGCCGAGCGTGGCGGTGCCACACGTGGTGTGCGATCCCGTGCCGGGCAGCGACGACGCGATGGCGGCGCTCGGTCTGCCCGACGACGTGGTCGTGTTCTACGCGATCGGGCGCTGGGACGAGCGCAAAGCCATGTTCCACACCGTGCGCGCCGACCTCGAAGCCTTCACCGCCGACGATCCGGTGGTGCTGGTGGTCAAGACGGGTGTGCGCATCGAGATGCCGCCGGCCGAGGGGTGGGGCGCGGACACTCGGTTCGCGTACACGACCGGCTGGCAGGTCGCGCAGCTCGTGCGGCACTACGCGCGCCCGGCCGCGGTGCGCGTCGAGCCGGCGACGTGGACCGACGATCAGGTGGCGGCGTTGCACACGCGTGGCGACTGCTTCGTCGGCCTCGCGCGGGGCGAAGGCTGGGGGATCGGCGCCTTCGACGCGTGCGCCTACGGCAACCCGGTGATCGCCACCGGATGGGGCGGGTATCTCGAGTTCCTCACGCCCGAGCACGCGTCGCTCGTCGACCACGAGCTGGTGCACGTGCACCACCACGCGTACGCGTCGTACTCAGCGGATCAGCGTTGGGCCGAGCCGTCGATCGAACATGCGGCCCACCAGATGCGCGAGGTCGCCCGCGACCTCCACGGCGCGCGTACCGGGCCGCCCCGCTCCAGACTCGAGTGCTCACGGAGTTCAGCCCCGACGCGGTGGCGCGTCGATTCGTCGACGCGCTCGACGCGCACGACGTCAGTCGCTGACCGCGCTCGCTGCCGCGGGCGGGCTCCCGCGATGCGTGCCCGTGGTGCGGCCACCGTCGACGACCACGTCGCTGCCGGTCATGAACGACGAGTCGTCGGAGGCGAGGAACAGCACCGCGTGCGCGATCTCGACCGGGCTCGCGGCGCGGTCCCAAGGGCACGACCGGCGTCCCAGATCGACGCGAAGCGTTCGGCGGACACGGCCGGGTCATGGATCATCGGCGTGTCGACCGGGCCGGGCAGCACGGCGTTGACCCGGATGTCGGGCGCCAGCTCCAACGCCGCCGACTTGGTGAGGCCGCGCACCGCCCACTTCGAGCTGGTGTAGGCGATGCTCCCGGGGATGCCGATCAGTCCGCTGTTCGACGAGATGTTCACGATCGAGCCGCCGCCGGCGCCGCGCATCGAGGGCACGACCGCCTGCATCCCGAGCATCGGCCCGAGCTGGTTCACCGCGATCACGTCGAGGTACTGCTCGGGGGTGGTGTTCACCACGCTCCCGCCGCGCACGACGCCGGCGTTGTTCACCAACACGGTGATCGGTCCGAACGCAGCCTCGGTGGCGGCGACCGCGGCGTGCCAGCTGTCGAGGTCGCGGACGTCGAGGTGCACGTAGCGAGCGGCGTCGCCGATCTCGACCGCGACGTCTGCGCCGATCTCGTCGAGCACGTCGGCGAGCATCACCTGGGCGCCCTCGGCCGCGAAGAGGCGCGCTTCGGCCTCACCCTGGCCCCGCGCGGCCCCCGTGATGAGTGCGACCTTGCCGGCGAGACGTCCGTGCGACATCGGCTGCTCCCTCGGGTGACGTCAGGTGAAGTGGTGCTCCGGTCGGATGCCGGTGGCGACGAACGAACGCTATTGCGCCTCGCGCCTCCCGTTTCGTGACCAATGCATTGGCATGCGAGTCCCCTCGTGCGCTCAGATGCTCGCCATGACTCCGCCTGCCATCACGCCACCGGCGGGGAATGACACCTTTCGAGGGCGCGTCACCGCGAAGGCCGGCGGCGAGCTGGGCCTCGGATACTGCGCGGTGGTCATGGTCACCTTCCTCTGGGGGCTCGGTCCGTTGTTCGTGCGCGGCATCGATGCCTCACCGCTCACGATCGCGTTCTGGCGCAACTGGATCGCGGTGCCGGTGGTGGTCACGGTCGCGTGGCTGGCGAAGGCCCCGCTCACGTGGCGGTTGCTGAAGATCGCGGTCCCCGGTGGCGTGTGCTTCGCCATCGCGCAGACCCTCGGCTTCGCGTCGTTCCAGGACACGTCGCTCGCCAACGCGGTGTTGATCGGCGCGTTGAGCCCGGTGATCATCGTGATCGTCGCGGTGCCGATGTTCGGCGAGCGGCTCACGGGAGGACAGATCGCGTGCATGACCGGCACGATGATCGCGGTCGGCGTGTTCGTGCTTGCCGGTGGCTCCACCGACGGCGCGAGCATCAAAGGCGACCTGTTCGCGGTCGGCAGTCTGCTCGGCATGACCGGCTACCTGCTCAGCATCAAGCGTCATCGCATGGCCGGCGAGCCGGCGGCGGCGTACATCTCGGGCGTGTTCATCGTCACGGCGATCGTGATCACGCCGCTCGCGCTGATCTGGGGTTCGTCGTTCACGTCGTTCACGGGCGAGGAGTGGATCTACGTGGTGATGCTCGCCCTGCTCGCCGGATGCCTCGGTCACGGCACCATGACCTGGGCGCAGAAGCACGTCGACTTGGGCATCGCGTCGGTGATGGTGCTCGGCACCACGGTCGTCACCGCCGCCGGCGGATGGATCTTCTTCGGTCAGGAGCTCAACGGCGTGCAGATCGCGGCCGGTGCGGCAGTGCTCGCGACGATCGGTGGCGTGCTGGTGTTGCAGATGCGAGGACCGTCGCGCGACCTCGTGATCCCCGAGATCACCGAGGCGCCGTTCGCCGAGTGAGGCGCCGGGCGTGAGACGTGAGACGTGAGGCGGGTCAGCCCGGCTCGTCGCCCATCGCGTCCATGCGACGTTGCATCTCCTCGGGCGCCACGTCTTCGATCTTGGTCATGATTCCCCAGCGGTGACCGAACGGGTCGACCAGCTGACCCGATCGGTACCCGTAGAACTGGTCTTCGCGCTCCTGTTGCACGGTGGCGCCGGCACTCGTCGCCGTCGCCCACATCGCGTCGAGCGCGTCGACGCTGTCGACCTCGATGGAGAACGACACGCTCGCGCCGCCGCGCTTGAGTGGACCCACCACCTGGCCGTCGGGCCATTCGTCGGCCAGCATCAACGTGGTGTCGCCGATCGTGATCTCGGCATGGCCGAGACGGCCGTCGGGCATCGGGAGCCGGTATTGCTCCTGCGCGCCGAACGCCCGCGTGTAGAAGTCGATCGCGTCGGCGGCACCGTCGACGCTCAGGTATGCGGTCACGGACTGCATGGCAACTCCTCGGATCGGAACCTCGAGCTTCATTCTTGTCGCGTCGGGTATCCATGAGAGATGACGCAACGCTTCGGATTCTCGTTCGATCCGCGCTATCGGGTGAATGTGCTGTTCGGGGTGACCGAGACGCGCGCATTCGTCGACGTCGATGACGACGCGGCCTCCGGCCACGTGCGGGTTCGTTTCGGCCCGTGGTTCATCGACACGCCGCTCAGCAACGTGGTCACGAGCCACGTGACCGGCCCGTATTCGGTGGTCAAGACGATCGGTCCGGCGCGACTCTCGGCGGTCGATCGTGGCCTCACCTTTGCGACCAACCACGACCTCGGGTTGTGCATCCACTTCCGTGATCCCGTGGCGGGGCTCGATCCGTTCGGGAAGGTGCGTCACCCAGGGCTCACGGTCACCGTCGGCGATGTCGACGCGCTCCGCGCCGCACTTCCGTCCGATGAGGAGTGACGGCGAGCGAACGGGCGGCTCAGCCCTGCAGCTCGATGGCGAGGTCGTCGATGGCGGTGCGGGTCTCGAGCACCAGCGCCTGCACCTGCTCGCCGGCCTGGTCGATGCCCTTGCGGGCGACGGTGTGCGCGCGCTTGATGGTGGCGTGACGCTCGAGCGCACGTGACGCGTCTTCCAGGAGGCAACGCACTCGCTCGATGTCGATGCCCTCCTGCTCGTCGCTGCTCGCGAGCTGCTTGCGCACGGTCCAGCGCGCCCACATGTAGCCGAGCCGGAGCGCGGACTCGTCGAGATCGTCGGGGTCGAGCACCACGATGGCCTTGTCGTCGGTGTACATGAACGGCACCGACGTGGGTGCCTGCTCCTGCGAGCGGAACACCGCCACCGCCGCGTACGCGTCGCGGTTGGCGATCGCCTCGTCGAGCTCGGCCAGCGTGGCGCGCAGGTTGAGCTTGCGGTTCTTCACCTCGATGGTGAAGCACGCTTCGCAGCCGAGCGTGTCGTCACGGTTGAGCGTGATCACCTCGTCGCCCACCTTGGAGCCGGTGGCGCCTTGGGTGAGGCCGGTGGTCTCGGCGAGGTCGCCGTGCGCGACCGCGAGGGTGCTCACGCACTCGTCGACCAGGTCCTCGAAGTCGAAGCCCTTGGCGGTGGTCTGCTCGTACACGTCGTCGGTGGCGTCGACGATGCCGAGGTGCTCGGTGACGCGACGGACCTCGTCGGCCACGTCGCTCACCTCGCGCTGCACGGTGTCGACGAGCTCCTTGCGCAGGCGACCGATCGGGCTGTCGTCGATCTCGGGGCTGATGAGGCCCTTCATGGTGCCGAGCACCAGCTCCTCGATCTTGGCCAGCACGCTCGTCTTCGAGTCGGAGTCGAACGTGTCGCCGAGCAGGCCTTCGAGCTCACCGCGGAAGGTGCCGAGGGTGCCGGTGAGCGCGCCGTCGTCCTCGTCGAGGAGCTCGGCGGTGCTGCGGGCGATCTCGTCGACCGCGGAGTTCACCCGCGTCTCGAAGCGGTGCTCGAGCTCGGTGAACGACCGCTCGATCACGTCGACGTCGACGCTCACGTGCGCGGCCCGGAGGGCCCGAGCCCCGATGCGAAGGCACGAGCTCGCAGCCGCGACCGGGTCGTCGGACTCGGCCACGATGCGGGCCACCTCGGCGTCGTGCTCTTCGAGCTCGCGCACGTAGACGACGCCGTCGGCCACCAGGACCCGGCCCTTGCTCTGGATGATCGGTACTGCGCTCATTGCCCTCGAACTCCCGTGGAACTCGGCGCCCGCCGCTTCCGAGGTTCAGTATCAACGAGGGGTGTGACACTTATCGGGACCCCCCACAACCCTTCCCCCATCAAGCATGCGGCAGTTGCGACCTCTGGGCGACGCTCGATGCCACCGGCTCGTCACCACGACGCCCGAGCGGTGGGCTCGCCTCGACATGGCCGGCCCCTTCTCGCGTAGCGTTGCGAACATGGACATCACCCCCGAGGAGCACGCAGAGGTGGTGTGCGTGGCGCGCGGCATCGCCACCGCGGTGGCGGCCGACGACGGCATCACCGACGTCCAGGCCCTGCTGCTGAGCGCGATCGCGCTCGCACTCACCGGGGTCGACGTCGACTACCACCACCTCGAGCCGCTCGGCCCCGAGGAGCTCGCCGACGTCCTCGCCAAGCACGACCTCGCGTACCGCCAGCGCATCGTGCACCACATGGTGCTCGGCGAGCTCGTGCTCAAGCCGTTGCCCACCGAGGTCGCGCACCGGGTCGGGGTGTACGCGCAGACGCTCGGCGTCGACGACCACTTCGTGCGGGTCGCGCGTCGCTACGCGCAGGGCGCGTACGGCATGGCCTGGATGGACCTCCGGCGCAGCGGGTTCGTCGATCACGTCAAAGAGGTCGACGCGAACCTGATGCACAGCGGGATCCAGCTCAACGACCCGTTCCTGTCGCCGGGGCCCGACCCCGAGCTCGAAGCGCGCTGGATCGCGTTCCGTGAGCTCCCCGAGGGCACCCTCGGCCGCGCGGTGATCGACATGTACGACGGCCGCGGCTTCGGGATCCCGGGCAGCGCGTCGGGCGCGTCGCCCTACTTGGCGCAGCACGACTTCGCGCACGTGCTCGCCGACTACGGCACCACCCTGAAGGGCGAGCTCGAGGTGTTCGCGTTCGTCGGACGCGCCGACCCGATGCCGAAGGGGTTCGCGTGGCTGGCCACCGTCATCGGCCTGTTCGACACGGGCTACGTGGCCGACACCGGGTTCTTCCGCCGCGACGTGCACGAGCGCAACCTGCAGGCGCCCGGCATGCAGCACCGTCTCGCCGACGCCATCGCGCGCGGAAGGCCGTCTCCGAACACCACGGCATCGACCTGTTCGAGGAAGACTTCCACCAGCTCGCCGCCCTGCCGGTCGAGGAGGTGCGCGTCCGCCTGAGCATTCCTCCGAAGTCGGCCGCCGCGGTGAACGCCGGGTCGCCCGGAACGTTCGATCGCGACGGGATGACCGAGACCCAGCAGGAGTTTGCCGACGCGTTGGCAGCGAAGCAGGCGGCGGACCAGTCGTGAGCGCCCGACGCTTGAACTTCAGCCAGGTCATCTCGATGCACACCGACCACCCCGACCGGGTGATCGAGCTCATCGAGGAGTGGGACGAGTTGCAGTCGACGCTCGACGTGATGGGCTACACCGGCACGCACGTGCTCGTCGACCGCGACGATCCGCGCCACGTGCTCATCGTCGCCGAGTTCGCGTCGGCCGAACCGGGTGTGTCGGCGTTCGAGGAAGCGCAGAAGAACAACGACCGTCCCGGAGACCAACAACTGGGCGCGTCGTATGCGCGAGGTCATCGACGGCGAGCCCGACTGGTTCAACTACGACGAGGTCTACCGCACCGACGTCTGACCGCCTTCTTGTTTTGGCGTCAGCAAACCTGCCGATAGTGGCTGGTTATGTGACGCCAAAACGGGGTGGGGGGCTGTAACACCGCCGCGATTGGTGTGACAGTGCGCATGGCTTTGAACGAGATGCAAGAGCAGCTGTGTGCCACGTCGACCACTGACTACTCCGACCTGCGCGCGTTGTTCATCAACTGCACGCTGAAGCGATCACCCGAGGTGTCGAACACCCAGGGGCTCGCCGACATCGCGATCGAGATCATGGGGCGCCAAGGCGTGACGGTCGACGTCGTGCGCAGTGATCGACCGCGACATCGCCACCGGCGTGTACCCCGACATGACCGAGCACGGCTGGCCGTCCGACGAGTGGCCGCAGATCCACGAGCAGGTGATGGCGCGCCGACATCCTCGTGCTCTGCACACCGATCTGGCTCGGCGAGAAGTCGTCGCAGTGCACGAAGGTGATCGAGCGGCTCTACGGCAACTCGTCGGTGCTCAACGACGCCGGCCAGTACGCCTACTACGGCCGGGTCGGCGGATGCCTCGTCACCGGCAACGAGGACGGCGTGAAGCACTGCGCGATGAACGTGCTCTATTCGCTGCAGCACCTCGGCTACGTGATCCCGCCGCAGGCCGACGCCGGGTGGATCGGCGAGGCCGGCCCGGGCCCGTCGTACCTCGACGAAGGTTCCGGCGGTCCGGAGAACGACTTCACCAACCGCAACACCACGTTCATGACGTGGAACCTGCTGCACGTCGCGCGCATGCTGAAGGACGCGGGCGGCATTCCCGCGCACGGCAACCAGCGCAGCCAGTGGGACGCCGGCTGCCGCTTCGACTTCCCCAACCCCGAATACCGCTGAGATCAGGCGAGGCCGAGGGCTTCGGCGCGGCGGTCTTCGAAGCGTTGGGTGAGCTGCACGATCATCGGCGATCGCGATCACCGTCGAGATCAGGCTGAGACCGAACGCGACGAGCAGCCGGTTGTTCGAGCTGCGGATCGAGTCGAGCGTCGGTGCCCCCCGACGTGCCGATAGCGCCTGTGACAACACGCCCGACAAGAGGAACGACAACCACCACGCCCAGATCGAACGGCGATCCGAACTGCGATCGCAACGTGTCGCCAGGCTTCAGACCGGGCGGCGCTGCCCGCGCCACAGATCTTGCAGGATCATGAACGGGAATGACGATGTTGGCGATCGGCACGAACCACGCGCCGATGCTCCAACCCGGACCCCACTTCGAGCCCTCGATCTCGAGCGCGCGCACGTTCTTCGCGCAGCGCCACTGCCAGATGATCCACACGATCCCGGTGGCAGCGGACAGCAAGAGGTAGATCAACGCGACGCTCGCCACCGTGGCGTCGACATCGCTGCGCGCGGGTGAGGTCGAGCGATCGCGGGTTGCCGCCCGCGTCGTCGATCACTCCGATGCGCTGGTAGACCGCGAGCATCACGCCGAGGCTTGCGACGGTGTTGCAGACCAGCAGTGCGACGAGTGCCGTCCGGAGCGCTGCGGATACGCCGCCATCCCGGCGTCGGGTCGCAGCCCGACGCCCGTGGGGGGAGGGAGCGTGCCTGCCGGCGCGATGGCCGCGTCCAGCATGCGTGGTCGCGCCTGCAGCACCGACCAATGGGCGCCGGGATGTGGTGCTCATCGGCGGCCGGGCCGCCATTCCGTGTAGTCGATGGTCGCTTGGCCGTGTCGGCGCGACGTGATGGGTCCAGCCCGTGCCGTCCCAGAACCGCTGCTCGTACCGGCCGGTGGGATCAGGCGTGACCCACCGAGCGGCGTTGTTGCGCTTGCGTCATGACCGAGTGGTCGACCGCCGGTGACACGGCACTTGATGACGAATCGGACGGAGCGCGCACGATCTGACCGTTTCTCGGGCTTGAGGTCACCAACGCGGTGCCGGAGGATCGCGGGTTTGGGCGGGCACACTCGTGGTCCATGACGCTTCCGGATCGCGGCCGCGTGTCGAGCGCGGCGCTCCTCGCACTGCTCGCGCTCGTGTGCCTCGCCGTCACGGCGTGTTCGTCGGGCTCGTCGGGTGCGACGCGAGCGACCGGCCGACGAAGCCGATCACCACATCGACGGCCGCGCCGGTGACCAACGCCGCGTTGCCCGACGGGATCGACGCGACGGTCACGTCGGTCACCGACGGCGACACGATCCGCGTGCACACCGACGCCGGCGCCGACGAACGCGTGCGACTCACCGGCATCGACACGCCCGAGACGAAGGATCCGCGCACCGTGGTCGAGTGCTTCGGCAAGGACGCGAGTGCGCGCACGGCGTCGCTGTTGCCCGTCGGCACGCGCGTGCGACTCGAACGCGACGTCGAACTCCGCGATCGCTACGGCCGTCGCCTCGCGTACGTGTGGCGCGCCGACGACGCACTGTTCGTGAACGAGTCGCTCGTCGCCGACGGCTACGCCGCGCCGTACCGCTACCCGCCCAACGTGAAGTACGCCGATCAGTTGAGTGCGCTGGGCGCGACGGCCGCGAGCAGAACCGCGGGCTGTGGGCGTCGTGCGGTGGCACCAACACGCCGGCCGTCAGCTCGTCGAGCTCGAAGACAGTCGTGCCGACACCAATTGCGCGGACGCGCGTGCGACGCCAACTACGCGGGCGCCTGCGTACCGATCTCGAGCACCGACCTCGACTGCGCCGACGTCGGCGTCCGCGGCTTCCAAGTGGTCGGCACCGATGTCGCACAAGTTCGACGGCAACCACGACGGCATCGCCTGCGAGTGACGATGGCCCGGTGGTGGCCGTTCAGTCGTCGAGCGCGAGATCGATGGTGAGCGCGGCGGTCCACGAGAAGTCGGGTGCGCCGTGGCCGCTGCCGTCGAGCGGGGAGAAGTACTCCCACGGACCGGCCTGTTCGACCATGTTCAGCGTGCGACGCCGGATCTCCTCGGCGAGCTCGAGCTCGCCGTAGCCCGCCAGCCCCTCGATGATCATCCAGTTGGTGTT
Organism: uncultured Actinomycetes bacterium; assembly: GCA_963827385.1. Taxonomy (GTDB): domain Bacteria; phylum Actinomycetota; class Acidimicrobiia; order IMCC26256; family DASPTH01; genus DASUMF01. The sequence continues at coordinate 397,573 of CAWHAR010000001.1, forward strand.
CACCCAGCTCGGGCCCTTCCAGTAGCGGACGGGCCGGAACTGCGGTGCGTTCCGCGGAACGCTCGGCACGGGGTGATCAAGGCCGAAGGTGTCGGGGTCGCGCAACCGCTCGATGAGACGATCGGCGCGCGTGCGGTCGGGCACGCCGGCCCACAGCGGCAGGAAGGTCGCGATGGTCGAGATGTCGAGCGCCGCGTGGGTGACGGCGTCGCGCGAGAAGTACTGACCGGTGTCGTCGTCCCAGAGGTCGTCGAGCGCGTGTGCGGTCCGCGTGAAGCACGCGTCGAGCTCGGCGGGCACCGTCGCACCCAACTCGCGCGCGATGAACCCGAGCGCGCGGTTCGCGGCGACCAACATCGAGTTGAACGCGAGATCCTCGATCAACACGCCGCGGTCACGCGGCATTCGACGCAGCTCGAAGTCGTACTTCTTCGCGTGCACTGCGAGCGCGACCATGCGCAGGCCGTCGTCGTCGGTGGCGCGCTCGGCGGCTGGGAGTTGGCGGGTGTCGTAGCGCAGGCCGCGCAGCACGCGCGCGAGATGCAGGCGTTCCGCGGTGCGCAGCCACGCGGGCATGTGCATCCGACGCAGCGCGCGCATCCACGGTGGCGTGGAGTCGAGTCCGCACTCCCAGGGGTGGATCAGCGTGATGAGCCCGGTGTGCTCGAGGTCGCGTTCGCGGTAGAGCCACGAGTGGTAGGCGACGAGCTTGGGGAACAGCTCGGCGAGAAATGCTCGGCGCGCGTCGGCCTCGAGCTCCTGCGCCACGCGCCACGCCGCGATCGCGAACAGCGGCGGTTGCGTGATGCACGTGGTGTCGACGTCGCGCGGCGCGCCCGCGTGCGTGCGCGACCGCCAGATGGTGCGGTTGCCGAGGTCGTTCGAACCCGCGGCGAAGATCATGTGCGGGAGCATCCCGTCGGCCCACTGACCGCGGAACAGTGCGCGCAGCTCGTCGGCGGCACGCGCCGGGTCGTAGCGCGACAGGCCGATCGCGGTGAAGCACGAGTCCCACAACCACTGGTGCGGATACAGCTCGGCCGACGGGCACGTCCACGCCGACCGCCGGTTGCGTTCCAGCACGGCCTGGCACCGCGCCACGAGCTCGGCGCGCGACGGTTCGGGAATCGCAGAGTCATCGCGCACCACAGCAGTGTGGCGCGCGATGGCGAGGCGATTGCTACGCGGCGTGTGCGGCGGTGCTCGCCGGGGTCGGCGGGGTGAACACCACGTTCACCGTCGAGTAGCCGAGCTTGCCGAGGAAGCCCTGCATCATCGTGGTGGTGTTGCGCTCGGCGCGGGCGATCAGGTTGCTGTGCTTCGCGGCCTTCCCGATCTTGCTCTGCGCCATCACGTAGTACTTCTGCTCGCCGGTGGGCGTGTCGTTGAACACGCCGGCCACCCGGTCGACGATGCCACGGTCACGTCCGACCACCCGGCTCGTCTTCGGGTCGATCACCGCGGTGGCGAGCTTGGGCTCGGGCAACGTGATGGTCACCGTGCCGTCGTCGGCCTTGATCGCGTCGGGACCGAGCTTCGAGAAGTTCACGGTCGCGTCGACGGTGCCGTTGGCGAGGAACGTGGTGCGCTCACCGGCGATGAACGACGGCAGGATCGACACGTCGTGCTCCACGTCGATGGTCTGCTGGAAGTGGCCCTGCGCGGCGGAGTACGTCGAGAGGTTGCTCACCTCGTGCAGCAGCGCGGGCGTCGAGCGGTCGACGGTGGTCGTTCGCGAACGGGTTGGCGAACGGCAACACCCCGGTGAGCACGCCGGCGATGAGCAGCATGCCGACGGCCAGCGCGCCGATCACGAGCGTCGACAGGAACGAGCCGACGCGACCGCGGCGACGTCCCTGCTCGGTGACGACTCGCACGGTGACGTCGCGGTCCCCAGAGGATTGGGTCACGTGGGATTCGGCACCGGAGTTCTTCATCAACGTGGACATGAGGCTCCCGATCAAGGCGATGACGCCCCCAGACGGGCGTCCATGACCACAACGCCGTACCCGGTGTCGGCGTTCCCGGAACCCGCCGTTGCAGGGGCCGGTTGGCCAGGATTCCAGGATTTGATGTCCGGTCTGAGGAGCCTGGTCCCCATTTCGTCCGTCGACGTACGCTCACCCGATGCTGCTCGAGTCAATTGACCTCACTCCTGACGAATTCACCGCCCAGACCGGCTGGGAGCTCAAGCCGGAAGGGCGCGTGTCGGGGCGACGAGTGTGTGCCGCTGCCCGGCGTCGAGCTGCGGTCCGACGGAACGGTCGACATCGACGCGATCGCCGACGCGCTCGGCATGCCGCTCGTCGCCGACGAGGCCCACGGGCTGTGGGCGCTCGGTCCGCGCCGCGGCGGCAGCGTGCTCGAGGACGCGACCTTCCCCGACCTCGTGCTCGAAGACTTCGACGGCACACCGTTCGACTTCGCCAGCCTCCGCGGCCGCAAGGTCGTCGCGGTTGCGTGGGCGTCGTGGTGCGGGTGCCGCCTGGATCTTCCGGCGTGGCAGGAGCTCGCCGAGGAGCTCGAAGACGACGGACTCACCGTGGTGACGGTCGCGCTCGACACCAACGTCGACTCGGCGCGCGCCGCGGTCAAAGACGTTGGCGAGACGCATCCGTCGTTGGCCGATCCCGCGTTGCGGATGGTCGAGCTGTTCGGCATCACCAACGTGGCGTTCGGGATCTGGATCGACGAGCACGGCACGATCGTGCGTCCCGCCGAGCCGGCCAACGTGCCGCGTAAAGAGGGCGCACCCGACCCGGCCCAGTACACGGCGTCGCTCCCCGAAGAGCAGCGACGCATCATCGCGGGGATGATCACGAACGCCGCCGACCCGGCGGTGTACACGACCGCGATCCGCGATTGGGTCGCGCAGGGCGAGGCGAGCCAGTACGTGCTGAGCCCCGACGAGGTGGTCGAACGATCGCGGCCCCGTCCTCCGGAAGCCGCGCTCGCCGCCGCGCACTTCGAGATCGGCCAGCACCTCCACCGCGAGGGGCACGGCGAAGAAGCGGTCGGGCACTTCCGCGAGGCGCACCAGCTCGACCCGTTGAACTGGAGCTACCAGCGCCAGGCCCGCGCCCTCGCCGATCCCACGTGGGAGCAGACGTACGAGCACGACATCTTCGCCGAGCTCGACCGCCGTGGTCCCGAGACCTGGCGCCCGCCGCTCGACATGTAGCGCGCGCTCACGACGTCATGGCCAGCACGCACGATTTCGATGACGCGGTCACCGAGGTGATCCATGGGCTCGCGCGCGGCGAGGTCGTGAGCTACGGGTGGGTGGCCGCCGCTGCCGGCTTCCCGGGTCGGCACCGTTCGGTGGGCACCTTCCTCGCCGCGAAGTACGACGGCCCGAACTGGTGGCTCGTCGTCGGGGCCGACGGCCGTCTGCGCGCGCCGAGCCTCGTCGAACAGACCCGCCGCCTCCGCGCCGACGGCGTGACCGTCGAGCACGACCGAGTGGTCGGCTCGGTCGCCCGTCCGTAGCAGCGCGAGCGCCGGCGCGCCTGCGTTCCGCGGAACGTGCGCAGCAGCGCTCGATCCCGCCATGGGCCCCAAGGGTCGGCGCCTCATGCCTGTGTACATTCCGTCGCATGCCTGCACTCTTCGATCCCGCACTCCTGCGCGGGCGTGGGCTCATCACGCCCGACGAGGTGCTGCTGAGCGACCGCGGGAAGGCGTTCCGCGAGGAGATCGAGACGCAGACCGACGAGCTCGCGATGCCCGTACAGCAGCATCGGCGAGCGCGGCGTCACGATCCTCGAACTCGCGCCGTGACCGTCGACGCAATGACGACGTCGCGCGTACGGGCTAGCGCTTTGCCTTGAGCCACACGCCGAGCTGGAAGCCGGCTGCATCAAGGAGGCGTTCGAGCGTCGGCACCGTTGGCTGACGACGGCCGGTCTCGTACGCCGAGATCAACGACTGAGCAACCCCGGCTCGTTCGGCGAGTTCCGCCTGCGTCAGTCGTGCCTTCTTCCGAGCCATGCGAAGGAGATCCCCGGCGATTCGGTCCGACTCGTTGGTGTCGGCGCGGACCATCGTGGAAAATATACGCGATCGCGTATCTATTCCGCGACGAATTGCGGAGTCGCGGCGTAGGTTCAGATGACGAGCAGCGTCTTGCCGACGGTCGTGCGCGCTTCGATGGCCGCGTGCGCCGCGCTCGCATCCGCCAAGGGAAACGTCTGACCGATGGTCGGGATGCAGCCGACCGGCCGCGGCGAGGCGAAGGGCCTCCTCGACCAGCTCGAACATCTCGCCCGGGCCCGACGCGATGGCCGAGAGTGGGATCACTCGAGTGCCGGCCGCCTCGGCGGCGCCCGTCGCAGGCGACCACTGCCCGCTCGCGGCGCCGAACGGCAGGTAGCGCGAGCCGTCGTGCAGTCGGTCGACGAGTGGCGTGCTCACATCGCCGCCCACACCGTCGAACGCGACGTCGATTCCGTCGGGCGTCGCCGCGGCCAGCGCGGCTGACCAGCCGTCGGCGCGGTAGTTCACGCGTGGCCGACGCGCCGAGCTCCTCGCGCGTGTTCGAGCTTCGCGTCGTCACCCGCGAGCGCAATCACGCGCGCACCCGCGTCGCTCGCCAACTGCACGAGCAACCCGCCGACCCCACCGGCCGCCGCGGTGATCGTGACCGTCTCGCCGTCGGCGACATCGGCCGCGCGCATGAGACCGAGCGCGGTGCGTCCGTCGGCGAGCAGCGCGGTGGCGTCTGCAAGCTCGAGTCCGGCAGGAACGCGGTGCAGGTCGGAGACCGCGGCCAACGCGTCGGTGGCGTACCCGCCGCGCCCTCCGGTCGACGACACCACGGTCGTGTCCATCCACGTTGGATCGACATCGTCGCCCACCTCGATGACGGTCCCGCCCACGCCGTTGCCCAGCACGACGGGGAACGACACCGGCGGCCCCGGCGAGTTCCCGGCGCGCATCTGCGTGTCGATGAACGTGATGGCGGCGAATGTCACCGCGATGCGCACCTCGCCCGCGCCCGGCACGGGATCGGGCAGCTCGACCAGCTCCAACACGTCGGGCGGACCCGCGTGCTCGGCTCGCACTGCCTGCATGGTGACGCTCCTCGATTCGACGGTCAGACGCGTCCGGCGGCGATCACGTCGCCCTTGTCTCGGATCGGTGTGTTCTGACCCGCCGCCAGCCACCATTCGCCGTCGCGTCGTACGAGCACGTAGAGCGCCATCTCGGAGAAGGGCGGGAGACCGCCGGTGCCATCGTCGTCGTCGTCGGTCTCGCGTCGTCGCACGTGCGCGACGACCACGTCGGGCGCGACTGCCTGCACGTGCACCAACTCGTAGCGCGAACCAGGCCGCGCGACGCCCTGTGCGAGCAAGCGGGTGTGGATCGCGTGCAAGTCGTCGTAGCCGGCGATGGTGGCGCCGAACGGGGTGCCCCACATCACGTCAGGCGCGAAGTGACGGTTGTACACGGTGGCGTCCTGCTGGTCGAGGCCGGACTGGATCTCGGCCACGAACTGCTCCGCGACCGTCACCGCGTCCTGCGGCACAGACGCCGTCCGCTCGTTGCGCAGCGTGCGCAGGGCGCGTCCCCACTGCACGAGCTCGTCGAGCATGAGGTCGAGACGCGCCGTGGGTCGCGCCCGCGGCGCGCACACGCCGTCGGGGAAGTCGTCGAGGAGCGAGAGCGGCACGCTCATGTGCACGTCGGCGATCTTGAGCTCACCCATCACGGTGCGCAAGTGCTCGATCGCACGCGCGCCCGACGCGTCGACGCCGTAGCTCACGAACCCGGCGACCTTGTCCGTCCACTCGTGGTAGAGGAAGTCGATGGCGTTCTTCAGCACCGCGGAGGTGGAGTGGTTGTACTCCGGCGTCACGAACACGTAGGCGTCGAACGCCGCGATCGTCGCCGACCATGCCTTCGTGTGCGCGTGCTCGTACTGGCCCGACATGGGTGGGACGGGTTCGTCGTAGAAGGGAAGATCGAACGCGGCGACGTCGACGATCTCCGCCTCCATGTCTGCACGTTCAGATGCGAAGGCGAGCACCCACTCGGCGACGGCGGGTGACCGTCGCCCGGGGCGGGTGCTTCCGACGATGATGGCGAGGCGCAGGGGGATCATGGACGTCTCCTCCGAGGGGATAGAGTAAAACGTACATGGCAAATACTACCCGAGGTGCCGGTGTGCAAACACCCCCTGGCCGACGGCCTGGTCGGCCGTCGAAGCGTGACGCGATCCTGACCGCGGCGGTGCGGGTGTTCGGCCGTTCGGGGTACGCACGCTCGAGCGTCGATGCGATCGCCGCCGAGGCCGGCGTCTCGACGCGCACGATCTACCAGCACTTCGAGGGCAAGGAGCAGCTGTTCACCGTCACGCTCGAGGCGAGCGCGACGCGGGTCGCCGACGGGTTCATCGCCGACGTCGAAACGCTCGTCGCCGCGGAGCTCCCCGTCGAAGACGAGCTCGTCGCGTTGGGCGAGTTGCTCGTCGGCCAGCCGATCCGGTTCGCGGAGCACTTCGCGATGGTTCGCCAGATCAACGCCGAGGCCGAGCACTTTCCCGAGGAGGTGCTGCAACGTTGGCGTGCCGCGGGCCCGCGGCGAGTGGAGCAGGCGGTCGCTGAGCCGGCTGACGGCGATGGCGGCGGCGGGCGCGCTGCGCTTCGCCGACGCGGGCCGGGCGGCGTCGCAGTTCATCTCGGTGACCTCGTCCGAGGTCACGAACCGCTCTCATCTCGGGGCGCGGCCATTGAGTCGCGCGAACGTCCGGCGTGCCGTGGCCGAAGGTGTGCACCTCTTCCTCTACGGCTACGGCACCTGACCGCGATCAGCCGTCGAGCCGGCCACCCACCTCCGCCGGCAACGGCGAACTCGGAGCGACCGATCTCACCGCGACGGCCGGTACGTGCTCGCTGCGCTCCATGTTGCCGATCAACTCCGGGTGCGGATTGAAAGGCGGCGACGCGGCGTCGCCGGGCTCCGGATTTCCATCGGGCACCGGAGCGGCATCGTGCGGGTTCTCGTGACTCAGTGTCGCTCATCGGTCATCCTCCGATCGACTGCGCAATCTACCGCTGGCCGGGCAACCAAGAATCACACCGATGTAACTGTCACAGTCGCCGCTGCATGCTCTCCAGACACCCGAACGGAGACGCAGATGACCACTTCCTCGATCACTTCCAGCAGCGCAGCTTGCACCTCGTCGACCTCGAGAACCTCGTGGGCAACCCGCGTGCGACCGGGCCGGTCGTGCGCCACACCTTCGATCGGTACCTCGCGCTCGCCGACTGGCAGTGCGGCGACCACGTGATCGTGGCGTCGAACCCGTGGCTCATCCGCGAAATGTGCTTCGACCTGCCGGTGCCGTGCAACGTGCACGCCGCGCACGGCGAGGACGGCGCCGACCTGATGTTGCTGTCGCACGCGCCGCCCGAGCTGATCGTGAAGCGGTACGGCCGTCTCGTCGTCGGCAGCGGCGACGGGATCTTCGCCGCGCGGGCCGTCATGCGCGGACCTCGGCGTCGATGTGTTGGTCGTGTCACGTCCGGCCAGTTGCTCGTGGAAGCTGCGGCCCTCGACACCGCTTCCTGAGCGAACGACGACCTCACCCTCGCGGCCTGAACGACCGTCGCCACGCCGTCGCCGTCGCGAGCACCGCGCGGAGGTCAACCACACGTTCGTCGTCGACCTCTTCAAGGAGCTGTTCAGCGCGACGTCCGGTCCACAACCACGCCATGCCCACCTGTCGCCACCGAGCGTCTCGATGACCTCGATCTCAGCGTCGTCGGCGTGGAGCGGTCGCCGGTGCCAGACTCCCGACGTGCATCCCTCGACGCTCGACACGATTCATTGCGGTTTTCCGTACGCTGAGTGGCTGAGAAGCCGCAGTGAATCCGCGAACGAGGTAGAGCGCAGTGCAAATCCTCGAGGGCGGGTTGGTGCTCAGCGCGAGTGACCTCACGGGGTTCGCCGCGTGCGGGCACCTCACGCAGCTGGAGCTGGCCGTCACCCGCGGCGAGTTCGAGCGCGCCAAGCGCGTCGACCTCGATGCTCGACGTCCTCTCCCGCCGCGGCGGCGAGCACGAAACGAAGCACCTCGAGCGGTATCGGGCTCGAGGGCCTCGCCGTCGCCGAGATCCCGAAGGACCTGCTCACCCGCGACGAGCTCGCCGCAGGCGAGCGCGACACCCTCGCCGCGATGCAGCAAGGCGCCGACGTCATCTACCAGGCCACCTTCTTCGACGGTCGCTGGCGCGGCCACGCCGACTTCCTCCTCAAGGTCGACCACCCCAGCCCGAACCTCGGCGCCTGGTCCTACGAGGTGGCCGACACCAAGCTCGCCCGCCGCGTGAAGGCCGGCGCGCTCCTGCAGATGTGCCACTACTCCGAGCACGTCGCCCGCCTGCAGGGCACCGACCCGCAGCACATGCACGTCATCACCGGCGACGGCGAACAGCACACCGAGAAGGTGCGCGACTACGCCGCCTACTACCGCACCCTCAAGAAGCGCTTCGAGGCGATCATCGACGAGGCGACGGCCACCAACGCGGCCACCGCCGACACCTATCCCGATCCCGTCGACCACTGCGGCGTGTGTCGCTGGGCCGACGTGTGCAAGCAACGTCGCCGCGACGACGACCACCTCTCCCTCGTCGCCGGCATGCGCAGCGACCACGCCCGCAAGTTCCAGGTCGCCGGCATCACCACCCGCACCGAGCTCGCCGCGCTCGACGCCGACACGCCGATCCCCGGCGTCGGCGCGCTCTCGCTCGAACGTCTCCGCACCCAGGCCAACCTGCAGGTCCGAGGCGAAGACCAGCGACCGCAGCTCTACGAGCTCCTCCCGCCCGAACCGCCGCCGTCACAACCGAACGAAGAGCTCCTCAACGCATTCGCGGCCGACAACGCCGAGCTCCCCACGTGGCCCAAGCGAGGGTTCGCCGCGCTGCCCGAGCCGTCACCCGGCGACCTCTTCTTCGACATGGAGGGCGACCCCTACGCGCTCGACGACGGCGGCCTCGAGTACCTGTTCGGCGTCGTCGAAACCAGCGGCGAGTACACACCCTTCTGGGGTCACACCCGCGCCGAGGAGAAGCAGGCGTTCGAGGCCTTCATCGACTTCGTGATGGCCCGCCTCGCCGTGCACCCCGACCTGCACATCTACCACTACGCGCCCTACGAGCCCACGAGGATCAAGCACCTCATGGGCATCCACGGCACCCGGGAGCAGGAGGTCGACGAGCTGCTGCGCGGCGAGCGCTTCGTCGACCTCTACGCGGTCGTGCGCCAGGGCGTGCGCATCGGCACCGAGAGCTACTCGCTCAAGCAGGTGGAGCACCTCTACCTGCACTCGTGACGACACCGGCATCGCCGGCGGCGGCGAGAGCATCGTGGCCTACGAAGACTGGCTCGAGGATCGCGACCAGCAGCGGCTCGACGACATCGAGCACTACAACCGCGAAGACTGTCGCTCCACGCTCGAGCTGCGCGACTGGTTGGAAGCGCGACGCGTCGACGCCGAAGCGCAGTTCGGCGCGATCCCGCGTCCCGACGCGAAGGACGGCACCGCGTCGGAGGAGATCAGCGAGCGCGACGCCGAGCTCACCGCGCTCGCGCAGCAGCTCACCGCACGACGTGTCCGACGACCGCGCGCAGCGCAACGACGAACAGCAGGCGCGCTGGCTGCTCGCGCAACTCCTGTTCTGGCATCGCCGCGAAGACAAGCCCGACTGGTGGACGTTCTTCCACCGCGTCGGCTACGAGAACGACGAGAACTTCGTCGACGACCGCGAGTGCATCGGCGGCCTCGAGCTCGTCGGCGAGGTCGAGCGCATCAAGCAGTCGACGGTGTACGAGTACGCGTTCGCGCCGCAGGACCACAAGTTCCGCGAGGGCGCGAAGCCGGTCGACCCGAACACGGGCAAGCCCGCGGGCGAGATCGTCGGCCGCGGTCGACGACGCCAACGGTCGGCTGTGCCTCAAGCGCGGCCCGAGCCTGGGCGATCCGGCCGAGGTCACGTCGTTGATCCCCGGCGCCGCCGGTGAACAGCAAGGTGCTGGAGAACGGCGTGGCCGACGTCGCCCGCGCGGTGATCGCGCGACGGCATCGATGGCGACGGCCCGTTCCGCGCCGCCCGCGACCTGTTGCTGCGCCGCCCGCCGCGCATCACCGGCATCACACCCGGCGAGCCGCTCGCGCACGACGGCGAATCCGGCAAGCGACGCCGCGCACCGCATCGTGCCGTTGCTCGACCACACGTGTCTCGCGGTGCAGGGCCCGCCCGGGTCGGGCAAGACCACCGTCGGCGCCGATGTGATCGTGGAGCTGGTGCGCCAGGGCAAGCGGGTGGGGATCACCGCGCACTCGCACTCGGTGATCGGCAACCTGCTCGACGCGGTGTGTCGCACGGCGGGGGAGCAGGGCGTCGAGATCGCGATGATGCAGAAGGCCGAGGATCACCAGCGGTGCGCGTCGGAGCAGGTGCAGTGCGTCGACAACAACGACGCGGTGCTCGACGCGTTGGAGCAGGGCACGGTGAGCGTGGTGGGCGGCACCGCGTGGTTGTGGGCGCGCCCGGCGATGCGCGACACGGTCGACGTGTTGTTCGTCGACGAGGCGGGGCAGAAGTCGTTGGCCGACGTGATCGCGATGAGCGGCGCGGCGGAGAGCCTCGTGTTGCTCGGCGATCCGCAGCAGCTCGCGCAGCCGTCGCACGGCAGCCATCCCGACGGTGCGGAGGTGTCCGCGCTCGAGCACGTGATCGGCGATCACCAGACCATGCCGAGCGAGCTCGGCCTGTTCCTCGCGACCACGCATCGCATGCATCCCGACATCTGCGCGTTCATCAGCGAGATCGCCTACGACAACAAGTTGCTGCCCGAGCCGGGCAACGAACGCCAGACGGTCGACGGCGAAGCCGGCCTGCGCTGGGTGCCGGTGGAGCACACCGGCAACCGTTCGTCGTCAGCCGAGGAAGCCGAGGTGGTCGCGCAACTCGTCGACGACCTGCTCGGCAAGAAGTGGACCGACCGCAACGGCGACGCGCACGTGATGACGCTCGACGACGTGCTCGTCGTCACGCCGTACAACGCGCAAGTGGCGAAGCTCGCCGCCGCGTTGCCCGACGGCGCGCGCGTCGGCACCGTCGACAAGTTCCAAGGCCGCGAAGCGCCAGTCGTGATCTACTCCCTCGCCACCAGCAGCGCGGAAGACGTCCCGCGAGGCATGGAGTTCCTCTACGACCTCCA
>CAWHAR010000002.1:0-1128804 GCA_963827385.1 uncultured Actinomycetes bacterium
CAATCTGTCCGATCCGCGCACCTTCAGCCCCAGTTCCCCGCGGACCTATTTCGCCGGCGTGAAGGTCACATTATAACCGTCGGCACGCTCTGTGCCGCGGCGCCCACCGCGTTGGGAGATAATGCGGCAGGATGGGTCGCAGTGAGCGGTGCAGACTATGCGCGAGAGGCTGAGGGTGACGGTGGTTGCGGGTCTGGTCAGTGTCGGACTGGCCGGCTGTACCCACATGCCTGTCGCTCCCGGCGCCGCGGCAGGTCCGCCAATCGGCGGCGCCTGGCCCGGCGGCCGCCCAAACCCGAGGCGACTGCGGCTCCGGCGCCGGCCGCGGCGCCTAAAGCCTCATCGGCACCGACCGCGAATCGAACTCGGCCGCCGGCGCCCGTCCGGGCCCCGCCGCTCGCGACGACTCCCAAGTCCGGCGCGGCACCGGCGGCGGGCAAGTCCACATCGACACCCGTGCCGACACCCGCACCGAGCCCCGCAACCACTCCCGCCGTGGCGGTCCGCCCCGCTACGCCGGCGCTGGACCTCGGATCCCTGGAGCAACGGCTCAGGGACACCAAGGCCATCGGCGTCTTCACGAAGCTGTCACTGAAGAACCAGGTCGATGACCTGCTGGCGCGGTTTCGCGACTTCTACAACAAGAAGAGCAGCGTGACGCTGGCGCAGTTGCGCCAGAAATATGATCTGCTGCTGTTGAAGGTGCTCAGCGTTCTGCAGGATGGCGATCCGGCGCTGGCGTCCACGATTTCCGCCTCGCGCGAGGCGATCTGGGGGATCCTTGCGGATCCGCAGAAATTCGGCAAACTCTAGACGCTAAGCCATTGGAGGCATCATGAGCCGCCGCATCCCCATTCTGATATCTGACCATTCGCCGCCACGTTCGTGGCTGCGGCCGCGCGGGCCGCCGAAGATCCGGGCATGGGCAAGGATCTGGCCGCGACGATCGCGCTGCAGGGTCTGCCCTGCGACAAGGTGGTGGACTCCAAGCGCAATGGCGACAGCGACTACACCGCGACCTGCAAGGACGGCAACCGCTACCACGTGTTCGTGGACCCCTCGGTCGGGTCGTGGTGAAGAAGCTGTAAAGTCGCGACGCGGCGGCCAGCTTCTTGCATGATGCCACTCATGACACCCGCCGCGAAACCGATCACCCAGAACGCGGACATCCGCTATCTCGGCAAGCTCCTGGGCGATGTGATCCGTGCCTATGGCGGGCGCGAGCTGTTCGAGCGCATCGAGTACATCCGGGCGCGCTCGGTGGACCGGCATCGCGGCATCTCCGATGCGGCCGCCATGGATCGCGGGCTTGAGGCGCTGAGCCTGGATGACACCCTGGCGTTTGTGCGCAGCTTCATGCTGTTTTCGATGCTCGCCAATCTGGCGGAGGATCGGCAGGGCAGTGGCAGCCGGCCGGGCGAGGATGTCGCTGCGGCCCTGCAGCAGCTGGCTGCCAAGGGCATCGCGGCCGATCAGGCCGCGCAGCTGCTGGACCGGGCGCTCATCGTGCCGGTGCTGACGGCGCATCCCACCGAGGTCATGCGCAAGAGCATGATCGATCACCGCAACCGCATCGCCGATCTGATGCGTCTGCGCGACCAGGGCCTGTCGCAGGCCGCGAGCGGCGAAGAAATCGAGCAGGGCCTGCTGCGCCAGATCGCGCTGCTGTGGCAAACGCGGCCGCTGCGCCGCGAGCGGATCATCGTCGCCGACGAGGTGGAGATCGCGCTCGCGTACCTGCGGGACATTTTCCTGCCGGTGCTGCCGATGCTGTACGCGCGTTGGGAGCGCAAGCTTGCCGCAGCGACCGCGCAGTTTCCTGCGGCTGGGCAGCTGGATCGGCGGCGATCGCGATGGCAATCCGAACGTCAACGCGGCGACTCTGGACTATGCCCTGGGCCGTTCAGCGGCCGCGGTGCTCGACAATTATCTGCAGCAGTTGAACGCGCTGGGCGCCGAGCTGTCGATCTCCAGTGAACTGGATACGCCGACCCGGGCGGTGCTGGCATTTGGCGCAGGCAAGCGGTGACACCAGTCCCGCGCGCAAGGACGAGCCCTATCGACGCGCCCTGACGGGCTGTTATGCCAGGCTTGCCGCGACCTATGAACAGATCACCGGGCGCCTGCCGGCGCGGCGCGCAACCGTGCCGGGCGTGCCCTATCGCTCTCCGGAGGAACTGCGCACCGATCTGGTGGCCATTGCGCACTCCCTGGCCCAAAGAGGTGCAGGACTGCTGGCCACCGGTGGTGCGCTGGGACGCCTGATTCGTGCGGTCGACAGTTTCGGATTTCATCTGGCGACACTGGACCTGCGCCAGAATTCCGATGTCCATGCGCGCGTGGTCGGCGGACCTGCTGAGCGTTGCCGGCGTCGAGACCCGCTACCAGGACCTGGATGAGGCCGCTCGCGTGGCGCTGCTGCGCCGCGAGCTTGGCGAGCGAGCGTCTGCTGTGGAGTCCCTACTCGCAGTACACCGAGGAGACCCAGTCGGAACTGGCGATCGTGCGTGCGGCCGCGAAGGCCCATGCGCCGTTTCGGCGTCGGTTGCATCACCACTTACAACATTTCCAAATGCGAAAGCGTCTCGGACATGCTGGAGGTGAACCTGATGCTCAAGGAGGCCGGCCTGTACCGGCCGGCGGATCCAGCCGCCGCGCCCATCATGGTCGTGCCGCTGTTTGAGACCATCGGGGATCTGCAAAATGCCCCGGAGGTCATGCAGTGCCTGGTTCGCCCTGCCGGAGATTCGCAAGGCCGCGCGACGTCGCGGCTACCAGGAAGTGATGGTCGGCTACTCTGATTCCAACAAGGACGGCGGCTACCTCACGTCCGTGTGGAGCCTCAACTGCGCCACGCGTGCGCTGGCGCGGGTATTCGCGGAGGCGCAGATCCGCATGCAGATTTTCCACGGACGCGGTGGCGCGGTGGGTCGTGGCGGCGGTTCATCCTTCAGCGCGATCCGTGCGCAGCCGCCGGGAACCGTGCAGGGACGCATCCGCATCACCGAACAGGGCGAGGTCATTGCCGCCAAGTACGGCACGCCAGAAAGCGCGGCTGCGAATCTTGAGGCCATCACCGCGGCGACCCTGCTGGCATCGCTGGAACCCACCTCAGTGTCCGAGGAAGCAACGGTGGCGCGCTTCGCCACCGCCATGGACGCGATCTCCGCCACGGCATTCGGCACCTATCGGGGCCTGGTCTACGAAACCGAGGGCTTCAAGACTTTCTTCCGGCAGATGACACCGCTTACCGAGATTGCGGAACTGAAGATCGGCTCGCGTCCGGCCTCGCGTACCAAGTCGGATCGCATCGAGGATCTGCGCGCCATACCCTGGGTATTCAGCTGGGCACAGGCCCGGGTGATGCTGCCGGGTTGGTATCGGCACCGGTCAGGCGCTGCACGACTTCAAGGATCGCGGCCTGCTGCGCGAGATGGCGGCGACCTGGCCATTTTTCCAGTCCACTCTCGACAACCTGGAGATGGTGCTGGCCAAGTCGGATATGTCCATTGCCCGGCGCTATGCCACGCTGGTCGAGGACCGCGCCCTGGCCGATACACTATTCCACCGTATCGCATCGGCCTGGAGCATCACGCACGACACGCTGCTGGATATCACCGGACAGACGCGGCTGCTGGAGAAACATCCGGCGCTGGATGCGTCGATCCGCTTGCGTCTGCCGTATATCGAACCGCTGAATCTGCTGCAGGTCGAGCTGCTGAAGCGGCATCGCGCCGGGGAGACCGATGCGCGCGTCCGCGAAGGCATCCAGCTGTCCATCAACGCCGTGGCCACCGCCCTGCGCAACAGCGGCTGAGCGAGAGCTTCCACATTTGCATTGCGTGCCGGAGAATGCCCGGCACGCAGTCGCCGGGCGACTCTCTTCCAAAGGGGGGCATATGGACATTCAGACGAGAGCGACGGCACGCTGGGTCGCGACCGGTATCCTGCTGGTGGCAACCACCGTGCTTGCGAACCGGCAAGTCGGAGCCGCTACGCCGACGGTGAGCCAGGTCAACGGCACAGTCACCCACACAGTTAACAGCACAGCCAGCAACACCGCCGATACCTCACCCTGTGACCGCGCCTGCCTGCGCGAGGTCGCCGAGCGCTATCTGCAAGCCATGCTGGTGCACGATCCGGCCAAGGCCGGCGCTCGCACTCAATGCCCGTTATACGGAAAATGGCATGGATCTGGCCTTGCCAGACGGGCTATGGCGCACCTTCGACAAGCTCGGAAGTTTTCGCCTGACAGTCGCCGACCCTCAAAACCGGTCGATCGGGTTTCTCGCCAAGGGGCTCGAAAACGGCGCACCGGTACTGATCGGCACGCGGCTGCGCGTCATCAATCACCAGATCACAGAAATGGAAAGCGTGGTCGCACGGCTCAGCAGCACCCAGGGAGGTTCATCCTTTGGCACTCCCAAGGAGGCGAGCATCAATGATGAGCCGCGCAAGCAGTTCCTGACCGATCTGCCAGCGGCCGCCCGTCGCACTCCGGCGCAATTGGCGGCCATCGTCAATGGCTATTTCACCGGCCTGGAAGGCAACACCGGGCGACAAGCCGCCCGCATTCGCTGCGGATTGCCACCGCCTGGAGAACGAGACGCCGACCACCAATGTTCCGGTTGCGCCGGGTGCGCAGCCCGGAGCGGCGCAACCTGCCCTGCGCCAAGGCCTTTGGCCTGGGTTACTACCACGAGGACACGCGGCTGCGAAATCGCCGCATTCTGGCGGTGGATACCGAGCGCGGGCTGGTATACGCCGGCGTGTTTTTCGATCACGACGCAACGGTGCGCAGTTACAAGCTCAAGGACGGCCGCGAGGTCAAGGTGCGCAATACGGGACCCTGGACCTGGATGATCCAGGAAATCTTCCAGATCAATGCCGCCGGTCAAGATCAGCCAGGTCGAGGCGGTACTGCTGTCGGTGCCGTACGGAATGCGACCGGGCTGGGTCACCGGCGCGCATCTGCCCAGCCCGCAGGCGAAGCTGGATCACTTTCGGGAATATTGAGGAACCTGAATGGCATCTGCCCGCGGTCCGGAAATTCGCGGCTGACTCAAGTCCGGGCGAAGAATATTTTCTGCCGCCGCAAAAACTGCTGCAGGGCAATCCGCGGCAGACCGTATGGATGCACTACACCGATCCGTCCGGGCAGTTCATGGCCGGCATCTGGCACAGCGAGCGCGGTCGCTGGAAGATCCTCTATACCGAGGAGGAGTACTGCCACGATGCTGGAGGGTGAAGTGTCATCACGGATCAGGCCGGCAACCAGTTACCGTGCGCGCGGGCGAGGAGTTTGTCATCCCAGCCGGCTTCAGCGGCACCTGGGAGGTGCTGGAGCCGACCCGCAAAAAGTTCGTGATCTACGAGCCCGGGGCCATACCGCCTTAGGTGAGCCGCGCCCGTTTGCTATTCGTCCTTGAACCGGTAACGTGGCACTGACACCCACCGTGCGGGGCGTGGAAACCACCGCCTGGTAGAAACTCGCGTAGTTGAAGGGATCCGACCACGAGCTGATTGCCCAACCTATTCGTCAGGTTGTTGCAGTACGCCGCCAGGGTCCAATGCGGCAGATCCCAGTTCAAGCGCGTGTCGAGCGTCGTGTTGCCGGGCACCGTCGGAATCGTGGCCGACAGGGCCGGGATCAGCGAGCTTTGGTAGTGGGCACTGAGGGAGTAGGCCAGCTCGCCGCCTGCGAGCATCACATGCCCGACGGTCAGCGTGGCCGCCACACTCGACTTGGGCGTTCCGGGCAGCGGGCCGCCCGGCGGCGGCGGGGGCACCGCGAGCCCTGCCAGAACATCGCCGGCATAAGACAAGCAGTTTGGTCTGGTCATAGGTATACGACAGCTGGACACTCAGATGATGGGTGATATTGGCGAAGAGATCGGTTTCGATACCCTTGCTGTAGGCATGGCCGACGTTGATGGCCCCGGGCAGCACCAGCGGGGTCAGCTGCGCGCCCTCCTGGGCATGTTGCCAGTCGATATAGAAAACATCCGCTGAGTAACGGATCCGGTTGGCGATCGTGCCCTTGATGCCGACTTCGTAGTTGTCGGCGGTATCCGGTGCGAGCTTGTACAGCCTCGGATCGGTCGAGTAGTTCACGGCTGCTTCAACGGCCGGCAGGGCATTCACGCCGCCGCGCCGAAAGCCCTGGGACCAGGTGGCATAGATCAGATTGGTGGCATTGAGCTGGTAGGAGGTGTTGACCTTCCACAGCGCCCGGCGCCAGGTGTCGCTGAGCGAATTGTTGTCGATCGACTCCGGGCCGTCAAACAGCAGCCCGGTCTGCTGTGCCTGCGTCACCGTCTGCTTGAACAGGCGCGCACCGCCGGTGATGCTCCAGGGTTCGAAGACATGCCAGGTGATTTCACCGAAGGTCGCCAGGTCGGTGAACTTGGTCTCAAAATCGCCGATGTAGGCCTGGTCCAGGACGATGGGAATTCCCTTCACAAAGCTCGGCGGACTGCCTGGTGTGTAGACGGTTTCACCGATTCCGCACTGCGAGGGGGTGACGCCATCGCCGGCGCTCACACCATAAATGGGCACGCAGCCATTAAAGAAGTCGTTATAGCCGTGATAGAACTCGTGCTCCTGGATGTTGGTGGTTTCGCTGCGGTAGAAGAGGCCCGCGACCCAGTCGATCCGGCCGCCGGTCTTGGACGCCAGGCGGATTTCTTCGGCCCAGGGCTTGTCATTGAGCGCGTCGTGGCCGGTCACCAGCACCCGCGGGTTGGCGCCGTACAAGGAAGGGTAGAACGGAAACGAGGAATACAGCCCCGTCAGGTCGGAATTGGCATGGTTGACGTGTCGTCCCCACGAAGAGTTCGACGTCAAGGTCGCAAAGCCCAGATCATCATTGACCGTCAAGGCCAGCAGATCCACCTTATCCTGCGTGGAACCGCGCGTAAGATCGGTGGATTGATAGGTACCCACGCCATACTGCGGGGAGGAATAAGGAAAGCCGCCGGCAGTGGAGTACTGGTTGTAATAGGACAGCTGCGCCTTGAAGGAGTCGGTGGGCTTCCACAGCGCCGAGACGCGTGTCGAGCGATAGGTGTATCCATTGGTACCCTTGGCGGAACCGGTCACGGCGGGACTGAACGGGTCGGCAGGATTCTGGGCAATGGGTGCGCCGTTGGCATCCAGCGCGTACAGATGCGGCTGATCGATGAACCCGGCCTCATTGGTGTAACTGGCATTTGCGCGGATCGCGAACGTGCTGCTGAGCGCAATATTGATCATGCCGCTCACCTCGGCATTGGCTCGGTGAGTATGCTCAGTATCGCTGGCGCCCAGGGAAAACCTGGAGTCAAAACCTTCCAGATCGGGCGCGTTCTGCACGAAACGGATGGTGCCGCCCAGTGATCCGGATCCATACAGCGTGCCCTTGGGGACCACGCAGAATTTCCACGTGATCCAGATCATCCAGACGCAGGCTCACATACAGCGGGGTATCGTCCACGTAGGTGGCCACGGGCGGTACCACCGGCGTGGCCAGCGCCAGCTGGCCGGCGGTGGCCTCGCTGTTGAGGCCGCGGATGATCAGCGTCGAACCGTTGACGTCGCCAAACGGCCCCTTGTCCGTGAAGTTGACTCCCGCCATGGAGCGCGCGAGGCGGGCGACATCCTCGATGCCGACCGCTTCGAGCTGGTCACCGCTGACCGCCGTGATGCTCATCGGCAGATCCTGCGCCGAGGCCTCGCGGCGCGTGGCGGTGACCGTCACTTCCGCGAGCGTATCGGCCTCATCGGCGGAAGCCGTGGCACTCGTAGCGGTCGCGGCATCATTCAAAGCGTCCGCGGACCAGGCGGCAGTGCCATACAGTGCGGTCAGCACGGCCAAGGTGATGGGGCGGGCGGAGCCTACTGCCTTCGAAGTCTTCAAGATCCTTCTCCTCACAGACCTCAAGTTCAGGCCTGATTGCTCTGGCCGATGTCGGCCAATCGCGAGGATTTTTCTTGCGAGTCCGGGAGGTTCTCCGCATGCAGGAGATCTCTCGGGGCGCTATCCCCGCAGCCAGATCTCCCGGGCTTTTGTCCCGCCGTGTATCCACCTCCACAGGAAAGATTCCTGCAGGAAGTGGACTGCCTCTCTCGGACCAGTCGCCTGTCAACAGGCCGGAACCCTAGACGCACATTTCTTGTGAGGAGCTTGCAAGGCACGTGCCCGCCCGTGAGTTTGAGCCGACCGATTTTCGCAAAGGGCTGAAAATACGGTAGTTGCGGCGTTGTCTTGCCGCCGCACTGTGCCCCTCAGGCATCAGGTCAAGCGGAAATTGCGGCGCCCGTGCACCACTCGCGTGCGGCGCTCCAAATTGTCGCCCCGTCTTAGCAACGATTGGTAGGCTGGGCGCATGAAACACCCGGCGCCACCGCTGACCGAGATGCCCGGAATGTGGCGCCGTTCGTTGATCATTCATGCCGACAGCGTGCGCGATTCAACCAGCCAGGTGCGATGGCTGCAGGCGAAGACTTTGTTCGTGGATCTGCGACAAGGCGCAGCGCTCCCGGATTTTCCGCACCTGCGCTGCCTGAATGATCTGACCATGCGGGACTGCGCCCGGCTGGCGCCACAGGAGGGCTTCGCAGGCCGCTTCGGCTTCGACGGCGATTGCTTCGAGTGGCTGCGCCTGATCGACTTCCAGCCGCGCAGCCCCAGCGCCGATGTCGGGCGACTGTGGTGGCAGGACGATATCCTGATCGAAGCAGGCCGCGACGTGGCTTATGTTGAACACTGGATGCACGACCCGACGGTGGTTACTCGCCCGCTGGCGGCATTGCTGCTGCGTGAAGTCGAATCGGGCGTCGCGGCGCTGGCCGTACAGGTGGGTACGGTATTCATGTTCGCCCGCGACCGAGGAGTATCGCTCGCTCCAGGGACATCCTTGACTGAGTGCGTCGCCGGCGCCGATTCCCTGGCACGGGCGCGCGCGATGCTGGATTGTGAGATTAGCCTGGGTTCAGCGGGACCCGGCGCCGCGCCGGCCGGGAACGGCGGCAACTTGATTCTGGCGTCGACTCATCCGTGGCGGGTGAGCGAGCGTTTTCAGTTGACGTGCAGCGACTCGACGGTGAATACCGTGGATATGGATCCGGCCGGCGCCAAGCTGCTCCGCCGCTGGGAAGTGCTCGAAGCTGAAGGCGACCCTGGGGCGGTCTGGCCCCGGTAGGGGAGTCCGCTAATCCACTGCTATGCCCGCGCGTCTGAGCCGTTCCGCCACGGGGGCAAGCGGGCCCTCGTAATGTCTCCACAGGTCCACCGACGATGAATAGATCGGGCCGCGGATCTGGGCGGCACTCGCGGTGGTGCTGGCCGTGCCGCGCTGGCCGATGTCGAGGCAGTGCTCACTCCATTCAAGGCTGCAATGGTCAAACACCCGTCGTGCCTCGGCCGCCGGCGCCGTCACCAGCTTTTCATATGAAACGTCGAGGATCGTGTCCGGCATCACGCGCCGCCAGTGGCTCATCAGCCGGTGATAGCCGATGTAGTAGTCGGCCAGCTCCGTCAGGTCGTACGAGAACGGATATCCCTGATTGAAAAGAGTCTTGAAGACTGCGTAGCAGGTTGCCAGCGGATGCCGCGCCAGGTGCAGAATGGGCGCCTGCGGCAGCGCGGCGCGGATGATGCCGCCGTACAGATAGTTGAGCGGCATCTTGTCTATGAAGTGGGGCGTGTGCCCGGTGCGCGGCCGCGTCCGGTCAAGATATGACGCACCCAGGGCTTTGAAGTCGAGCGCGGCACTTGCGGCCACCAGGTCACGCCGGCTGACTTGATCAGTGCCGATCTTTTTGTGGACGGCATCAACCAGCGCGGCCGCGAAATCGATCAGTTCGCCGGCGGCATGGACGCCGGGATTTCCGCTCAGTATGCGTTCCAGCAGGGTGGAACCGGTCCGTGGCATTCCCAGAATGAAGATGGGCTCGCGGCTCAAGCACCCGTGGGCACCCGGCGGCGCTGCCGGGAAGGAGCGGATTATCCACTCCACCGTCTCGAACGTCGCGACGGACATCGTATTTGAGGTGGCCGCGCCGAATGGCGGCGCCGGCGGCGAGGTGCGCCCACGACTGGCCATACTGACCGATGTCTTCGTACTCCTTGGCGAGCGCATAGCGGATCGGTACCGCGCCGATCGCTGCGGGAAAGCCTGCGCGCAGGCGCTGCAGCAGGCCTTCGATATGATTGTCGTCGGGGCGCTGGCGGCGCAATTCCGAGCGATTCCACCAAGCCTCGGCATCCGCCGGATCCAGCGCGATCACGCGGTCGTAATCGCCCTCGGCATCGGCAATTCTGCCGACAAAGCGTCGCACGACCGCCCGATTGAACAGGTAGCGGGAGTTGTCCGGGTCCAGCGCCAGTGCCTGGTCATACGCCGCGCAAGCATCGTCATAGCGTTCCAGTCGGCCCAGGAACTCGCCCAACAGTGCAAAGTCGTTGGCGTGCAGTGCCGCCCGGGCCGCCGCCTCGACGGCCTGGTCCAGGTCCTGCCAACGGCGCTTGGCCCGCGCTTCGGTCGCGACCCGTATCCACGCCTGGGTGCCTGGCGCTGCGCGCACGGTATTCAGGTCCGCGCCGTCGTGCGCGACAGCTTCTGCAGCAGATCAAGGTCGGTCTTCATGCCCGAAGTGGCCCGAATGCGTTCCAGGATCGCCAGCTTCAGTTGCAGAAATGCGCCCTGGTGCTTCATCGATTGCGCCCGTTCCGGTGGCAGGGGCACCGGGTACACCGTATCCACGCGCCCCGGTCGCGGCGCCATCAGCACCACCCGCTGCCCCAGATAGATGGCCTCCTCGACATCATGCGTAACGAAGATCACCGTGCAGCAATTCCAGCCGCGAGACATGCAGAATCAGGTCGTGCATGACTTCACGGGTCTGGGCATCCAGCGCACCGAACGGCTCATCCATCAGCAGAATCCGCGGCCGGCTCATCATGGCGCGCGCGATGGCGACGCGCTGCTGCATGCCGCCGGAAAGCTGGTTCGGGTAGGCCCTGGCCACCGACGTGAGGCCCATCACGCCGAGCAATGCCTCGGCCCGACCCGCCGCAACCTCGACGTCGGAGCTGGTGCGGTCGCGAGTATGAACGGCGAGCTGGCGGGTGAACTTGATATTGTCGATCACGGTCAGCCAGGGATAAAGACTGTAGTTCTGAAAGACCATGGCGCGATCGACGCCCGGACCGCGAATGGGCACGTCGCCGACGCGCGATTTCACCGGCGCTGTGCGTTTCGAGTCCGGCGATGGTTCGCAGCAGTGTCGACTTGCCGCAACCCGACGCGCCGACCAGGGTGACGAATTCGCCGTCTTCGACCAGCAGGTCGATGTCCTGGAGCGCCGTGACCGCTTGCCGGACCGGTGCCGAAGGTCTTCCAGACTCCCTTGCACTGTATGCGATCGACATGCTCAGTTCCGCAGATACAGCCAGGGGAAGGCCTTGCGGTGCAACAGCCGGAATGACTGGTCCATGGCCAGTCCAATCAGACCGATGAGAATGATGCCGCAGAAGATCTTGTCGGTTTGCAGGAATCGCTGCGCCTTGATGATCGCGTATCCCAGACCCGAATTGGCCGCGACCAGTTCGGCGACCACCAGGTAGGTCCAGGCCCAGCCCATCGTGATGCGCAGGGTGTCCACCAGGGCGGGCTTCGCCGAAGGAATGATCACCCGTCTCGATGATTTCCAGGCGCGTCGCGCCCATGGTCTGCGCGGCCTCGATCTGCGCCATCGGCACGCGTCGCACGTCCTCGGCGACCATCAGCACCATCTGGAAGAACGTGCCGATGAAGATGATGCCGATCTTCGCGCCCTCATCGATGCCGATCCACAGCATCACCAGCGGGATGAAGGCCACGGCCGGCATGTAGCGAATGAAATCGGTGAGCGGTTCAAGCAGCGCCTGCACGGAACGAAAGGTGCCGATGAACAGCCCCAGCGGCACCGCGATCAGCGCCGACAGCGCCCAGCCGGCGACCACCCGCATGGTGCTGATGCCGATATCACCGAGCAGCTCATCGTTGGCGAACCAGCGTGCCGACCCGTTGCAGCACGCTTAAGGGGCCGGGCAGAAACACCGGATTGACGAGCCCGGTCGCCGACAGGCCGACCAGCCGAGCAGGGGCACGCCAGGCCCGACAGCCGCCAGCGATCCAGTAGTTGGCGCTGGGCTGATGCCTGCCGCGAATGACCCAGAATCTCACGATGCCTCAGCCCCTCACTTCTTCAGCGCGGCCGTCGAGAATCGAGCTGTCGACTCCCTTGGCGGCGTCCGGCTTGCCATCGATCAGGCTTGATTCGCCAGCAGGAACGCGGCGATCTGCGGCGCCACGGCGATCAGGCTTGCGCGGACTCGCCGCATCGAATGCCGTCCAGATTGGCGGCGCTGTCAAAGAAGCGCGTGCCGGGCAGAAAGATCTTGTATTCGCGCCGGATTCATCCCCACGACCTTGGACATGATTTTCACTGCCGCGTCCGGGTTGTTCTGGATATAGGCCACGGTGTCGAACCATGCACGTGTCATGCCGATCAGGTCCTGGCGCTTGTTCTGGATGGCCGCCTGCTGCGCGACCAGCAGATCCGGAATCAGGCCGGGCATGTCACGCGACGTGAACAGCGCCCGTCCCTTGCCGGACTTTTCGATCTGGCTGATCCAGGGATTCCAGACCACCGCCGCGTCCACCCGGCCGCTGATGAAGGCCGCTGCGGCGTCGCCGGCGGCAGGTTGACCACGGTGACATCGCGCGGCGTGAGGCCATGTCGGGCAAGCGCCGTGTACAGCACGAAATGCGACACGCTGAACTGTTCCAGCGCGACCTTCCTGCCCTTCAGGTCCGCGAAAGCCGTGGATCTTGGGACTGACCATCAACGCGTCATTGCCGAAGGAGTTGTCGTTGATCAGCACTGCCTTGAGCGGCAGACCCTTCTGCAGCGGTCCGAGCGTGTCGGACCAGGTCTGGCTGTTGGCATCCAGCTGGCCGGTGGACAGCGCCGCGATCGAGTCGCTGTAGTTGGCGAACCAGACCAATTTCACATCGGCGCCGTATTTCTTGAAGAAGCCCTGATCCTGGGCGACGTACCAGGCGACCCAGCCGGTCCAGTCGGAGACGCCGACCTTGATCTCGGCGCGGGCCGGCGCGGCGAATGCGGCGAGCAGCATGATCGCGGCGATCGCGGCCCGCGTGACGGAAAATCGGACCTTCATGGCGATGACTCCGGGCTGACGGATTGGATTTGAGGGGTGGTTCATGACACGGATGCGATATAGGCACGCCAGCCGCCCAGCGCGGTGATGTCGCGAGCACCCTCGATGGCGCGCGGCTCGGCGACAAAACCCTTCACGACACTGCCGTCGGCCAGCACGACGCTGCCGATTGCGAGCGGCGGCGGGATCTCCGCGACGAAGCTGCCGAAAGCGGCGAGGTCCAGCTCATACACTTCCACCGCGATGGCGCTGCCGCCGCCACCGCTGCCGGCATGAACCAGCGCGGGTTTCGGTGGCGTGGTGCCGGTCATGGCGTACAGCCGATAGGCGGGCGCCGTGTGCGTGACCTGCACCAGTCGCGCGTTGCGGGAGCTGAGCTGCCAATGCAGCGGCATGCCGCCCAGATGCGCGCCGACCACGGCCAGCTGAATACCCGGGTTGCGCGCTACGAGGTCCAGGGGCGGGCGCTCGAGCGCCGGTGCTCTTGCCAGGTAGCGTTGTGCCAGATCCAGCAGCGGGCGATCCATGAATGCCCTGGCTAATGAAAGTGATGCCGAAGCCGGTGTGGTTGTCGCGAAACCCGGCCGGCACCGCCACGGCGCTCATGTCCAGCAGGTTCACAAAATTGGTGTAAAGCCCGAGATTGCGTTGAGCGTGACGGGTTCGGCGAGCAGTTCGCTGACGCGATAGATCGTCGGAGCGGTGGGCAGCACCAGCACGTCAATCTCGGCCCAGAGGGTTTCGGCCTGACGCTTCAGTGCCTGCAGTTCATACTGCGCGCGAAAGACCTGTACGCCGCTGGTACCGGCGCCGGCGGCAATGATGGCGCGCACGACCGGGTGAATTGCGCCCGGACTGTCGCGCAGAAACTCCTCGATGGCGGCGGTGCGTTCGGCGACCCAGGCGCCCCCATACAGCAGTTGTCCGGCCTTGAGGAGCGGGCCGATATCGACTTCCACCGGCGTGCCCCCGGTGGCCACGACCCGGCTCAGGGCCTGCTGGTACAGGCGCGCGGCCGCCTCATCGCCGAAGAATTGCAGCTGCTCAGGGCGGGGCACCCCGAAGCGGAAGCCGGCGGCCAGCATGGGCGGCGCCGGCGCATGCCGCGAGTACGGGTCCGCGGGCATCAAACTCCGCAACGACTGAGTCGATCAGGCGCCGCATCGGCTGCATCGCAGCGTGAAGACCGTGATGCAATCCAGGGAGCGACACGCCGGTACCAGGCCTTGAGTGCTCCAGCGCCCCTTCGTCGGCTTCAATCCAACCAGGCCGTTGAAGGCCGCGGGGACCCGGCCTGAGCCGGCCGTGTCAGTCCCCAGTGCGAAACTCACCAGGCCGGCGGCGACGGCTACGGCCGACCCGGAACTGGAACCGCCACTGATGAACTCGCGATTGAATACGCAGCGCGGCGCCCCATAGGGGCTCGCGTGCCGACCAGCCCCGTGGCGAACTGATCCAGATTGGTCTTGCCCAGACATACGGCGCCGGCGGCCAGCAGTCGCTTGACTACGGTGCTGGAGCGCTCGGGACGATAGGCGAAAGCCGGGACAGGCCGCGGTGGTCGGCAGCCCTTCGACATCCATGTTGTCCTTGACCGCGAACGGCACGCCCGGCAAGCGGCAGCTGCTCGCCGCCGGCCACGCGCGCATCCACCTCGTGCGCCTGGCGGCAGCACGTCGCTCGTCACGAACGCGGTGAATGAAGACTTCCGGCTGCACCAGCGCATATGCCTCAATGCGTGCCAGCGCCTGCGCTGCGACATCCACGGCCTTGAGCCGACCGGCATTGACGTCTGCACTGATCTGTTCAATCCGTAACGGCACTATTCGATACTTGTCATGCTTCCTGCCCGTCCGCTTGCAGCGCGATGATGGCCGCGCCTGGATTGATTGCCTGGCGCGGTTGCACGTACACCGCGCGCACGATGCCGGCCTGCGGGGCCGGCACCTCGCATTCCATCTTCATAGCCTCGATGACGGCGATGACGGCGCCGCGCGCGACCCGGTCGCCGGTGCGCACGTTGACCTTCCAGACATTGCCGCCCAAGGGCGCCTCGAGTAGTTCGCTGCCGGCCGGGACCGCGGCGAAACCGGCGGCCACTTCGACTGGCTCCTGCAGCAGCGCCTCGACGCGTGAGAACTCCCGGTCGCGCACCCATGCTTCGCGCTCGGCCTCGAACGCGGCCTGCCGTTGCGCCTGGAAGGTCTCGATGGCCGCCGCGTTGCCATCCAGGAAACGTGCGATAGGCGGCCAGACTGAAGGTCTCGGTTTCGATGCGCACATCGCGGCGGCCCAGCGGGAAGTCACGCCGCCACTCGGTAAGCTCGGCATGGCTGACCGGGAAGAAACGGATCTGGTCGAAGAATCGCAGCAGCCAGGGCTTGTCTTCGGTGAAAGCCTGGGTCTGCTGCCAGCGTGTTCCAGACCTGCAGGGTGCGGCCGAAAAGCTGGTAGCCGCCCGGGCCTTCCATGCCGTAGATGCACAGGTAGGCGCCGCCGATTCCGACGACATTCGGCGGCGTCCAGGTACGTGCCGGGTTGTACTTGGTGGTCACCAGCCGATGGCGTGGATCAAGCGGCGTGGCCACCGGTGCGCCCAGGTAGACATCGCCCAGTCCCATGACCAGGTAGCGCGCATCAAAGACGATGTCGCGTACAGCCTCGATCGAGGACAAGTCCGTTGATGCGGCGGATGAATTCGATGTTGTCCGGGCACCAGGGCGCGTCGGCGCGAACGCTGGCCATGTACTTGTGCGATGGTTTCGTAGATGGCCGGATCGCCCCAGGACAGCGGCAGATGGATGACGCGTGAGGGGATGCTGAAGTCGGTCGAGGTCGCCGATCAGGTCCTCGGCATCCGCGAGCGCCTGGAGCAGTGTGTCCTGGGTCAGCACGCGGCTGTCGAAATGCACCTGCAGGGAGCGGATGCCCGGTGTGATGTCGATGACACCCGGCAGCGCCACGATGCTGCAGCTGGAGCATCAGCGCATGGATGCGGATTCGCAGGGTCAGGTCCAGCATCAACGGGCCGTACTCGACCAGGATGTGGCGGTCGCCCTGGCGCCGGTACACCACCTGGGGGCGCGTGCCCCCGCGCCGCAGAACTGGCCAGGATGGGGCTGCGCTGCGGTGACTGCCGCGCGGCGCCGTGCGGACCGGCAGTCGCCGGCGAGAGCATCGTGCAAACAGCGCTTCCATCGCCGCTTCCGCCCACGCGCCTGCGCGTCACTGACCGATTCGAAGCTGACACTGTCACCCGGCGCCAGCTGTCCGACCTTCCACAGATCGGCCTGGATCACGACCAGCGGGCACACGAAGCCGCCCAGTGAGGGGCCATCGGGCCCGAGAATGATGGGCATGTCGCCGGTGAAGTCGATGGTGCCGATGGCGTAGGCGTTGTCGTGGATGTTCGAGGGATGCAGTCCGGCCTCGCCGCCGTCGCGCCGCGCCCAGTGCGGCTTGGGCCCGATCAGGCGCACGCCGGTGCGACTGGAGTTGTAGTGCACCTTCCATCGACACGCGTGTACAGCATGTCGATGTCTTCCGGAGCGAAGAAATCCGGCGCGCCGTGCGGCCCATAGAGCACCCGCAGCGTCCATTTATGCGTGATCTGCGGCCGGGCAACGGCATCGGAGCTGACAGCGGCGGCGGCGGCGGCGGCTCGCCAGCCGCAATACATCGCCCGCGGCCAGCGTGCGACCGGCGTGGCCGCCGAAGCGGCCCAGCGTGAAGGTGGCGCGACTGCCCAGGTAGACCGGCACATCGAGGCCGCCCGCAAACAGCAGGTAGGCGCGCATACCGGCGCCGCGGACGCGGCCCAGTTTCAGCGTCTGGCCGGCGCGAATCGGCATCGGGACGTAGGGCTCGATGGCGACGCCGTCGACGCTCGCCTCCAGCACCGCGCCGGTCAGGCAGATGCGGGCGTCACGCCGGAACAGCAGCACCGGACCCTGTCGCCGTGACCTCCAGGCCCGCCGCATCCTGCGGATTGCCCAGCAGGCGATTGCCGATGCGAAAGCTCAAGGCGTCCATCGGACCGCTGGGCGGCACGCCGACGTCCCAGTAGCCCTGGCGGCCGGGATAGTCCTGCACCGTGGTCGCGAGACCACCGCTTTGCACGCGGATGCGTCTGCGGCGCGAACCGGATCGACTGCGCCATGGCGGTGGAGACCGCCCGCTGACAAAGGCCTCACTGCGCACCGCCTGCCGCAGCCACTCGATATTGGTCTCCAGACCGTGCAGCCGGTGTCTGATCCAGCGCCGCTTGCATGGCGCGCACCGCGCTTCCCGGTCGCGCGCCGTGACGATGAGCTTGGCCAGCAGTGGGTCATACCAGGCACTGACTTCGCTGCCGTCTGCAACCCAGGTTTCCACCCGCACGTCGGGCGCGAACCTCACCTGCGTCAGCACGCCGCTGCTGGGACGGAAATCCTGGTCGGGGTCTTCGGCATAGATGCGCGCCTGAATCGAGGCGCCCACGCCGGCTTCGCGCCAGCTGTCCAGAAAATCCAGATCGCCGGCGGCGCCGCGCACCATCCACTCGACCAGGTCCACTCCGGTGATTTGCTCCGTGACGCCGTGCTCGACCTGCAGTCGGGTATTGACCTCGAGGAAGAAGAACTCGTCGCGCGCCGGGTCATAGAGAAACTCCACGGTGCCGGCCGACAGGTAGTGCGCCGCCCGCCCCAGACGCAGCGCGGCATCGCGCATACCGGTGCGCGTGCCGGCGGGCAGGTGTGGCGCCGGCGCCTCTTCCATCACCTTCTGGTTGCGACGTTGCAGCGAGCAGTCACGCTCGCCCGAGCGCCACGACCCGACCGGCCCCATCGCCGAAAATCTGTACTTCGATATGCCGCGCGCGCGGCACGAAGCGCTCCAGGTAGACACCGCCATCGGCGAAATTGCTGCCCGCGAGGCGCACGATGGAACCGAAGGCCTCGCGCACCGCGGCCGCATCCGCGCAGCTACGCATGCCGATGCCGCCGCCGCCGGCAGTTGCCTTGAGCATGACCGGATAGCCGATCCGGTCAGCCGCAGCGCACGGCGGCATGCTCGTCGCTGAGCAGCTGCGTGCCCGGCATCAGCGGCAGCCCGGCCTGGCGCGCGAGCTCGCGCGCCGTGTGCTTGAGACCGAAGGCGCGGATATTGGCGGGCGTCGGCCCGATGAAGGTGATGCCGGCCTGCGCGCAGCGCTCGGCGAACGTCGCGTTTTCGCTCAGGAAGCCGTAACCGGGGTGAATGGCGGTGGCGCCGGTGCGCTGGGCGGCGCGCGATGACGGCATCCATGTCCAGATAGCTTTGCGCCGCGGGCGCCGGCCCGATGCGCACGGCCTCATCGGCCTCGCGGACATGCAGCGACCCCAGGTCCGCATCCGAGTACACCGCCACCGAGCCGACGCCCAAGCGTCGCAGGGTGCGGATGATGCGGCAGGCGATGGCGCCGCGATTGGCGATCAGAATCTTGTTGAACATCAGATCCGATCCGTGCGATCACCATGCGCAGGGCGTCGGATTGAAGCCATTGCAGGGGTTGTTGATCTGCGGGCAGTTCGAGACGACGGCCGATCAGATCCATCTGCGCCAGCAGGTCGACGTGCAGCCCGGGGGCGGAGATGCCATCGACAATGCCGAGCGTGCCGTCGGCTTCGACCGGCACGTTCATGAACCAGTTGATATTGCCGACCATGTCGCGCTTGCCGCGTCCGTAGCGCAGGTTGGCGGTGAGGAAATTCTCGACGCAGGCATGCTGCGAGTGGGTATGAAAGCCATAGCGCAAGGTGTTGCTCTCGCAGCTGCACGCGCCACCGATGGTGTCGTGGTGGGCGACATCCGTGGCTGCAGATCAGCGCCATGGGATTGCCTTCGTTCGAATACAGCATCGAACCCTGGCGCAGGTACACGTTGCGCTGTGCGGCGATGGTGTCCTGCGCGCTGTAACGCTCGGTATCGTCATCCGTCGCATACATCAGGAAGTCGGCCGATTGATTGCCTTCCAGATCGATGATGCGCAGCGTCTGGCCCCTGCGGACCCGATGTGACCAGGGCGCCCGCGGCGGCACTATTTCATCCAGGATGATCGGCCCCAGACCGGCCAATGCATTCATGAGTCACCTCAGCGACAGAAATAGTCATCGACATTCAGGAAGGCACGCAAGCCTTCCGGCGTCGCATTGCGAATCGGATCGTCGGCGGGCGTGGGCTCACCGCGCCAGGCACTGGCCCGAACCGGCGTCACCGTGTAGTCAGCGCGCGGATCGAGCCGATGGGGACAGTTCGCCAGCACCACCAGGACATTCATCTCGGCACGCAGCGTCAGCGTGCGCCGGTGCGCGAACGGTCCGGCCGCAAGCTCGGTGGTGCCATCGGCCGCGATCCGGATGCCCTTGAACCAGTTGATGCAGGGGTGGATGTCCTTGCGTCCCAGGCCGAACTTGCTGACCGCCAGTGCAAACCGATCGCGCGCGTTCGGGTGAGCGCCCCAGTTGTCCCCGTCGCCATACTTCTCGGCATTGGAGCGCGCCGTGGAGGCGCCGCAGAAGCTGTCGTGCGTGCCGGCGTCATCTTCAATGACGCTCATCAGCACGCGGCCCATGTCCGAGAGCAGCAATTTGCCCGCCCCCAGGTAGGCGTTCCACTGCACTTTGATGGTGTCGGCAACATTCAAGCGCTCGACCGGGCGGTCGGCGTTGAAAATGAGCATGGAGACGCAGGCATCTCCTTGCAGGTCCTGCAGCTGCAGCCGTGCCCCGCGCCACAGCTCCTTGCCGGCATAGCCACCGGCGCCCAGGGTTGTTTCCCAAAGCAGTGCCGGCGCGGGGGTTGCGGCGGGCCGGCAGGGTGGGCATGGCCTCGACCCGCGTGTTGCCCATGGCCCGGGCATGGGCCCGGGCGCCGTGCGGATCGGCCGTGCTCATCGTGCGCTCCGCAGCGGCACGATCCACGGGGTGCGGTCTCCTCGGCGCCATGGGAATGCAGCGGCGGAAGCAGCGCGGTGGTCGTGACCAGCTTTATCTGCTGTACGCCGCGCACCTTGCGCAGGCCATCACACAGCGAATGCAGACGCGGCGCCGGACCTTGTACCAGCAGCACCTCCAGGGACTGGTCGTCCTCGAGCAGGACGTGCTGTGAGGAGATGACTTCCTTGACGTAGGCCGACTGGATGTTGGCCAAGGCATGCCGCACCCGGCCGCTTTCAGCCCGGTAGATCAGAGTCAGCGTGCCGGCGAGTACGGCGTCGTCACGACTCTCACTGTGTTCGGCCAGTGCATGGCGGATCAGCTCGGCGATCATCTGGGAGCGGCTCGGCAGCGCCGCGTTCGGCGACCATCACATCCAGCTGGGTGAGCAGCTCGCCCGGCAGGCTGATGCTCAGACGTGCGAGTTGCGGTAATGCGTCCACTGGGCCAGCCCCGTGTTATTACTGATATTGAGTTTAGTAATACTCCAGGAGGGTGGTCCCCTGTCAAGGCAGCGCGCAAAGACGGTGCACGCCGTGGCAGGCGCACGGAGTGCGCCGTTTCGGGCTGCTAAGGGAGTGAGGCTGAGAAAAACCACTTGGGCGGTGCCACGTCGGCAGCGGGTTTGGCGGCGCCGTTGACCTTCACGCCGGGCTTCACCATGGCCGGCGTGCCGGCATCGATTTTGGTGATGTCGGCGTCCGGACCCGACCTGGATGGTCTGCTGGCCACCCTTGTAGGTGACATTGATGGTGGCGCTCGCGCCGCCGGACTTGGAGGCCACCTGGCCATTGGTCATGGTGGCGACATTGCCGTTGGTCATGGTGGTGTTCGGCGGTCCCATCGGATTGTGCCCCTCACCCATGCCACGCATGCTTCCGGGAAAATATGGCATTCGGTCGCATGCAGCAGATTGTCGGCGCGCTTGACGGCGGTACAGCCGACGAACTTACCCGCGCCCAGGTCGGCCACGGTGCCCTTGGCGCTGACCATGATGTTGGGCTTGTCCGGCAGGGTCAGCTTCATATCGCCGCCTTGCTGGGAATGGACCACGAAAGTATTGCCGCTGGAGCTGGCGACCGTGCCGCCGAAGCGGACCAGGCCGGCAAAGGGATTGGGGGGCGCGGATGAGGCGGGGGCCTGGGCCAGACCGCCCGATTCCGGCCGCACACAGCAGCAGCCCGAAAGCCGCCATCAGGGGTCTGAGGGACATGGACGTTCTCCTTAAGGCGCTGCAATGCGCACCGCAATTCGATGGTGTATATGTCCAGACCGATGCGACAGGTATTTCATTACATCCAGGGTCGCCAGATCGGCGGGGGAAGTCACCCGGCGGGGCGAGGTGTTTGATCCGGCCACCGGCAAATCCAGGCCCATGTGCCCCTGGGGGGCGCCCCGAGCTGAAAGCTGGCGGTCCAGGCCGCGCTCAGCGCGCAGCCAGGCTGGGCGGCCTGAGCGCCCAGCGGCGCTCACAGGTGCTGTTCCGCTTCAAGGCGCTGATTGAACAGCACCTGGAACGCCTCGCGAAGCTGCTCTCCAGCGAGCATGGCAAGGTGCTGGCCGATGCCCGCGGCGACATCCAGCGCGGCCTGGACGTCATTGAATTCGTCTGCGGCGCCCCGCAGCTGCTCAAGGGCGAGTACTCAGCACGGGGTCGGGCCCGGTATCGATGTCTGGTCCATGCGCCAGCCCCTGGGCGTGGCCGCCGGCATCACGCCCTTCAATTTTCCCGCCATGATTCCGCTGTGGATGCTGGGGCCGGCGATCGCCGCCGGCAATGCCTTCATCCTCAAGCCCTCGGAGCGCACGCCCTCGGTGGCCGTGGAACTGGCGGCGCTGCTGCGGGAGGCCGGTGCACCCGAAGGCATCCTGAACGTCGTACAGGGCGACCGCGAAATGGTCGAGGCCATCCTGGCCGAACCGGCCATCAAGGCGGTGAGCTTTGTCGGGTCATCCGAAGTGGCGCAGCATGTCTATGTGACGGCCGCGGCGGCCGGCAAGCGGGTCCAGGCCATGGGCGGCGCCAAGAATCATGGCCTGGTGCTGCCTGATGCGGACCTGGATCAGGCCGTCGATGCCATTGTCGGGGCGGCATTTGGCTCCGCCGGCGAGCGGTGCATGGCGCTGCCGGTGGTCGTTGCCATCGGCGCGACACCGCGGATCGCGCTGCGCCAGCGGCTGACTGGCCGCGATAAGCACTGCGCGTCGGCGCGCCCGATGATCCGCGATGCGGACTACGGTCCGGTGGTGACCGCCGCCCACAAGGAGCGCATCGAGCGCTATATCGCCTTGGGCGTCGCCGAAGGCGCCGAGCTGGTCGTCGATGGTCGCGGCGCTCACCGTGCCTGGGCGTGAGCGGGGCTTTTTCCTCGGGCCCACAATGTTTGATCACGTGCGCGCCGACATGCGCAGCTACCAGGAGGAGATATTCGGGCCGGTGCTGCAGATGATGCGGGTTGATTCCCTGGAGCAGGGCATTCACTGGTCTCAGCGCACCCCTATGGCAATGGCGTGGCGCTGTTCACCCGCTCGGGCGAGGCGGCCCGACGCTTCGCCGAACAGGTCGGAGGTCGGCATGGTCGGGCATCAATGTCCCGATTCCGGTGCCCGTGGCCCAGCATGGCTTCGGGGGCTGGAAACGCTCGGCATTCGGTGATCTGAATCAATACGGCACCGACAGCATCCGGTTCTTTACCCGGACCAAGATCGTCACGCAACGCTGGTCCGGCAGTGCCGCACCGGGGCGAGCCTGGTCATTCCAACCAACAAGGCAGACTGGCGGCCCTCACCACATCAGATCGTCGGGCACCACGAAATCCTTGTAGGCCTCGTCCACGACTTCGGTGCTGGTGGCGGCCTGGCCCTGTGCAACGACGGCGCGCGCATCGCGTTCGCGGATCTTCTCCGCAATATCCGGCGGCACCAGTTCGTAGCGACCTTCGCAGCGCACCAGCATGACTTCCCCGCGCGTGATGCGCTCGCGCAGCGCGGCATCGGCGCGGATGCGGCGCACCTTGCCGCCGTCGATGAAGTTGTAGGTCTCTTCAACGTCCGGCCGCGCGATGCGGTTCTCGCTCACCAGTTCCCGGATCTGGGCGTACAGCGCCTTGCGCTGCGCCTTTTCCTGCTGCTTGCGGTTCAGCTCCTGGTCGCGGGCAGCCTTGGCCTCGGCCTGTTTTTTCGCGGCAATTTCCGGGCTGTCGGCCCGTTGCGCTGTTCGCGGGGCTGGTGCTTCTGACCCTGGTATTGCTTGCGCTGGGCCTGCCGCTCGGCTTCCTTGACCTGCTGTTCGTTGACGAGCCCGGCCTGCAACAACTGGTCACGCAATGAAAGTGAACTCATAGTCAGTCCCGGGCGGTTCAGGCGAACCGGCCGGCCTCGTCAAATGTCAGGCGCGGATTGCGCGGAAAAAGTTTTTCATCCGTGCCATGTCCCAGGGAGCAGATGAAGTTGGAGCGGATGCGCGTGTCGGCAAAGAATTCGCGATCGACGCCGGCATTGTCGAATCCGGACATGGGGCCGCAGTCGAGGCCCAGGGCGCGCGCCGCGAGGATCAGGTAGGCGCCCTGCAGGCTGCCGTTGCGGAACGCGGCGGTCTCGGAGGCGACCGGATTGCTCGCGAAATTGGCCTTCATGGCTTCGCCGCGCGCCGGGAACAGCTTCGGCATCTGCTCGCCAAAGTCCAGATCGTAGCCAATGATGACCGTCACCGGGGCGGCCAGGATCTTGGAGCGGTTGGCCTCGGAGGCCAGGGCGGCCAGTTGCGCCTTGCCCTCCGCCGAGCGGACCCAGACAAATCGGGCCGGATTGCTGTTGGCCGAAGTGGGGCCCCATTTGAACAGTTCATACAGCTCACGGATCTGTGCATCGCTGACGGCTTCCGGGCTCCAGCCATTGCGGGTCCTGGCGGTGCGGAACAGGGTGTCCAGCGCCGGTCCGTCGAGTTTTGGGTGCATGTCAATGATCCTGAAGTTTTGTGACAGCCGTAGCGTTACCGGCCATGGCCCGCAAGGCGATGTTACACCGCGGCTCGCGCGGGGCGAAGCCGTACAAATCCTATTCATTTCGGCCAAAGGATGACATTTAAGGGCGATGCTGCGCGTAAAACTGCGCGGGCTTCAGGATATGCGGCGCTGAGAGAATGAATTCACCGGACGACAGCATGAGTGCCTTGACCGAGCTTGCGCTGGATCTGCGCACGGCCTGGGACCATGGCGCGGATCGATCTGTGGCGGCGACTGGATGCGGATCTGTGGGAGCTTCACGCACAACCCCTGGACGGTGCTGCAGACGGTGTCGGCGCAGACCATCGACAAGGCCCTGGAGGATCAGGCATTTCGCGGCGCAAGTGGACGAGGTGCTGCGCAGTCGGCGCGCCGCCCTCGATGCTCCGGCCTGGTTCGATCAGACACCATGCGTCCAGCGCGCTGAAGCAGGTCGCGTACTTCAGCATGGAATTCATGTTGAGCGAGGCGCTGCCCATCTACTCCGGCGGCCTGGGCAATGTGGCCGGCGATCAGCTCAAGGCCGCGAGCGATCTGGGCGTGCCGGTGGTCGGCGTGGGACTGCTCTATCAGCAAGGATACTTCCGCCAGCTGATCGACCACGCCGGCGGCCAGCAGGCGCTGTATCCCTACAACGATCCCGGACCAGCTGCCCATCACGCCCGCTGCGCACGGCCGAGCGGCGATTGGCTGCGGCTGCGAGTCGATCTGCCCGGATATCTCGGTGTGGCTGCGCACCTGGCAGGCGCAAGTCGGGCGGTGCCCGACTGTTATCTGCTCGACAGCAATGATACGGCCAATTACCCGGCCTAGCGCGGCATCACCAGCGAACTGTACGGCGGGGGTCCCGAACTGCGCCTGCAGCAGGAGATCGATCCTCGGGATCGGCGGCTGGCGGCTGCTCGGCGCCTTGGGCATCGAGCCGCGAGGTGTGCCATCTGAACGAGGGTCATGCGGCCTTCGCGGTGCTGGAGCGCGCCCGCAGCTTACATGCAAGCGACCGGTCAGGCTTTCGACGACGGCGCTGGCCACCACGCGCGCCGGCAACCTGTTCACCACGCACACCGCGGTGGCGGCCGGCTTCGATCGCTTCGCGCCCGAGCTCATCGAGCAGTACCTGGGCGCGCTACGCCGAAGAACCAGCTGGGCATCACCACTCGAACAATTGCTGGCGCTGGGGCGCGCCGAATCCGCAGCGACTGGTCGGAGAGCTTTCAACATGGCGTACCTGGCGATCCGCGGCAGCGGCGCGGTCAACGGCGTCAGCCGCCTGCACGGCGAGGTCAGCCGGCAGATTTTCGCACGTCTGTTCCCGCGCTGGCCGGAGGACGAAGTGCCGGTCGGGCACGTCACCAATGGCGTGCACATGCCGACCTGGGACTCCCGGCGGCCGAAGCGCTGTGGACGCAGGCCTGCGGCAAGGATCGCTGGCAGTCCTCGGATGATCCGGCCGCGAGCGCGGATTCGCAGGTGTCGGCGACGCCGATCTGTGGCGATTGCCGCAATGCAGGCACGCGCCGACGCTCGATCGAGTACGCGCGCGAGCGATCTGTCGCGCGCAGCTCGCTGATCTCCGGCGCAGCAGTCCGAAGATGCCGAGAGCGCCGAACAGCTGTTCGATCCGGAGGTACTGACCTTGGGCTTCGCGCGCCGTTTCGCGACCTACAAGCGTCCGAATCTGCTGTTGCGCGACCGGCGCGGCTGCTGCGACTGCTGACGAATGCCGATCGTCCGGTGCAACTCATCATCGCCGGCAAGGCGCATCCGGCCGATGAGCCCGGGCAGGCGCTGATTCAGGCAATGGCTGCAGTTCATCCGCGGCACCGATGCACGCCAGCATGTCGATTTTCCTGAGCCGACTACGACATGCTGCTCACCGAGCGGCTGGTGCAGGGCGTCGATGTATGGATCAACACGCCGCGGCGGCCCTGGGAGGCGTGCGGCACCAGCGGCATGAAGGTGCTGGTCAACGGCGGTACTCAATCTGTCGCGAGCTGGATGGCTGGTGGGCGGAGGCCTATCGCGCCGAGGTGGGCTGGGCGATCGGCGATGCGCAGGACGCATAGCGAAGATCCGGCCTGGGACGACCGTCGACGCCGGCAACTCTGTACGACCTGCTGGAACGCGAAGTGGTCCCGCAATTCTATACCCGCGATGCGGCCGGCATTCCCGCGGCGTGGGTGGCGCGCATGCGCGAGAGCATGGCGAGCCTGACGCCGCAGTTACTCCAGCCAACCGCGCGGTGCGCGAGTATACCGAGCGCTACTATCTGCCTGCCGCGCAGGAGTGGCTGCGGCGCAGGGACGACTCAGGCCAAGGCAAAGGCGAGGGTGGCCGGCAGGATTCTGCAATGGCGCCAGCGCCTGGATGACCGCCTGGAGCCAGTTGCGCTTCGAGAAACTGAGACGTCGCCACCTCGGCGGCGGGACATGGTATTCGACGCGCAGGTGCGGCTGGCTGGCACTTGCGCGCCACGGACGTGGCGGTGCAGCTGTACGCCAACGGTGTCGACGGGGCGGGTCCGCAGGTGTATGACATGACCTTGCTGAGCGCCGGCCGACAGTCGCGGCAGCGAGCACGGCGTATCGGGTGGTCGTCCGGCGAGTCGGCCCGTCGGGCGACTACACTGCCCGAGTCGTACCGCGTCTGGCCGGCGCCGGCGGTGCCGCTGGAGGCAAACCATATTCTCTGGCAGCGGTAAGCCGCGGGGAAACGAACCGGAAATCCCGACAGGGAGTGAGCAAAATGGCGACGACAACCGCGCGCTCGGACGCGCCGCGCAAGCTGAACGAGCTGGGGCAGAGCCTGTGGCTGGACAACATCACTCGGGACCTGCTGAACAATGGCACGTTGGCGCGCTACATCAGCTCGGGCGTGTCTGTCACCGGGCTCACCTCCAATCCGACCATCTTTGATCACGCCATCAGCAAGAGTGCCGCCTACGATGCGGATGTGGGTGCGATGGCCGCGAAGGGTACGCCAATCGAAGACCTGTTCTTCGAACTGGCCATCGCGGATCTCACCCGCGCCGCGGACCTTTTCAAGCCGGTGCATGAGCGCACCGCCACGGTCGACGGCTGGGTATCGCTGGAGGTTTCACCGCTGCTGGCCTACGACACCGCGCAGACGCTGGCGGCCGCACGCAAGCTGCATGCCAAGGCCGCCCGGCCGAATCTGTTCATCAAGATACCGGGGACCCCGCAAGGCCTGCCGGCCATTGAAGAGGCCATTTTTCAGGGCGTGCCCATCAATGTGACATTGCTGTTTTCCACCGAGCAGTACCAGGCCTCCGCCGAGGCCTATCTGCGCGGCCTGGAGCGCCGCGTGGCCGCGGGCTTGAGTCCCGATGTGCGCTCCGTGGCCTCGCTGTTCGTCAGCCGTTGGGACAAGGCCACGCTGGACAAGTTGCCGACGCAGCTGCGCAACACCTTGGGCATCGCGGTGGCCCAGCAGGCTTTCCGTGCCTACCGCCAACTGATGGCGACCAACCGCTGGCAAAGGCTGATGAACCTTGGGGCACGGCCGCAGCGCTTGCTGTTCGCCAGCACCGGGGTCAAGGATCCGGCTGCGCCGGACACGTTGTACATCACGGCATTGGCGGCCCCGAACACGGTGAACACCATGCCGGAGGAGACGCTGCTGGCGTTTGCTGATCATGGTTCGTTGCACGGTGCGCTCGCGCCCGATGGTGGCAACTGCGACCAGGCGCTTAGCGCCATCGCTGCGGCCGGCGTGAATGTCGCGGCGTTGGCCGCGCAGCTGCAGAGCGAGGGCGCGGAATCCTTCACCGCCTCGTGGAAGAATCTCCTGAAGTCCATCGAGACCAAGAGCAAGGCTCTTACTTAAGTAGGCATAGGCACGCTGATGCAGATCGCGCAGCACGGCAGTGCTGATGCTGTCGGTGCTGGTATTCCTGCAGGCAATCGGCCTGCCGGTGCCCTGCGCGGTGGCGCTGATTCTGGCGGCGGCGCAGGTCGCACAGGGCCACCTGTCAGGGGTCGGCGTACTGGCGGCTCCATGGTTGCCATGGTGGCCGGTGATGCGCTGATGTTCCTGCTGGGCCGGCGCACCGGGTGGTGGCTGCTGGGCACGCTGTGCCGGATTTCGCTGAATCCGGAATCCTGCGTCGTGACATCGGCTGATACCTTCCATCGGCGCGGACGCTCACTGCTGGTGGTGGCGAAATTCCTGCCGGGCATCAATACCATGGCGCCGCCGCTGGCCGGCAGCATGCAGCTGGGCTGGTGGGCGTTCCTGTGGCTGGATCTGGCGGGCTGTGCGCTGTACATCGGGGCGTACTTTGTACTCGGGATACCTGTGCAGCGATGCAGTCTCGCAGGTGATCCATTTCTACGAGAAATTTGGGCGCCTGACGACGGCGGTGGTGCTGATCCTGGTGACCGCCTACGTGCGTGTGGCTGCTGTGGAGCATCTGGATGGGCGCGTCGCCTGGGGCGCGGAGTGCCGCATGCTCCGGCCAGCATCGTCGCACGCGACGTTGATGCCGGTGAGGCGCTGGTGTTTGATGTGCGCAGTCACGGGTACTTTGACCCCGGCGCCGTGCGCATTCCGGGCTCACGGCGCGTCGATCCCAATGCCCTGCGAAGTCACCTCAAAGAGTTCGCGCAAGGACCGGCAGATCTACCTGTACTGCACCTGCCAGCGCCAGGCTACGAGCGTGCGCGTGGCGCGCGAGCTGCTGAAACTTGGGCTGCGGGTCGCCGTGATCGAGGACGGTCTGCGCGGCTGGCGCAGCGCTGGACTTACGCTCGAAACCGTACCACCCGAAGAGCTGGCGATCACTGCCGCTGTTCACTTAGGCCGCGGCGACTGCGCCGGCGCGAACTGTGCCGCAGCGTAACGCGCGCAAACCCCATGCACAGCACCGCGCACAGGGTGATGCCGGCGATCATGGGCAGCGGGTGCGCCGTTGGCAAAGGTGCCGGAAAATGCCATGACCACGGACCC
Organism: uncultured Actinomycetes bacterium; assembly: GCA_963827385.1. Lineage (GTDB taxonomy): Bacteria > Actinomycetota > Acidimicrobiia > IMCC26256 > DASPTH01 > DASUMF01. Next base: position 29,139 of record CAWHAR010000002.1, read on the forward strand.
CAAGCCAAATTGCAGGGTGCCGATCAGCGACGAGGCCGTGCCGGCGATGGCGCCGTGGTCCTCCAGCGCCAGGATGGAGGAGGTCGGCACCGTCATCCCTAAGCAGGCATAGGCGCAGCACAGCAGCGCGACCATCACCACCAGGTGATCAACACCGGCGGCGAACAGACCGAGCAGCAGCACCATGGCCAGCGCGAAGCCGGTGGAGGCACGGCGCACCAGTGTCTTCAGCCCGATCCGCGCCGCCAGCGTGGCGTTGAACTGCGCGGCGACGAAGAACGAGGCTGCATTGACCGAGAACAGCAGGCTGAAGCCGCGCGGGCTCAGGTGATAGTGCTCGATCATGACGTAGGGCGAGTTCGACAGGTACAGGAAGAAGCTCGCCATGCCGCAGGTGCCGATCAGCACCGTGCCGATGAAATGCCGGTCACGCCAGCAGTCGTCGGTAGGAGTGAAACGCACTCATCAGGCTGCTGCTCGCGCGCGCGGCCTTGGGGCCGTGACTCCTTGAGGGTGGTCAGGATGCCGAAACCGATGACGGCTGCGCCCAGAACCATCCAGAACACACCGCGCCAGCCGGCGACCTGGATGACGAAGCTGCCCGTCAGCGGCGCCAGCAGCGGTGAGATGCTGAACACCAGCATGAGCAGCGACATGAGTCGGGTGGCTTCGACACCCGAATGCAGGTCGCGCACCACGGCCCGCGGGATCACCATGCCGCCGCAGGCGCCCAGGCCCTGCACGAAACGTCCGAGCAGGAACAGCTCCGCATTGGGGGCCAGGGCACAGGCCACGCTGCCCAACGCAGAACAGCGCCAAGCCCACATACAGCGGGAGCTTGCGGCCGTACATGTCCGACAGGGGGCCGTAAATCAGCTGTCCGCCGCCGACGGCAATGAAGAACACCGTCAGGCTCATCTGCACCGTGGCGGCATTCGCGTGCAGGCTCTGGCCGATGGAGGGCAGGGCGGGCAGATACATGTCGATGGCAAAGGGGCCGATCGCCGACAGCAGCCCTAAAATGATGCCTTCCGTAAGTAACTCTTGTCCATGATAAAAACGTCCAAAATGCCCGCAGTGCGCCGCGCGGCGCGCGGGCGAGAATAAAGGAGTGGGTTGGCCGTGGAGTCTTAGGAGAGGGTACCCAAAATAGGGCAAACCCGCATCCACGCACAGCTGTCGCAAATGCGACAATTGGCCAAATGTTCGCCTGCGGGCCCCAACTGCGCAAGTGAAAACTTACGGGAGGGCAAGGTAGATGACAATAAATCCGATGGCCGGGAAACCGGCGCCGGCGTCGATGCTGGTCAACGTCCCGCGGCTGGTCTGCGCCTATTACGCGGACGCGCCCGATCCGGCCGTGCCTGAACAGAGAGTGGCCTTCGGCACCTCCGGCCACCGCGGCAGCTCCCTGCAGCGCTCGTTCAACGAAGCGCATATCCTGGCGATCACCCAGGCCATCGTCATGTACCGCACGCAGCAGGGCATCACCGGCCCGCTGTTTCTCGGCATGGACACGCACGCACTGTCCGAACCCGCCTTCATCAGCGCGCTGGAAGTGCTGGGCGCCAACGGCGTGACAGTCATGATCCCCGACGAGTCACACCGACTACACGCCCGACGCCGGTCATTTCCCACGCCATCCTGACCTACAACCGCGGCCGCACCGCGGCGCCTTGCCGACGGCATCGTGATCACGCCTTCGCACAATCCGCCCGACAGCGGCGGCTTCAAATACAACCCGCCCAACGGCGGCCCCGCCGATACGGCGGTCACGTCGTGGATCGAAAACAAGGCCAACGAGCTGCTGGGCAAGAAGCTCGACGGCGTGCGACGCATGCCGTACCACCAGGCGCGCACGCTCGCGACCACGCACCACGCACGATTATCTGCACGCCTATGTCGATGATCTGCCATCGGTGATCGATCTGGACGCCATCCGCGCCTCCGGGGTGCACATGGGCGTGGATCCGCTGGGCGGCGCCGGGCGTGCATTACTGGCCGCTGATCGCGGATCAATACAAGCTGGATCTCACGATCACCAACGACGCGGTGGATCCGACCTTCCGCTTCATGACGCTGGACTGGGACGGCAAGATCCGCATGGACCCTTCCTCGCCCAATGCGATGCAGCGCCTGATCGGCCTGAAGGAGCGATTCGACATCGCCTTCGCCTGCGACACGGATCATGACCGTCACGGCGTGGTGACGCGCAGCGCCGGACTGCATGCCGCCGAATCACTACCTGACGGCGGCGGCGCACTACCTGTTTTCCAACCGGCCGAAGTGGAGCGCCAAGGCCACCATCGGCAAGACCGTCGTCACCAGCATGATGCTGGACAAGGTCGCCGCGCAGCTGGGCCGCAAGATCTATGAGACGCCGGTGGGCTTCAAATGGTTCGTCGACGGGCTGGTCGACGGCTCGCTGGGCTTCGTGTGCGAGGAGAGCGCGGGCGCCTCGTTGCTGCGCCGCGACGGCAGCGTCTGGACCACCGACAAGGACGGCATCACGCTGGCGCTGCTCGCCGGTGAGATCACGGCGCGACCGGCAAGGATCCGTCCCAGCTGTACGCTGATCTGACTCAGGAACTGGGCAACCCGGCTTACGAGCGCGTGGACGCACCGGCCGATGCCGGCGCAGCGCAAGGCCCTGTCGAAGCTCTCCGGCGAGCAGATCAAGAGCGCAACGCTGGCGGGCGAGAAAATCGACCGGTGCTGACCAAGGCTCCCGGCAACGACGCCGCGCATCGGCGGCGTCAAGGTCGTCACCGCCAGCGGCTGGTTCGCGGCGCGGCCCTCGGGCACCGAGAGCATCTACAAGATCTACGCGGAGAGCCTGCGCGGGCCCGGAACATCTGCAGCAGATTTTCGCCGAGGCGCAGCAGATCGTGGGCGCCGCGCTTGGGCGGTGTGTCATGAACAGACGCGAAGCCACTCGCCTGGCCGGTGCCGCGGCTGTTGTCGGCCGCGGCCGGCAATGCGGTCCACGCCGCGGCCAAACCGGCCCGCGTGCTGATTCTGGGCGGCACGGGATTCATCGGCCCACACTTCGTCGCGGCCCTGATCGCCGCGGGTCACAGCGTCACGGTGTTCAACCGCGGGCGGGAAGCGGCGCAGGGTGCCGGCCGGGGTCGTACAGCTGATCGGTGATCGCAATGGGCAGATCGATGCGCTCAAAGGCGCATGACTGGGATGCCGTGGTCGACAATTCCGGCTACACGGCGCGGCAGGTGCGCCTCACGACCGACCTGCTTCACGGGCACGTCCGGCAGTACATCTTCATTTCAAGCATCTCCGCCTACGCGGATCTGGCGAAGCCGAACATCGATGAGAACTACAAACTCGCCCATCTCGCGGATCCGACCACTGAAACAGATCAACGGCGATACGTACGGCGGACTCAAAGCACTGTGCGAGCAGATCGTTGCCGAGGATGCGTCCGCGTTCGCCATCTGCGGATCGTACGCCCGCGCCCTACGGCGTGAGCTCGCCGTCGACCACTTGTCGAGCGATGTCGGCGATCGTGAGTCGGCGGGTCATCGCCTGCTGCTGGAAGAATCGCCACGCGACCTGTTCGGTCATGGCTGAGCCGTCCATCAGGCGGCCCTTGGCCCGATCGACCACCTTGCGGGCTTCGAGTCGGTCGTGGAGATCACCGACTTCGCCTTCGAGCGCGCGCAGCTCGGCGAACCGGCCGAGTGCGATCTCGATCGCAGGGATCAGATCGCTCTTCTGGAACGGCTTCACGAGATAGGCCAGGGCCCCGGCGTCTCGAGCGCGTTCGACCAGGTCACGCTGCGAGAAGGCGGTGAGGATCAGAACAGCCGCCATCCGCTCGCCCGCCACGTGACGCGCCGCCGACAGGCCGTCGAGCCCCGGCATCTTGATGTCGAGGATCACGAGATCGGGATCGAGCAGGCGCACGAGCTCGATCGCCTCGTCGCCCCGACCCGTCTCCCCGACCACGTCATAGCCCTCCTCTTCGAGCAGATCACGGAGGTCGAGGCGGATGATTGCTTCGTCCTCGGCGATCACCACACGGGTCGCGGGCGACCTGGAGGATGGAGCGGGATCCGACACCGGCTCGGGTGTCAAGGGCGACGCGGGGCTGTTCACGGAGTTCGTCCCCGATCAGCGGGCCGACAGCTCAGCCGAGATGCGATCGAGCAGGACGTCCTGTTCCTTCTCGAGCTCGCGGACGGTGGCGGCGATTGCCTCGCGCTGGCGGGCGAACGCATCGGCATGACGACGCGCATCGCGTGCCTCGACGTCGGCGAGCGGCGTTTCGGCGACGAGCGCCCGAAGGCGGACGTCCTCGGCTTCCTGCTCCAGAAACGCCATCTGCTCGTCGGTGACCTCGAGCTCGGCGCGGATGCGCTTCAGGCGCTCTGCGACGTCGACGAGACGGCGCTCCAAGATCGACTGCGACATACCGGGAGTGTAGGAGCCGACGATCGCGCTCCCCGCCAAGAAAGTGCGTCGGCGAGGAGCGAGATCGGGTATCCGTTCACCCAATTTCGTGGCTGGCGTGACGTGTGACCGGATGCCGTCGTCATGTTCAGTGACGCGACGCTGGTTCAAGGGATCGGCTCAACCGGTCGACACTGGACACGGGTCTCCGACCGTGACCCGCAGAAGGATGCCATGACCACGCGACACCACCGACGGACTCGGCAACTCGCGTGGTGCCTCGGTGTGATCACCACACTCGGGATCCTCGCCGGAAGCGCGACGCCCGCCAGCGCCGCCGACGCCGATCCCGCAGCGACACGGCGTTCCGCACTGTCACTCGCGGAAGAGCGCCTCGATACCGCCCGCAGCGAGGCGAGCGAGATCGCCGAGCGCATGGCGGCCGCTCAGACGCAGCAGGCAAAGCTGGCGGCGGACATCGCCGCCACCGAGGCGGAGATCCCAGCGCTCCGAGCCCACGCCGCGGAGCTGCGGGAGGTGGTCCGCGCCCGTGCGGTTCGCTTGTACGTACGCGGCGGAACGCCCGAGCTCGACGCTGCAGTGAGCACCGGGAGCGTGCTCGACGCCGCACGAGCTGCGCACCTCACCCAGACGATCGGCAACCATGACGTCGCCACGGCGTCAGAGCTCGTCGACGCGGCCCACGATCTGGAATCACGAGAGGCTCAGCTGCGCTCCCAACGCGACGAGATGGAGCGCAGCAGTCGCGTCGTTGGTCCCGCTCCGCGAGCTGCTCGACAAGCGCTTGGCCCATGCGACCGACGCCTACGACAAGGTGAAACTGGCCCTGACCGACGCGGGGAAGATCCCCGACGTGGCGACCGGCGCGCAGGTGTGCCCCGTGCGTGGCTTCGTCGTGTTCACCGACGACTTCGGCCAGCCCCGCGACGGTGGCACGTTGCACGAGGGCATCGACATGCCGGCGAAGGAGGGGACGCCCGTGGTCGCGGTGGTCGACGGCGTCATGCGCCATGACGTGAGCCCGTCGGGCGGCAACGGCATCTGGCTGCTCGGGGCCGACGATGTCGCGTACTACTACGCGCACCTGTCGCGGTACGAGGGCGACGACCGGCTGGTGAAAGCCGGCGATCTGATCGGCGAGGTCGGTACGACCGGTGTGTCGACCGGCCCGCACCTCCACTTCGAGGTTCACCCGCAACACGGCGCGGCGGTCGACGGATTCCCGCTGCTCCTCGGACTGTGCGCCGAGGAGACGAACACGCCGCGCGGGTAACGTCACACGTCACGCCCGGATGGCGCAATTGGCTGACGCGATCGGCTCAAAACCGATTGTCCGCAAGGACATGTGGGTTCGAGTCCCACTCCGGGCACCGAGGAACGCGTCGACTCACGGCGCGATGACGGCCCAACCTCGGCGCACCAGCTCGTCGGCGAGGAGCTCGTCGGGCATCTCGCGCAGCAGCGTTGCCGCGGTCCTTCGCGCGCGGTCCGGCGGTCGGACGTGCCGCTCGCTTGGGCACCGGGACCTTCGCAGCGGGCGCGGGTGGTGCGGGTTCGTGGTCGGGCCCATCCGCACCCTCGGCCTGCTCGAGCTGCTCGATCAGCGCGGCCGCCTCGTCGCCGGGTGAACTTCCCACCGCTCTGTCGCTGCGTGAGCCCGAACGGGTGACGCGCTTCGCGGAAGCTCGCATAGCCGGCTTGCTCGAGGAGCGCCTGCAGGTGCTCGACCTGCTTGGCGGTCGCCGGCGGCCCCGACTGCTGGCCGAAGCTCAGAGCTCTGTCGCCTCGACGAGACGGCTCAACAAATCGAGCAGCTCACGTTGCTCGGGGACCGCAAGGGCGGCGAAGACCGGGCTGTCGGCGAACACCGCCCCGACGATCTCCTCGGACACACGGGTGCCCTTCGCCGTGAGCACCAAACGTTTGATGCGACGATCGCCCGCATCCGCCGTCCGTTCGGCGAGTCCGAGCACCTCGAGTCGATCGACCAGCGCGGTGAGGTTCGACGGGTCGAGGAAGAGCTTGTCCGCGAGCTCGCGCATGGAGAGCGGCTCACGCAACGCGTAGATCGCACGCACCTGTGCGACCGACATGTCGAAGTCGGCCGCGCGCCGCGCCGAGTGTTGGCGCATGCGCTGGAACACGCCGAAGAACGTCGTGGTGAGCGCTCGGGAAAGGTCGTCGTCGCCGATCTCGCCCGGTGCCGCGGTTCCCTGGGCCGTGCCGGCCGGGAGTGCCATAGCCCACCAGCATAGTTGCCGGTCGTGATAGTGGAGCCGCTACCACAATTGTGGTCCACCGGCATCGCCGGCACGGCTTCCTCGATCGCAGCGATGGCGGCGATGACGCTCGCAGGGACGTCGCGACGACGGTCAGAGCCCGAGGGTGGAGGCCACGCCGTCGTGCTGCTCGATCGCCCGCATGCGCGCGCCGACCACTGCGAGCAGCTTGGGCGTGACCTCAGGCATGGCGATCGACAACATCTCGTTGAAGTCGTGGCGGTCGAGCACGAGCACGTGGAGCGCCGTGGTCGCGGTGACCGTGGCCACGCGCTCACCACCGTCGATCAAGGCCATCTCGCCGAAGAAGCCCCCCGCGCCGATCGTGCCGACCTGGTCGCCGTCGACCGACGCCGCCGCGGTCCCCTCGAGGACCACGTAGAACTCGTCGCCCTCGTCACCCTGGCGTGTCACCTCGGTGCCGGCCGGAATCTCACGCGGCTGCGACAGCGCGGCGATGCGCGACAGCTCGTCGTCGTCGCAGGCGGAGAACAACCAGACCGCGCGCAGGAACTCGATGCGTTGATCGATGTCAGCGTCGAAGCTCACGACCGAGCCCTGCGGAACGTCTCGGTCGTCACGTGACCGGTGGACCGGTGCTGTGTCCGCTCGTCCGGCGTCGGCGGCTGCCGACGACGAGGACGAGACCGACGATCAGCGCCGCGAGGCCGGCGAGCACGACCGTCGACGTGTGGTTCGACGTTCCGGTGAAGGCGAGCCCACCGAGCACATTGATGTTCAGGTTGAGCTCGCACGCCGAGCCCTTGACCGTGATCAGATGCGAACCGGGCGACGTTCCAGTGGGCACGGTGAGCGATCCGGCGAAGTTGCCCGAGCTGTCCGACAGGAGCGAGCCGACCACCTTGCCGTCGAAGAGCACGGTGAGCGTCTCGTTCGCAGAACATCCGCTGCCACGGAACACCGCCTCGCCACCCGGCGTGATGTTCGGGTTCACGACGACGATCACACCGTTCGGCGGGTACTCACCGGTGCCGCCGCCCGGGTCGACCACGACGGGCGGGGTCGTGGGCAGGGTGGTGGTCGGAGTCGTCGGCGGCGTGGTTCCGTCACCGGGAGTCTCGGCGGGCGTCCCTGCGGGCAGGTCGGCGAGCCCGTTTCCGATGCCGGCCGCCTGGTCGAGCACGAGGTTGCCCGTGATGAACGTGTTGCCGGCGATCTCCGCGGCGGTGAGTGGCTGGGGTGTGCCGACGTTGCCATCAGCGACCCCCACCTGTACACCGGGTGTGAGTTGCGCCTGGCCCTTCCGGGTGACGGTCACGTTGCTCACGGCCTTGCCGCCCACCGGCCCGACGGCGTAGGTCTTGGTGTTGGTGGTGTCGTCACCTGCGATCAGCGTCGAGCACCACTTGCCCTTGTCCTTGGGCAGGGTCGCGTCGGCGCAGTCGCCCGCGTACAGGTGGTTCTGGCTCACGACGTAGTTCGACACGGCGGCGAGGGCACCGTCGGTGGTCGCGGCCGCTTGCGCGGCCGGCGTCGACGAGCTGGAGGTCGAATCCGAGTTCGACTTCGAACTCGACTTGGAGTCGGACTTCGACGCGGAGTCGTCCGAGCTGCTGCAGCTCGCGGCGAAGGCCGCGAACGTCACCAGGGCGAGCGTGGCTGCAGCAATGCGGATCCGTCGGCTGGAGCGGGGGCGGTTGCCCCCGTCCGAGCGGTGCGTCGATGCCATGTGCTGCTAGGAGGCGTTCGTCACCGAGGTGACGTCCCACGCGTCGCTGCTGACCTTGATGTCGTCGACGACCGCAGTGACGGTGCAGGTGACTTCCTGCTTCCCGTTGTCCTTCGGCACGCACTTCACGACGAAGGCGGTGCCCTCGACGGCAGCAGTCGTCCCGCCGGCCTTCACCTCGAAGGAGCCGGTCTCCGACACCTTCGCGGCACGGTTCCACGTTTCGCCGACCGACAGGGTGCCCTGGGTCTGGCGACCACCGCGCTCGTTGGTCAGCTTCGAGATCGCGAAGATCGTCGAACCCGCGAGGCGCGTGAGCGAGCCGTCGGTGTAGGCGATCTCGGCGCGACCGTCGGCGTCGGTCTTGATCGTGTCACCCTGCTTGAGGGCCTGGCCCTCCTTCGCAGCGACGAAGTCCGACGCACCCTTCGCCTTGACGGTGACGTTGGCGTCAGTGATCTTGAGGTTCGCCAGCGGTGACGACGCAGCACCCGCCACTCCGCTCGACGCGACCATCGTCAGTGCCATCGCAGTACACGCGAGCGCGACCATCGGCAACGCTCGGAACCGCAGCTTCGTGTTGGTGCTCATCGCCCGCATCCCCACTGTTCGTCCGGCCCCTTCACCCTTCCGGAACCGCAGCAGCCGCTTCACGCTCCACCACGGATTCCGAAATGCTATCCGACCCAGAACGCACTACTCGCCAAAGGCGGAGTTCATGACTCACACCTTTCAATTCGATCGGTCCGACTGCTTCGACCGCCGGCGGCACCGGGACGCGCGTCAAGACTTGATCTGACAGGATGATGTCACCGCGGCCCGCGGCCGAACAGAGGCGCGCGCCCACGTTCACGGTGTTCCCGACCACGTCGTACTGACGTCGACGTCCACCACCGAAGTGCGCGGCCACCGCATCACCGGTGTTCAGGCCGATCCCGAACGACACCTCGGGTGCGCCCATTTCGATGAGTTCGCGATTGAGATCAGGCGTCAACGCCTGGATCGCGATCGCGCATTCGAGCGCTCGTGCTGGATGATCAAAGCTCGGAAGCGGAGCGCCCCATACCGCGAACACCTCGTCGCCCACGTACTTCATGAGCGTGCCGTCCATGGCGAGGACGACGTCGGTGACCCGGTCGTAATAGTGGTTGAGCATCGTCCGCACCGTGGCCGGCTCCAGGTTCTCCGACATCGCGGTGAACCCACGGAGGTCACAGAACAACACGGTCATTTCGAGACGTTCGCCCTCGACCGCAAGCGACGCGCGGTCTTCGTCGACCAGCCGTTGGGCCACGGCTTCGGGGACGTACTGGGAGAACAGCGTGGTGATGTGGCGACGTTGTCTCGTCTCGCCGAAGTAGCGCACGCCGAGCGCGCCCATGAACGCCACGATCAAGGCCAGCGGTGGGTACACGAAGTTGAGCACGACGCCGTGGTTGAAACGTTGGAAGGCGAACAGCACGTATCCGACGGAGAGCAGCACGGTGAAGAAGATCGACATCCACAGCGGGAGGAGCAGCACCGCCGTCCCGATGAGTGCGGTGAGTGCTGCGACCCAGAGCAGCGTCTGCGTGTCGCCGACCGGGTCGAGGTATGTGCCGGTGAGCATGGTGTTCGCGGCGTTCGCGTGCAGCAGCACGCCGGGGATTCCGGTCGACTTGTTGACCGGTGCCGTCTTGTTGTCACCCAGGGTCGAGTCGATGGCACCGACGAACACGATCTTGCCGTCGATCTTGCTCTTCGGGACGGTCCCGGCGATCACATCGGCGGCCGAGATCACCCGCGTGGAGTCCGACAGCTTCGGCGAGAAGTTCAGCACCATCGACTTCGCGCCACCGGTCGGCACGAGCCGATTGCCGATCTGGACGCCGTTGGGACGAACGATCACCGGACCCTGCGCGCCGCGGTACAGCTTCACTGCCTCGAGCGACAAGGCGGGGAGGAACTGGCCGTCGGCGTCGATGACGAGCGGCACGCTCCGGTTCACGCCGTCGCTCGGGTCGGCGTTGGCCTGCGCGTGTGCAAGCGCGTACCCGCTCCCGAGATCCTCGGCAGGCAACGTGAGATTGCGTGCCACCGGGGGTTGGTTGCCGCCTTTCGATTTCACGTCGACCTGCGTGGCCAGGATGACGTTCCCGGCGTTGTCGATCGCCTCCTTGAACTCCGCGTCACCTGGTTGCTCGGTCCGATAGATGACGTCGAACGCGATCGACGCGCGCGCCGGCGGCCGTCAGCTTGTTGGTGAGATCAGCGATTGTGGCCCGCGGGACGGGGTTGCCGAGCTTTTCGATCGACTTGCCGTCGAAGCCGACGACGACCACCTGGGAGTCGTCCGGCGCTGCCGGGAAGAGGGCATCAGTGGCCCGACGCTGGAACCCCCCGAACACCTGGGCGTTCAGACCAATCGCCGCCAACCCCGTCACGACGACCGTCAGGGCGACGATCGACACGATCCGACGGAGGAGCCTGCGGCGCTTCACCGTGAGATGATCGCGCGTCAGGCCCCGAAGCGCGACTCACCCCCGGCGCCGCCGGGCGGTTCGACGAGAGATTCCGGCCAATGGATGTGTGGCGAAGGCGACGCGCAGGGGATAATGGGCGCAATGTCTGCTCCCCTTGCCACCTCGGCTTCGACGATCATTCTCGCGATCATCGCGATCGCCTCGGTCGTGCTCCTGGTGCTCATCATCGTGGCACCGTGGAAGCAGGTGCGCGACGAACCGCCGCTCGACAAGGACATCGAGACCCGGCTGCTGCTCCACCGGGCGAACCCCGAGGAGGCCACCGGCGAGTTCCCGGCGACGCGGGTCAGCGACCTCGACGAACCCGGCCGACGCGGACGTGGCAGCCGACTTCTCCGAACTGCGCGATCTCGACGACTGACCGCCGCCGGGCATCAGGTGACGGCGAAGAACATGCGCGCCTGGCACGCGGTGTCGTCGTCGACTGACGCACGAGCCTGGGCCCAGCCCCCGCGTGCGCTCAAGCGCTCGATGTCGACGACGAGGGCAAGCTCGTCACCCGGGCGCACCAATCGCCGGAACCGAACTCCTTCGACTCCGCCGAACAGGGCGAGCTTGCCTGCGTAGCGTCCATCGCTGAGCAGTGCGATCGCACCGGCCTGGGCGAGGGCTTCGAGCTGGAGCACCCCCGGCATGATCGGGTTGCCCGGGAAGTGCCCGGCCAAGAAGTCCTCGTCGCCCGTGACGCGGTACCGGGCTTCCACCCGAACCGCGGGCTCGCAGACCTCGACCACGTCGACGAAGCGAAACGGTGGACGATGCGGAAGCAGCGCGACAAGTGCGTCGGACTCGGTGGGTGTCATGAGCGGAGTCTCTACCGGTCGAGGAGTCGGGCTCGAATGGTCGAGCCACCGCAGGCCATGTGGGGGGTTACTGCGTGAGGAGTCGACGTTACCCCTCGGTAATCGTCAACACTCGTGGACACCTGCCGTTCGCCGCGATGTAACCACGTCGTGTCGACCGGTGTCGGACCCAGCAACTCGAGCAGCCGGCTGCGCCGGCAGGAGACATGGTGCACGTCGCGGTCATCTTCCCCGGCCAGGGAACCCAGCAACCGGGCATGGCGAGCGCGTGGCGCGATCACCCGTCCTGGGAGATCGTCGACCGCGCCGAGGCCGCGCTCGGTGAATCGCTCGGACACCTCATCACCGACGCCCCGGCTGACGCGCTCGCCCGAACTCGCGAGGCCCAACTCGCCGTGCTCGTCACATCTTTGGTCGCATGGGACGCGCTCGCTCCTCACCTCGACGCCATTGATCGAGATGGCGCCGATGATGCGACACCGGTCGAGGTCGTGGCGTTCGCAGGACACTCACTCGGTCAGGTGACCGCGCTGATCGCCGCTGGCGTTCTCCCATTCGATGACGGCATCCGCTTCGCTGCCCGACGCGCGCCGAGCTCACCCAGGCCGCCGCCGATTCGCATCCCGGTCGGATGGCTGCGCTCCTCGGTGCCACACCCGAACAGGCAGAGGATGCCTGCACGGCCGCACCGGACGGCTGTTGGGTCGCCAACGACAACGCGCCCGGCCAGGTCGTGATCGCCGGAACCCCCGACGGCCTCGCCGCCGGGTGCGAGCGGGCCAAGGCCGTCGGCGTGAAGCGCGCCACCCCGCTCAACGTTGGCGGCGCGTTCCACACGCCGCTCATGCACGACGCGACCGTCGGGCTCACCGCCGCGCTCTCGACCGTTGTCTTCTCTTCCTCATCGGTGCCGGTCGTGTCGAACGGCGATGCGGTGGCATACCTCGATGTCGATGGCCACGATCCCGACGGATGGCGGACCCGCCTCGCCGATCACGTCTCCGTGCCGGTGCGCTGGCGCTCGAGCATGGACACGCTCGTCGAGCTCGGCGCCACCACGTTCCTCGAAGTTGGTCACGGCTCGATGCTCGCCGCGCTCGCCAAGCGCGGCGCGCCCACGGTCACGGTCCGCAACGTCGCCGGTCCCGACGACGTCCCGGTACCCGCCCACGTCACTCCCCCACCGCGTCACCCAGGAGGTTCGGTAGCCCATGGAGGCATTGCTGTCGCACGGCGAGGGACTCGGTGTCCCCGAGCGCATGATCATCGCCCCGTCCGTGGGCGTGTTCCGTCCGCTCCACGACGTCGATGAGGGCGCGCTGGTCGGAGAGGGCCAGACCGTCGGCCACCTCGACGGACCTGGCACGTCGACGCCCGTCTACAGCCCGTTCGCCGGTCAGCGTGATCGGCATGCTCGTGTCGGCCGGCGAGCGCCTCCGCGAGGGACAGCCCGTCGCGTGGCTCCGAGTCGCCTGAATGCGCGCTTGCATCGCCGGGTGGGGAACCGCGATTCCCGACCAAAAGCTCACGAACGCCGACCTCGAGCGGCGCATCGACACCACTGACACCTGGATCGTCGAACGCACCGGCATCCGGGAGCGCCGCGTCGCGAGCGACAGCGAGACCACCGCGTCACTCGCGATCGAGGCGTGCACGGCGGCGATCAAACAGGCCGGGCTCACCCCCGATGCCATCGACCTGCTGATCGTGTCCACCGCGACCACTGAGCAGCTCATCCCGCACACGGGCGCCTTCGTCGGCGAAGGGCTCGGCATCCAGTGCGGCTCGTTCGATCTCAACGCCGGCTGCGCCGGATTCGTGTACGGACTCGTCGTCGGTGCGTCGATGCTCACGGCAGGCAACCTCGACCACGTGCTCGTGGTGGGCGCCGAGACGTTGTCACGCGTCGTGGATCCCGACCGACCGCGGAACCTGCATCCTCTTCGGTGACGGCGCCGCAGCCATCGTGCTGAGCGCGAGTCCCGACGACGGGCCCGGCTTGATCTCGTTCGACTTGGGCGTCGACGGCTCCGCCACGGGGATCCTGGAGATCCCGGCCGGAGGAAGCCGCCGTCCGACGAGCGCGGCGACGGTCGCCGCGGGCGAGCACTACATCCGGATGATCGGTCAAGAGGTGTTCCGCCGGGCGGTACGCGTCGTGGTCGACTCGGCGAACATCGCGCTCGAGCGCGCGAAGGTGTCCGTCGACGAGATCACCTGGTTCGCACCCCATCAGGCCAACGTCCGTATCATCGACTCCGCCACGCGGCGGCTCGGAATCCCACAGGAGCGCTGCCTCGTGAACATCGATCGCTACGGCAACACGAGCGCGGCATCGATCCCGCTCGTGCTCGCCGAAGCGGCCGACGATGGGCGCCTCCAGCACGGCGACCTCGTGCTGATCTCGGGCTTCGGCGCCGGGCTCGCCTGGGGCAGCGCCGTGCTCCGCTGGGGTCACGCGTGAGCGACGATCATCACGACCAGCGCGTCGCGTTCGTCACCGGCGCTTCCCGTGGCATCGGCCGTGCGATCTCGGTGGCGCTGGCCGGAGCTGGGCACCGAGTCGCGTTCTGCTACTCGTCCGATCACGATGGCGCCAAGGAGACACAAGCGCTGATCGAGGCCGCGGGAGGAGTCGCCCACGCGGTGCAGACCGACGTGGCCGACACGGAGTCGGTCGATCGCACCTTCACCGAGATCGAGCGCGAGCTCGGCCCCGTCGAGATCCTCGTGAACAACGCCGGCATCACCCACGATGGCCTCGTCGCGCGCATGAGCGACGACCACTGGGACGCCGTGCTGCGCACCAACCTCACTGGCGCGTTCCACACCATTCGGCGCGCATCTCCGAAGATGATGCGAGGCCGATTCGGACGGATCGTCAACGTCTCGTCGGTGAGCGGTCAGACCGGCCAAGCCGGGCAGGCCAACTACTCGGCCGCCAAAGCCGGCCTTCTCGGCCTCAGCCGGGCGGTTGCACGTGAGCTGGCAAGTCGCAACGTCACCTGCAACGTGGTGGCACCTGGGCCTATCGTGAGCACGATGACCGACGGCCTCCCTGACGATTGGCACAGCTGGGCCACCCAGACCGTGCCCTTGGGCCGCCTCGGTACGCCTGAGGAAGTTGCCGCGGTCGTCACGTTCTTGTGTTCCGATGCCGCGAGCTACGTCACCGGAGCGCTCGTGCCCGTCGACGGCGGCCTCGGCATGGGTCACTGACGCACACCCATCGCACCCATCTCCATTCGAACCCTGCACCACCAATCTCCAGGAGGAACCATGGAACGTGAAGAGGCGCTCTCCGCACTGCGAGAGGTCGCCGTCGAGGTCTTGAGCGTGGATCCCGCCGCCGTGCAGGAAGACGCGAAGTTCAAGGAAGACCTCGATGCCGACAGCCTCGACCTCGTGGAGCTCGTGATGGGCCTCGAGGAGCGGTTCGACATCTCGGTGCCCGAAGAGGACCTCGAGAACGTCGGCACCGTGGGCCAGGCAGTCGACCTGGTGCTCGGCAAAGTGGAAGCCAAGGGATGACGAACGACGGGTTCCTCGACGCGCGCGGGCGGCCGCGGGTCGTCGTCACCGGCATGGGCGCGAAGACGCCGGCCGGCAACGACCTCGACTCGATCTGGCAGACCGTGCTCGCGGGTCGCGGAACCGCCGGGCGCATCGAGCGATGGGACCCGTCGGATCTGCCGGTGCAGTTCGCGTGTGAGGTGAAGGACTTCGATCCGACGCCGTACTTCGGACCCAAAGAAGTGCGACGTCAGGATCGGGTCACCCACCTCGGATTCGCGGCCGCGGCCGACGCACTCGCCGATGCGGGTGATGTGGCCGCCGACCCGAGCCGGTGCGCCGTGATCGCCGCAACCGGCGTGGGCGGGCTCGAGACGATGGAGGCCAACGAGGCCACCTTCCTCGAGCGCGGCGCGAGCCGCGTCAGCCCGTTCTTCGTGACCATGATGATGCCCAACGCCACCGCCGGCGCGATCTCGATCCGCTTCGGCTGGCGCGGCCCCAACCTCTGCATCGCCACGGCCTGCGCCGCGGGGAGCATGGCGATCGGCGAAGGCGTGCGCCTCGTCCGCGACGGCACCGCTGACGTGGTGGCGGCCGGCGGCACGGAGGGCCCGATCACTCCTCTCACCATCTCGGCGTTCGCACGCATGACGGCACTGAGCAACCGCAACGACGACCCTGCCGCGCGCGTCTCGGCCGTTCGATGCCGACCGCGACGGTTTCGTGATGGCCGAAGGCGCGGCGTTCCTCATTCTCGAGACGCTCGAACGCGCCCGCACCGTGGCGCGCGCATCTACGGCGAGATCCTCGGCTACGGCCGCAACGCCGACGCCTACCACATCACGGCGCCGTCACCGGGCGGCGAAGGCGCGGCCGCGTGCATGCAGCTCGCGCTCGACGACGCCAGCTTGCAGGCGTCTGACATCGGCCACGTGAACGCGCACGGCACCTCGACGCCGCTGAACGACGCGTCGGAGGCCGAAGCGATCCGCAAGGTGTTCGGCGAGGCCGGCCCGCCGGTCACGTCCACCAAGGGCGTCACCGGACACATGATCGCGGGTGCCGGTGCGGCCGAGGCCGCCATCGCGCTGATGACCATGGCCAACCGGCAGATCCCGCCCACCGCCAATCTCGAGCAGATCGGCGAGGACATCGGGCTCGATGTCGTGCACGGCGCGCCGCGTGCGTTCACACCGTCGCCGATCCAGTCGAACTCGTTCGGCTTCGGCGGGCACAACGCGTCGCTGATCCTGGCGCCCGTCGAGTCCGTCCCGGGGGCGTGACCGCAACCGCGACCACGACGGCACGTTGAGTCGGTCCCCGGAATCGACGCCGCTCTTCGCGCGCCGCAGCGAGGCGGCGACCGCTTCGCTCCGCGAGCTCGACGGTCGTCAGGTGAGCTGGTTCACGATCGACGGCGGCAAGCACCGCGGCGCCATCGGCACCGCGGAGGGTGAGACGATCGTCCCGCGGTGCGCCTGGCGGTCGAGCTCGGCATTCCGGTCGTCGGTCGCATCGCGTCATCGGGCGCCGACGTGCAGGAAGGGGTCGCGGCACTCCACTCCTGGGGCATGGCCGCCAAGGCGCTCGCCGATGCCTCCGGCGTGGTGCCGACCATCCTGTTGCTCGTGGGTCCGGCGGTGTCGGGTCCGGCGCTGATGCTCGGGCTGGCCGACCACGTGATCATGACGAGCGACGCGTACGCGTACGTCACCGGCCCCGATGTCGTCGTGCAGTTCACCGGCGTCGCCATCGACCGCGACCGCCTCGGTGGTGCGAACGTCCACGACCGCAACAGCGGTGTCGCCGCTCTCGTCGTCGCCGACGAAGACGAAGCGCTCGCCGCGGCCGGCACCCTGCTCAGCTACCTCCCGTCGAACCACCTGCAGGATCCACCGTTCGAAGACGTCGGTGATCCGATCGACCGCGACTCCGCACACGCCGCAGCAGTGGTGCCGGCGCGAGCCACCGCGACGTATGACGTGCGCGATGTGCTCGACGACGTGCTCGACCAGCACACCTTCTTCGAGCTTCGCCCCGCGTACGCGCCCAGCATCGTCACGGGGCTCGGCCGCCTGGGCGGGCGCACCCTCGGCATCGTGGCCAACCAGCCAATGCAACAGGCGGGCAGCCTCGACATCGACGCCGCGCAGAAGGCGGCGCGATTCGTGCAGTGGTGCGACTGCTTCAACATCGCAGTGGCCACCTTCGTCGACACCAGCGGCTACCTCCCCGGCAAGGACCTCGAGTGGCGGGGCATCATCCGTCACGGCGCGCAGCTGCTCCACTCGTACGCGGCCGCCACGGTGCCGCGCCTCGGTGTGGTGTTGCGCAAGGCGTACGGCGGCGCGTACATCGTCATGGACTCGCGCGGTCTCGGCGTCGACTACTGCGTGGCGTGGCCGACGGCGGAGATCGCGGTGATGGGTGCGCCACCGGCGGTGCAGATCGTGCACCGCCGCCGACTGATGGCCGTGGAAGACCTCGAGGAGCGCGCGGCGCTCCAAGCCGAGCTCACCGTCGAGTACGAGGAGCGCTTTCTCAACCCGTACGTGTCGGCGGAGCGTGGCTACGTCGACGACGTCATCGCGGCGTCCGACACTCGCCGCGTCCTCGGCGATGCGCTCGAACGGCTCTCGACCAAGCGCGAAGCCACGGTGCGGCGACGCCACTCCAACATCCCGCTCTGAGCTCGACGACCGAGGGAGACACCGTGTTGCTCGAAGGCAAGCGCATTCTCGTCACCGGAGTGCTGAACGACGCGTCGATGGCCTTCGCAGTCGCACGCGTCGCACAGGAGCAGGGCGCCGAGGTGATCCTCTCGTCGTTCGGACGCGTGATGCGCATCACCGAGCGGGTGGCCAGACGGCTCCCCGACCCCGACGTGAAGATCGTCGAGCTCGACGTCACCAACGAAGCCGATCTGGCCGCGCTCTCGGACGCGGTCGGCGGTTCGCTCGACGGCGTCGTGCACTCGTTGGCGTTCGCGCCGGAGTCGTGCCTCGGCGGCGGCTTCCTCGAAGCGCCGTGGGAGGACGTGTCGACCGCGGTGCAGGTGTCGGCGTACTCGTTGAAGGCGCTCACCGCCGCCGCGCTCCCCCTCATGTCGAGCGGCGGTTCGATCGTCGGCCTCGACTTCGACAACGACAACGTGGCGTGGCCCTTCTACGACTGGATGGGTGTGGCCAAGGCCGCGTTCGAGTCGGTGTCGCGCTACCTCGCTCGCGATCTCGGCCCGCAGGGCATCCGGGTGAACCTGGTCGCTGCGGGTCCGATCCGTTCGGTCGCCGCGAAGAGCATCCCCGGGTTCGAGAACTTCGAGAGCGCGTGGGACGAGCGCGCGCCGCTCGGCTGGGACGTCAAGGACACCGAGCCGGTCGGCAAGGCGGTCGTCGCGCTGTTGTCCGACTGGTTCCCCGCCACGACTGGCGAGATCGTCCACGTCGACGGCGGCTACCACGCGATCGGCGCCTGACCCACCCCACACTTCGTCTGCACGAAATTGCGTCACGGAATGCCCAGAATCGCTACTCCGTCACGCAGTTTCGTCGGTGGTCAGACGGTGAGTGACTCGATGGCCTTGGTCACCTTCGGGACGGTGTCCTTCGGGCTGACCTTGTAGAAGGCGTCGACGATCTTGCCGTTGGGGCCGACGACGAACGCCGAACGCACGATGCCCATGTACTTGCGGCCGTAGTTCATCTTCTCGCCCCACACACCGAACTTCTCCGCCACCACGTGTTCGGTGTCGGCGAGCAGCGTGAACCCGAGCCCGTACTTCTCGTCGAACTTCGCCTGCTTCTCCGGCGTGTCGGGGCTGATGCCGAGCACCACCGCGTCGAGCTTGCTGAGGTCGGGTTCGGCGTCGCGCAACGCGCACGACTGGGTGGTGCAGCCGGGCGTGTCGGCACGCGGGTAGAAGTACACGACCACCGGGTGCCCCTTGAAGTCGGACAGCTTCACCTTCTCGCCGTGCTGGTCGATGAGCGTGAACGCGGGGCGCGGTCGCCGGGTGCGAGCGTGGGCATTGGGATCTCCTCGTGACGGGGGTCGCCGTAGCATGCCGCACGTGCGGTGTGTCCTGCCGGTCGACGTCGACGCACCGCCCACCGTGACGCTCGACGCGCTCGCACGCGAGCTCGCAGGTGACACCGCCGTCGAGCTCGGCACCACCGTCGACAGCATCTCCGAGGCGCCGTTTCCGGCGGTGCCGTTCGAGGACAGCACGCTCACCGTGGAGCTGACGCCGCACGACGATGGTGCCCACACACGGGTGCACCTCGTGGCGACCACGCCTGTCGACGTGCCCTTCTTCGGCTGGTTCGTGAGCTTCCAAGCCCGCATCGCGGCTCGAACTGCACTCCGCGACTTGGCCCGGCGCGTGCAGGCCCGCGTGGCGGGCGCCCCTCCCCCGTCGCCGCCGCGGCGGTGGCCGATCGTGCCGCCCGTGCCGTTCACCAACACGGAGGCGGCGCGCCTCGCCGCCTTGTCGACAGCGGCGCTGATCGCCAACTTCTGCGGTTCGCTCCTCACCCAGAACGGCGATGCGGTCACCACCGCCTTCCACGAATCCGACCAGGCCCTCGGCGCCGCGCTCGCCATCGCGCGGGCCGGCGTGCTGGTGTCACTCGTGGTGATCGCGCTCGCCGACCGGCTCGGCCGTCGACGCCTCCTCCTCGTCGCGTTCGTCGGCGCGTGCGCAACCAACGCTGCTCGCGGGGCTCGCGCCGAGCTTCGCCGTGTTCACCGGCGCGCAGCTGTTGACCCGAGCGTTCGTGAACGCGGCGCTCGTGGTCGCTGGCATCGCAGTGGTCGAGGAAGCGCCGGAAGGAGCGCGGGCGTTCGCTACCGCCATGTTCGGGCTGGCGCTCGGTGTGGGCGTCGCGCTGTCGGTCGTGTTCTTGCCCCTTGCCGACCTCGGTCGCTTCGGGTGGCGGATCTCGTTCCTGCTCAGCGCCGCCACCGTGGTGCTCGCACCCGTCGTCGCGCGGCATCTCCACGAGACGCGCCGGTACCAGGCCCTCGGCGATCGCAGGCGCGAGCGCGGGCGCATGCGTGAGGTGTTCGATCGCGCCTACCGCCGCCGCTTCCTGTTGCTCGGGCTGGTCGCCTTCCTCACCAATGTGTTCGCGGCACCGTCGTCACAGCTCGCCAACCGCTATCTCACCAACGCGCACGACTTCAACAACTCTGCCGTCGCGCTGTTTCGAGGCGTGACGCTCGGCGTCCCCGGGCTCGTCGGCGTGCTCCTCGCCGGGCGCCTGGCCGAGAGTCGTGGTCGTCGCCCGGTGACCATCATCGGCCTGCTCGTCGCGACCGCGTTCCAGATGGCGTTCTTCCTCGCGGGCAACGACCTCGTGCTGTGGATCGCGCCGACCGTCGCCATCGTGGCGGCCGCGTGCGGCGGACTGGCCCTGGCCACGCTCGACGCCGAGCTCTTCCCGACCGAGGTGCGCGGCACCTCGAACGCGTTCCTGCTCGTCGCGGGAGTCGCAGGGTCAGCGGTGGGCCTGCTCGTCGCCACCCAACTCCGCGATCAGGTCGGAGGACTCGGTCCGGCGATCGCGCTGTGTGGGATCGCGTCGCTGTTCGCCGCGATCTTCGTGGTGCCGCGCCTGCCCGAGACCGCGTCGCGCGATCTCGACGACGTCAGCCCGACCGAGCTCGGCCGCGACGATCTCTGAGCCGGTTCAGCTGCAGGCGGTCGCGACGTAGGCGCTGAACGTGCCGATTGCCTTCGAGAACTTCTGGCCGTTCTTCCCGATGTCGGCGAGCGACGACGGGTCACCCCCACCGAGCGCCGAGTAGTAGCTGGCGATCGTGTTCAGCGCGGCCTTCACCTTCGCCGGCGATGACTTCGCCGCCTTCTTGAATGCGGCTGCGGCGTCCTTGAACTCCGAGGCGCCAACGCTTTTGGCGTCGGTCGCGCCCGCGTCCTTGAGGTCCTTCTGCAGCTGCTTGTAGCCGTTGCACGCCTTGCTGGCGGCGGGCACTGCCGCGCCGGACGCCGGCGCAAGCGCGACCAATGCGCCACACGCGATCAGAGCGACGAGAAGAAGACGGGGCGCACGCATAGGACGACCTTCCTGAAGAACAACCTGCCGACGCGGAGGCTATCGGCTGGTGGAGACCGTGCCTTGACATACCGAGGTGCCGTGCGCATCGACCAGGGCAATCGTGCTGCCCGGCGGCATGTCGACCTTGCTCGTGCCGGCCCAGGAACCATGGTTGGCGTTGACGGCCATGTCTCCGATCAGCACCGCATCTTTTTCGGGGTTCACGACGATCCCGTAGGAGCCCGACGCCACTCCGTAGTCGACGTCGATCGCCACCTCACGTCCGGCGACCGACACCCAGCCGGCCGACGTGCCCGTCGTCGCGCTCACCATCCGCGCCTGCACGATGGGCGGCGCGGTTGACGGTGGTGTCGACGTGGACGTCGCCGCTGCTCGGTCCGCGGTCACCGGATTGTTGGCATCCACGACCCGCACGATGGTGATGCTGAGGATCGCGGCAGCCGCGGCCGCCACTGCGATCGCTGCGACCCACCGGCGCGTCGAGCGCCTCCGACCGGCGCCGAAGCACGCGAGCACCCGCTGGTCGAAACCGGGAGGCGGTTCGTGCTCCAACGCGAGGAGCGGGATCGTGTCGGCGGCTTCGGTGAGCTCGGCGACGTAGGCCTGGCACCGGGTGCAATTGGTCAGATGGATGAGCGCCTCGGCGCGCTCGGCACCGCCGAGGATCCCGAGCGCGAGCTCCGGCGCGGCGTCGCGCAACTGAAGCGCACGTGTAGGTGCTCATTCAGCGCGCTCCTCGGACACGAGCGCGGCACGCAGACGGATCAACGCCGTGCGAATGCGCGTCTTGGCCGTGCCGAGAGGGATGTCCTCGATCTCGCCGACCTCGCGCGCGGTGTACCCGAGCAGACCAGCGAGCACGATCGCCCGGCACTGCTCGTCGGGCAGGCGTCCCAACGCCACTCGCAGGCGTGCGGTGTCGTCGCCCAACTCCGCCAACTCGGACGGTTCCCGTTCGTTCGAGGACCGGTTGAGCCCGACGAGCGCCGCAGGGTCGAAGGCGATCGGGCGGCGAACCCGGACGGCATCGATCGCGAGGTTGCGCGTGATCGTGAGCAACCACCCGACCACACTCCCCCGTCTCGGGTCGTACGCCGCGGCATGCTTCCACGCCCGCACGAAGGCCTCTTGCGCCACATCTTCCGCAGCCCTGTCGTCGGCCACGATCGTGCGGGCCAATCCGAACACGCGCCGCTGGAAGCGCTGCACGAACGCGGACGCGGCATCGCGATCGCCGGTCGCGAGACCGGCCACGAGCGCATCGTCCGAAACTGACCACATGATGTTCTACGGCCTCCCGGCCCGAATGGATTGGGCAAACGAATCGGCCGAAGGGATCGGCGACCACGGATGACCGCTCAACCGTATCGACCCGAGTCTCGACCCAAATTGAAGACGCCCCGGCCATGAACCGGGGCGTCTCATCGAATGTCGACTGCACCGTCGCGGCACGCTCAGAACCGTCAGTGTGCTGGCCTCAGCCATTCGTGGTCGGAGGTTCACGCGCGTCGCCGGGCGCCCATCGACCGGTTCATTCGCGGTGGACTGTCCTCGCTCACCAGCAACCTCCTCTTCGGAGCCGCTCTTCTCCGTCGAGTGTACGGTCGCGAGGCGGCCAGGGCAATGGCTCGACTCTTCAACTGGTGGAAGCCCCGGACGACGTTGCAGAGCGAGGGTTTCATGACCGAGGACCAGGTGACCGCCGCCGAGCTCGACGAGCTGGTGGAACTGATGCGCCGAAGCCGCGTCGGCCTACATCGGTGGGGAGATGACGCGTTACTTCGAGCTGATGCAGCACGCCGACGACTTCACGTTGATGGATCCCTTCGGCGGTGAGACGACGCGTGCATCAGGCGCCACCGAAGAGCGGATCGCACAGCTGGAAGACTTCTTCAGGGGCGGCGAATGCACTCTGGAGATCGTCGAGACCTACGCGTCGGGAAATCTCGCCGTCCTCGTCGTCGTCGAGCACCAACACGGCGACGTCGGCGGGATTCCGAGACAGGACTGGTCATTGCGAGGGACCCTCGTGTTCCGACGCAAAGGTGGCGTGTGGCGCCTCGTGCACCGGCACGCTGATCCACTCGTGCATCCGATCACCTTCGATCAGCTCGCGCAGCTCGCCCGCGGTTGACGGTGGTCCGACGCGCGCCGTCAGCGGCGGAAGCCGCGGCCGAAGAAGCCACCCTGCGGACGAGCGTGGGCGTGGTAGTGGTCGGGATGTTGCGCATGTTGTCGTCGACGTAGTGCTCGACGGTGAGGGTCTCGCCCGCCACACGCGCGAGGTGACCGTGCATGTGCTCGAGATGGTCGGCGGGCGGCTCGGTGCCGTGGAAGCGCCACACCACCATCGGCACGTCACAGATCTCGCATTCGGCGATCCAACAGATCTCGTCCTCGTGGAACCAGGTCGTGATCCGCGCGGCCTCGCAGAGGTCGCAGTCGTCGACCTGCGTGAACTCCTCGCTCGCCCCCACGGCACATCCGGTGTGCTCACGGGGACTGCCTCGCGTACGGACGCGGTCAACCGCTGCACCTCACGCCGGTCGCCGACCACCAACACGTATTCCCGATTGCGCACGTGCGACACGGTGCCGACTGCGACACCCTGCGGGTTGTGGATCCCGATCCGCGCGCCGACATAACGCGGCGCATCGAACGCGAGCACCTCGACCGCGCCACGCACCGAGCACATCTCGATGAGCTCGTCGAGCGCCGACCCACGACTCGTCGTTGTACGACAACACCAGCACCCGGGCGCGTACGTCGCGCACGACCTCCGCGAGCGCACTCGGCATCACGCGCTTCTGGTTGAACACGCTCTTCGTCTCGGGTTCTCGTGCGTCAAGACGCTTGCACGCCACGCCGTAATGCTCCGGCGAGTCCCAGGCCACCAGCGTCTCCCACACGTGGTAGTTGGTGAAGTAGCGATGCTGGTTGTACGGCGGGTCGAGGTAGGCGAGATCGAACTCGTCGCAACGTCGGGCGTGAGCTCGGGGGCGAGCGCGCACGCATCGCCGCGTACGGCGCGGCCCGGCCCCGACACGAGCTCGGGTTCACGCAGTTCGAGCGGTCGGAACGAACGCGGTGCCCACTGCTTCACGTAGGCCATCTGCACGCCGGTGGTGGAGTCGACGCGGTCGGCCGCCTCGATCAGGCTCGTGAGCAGCAGCGGTTCGAGCGGCGAGCCGGCGTGATCGCGTGCGATGGCCGTGCGGATGGCGTCGACCTTGGCGCCGTTCTCGGGCTGGAAGAAGCGTGACTGCACGCAGAACGTGTCGGTGAAGTAGCCGGGCTCCGGAGGAACGGCCTGCAGCGCTTCGAGTGCATCACGCAACGCGTCCTTGTCGACGGTGGTCGCGTCGGTCTCGACGTAGCAACGTGCGAACACTTCGGCGTACCGCGCGGTGTCGACTGCGGTGACGGTCGCACCGCACTGCTTGAACGCCTGGGCGACTCGTGTGGTGCCGGTGAACAGGTCCAGCGCCTGGCGGGCATCGGCCGCCGCACACAGCTGCGCCAACACCGGGACGAGTCGCCGCTTGGAACCGAGGTACTTGATCACGCCCGGTCCATCATGGCATTCGGCTAGTTCGCCCCGGCATCGAGCGCGGCCCGGAGCTCGGCCACGAACTCGTACGCAGCATCGGGGCCGCCGCCTTCGAGCAGGCGACTCACCAAGGCGCTTCCGACGACCACCCCGTCGGCATACTGCGCGGCCTCGACTGCCTGCTCGGCGTTGGAGATGCCGACGCCGAGCAACACCGGCGTGTCGGTGACTGCCTTGCAGCGCCGCCCCATCTCGCTCGCCTGCGCGGCAAGCGACGTGCGTTCACCGGTGACACCCATCAGCGACACGCCGTACACGAAACCTCTCGAGCGTTCGCAGATGGCCCGCAGTCGGGCATCGGTGGTGACCGGCGCCGCGAGCAGGACCGTCTCGACGTGGTGGGCGTCGGCGGCGTCGGCCCACGGGTCGAGCTCGTCGAGCGGCAGGTCGGGGAGGATCGCGCCGGCGATTCCTGCATCTTCGAGCGCGGCGGCAAATCGGCGGTAGCCCATGTGCCCGACCAGGTTCACGTAGGTCATCACCGCGAGCGGCACGTCGACGTCGAGCTTCGACGCTTCGGTGATGAGCCCCGCGGGGGTGACGCCGCGGGCGAGTGCTCGCTGCGACGCGAGCTGGATCGTGGGGCCGTCCATCACGGGATCGGAGAACGGGATGCCGACCTCGATGGCGTCGGCACCGGCCGAGGCGACGGCGCGCCGACATCGAGCCATTGCTCGTCGAGCCCGCCCGTGATGTAGGGCACGAGCAGCTTGCGGCCCGCGCCGTGCCGCACGCAGGCCGGATTCGAGCGTCACGCCGGCAGCTCGACCAGCGGTTCGCCGAGCAGGCGCTCGGCGATCTGCGCAACGTCTTTGTCGCCGCGTCCGGACAGTGTGAGCAACACCGTCGACCCCGGCGGCACCGAATGGCCCGCTTCGCGCGCCAACCACCCGATCGCATGGGCCGACTCCAGGGCGGGGAGATTCCCTCCGTCACGCACAACAGTTGGAACCCGGCGAGGGCTTCGTCGTCGGTGGCGGCGCCGTAGGTGGCACGCCCGTCGGCCGCGAGCTGCGCGTGCTCGGGACCGACGCCGGGGTAGTCGAGCCCCGCGCTGATCGAGTGCGCCTCACGGATCTGGCCGTCTTCGTCCTGGAGGTACAGCGAACGCGCACCGTGCAGCACGCCGGGCACACCACGGTTCACTGCCGCGCCGTGTTGGCCCGTCTCGAGCCCGTGACCCGCCGGCTCGACGCCCACCAGTTCGCGTCGGTGTCGAGGAAGCCGGCGAAGGTGCCGATGGCGTTGGAGCCACCACCGACGCACGCCACCACCCACTCGGGATCGCTGCCGTCGAGGAGGGCGCGACACTGCTCGCGCGCTTCGTCGCCGATCACGCGTTGGAACTCTCGCACCATCCACGGGAACGGATGTGGCCCTGCCAGCGGTGCCGAGGCAGTAGTGCGTCGACTCGACCGTCGCCACCCAGTCGCGCAACGCCTCGTTGATCGCGTCCTTGAGCGTGGCGCTGCCCGCCGTCACCGGGATCACCTCGGCACCGAGCTGCTCCATGCGAAACACGTTGAGCGCTTGGCGCTTCACATCGACCGAGCCCATGAACACGACGCAGTCGAGCCCGAACAGTGCTGCTGCGGTCGCGGTGGCGACGCCGTGCTGACCGGCGCCGGTCTCGGCGATCACGCGGCGCTTGCCCATGCGCCGGGTGATCATCGCCTGACCGAGCACGTTGTTGATCTTGTGCGAACCGGTGTGGGTGAGGTCTTCGCGCTTGAGCAGCACCCGCACACCCAGGCGTTCCGACAGGTTGTGACACTCGGTGACCGGCGTGGGGCGACCGGCGTAGGAGCCGAGCAGCTCGGCGTAGTCGGCACGGAAGGCGTCGTCATGCCACGCGGTGCGGAACTCGTGCTCGAGCTGCTCGAGCGCGGGAACGAGGGTCTCGGGCACGAAGCGGCCGCCGAAGTCGCCGAAGCGACCGAGGCCGGTCGGCTCGGGCCCGGGTGGATCGAGGTGCACCGGTTGGCCGCGCATCGGGACGCTCATCGCCACATGATCACGCGCCGTCGGCCATCCAGTCGTACGGGGGGTTGGCCATCTCCGGTTCAGGATCAGGCACGCGCTCTCTCGGGCGCTCGTCGCCGTCCCACCCTTGGGCGTCGCCGCCCGCCTCGCGCGGCGCGGATGAAGGCGCGCAGCTTGCGTGGGTCCTTGCGCCCGGAACCGGGCGTCGTCTCGACGCCGGTGGACACATCGACGCCCCATGGGCGGACCCGACGGATCGCCTTCTCGACGTTGCCGGGGTGCAGGCCACCCGCCAGGAGCAGTCGCACGCCCGGTGGTACCGAATCAGTGAGCGCCCAGTCGAACGTCATGCCCGAACCGGGCTGGCTGGCATCGACCATCACGATGTCGACCGGGCCGTTGCCCACCGCGGCGAGTGCGGGGTCACCGGCGGTGAACGCCTGGATCACGAACGGCACTCGACGGCGGATCCACCGCACGTCGGACATCGGCTCACGTCCGGAGAGCTGCGCCCCGCCGAGACCGAGCGTGTTGACGAGCTCGACCACGCGCTCCTTGCGCTCGTCTCGAAACACGCCGACCGTGATGATGCCGGGCGGCAGACGGTGCAGGATCTCGGCAACCGTCTCTGGCGTCACCTGCCGAGGGCTGGGCGCGAACACGAAGCCGAGCGCGTCGGCACCCAGCGCCACGGTGAGGAGGGCGTCCTCCTCGTTGGTGATCCCGCAGATCTTCACCCACATCGCGTGCAACCCATCTCGCCGCCGAGGGTACCGGAGCCTCTCCGACACCCGGCGTACATTGCCGTCGATGGGCACCGGGATCCGAGGTCGAACGTGGGGCAAGGTCGCGCGCGACTGGCTCCCGTTCGTGGCCATCCTCGTGGCGTACGCCGTGCTCCACGAGCTCGCCGAACCGCTCGAGCGGGGTGCGCACGTACAGCCCCAGCTCGGCGTCGACCAGTGGCTGTTCGGCGGGACCGCGCCGACCGTCCGCCTGCAGCGGGAGTTCTGGCACGCCGACAATCCCCACTGGTGGGACTACGCCGCCTGGGCGGTGTACCTCAGCCACTTCGTGGTGCCGGTGGCGGTGGCCATCGCCCTGTGGTGGCGCGACCTCGCCGGGTTCTTCAAGTTCCGCACCCTCATCGTCACCGCGGCCTTCGCAGGGTTCCTCACCTACGTGATCTACCCCGCCATTCCGCCCTGGCTGGCGAGCAGCCGCGGCGACATGGGCCACTCGGTGCGGATCGTGCGGGCGATGTGGGATCACCTCGGCGCGCCGGGCATCGCTGCAGTGTTCGGGGAGAACAGCAGTGTGGCGTTCCCCGTCGGCGCGCTGCCGTCGTTGCACGCCGCCGCGCCGTTCATGGTGATGCTGTTCTTCTGGAACCGAGCCCCGCGGTGGCGGGCATTGCTGGTCGCCTACACCGCGGCCATGGCGCTCACGCTCGTGTACACCGCCGATCACTTCGTGTTCGACATCCTGCTCGGATGGACCTACGCGGTCGTGGTGTACGCCGCCGCCACCTGGTGGTGGAAGCGTCGCGGGAAAGCGTCAGGCGTCGACGAGACGGCCGGCGAGGAAGTCGTCGTAGGCCGAGAGGTCGAGTAAGCCGTGCCCTGAGTAGTTGAACAGGATCACCCGCTCCTCGCCCGTCTCCTTCGCCGCGAGCGCCTCGTCGATCACGGCGCGGATGGCGTGGCCAGTTTCGGGCGCGGGCACCTTCCCTTCCGTGCGAGCGAACTGCACCGCCGCCTCGAACGTCTTGCCCTGCGGGTACGCCACCGCCTCCATCCGCCCGCACTGCACCAACGTGGAGATGATGGGCGAGTCGCCGTGGTAGCGCAGCCCGCCGGCGTGGATGGTGGGCGGCATGAAGTCGTGGCCCAACGTGTACATCGCCATCAACGGCGTCATGCCCGCGGAGTCGCCGAAGTCGTACTCGAACGTGCCTTCCGTGAGGGTCGGACACGACGACGGCTCGACCGCGACGAGGCGCACGGCGTCGTCGCCCACGAACGGCAACGCGATGCCGCCGAGGTTCGACCCGCCGCCGCAGCTGCCGATCACCACGTCGGGGCGTTCCTCCCCCGCGAGCTGGAGCTGTTCCTTGGCTTCGAGCCCGATCACCGTCTGGTGCAACAGCACATGGTTGAGCACCGACCCGAGTGAGTAGTGCGTGTCGTCGCGCGTCGCGGCGTCACGAACCGCGTCGCTGATGGCGAGGCCCAACGATCCAGGGTTGGTCGGATCGTCCACCGGCGACGGCTCGACCTGGGCGCCCCACGTCTCGATCAGGATCTTGCGGTACGGCTTCTGCTCGAACGACGACCTCACCATGAACACCTTGCACTCGAGGTCGAACTGCGAACATGCGAACGCGAGTGCCGTGCCCCACTGCCCGGCACCGGTCTCGGTGGCGAGCCGCGCAATGCCTTCCGACTTGTTGTAGAAGGCTTGGGCCACGGCTGTGTTGGGCTTGTGCGAGCCTGCGGGTGACACCGACTCGTCCTTGAAGTAGATGCGTGCCGGCGTGTCGAGGGCGCGTTCGAGTCGCTCGGCGCGCACGAGCGGCGTCGGACGCCACAGCCGCAGGATGTCGAGCACCTCGCCGGGCACATCGATCCAGGGCTCGGCCGACATCTCCTGGGCGATCAGAGCCATCGGGAACAACGGCGCCAGGTCGTCGGGGCCGATCGGCTCTCTGGTGCCGGGGTGCAGCGGCGGTTGCATGGGCGCCGGCATCGTCGGCAGCACGTTGAACCACGCAGCCGGAATCCGGTCGGACGAGAGGTCGTAGCGCATGTCAGCGCTCCTTTCGCGACGTGGCGGCCAGCACCCCCACCGTGGCCCGAGGATCGTCGGCGCGCACCAGCATCTCGCCGACGAGCACTGCGTCGAATCCTGCCATGCCCATGCGCTGCGCGTCGCCGGGCGAGCGGATCGCACTCTCCGCCACGGCCACCACGTCGGCAGGAATGCGCGCCGCGAGGTGTTCACCGATCCCGAGGTCCTCGGCGAACGTGCCGAGGTCGCGGGCGTTGACACCCACGATCCGTGCACCGCAGCGCAGGGCCCGTTCCAACTCAGCGTCGTTGTGCGTCTCGACCACCACGCCCAACTCGAGCTCGACCGCCAGCGTCGTGCAGGTCGGCGAGCTGCGCGTCGTCGGGCAGCGCGGCGACGATCAACAGGATGGCGTCGGCACCGAGCGCCCGCGTCTCGAACACCTGGACCTCGTCGATCGTGAAGTCCTTGCGCAAGACCGGGATCGCGACCGCGTCGCGCGCCGCGTGGAAGTCGGCGACCGAGCCGCCGAAGTAGACCGCGTCGGTGAGGACCGACAGGCAGGTCGCGCCACCGGCTTCGTACGCCTTGGCGGTGATCGCCGGGTCGAGATCGGGTGCGAGATCACCTTTCGACGGCGAACGGCGCTTGATCTCGGCGATCACGCCCAGCGACTCGTGCTCGCGGCGAAGCGCTGCCTCGAACCCCCGCGTGGCTGGCGCATCGAGCGCCTGCGCACGGAGGAGGTCGCGCACACCGGGACGATGCAACATCGTGACCTCGTCGCGCTTGGTCGCGATGATGCGGTCGAGGACGGTCACAGGTGCACTTTACGGGGCGCTCACACAAGCCTCACCTCCACATCGCTTCGGGCATGCGACGATGGGCGGATGGAACGAGGCACCGTGCTCGTCGTCGACGACGAACCCAACATCGCAGACCTGGTCGATCTCTACCTCGCGCGTGAGGGGTACCGGGTGCTCAAGGCGTCGACCGGCGCCGCGGGCCTCGACGCGGTGCGCGACCACCGCCCGCGCCTCGTGGTGCTCGACGTCGGCCTTCCCGACATCGATGGCCTCGAAGTGTGCAAGCGGATTCGACAGACCTCACAGATCCCGGTGATCTTCCTCACCGCTCGCGACGGCGAGGTCGACCGTGTGCTCGGTCTCGAACTCGGCGGCGACGACTACCTCACCAAGCCGTTCTCCCCTGCCGAGCTCGTGGCGCGGGTGAAGGCAGTGCTGCGTCGGGTCGACGGCCCGAGCACGACCGAGGTGGTGCAAGCGGGCGCGGCGATCGTCGACATCTCGCGAAGAGAGGTACGCATCGACGATCAGCCGGTTGACTTCACCACCAAGGAGTTCGACCTCCTCCGCTACCTCGCCGAGCGGCCGGGGCTCGCGCTGTCGCGCCAGCAGATCCTCGACGGCGTCTGGGGCTTCGACTGGTTCGGTGACGCCCGCACGGTCGACGTGCACATCGCGCAGGTGCGCAAGAAGCTCGGTGACGCGGCCACCATCACCACCGTGCGCGGCGTCGGATACCGGTTCGAGTCGCCGAGGGCCCCCACCGCGTCGTGAGCGACCCGTCGTGAGCGCCAGTCCGCGTCGCAAGCTGCGCACGCGCCTGCTCGTCGCGATGGTGGCGATCGCGCTGGGCACCCTCGTGCTCACGGCGTTGGTGACGGCCGGCATCGCGCGCCGCACGTCGGTCGACGACGCTCGCAACACCGTGCAGCAGCGCGCCGAGCTCATCGCGTCCGACCTCGACAGCCTCATCGCCCGTCTCCCTGCCGCCGAAGCGGCGGGGAAGACGGCCGTCGGTCGGCGCCAGCTCGTCCGTATCCGCGCGCTCGTCCGCACCAGCTTGGAAGCCTCCGGCGGCTCGGTGTTCGCGATCGACGCCAACGGTGACGTGCAGGAGGCGTTCGGGCTCCTGCTCGGTGCCGACGCCGGCGGTGACGTCGTGTCGTTGCCCAACGGTGTCGACGTGAGCGACCTCGATCTCTCGACGTTGCAGGACGGCACCACGCAGCACGGTCGCGCCGGCAACACCGTGTTCACCGCGATCCCCCTCACCGAGGTGAACGACAAGACGCCCGTCCTCGTGGTGTCAGACGAGGTGAACCTCAAGCCGTTCGGTGATTCGAACGGTGCGGTGCTCGGTGCGGCGATTCTCGCGTTGCTGGTTGCCGCGGGGGTCGCCGCGTGGATCGCCGGGCGCATGGTGCGGCCGCTCGCCGCGATGGAGGGCACCGCCCGATCGATTGCGAGCGGCGACCTGTCGGCCCGGGTGGACGACACGCACGTTCGCGACGACGAGCTCGGCAGCCTGGCGCATGCGATCAACGGCATGGCGCAAGCACTCGAAGACTCGCAGGGTCACGAACGCGCCTTCCTGCTGAGCGTGTCGCACGACCTGCGCACCCCGCTCACCTCGATCCGCGGGTACGCCGAAGCGATCGCCGACGGCACCGTCGAGGGCCGCGACAATCGGGTGCGCGCCGCCGAGGTGATCACGTCGGAATCTCGTCGCCTCGAGCGGCTCGTCGCCGATCTCCTCGATCTCGCCCGGCTCGACACGCGCCAGTTCTCGCTCCGCCCCCAGCCGATCGACGCCCGTTCGGTCGTCGCGAGCGCAGTCGAGGCGTTCCAACCGGCGGCAACCGAGATCGGCGTGTCGCTCGTCGCCGTCGCCGGCGCACCGGTGGCGGTCACCGGCGACGCCCAGCGGCTCGCACAGATCGTCGGCAACCTGGTGGAGAACGCGCTGAAGTTCGCCGCCGCTCACGTCACCGTCGACGTGCAACCGGCCGATGGTGGGTTCTCGGTGATCGTCGACGACGACGGTCCTGGCATCGCGCCGGCCGACCTGCCGCACGTGTTCGACCGGCTCTACACGTCACGCACCGTTCCGGGTCGCATCGTCGGCACGGGGATCGGCCTCGCCATCGTGCGCGAGCTCGCTGTCGCCATGGGCGGCACCGCGCGTCGACACGCCGGCCGACGGCACCCGTTTCGTCGTCACGCTCCCCGCCGAAACGCCCGAGTCTCCTCGACTCTCTGACACGTGACCACGCTCAAGTGTGGAGAACTGCAAGAACGTCGGACGTCGTGACCCGTCAGTCGTGGAGTGTGATGACGGACGCGGTGGCATGGCCGTCGGGCCAGCGCAGCTCGACTTCGCTCGCCAGCTCGACCTCACGGCGGACGTAGCCGAGGGCGGTCGTCGGGAAGCCGTCGGGCGTGACGCTCGTGATCGCGCCGACGGCCTTGCCGTCGACCACGATCTCGGCACCGACCGGCGGCCGCGCGCCGTCGATGTCGACGAGGCGCCGGAGGAAGCGGTTCACGTGACCACGACTGTCGATGCGACAGACCAGCTCCTGACCGAGGAAGCAGCCTTTGGTGAACGACACCGCGTCGAGCTCGAGCTCGGCTTCCTGTGGGATCGTGCGGTCGTCGAGATCGGCGGGTTGCTTCGGCATCCCTCGAGCGATCCGATACGCCTCGAACGCGTCGTTGCCCGCGCGCGCCCAGCCGTCGGCCACGAGTGTGGCGACGGCCGCGTCGACCGCGGAACGGGGCCCGATCACATCGGCCCCCACACTGGTGCGCACGATCCGCACCTCGCCGAACGGCGCGTGCGCGTCGGACGCGTCGGGAATCGGCACGCCGAGCTGCGCGACCGCCTCCGGACCGATGAGCGACACCATCGCGAACGCATCGGAGCGGTCGACCACGTCGGCTTTCACGCGGATCTTGAACCGGTTGAGCGACGCGACCAGCTGCGCACCGAGACCGGTGTCGGTGTCGAGCCAGGCGTCGTCACCCACCCGCAGGATGCGGAACGCGACGTCGAGCTTGCCCTGCGGGCTGAGCAACAGCGACGGCGCGCCCCCACCGTCGGAGATCGCGTCGAGATCGGCCGACACCAACGCCTGCAGGAACGACCACGCGTCTTCGCCCGTGACCAGCACATGGTCGTGCCCGACGCGCTCGACGAGCGCCGCATGGCACTGAAGCAGGACGAGCTCGTCGGCTGCAGTCATGGTGCTCCTCCGTGGAGTCCTGGGAGCGACTCGACGATGATCACGGTTCGGTGGCCGCGAGCGGCGCCAACCGCTGCGCCGCTGCCGCTGCAGTGAGCAACGCCCGCGCCTTGTTGCGACATTCCAGATCCTCGTCGGCCGCCACCGAATCGGCGACGATGCCCGCGCCGGCCTGCACACTCGCGCGGCCGTCGCGCCAGATCATGGTGCGGATCGCGATCGCGGTGTCGAGATTGCCGGAGAAGTCGACGTAGCCCACGACCCCGGCGTAGGGGCCGCGCTTGGTGGGCTCGAGCTCGTCGATGATCTCCATCGCTCGCACCTTCGGCGCGCCGCTCACGGTGCCGGCGGGGAACGTGGCCCGCAGCACGTCGACCGCGTTCTTGCCCTCGCGCAACGTGCCCGCGACCTGGCTCGTGAGGTGCATCACGTGCGAGTACTTCTCGAGCACCATGAGCTCCTCGACCGCTTCGGTGCCGAACTCCACGACGCGCCCGACATCGTTGCGGGCGAGGTCGACGAGCATCACGTGTTCGGCGCGCTCTTTGGGGTGCTCCGTGAGCTCAGCGGCCATGCGACGGTCGTCAGCATCAGTGGAGCCACGCCGACGGGTCCCCGCGATCGGACGACTGATCACGCGACCGTCGAGCAGTTGCACCATCGGCTCGGGTGACGAACCCACGAGGGTGGCTTCGGGATGGCGCACGAAGTACATGTACGGCGACGGATTCACCTGGCGCAGCACGCGGTACACGTCGAACGGATCGACCGGCTCCACGAGGTCGAAGCGCTGCGCGAGCACCACTTGGAACGCGTCGCCCGCGAAGATGTGCTCGCGCGCCACTTCGACGGCGTCGTGGTACGCGTCGCCCGCCATCGAGGAGTGCACCTCGGGGATCTCGGTGAGCTCACGAGCCGGCGGGGGCGACGGGACGTACGACAACGGTCGGGCGAGCACGTCGATCCGGCCCGCGAGCCGGTCGACCGCATGGTCGTACGCCGACGCGGCGGCGTCGTCGTCGGAGCCCTCGCTCAGGAACACGTTCTCGATCAGGTAGAGGCGCTGGCGGAAGTGGTCGAACGCGGTGACGTGGCCGGTGACGGTGAGCACGGCGTCGGGAAAGCCGGCATCGTCGACCGGCACCGACGGCAGGTGCTCGATCTCGCGCACCACGTCGTAGCCGAGGTAGCCCACGACCCCACCGTGGAAGGGCGGAAGCTCGTCGATGTGGGGTGCGCGGTACGCGTGCAGCAACGCTTCGAGCGCCGCGAGCGCGCCCTGGTCGGTGGGCACGCCCGCAGGAGGGGTGCCGGTCACCTGCACGTCGCGCCCACGCACCACGAGCGTGAGCGCGGGATCACGACCGATGAACGAGAACCGTCCCCAGCGCTCGGCGTGCTCCACCGATTCCAGGAGGAATCCGGTCGGGTCGTGCTCGGCGGCACCGACCAGCTTCACGAAGGCCGACACCGGTGTCTCGAGGTCGGCGAGCACCTCGGTCCACACCGGAACCACCGTGTGGTCGCGTGCGAACGCAACGAACTCGTCGCGAGTGGGTCGAACCTGCAGCTCGTCCACGGCTGGGCTCAGACGGGGCCGGGCGCGTCGGTGCCACCGAACGAGCGAAAGAAGCAGCTGCGCTCACCCGTGTGGCACGCGCCCCGACCTTCTTGCTCCACGACGAAGAGCAGCGCATCGACATCGCAGTCGTAGCGCGCCTCGCGGACCCACTGACGATCACCCGACGTCTCGCCCTTGCACCAGTACTCCTGACGACTCCGGCTCCAGAACCAGGTGCGCCCGGTCTCGAGGGTGCGGGCCAGGGCATCGGCGTTCATCCAACCGAGCATCAGCACCTCGTTGGTACCCTGCTCCTGGATGATCGCGGCAACGAGACCAGCGTTGTCGTACTTCACCGAGGCGAGTTGCTCGGGCGTGGCGACGATCGGGGTGGCGACGGGCTCCATGGCCGACCGAGCGTAGCCGCACCCCTCGCGACGTTTCTGCGCCATTCCACCCCTTCTGCCAGAATCCCGACGTGACTGACCTGACGAGCACTGCGCCGACGCCACCACTCGCTCCTGCGCGTCCGACCGTGCTCGCCCACGGCGGAGACGAACGCGTCGACCCGTGGTTCTGGCTGCGCGAACGCGACGACCCAGAGGTGCTCGAGTACCTCGAAGCGGAGAACGCGTACACCGACGCAGTGCTCGCGCACCTCGCGCCCCTGCGCGCCCGCCTCTACGACGAGATCGCGGCGCGGGTCCAGCAGACCGACGCCTCCGCGCCGACGCGGCGCGGCGACCACGAGTATTTCCTGCGAACGATCGAAGGCCTGCAGTACGACGTGCATTGTCGGCGCCTCGCCGGTTCGCCAGCACTCCCCGACCCGTTCGCTGCGCCCGGTGCGCCCGAAGGCGAGGAAGTGGTCCTCGACGAGAACGCGCTCGCGGAGGGCCAGGAGTACCTCGCGGTGGGTGACCTCGCCATCAGTCCCGATCAGCGGCTGGCCGCATATTCGGTCGACACCACCGGCGGCGAACGCTACGAGCTGCGGTTTCGCGATCTCACCACCGGAGCCGACCTCCCCGACGTCGTGCCCGACACGTACTACGGCCTCGCGTGGGCGAACGACGCCCGGACGGTGCTGTTCACGCGCCCCGACGAGAGCATGCGGCCCTGGCAGGTGTGGCGGCACACCGTCGGCACCCCGACCGCCCACGACGTGCTCGTGCACCAAGAAGACGACGACCGGTTCTTCGTGGCCATCACCCGGGCACGAACGGGACGCGTCCTTGTGTTGACCGTGGCCTCGAAGGTGACGAGCGAGGTGTACCTCATCGACGCCGATGACCATGCCGCGGCCCCCGTCATCGTCGAGCCGCGGGAGCAGGGTCACGAGTACCACGTGGAGCACCATGTCGGGCCGGCCGGTGATCGCCTCTTCGTGCTCACGAATCGCGACGGGTTCGACAACTTCGCGCTCGAGGTCACCGACCGCGCCACGCCGGGCCGCTCGCACTGGTCGACGGTGGTCGCGCATCGCGACGACGTGCGGCTCGAGGATGTCGACGCGTTCGCCGATCGCGTGATCGTGTCGGAACGTGCCGATGCGCACGAACGACTCCGCGTCCTCGACCTCGGCGTCGACGGGTTGACGCTCGACGATCACTTCATCTCGCCCCGTGACGACGTCGGGTCGATGTGGATGGGCAGCAATCCCGACTACGACGCACCGGCGTTGCGCTACGGCTACACGTCGCTCGTGATGCCCGCGTCGGCCTACGACTTCGACCCGGCGACCCGCACGTCGACGCTCGTGAAGCAGCAACCGGTGATCGGCTACGACCCCGAGCACTACGAATCGCAGCGAGTCTGGGCGACCGCACCCGACGGTGCACGAGTACCGATCTCGATGGTGTGGCGCCGCGACACCCGCCGTGCCGACGGCAACCCGATGTTGCTCTACGGCTACGGCTCGTACGAGGTGTCGATCGATCCGTCGTTCTCGAGCGCGCGGGTGAGCCTGCTCGACCGCGGCGTGGTGTTCGCGATCGCCCACGTTCGCGGTGGCGGCGAGCTGGGCCGGCAGTGGTACGAGCAGGGCAAGTACTTCGCCAAGACCAACACCTTCAGCGACTTCGTCGCGTCCGCTGCACATGTCGTCGCCGAGGGAATCACGTCGCCCGACCGTCTGGCCGCACGCGGCGGAAGCGCGGGCGGGTTGCTGATGGGTGCGGTGGCCAACCTCGCGCCGTCGCAGTTCCGCGCCATCGTCGCCGAGGTGCCGTTCGTCGACTGCCTCACCACGATCCTCGACGAGTCGCTCCCGCTCACCGTGACGGAATGGGAGGAGTGGGGTGACCCGGTGCACGATCCGGCGCTCTACGACTACATGAAGTCGTATTCGCCGTACGACAACGTCGAGGCCAAGGACTACCCGGCGATGCTCGTCACCGGCGGCCTCAACGACCCGCGCGTGCAGTACTGGGAGCCTGCGAAATGGGTGGCGAAGCTCCGCGCCACCAAGACCGACGATCGACCGCTCGTGCTGAAGATGGAGATGGGCGCCGGCCACTCCGGGCCGTCCGGGCGCTACGACGCGTGGCGTGACGAGTCATTCGTGTTCGCGTTCCTGCTCGAGCAGATCGGCATCACCGAGTGAGCGTTGAGGTCACGCGCACCACGTGCGCGACCTCCGACGGCCTCACGCTGGAGGCCGAGCTCGCGGTCGCCGAGGGACACCCTCGTGCCGTCGCCGTGCTGTGCCACCCCCATCCGCAAGCGGGCGGCACGATGCGATCGATCGTGATCGGCGCGCTGTTCGACGCGCTTCCGCCTGCAGGCGTCACGTGTCTGCGCTTCAACTTCCGCGGCGTGGGCGAGAGTGATGGCGTTCACGACGAAGGCCGTGGCGAACAGCTCGATGTGGGCGCCGCGATCGATCGCGTGGACACAGCCGTCGCTCCGTCGTTGCCGTTGCTGCTCGCCGGTTGGTCGTTCGGCGCCGACCTCGCCCTCGCCACCGTGGTCGATCGCATCACCGCGTGGCTGGCCATCGCGCCGCCCCTGCGGATGGTGCCCGACTTCTCCGTCGTCGCCACCGACCCTCGCTCGAAGCTCGTGGTGCTCGGCGAGAACGACACGGTGATCGACACGCCGATGGTCGACTCGACTGCGCGGGCCTGGACGAACACACGCGTGGAAACGGTCGGTGGCGCCAGTCACTTCTTCGTCGGCCGCACCGATCCGCTCGTTGCGCTCGCGGTCGCTCAGGTCGACGCCCTCACCACCACCTGACGCGGCTCGAGGGTGCCGCGCGTCAAGCGGTGGCGGGACTGAAGCGGTGACGCTCGAGGAAGGCGTCGCGGCGCTCGCGGCAGACGTGCCACGCGGCCAGGTCGTCGTCGAAGCGGGCGCGGGCCCCTTCTTCGTAGGCGTGTTCGAGATCGTCGAACGCCGCGTCTTCCGCGTCGAGGAGCTCGCGGTACCGACGGAAGAATCCCTCGTCGATCACCTGCTGCTCGCTGACCGCGTGACCCATGCCGACCCCCGATCCGAGGCCGTCACCCGACCTCGTGGTGAACCGATGGATTGCGAACGTGGCCCGGTCAGGGCCACGACGAGACCGTACCCCAACCAGCTGCCGAGCGACAGGGTGCGCCGACTCAGCCGATCGCGGCGAGTGCCTCGGCCACGGTGAAGCGGCGTTCGTAGAGCGCCTTCCCCACGATGACCCCGGCGATCGACCGGCCATCGACCCGCACTCCCGCAAGGACCGTGAGGTCGTCGAGGGTGCCGACACCGCCGCTGGCGATCAACGGGACGGAGGTGGCGCCCAACACCGCACTGAGCTGATCCACGTCGGATCCTTCGAGCGTGCCGTCGACCGCGATCGACGTGACGACCAGGGCCGCGACGCCCGGCGTGTCGAACCGGCGTGCGGTGTCGACCAGGTCGGCACCCGACCCTTCCGTCCATCCCCGCACCGCGACCTCCATTCCCCGTGCGTCGAGACCGACGGCCACTGCGCCAGGATGAGATCCGCTGATCTCGTCGACGAGCTCGGGGTGTTCGATCGCCGCGGTGCCGACCACCACGCGCGCCACACCCGCGTGAATCAGGTTGCCCGCCGCTTCCACCGAGCGCACTCCCCCGCCCGACTGCACACGGCACGCCACGCTCGAACAGATCGCCTCGATCACTCCGAGGTTGCCGGCCGTGCCGGAGCGCGCCGCATCGAGGTCGACCACATGGATCCAACGCGCGCCGGCATCTTCGAACTCACGCGCCACGCGCACCGGGTCGGCGTCGTACACCGTCTCCTGCGCGTAGTCGCCCTGGTACAGCCGCACCGCGTGACCGTCGCGCAGATCAATGGCTGGATAGAGATCGAAGCTCGCACTCACACCCGGCACGCTCAGAGCGTGCCCTTGGTCGAGGGCACACCCGTGCCCTCGACGCGCACCGCGTCGCGCAAGGCGCGCGCCACGCCCTTGAACGACGCCTCGATGATGTGATGACCGTTCTTGCCCGACAGCGAACGGATGTGCAAGGTGATGCCGGCGCCGAACACGAAGGCGCGCCAGAACTCCTCGCAGAGCTGCGGATCGAACGTGCCGATCCACTCCGAGACGGGGTCGACCTCGTAGACGAGGAACGGGCGCCCCGACAGGTCGAGCGCCACCTGCACCAACGCCTCGTCGAGCGGCACCAGCGAGCTCGCGAATCGACGAACCCCTACTTTGTCGCCCAGCGCCTCGGCCAACGCCGAACCAAGCACGATGCCGACATCTTCCACGGTGTGGTGCAGGTCGATCTCGAGATCACCCTTCGCCGTGATCGTCAGGTCGAACCCGCCGTGCTTGCCGAGCTGCTCGAGCATGTGATCGAAGAACGGGATCCCGGTCGACGCGCTCGCGGTTCCGACGCCGTCGACGTCGAGCTCGAGGTCGATCGTGGTCTCCTTGGTTTCGCGGTGCTTGGTCGCGGTACGGGCCATCAGGAGGCCACCTCTCCGATTGATCGGCGGAGCGCGTCGAGGAACGCGTCGTTCTCTTCGGGCGTCCCGATGGTGACGCGCAGACATTCGTCGAGGCCCGGCCAGCTCGAGAAGTCGCGGACGAGCACCCCGCGTTCCACGAGCGCCTGCCACAGCGCGTGCCCATCGCCGTGCACTCGGAACAGCACGAAGTTGGCGCCCGAAGGGAAGGCCGTGACGCCGTGAAGGGCGTCGAGCTCGTCGTGCACTCGTGCTCGCTCCACCACCAGGCGCTCGACACGATCAGCCATCTCGTCGCCCCACTCGAGGGCAACCCGGCCCGCCACCTGGGTCGGTACCGCCAGGTGGTACGGCAACACGACCTTCTCGAGCTCGTCGACGACCCATGTGGGGGCGACCGCGAACCCGAGTCGGAGCGCGGCCATCGACCACACCTTCGAGTAGGTGCGCGCCACCACCAGACGCCCGTCGTCGGCGACGCGTTCGATCGCACTGCGCGGCGCGAACTCGCCGTACGCCTCGTCGACAACGACCAGGCCGTCGGTGGAGTCGAGGAGGACGTCGATCGTGGCCTCGGGCTCGACGGTGCCCGACGGGTTGTTCGGGCTGCACGCGAACACGATGGTGGGCTGCGTCTGCGCGATCAGGTCGCGGGCTTCGCCCGGGTCGATGGTGAAGTCGTCGCGGCGGCGTCCGGCAACCACTTCGGTGCCGGTGATGTTGGCGATGTGCGAGTGCAACGCATAGGTGGGCTCGAAGGTGACGATGCGCCGCCCCGGACCTCCGTAGGTGAGCAGGAGGGTCTGCAACACCTCGTTGGAACCGTTCGCACAGAACAGTCGCTCGGCCGGTTGACCGAGGTGCTTGCCCAGCGCGTCGCGCAGCTCGCGCGCGGCGCGATCGGGATACCGATTGAGCGGCGCGGCGCGAAGCTCGTCGAGCCATCGCTCGACGAACTCGGGCGGCGGCGCGTAGGGGCTCTCGTTCGTGTTGAGCCGGATCGACACGTCGAGCTGCGGCGAGTGGTAGCCCTCGAGCGCGAGGAGATCGTCGCGGGGCGCGACCGGGCCCGTCATCGTGGATCCGTCGTGAGCGCGTCGGTGCCGCGCAGTGCAACGCTTCGCGCGTGCGCGGGCAACCCTTCGACGTCGGCGAGTGCCTCGATGTGAGGCGCGACGCCAGCGAGGCCGACCTCGGTGGCCTGCACCACGTGCACGTGCTTGCGGAACGTGTCGACGCGCAACGCGCTCGCGAAACGCGCGGTGCGGGCGGTGGGCAGCACGTGGTTGACCCCGGCCACGTAGTCGCCCAGCGCCGCCGGTGACCAGGGCCCGAGGAACACCGCGCCCGCGTTGCGGACGTGCGTCAACAGCTCGTCGGGATCGGCAGTCATCAGTTGGAGGTGCTCCGGTGCGATCGCGTTCACCACCGCCATCGCTTCCAACGGCCCGTCGACCAGGATCGAACGACCACCGGACGCGAGCGTCGCGCTCACCTCGTCGACCCGCTCCGTCGTGGCCAACTGTCGTACCACGGCGTCGTCGATCGCGTCGGCGACGACTGGGTTCCACGTGACGACGATCGCCGTGCCACCGGGACCGTGCTCCGCCTGTGCGAGCAGGTCGGCGGCGACGTAGTCAGGTGGCGCGGTGCCATCGGCGAGGATCACGACCTCCGACGGGCCCGCGAGCGCGTCGATGCCGACCGCTCCGATCACCTCGCGTTTCGCGGCCGCGACGTACGCGTTCCCGGGACCGACGATCACGTCGACCGGTTGGATGGACTCGGTGCCGTAGGCCAGCGCGGCGATGGCCTGGGCGCC
Source organism: uncultured Actinomycetes bacterium (assembly GCA_963827385.1). Taxonomy (GTDB): domain Bacteria; phylum Actinomycetota; class Acidimicrobiia; order IMCC26256; family DASPTH01; genus DASUMF01. The sequence continues at coordinate 71,216 of CAWHAR010000002.1, forward strand.
GCCGACGCGGTACACCTCGTCGACTCCAGCGAGCTCGGCCGCCGCGAGGGTGGGCGCGGCGATCTCGCCGTCAGGTCCGGGCGGTGCGCACATCACGACTTCGTGCACGCCGGCCACTCGAGCCGGGATCGCTGTCATCAGCACGGTTGACGGGTACGTGGCGCGACCACCCGGCACGTAGCAGCCGGCGCGCGCCATCGGGATGATGAGTTCGCGCAGCGTGAGCCCTGGGCGTTCGACCACTGGTGGCTCGACGAGTTGGGCTTCGTGGTAGGTGCGGATCTCCCGCGCCGCGTGTTCGAGCGCGTCGCGGACCTCAGGCGCGATGCGGGCGAGCGCATCGACCATCGTCGCCGGCGACACCCGCAGGTCGGTGATCGTGCAGCCGTCGAAGCGCTTCGTGAGCTCGCGGAGCGCGTCGTCACCACGGGAACGCACGTCATCGATGATCTGGCGCGCCGCGTCACGCGGCTGTTCGTCGGCGTCGAGGGCCGGAACAGCAGCGGCCACATCGGTGACACCGCGAAGATCGAGTCGTGTGAGCACGGTGTGGTTCATCGTAACCGTGGGGTGTTTGCGAGCCGGGTCCGATTGCGAACCCGAGGTTGCCCAACTTGCCTGACCAGACCGCCACCGCGAGGCTGCACCGCATGGCCCACTCCGACATCGCAGAGCTCTCGACCATCGGTGCACAGCTCGACGAGATCGCGGCACGGGTCGAAGCGGTCAGCGACCGCTTCCGCAACACCGCCGACTCAGCGGTCAGCAACGACCTCGATCTGGCCGAACGTTCCTTGATCGGTGCTCGGCGAGCGATCGCACGTGCCGCCCGCTCGCTCGGGAACAGCGGGTAGGTCTCAGGCGTCGACGGCCGCGGCGCGGGCGCTGGGATCGGCCGATGGGCACAGATCGAGGAGGACACACGCGGCGCAGTCAGGGTTGCGGGCGAAGCACACGCGCCGTCCGTGCAGGATGAGACGCAGGCTGAATCGGCCTCGCTCCTCCGGCGCGACCAGCCCGTTGAGGTCGAGCTCCGCCTTCACCGGATCGGTCTCGTTGGTGAGCTTCAGCCGCCGCGACAAGCGTCCGACGTGCGTGTCGACCGGCAAGCCTGGCAGGTCGAACGCGACCGACCGCACCACGTTGGCCGTCTTGCGACCGACGCCCGGCAGCTTCACGAGATCCTCGAGCGCGGTCGGCACTTCGCCGTCGTAGGTGTCGTCGAGCGCGCGCGCCATGCCCATGATGTTCTTGGCTTTCGACCGAAAGAAGCCGGTCGAGTGGATGAGCGCCTCCACGTCGCCGGGATCGGCGTTGGCCAGGTCGTTCGCGGTGGGATAGCGCGCGAACAGGGCCGGCGTGACCTTGTTGACGTTCTGGTCGGTCGTCTGCGCCGAGAGGATCGTCGCGGTGAGCAACTGGAACGGCGAGTCGTGGACGAGCTCGCACTCAGCTTCGGGGTACTCCTGGGCGAGACGAGCCACCACCTCGATCGAGCGCGCCTTGGCACCACGCGGTCGGCTCACGTCACACGTGCCATGCGAATCGAACCGCTAGTTCGGTGTGTCGGTGATCGTGATCACGTTGAACACGCCGCCCGCGGGATCGCTCACCACGGCGAATCGGCCCGGTTCGATGTCGGTCGCGGGCATCACGAGGGCACCGCCGAGCTCCTTGACCCGTTCCACCGCCGCATCGGTGTCTTCGACGGCGAAGTACACACCCCAGTTCGGTGGGACCTCGGCGGGCATCTGCAGTGGACGCGTCATCATGCCGCCGACGGACCGGTCCCCCACCTTGAACTCGGTATACGCGTGCGGTCCGTCACCATGGGTGTCGAAGGTCCAGCCGAAGACCGCGCCGTAGAATTGCTTCGAGGCGTCGACGTCGTCGGTGACGAGCTCACTCCACGAATAGGTCCCCGGTTCGTTCACCAGTTGCGCACCCGGGAACTGGTTGGGTTGCCAGACCGAGAACGCGGCGCCGATCGGGTCGGCGAACACGGCCATGCGACCGGCGTCCATCACGTCGAGCGGGGCCACGATCACCGTGCCGCCCTGCGCGACGACCGACGTTGCGGTGTCGTCGGCACTGACGACGTTCACGTACGTCGCCCACATCGGTCGGCCCGGGCTCTCCTGGGGCCCGATGCCCGCCACCGCCGCGTCGCCCACCATGGCGATGCGGTACCCGTCCATCTCCTCGGGCCCGGGCGGCGCGTCCCATCCGAACAGCGCACCGTAGAAGTCGGCGGCGAGCTGCTGGTCGAGGACGCCGATGTCGATCCACGACGGCACCCCGGGCTCGTACGACTCCATCCTCATGCTGCGCAAACTATCCGAGCACCCTCTCCCGCGAAGCCGTTCCCGGGCACCATGCACCCGCAGGTCGACCGATACCCTCGACCCATGGGAACCGTCCGCGTCGCGCGCGAATTCACCTCCGCCGACGTGGCGGCGGTGCATGCCCTTGCCGACGCGGTGGAGTCGCGCGCCCGCGTCACCCCGTTCGGTGACGAGACGTGGAGTGGGCTCGAGGGACACAGCGGGCACGGCAACGTCGGCCTCTTCGTCGAAAGCCCGGCGGGAGAGCTCCGCTCGTACGCTCACCTCGCGCACCATCACGCGGACGAGTGGTCGATCGAGGTCGCGTCACTCAGCGATGTCGACGAAGCAAGCCCGGCGCTGATGCGCCGCGCCGTCGAGCTGGTCGCCGAGGACGGGGGCGGTCACGTGACGTTCTGGGTGCACGGCGCATCGGCGGGCAGCGACTCACTCGCAGCCGCTTCGGGGTTCACCCACGAACGCGATCTCCTCCAGATGCGGGTCGCGCTCCCCCTCGCCACGCCGGCCCGGTGGCCCGATGGCATCACGGTGCGCGCCTTCCAGCCCGGCACCGACGACGACGCGTGGGTCGCCGTGAACAACCGCGCCTTCGCCGGCCATCCCGAGCAAGGCGCGTGGACGGTGGACATGCTTCGCCAGCGCGCGCAGGAACCGTGGTTCGACGCGAACGGCTTCCTCCTCGCGTTCGACGCCGAAGGCCTCGCCGGGTTCTGTTGGACCAAGGTCCACCACGCCGACCCACCGCGCGAACCGACCACCCTCGGCGAGATCTACGTGATCGGCGCCGACCCTCGGTGGCACGGCCACGGGCTCGGTCGCGCGCTCACCACGGGCGGACTCGAATCGCTCGCCGAGCGCGGAATCACCACCGGCATGCTCTACGTCGACGGCGACAACGTTGCTGCCCTTGGCTTGTACCGGGCACTCGGCTTCACCGACCATCGCCTCGACCGCGCCTACGGGTGCACGGTGCCCGACCGGAGCACACCATGACCAGTTCGTCATCGCTCACGAGATACGGCGCAACTCGAGACGACATCGAGGCGCTGCTCACCGAGTGGGGCGAGCCGAAGTACCGCGCGCAGCAGACCTGGGACGCGCTGTCATCTCGGCGCGTCCACTCGAGGAAGCCACCGCGCTGCCGCGCGCGTTGCGCGATCGCTTCGTCGATGCGCTCCCGTTGTCGCTCGAGGTCGCCACGGTGGTGACCGCGGCCGACGAGATGACGACCAAGTGGCTGTGGTCGTGTGTCGAGGGCGGCGCGCAGGTGGAGACCGTGCTCATGCGGTCACCGAACCGCGCCACGGTGTGCGTGTCGTCGCAAGCTGGGTGCGCGATGGGCTGCACGTTCTGTGCGACGGGCCAAGCCGGCTTCGAGCGTCACCTCACCTCGGCGGAGATCGTGGAGCAGGTCGCGCGAGCGGGGCACCACTCCCCCGATCGCGTCGGCAACGTCGTGTTCATGGGCATGGGAGAACCGCTCGCCAATTACGACGCCACCTGGGCGGCCGTCGAGCGCCTCCACGGCGACTTCGGGATCTCCGCCCGCCGCATCACCGTGAGCACCGTCGGCGTCGTACCCGGCATCAAGCGCCTCGCTGCCGAGGACCTCCCGGTGACCCTCGCGGTGTCACTGCACGCACCCGACGACGAGCTGCGCAACACGCTCGTCCCGCTCAACCACCGCTACCCCATCGCCCAGGTGCTCGACGCCGCCGCCGATTTCGCCGGGGCACACGGGCGGCGCATCACGTTCGAATACGCGTGCATCTCGGGGGTGAACGACCGACCTGACCAGGCCAACGCACTCGGCGACCTGCTCCGCACCTTCCCGGGCGCGGGCGGCGCGCACGTGAATCTGATCCCGCTCAACCCGACCGCCGGGTTCACCGGGGGCGCCGCGCCCACCCCTCGCCTGCGGATCTTCGCCGACCGATTGGCCGAGCGGGGCATCACCGCGACCATCCGCCGCAACCGCGGCACCGACATCGACGCCGCATGTGGACAACTCCGTTCGCGTGTGGTGATGCCCGGGTCGCCCTCTGGATCGACAAGAATGGCCCCGTGAACAATTTGAAGTGGGTCAATCACTTCCAGCCGCAGACGCTCGTGATCGCAACGTTCCTCTGCTACATCGACGCCATCTTCGGGTTGATCTTCTCGGTGCCTGCCACCTCGGTCCTCGCGGCGCTGGCGATCGTTGCCCTGCTCGCAGCCGGAGGGTTCGGCATCGCCAACGAGAAGAAGTGGGGCTACGCCGTCGCCGTCGGTGGGGCGGTGCTCCAGCTCGTGATGCTCCTCGCCGTGTTCGGCGTGAGCGTGTTCACGTCGACCGCGATCATCAGCCTGCTGTTCGACGGCGCTCTCGTTGCGCTGCTGCTGCACAGCGACAGCCGCGAGTACCAACGCATCTGGTTCAAGTAGGACCACGTCGTTCGTTCATGCTTCGGCGGCGTCGATCGTCGTGTCAGCAACGATTCGTTCGACCACTCGCTGCTCGACCGGGTACTCCGCCCGCTCGCGGGCTTCCTGGTCTTGGGTGACCTCGACGCGCGCTGCCTGCCACGCGGCCCAGTGTCCGGAGACGAGCGCCCACAGCGACAGCGCGGAGACGTACGTCACGCTCTTCAGCCAGCCCATCTCGGCGGACACCGGGATCATTGCGATCCAAAAGATCGTGAACCAACCATTGACCCTGCGCATGAAGACCGGGCTCGGCGACGACCGTGGGCGTTCAAGGTGGCGTTCGACCCGTTGTGTTCGATGGCCGGCGGTCGTAGGGTCGGCGCATGGACAAGCTGTTCAGCGCGCTCGACGGACCTCGACGACTCGTTGAGTGTGAACTGCACCGTGCAGTCGAGCGCCGAAGGCGAGACCTACGCAGTCGAAGTCGCGTGGACCGACCACATCATCGGAGATCGATCGCTCGCGGTGACGGGGATCGATCTCGATGACTTGATCGCCGCGGCGGCCGCAATGGTGAGCACCGACCTCGAACGCTGAGCGCCACGAACGACGAGCGGGCGTGGTGGGGTGCCGCGCTGCGCCTACCCATGGAACGACCGCGGAAGCTGCGCCTAGGCTTGATCGCCTTCGACGCTTGGCATCCCTGCTTCGCGCGACTGGAGTTCGCTGGTGATCCTCATCGTGTTCGTGATGGTGGCGTTCATCGGCGTGCCCGTGTTCATGAGCTGGCAGCGCAACCGGAAGCGCACACCATGAGCAGTCCGACTGCTGAGCAGCCCGTGCTCGCGGAACCGGTCGAGCTGTCCCTCACCGTCGACGAGATCGTCGACCTCACCCCGACGCTGCGCGCCTTCTGGTTCACCGGCACGGGGCCCGATTTCACGTACACGCCCGGCCAAGACGTGATGATCTCGGTGCCCGGCATCGACACGCCGACTCGCCGTCGCTACACCATTCGTCGGGTCGACGACCGCGGCCGCATCGAGATGTGGGTGGTGCTGCACGGTCACGGACCGGGAGCGGCGTGGGCGAGCACCGTGCAGGTCGGCCACACCATCACCGGCGTCGGACCGCGTGGCAAGGTCGTCGTCGTGCCCGATCGAGCCTGGCACCTGTTCATCGCCGACGAATCGGGCCTCGCCGCCTCGCTCGCCATGGCCGAGAGCACTCGCGGCGACACGGCGATCGTGCTCGTCGAGGTCGGCAGCGCCGACGAGGAGATCCCCACGCCCGTGCCCGTGCGGTGGATCCATCGTGACGGTGCGACACCGGGCGACAACGACCTCCTCGAGCACGCGATCCAGCAGCTCGCGCTGCCCGACGGAACCGGCCACGCCTACCTCAGTGCCGAGAAGGACACCGTGAAGCGCCTCGCCGCGGTCCTCGACGGGCTCGGCGTCGACGCGGAGCACCGATCGCCCAAGGCCTACTGGGACCACTCGCGCGCCAACGCGGGGCACGGCGAACCTGCTCGCTGATGAACTGAACGTTCGTCCAGTAAACTGATCCCACCATCAGCACACTGGAGGTTGCCGTGGCCGACAGCCCGGTCGAGGTCATTCGCTCCGCGCTCGTCGCACTGAACGCCGGTGACGTCGACGGCTACCTGAGCGGATTGGCACCGAACTGCACCCGCCACGTGGCCGGAATCGACCACGCCTTCACCAAGGACGAGGTGGCGGAGAGCCTGCACGAGCTCGTGGCGGCCTTCGACGGGTTCCGCCTCGAGGAAGAGATGCTGTTCGGCGACGAACGCCACGCGTGCGCGCGCTGGTGCATCCGCGGCGTGCACACCGGCGACTACCTGGGCATCGCCGCGACGGGCCGCGAGATCGCGAGTCGCATGTGCGAGATCTACGAGGTCGACGAGATCGACGGGAGCATCGTGAAGGTGTGGACCTACGGCGACACCAACGATCTGTTCCGTCAGCTCGCGCCCATCGAAGCACCAGGAGCTCCCGAATGAACGACACGATCCCAGGCACGCTGCTGCTCGACCCCGACGTCCTCGACGACCCGTATCCGTTCTACGACCGCCTGCGCGAGGAAGCGCCGGTGTGGGTGGTGCCGGGCACCAAGGTGGTGATCGTCAACTCGTTCGCGATGGTCGCCGAGGCCACGGCGCGCGTCGAAGACTTCTCGAACAACATGTCCGCGTTGCTCTACCGCGGCGACGACGGGTTGCCGGCACAGGTGTCGTTCGTTGGCGGCGACGTCGGGATCACGGCCCTCGCGAATGCCGATCCTCCCATCCACGCAGTTCAGCGACGGGCGATCTTTCCCGACCTCGTCGCCAAGCGCATGGACGCACTCGAGCCGGAGGTCGTCGACCTCGCGTCGCAGATGATCGACGCCGCGATCGACGCGGGGCGGGTCGACTTCATGGCCGCGGTGGGCAATCGCATCCCGATCACCATGATCAGCCGGCTGATCGGTTTTCGCGACAGCAACCTCGACGCACTTCTCGACGCCGCGTTCGATTCCACGTTGATGTTGGGCGTCTCCCTGACCCTCGACGAGATCGGCGCGCTGATGGTGCGCAGTGGCGAGATCGGCGAGTGGATCACCGACCAGATCATGCACGGTGACGCCGACAACGACCTCCTGGGCACGGTCAAGCGTGCCGTCGACGCCGAGGTGATCACCATCGGCGAGGGCATCGTCATCTTGCAAACGCTCCTGAGCGCGGGCGGTGAATCGACGACGAGCTTGCTCGGCAACGCGGTGCGAATCCTCGCGGAGCATCCCGAGCTGCAACAGCAGCTCCGCGCCACCCCGGCGCTGGTCCCCGCGTTCGTCGAGGAGGCGGTACGGCTCGAGTCGCCGTTCCGCTACCTCCTGCGCGCCACCTTTCACGACACGTCGATCGGCGGCGTCGACATCGAGGCGGACTCGAGTGTCCTCCTGTTCTGGGGCGCAGCGAACCGCGACCCCGCGGAGTTCGATCGCGCCGACCAGGTCGTGCTCGACCGCGAGGTGCCGCGCCACCACGTCGCATTCGGTCGCGGCATCCACCACTGCGTCGGCGCGCCACTCGCGCGGCTCGAGGCGCGAGCAGTGATCAGCACGTTGCTGGAGAAGACGAGCGCGATCAGCCTCGACGAAGCCAACCCACCGGTGCGCGTGCGGAGCCTGCTCGTCCGGCGTCACGAACAACTCCCGGTGCTGCTCGAACCGCGATGACGGGCCACACCGCCGATTCCGGGCCGACGCTGACCACGCCCGATCGACGGGCCGACCGTCGCGCTGCTCGCCGTGCGCAGAACACGGCGGAGATCCTCGACGCGGCCGAGAAGGTGTTCGGTACGCGCGGCCTGAGTGATGGATCGCTCCGCGAGGTCGCCGACGCGGCCGGCTTCTCCACCGGCGCGCTCTACCTCTTCTTCGAGAACAAGCAACACCTGATCAACGAGATGCTCGTGCGGCGCGGCGACGAGCTCAATGCCATGCTGCGTGGGATCGTCGCCGACGATCGCGCACCCCTCGACGCGTTGCACCACATCATCGACTCGACCCGCACGTTCTTCACCGCTCGAAGCAACTTTCGCCTGCTCCTGCGCCACCTCAGCGGCGGAGCTGCCACCATCGGCCCTGCGCTGGCCGGGTACGCCGACGAGACCAACGCCGGATTCGCGGAATCGCAGGCGCTCCTCGCCTCGATCATCGTGCAGGGCCAGGCGATCGGCGAGATCCGCGAGGCTGATCCTCGCGCCCTCGCCCACCTGTACTCCGTGCTCCTCAACGAGTACGTGCTGTTCGACGAAGAGGGTGACGAGCCGAGTCCGGCCGCCATGACCTCCGAGCAGTTCCATGCCTTCGTCGACGGCGCGCTCCGCCACGCACACTGATCGGGAACGAGCCGGCGCGGGTGCTGCTACGTTCCCGCGGATGGTGAAGGCGACGCACAGTCCTGCTCGACCACCGTTCGCCACACTCGACGAGGCGTACCGCAAGGCGCGCCGCAGCGTGCCGGCGACGCTCTTCTCGCGCATCTCTTCTCCGAACCCCACCCAAGCGGCGAACTCGCGCATCTTCGACGACGTCTACTTCCGGCCCCGCGCGGCGTCGGTGTTCGTCGAGCGCGACCTGCGCACCACCGTCCTCGGTACGGAGATCGCGTTTCCCGTGATGCTCTCGAGCCCCGGCGGCAACCGGCTCGTGCATCCCGACGGCGAGAAGGCCGCCGCCGCGGCCGCCGGACGCGCCGGCACCATCGACGTGGTGGCGATGGCGACGGGGCATCCGATCGAGGAGGTCGCGGCCGCCGCGAGCGGGCCGCTCTGGCAACAGCTCTTCATGGCGCGTGGGCGAGCCGGCGCGGAGGAGGTGATCGAGCGGGCGACGAACGTGGGGGCTCAGGCGCTCGTGCTCACGGTCGACATCCCCGTGTCACCGTTCCCGGTGATCCCTGGCATGGTGGTGCCCGGACCCGAGCTGAACCGCCAGAACATCTGGAAGTTCGGCCCCGAAGCGGTGCGCCGACCGCGCTGGCTCGCAGGATTTCTGCGAGACACCTTGAACGACCGCGATGTCGAGCGCCGAGGAACGCCTGCCGGTGATCCCCGGCGGGAACCAGGCACGGCTGCGTCACGGCGCGCTCGAGAACAAGCTGTCGGTCACGTGGGACGACTTCGACTGGATCCGCGACCTCTGGCACGGGCCGATCGTCGTCAAGGGCGTGCTCCATGGCGACGACGCCCGCCGCGCCATCGACGTGGGAGCCGCGGCGGTGGTCGTCTCGAACCATGGCGGGACCGGGCTGCAGGTGTCGCCGTCGTTGCGGATGCTGCCCGAGGTCGTCGCCGCGGTCGACGGCCAATGCGAAGTGCTGCTCGACGGCGGGATCGGCAGTGGAGCCAGTGCCGTCAAGGCGGTCGCGCTCGGGGCGCGAGCGGTGCTGATCGGACGCCCCTACCTCATGGGCCTCGCCGTCGCGGGCGAAGCGGGCGTCGCTCAGGTGCTCACGATCCTGCGGCGCGAGATCGACATGACCCTGGGTGCGCTGGGGTGTCCGTCGGTGCAGGCGCTCGACCCGTCGTACGTGGAGATCCCCGCCAGCTGGCCGCGCTGGACGTCATAAAACCGGTCCCTCTCCGAAATTGCGTCGTTTGGAGACGGGGTGGGTTCAGTTCGAGCGGGTGGCGGCGAACTCCTCGAACCAGGTGAGCGAATCGGGGTCGGTGAGCGAGCTGCGGCTCGACACGTCGTCGGCCTTCGCGCCGTTGAGGATCCGCTTCACCGGCACTTCGAGCTTCTTGCCCGTCAACGTGCGCGGGATCACCGGCACCGCTCGATGGCGTCGGGCACATGGCGCGGCGAGAGCTCCGAGCGCAAGCGCCCGCGATGCGCTTGCGCAGCTCGTCGTCGAGCGTCGGTGCCGGGGACGAGCGCGACGAACAACAGCAGCTCGCCCATCACGTCGTCGTCGCCGGCGCCTTCGAGGTGCACCACGAGGCTGTCGACCACTTCGGGCAGCGCCTCGACCACTGCGTAGAAGTCGCTCGTGCCGAGCCGCACGCCACCGCGGTTGAGGGTGGCGTCGGAGCGACCCGAGATCACGCACGCACCGTCGTCGGCGAACGTGATCCAGTCGCCGTGGCGCCAGACGCCGGGATAGTCGTCGAAGTACGCGGCGCGGAGCTTCGAGCCGTCGGCGTCGTTCCAGAACCCGACCGGCATCGACGGCATCGGCTCGGTGACCACCAGCTCGCCCTGCACGCCCGGGGGGCACGTCGCGCCGTCGGGGTCGAAGGCCTCCACCGCGCAGCCGAGCATGCGGCCGCTGATCTCGCCGGCGCGCACCGCCAGCAGCGGCGAGGCGCCCAGGAACGCCCGAGCAGACGTCGGTGCCGCCACTCATGGACGACGGTTGACCGTCGCACCGACGACGTCGTGCACCCAACGGAACCCTTCGGCGGGCAGCGGCGAGCCGGTCAGCCGAGGCTGCGCAAGTGATGCTCCGGCGGCACGATCCCCGCCTTGCGACACGCCATGATGAACGGCGCGCTGACGCCGAACACATCGACGTCGTTGTCGGCCGCGAGGCTCCACAGCGTGCCGAGGTCGGGCCAGCCGGGATCGCCGTCGAACAGCACGATCGACGCGCCGACGAGCAGGCCCGACACCAGGTAGTTCCACATCATCCAGCCGGTCGTGGTGAACCAGCAAGAAGCGGTCGCCCTCGCCCAGGTCGTGATGGAGGCGCAACGCCTTCTGGTGTTCGAGGATGATGCCGCCGTGCCCGTGCACGATGGCCTTGGGCAAGCCCGTGGTGCCCGAGCTGTAGAGCACGTACAGCGGGTGATCGAACGGCACCGGCGTCGAAGTCGAGCGGGCCCGGTTCCGGCGAGCAGGGCCTGCCAGTCGGTCGCGCCAGCGCCCCCTCCGTTCCTCGGCGGGGTACAGATACGGGATGTGCACCGTGTGCTCGAGCGTCGGCAGGCCCGCTTGGATCGCGACGACCTCGCCTCGACGGTCGATGTCTTTGGTGCCGTAGCGATATCCGTCGATGGTGAACAACACCTTGGGTTCGACCTGCGCCAACCGGTCGACCACCGACGCGTGCCGAACTCCGGTGCGCACGACGACCAGATCGCGCCGAGGCTCGCCGCCGCGAGGAACGCCACCACGGTCTCGGGGATGTTGGGCGAATAGGCGGCGACGCGGTCGCCTTCGACCACGCCGAGGCGAACCAACCCGGCGCGGCACCGTGCCACCGCCTCAGCGAGCTCCCCCCACGACAACGCCATCGGCGGACGCGTCTGGCTGTGCGCGACGACCGCGGTCTCGTCAGCTCGGGTGGTCACCCACCGGAGCGCGTGCTCCGCGTAGTTGAGCGTGCCGCCGTCGAACCATCGGGTGCCGGGCATCGCTTCCGACGCGAGCGCGCGCTCGGCACGGTTCCCCATCGGGTGTCGCAGAACTCGGCCACCGCCCGCCAGAACCCGTCGAGATCGTCGACCGACCACTGGTACAGCGACGGATAGTCGCCGAACTCGAGACCGCGCGTCTCGCGCAACCACCGGAGGAAGGCGCCCACCTGACTCGTCTCGAGCACGTCGCTGGGCGGCGCCCAGAGGATCTCGCCTCGCATCCGCTCCCCCTTCGATCGCGCCCGGTCGCTCGTTCGCGGCAAAGATTACGAGGCCCGACGATCTCGGCCGGGCTCCCTGGACCGAAATTCACCGACCGGAAACGAGCATACGTGGACGTTCCGCATCACGGCCGATGGTTCGAAGACCTCCCCGTGGGGCTCGTCGTGCCGCACGCATTCACGCGCACCGTCACCGAGACCGACAACGTGCTGTTCACGACCATGACGCTCAACCCCGCCCGCCTGCACCTCGACGCCGAGTACACGGCGGGCACCGAGTACGGCCGGCCGTTGGTGAACAGCATGTTCACGTCTCGGACTGCTCGTCGGGATGTCGGTGCTGGAGACGACCCACGGCACCACCATCGCGAACCTCGGCTTCGAAGAGATCGTGTTTCCGGTTCCGGTGTTCGTCGGCGACACGATCCACGCGCACACCGAAGGTCGTCGCGAGTCGACCGTCGACGTCGCGCCCCGGCGCAGGGATCGTCACGTTCGACCACCACGCGTTCAACCAGCGCGACGAGCTCGTGTGCCGCGCCCGCCGCAGCGCCTTGATGCACCGGAGACCCACTGATGCCTGACCGTCCGACCCGCCGGGAGACGCGGCGACCCGCGGCCACGCCGACTGCGCAGCCTGCTGTTCGCGCCCGCGAGCCGGCCCGACGTGCTCGCCAAGCTGCCCCGCAGCGGGCCCGACGGCGTCGTGCTCGACCTCGAGGACGCGGTGCCCAGCGACGGCAAGGCCGCGGCCCGTCCGCACGCACGCGAGGCCGGCGCCGAGCTCGCGGCCGACCACCCTCGAGATCGCGGTGTACGTGCGCGTCAACGCCGTCGCCCACCGAGTGGTTCGCCGACGACCTCGCCGCTCGGCGTGTCGCCGTTGGTCGACCGGCATCATCGTGCCGAAGCTCGAATCGCCCGAGCAGGTCGATCAGGTGGTGGCCGCGCTCGCCGCCCCGACCTGGGCCATCTGGACGTGTTCGCCGGCATCGAGACCGCGATCGGCGTCGAGCGGGCGCTGCGGTGTTCGCAGCCGCAGGTCGACGGTGCGTACTTCGGCGCCGAGGACTACGTCGCCGACATGGGAGGCGTGCGCACCGACGTCGAACACCGAGGTGCTCTACGCGCGTTCGCGCGTCGCGATGGCGGCGCGCATCGCCGGCGTGTACGCCCTCGACCAGGTGGTCACGATGCTCGACGACGAGGAGCGGTTCCTGCGCGACGCAGCCGAGGGACGCTCGCTCGGTTATCGCGGCAAGCTGTGCATCCACCCCGCGCAGGTGGCGCTGGCCAACCGGGCGTTCTCGTCGTCACCCGAGGAGATCGACCGGGCGCCAGCGGCTGCTCGCGGCGTTCGACGACGCCGTCGCCCGCGGCGAGGCAGCGATCGCGTTCGAGGGCCAGATGGTCGACGAACCACTCGCTCGCCAGGCCCGTGCGGTGCTCGCCGCCGCGGCCCCTGAGTGACCCGACCGACGACGGCCGCGGCGAATCGGTGGCATCCGTAGACTCCCCGCCCATGCGCAACGCCGACGCGCTCGTCGCCGATCTCGAAGCCCGCCTCCGACCACTCGAGATCGAGCTGGGTGAGGCATGGTGGGCGTCGAACACCCAGTCGTCGGACGCGGCCGAGCTGCGGCGAACCGCCGCGGAGCTCGCCCGCCGCGAGTTCCTCGCCGACCCCACGGTGTTCGAGGAGATCCAAGCCGCCCGTGCCGTGTCGTCGCACGATCCTGCGCTCTGCCCGCCAGCTCGACCTGCTCCACGACGCCTTCGTCCCCCATCAGGTCCCCGTCGAGTTGCGCCGCGCCATCGTCGAGCTCGAGACCGGGTGGAGTCGGTGTTCAACAACTTCCGCGGCACCATCGACGGCCGCCGCGTCGACGACAACGACATCGCGGAGATCCTCCGGGCCAGCGACGACGACCGTGAACGCCGGCCGCCTGGGAAGCGTCGAAGCAGATCGGCCCGCGGTCGCCGACCGTCTCCGCGAGCTGGTTCGCCTGCGCAACGAGGCCGCCCGCACTCTCGGCTACCGCGACCACTTCGCCCTCGCGCTCGCCACGAGCGAGCTCGACGAGGACCGCCTGTTCCTCACCCTCGACGACGTCGATCGCGCCACTGCAGCACCGTTCGCGGCGTGGAAGGCAACTCTCGACGCATCGCTCGCGGCGCGCTTCGGATGCGCCGTCGACGACCTACGCCCGTGGCACCTCGACGATCCGTTCTTCCAGAGCCCACCCGCCGAAGGCGCGGTCAACCTGGACCACCTGTTCACGGACGCCGACCTCGAGGCACTCACGGTGCGCACCTACGACGGCCTCGGCCTCGACGTGCGCCGGGTGCTCGAACGCAGCGACCTCTACTCGCGCGACGGCAAGAGCCAGCACGCGTTCTGCATCGACATCGACCGCTCCGGCGATGTGCGCGTGCTGTGCAACGTGGAACCGAGCGAGCGGTGGATGGACACCATGCTCCACGAGTTCGGACACGCCATCTACGACCGAGAGTGCGACGACACGCTCCCCTGGCTCCTGCGCGGCGCCACCCACGCCCTCACCACCGAGGGCGTCGCGATGCTGATGGGTCGCCTGCCGCGCGACCCCGAGTGGCTCGCCACGATCGCCGCGGTCGACGACACGCTCGTCGACGAACTGACCGACCAGCTCGTCGACGCGCAGCGCGCCGCGCTCCTCGTGTTCGCTCGATGGGTCCTCGTGATGACGAACTTCGAGCGCGCCCTCTACGCCGACCCCGACTCGGATCTCGACACCCTCTGGTGGGACCTCGTCGAGCGGTTCCAACTCGTGCACCGACCGGACACCGAGATCGACGGGACGACGGCGCCACGCGACCGCCCGACTGGGCGGCGAAGATCCACCTCGCCGTCGCGCCCGTCTACTACCAGAACTATCTCTACGGCGAGCTGTTCGCGTCGCAGTTGCAGGCCACCATCGACGAACGCGCCGGCGGCATGGTCGATCGCACCGATGCCGGCGACCTCATGGTGCGCGAGGTGTTCGCGCCCGGCGCGTCGAAGCGCTGGGATCGTCTCGTGGTTGACGCCACCGGGGCCCCACTCAGCGCCGACGCGTTCGCGCAGCAACTGCGCACCCGTCAGTTGGACACCTAGCCGTGGACCTGGGGCTGCGCGGGGCGGCCGCAGTGGTTGCCGGCGGGTCACGCGGCATCGGCCGCGCCACCGCGGTGCTGCTCGCCGGCGGAGGGATGTCGCGTCGCGGTGTTGGCGAGAACCCCTCAAGACCTCCACGACACCGAAGCGGAGCTCGTCGCGGCGGGCGCGCCCGACGCCATCGGTCTCGAGTGCAACCTCCTCGACACGGGTGAGGTCGAGGCGGCGTTCACCTTCCTCGACGAGCGATGGGGAGAGTGCCACGTGCTCGTGAACACCGTCGGCCCCGTCCACGTCGGTGGACTCGACGACCTCACCGACGCCACGTGGCTCGCCGAGTTCGAGCTCGGTGTGCTCACGATGGTGCGCACCACACGCGCCGCGCTGCCGCTCATGCGCAAAGCCACGTTCGGGCGGATCGTCAACGTGGCTGCGTCGTCGATCCGCCATCAGAGCCCGGGGCTCATCGGCTTCACCGCCGCCAAGGCTGCGATGGCCAGCGCGTCGAAGAACCTGTCGCGCGCGCTCGCGCCTGAAGGCATCATCGTGAACACCGTGGCGCCCGGCACCGTCATGTCGACGACGTTGGCGTCGTACCTGGTGGGCACCGACCTCGAAGGTCTGTCCGAAGGCCCGCTCGAAGCCGCCTACGAGGCCATCGAGCGCGACTACGGCGCGTCGAACGACATCGGCCGGGTGGGGCTTCCGGAAGAGGTCGCAGCGGTCGTCGCGTTCCTCTGCTCAGAGCTGTCGAGTTTCGTGGTCGGTGCGACGATCCCCGTCGACGGCGGCACCGACTTCTTCTGAGAGGCGCGCACCGCATGGAGTTCAACCTCGCGGATCTGTGGGAAGCGGTGGCCGACGCGATCCCCGACCGCGAGGCAGTCGTGTGCGGCGACGTTCGTCTCTCCTACGCGGCGTTCGACGAGCGAGCCGACGCGCTTCGCCCACGCGCTGCGCGACGCGGGAATCGGTCCCGGTGACCACGTGGCGTTGTACCTCTACAACGGCGTCGAGTACCTCGAGACCATGCTCGCCGCGTTCAAGCTCCGCGCGGTGCCGATCAACGTGAACTATCGCTACGTCGAAGACGAGTTGCGCTACCTCCTCGACGACTGCGACGCCAAGGTCGCGGTCTTCCATCAGGAGTTCGCCACGAAGCTCGCCGCGGTACGCGCGACGCTGCCTCGGCTCGTCGGGTTCATCGCCGTCACCGACGACGAGACCTCCGAGGCGACGAACACCAGTCTCCGCGACCTCGACGCGCTGCGCGTACGAGAACGCGGTCGCGCACGCCTCCCCCGTACGCGACTTCGGGCCTCGCTCGCCCGACGATCTCTACATCCTCTACACGGGCGGCACCACCGGGAACCCCAAAGGCGTGATGTGGCGCGCCGAAGACATCTTCTTCGGCGCGCTGGGCGGCGGCGGGAAGATCGGCGCGCCCATCAGCACACCCGAGGAGATCACCGACGACCTCGAGAGCAATCGCCGGTGCCTTCCCGCGTGCCCGTTCATGCACGGCACCGCGCACTGGTTCGCGTTCAACACGCTGTACGGGGGCGGCACCGTCGTCATCTCGACTGATCGGCGATTCGACCCTGAGCGCCTGTGGCGCCTGATCTCGAGCGAACGGGTCAGCTTCCTCGTGATCGTCGGCGACGCGTTCGCCCGACCGCTCGTGGAAGCGCTCCCCACGCTCCGACCACGGCCTGATCTCTCCACGTTGAGCGCGGTGCTGTCGGGCGGCGCCATCCTCTCGCCCGACGGTGAAGGCGGCGTGGATCGACGCCCTGCCCGAGATCCTGCTCATCGACGGCTTCGGCTCGTCGGAGTCGGGTGGCCAGGGTCAGTCGGTCGCCGCAGCAGGGAGTGCCACTGACGGGCCACGCTTCACCGTCACCGACGAGACGACCGTGCTCGACGACGATCTCCACCCGGCCGCCGTCGGTGTGATCGGGCGACTCGCTCGCCGCGGCCGGGTCCCGCTCGGCTACTACAAGGACCCGGAGAAGTCGGCGGTCACCTTCCCCACCGTCGACGGCGTTCGCTGGTCGGTGCCGGGCGATCAGGCCCGCATCGAGCCCGACGGCACCATCACGGTGCTCGGGCGCGGGTCGGTGTCGATCAACACCGGCGGCGAGAAGGTGTACCCCGAAGAGGTCGAGGCGGTGCTGAAGTCGCACCCCGACGTGTTCGACGCGATCGTCGTCGGACTGCCCGACGAGCGGTGGGGCC
This sequence comes from uncultured Actinomycetes bacterium, assembly GCA_963827385.1. GTDB lineage: Bacteria > Actinomycetota > Acidimicrobiia > IMCC26256 > DASPTH01 > DASUMF01. The sequence goes on from CAWHAR010000002.1 coordinate 88,494, forward strand.
AGGCAGTCACCGCGGTCGTGCAGCCTCGACCGGGCACCCGCGTGACGTTCGAAGGCCTGTCCGAGCACGTGCGCGGCCAGCTCGCGCCGTACAAGGCCCCGCGCGTGCTGGTGCTCGTCGACGCCATCGTGCGTTCGCCGTCCGGCAAGCCCGACTACCAGTGGGCGCGAGCCCAGGCCGAGGCTGCCCTCGACGTCAGTTCTTCTGCACCACGCTGACGCCGTCGCCGATCGGCAGCAGCACCACGCGCACACGGTCGTCGGCCGCGATCGTGTCGTTCAGGGCACGGATCGCGGTGACGTTGTCGTCGGTGTTGGTCTCGTCGAGCACCGCGACCACCCTGCAGCATGTTGTCGAGCAGGATCAGCCCGCCCGGGCGGAGCCGAGCGAGGATCTCCTCGTAGTACTCGGGGTAGCCCGGCTTGTCGGCGTCGATGAAAGCAAGGTCGAACGGCTCGTCGAGCGGGAGCGCGCGCAGTGTGTCGACGCCCGGACCGATCTTCAGCTCGATGCGATCGTCGACACCGGCCTCGGCCCACGCATCGCGGGCCATCGCCGTCCACTCCTCGCTCACGTCGCAGCACAGGAGGTAGCCGTCGGGCCCGAGTCCACGCGCCAACGCGAGCGACGAGTAGCCGGTGAACGTCCCGACCTCGACGGCACGCTGCGCGCCCATGGCGCGTGCGATCATCTCCATCAACACGGCCTGGTCGTCGCCGATCTGCATGGCAACGGCCCACCCGGTGTTGTCCTTCGTGACCTGCTGCAGGTGTTGCTGCACTGCGTCAGGCCCAGTGGAGTGCGCGCCCGCGTACTCGTCGATGGCCGCGTCGGTGAACTGCGAACGTCGTCTGCTCTCCATGGTCGCGGAGGCTACTGCGCGCTCACGGAGCGCCGTCGTTGATCCGGTCCGAGTCGAATTGCATGCGGTCCGTCGGTGTCGCCGGAAGCGCCTCGAGTTCCGGATCGGCGAGCACCGCGGCGATCGTCTCGACAGATCCACCGACATCGGTCCCACCATTTCGCTTCCTCAACGTCTGAACTCCACTCGATCGCCATCGCCTCATTCTCCGACACCATGACAAGGCGCGTCTCGCGATTCGACTTCCCCACGACGGGAGTGACCTGTTAAATAGTGAAATACCTATTGCAAACTGTGCCAAACGGGTCTATACTCGAACACGTGTTCGTCGGTGAATTGGCCCCGGAGATCGACCCGATTGCGCTCATGCGTGAGGCGATCGAGCGGTCGGCGACGGCTGATCGGTCGAGGTGGTCCGACAACGCGCGCTCGGAGTACCTCGTTGAGTTGCTCGCTGCAGCGGAGCGTCTGCAGGCCGAGATCCTGCGCGAGACGGCCGAGTGGGATGCACGGCAGGCCTGGGCGATCGACGGTGCACTGAGCGCGAAGTCGTGGGTGGCGCATCGCACGTCGCTCGGGGAGCAGGCTGCGAGCACGTTGGTCCGCACTGCCCGCCTGGTTTCGCACCACCCCGCGACGGCCCACGCGCTCGCTTCGGGCACCATGACCTCAGCGAAGGTCGAGACACTCGCTGCAGCGGTGAAGGGCCGTGTGCGCCTGTTCATGCGCGACGAAGCGGTGCTCCTCGAGACGGCCCCGACGCTGTCGACCGATGACTTCACCACGCTCGCCAAGCGGTGGCGCTCGTACGCCGACGACGAGATGGCCAACGCCGACGCCAAGCACGTGTTCGACACACGCGAGCTCACTTTCAGCAGCACGTTGTTCGGACGCGTCGCCTTCACCGGATCGCTCGATGCCGAAGGTGCGCGCGATCGTGCATGCCGCACTCGACGCCTACGACCAGCCTGACCCGACCGACGGCGTCGAGGCGCCCCGGACCGTGGGGCAGCGCTACGCCGACGCACTTGTGCAGATCTGCTCCGAAGCGGTCGGGCGTCTGCAAGCGGTGCGCGGTGTGCATCACGTCCCGGGCGTCGAGCTCGTGTGGGACCAGTCGCGGAACTCGCTGGCTCAAACAGCTGATGGCGATTCGATCAATGACCTGCTCCCCCGGCGTGAGATCGGCGGCGCCGGCCCGGTGTGTGACGAGACCGCCCGGCGCATCGGATGCGACGCGACCGTGCGTCGGCTCGTGATGGATGGCCCGGCCGAGGTGCTCGAGCTCGGGCGCAGTTCGCGGCTCGTGAATCGTGCGATGCGCCGATCACTGCAGCATCGTGACCGCGGGTGCGTGTTCCCTGGTTGCACGGCGCCGGTCAATTGGTGCGACGCGCATCACCTGGTCCATTGGGAAGACTGCGGCCCGACCAACCTCGACAATCTGGTGTTGTTGTGCCGACGACATCACGTCGCCTGCCACGAAGGCGGCTGGCGACTCGAACGAGACTCGATCACCCACACAGTGCACGTGGTCACGCGTGGGAAACCGACCCGTCGCCGCGACGGCCCACGGGCACCAACCCGACGCAAGCGAGATCGCACGAGACCAGCCACCCGCGGTCCCACTCGCCCCGATCCCATCGTGGCGCGACCCGACAGACGCGAACTCGTTCCGCTCTAGTCTGCGACGCGTGAACCGGCTCGAGCACGAGACGTCGCCCTACCTGCGCCAGCACGCCGACAACCCGGTCGACTGGTATCCGTGGGGCGACGAGGCGTTCGCCAAGGCGCGCGCGGAAGACAAGCCGGTGCTGCTGTCGGTCGGGTACTCGTCGTGTCACTGGTGTCACGTGATGGCGCACGAGTCGTTCGAGAACCCGGCGATCGCGGCGCAGATGAACGAGCGGTTCGTGAACGTGAAGGTCGATCGCGAGGAACGTCCCGACGTCGACGCGATCTACATGCTCGCGGTGCAGGCCATGGTCGGGCGCGGCGGGTGGCCGATGACGGTGTTCCTCGACGCCGACGGCCGTCCGTTCTACGGCGGCACGTACTTCCCCGACACCGACCGTCACGGCATGCCCGGGTTCCCGCGCGTGCTCGCCGCGATCGACGACGCGTGGCAGCACAAGCGCGACGACCTGCTCGAGCAAGCCGGTTCGCTCGCGGAGCAGATCGGGCGCGGCAACGCGCTCAACATGGACGGGGCCGACCGCGACGTCGATCCGGCCGTGCTCGATTTCGCCGTCGCCCGGATGCACACCCAGTTCGACGCACGCTTCGGTGGGTTCGGTGGCGCGCCCAAGTTCCCGCAGGCGATGTCGCTCACCTTCCTGCTCGGCACGTTGGCGCGCGACCCGTCGCCCGAAGCGCTCGAGATGGTCACGGTGTCGCTCGACGCGATGGCCGCGGGCGGGATGTACGACCAGGTGGGCGGCGGCTTCCACCGCTACTCGGTGGATGCGTACTGGTTGGTGCCGCACTTCGAGAAGATGCTCTACGACCAGGCGCTGCTGCTGCGCGCCGTACGTGCACGGATGGCTGGTCACCGAGCGAGCCGCGCTACCACCGCGTGGCGGAGGAGATCGTCACCTATGTCCTGCGCGACCTGCGCCACCCCGATGGCGGGTTCTTCTCCGCCGAGGACGCCGATTCCGAAGGCGTCGAAGGCAAGTTCTTCTGCTGGTCACTCGCCGAGCTGCGCGAGGTGTGCGGTGACGACGCCGACGAGGTGATCCGGTACTTCGGTGCCACCGAGGGCGGCAACTTCGAGGATCCCCACACCGGCTTCCGCGGCAACATCCTCCACGTGGTCGATCGGCTCGAACCTCGTCCGCCGGCGGTCGAGCGCGCACTTCCCCGTCTGCTCGCCGCCCGGTCGCAACGCGTGCGGCCCGGCCTCGACGACAAGGTGCTGCTCGGTTGGAACGCGCTGTTCCTCGACGCGTTGGCCGAGGCCGCGTTCGTGTTCCACCGTGACGATTGGATGGACGCAGCGCGCACCAACGCCCGGTTCCTCGTGACCTCGATGCGACGCGACGACGGACGGCTGCTCCGTTCGTGGCAGGGAGGCCGTGCCCACCTGCTCGGCTATGCCGAGGACCATGCTGCGTTGCTCGAGGCGCTGCTCACGCTGACCGAGGTCGGCGATGTCGAGCTGGCTCGTCGACGCCCAGCGCACTGCGGCCGCACTCGTCGAGCTGTTTGCTGACGAGAAGAACGGCGGCTTCTTCACCACCGGCCACGACGCCGAGCCGCTCATCGTGCGACCGAAAGACTTCGAAGACAACGCGACACCGTCGGAGAACTCCCTCGCCGCGCACGCACTCCTGCGGCTCGCCGCGCTCACCGGCGACGACACGGCACGCGCCACCGCGACCCGTTGGATCGCGCAGATCGCGCCCGTGCTCGGCGAGCACCCGACCGCGTTCGCCTACCTGCTCCGCGGCGTCGAACGACTCACCCATCCACCCGTCGAGGTGGCGATCGTCGGGGAGGCCGATGACCCGGCCCGTGCCGCGTTGGTCGACGTGCTGCGCGCCCGACTCCTTCCGTCGGCGGTGCGCGTGGTCGCGAGCCCGGGAACCGGCGCCGACCTCACGCCCTTGCTCGCAGGGCGCTCGCTCGACGGCGGACGCGCCACGGCGTACGTATGTGAGCACTTCGCCTGCCGGCTGCCGGTGACCGATCCGAACGCGCTGGCCGCCGAGCTCGACGAGGTGACGCGGGATTGATCGCTAGCGGGTGGTGAGGCCGTCGGCGAGCGCCTCGGCCATCGCCCAGCCGTACGCGATGACGGCCTCGCCGTTGGCGGGGTCGACGTCACCGATGAGCTCCACCACGACCTTGCCGCCGGCCTTCACGGCACGGGCGTCGAGCACGGGCTCGGGTGCGCCGTGGGCAGACAGACGGAAGGTGCGGTCGTCGTAGCGGCCGTCGCAGCCGAAGCGGCGGGCGAGGCGTCGGCCCCACGCGCGCTCTTCGCCGTTCGGTGCGTACTTGGGGCGAGGACAGACGTCGTCGAGCACCCCGAGCAGCGTGTAGGCCGCGGGGTGGGCGATGCGCCCGGCCACGAGCACGTCTTCGTCGGGGAACGAGATGGCAGCCCGGCGGTAGAGCTCGGCGACCAGCCCGTCGAGGCTGGGCCGAGCCTGACGGCCGCGGCGCACCGCGCCGAGGCCCCACAGGATGCAGGGCGTGCCACCGACCCGCTCGAGCGAGCCGAAGAGGAATCCGAGGATCTCCTCGTCGTCGATGGCGAGCGCCACGAGAGGAAACTGCTCGACGTGTCGGTCGAGCTGTTCGTCGAGCAGCTCGAGCCCGAGGGCCGACACCAGTTGGCCGAGCTCATCGAGCTCGGCGGGTTTCAGTGAGACGGAATCACGCGACTCGACGTCAAGCACCACACCAGTTTGCCCGATGACGAGCCGCGCGGACCACTCGACGGCCGCGAAGTTTCGCGAATCACTCGACGACGACGCCCTCGAGCCCCGCTTCCGGGTCGGGAACCTGTGGATTCAAGCGCTCGAACACGTCACACAACAGGGTCGCGACTGCGACGTCGCGCACCCACTTGTGGTCGCCGGGCACCACGTACCACGGGGCCCAGTCGCTCGACGTCGCACCGATCGCGGTGTCGTACAAGCCCTGCAGCTCGTCCCAGTGCTCACGTGCCTCGAGATCGGAGTGGCGGAACTTCCAGTTCTTCTCCGGGTCGTCGATGCGGGCCTGGAGCCGAGCGCGTTGCTCGTCCTTCGAGATGTGGAGGAACACCTTCACCACCGCGGTGCCCTCGTCGGTGAGCATGCGCTCGAACTCCCGGATGTGACGGAACCGCCGCTCGCGCTGGTCGTCGTCGATGGCGCCGATCAGCCGCGCCATCACCACGTCCTCGTAGTGCGAGCGGTTCATCACGCCGAGGATGCCGCGGGGTGGGCAGGCCTCGTGCACCCGCCACAGGTAGTCGTGGGCCAGCTCGCCGTTGCCCGGCTCCTTGAAGTTCACGACCGAGCACCCCTGCGGGTTGAGCCCGGTGAGCACCCGCCGGATCGTGCCGTCCTTGCCCGCGGCGTCCATCCCTTGGAGCACGAGCACCACGCTGCGCTTCGCTTCGGCCCAGAGCCGGTTGTGGAGGCCGTCGAGATCGGCGAGCAGGCCGTCGATCACGTTGCGGCCTTCGGCCTTGTCTTCGAGCGCGAGGCGACTGGCCGGATTCCGCTTCGCGAGATGCGCGCCGTGCCCCGGATGCACGACGAGCTCGTCGAGCATCGAACGCTGGTTCATCATGGGCGGGGACGCTACCGCGACCCCCAGTTGCTCAGACGGTGTCGGTGACGACCACCACGACGACGCCTTCGTCTTCGGGCGTCGTGATGAAACGCCAGATCAGGGCACCGATCAGACCACCGATGATCGGGAACACGATGAAGACCCACAGCTGCTTCATCGCCCACCAGTCGTCGAACTTCCACGTGAACAGCGCGGTGCCGAAGCTGCGAGCCGGGTTCACCGACGTGTTGTCGATCGGGATCGTGACCATGTGGATCAAGCGCGAGCATCAAGCCGATCGGGATGCCTGCGAACCCTCCGATGGCCGACGCACGCGTGGTGCCGGCGATCACGAGGATGAAGAGCGCCGTGAAGACGACCTCGGTGATGATGACCGCGGCAAGCGCGAAGCCGCCGGGCGAGTGGCTGCCGTAGCCGTTCGACGCACCGCCGAACAGCGCCTGGCGTACGAGCTTCACCTTGCCGGCGTTGTCGCCGCTCGCGAGGACGGCCCAGATGATGAAGCTGCCGAAGAACGCACCGATCAGCTGGCCGAGGATGTAGATCGGCACGTCGCGACCGGGGGTGCGCTTGAGCGCCCACATCCCGACGGTGACGGCCGGGTTGATGTGACACCCCGAGATGTGTCCGAACAGGTAGGCCGCACAGAGCAGGCTCAGGCCGAATGCGAGCGACACCCCGAGCACGCCGATGTCGAAGCCGAGGAACTGTCCGAAGATCACCGTGCCCGGTCCGCCGAGGATCAGGATCATCGTCCCGAGCAACTCGGCGATGAAGATGCGCGAACTCCTGCTCATGTGGTCTCCCTACTTCTGTGGCCGTCACTCATGTGGCCCTCACTGATGTGGCCCCGCGAGCTCACCGATCGCGCGAAGTCGCGGACCGTGAGGTGTGCGAGACGATGGTGTCACGAATCGGTCACCGATGTGCGGACCCGTCGACACCACGAGGAATCACGCGTCCGATGCGCGTCGCGCCCTGGTGCGGGTGGCATGCTGACCCGCCCTCGTTTCCCCAGTGTTCGAGGCCTCTCGACCCCCAGGCACCCAATCCCCACGCAGACATGCAGGAGCACACATGAACCGCAGAGATCTCGTCGCCCTCCTGGCCGAGCGCACCGAAACCGACAAGCGCAGCGCCGACGCGGCACTGCAGGTCTTCATCGACACCGTCACCGACACCGTGGCGGCGGGCGAGCCCGTCGCGATCAGCGGCTTCGCGAAGTTCGCACGCGTCGACCGCGCGGCACGCATGGGCCGCAACCCGCAGACCGGCGAAGCCATCAAGATCAAGGCGTCGCGTCGTGTCCGCGTCACGCCCTTGAAGGCGTTCAAGGACGCGGTGCTCACCGGCAAGCGTCCGGCGAAGAAGGTCGCAGTGAAGAAGGTCGCCGTGAAGAAGACGGCGCCGGCGAAGAAGACGGTCGCGAAGAAGGCGGCCCCGGTCAAGAAGACGGTCGCGAAGAAGGCCGCACCCGCGAAGAAGACGGTGGCAAAGAAGGCCGTCGCCAAGAAGACCGTGGCGAAGAAGACCACCCGCCGCTAGGCCGATCACGCTGGTCAGTCCGCACCGGCGCATCGCTACGATGCGCCGGTGCGAGACGACCTCGACCTCCTCGACGAGGACCAGCAACTGATCGCAGCGGGCGTCCGCGACGTGTGCGCCGCGTTCGACGACGACTACTGGGCCGCGTGCGACCGGGAACACCGCTTCCCGTGGGACTTCTACGCCCGCATGGCCGAGGGTGGTTGGGTCGGCATCGCGCTCCCCGAGGAGTACGGCGGCGGCGGCCGCGGCATCACCGACGCCGCGGTGTTGCTCCACGAGGTCGCGCGAAGCGGCGCCGCGATGAACGGCTGCTCTGCGCTGCACCTCACCATCTTCGGGCTCAACCCGGTCGTGAAGTTCGGCAACGACCGGTTGAAGGACGCCTTCCTGCCCCGCGCGGCGGCAGGCGACCTGCACGTCGCGTTCGGGGTGACCGAGCCGGATGCGGGCACCGACACCGGCCGAATCTCCACCCGCGCCGAAGCCGACGGGAAGGGTGGTTGGCGCATCACCGGGCGCAAGGTGTGGACCTCCAAGGCGCTCGAGTCGGAGGTGGTGCTGCTCATCGCTCGCACCGGCCCGCCCGACTCCGGTCTGAAGGGGCTCAGCCTCTTCCTCGCTGACCTCGATCCCGACTACGTCGACATCCGCCCGATCCCGAAGGTCGGCCGCAACGCCGTCGCGTCGTGCGAAGTGGCCTACGACGGCCTGCCCGTGGAGTCGTGGCGGCTCGTCGGCGAGGAGAACCAGGGCTTTCGCATCCTGTTGCACGGGCTCAACCCCGAGCGCGTGCTGCTGGCCAGCGAGGCGTGCGGCATCGGTGAGGTGGCCCTCGATCGCGCGACGGCCTACGCCAAGGAGCGCATCGTCTTCGATCGAGCGATCGGATCGAACCAGGCCATCAGCCACCCGCTCGCGCACGCCCACGTGTCGCTGCGCGCCGCGTGGATGATGGCGTTGCACGCAGGTCGTCGCTACGACTCGGGCCTCGACTGCGGCGAAGAGGCGAACAGCGCGAAGTATCTCGCCGCCGAAGCCGCGTTCTTCGCCGCCGACCGAGCGGTGCAGACGCTCGGCGGGATGGGATACGCGAGCGAATACCACGTTGAGCGGTATTGGCGCGAAGCCCGCTTGCAGAAGATCGCTCCCGTCACCCAGGAGATGACCCTCAACTACATCGCGCAGACGGTCATGGGATTGCCCAGGAGCTATTGAAATTCCCTGGTCCCGGCTTTACAGGCGTTGACTCTTTGCGCGATCCTGCACCGCACACACGCCCACGTGCCTCGGACTCCTGAGTGGATACGATTCGCGGGGCACGACTTTTCAGTCTTTGGAGGACGTGGGTGAGCCCAATGGGGGGATCGCGGCGGCTCGCTGCTGCGCTGACGATGGTGGTCGGAATCGGCGTGCTCGCCGGGTGCAGTCAGATGTCGAACCCGTCCTACGACGTGGGCGCGTCCGGCTGCAGTGGCACCACCGACGCGACGCTGCACACCATCGGCGAGAAGCTCACGATCGACGGCAAGCTTCGCAACGGCAAGCAGGTCAAGGCGCCCACCGGCGACGACATCTTCGTCAGCGCCGAGCTGCACCGCGTCACCGACGATCCCCACGACAAGGGTGACATCCTCACCTTCGTCACCACCGACCCCGCGGGTTCCGAGTTCAAGTCGGTCGACGTGCATGCCCGCGAGGACACGACCTGGCCACACGCCGACGTCGACGTGCGCGTCGAGGGCGCTCGTGAGTCGCGCGCGTGCACCGAGCTGAGCGTCGGCAAGACCAAGGCGCAGATCAAGTGTGAGCAAGACCAGGCGAACAACGACGCAGGAGTTGGCGCCAACAAGAACTGCAGCGACCTGTGACCCCGACCCACGAAGGCGCCACGATGTCGATCCGCAACATCACGGACAACCGACGCGTCCGTGAGGTGTTCATCGTCCTCGTCGTGGCCTTCGGCGGGTTCTACTTGCCGCAGTGGCTCTGGGGCTGGTCGATGCCGACCCACCAGGTCGCGTACGGCGTGATCATCGGCTCGCTCACCGCGCTGACGTCGTTCGGTCTCGCGCTGGTGTACCGGGCCAACAAGGTGATCAACTTCGCCCAAGCCGACCTCGGTGCCGTCCCTGCGAGCCTCGCGGTCGGTCTCGTCACCGTGTCGATGTGGTCGTTCTGGATCGCCGTGCCGCTCGCGCTCATCGCGTCGGTCGCGCTCGGCTCGTTCGTCGAGTTCGCCATCATCCGGCGGTTCTCGAAGGCACCCCGCCTGATCCTCATGGTGGTCACCATCGGACTCGCGCAGCTCCTCGCCGGCCTCGGCGTGGCGATCCCGTTCTGGCTCGGTGCCGACTTCCCGCAGCAGCAGCTGCCGGTGCCGTTCGACTTCAGCTACGACTTCAACGGCTACATCTTCCACGCCAACTCGCTCCTCGCGATCATCGTGACCGTCATCGCGATCGTCTTCCTGTTCGTGTTCCTGCGCTTCACCAGCATCGGCATCGCGCTGCGGGCCAGCTCCGAGAGCGCCGACCGCGCCGGACTGCTCGGCGTGAACGTGGGCTTCACGCACAACGTCGCCTGGGTGATCGCCACCCTGATGGCGTCGATCACGCTCATCATGCGAGCGTCGATCCTCGGCTTGCCGCTGGGGTCGTCGCTCGGGCCGTCGATCCTGCTGCGTGCCCTCACCGCCGCGGTGATCGGGCGCATGGAGCGCTTCGGCATCATGTTCCTCGCCGCGTGCGGCCTCGGCGTCGTCGAGGTGATGATCATCTGGAACAAGGGGTCGGCCGACCTCGTCGACCCGGTGATGTTCGTGATCGTGGTCGCGACCCTGCTGTTCCAACGTCGATCGAAGGAATCACGCGTCGAGGACCAGGCGATCTCGAGTTGGCAGAATGCCGCCAACGTGCGGCCCATCCCGCGCGAGCTCATCCACCTCCCCGAGGTCAAGTGGGTCCTGCGGGGGCTGCGGGTCGTTTTCGTGGCGTTCGTCATCGCGCTGCCCTTCATGCTCGGGCTGCGCGACACCAACCTTGCCGCGGCGGTCGCGATCTACGCCATCATCGCCATCTCCCTCGTGCTCCTCACCGGATGGGCGGGTGAGATCAGCCTCGGTCAGGTCGCGTTCGTCGCCATCGGCGCGGCCGCCGCGAGTGCGGCGAACGTGCACTGGCAACTCGACCCTGCGCTCAGCTTCCTGTTGGCCGCCGTCGTTGGCGCGGTCGCGTCGGTGATCGTCGGTCTGCCTGCGCTGCGCATCCGCGGGCTCATGCTCGCGGTCACGACGCTCGCCTTCGCGGTGGCAACCCCGTCGTTCCTCTTGAACCGTGACCAGAGCTTCGCGGGGATCTCGTTCGACTACCTCCCCGACAACCTCATCGACCGCGTCGTGCGGTTGCCCCAATGGACGCCGTTCGGCGACATCGACATCGCGAGCGAGCGCCAGTTCTACTTCGTGTGCATCGCCGGCTTGTTCCTCGTGCTGCTTGCGGTGCGCGGGCTCCAGCATTCGCGCAACGTCCGCGACCTGGTCGCGATCCGCGAGAACGAGCGCAACGCCCAGGCCTTCCGCCTCACCCCGGCGCGCGCCAAGCTCATGGCGTTCGCGTTGTCCGGCTTCTTCGCCTCCTTCGCCGGCGGACTGCTCGCGCTCCACCAGCAGGCGCTCGGCGAGGCGATCTTCGCCCCCATCGAGAGCATCCGTGTCCTCACGATGGTCGTGGTGGGTGGGCTCGGGTCGGTCCCCGGCGCGATCCTCGGCGCCATCTTCATCAAGAGCACCGAGTGGTTCCAGGACGCGGTGCCGCAGAACTACCGGTTCCTGTTCCAGTTCGCCGGCAGCGGCATCGGTCTGATCTTCGTGTTGTGGATCCTGCCCGGCGGTCTCGGGTCGCTCCTCTACAAGACGCGTGACTGGTACCTGCGCCGCATCGCCAAGCGCCGCCAGCTCATCGTGCCGTCGTTGATTGCCGACACCGGCTCCGACCCCGAGCTGCTCACCGGACGCAAGGGCAAGCCCGCGGTCGCGATCGGTGCCGACGTCGACGCCCGTCCGGACCGTGGCCCCAAGTGGATGCACCGTCTCCACCACCGCCCGGTGCCCGCCGTCGACTACTTCAGCTACCCCGACCTCGCCCTCAGCGGCGGTACGCCCAACCTCCTCAGCCTCCGCTCGGTCGACGTGGCCTACGGCCAGGTCCAGGTGTTGTTCGGGGTCAACCTCGAACTGCGCCAGGGTGAGACCATCGCCTTGCTCGGCACCAACGGCGCGGGCAAGTCGACCGTGCTGCGGGCCATCTCCGGGCTCGTCGGGCCCAAGCACGGCACCATCAGCCACGAAGGCGTCGACATCAGCGGCATGGGCCCGCACCTCATCGCCCGCAAGGGCCTGATCCAGGTGCCCGGCGGCAAGGGCGTGTTCCCGTCGCTCACCGTGGCCGAGAACCTCAAGGTCGCGATGTGGATGCACCGCCGCGACAAGGAGTACGCCAAGACGGCGACGGACGACGCGCTCGAGCTCTTCCCCGCGTTGAAGCCGCGTCTCGGTGACCCGGCCGCGCAGCTCTCCGGAGGCCAGCAGCAGATGCTGGCGCTCGCCATGGCGTTCCTCGCCAAGCCCAAGCTCCTCATGATCGACGAGCTCTCCCTCGGTCTGGCGCCGCTCGTCGTCGCACAGCTGCTCGAGGTCGTGAAGCAGTTCCGTGACCGCGGGGTCACCGTGATCCTCGTGGAGCAGTCGGTGAATGTGGCACTCACCACCGCCGACAAGGCATTCTTCATGGAGAAGGGCGCCATCCGGTTCCACGGTCTCACCGCGGAGCTGCTCGAACGCCCCGACCTCCTCCGTTCCATCTTCTTGGAGGGCGCTGCAGTGGCCACTGGCGAAGAGGTCGCGAGCGAGGCTGCGGAAGCCGCCGACGCCGAGAAGGAACGCGTCGACAGCGCGACCGAAGACCTGCAGGCGTTCAGCACGGTTGCGACGAACGGCGGTCAGGTGGCCGCGCGGTCGCTGCCGCTGTCGGAGCGTCCGATCGTGCTCGAGACCCAGAGCGTCACCAAGCGGTTCTCCGGGATCACCGCGGTCGACGGCGTGTCGATCCAGCTCCACGAAGGCGAGATCCTCGGGATCATCGGCCCGAACGGCGCCGGCAAGACCACGTTGTTCGACCTGATCTCGGGCTTCCTGATCCCCGATTCGGGCAAGGTCCTGCTCGAGGGTCGCGACATCACCCGCGCCCGGCCGCAGAAGCGTGCGGGCCACGGCCTCGCTCGCTCGTTCCAAGACGCCCGGATGTTCGGTGCGCTCACGGTGCACGAGACGGTGATGGTGGCGATCGACCGGCCATTGCAGCTCTGGGACCCGATCCCCGCGATGTTCTCGATCCCGTCGATCTCGTCTGAACGCAAGCTGAGCCAGAAGGCCGACGAGCTCGTCTCGATCATGGGACTCGACGACTACCGCGACAAGTTCGTGTCCGACCTCTCCACCGGGTCCCGACGCATCGTCGACCTTGCGTGCCAGATCGGCATCAACCCGAAGGTCGTGCTGTTCGACGAACCGTCGTCGGGCATCGCGCAACGAGAGACTGAGGCGCTCGGGCCGCTGATCCTGCGCATCCGCGACATCACCGGCGCCAGCATCCTCGTGATCGAGCACGACATGCCGCTCATCACCTCGGTGTCGGACCGCATCGTGGCCTGCGACCTCGGCCGCGTCGTCGTCGACGGCGACGCCGAGACAGTGCTGAACCATCCGCAGGTCGTGGCGTCGTACCTCGGCTCCACGCGCGAAACGATCGAACGCTCGGACACCGTGCAGAAGGTGCTCGCGCCGCTCGGGGGTGCAGGGGAATGACCACCACGGAGATGCCGCCGAACGCAGCGGACGCACCGGACCCGGACGCGCGCGACGACGCGCTGCTGGACAACGAGCCCGAGGAGGAGACCGGGCGCATCGCCGGCTATCTCCAGAAGTACCGCCGAGGGCTGAGCACGGCGCGCGCCTCGTTGTTCTGGGCGTGTCTGTCGCGTCAGAAGCGGACGCTCAAGTGGATGTTCGCGATGTTGTTCATCAACTCCGTCGCGCTGCTCGAGATCGCCAACCTCACCCGCGGGATGGTCGACAACGCCATCGTCGCCCAGACAGCACCGCTGTGGCCGTACGTCACCCACATCGCGTTCTGGTCGGTGTGGGGATTGATCTTCGGGTTCCTCACCCTGCAGTTGGGCGACCGCCTGTCGTACTCGATCGAGTTCGACCTTCGCGTGTGGCTCTACACGCACATCCAGTCGGCCGAGCTGCGCCGTCTCGACCAGGTCGCCAGCGGCCAACTCGTCACCCGCTCCATCACGGACCTGCAACTGGTGGAGTACTTCCTCCGCATCTTCCCGCAGCTGATCGGGTTCTCACCGCTGCTGATCGCGCTCGCGATCATCGTGATCATCCTCAACCCGTTCATCGGCGTGCTCGCCGTACTCGCACTCCCGATCAACCTCATCTTGTTGCGCAAGTTCAGTCGCCGCCTGCGCGCGCTGAGCTGGGCCGAGCTCAACGAACACGCTGAGGTCACGCGCGCGATCGACGAGCCAGTGCGCGGCATCCGCGTCGTGAAGGCGTTCGGTCGCGAAGACGACGAGACGGCGAAGGTCGCCACCGTCACCGACCGTGCCTACCGCTACTCGATGGCGCGGGCCCACCTGCTCGCCCGATACGACGGCGCGATGAAGATGGTGCCGATCTTCACCCAGGCCGCGCTCCTTGCGGTTGGCGCGTGGCGCCTCAGCCTCGACGCGCTGAGCCTCGGCACGTTCCTCCTGGCCTTCCAGCTCGGTGCCGGCTTGAGCCAGCTGGCCAGCGTGTTCGACGAGCTCTCGAGTGGTTGGCAGTACCTCCGCGGCGCCCAGGACCGCCTGGCCGAGATGCTCGCGCTCAGCTCGCGGCCAGTCACCGACGGTCGCATGGTTCCCGCACCCTCGACCGGTCTCGAGCTCGACAGCCTGGGCGTGCAGTACGGGCAGCGCCGCCTGCTCAACGGCCTGTCGCTCACCGTCTCCCCCGGCGACTTCGTGGTGCTCCACGGTGCACCCGGGTCGGGGAAGTCGACGGTGGCGGGGATCTCGTCGGGTCTGATCCTCTCCGACGACGGCGAAGCCCGCCTCGACGGCTTGCCCCTCGAAGAGCTCGACCCCCAGGAGCTCCGCCGCGCCATCCGAGTGGTGTCCGAGGAGCCGCTCCTCCTGGCCGCCACGCTGCGCGACAACCTGTTGCTCGGCGCGTGGGGTGACATCACCGACGAGCAGCTCAGCAATGCGTTGCACATCGCAGGTGCCGACGAGGTGATCGCCGAGATGGACGGCGGTCTCGACGGACAGGTCGGCGACCGCGGCCTCACCGTGTCGGGTGGACAGCGCCAGCGCATCTCGCTCGCACGGGCGCTCGTGGCAAGCCCCCGCGTGCTGATCCTCGACGACGCCCTCTCGGCCGTGAACCCGTCGCTCGAGATCGAGATCATGACGCGGGTCCGTTCGTTCCTGCCCGACACCGCGATCCTCTACATCACGCGGCGTTCGAGCCTGCACGATGTGGCGGACCGATCCGTGGAGCTCTCCGCCCCGGTCACCGTCGACGACGAAGCCGTCCCCGGCCCGACGGCGGCATCGATCGCCATCGGCGAGGACGACTCCTTCACCGCCCTCGCCGCCGGCGCGGACGGCGATGCCGCCCAGGGCGTGATGCTCGTCGAAGAGCTCGGCATCGAGGCCGAGCAGCAGACCGGCGCCAACCGCGTCGACACCTCCGGGCTCGCGCTCATCGACGCCGGGCTCGCCTCGATGGTCGACTCGCTCAAGGTGTCGGACGAGGTACCGCTCCTCACCGACGAGCAGGTGTACCGAGACGAGCTCAAGAACTTCCGCTCCATCGCAGGGTTCTTCAAGGGCACGTTGTTCCTGTCGACGATCCTCGTGATCATCGTGTCGCTGTGCAGGATCTCGCCCGACATCATCTTCGGCGAGATCAGCAACCTGGTCGGCGACTCCAACAGCACCGACCTCTCCGGCGCACTCGTGTTGGCTGCCGCGCTCGTCGGCATCGGCTTCATCTACTGGATCGCGGCGTGGCAGTTCCGCGTGGTCGCCCAGAAGTTCATCCAGGGTGTGATCCTGGTGGTCCGCCGGCGGGTCTTCCTCCGGCTCATGCGCCTCGGCGTGAACTACTACGACCGGGAGCTCCCGGGCGACGTCGCCACCCGCCTCGTCGCCGACCTCGACAACATCTTGCGGTTCGCGTCGGGGCCCGGGTTCCTCCTCGTGAGCGGTCTGATGATCACGCTCGTCGCCCTCGTCGCGATCGTGATCATCGCCCCGGCGGCCGCGGTGGTCGTCCTCGTGATGATGGCGCTGATCCTGCTCGTGACCTTCCTCCAGTTGCCCGTCGCCATGCGCGCGTTCGGCTGGGCACGTGAAGAGCTGCAGGTGGTCACCCGCAAGTTCCAAGAAGACTTCACGGCCCGTCACGAGATCCGGCACCTCGGCGCCCACGCCATCCAGACGCAGAAGTACGTCGAAGCGGCATGGGAGCGGCGCCGGTCACGGTGGTGGTCCACCACCGTGCAGAACGTGCACGCGTCGTTGGTCACGTTCCTCGCCACGATCATGGCAGCGCTGCTGCTGCTCACCACCGGCAACGCAGTGCTCAGCTTGAGCCTCAGCATCGGGAGCGCGCTGGCCGTGCAGGTGCTGGCCAACACCGCGACGCTCCCCCTCCGCACCGCAGGTCAGTTCTACAACCAGTTCCTCGACGTGCGCGTGTCGTGGAAGCGACTCCGGGAGCCGTTCAGCGAGCCGCTGCTGCCGGTCGACGCGCCCACCGCCACCGCATGCCCGCCGGTCACCGGCGCGGTGAAGTTCGAGGGCGTCGACTTCAGCTACCCGTCGACCAACCGCAAGGTGCTCCGCGAGACGTCGTTCACCATGGAGCCCGGCAAGGTCACCGCCCTTGTCGGGTACACCGGCGCAGGCAAGTCGAGCATCGCCAAACTGCTCATGCGCACCTACGACCCCGACGGCGGCCGCATCACCGTCGATGGCGTCGACATCCGCGACTTCACGCTGGCGTCGTACCGCGGCGAGCTCGGCATCGTGCCGCAGGACCCGTTCCTGTTCAAGGGCACCGTGTCGTCGAACATCCGCTACGGCAAGCCCGACGCGTCCGACGCCGAGGTCGACGCCGCGATCCAAGCGGTGGGCGCCTACGACCTCCTCTCGGCACTCCCCGACGGTTTCGACAACGTCGTCGAGGAAGAGGCGCACAACCTCACCGCCGCGCAGCGTCAGCTCATCGCACTGGCGCGGGCCTGGCTGGCCAAGCCCGACCTCCTCGTGCTCGACGAGTCGACGTCGCTGCTGGACGCGACCGTCGAGGACCAGATCATCCAGTCGGTCCACGCCCTCGGGTGCACCACCCTGATGATCACGCACCGCGAGAACGTGGCCAGCCTGGCCGACAACATCGTGGTGCTCGAGGCCGGTCAGGTGGTCGACGAAGGCCCAGAGGCGGTGGTGGCCCGCGAAGGCGGCCCGTACGACCGTCTGTGGCGCGTCCAGGAGGACGAAGCCGCCATGGAGCGCGACCGCCAGCTCGCGGCCGGCTCCACCGACGTCTGAACCAACTCACTCGCTCGCCAACCAGGCAACGCGCGCGCCGTGGCGCGGTGACTGGTTGACGCGGGGACCGTTGCTCAGCGGGTGAGCAGGGCGCGGGCGCCGTCGGCGAACGACGCCACCTCGTCGCGCAGGCGTGCGACCTCGGGCCCTGCGCTGAGCAACGACCGTGAGGCCGACGGGAGCACCCGGTCGGGGCAGGTGACGAAGCACCGTGCGACATCGTCGAGGGTGGCGCCCTGGGCGCCGACGCCCGGAGCAAGGAACAGGCCCTGCACGCCCCGGAGGTCGATGTCGGTCGGCGTCTCGTGCGTGGGGGCGAACACCGCGCCGAACGGCCCCACCGCGCCCGGTGCGACCCGCTCGTTCTCGGCGGCGAGCTCGGCGAGGATCTGTTGCTCGACCGAACGGCCGTCCGATCCGATCGCAGCCTGCACGACCCGGCCCTCGTCGTTCGACGATCGCGTCACCACGAACAGCGCGGCGCCGCCCGTCACCGCGGCGTCGAAGAACGAGCGCATGGCCCCGAGCCCCAGGTACGGCGTGATCGTGAGCGCATCGGCAGTCAGCGCTGCCCGCTCGCCCAGGTACGCGTCGCGCGTAGGCCTCGTTGGTGGAACCGACATCGCCGCGTTTGGCGTCGAGGATCACGAGCACACCCGAGTCACGCAGATCGGCGACCAAGCGGGTGAGCGCACGGATCCCTCGCCAGCCGTGGCGCTCGTAGAACGCCGACTGCGGTTTCGCCAGCGCGATCGCACCGACCGTCGCCTCGGTGACGATGTCGACGAAGCGCTCGAGCCCGTCGGCGTCGTCATCGAGCTGCCATTCGCGCAGCAGGTTCGCCGACGGATCCAGGCCGAACACGGCGGGCCCCTGCGTCGACTGTGCCGCGGCGAAGCGCTCGACGAACCCCACGTCAGTCGTCGGCCGGCGGCGTCGTGCTGGGGCGCTGCTGGGCCTCGGTGAGGCCTGCCGCGGTGGCGAGGGCCAACGCCAGACCGCTCGCTCGCTCGTACACGGCGTCGAAGTAGTGCTGCGCCACCCGTCCACCCGGGAACGGGAGCGGCCCGAGCGACTCCACGAGCGCGCTGGGGTGGTCGGTGGGGACCACGACCGGCAGCGGCGCCGTCTCGGCGCCGTCGACGCCCCAGAAGGCGCGGGCGCCACTCCCCCGTCGCCGCTGGTTCGATCGTGACGACGACCGACGCTTCCTCGGCGGACTCATGGCTGCTCCTCCCCGTGCTCGCCGATCCCCAGCTCGCCGATCCCCAGCTCGTCGGTGAGCACGGCGTCGGGACGGATGCCCAACGCGACCCGCAGCTGGTTGGTGTCGAGGTCGGCGATCGAGCTGGATTTCGGCAGCACCATGTCGGCGATGCGCCGCTTGCCGGCCACGACCTCTTCGACCCGCTCGTCGACCGTGCCGGGACACACCAACCGGTGCGAGATCACGGTGTGCTGCTGACCGATGCGCCACGCGCGGTCTCGCGCCTGGTCCTCGACCGCCGGGTTCCACCAGCGGTCGTAGAGCACGACGTGGTTGGCCGCAGTGAGGTTGAGCCCGGTACCGCCGGCTTTCAGGCTGAGCACCAGCGCGCCCGCGCCGTCGCCGTTCTGGAAGTCGTCGATCATCCGGTCACGCACGCCGCGGGTGAGCCCCCCGTGGTAGCAGTCGATCTTCGAGTCCATCCGTTCGCTCAAGTACGCGGCGAGCTTCACGCCCCACTCGGCGAAGTGAGTGAAGATGAGCATGCGCTCGCCCGCCGCGAACACCGTGTCGATGATCTCTTCGAGGCGAGCGAGCTTGCCGGAGCGCCCGGCGAGCGGCAGGTCGTCGTCCTGGTAGGCGGCCGGGTGGTTGCAGATCTGCTTGAGCGCGGTGATCGCCGCGAGGATCTGCCCCTTGCGCGGCTCCTCACCGTCGGGAAGATCCTGGGCGAGCACCAGCTTGTCGAGCACCGCTTGGTACAAGCCGATCTGCTCCGGCGTCATCGCGCAATGGTCGAGCTCGTCGATCTTGTCGGGGAGCTCGTCGGCGATCTCCGGCTCCAACTTGGTACGCCGGAACACGAGGATCCCGTTGAGCGCGCGCAGGGCGCGTTCCGCCGTGACATTGGCCGATGCGACCGCTGCGGGCACGGGTGCATGTGCCTCGTCGTCGCTCGAGCCATCCGGCACCGCCGCCGCACCGTTCCCGGAGAGCTGCGCGATGAACTGCGGTCGCGGACCGACGAGACCCGGGTTCGCGTAGTCGAGGATGGCCCACAAGTCGCCGAGGCCGTTCTCGATCGGCGTCCCCGTGAGGGCGACACGGATACCGGCCGGAATGCGCCGCAGTTGCTGCGCAGTGTCGTTGGCGGGGTTCTTGATCGCCTGCGCTTCGTCGAGGACGACCCGCGCCCAGCTGACCTGCTCCAGCGCATCGACGTCGCGCACCGCGGTGCCATAGGTGGTGATGACCACGTCGGCATCCGCGATCTCGGCGGCGATGCGATCAGCCGACGCGCGACCGGCTCCGTGGTGCACGACCACGCGCAGGTCGGGAGTGAAGCGCGCCGCTTCCGCGGCCCAGTTGCCCACCACTGCAGGCGGCGCGACCACGAGCGACGGCCCGGCGTCCTTGCCCACCAGGAGGTGCGCAAGCATCGTGGGCGTCTTGCCGAGGCCCATGTCGAGCGCGAGACATCCACCGATACCGGCGGCGTCGAGGAAGCCGAGCCACGCGAGCGCTTCGCCCTGGTAGCTGCGCAGCTCGCCGACGAAACCCTTGGGCGCGGGTGCCGGCTCACCGGTGAGCCGTTCGGCAGACGCCAAGAGGTCGGCGGCCCAGCCGCCACCCTCGACGGAGATGCCGCCGGCGAGGGGAGATCCTTCGAGCCCGAGGGCCAGCCGCAACATGTCGGCGCCGCTGAGTTGGGTGGTGCTCGCTCGCTCGGCCAGGGCTGCAGCCGCAGCGTCGAGGTCGGCGTGGTCGATGGCCACCCAGTGCCGGCCCGAACGCACCATGGGGCGGGCGTCGCGGGCCAGCTTGGCGATCTCGGCCGCGGAGAGCTCGACGTCGCCGAACACCGCCGACCACCGCACGTCGGCGAGCTGGCTGGCGCCCACCACCGAGTCGGACGCCGCCGCGAACACCCGCAAGCGTACGGTGACGGGCTGCGCTTGGTGAGCTCGGGCACCCGGACGTCGAAGCCGGCGGCGGCAAGGCGGGGGCCGGTCTCCGCCATCAAGCTCCCACGCTTCGTCCTGGCTCAGGATCACCTGGCCACGACGCGTGCTGCCCGCTCGCAACAACACCGGCAACATGCGTTCGAGGCGCGACAGCTGTTCGTCGAGCTCACGGCGCTGCGCCGGCGAATTCACGATGGCGTGCTCGATGGGCACGAGTGCCGCAGGTGACGCGGATGCCGTGCTCCCATTCGCTCCGTTGCCAGGAGCCGGCGCGAACACGGCGAGCTCCCACGCGTCGCCGCGATCCGGCGGATTGAGACGCACGACGAGCGCGGCATGGTCGCGCGTCGCCGGTCGCGCCCACGCGTCGGCTCGTTCGACGAGGTCGGTCGCGACCCGCAGCGGCGCGTCGAACGCGCTGCCGTCGAGACGAGCGAGGAATGCCTCGGTGACGTCGGCCGCGGTGCGCACATTGGGCGGTGCCGCCGGTACTTCGATCCGACGCGCGCTGTCGCGACAGATCGCGTCGACCATCCCCGTGAGCGCGGAACGGGTCAACGCGCGTGCGTCGACGCTCGGATCGACGGCGGCAACGCTGCCCGGCATCTCGCGCGCGATCTCATGGAGACGGTTCGAGTCGACGAGCGCGGGTGTCCAACGCACGGAGAACGACGCGTTCGGTCCGCGGGCGGCCCCCGTGCGGCGTCGACGCTGCCGGAGCAGGGGCACCATCGCACCCCGTGCCGTGAGCTCCACCGCCCAGATCGCCACCCGGCCGAGCCACCGCACGCCCGGGGCGACCTCGTCGACCTGCCCGGCGCCCGCGGCCACCAACCACCCGAGGATCTCGCCCACCGGTGCCGCGAACGCATCGGCGGCTTCACCACCCGGCAGCACGACGGACGGATGATCCGACCACGGCGCGCTCGGCGCCCCAGTGGCACTCAACATCGATTTCACGTGGGCCCGGTCGGCGGCGTGGTGACCCGACCCGCCGCCCCAGGCCACGACCCGTCCCGGCTCCCATGACACCTGCAGGAGGAGCTCACCCGGCTCGGCCGGGGGCTCTTCGCGAACCGTCGGCGTGCGCCCACTGCTCTGCCGCGGCGCCTCCGCGACCGGTTCGTCGTGCTCCTCGATCCCCTCGAAGCGGTTCCAGGCCGCCTGGAAGCGACGAACATCGTCCTGCGCGTCGGCGAGCACCTGGTTGCGCTCGGCGCCTTGGAGGGATCGCGCCGACGCCAGATGCGCCTCCGCCTCGCGAAGCAGTCGGAGGAGGGCTCCGCGCCAAGCGAGCCGGTCGCCCTCGAGCGCCGCCAGCTCGTCCACGGTGGCCACGCCATCGGCCTCGGCCTCGACCCACAGGTCGAGCTGCCATGACGGCACGGCCGCCGAGGTCACATCACGAATCGAAGAAGCCATTCATCTCCGCCCTGCGGGCGATGTCACGAGGGACGCCACCGTGTCCCGAAGAAGCACAACCTGCAGCGCGGTATGTGACGCTGCAGCCCTGGCCGGTGCTGAGCGAGCCGACCTGTCAGGCCTGTCACGCCTGTCGCACCGTACGATCTCGCGCCCCGAAGGGAAGGCCGGTGGACAGGCCCGACGAGATGGTGCCCTCAGCTTACGCCACGGCCGCCCGCCCTCCGGACATGGGGAAGCGGCTCAGGGTGAACTTGGCCGCAGACTCCGCGCCCAGAGGGCTTGGACCATGATCCGAGACGCCGCTCGGTCACACTGACCGACCCCGCGACCCGGTGCCGCTCGGCCGACGACCGCCAACTGATTCCGGATGCCGGGCGTACGATCGCGCGAACTCGAGCGATACCCCCGAGGAGCGACCGCATGGACGAGATCGACGAGCTCATCGTGGCGTGTCTGAATGCGACGAAGGAGTCGGAGCCGTTGCTCGCGACCCGCGACGTGTTGCGCCGCGCCGTGCGCGACGGTGCGTGGCGACGACGCGATGACGCACAAGCTGGCCTCAACGTGCTGTACAACGCGCCGGACCTCACGATCCTCGACGTCGTGTGGCCGCCACTGGTGTCGATCCTTCCCCACGATCACCGCATGTGGGCGGCGATCGGCATCTACGAAGGGGCGGAGGACAACGCGATGTACCGCCGCGACGGCTCGACCATCGTCGCGTCCGGAGTTCGGGAGCTGCGCGAGCACGACGTACTCCTCCTCGGCGACGACACCATCCACGGCGTGCACAACCCCGCGCGTTCGTACACGGGCGCGCTGCACGTGTACGGCGGCGATCTCGTCAACATCGAGCGGAGCCAGTGGAACCCGGAGACGCTGCTCGAGGAGCCGTACGACGCGGTCAGCGTCGGACGGGGCTTTCGCGAGGCCGCCGCTCGCTTCGCCGACGAACCCGGCTGACACCGGCACGCCAGAACCTGGCGCCAGGATCAGGCGTCACGATCGCACGAGCTCGCGCCAGGCGACTTCGCGGTCGTTGCTCGGCTCTCTGGGCAGGCCGAGCACGCGCTCGCCGATGGTGTTCTTCTGCACCTCGTCGGTGCCGCCACCGATGCGGACCTGGTATTGGTTGAGGAAGGAGTCCTGCCATGCGCCGCGCGCCGTCGCGTCGTCGCCGATGAGCATGCCCTCAGCACCAAGGATCGCGAGGGCAACATCACTGGTGCCGCGGCGTTCTGTGAGAAGGCGAGCTTCATCACCGATGCTTCTGCGCCGGGCTGCTCGCCCCGACTCAACGCGCCGCGCATCCGGATGCTGAAGAAGCGCAGCAACTCGGACCGGATGAAGGTCTGCGCGAGCATTTGGCGCACGACCGGGTCCGACGTGAGCCCGCGAGCGCGGGCGAGCTCGATCAGGGCGTCGGCGTTGCGGCCACCGCCACCACCGCCGATCATGGCGCGCTCGTTACCGAGCGTGGTGTGCGACACACGCCAGCCGTTGTTCACCTCGCCGACCACATTGCGCGCCGGGATCCGCACGTCGGTGAGGAACACCTCGTTGAAGTGCTCGACGCCGTTGATCTGCTTCAGCGGTCGCACCTCGATGCCGGGTGTGCGCATGTCGAGGAGGAAGTAGGTGATGCCCCGGTGCTTCGGCACATCCGGGTCGGTGCGTGCGATCAGGATTGCCCAGTCGGCGAATTGGGCCTGCGTGGTCCACACCTTCTGCCCGTTGACCACATACTCCTCACCATCGAGCACTGCGTTGGTGGCGAGCGACGCGAGGTCGGAGCCTGCTCCCGGTTCGCTGTAGAGCTGGCACCAGATCTCCTCGCCGCGCAGCATGCGATCGAGATGCAACTTCTGCTCGTCGTTGCCGTGCACCATCAAGGTCGGAGCGACCATGGACAACCCGATGGCCAGCGCCCCCGTGTTCTCGTGGAAGCGGGCTTGCTCCTCGTTGAAGATCGTCTGTTCCATCGGCGTGCCACCGCGGCCACCGAACTCCGTTGGCCACGTGATGCCGGCCCAGCCACCGTCGTAGAGCACACGCTGCCACTCGCGACCGCTCGTCATGTGCGCGGTGAACCAGTCGTTGTCGCGACGCTCCACCACTTCCGCGTTCGGGTCGACCGGCGTCGCGTGCGACTCGAGGAACGCTCGCACCTCGGCCCGAAACGCCGCGTCGTCTGGGGTGTCGTAGCTGCCGATCTGGTCGCGAGAGCTCATCGGCCGGAGCGTAGCCGTGTCGCCACCGGCGACGCCCGAGCGGGTTGGCGGTGGCGTCAACCCAGTGCGCCCGTCGCCGCGCAGCGTCGCGAGGCGTTGGGCGTCGTAGCCGAGCACCCGCGTGAGCACCTCGTCGCTGTGCTCGCCCACCGTGGGTGCCGGGGTCGGGATCGGAAGCTCCTCGCCTTCGAGGTGCAGCGGAAAGAGAACCTCGTCAGCGATGAGTTGATCGCGGCTCACCCACGTGAACCGGTCCTGGAATTGCGGGTCGTCGCGGATCGTCCGCGCGGTGTTGACCGGGCAGATCGTGGTGTTGAACTCGACGCCGAAGTCGGTCCACTCCTTGCTCGTGCGCGTACGGAAGATGTCGCGCAGCTCGGCCTGCAACTCCTTGTTGCCGCGCGCGTGGTCGGCGAGCTTCTGGCCCGGCCACTTCTCGAACAGGTCCATGCGGCCGACGGCGTCGCAGAAGTTCTTCCAGAACAGCTGCTCCGACGCCATGAACAGGATGTGGCCGTCGGACGACTCGTAGTACTGGTAGCGCACGCCCTCCCACATCCCACCGAGCCCGGGAGCGCGACGCTCGCCGCCGTCGGTGGGATTCCCCGCCACCTCGGACTGCGGACGTTCGTCGTAGCCCTTCCACGTCTCGATGCGGTACCAGTCGAAGTAGGCCGACGCGTCGGACTGCGCGATCTCCATGCAGGCGCCGATGCCCGTGCGTTCCGCGCGCACGAGCGCGGCGAGGATCCCCATCGCGCCGAACGCCGGGCCTGCGACGATCCCGATGCTCGCGGCGTCCGGGATGTGGCAGAACCCCTCGTCGTCGACCACCGGCTGGCTGGTGCCGGCCCACGCGTCGTAGGCGACCCCATGGCTCGGCAGATCGCGGTACGGCCCGGTGGCGCCGTACCCCGACAAGCGTGCACATCACGATGCGCGGGTTGAGCTCCTGCAATCGCTCGAAGTCGTAGCCGCGCTTCGCGAGGAACCCCGGGCGCATGCCCTCGATGATCACGTGTGAGCTCCGCACCAGGTCCTCGAACACGAGCTTGCCGTCGTCGGTGTTCAGGTCGAGGACGAGCGACTCCTTGCCCCGGTTGAGGTGCAGGTGCATCAGCGACACACCTTCGATGATCGGCCACGTCATCTGGCGCACGTAGTCGCCGCCGGGCGCCTCGACCTTGATGACCTCCGCCCCGAGGTCGACGAGGTGACCTCCCATCGCGCCGGGTCCGAGCATCGCGAACTCGAGCACGCGGATTCCTTCGAGCATCGACGGCTGGTCGGCCATGGTTCTCCCCGTGTCGCGCGTCGCCACGATGCCGGTTCGCAGCGCAGGTGTGGTGTGCGGCGCCGACGTTACCGGAGCGCGAGTCGTGGGGCCGATGGCGCGCGTGGCGCCTCCGCGTGGAAGTGGCCTACGTTCATCCGACTGTTCGCCGTGCTGTGACGCACCCGCTCCCTGGAGAACCTCATGAGCGACGCACTCATCCTCGTCGACGACCCCGCGCCGTGGGTGCGGCGCCTCACGTTGAACCGCCCCGAGAAGCGCAATGCCATGAACCTCCCGCTCCGACGCGAGCTCGTGCTCGCGCTGCGCGACGCCGATGTCGATCCCGAGGTGCGGGTCACCATCATCCGCGGCGCGGGCAAGTGCTTCTCCGCCGGGTACGACCTCACGGGTGACCCCGAGGGTGCAGGCGACCCGGCCGACTGGGTCACCCGCGGCGACGGCGCGTTCCAGCGCCAGGTCATCGGCTACTGGACGGGGATCTGGGACCTCGCCAAGCCGGTGATCGCGCAGGTGCACAGCTATTGCCTCGCCGGCGGGAGTGAGCTCGCCACTGGCTGCGACCTCGTGTACGTGGCCGAGGACGCGCAGATCGGGTACCCAGCCGTGCGCTTCGGCACCCCCGACATGCAGTACCACGCGTGGATGGCGGGGATGCGCAAGGGCATGGAGATGATGCTCACCGGCGACTCGATGAGCGGCGTCGAAGCCGTGGAGTGTGGCTTCGCCACTCGCGCGTTCCCGCCCGACGAGCTCGAGGAACGCACGCTCGAGATGGCGCAACGCATCGCGTCGATTCCGAGCGACATCGCGCAGATCAACAAGCGCACCATCCACCAAGCGATGGAGATCATGGGGATCCGCGAATCGATTCGGGCCGGCATCCCGCTGTGCACCCAGGCCACTCGCACCGACACGTTCCTCGCGTTCTTCGCCGAGAAGGACGAAGGCGGGCTCACGGCCGCGCTGCAGAAGCGCGACTCGCCGTTCAACGACTACCGCACCAGCGAATCGAACTGATCGCTCGATTGCTCAGGGCCCGGGTCACTCAGCGCCCAAGGGCTCAGAGCTTGGAGACCTCGTCCTGGATGGTGGCGAGGTCGCACGACGAGTAGCCCGTGAAGAACCCACGTCGGAAGTAGCCGACGCGCAGGAACGTGATCGGTACGTCGGCACTCACACCGCGCGCGCGGCTGTACACAAGGAACGCCTGCACGAACTCGTCGAGGTCGCCGGGCGACAGCGAACCACCTTCGAGGTAGCCGTTGTAGAACGCGGCAGTCCACCCGCCGCTGTAGCAGTCGGCCTGCAGCACCGTGGCGAGGTCGTTGTCGGCCACGTTGCTCTCGCCCTGCTCCACTTGCACACGCGTCGCGAACGGGTTCGCGATGAGTGACGCCACACCGAAGTCACCGATGTCGTCGTAGATCTTCTGCAGGAACGGCTGGTCGAACGCCACGTAGTCGTCGTCGATGCAGTAGAAGACGCGGTTCTTCACCGTCTTGACACTCAGCTTCGTCCCGCCACACTTCGGGATCGTCGACGGCTTCGAGCTGTCGAAGCCTCCCACCGAATCCTCAGCCAGCGGCGTGTATTTGGGTTCGACCTGCGAGTAGAAGTCGTTGAGCAGCCCGATGGCGAGCGGGATCACGTCGGCCGCCGCCACGTTGCCGCCGGTCGTCTGATCCTGCTCCGTCCCGTACGGGAGCTCGACCACCACCGGCGGGCTCTCGAAGTACTCGGCGCAGCGTGTCGGACCTGATTCGAAGCCCTCTTGGAACGCGTTGACCCGGTCGAAGGCGCTGCCGTGGGCGGACGGATCGTCGGGCGCCGTGCCGGGGACGTCACGGAATTCAAGAAGCGCGGCCAGTGAGCTCTCGAGATCACCCGGGTGCAGCGTGACCGAACCGGTGCCGTCGCTCTGGGCCCGTGTCCACCCACCGGCGAAGCAGTCGGCTTGGAGCTCCTTGTCGATGGTCGGCTCCCCGGCGTTGCCGGCGCGGTCCTGGATGGCATGACCCCACTCGTGGGCCAGCACGAGCGCGACCGAGAACCCTCCGAAGCTCTGGTACAGGTCGGGAAGCAACTGCACGTCGTCGTACGCGACGAAGTTGTCGCCGTAGCAGTAGAAGGCATTGCCCTTCGCGTCTTGGTACGTGAGCTTCTGGCCCTGGCACCGCGGCAACGCCACCTTGGGCCCGGCCGCGAAGACCCGTTCCGGCGGCACGGGAAGGTACCGACCTCCGTAGAGATCGGGGTACTCCTGCTTCCAGTACGACTGGATCCCCGCGATCGCGTCGGTGACCGATCGCCGGTACGCGGCACGGCTGTCGGCCGGCGCGCCCGCCACGTGCGCGCTCGCTGGCGCAACCGTCGTCATCAGTGCACCGACGAGCCCGGTGGCGAGCGCCGTGGCGACCAGCAGCGTGAACACCCGTCTCCGCGCCGGCTTCATTTCACCGCCATCGGGTTCACCGGCGTCCCGATGCCGCCCACGATCGGCTCGGGCGGCGCCGAGAGCAGACAGGTGGAGCGGCCATCGGCCGCGCAGTCGGCCGCGAGCGCCTCGAGGTTCCAGTTCTGACCCTGGGTCAGACCCATGTCGACGAGGTGGAGGAAGTGGACCGGCAGCACGAAATCGTCGTGCTCCGACGGGAACACCTCGAAGGTCATGGTGTCGGTCGCCACCGCGGCCACGGCGTGGTCGTGGAACCATTCGACACTCCGCAACGACGGGCCGGCCGCGCTGGCTGCGTACCCGACCTTGTCGCCGGCGAGGAGACGTTGCATCGACCCGGTGCGGATCAAGATCACGTCGCCCGGCTCCACGGTCACCCCAATGCTGGCGCACACCGCGTCGAGGTCGTCCCCCGTCATCGGATATCCACCGTCGCACACGTCGACGCCCTGATGGCGGGCGAGGTCGATCAGCACTCCCCGGGTGACGAGCACCCCAGCCGCGTGCTCGATGCCGTTCCTCGACGTGCCGCTCGCAGTGATCGAGGCTTCGGGGTATCCGTTGTAGACCACGCCGTCATAGCTGGCGTGGCACAGGCCGTCCCAGTGCGTCGCGGCCTGCGTGGCCATCGCGATGGTGTCGTCGCTGAAGCCGAACCCGGGAGGGGTCAGGATCTGCTCTCGGATCATGAACACGTCGAGCACCGGGTTCGTGCGCCCCGCGATCCCGCCGAGCTGCGGCCCGTCGACCGACAGCGGCAGCGCGAGCGAGAACGCCTTGCCGTCCTGCACGCACGCAGCTCCGCGTCGGCGCGCCGCTCTGTCGATGAGGTTGAGGGTGCCGAGCTGATCGTCGCTCCCCCACCGACCCCAGTTGCGAACCTTTGCCGACAGCGAACGGAACTGCTCCATCGCGGTCGGAGACGTGCTCACGGTCATCCGAGCTTCTTGACCGAGGCCAGGATCGCGGCACTCTGCGTCTGCGCCGCGTCGGTGTCGTCGGTGGTGACGGTCACGATCGTGCTCCCTGCGCCGACCTTGACGAACAGTTGCTCGATGCGCGCCGAGACCTGATCGCCCGCCGCGTTGTTGACCCCGACTCGCACCGAGACACGATACGCGGGGCCGCCGCTCACCTTCGCCGCTGAGGTGTCGAGCACCTCGGCCTGTTCACCCAGCGTCTGGTACTGCGATTGGATCTCCGACGCAAACGCGGCCAATGACGACGGGAAGCCGCCGGTCTTCGATCCGATCACGTTGACGTTCGACGAGAAGTCTCCGTTGTTGCCCGCCACCAGGTCGGCGGCGTAGAACTTCACCGCCGTCGAGAGGCTCGAGGACGCGCTCTGGAGGGTCGACGCCAGGTCGGGGTTGTTCGTCGCGAGGGCCTTGACCATCTTCGCGAGGTCGGACTTGTTCAAGGGCACCGCGGTCCACGTCTTCGGGAACTGCAACGAGATCCCCGCCTTCACGACTTTGGCGGCATTCACATCGTTCGTCGCCGCGAG
Organism: uncultured Actinomycetes bacterium; assembly: GCA_963827385.1. Lineage (GTDB taxonomy): Bacteria > Actinomycetota > Acidimicrobiia > IMCC26256 > DASPTH01 > DASUMF01. The sequence goes on from CAWHAR010000002.1 coordinate 117,951, forward strand.
CGCGGGAGCACCGCTCGTCGCCAGCGCCGACACGCACGCAACGGCCAGGCATGCGACGACGGCGAGCGAACGCGCAGCTCGCGCCGGTCGATCGTGGCGACGTCGGTTCACAACGCAGCCGCGACCACTTCGGCCCAGTGGTCGACGTTGTTGAACTGCGTGTCGAGCACGATGGCGCGTTTCCAGTACCGCTGCACGTCGAGCTCCCACGTGTACCCGATCCCTCCGTGCACCTGGATGCACCACTTGGCGTTGGTGATCGCGGCATCGCCCGCCACCACCTTGGCGATCGCGACCGCGCGATCCGGGTCTTCGTTGCTCTTCCCGTCGACCGCACACGCCGCCGCGTACACCGCAGCGCGCGCCACCTCGGCACGAACGAGCATGTCGGCGATCATGTGCTTGATCGTCTGGAAGGAGCCGATCGGGCGGTTGAACTGCTCTCGTTCCTTGGCGTACTCGGTGGCGAGCTCGACCGTCCGCGCCGCGATCCCCAGCTGCAGGGCCGCGGTGAGGGCGAGGCCTTCACGAATCAGGCGCGCGCTCACCTCGGGTCCGCCGAGCGACTCGCCGGCGGGCAGCGAACCGGTGACGAGACGCACGGGCGTGAGGGCGTCGAGCGGACGGTGCACCGCCTCGCTGGTGATCAGGTTCGGGGCCACGATGCGCGCGCCGTCGGCGTCGAGCACCAACAGCGAGTCGAGGTCGTCTGCGTGTTCGAGCAGCGGCACTTCGTCGGGGTCGACCTGGAGCACCCCCACGATCTCGGTGCCCGCCGCCGCGCCGGCGCGGGCGCTCGCCACGAGCTCCGTGGCGACGAGCGGGCCGGGCACGAGGTTGCGACCGAGCTCCTCGAACACGAGCACCGCTTCGGTCATGCCGAGTCCGAGGCCGTCCGCGGCTTCGGGGATGCGCAGCGAGAACACGCCGGTGTCGCCCAGCTCCTGCCAGCGCTCACGGTCGAGTCGCCCGCCCGCATCCTCGATCGCGCGCACGTCGTCGGGGGTGAAGCGACCTTCGACGAACGATCGCATGCCCTCCTGCAGCGACGTCTCGTCTTCGGTGAGCTCGAAGTCCATGATCCGTGTCCTTCTCGTCGCGCCTGGCTGCTCGCCGCGGCTACTGGCGTTCGCGCGGGAGGCCGAGCACCCGCTCACCGACGATGTTGCGCTGCACCTGTGACGTGCCGGCGGCGATTCCCATCCGGATGGCCCAGAACTTCGACTCGACGAACCGCCCCGACTGCAGCCCGCCCACGTCTTCGATCGACAGCGACGCCCGGTCGAGGAGGCGCATGGCGATGTCGCCCAGGTGCTGGCGCAGCTCGACGAACGCCAGCTTGAACACGCTGCCGCCCACGCCGACCACGCCCGTGCGTTGGGCCTGCGAGATGTTGCGCTTCGTGAGCGACCAGAGAGCGTCGAGCTCGGCGTCGAGCTTGCCCACCTCGCGACGCAAGCCCGGCGTCTTCCCAGCGCGTCGCGCCCTTGCTGGTGAGGTGCTTGGCGAGGTCGACCAGATCATGGATCAACTCGCGCGTCTCGATGACGTCCGACACGAACGCCGTCCCGCGCTCGAAGCTCAGCGTGACGTTGGTGACCCGCCAGCCGTCGTTCTCGTCGCCGACCCGGTTCTCGATCGGCACACGCACGTCGTCGAGGAACACCTCGCAGAACTCGGTGGTGCCCTCCATGACGCGCAGCGGTCGCACATCGATCCCCGGCAGGTGCATCGGCACGATCAACCACGAGATGCCCTTGTGCTTGGGCGCGTCGGGATCGGTGCGGACGAGCATCTCGCAGTAGTCGGCGATGTGGCCGAAGCTGGTCCAGATCTTCTGGCCGCTGAGCACGTAGTCGTCGCCGTCGCGCACGGCACGCGTGCGGAGACTGGCCAGGTCGGAGCCGGCGTTGGGCTCCGAGAAGCCTTGGCACCACACCTCGTCGCCGCGCAGGATCGGCGGCAGGTAGCGGAGCTTCTGCTCGTGGGTGCCCTCGGCGATGAGCGTGGGGCCGCCATGGAGCTGACCGACGAAGTTGCACCCCACATAGGGCGCCCGCGCCCGCTCGCTCTCCTCGATGTAGATCAGGTGCTCGGTGGGCGTGGCGCCGCGGCCGCCGTACTCCTTGGGCCAGTTGATCCCTGCGTACCCGGCGTCGAAGAGCGTGCGCTGCCAGGTGAGGTCCCAGACCGCGTCGGGCATCCCAGTCGTACGCGTCGGGCTCGGGTGGATACGACGCGACCGCATCCTCGAGCCACGCGCGCAGCTCGAGCCGGAAGGCTTGTTCTTCGTCGGTGTATCGGAGGTCCATTCGGCGGCGAGGCTACCCCGAACGTGCGGCTGTCAGATCAGGCCGGGATGAGACGCACCGTCGGGCCGGTGCAGCTCGGCGAGGGTCAGGATCGGCTCCCACTCCTCGCCGCGCCGCACGGCGATGCCGACGAGCGCAGTGGCGACCTCGTCTTCGAGCGACGGCGGGTTCCCGGCCTCGTCGATCACGCGCGACCAGTCGGCGGAGTTGCGGAAGCTCGCCGGCCGGGCGACCGGCGAGGGCGCGGTGGTACTCCGACTGGCGATCGTTCCCGAGGTCGTGCTGACGGATGGCGTGAACCGCGGCCCCCACCGCGATCCGGGTGGTGAGGTTGAACGCCTCGAGCGCCTCCACCTCGGTGAAGCCCTGGCCCGTGAGCTTCTCGAGCACTGCGTCGACGAGGACGACCATGCGGTCGATGGTGAACACCCCGCGCTGCACCTGGTTGAGCATCTCCGGTTGCGCGACGAACACCTCGAAAGCGTGGCGGGTCCACTCCAACAGCCACTCGGTCCAGTGCTGCCCGCGGTCGCCCGGCAGCACGATGCGCTGCGCCGAGTACTCGGTCGCGAGCCGCATCAGGTCGTCACGCCCGTCGACGTGGTGATACAGCCCGGGCACGCTCACGCCGAGGTGTTCGGCGACGGCTTTCATGGTGACGTTGTCGAGCCCGATCTCGGACGCGGCCCGAGCGATCATCTCGCGATCGAGGCGAGCGGGCCGACCGACCTTTCGCCGGGGCACTCCCGTCGGCACGGGCGCGGCGGATGACGGCGCGGCCGTGTCGAGCGGCGTGGTGACTGGCGGCATCGAGGTTGGCACCTCCAACGAGCGGAGATCGCTCACGGCGGCACACACTACGGCAGCAGGCGCACGGACCCTCGGTTCACTTTCGCGATGTCGAGCTACCATCGACAACGTTCGGAAACGTCGACAACTCGCGAACGTGGGGCCAGATGGAACTCGACCAGATGATCCTGATCAGTGTCGACGACCATGTGGTCGAGCCGCCGCACATGTTCGACGGGCGGATGCCGGCCCGGTACGCGGACCAGGCGCCCAAAGTGGTGCGCACCTCGACTGGCGACGACGTGTGGGTGTTCGACGGTGCCACGATCCCCAACATCGGGCTCAACGCGGTCGCCGGCAAACCGCCGGAGGAGTACGGCATCGATCCCACCTCCTTCGACGAGATGCGTCCCGGGTGCTACGACATCCACGAGCGGGTCAAGGACCAGAGTGCCGGTGGCGTCCTCGCCAGCATGTGCTTCCCGTCGTTCCCGTCGTTCTCCGGACGCCTCTTCGCGAGTTGCGACGACAAGGACCTCGCCCTCGCGGTGACGCGCGCCTACAACGACTGGCACATCGAGGACTGGGCCGGCACCTACCCGGGCCGCATGATCCCGATGGCCCTGCCCGTGCTGTGGGACCCCGAGCTGTGCGCGGCCGAGATTCGCCGGGTGTCGGCGATGGGGTGCCATTCGATCACGTTCACCGAGAACCCTGCGGCGCTCGGGCTGCCGAGCTTCCACGACGAGCACTGGGACCCGATGTGGGACGCGCTCGTCGACGTCGGATCGATCCTCAACGTGCACCTCGGTTCGTCGGGAAAGCTCGCGGTCACCGCTCCCGACGCGCCGATGGACGTGATGATCACGCTGCAGCCGATGAACATCTGCGCGGCCGCGGCCGACCTCGTGTGGTCGCGGGTCTTCAAGAAGTACGCCGACCTGAAGGTCGCGCTCTCCGAGGGCGGCACGGGTTGGATCCCGTACTTCCTCGACCGTCTCGATCGCACGTACGACATGCACCACGCCTGGACCGGCCAGGACTTCGGTCCGGGCCGCATGCCGTCCGACGTGTTCCGCGAGCACATCCTCACCTGCTTCATCACCGACCCGATCGGACTGGCCCTCCGCGACGAGATCGGCGTCGACAACATGTGTTGGGAGCAGGACTACCCGCACTCGGATTCGTCGTGGCCCACCGCGCCCGAGGAGCTTCACGAGATGATCGGCCGCTTCGGCGTTCCCGACGCCGACGTGGACAAGATCACCCACGAGAACGCCATGCACTGGTACCGGTTCGATCCGTTCGCGTCGATCCCCAAGGAGCAGTGCACCGTCGGTGCACTGCGCGCCTCGGTGGCCGGTCACGACGTCTCGGAGCACGCCATGGACCAGGGGCGTCACGCCGACGACCCCAAGCTCAACCTCGGTCAGCTCGCCGGTCAGGCAACCGCGTGATCCGCGAGTGGACGACTTATCATATGCACGCTAGAAAATTGATTCGCCATTCGTTGCTGCACCTCAACCCGGCCTGACCCGAGAGGAACTCGATGGACCGCTACTTGGTGATCTCGTCCGATGGGCACGCGGGTCCTCCTGCTGAGCACTACCGCGACTACCTCGAGGAGCAGTACCGCGACGACTTCGACGAGCATCAGGCCGCGACCGCGAAGATGCGCGCCGAGATGATGAAGGCGCGCGGCGGTGACAACAGCGAGTTCTTGAAGACGTGGAACGAGGAGACCGACGGCGACGGCGGCCTCCTCGCCGCCTACGAGTCCGACTACCGCAACAAGATCCTCGACATCGAGGGAGTCGCGGCCGAGGTGCTCTTCCCCGACGCCGACGTGCTCGGCACCGGGCGCATCGCGGCGAGCCCGTTCGGCACCGGCCTCGGTGGCGGCGCGGGCACCGCGCCGCACCTCGCGCTGGCGGGCGCCAAGGCGCACAACCGTTGGCTCGCCGACTTCTGCAAACAGTCGCCCGACCGTCGCATCGGCGTGGCGCTCATCCCCGCGCTCTACGACATCGACGACGCCGTGGCCGAGGTCGAAGCCGCGAGCGAGATGGGCCTGCGCGGGATCATGATCCCGACCCGTTGGTTCGACCAACCCGCCTACAACCACCCGCGCTACGACCCGATCTGGGCTGCGGCGCAGGCGAACGGCATGGTGGTGCACACGCACTCGGGCGCCGGACCGTCCGACTACGGCGACGAAGGCCGCGGCAACACGCCGATCTACGCGTCGGAGGCCTACTGGTGGGCCGCCCGCCCGCTGGCAGTGCTGATCTGGGCCGGCACGTTCGAACGCTTCCCTGATCTCCACTACGTGATCGCCGAGAACGGCGCGTGGTGGGCACCCGACCAGCTCGCGCGCATGGATGCGAAGTGGGAAGGCGCACACAACACCGCCAAGATGGGCGACGTCTTCCGCCAGGAGCTGAAGATGAAGCCGAGCGACTACTTCCACCGCAACTGCGCGGTGGCTCCGAGCACGCCGGGCCCGGAGGACATCGACCGTCGCCACGAGGTCGGGATCAAGAACTGGCTGTGGGGCAACGACCTCCCCCACCCGGAAGGCACCTTCCCGTTCACCCGCTACTGGATCCGTGAGCGCCTCCACGACGTGCCCTCCGACGAGGCGCGCCTGATGCTCGGCCTCAACTCGGCCAACCTCTACAAGGACGTCGACCAGGCCAAGCTCGCGCCGATCGTGGCCGAGATCGGGCCCACCGTCGACGAGGTGCACGGCGACACACCGATCGAGCCCGCGCCGTCGTTCTGACGTTCGGGCGTGCTGTCAGGCGCGGCCGAGGATCGAGATGAAGCTCACCATCTCACCCGGGTAGCCACCCAGGTTGTGCGTGAGCGCCAGTGACTTGTCGGTGGTGATCTGACGCGCGACGGGGGCTTCGCCGCGCAGCTGCAACCACGCCTCGAACATCATGCGCAACCCCGACGCGCCCACCGGGTGACCGAACGCCTTGAGTCCACCGTCGGGGTTCACGGGCAGGTCGCCGTCGAGGTCGAACACACCGTCGAGCTCGTCACGCCACGCGGCTCCCCGTTCGGAGAATCCGAGCTCCTCCATCAACACGAGCTCGGTGATGGTGAAGCAGTCGTGCACCTCGGCCAGCGCGAACTGGGCGCGCGGGTCGGTGATGCCGGCCTGCACGTACGCGTCGCGAGCGGTGACACCGATCTCCGGGAAGTGCGTGTAGTCGTACGACGGGTCGGTCAGGCCGGCGCCGTTCCCCGCCACGAACGACAACGCCTTCACGAAGATCGGCGTGTCGGTGTACTTGTGTGCGTCTTCGGCGCGGCACACGATCGCCGCGGCCGCGCCGTCAGCGACACCCGCGCAGTCGTACACGCCGAGCATTCCCGCCACCTTCGGCGACGCGCAGATGGTGTCCATCGACACGTCGCGACGGAACTGCGCGCGCTCGTTGAGCGAACCGTTGTGATGGTTCTTCCAGGCCACGTGCGCCATCGCTTCGCGCAACTTGTCGAGATCGACGCCGTACTTCTCCGCGTAGGCGGGCGCGACCATCGAGAACATCGCGGCCGCGGTGAGCGTGCGACGCGTGCCGTCGTTGGGCGGCGGGATCTCGGCCATGCCCTGGAATCCGCCGTCCTTGGTCTTCTCGGCGCCGAGCGCCATCGCGACGTCGTACGCGCCGGACGCCACCGCGTAACACGCTTGGCGCAACGCTTCGCTGCCTGACGCGCAGTAGTTCTCGACCCGGGTCACGGGCTTGTCGTCGAGCTGCAACGGCCGCGCAACGGTGATGCCGCTCATGCCGCCTTGCGCGGTACCGAACCAGTAGGCGTCGACTGCAGCCTTCTCGATTCCCGCCGCGGCGTACGCGTCGTTCGCCGCGTCGATGATCAGGTCGTCGATGCCGAGGCCCCAGTGCTCCACGAAACGCGTGCAGCCCATCCCGACGATCGCAACCTGGTCCTTAATTCCGTGACTCGCCATCTCGAACGACCCTCCCCTTCCAGAAGTAGTTCGCGATGCCGTCGGCGGTGAAGAGGCGACGGAAGGTCATCTCGACACGAGCACCGATCACGACGTCGGCCTCGTCGGTGTCGGTGAGCTCGATCGGGAACCGCCCGCCTCCGTCGAAGTCGACCACTGCGAAGATGATCGGCGGGCTCGGTGAGTACGCGAGGCGGTCGACGGTGAACGTGACGATCGTTGCGCCGCGCTCGGAGAGGGAGACCACGTCCATCTCGTCGGTGTGGAGGCCGTCGCTCGACACGCGTTGCGGCGGCACGTGCACCGCGCCCGAATCATGCTCTTGGGAACCGACGAAGCCGAACTTCCATTCCTGGTTGCGCGCCGCGGCGGTGGCCGACACCCGCTGCGGCTCGGCGCGCCGCGGCGGTTCGACCGCCAACATCCCCTTCCACGCAAGGAACTTGCCGTAGGTGATGGGCGCGCCCTGCTCGAGCTGCGACGTGATCGGGCGTGCGGGCCGATGGTGGTCGATGGCGTCGGTGACGCGGAACAACACCACGTCGGCGCCATCCGCCGCCGACACCAGCGCGATCACGTCGCCCGCGTTCGACTGCTCCAACAACGACGCGAGCAGGAGACCCGCATGCGCGGCACCCGCGGTGCCAACGGTGGCCACCAGGTCGTCGATCACCAGGACGCCGTCGAGCTTGCCGCCGATCGAGCGCGCGACGCGCTGGATCGGGGCCGCAATCGCGACGCGCGTCACGTCGTTGGCGGTGAGTCCCGCCGCTTCGAGCGCCTGGTTCCACGCAGTGACAGCCAGCGGGACGAGCCTGACCTCGCTGAAGCGCTCGTCCCAGACCTTCGTGCGGACGTCGCCCGGCGCGCGCCACCGCTCGACGAATTCCTCGGTGACACTCGCGGTGCCGACGAGCTCGGCCACCACCTCCGCGTCGCGCTCGTCACCCACGAGGAACGCGGCGCCGGCGTCGCCGCCCATCGCCTCCTCGGCACTTCCCGCCAAGCCGATGCGGGTGTCACCGCTGACAACGAGCGTGACCGGCCCTGGCTGCAGGCCGAGGAGCAAGGCGCCGACCGCGGAACGCGGCGAACCACCGAGGTCGAATGCGCGCGCCGAAGCCGGCTGGCGCAGCGCTGCGTGCACCGCGGTGGCATTGGTCTTGTCGGCGTACGCCGGCGTGGACGTCGCGAAGAGCACCTGCGCGGCCGGCGGCACGCCATCGGCGCGCAGCGCCAGTCGTGCCGCTTCGACGCCCAGCGTGGTGCTGTCCTCGTCGAAGCCGGCAACGGTGCGCGTGCCTGTGCCACCGCCCTGGCCGACGAACGCCGAGATGTCGCTGCGGGTGAGGCGCCGGTAGGGCAGATAGGCCGACCAGGAGAGGATTCCGCGCATGGTGGACACGGTATCCGAGCGCGCTTCGGGAGTTAGGCGGAGGGTGGCCAGAGGGGTTCGGGGATCTCGAAGCCGACCGGCGCGCCCCACTGGTTGCGAAACGCGACCTGGTGCGCAGGAACGCGCGCGCCGACGCCCCAGCGACCGGTCGGATACCCGAAGGTCACGCAGCACGCCATGTTCCAGCCCTCGTCCCGCGGGACCGCGAGGATCTCGAGCACCTCGTCGAGGCGGAAAGCCAACACCGACGTGATCGCCGAGCCCACGCCGTCGGCACGCGCCGCGAGCATCGCGCTCCAGACCGCCGGGAAGATCGAGCCGCCGCTCGGATCGTGCTGTGCGAACCCGAACATCAACAACGGGACCTCGCCGAAGTGGTCACCGAGATGCTGCGCCGATGCCCGCACGCGGAAGAACTGCTTGCTGTCCGCGCGGTCGGGTGCGGCCTCCGCCGCGGCGATCCGCGGCGCATAGGGACCGGCCCACAGGCGCGCGATGCAATCGGCGTAGATGGGCGCCAACTTCGACCGCACCGCGGGATCATCGACCAACAGGAAGCGCCAGTTCTGCGTGTTGCCACCGCTCGGCGCGCGCACCGCCGCATCGAGGATCCGACGTTGCACCTCGTCGGGGATGGGATCGGGCTTGACCCGTCGCATGGCCCGTGTGGTGTACAGCGCTTCGTAGACGTCCATGGTGCAGATCCTGTCGTCGAGAGTGCGTCACGTTACGACGCGAGCCACCGCAGCTGGCCGCCGTGGAAGCCCGACGTGGCCAATCGTTCCGAGCTCGGCGACGCGTCCGAGCCGTCCCACAGGTCGAGTCGGAGCTCGGCCTGCGACAGGTCCTCGACGTCGGGCTCGAGTCGCACCCACGCGAGCGGCGCGTCGCGCGTCGCCCTCGCGCCCGCGACATGAAGGCAGTCGCGCACGTCGGCCTGCGCGGCGGACGAGAGGTACTGCCAGGTGATCGAGTGCATGACGACGAGCGCGGTGCCGGGCACCGGCTCGAGCTGTCCGGGGAGCCATTCGTCGATCTCGGCCTGATCGATGTCGACCGGACGATCACGCGCCGCCTCGATCGCGGCGAGCGTGCGGGCGAATCGTTCGGGCGGCTGCGGCCACACGTACGACAGCAGGGTGAGCCGCCCGTCGTCGGTGGTCACATCGATCGGGTCCCGGTCGCACCCGCGTCGCTCCACGATCTCGGCGTTCGCCGCGAATGGCGGTGTGCCGTCGGGCCACTGGTCGCGGAACCGAACTCCGGCCGCGGGGTTCCCCCAGCTTCCATCCCCTTGCTCGTACCAGTAGGCATCGAGGCGAAGGTTGAGCCCGCCACTCGACCCCAGCTCGCGGAGACGGAGTGGCACACCCGTGCGGTCGGCCACGACCAGCACGCCCGACGCCAACGCGACCGACCGGCCGACCTCATTGGTCTGGGGCGGGCGCCGCAGTGCGTCGAGCACATCCGGCGGCGGATCGTCGAGCAGCGCGATCACCGCGAGTGGCGGCGGCCGCGGCATCGCCGTCGCCGCCGACCGACGGGTAGTGCGCGGCGAGCGCGTCGGCGCGGCCGTCGAGCACGAGCCGGTGCACCCCGCCGAGCAGGCGGAGCGGGTAGGCATCGTCGACCGACCGCGCGGCGAACGGCGCGAGCACCCGCGCCACGGGGCCGCCCGCGTCGGCGTCATCGGCCAAGCGCTCGAGCAACGTGTCGTAGAAGGGCGCGCCGAGGCTTCGCGCACCCGCGCCCTGCCGCCGCAACATCGCGGCGATCGCCGCCCGATCCTCGGCAGTGGGCGACGTCATCTCGGTGCGTCGAGCATGAGGTGCGCGAGATCGCCCACGCCGCGCACCGCCGTCGGGAGCGGCGGGAGCACGATCAGGTAGACCGCGACCACCAGCGCGGCGATCGCCGGCACCGACAGGATCACCCGTGAAGGAACGGGTCGATGCCACTCGCGTCCCCGGGGTGGACGATCCGCGCCCGGCTCGGGCTCGGTGCCGAGCAACACCGTGATGGCGCCGGCGGCCAGCAGCGCCGCGAAGGCGATCGAGGTGATCCACCGCATCCAGTCGAACCCGAGCGCGAACAGCAGCCCGGCGGCACCGCTCGTCCCTGCGAACCACGCTCCACGAGCGCCTCGTCCGGGGAGCAACCAGCGGCCCACGCCACGCGCGTACGGGACGACCCGCCGCACGAGGAACCACACCAGCACGGCCAACACGAGGCCCACGAGGAGCGACAGCACCGGGCGGCGCGCGATCACCTTGGTCACGCTGTCACCGACGGTGTCGTCGAGATACGGGAACACGGTGCCGCGTCCGCCCACGTCGAGCGGGGCGACCTGCTCGAGCGCCGCCGTCGTGTCGGTCGACGCCGCGCCCGACGACGGCCAGAACGCCGAGCACCAGCGCCGACGGCACCGCGGTCAACGCCATCGCCACCGCGCACTCCCACGACGATCGTCCGCGCGCTCGGGCCACGCACACCACCACGAGCACCAACCACGGGCCGACCACCAACGGTCCGGCTTCGCTGCAGAGCGCTGACACCGCGAGGAGCCCTCCGCTCACGAGCGCGACGACCACCGGCTCGCGTGCGCCGGTGCTGACCCAGATCGCGACCGCCGCGAGCAGCAGGAACGACACGAGGTCGGGTCGACGTGACCCCCCGACGAAGTCGAACGCGAACGGGGAGATCACGAGCAGCGCGCCGACTCCGTACGCGATGACGGTTCGGCGACGGCACAACACCACCACCAGGAGCGCGGCGGCGACGAGCGTGCCGATCGCGATCGCGTTCTGCACGACCGCCACCTGCGCGACGGTCGGGACGTGCCCGAGTGCGCGACGCAGGATCTCGCCGGCGAGCCCGCGCCGGACGAAGCCGAATTGGTACGACACGTACCAGAGCGAGCGACCGTACGGACTCAGCCGGTAGCCGTCGGCCACCAGCCGCTGCAACACCTGGAACGCGATCCCCCCGGCGAGGGCCACCCGGATCGCGGTCTCGACCCGGCGCCCGGCGTCGACCGAGCCGTCACGGGGCCGGCGTGGCTCGATGCCGGTCGGACGGAGTCCAACCCCCGGCGATGCGTGCGCGGCCACCGCGACCCCTCTCCCGGATCGTTCGAGGCGCCCGGTCGATGTGCGACGGGCACGACCGAGCCTGTCACGGCCCGGCCGCGATGTCCGGTCGCGTCAGACGGGGAACGGCTCGAGGCCCAGGCGGGCCCGAACCTCGGGGCGGCGCAGCGGCGGCATCGTCTTCGGCGGCTGACGGCGCGGCGGGATGCGCTCCAGCAAGGCCGCCACGAGACCGGCGATCTCGTCGGCCGTCTCGTGCATCTCGTCGTGGGTGGCGCCCGTCGGCTTGGTCACCCCGGTGACCTTGCGGACGAACTGCCAGGCGGCCGCCTCGATCTCGTCTCGGGTCGCAGGGGGCTCGAGACCGCGAAGTTCCGTGATGTTTCGGCACATGGTTCAAGGCTAGGCCCGGAGGTCCATTGGCTGCGTGGGCACGGCCTCGCTACGTTGACCGGCGTGATCATCGTGGTGGCGGCACTCAAGGGCGGCGTGGGCAAGACGACCACCTCGGTGTATCTCGCCGCGGTGGCGGCCGGGAGTCGCGATTCGTCGACGTTGATCGACGCCGATCCGCAGGCGAGCGCGGCCGATTGGCTCGAAGTGGCCGACGACGAGGTGTTCGACCGCGTCAGCCTGATCGAAGCGCCCACCGATCGCCTGTTGCTCAAGACCCTCGACCGCGTGGACGCCGGCGAGGTCGCGGTGGTCGACACGCCACCGGGCCACGAGCGCCTCCTCGCCAAGGCGATCGAGCGCGCCGACGCCGTGGTCATCCCGACGCGCGTCGGAGGCGTGGAGACGCCGCGCGTCGAAGCGGTGCTGGATCTGGTGCCCACGAAGACGCCCGTCGGTCTGGTGATCTGCTCGGCGCGCAGCTACACCCGCGACTATCAGGACATGGTCGCGGCCTGGAAGGAAGCGAACGTGGAGGTGTGGGGCACGGTGGCCGAGCGGGTCGCGATCGCGTCCGGGCCGCAGACGTCGCTCGCGCCCGACGGCCTCGACTCGTATCGAGCGGTGTGGCGCAAGGCGCAGCGCGACGCGCGACGCTGATTCCGCATCGCGCTCGCGCGCGAACGGCGTTCACTCCGGAAAGTGCTGCGTCACCAGTTCCCCGAAGCGCGCGACGACCGGCGACCCACGGTCGCCACGCCACCAGATGCTGAACATCTCGGCGGTTGCCTCGCGTGGATTCGTTCCCGCGTAGTTCGACACGTCGCGCACGAGTCGTGCGTGCGCGGCCTGCCACTCCGCCGGCGCGCCGCGCTCACGACCGCGCAGCGCGTGTTCGAGTGACTCGACACCCAACGCGTCGCCGAGTGCCGCGTTGAACTCCACGTAGGCGCGCCCCGACGAACGCACCTCGGCATCGAGATAGTGCCAGCACTCGTGCGCGACGACGTCGTCCACGACGCGGCACGGCGCGACCTGCGCGCTTGCGACGCGCGGTGCCCGGCCCTGCTCGCGCCAACGCTGACGTGCCTCGCCCATGAGCTGCGTGGCGACGAAGTTCGGCGTGAGCACCACCACTCCCGCGGCCCCTTCGGCGAGCCCGGCGATGTTGCCAGTGGTGAGCGCTTCACCACCGTGGTCGAACGACATCTTGGTGATGCCCGACGCAGCGCGCCCGAACCGGGCCTTCACCGCGAACACGGTGTCGATCGCCGCGGCGATCGGTTCCGCCATCAGATCGACACGTCGCGGCAGTCGCACCCGCACCGTCGATCCGTTCGCGCCCGAACCGGACGGACCGCGTGCGCCATCACGCTCGGCTCGCAGCTCGAACCCGCGCCACGGCCCGCCGCGCGGTCGGACCGACACCTGCGCTGACAGTTCGTGCACCGCGGCGGCAATCTCACCGATGTCCGGTGTGGTGTCCCCCACCGGGGGCGCGAGCTCCGAGCGCCGCGGCCGTTCGAGCACGCCGCGCAGCGGACCGGCGAAGCCGACGTGCCGCGCGTGCTCCCGCACGAGCTCGTCGCTGCACTGCAGACGCACCGTCCACACCGCGTGTGGTTCGAGCGACTCGATGACGCAGTCGAGGAGCGCCGATGCCGACGCAGCGTCGACCAGATCGACCACGTCGAGCGCGACGTCGGCGACGACCCCGTCGAGTTGCGACCGCACGACGCCGAACACGTCGTCGCCGTCGACGACGACGTCACCGCTGCCCTCGGGTGCGGCAGGGTCGTGGCGAAGCTCCATGCGTGCAGTCAACCCGACGAAGCGACTCCCCGGCTCGCACCACCGGTCGAGCAACGGAGCCGCGGCGTCGGCCGGGCTATGGCGCGAGCGCGTCGAGAATCCGCGTCAGGGTCGATGCCGCGGCCGCCGGCATCTGCGCACGCCCGTCGACGCTCGCCACGGCGACGGTGAACGAATCACGTACCGACGCGCCCTGCATACCGGCCACCTCCTCCACCCACCGGCGCGCGTTGTGACCTCGCTCGGCACTCGGCGCGGCGCTGATCACCACCAGCGGCTTCTCGTAGAGCTCGCCCGTGCCGACCAGCCAGTCGAGGGCGTTCTTCAGTGAGCCGGGCATGCCGCCCGCGTACTCCGGCGTGACGAGCACCACGGCGTCGGCGCCACCCACCGCCCGGCGCAGCGATGCAACGTGATCGCCACCGTCGCGGTCGGCTCGGAAGTGAGGCAGGTCGCCGAGCTCGTGCCAGACCTCGACCGTGACCTCGCCGTGGCCGGCGCTCTCCGCGCGAGCGCCTCGACCAGCGCGGTGTTCGTCGACGACTCCTGCAGGCTGGCCGACACGGCGACGATCCTCATCGGATCGTCATCACGTCGAGGCAGACCCGGTGTTCATCTCACAGCCAACCGTTGCGCGCCCCGAGCGCGGCACCCTCGGTGGGTGCCGTGCCGAGCTCACCGGCGCGGACGCGTTCGAGCAGGGTGCGAACCACGCCGAGGATCTCGGGCACGGCTGCTCGCAGCTGACGAGCATCGTCGGGATCGATCTCCGACGGATCGATGTCGGAGCGCTCCACCAGGGCGTCGAGGTCGGCGAGCTGTTCGCCGACCCACGTCACGGGCTCCTGGTCGACCAGTTCGTCGAAGCGACGGCGGCCGGGCTCCCACCCGCGGAACCTGGGGTGGTGGTGCGTGCGGTCGTGGCTCCCGGGCTCGCCGTCGACGCTCTCGAGCAGGTCGGCCCGCCAGATCGGACGCTCCACGGTGATGGGCAACGCCGAGTAGACCGAGCCGGGCGGCGCGGCCCGGTCGATCATCCGCACTTCGAGGCGGACGCCTCGTTCCGCACCCTCCTGGTCGTCACCAGGATTGGGATCGACGAAGTAGAGGTCGCCCACCGCGACGCCGACCTTCTCGAACCCGAACACGTAGAGCATCGCGTCCCCTTTCACTTCCGATCCGCGGTGCGACGGTAGAAGAGTAGGAACTATTTCGGGCGCCCCCGTCGTTCACACCCACGAGAGCATTCGCGCCGAGGATTCGGGCTCAGGCTTCGGGCTCAGGTTCCGGGGTTCCGTGGTCGATCCACCCTCCAACACTGTGATGCCTGGGAGGCAGCCATGAGCGTGACCGAGTTCCTGAACTACCTGTTCCGTGGTCAGGACACCAGCAACCTCGCCCTCGATCTGGCCTGGGTCTACGAGACCCGTCAGGCATCGGCAGTGCGCCGCAGCGTCCGCGACTGAGCCACCACCCCGCGAGACCCACATGACTCCGGCGATCGAGCTCCCGGGTACGCTCCCGGCGTGAACCTGGGAGACGTCACCAACGCCGACGCCGTCGCCAACGGGAAGCCGCTCGACGGCATTCGTGTGCTCGCCGTCGAACAGATGCAGGCACTCCCTTACGCCACCCAGCTGCTCGCCCGGCTGGGCGCCGAGGTGCTGAAGATCGAACCGCCCACCGGTGAATCCGGGCGTGGCGCGCAGCCGGCCATGATCGATCCCGAGGGGCGATCGGTCGGGGCCACCTTCCTGCGCAACAACTTCAACAAGCGCACGATGTCGATCGACCTCAAGCAGGATGCGGGCCGCGAGCTCGTCCTCGCGCTCGCACCGCACTTCGACGTGTTCGCCGAGAACTTCAAACCCGGCACTGCGGCGAAGCTCGGCATCGGATACGACCACGTCGCCGCCGTTCATCCGTCGGTCGTCTACGTGTCGGTGTCGGGCGCCGGCAACCTCGTTCCGTCGCCCTACGCCGAATGGCCCGCGTACGCGTCGATGGCCGAGGCCGTGTCGGGCATCTACGAGTACACCCGTCCCGACGGTGAACGCCCGCGCGCCAACCCGGTCGGCGCCCTCGGTGACATCAGCTCGGCGCTCTTCGTGGTGATCGGAACCCTCGCCGCGTTGCGCCACCGCGACGTGCGCGGCATCGGCCAACACGTCGACATCTCGATGTTCGACGCGGTCACCGCCATGACCGACATCGTCACCGGGCTCGGATCGATGGGCGTCGAGCGGTTGAGTGACAACAAAGGACTCGTGCTCGACACGTTCGAGGCGAGCGACGGCTACTTCGTGCTCCAGCTCGGCCGAGAGCACCAGTTCGAACGGCTGGCCAACCTCGTCGGTCACCCTGAATGGCTCACTGATCCCCGCTTCGCCACGCGCGACGGCTGGGGTACGCACAAGGACGACGTGCTGCGCCCCGCGATCGAGCGGTGGGCGTCGGACAAGACGAAGCTTGCGGCCGCGCACGCGCTCGGTGCCGCCGGGATCGCCGCGAGCCCGTGCCAGACGTCGGCGGAGGTGCGGGTGGATCCACACCTCATCGCCCGGGACATGCTGGTGGAGATGGAGCGCACCGACGGCGTGGAACCGCCGCTGATGGTGCCGGGCAACCCGGTGAAACTCTCGGGCGTGGCCGACGGCCCCGACACGCGCATGCCGTGGCTGGGCGAGCACACCGACGAGGTGCTGCGTGAGGAGCTCGGTCTCGATCCGGACGCGATCGCCGAGCTGCACGCCAACGGCACCGTCGTCTGAGCCCACAACCGGTTCTGGCGCGATCCGCCATTGTGCATGCGCCTGGCGCCCGTGACGCCGCTCCGCGGCGGTCTACGCTCGAAGCGTTCACATCCGTACCCATGAGGACCCGGTGATGGCGAACCCAGCGCTGAACGACAAGAAGTTCGAAGAGATCCGCGAAGAGTGGATGCCCGGATTCGCGGCACCCGACGCGACCGCGACCGGCACGGCAACGCAGGGCGGTGGGGCCTCCACCCCGCAGGCACGTCCCCGCGGCGCCGCCATGACCGCCAACGGCACCTTCGCCAAGACGGCGATGCTGTTCGTGCTCGTGGTCGCAGGCGCCACGTTCGGTTGGTCGCAGACCGCGGTCTCGCCGGTCGGCAACCTGCAGATCCCCGGCTGGTCGTGGCTCTGCCTGTTCGGGGCGTTCGGCCTGGCGATGCTCTGCATCTTCAAGCCGCACCTGTCGCCGATCCTCGGTCCGGCGTACGCCCTGGTCGAGGGCGTGTTCCTCGGCGTGATCTCGAAGGCGTTCGAGTCGCAGTGGAACGGCATCGTGTTCCAGGCCGTGCTCGCCGTCATCGGCGTGTTCATCGGCACGTTGGCGCTCTATGTGTTCGGCGTCGTGAAGGTCACCAAGAAATTCCAGATGGTGGTGATCGGTGCGACCGTCGGCATCTTCTTCCTGTACCTGTTCGGGATGCTGCTGTCGTTGTTCGGCGTCGACGTGGTGTTCTGGAACGACCCCACCCCGATCGGGATCATCATCAGCGTGGTGATCTGTTGCGTCGCCGCGCTGAACCTGTTCCTCGACTACGAGTTCATCCGCCAGTCAGCACTGGCGGGTGCGCCGAAGTACATGGAGTGGTTCGGAGCGTTCGGGCTGATGGTCACACTCGTGTGGCTCTACCTCGAGGTGCTTCGCCTCCTGTCGCTCCTGCGCCAGTAGTTCACTCGGTTCTCCTCGTCGACCTTTCCTCGTCGACCTTGGCTCGTCGACCTTGGGCCGTCGACCTTGGGCCGTCGACGATGAGGGGCGCCGATCCTCGCTGCACGTGGCAACATGGGCGTCGCCTCTGATCGCACGCGTCCTGGGAGTGTCCATGAGCTCGGAGATCGTCACCACCAACGAACCCGGGAGCGACGACACGGCCCGTTTCGACGCGTCGCTCGCGGCAGAGCAGGCGGCGGACCGCGCGCTCTCGCCGCGATCGCCAAGACGATCCTGATCAGCATCCCCATCGGGATCGCGTTCTTCATCGGCCTCCTCTCCATCGCGGTCGGCGGCGACCTCGGCTGGTGGGCCATCGTCGGGCTCGGCACGCTGATCGGGCTCATCGCCGCCGCGCTCTTCGGCGTGCTCGCCGGTGTCGTGCTGAACTCCGAGAAGCTCGACGAGGTCGACCACGACGTGGACCGCGGCGGCGCGCACGACGCGGCCTGATCGCCCGTCGCCCGTGCCTCGACATTCCTTGCACGACATCGCGATCGTCGGCATCCACAACACCGTCCAGGCGCGCGTGCTCGAAGGCCACGACTCGCGCTCGATCACGTTCGATGCCGGCTTCGGTGCGCTCGCCGACGCCGGGCTCACCGTGCACGACCTCGACGGCGTCATGGGCCCGTTCTCCGGCGACCTCGTGTATCAGGCTCGCATCGGACCGGCGTGGCGGTCGGCGAACGCCCTGGGCATCGACGCCGTGCTCGAAGCCGCCACTGCGATCGCGGCGGGGCTCGCCACCACCGTGCTCATCAGCGGTGGATCGGCCGGCGTGTACACCGAGCGCGCATCGACGGCGCCCTGGACCCGGCCCACGCACGAGTTCGTCGCACCGTTCGGCATGTTCACCGCGGCCGAGTTCGCGCTCATGGCCCGCCGTCACATGCACGCCTACGGCACCACCAGCGAGCAGATGGCCACCGTCGCCGCGACCATTCGCAACAACGGCCACGAGCACCCCGACGCGGTGTACCACGGACGCGGGCCGTTCACCGTCGACGACGTGCTCGCGAGCAGGATGGTCGCCGACCCCTTCCACCTCCTCGACTGCTCGATGACGTCGGAGGGGGGGTCGCGCGCTCGTGGTCACCACGGCCGAGCGAGCGAAGGATCTCGCGCAACCACCGGTGTTCCTGCTCGGCGGCGGCGGAGACTCGTTCGGGCCCGCGTACACCAACCCGCCGGCGTGGGACCTCGGCGGCGCGGTGCGCGCCGACCTCGTCGCCGGCACCGTCGGACGGCGCGCCGCCGAGCGCGCGTTCGCCATGGCCGGCATCGGGCCCGACGACGTCGACGTGTGTGAGTTCTACGACCCGTTCTCGTTCGAGATCATCCGTCAGTTCGAGGCGTTCGGGTTCTGTGCCGACGGCGAGGGCGGCGACTTCGTGATGGACGGCACGATCGGGCCCGGCGGGCGCTTCCCCATCACCACCGACGGTGGAACCATGTCGTTCAGCCACGGCGGCGCGGTCGTGCAGATGTTGCAGCGGGTCGTTCGCAGCGTGGAGCAACTGCGAGGGTCGTGCGTGAGCCGACAGGTGGAGCACGCCGAGGTCGCGATGTGCAGCGGCGCCGGATCCGGCGCGCTGTTCAACGACGTGCTGCTCCTGGGCGCGCACCCCGCCTAGCAGGAACCCGGCCAACGCTCCCGCGGGGATGCGGGCTCCCGCGCACATCGGGTAGACCGACCGCATGGATTTCACTGAGCGGTACGGCCCGTGGGCGCTGATCGCGGGCGCTTCCACCGGGATCGGCGCCGCGTTGTCGCACGAGGCGGCGAGCCGCGGGCTCAACGTCGTGATGATGGCGCGAGGTGAGGAACGCCTGCGCGCGGCCGCCGACGACGTGGCCGACGCGCACGGCGTCGAGACGCGCGTGGTGGTCGCCGACCTCGCCGACCCCGACATCGGGCACGTCGTCGCCGACGCGACGGCGGACCTCGAGATCGGCACGTTCGTGCACAACGCGGCAGTTGCCGTCCCCGGGTGGTTCCTCGACGTCCCGATCGACGACGACCTGCTCAGCATCCGGGTCAACTGCGACAGCGTCGTGATCCTCACCAAGTTGCTCGGCGCGCCGATGCGCGAACGCGGGCGCGGCGCCATCGCGCTCGTGACGTCGATGGGCGGCACGCAGGGCGCGGTGAACTTCGGTACCTACAACGCGGCCAAGGCCTACCAGTGGGTGCTCGCGGAGTCGTTGTGGGCTGAGTGCGCCGAGTACGGCATCGACGCGCTCACGATCCTGGTGGGCGCGACGAAGTCGGAGAACTTCCTGTCGTTCCAGGCCACGCTCGATCCCGAGCTGTGCGGGCGGGCCGATTCGCCGGATCCGCTCGACCGCGCCCGCAACCGCCTGATCAACGACGTCGGAACCCGCCGAGGTTGCCCACGCGTTGTTCTCGCAGATCACCGCCGGACCCGTGATCTTCTCGCATCCCGACGACGAGTATGTCTTTCGCACCGTGTCGAAGCTGTCCCGCGCCGAGGCCGTCAGCGTGTGGACCGATCTGCAGAACACCTCGACCCGCAGGCCTGATCAGATCGCCCGCTGACCCCCCTCGCCTGCGGGCTCTACCTGCCTTGCAACGCGGTCACCGGTCATGGATACTCACCCCCCATCATTGTTTCACCGGATATGAATATTCGGTCGGGCGAGTGGCGAGCCTGCCACGACACCTGGTGAACACCATGGGGGGAACGAGATGGGGCACCTTCGCGGCGTCCGTCAGCGCGCGTTGCTGCTGTTCGTGAGCACGGCGCTGGCCTGCGGCACCTTGGCCACCACCACGGGTACTGCGGCGGTTGCGCAATCGTCGAGCGCTCCGGGCGTGAGCAGCGCCGCGGCGCTGAAGAACCCGGACTGTGACGCGAAGACCAAGCAGATCAAGTTCCCGTCGATCAGCGCGCCGGCGTGCGTCGTGGCGTGGAAGGACGGCGCCGACAACGGTGGGGCAACGGCCCAGGGCGTCACCAAGGACGCCATCAAGGTCGTGGTGCTCTACGCAGACGTGAAGCAGGACAGCCGCAGCCCAGCCAGCCTCTACGTGAACCAGGCGACCGGCGGGTTCTCGCAACCAGCGCGACCCGATCATCGACGCCGACGCCGCCTACGCGAACGCGTTCGAGACCTGGGGTCGCAAGGTGGAGTACACGTTCGTGCTCGGCTCCGGCGCCGACGAGACCGCGCAACGTGCCGACGCCGGTCACGGTCGCGGCGATGAAGCCGTTCGCGGTGTTCGATGCCGCCATCTCCGGCGGCAACCAGTCGACCGGCGGACTCGTGTTCGAGAGCGACGTCGTGGCGAAGGGTGTGCCGTTCGTGGTCAGCGCGAGCGGCGTGCCCCAAACTCTCAACGAGACGTCACGCGGCGTGGCGCGCAACGTCGCGCGAGTTCGCGGGCAAGTCGCTCGTCGGGAAAAAAGCCCAAGTACGGCGGGGCCGACGTGTCGAGCAAGCCCCGCACCTTCGGCGTGCTGTACCAGTCGGGTGACAACGGCTTCAACATCGACCTCTTGAAGACGGAGTTCGCCAAGTACGGCGGCAAGATCACGTCGGAGGCCGCGTTCGCGGTGCCACCGGGCACCGCGCAAGCCGATGCCGTTTCCCTCGCGACGCAGCAGATGCCCACGCTGATCGCGAAGTTGAAGAGCGACGGCGTCACCACGATCATCAATGCGCTGGACGCTCGCAACGGGCTCCGGCGCGGCGATGAACGCCGCCGAATCGAACCAGTACACCCCGAGTGGCTCTTCGCGAGCGGCGGCCCGTCAGGCGGCGCCTTCCCCGGCGATCTCGACATCTTCCTGCGGTCGCTGCCGGCGAACCAGACCTCGCATTCGTTCGGCGTGATCTGGTTCCTACCGTTCGTCGCCAACCCGGCGACGGGCAGCAACCCCGTGCAGTGGTACTGGGGCACGAACAAGGGGAGCATCTGGTCGGGGGCGGCGGCGCTGGTGGGTGCGCTCTACACCCGCTTGCACCTCGCCGGCCCTCAGCTCACGAAAGCGAAGATGGCACCGGGCGCGTTGACCGGATCCCCAAGGCCGGTGGCGCGTACAGCAACAGTGTGCTCACCGACGCCTCGGCGCCGATCCCCAAGGATGGCATCGCCATCGTCGACGGCACCCTCGGGTGGTTCGACCCGACCGGACCGCCACCGACCAGGCGACGAAGGCCGTGGGCAAGGGCGCATGGATGTACCTCGACGGCGGGAAGCGCTACGTGCCGGGCATGTGGCCGAAGAACAAGACCGGGTTCTTCGACACGCGCTGACCACCTCGGTGGCCGAGTACGTCGATCCGCCGACGACCGAACCCAAGGTGCCCAACTACCCGTGCACCGACTGCCCGAGCAGCGGGGCGGCAACACCGACCCCGTCGAACCTGGGCTGACCGGGCCCGGTTCGCCTGTCCACCGGGCTGATCTCGCGCGGCAGGGTGCAGCGCAGGAAGGCCGTCCCGAGCAACGAGCCGGGGAAAGTGACACACCCATCCGCGACAATGGGGTGATGTCACCTTCCCCGGCCGGTGGTTCCCGACTGAGGCGACCCAGTACTCGATCCGGCACTCGCCGGGTTCCATCCCGCCGTCGCCGAGTGGTTCCGTCGGCGTTTCGTCGACGGGCCGAGCGCGCCCCAGCGCGACGGGTGGCCCCACGTCGCCGCGGGCGAGCACACGCTGATCGCCGCGCCGACCGGGTCGGGCAAGACGCTCGCCGGGTTCCTCGTGTGCATCGACCGGCTCTACCGCGCGCACGCCGAGGGCATCGACCTCGACGGCGACGGGCAAGGGCACGGCGCGGATCGTGTACGTGTCACCGCTCAAGGCGCTGGCGGTCGACATCGCCGAGAACCTCGAACGCCCGCTGCGCGAGATCAACGAGGTCGCGGCCGAGCTCGGACTCGACGTGCCGAAGCTCCGCGTCGCGGTGCGCACCGGAGACACCACCACCGCCGCAGCGCGCCGCGATGTTGCGTCGACCGCCCACCTTCGTCGTCACCACGCCCGAATCGCTCTATCTCCTCGTCACGAGCGCCGGCGGGCGAGCGATGCTGCGCACCGTCGACACCGTGATCGTCGACGAGATCCACGCGGTCGCACGCGACAAGCGCGGCGCGCACCTCGCGGTCACGCTCGAACGGCTCGACGCGCTCGCCGACACCACGCCGCAGCGCATCGGTCTGTCGGCCACGCAACGTCCGATCGAGACGGTGGCGCGCCTGCTCGTGGGCGACCGCCCCCTGCCCGCCATCGTCGACGCCGGGCACCTCCGTGAGCTCGACCTCGGGCTCGTGCTGCCCGACGGCGAGCTCGAGGCCGTCACCTCGGCCGAGCAGATGGGCGACGTCCTCGACAGCATCGCCGAGCTCGTCGCCCAGCACCACACGACCATCGTGTTCGTGAACACGCGCCGACTGGCGGAACGGCTCGCGCACCAACTCGGCGAACGCCTGGGCCACGAGGTGGTGGCCGCGCACCACGGCAGCCTCTCCAAGGACCGCCGTCATCGCGTCGAGACGCGTCTGCGTGGCGGCGACCTGCGGGCGCTCGTCGCCACTGCGTCGCTCGAGCTCGGCATCGACATCGGTCCGGTCGAGCTGGTGTGTCAGGTCGGGTCGCCGCGCAGCATCGCGACGTTCCTCCAGCGAGTCGGACGTTCGAACCACACCCGGGCCGGCACCCCGAAGGGACGGCTGTACCCGCTCACCCGCGACGAGCTGGTCGAGTGCGCGGCGCTCCTCGCGGCAGTCCGCGGCGGTCGCCTCGACGCCATCGAGCCGCTCGCGGCTCCCGCTCGACATCCTCGCTCAGCAACTGGTCGCCGAAGTGCGGCGCGCAGGAATGGCGCACCGACGACCTCTACGCCTTGGTGCGCCGTGTCGTCGCCGTTCGTCGAGCTCAGCCGCGCGCGAGTTCGACGAGGTGCTCGACCTCGTGAGCAACGGCATCGAGACGGGCCGCGGCCGGCGCGGCGCGTACCTGCACCACGACACCGTCAACGGCGAGCTGCGCGGTCGCAAGGGTGCTCGGCTCGCCGCGCTCACGTCGGGTGGCGCGATCCCGGAGAACGGCGACTACCGCGTGGTGGCCGAGCCCGACGACACCTTCATCGGCACGGTCAACGAGGACTGGGCGGTCGAGTCGATGGCGGGCGACATCTTCCTGCTCGGCACGCACTCGTGGCAGATCCGCCGGATCGAGCTCGGCGTGGTGCGTGTCCGCGACGCGGGCGAGGCGCCGCCGACCGTGCCGTTCTGGATGGGCGAGGCGCCGGCGCGCACCGCCGAGCTGTCGGCCGAGGTGTCGTCGTTGCGCGCGCACGTCGACGAGTTCCTCGCGGCGCGGCGATCCCGACGGCGCACGGCACTGGCTGATCGAGGTCACGCGGGCGGCGTGAGCATCGAAGCGGCCACGATGATCGTCGACTACCTCGCGGTCGGGCGCGCCGGATTCGGCGCGATGCCCACGTGCGAGCGGCTCGTGTTCGAACGGTTCTTCGACGAGACCGGCGGCATGCAGCTCGTGGTCCACTCGCCCTACGGCGGTCGCGATCAACCGCGCCCTCGGGCTCGCACTGCGCAAGAAGTTCTGCCGCACGTTCAACTTCGAGCTGCAGGCGGCGGCCACCGACGACGCGATCGTGCTCTCGCTCGGCCCGCACCACAGCTTCCCGCTCGAGCGAGGTGCCGCGCTACATCCACAGCGCGACGGTCGAGGACACGCTCGAGCACGCCATCCTCGACTCGCCCATGTTCCAGGCCCGTTGGCGGTGGAACCTCAACCGGTCGCTGATGGTGTTGCGCTTCCGAGGTGGTCGCAAGAACCCGCCGCCGATCCAGCGCATGGAGGCCGACGACCTCATGGCCGCGGTGTTCCCGCAGGCGGCGGCGTGCCAGGAGAACGTCACGGGTCCGATCGAGATCCCCGACCACGTGCTCGTGCGCCAGACGATCGACGACACGCTCCACGAAGCCCTCGACGCCGACGGCCTGCGCACACTGCTCGAACGCATCGAGTCGGGCGACGTGCCGTGCACTGCGTCGACACCACGGAGCCGTCGGTGCTTCTCCCACGAGATCCTCACCGCGCGTCCCTACGCGTTCCTCGACGACGAGGAGTTCCAGAACCGTCGCACCAACGCGGTGCAACTGCGGCGCGGGCTGTCGGTGGATCTCGCATCGATCGGCTCGCTCGACCCCGACGCGATCACGCAGGTGCACGACGAGATCACGCCCGAACCCACCACGGCCGACGACCTGCACGATGTGCTTGGCGTCGCTCGTGCTCTCGGTTCCTCGCCCCGACTGGCAGCCGCTCTTCGACGAGCTCGCCGCCCGCCACCGCGCCGAGGTGATGACGGGAACCGGGTTGTGGTGCGTGGCGGAGATGCGCGACGACGGCCGACGCCGCGATCGCCGGCGACGAGCACGCCATCGCCACCGTGCTGCGCGGCCACCTCGAGATCGCCGGCATCGCCACCGTCGACACGTTGGCCGCGGCCACGACGCTCTCGCCGTCGCGGGTGGAGGCCGGGCTCGCGGTGCTCGAACAGGAAGGGTTCGCGCTCCAGGGCCGCTACACGCCAGGCGCCGCCGACGAGATGGCCCAGGAGTGGGTCGCCCGGCGGCTGCTCGGCGCGCATGCACTCGTACTCGCGCCGCACCCGTCGCCGAGGGGTCGATCCGGCCACCGCGCAAGACTTCATGCGGTTCCTCCTGCGGTGGCAGCACGTCGCACCGGGCACGCAGCTCGCCGGCGAAGCCGGTCTCGCCGCCGCGATCGAACAGCTCCAGGGCTACGAGGCAGCCGCGGTGGCGTGGGAACCCGAACTCCTCACGCGCCGCATGCGTGCGCTACAACGGCGCCTGGCTCGACCAGCTGTGCCACAACGGTGAGGTCGTCGTGGCTGCGGCTCGCACCCCGGCCACGCGACGACGTCGACGCGCCGGTGGGCGCGCCGTCGAAGGCAACCCCCATCTCCGTGGTGTTCCGCACCGACCTCGACTGGCTGCTCGCCGCTGCCCGTCCGGGAATCGAGATCGCCGAACCCACCGTCGGCGCCACCACCGAGATCATCGAGGTGTTGCGCGCACGCGGCGCGTGCTTCGCGGGCGAGCTGGTCGACGCGACCCACCGTCTCCCCGACGACATCGAACGGGGGCTGTGGGACGGCGTCGCGCGCGGCCTGCTCACCTCCGACGGATTCGGGGCGATCCGCGCCCGCGTCGCCCCCGACGCGCGCAGCGCGCCGATGCCCGTCGACTGTCACGCTTGCGACGCGGCGCTCGGGCGGCGGGCGCGAGCGCAGGCCGTTGGTCCCTCGTGCCGGCCGCGGGCTCCGACGCAGCCGTCACCTCGCCGGCCATCGACGCCCACGACCTCGCGGAAGCGGTGGCCGAGCAGCTGCTCAACCGCTGGGGCGTGGTGTTCCGCGACCTCGCGGTCCGTGACTCCCTGCGGGTGCCGTGGCGTGACGTGCAGTGGGCGATGCGACGGCTCGAAGACCGCGGTCTCGTGCGCGGCGGACGGTTCGTGAGCGGGTTCAGCGGCGAGCAGTACGCGCTGCCCGAGGCAGTCGAACAGCTCGCGCAGGTGCGCAAGGCCGAACGCACGGGCGAGCGCATCGTCGTGAACGCCACCGACCCGCTCAACCTCGTCGGGCACCATCGTTCCGGGCGCCACGGTGCCCGCGATCCGCACCCGCACCGTCACCTACGTCGACGGCGTGTCCGTCTCCGACGACGCCCCGGCGAGCATCGACCTCGAGGTCGCCCGCGAAGAACCCGCGCTGAGCCCTGCCACGCGCTGACCGGCGTCAGACGCGCGAGCCGCGCGCCCCACGACGTGGTCGTCGACGCACCCGGCTCGAGGCGAATCACCTGCTCACCCGACCCGAAGGCGTTCGGTGGGCCGGTCATCGGTTCGGAACCGAGGCCTCGGCGTCGTCGCGACGGCGCCAACGTGTCTCCGGTGTAGAGCTCGACGTACGGGTAGGAGCTGTCGACCCACACCTCGGCGATCGATCCGTCGGGCCGCGCCAGCGTCACCCAGGCGCAGCCGTCGCGGTCGCGTGCGACATCGGTGAACGCGAAGTCCATCGCGAAGTCGCCGATCACGCGCGGCGTCGAGAAGTCGAACTCGGTGCCGGCGACCGGCGCCGTGCCGGTCGGCAACTGGCGTTCGGCGTCGGTGGTCACACGCGTGGCCGCCGAGAAGGTGAGGGTGCACTCGTCGAGCACGCCGCCGCCCGCCGACAGGTAGGGGTGCTGGCCGTGCGCGTAGGGCAACGCCGCCGGGCCCACGTTGGTCGCCGTGGTGGTGACCAGCAGTCCCGCGTCGGTGAGGCGGTACTCGACGTGCACGTCGAGCGCGAACGGGTACCCGCTCTGCGGATGGATCACCGCGCCCATCACCACCCGATCGGCTTCGTGCGCGCGCACCATCCATGGCTGCCAGCGCAAGAACCCGTGGATCGCGGTGCCCTTGGCCGGTTCGGTGAGCGCGACCTGATGATCGACACCGTCCCACGAGTACCGGCCCTCGGCGAGTCGATTGGGCCATGGCACGAGGGGCGCGCCGTGCGCGCCGTCACACATCGCGTCGAGCGGATACGACTCGAGCACCTCGAGCCCGTCGACCGAATAGGCACGCACACCGCCGCCGACCTCGACGACGGTGGCACGTTCGCGCCGAGCGCGATCTCGAACTGCTTCCCTGACGGTACGAACGCCACGTTGTCTCCGCATCCTCGTTGCTCCGACGCTGCCATCTTGCCTGGCCTGCGGACAAAGCGGTTGATCGTGACCGATGGCGACCGCTAAGACTCGTTGATGGCTGACGAGCTCGATCTCACCATGCCCGCCTACGTCGACTGGCCGCTGTTCCCCTTCGAGGGCGACCTCCGACTCAAGCAGCCGATGTTCCGCGACTCCGATCCCCCTCGCTCCGGCGAGCCGGGCGGCTCCGAATGCCACTCGTGCCGCGACGGCGACGCGGGAGCCATCTGGGCCGACGAGCACTGGAAGATCCGACCCCAGCAGGAACCGGCCGGTGTGCCGGCGCTGCTGTTCCTCGAGTCGCGGGCGCACGTCGACATGGACGGCCTGTCCGACGAGCGGGCCGCCGAGATGGGCCTGTTGATCGTTCGCCTCGAGCCGCGATCCAGGCCATCGGCAACATCGGGCGCGTCCACATGAACCGGTGGGGCGACGGCGGCGCGCACTTCCACATGTGGTTCTTCGCCCGCCCGGCGGGCTCGTTCAACTTGCTTGGCTTCGGGATGCCGTTCTGGGAACCAGTGCTGCCCGCGCGTTGATCAAGACCTTTGGGACGCCAACCTCCGGATCGTGGCCGGCGAGCTTGCGCAGCACGGGGGCACGGGGTTCGTGTGAGCTGAGTCGGGCCGCAGACGGGTGGTCAGAGGGTCAGTCGGCCTGCCATCCGAGCTCCCACGACGACTCGGCGGCCTCTCCCGCCACATCGGCGAAGACGGTCATGGCCGCGACGACCTCCGCTCGCTCGCCGGACAGCCGAGCGAGAATCGTGCGCAGCTCACGGCGTCGTCGCCGACTCACGTGCGCGATCAACGCGGCGCCCGCGTGTGCCAAGGCGACGTGCGACTGGCGACGGTCGTCTCCCGGTTCCGCCGCGACCCGTTCCACGAGGTCCTTGGCGACGAGTCGGTCGACCAGTCGAGTTGCGGTCGAGGCGTGGACCGCCAGCTCCGCGGCGAGCGCCCCGACGGGTTGGGGGCCATGGCCCGCGAGCACGACCAGGGCGCGGAACTGCGCCAAGGTCACGTCGTCGGGCAGGTCGAGTGAGCGGGCGGCAACCCCCACCAGTGCGCGAGAGCCACGAAGTACGGCGTCCACGTCGCGTTGCAACCGGCGGTCATCGGTCATTGTTTGCAGGACTAGCAACTATTGCTACGCTACACAGAGATGTCGATCGCCGACCGCTTCGCCCGCCATGTGACCCATCGGGTCCGCCGCCGCCCCGGTCTCGGACGGATCGCGCGACGATCACGCGACGTGCTCCTGCTCGCGGCGGCCGTCGGCACCCTCACCGGTTTCGCCGTGGTCGGCTTCGAACATGCCGTCGACGTCGGGCTCGACTGGTTACGCGAGGCGCCGCTCTGGGTCGCGGTGACCATCCCCACCGGCGGGGCTCGCGATCACCCAGATCGCAGTTCGCCTCGGCCACACCGACTCGTCCACCAGCGACGCGTACCTGCAGGCGTACCACGACAGCACCGAAGTGCTGCCGGCGCGGCCGCTCCCCTTCAAGTTGATCGGCGCCCTCGCCACCCTCGGGACCGGCGGTGCGATGGGTCTCGAAGGCACCTCGATCCTGCTCGGCGGCACCATCGGCTCGGTCGCCACCACTCGCCTGCGTCGCTTCCTCACGGGGAACAACGCCAAGGTGCTCATGGTCGCGGGCGCTGCCGCGGGCGTCGCCGCCATCTTCAAGGCACCGGCAACCGGCGCGATCTTCGCCATCGAGGTTCCCTACCGCGACGACTTCGGGCGCAAGCTCCTGCTCCCGTCCTTGGTCGGCGCCGCCACCGGCTACCTCGCACTCGCCGTGGTCGACGGCACGACGCGCCTCTTCCCGGTGCACGGCTCACCGTCGTTCGACCTCCGCGACCTCGGCGGCGCCATCGCCATCGGGCTTGCCGCGGGTGGTGTCGGCCCGGTTGTTCGCCTGGCTGCTCTTGCGCGCCAAGGACGTCGCGGCCCGCATCCGTCCGTGGCAAGCCGTCGTGTTCGGCGGCGGGGCGTTCGCGGCGCTTGCCCTCGCCTGTGACGCCGCGACCGGCGAACCGCTCACCCTCGGCCCGGGGTACGACGCGATCCGGTGGGCTCGGGATCCCCGGCTCGGCATCTCAGTGGTGCTGTTCGTGCTGGTGTTGCGATGCCTGGCCACGGCGACCTCGCTCGGCTCGGGTGGGGTCGGTGGCCTGTTCATCCCGCTCGTGGTGGCCGGTGCACTGCTCGGTCGGGCGATGGGCGGCGCGTTCGACGTGCTCGACACGCAGCTCTTCAGCGTCATCGGCATCGCGGCGGTGCTCGGCGCCGGATACCGGGTGCCGCTCGCCGCGGTGATGTTCGTGGCCGAGACCACCGGCCAACCGGGATTCGTGGTCCCCGGCATCCTGGCCGCCGTGGTCGCCGAACTCCTCATGGGGAGCCGTTCGGTCACCCGCTACCAACAGGAGCCCGCTTCCTGACCCAGTGCCGCCGACGCGCGCACGGCGGCGGCGTGCGGGACCGAAGCCGGCGTTCATCCATACTCGTGCGATGTCACCGGTGTCCACGCTCCACGCCGACGTCGTCGCTCGGTTGACCGCGGCCGGATGCGTCGCCGCCTTCGAAGAGGCGAACGAGATGCTCGCCGCGGCGCAGGATGACGCCACGCTCGAAGCGTGGCTCGCCCGACGCGAGCACGGTGAGCCGCTGGCGTGGATCACGGGCACGATGCTGTTCTGCGGACGACGCATCCACATCGCACCTGGCGTGTACGTGCCACGCGCGTGCAGAGCGAGGAGCTTGCCCGCCGCGCCGCCCAGCTGCTTCCCCACGACGGCCGCGCCGTCGACCTCTGCACGGGTGCGGGCGCGATCGCGGCGCACCTGCGTGCGGCCGTCCCGACCGCGACCGTGCTGGGTGTCGACATCGATCGCCGCGCCGCGGCATGCGCCCGGAGCAACGACGTGCCCACGATCGTCGCTGATCTGGCCGCGCCACTCCGCGCGCTCGGGCACGTCGACGTGGTGACAGCCGTCGCGCCCTACGTCCCCACCGGACATCTGCGCCTGCTGCCTGCCGACGTGCAACGGTACGAACCGAGCGTCGCGCTCGACGGTGGCACTGACGGCCTTCATCTCGTGCGCCGCGTCGTCGCCGCTGCCGCGCGCCTGCTGCGGCCCGGAGGATGGCTCGTCACCGAGGTCGGCGGCGAGCAGGACGCGGCCTTGGCGACCACCCTCGACGACTGCGGGTTCGAGCGCACCACGCCCTGGTACGACGACGACCACGATCTCCGCGGGATCGCCGTGCGGCGACGGCACACCATGTGAGTGCCGGCCGCCCACGAACCGTCGGTGCACGTGATGGTGTGGGAGCATGGCGCCATGCGCGGACGAGTGCTCGTCGTGCTCCTGCTGATCGGCGTGGCGTTCGTCGCGACCGCCGCGCTGCTCACGTTGCGCGGGACGGGCGCAGACCCCGCCGGTCGGGTCGACGTCGACATCTCCAGCCTGCGGCCCGGTGGTGTGATTCCCGTCGACGTGTGCTTCCCGGTGCCACGAAAGCGCGCGTGTTCGTCGTGCGCGACGGACGGGGACGCACCCCTCGCGCTGCTCGCGCGTGAACCCTCACCTGGGATGCCGCGTGGTGCGATCCAGCGATGCCACCTTCGGCGACCGCCTCGACCCGAGCATCAGATCAAGTTCGAGGATCCCTGCGATGGTTCGGCGTTCGCCATCGACGGCAGCCTGCCTGGGTGGGCCGTGTCCTCGCGGGCTGGATCGCTACGCCGTCAAGGTGGTCGACGACACGGCACAGATCGACATCACCCAACTCATGAAGGGCCCGCCCCGCGTGGCGACGGCTGCCCTTCGCTGACGGGCTCGGTCAGGCGTCGACGGCCGACGGCGTGCGCAAGCGGGTGAGCAGCAGCGCGCCGGCGGCGACTCCCGCGGCGACGCAACGCGGCCACGATGCCGGCAGCAAGACCGATGGCCACCACGCCGACCGCGAGTTGCACGCCGATCACCGCACGTCGCACCGGTTCGCCCCAGCGCGTCGAACTTGCGGTGAATCGCGAACAGCTCCGCCGTGCTGTGCGCTCGAGCGGTGAGGTACACGGTCGACCCACGGGCCAGACCGAACACCCCACCGAGCGCGAGCGCGGCGATCGGGCTGGCACTCAGCGCACCGAAGGCGATGGTCGCGAACACCGCTGCCGTCATGATGTAGGTGGTCACGCCCGCAGCCCACCTGCCACCCGAAGCCACTGCCGTAGAACCACGCGCGGTACTTGCCCAGCCAGTCTTCGTTGACCTGGCGCAGGAAGAACGGCGGTGCGAATCCGAGCACGCCGCTGTCGACGATCGCGCCGAGCAGCGCCGCGCCCGCAGCCATCGCCAACGCGGCCGTGGTGCTCAACTCCAGTGCGTGCACGACGCCCGCCAGCAACGCCATCACTGCGCCGAGGGTGAGGCCGCCGAGCACCGAACCCGCGAGGTACCACCGCGCGGTGGTGCGATAGCGATTCCCACGCGACGCTTCGCCGATCGGTGTGATCTGCGAGAGCATCGACTGGCCGCACGGCGACCAGGTGCCCCGCAGCGCCGCCGCCAGCGCGACCACCACTCCCAGGGCGAGGACGGATGCGTTCACGCTGGCCAACGCTAGCGGTCCTTCTCGGCCAACTCCCGGAACACGTCCGGGACGCCACCGTCTTCGCGGAAGACGACCGTGGCGTAGCCGACGGCATCACCGCCGAACCGTGCCCGAGCCCGGTCCATCGCCTCGTCGAGTGCGCCGCGTGCCGCCGTCGAGCGATCGACGCCCGCGGCGCCGCGCGGCCGGCCCCGGCGTCGGCGTGGTCGTCACCGTCGATGCCCAGCCCGAGCGCGAGCTGGTGCTCCGACGCCACCTCGAGGTTCGACACCGAGATGGCCAGCAGCGAGAGCTCGCGCTCGTGGGGGTTGTCGGCCAGCGCGACCTTGGCCAGCTCCACGCACACCGATCGCAGCGTCTGCGTCGACGAGATCGACTCCGACACCGTGCGCGAGCGCGTGACGGCACGCATGTCGCGGAAGCGCACCCGCACCGTGACGGTGCGTCCCGCGTTGCCGCTCGCTCGCAGGCGCGTGGCCACGCGATCGGCCAGGAACCCGAGCGTCTCCTGCAGCAACTGCTCGTTGACGACCTTGCGCCCGAGGGCCGACTGCGCGCCGACCGACCAGCGCGCTGCCGCGCCGTCTCGATCTCGCGCGGGTCCTCGTTGGCGGCGAGCGCTCCGAGCTTCTCCCCCGCGGCGTGACCGAGCAGGTGTTGCACCCGCTCGGGCGACGCTTGGTGGAGTTCACCGACCGTGTGGATGCCCGCATCGGCAAGCCGTTTCGTGGTGACCGGGCCGATCCCCCACAGCAGCTCGACGGGCAACGGGTCGAGGAACGCACGTTCCTCACCCGGGGCCACCACCACGAGGCCGTTGGGCTTCGCGACCTGCGATGCCACCTTGGCCAGATGCTTGGTCGTCGCGACCCCCACGGAGATCGGGAGACCGATCTCGGTCGCGCACCCGTCGACGGATCTCGGTCGCGATCTCCGCGGGGGTGCCGAACAGGTGCGTCGAGCCCGACACGTCGAGGAACGCCTCGTCGATCGACACCCGCTCCACCCATGGGGTGAAGTCGCGCAGCACCTCCATCACCGAGTCACCGAGACGTTGGTACTCCGAGAAGTGACCGTCGACGAACACGAGGTGCGGGCACAACTGGCGCGCCCGTCGTCCCGACATCGCTCCGTGCACCCCGAACGCCTTGGCCTCGTACGACGCCGCCAACACGACGCCGCCGCCGACCGCGATCGCCTTGCCTCGCAACGAGGGATCGAGCAGTTGCTCAACCGACGCGTAGAAGGCGTCGAGATCGGCATGCAGGATCGTCGCCCCGGACGCGGGTGCCATCGGGCGCCAGCGTATCGAACATCCGTTCGTCGGCCGGGCCTGACGAGCTGCTCGCCGCGCCCCGCGATTCGACCGAGCTTGTCGCACCGTCGCGAGTGAGGGTAACCTCACCTTCTCGCGAGGAGGTGAGCAATGCTGCCCACGTTCGTCATCGGCCTGCGTGAAGGCCTCGAAGCCTCCCTCATCGTCGGGATCATCGCGGCGTTCCTGCTCCAGGAGAACCGGCGCGACGCCATGCGCGGCGTGTGGATCGGCGTCGGCGCGGCGATCCTGCTGTGCTTGGCCGCCGCGGTCGCCCTGCGCTTCGCCTCGGAGCAGCTGCCCCAGAAGGAGCAGGAGCAGCTGGAGACGGTGATCGGCCTCGTCGCCGTCGGCATGGTCACCTGGATGATCGTGTGGATGCGTGGCCACGCCGCCAGCCTCAAGGGTGCCCTGCAGGAGCAGGCCGGCGCCGCCCTTGCCGCAGGATCGACCGCCGCACTCGTGACCATGGCGTTCCTCGCCGTGCTGCGCGAAGGCCTGGAGACGTCGGTGTTCCTGCTCGCGGTGTTCCAGGACGCCGACGATCCGGCGGCGTCGGGCGGCGGTGCCGCGCTGGGGATCCTCGTGGCGGTGGTGCTCGGCTACCTCCTCTACCGCGGCGGCGTGCGCATCAACCTCTCCCGCTTCTTCAAGTTCACCGGCGTGGTGTTGGCGTTGGTCGCGGCCGGGCTCCTCGCCACCGCGGTGCACACCGCGCACGAGGCGGGCTGGTGGAACATCCTCCAGGGCCAGGCGGTCGACCTCACGTGGTTGGTGTCACCCGGGTCGGTGCAACTCGCGCTCGTGACAGCGATGTTCGGGATCCAGCCCAAGCCCACCACCGGCGAGCTCCTCGTCTGGTTCCTCTACGCGGTGCCGATGGTCACCTACGTGCTCCTCACGCCGAAGCCACGCACCCGGCCCGCGGTCGAAGCGTCAACCGACGCCGACGCCGCCGCGACGGCGACTGCGCCGGTCGGCTCGCTCCCTCCCAGCTGATCGCGCTCAGGTTCGATCGGTGCTCGCGGCGGCCATGAGCACCACGCCCGTCGCGTCACGACCTTCGACCCGATCGACGTCGACGACCACCGCGACCCCGCGCCGACGCCAGTCCATGTCGCGTTCGGCCTGCGGCGACGCGTCGTAGACGGCGGCGCGCACCGCGTCGGTGTCGTCGACGTGCCGCGCCCGACGAACTGCAGCGTCACGCCGTGGGCACGGTCGCTGTAGAACACCGAGACGTGAGGGTTGGTGGCAAGGGCGCGCACCAATCCGCCACCGGGTTCGCGGATCCACATGGCGAGTCGCTGTTCGTCGAGCACCTGCACCGTGGCGCGGTACGACAGCTTCGGCACGCCGTCGGCGGCGACGTAGCCGACGATCGGCGGCGTGCCGTTCGACAACGCGTCGGTGAAGAGCGCGGCGTGGGCATCGGTGAGGGCGAGCGGCGCGGGCTCGCTCGGCGCGGCGGGCATCAAATCCTGTTCGAAGCGGGTGATGCGGCCGTCGTCATCGAGCGAGAAGGCGAACTCGAAGCCGCCCACGGGAACGCCCGGCCCGGCAGTCGCGGTGACGTGCACCCGATCGCCGTCGTCTCGCGGCTCCGACCAGGTGGCGCTCTGCAGCATCGCGATGAACGCGCGGGTTGGCGAGTGCGGCCTCGCCGGCTGCGCGCCCGACGCCGACTCCGAACGGGCTGAACACCTCGACGTCGTCCGCGAGCAGGCCGCTCGCGACCACGCCGCGGCCCGTCAGTTCCTTCGCGCAGTGCAGTGATCACCGCGTCGACCGCGGCATGCGTCGTGTCACTCATCTCGCCCTCCGACCATTCGAATTCGTTGTTGCCATCCGAGCACGCGGCGACGCCCGAGTCCCAACCACGTTCCAGCGGCACCTCGAGGATCGATCCCTCCGGTACGGTGAGGATCTCGTTTCGGAGCGTCGCCTGAACAGGTCGGCCGATCACAAGGCATGACCAACCTGTCGTCCGCCACTCCTCAGGGATCCAAGGAGCTCGACATGGGTGACAAGTCGCCGAAGAAGAACGACGCCAAGAAGCCGTCGAAATCACTGAAGGAGAAGCGCGCCGCCAAGCACGAGAAGCAGAGCGGCGGGCAGACCTCCACCATCAAGCCCTGAACCCGGCGTAGGTGACGCCCCGCCGCGGGTCGTGCTAGACCCGTTCGATGAACGACGTGCACACGCGGAGGGGACAACGATGAGTGATCTGCCGTACGGGTTGGGCGCGCCCTACATCGACATCGACGAGCAGACGCGACACGCCGCTACCCCATCGTTACGTGCACGGTGGCTTCGCCGACTCCGACACACGCTTCTCCTTCTACTTCCCGCCCCAGGAGCAGTACCGGGGCCGCCTGTACCAGTACCTCGAAGGCGGAACCGCCGGGCACGAGACCTTCCTGGCCGCCGGCGGCATCTTCGGACCCGACGACACGTTCCGGTTCGTGTTCGAGGAGCTCGGCGGCTACCTCGTGGAGTCGAACCAAGGCCACTTCGCGAACGATGGCACCGGCACCGGTTCCGACCTGGTGATGTTCGGCGCGAGCGCAGAGTCCGCCGCGGTACTCCAAAGAGGTCGCGGCGGAGATGTACGGCGAGGCGCCGCACCACTCCTACGTGTACGGCGGAAGTGGCGGCGGGATCCGGTCACTCGCCGCAATCGAAGGCGCGCCCGACGTGTGGGACGGCGCGGTGCCGAGCATCGCGAGCATCAGCACCGTGATCCAGGGTTGGTCGGCCATCGGTCTGTGGTGGTTGCACACGCGTCACCAGCGCGACGACATCGTCGACGCCATGGCGCCGGGCGGGAGCGGCAACCCGTTCGCCACGCTGAACGCGCACGGGCGCGAGGCCCTGGCGTCGGTGTACCGCCTCGGCTTTCCCGCGGCGGAGAGGCGTTCCTGTGGTCGGCGATCGTGTGGCTGTTCTCGTTCGTGAACCCCACCGAGTACGACGAGCTCTTCTGGACGACACCTGGCTACATCGGCCACGACGACCCCGACCACATGGCCACGTTGCTCGTGCACCAGAAGGCCACGGTCGGCGCGGTCCTCACACCGAGTGAGCTCCCGCCCGGAAGCATCCTCGGCCGCATGGCCGCCACGATCCCGAGCGAACAGCAACGGAGTTACGCAATCCGGTTGCAGGAAGACTTCGACGACCCGACGCAGCTCTTCGGATCGCGCATCCGCGTGCTGTCGGGCGCGGCCGCGGGTCGGGAGCTCTACGTGAACTCCCAGGACGAGGGCGTGATCTCCGTCGTGGGCGAGGTCACTCCGGAGCTCTTCGACGGTGTCGAGCCGGGCGACGAGATCGAGATCGACAACCGCAAGCTCGTCTCGTGGTCGTACTCGCACCGTTACCACGTCGACTTCGCCGGCATCACCGTGGAGGACCCGGCCACCGGCGAGCGGACCTTCGTGCCCGAGTTCGCCGGCGTGCGCGAGTCAGTGGTCGACGGAAAGCCCATCCACCCGCAGATGCCGAGCACCGGAGGCACGATCGCGGGATACCACACCGGGAAGTTCGCGGGGAAGATGATCTTCGTCAACCACACCGCCGACTCGATGATGTGGCCGGTCGGC
The DNA here is from genome assembly GCA_963827385.1 of uncultured Actinomycetes bacterium. Lineage (GTDB taxonomy): Bacteria > Actinomycetota > Acidimicrobiia > IMCC26256 > DASPTH01 > DASUMF01. The sequence continues at coordinate 154,810 of CAWHAR010000002.1, forward strand.
GCGGGCACGTACCACCGTCGAGCGCGCGAGCAGCTCGGCGACGCCCTCGATGACCAGTTCCGCATGTGGTGGGTCGAGCACGGCACCCACGGCCCCGCGGAGTTCATCGGACCCGCGATGACCGACGACAAGGAAACGGGTCATTGGCGCTGCGCAGTACGCGCACGGCGACGGAGTCCAACAGCAGGCGATGCGAGACATCACCGCGTGGGTCGAAGACGGTGTCGCGCCCGCACCGAGCACCAACTACCACTTCTCCTCCGACAGCGGCTTGGTGCTCGCCGACGGTGAAGCGCGCGGAGGGATCCAACCCCGCGTGGCGCTCACGGTGAACGGCGGCGACCGCATCGACGTGGCCGCCGGCACCACCGTGTCGTTCGACGGTGTCGTCGACGTGCCGTCCGGCACCGGCGGGATCGTGTGGGTCGAATGGGACTTCCGCGGCACCGGCACGCCCGACGAGCACGTCGCGCAGCCCGGCACGTCGGAACACGAGGCCGTCACCGCCGAGCACCGCTACGACACGCCCGGTACCTACTTCGCGGGGCTGCGAGCCGGGTCTCATCGGCACGGCAGCGAGGGCAAGGGCCACGCGGCGGAGCACCTCGCACGCGTCCGCGTCGTCGTCACTTGACGGCGCCGCGCCCGTCGCGCGGCGACTAGCGGAAGTCGGCGTAGTCGGCCTCGAGGCCGTGCTCGCTCACGTCTTCGATGTAGCGCCACACGTCGGGACGGGAGCCGTCGATGTCGGTGAAGCCGTACTCCTGGGCCAGTTGCCCCGCCGTGAGCGACCGTTGGTTCCACCGAGCGCGCTCAGGATCCGACGCGAGCGCGACCACGGCCCGGCCCACGTAGCGAGGCGACTCCGACAGGGCGAAGTCGGGCGGCGCCGACGGGCGCCCCTCCCCGGCGTCCGGATCCACCGCGTCACGCCAGTTCTCCTCCGTCACGTCGAACACCTCGAGCATGAGCTCCGAACGCATCCAACCCGGCGTGAGCGACACCGCGGTACCGAGATGCGGCGCGAGCTCGTGGCCCTGCGAGAACGCGAGCCGGGCCACCGCCACCTTGGCCAGGTCGTAGAACACCGAGATGCGATAGCGCGACGCGTTGTGCTCGATCGTGCCGTCGGTGACCTCGATCACGAGCCCGCCCGGCCGGTCGATCATCAGGGGCAGGAGGTGGTGCGACGTGGTGATGTGCGTGTCGACGGCGAGGCGCAAGATGCGGAAGCCGTCATCGAGATCGAGCTCCCACAGCGGACGGTCCCACTCCCCTGGGCCGCCCTTGAGCAGCTCGCCACCCCAGATGTCGTTCACGAGCACGTCGACATGCCCGTGGTCGTCGCGGATCCGATCGGCGAGACGTGCGACCTGCTCCGAAACCAGGTGGTCGACGACCATCGGAATGCCGACCCCACCAAGTGCGGTGACGAGCTCGGCCGTCTCTTCGATGGTCTCGGCGCGTCCCGCGTAGTCGGACGGCAGCCCGCCACCGCGACTGGTGCGACCCGTGCAGTACACGGTCGCGCCCGCCTCTCCCAGCGCGGCGGCGATCCCCCGGCCCGCTCCACGCGTGGCACCGGCCACCACTGCCACCCGACCCCGGAGCGCTTCGCGATTCGGCGACCAATCCATGCCACGAGTCTGCCAGCGGGCCAACGGTGGAGTGGGTACGCAGTTCGTGCTCACCGCCCACGCGACGGCTTCGCCCACCGTGCTAGACGTTGGGTGTCGACACGAAAGAGGGGGACCATGTCTGTCGCCATCGAACTGCCGGAAGCTGAGGTGATCGAGGCCATCCAACCGTGGCTGGGCGCCCACCTTCCGGGCGCAAGCGACGTGATCGTTCATTCGTTCGACCTTCCCGGGAACGGGGCGTCGAACCTCACCGGCCTCCTCGACGTCACGTGGACGACGAGCGAAGGCGAGCAGCGCGAGCAGCTGGTGCTGCGCACGATCTCGGTGGGCGACGTGCAGCTCTACGAGCAGTACGACTTGCTCAAGCAGTACCGCGTCGTCGAGTGCTTGGCACCGACCGACATCAAGGTCGCACGACTCGTCGCCTACGAAGACGACCCGTCGGTGCTCGGCCGTGAGTTCTACGTGATGCACAACACCGGCGGTCGCTCGGTTCCCGAGAGTCCGCCGTATCACATGTCGGGATGGTTCGCGGAGCTGTCCGACGACGGAGCGCCGCACGATCTGGATGGACAGCATCGACACGATCGCGGCAATCCACGCGCTCGATTGGGAGTCGCTCGGGCTCGGGTTCGTGGCGGGCGCGGGCACCGGTGATGTGCACGACCGCTTCCTCGCCCGACACAGCGAGCTGTTGCACTGGATGGAGCGCCGCAACGAGAAGTCGTACCCGCGCCTGCGGCGCATCTTCGACTGGCTCGAAGCGAACTACCCGCGCGACACGCCCACGAGCCTGCTCTGGGCCGACGCCAAGATCGGCAACCTGATGTTCGACGGCACGAAGATCGTCGGCGTGCTCGACTGGGAGCACTGCACACTCGGGCCGTGCTTGTACGACGTCGCCAACTGGATGACGTTCGACCGCCTCATGGCCGACGGACCCGGACGCACGCGACTGACCGGGCTCCCCGAGCACGACGAGACCGTGCAGCGGTACGAGGCTGCGACCGGTCGACCGGCCACCGACATCGACTACTTCGATCTGTTCAGCGCGGTGCGACTCACCAACGTGGTCTACGGCGCGGCGGGTCCGCTCATCGCGTCGGGCCGCGTGGCACCCGACTTCGAGGAGAACAACGGCGCCGCCAACACCATGAACGCGCAACTCGAGAAGATGGGGCTCACGTTCTGATGAAGGTCTCACGACGCTTGTTCGACGTCGGTGTCATCACCAACCAGCGCGAGGCCATGCTCGAGTTCTGGCGCGACGAGATCGGCTTCCCGGTGGAACGCGAGCTGCATCCCGTCGAGGGCGTGATGCAGTACAAGCTCACGATGATGGGCGCGGTGTTCAAGCTCAACTGCCTCGAGCGCGAGCTCCACGCGGCGCGCCGGGCTCGGCGGGGTGCGGATGCTGCTGCTCGCCGACCCGAGCACCGACCGTCCGCGTCACCTGCACGATCCCGACGGCAACCTCGTGTGCCTGGTCCCACCGGGCTACCGCGGCATCACCACGTTCGGGGTGCACTTCGCGGTCTCCGATGAAGACGCGTTCGGCCACTTCTTCGGTGACGTGCTGGCGTTGCCGTCGATCGGCGATCGCATGTACGACTTCGAAGGCGCGACCATCAGCTTCGCGTGGTCGCCCGACGCCGTCCCGGGACCCGACCCCGCGGGCAACGGCACCGGATACCTCTACCTCACCTTGCAGGTGATGGACGTCGAGGCCACCCACGCCGAGGTGCTCGGGCGCGGCGCCACCGAAGCCCGTCCGCCCAGCACCGAGCACACCACCACCGATTCGAACATCTCGTTCATCCTCGATCCCGACGGCAACCAGATCGAGATCTCGCAGCGACCCGACCTCGTCGCCGCCGCGCTCCGGGGCTGATCGTCAGGCGCTCGGGTCGACCGCCATCTCGCCGAGCTCCGACCAGTCGCTCTGATCCAACGAGAAGTTCACGATTCGAGGCGTCTCGACGAGATGCGGCGGCAAGGTCTGCTGCGCCTCGTGGAAGTGCGCCGAGTGCACATGCGCGCCACCGGCCTCGTCGTCACGGAACGCTTCGACGAGCACGTATTCGTCGGGATCGTCGAGGCTGCGCGACCAGTCGAACCACAGGCATCCGGGCTCCGAGCACGTCGCGCACGTGAACTCGGCGACGATCTCCGGCCACCGGTCGGCATCTTCGGGACGAACTCGCCATTTGGCAGCGATGAAGATCATGTACGAACCCTCGGGGTGATCGACAGCGGCGTCGCGATCTGTGCCTGGTGCTCGCCGAGCTCGTAGCGCGAGCAGAGCAGACCGCGACACAGCTCGGCATTGCCCTCGATGTTGACGCGCACCGTCTGGGCGCGCCGCAGCCAGAGCTCGGCATCCGCGGTGGAGATCGGCTGCCCCGGTTTCGTCCAGCAGCAGCATCGAGGTCGACTCGGTCGACAACCCGAGCGACACGCGGCACCGCACGAGCCGGTCGCGGTCGTCGCTCGGCGGAACGTCGGCAAGGCAACGGTCGCCGAGGTCCTCGACGACGGCGCCGTCGCGACGCAGTTGGCGCCGCACGCGATCGAGTGCCGCGGTGTACGCCTTGCGCCGGAAGGTGACCCGGAGCTCTTCGAGGTCCGGCACGTCGGCGTGGGCGCCGCAGCTCCCAAGCGGTCGTTCGGGGTCAGGTCGCTCGTGAGTGCGATCTCGCTGGTCGCGAAGTGGTCGTGGACGCCGACGTCGACGCGCACCACACCCTCGACCGCGCTCAACGCGTCGTGCGCGTCGGCCACCATCATCCACACGAAGTTCGGCGCGCAGAAGTAGGTGGGGAGGCGAAGCCGCACACGCGCGACACCGTCCTCGACGCTCCAGTCCTCCACGAACCCGAGGGTCGTGACCGGTTCGTCGAGCTCCGGGTCCATCACCGATCCGAGCGCGTCCCACACACGGTGTTCGAGCGGTGTCGTGGCGACGCGCGCCGTCGCCGGCCGGGTGTGGACCTCGGTCACCGCTCCACCAGCGCGGCGTCGTCAGGGTCCGCCGGCGTGCCCTCGCCCGGGTCGAGCTGCAGGTGCGCGGGCACCTCGACGCCGTAGAGCGCGGCGGCGTTCAGGCCGAGGATCTTCTTCTTGGTGGCCGTGTTCACCGCCGGGTAGTCGGAGAACTCGTCACCTGACGGGTAGTCCCAGTCGACGAACTGCTCGACCTGCCAGCGCGGCTCCCAGATCGCGTAGTCGCTGCCGAAGATGATCTTGTCCTCGCCCACCCAGAAGAGCAGCTCGCCCATCACCTTGGCGAAGAAGCGCGGGCGAGCGTGGATCAGCCCTCCGAGCACGACCGCGATGCCGGCGTACACGTTGGGCTCCTGTGTCGCCATGAAGCAGAAGTCCTCGATGCGCGGCAGGCCGACGTGCTCGACGATGAAGTTCAGGTTGGGGAAGTCGGTCGCCGCGTGGTCCACGTCGGCCACGTCGAACGCGTCCTTGTCGAGCGGCCAGATGGTCGGGCCCTTGTGCACGTGGATGTTCTTGATGCCGAGCTCTTCGCTCTTGGCGAGGTACTCGTAGGCCTCGGGGTCGGTGAGCTTCCAGCCCCGGGAGTCACCCTTCCACTCCGCGGTGTAGAGCTTGACGCCTTGCAGGTTCCAACGCTTCGTGTCGGCCTCGAGGGTGGCGAGACCGGCCTTGCCGTCGCGCGGGTCCCAACGACCGTTCACGATGAAGCGATCGGGGTGCTTCTCGAGGAGCGCGCCGTTGGTGTCGACGGTGTTGAAGCCCGTGGTGTACCACTGCTTCAGGTACGTCGACTGCAGGATCGCCTTGTCGACGTAGCCGTCCTCGAAGAGGTCCTTGATCATGGTCTCTTCGGAGTACTTCTGGAACTTGTCGAGTGGCCAGTGCGTCTCGGCCGGCGCGAGCCCCATGTACAGCGTGGAAGCACTCGATCCAGCCCTTGGCGAATTCCTCCTGGCCCTTCACCCAATTGGCCGGGCTGGCATCCCAGAAGTGGGTGTGGCCGTCGAGCACGAAGTAGTCGGTGCCGTCCTTGCTGTACATCGCTGTCCCCCGGTCGTTCGATCGCGTGCTTGGACTGTCAGGTCACCCGCCGAGCTCGACGCGGCAGACGACGAGCCGGGCACGAGGATGGCTCGTCCCCTCACCTTGCCGCCGTCGAGGTCGTCGATCGCCTGCGCGTAGTCGTCGAGCGCGTAGCGCACCGTGTGCAGCTTCACCCGGCCGTCGGCGGCGAGCGCCATCAGTTCGACGAGATCCGTGTAGGTGCCGACGAGGTTGCCGATCACGTTGATCTCGGTCGAGATGATGTCGATGGTCGGGATGTCGACGTGCCCGCCGTAGCCCACCACGAAGTAGGAACCGGCGCGACGCAACATGGCGACGCCCTCGGATTCGGTGCCGGTCTCGCCCACGTAGTCGATCACCACGTGCGCGCCACCACGGGTGAGCTCGTGCACCGCGTCGACCTGCGAGCCGTCGGCGAGCACGGTGTGGTGCGCGCCGAGGTCAGCCGCGAGCTTCAGCGCATCGGGGTTGCGGTCGACGACGGTGATCTCCGCGGCCGTGAGTGCGAGCAGGCACTGCACGCCGATGTGGCCCAGTCCCCCGGCGCCGAGGTTCACCACGTGGGTCCCGGGCGGGAGGAGCGGCACTGCTTTGCGGACGGCGTGGTACGCGGTGAGGCCGGCGTCGGCCAACGCGGCGACGTCGGCGGGATCGAGGCCGGGGTCGAGCTTCACGACGCTGCGAGCATTGGTGCGGAGCAGGTCGGCCATACCGCCGTCGACGCTGATCCCCGGGAACTCCGAGTTCTCGCAGTGCATGTCGTCGCCGGTGCGACACGGCAGGCACACGCCGCACGTGACCAAGGGGTGACAGATCACCGGATCGCCGACGGCGACGTTCGTGACCGCCGAGCCGATCTCGCGCACCCAGCCCGCGTTCTCGTGACCGATCGTGTACGGCAGCTCGACGCCCGACTTCTCCGCCCACTGCCCTTCGAGGATGTGCAGGTCGGTGCGACACAGCCCCGAGCCGCCGACCTCGACGATGACATCGAGTGGGCCGCGGAGCTTCGGCTCCTCGACGTCGTCGAGCGTCGCGGGCTCGTGATACGCGTGGACTCGGATCGCTTTCACGTCGGAATCTCCCCCCGGAGCTCGCATCGACACGTCGACCCGCCGAACCTAGCGCGCAAAAGTGCGCGCGTGACCAGTTTTGATAGGTTCGCCATCAGTCGACAGGACCCAGCGAGCGGCGGCCTCACGATCGGTTGAGTCCGCACCACGACGCGGCGATGGAGTGCGGTGTGACGACGGTGGCGAGTGGGACCACTGTGGCTGGCGTGAAGGAATTCGCCGGCCAGCCGACCGTGGTCGACGTGGCGCGGTCTCCGGAGATGGAACCGTTCCTGCGCGGCGTGGCCTGGCCCGCATGCGCCGACGCGAGCTATCCCCGGGCCGATCCGGCGGATGCCCGCCTCCCGGCGGACACGTGGGCGATGGCAGTCGTGCCGATGGGTGTTCGCCTCGAACTGGTCGGTGACGCCACCGACGTCGACGTCACCTACATCGCGGCCACCGACGATCTCGGCATGCGCACGACGCGGCACGGTGCCGAGTTCTCGGTGTGGCACGCGGGCGAGCAGGTCGATGCGCAGCCGGCGGTGCTCGGGCACGGGCAGGTCCGACTGCACGTCGGCGCCGGCGCGCCCGACGATCGCGTGATCATCTACCTCCCGGGAGCGATGCGGCCATCGGTGTCGGCACTCGACGCGGTCGGTGGCACCATCGCGCCGGCACCAGCACAGCCGCGCTGGCTCTGCTACGGCGATTCGATCGTCGAGGGCATGGGCGCATCACATCCGGCGTCGGCGTGGTCAGCGATCGCGGGCCGCACCGAGGGATACGACACCGTCAACCTCGGCTACTCAGGATCGGCACGGGGCGAGATCGCGTCGGCGGGCCAGATCGCATCACTCACCGCTGACGCGGTGGCCATCGCGTTCGGCACCAACTGCTGGAGCCGCACACCGCACAGCGTGGCGCAGGTGCGCGCCAACACCGAGGCCTTCCTCCGTGTCGTGCGCGCCGCGCATCCCGACGCACCCATCGTCTTCGGCAGCCCGCTCGTGCGCGCCGACGCCGAAGCCACGCCGAACGAGCTCGGCGCCACCCAGATCGAGATGCGCATCGCCCAGGAAGACCTCATCCGGCAGCTGATCGACGCGGGCGACGAGCATCTGGCGCTCGTGCCCGGTCTCGACGCGATGGATGCCGGCCTGTTGGCCGACGGCGTGCATCCGGGCGACGAGGGCCATGCCGTACTCGCCCAGCTGTTCGGCGACGCGTTGCGACGCGCGTCGAGTGGCGACGGCGAATCCACGTCCTCAGGAGGCGCTGACCGATGACCGAGCACGGCACGGGTGAGCTGGCCGGCAAGTCGGTGATCGTCACCGGTGCCGGCAGCGGCCTCGGCAACGTCTACGTCCGCGCGCTGGCCGCCGAAGGCGCGATGGTGGCGGTCACCGATGTCGACCTCGCGTCGGCCGAGGCACTCGCGACCGAGTTGAACGACGCCGGCTCCCGCGCCATCGCCGTCGAGGTCGACACCACCGACGAGGCGGCGGTCGCGAAGATGGTGCGCGAAGTCGACGCCGCGTTCGGCGGGATCGACATCCTCGTGAACAACGCAGGGTGGCGGCCGATCCCCGCCGGCCACCACTACGACGACTTCTCCGACCAGCTCGGCGCAAAGGAGTGGCTCCGAGTCCTCGAAGTGAACGTCGTCGGCCCGTTGATCTGCGCGCGCGCGTGTCGCGCGTCGATGGCGGCACGCGGCGGTGGTGTGATCATCAACCAGTCGTCGCAAGCTGCGTACACCACGGGCGCCGGACCGTACGGCGTGTCGAAGATCGCCCTGAATGGGGTCACGATCACGTTGGCCATCGAATACGCCGACGATGGCATCCGCGTGAACGGCATCGCGCCGGGATCGGTGAGCGGCCGGCTCGTGTCGGACGCCATGGTCCAACAGATCGTGCAGGGTCAGTTGATCAAGCGGCGCGGTTCGCCCGACGACCTGCTGGGCACCCTGCTGTTCCTGTGTTCCGACCGCTCCGCGTTCATCACCGGCCAGACGATCCTGGTCGACGGCGGGACGGTCATCAGGTTCTGACCAGCAACCCATCGTCACACCAACATCACGGGGGGAACCATGAGTGAGTCGTCGACGGGCGTGGGCACGGCACGGGAGCCGGGGCCCGAGAGCGCGACGGCGTTCGACGCCATCGTGATCGGCGCAGGGTTCGCCGGCATCTACATGCTCCACGAGCTGCGCAAGCTCGGGCTGTCGGCCCGGCTCCTCGAAGCCGGCGACGACGTGGGCGGCACCTGGTACTGGAATCGGTATCCGGGCGCGCGCTGCGACTCGGACAGCCTCTACTACTCGTTCTCGTTCGACGACGACCTCGACCAGGACTACGAGTGGCCGGAGCGATTCGCAGTGCAGCCCGAGGTGATGAAGTACCTCAGCCACGTGACCGATCGCCACGACCTTCGTCGCGACATGCAGTTCAACACCTACGTCACGTCGCTCACCTTCGACGACGCGACGAGCCGTTGGACGGTGGGCACGCGCGCCGGCGAGGAATTCACCGCGAAGTACTGCATCACCGCGATGGGCTGTCTCTCATTGGCGTACACCCCCGACTTCAAGGGCCTCGACACCTTCGAGGGCATCTGGCACCACACCGGACATTGGCCGCACGAAGGCGTCGACTTCACCGGCAAGCGGGTGGCGGTGGTCGGCACGGGCGCATCGGGCGTGCAGGTGATCCCGATCGTCGCGGAGGCCGCCAGCCAGCTCGTGGTGTTCCAGCGCACGCCGAACTACGCGATCCCCGCGCGGAACCATCCGTGGGATCCCGACTTCATGGCCGAATACAAGCGCGAGTACCCGGAGATGCGAGCGAAGGGACGGACCACCGCCAACGGCCGCCCCAACAACCCCGCGCCGCGCGACTTGGCCGCCGACTCGCCCGAGGTGCGCCGACAGGTGCTGGAAGCAGCGTGGGACCACGGCGGGATCGAGTTCATCTACTCGTACACACGCGGGGCCGACCTCATGACCGTCCTCGCCGACTTCATCCGATCCAAGATCGACGAGCTCGTCGACGACCCCGACGTCGCCGCGCTGCTCAAGCCCACGACGCATCCGCTGGGCGCGAAGCGTCCGCCACTCGAGACCAACTACTACGTCACGTACAACCGCGACAACGTGAAGCTGATCGACGTGAACGCGACCCCGATCGAGGAGATCACGCCCACCGGGATCCGCACCTCGGATGCCCAGTACGACGTCGACATCATCGTGCTCGCCACCGGGTTCGACGCGGTGACCGGTCCACTCCTCGACCTCGACGTGCGCGGACCGCGACGGGCGCACCCTCGCCGACAAGTGGACGGACGGTCCGCGCACGTACCTCGGCATCGGTACCGAAGGCTTCCCCAACCTGTTCACGCTCACCGGCCCGGGGAGTCCGAACATCCTCAGCGGGGTGGTCCCCGTCGCGATCGAGCAGCACGTCGAGTTCGTGACCGAGTGCATCGCCCACCTCGAGGCCAATGCCATCGAACGCATCGAAGTCACGGCCGAGGCCGAGGACCAGTGGAGCGAGCTCGTCGCCGAGGTCGGCCAGACGAGAACGCACCACCTGACCAACTCGTGGTACGTCGGCGCGAACATCCCCGGCAAGCCCCGGGTGCTCCTCGCCTACGTCGGCGGGATCAACACGTTTCGCGACCTCTGCGACGAGGAGGCTGCGAACGGCTACGAGGGCTTCACGCTCACGCGCAGTGCGACGGAGGCACGCACCGGCTCGTGACACCAGGTTCGCCGTAGCCTGCTGCAATGCCTCCGCTGTTGTTCACGCTGATCATCATCGCGTTGGTGAGTGGGATGTTGGTCTGGATGGGCGCGTTGGCCGACGCCGCGCAATACGAAGCCGCCACCTTCACCGCGGTTGGTCGCACCAAGCGGGGCACCTTGATTCTCGTCGGACTCACCTGGGGATTCGGCGGCCTGTACTACTGGCTCCGCCTGAAGCGACCGCTCAAGGCGGCCGACGACGCGACCTAGCAACTGGACGAGAGGCGACGACCATGGCTGCGATCAGGTTCGACCTGAGGCGAGCGCCGTTCTCGACGGTCACCGAAGCCGAGCAGTACTCACAGTCGCTCGCGATGACGGAGTGGGGAGACGCGCACGGGTTCACCGCCGTCACCGTCTCTGAGCACCACGGGGTCGACTTCATCTCGGCGCCCGTCACACTCGCCGCCATGATGCTCGGCCGCACGAAGCACGTGCGCGTCATGGTGAACGCGCTGCTCGTGCCGCTGCACGACCCGGTGCGCCTCGCCGAGCAGGTCGCGACCCTCGACCTTGCGAGCGGCGGTCGCTTCGGGTTCGTCGCGGGGTTGGGATACCGCCACGAGGAGTACACGATGGCCGGCGTCGACCGCCGCCGACGTGGCGAGCTCGTCGACGAGTACCTGCAGGTGCTGCTCGACGCGTGGACCGGCGAGCCGTTCGAGTGGCGCGGCCGCACGATCACGGTGACGCCCACCCCGTTGAGTCCGCCGCAGTTGCTGATGTTCGCGGGTGGGTCAGTTCGCAGCGTCGGCGGCACGCGCCACGCGGTTGCGGCTCGGCTTCTTCACCATGTCGAAGAACCCCGCGCTGCGCGACGCGTATCAGGAGGAGTGTGCCAGGGTCGGGTACACCGACGGGTTCTTCATGTACCCGTCGGGTCCGTCGTTCGTGCACCTCACCGAAGACCCGGAGAAGGCGTGGGCGGAGCTCGGGCCCTACGCGCTCTACGACATGCAGAGCTATGAGACGTGGCAGACCGGCGACCACGACAATCCGGTCGCCGTGCGCGCCGACACGGTCGAGGACCTGCAGCGGTCGGGGATGTGGGCAGTCGTGACGCCCGATGAGTGCGTCGAGCTCGCACGCAGCACCGGATCGGTGCCGCTCCACCCGCTCATGGGCGGGATGCCGACCGAGCTCGGGTGGGAGAGCCTGCAGCTCTACGTCGACAAGGTGGCGCCGCAGCTCTCGGCGTGATCACCGGGCACTGCGATCGTTGGAAGCAGCGCGGCCGATCGGGGCTACAAAGCATGGTCGTGGTCGGCATGAGTGTCCCCTCCGAACCGTGAAGCGCTCGGCGCTCATTGGCGCGGTGCTCACCGCCGTTGTCCTGTTCAGCGCGGTCGCCGCGAGCCCCTCCGCGCACGCGACCACCGACCAGCACGCGGCGACGAACAACGACGACTGCAACCACCGGGATTCACAAGATCCAGCACGTCGTCGTGATCATGCAGGAGAACCGCTCGTTCGATTCGTACTTCGGCACGTACCCAGGTGCCGACGGGATCCCGATGAACAAAGGCGTCCCGACCGTGTGTCTCCCGACCACCCAGTTCGGTGAGTGCCGTCGCCCGTATCACGACTCGTCCGACATCAACAGCGGCGGTCCGCACGGCGCGAAGAACGCCGCGGCCGATGAGAACAGCGGCCTGATGGACGGCTTCCTCACCCAAGCGATCGCGGCGCCACGTGAGTGCGCCGATCGCCACGACCCGGCGTGCAAGTCGGGGAGGGTCGACGTGCTCGGGTACCACGACGCTCGCGAGATCCCCAACTACTGGACCTACGCGAAGCAATTCGTGTTGCAAGACCACATGTTCGAACCGAGCTCGTCGTGGAGCCTCCCCCAACATCTGTTCATGACGTCGGAGTGGTCGGCGAAGTGCTCGCGCAAAGCCGACCCGATGAGCTGCCAGAACGAGCTGGACAAGCCGGCGCTTCCTCCCGACTTCACTCCCGCCGCGCGCGTGCGAGCAAACGGCGGGCGACCGTTGGCCAAGCCCGACTACGCGTGGACCGACCTGACGTACCTGTTGCACAAGAACGGCGTCTCGTGGGGCTATTACGTGACGCCGGGCCAGGAGCCCGACTGTCGCGACAGCTCGCAGGTCACGTGCAAGCACCACTGGCAGCAGAGCGGGGACGCCGGGGATCTGGAACCCGCTCCCCTACTTCGACACCGTGAAGCAAGACGGCCAACTCGGGAACATCCAACCTGTCCGGCAGTTCCTCGACGCCGCGCACAACGGCACACTCCCCGCGGTGTCGTGGGTGGTGCCGGGCGACAAGGTGAGCGAACACCCACCGTCGTCGATCGCGGCCGGCCAGGCCTACGTGACCAACGTGATCAACACGGTGATGAGCGGTCCCGACTGGAGCTCGACCGCGATCTTCCTCTCGTGGGACGACTGGGGCGGGTTCTACGACCACGTGCAGCCTCCGACCGTCGACCGGAACGGCTACGGCCTGCGCGTGCCTGGCCTCGTCATCAGCCCCTACGCGCGGCAGGGGTACGTCGACCACCAGGTGCTCAGCCACGACGCGTACGCCAAGTTCATCGAAGACGACTTCCTCGGTGGTGCGCGCCTCGACCCGAAGACCGACGGCCGGCCCGATCGACGGCCCACCGTGCGCGAGAACGCGAAGGTGCTCGGCAACCTCGCCAACGACTTCGACTTCGCTCAAACACCGAGACCGCCGGTGGTGCTCGATCCCAGACCTCATCATCACGCGCGCCCTGCTCCCGGCGCGACGACCCTCGCCAGCGGGTAGCGCCGGCCAAACGTCCGATCAGCGGGCGCCGCGCACGAGGCGACCGGGGCGGGCGCCGGTGTCGGTGTCGTTGCGACGGGTCACGACGCCGCTCACGATGGTGGCGACGTACCCGACGGCATCCTGCAGCAAGCGCAACCCGCCGCCGGGAAGGTCGTGCTCCGCGCGAGGAAGCTCGAGGCGCAACGCGTCGAGATCGATCACGTTCACGTCGGCCTTCTTGCCCACTTCGAGCGTGCCACGGTCGCCCAAGCCGTAGAGCTCCGCGGTTTCGGACGTCTGCATCTTGACGGCGGTTTCGAGATCGAGACGCGGTCCGCGCGTGCGTCCCTTCACCCAGTGCGAGAGTTGATACGTCGACAGCGACGCGTCGCAGATGCTGGCGAGGTGCGCGCCACCGTCGGCGAGGCCCATCACCGATGCGGGGTGGGTGAGCATGCCGTAGATCGCGTCGTGGCTGCCCTGGGCGTAGCCGAAGAACGGCACAAGGAACATGGTGCGGCCGTCGTGCTCCAGCATCAGGTCGTAGAAGAGCTCGACCGGCGACACGCCGAGCGCGTCGGCGCGCGCACCGAGCGACGTCGCGGCGGTGGGCTCGTAGTCGACGTCGCCGCCGAGCGGGAACACCAACGTCGGGAGGATGGCCGGGATCGATCCCATGCCGACGAACCGGTCCTCGGTGTCGACCGAGTCGGGCTCGCCGAGGATCTGCGCACGCACGTCTGGTTCCGCGAGCTCGGCGACCAGCGCCTCGACCGTGTCGTGACGCGCCGCGAGCTCCACGAACGTCGGGCGCTGCGTGAACGGATGGCGATTGGTGAGGCCGAGCAGGATCCCGAACGGACGGTTGGCGACCTGCGGATACACCGCGGCGCCGTCGGCGCGCGCATCCCACGCCCGGTCGAGCACCTCCTTCCAGAGGTCGGGCGCCTGCTGCGTCTGCAGCACCAGGAACGACACACGTAGGTCGAACTCGAGTGCGAGGCGACGCATCCAGTCGAACTCCTTCAGCGCGGCCTCTGCGTCGTCGCCGTCGGCACCCAGCTGCGCAACCTGGAACACTCCCCCGCCCGCGTCCGACACCGCGGCGGCGATCCCGGTGAGCTCGCGGTCGTCGGCGAACGTGCCCGGGATCGGCTCGCCGTTCGCGCCCTTGTGGCCGAGGAGCCGCGACGTGGAGAACCCGAGCGCGCCGGCGTGGATCGCGTCGCCGACGATCGCTGCCATCGTGTCGATGTCGGCGTTCGTCGCTTGCTCGTTGCACACGCCGCGCTCGCCCATCACGTTGATGCGCACTGCGACATGGCCGACGACCGAGCCGACATCCATGCTGTAGCTGCGCTGCTCGATCGCGTCGAGGTACTCGGGGTAGGTCTCCCAGTTCCACGGCAGCGCTTCGCGCAGCACCGCGCCGGGGATGTCTTCGACCCACTCCATCACTTCGATGAGTCGGTCATGATCGTCACGACGTGCGGGCGCGAAACCGATGCCGCACGAACCCATCACGACGGTCGTCACGCCGTGGCCGGCCGACGGTTCGAGTGCATCGTCGAACGTGACCTGGCCGTCGTAGTGCGAATGGATGTCGACGAAGCCGGGCGTGACGATCAGCCCTTCGGCGTCGATCACCTCTCGCGCCTCGTCCGTCACCGTGCCACCGACCTGCACCAGCGATCCGTCGCTGATGGCGACGTCGCCGCGGTACGAGGGCCGCCCCGTGCCGTCGACGATCGTGCCGTTCTTGATCACCAGATCGATCACGTGCAACCCCCGGATGACGTCGTCCCGCGAGCGTACGACGCGGCTGCTACCCGTCGAGCGAGTAGACGCGCGCCGCTGTGTCGTGGAGCAACGCCCTGCGTTCGTCGGGCGAGTAGTCGGCGCAGAGCATCTTGTACGCGTTCCAGAACTGCCGATAGCTGCCCGCGACCGCGTCGACCGGGAAGTTGCTCTCGAACATGCAGCGCTCGGGGCCGAAGGCTTCGACGCACGGATCGAACAGGGGCTGCCACGCATCGGTGAGCACTTCCGACATCGTCATGTCGTCTCGAGGTTCCGGCTGCGAGACGTGCCACATGCCGAAGCCGCCGAGCTTCAGCATCACGTTCGGCCGCTTCGCCACTTCGGCCATGTCGTCGATCCACTGTTGGTAGAACTCGTCACCGCTGAAGCGGCCGATCGCCACGCGCCCACCGATGTGGTTGAGCACGATCGGGAGATCGGGAAACGCGTCGAAGTAGTCGAGGCTGTCGCGGAGTTGGTGCTGCAACACCATCCAGTCGAGCACGAGGCCGCGCTGCTGCAGCTCCTTCGCGCCGGCCCGATGCAGCGGGTCGTGCATCCGCTCCGGGATGCCGTAGTTGACGATGTCCGGGAGGTCGGGGTCGCCGTGATACGCGAAGTACCGCGGTTGCCCTTGAACCGGCCACCGCCCGCGTCGATGTGCGCGTCGAGCACGTCGCCGAGCGCCGAGCCGAGCATCATGTCGGCGGTTCCGACGATCCCGTTGCAGATTCGGAGTGTGCCGTACCAGCCGGAGGCGCTCTCCTCGCCCTGCGCACGCGCAAACGCCGTCTCGCCGACGCTTCGCAGCTCGACCGGGCCGTCGGTCAACGCGCCCGTTCCCGCGGCCTGATACACGGTGCCGACGACGTGGTGACCGGCCGCGAGCCGTGCGACGTCGCCCACGAGAAAGT
This sequence comes from uncultured Actinomycetes bacterium, assembly GCA_963827385.1. Taxonomy (GTDB): domain Bacteria; phylum Actinomycetota; class Acidimicrobiia; order IMCC26256; family DASPTH01; genus DASUMF01. The sequence goes on from CAWHAR010000002.1 coordinate 170,855, forward strand.
CCATCACGTGGTGCGAGTCGCCCGGCTCGTACGACCAGAGGTGATGGTGCGCGTCGATCAGCGGCAGCTCGGGCTCGACCACCGGGTCGTCGAGCGCGGGCACCGGGCGGGGAGCAAGCGAGAACTCAACCACTGCAGATCCTCTCGGAAGACGCGTCGCCGTCGGCGAGCATCGGGCCAGTGCGAGATGATGGCGCACTCCGAGCTGGGTTCGCCACGGCGACTCGGCAAGACTCACGGACGGCCAGAGTCAGGATCAGTGCGATGAACAGCTTCACCGGCGCCGAGATCCCCACGAAGGCAACCGACATCACCCCCGCCTGGCTGTCGCGTGCGTTGTCGGACACGTTCCCAGGCATTGTCGTGACCTCCGTGCGGCAGGAATCCCTGCACGAAGGAACTGCTTCGACGCGGCGGCTCCACCTCGAGATCGCTGGAGATGCCGGGCCGCCCACGATCTGCATCAAGTCGGGGATCGGCCTGCCCCACAGCGAGCACCTTGCGAGTGCCGGCCTCTACCGCAAGGAGGCACAGGTCTATCTGGGCGTGCTGCCGAGCACGGGTGCTCGCGTCGCACGGTGCTACGCAGCCGGGTTCGATGATGCCGGTCACGGGTTCATCTTGTTGGAAGACGTGGTGGCGCACGGCGGCCGGTTCTGCAGTCCGACCGAGCCACTCCAAGTCACCCAGGTTGCCGTCGGGCTGGAGGAACTGGCGGCGCTGCACGCATCGCACTGGCGCGCGAACGCGCTCACGGATCCGCGGTGGGAGCATCACGCCGTGCCGCTCAGCGAACCAGATCCATTCTGGCGCGCGATCTTCGACCGGTACAGCGAGCTCCTCGCGACTCCCCACGGTGGCGCAGTCGGCGGCCCCTACCGGGACGGCGAGCAGGTGTGGGACGCATTCAGCCGGCTTCGCTTGCTCGACCACGCCGCGGCTGACTGCCTCATCCACGGTGATGCGCACGTCGGCAACTTCTTCGTGGACCGCGACGAGCAACCCGGCATGGCGGACTTCCAGTGCCTCCAGCGGGGTCATCACACCCACGACGTGTCGATGTTCATCGTGTCTGCGCTCGACGTCGTCGACCGTCGCCAGCACGAGGTCGCGCTGCTCCATCACTACCTGGACCACCTCGAACAGCTCGGCGTCGTCCCGCCGAGCTTCGACGAGACATGGCTCGGCTATCGACGCCACCTGCTCTACGCGCTGGTGGTTTGGTTGTTCACCACTGACGGATTCCAACCCGAGCTCCACCTCGTGACCAACGTGTGCCGATACAGCACCGCAGCGCTCGATCTCGACTCGCTGGGCGCGATCGCACAGACTGCGCCCTGAACTCGACCACGCGGTGACCATCGGCTCATTGCCCGCAGTCGGTGACGGGGTTACCGTGGGAACGTCCGTGCGGTCCCGTCGGGGACGAGACGGAACTAGGGGGAAGCCGTGGAGCGCAAGCTGATCACGAGCGACTGTCACATCGGGCCGCCGTTCTCGCTCGTGGACCAGTTACCCGAGTCGTACCGGGAGTACTTCGCCCGGCTCGAGTCGCGCGCTGACGGCCGGTACCTCAACATGCCGATCACGCCCGGAATGTCGAGGTTGATGGGCGGAGACGGAACGGCGGGCGGCTTCGCGGTCAAGCTCGACGACGACGATCCTCGGGCCGAGGCCAAGGCGGCCTTCCAGAACAACTGCCCGGAGGCCGAGCCCAGCTTCGACGCTGCCGAGGTTCTGGCCGACCTCGAACGTGACGGCGTCTACGGCGCCGTACTCATCGGCCGCATCTCGGTCTTCGACAACGGCACGCCGCCCGAGGTCGACGCCGCCTACTGCCAGGTCGTCAACGACTGGATGGCCGAGACGTGGGGCCCGTACCTCGATCGGGTCGCGCCAGGCATGTACCTGCCGTACAAGGACCCGGTGCTCTGCGCCAAGGAGATCGAGCGCGCTGCCGCCATGGGGCTGCGCCCGGCGCTGCTTCCGGACGGGATCCACGACCAGCCGTATCACAGCGCCGAGTGGGAGCCTGTCTGGGAGATCTGCAACGCGTTGAAGATCCCGATCACCATGCACGTCGGCGGGCTGCGGAACCCTCCCCGCGAGCACACCCTCTTCCCGGGCTTCAGCTACGTCGGCTGGTACAACCAGTGTGTCGGCATGGGCGAGACGCTGGGCTGGCTGACCTTCTCCGGCGTCTTCGAGCGGTACCCCGACCTGCACGTCGTCATGACCGAGGGCTATGCAGCATGGCTGGGCTTCGCCATGCAGTTCTTCGACCACCACTGGAGCGACAGCCGCTACTCCAGCATGGCGATGAACCTTGGGCCGACCGCGGCGAAGCTCGAGCGCGCCGCCGAGCTACTACTTGAAGCGCCAGGCCCACGCCACCTTCATGTGGGACCCGCTGGCCATCCAGGCCCGCAACTACACCAGCACCGACTGTCTGCTCTGGGGCAACGACTACCCGCATCCCGAGGGGTCGTTCCCGTACTCGGAGCAATGGAACGAGAAGCAGTTCGCCGGTGTGTCGGAGGAAGACATCGATGCCATGGTCCGGGGCAACGCGGCCCGGATCTTCGGCATCACCGTCTGAGCTCGACTCGAATCCCTCAGCGGGGATCCGCGCCAGTGCGACGACGCCGACCTGGCGGACGGACTCATCGTGGGCTCGAGGCGCGGCGCTCCCGGCCGTTGGATGCGAAACGCCCACACGGAAGCGATCGCATCAGGGCTGAGCGCGTCGTGTGCGGGGGCACCCCCATCGCAGGCAGCCGGATGCGCACCGTTGTCGAGCGAGGCATGATGACCAGGTGCAGCTGCGCAACCGAAGGGGCCTCGAATGTCGTCTCCGCTCGCGATGAGCTCGCTCGAACACCGCCTGTACGGCCAGCCATGGCCCGAGGGTGAGTATCGGTTCTTCCAGCTCGGCTTCGCCGTCGACGACATCGTCGCCGCTGCCGCACGGTGGGCGACCGTCCACGGTGTCGGTCCGTTCCACATCACGCCGATCGTCGAGATGCAGGCGATCGTCGCCGGCGGGGACGTGGCACCGGTGTCACTCCAGGTGGGCCTGGCCCAGGCCGGACCGGTGCAGATCGAGCTGATCCAGCAGCACTGCGACCGCCCCAGCATCTACCGCGACTGGACCACCCCGTTCCACCAGCTCGCGACCGTCACCTCCGACTTCGACGGGAAGCTTCGCCATCTCCAGGATTGTGGGTACGAGGTCGCCGGTGAGGTGAAGTCGGGCGACATCCGGGTCGCGTACGTCGACACCAGCGCCGACTTCGGGTTCTTCACCGAGGTCGTGTCGATGAGTCCGGTCTTCGTCGCACGCTGGGAGCAGATCTCGAAGACCTGCGCGACGTGGGACGGATCGGATCCCGTCCGTCTGATGACCCGCGATGGTTATCGAGTGCCGTGACGAGGTTGCCGACGGCCGTTCGCGGTTGAGGTGGACCGATGGCTCGTCACACGCCCATGTGGGCGTTGCACATCCGCACGAGCCTTAGAAGGTGTGACTCGAGTCGCAAGTGGCTCCGCCACCCTCCGCATGCATCGACACGGTCATCCCCCCGGTGACCGGGAACACGAACATGCCAGCCATCTGCTTGTTGAACTGTCCGGCGGGATCTGTCGGGACCGACAGGGTCTGGATACCGCCCAGGACGGCCGTCCCGGAGAGGGTCACGGTGAACACGGCATTCGGCTGATTCGAAGCCAGGCTCGCGATGCCATCCGCGGGGGCGAAGGCGACGCACTGCGGGCTACCCCACGTACACGACACGGTCCCCGATGTGCGGATCACGTCCGCACGAAAGATCGGCGAAAGATCGGTCCCGAGCCCACCCGACGCAAAGAACGTGGCGGACGACGGCGTGACGGCAACCACGTGCCCGCTCACCGGCGGCGCCTGGTCCCACAGCTGACCGTTCTCGTACAGGATGAAGGTGGGTTGCTCCGGCGACCCGAAACTCGCCTGGGACACAACGACATCGAGACCGGACTGATTCGACCCGACCCACACTGAGCATGGCGCGGGAGCGCGTGGTTCCGCGGCCGTGGGTGGGTTCGCGGGTGCAGTCGCCACGTTCGACGAACTCTGCGACGGACTCCCCGAGCCCGACGTCGTGGCGGCGGCTGCCACACCACTTGCGGCCGTGAGATCCTCCGCAGTCGTCGCGGGCGTCGTCGTTGTCGTTGTCGTCGTGGCGGCGCCAGTCGTCGCCCAGCCTCGACGACGTAGTTCGGCTCGTGGCGTCCGAATCGCAACCTTGGAAGGCCGACCCGAGCCCGCTGATGAAACGGCGACGACGCCGATCACACAGCAGACGACAACCGCCGTGCCTGCGATCAAGGCCCATCTTCTCCGCCGCAGCCATTCCATTCGGGCGGAAGACTAACCCGGTCATCGCGACCACATCGCCGCGCAACAGCCCAGATCGTTCACGCCCTCAGATCGACCCTGACCTGCGCTCTCGTGGTGGGCGATACGGGACTCGAACCCATGACCTCTGCCGTGTGAAGGCAGCGCTCTAACCAACTGAGCCAATCGCCCATCCCCCAGAACCGGCCGGAGCCGACTCCCAGGGCCGATCACTGTAGGCGCCCGCCAAGAGCACGGCCAGCACGTAGCGGTAGCCTCGGCGCGGTATGACCGCTACCACGGACCGGCCCGACAGCGCGGGCGAGATCACGGGCGAGATCGACGTCCGCGATCCCGATGCACAGCTCGCGATGCCGCTCGCCGAGGCGATGAGCACGCAGCGTGCCATGCGTCGCCTCCGTCCCGATCCGGTCGACGACGACGTCGTGCTGCGCTGCATCGAGCTCGCCACCCGCGCCCCCACCGGCTCCAACAAGCAACAGTGGGAGTTCGTGGTCGTGCGCGACGCCGAGGTGAAGCACCAGCTCGCGCGCCTCAACCGCCAGGCCCTCGCGGTCGGCAAGCGGCTCGAGCGGTTCCGCTCCGGGCCCGCCGATGCCGCGTCGGCCCGCACCATGGCCGCAGTGCGCTGGCAAGCCGATCACTTCGAAGAGGTGCCCGTCGTGGTGGTCGTGTGCCTCCACGGCCGCTCACCCGTGTTCGCGCCGCCGATCCTGGCTTCGTCGTGGTACGGCTCGGCCTACCCCGCGGCGCAGAACCTCCTCCTAGCCGCCGCGGGCCGTCGGGCTAGGTGCCACGCTCACCACGATGCCGATCTGGTCGGTCGCGCTGACCCGTCGCACGCTCGGCCTCCCCCGCACCATCACTCCCGTCGCCGCGGTGCCGCTCGGCTGGCCGAAGGGTCAATACGGCCCGACCACGCGACGTCCGGTAGAAGAAGTGGTGCATCTCGACCGATATGGCAACCAACCGTTCACGTAACGCATGCACCAACTCCTCCCGATGCGCGATCATGGAGGGGTAGACCGTGGCGCCACTTGGCGCCGGCCAGGATTTGCGCGCTCCAAGGCGGTGACATGCCGAGAAAAGGACGGGCCCGTCGATTTCGGGAGGCCCGCGAGCTCAAGCAGGGCTTCGACGACGGTCTCTTCAGTGAGACCGGCCGTTCCCTTGCCGACGTCGATCTCGACGACGACAACGAGGACGACGACGACGATGAAGCCCTCGAAGACGACTGGGACGACGACGACCCGCTGAACGACGACCCCCTGCGGGACGACGACGCCGGCCGCCGCGCCGCGTCCTGACCCAGCCGATTCCCTCGATCGTTCCCTCGGCCGAGGGCAACGCGCGCGAACGTCAGGTGGTGCGAGGGTCTTCGGCGTCGGGGTCGAGGTCGTAGCGCGCGATCGCTTCGGCCACGACTTCGTCCTTGATCGCGCCCGACTCGGCGAGTGACGCCAGCACCGTGACCACGATGTTCTGCGCGTCCACTTCGAAGTGACGACGCAACGCGACCCGCGTGTCGGAGTAGCCGTACCCGTCGGTGCCGAGTGACGTGAACGGTTTGCCGACGAACGGCGCGACCTGATCGGGCACCGCCTTCATGAAGTCGGTGACCGCGATCACCGGGCCTTCGGTGTCGCGCAGTTGCTCGGCCACGTACACGTGTCGCGCCGGCTCCGTCGGGTGCAGACGGTTCCATCGCAGTGTGCTCAACGCGTCTTCCCGCAGGAGCTTGTAGCTCGTCGCGCTCCACACGTCGACGTCGACATCGAACTCGTCGTGCAACATCAACTGCGCGTCGAGGGCAGCCAACATCGCCGTACCCGACGCGAGGAGTTGCGCGCGATGCGCTCCCCCGCCCGCCGCCTCGCGGAACCGGTACAACCCGTTGATGATGCCGTCTTCGACACCCTCGGGCATCGCGGGCATCGAGTAGTTCTCGTTGTACAGGGTGATGTAGTAGAAGCAGTCCTCGGGTTCGTCGCCGTACATGCGCTCGATGCCGTCGCGGATGATCACGCCCATCTCGTACGCGAACGCCGGGTCGTACACCCGACAGTTCGGCACCGTCGACGCCAGCACGGGGCTCTGTCCGTCGGCGTGTTGCAGGCCTTCACCGGTGAGCGTGGTGCGACCGGCGGTGGCGCCGAGCAGGAACCCGCGACCGCGCTGGTCGCCGAACGCCCAGATGAGATCGCCGACGCGTTGGAACCCGAACATCGAATAGAAGATGAAGAACGGGATCATGGGCTCGCCCCACGTCGCGTACGACGTGCCCGCGGCGGTGAACGACGCCATCGATCCGGCTTCGTTGATGCCTTCTTCGAGGATGCGACCGTTGCGCGCTTCGCGATACGACAGCAGCAGCGCGGCGTCAACCGGCTCGTACGACTGACCGAACGGCGAATAGATCTTGTACTCGCGGAACAGTGAGTCGAGGCCGAACGTGCGCGCTTCGTCGGGGATGATCGGCACGATGCGCGTGCCGATGCTCGGGTCGCGCAGCAGGTTGCGCAACAACCGCGCGAACGCGGTGGTGGTGCTGGCCTGCACCTTGTCGCCGGTGCCGGCAAGCACGTCGGAGTACGTGTCGGCGGGCGGCATCACGAACGACTTCTTGCGCACGAGCCGTTCGGGCACCGGGCCGTCGAGCGCGCGACGCCGGGCGGTCATGTACTCGAACTCGGGTGAGTCGACCCCTGGGTGCCAGTAGGGCGGATCACCGTCGGCCAGCTCAGAATCCGGGATCGGCAACTCGAGCCGGTCACGGAACACCGTGAGCTCGGCCGGGCCGAGCTTCTTGATCTGGTGCGTCGCGTTGCGCGACTCGATGCCGCTGCCGAGCGTCCATCCCTTGACTGTCTTGGCCAGGATCACGGTGGGGCTGCCCTCGTGCTCCACCGCCATCTTGTAGGCGGCGTAGAGCTTGCGGTAGTCGTGACCACCACGGGGCAGGTTGCGCAGATCGTCGTCGGAGAGGTGCGCCACCATCTTCTGCAGGCGCGGATCCGGGCCGAAGAAGTGCTCACGGATGTACGCGCCGCTCTCGACCGCGTACTTCTGGAACTCACCGTCGACGGTGGAGTTCATCTGGTTCACGAGCACACCGTCGCGGTCGGCTTCGAGCAAGGCGTCCCAGGCGCGACCCCAGATCACCTTGATCACGTTCCAACCCGCGCCGCGGAAGGTGGCCTCGAGCTCCTGGATGATCTTGCCGTTGCCGCGCACCGGCCCGTCGAGCCGTTGCAGGTTGCAGTTGACGACGAAGATCAGGTTGTCGAGCTGCTCACGCGCCGCGATCGACAGCGCCGACATCGATTCTGGCTCGTCCATCTCGCCGTCGCCGACGAACGCCCACACCTTCGACCCGGACGTGTCCTTGATCTCACGGTGGTGCAGGAACCGGTTCCAGCGCGCCTGGTACACCGCGTTGAGCGGGCCGAGACCCATCGACACGGTGGGGAACTCCCAGAACTCGGGCATGCGGCGCGGGTGCGGGTAGCTCGACAGGCCACCGGGGAGCACTTCGCGACGGAAGCGATCCAGCTGGTCCTCGGTGAGCCGACCTTCGAGGAACGCGCGGGCGTACACGCCGGGCGCGGCATGACCTTGGAAGTAGATCTGGTCGCCGAAGCCGCCGTCACGCTTGCCGCGGAAGAAGTGGTTGAACCCCACGTCGTAGAGGCCCGCGGCCGACGCGAACGTGGAGAGGTGGCCGCCCAGGCCGTCGAACCGGTGGTTCGAACGGTCGACCATCGCCATCGCGTTCCAGCGGATGTACGCGCGGATCCGGCGTTCGAGGGTCTCGTCGCCCGGGAACCACGACTCCTGCTCGGGCGGGATGGTGTTGATGTAGTCGCTGCTCACCATCGCCGGCACGCCGACGCCCTGCTCCCGGGCCCGCTCCATGAGCCGAGCGATCAGGTACCGAGCGCGGGACCGGCCGCCCACCTCCACCACGGAGTCGAGCGAGTCGAGCCACTCCTCGGTCTCCTGAGGATCGACGTCGGGGAGTTGGTGTACGAAGCCGTCGATGAACACGGGCGCCTCGGTCCTGGGCTGGGGCCTCCCACATTACGGCCAGCATGCACCCACGCGCGCTAGGGAGTGTCGAGGGCCTTCTGGACGGAGGCCGCGATGCCGGTGGCGTCGAGGCCGAGGTTGGCGAGGATGGCGTCGGGCTTGCCGTGTGGGAGGTACGCGAGTGGCGTGCCGAGGGTGAGCACGGGCACGGTGGCAGTGCCCACGTCGAGGCGGGCCAACTCGCTCGCGATCAGGCTGCCGACGCCGCCCTCCGCGATGCCGTCCTCCGCGGTGACCACGAGCCGGTGCGCGCCGGCATCCGCGAGCATGCGGGCATCGAGCGGGATGGTGCGCACGTCCCACACCGAGGTGGTGATGCCGCGCGCATCGAGCAGCGCGGCGGCCTCCTCGGCCGCTTCGACCATCTTGCCCACCGCGAGCACGCACACATCGGCGCCGGTGCGGGTACGACGTGCTGAGCGCCCTTGCCCCACTTCGTCAGGGCCCACTCGACGCGCCGGGGTCTTCGACCACCGCAACGCGACCGGGCCCGACGTGATGCGCATGGCCTCGTCGAGCATCACCGCAACCTCTTCGAACGACGAAGGCGCGAACACCGTCATCCCCGGCACCTTGGTGAGCAGCGCGAGGTCGTAGAGGCCGTGGTGACTCGGGCCGTCGTCGCCGGTGATGCCGGCGCGGTCGACGCAGAAGATCACGGGTGCGCCGTGCAGGCCGACGTCGTACACCGAGTTGGTCCCACGCCCGACTGAGGAAGGTGGAGTAGACCGCGACCACCGGGCGCAGCCCACGCATCGCCATGCCGGCGGCTGAAGCGACCATGTGCTGCTCGGCGATGCCGACGTCGATGCAGCGCTCAGGGAAGCGGTCGCCGAACGGCAGGAGCCCAGTGGATCCAGGCATCCCAGCGGTGAGGGCCACCACTTCGGGATGCTGCTCGCCGAGCTGCACCAACTTCGACGCGAACGCGGCGGTGAACGACGAGGAGCTGCGCGCAAGCGGCACCCCCGTCTCGGGATCGAAGGCACCGACGTCGTGCAGTCGCTTCTCTTCGTCGGTCTCGGCCGGACCGTAGCCCTCACCTTTGCGGGTCAGCACGTGCACGACGACCGGGCCGCGTCGCGTGTTCGCTTCACGCAGCTCGGCTTCGATGGCGGCGATGTCGTGACCGTCGATCGGTCCGCGGTACGCAAGCCCGAGTGAGCGGAAGAACGCCGCAGGGTCGTCGAGCTCATCGACGCCGTCGCTCGCCGCGGTGAGACGCGACACGGTGGGCGCGTAGCAGCGGCCGTTGTCGTTGAGCACGATCACCACACGGCGCTGTTGGAACCCGATGTTGTTCAGTGCTTCGTAGGCGAGGCCGCCGGTGAGCGCGCCGTCGCCGATCACTGCGATCACCGTGTCGTCACCACCCGCGAGGTCGCGCGCAACGGCGAGCCCGTACGCGTAGCTCAGCGAAGTCGACGCGTGGCTGTTCTCGACGAGGTCGTGCTCCGACTCCGCTCGCGACGGGTAGCCCGACAGGCCCCCGGCCTGACGCAGACGGGCGAACCCCTCTTGGCGGCCGGTGACGAGCTTGTGCACGTAGGCCTGGTGGCCGGTGTCCCAGATGATGGAGTCGTTCGGCGAATCGAAGGTGCGGTGCAGGGCGAGCGTGAGCTCCACCGCGCCGAGGTTCGAACCCAGGTGCCCACCGTGCTTGGCCACCGACTGGATCAGCACCGCCCTGATCTCGTGCGCGAGCACCGCCAGATCGGTGGCGTCGAGACCCTTGAGATCGCTGGGGTCGTTGATGGAGTCGAGAAGCACGCCGCAGTCGTCCGATCCGTTCGATGGGGCTCGTCGATCGTATCGGGGTTCAGCGAACCATCACCGAGCCGGACGGCTCATCGGGTCAGGTCGTCCGACGACCGAACTGCTCGAGCTCCGCTGCGGTCAACGGCGTCTGCAGCTCGGCAACGGTCGGGCCGTACTCCTCAGCCAAGGGCGCCAGCTTCTCGAGGTCGAAGTCGTAGAGCTTGGCCGCGTTGCCGCAGAGCAGCTCCCACGTCTCCGCCGGCGGCACGTCGTGGAACGCGGCGCGCAGTCGCTCCTTCGAGTTCGGGAACGTGCCCTCGTCGTGGGGGTAGTCGCTCCCCCACATGAAGGATCCGTCACCGATCTCGTGGCGCAGCGCGACGTCGGCGGGGCCGGCCATGCTGACGCCGAGGTGGCAGTTGCGGTGGAACAGCTCGGTGGCCGTCATCGTGACGGTCTTGTCGTCGTCGCTGTAGCGCATCTCACCCTGCGCGCCGCTGTTGACCATCGCAATCAGGTGATCGAGCTGCGCGAGCAGTGCGGGCACCCACGCGCCTCCCAGCTCGGTGAGGCAGTACTTCAGCTCGGGGTGACGTTCGAACACTCCCGACACGAGGAGATGCACGAGCGGACGCTGTGAGTAGAACGGCACCTCGTTCATCATCATCAGCGCGGCACCCGGACGCGTGCCGTAGTTGGGCGAGCCGGTGCCGCTGTGGGAGTTCACGACGACGCCGAGATCCGCGCACACGTCCCAGAGCGGCTCGTAGACCGGCGACGTGATCGGTTCGATCCACGTGACGTCGGGAGCCAGCGTGGGCAGCAGGATCCCGCCGCGCAGCCCGTGCTCCTTGATCCAGTGCACATCGGCGATCGCGTCGTCGACGTCGTTCAAGAAGATCTGGCCGATACCGGCGCGGCGCTCGGGGAACTCGCCGCACCAGTCGGCCAACCAACGGTTGTGGGCACGGACCCCGGCGAGACGGTGCTCGTAGTTGTCGGCCGTCGGCTGCGGCGCGAACAACACGAAGCTCGGGAAGAAGGGAGGAACGGTGTTGGGGAACACGACCTCGCCGACGATGCCGTCGCGTTGCTGATCGCCGTTGCGACGTTCGTTGTCCCAGTTGCGGATGCGATCGTCGTTGGCGCGGAGGTCCTTGTAGGGGTTCTTGTACTTGCCGCGCCACGCATCGAAGTCGTCGAGGTACTTCTCCTCGAGGTACTCGCGATACACGGCGTGACTGGCACCGGCGTGCGAGTCGGCCGTGATGATCGGGTAGTGATCGGTGGGCGCCAGCGTCGTCGGCATCGGTTCTCCCTGAGCTGAAGGTCGCCATCGAGGGTAGCGGTGCGATCACGTGCTCACCGGCTGCGCCATACGGTCACTGGGGTGCGCCGAACCCAAGCTGTGAACCGTCGCGCACGGCTCCTTGCGTTCGGCGGCGTCATCGGTCCGGTCGTGTTCGTCGCGACGTGGGCACTGGCCGGCAGTGTCCGCAGTGGCTACTCCCCCGTCGACGACGCCATCAGTGACCTCGCAGCCGTCGGCACGTCGACGCGCGTCGCCATGACCATCGCCTTCGTCGTCTACGGGCTCGGAATGGCGGCATTCGCCCTCGCGCTGCGTGACACCCTCGACGGCGCCGCGTGGGTCGCCGCGCTCATCACCGGACTCGCCACGATCGGCGTGGCGATGACCCCGCTCGGCGGATGGTCGGGTGACGGCGCGCATGCCGCGTTCGCCGGGGTCGGCTACGTGTCGATCGTGACACTGCCGCTGCTCGCGGCCGGGCCGTTCGCCGCTCGTGGCGCACGCCGAGCCGCGGTCGCGTCTCGGGTCGTCGCACTCGTTGCCGCGGGCTGTCTGCTCGCCAGCACGCTCGGCCCGGCGCACGGGCTCTGGCAGCGTCTCGGACTCACAGTGGCCGACGCGTGGATCGTCGCAGTCGCGACCATGCTCGCGTGTTCATCGAGACCCGGCGTCGTGCGAATCCGCACGACGCCGTGAGCAGCTCCCTCTCGATTCCCGTGATCCAGTCAGCGATTCTTCTTCGGAACCGGGTGGAACTCTTCGAGGCTGTCAAGCCGCGCTTCCTCTTCAGCGACGAACTCATCCACCAGGTCGAGGAACGTCGCGTCCATCCGGGGTGCGCCCTCGCGCGCAATGATGAACAGCTGGCTCCAGAAGTAGGCGCCGGCCCGGACTGGATCGCTGGTCGTGAGGTCTTCCTCCACACCGGCGTAGGCCTCGATCATCCGATCAAGGGTGAACCATGCGCCGTCAGCCTCGCCGCTGAGCAATTTGTTGGCCAGATCAGGTTCGAAGATGTTCGGGCTGGCGATGCCGATCATGTCCGTGTCGCCGGACTGGAGGGCGTTCACCATCGCCGTGCGAGTGCGGAAACCGCCGGTGACCATGACCGGAACCTCGATGGCCGGCTTGAGGCCGTGGGCGAAGTCGAGGAAGTGAGCCTCGCGGTTTCGCGTCGACTCAGGGGTGTCCATGCCGCCCATGCTCACGCGCTCGTAGCTGCCGCCCGACAGCTCGAGGAGGTCGATGCCTGCCTCGTCCAACCAGCGGGCGACCTGCACGGACTCGTCCATCGTGAAGCCGCCCTGCTGGAAATCCGCCGAATTCAGCTTGACCCCGATGGGGAAATCGGGGCCCACGGCCACGCGCACCGAACCGACGACTTCGAGCAGCATCCGCGCTCGATTGGCCAGGCTCCCGCCCCAGTCGTCGGTCCGTCAATTGACGCGCCCCGACAGGAACTGCGAGAGCAAGTAGCCGTGGGCGGCGTGGATCTCGACGCCGCTGAAGCCGGTCTCGCGCGCGACGCCTGCGACGTGACCGAACCGGGCGATCACGTCGATGATCTCGGACTCGGTCATGGGTCGCGGGATTCCGTACTCGCCCGGCGCGACCACCTGCACAGCCGAAGGTGCGGATGGAGCGAGATTGACCCGGCCGAGAGTCTGGCGTCCGGTGTGGTTGATCTGCATCCACAGGTGATTGCCGGCGCAGCGACCGTTCTCGCTCAGTCGTCGCAGTTCGTCCTCACCTCCGTTCCCGTCGACGACGACATTGCCCGGTCGCTCGAGGTGCTGGCGGTCGACCTGGACGTTGCCGGTCAGGACGAGTCCCGAGCCGCCTTCGCTCCAGATCCGGTACAGCCGGTCGAGCTCGGGCGTGGAGCGATTCATCGAGTCCGCGAGGCCCTCGGTCATTGCCGCATTGCACAGGCGATTCGACAGCACTGCGCCGCACGGAAGCACAAGCGGATCACTGAGCTGCGTGGAGGTGGTCATCGGTGGTCCCCATCTCAGTCGAGTGCACACGTGCGGGCTCGGCACGCGGCTGTCGGCTCGGCTCGAGCGCAGAACTGGCGACCGCGAGGCTGGTATAGACTAATGCGTGACTCGCGTCGGTTGCGCTACAACGACGTGGAGATCTTGTAGCGGTCGGCCCGGTGCGTGTGGATGCCCACGGTGAGGAGGTCGTCGTTCTCGTCCCAAGTGCGACGGCTGATCACGAGGGCAGCACTTCCAGGTTGGGCCTCGAGCGCCTCGGCGATGTGCCCGTGGATGAGATCGGCATAGATCGTCTGCTCCGTGCGCCTCTCGGCCGCGTCTTCGACGGTCAACGTTCCTCGCAGCAGGCGAGTTCGAGACGCATCGCCTCTGAGATAGTGCTCACTCCAGCACAAGGGCGCACCGTCACCCTTCCGATGGACACGCGCACCCTCGATGACGAACCATGTGGCACCTGGCGCCGACCCGATCCGTCGGGCCAAAGCCGCACCCAGCACGACTTCGCCGATCTGGGGAGCAACCAGCTTGGTCTCGACGCTGAGCGCAGCGATGTCGGCTGCAGACTGAGCAACGGGTTGATAGCGCCCCACAGGAGCGGGCGCGATCACGACCGTGCCGGCACCGGGCCGTCGGCTGATCATTCCGAGCTCTTCGAGGTGTCCGAGCGCTTGTCGGACCGTGCCTCGAGCCAGGCCGGCGGACCGGCAGAGCTCCAGTTCCGTGGGAAGGCGGTCTCCGACTGCGAGCTCGCCGTCGGTGATCTGCGCCAGCAGGGACTCTGCAAGCTGCCGGTATTGCGGAACGTTCATTCGCGAAGGTTGTAGCAGCTCACAGCGACACCTCGATGTTGGCACGCGAGCTGACGCCTGCGGCTACTGGACATCGTGCACGGGGCCTCCTTGCCGATCCCGTTCGCATCTCCGGTGACGAACGCCACCTGGCCCGCGAGCAGATCGTCCCGGAACGGGGAAGGTGCGGCTTCGCTCACGTGCGCGCCCTCGCAAGCTCCGAACGCACGGTCGGCGACCCGAGCATTCCGGGCTGCGCACGGCTGCCGTGGCGTGCCGTGGCGGGGCTGTACATCCCGAGTACGTGATTGTATAGTCCAGCCAAACTGGCATCGACACCAAGTCGGGTTCAGGGGGGAAGCAGGGAACGACCGTCATCGGAGTGGCGAGCGTTGGCGCAGACGGAGCTCGCCCGAGGTCTACGGCCACGCCGGTCGCCTGGTGCTGCCGGCAGGTGCAGTGCTCGGGAGCCCGTCCCGCCGGATCACGGCGGTCGAGCACCACGTCGCAGCCCACCGTCGGCGGTCGGCACTCCATGAGGTTCCAGCAACACCAACCGAAGGGATCTGGACTTGATCACTGCATGTGTGGGGGCTCGTAGCGCCAAGTTGATCGCGCTGGTCGTCGTTCTCGCGACCGCCTTCGTGGCTGCGGGAAGTGTGGGAGCGAGCGGAGCGGCCGCGGTACGGGGCTTCGACGGCAGCACCCTCACCGTCGGCGGCCTCGGCAATGAGGGCACGTTCAAAGGCGCCGACATCGGGGCCATCGCTCGATTCAAGCGGGCGAACGACACCAAGGAAGTCAAGGGCGTCAAGTTCGATTACGCCGGCCTCGCTGACGACAAGAACGACCCAGCGATCGCAACGTCGGAGGTCAGGCGCTTGGTCACCCAAGAGGGTGTCTTCGCGATCGTGCCGGACATCTCGACGGTGAACCCCGGCCCCTATCTCACCCAGCAGCGCGTGCCGTACGTCGGGTTCGCATTCGACGGAACGTATTGCAGCGACACTCCGACCACCTCGCTCTGGGGATTCGGGTTCACCGGGTGTGCAGTGCCGACGGCGCCGAAGGCAATGCCAGACACCTACGCGGGCAACTACGCGTACGTTGCTGAGAAGACCGGCAAGACGCACCCATCGATTGCGATGATCGCGAGCGATTCGCAGTCGGGCAAGGACGCTGCGAAGTACCAGGCCACATCGATGGAGGGCGCCGGATTCAAGGTGGTCTACGCGAAAGGGACCGTTCCCGCCGAGGCCTCGGACTACACGCCGTACATCCAGGACTTGATGCACGCCGACAGTGGTCACCAGCCCGACGCCATCTCGTGTGCGCTCTCCGCGCAATGCCTCGCATTCTGGGATTCGTTGCAAGCCGCGGGATTCACGGGAACATTGAGTTCCAATCTCGGTCTGGATCTCCTCGCGGGGCCGCTGAAGGGAACGGTCGCACTCAACTTCTGGAACACGGCGCCGAGCCCGGCACTGACGCAGATGCAGGCGGACTTCACCGCAGCTGGAGCTCCTGCGGCCACCCCCATCTACAGCGAAACGACGTACTTCGCGGCCGACATGTTCATCCAGGCGGTCAAGGCGGTTGTGGCCAAGGGCGGCACCAAAGCCCTCACTCCCGAGGCGGTGCAGAAGGTGCTCTCGACCATCACGTGGGAGATCAAGGGACTGGCAGGTCCGATCAAGTACCCGGCCGCGACGGTGATGTCCACGCCGGCCTGCGGAGAGCTGATCTTGTCGACCGGCACCGCGCCCTGGAGCGTGGCCGAGCCGTATGCCTGCTCGATCAAACGATTCAAGGTCAACCCGAAATTCACTGGGAGCTGAAACCACGGATGCAGTCGCGGGCGAACGGCGGCGCCAGAGCGTTCGCGCCGTCCCATCATCAGCCCACCGATCCCGTCGTCAGTCCTCCGGCGACGCCGCGCTCGAACCCACCTGAGCGCGGCGCCGCTGGTTCCCGAGACCCGCGATCCACGTGACGGTTGCCGCGAGCGAAGCCGACTCCGTCGTTCTCCGCGTGTCCGGGGTGACGGTGCGATTCGGCGGCATCACCGCGCTCGACGACTTGAGCTTCGACGCCATCAACCGCGAGATCCTGGGGATCATCGGACCGAACGGAGCCGGCAAGACGACCCTGTTCGACGTCATCTCGGGCGTCAGAGCGGCGAACGAGGGC
Source organism: uncultured Actinomycetes bacterium (assembly GCA_963827385.1). GTDB lineage: Bacteria > Actinomycetota > Acidimicrobiia > IMCC26256 > DASPTH01 > DASUMF01. The sequence goes on from CAWHAR010000002.1 coordinate 187,385, forward strand.
TCGGTCGTCCTGGACGACGTCGACGTGACCCGGCGGTCGAGCACCGACCGCGCGCGCGCCGGGTTGCGCCGCACCTTTCAGCGGGTGCAGACCTTCGGTTGGCTCAGCGTCGAGGACAACGTGTTGGCGGCGCTCGAATGGCGCGGTGGAGGTGGTGGCGTGCTCGCGGATCTGGTCGCGTCACCGAGCCGGCGGAGGCGTGAACGTGAGCGTCGCACCCGCGTTGATCACGTGCTGGAACGATGCGGCCTCGTCCCGGTGCGCGACGAGCTCGCAGGTTCGCTGCCGATTGGCACCGCGCGGCATGGTCGAGTTCGCGAGGGCGATCGTCGACCCGCCGACACTGTTGCTCCTCGACGAGCCGGCGTCGGGTCTCGACGAGCTGGAGACCGCGCGCCTGGGCGAGCAGATTCGCGCAGTGCGCGACGAGACGGAGTGCGCAGTGCTGCTCGTCGAGCACAACGCCGCCTTCGTGATGGAGCAGTGCGACCGCGTGGTCGTGCTCGACCTCGGCACCCTGCTCGCGAGCGGACTCCCTGAAGAGATCCAGCGCAACCAGGCCGTGCGAGACGCGTACCTGGGTGCCGTTCAACACGGCGACGATGTTCCCGGCGGCACGAATCCCGACGCCGATGCGCCGGCCGGTGTCGACGGCGACTCCAGCGCGGAGCTGGGCTCGCCATGAGTCAGTTCTGGAGCCTGGTGCTGTCGGGTCTCGTCACCGGTGCCATCTATTCGATCATGGCGTCCGGCCTCGTGCTCACCTACACGACATCGGGGATCTTCAACTTCGCGCACGGCGCGGTCGCGTTCGCGACCGCGTATCTCTACTACCAGTTGAACACCGGGCTCGGTGTTCCGATCGTGCCCGCGTTGATCATCTCCGCGTTCATCTTCGCCCCGATCCTGGGTCTGCTGCTCGACCGCATCCTGCTCCGGCGACTCGCGACCGCTCCGATCTACGCGCGGATCGTCGGCACGATCGGCCTGCTCGTCGCGCTCCCGGCGCTGGTCCAGTGGCTGGTCGTGAGCGTCGGCAACGACGTCTTCGATCTCGGCTTCGTCGGCAACACCGGCACGTCAGAGGGCCTGCCCGCCCCAGGCGTGGCGTTCACCCCCCACCACAACTACAAGATCGGTGGAGTCGTCCTGAACTCCGACCAGATCGCGGTGTTCGTCGTCGCGGCGCTGGCTGCGGTCGTGCTCTGGTACGTCATCCGCCGGACCCGAGTGGGGCTCGAGATGCGCGCCGTCGTCGACCGCGAATCGCTCGCCGGGCTGCGCGGCGTCAACGCCGCGCGCACGTCGGCGGCCGCATGGATCATGACGATGATCCTCGCGGGGCTCGGCGGCGTGCTGATCGCCCCGCTCTTCAGTCTGCAGGACTTCGCCTACACGCTCGTCGTCCTCGGATCGCTCGCCGCGGTCGTGCTCGGCGGACTGCGGTCGATCCCGATCGCGTTCGCTGGCGGACTGCTGCTCGGCGTCGTGCAGAACCTGGTTGCCGGCTACAGCGACGACGTCCTTCCCGGCTGGCTGAGCCACCTCAGCGGGCTCAAGTCGGCGGTGCCGTTCATCTTGGTCATCGTGTTGCTCCTCGCCTTCGGCCGCGACAAGTCGCGTCGCGCGGGCACCACCGCCGACGACAGTCCACGCCCAGATCACCGGGTGGGACTGCCGAAATGGCGCCGCCGCCTGCCCTGGGCGGTCGGAACCATCGCGCTCGTCGCGTTCTCCCTGCAGTGGTGCAACGTCGAGTGGCTCCGCGCCGACAGCTACGACCAGACGGTCATCGCTCAGAGCGTCGCCATGGCGGTGATCTTCCTGTCGTTCGTGGTGGTCACCGGCTTGAGCGGACAAGTGAGCCTCATGCAGGCGAGCTTCGTCACCGCGGGAGGCTTCGCGGGTGGCTGGGCGCTCACCCACAACTGGGGTTGGAACCTCCCGCTGGTGTTCTCGCACGGCCAGCTCAACTTCTTCTGGGCCATCGTGATCGGCGCCCTGGCCGCTGGCCTGCTCGGCGCCATCCTCGCCGTTCCTCTCACCCGGCTCGGCGGCGTGAATTTCGCGCTCGGCACCCTTGCCTGGGCGTTCTTCCTCTCGCTCGTGCCCTGGGCGGTCGACTCGATCCGCAACGGCGAGGCCGGCTGGACGATCCGCTCCCCCACGCTCGACCTGCCCGGCCTCAACTGGCTGAACGGCGCGATCACCGGCGCCAACCCCTTCGTCAAATTCGATCAGCCGAAGATCGACTTCAGCCAGCTCGAAGAGCAGATCCTCTTGTACCTCGTGATCTTCGGTCTGCTGACGTTGGTCGTCCATGCGCTGACGCGGTCGTCGTCGGGTCGCGCGATCCTCGCCGTGCGCAGCTCCGAGGTCGCGGCCCAGGCGTCGGGCATCGCGGTGAATCGCTCGAAGGTGACGATCTTCGCCCTGTCGGCAGCGATCGCCGGAATCGGCGGCGTGTTGCTCGGCCAGTTCTCGTTCGCCATCAGTGGTACGACCGCGCCGCCACTCATCGGGCTGTTCTGGCTCGCGCTGGCGGTGACCTTCGGCATCCGCCGCCCCGGGGGCGCGCTTCTCGCCGGCTTCGCGTTCGCCGCCGGCACCGCGACCTTCCATTGGATCTCGTCGTGGTCGTTCCTCAGTGGCGGCGACGTCAACGCGCTGATCACGTCGGTGTACTTCGTGCCGATCTTGTCGGGATTCGGTGCGATCCAGTTGGCGCAGGAACCCGACGGCATCCTCGCCTTCGCCGGCCAACGGAAGTTGAAGAAGCAGCGAGCGAAGCGACGTCAAGCGCAGATCGCCGAGGTCGAGGCATCACTGCACGGCGGCGTCGTCCCCGAGCGCGAGCTCCCGCACACGACGATCGCGGCCGCCGAGCACGCCGAGGCGGTCGCGACGAGTCACGACACGATGACTCCCGAGGCGACCACCGACGCCACGTTCGCGATGCACACCGTCGTCGCGGGCTACGGCGATGTCGAAGTGCTCCACGGTGTCGACCTCCGACTCGATGCCGGGACCATCGTCGCCCTCCTCGGCGCCAACGGCGCGGGGAAGTCCACGCTGTGCTCGGTCGCGGCCGGGCTCGTCGACGTCTCCATCGGCACGCTGTTCCTCCGCGGCACCGACATCACGGACGCCAAGACGTACCGCCGAGCACGCGACGGCATTCAGCTCGTCCCGGAAGCCCGCGGCATCTTCCCGGGCCTCACCGTCGAGGAGAACCTCACCGTTCTGCTGCGTGATCCCGAACTTCGCGCCAAGGCCTACGACCGGTTTCCGATCCTCGATCAACGTCGCAAGCAGATCGCAGGGTTGCTCTCCGGCGGGGAGCAACAGATGCTGAGTCTCGCCCCTGCGATCGCCGACCCTCCCGTCGTCCTGATCGCCGACGAACCCACGCTCGGACTCGCGCCCCTCATCGCCGACGTCGTCATCGACGCCATCGTCGAACTGCGCAACCTCGGATGCGCGGTCCTGCTCGTGGAGGAACACGCGCAGAACGCGCTGAAGGTCGCCGACACCGTCGCCGTCATGGAGCTGGGCAACATCGTCTGGACCGGGCCACGCGAGCCGCGCCGACCTGGACATCCTCGCCGGGACCTACCTCGGCACGAGCGGTCCTGGTTCGGCGTAGCTCAGCAGCACGCCGCGGCCGACCTGCTTCCGGTTGGACGCACCCGAGCACCGGGCGTCGATCGCCCGACCCTCCCCGTGCTGGACTATACAATCCCGTCGGTATACCCAGACGAGAGGAATCGACATGACGCAGACTCCGGAGCAAGTCGTACGGGCCTGGAACGAGCGGTTCGCCGCGCAGGACGTCGAGGGCTCCACGGCGTTCTTCTCGTCTGACTTCCAGCGCGAGGGCGAGTGGGGCGAATGGACGGTGGTCGGTGTCGAGCCGTGGGTCTATGCGCAGGTGCAATTCTTCAAGGGGTTTCCGGACTGGACGTGGGAGCTCACCAACCTCATCGCCGCGGGTGAGTGGGTCGTTGCCGAGTTCACCGAGACGGGCACATGGACCGAGCCGTTCGAGATCCTTCCCGGTCATTGGCTCCAGCCCACTGGCACTCCGTACCTGGACCGCGAATGCATCCTCTTTCGAGTCAATGCCGAAGGCAAGATCGACTACATCCGCAACTACGTCACCCAGAACCTGGAGAAGGCGTACGGCTTTCACGCTCGGATGATGGAGGCTCTCGGCGCATCCTCATGAACGCCGCGCCGGCGACGACGGAGACACGGTGATCTTCGTGGCGACCTGGGCTCCGGCGGGCAATGCCCGCGCGGTCGAGTCCCCGTCGAGGACCGTGACCCCTGTTCGCGGCCGGACCCTTCGCCGACCGAGACGCCTGGCGCACAGCAAGACCGGGCTGGACCTGGAACTTCCTGTCGGCATCCCTCCGCGACCTACGCCTCGGTGACCGTGGGGAGCTGCCCCTCGACGTCGAGGAGGCCGACCAGGAAGCCCGGGGTCCCACCCAGATAGATCGCGTTGCACATCACCGCGCGCAGCGCGACGTCGGGATCGTGGTTGATCAGCGCCACGAACGCAGCCAGCCCTGCAGCCTCCATGCCGAAGTTCAGGATCGAGGCCCAACGGATGGTCTCGTCCCAGTACTCGTCGGTCCAACCGTCTTGCGAGTCACCACCCCAGGTCCGGTTCCCGAGCGCCACCGCGCTCTTCCAGAGCGCGCGCAGATCAGGGTCGTGTTCGTCGCCGACGATGATCGCCTCGTAGATGTCGGGCTGCGAGGTCACCGCCCGCTCGAACTCCGAGCGCCACGACCTTCAGGTACTGCGGCGTCGGCAGGTCGTAGTCGACCCGCATGAAGTCGCGTCCGTTGATGCGCACGACCGACGGCCGGGGCGTTCGGTGCGGGCGTCGTTGCCCGATCGGCGGATCCTCGGTCTTCACCACCTGGACGCCGGCGTTGTAGCCGGAGCCGTGAATCGGACCCGAGTTCGCCTCCTCGCGCAGGATCGACGGCAAGAGTTCCAAGCACGCCTCGCCACCGGCGCGAATGGCTTCCATGCGCTGGCGCATGAGCACGATGGTTCCTTGCTGGAGATCCGCGAATGGCGCCACGGGAGCCGCATCGCCCATGAGCGCGATCAACGCGGGCATGCCCCAGTGCTCACGCAGCTCCAACCCAGCCCAGTAGTTCGTGGCGTAGATCGCCCACGTCTGCTCGCCCAGCTCGTCGGCTGCGACCGTGCCCTCCATGATCGGACCCGACAGGCGGTCCATGATCCAGCCAGCGAGACCGAACCAGAACACCTGCTGGGTCGAGAGCTCGATGGTCGACGTGAACTCGCTCACCAGCCGATCCATGAGCGCAGTCCCGGGCGGCGTCAACGCTGCCAACTCCGGAGCGAGCGGTGGCGCACCGCCGACGAGATCCAGCCGCTTCTCCACGTGCGCTCTCCGAGGGTCCGGCGATCTGATGCCTCTGTGCGGCCGACTCCGACCTTGACGCACCGGTTGAGAACCGGAGTCGCCGTGTTGCGAACGGCTGTAGGTGGGCGGTAGGCGACTTGAACGCCTGACCCCTTCCGTGTCGAGGAAGTGCTCTGCCGACTGAGCTAACCGCCCTTGGTGAGCCAGTGATCGTAGCCGCCACCCCTCCCCGCCGCCGGAGCCGCGGGAGTCTTGCGTGGCCGCCCCACGGTTCCGCTACTCCGCGGCGATGGCGTCGAGCACGTCGAGGCGGGAGGCGCGCCACGCGGGGAGCACCGCCGCGATGATCCCGGCCACCACCGAGCCAACCAGGAAGAGGGCGATCGCGGGCACCGGCACCACGAACACACTCAATCCCTCGTCGCGCAGGGAGCGTGTGAACACCCAACCCCACAACAACCCGAGCGCGACACCGATCGTGGCGCCGATGAGCGCGATCACCACCGCCTCCCATCGGACCATCGTGCGCACCTGGCGGCGCGACATCCCGACCACCCGCAGCAACCCGAGCTCACGGGTGCGCTCGAACACCGAGAGGGCCAGCGTGTTCACGATGCCCAGAATCGCGATCAGTTCCGACAGCGCGAGGATCGCCACGAGCACGCTGAGGAACTGATCGACCTGCTCCTGTTGCTGCGTGCGGAACTCGTCGCGCGTCAGCACCTCGAGGTTGGGGAAGTCGTGCGACAACGCCCGATGCATCTGCCGTGCTGCGGCCGCTTCCCGTCCGGGTTTCGCGTTCACGAGCACGAGGGTGTCCTGGGGGTTGTCGCCTGCGCCGCGCGTGTACGTGGCCGGGGTGATGACGATCGGCAACGACTGGCCGAAGATGCCGATGAAGTTCTCGTTCGTGAACACACCGCCGACACGCAACGGCAGCGTCCCGCGAGCCATCCCCACCGCGACGAAGTCGCCCACCGTGAGGTGGTTCTTCCGAGCGGTGACGTCGTCGACGAGCACACCGGGCGTGTCGCCCTCCAGGCCCGCCATCCCACCGCTCACGAACCCGAGATCGACGACGCGTCCGAGGTCGGCGGGGTCGGCCGCCGCCATCGTGTCGACCGCGTCGCCGATGCCGGCGGTGGCGATGCGGATCGGCACTGCCGTCGCCACCGCAGGAAGGTGTTCGACCCGGTCGACGACCTCGCTCGAGAACCCGGCGAACCCGTTCGTCTTCAGCACGAAGTCGGCGCGCAGACCCGACGCCGTGTCGTGGCGCACCGACGCCTTGGCCGATGCGCCGAATGTCGCGGTGAGCGCCACCAACGCCAGTCCGATCACCAGCGCCGACGCAGTGATCGCCGTTCGGCGGGGGTTCCGCATCGCGTTTCGCCGCGCGAGCACGCCGCTCGGGCCCAGGCGGCGCAGCGGGAGCCCGATCACGGATGCGATCGGACGGGCCACGACCGCGAGCAACATGATGACACCGACCAGCAACACGAACGCGCCCACCCCGACCACTTGCACCTGTTCGAACACGCCGCTCACCGAGTGCGCGTGTACGAGCCCGACCACCACCAGCGCCACGCCGAGCCCCGAGACCAACGCGCCGGCGATGATCCGGCGTCGCATTCGCCCCGGGACCGCCGACGGCTGATCGTTGATGGCCGCGATCGGCGACACCCGTGACGCCCGCAGTGCTGGCAACACCGACGCGGCGACGGTGACGACGATGCCGACGGCCAGCGACACCACGATGGTGCGTGTCGCCAGCACGGTCGAAGTGTCCGGGAGCTTCAGCCCGCTGGCGCGCAGCACCTCGAGCAGACCCACGCCGAGCGCCACCCCGAGTGCGAGGCCGATCGCTGACGCCGCGATCCCCACGAGCAGCGCCTCGAGCAGCACCGAGCGGATCACCTGACCACCCGTCGCGCCCATGGCGCGCAACAGTCCGAGCTCGCGCGTGCGTTGGGTCACGAGGATCGTGAACGTGTTGAAGATCACGAACGCGCCGACGACCACGCCGATCGCGGCGAACCCGAGCAATGCGTAGGTGAAGAACCCGAGGAAGTTCTGCACCGGTTCACCAACTTGACGGGCCGCCTGCGGCGCGGTGAGCACGTCCGCTGCGCCACCGAGCGCGCGGTCGAGCCGGTGGCGCAGCACGCGCACCGGCACATCCGGATCACGCTGCACGTAGATGCTGTCGAGCGCTTGCCGCGCGTCGAACGCACGCTGCGCGGTGGCGAGATCGAACGCTGCCCAGGTGACGGCCCCCGACCCCGTGAGATCACCCAGGTTGAACAGACCCACGATGGTGAACCGACGCGCCGGACCGTCGAGGAGCACGCGGACGCGATCGCCCACGTGGAAGCCATGGTCGAGCGCGGTCTGCTCGTCCATCGCAACCTCGCCGTCGCGGCGTGGGGCGCGACTCACGCCATCGGCCACGAGGTGGAACGGACCGTGGTCGACCCACGACACGCCGAACGTGGGCGGCCCACCTCCTCCGATGCTGTCGCCCTCGCGGTCGACGAATTCCGCGTAGCCCTGCACCACACCATCGGCCCGCGCGACCCCGTCGACCGAACGCACCTGGTCGAGCAGCGCTTCGGGAATGCGCTGTGGCGAGCCCTCGCCCAGTGGACGCGCCCCCTGCACCACCAGATCCACCCCGTCGACCGTCTGGGCGAACACACGGTCGAACGACTGCTTGACGGTGTCGGTCAGCACGTACGTGGCGCTGACGAACGCCACGCCCAAGATGACCGCGAGCGCGGTCAGGACCAGCCGCACCTTGCGGGCGAAGAGACCTCTGATTGTCGTTTTCCACATCTCGGTCGGCCTCTCGGAGCGCCAATCATCGCGACTGGGACCGCAAAGTGCGCGTCATGTCTCTTCGGCAGCTCGCGTCGACCGCTGCCGCACGGATGTGTCGCCCGTCACCACGCGATGCCGACAAACCGCCCCTTTGCCGCCATCGCTCGGACCGAAGCCAGAAAATTCGAGGCCAGGCTCAAGGATCGACCGACCGGGTGCCGATGGAGTCACGAACCATCCGGGCGTGACGATTGGGAGTCGCACATGCGAGCTCTGTCCAGCATCAAGAAGCGTGCGGCGATCCTCGTGGCCGTCGCGGCCATCGGCGTCGGTGCATCCGCCTGCTTCGCGGACACCCAGGCCGGACCGCCGACCGATCCGACTCGGGCCCAGATCTTTGCCCAGATGAACCAGGACCGGGCCAGCAACGGCCTCCCCGCCCTCGTCCAGAGCCCCAAGCTCGAGTTTCTCGCGCAGGGTTGGTCGCAGATGATGGCCTCGACCGTCGGGTTCACCCACCGCAACCTGAGCGACGTGCTCTACACCAACCCGGATTACGCGAACTACACCACGCTCGGCGAGAACATCCTCGTCGGCCCGGTCGGGATGAGCTTCACCCAGATCGAAACTGCGTGGATGAACTCGGCACCGCACCGTGCCAACATCCTCGGGCGGCAGTTCAACATCGTCGGGATCGGGTTCTTCGACGCCCCTGACGGTCGCCGGTGGATCTGCGTCGACTTCGGCGGCATCTGATCCACGGCCGTGACCCCGACGACGTCGGGCGATCGTTCACCCTGAACCGCTCGCTGGCGTAGGCTCTGCCTCGTCGCTCCCGTGATGACGGACCGACTCCTCGGTCCGTCATCATGCGTTTCGGCATCATGTCGGCAACCACGTGATCGCAGGCCGTGGAGGGGATTGGATGCTCGGACCGGGGTTCGAGCTCGTGCTCGAGAGCGCACGGGCGGGTGACGAGGCAGCGTTCGCCGTGCTCTGGCGCGACCTCCACCCCGCGCTGATGCGCTATCTGCGCGTCGTGGCGGGCGACGAAGCCGATGACATCGCGTCGGAGACGTGGTCGGGAGTCGCCTCGCAGCTGACCCGCTTCGAGGGTGGCGAGGACAATTTCCGCGCCTGGATCTTCACGATCGCCCGCCGCCGCGCGATCGACTGGAAGCGGCACGCGGCGCGCCGGCCGGCCATCCCCGTCGCTCCCGATTCGTATCACCTCGCCGGGCACTCGGCCGACGACCCGAGTGACGTCGCGCTCGAAGCGATCTCCACCGACGCCGCCCTCGAGCTCGTTGCCAGCCTGCCGCCCGACCAGGCAGAAGTCGTGATGTTGCGCACCATCGCCGGACTCGATGTGAATCGCGTGGCCGAGATCGTCGGCAAGCGTCCCGGCACTGTGCGCGTGCTCGCCCACCGAGGGCTCCGATCGCTCGCACGGCGCATTCCCGCGCGCCCGGTCCCCACGTCGATCGACGATCCCGCGAACGTTGCCGAGGCTCCCGTCGCCGACCCGCCCGCGGCTGAGATCACGTTGGCCGAGATGTCCGTCGTCGAGATGACCATGGCCGAGATGCCGCTCGTCGCGCCCACGATGGCCGCCGCGCCTTCGCACCCGCAGGTGCATCGATGACCCGTCGCTCGCGCGCCGGCCGCCACGCACGCCGCTCGCGCGCGCCCGATTCACTCGGTCGCGCCCAAGCGTTCGGCCCACCGCGACGCGACGTCGGGTGGGACTGGACGAAGCCCCTCCCACCGCTCGATCCCGACGTCGGCGTCGAGATCCTCGAGCATCCCGACGCGGCCGTCGCGCCCGCCGCGTACGAGCCGGTGCGTCAGGTGTTGTCGGCTGCCGCCGCCCCGACCCACCCTGACGAGATCGCCGGCGACGTCGTCGCCGCGGCGTCGTTCGTTGCCGCACGCGAGGCCGCACTGTCGGCCGACGCGCCCGTTCTTCCGCCCCGCCGACACCGCCACCTCAACCTCGTCGCGACCAGCACGCTCCTGGTCGTGTGCTTCACAGGAACCGCGGTCGCGGCCACCACCGGATCGCTCCCCCGCCCCATGCAGACGATCGCGCACGAGACGCTCGGCTCGATGGGTGTCCCGATCCCCGGTCCCGACGGCGGAGATCGCTCGCCCACATCGATCGGCATCGAGGCTCCCACCAGCGGCGCGAGCGGCAGCGCAGGGGGCCGAATCGGCGTCGCGGCCGCGTCCAGTTCGGTGTCGGCGGCGGGCGGTCACGCCGAATCAACCCCGTCCGGCACCGTTGAGGGCGCGAGCGCCGTTGCCTCGTCGACGGACACTGGCGAGAGCGACCGGAACAACGGAAACAACGGGAACGGCGAAGACGGAGGCCCGCCCTCGACGCCTCCGGGGCACGACCCCGCGCCCGACACGACGCCGCCGCAGCATGGCAAGTCGGCCGACGCACCCGGTCAGCAGAAGCCGCCGAACCCGAAGAAGTCGACGGGCGACGACACGACTCCGTAGCTTCTCCGGCTCCCGGTACGGCGCAATCGCGAGATGGGCGCTGGGAACCTGCACGTTCGTCGCACTCTTGCAACTGGTGTGGCCGACGCCGTTCGGAATTCTCCTGTGGGGGGTGGCGCTCAGTTCGCTCTCGGCGCTCCTGGCGCTGGGGCTCACCCTGGTCTATCGATCGCACCGGGTCATCAACTTCGCGCAGGCCGATCTCGGGGCGGTTCCTGCCGGCCTCGCGGTGTCACTCGTCGCAGTGAGCGGCTGGTCGTACTGGGCTGCCGTGCCGTTCGCGCTCGTGGTGGCGGTGGTGCTCGGTTCCGTCGTCGAGTTCGTGGTGATTCGCCGGTTCACCCGGGCACCCCGCCTGATCCTGATGGTCGCGACCATCGGGCTCGCGCAACTGCTGGCCGCAATGGCGCAGGCCATCCCGCCGCTGTTCGGTGAGAACACGCCCGTCCAGAGCCTGCCGCAACCCTTCCCGTTCCGGTTCGAGATCTTCCCCTTCGTCTTCCACGCGGCGGAGTTGACGACGGCCATCACCACGATCGCCGTGATCGTCGGACTCTTCGCGTTCCTCCGATTCACCAACCTCGGAGTCGCCATGCGCGCGGCGGCCGACCGAAGCGACCGAGCGTCGTTGCTCGGGGTGAACGTGGGTCTCACGCAGAACGTTGCGTGGATCCTCGCCACCGTGATCGGCACGATCGCGATGATCCTGCGCACAGGAATGATCGGCTTGCCGTTCGGATCGGCCTTCGGACCGTCGCTCCTGTTGCGCGCGCTCGCGGCCGCGGTGATCGGACGCATGGAGCATCTCGGGGTGATCTTCGCGGCCGCCTGTGGGATCGGCATCATCGAGACCGCGGTCATCTGGAACGAGAGCTCTGCCGCGCTGGTCGACCCCGTGCTGTTCGTGGTGATCATCGTCGCGCTCCTCGTGCAACGACCCCGCGCCGAGCCCCGCGCGAGCGACAACTCGCGTCAACTTGGGAAGACGCCACGCTGACCGCGCCGGTCCCGCGTGAGCTGGCACGACTTCCCGAGGTGCGGATCGCTTTCGCGTTGCTCAGGACACTCGCGGTCGTGGGCGTGGTTGCGCTGCCGTTCTTCCTCGATCTCCGCGACACCAACCTCGCCGCCGCGGTGTTGATCTACGCCATCATCGCGATCTCGCTGGTGCTCCTCGCGGGCTGGGCAGGCGAGATCAGTCTCGGACAGGTCGCGTTCGTGGCGATCGGCTCTGCCGCCGCCGGCGCGGCCAACGTGCACTGGAGTCTCGGGCCGATCGGATGCGTGCTGCTCGCCGGCACGGTCGGCGCCGTCGCGTCGGTGATCATCGGTATTCCGGCACTGCGCCTGCGCGGACTGTTCCTCAGCATCACAACGCTCGCCTTCGCCGTTGCGACGTCGTCGTACTTGCTCAATCGAGACTTCTTCGCCTTCCTGCCCGACAACCTCGTCGATCGCATCGAGCGCGGCTCCATCTCCACGCCGTTCGGCGCCATCGACGTCGGCTCGGAGCGCGCGTTCTACTTCGTGTGCGCGGCAGGCCTCGGGCTCGTCGTGCTCGCGGTGCACGGGCTCGAACGATCGCGTGTCCGGCGCGACATCGTCGCCGGACGCGACAACGAGCGCAACGCAATGGCATTCGGCCTCAATCCGGCGCGCGCCAAGCTCCTCGCGTTCGCGCTGTCCGGATTCTTCGCGTCGTTCGCCGGCGGCCTCCTCGTGTTGCACCAACAAGCGCTCGGCGAGCAGATCTTCGCTCCGGTCGAGAGCTTGCGCGCGCTCACGATGGTGGTCGTCGGCGGCCTCGGATCGGTGCCGGGCGCGATCCTCGGCGCGGTCTTCGTCAAGAGCACCGAGTGGTTCAACGTTGTCGTGCCGTTGCGCTTCCAGCGCGTGTTCACCTTCGCGGGGAGCGGCATCGGGCTGCTGCTGGTGCTGTGGCTCCTCCCCGGCGGCTTCGGCTCGCTGCTCGTCCGCGCCCGCGATCGGTTCCTGCGCGCCGTCGCCGCGCCGGCGCCATCTCGACGTGCCCGCGCTCGTTCGTGTGCCCGCAGGTCGCGTCGCGCGCCAGACCCCGCCCTCGGCCGTCCCAACCCTCCTCGCTGCGTCACCAACGGCTCCTTCACGCGTCGCGACCTCGAGGTCGTCAACCGGGGTCGACGGTTCGTCGGAGGCACTGCTGTCGTTTCGCGACGTGGACCTCGGATACGGCCATGTCCACGTGGTGTCTGACGCGTCGTTCGACGTACGCGCCGGCGAATCGCTCGCGCTCCTCGGCACCAACGGCGCCGGGAAGTCCACCATGTTCCGCGCCGCGTCTGGTCTGCTCCCACCCGATCGTGGGCGGATCACGTTCGACGGTCGTGACATCACCGGACTTCCCGCGCACCGCATCGCTGCCCGCGGGCTGGCCTACGTCCCGGGCGGCCGCAGCGTGTTTCCGTCGCTCACCGTGGGCGAGAACCTCCGCATGGGCGCCTGGCTCCGCCGACACGACCGCGCGGCGGTGCATGCCGCCACCGAGCGGGTGCTCACGTTGTTCCCCGGTCTCCGCACCCGCTGGCACGATCCGGCCCACGACCTGTCCGGCGGTCAACAGCAGATGTTGGCGATCGGCATGGCCCTCGTCGCCACACCGAAGTTGCTCCTCGTCGACGAGCTGTCTCTCGGGCTGGCGCCGCTCGTCATCGACCAGGTGGTCGAGGTGCTCACCCAGCTCCAAGCACATGGGCTCACCGTGGTCGTGGTCGAGCAGTCGGTCGACACCGCGGCGCGCACCGCGAACCGCGCGTTGTTCCTCGACGACGGGGTGATCCGCTTCCGCGGTCCGACCGCCGAGCTCTTCGATCGCCCCGATCTCCTGCGATCGGTGTTCCTCGACCGCACCGACACGAGCGCCGCGCTCAACACCGCCGCACCGGCGATGGAGTCGCCGAGCACGCCAGCGCCCGCGATCACCGACCACCCGACGGCAAGCCCGTCGGACCCCGTCGTGCTCTCCACCCACGGCATCAGCCGTCGGTTCTCCGGCGTGCTCGCCCTCGACGACGTGTCGGTCGAGCTCCACGACGGCGAGATCCTCGGCCTCGTCGGCCCGAACGGCGCGGGCAAGACCACGTTGCTCGATGTGGTCTCGGGCTTCCTCACGCCCGATCACGGCCGCATCGTCTCGGCGGGCGTCGACGTCACGTCGTGGCGACCCGAGCAGCGGGCTCGCCACGGCGTCGCCCGCTCCTTCCAGGATGCGCGTCTGTTCCCCGCGCTCACGGTGCACGAGACGATCTGTGTGGCGCTCGACCGCGAGCTCGGGGCGTGGGATCCGTTCCAAGCCGTCTTCCGCACCCCGGGTGCACGGCGGGCCGAGCGCGAGCTCGCGCACCGGGCCGACGAGGTCGTCGAGCTGATGGGGATCGGCGACTATCGCGACAAGTTCATCAGCGATCTCTCCACCGGCAGCCGGAGAATCGTCGAGCTCGCGTGTCAGGTGGCCATCCAACCGCGCGTGCTGCTCCTCGACGAGCCGTCGGCGGGGATCGCCCAACGTGAGACGGACGCGCTTGGTGCCCTGCTGCTGCGCGTGCGAGCGGCCACCGGCGCCAGCCTCCTCATGATCGAGCACAACTTGCCGCTCGTCGGCGCGGTCTGCGATCGCGTCGTCGCACTGGATCTCGGTCGTGTGATCGCCGACGGCACTCCCGACGACGCGCTCACCGATCCGGCCGTGATCGCCGCCTACATCGGATCCGGACGCGACCCGAACCAGTTCGGCCGCCTTGCGCGCCCACGATGAGTTACCGTCCGCCGGTCCGCCGAGCGTGTGGCCGGCGCGACGGTTGCGTGCGACGCGACCGCGGACTCGAGGGAGGCTTCATGCGTCAAGTGATCGGACAGATCCTGCCGTTCGCGGTCGGGGCAGCGATCAGTCCGTTTCCGATCATCGCGATGGTCCTCATGCTCGTGACGGCGCGCGCTCGAGCCAACGGCGCATCGTTCCTGGTTGGTTGGATCATCGGACTGACGGCCATCGGAGTGATCGTGCTCACCGTTGCGAGCGGGGTCGACGCGTCGAGCAGCGACGCGAGCGACAGCGTGAACTGGACGAAGTTCGGGCTCGGTGTGCTCCTCGTGGTGGTCGCGCTGCGGCAGTGGCGCAAGCGTCCCGCGGGTGACGACCAACCTGAGATGCCGAAGTGGATGGACTCAGTGGAGTCGTTCACGCCCGTGAAGGCCCTCGGCGCGGGGATCGTGCTGTCGGCCGTCAACCCGAAGAACCTGCTGTTGTCGGTCGGGGCTGCGACCATCATCGCCCAGTCGGGCCTCCCCGGCGGCGACCAGGCGATCGCCTACGCAACGTTCGCGCTCATCGCCACCATCGGCGTCGCCGTGCCGTTCGTGATCTACTTCGCGTTGGGTGATCGCGCGCCCACCACGCTGGCGTCCCTGAAGACGTGGATGGCATTTCACAACGCCGCGATCATGGCCGTCATCTGCCTCCTGATCGGCGTGAAGCTCATCGGTGACGCCATCGGGGGCTTCTAGCTCCAGCTTTTCCCCGCCAACGGGAACCACACCAGCGCGCGGCATCGTCGGACCTCCCAGCCGAATCTCGGCTCACCGAATCTCGGGGAGGGATCCGATGCGACGAATGCAGCACTCCATCGCGGCGACACTGTTGGCCGCCTCGGTCGCGACGGCAACCGCACTGGCCGTCGCCGCCGCGCCGGCGGGCCGCGTGCGGCGGACTGGTCGGCGAGAACGGGACCATCCGGCTCGACGCGTACGAGCACGCTGGCGGCCCACCACAACGGCGTCGAGCGCTACGTGACCAGCTTCCAGTTCGCCGGCGAAGGCGAAGAGGTCGGATCGATCATCCCGCTGCCCGACGTTCCGAGCAAGGTGGAGCGGGGCGGGGACTGGACCTTGCAGCGACTGGCTCGCGAGGTGGCACCACCGGTACCGACCGCCGCGGCGTTCTCCGCCGACAGTGGAGCGTCCAAGGACGCCGAGGTGCTCCTCGAGACCACGGTCGACGCCCTCGACATCACCATCCTGCGGGGAGGTGGGAACGCGGTCGGCCGTTGGGCGCTCGATCACGGCTTCCTGCTCACCCCCGACACACCCGCAGTGCTCGATCACTACTCGCGTCGCTCCAAGGTGTTCATGGCGGCCCGCTTCGACGCGTCACGTGCGAAGGCACTCGGCCAGACCACGGGCGACGGCACGCCGATCATGCTCACGATCCCGACCGAGGAGCCGTGGGTTCCGCTCCGCATCCTCACGCTCGGTCTGGACAAGACCGAGGTGGTCAACGCCGACGTGTTCCTGCTCACCGACGAGCCTCCGCTGCTGCACGGCGCGGGCGGCGGAGTGAGGGTGGCGCGCAGTGAGCAAGCCTCGCACCAGCTGTTGGACGATCTCCGCTCCGACAAGGGCATGGGCTGGGTCCCCGACGACATGTGGTTCACGTATCTGCAGATCGACGCACCGGCACGCACGTTGCGCGGCGATCTCTCCGTTGCCAACCCGAGCTCGGTTCCCAATTGGCTGCTTGCCTCATTCCGCGGTGCGTGATGAGCCGAGACGTGAAGCGTCGGCAGCTCAGGCGCCGTCTCGGATCGGGACGACACGCCACGAACCCACGCGGGGCACGGCGTCACACACTCGTGGCGGCCGCGTGTGCGATGTTCGTCGTCGTGGCGATCGCGGTCACCGTGCTCGCCGTCAACCGACCATCCAGCGCCTCCACGAAACCCGTCGCGCTCGGACCCGGCACCGTCACCGTTCGCCTCGACGTGAAGCACAGCCGCTTCTCGCCGTCGAGCGTGGTGGTGCGTCGTCACACCACGGTGCGGTTCGTCGTGGTGAACCACGATCCGATCGGGCACGAGTTGATCGTGGGAGACGCTGCGGTGCACGCCCTGCACGCGATGGGTACTGAGGCCACGCACCCACCCCGGCCAGGCGAGGTCTCGGTGCCGCCCAACTCACGGGCGACCACGACCTTCATGTTCCACGACGTGGGCCCCGTGCTGTACGCATGCCACCTCCCTGGCCACTTCGAATACGGCATGAAGGGCACGGTGGAGGTGGTCGACGCGACGGACTGACCCGCGAGCGAGAATGGGGCGTGCGCGCCACACACCGACGCCGGTGGCCGACGGGGCCGATGTGGATGGCGATCATCGCCTTCGCCGCGTACCGCCTGTGGCAGGCGTTCGCCGGATCACCGATCGGGTGGAACGACTCGCTCGACTACGCGCATTCGGCGGTCTGGGCGGGTTCACGTCCCCCGCTCGTCCCGGCGGTCTTGGGACTGGCGGGGAGCGCCACGACGTTCGTCGCTCTGCAAGTCACGGTGGGCATTGCCGCATGGGTCACGCTCGCACTCGTTGCGTGTCGCTCGCACCCACCTCGGTGGCGATTCACGACGCTCGTGGTCGTGCTCGGCTTCGCGTCGACCACTGCCGTCGTGCGATGGGATCGCTCGGTGTTGTCGGAGAGCTTGGCGATGAGCGCGCTCGCGTTGCTCCTCGCCGCGCTGCTCGTCGCGAGCGACGGCCCGCTGTCGTGGTGGAAGGTGGGCGCGCTCATCGGCGCGGGCGCACTGTTCGCCTCGGTCAAGGACGTCCACGTGTGGGTGGTGTGGCTGGTGGCGATCTTCGTCGCCATCGTCTCGGTGGTGCGCCAGCTCGGCGCCAGAGGAATCGTTGCCGCGCTCGGCCTCGCCCTGTGCGCGGGCGTGTTCCTCGGTGGATCGCTGAGCGCGCACCGCGCCGACGATCCGATCGCGCACGCCTACTTCGTGCGCGTGTTCCCGTACGCCGATCGAGTCAGCTGGTTCGCAGCGCACGGGATGCCCGATTCCGACATCGTGCGCACGTATGCGCGCGACACCGTCACGCCGCGCGGCGAGGCGCCGGTCGTGGTCATCGACCGCGAACGATGCGCCGCGTGCAGCCCCTCGTCCGTTGGCTCCGACACGACGGTGAGCGCCTGTACACACAGTGGCTCGTCGTTCATCCGTGGACCACCATCACCGAGCCGTTCCGTGACCCCGAGCGGGCATTCAACTTCGCCGATGGCGACATCGGCTTGTACTCGGCGCCCGGGCGCACGCAGCTCGACATCGTCGACGCAACCCTGTTCCCGCACGCCGTGGTCGTGGCGGTGATCGCCGCATTCGGCGCGGTGGTGGGGCTGCGGACCAGCCTCCGTCGGCCGCGCCTGGTGGTGGGCGGTCGTGGCGTTCGGATGGATCGGTGTCGTGCACATGTTGATCGCGTGGCACGGCGACGGCATGGAGACCACCCGCCACGTCAGCGTCGCCAATGCGCAGACGCGCCTTTGCGTGCTCATCATCATGGTCGCTGCGTTTGCTGAGCTGTCGGTAACTTGGCCCGATGGCTTCCTACGACGACATGCCGCCGCCCGAACCGAAAGAGGTCGACGAGAAGAACTGGCTCGTCCTCAAGGACCTCCTCGACCGAGCGACGTTGAAGGGTCACCCGTACGAGGGCAGGGAACAGTGCGACAACTGCCTGTACTACCTCGATCCTGACGACGCCATCTCGTACTGCTGGCACCCCACGCTGAGGATCCTGGTGGGTGGCGAGTGGTGGTGTCAGTGGTGGGAGAAGATCCCCGAGGAGTAACCGCTCGCTCAGCCGGTCGTGGCGGTGGGCTCCGGAACCGTGCTCGTGGTCGGCGGCGTGGGTTCGGCGTTCGGCCCGACGAGCTCGGCGAGACCGCGAGCCGGAGGCAATGAGTCGGCCAAGGGGCCGAGCAGCTGGCGCGCCTGCTTCTCCGAGATGCGCGGGAGTCGCTTCAGCGCCTCGATGTCGCGCTGGGCTGCACGCGTGAGCGTGCCGGAATCGAGCTCGTGCTTGATGGCTTCGTTCACCGCTGCGGTCACGCCGCTCTGACGCGCGATCGCCGCGTTGAACCGCGTGACCGTCTTGAAGAGGTCACCGCTGCTCGTGAAGTTCACGGCGAACACGTTGGGCACCTTTCGGCGCTCCGTGATGCACTCCTGGAACCGCTTCGTGAGCACCTTGGCGGAGTTGGTGGCGTTGGCGACGATCGGGTCGGGGAGCCCACCGGGGTTGATCCAGTGGTTCACGATCAACACGTCCTTGCCCGTCCCGCCGCGGTTGGGTGTGCAGTTGAACGCCGCCGCGTTCTTGAAGTTGTACGGCGTCTCCTCCGACTCTTTGTACGTGTTGAACAGCCACGAGGAGTGGCTCTTCTGCTTCTCGAACATCACGACCAAGCGACGCGGGTTCTGCTCGTCGTTCTTGTTCTTCGGTGTCACCATCGTGTTCAACGACGGCCACGGATCGCCCGTGTGCGCGGGCCGGTAGACCTTGTCGAACAGATCCGCATCGATCAGCGCTTGTTTGAAGTCGGCGGGCTTCACGTAGTCCTCGATGTCGATCACGACGACGTCGGTCAAGTTGCGGTTGAGGAAGTCGCGGATGCCCGACAGCACGTCGACGGCGGGTACGGCACCGAGCTCGCAGTAGTCGTGGCAGAAGTAGACGTCCTTCCGCTCCCCTGACGTGTCAGCCGTGCCGGTCAGTGCACCGAGACGGTTGAGCTCGTGCACCGCGGTTTGCCCACGCTCGGCCGCGAGCGCATCGCGATTCACCGCGCCGGCGAGATTCGTGCGCACCAGGCCGTTGTCGTCGTAGCCGTAGTACGCGTCGAGCATCAGGAACCGCGCGCCTGCGTTCAACTGCTCGGGCACGGTGATCGCGTGCTCGGCGCCGAAGAAGTCGTAGGCGCTCGACGACATCGCGTTGTGGCTGGCCGGCCACACGATCGTGTCGAGCGTCTGCGCGCAGAGCTCGATGTAGCCGTTGCAGCCCTGGTTGGTGGGGTTGGCCGTCTCCTGTTGGGTGTTGGCCGCGACCACGGCAACCGCGCCGCCGCCAGTGACCGTGACGCCGACGATCAAGGCCGCGAACACGAGCGCGACCTCGCGCTTGTGCAGCCGCTTCAACGAGTGGTCGGTGACGAGCACACCCGACCGCGCAGACACACCACGATGCCGATGTAGAGGACGACGAGCGCAAGGATCGCGCCCGTCCACCGGAGCACCGTGATCGGATCGGTGAGCGCGACACCGGCGGCGGCGGCGAGCGCCAGTCCGCCTGCGAATCGCCACCGGCGGCTCGTGCGCTTGTTCGCGATCCAATCGCGCGTGCGGTCGACCCGGAGTCGCAGATCGCCCCCGTCACGTCCAGGAGCCAGCGCGATGAGCAGGCCGACCACGACCATGCCCTTGCCCGCGCCGTACAGACGACCGACGAGCACGTCGATGAAGGCCGCCACTGCATCGCCCCGGCCGACATCGTTGGTGGCGGCCGCCACGGCGAACACCGGAGTCGCGGCGCCGACCCCCATGATGAGCGCACCAGCAACCGCGGTGATCACGCCGATGGCGCGGATGGCGTGCACCTTGTCGCGCGCCCGGTACATGGTGAATCCGAGCAGTCCGATCCCGATCAGGAGCGAAGGGATGTAGAGAAGCTCCACCGCGCGTCCGACGCTGAACACCGTATCGACCGTCTTCGACTGCGAGATCGTGGTGGTCGCGCTCAACACATTGGGCGGGAGCTTCTTCGCCAGCGCGGGGCTGGCGGCCTCGAGCGCAGCACGCACCGTGACGGCGGCTTGCGCCGACGACACGTTCACCCGTTTCGACTGCGAGAAGCGGAAGACCTGTTCGTGCGCCAGCAACGCGAAGTCGTACACCGCATCGTGCACGGGCGGCGAGGTGATCGCCTCCGAGATCGCGCTCGACACCGCGGGCCGCGCCGCCGACACGAAGTTCGAGCTCTTCGCCAGCCGCAGCGTCGCCTGATCCGCGATGTAGTCCCGCACTTGCACGCGCTGCGACGAGGTGGCGACCACGTCGGCGAAACCGCCGGCGTCGAGCACGCGCGTCGAGAGCCACCAGCCGACGGCACTCAGCGAGATGAAGCACACGCCGAGGATCGCCATGAGGCGCACCGCGTTGCGACCGAAACCCTGCCGTCTCGAGGCCATCAGGCCCTGATTCTGGCAGGCTCGTCGTCCCGACGTGCATCAACACACGGACCGATGCGCGCGGTCCTCCGTGGGATCGGGTGGGGTGCTCTCTGAGCCACCGGTAGCTTTTCCGCGGCGCGTTGGTCGGAAGACCCTGCACCGACGGTCAGCCTGTGATCGCCGAACACAACCCGGGAGTTGACATGAGCCAGCCCTTGGCGGGCATCCGCATCCTCGAGGTGGCCGAGCACACCTTCGTGCCTGCTGCGTCAGCGATCCTCGCCGACTGGGGCGCCGACGTGGTGAAGATCGAACACGTCGTGCGCGGCGACGCCTCCGCGGCCTCGTGAGCACCGGCATGTCGTTCTTCGGCGGCGACGTGAACATCATCTTCGAGCACGCCAACCGGGGAAAGCGCAGCTTGGCACTCGACCTCACGTCCGACGAAGGCCGCGCCATCCTCTACCGGTTGGCCGCGACCGCCGACGTGTTCCTCACCAACAAGATGCCGAGCGTCCGAGCCAAGTTGCACATCGAAATCGAAGACATCCGCGCGCACAACGAATCGATCGTCTACGTCCGCGGCTCGGGCTACGGCGCACGCGGCCCCGATGCCGACGCCGGCGGATACGACATCCTCGGATTCTGGCACCGTTCGGGACACTCGGTCGGCATGAAGTCGAGCGACATGAACCACTTGCCGGTCCCGCCTTCACCCGCGTACGGCGACGTCGTGGGCGCGATGACCATTGCCGGCGGAATCGCCGCCGCGCTCGTCCAGCGCGAACGCAGCGGCAAGGGCGAGGTCGTCGACGTGTCACTGCTCGCCGCCGGGATGTGGGCGCTCAGCCCGGGCGTCTCGTTGACGGCCCAGAACGGCCCGTCACCGGAACGCGGCCCGGCGAAGAGCAACATGAGCCCGTACAACTCGCTCACCGCGTGTTACGCGACGTCGGACGGCAAATGGATCGCGCTGTCGATGCTCCAAGGCTTCGTCTACTGGCCGGAGGTGTGCAGCCGAATCGGACGCGAGGACCTGATCGACGATCCGCGCTTCACCACGAACGAGGCGTTCCAGGCGAGCACCGCGGAGTCGGTCGCGATCCTCGAGGAGGCGTTCGCTGCCCACACCCAGGCGGAATGGAAGGAGCGTCTGTACGGCATGGCCGGGCAATGGACGCCGGTCCAGAGCATGCACGAGCTCCTCGACGACCCGCAGGTGACGGCGAATGGCTATGTGCAGAAGCTGGAGAGCGCCAACGGCCACGCCTACACCCTCGTGAGCACCCCCGTACAGTTCGGCGAGGAAGCCGCGCCGGCGCGACGAGCTCCGGAGTTCAACGAGCACGGCGACGACATCCTCATCGAGGACCTCGGTATGGACTGGGACACCATCATCGATTTGAAGACGCGCGGCGTGCTGTCCTGATCGCAGCGTCCACGGGTGGGCGTATCATGGGCTCGTGGTTCAAAGCATCGAGACGGGCGTCGTGAACCGGCAACGACTCCAGAACGTCGGTCTCGCGCTCGAGGCTGGGCAGGTCGGCACCTGGACCTGGGACATTCCGTCGGGCCTCACGGTGTGGGACACCCAGCTCGAGCGGCTCCACGGCGTGGGACCCGGTGAGTTCGGCGGCACGTTCGACGACTGGTACCAATCGCTCCACGTCGACGATCGCGACGAATGCGTGGCGCGCGTCGAAACCGCGCTCGCGGATCGACAGCCCTATGTGCTGCTCCATCGCACCACGTGGCAGGACGGCTCGGTCCACTGGATCGAGTGCCGAGGCACGGTCACCGTCGACGATCACGGCGAACCCACCGGCACGACCGGAGTCGCGTTCGACGTCACGATGCACAAGCGCCAGGTGAACGCGGCCGCCCGTGAGGTGGAGAGTGGGCAGCGATTGGTCGAGACCTTGCAGCGCGCGCTGCTGCCAGACACGCTCCCGTCGGTCGCCGGAGTCACCCTCGCCACGCGGTATCTGAGCGCAAAGGGTCCGGGTGAGATCGGGGGCGACTGGTACTCGTCGGTCCCACAAGAGGGCAACCGACTCGGTGTGGCGATCGGCGATGTCGCGGGCCACGGACTCGAAGCGGTTGCCGACATGGCCGCAGCGCGATTCGGGCTCCGCGCACTGGCGGCCTCCGATCCCACGCCCGACGTCGTCTTGGAACGGCTCAGCCGCCTCGTCCGCAAGTTCGACGGCGACTCCATGGTCACGTCCCTCTACGGCCTGCTCGATGTGGGCGCGCGGTCATGGACCTATGCCAACGCAGGTCACTGTGCGCCGGTCATCCGCCTCGGCGATGGAACGACGTCGCTGCTCGACCATCCGCCGAATCCACCGTTGGGGCTTGGCGAGCAGTACGCGTGTCACACCGTCGACCTCTCACCGAACGCGATGATCGTGCTCTACTCGGATGGCCTCATCGAACGCCGCCACGAACCGATCACCGCCGGGCTCGAACGCCTCCTCGTCGCCTGCCGCGAAGGGCCGGACAGTGCCGAGGAGCTCGCCGACCACCTGCTCGATCGCTTGGTGCACGACCGGGCGAACGAGGACGACATCGCAATCGCGGTCCTCCGCCTCGATTGAGCATCGTCAACGGCGCGCGCAGCGAAGGCTCAGACCTGAATCTGCAAATACGGGTCGAGACCGGCGAGGCCGATCAGGTGCAGGATGCGCTCGTTCGGGCGCAACCAGACCAGCGACACCCCCAGTTCCTCCGCGTGTCGCTGAACTCGAGCCATCATCGCGAGGCCTCGCGACCCGACGAACGTGACGGCTGAGCAGTCCACGACGAAGTCACCCGAGCCGACGCGGGTCATCTCCGCGGAGAGCTCGTCACCGAGTGCGAGGGCGTTGTCGATGTCGATCTCCCCCGAGATCGAGAAGGACGCCTTCGGTCGGCTCGCGTCTGCCACCATGCTCCTCTACCCGATCGCGGGCGGCGTGCAACCTGGGCTGCGCCGCCCACGCGGAGAAGGCGACCCGCGACGCTGCCGAGACGTAGTCTGTGGCCGGGCACGGACGAACAGGGGTGGAGGATCTGTGGCGCAGCTCGAACTGGAACCACGGACCGTCGGAGTGGAGACGGTTGTGGGCGTCCGCGGCGAGATCGACATGGCGACCGCGCCGCAGCTCCGCGACCTGCTGAACGAACTCGTCGATTCCGGGAGCACAACGATCGTGCTCGACTGCCGGGAGCTTGCGTTCCTCGACTCGTCGGGGATCGGCGTGCTCGTTGCAGTGCGCACCCGCCTCGGCGACGACGGCGAGCTCACCATGGATTCGCCACTCCCCCACGTTCGCAAGGTGTTGGAGCTCACGGGCGTGAACCAACACTTGTCGATCTTGCCCTGACCTCACTCGGGCGGCCGGATCACCGGATGGCTCGCCCACGTGACGCGGTCAGGTGAACAGGCTCACACCGCCGGGGCCGACCAAGAGGCCCACCACGATCAACACGAGGCCGTACGCGACCGCGCCACGCACGAGCGCGACGATCCCGCTGATGACGAGAACCACTGCGATGAGCCACAAGATGAAAGCCATGGCCGCTTGGTACCCCGTGGGGATACGCCTCGAAACGTGACGAGCTATCGAGTCGACGCGGCATCCTGATCAGCGGCGACCGACACCACGCACCACACACGCTTCCCAGTGTCGATCTGATCGACTCCCCACGAGTCGGCGAGTCCATCCACGAGTCGCAGCCCTCGCCCGCTGATCTCGCTCGTGCTGTGGCCACGGATCGATGGCTCGCGAGGCGAACCGTCTTCAACCTCGATCCTCACGCCGTGTTCCACCGGATCGACGACGACTCGCAACGGCGTGCACGCGTGCACGATCGCATTCGTGACGAGCTCGGTCACGAGCAGCGCCACCGACTCCACGACGTCTTCAGGAACGGTGCGGTCGAGCTGCGCGCGAGCGAACTGCCGCGCTCGCGACGCGCTCGTGGGTTCCGGCGGAAGATCCAACGATGCCAAGGGAATGTCGACGTGATCCTTCTGAAGACCCGTCTCGGCGAGACGCGCGTCTCGGACTGCAGCCTAGGCCGACCGCGTCACCCACAGCTGCGATCACTCGTCGGCCTTCGATCACGCCACCGGTTTCGATCGTGGGGGGCCCGGGTACGCCACGGCCACGCACGTTCACCAAAGAAGGAGTGTCACCATGATCATCCTCGGCCTCATACTGATGCTGCTCGGATTCGTCCTCTCCGTGCCGGTGTTGTGGGTCATTGGCATCGTGCTGGTCGTGATCGGCGCCGTCTTGTGGATCGCCGGATCGACGGGGAACACGATCGGCGGACGACGTCACTACTGGTCGCGCGAGACACAGACGCGGCGCTGGGCGGTCTGCATTCGCAGCGTCACATCGTGAGCCTCGTCAGTCGGCCTCGGCTCGACAGAGGACCACGATCGTGGCGTCGTCGTGCAGACCGCCCGGCGCGAAGCGCTCGAGTTCGTCCAAGCACCGCTTGACGACCACCGGCGCTTCCTCGCAACGGGAGTCCCGGATCAGTTCAACGAGGCGCTCCTCACCGAAGAAGTCGTGTTCCCCGTTTCGAGTTTCGACGACTCCGTCAGTGAACGCGCACAGCATGTCGCCGGGGTCGAGGTGGGTCGCGTCGGTGCGCCATCCCGGCGGCAACGGGCCCACAAGGGGACCGGTCGGAGGAAGTGTGCGAATGTCTCCGGCCGAGACCACGAAGGCAGGCGGATGACCGGCATTGGCGAAGCGAACCACGCCCCGGCTCACGTCGATCGCGGCAACGAACGCGGTGAGGAACGTCTCGGCGCCCATCTCACCGAGTTGCTCCGCCACGGTGTGGAGCGCCATTCCTGGCTCGTGGAGCTCCGTGAGTGACGTGCGGAGGATCTCGCGGCACCGCAACGCGAGGATCCCCTCGACCGCACCGTGACCCGCGATGTCGATCACGATCAGGCCGAGTTCATCGGCACCGATCGAGAACAGATCGAAGCAGTCACCGGCCACCACACCTTCGGCTGCTCGGACCTGGCCGGCAACGCTCCAACCTTCGGGAAGGTCGCCGAGGTCCGGTTCGAGCTGTGCGCGCAGCGACAGAACGACGGCTGCGCTCTGCTCCACCGCGACCCGAGAACGTTCCGACTCGACCAACTGATCCCGGATGCGATTGCGCATGGCATCGACGTCGAACGCCAGAGCAGCCAACTCGGGTGATCCGACCGGCGCAATGGTTGCGTCCAGCGAGCCTTCACGGACACGACGAACGTCGCCCGCCAGTTGCTCGATCGGGCGCGTGACCCACCGACGAATCAGGAACGCGGCGGCGAGCGTGCCGACTGCCGCGACGAGAGCGATCCCGATGAACAACGCGGTGATGGTGCGACGAACGTCGTTGAGGTGCTGCTCCGCGGCGAGCGTCTCCGCGTTGAGCGCGCCACTGAGCCCGGCGACCCGTGCGCGCAGCGCGTCGAAGCGGGTCTTGCCCTCGCCGCTCTGCACGAGCGCCAGCGCGGCCGCCGCGCCTTGGTTCCTTCGGGCATCGATCTCGGGCGCAGCCGATTTCGTGGTCCAGGCCGACGCGGCTGCCACGACGCGATCGAGCGAGCGGTCAACTGTCGGCAATCCGTGGAACGCCTCGCGGAGCTGCGTCACGAGCTTGCGCGCCTCGCGCGCTCCGCGGTGTAGGGCGCCAGGAAGGTGTCCTCGCCCGTGATCACGAAGCCTCGTTCGCCGCTCTCTTCGTCGGAGTAGGCGGCGGCGAGTTGCGCCACCCTCTCCGTCGCGACCTCCAGCACCCGTTCGCGTGCCTGCGCGTCGTCGCGCGCTCGGATCACGATCGCGGTGACCACGCCCAGCGCCAGGACACCGATCAGCATGGCGACGAACAGCAACAGGAGTCGCCGCCGCAAGAGCATCGCAGCGACTGTAGCGGCGGTCCCCGAGTCGTCAGGAGGTCAGCAGGCGCCCACCGACACAGCTCGTTTGCCTGGCTCCGCCGCCGGGTACACCAGAGGTCGCCGGCCCCTCCCGGCACCGACGACGCAGGCCTCAGCCCACGTGGCGGGCCTGCGTTGTCGCGTTCGCGTCAAGCGGCAGCCGCGCCGCTTCAGCAGGCGAAATCGGCCGACACCGTCGCTCGAGGTCAGCTCGTACTCGTCGACCACGGCCTCGACGATCGCGCGCGAGAGATCATCGAGCTCCAGCGCGCCACCCGCTGCCGCCGTCCCCACCACGACCAGCTCGTTCGGCCCCGCCTGCACGAACTCGAGCTGCATCGTTGCATCGGAGTCGAGCAACAGGATGCACAGCTCGCTGACCGCGATCCGGAGGTCGTCGATCTCCTCGAAGTCGAACCCGGCACGGCTCCCGGCGTCTGCCGCGGCCAAGCGGGCCAGCTGCAGGTAGCTGGGGGAAGCAGGAAAGCTCACCATGACCGACGCGGCGTCCATTCGGCGTGCAGCATACGCAGGACGCTGCGTGCCGCCGGCCACTTGGTGCGGATGACGGTCGGGAGCCGTGACCAAACGCCGGAATCGCGAATGACGGTTTGCCGGCGTCGGACAGTGGGCAAGCTCGTCGTGAGAACCTTGCCGATGGCGGGGTCACCCTCGAGACAGGCGGACACTCATGGTCGAAGGAGGACATCCGGACACCGGGCTCGACGTCGTGTTGGAGGGTGACGATGTGCAGCTTCGCATCCCGCCCTATTCGGACTATCTGCGAACCGTTCGGCTCGTTGCCGCCGACTCGGGGCGCCGCGCCGGCCTCGACCTCGAGGAGATCGAGGATTTTCGCATCGCAGTCGACGAGCTGACGCACCTCCTGATGACGTCGACCGACCACGAGATCACGATCTCGTTCGGCGTCCTCGGCTCGTGTGTGGCGGCGCGCGGCACCGCCCGACGTCGTGCCGGTTCCGCATCGTGTGAGCTCAGCGACTTCGCTCGCACGATCATCAGCTCGGTCTCGGACTACTTCCACACCTCGGCCGAGGCGACACAGGTAGCGTTCTCGGTGATGAAGCAGCGCTCGTCGCTGGTAGCGCATCCGTGAGCGACGAGCTGCGTGACGACGCGGCCCTGCGTGACCTCTTCGTCGAGTACCGATCCACCGGAGACCGCACGCTGCGCAATGAGCTCGTCGAGGCCCATGTGCGGCTCGCCGAGTTCCTCGCCGCGACGGTTTGCCCAACGTGGTGAGCCCATCGACGATCTGCGGCAGGTGGCGCTCCTCGGTCTCTTGAAAGCCGTCGAGCGCTTCGACCCCGACCGCGGGGTGCAGTTCTCGTCGTTTGCCACCCCCACCATCCTGGGCGAGCTCAAGCGGCACTTCCGCGACCGCGGGTGGGCCGTGCGAGTGCCGCGACGTATTCAAGAGTTGAACCTGCAACTGAGCGAGACGGTGGCCACGCTCAGCCAGGAACTGGGCCGCAGCCCCACGCCGGCGGAGATCGCGCAGCGCGCCGGGGTTCGCGAAGAAGACGTGCTCGAGAGCATGGAAGCCGGCAGCCTCTATCGCCTGGCCTCGCTCGACGCCAAGTGGTCGGACGACGATTCCGACACTCCGGGTCAACAGCTCGGTGAGCTCGACGCCGAGCTCATGGGGGTGGACGACCGCGTCACCGCCGCCGCGCTCCTGTCGCGACTTCCTGACCGCGAGCGCCGCATCGTGTACCTCCGCTTCTTCGAGGGCCTGACGCAGTCGGAGATCGCGGACGAGGTGGGGCTCAGCCAGATGCACGTGTCCCGCCTCCTCGTGCAGAGCCTGCGCGTCCTTGGATCCTCCGGGCTTGGATCCTCCGGGCTCGGATCGCCCGACGCCGAATCGGTGACGGAGCCATGAACGTGGTCACGGCGGGATCGGCCCGCAACCCGGTGGTCTCACTCTCCGGGGAGATCGACGTCGCCAACTCGGTGCAGGTGCGTTCTGCCCTCTCCCGCCTCGTGGACGCGGGCGCCACGAACCTGACGGTCGATCTCACCGACGTGACGTTCATCGACTCGTCGGGCCTGGGCGTGTTCGTCGCCATCTTCAAGCGCCTCCGCTCGAGCCGCGAAGGCACCCTGCGACTCGTCCGACCGAGTGGCAGCGTGCGGAAGGTGTTCGAGATCACCGGGCTCGACAGCGTGTTCGTGATCGACGACGAAACGGGCGGCTGAAGCGCCGCCCGTTCGTCGATCGAGATCCGCCGTCGTTCCGTCGAGCGAGCCCAATCGGCAAGCCCGGTCAGTCGATCCGGCCTTCGCCTTTTTGTCGAACGCCGCGCTCCGCCATGTCCTTCTCGTCGCGCGGCCACTTCGGGATCCACGGTGAGCTTGTCGGCGCGG
The DNA here is from genome assembly GCA_963827385.1 of uncultured Actinomycetes bacterium. Taxonomy (GTDB): domain Bacteria; phylum Actinomycetota; class Acidimicrobiia; order IMCC26256; family DASPTH01; genus DASUMF01. The sequence goes on from CAWHAR010000002.1 coordinate 216,487, forward strand.
GCCTCTTCGTCGGCGTCCGGCGCACGATCCGCGCCGGCGTGCCGAGCCGCGTCGTCCTTCTCAGCCGCTCGAGTCTCTGCGTTCGGTCGAGTGGGTTCGTGCGTCATGTCGCTCCTCCATCACCGAGTCGGTTGCGGGGTGGTCTTCGTGGCGTCGCGAGTGGTGTCGATCGCGTCCTCGGTCGCAGCGCGCACTTCGTTCGCCTGTTCCTTCACCGTCGTCACCACGTCGGCCGCGCTCTCCTGGGTGGTGTTGGTGATCCGCTGCCGCGGCGTCCTGCACCTTGGCGCCGACCTCGCGCGCGGCCGACGTGGCCCGCCCGGCGAACTCGTTGCCGGCGTCACGCATATCGTCGCGGCGGGGAGAGAGCTGGTCGTAGAGCGATTTCGCGCCGAATGCAGCGAGCGCGAGCACGGCGAGACGAATCAACATTCGCACGATGACCTCCAAGTGGCGATGAGCGACGGTCCCCTTCTGGCATACCCAGCGTGGGAGCCCTTCACACACGCCCGCTGAACCACCCGGGCGTCGGCGTACAGCTACTCTGGGCGAATTGCCGCGTTGACCCACGCACTGCGGCCGTCCGAACTTGGAGACTGTCATCCGCGCACGCTTGGTCATCGGAGTCGGCTTGCTGGCACTCGTGCTCGCAGGGTGCCTGAACAATGGAAGCCATCCGGTGGCCCAGACGGGCGACGGTGCGGCGCCGCCCGGGCTGTGGCGCACGAGTGGCAACACCACCGACGATCGGTGCCGCTGGCAACGCACCGCGGGTGACGGCACCGTGATCTCGTCGGGGCCGGCGTTCACCTGGGACGGCCCGCAATACGCGCAGCTCGCCCCGTCGGACGCGAGCTTCGACACCCAGGGCTGCCAGTCGTGGATCCAGATCCCCGGCCCCTACGCCTCGCCGTTCTTCGCCAACTCGCCCAATGTCACGACGTTCGGCGCGGGTGCGTTCCTCGTGGGCTACGACATCCTCCCCGGCACCTATCGGTCAGCGGGTGCCGACATGAGCGCGCCGCTCCCGGCGTGCGCGTGGTGGCGCTTGTCGGGGTTCGGGGGCACGACGGCCGAATGGATCGAGTACCGGTACACCTACGTGCAGGAAGAACAGATCGTCACGATTGCAGCCGGCGACCGCGGCTTCGCGTCGAGCGGCTGCACCCCGTGGGTGAAGATCGGTTGACGCCGGCGCCCGCCGCGATCAGCAACGGGATCGCTACGGGAGATTCGACGGCGTGGCGAACTGTGGGCCGTACGCCCGCGCGTGGTCGGCCACAAACGTCCCCGCGGCATTGGTGTTCCAGGTGAGCACCCAGCCGGCGGATGGAGTGTCGATCAGTCGCGCGCCGTAACTCGTTGCGCCAGGCCGCGTCGGGAAACGGCTTGATGGTCGCGCCGATGGGTCCTGCGGGATGCCACGGACCGTCGGGAGTCGACGATGTCCATGCGTACGCCTGCTCGAGTGCAGGATCTGGTGTGGCCGGCGGAATGTCGGAACCCTTCGCGACGGCAAGGTACCCCGCGCCGTATTGCACCACGTTGAGAAAGGCGAGGGGCATGTTGTTGGCAGGACTGTCGGGTGGGTACAACGCCGACGGCACGATCTGCATCGGCGTGACCTCGTCGGGGTCGGTAGTCCACACCCGTTGCGTACACGGATCTGCACATGACGAGTACTCCCACGCGCCACTGGCGATGGCGCGGATCGGAGCTCGAGCGACGTACTGGCGCAGCCCCGGAACCTCCTCCAGCACACCCGCAGCATCGGCCCGGAGCACCGGCCCGCTGTCGATGGCGTAGAGATACGCGTAGACGCCGTCGCTGACCAGCGAACTGCCGAAGCCGAACAGGTTCCCGTTCACGACGTACGCCGATGATGGAACCGGGGTGATCGACGCGAGCGAGAGATCCGGTCGCAGATGCGCGACCGAGATCCCGATCGCACGGAAGTTCAGGCCTGGGATGCCGTTGTCGAACTCCTCGACGCGGTGGAGCACCACGTCCACCGATCCGTCGGCTTCTGGGACGGCGCCAGCCGTCCAGTACCACGAGGCAGGCGGGTTCGGGAACATCTCGCTCGCCGCCTGGGGTGTCCCCCCGAACCGCGGTGTCAGGCAGCGCCCGTCCTCTTCCACCGTCATGTTCCGAATCAGCCGGCCGCCACCGTCGATGCGTCCGTCGGGGAGCACCCGCCCGTACAACGGATCGCCGATGAACCAGACGCTCGACTTCCCGGGCCGATCGACCAACCCGATCACGTCGCCGGCTGCGTAGTTGGTCGAACGCCGGTTGAACAGACGTGCGTAGTCGGCCGCGGTGTTCGGGACGCTGTTGGCACACTCGTGGAACGCGACCGGCGGCAGCGTCGGCGGTGCGGGGAGGCACGCGCACGCCACCCACGCCACGAGCACGACGGCGGTCGCGATCAGAGCGCCGCGGCGTCGTCGATGCTGAGGTCAAGAGGCGCGCACGGCGTGGGTCAACACATTCGTCCGAGGGGTTCGGCGGGGACGTCATCCTGGGAATCCGAATTGCCCGGATCAGGATAGTGACGGACGTCCCCTCCGTGAGCGCGACCCCGCCGGGCCACCGGCGAGGGGGAGCCCGCATGCGAAAAGGAACGAAGACGGCGCCCACGACGTTGTAACGCGTGAGCGCCGTCGTTGGTCGAAGACGTCACCAAGCGGCGCGGGTTTCCAAAGGAGACACCGATGACCAAGATGGTCCGAGATCTGCTCACGTTCGGCCGTTCGCTCACCCGACACCTTCCCGAGCACCCCTACCCGAGCGATCACCCGTCGGCGCGTCCACCACGACCCGCAACGGCCGAGGGGCTGAGCCACACCCGACCTGCGTTGCGGTTCGGGGATCGTGGAACTCGGTGACGTGCGACGACGTTGTGTCCGTGAAGCGGCTGCACCGCCGTGACACCACGACGCACGAGGAGATCCGCGATGAGCGACGAATCCACCCCTGAGAACCCGAGCGCCGAAGCGCCCACGGTTCCCGGACCGCCCGAGGCCGAGGCGCCGACGGTTCCCGCACCTTCCGAGGTGGGGGCGCCGGTGGCGTCGGGACCGGCCGGGATCGGATCGTCGACTGGCGCACCAGCCGCCCCCACCTCGTCGGGTCGAGGCTGGATCTGGGGCGGAATCGCTGCAGTCGCGGTGGTCGCCCTCGTGGTCGGCGCCTATTTCGTCGGACGATCGTCGGTCGACCAAGGGCCGTCGTCCCTCGCGGAGGCTGCCCAGCAGACCGCCAAGGGTGACCTCCCCGTCGGCCACGTGTCGCTCGGCGAGCTCGGCAAGGCACTGGGTGGCTCGAACGGCGACGTGCTGAAGGGCCTCGACGGTCTCGGCGGCAAGGGCGCCGGCAGCTCGTTGCTCGACGGTCTGCTCAACGAATTGGGCAAGCAGCTCGAGAACGGCCTGAGTGGCAAGTCGAGTTCGGGCGATTCGAGCACCTCGTCGAGTCAGCACGCGTACTTCGGCGTGTCGACCACGAACGCGCCGAGCGGGTCCGGCGCGCAGATCAGCGCAGTGAAGGCCGACAGCCCGGCGAGTGACGCCGGCCTGCAGGCGGGCGACGTGATCACGGCCGTCGACGCGAAGACCGTGACGAGCTCGTCGAGCCTCGCTTCGCAGGTCGGCTCGCACAGCCCGGGCGACGTCGTCACCGTCACCTACTCCCGGAACGGCGCGAGCGCCGATGCGCGCGTCCGCCTCGGCAACGCCTCAACCCCGACGACCACCACCTCGCCCGCGATCTGAGTCGATCGCGCGGGCGGCGGCTAGGAGCGTGCCCGGACCTCGATGTCCTCGCCGCGTCGGCGACAGTCGTACGAGGGGAGCGGCATCGCGGCCGGACCGCGTTCGACGGCGCCGTCCGCGATTCGGAATTGGCTGTCGTGCCACGGGCACACGATCGTGTCGCAGTCGAGCGTGCCGTCGGCCATCGGTGCGCCACGGTGCGGGCAACGCCCGCCGAGCGCAACCACCTCGCCGGCATGGTGGAACACGACGACCGGAACGCCACTGACGTCGAAACAACGTGGAGTCTCCATGACGTCACTCGCCGCGCACACGCGTGTCCACTCGTCGGGACGACTCTCGAAGACGGTGTTGTCGACACCGATACCGAGCTCCTGCACGAGGTGGCCGCCGAGGTAGCCGCCGACGGTTGCCGCGGTCGCGCCGAGCAATCCGTAGGTGACGCCACGGAGGTGCCGTCCCTTTCTCCGGTTCCACCATGACGCGCCGTAACACACGACAGCAGTCGAGTTGGCGACGGCGTGCACCAGTCCGATACGTCGCGCGGGACCGGTCGTGTCACCCCAGTCGGATGCGCCGGCGAACATCGCCGGGACAGCGCTCAGCACTCCGAGCCCCACCAGGCGGGAGGCGGGTTCTCGGGCGGCGCGCCCGCCGACGAGGTCGAGCACGAACGCGCTGGTCCAGAAGCCGATGGGCAGATCGGTGAGCATCGGATGCACGGGGTGTCCGAGCCACACGCCGCTGAGCGTGTCCTTGAGCACGCCCGCGGGGATCGACTGCCTCACTGCACCGGCGACGGGATCCGCCACCGCGTCGACACGGCGCTCCTCGCCGAGACGGTTCGCGAGTCGTGCGAGGAGTCCGCGCATGGCTGTTCGGTACCCGACCGGCACGGCCGGGAAACGACGCGCTACTTGTCCTTGCCCTTCCCCTTGCCGTTCCCCTTCCCGGCGGCAGGTACCGGCGTCGGGGCGGACGTGGGGGCGACGGTCGTGGGGGCGACGGTCGGGCGAATCGTCGGGGGAACCGTCGACGCGACCGGACTGGTCGACGCGACAGCAGCCGACGTGGTCGTCGGCGGGAAGGTCGGCGAGTCGGATTCCTGGCTCACTGACCACGCCACGATCGCACCGCCGACGATCAGGGCGCCGATCACGATGGCGAGGAGGCGGCGCGAGCCGTCGCGACGACGCGTTCGATGGTCGCCGCGGGCGGGATCGGACACGCGGCGTGGCAGCCAGGGCGACGGTTCGATCGGGATCGATCCTGACCGTCTCGGCGTCGCCCGCAGCGGTGTGATGGCTTCCCCACAGCGCGGCGGCCATCTCGGTGGCGCTCGAGAAGCGTTCGTCGGGATCCTTGCGCATGGCGCGTTGGACCGCGTCGACGAACGATGCATCGAGGTCGGGTCGGAGCGTGGCAAGGGAAGGCGCGTCGTCGTGTGCAATCGCGTGGACCGTCGCCAGCGGAGTCGCCGCGTGAAATGGCCGGTGGCCCGTTGCGGCCTCGTACAGGACGACACCGACGGAGAAGAGGTCGCTCTGCCGGGAGGCGGGACGACCGTCGAGTCGCTCGGGCGCGACGTACGCGGCGGTTCCGAACAATGCGATCGTGTGCGAGACGTCGTCTGTGGTCTTCGCGATGCCGAAGTCGGCGACCTTCACGTCGCCGTCGGCTCCGATGAGCACGTTGCCCGGTTTCACGTCGCGGTGCACCACACCGTTCGCGTCCGCGGAGTGCAGTGCGGAGAGGATGTCGACGGCAACGCGGTGCAGACGGTCGCTCGTGAAGCGACCTTCGGAGATCTCGTCCGCGAGCGTTCGTCCCGACAGGCGTTCCATGACGATGAACGGCACGTCGTCTTCGCCGGTGTCGAAGATCGCAACGACGTTCGGATCGTTGATCCGCGCCGCCATCCGTGCCTCGCGCTCGAAGTGGCCGCGGGCGACGGGATCGGCCGCGAGATCGCCTCGGAGGAGCTTGACCGCGACCGGGCGATCGAGACGCACGTCATGAGCCGCGTAGACATCCCCCATGCCCCCGTGGCCGAGGAGTGCGTCGAGCTCGTACCTCCCCGCGATCACGCGCCCATCCGATGCACCGAGCATGGTTCGATCCTACGAATCCTCTCGTCGGTCGTTCACCGGAGCGCCGGGTGCGTGGTCGAGCATGCACGCGGCCACGATCGACGCGGCGATCAGGAGCATCATGCACGCGGCGGCTGCGATTCCCATGGAGACCTCCGGATCGACGAGCTGCCCCTGTGATCGTGCCTCACACCGTGCTGCGTGAAACGTGGCGCACGCCCCGTCGCGCGGCGAGGCCTACGGCAGCTCGATCGGTGGATCCACCACGTAGATCTCGTCGCCGAATCCCGCGGCAAGCTCTGCACCAGGAAGGGCGAGTCCAAGGTCGGCCGCGAGCCCGACCGCGTGACGCAGATCCTTCTCCATCAGTGCGGCTGCGGTGAGCATGTTCTCGTTCTCGAGCGGATCCGATCGATCTCCGGCGAAGCGACGCTCATGGATCTCGAGCCACACGCGTGACTGCTCCGACATGGTGCCGGTCTGCGAGGTGAGCTCCTCGACCAGGCCATCGGGAATTCCCGCCGCGCGCGAGCGTCACTGCTTCGTACGCCGCGAGACGGCTCACGTAGACGAGCACGTTGTGGGCGAGCTTCAGTGCAGCTGCGGTGCCGAGCGGCCCGGTCTGCAGCACCCGTCCGAAGCGCTCGAGCACCGGACGGGCCCGGGCAACGACGTCGTCGTCCCCGGCTGTGAGCACGAAGATGCTGGCGTCAGCAACGCCGGCCGCGCCGCGCCCTGCGAGTGGCGCTTCGACCAGGCGAACGGACCGCGCCGCGGCAAGGTCGGCGAGGTGTTCGATCGTCGACGGCGCCACGGTTGAGAGCACCACGACCACCGTGTCGGGTCGAGCGCCGTCGAGCACCGACTCGTGACCCGCCAGGGCATCGACACACTGCTCGTCGGTCTGCACGCAGAGCAGCACGACGTCACACCTTGCGGCGAGCTCACGGTTGCTCGCGACGCCGATCGCGCCACGCTCCACCAGTCGGGTTTGCCGGGCCGGGACCACGTCGTGGACAACCGGTGACGGCCCGGTCGCCACGAGTCGCTCGCCGATCGCTCCCCCGAGGAACCCAAGACCGATGAGCCCCACCTGCGCGTCCATGTCGCAAATGTACGCAGTCGACGCTGACCTGCGACCGGACCCCGGCGACGGCGACGCCTGATCGCAGCGTGTTCAGTGTTCCCAATCGACACGACGAACGCGCGTCAGCGAGCCACCGCGTAGACGATCACGGCAGCCACGACTGCGCAGATCGCAACGAACCGCATGTGTGCGCGCAACCAGTGTCGCCCGACGACGTATTTGAGCGAGTGCATGACGGCTGGATCACCTCTGTGCTCGGTCTCAACTTGGAAGCTCGCTGAGATGGTGACGTCGTGCCTACAAATCCGATGCCCCAAGCCTCGGACGCCGCGGGGTCGACCGTCCCGCCCTGGCAGCGTCAGGCGAACGCGGCCGTGCCGTCGCCTGACACGAAGGGTGTGCGCGAGGTGCGCACGAGAAACTCCTCCATCCAGAACAACACGATCCGGCGCGTCACGAACTGGGGTCGCGGATCGTGCCCGTGCTGCCACTCCCACACGCGCTGGCCCGTGTCCATCTCGTGATGGACCAGCGTGAAGCCCTCCCGCCGCGCACGGTCGAGAATCACGTCGCCTTGATCGCTCGCCTGGGTGTCGCCGGTGAGTGTCATGTGCACCTTGCTGCCCCATGGTGCGGCACCGCAAACCACGCGAGTCCATGTCACACGCGTCGATGATCGAGCCCCAGTGGCGGGGTTGCATCGTGCGCTGATCGTCGCCGAACCCTCAGACCGTCGTGCCGCGCCTGCCGTCACGTGCCTCGTCGACGATCGCCTTCGCGACATCGCGCAACTTGCGGTTCGAGTCCTGCGATTCGCGTTTGAGCCGGGCGAACGCTTCGTCGGCATCACACGGCACTTCACGGATCAAGATCCCCTTCGCCTGCTCGATGACCGCCCGCGACGCCAGCGCTTCTTGGAGTTGCTCACCAAGCGCGTGCGCTGTCCAGTACGCCTGCGCGTTGGCAAGGGTCGACGCGGCGTGAGCCACGAACACCGCGGCGATCTGTTCGTCGCCGGCGAATCCCGCGACCGTCTTGGAGTAGAGGTTCAGCGCACCGATCATCTGCTCGCCCGTGCGCAACGGCAAGGACAGGGTGCTGCGCACACCGTGACGCAGCGCAGCCGCCGAGAACTCGGGCCACTGTCGGTCGCCGTTGGTGTCCTCGATGCGCATGATGTCGCCGCTGCGGAAGGCTTCGAGGCACGGGCCGCGGCCCGTCTCGTACTGGGCGGTGTCGATTTCGGGCGCGGCCGGGTCGGTGAACACCGCGGTCGTCGGGCCACTGGTTCCCATGAGCGTGACCCCAGCCATGTCACACCCCTGGAGTTGCTCGGTTGCCAGTGTGGCGACGTTCCGCAGCGAGCCTTCCAGGTTGTCATCGGTGACGACGCTCCGCGACAGAGCCAAGATGGCCTCCACGAACTCCAGGGGATACTCCACGACGCTCCGATCACACGGAAGCCAGTCGAGTCCCCTGTCAGCTCAAGGAAAGCGGCCGATGCCTAGTGGTGCCTTCAAACAGTGCGCGTCATATTACTGAGGGGTCCGCGCCGTCGATCGAGCGATCGGCCGACGTCCGGATGCGGGCCCACGTGACCTTGCCGTCGTCGACGTGGTCGCTCCCCCACTCGAGCGAGAGCGATTCGACGATCTGCAGTCCCCAGCCGCCGATCTCGCGCGCGGCGACTGCGCCTCGTCGCGCCAGCGTCGGGCTCGAGTCGAACACCTCGACACGGACGACATCGTCGCAGCAGATCAATGAGAGACGAATCGGCTCGGCACCATGCACGACCGCATTCGTCACCAGCTCGCTGGTGATCAGCTCCGCGGTCGCGTGCAGATCACCATGGCCCTCGTCGTCGAGCCACTGACGTACGACCTGACGCGCCGCGCCGGCGCTCGCCGTCGAACCCTCGAGGGGTGAAGAGAAGGCAGACACTGGCCGCTTTCTTGACCGAGTCGCGCATCGAATGTGTATGTGTCCTTTCACGGTACGCCTCCGGTCAAGGACAACGTTCTGTGCTACTGCGATCCTTCGGCTCCGGCGCCCTCGTGCATGAGCTCTTCGAACAGGGCTCGGTACGCCACCACGCCCTGGCGCAGCTCTTCGGTGGAGACGCCGCCACCCACCGTCTTCTCCGAGATCGCGTGACCCTTCCGATAGCTGTCGACGACGTTCGAGTGGTCGACCGACAAGAGCGCGGCGTTCGTGTCGAACTCGTCCATCGGGTAGCCCATCTCGCTCATGAGCTGGCTCACGATCGCGTCCGCATCATGGACGGCGACCTGCGGCCGATCGACGAACCCCGCCTGCACGCGGTCCCACTCAGCTTGGTAGCGCTCACGGGCCGCGGTGCTCAACGGATGGATGTCCAGGTCCGAACGACGCGCCTCACGTTCCTTGAGCTCTCGCTCCGCGTCGCGGCGACTGTCCGCGGACTCGACGGTCCGGTCATATTCAGTGCCGAAGCGATCCTGAAGGTGCGTCCGGCGGCGAGTGCTCGTCGTTCGCGCCACGCTGATGACAACGACCACGACGATCACCACGGCCGCCGCCACGATCAACCATGCCCACCACTCCATCTCGCCACCTCCATGTCGGGTCTCTCGTGAATACCCCGTCGCTGAAGATCCCATGCGAAGCGACCTGCACGGCGCCTCTCGGCATCGAGCACGCACCGGCTTGAGTTCGCCCACGTCACACTTCTCTCTCGCTGAGTGGTTGGACTCACGCCGGCCCGAGGCCGCCTCGATGAGTGCCGCGAACACGCTCGCGACCTGCGACGAGCTCGTTCGGCCGGGGTCGGTCCGCCGATGCAGACCGACGCCCTGCAGGCTGGCCATGAGTCCGCGGGCCACCCGCGCCTGCGGACCACTGCAGCTCACGGCCCTGGGCCTGCACGAGTTGCTCGACGAGCTCGCCGGTTCGACGGATCATGCGACGTTGGTGCGCCGCGAACCGCTCGCGGACATCCTCGTTGCGCGTCGCGAGGAGGTCACGCGGAAGTCACGAAGCAGTTCGTCCGAGGACCACGACCCTTTGAGCGATCCGCGACCTCAGCGACCGGCGGCACCCTGACGTCGACGCGCAGGACGCTCGACGTCGCGCAGACCCCGTTCCAGGAAGGCCAACGCCTGCTCAGTGGTCTCCAACAGCGAGCCCTCAGCGCCGCCGTCGAGCCAGATCCGGGAGGCGTGATCGACTGCGGCGAACATCGTCGACGTGATCACGCCAGGTCGCAGATCGGTCGCGGCGTCCACTCCCAAGCGATGGGCGAGCACGTCGGTCACGGCGCGCCGGTGCGCTGACGCCATCGCCGAGGCCTTGGCGAGCAGGTCAGGGTTCTCGGCGACCGTCTGATACCAGTCTTCCGGGACCACGCGTTCCACCCCGAGGACCGCCACCTGCGACAGGAGTGCATGGCGCAACGCTTCAACCGCGGACTCCTCGGTCGGTCGCGTCGCCAGGTCTGCGGCGATCCGGTCAATGGTGCGCCGGAGCTCCGCGACGAGCACGTCGTCCTTCGCGGGGAAGTACCGGAAGAAGGTTCGTACCGAGATCCCGGCTGCCGACGCGATGTCGTCGACGGTGACGGCGGCGTAGCCGCGCTGCGCGAACTCACGGAGCGCGGCACGCTCGATCTCGCTTCGGAGCTGCTCGGACCGGCGCTGGCGCAGCGTGAGCACCGGCCGCTCGGTCGCCACTGTCATCCGGGCACCATATGACACAAGGTGCCCTCGCTCATCGGTCGTCGAAGTCAAAATCCCCGAAGCCGAACAGGGCCTTGGCGTTCGAGTAGGTCATCTTCTCGATCTCCGCCTCCGGCACCCCGGCGAACTGTTTCTCGACCATGGGCTGCGAGTCGGGGAAGATCCCCTCCCGGTGCGGGTAGTCGTTGCCCCAGAGGAGCGAGTCGGTACCCGTGAGGGACCGGTTGTGGATGGCGACGGGGTCCCACATGAAGGTGGCGTGGGCCTGGCGCTTCATGTAATGGCTCGGCAGCGCGTCGAGCTCGATCATCTGCCGCCCGAGCTCCCCGAACCGGCCCTGCCAGTGGTGGTCGCAGAAGTCCATCAACCCGGCCAGCCAGAACGCGTAGCCCTCGGTGACGATCACGTGCAGGTCGGGGTACTTCTGGAAGATCCCCGAGAAGGTGAGATCGACGAGCGTGATGCCGATCTGCACCGACTGGCTGTAGAAGCCGGCAATTCCCGCGCCGGCATACGCCGGGTTGAGCAAGGGGTGCGCACCGGCGTACGTGTCCGGGTGCAGCTTGTTGCGCGTGCCCGCGATGTGCATGGTGACCGGGATCTGGAGACCGGCAGCCGCTTCCCAGAACGGCTCCCACTCGGCGCCGTAGTACGGCGAACCCCAGATCGCGTCCGGCAACAGCGCCGGCCGCATGCCCAAGGCCGCGCACCGCTCCAGCTCCTGCACGCACGCGGCCGGGTCGAAGAAGGGGAGGTAGATCCCCGCCGCGAACTTGTCGTAGTGGTCCTTGTACGTGTCGTGCAGCCAGTCGTTCACCGTGCGGCACCACGCGGTCTGCGCCTCGACGACCAACGGTCCCCGCTCCAGCGAGAGCGGGATGTTGGTGATGAGCACGGCGCCCACCACGTTCTCGCGCTCCATGTCGATGAGGCGGCCCACCGGATCCCAGTGGGGCATCGCGTCCACACCGCGGAGCATGTTGATCTGCTCGAGGAGGTGCGCTTCGCTCTCGACCTTGATCTTGATCGGCTCGCCGGAATCCGCCGCCGAGGCGTCGGCCATGCCCATGGCGCGCATCTGCGGGATGACGATGTATCGCTCGCCGTCGATCTCCTCCACATTCATGAAGAGGTCGGGGAGGTGGGGACGGAGACGCTCGGGTACCTCGTTGACCAGCCACGGTGGTGGGACCATGTGGCTGTCAGTCGTGATCAGCTTGCGCATCGGTGTGCCTTTCGAGATCGGTCAGGTCGGGTGCGGTCAGGTCGGGTCGGGAAGTGCATCTCCGAGGGACGACGCGGCGGCCATCAGCTTCTGGAGCGCTGCTGCCGCAGACGGTGCGCCGAAGATGAGGGCCATGGCCGCGGTCATCTCCGGCTCGATGTGGGTGGTCATGCCGGTCACCGCGCCGCCCTCGACGGTCAGGTCCATGCGCATGGGGAAATCCACCGTTTGGTCCTCGACGGTTCCCCGCGATCGGCGATCGATCCGGATGGTCGTGTCGTCGACGACCTCGACCATCGTCTCGCTCTGCAGGTTGGGCGCCGCCACCTTGTAGACGTTCGACTCGAGCGCGCCGAGCTTGACCAGCTGCTCGCGGTCCATCGGCCCCTCGTGCTCGGTGGCGGGGACGTGTCGGATGTCGACCGTCTCCCCGTACAGCGACGTGAGCATCGCCTGCCCGTTGGCGGACCCGGCAGCGAAGGCGTCACGCAGGGCGGCCGCAGTGCCGTGGATGTCCGTCATGTGTTCTCCCTCGGGCAGGTTTCTAGGTGGCGGCGCTGGGCGTGCCTGGACCGCCGGTGCTGGGACAGCCGGTGCAGGGGATGTCAGCCGACAAGGGCGTCGGCGGCGTGTCGAACGAGAACGCCGCGCCGGTCTTGTCGAAGAAGTTGAACGTCTTCGTCGGCCACGTCCCGGCGATGTAGCGCTTGCCGTCGTTGACGTACCAGGCGACGCCCTTGCCCTCCACGCGGATCGCGTTGGACGATCCGGTGGTGTTGGAGTCCCACCACATCGGCGCGAAGTCGATGCCGCTCTGGAAGTAGGCCGGGTAGGTGAGGCCGTTGGTCTTGCCGTAACCGTTCTGGATGGTGGTCGGCGAGTCCGACGCCGCGCCACCCCGAGCCGGCACCGCGAACAACCCCTTCTGGACGTTTGCCGGGGTCAGGTCGGGACCGGCATACATGATCGCGTTCGCCAGCCAGTTCACCATGTTCTGCGTGACGATTCCTTCGGAGGCGCGCCCCTTGCCCCAGTACCAATCGCTGAGGGTGGTGGCCATCGCGGAACCGGCGATGAGCGGAGCCAAGACCGACAACCCGAACGCGTGAGCGAACTGGTCCTGGTCGTACGCGTTGCGGGCGAGCAACGCGACGTCCTGGTACTGATACGCGGTCAGCACCCACTCAGGCGAGTACTCCTGTTGGGTTGCCACCTTGGTCATCGCGCCGCCCTGGGCGATGTCGGTGAACATGATCACGCTGGTGACACCAGCGGTCTTGAGCTTCGTGATGATCCCCGGCGCGGCTTCCTGAGCGAGCGCGTCGTCACCGAGCGGCGCCCCGTTGGTGGGATACTCCAACGGCGGGGTCGCGAGCGTCCCGCCGTACTTGGCGAACGCCTTGGTGAAGGTGGCGATGTCGAAGCCTTTCGGGTACACGACCCCGAACGTGCGTTTCTCCGACTTGAACGACGAGTCGCCGGCCCACTGGGCCTTGCCCTTGACGAGTTGCTTCCCGATGAACTCGGCGGCGTTCAGGGACGAGCCGGACGGGTCGTTGTTCGCCCAGCGGTACGGGGCCTGGTCAAGCGAGTCCTGGGTAGTGGTGCCGTAGTCGTACACCAGGTACTTGTTCGCGGCAAGCACGCTGGCGAGCGTGCGCAAACCCCCGCTGAAGGTGTCGATCACGGCGAACGGCTTCAGCTGCTCGATCGTCACTGCGTCGGCTCGCTGCGCCGCTTCGTCAGAGCCGCTCGACGTGATGAACGAGAACTCGACCTTGCGACCCCACGTCTCGTAGGTGTGACTGAGTGCCGCCCAGACGTCGGTGACCACGTCCTGGACCCGAATCGGCTGACCAGTGGTCGCGTTCGTCCCCGCGCCCGCACCCGCGACCGAGCTCTGCTGCGCGTTCGGCACCACGATGGCCGCCTTGATGGTGGTGGCCGTGACCCCGCGAGGTTGCACCGCCGTTGTCGGCCGGGGCCGGCTTCACACAGAAGGGGCCGTCGGTCGAGGTGATCTGCGGGAACACACCCCAGCCGTCGATCGCGTCGGCGTTGCACTTCGGGTTCTCGAGCGCAGCCTTGGTGCCCATCCCGGCACCCTTCGGCGGCGTGCCGACGCCGTTGGCATTCACGACCGGCGGCTGCGAGGTCTGCGCCACCGCAGGCACCGCCAACGCGGAACCGGTGACCACAAGCACCGCGACCGCAAGGAACCAGTGACGCTTCACCATCGTCCCCCCCGGGCATCTCTGGACGGCCTACGACTGTCCGCGCACTCAGTCAAGCCTTGATGGCATTCCATGTCAAGATGCCATGAACTGGCGGGGTCGGCGCTGCTGGCGAGCGTTCGGACTGCGACACCAAGGCAGCTTCTCTTCTTCGATCCGAACCCCTTGGTGGCTCCGCCGGAACGCTCGCAACCGGCAACGTGGTGAATGTACCGTCACTTCGCGGACGCCGCCCGCGGCGCGACACGACAGGAATCAGACGATGAACATCCTCACTGGACTCAAGGTCGTCGATGTCACCGCTTGGGCGTTCGTGCCTTCCGCCGGCGGCGTCCTCGCGGACTGGGGCGCCGACGTCGTGAAGGTCGAAGCCCCGGACCGCCCCGACCCCATGCGGCTCCTCGGTGGCACCCTCGAGCCCGGCGCTGCGAGCCCGTTGTTCAAGCACTACAGCCGGGGCAAGCGCGCCATCGCCATCGATCTCACCACCGACGAGGGTCGCGACATCCTGTACCGGCTCGCGAGCGACGCCGACGTGTTCCTGACGAGCTACCTCCCACGGACCCGCCAGGCGCTCGGCATCGACGTCGACGACATCCGCGCGGTCAACCCGCGGCATCATCTAGCGCGCGGGAGTGGCCAAGGCCCGAAGGGCCCCGAGGCCGACCGACCGGGCTACGACGGGATCACGTGGTGGGGCCGGGGCTCGCTCGCCCAGTCGGCGATGGACGTGACGGGTTCAAGCTGGCCGACCGGCATGGTCGGCCACGGCGACGGCATGTCGGGCATGACGCTCGCGGGTGGGGTGTGCGCCGCGCTGCTCCACCGCGGACTGACCGGGGAGTCGGTGGTGGTCGACGGCTCGTTGCTCGGTACCGCAACGTGGTTCAACGGCATGGCGCTCGTCATGGGCCAGAGCGTCTGGGCAAGGCCGCCGCGGACGTTCGAGGAGCCCACGCCCCCACCGGGACGCGAGGGGTCGCCGGCGACCAGCACGCCGTACGTGACCGTGGACCGCCGGTTCATCATGCTCATGTTCATGGGCGACGACGATCGCGACTTCGCCGACCTGTGCCACCACCTCGACCGGCCCGAGCTGGCGAGCGACGACCGCTTTGCGCGGGCCGCCGCCCGGCAGGAGAACTCGCGCGAGCTGCTCGGGATCCTCGATGAGATCTTCCGCACGAGCACGCTCTCTGAATGGAAAGAACGGCTCGTCACGATGCGCGGCCCGTGGTCGCCGCTGCAGACGCCCGAGGAGTTGTTCGACGACCCGCAGACCATCGCGAACGGATTCCTGCGCCACGTCGACTACCCGGACGGTGGCCTGAAGGTCCCCGCGCCGCCGATCCTGTTCGACGAGGACCCTGGCGACCCGCCTCGCGCACCCGATTTCGCGGAGCACACCGACGAGATCCTCCGGGAGCTCGGGTGCTCCGACGACGACATCAGCCGCTTGCGCGACTCGGGCGCCGTCGCCTGACCGCACATCGTCGACGTTCGCGCCGTCAGCGGTGACTCATGCCGCGGCGGAGGCGGCGATGACTCCCTCGGCGTGCAGTGCTGCGATCTCGGCGGCGGTGTAGCCGGCGTCGGCCAGCACCGCGTCGGTGTGCTCGCCCACGGTCGGCGGCGCGGTGGCGGCGGTCGCCGTCCGTGGCCCGTCGAGATCGGCCATCCGGATGGGGTTCCCGGGGACGAGGGCTCCGTCGACCTCGATGACGCTGCCGCGGACTGCACCTGGGGGTCCGAGACGAGGTCGTCGCGGCGATTGACGGCTCCGATGGCGGCGCCCATCGGGCCCAGGCGGTCGACCCATTCAGCGGCCGGCCGGGTGGCGAAGGCGGCAGCCATCGTTGCGGTGACGCGTTCGGCGTCTTCCTGCGAGGGGCGCCCGTCTGCGGCGAGTTCGGACAGGCCCAGGCCCTCGCACAGTGCGGCCCACGTCTTGGGTTCGGAGGCGGCCACCGTCACGTACCGGCCATCGCTGCACTCGTACAAACGCCGGTCAGGTGTGACCGGGATCGGATAGGGGGCGGCGAGGCCGCCGAAGTCGCCGGCGAACAGCCACGTGGCCGCCTCCGCGATGCTGATGTCGATCTGGGTTCCCCGCCCGGTCCGCTCCCGGTCGAGGAGGGCCGACGTGATCCCGGTCGCCGCCATCATCGCCCCCATCGGCACGGCCAACATCGCCTCCGGGTGCCACGGCATCTCCTGGTGCAGCGCGGCCATGAGCCCTGAGTGGGCGGTGTAGGTGAGGTCGTGGCCGGGACGAGTGGCGTAGGGACCGTCTTGGCCGAAGCCCGTCACCGAGCACCAGATGAGGCGAGGGAGCTCCGCCGCCGCCTGCGGGTAGCCGTACCCCCGCTTCTCCATGTCGCCGGGTCGGTTGTTCTCGACCAGGACATCGGCCCACCCTGCGAGCCGGCGCAGGACCTCGGTGCCACGGCGGTGCCGCTGGTCGAGCGCCACCGAGCGCTTGCCGCGACTCAGGCCCACCCCGACCCCGGAGAGGACTGGGTTCGATCCCGGGGCGTCCACTCGCACGACCTCGGCGCCGAGGTCGGCCAGGAGAAGCGTGCAGTAGGCGCCGGGGGGAAACCGGCACAGGTCGAGGACGCGGATCCCCTGAAGCGGGCCGGGCACATGGTCGTCGGTCATCGTCGCCTGCGGGGCTCGAACCCGCCGTCCTTCTCGTCGGAACCCTGCCGCATCCTCGCCGCCGCCGCCACGGTAGGGGGACCGGAACGCGCAGCAGCGGCCCCGAGAGGCATCTGACCGACGTGTTCGTGGAGCGGAGCCGACTACCTTCCTCGCCGATGGAGCCGTCGTTCATGCTCGATGGCGAGCGCCTCGTGCCATCGCCGTCGACCGCCGGCCCGTGGGCCGAGGGAATGGTCAACGGGCGCCACGTCGGTGGACTGGTGGCGTGGGCAGTGGAGCGCGACCACGACCTCGCCGAGCTCCAGGTCGCGCGGCTCACCATTGACATGTTCCGTCCGGTTCCGATGAAGCCGCTGCGCGTCGCGACGACCGTCGAGCGCTCTGGCCGCCGCATCCGCCTCGTCGAGGTTGGCGTGTTCGACGGCGACGTCGAGGTGACGCGTGGCTCGGCCCTGCTCGTGGTGCGCTCGGAGATGCCGACGGGAGGCCCCGACGCGCTCGCGCCGTGGGACTTTCCCGCACCGGAAGCGCTGCCGGCGACGGAGCCACTCAGCGGCCGAACGTGGGAGTTGCGCCAACAGCGTTCGTGGAACGACGGCGGTGGCAGCGTTTGGATGCGAGACCTCGCCCCCTTCGTGGCCGGCGAGTCGATCTCGCCTCTGCTCCGGGCGGCATTGGCCGCCGACTTCGCCAACCCCCTCGCCAACGGCGCGCCCGACGGCCTCGTGTTCATCAACGCGGACATCACGCTGTCCCTCACGCGCAACCCGGTCGACGAGTGGGTGGGCATGGAGCGAGTCGGTCACCTCAGCGGCGACGGCGTGGCACTTGGCACCACGTGGATGCACGACCGCGTCGGGCGCATCGGCCATTGCTCGGTCGCGGCGCTCCCGGATCCCCGGGCGCGTGCACGCACGGCGCGCGCCTGAGGCGCCACACTCGGAGGACCACCATGCCTCCGAGGGCGATCCTTGTCCTCGATGAGGGTCGCGTGCGATGACAGATCTGCGACGAAGTCGCGCCCGTTGCGTGCCTGACCAGCCTTCGGTCCCCTCCCAATCCCAGACGGGCACGGGAAGGTCGTTCGGCACCGCTTCGGGCACGGACCATCTGTGATTGAGCATCGCCGTCGCCCAGGTGAACCAGGCGATGAGCTGGAACCGCAGACGCGGTTCGGTCGGGATCCCGGCGTCATCGAGGGCGAACACGAACGCCGCCACCGCACGCCCGTCCATCTGTTCATGCGGCCCGTTGCCGCTGTGGACGCGCACGACGTGGGAGTAATCGCCGATCGACTCCGTGTATGTGGCTGGTCCGCCGAGTTGCTCGGACCAGTAGGCAGCGAGTCGCTCGGTGTGCTGCGCGTGTATCCCGCCCTCGAAGGGGTGGGACAGGATCGGGTCGGCCAGACAACGTTTGTGCCACGCCTCAGCGAGCGCCAGCAGCGCCTCGGATCCGCCCATCACCTCGTAGATCGTGCGCTCCATGAGCAGTCCGTGGGTCTCTCTCCAAGCAGCCGCCGAGGGGTCCCGCCAGGCGATGGCTTGAGTTACGCCGATGTGCGTCCGACCGAGCCGCGCAGCGACCACGCAGCCAACGCATCCGATTGCGAAGGCTGCCATGGCGAGGTAACCGATCGATTGACCCGCCGTCAGCTTCGTCGCGAAGACCAAAAGGAACATCGCTCCGAGAAGCACGGCTCCGGCCCAGAAGACAAGCGCAGCAAGTCGGGACATGCGGTGCAGTTTACGCCCGTGGCCACTCACTCAGCTCGCTGAACTTCTGAACTGACGAACCAGATTGACATTGGTGGCGTCATGCGCCGCTCGCTCGCCGCATCTCTCCACGAGATCGGACAAGATGGCGTGCACGTGGAAGAACGGACCGCAGAGTATTGGTTTCGTGCTTTCGTCGCGGCGGTGATCGGAGCCTCTGCGTTGCTCGTCTCGTCGTACACGACGACGGCAGACGCTGCTTCCGCCTTCAGTTTCAGCACGGATCGAACTGCACACACACCGTGAATTTCCGCGGACATGCGCCGCGTCACTCACCCGGAACGCGAATCAGCGGCCCCGAAGGGCCGCTGACCTGGGTGTTCGTGGAGCGGACGACGGGATTCGAACCCGCGACCCTCACCTTGGCAAGGCCGCTGGCGGGGTCCTCTGACCTGCGGAACATGCCTCTTGAGCGCCAACGAGCAGCCTTGTGGTGCTGGCAGTTGCTGGGCGTCCGAGGACGCTTCTCGATGAGCCGCGGACTTGGCGCGGACTTGGCTCTATGCACGCCCCTCCCCCATACGGCCGAGTGATGAGTTCCACCGCTTCGCTTGTCGAAGGCCATGACGCTGGCGTGCGTGGGCGGACCCGCACTAGAACGGGGAATTTGCGCGGAGGAGCCCCCAGAATGGTCGCCTCGAAGCCTCGAACCAGTCTTGCTGCCGGTTGCCAACATCACGGTCACTCGGGGTCAACGATGCGGCTCGACACTCCGTCGGCTTGGCGAATGGGTCGGCCTCGCGAAGTGCAATACCGTGGTCTGCTGCGACGCCATAACGTTAATTGAACCAGCAAGCCTGGTTTCGTATACGGAGGTTTTTCCTTGACAAAGCGACCACTCCTGCCTCAACATCACGCCAGCGTCGGGTGCGTGCAGGCGTGTCCTCTTGATGAAGTCGAGGGTTGGGATGCATTCGTCGGGCCGGGGAAGCACTCGACGCACCATTGCGAGCCTCGTGGCGATGTTCGCAGCCGTCTCGGGACTCCCAGTGGTCTTCGTAGTTGCCTCGCAGTCGGCGGCATTCGCTGTCTCGTCGGGCAGCCAGACCTTCGTCTACACGCCATCCGGCCAGAACTTCGTAGTTCCGGCAGGCGTCACCTCCGTGGCAGTCGACGCGTTTGGGGCCCAAGGCGTGGGCAGCGGGGCCCCAGAGGCGGACTAGGTGCACGGGCGCAAGGCGTGATCGCTGTTACGCCGGGTGAGACGCTGCAAGTCCGAGTCGGTCCCAGTGGCGGGCCAGCGCCGACCTTCAATGGCGGCGGAACAGGCGGGGCGTCGAGCTCGAGCGGCGGAACAGGAGGCGGCGCGAGCGATGTTCGCCGGTCACCGTATTCCCTCGCGGACCGCCTGATTGTGGCGGCAGGGGGCGGTGGTGGGGGCGCCCGTGGTTCCCTGCCTTCAAGCGGCCCAGGCGGATACGGGGGAACCGGCGTCCGTTGGGGGGCGACGGGACCGATGGACCGCATGGTACTAAGGCTTGGGCGTGACTGGTGCCGCAGGCGGGCAACCAAGTCTGGATGCCGACAGCTGCAATAACAACCACAACGACGTAGCAACGGCAGGCGCTTTCGGCCAAGGCGGCAGTGGGTGGAGTGCCTCTGCCTGCCTGGACCTAGGCGGTGGTGGGGGTGGCGGTGGTTACTACGGCGGTGG
Organism: uncultured Actinomycetes bacterium; assembly: GCA_963827385.1. Classification (GTDB taxonomy): domain Bacteria; phylum Actinomycetota; class Acidimicrobiia; order IMCC26256; family DASPTH01; genus DASUMF01. The sequence goes on from CAWHAR010000002.1 coordinate 236,705, forward strand.
TGGAGGAGGCCGTTCCAGCGGCGGAGGCGGCGGGACAAGCTATGTGGAGGAGCCTCGATCAGCTCTATGACGCCCGGCGTTCGAAGTGGGTCAGGCCAGGTCGTCCTCTCTTGGGGCCAGTTGATCCCCTTTGGTGGAGGGCTTGCGACGAACGAGACCTTGGGCGATGGCCCGTGCCCTGGTACTGGATCTCAGGTCAGTGTGGCGGCTCCGATCAACACGGCAACGGGGGCACTTTTGGCATACGTTCACAGACCTCACCGTTCCTGGCCGTGGCGCGGCGCTTGAGTTGACCCGGACTTTCAACTCGACGGACGCTAACGAACGACAGTTGGTTCGGTATGGGTTGGTCGTCGAGTTACGACATGAGCCTCAATGTCCAAGGCGTGACGGCGACCCTCAAGATGGACGATGGCAGCCGCGTTACGTTCACGCAGGCCAATGGAACAGGCGCTTGGTCTGCACCGGCACGCTCGGACTCGACCCTCGCGGCAAACGGCGACGGAACCTGGACCGTGGTCTGCCACGCAACCGACACCTACGTCTTCGACGTGACCGGTCGCCTGATAGCGAAGCGCGATCCGAATGGGTACACGACATCGATCTCCTACCCGTCGGGTCAAACTGTGGTCACCGACCCTGCGAGCCGCACGCTTACCTTCGTGTTCAACGGCACACACGTGACGTCCGTGACGGACTCGGGGTTCGCCGGCTCGGTCGTTGACATACACCTACAACGGCTCGGGGGAGCTGACAGACGTCATCGACGTGGGCGGCGGTCATTGGGTATTCACCTATGACGGTTCGCATCGCATGTTGACGATGCGCACCCCACGATTCTTCGGTGACACAACCACGACTCCGACGCCGGTGACAACGAACCACTACGACGGTCAGGGGCGCGTCGATTCGCAGAATGATCCACTGGGCCGGCAAACGAGCTTCGATTACACGACGGCACCAGGCTCGACGATTGTGACCGACCCGAAGACCAACAAGGTCCAATACACGTACCTGTACGGACTGCTCGTCAGCGAAACAAGGGCCTATGGGACGGCTCAAGCCGCGACGCTGGCAATACCTCTACGATCCGGTGTCCACCGCGATGACCAGCGTCGTCGACCCGAACAATCACATGTGGTCGGCGGGCTACGACGCGGACGGGGAATCAGTTGTCGAACTCCGATCCGCTCACTCGTTCGACCAGCGCGACGTACAACGCGGTCAACGAACCGCAACGCAGACTGACGCCAAGAACGTCACGACGACGTCGACCTACGATTTGGCGGCAATCTGTTGACGAGCTCGACGCCCTGGGTGGAGGGTCCACCGAACACGAACAGAGTGATGACGTATCACTACGACGACGCAACCCATCGTGGTGACATCACCTCAGTGACGGACCCGGACAACAAGACGTGGGTGTACACCTACGACGGCGCAGGCAACCTGGCATCGGCCGCCGACCCGCTCGGGAACACCTCACAAATTCCGTTATGACGCGACGGCCGGCGGACGGCGGCGATCAGTCCACTTGGCACCGCCGGCGGGGTGTCGTGCGCGACCGCCTCTCCGGCACCGTACACGATCTACTTCACTCGCAACGCGTACGGCGCCACGCTGACCGTGACTGACCCGCTCGGGCATCAGTCGGTGCTGACCTACGACGTGGACCAGAACCTCAAGACGTCGAAGGATCCCGACAACAACCAGACCACCTACGTCTACGACCCGGCGGAGCAACGCACGCAGATCACTCGTCCCGATACGACGACGTTGAAGACCGACTACTGGCCCGACGGCACGCTCAAGTCACAAACCGACGGCGCGAACCAGACGACCAGCTACGCCTACGACGCGTCGGCGCATCTGACAACCGTCACCGACCCACCGCCGGGTGACCAGCACAGCTACACGGCGGTTGGGGACATGCTCGCGAACAGGACCCTGGTGGGAACTGCGCCGCGACCCCTAAGACGGGGTGCACGACGTACGGCTACGACCCCGCGAACCAGCTGACATCGGTCACCTACTCCGACGGCGTCACGCCGAACGTATCGAACATCGGCTACGACAACGACGGGCAACGCACCGCGATGACCGACGGCACCGGCAACTCGAGCTGGGTGTGGGACTCGCTGCACCGCATGAGTATCCACGACGGGCGCGGGTACGACGGTCGGGTACAGCTATGACCTCGCGGCAACCTGACAGATTGCGTATCCCGGCACGACCGGCACCGTGACCGCGCGGTACGACGACGCCGGCCGACTCCACACGGTCACCGACTGGCTCAGCCACACCACGACGTTCAACTACAACGCCGACAACTTCCTCGACGTCGCAGTTGTACCTAACACAACGACCGCAACGTTCACGCCCGACGGTGCCGACCGGCTCATGGGCATCACCGACACCAAGGACGAACACCCTCGCGTCCGTTCACCTACGGCCGTGACAACGCAAACCAGGTCACCTCTGTCACCTCGACCGGCGTACCCGACCGACAACCACTCCTACAGCTACACCCAGCTCAACCAGCTCAAGACCCAAGACGCCAAGCAACTACAGCTACGACAACGCTGACAACCCCACCGGCCTCGCCGACGGCCCAACCCAGGCGTTCGACACTGCGAATCAGCTCACCGGCGCGACAAGCACATCACCTCGTCGGCGCCGCTGGTGGCGGAACGCCAGCACCCCGAACACCGTGACGGTCAACCTGCCCAGCGGCACAACGACTAACGACCAGATCGTCGTCGGCCGCCACCGTGCAGAAGAGCCAGACCGTCAACACGCCGACCGGTTATACGGTCGTCGGCACGTACACGTCGGGAAACCCAACGCTGACACCAAGACGGTCGTATTCCGCAGGACTGCCCAATCCGGCGACACCAACGTCGCTGATCACCTTCGGCGCCAGCATCGCCAAGAGTGTCGATCGTGGCCGTGTACCGCGGCGTCAACCCCAACACCCCGTCGACGTCCCCTCGAGCGCCGGCAACGACAAGGTCACCAGCATCGCCGTGCCGTCGGTCACGACAACGGCCGCGAACGAGCGACTCGTCAACATCGCCGGTGAAGCCAACGCCACCGGCGCCTGGACCGTCCCAACCGGATGACCAGCCGCAACACCGCGACCTTCGGAAACAGCAGCACCGTCCTCGCCGACCAGACCCTCGCCGCAGCCGGCGCCACCGGCACCCGGACCGACACCTTCAGCACCAAGGCCAACCTCGTCGGCGTGCTGCTCGCCCTCAAGCCCGCACGACCCTACGGGTACGACCCGCGGCAACCGCACCACAGTCACGCCCGCAGGGGGCTCACCGACGACGCTCGGCTACGACCAAGCCAACCGGCTCAAGAGCTACGGCACCACCGCCACGTACGGCTACAACGGCGACGGGCTCCGCAGAACAAGACGTCGCAGGCACCACGACCCAACAAACCTGGGACGTCGCCGAAGGCTACCGCTCGTTCTCGCCGACGGCACCACGACTACGTCACGGGGCCCTGCGGACTCCCGCTCGAACAGATCAACGGCACCACCGTCCTCTACTACCACCAAGACCAGCTCGGCAGCGCCCGCAGCCCTCACCGACAGCGCTGGCAACATCGTCCTACATACACCTACGATTCCTATGGCAAACTCACCGCAGCATCGGCACCACCCCGAGACGCCCTTCGGATTCGCCGGTCAATACACCGACCCGGAGACTGGGATTCAGTACCTCCGTGCTCGGTACTTCGATCCCAGCACGGCCAGTTCTTACCCGAGATCCCGCAACGACCTACACCCGAGGCGTGTACGCATACGCCGGCGCGAGTCCCTGTAACGCATCCGACCCTTCTGGCTACTGCACGGAAGAGATCTCCTCGATCTCATCCTGTGTGGACGGGTTCTGCCACAACCCGTTGACACGCGTGCTCATCACAGTCGGCAGCATCATTCCGTCGGCTCAGGGAATACGCGACCGGATACACGACGGATACTGCGATTCGATACTTGGCCGCTAGAGGCTTCGAAAGCGCAGCCCGCATCGCAGGAAAGGTCTCGACCATCGTTGCGGTTCTCGGCACCACAGCCGATGTGCTGTGCGGCGGGCTGAGTTCCCTCAATGCACTCAGCGAGCTATTCCAAGGCTCACGCTCGATCAACACAACCCCCTATCCCGATTCGAGCTCTCCAACTGGACAAACCTATGAGAGCGGCAGTGCGTCTGGCCCATACATGACTAACGAGGTGTTCCCACAAACCCAACATCATCCTTGAACCAGCTGAACCCGCCCACCCCGCAAGTCCCCAACTCCGGCAGCGGTGGACTCATGTACGGCGAGGACCTCGAACGCACCCAACGACGCCGATGACCAGTCGCTATCTCATGCCAGCAGTTCGAAGTTGAGGAGACGTTCGACGCAGATAGCGGCGATCATCGTGGCCTGCACCGGGCTGCTGAGTTCTTGGAGCATGGCGCCCGACGCCACGGCAGTCGCTGTCGATCGCCAACCCGACATCGGTCAGCTCTACTACGTCACCACGTCGTCCTCGACGCGTGCCGTCGTCATCGCTCGGTTGAACCTTTCGAATGGCAGCGAGCCGCCATTCCGCGTGCCCAGTGGCATGGCTGCGGGCGCTGCAGCTGCGGCTCCGCCGAATGGACGAGACATCGCCTTCGTGGCGTCCCGCCTGGCGGGGGGAAGTGGGTTCGGCGGGACATACGTCGATTACCGTGTGTACGTATCGGCACCCGACGGATCCGACGCCCACCGCATCGATCCCGAGAACGTGGAGCAGCGTTGTCGGCTTCAATGCCTTCAGCGGGAGATCTCCTCGTTTACCGAGTGATCCGAACGCGTATGGAAGCCCAGAGCTCCCGCGCGCTGTACCGAAGGCTGGCGGTACGCCCACGCCGATGACGCTTCGTGGAAGACGCGCCGGCCTGGGATGCGCTTCGTTCCTCGACGACACCACCCTCATCGCTGTGTACCAACCGAAAGGGAGTCAAGAAGAAGGTACTTGAAGCGATTGACATCAAGACAGGACGCGATGTGCTCTGGCTCCGAGCTGTCCCAGGATGTCAGCTTGGTATCCCTACGTGATCACCCACCGAGAAGCTCGTAGCGTTTCCAATCGTGTGCACAGCGAGCGCAAAGAACCTTGCCGCTCGAAGATCGGACCTTGTGTCCATGCAGCCCGACACATCCGGCATCGCTCTAGCGACGACCAAGGACAAATTCCGTCGGGATACTTGTTGCTCAGCCGAACCCGAGTCGACCAACTTGGTCTCCCGATGGGCGATGGATCGCATTTTCAACGCATTCCTCTTCGATTAGCGATACACACATTGAAGTAGTCGATGCGGCCGGCAACGAGCGCGTGACCTCGTCGGCGCGGTGTCAGCAGACCCCGCCTGGGGTCCTTGACAGGCACACGTCGCAGGGCGACGCTCCACACATCTAGATCTAGATGGCAGAGCGCCCGGAGCCGATACTCATGACTGATCGTCGTGTTGTCGCTGACCCGACGGGTGGCGTCTGGCACTTGCAACTCCGATGGGAGATCGTGAGCACCGCGGCGCTACAACGTGCCGTTGCTCGCGGAACGACCACACCCCAAAGCCACGGTGGAAACCGAGGGGTCGCGTCGGAGACGGCACGAAGCCTCCGCACGGCCCGAGGCCCTTTTCCTCTGGGGCCTTGTGCCCCCAACTGAGTCGCAGCGATCGCACTCACGGGCGTGGGTCATCACTGCGGCTTCCGAAGGATCACTCCGGCAGCATCATGCATGGATCAGTGCCTCGTGGGACCGCATGGTGACGCTGTGCGAGACCTCGAAACGCTCGCAGAGCTAATCGGCCAAGGCAAGATCGCTGTGGAATAGTTCCCGTCGCGGAAGGCCTACCGTGGGCCCATGACCGCCACGCTTTCACGTCCTGGCATCCGCAAATCCGCCAGACCTCACGAGCAGCCGCGGTAGCGAATTCGGATCGGCGTGGCCCGTCGCTCACGCTTCACCACTTGCGCATGCGACAAGGCGGCTGCCTTCCGCAGGATCTCCATGTCCATCTGCAGCTGCGCGTCGCTGACGCAGCCGACGGAGCTCGACACGTTCGGACTCGCTCAACGCTTCGGGATCGTGCGTCGCGTTCACGACGCTGCTGATCGGCACGCACCCAGTTCGCCAACGTGTTGTCGCTGATCCCAAGACTCCTGGCGACCTCGGCACGAGACCGACCCGACGAACCGACCAACTCGATCGCTTCACGCCGGAACTCGGAGCGGATACTTCGACGGACGACCCAACACGGGCTCCTTCCTCCAGGGCTTCCCCCCAGAATCAGGTGTCCACGCAACCGGGTTGACTCCACTTGTCCCAGCTCATGATTCGCCAGTCGGAATCGTCGGCTGACGGCCCACCGGCACGAACCCCCCAGGGGGTGATGCTGCCCCTCATCGGGGTCCCGCGCCTCCTGGTGACATTTGCGAACGCTGGCGTGTCGCTGCACGGCCACTCCAGAGCGGCAATCTGGCGTGCTCATCGGTGGGTGAACCATTTCCAACTTTGCTCTGGAACTGCTGCGCTTCTCGGCTGGCTGCGCCACAATCTGTTCGTGAATCAGGACCAGTCCTCGAACCGGCAACCTCTCGAATCACACCCATTCGACAACGATGGGAACGACCTCATCGCAAGGTTGAATTGGGTAGGCGGCGCTTTGCTCGTCGCAGCGATCAGCCTGATAGTTGGCGGGGTGGCCTACGCCAACTTCTTCACCGGTGCGTCACGCTGGGACTTCGTTCGGATCGCGGCGAGAACCGTGAGCCCCTGGGCAGCGTTGCTAACCCTTGCGGCGGCCTTGGCGTTCGCTGCCACCTTCAGCGGCCATCGATGATCTCGCCCCGGAGCGACCGCACTCCTGTTCGTGACAGCGTGCGTCGCGCGATCCAGTCGGCCGTGGAGGAATCATGCTCGTCGGCCCGTACAGCGGCGCGGTCGTTGAGGGCCGACACACGCATCTCAGGGCGCCGAACGCAAACGACAGGGTCGTTTTCTACGCGGCCGCCATCGGCGCGGTCGCACTCGTGGGCGTTGCACTGTTCATCGTCTGGTGGACGAGGAAGTCCAGGCGCACTCAGGAGGACAATGGTGCGTCGGTTGCTCCAAGCGAGATATCTGGAGCCACGACGTAACAGCCGTTCGGCTCGGAAGCTCGGGGCACATTTACGCACGCTGGGGTGATCGACGAGGCCGTCCCTGGAACCGGCGTGCCCCGTCAGACCTTGGGTGCTGAAAGTGCGACAGCGGCGTCGGCCGCGAGCCTGAAGAGGGTGTGGCGTAGTTCGCGCTCGCCAGTCCAGCCGCGTCTGGCCTGGATCATCGCCAGCGTAGACATACTCGCCGAACCGTGCGCCGCGAAACTTGGCGACCGCAAGAAGTGAAGCCGCCTCTTGTTCGACGACCATGCAGCCTTCGCGCGAGCGGCGCTCGCTGGTCGAGGGAGTTGAACGAAAGAGCGCGTCGGTAGTCCACGCTCCACCGGTCGTGTAGGGGACGTAGGCATCGTCGGCGGTTCGACAAAGAGTGTCGACGACGTCCGGTTGAGTGTGCACCCAGCGGGACCGAGCTAAGTAGTGATACGAGGTCCCCTCGTCTCGGAGTGCCGCGTCGATCACGACGATCTGCCCTTGGACTGTCTCTGGCGCCAGCGCTCCTGCACCGCCACACGCAACGATCGCTGGACCCCGCTGCGATCACGCGTTCCATGACAACCGTGGCGCAACGGTCCTCCCTGACCGGGATAGAACACGGTCAGAGGAACGCCGTCCCAGTCGATTTCCCACAGTGGTTGCAGGCTCGGGAGCGCTGCGAGCTGGCTACCGTCCGACGTGAAGTCCGCGATGACATCGGGCCAGAAGCACGCGACGCCCGCGACCGGTGGACCCAAGTCGGTCTTGCAGACGCGCTGGTTCAAGGATTGCCGAACCAGAGTTGTCGTGTTCGAAAAGAGGGCACGGCTCGGGCTCGACGCTCACCACGCCAGTCTTGTCCTCACTGCCGCAGTTCCAGGTGTCATTAACGAACGCTGGGGTGGGGTGGGGTGATTGCTCGTGCCTTGACGTCGGGCTGCGGTTCCAGCGGGAGAGTGTCATACGGCTTCGGTAGGTTCGACCCATGACTTCTGCGTCTCGCGACGGGCACACAGGACACGTCGAAGCTGGCCAGCCGCCGGTTGCTCGATGGTCGGATCTACCAGAGCCACAGGCCAGCCTCGCCAGTGGAGGATTCGAAGCCTGGCAGGCGGGAGATCTCAACGAGGCGAACAGAGCGCTGACTCTGCTTCTCGAAGCCGCGGAGGCGGTACCGGAGCCGGACGGCCTCTTTCACTCCTCCACCTTCTGGCCTGCGTCGCGTTCAGCGCAGCGAACTATGCGACGTCGTGTGCGCTCCATACGAAGGTGCTGGTCATGTGTGAGACGATCGGCTTCCTCGGCGGGCAGGCTTCGTCGCTCTTCGACCTTGCAATGATCGATCAAGTCGAAGGAGACACCCGCCTGCACGCCACCGCTTCGAGTTGGCGCGTGCCGCATTCGAGCAGGGTGGTTACAGCGATCGCATTGGCATCGTCGATGCCGCTCCTGTCACTTGGTTCGCAGAAAAACGGTTGACTGCTCGGGTGACATTGCCGAACGCTGGGGTGCCGGACGATCTGTCTCTAGACGAGCGCGGACATCGACGTGAACGCCGCTGCGCGAAGGCGTTCAACGGTCCGGGCAACGGCCGATGGGTAGGTCGCCAGTTCCTGCATGCTTCGCCACCCGCGACGCTATGAGGTCGAGTGGTACAACCACCTGAGCTCGATCCTCGGCAACGCATTCGCGAGCGCGATGGCCGTCGCCTCGACGCAGGTCGTCAGGAGAAACCCGACTACCAACAGAGTGGTGACGCCAGAGACGAGATCAGTCGATCGATCTCTGACATGAAGTCGGCCGATGAGGTCGCGTCGGGTTGACGCTTGACAACGGTCGACCGCTCGTCGGGGAGGGCGCAAGTTGCGGGTGCCAGGCTCGATCCGTCTCATTGTCGAAGGTGCAGAGATTCTCGACGTCTTTCCCGAACTGACCCCGCTCGTAGAGGGAAGTTACCCAGACCGTTCGGTGACCGTCGCCAAATTCGCCTGCGCGGCACCCGCGAGGCGTGGAACCGTGTCGACGATGTACGCCATCTCGGCAGCCCCATGCCGTTTCCACAGCGTCCCCTCCGGTGCGGTGAAGGCAACGACGGGATCAATGACAACCAGAGCGACCTCTTCGAACTGCACCCGTCAACCCCTCGCCTCGAGATCCGTGCTGAACGCACAAGACAAGCGCGAGCCCCGATCTCCGGTAGCAACCCAACTCTGTTGGCACACCACAGCTTCTCGCCAACCTGGCGGTTCACCTGCTCCCAGGGCTCAAGGGACATTCCCGCACCCTGGGCTGCGCAAGCGGAGGCGCTCCAGAACGGGCGATCTGTATCACGAGTTGCGACCACGTCACTACGGTTGCGTCGTGGACTCAGCGCAACCGTCCGATCGTCCGACCATCGTCACTCAACTCACCGCACTACTTCGACGCGGCTGGGCGAGTGCATCTACTGCGGTGATTCCGACTCGCGCGTCACTGACGAGCACATCGTTCCGTGTGCCCTCAACGGGTCGCTCATCCTTCGGTCGGCAAGTTGTAGTCCCTGCGCGAAGATGACCTCGCGCTTCGAGCGCGTACGTGCTCCGGGGCTTCATGCTCGACGCCCGCACCGCGGGCAACTTCGCGACGCGACGCCCGGCGGAACGGCCGTCTCTAATCGCCGTGAGGCTGCTCGACGAGGACCAAAACGTGACGGTTGAGAACATCGACCGGTCAGAGGCGCCTGGCTTCCTCGTTCTGCCAAATGTTCGAACGGGCGGGCGCTATTGCTGGGGAGACCGCCGAGCCTTGGAATCAATATCAACGGCACGGAACTGATTGGCTTTGGAGCGGATCCTGCAGAATTTGTGTGGAAAAGGGCGCGGTCGGGTTACAACAGAGGTCGTCCCCGAGATCGAGGCCTTCTGCTGCCTGCTCGCGAAGATTGCGTACTCCTACGCCGTGGCGACGCAGGGTCTGTTCCCGCGGGAGGAGACGCCGCTCATCGAGTTGATGAAGCGCAACGGAGAGAATGCTGGCCACTGGATCGGATCGAGCGACATCGGCTCTGAACGCAGCGAGAGCAACCAGCACGTTGTGGGCATCGGCGTCGTGGCCTCCGACCCGTCCGAATTCCTGGCCCGCTGTCCACCTGTTCGCGAACGTGGGCGCAACGTCGTATGAGATCGTGACTCGCTGGCCGCGTTGGCGTGACTACGCACGCGATGGCTCGTGAAGAGGGCGCCTCGTCGCCTAGCCGAGCCAGAGCGGGCAATATGCCCGGGTGACTGACGACGTTGAGGTGCTACACGGTGGTGTAGCGAACGCGGGCCAGGTCGTGCGCGTCGGCGACGATGTGCTGCGACCAGCGCCATCAAATGGCGCGACCATCCACCGCTTGCTTCGACACCTCGTCGACGGCGGCATCGGCATCGCGCCCGAACCGCGAGCCCTTGCCGACGGGCGAGAGAAGCTCGGTTTCATCCATGGCGATGTGCCGGTACCTCCGTATCCCGATTGGGCGCAGTCGGACCGGGCGTTGGCGTCAATCTCGGCACTGATTCGAGCGTTGCACGACGCGTCGCGCACCTTTGCTCATGAGAGCGGCGACGCTTGGAGTACCGAGATGGCTGACGAGCGCCCCGGTGGCTCGGTGGTGTGCCACAACGACGTGTGCTTGGAGAACGTCGTCTTTCAAGGCGGCGTCGCCGTCGCGCTCCTCGACTTCGACTACGCCGCGCCGGGCAGGCCGAGCCACGACTTGGCCTGCTTCGCCCGCATGTGCGTGCCCATCGATGACGAGACGAGCCGCGCAAACCTCGGGTGGAGCGCAGTCGATGGTCCTTCGCGTTTGCGCCTGGTCGCCGATGAATATGGGTGCACAGCAACCGAGCGCAGAGAGATCTTGGAGACACTCGACCGACAGATCGCGCGTGGTGGCGAGTTCGTGCTGCGTCACGTCGAGGCGGGCGAACCGGGTTTCGTTGCGATGTGGGCTTCGATCGGCGGAATGGCGCGCTTCGACCGTCGACGAGATTGGTGGAGCTCATACCGTGACGACTTCGCCACGGCGATGGACGCGTAGCCACGCCATAACTGCCGACTTGTCTCGGTAGTTGTGTGAATTGGCGAATGCTCGCCTGTTGCATGGCGGCCGCCCCAGACGAGGAAGATCCGGCGTGGCCCGGTCGGGTGCTTCGGGCGCGTACGACTATCTCACGGCGCGTGTCGGCTTCACGGGGCGCACCGCTATTGCACGATCGATCCCGGTCCAACAATGATCCAGCATGCGCTACGACCGATTGGCGAACAGCGCTCGTGCGGCGGTCTCGTCCGCCGACGATGATCCCGTGGAGCATGGCTTCTCGCGCTCTGTCGGGGGGCATGACGAACGACGTGTTCGTCCCGGTCGAGCGTCCGGACCTTGTCGTGAAGGTCTTTCAAGGCGGCCGCGCCGACGAGCCGGAGCAGGAATGGGACGCGGCCTGATGGCTCTCACGGGCTCCGGGATCGTGCCGGGACCCGGTCCACTTCGAGCGCAGCAGTCCAGCCGTCGTTGTGATGACGCGAGTGCCCGGTTCGGCCCTGCACGCGGGGCGCTTGCACAGGAACACGCCCACGCGATCGGCAACACACATCGCCTCGTGCACGCGGCCGTCCCGGAACACCGACGAATCCCCGCCCACACAGAGCTGCGCAGCACCCAGGCTATCCCTTATGCAAGACAGACCAACCCGACCTTGGCGCACACCACCGACGCGGACGGATCTCGTCGCAACAGCATGGCGGGCAGCTCGGGCGTGGATCGCTGACGCCGACATCGATCGCCTCTTTGCCGCCGAGCGACTTCGGTTCTGCCGCGGCGACCCGAACGCGAGCAACTACCTGTGGAGCGACGACAGCCTCATGCTCATCGACTGGGAGAACAGCGGCTACAACGACCCGGCCCTTGAGCTTGCGGACATGGCCGAGCACGCGAGCACTCGGACTCTCGGGCAAGACTTCTGGAGTTCCGTTGCTGACGCCACCGAACTCACCGCCGAAGACCGAGCACGCGTCGTGCACGGTCGACGGTTCATGGCGTGCTGCTGGCTCGTCATCATCGACAGCAGACACCGCCAAGGGCGACCAACAACCGTGACACCTGAAGAACAAGCCCATCGCACGCTCGCCACACTCGATCTCTGACGATCATTCATCGACGCCGGAATCGCCGCATCGCTCCAGCTCCACCTCTAGACGCGGTCGCGCCGCAGACAGCGCTGTTCAACCAGCAACGTCATGGTGCCGATCAGTTCGTATGAAGGCACACAACGGCCAACGGATAGACGCGTGCTCGGTTCCTTCGCCGTGGCGTCGCTGTTCTTGCTTGCTGCATGCACTGGAACAGCGGGCGGGAGCGCTCCGTCCGGCCCTCGGATTCCGTACCCGGGCAATGGTGGGGGGCCGACTCAGTGCCAAGACGGGACGGTTAGCGGTTCTTCGGGTCCCGGGACATGCTCGCACCACGGGGGTGAAGCGTGATCCCGGCATGGATCGTGGTCGCCCTCGCGATCGGTGGCTACTGGTTCTAAGCGCGGCGCGACAGTGACATGAAGGAATGGCGAGAAGAGGCTCTGCGCCAGAGGCGCCAACGCTGTCCTCGAGCACCTCCGTAGCGTGGGTGCCGCCGAATCAGATGATGACTTGTTGATGTCGATGCCGCCGGCGGTGCTGTTCGCGGCACTGACTCTGGGAGCAGACGTCATACCAGACGACGCTTCGCGGGTTGCCCGCCCGTGCTGGCAAGCTGGTGGTCGAAGGGGACACGACATCTCCAGAGGACTCCAACGGAACCCCGCTCAATCCCTGCCTCTCATGGTCCTGGCGGGTCTACCTGCCCGACCCGGACGCCTCATACGGCTTCAGCACGATTGAAACTGGGACGGCTCCAACCGAGCAAGGGGCACAGGAGGCTGCTGAGGCATGGTTTCGGGCCGCCGCGAAACGCGGATTCTTTCCGTACCGCGTGTTGAAGATTGATCCCGCGAAGCGAAGATTCGGCTCGCTTCGAGGCTGAAGCCGCTCCATGCCCGAGAGCTGCTGCGCAAAACGGCGAAGCCGAAGTTCGTTGTCCCCCGCCGAGACGAGCGAGCGTGACCACGGCGCCCGAGTGCCCGCGCCTGTCGAGGGGAGCGTGCTAGAACCTCGCCATGCAGGTACAAGGTGCGGATCCGCGGCGCGGCGCATGGCGATGAGAGATGAATGACGCGACGCAATGCGCCGTCGTCGCCATCGCGATCGCCACAGGGTCCATGGTGTTCGCGGCCGGGCAGTCTTGGTCGACAGGAGCCCGAGCATGAACGACGATTTCGCGACCCGAGTGAACCAGTTCGTCACAGGCCCCGAAACGAAACGAGCAGCCGAATCGCTAGAGGAGTACCTCGACAGATACAGCGGCAGGCACTTCGAACAACTCGCCGACTCTGACGGCGACCACTTCACCGCGAATGACATCGTGGCGGTCAGCATGCTCAGCGTGACTGTTCCCGCCGAAGCAGCGAGCTGGCTCCTAGGCGACGACGGCGCGGATCAAACATCGGCGTTACTTCAGCTGATCCAGCCCGCGAATCTCGAGATCTGGGATGACCGCGCCGATCTGTCGAACGGCAGCCCCGCCTCGCAGCTCTGGCGATCCGTGAAGGATCTCAAGGGGGTTGGGCGAACGACTGCGAGCAAGCTGCTCGCGACCAAACGTCCTCACCTGTTCCCGATCTACGACAGTGTGGTGAGCGCTGCGCTCGGTATCGGGCGTCGCGACGACTGGCAGCTCTGGCAGACATTCCTGCGATCCCCTGAGGCTGAACCGGCGAAGGACGCAGTACAGCAGCTCCACCATGAGGTCCCGAGAAGCGAACACCTCTCGACACTCCGCACGCTCGACATCATCATCTGGATCCGCGTCCACGGCTACAAATTCTCGAAACAGCTCTCTCACTTCGCGGATGTTCCAGCACCGGATCCCAGCAGCTAAGTACTCACAGCGAACCAACTAATCGCGCAAGTCGGAACATGGCCGACGATTAGCACGACGGGGCTACGCGACGCTCTCCTGATCCACTGGTCGTAACGATGGATAGTCGATCAGCTCGCGGGCCGAAGCACGAGCTGCACAGTCAACCGCTACTTGAACATCTTCCAGAACATCCGCCGACCTTGCGCTGGCGGCCGGACTTGCTCCACGGGATACCGGTCGCCCGCGAAACCTTTCGTTTCGCATTGGTGATCCCCACCGCACGCCTCCAGCTGAAGCCACCTCTGTTCACGGCCCGGACCTCTTTCGCGTTATCCGACACCGATGCGCCTAGCTGTTGTGCCCTGGGACGTTGTTGACATCCGCTGAGTAGTTGGCCCCCTGGGTCGAGTGTGGAGCTGTCGAAGGCAACACACACACCCAGGAGGGCCGATGCACGGTAACGCTCCACTCACGCCGGAAGGTCGGCTGCGGCTGTGCCGGCGGATCGAGGACGGTTGGACGGTCGCGGCGGCGGCCGAGTCGATGAACATCTCCCGCCAGTGCGCCCACAAGTGGTGGCGCCGTTACCGCGCACGAAGGCGTCGCCGGGCTGCGGGACCGGTCGAGCCGGCCGTGGTCGTGTCCGCATCAGACCCCGGCGCGGGTCGAACGGCGGATCGTGGCGTTGCGTCAGTCCCGCAAGCTCGGCCCGGCCCGCCTGGCCGGCATCGTCGGCGTCCCGGCGTCGACCGTGCATCGGGTGCTGGTCCGTCACGGCGTGAACCGGTTGCGGTGGATGGACCGCCCGACCGGTCGGGTGATCCGGCGGATCGAGACCAGCCGCTGCGGCGAGCTGGTCCACATCGACGTCAAGAAACTGGCCCGGATCCCGGACGGTGGCGGCCACCGCAAGCTCGGGCGGACGCACCGCAGACCGCCGCGAGCGCACCAAGCGCGAGGCGGCTACACCCACATCCACACCGCCATCGACGCCTACCGCCGGCTCGCGTACTCGCGAGTTCGCCGGCGTCGAGAACACCATCAACTGCGTCGCGTTCCTCGACCGCGCCGTCGCCTGGTTCGCCGCAACAGGGCATCGCGATCGAACGGGTCCTGACCGACAACGGCAACGGCTACCGCAGCCATCGCGCTGGCGAGACCGCTGCGCCGAGCTCGGCATCCGCCACACCCGCACCCGGCCCTACCGGCCCGCCACCAACGGCAAAGTCGAACGGTTCAACCGCACCCTCGCCGACGAATGGGCCTACGCCCGGCTCTGGAAATCAGAAGCCGCCCGAGCCCGCGCCCTTGACCGCTTCCTCCACCGCTACAACCATCACCGACACCACACCGCCATCGGCGGCCCACCCGCCAGCCGAGTCACAACCTGGCAGGGCACAACACCTAGCGCGGCTTGGTGCTGGTGCATGGGCGCGTTATTTCCCCGGTAGCTGGGCGTCAAACCGCTCAGGAGCAAAACACAAATCGAGGGCACGAGCGATGGAGCGCGAGCGAACCGCCGGGATCCCTATGCGACGCTCGAGAAGCATCGCCCATCCAGCTGCGGTCGAGCTGGATCGTCTGATGAGTGACACGGTGCCGCACGCGGTCGAACTCGTGATCCTCGCCCGCCACGCGAAAGACGCTCGGACCCGCCACCGTCGCCAACTCCTCGGGCTTCATCGTCACTGGGCACTGACGGTCCCGCCGAGCCAAACGTCACTGACGATCAATGATGAACAGCCACGCCTGCGTGGTCAGCGTGATGTGTTGTTCGGCGCAAGCACCCTCGACATCCAGTCTGCCACCGAGGACGACGTCCACCCCCAAGGTGTCCCCGTCAGCCTTCCGGCGTGGGTGGGATTGAGAGTCCGCTCCATCCGACGTCGATCGCAGGATCAAGCACTAGCGGGAACGTCTCTGTGCGTGTCCCCGTACCGTCCTTCCAATGCGCTTCAACCTTCACGAATACGTGTCGCGGATGTGGGGCTCCAATAACGATCGGAAGTTCGAACCGCTGTCGGGGAGACAAGGTGACTGGGAACGCGTCAGCGATCAATGCCAAATCAAGGAACGCGTTGCCGTCGTCGCGTGCAGCGAGCTGAATGTCGGTGGCGCTCGAGGGTCCTTCGTTGCTGATCACTAGAACCCTTTGGACCGCGTGCCGAATCGTGATGTTGATCGTCGCCGTTGCTCGGTCGCTGCGGTCAGCCGACATCCGCTCTGACTCGTTGCGAGCGATCAACTCTGAAGCACGTGCCGCTCGCCAAGCGCTCACGGCTGCGACGGCTGCGAATCCGGCAGCAAAGGCACTCACGATGAGGCCAGCGGTTGCCGCCGTCATCGTCGCCGCCGTGGGCGACGCCCGTGCATGTTCACCTTGCGGCGGAAGCTTTCAGGCGATTCGACGTGAAGATCCCGCTGACGGTGCTGAAACCAGGCCGTTCGCGCTGCCCATCGATGGTATTCATCCCACAGCCGCCCGTCGAAGTGCAACGCGTCATCGAAGGTTTTCACCACGAGAGGGTTCGGTTCGGCGTGCGGGCGAGCCGCACACACTCGCCTAAGCGCGATGTCTGGCGCAACCCCAGCCGCGCACAGAACCCCCAGCGCGAGAGCGGGCGACCGTCCATATGCGCCGGCGCACGAAACTAGGAGCGTGTCGCGACCGCCGAGGTTTCGACGCACGAAGGAAATAGACCGCTCCGCGAGGTCGCTTGTGAATGCGCCGGGACTCGAAGTGCTCTACGACATCCCTGAACGCTAAGCAAAGGTACGGAGTCCAGTCCGTCAGAGGTTCACCACAGTTGGCCTCGTCGTCCACGATCTCGATCATCGCCACGTCAGACCATTTCCAGCCACCCAAGTCTGATCGTCTGCAAAGTCGAACATCGAGATCCATCGAAGGTGATCCCTTCCTTGTACGTGAACGCAGATCGTCTGGAAGCCAGCGAGTCTCATCAACCTGACCCGACGTCTGACTCGGGACCCAGACGTGCGCTGATGCGGGCTTCATCCGCATGCACATGGCAGCGCCCCGCAATGTGGGCAGCCGTCCGCGAACCGTGTCACAGCGTCTTCCAGCGACAGGCCGAGTTGATGTGCGAGAGAGGCGAGCCAGGCCAAGACGTCGCCAAGCTCGTGGAGCTGTTGGTCCGTCGATCCCTTGCGCACGGCTTGGGCGAGCTCACCAACTTCCTCAACGAGCCAGGCGACGCTCGCGGGATCCCGCGGGAAGAGTCGCGTTCGCCGTAGGTGGCTATAACTCGATCTTGGAACGAACTGAGCTCCATCCCTCGGACTCCCTTGACTTAGGCGGACGAGTTCCGCGATGCCATCAGCGACCGCCGCCGCCGTACCGATCCAGAATCCTGCCTCGCGCCAGACCGACTCCACGCCACAGGATCCCAAGAACTCGGTGTACGCCTCGCCGACCGATTCGGTGAACAGCGCCACGAGACGCACCGGCGAGCCCGCGGCGTAGAGGAAGTGGCGGTAGCTGAACAGCTGGCCGAGCGCGGCACGCACCGCGCTCGTCGCGTCGGTGCAAGTACACGACTTTCGCTTCGATCAACCACTCGTCATCACCGCGACGCAACACCAGATCTCGGGGATGTTCGGTCGAAGGAACCAGACCTTGGTGATGCACCCACTCGCCGTATTGGCGCACCAAGGTTTCGTGGCGGCGCGACTTCCCGAGCTTGCGGCCGACGATGTACGACACGTACTCGGAGTCGTCTTTCGGTTTGAAGTTACGCAGTGGGTCTTCATTGAGACCGTCACCGGTCGTGGGCGATGCGACCGAGCCGGGATTCGTGAGCAGCAGTTCGCGTTTCACGGCAATCGCGTCTTCGTAGAGCCCGAGGTAGCGATCGAGGTCTCGCTCGAGGACAGCGTCGTCTGGAAGTGCGACAAGTTCGTAGCGTGTCGCGATGATGTTGCCTGCTTGGTAGTTCCGTTGCCGATCACCATTCGATGACAGGTCCATCTCGGTCAGCAGGCCTGTGGTGGTCCCGTCCGTGAGGCCTTCCCTGATTGCGAGCGCATCTACCGCGAGTCGTGCGCGGGCCTTGCTGTTACCGATCTCGCTGCGCAGGTGCTCCATCCCCTGGTTCAAAGTCAACGTGACGCTTGCAAGGTCTTGCGCGAACAGGTAAACGACGTAGATGCCTTCCTGAGGGTCGGTTGTCTCGTCAGGATCGAAGAACCCGACCCATGGCGTGTACGTCGCTGAGCCTTTCCCTCCACTTCCGACGATGGTGACGCCGCCCGGCGCATAGTCAGCCAGTTCGGTGCCGGCGTGTCGCAGCAGCTGCTGCGCAGAGGTCTGAAGCCCGTCTTCGCGGCGATAGGTCATCGCGATTTCTTGAAGGAACTCGCGAAGCTTCACCCCGCTCCCCCGCAAGCGGGTCGACCCGACTTGCCGCACAATGAGGCGACCACGGACCAGGTGCGCACCACGTCGTTCGGTATCGGTTCGTCACCCATCGAGTTGCGCCCCTCCGCTCGCGATCTCGTGCAGTCTTGCCTACTTTGGGCAGCCGTCGTTCCCCCGCACCTGAACGAGCAAGAAGCGACGCGGCGGCGCTTGCGATCAAGATTTGGCGGTCTGTTCTCGGGATCGTTTTGCGGCGTCTCGTAGTTCGCTTCGTAGTTCTTGGCGGGCGATCGACGCCGCGGCGAGTTCGTTCAGGAAGGCGTCGGCGTTCCAAGCCAGCAGTTTTGGATGGCGAGCGGAGTAGAGACCGACGTCGGTCATGTTGTATTCGTCGTCGTAGTCCAAGAGGAGGTAGCCCGCGAGTTGCCAGAGGTGTTCTCGTTTACAGCTTGTCGATTCGGTGGTCTTCACGTCGATGAGGCACCGGTCGAGGATCAGGTCAGCGTCCGCACCACCAACGTCGCGACTTCCCCGGAAGGTCGGGTTCAACGCGTGAGATCGAACTCCGCTTGCCGGGAACTGCGTCCCGAACGCTTCCGTGAGGACAGCAAGGTCGTCGAGCCATGCAGGCTCCGCGAGGGCGAGTAGGTCTTCAACGCTCGCGCTCGGCCCAGCCTCGACCAGCGCTCGAGCGACGCGACCGGAGCGTCCGCATTGCTCGAAGAACGCGAGCACGATGCAGAACCGTCCGAGCTGTGCCTCGTCACTGGTGGGCAGCGTTCGTCCGATGGGAGATGTCTCGGCCAGGAATGTGTCGAGCGCGTCCGCTAGCGGCAAGAACGGGTCTCGGATGGTGTCTTGCCACACGATCTGGTCGCCTTCGAGGTGGAGATCTCTCACGTCTGGCGGAAGATCGGCCGCAGCGTCGATCGGCGCCGAGCGCGACGGGTTGAACGCCGAGTGGTGCAACAGCCGCTGCGCGCCCTGGGCGGCAAAGAGCTCGCGGGTCGGGGTGACCGCGAACAGGTACCGCAGCCGGTAATCGAACGCGGTACCGACAAGCGAGGCATCCCCGGGTGCGCCGCGGCGAACCAGCGTGGGACGACCGAGCGCATGCCACTCCCGCTGGAACTTCTCGACTCGGGGCAGTCTGCTCTCAAACCATTCCCGAACCGGGTTGGACCGACTTTTCAGGAGGCTGCTCAACGACACGCCACGAAAGTAGCGACCACCTGTGACACTCAATCTGCCGAGGCCACACGCGGGCGGTCGGTTGAGCTGAACGGGAGCCCTCAGCTGAGAGTTCTTTCCAGCGTTTGCTTCTGGCTTCTGCCTGGTTCAGCAGGGTCCGCTCTGATCGGCACCGACGACGATGAAGGGGTGTGACCCGTTCTTGTCTGCACCGATCACGACTGTGAGAACATCGGTGGTGCCGACATGGGTCCAGATCCGTGAAACGAAGGCCTTGCCGTTCAGGCCGTCGCACCACGTCCAGTCCTGCCACGGCTTCTTCCATGGCAATCGTGTCTGATACCACGCGATGACGTCCGCGCGCACCACACCGCGCGGCAAGACGTAGGCCATATCGCCCGGCTTGTCGGCGAACTTCTCGCTGAGGGTCGCAACCGAAGGGACCGGCAGACCCGCGACCGGCGAGCTCACCACGACACCGAGCGACGGCTTCTTCGTCGCCGCGATGGCAAGAGGCGGCCACACGGCCAACAGCATGGCGCCAATCGCCGCAGTCACCATCGTGCGCCGCGTACCGCTCAAGGCTCACCTCCGGTCCAGGGAAGGTAGATTCATAGTCTCTAGACGCAAAGACTGCAACGGTCTCGACTCTGGGCATGCCTGGCCGTCGACGTCCGCCCCCCGTCGAGTTCGGCAATCGTGTCCGCGCCTCCCGTCGCGAGGCCGGAATGTCCCAGGAAGCCCTCGGCCACCTCGTCGGGCTTCACCCCACCTACATCTCGTCAATCGAGCGCGGCCTACGCAACGTGTCGCTCGTCAACATCGTGCGTATCGCCGCGGGACTCGGCGTCGACCCCGGAGAGCTCGTGAAGGGCATGCGGCCCTAGCTAGCAGTCACACTGCGGGTTCCGCGTGTTCGAACGCGTCGCACGCGGCTTCGAGCATGTGTTGCAGTGCGTTCGTCTCGATGAGTGATCGCATCGTTGGAACTCGGTGGTTGAGCAGTGCGATGGTCACATGATTCAGAGCGATGAGCGCCGCGGAAGCGGGTTCGGCGAGTCCATGCGTGGTGGAGCCGCCGAGGGTGACGAAGGTGCCGTCGGGGAACTCGACTCGATTGAGGTACGAGCCTTTCGAGCCGCCGTGGTTCGTGTGATTTGCGAGGTTCACATACGGCCGATGATGCGCGAGGTCTACGCGTTCCGCGAGGTCGACGAACGTGACGCTCGAACGACCCGGGAACAGGGGCAGTGCCCAACCCCAGTCGTTGCAGTAGTCCGCGCCGAATTGATCGCGAAGCTCGTCTCGAGCATCAGCGAGTTCTTGCATCTCGGCATCGGTGAATCGTTCGTGCCCGAGCGTCTCGGCGTGATCCTGCCAGCGCTGCGCGTCTTTCCAGTTCCCGACGGCTACATGCGAGACGAATCGTTCGGAGAGTGTCTCATCCGCGTCGGCGAGGAGAAACGCGACGACCGCGAGTTCGTGCATCGTGCGCCACCGTGCGAACGCGCCGTTCGGGTGACCGGTGCGCAGCAGCGCATGCACCTCAGATGCCGTCGTACATGCTCGGGCATGCACCATCAAGAGTGCGCCGGTGCGCCATTCGTACTCGTCGTCGGTGTCGGCGATGTACAGAGCCTGGATTCGGCCACCGACCTCGAGACACGAGTTGTAGAACAGCCGGTAAAGGTCGAGCGCTGCCCCCCATTGGCGACGCAACATCCGTTCGACACGACGCAAGTCTCGTGCATCCGCACGCGCAAACTTGCGCACCTTGGCGAGGACCTCTTGGCTGACGAGTTCGCCACCGGTGGCGGTCGAGTTCGAGATTACGTCGGACCATCCATCTGCAATCTCGGCTTGCTTCTTCTCCCAGAGGTCGAGCATCTCGTCTTCGCTCAGACCACGCTGCTGGCCCGTCGCGATGAATTCGTCGATCAGCTGCTCGAAGAGATCTTCCGGTTGGGCATCGAAGAACGCCTCATCAGTCACCACGGATGCAACGGTACGTGCCACCAGCTCCAACAGCATCGGCCGATGGCACCGGGCTCTCTGTCGTCCGGTGTACTGAAGGTCCCCTAGCCGGACGCGTCGCCGCATGCTGCGTGCAGCAGAGCAGCGTCGGCCGCGACGCCGACCTCCCCGTCGTACGAGCGGAGTCGCGCGCTGACCGGATACATCGACGGGTGTGCCAGCGCGACCGCCCGACAGCGATGTCCGTCGATCGTGACAGCGGCAACGTTTATGTTCGATCTGCGCGACCATACGGCGAGGTCTGGACTGAGCCGGGCGCAGAATCGCCGAGCGGGCGCGCCCAAAGCCACCAGCACCGACGGGCGCATCCGGTCGATCTGGAGACGCAAGAATCCCTCGCACCACGCGACGAACGTGGGATCTGACTCGCCCGGGAACCGGCCCGTCGGGCCGCCCTTCTCGATGAGACCGACGTACGCGTTCGTGAAGAAGCAGTTGGTCGGCTCCACACCCGCGGCGGGTAACAGGCGGTAGAGGCCACGCCAGGTCGCCATCGGGTGCTCGCGATCACCATGAGCGCGGCCTTGTGCGAGCCGGTTCTGGTAGGCGGTGAGCACGTCGAGGTTGTGGCCGACGAACATCACGCCACCGAATGGGAATGGTGGCAGCCCAACCTGGGAGGGCGGCGCCTCGCAGTAGAGCCCGGGACCGGCGGCGAAGAACGCCGTGCCATCTACCGCTTCCGGAACCGCGACGACACCATCCGCATACCCGTCGAATTCGCCGAGCACGGCACGGAACTCGTCGACAGGATGCACACCCTCATCATCACATCGGACCTCGTGCAGCGCACGCCGAGCCCACCCGAGCAGGCACGCCATTCGCCACCAGGCGTGGACGGAGCCTCCGTCGACTGCGGCCGCGCAACTACGAGCGCGGGAGACGCCCTTGCGATTTCGACTGAGTCAGAGCGACTGCATTGTCGGATCCGTCAACGAACCTCCGCGCGCGCCCGCTTCCTGTGCGTAACGGTTCAACAGGGTCAGAGTTACTTCGTCGGCAGGCAGCCCAAGAAGCCGGTCGGTTTGGACCCGGTCCAGCACCCGCTGCCGCATCAGCGCAGATCGATCGTGCGACGCCGTCAGCTCTGCCCCGCTTTCGCCTCCGCGGTGAGCGTGGCCACGCTCTGTTTCGAAACCCATGGCGGCGTGAGCACGGACTCGTTGTCGATCCCGGGTGGGAAGAGGTGCGGTTGTCGTTGGGTGGCGCTCATGGTGAACTCGTTCGGCTGTATATGCATAGGTATATTCTACTCGTATCACCCATTGGCTATGGGACGGCGACGGCTACTTTCACCCCCTCATCCGTCCCCTCCTGGCCGAGGGACTTTGCCCCTCGACACACCAGCGGACGCACCAATAGCGCGGAAATCTTGAAAACCTCTCCGGCGTGTCAGGCAGGAGGCAGGTCACGGTGAGCGGTCAAGCAGCCACTATTAGGACATTCTTCTCGCTCACGCCGTGCCGGGTATTCGACACGCAAGAGTCTTGGCTCGTCATCGGCTGCAGGCGTGGACGAAGCAAGCCCCGACTGCAGTCCCCCTCCTCGTGCATGTCCGGAACGCCAACGGAGACGACGCATGTGCCCAGGTTTCTGCGGACCGAACGGGAAGGGCTCCAACGGACCACGTGAACCACATGGACCACTTGGAACTTGCCTCACGCCTGGCGCGTACCGTGTACGCATCCTGACCCGTGACCCGCTCCACGCCAGGTCTACCCGTTCTATAAACCCAACACCACTCCAACAAAGAATCTTGTTATGACTTCTCAAGTAGTTCATGTGGGTCATGTGTACGCACTGCCTCCACGGGCGGGGTACGGGGGTCGAGAGCCCGACATATGCTGCGACGGCGTCCACATGTATGTAGGTCGCCGCCAGTCAGGGGTCCACCTTCTCGATGCGCCAGGTGTTCGCTTGTCCGCGTCGAGGGACCTGAATGAGCTTGAGACCAGCGGCGATACGGTCCCGGCGCGCTCGGAGGTACGCACCGACCGAGTTTTGGTTCCACTGCGACACATGCGGTTCCACATGGCCTCGGAGCTGTCCGTCCTCGACGAGTTCCAACGCCGTGAGCTCCTGGTCGCCGTACGCGACGGACCAGGCGCTCAGGAACTCCGCAAGCTCGTCACGTTCGGGGTCCTCTCCCGTGTCGAGGTCGCTGAGGTTGTCGAGGAACCCAGACACCCCGGCTGTCTGGAGGAGCCCACCGATCACCGAGTCCCACGATTCGTAGGATCCGATCCGTCCCGGCTGTCCGAGCGGACTCCCTTGTTGGACCCACCACTGGACGATCACGAGTGAGGCCCACACCAGATGACGGCGGTTCTCCAGCGCCCAACCCGGCAGAGAGTGTCGCCACTGCACGCCGGGGCCAGGTCCGGTCCGTCGGGCGGGCTCCTCGACTTTGGCATCGAGACGAATCGGCACGCAACGACGTTTGAGATCGGTCCCCGGGGTTGCGTTGTTGGCGGTGAGCGTCCACAGCTGCGTGACCGGCACGTCAATGCTCGCGTTGACGCCCAAGAGGCGATCAGTCCAGCGTGCCTCGGTGAGCGCCTGTTCGAGTACCGCCGACTTCACTGTGCCCTTGACGTTGTCCCACTTGATTGCCGGTGCGCCCTCACGCAGCTTGGACGTGACGGCCTTGCGGCGCTCGCTCTCGTTGTCGGGAAACGAGTACGAGGCGACCACTCCACACGCGGGGGCGAGGAGGCAGTCGACGAGTTTGCCCTTCCCCGTACCTGGCTCGGGTGCACCAACCCAGTGCAGCGGTGTCGGGCCTTGAATCACGTTGCGGACGAACGGAGTGAACAACACACTCAGTGCGTTCGCACGGTCAGCGTCGCTCACGAAGGGAAAGTCGCCGAGCAGCTCATCGAGGAGCCAGCGCTTGGCGAGCACGAGGTCCCCCACGGTGATGGTCTCAGGCAGCTTCAGGTTCCGAAGCTCCCGAGGCGGTCGGTAGTACGTGCGAGTGCCGCGGGCCATAGCCCTCCGTGGATTGCAAGGCCCCGTTCGAGTCCAACACCGGGACCGTCACGACACGATCGAGAAAGGGGAAGGGCGCGTTGCTGGCGCTCCTAAGCACCGCCGCGGCAAGAGTCGCGGGCGGATCGATGTGGCGACGTTCCAGTTCAGACTTGCGTTCGTCCGCCTGGACCCACACCGCAGCCTCAGCCAGTCGCCGTCGCAGTGCCAAGGTGGTCAGTGTCGCGACGGTGCCATTGTCAGCGACGGTGACGAGTTCGTCGCCACGTCGGAACGTCTCGGGAGCGCCATACTCGGCATCTCCCAGCGCCGACAACGCCGGACCGACGAGCGCGAACTGTGTGGTTCCCACTTCGATCCTCGGCAGCGTCAGGAACCTCACCGCTGTCCGGGGGAAGCGCGGATCACGACTCCAGAAGTGGGCGACCTCGCAACCGCGTCCCGAAGTACAACGCACCTCAATCAGGCGCGGTGACCGCAACGTGTACTTGACGCTCTTCTCAGCGTGGCAGTTCGGACACTGAATGAACTCGTCGGGCTGATTCGCTAACCACGCGCAGTAGTGGTCGGCGTCATCCAGATCGAGGGGCCCTCCGTCGTCGTCCCAATCATCGGGATCACCATCCTCAGGAATCTCGATCTCTTCACGCAAAGTCGTGCCTTTCCGGTCGAATCGAAACCAAGCCTTAGCCGCGGCGCGCGCCGTATGGCGTTCCGCGTGCCTGAGCGAACGTCCACAGTCTCACAACCTCAGCGCTGCAGCCCGACAACCCATCGCGATTCCAGCAGGTCGGGTTCGCCCCCACGGCGGAGCGCTAAGCCGTCCCCGTGCTCCAGCCCGGTACCACCCCCTCGGTAGGGCGCGGTACCGGTCTGGTCAGCGTCGCTAGACAGGCCCCGTCTTGTAGAGGTATGCGTTGCTCTCGGTGCAGTTGTCCGGGCCGAAGAACCGCTTCACGTCGCGGAAGTTGTCCCAGACCCAGTCCTGAACCTCGTCGGCCCGGTAGAACTCGACGGCGCGGTCCGGACCAAGTCCGACTTCGCAGAGCGCCCAGACGACCTCGACGGGAAGGTGCGTGTAGTCGGCAACCTCTTCGAGGGTTAGGAACTCGTGTTCGAGCTTGAGGAAAACTTGCTCTGGCTGCAACTTGTTCTCCGGTCTCTTGTGGGCGCTGGCAGTGACCCACCAGCTAGGTGCCAGTCTACACTAAATAGGCCACTCTATCTGGTTTCGACCCAATTGCAAAAGGGCAGCGCGTCGAGCTACAGCACTGCACCTCTAGGCGTTGACCCTCGTGTCCACCCACGCGTCGACGTCCTCGCGCCGGTAGCGCAGGTGGCGGCCCATCCGGGCTGCTTGGGGGCCGGTGCCTTGGTAGCGCCACTGGTACAGGGTCGCGACGGGGATGCCCAGGTAGGCGGACACGTCCTGGATGGTCAACAGCGGGTCATGCACAACAGTTCTCCGTTCGGGGGTAGGCGGTTTGTATGGGTTCGTCCCATTGTACCTCAGCCTTGCGGGACCCGTGGTCGCGCTCGCGCACCCTTCCTGACCAGCCCAAATGAACCCTGGAACGCCCCCACCCCTCCCCGCAAACAGAGGTACGTTAGGAGCACCTAACCACCATCCTGGAGAGCCCCTCGTGCACCACCCGGAACCCGCCCCTGACCCGACGACACCGCCGCTTCCCGTCCCGCAACTGGCAGGCGTCTAGCGGTGGGGCACGTCGCGCGACGCCACAACGTGGGCGGGTCGATCAGCTACCAAGGCGTCACCCGGACCCCCGAAGGCAAAGAACAAACCCGAACCTTCGTCCGCAAACTCGACGCGCAACGCTGGGTCACCGCCCAAGACGCCGCCCGTCAACGCGGCGACTGGATCGACCCCACCGCGGGGCGCCAACCCTTCGAGCCCTACGCCAAAGAATGGCTCACCACCAAACGCGCCACCGTCGCGCCCCGCACATACGTGAACCTCGAAGGACGGCTCCGCAACCACCTTCTCCCCGCCTTCGGGACACGGGCGCTCGCGTCGATCCACCCCGCCGACATCCGCACCTGGATCACAAAGCTGGTCGACGCCGGTCAGTCCCCAGCCAGCGTCAAGAAGAACTTCCAAATCCTCAACCAAATCCTGCGCACCGCCGAAATCGACCGACTCATCGGCCGCAACCCCGCCACGGGCATCGCACTCCCCCGCGATACCCACCACCAAGAAATGACCTTCCTCAACCCCGCACAGATCACCCAACTCGCCGACAAGATCGCGCCCCGCTACAAGGCGCTCATCTACACCGCCGCCTACACCGGACTACGCGCCGGAGAACTCGAAGCGCTGCGCATCGCGGACCTCGACCTCCTCCACGGCACCATCTCCGTCCACGCGTCCCTCGCCGAAATCCACGGCGAACTCCACGAAGGCCCCACCAAAACCGGACACAACCGCACCGTCGCACTCCCCCGGTTCCTGGTCCGGATGCTCGAGGGCCACCTCAGCGCACACCCCTCCCACACGGGACACCTGTTTACGGCACCCGAAGGCGGCCCCATCCGCCACCGCGCCTTCATGGCCCGCCACTACCGACCCGCCGTCACCAAGGCTCAACTCGCACCCACGCTCCGATTCCACGACCTCCGCCACACCTGCGCCGCCCTCCTCATCGCCGCAGGCGCACACCTCGAAGAAATAAAAGACCACCTCGGCCACGCCACCATCCGCACCACCTCAGACCGCTACGGCCACCTCTACCAAGAAGCCCGCGAACGGCTCCGCGACCACCTCGACCACACCTACAGCGAGGCGCACACAACCGGAGCCGCGAGCGCATGACCGAACGCAACGACTGAAGACTTAGCGACACCACGGACTGGAACTTCGGCGGTGTCCGTAGTCCAGCGATCTCACCCGGGAGTGGTCGTCGGTCGGATGGGCGGTCTTCCGCTTGACGGGGGGACGTGCGTGGCATCAAGATGGGTGTGGCGAGATCCGCGCCGAACCCCCACGAGCGTCACCCAGCGACGCTTCTCCCGGGGGGCAAAGGGGGCTTCAGCCCTCGGGTCGCTGTCCGGTTGGATCGCGTGGGCTAGAGCAGCTGGGATTGCCGTGCTCGCGCGTTCGTGAGGCCGATGACAGCGAAGAAGCGGTTCAAGCAACATGTGCGCGACCGTGCCCGCAAGACGGGCGAGTCGTACACAACCGCGCTTGCACACGCTCGTCGTCGGCCGGCGGAGGAGCACTCTGTGCTGTACGACACCATCGGAGCTACATACATCCAGACCCGACACACCGAGCCGCGAATCGCCGCCCGAATCGTGGGCAGCCCTCGGGGATGCTGAAACCGTGCTGAACGTCGGTGCGGGCACCGGGTCCTACGAGCCACTCGACCGCTACGTCCTGGGGGTCGAACCGTCGAAACTCATGCGCTCGCAGCGAGCCCGAGGCGCGGCACCGTGTATGGCGGGATCGGCCGAGAGCCTGCCGTTCGATGATCAATCCTTTGACGCGGCGATGGCGTTCTCAACCATTCATCACTGGCGGGACCCGATCGCTGGCCTGCGCGAGATGCGACGCGTGGCCCGCCGCGTCGTTGTGCTCGCATTCGACACGAGTAAACCGAACCAGTTCTGGCTGACCCGTGACTACCTGCCCGAGGTCGTGGGCTTGAAGGGGTTCAGTCTCCTCGCATCACTGCCTGAGTTAGCGAATGCGATTGGGGCCCGCATGGAACCAGTGCCTATTCCATGGGACTGCGCTGACGGTTTCTACGAGGCCTACTGGCGTCGACCCGACGCATACCTCGACGAGAACGTTCGCCGCGGCATCTCGACCTGGACCGCAGTCGGTACCGATGTAGAAGAGAGGGCGGTGCGCAAGCTGCGCAATGACCTGGACTCGGGCCGTTGGTCGGAGCGCAACAGCGACCTCGCCGACATGGATGCCGCCGAGCTTGGCGCTCGTCTCCTTATCGTCTGAACGCCGTCGCTCGACGAACATCGCGACACACCGGGGTGCCGAGGCCCAGCCGCTCCGCAACGGGCAAATCTGTGCGGGTAGACGACGAGCCAGGAGAGGCGTCGAATCACGGTGCTGCTCGCAGCGTGGTCGCCCGCGTGTTGGGCTCGGGCGGGGGGCTCGGCGTGTGGAACTTCGGCAGCACCAGCCACACCAGGTCGATAACTCGGCGCGTCCCGCAATGAGTTGGTTGCGGTTTGCCGAGCCGCGAGCGTGGTCGACGTCAGGCACCGTGCTGAAAGCGCTCCGGCACGTGCTCCTCGAAGGCCGTCAGCATCTCGCCCATGAAGACCCGGACAGCATCCCAGATCGCTTCGCAGACGGCCTGCGCATCGCGATCCTCGTCGTAGGTCAACCCCTCGCGATGCTCGACTCGTGCGGTAACCGGGTCGGGAAACGGCAGGACGAGCCGACCCTCGCGGACGATCCCGCTCTTCGACCCCGCGAACGGGCTGCATGTGCAGGTTCAAGTTCGCGAAGTGTTCCGCCTCGACGAACGGCGTGGAAAGCAGCTTCGATCGCGCCGCGATCACAGCGTCACGACGTGGTCCTTCAGCAAGAGCCATGACAAGACCTTGATCGGGTAAGCCCCTGGGTCCTCGACGTCGAAGCCGATCATCCAGGGTGGGCGCGCCCACATCAATAGCTCTTCGACCGAGTACCAAGCGTCTTCTGTCCTCGGGTCCATGATCCCTGTCGGAAATGTCGGATCGGATTCAGCGATGAACACGGCGTGAGTCGTCTCCGCTTGAGTGATGGAGCTTCGCAGCGCGTCGATTGCACGTTCGACGCCACCTGCAGCGTCGATGACGTCCCACAACATCGACCGTGTCGCTGTGACGACGATTTCGATGTCGTCGTACTCCCGGCCGAGGGAGTGAAGCCGCGGGGCCAATGACGTCGGCGCCCTCGTAGCGCATCGGATCGGATACCCATAGTTCAAGCCCAAAGTCAAGCGCGACGCCATGCTTACTGAAGTTGGCGGCTGACGTTGCCATTCCCATGCTTGCGGAGGCATGGGCACGAAGGTAGGCCCGGTCATCCGGCGTGCCACGGATAGCACGACTCCCGAGTCGTCTTCTTACCGGGTCAAGGTCGGGCAATCTCGATGGATGTCGCCAGGACATACGACGGCCAACGACTAGCCGACTTCCACGGCGCGACGCCGGCCTTCGTCATCGGTCATTTCGTCTTTTGTCACTCGAGACTTACTCGGGCAGATAGATGGACTTGACGTTGGCACGGTGCGGTCAGTGATCAGCTCAGTTCATCGCCTTGGCCGCTAACGCACCAATGAGTGCGGCGATGATCGCTGTGCCAAGAAGGATCCAGATCTGTCGCCACGTATCGGCCGAGAGACCAGCTGCTTCGGCCCGCTTCGTCGGCACCACGCAGAAACCGATGTGCTCGGTGGGATGTAGACAGCGGCAAGAAAGATCACGACGAGGGTCGTGAGCACACACGGCGCAAGCCAGGGCAACACATCTCCGAAGTTGCCCTGGTCTTGCGCTGCGACGCCGTACGCGACCAGCGCGACGAGTAAGCCCACACACCAAGCAATCACGCCAGGGGCATATCGAACGCCCGACCAGATTGATCCACGATCCGAGATCCAGAGAGCGATGTCGTCGACGATCCTCCGCGCTACCGAATCGTCGTCGTCGCAGCTCACTGAGGCAACGTCACCGAGAAAGACATGCACGCGTGGGTTGAAGCAGTACATGCTCACGGAGCGCAGCTCGTCCTTGGTTGCCTCCGCGGAGGTCGTCGACCTCGGGAGCGCGGGCACCGCCAGCACTGAGCCTCGGACCGTCGTTGAGAGAGTGCGCCGAGTGGCGCGTCCGCCGCCGCCTTCTCGATTTCGTTCCAGAAGATCTCCAGGTCATCGAGGTAAAAGGCGCGCGGGACCGACACGTCTTCGGTAGTCGCCGTGGGACTGATGAAGCTCGCGTTCCAGCTTGGACTCACGGTCGAGAACGATAACGCTCTGCGCGCTTGGTGAGGGTCTGGTCTAGAACAGTGTGTCGAAGTTGTCGTTCCAAGCACAGCCAGACGCCATGGCGAGCGCACAGGTCTCGCCATCGAGGATCGGCAGGCTTGCTTTCGAGCGCGACCGCCGCACTCACTGTGTCGAAATGGTCTTCGAGCCGGTGTTGGTAATCGAGTACCTGACCGAGCGCGAGTCGGATCTGACTGGCCTCGTTCGTCCCGGTCAGGCTCTTGACCTCGACGACCGTGACGCCCGCTGGGTGGTGCCAAGCGATATCGAAGCTTGGGTCGCCAGGACCAGGGGACAGCGGCATGTACCCGTGACGGGCGATGGCGTTCTTCAGTGCCTGTTGCGTCGCCTGGTGGCCGCGTAGCCCACGGTCGATCCGCACTTCGAGGATCCACCTCGAACGGATCACGTGGCGGGCTGGCGTGGTCGGGATCAACGTCGCGGTAGGGCGTGGCGAGGAGTGGACGAATGATTCGCCGGTCCGGCTTTGCGACATGTTCGATCACCGTGGTACCGACGGGATGCAGTCGGAACATGACCACCTTGCGAAGTTGGCCGGAACCGCTTTCGTGGACGTTGACCCAGTAGATGGGGTCTGAATCGTCGAGCGTGAACTCGCCGGCGTATTCGACAGTGCCTTTCGATCCCCAGAACACGCGGAGGGCCCGACCATCGGATTGATGGTGCAAGATTGCCCCATTACCAGCATCGAGGGTTTGGTCGCCGTGTTGGCCCTCGCCGGCGTAGTGAAACTCGTTACCGTCCCATCGGTCGTAGTAGCCGTGCTGCTCACCGCTCCCGGCGTCCGAGAGAGGAACACGTTCGGTGTCTGCGCGGAAGGTCCGATGCCGCCCCGGCGGCTGCCGCCGTACCGCTCGTGCAGCTCAACGTGACGTAGCTGGGCGCCGGCCTCCAACTCCCAGTCCGTGAGCTGCGTAAAGAGGGGGAACTCGACACGAGTCACGGCGCCGATCATGGCCATCGCTTGTTGTTCGCCGCCGAGTTCTTGCAGCGAACTGGCGGGGACTCGGTGTTGGAACTCGAGATCGATCGCCGAGTACCCGGCAAGACCACGCGGGTTGTCGATCGGCCAGTCGCCATCGAGGGAGTAGCCGATCAGTGGCTCGTTGCTCGCGTTGGCGACGACGAACACGTACCGACCGTTGAGCCCAACTACGCGGAACGCCGCGACGGTTGCGAGCTCGGCGTCAGTGCGCGCCTGGGTGATGTCGTATCCGATCCGGAAGCGACGGCCACCAGCGGCGCGCAACGTTCGCCGCGATCCCATGAAGTGGCGAGGCCACCAGCCGCCCGTGCCATCCGGGAGCGTGTAAGGACGGTGATCGAAGCGAGCCACAAGCCCATTCTTCCTCGTCCGGACGCGACGGTCGGTAACTCCAAGCCTTACTGCGGCTTACACCAAGATGATCGTGACGTGAGG
The DNA here is from genome assembly GCA_963827385.1 of uncultured Actinomycetes bacterium. Lineage (GTDB taxonomy): Bacteria > Actinomycetota > Acidimicrobiia > IMCC26256 > DASPTH01 > DASUMF01. The sequence continues at coordinate 268,906 of CAWHAR010000002.1, forward strand.
AGCCAGCGGCGCTCGGGTCAACAGCACGTCATGCACGCCACCATCCGCACCACCTCCGACCGCTACGGCCACCTCTACCAAGAAGCCCGCGAACGCCTCCGCGACCACCTCGACCATACGTACGCGGATGCGCGACCGGTTGCGAGAGCGCCTGACACACCACGTGGCACGCACCAGCGGGCCGTCACCGATCGAAGTCTCAAGCAGGCACTTCGGGGAGGCTTGTGGTCGCGACTAGGGCCCGAGCGCGTGCAGGTTCTTAACAAAGCAAGCGTCGACAAGTTGCTCGCGGGTCAAGCACGGGTGCGGTATCACTATCCGATGGACGACCGGGAGATTCCGCTCGCGGGCGGGAACCTCAACCCTTCTGTGGTGCGCGTGGGCGAGACGGTTCGTCGAACGGCCGGGCCGTGGACTCCTGCCGTGCACTCGCTCCTTCGGTATCTCGCAGGGGTCGGCTATCCCGCGCCCGTGCCATTCGGTATCGACGACAGGGGTCGTGAGGTGTTGTCGTTCGTCGACGGCGTTGCCGTGCACCCGGACCACGTGGAATTGATGGCGCATCTTCCTGCGCTCACCCGGGCTGCGAGTTTGATCGCCGATTATCACGACGCCCAACAGCACTTCATCCCACCCGCTGATGCGCAGTGGCAAAACAACGGACGTGATCCGTCTGGATCAGAGGAGGTGTTGGCGCACAACGACTTCGCTCGTGGAATCTGATCGTCGGACCCCGATGGGTGTACATCGACTGGGACCTCGTCGCTGCCAGGCCGTCGCTATTGGGATCTCGCATGGGCGTTGCATTCGCTCGGCGGCCTCTGGCCCGGAAGTGGGTTCTCGGACACGGACACGGTTGCTCGGATCGTCGCGTTTTGCGATGGGGCCCGTGTGCCGCTTCAAGATCGAGCGCAGCTTCTCGGCACAGTCGTAGAGCGGACCGCCTACTGCGCGGAGGAGATTCGGCGTCGCAGCGAGGCGAGAGAACCCGCATATGTGCGGATGATGGACGACGGACACGCCGAGGGTTGGGCGCAGGGCTCGACTCACGTGGAGCAACACCTAGAACTATGGACGCGACTTCTTAACGGCGACGGCTGATCACGCCGACCACCCCGGCGATGGCCACAGGCGTCAGCAGCGCCCCGCGGAGGGTGGAGCGCAGTGGTATCCGGCAACTGTTTCGGCAGCTCGTACTCACACGCCAGACGAAGACGTCGTCAAGCAGGTAACAATTTGCTTCTTCGGCAGCGTGACTCTGGCGAGTCTGCGTCCAGGGAAAGCACAGGCCGTCTGAATGAATGGGCGGTTGAGTGATGGACCATCTCGCGCACACCAGTACGGACCGTTGGGACGTGGTCGCCGACTCCTACGGCATTTCGCCAATGATTTCCCGACTCGCCAACGGGCTGGTCGATGCGGTGGGGATTGCAAGTGGAGAGTCGGTCGTCGACGTGGGAACGGGCACTGGGCTGGCGCTGTTTGCGGCGGCGCGACGAGCTCGGGACGGAGTGGCGGTCGGCGTCGATCGCAGCTACCAGATGTTGAAGGTCGCGTCGAGCGCGATGTCGAGCCCAACAATGGTCGTCGGCGGTCTTGTCCGTGCCGACGCACTCTCACTTCCTCTCCGGTCCTCAACCGTCGACGTCGCTTTGGCGGCGTCCGTGTGGCAGTTCGTCGGTTACTCCCAAGACGCTCTTGTCGAATGGTCGCGGGTGCTGCGTCCCGGCGGCCGTCTGGGCATGTCAGTGCCCGGCGGCGGCTCCGAAGCAAGCATTCCAGGCGACCTCACCGCCAAGTACTTCGACCGCCTCACACCGTCCGCGCAGGCGGACTTCGCATCGAGGGCCTCGTCGGCTCGCGCCCAACCTGATCTGTGCGAGACGCTCACCGAAGCGGGCTTCTCGGACGTGGAGGTGCTCCAACGCAGCTGGAACGATGTCCTGTCCGGGCCGGAAGACTGGTGGGCGCTCCAGTGGACCCACGGCTCCCGGTTCTTTCTTCAAGGTCTCGAGCCCGACGCGGCTGAGCGCTCTCAAAGCAGAGGCGCTGGATCGGCTCGGGCGCTCCGACGATGGCGGAGTGACAGTCACCACCAAGGTGACCTACTGCGTAGCGCGTCGCTAAGCGTCACTTGTAGTGGAGGAGGCAGCGGTGACTGTGTCGGATCGTCGTGACTCCCAGTTCCGAAAGCCGGTCGACGCCAGGTATCGCATTGAGTGAGCGTGTTCGAGTGGACGAGGTCATCACCGGTGCGGAGATGGAACTGCGCCGCTGGATGCCGTCCGATCGCGAGGCGCTGGCAGAAATCGTTACCTCATCGCTGCCCCACATCGCGACGTACATGCCACAGGCCGCGACGGAGCTCGCCGACCCCGCAGCGTTCCTCGCGCTTGCGAGTCGACTGTGGGCTGCCGGGTCCGTCTTTGCGTACTCGATTGTTCGCGCCGGTCGAGTCGTCGGCCACATCACGCTGACTCCAGAGAGATCGGGTGCCGTAGTGGGCTATTGGGTTCGTTCTGAGGACGTCGGGCTTGGCTACGCCACGGCCGCGATCGGTGTCCTGGCCGACGCAGTGTTCTGCAGCACAGACATCATTGAGCTGCGTGCCGACTGCAATGTTGCGAATGCCGCGAGCGCGCGCGTGCTCGCCAAGGCCGGCTTTCGCCTCGCGGGCCGGCGCTCGTGGCAGCCCCGCACCGAAGCCGAGGCGCCTGAGGAACTTCTTTGGGTCCTCGATCGATACTGAGACGCGACTTGCCCCCATAGCACCCGCTCGCGGGTGCCCTCAGACACCAGCACCGCCACGGCAACCTCTATCAAGAAGCCCGCGAACGGCTCCGAAACACAGTGACCAGACCTACGCCGAGCGAACAACGAGTCTCGGTTGCCGCAAGAGGTCCCAGGTGCAGTGTTGGTGGTGGCACCTGAATGGGTCAGGCGGTTCGACACGGCAGAAAACACGTCGGTCGGAAGGTGTGCGGCGCTTCTGTTGGAAGGAGCCGCCGATGTTCCACGCGAGACCGGTACCTTCGCAAGCCGTGACTTTCACCGAAGCGCAGGTCAGGGACGCCGCGGGCGGGCTCTCGGTATCGCGCCCTCCAACTCTCTGGTGTCGCCGGCATGACGGTCGTGAAGGCCGCGTGGTCGACTCAGAATCCGTACTTCTCGCAGACGATCAAGAACGCGCTAATCGAGTCGTCGCTTACCACCGCGGGCGCTCGCGTACTTCTTCACCCGGCAGCCGTACGACGTCGGGTACGACGACATCCCTTCGACTTGGAAGCCGAGCAACGGCTTCGTCAACCTGGCAAAGCGCATCGCGGGACCGATCTCAACAGCACACAGTCACTCCCAACCTGCGAGCCCGGAAGGTGATCCGCACCCGGGCGAGTGGCCAGTTGTCGAGATGGCAGTTGTGCTTGTCGGCGAGCTCGCGGTTCGTTGAGCGCATCGACCCAGACGCATGCGATCCGGGCTGGTTCGACCCGTCGCCGATCGCAACATACGAAGAGCTCATGTCTGTCGACCCACTCCGCGAGTTCACAGCTGTCAGCAATCACGAGAGGGTGGGCGACTCGACGAACTCCTGTGCGACTATCTCGGCGAGTTCGGCCACCCGCTCGTCTGATCACGGAGGCGAATCGGGTGCGACGCGAAGAGACTCTTGCCTTCGAGCTCGTAGCGCGGGTCCTGGGCATCGCCGTCGAGTCACACGACGACGGCAGCGAGCCGGGCATGGTCGACGCCCTGATCCAGTACGGCGATGGTGAGGTCGGCGCGCTCGAAGTCACGACTCTCGCCGACCAGGCGACCATGCAACTCGAAGGCGAGCTCGGCGACGGGACATACACGGTCGCGGGAGCATCGTTGGCGTGGCACGTTCGCATTCCGACTGGGGTGAGCCTCCGCGAGTTCCGCAAGCGCCTCGATCAGGTGGTGCACGAGTGCGAGAGCGCCGGTCATACCAACGTCGAGGGGCTCCGTTGGTCTGGCAGCGACGACGCCCGGTGGTTCGTCGAGTCCCGGATCGACCTGCAGGGGTTCCCAACGTCCGCCCACCCGGGCGCGGTTCATGCGATCGCACGGGGTGGTGGCGGCGGGGCAATCGACCATGAGCTCACGAAGCTCGTCCCATGGCTCCACGACGAGTTCGAGAACGAGCCGTTCGCCGGTCACATTGCGAAACTCGAGCGGACGGGTCTGCGCGAGCGCCATCTCTTCGCCCACGTACACGACTCGACGCCGCTGCTCCCCGAGGACCTCATGCTGAGCATGACCTTCAACGAAACGTTGCCGGTCGCGCCGCTCGATCCGCCAGGCGGGCTTACCTGCTTGTGGCTGGTGCCGAAGTTCACGAGTAGCGCGCTCGTGTGGCACGCGTACAAGGGATGGCTCCGAGTAACCCTCTGATGCTCGCACCCGCGCACCCTCCGACAGGTACCTCGCTGGTCACTGTCCCCCGGAACGTCGGTCCCGAGCCGCACTCCTTTCCGGCTTGTGAAGTCTGGGCGGCACGGAGAGCCGGCACTCGCCGCTGAGGCCGCTCTCTCGACTCCACCGGCCCGAGGTCCGGCTGGCTCAGTGTTCCACGGTCGCGGCAGACGAGTTTCCCAGGATCGGCGCGTTGCAGTTCGAGACCTTCCAGTGACCGTGATGGAGCGTGAACTCGACCCAGTTGTCGTTCCCGACCTTCGCGACCGGGAGGTTGTACACCACTTGGGCCTCGCCGTGGTTGGACGTCAGGTTGCGCAGCTCGACGTCACGGATACGAACGCGGTCAAGCGCGACACCCAGTTCGTGTTGCATCGACGCTCGCAAGCCACGGAGATAAAGAGCGGCCTGAGCCTTTGACAACGACACGCCCGTCGAGTTGCGGTGCATTCCGGGCCTTGCAGACGGCGAATTTCGTCCGCGCTTCCCGTCAGGAACGTTTGTGCCCACGCGACTGCCGCGGCTCGCACCTTCGACGTCGATTCAGCCGTTGCAGGAGCATCCGTCGTCGGCGGCGTCGGCGACAAAGAGCCGGAGTCCGACACCGAGCTGCTCGCTCTCACCGGAAGAGTCGAAGCGAACAGGGTGATCAGCCCCACCATGGCGATTAACGCGACTGATCGGCGTACCTCGGACCAGGACATCACCGCACTCTGTCACGCTGCGCATCTCTGGTCACGACACGTCCACTCGGTCACTGCGCCGCTGCGGGCATCCACGCGGGAGCCTGACTCCACACGCCGGACGGCTCCGTAGAGAGCCCGCGAATCACGGCCACGGACTTTCCGCGGACTTGGTGCCTGACTACGGAGCCCCGACGCGGAGCAGCGGCCCGAAGGGGCCGCTGACCTGCAGTTCTCTGGAGCGGACGACGGGATTCGAACCCGCGACCCTCACCTTGGCAAGGTGATGCTCTACCAGCTGAGCCACGTCCGCGTGGGTGAGCAGGATAGCCCCTTGCGGTTGCATCAGCCGCCTCCGCTGCGTGCATAGGATCACGCCTCGGAAGCGGCCTGAGGGGGCGTGGCGTGGCAACAGTCGAGAAGCCGCTTCGAAGTGTCAGCGGGTACCTCGCGCTCGCCGCCGGTGCGATCGTCACGTTCGCGGGGCTGGCCCTCATCGGCGCCGGCTCACCGAGCAACGGCAACAGCAACGACGGAACGCCTGCGCTGGTGGTGTTGGGGGTGGTCTTCATCACGGCGGCGGTCGTATCGCTGCGCGGGTTCGTCGTGGTCGCTCCGAACGAGTCGAAGGTCGCCACGTTGTTCGGTCGATACCGCGGCACCGTACGCGCGGGCTTCCACTGGATCAACCCGTTCACCAGTCGATCCACCGTGTCGCTGCGGGTGCGCAACTTCGACAGCAGCAGTCTGAAGGTCAACGACGCCGCAGGCAACCCGGTCGAGATAGCGGCGGTGATCAACTGGCAGGTCGCCGATACCGCCACCGCGCTGTTCGACGTCGAAGACTTCGAGGCATTCGTCAGCATCCAGGCCGAGACCGCGGTCCGTCACGTCGCGAGCGAGTTTCCGTACGAGGCGTACGAGGAGGGGCAGCTCTCACTGCGTGGGAACGCCGATGACGTCGCAGACACGCTCACCCGCGAGCTCCAGCAGCGGCTCGACATCGCGGGCGTGCACGTACTCGACACGCGACTACGCCGGCTCGCGTACACGCCCGAGATCGCGGGCGAGATGCTCCGACGCCAACAGGCCACGGCGGTGGTGGCGGCTCGCCAACTGATCGTCGAAGGCACGCTCAGCATGGTGGAGGGCGCCCTCGCAACCTCGAAGCAACCGAGACGATCCGGCTCACGCCTGACCAGCGCGCCAACCTGGTCTCGAACCTCCTGGTCGTCCTGGTCAGCGACCGCGGTGCGCAGCCAGTGGTGAACAGCGGCGCCTGACCAACGTCCGACGCGGCATCGCCGCGGCGGCGAGCTGCCCGGTCAGACGCCGGTGGAGCCGAAACCAAAGGTGTCACGGGCGGTCGCGTCGAGCTCGTCGACCTCCACCCACTCGACGGCCTCGACCCGCTGCACCACGAGCTGCGCGATTCGAGCCCCACGCTCCACTGTGTACGGCATGGTCGGATCGGTGTTCACGAGCAGCACCTTGATCTCACCGCGGTACTGCGCGTCGATCAGCCCCGGCGTGTTGAGACACGTGACCCCGTGGCGCAGCGCGAGCCCCGACCGCGGCAACACGAACCCGCCGTAGCCCGGCGGGATGGCGATCGCGATGCCGGTGGGCACCATGCCGCGGCCGCCAGCAGGCGCGAGCACCACCTCTTCGCGCGCGTGCAGATCGACACCCGCGTCGTCGGTGTGCTGCTGACGCGGCAACGGGAGGTCGGGATCGAGACGTACCACGGAGATCTGCACGGCGAGAACCTACGCGCCGATCACTCGAAGTCGTGGGCCAACTCGGTCCGTTGCTCGTCGGTGAGCTCGGTGCTCGACTGGTACTCGGCGTGGTCGACCACGATGCGTGCCGCGCCACCCTCACCGTCGGCCAGCAACCCCTTTTGCGCGGGCGTGAACCGGAACTTGAGGTAGTGCACGGTGGCCGCGACCGTGTCGCGCGTGAGGCGTTCCTCGTCTTCGGGCACGGCATCGACGCGAGAACCGTCGGCGAGCTCGAAGGAGATGTGGTGCTGCACGTCGACCAGCTTGGGCAGCCACTCGCGCAGCAGCGCGTCGTTGGTGAGCTCGATGAACAACGTGCCCGACAACTCACCGTCGTTCGGAATGAGATCGTTGTATGTGGCGATCTCGGTCTCGATCGCCGTGTCGGTGAGCATGCGCTCGGCGCGCGCCATCTCCTGCACTTGGAAGCGCATCGTGTCGGTGTTCTCGAACACGATGGTGAGCAGGTCGCCAAGCGCGATGCGACGGCGGCGCTTCAAGGCGATGATGCGCGCCCGGAACTCGGGCCGCTCACGTTCGTAGGCGCGATGGTCGACGATGTCGTCGACGGTGAGCTTCCTCATGACGCCGCTACCCCATTCGCGAACCGGCGTCAGCAGCGTCGGGCAAGCCGACTCTGCTGACGCCAGTTCGAGTGATGCCGGTTCGTGAACCAGCGAGTGAACTCAGCTGACGTTCTCGAGGCCCTGGGTGAAGCGGCCGGCGTGGCTCTTCTCGGCGCGGGCGAGCGTCTCGAGCCACTCCGCGATCTCCTCGAGGCCCTCGTCACGCGCCGTGCGCGCGAAGCCCGGGTACATCTCGGAGTACTCGTAGGTCTCACCCTCGATGGCCGACTTCAGGTTGTCGGTGGTGGCACCCACCGGCACACCCGTCACCGGGTCGCCGACCTCGGCGAGGAAGTCGAAGTGACCGAACGCGTGGCCGGTCTCACCTTCGGCGACCGAGCGGAAGAGCGCGGCCACATCGGGGTAGCCCTCGACGTCGGCCTTCTGGGCGAAGTAGAGGTAGCGGCGGTTGGCCTGGCTCTCCCCCGCGAACGCGGCCTTGAGGTTGTCGTGGGTCTGCGTGCCGTTCAGGTCGGGCATGTTGGTGCTCGCTTTCTTGGTTGTCGTTGATCGATCGGATGGAAGGGTCGTGCACCCGTCGCGGCGATCGGATGTTCAGGGCGCGGCGGCGGCACAGGTGTCGCACACCCCGCGGAACACCACCTCGACCGCGTCGACCGTGAAGTCGCGGCGGTAGCGGCTGGGCACGCGGAGGTCGGCGACATCGACGAGCACGTCGCGCACGGTACCGCAGCGTGTGCACACGAGATGTTGGTGCGAGTGCTCCACGTTGGGATCGACGCGGAGGCTGCCGGTGCCGACGTCGAGCAGCTCGACCTCGCCCATCGACTCGAGGTCGTGGACGGTCTGGTACACGGTCTTGCGCGAGATGGTCGGCATCTCGCTGCGCGCCGCGTCGTAGAGCGAGTCGACGGTCGGGTGCGTGTCGACGCCACACAGCAACTTGAAGATGGCCTGGCGCTGCGGCGTGACGCGCAGTCCGCGCGCTCGGAACTTCGTGGTGAGCTCGTCGGCCGATTTCACACCACCAACTTATCGTAAATCATTGTCAATAGCGAGCTCGCCCCCGCTGACCGGCGGTGCGTCAGCCGCGGGATCGGCCTCAACCGGCTCGCCGCGGCGGTGCCACACCCACCCGACGAACACGTCGGTGGCCAGCAGGGCGACGGCCAACCAACCCAGTTCGGGAACGTCGAGCGCACGCCCGAGCACGACGGCCAAGGGCGCGCCGGCCGAGAGCAGGATCCTGCCGTGGCTGACGCGCGACGCGATCACCACGGCCACCGCCACCACGGCGCCGACCCACCATCGGCTGACGAACGCGGCGACGAGGCCCGATCCGATGGCGAGGATGCTCAGCACCCGAGTCGACGGGGTCCGCCCGACGAACGACATCGGCGACGTCACCTTTGGGGCGGCCGCCAACTCGTCCGACTTGGGGCGGCGCCGCCCCACGAGCACGAGCACCAGGCACACCAGCACCGCGAACGCGGAGACGCCGAGACCGATCCACACCAGGCGCTGCGGCGTGAAGCTCAGTTTCACATGCATCGTTCCGGCACCGGTCGGCGTCACCAGCCACCCGTTGGCGAAGCCGTTCACGAGATGGGACGCGCCCGCGATGCACGCCGAGTCGCCACACACGTCGCCGCTGCCCGAGGCGCGCCAGCCGTCGCTGTAGCTCTCCCCCAACACCAGCCAGAAGGGACGACCGTCGGTGGTGATGTCGACGCTGTGCGCGCCGCGCCCGTTGCTGACGACCTTCACCTCGGCGCCTGAGGTGCTGAGCGGCGCGCCGAGCGTGGTGACCGGTGCCGGCGCACCGTCCTTTCCGGACGACAACACCACCTGGTCGAGGTCGATCCCGGTGTCGAGACCGGTCGCAGCCACCACGGTGTTGCTGCCCTTCGCCAACGCGACCGACGGCTCACACGCGGTGAGCGTGAGACCGCTGCGCGCGGCACGTTGCGTGCCGGTCACCTGCACCGGCAGCGGCGTACCGTTCACCGAGAGCAGGTCGGAACGACACGGGATGTCGATCGTGGCCGGCGCGAGCGGTCGCGGCACGTTGGCCACCCCAACCTCTGCGATGGCGACCGGCAGCGGCGGCGCGCCGGTGACCTCAGCGCCAGTCATGCCGGCCCGCACTGCCTCGATCGTCACGCGCACATCGCTCGCCGTGATCGGATCGATCGGGATGGTGACGGTCTGCGTCGCGTTGCGAGTCGCGGAGTCGACGATCGGGGGAACGGCGACGCTCTGCACGCGACCACCGCCCTCGACCCGAATCTGCGTCGGTACGGGGTGACGACCATCGGCGACCACCGTCATCGTCAGCTGATCGACCGGCACCGGTGTCGCGCAGCGCGACCGCCACGTACTGCCCCTCCGACGCGGCGTACGGCGCGATCCACGCGGTCGTCGGGTCCCCGTCGAACGCGCGACGACGCGCGTGCGTCGAGGTCACCGGCGAGGTGGCCGGAGGCCGAGTACACCGCGCCGGGCCCGGTCGTGCCGAGGAGCGAGTCGAGCAGGGTGTCGTTGGCGTTGGGATCGATGCGCGCCGTCCCGGTGATCGCGGCGTCGCGCGCGTCAGGAAGGACGAAGCGACGATCGAGGGCGAGCTCCTCGTCGAGACGATCGCGACGTGCGGGCTCGTACCGCAGGCGAGACAGCACCACGTCGAGCCGATGGCTCGCCGCATCGTTGCCAGTTCGCGTCGCGAGGTCGATCGGGAGCCGCACCGTCTCGTGCACCTTCACGTCACCGAGCTCGACTTCGGCGAAGCCCACCACGTTGCGCGGCGCGCCTTCGTCACTCGCCGGATCGATGCTGCCCGCGGGAAGGTTCGCCGCGAGCGGCTCGACCTCGAGCGTGCTCACGACGTGTCGACGGGAACGACACGACCTGACCGGCAGGGAGACGCGACTCCGGGCCGAGGTCGACCGTGGTCCACGCACCACCGTTGAGGCGCACGCGCGCCTTGGTGAGGTAGCGCTCCTGTCCGCCGCTCTGCGGTTGCACCAGGGTCACGTGGTCGGTGGTGACCGGGTCATCCGGTCGGAGCGTCAGCGTCTGACCGTTCACGTCGCCACCAAATCGCCATGCGGTGCGGAGATCCCCGTCGAAGGCACGAGCAGCGCGGTCGGCCGGACTGAACGAGTCGGTCGCGTCGGCCGTGCCGCCGCTCTGTTCGACGACGGTGCGTGACGGATCGCCGGTGCCGGGAAACACATTCAACCGGAAGTCGTCGTCGGCCGACGACGCGGGTTGGTCGACTCGCTCGGTCGCGCCGGTGTTGTCACGCACCCGGCTGAACCAGCGCTCGCTGCGCTTGCGGTTCGTGTCGGTGAGCACGAGATCGGCGTTCGCGCTGAGCGCATGCCGCAGCTGCGCGGCGTCGAGCGAGCCCGTCTCGAGCACGAGTTGACGTCCGTCGAGCAACCCGGCCGCGATCGCGTCGAGGATGCCGTCGGCGTCGCCGGTCACGAGCACCGGTTGGTCGCTCGGTGCGCTGTGCACGATCGGGACCGGGTTGTCGACGTCGAACAGTGCGACGGGTGGCGGGTCGACGGCCGACTCGGGCGTTCCCAGTTCCAGCTCGTCGATGATCGGCAGCGCCGGCGGCGGGGGGTTCGGTACCGGATCGCCGAAGGTGTCGGGCGCGCGCGAAGCCGGCGGGAACCGGATCGGTGAGCAGGTCCCACAAGATGCGCGGTCGCGGCGTGTCGAAGCGTTCAAATGCGAGGTCCGATCGCAGCACCACGGTGCCTGCGCCGATCAATCGTGCGTACGACGCCAGCGTCGCGGGATCGAACGTGCCTTCTTGGATGCGATTGTCGAGCGCCACCAGCATGTTCACCGATGGTGGTGTGCCGTACGGCAGCACTTCGCGCGACATAGGGACGATCCGTCAATCCGGGCGTGACCGGCTCGATCGCGTTCCCCCACCGATATCCCGCGAAGTCGGCACCGGGAATCTCGAGGATGCGCGTGTTGTGGCTCTGCGCGTCGAGCGCCGCGGCGGCGTCGGTCCAGTACGCGGGGAGCGTCTCGGGGCGCGACACGCCTTCCGACATGAAGCCGATCTTCCACACCGGGCTGAGCGCCGCGAACGCGACGAGCACGACGACGATGCCGGACACCACGGCGATGCGCGTGGGTGTGGCCCCGCGCGGGAGATGCCACCGCGGACTCGGCCGCCACGTGGCGAGGGCACTCACTGCCGCAGCCAAGAGACCGGCGAGGCCGAGCACGATCACGGGCGCGACGCGTGCTGTGTTGCGGAAGGCGAGACCGATCGAGCTGTCGTTGGCGAAGGTCTTGAACACGCTGCCGTACGGGCTCGGATCGTTGTACGGCCATGCGCCGACACCGATCACCGTGCCGACCACCACCAGCGCGGCGAAGTGTGCGCGGTAACGCCACCGCAGCACCGCAGCCGCGGTGAGCGCGAGCACCGGAATCGCGAACGTCGCGGCGATCACGCCGGTGTTGTCCACGTAGTAGCGCGCCTGATCGATCGAGTACCCGATCGCATCGAAGCCGTAGAAGAACCAGTTGCCGAGGCCGCGGAGGAGATCGGTCGGATCGGAGGCTCCGCTCACGGTGCGCAGCGATTCCGTGAGCTGGAGGACCGGAAGCCCGTAGCTCCCCTGAATTCCGAGCGCGACGATCCACCAGAGCGACGTGGCGCCGGTGAGCACTCCGATCCGGAGCACGGCACCACCCACGGCGCGTGCTGCGGCGCGGCCCCGCGTCGCCTCGATCGCGAGCCAGATGAGTGGCGCGACCCCCACCAGCAGCAACGACGATGCGTTCACCCCGCCGATCGTGAGCACCACGAGCGCGAACAGCGCGGGATCGGTCCATCCGCCACGCTTCGCCGAGCGCATGGCGAGGCCGACGAGCCACGGGAGCCCCGCCCAGGCGAGCAGGATCACCGAGATACGAGCCGTGAACGCGAGCTGGTACGGCGTGAGCATGTAGACGAACGCACCCGTCAACGCCCCGACGTGCCGCACCCCGAGGCGACGGAACAGCCAGAGCGCGCCGAGCCCGGCGGCAAACGAGATCGTGCCGAGCCACAACCGCTGCGCGACCCAGTCGGGCGCGCCCGAGCGCGTCCATGAGCCAGAAGTACGGGCCCATCGGCCACAGGTAACCGATCTGCTGGTGCGGCACCGTGCCCATCCCGACCTGCGGATCCCACAAGAAGAGGGTGCGCGCGAGATATGCACCAGGGTCGAGGTACAGGTACTGCTTCGTGTCGCTGCTCAGCTCGCCCGGCGACGAGAGGAGGAACGGCACGTAGGCCACCACGGCCAGAACGACGATCTCGATCAGGCGACCGACACGCGGACGACCGACGCCATTGGCGCGCGCCGTCGACGCCGATTCAACCGTCATTCGGCCCGGGATCGTAGTGCCGCGACGTCGGACAAACCCCGCGCCGTGGCCGCTATCTCCGTGCGCGACACAGATCCGAACGCGCCCACGCAACCGGATAGATTCCGGCGGTGCGCGGCCCGGGAACCGAGAGGTTGAGCGAGCAGACGCGCCCTGTGCTGCGCCGCTACTGGCCGCTCGCGCTGCTGCTTCTCGCCACGTTCGTGCTCGCGCTCCTCGTGCACCACCTGGTGTTCCCGGCCTACTCGTGGAACCGCGACGAACCCGTGTACCTCTGGCAGGTCGCCAACCTCCGCGACGGCCGGATCTTCGCGAGTGGCGGCGCCACGCCACTGTTCTTCCAGCCGTGGTTGAGCGGCGTGACCGGCAACATGTTCTTCTCCCAGTACACCTTGGGTTGGCCGCTCGTGCTGCTCGTCGGCGACCTGCTCGGGAGCGCGGTCCTCGGCATCGCCTTCGGTGCTGCGTTGGCGACATTCGGCACGTACTGCCTGGCGCGGGAGCTCACGCGGCAACGACCGCCTGTCGCTGGTCGCCGCCGCGCTCGATGACGGCGTGTCCGCTCCTGATCGTGCAGAGCGGCGTGTATCTCAGTTATCTGTTCTCGCTCGGGCTCGGTCTGCTGTTCGGCGCGGCGCTGCTCGCCGGCCTCCGCCGCCGCAGTCGCGGGCTGCTCGTCACCGCCGGCGTGATGATCGGGTACCTGTTCATGACCCGGCCCTTCGACGCGGTGATGTGGGGCGCGGCCTTCGGCGCATACGCCGTCGTCATCACATGGCGCGATTGGCGCACGCTGGCGCGCGGGATCGGTTGGGCGCTCCTCGGGTTCGTCCCGCTCCTGATCGCCACGTTGCTCTACAACCGCCACGTCACTGGGAGCCTCACGACGTTCCCGATCGTCGCCGCCGATGCACGCGACACGTTCGGCTTCGGTACCAAGGGAATCGGTACCCGCTGGCCGAGCACCTACTTCGGACTCGGACGAGCGGTCCGCGGCGTCGCCCACAACCTCTGGGAACTTCCGCCCTTCCTCGTGGGAAGTTGGGTCGGGCTCGCCGCAGTGTTCGCCGGCCTCTGGCTGCGGCGACGCGACCGCAGCACCCTCGCGCTGCTGTTCGTCGCGCTGGCGTTCGTCGGCGGGTACTTCTTCTTCTGGGGCATCTACCTGTCGTCGACGTTTGCGTCGGTGTCGGGGCCGATCTACTACATCCCGCTGTACCCGCTCGGGTGCATCCTGATCGCGACCACCCTGCTCGCACTCTGGGCCCACCGCCGCGCGTTCGGTGTGATCAGCCTTGCGCTGCTCGTCGTGGCGACCGCGCCGTATCTCGTGCAGCGCGTTCGTCACAACTACCGGCTCAGCGAGGCGCAGGTGCCGTGGCGCGAACGCGGCGTCACAGGTCGACGGCCGAGCGCTCGTATTCGTCGAGAATTCCGGCCCGTACCTGCTACACCTCAACCCGTTCTCCCGCAACAGTGCGGACCTCACCGGACCGATCCTCTATGCGACCGACCGCGGCTTCGAGAACCTCGACCTGATCACTCGACACCCAGAGCGCACCGCCTACGTCGAGTGGTCCGACGTGCCGCGCGACACCTCGCTCGGCGATCCGAAGGCTCCGGTTCCGAAGATCACCGTCGATCCGGTGACCGTGATCAACAGCCACGCGTACCGCGTGCACGTGCGACTGACGAACTACTCCGACGCGCCGATCGGGATCCTGTCATTCCGTGTCGGTGCGCAGGAGATCCAGACCACGCTCAGCACCGACGCCCAGCCGAATCAGACCTTCGAGGCCGACGTCACGCTCACCACGTCGACGGCGGACGCGGGCGCGCCGAACACCTTCGTCGTGCCGGAGCCGGGCGGCAGCTTGATCATCAGGGCCGGCTTCGCCAGCGCGGCCGACCAGGTCTTCCCCAACGCCCACTACCGCCAGCGTTACGACTTCGCGGTCAAGGACGGAACCATCTCGGTGATGATGCCGGGTCGCGACTACATCGTGCAGCCGTTCGAGGGGAGTTTCGTGTACCAGCGCATCACCGACTCGCCCCTGACGTCGACGTTCGTCCCGTTGCCGTAGCGCCCGTCGACGACCGCGACGGGCCCAAGCAGTTACGACTGGGCCCGGTGATGCAGCGCGGCGCGCGCGAGCACTTCGAGGGTGCCGCGCCGGTGGCTTCCCACGTGAGGGTCTGCGCGTACTCGAGCGCGCTCGCCGACATGCGTGCGCGCAGGTCGTCGTCGCGAAGGAGCACGTCGAGTGCGCCCGCGAGCTCGTCGCGACCAGTACCGAGCAGACCGGTCTCGCCTTCGATCACCGCGTCGACGAAACCGGGCACCCTGGTCGCGACCGACGGGGTGCCACAAGCGGCGGCCTCCGTGATGATCATGCCCCAGCCTTCGCGCGACGACGTCATCGCCAGCGCCCACGCGCGCCGGTACAGATCGACCTTCTCGTCGTCGGTGATCCGACCCGGAAGGCTGATCCAGTCGCTCGCGTTGGCTGCCCGCACCTGCGCTTCGAGGTCTTCGCGGCAGTAGCCCTCCCCCACGATCACCGCGTGGAGCTCGGGGTGCTTCGGCTTCACGGCCACCAGGGCCTCGATCAACAGATCGAAGCGCTTCACCGGCACGAGACGTCCGACGGCGACCACGAGTGGCGTGAGCGACTTCTCGCCGCCCGGCGTGTATTCGGCGTCGATGCCCGGTGGCACCACCGTGACCATGTCATCGTGGAACTTGAGGTCGTGGACGAGCTCGGTGCGACTCGATTCCGACAGGGTCACGATCGGCGTACCGCGGTAGATCGGCGGTGCGAATCGCGATTCGACGAAGTTGCCGAACGCAGCGAGGCGCGGCGGCAGCGACATCTTCCACATCTCGGCGTGGACGTGGTGGAGCCAGACCACGTGTGGAGTGCGCGACCACACCGGCGAGAAGAACGGCATCCCGTTCCAGATCTCCACGAGGCCGTCGCGTCCGCCGTGCCAGCCCATCATCTCGCTGAACGCGGCGCGTGGGAAGACCAGGTAGCGGCCGCCCTTGCGGATCACCCGATATCCGTCGCGCCAGCTCACCACCGGTCGGTTGGCCGCATACGACGTGCGCATCGTGACCTCGATGCCGGCCTCGGCCCAGAGCGCAGCGATGTTCGACACGTGCAGCTCCGAACCACCGGCTTCCGGGTCGTCGAGGTCGCGCCACGCCAGGATGCTCACCCGCTCGAGCCCTGCCTCACCGGCGATGTCGCCGAGCTTCGCGACCTCGAGTTGGTGGTCGGGACGACCGCTCGGGCCGGCCGCGGCAGCCGCTCCCGCAGCTCTCGTGGTGGCGCCGCGTGGGGGCTTGCGAGACCGGAGCATGATCGGGAAACACTAGGCCTCACACCCTCGTGCGCACGGGACGCGCACGTACACTCCTGCGATGCCGCGCCTCACTGGTGAGCGCCCGATGGAGGGCTCCACCCCCGATTCACTGCTCGCGTTCCACGATGCCGGGTACCGCGAGATCCGCGATCGCCTGGGCCCTGGGACGGTGCTCGACGTTGGCTGTGGGGTCGGCACCGAGACGCTCGGGCTGGCCGCGCCCGACCGTCGTGTCATCGGGATCGACTACTCGCCCCAAACTGCCGTCGACGCGGAACGCGACCTCGGCACCGACGGCCTGCGCTTCGCGGCGATGGACGGCGCGCGACTCGGTGTGCGCGATCACACCATCGACTACGTGTGCTCGTCGCACATCATCGAGCACTTCACCACGCCGGAACGCCACGTTGCCGAGCTGGCACGCGTGGCCACCGCCGACGGCGCCACCTTCGTGATCACCCCGAACCGTCCGGCCGACTTCGAGAATCCGTTCCACGTGTACCTGTTCGAAGCTGACGAGCTGGCGTCGATGTTGCACCTCTTCTTCGACGACGTCCGCGTGTACGGCCTCGAAGGGTCGTCGCAGCTCCACGAAGACTTCGCCAAGCGGCGCGCCAGCGGCGAGAAGCTGCTGAAGCTCGATCCGTTCCGGCTCCGTCAGAAGGTGCCGCGCAGCTGGTACGTGTACGGCTACACGCACGTGCTCCCGGTGGTCTACGGGATGCTGGGCTCAGACCGTACCGGCATCGGGTCGGGCCTCGACGCGTCGCACTTCTTCCTGAGCGACACGATCTCGCCCACCACGCCAGGCCTGTTCGCGGTCGCCCGCAAGCCTCGCATCTGACGCGTCGGAGCTCGGCTACTCCGCGAGCTCTTCGTGGTACTCCTCATCGACGTTCACCGACCACACGTCGTGGTGGGCGCCGAAGATGTTCTCGACCGAGAGCATGGCGGTGTACATCGAGTGGTCCTGGTTGTTGTAGCGGTGCATGCCGTTGCGCCCGACGGGATACACGTTTGGCGTGTTCTCTGCGATCCACTTCCGGAGCGTCTCGACGTTGGCCTTGTAGCTCGCGTCGTAGAACGGGTACGCCTTGGGCGTGCGGACCACGTATCCGGCCTCGACGCGCGAACCATCGATCAGGCCGATCTGGGTGAGCTCACGCGCGCCGGTCTCGATGAGCTCGTCGTCGGGCTTGTTCCACCACTCGTCGTCTTCGTTGACGAACAGCTCGAGACCAAGGCAGTTGCGCCCGTCTTTCACGAGGTACGGCGACCAGGCACTGAAGTTCTGGACGCGACCGACCTTCACGTTGGCGTCGTTGATGTAGATCCAGTTGTCGGGGAAGCTGAACTCCTTCGGCACCACGAGGCCGACCGTGATGTGCGCGCGATAGCGCAGGTCGTCGGCGGCCTGCAGGACCTCCGGTGGCGCCGGCGGATCCATCGCCCGCACGAGGGCACTGATCGGCATCGATGAGATGACCTCGGTGGCTTCGTAGCGGTTGGTGGTGCCGTTGTTGTCGGTGACGACTGCGGTGGCGCGCCCTTCGGCGTGCTCGATCTTCACGACCTTTGATTCGAAGACAACCTTCGAGCCCTTGTCTTCGACGAGCTCGGTGGCCTTCTCCCACATCTGGCCCGGGCCGTACTTCGGGTAGTTGAACTCGTCGATGAGGCTGGTGATCTGCTTGCCCTTGGCGCGGCGCGCCTTCACTGACTTCGGGGTCAGCGCGTCGACCACCGCGCGCCAGATCGAGAGGTCCTTGATGCGCTGCGCGCCCCAGTCGGCCTGGATCTCGGTGCAGGGCACGCCCCACACCTTCTCGCTCTGCGTCTTGAAGAAGTGCTCGTACAGCCGCCAGCCGAAACGCGAAGCGACGAAGCCTTCGAGCGTGTTCTGGTCCTTCGGCGGCTTGATGCGCACCCACACGTACGACGCCATGCATCGCACCGCTTCAACCGGGCCGAGGTTGATCAGCGCGTTCTTGGCGTTGATCGGGTAGTCGTAGAACTTGCCGCGGTAGTAGATCCGACTCACACGCGGGCGACGGAGGAACTCCTCCTTGCCGAGGATCTCGAACCAGAGATCGTCGACCGGCTTCACCTTGGTGAAGAAGCGATGACCACCGATGTCGAAACGCCAGCCGTCACGCACCGCAGTCTTGGAGATGCCGCCGACCACGTCGTCGGCTTCGAGGATGGTCGACGCGACGCCGTGCTTGGTGAGCATGTAGGCAGCCGTGAGGCCAGCCGGGCCGGCACCGATGACCACGATGTCGTGGTCGGAAGCGGCGGCGCCACCAGCGGACTCGGGCGCAGCAGTGGACGAGGTGTCGGTCACGAGGAAGGCGCTCCGGTGCGGCTCAGGGACTCGTTGGTCGGCGGCGGGACGAGCACTGACGTGCCCCCCGGCGTCCGCGACCGGTGATTGTACGGCTCAGGCGCACATTTCACGGGGTTCGCTCTGTCCGGATGTCCGAGAAGGAAGCGGACGGCCAGTCACCAGATGTGCTGCTCGCCGGCCAACACCACCGTGTCACCCACGGTGAGGCCACGACCAAATCGCTTCTTGGTGTAGGGCACCAACAAGGTGAGGGTCTGACCGCCACGGTGCTCGAGCTGGATGCTGATCGCATCGCCCCCGTCTTCCAGGCGCAGGTTCACGACGAGGGCGATGCACTTGAGCACGTCGACGTCGGCACGCATCCCTCGCCGGAGGGCTTCCACCAACACGTGGCTGGCCGGTTGGCGCTTGTCGGCGTTGTCCTCGGCGGTGATCAACCGACCGTGGTCGTCGATGTCGAGCGTGGCGCCGAAGGGAAAGAAGTCGCCGTGCTTCTCGAGCGACTCCACTGCGAACGGCATCGCGGTGGATGGCCAGGTAGTCGAACTCGTTCTGCACCTGGATCGACACCGAGTCCCGCCATGCTTCCATCACACGATTCTGCCCGAATCGTCGACGAGAAGTCGCCCCCTGGCGTGGGTACGCCGTCAGTCGAGCTCGGTGTCGACGATGAGCACGCTGCACGGCGCATGGTGCGACACCGTGTTGGGCACGCTGCCGAGGAAGCGTCGACCACCCTTCATGCCACGGTTGCCGACGACGATGAGGTCGGCCTGGAGATGCGCGGCCAGGTCGCAGAGCACGTCGGCCGGCGCACCGAACCGCGCGTGCGTCTCGATCGTGAGGCCGGGCCGGGCCGCGCTCGCGGCGGCGCCGGCGAGGGAACCTTCGAGGCTCTGGCGGGCCTCTTCCTCCCACTCGAGCTCGGCGCCGACCGGTGCCGCCACCGCGACCTCGGCGCTGGCGATCGCGTTCGCCGCCATCGGCTTCTGCACGCTGACGATGTGGAGCGTCGCGTCGGAGTTCGCGGCCGCAAGGTCGGCCGCCTCCACGACGGCCCGCGAAGACCGCTCGGTGCCGTCGGTGCCTACCACGATGGTTGTGAACATGGGTGCCTCTCCACGCAGTCGATGTGCGTGTGGACGCTAGCCCCGGCCTCTCGTGGTGCGGAGCACCGCTCGGATCTCACCGACGCGGTACGGGATGCGCTCGGGGATGGTGACGGTGCCGAGGTCCTGCTCCCCGAGGTCACGGCCGAACAGCGTCAAGTGCGCAGTGCCGTGCCAGACCACGAACCGTGTGACGGGGAACTCGCCACGGCGTAGGTACGCAACACGCGTCACTGCGCTCTGATCGGCAATCAGCGTGGTGCCGTCGCCAAACGCCCAGGCGTACGCGATCGGTTCGGCGACGACGTCGACGTCGTAGCCGTGCAGCGACACGAACGCCGTCGTCGCGGGGAGGGCTCCACTCGAGAAGTCGGTGCCGAGGCGTGTGATGCCGGGCCACTCGCGCGTGCCTGGCGGACTCGCGTGGACGACCGCACGTGGCAGCGGTGTCTCCTCCCAGATCTCCGCCGCGGTCGGCGCGACGGGAGGATTCGGCGCGCTCGGACCCCCGCAGCGCCGGGCCGCAACGACGATCTCGCCGGTGCTGAGCGACACGCCGAGCTCGAGGAGGATCGGACCGATCACGAGCGTGTCGGGCGGCAACGCGCTGATGCTCCACACGAACACTGCGCCCGCGGGCGCGCCGAGAAACGGCACGGGTTCGAATGTTCCGACGGGAACCACGACGTCGCGGGGAAGTGGCGACACCGGGATGACGCAATACGTCGACTCGGTACTCGTGGTCCAGCGGAGCGGCGATTCGACCGACGGCATGCTTGCGGGCAGACCACCGCCCGGGAAGGTGCCCGCACCGAGGTCCGCCGCAGTCGCGCGGACGGACCCGGACTGAGCTCGCCGCCTCCCGTTGTCTGTGCTGGCGCGACGGAGACCCAGTTGGCGGCCACGAGGCAGGCGAGCAGTCCAACCAGGAGTCGTCGGGTCATGACGGCCTCCGAGGTGTGGCTGTGGCCGCGACCGCGATGTCGAGCTCCTTGTCGTCGACCAGTCGGAGCAACGTGAGACCAACCACGCCGCGCACGGTGACGGTGACGGACTCGGCGTCGGCCGAGACCTCGACGGAGCGCATGGCGGTCGCATCGAGCTGACGGCGGAGGCTCGCACGTGCACACGCCTCAGCAATCGCAGGAACGAGCTCGACCGCGGCGTCGGAGCGGTAGCGGGCCTCGTCGATCGCCGACGCCCCACTGAGCGCTGCCGCGTCGGCCGCCGCAGCGAGTGAACGTCGAACCGAGAACGAACGCCACAGGTCGACGCTGATGCCGCCGACCGCGAACAGCATCAGACAACAGCCCAACATCCACAGGGTGATCGTTCCGGCCTCGGGTGCGCCGCGACGAGACACCTGGATCACCTGACCCCGATGTACAGATCGACCGGCTGACGGTGGTGGGCGGTCCAGCTCCACTCCCCCACGTCGCCAACGCCGAAGAGATGCACCGCGGGCATGCGGACCGTGACCCGGGCCTCGACTTCGCTCCCGGGCTCGAGCGACGCGCCCGGGTCACACGCGATCGCAACACCGACGTCGCGGTTGTGGAGGCCGAGGTTCTCCGACATCACAGCGCCCAGTCGCTGTGCTCTGCCCACGTCGCACACCCCGGAGGAGGCGACCATGCGCGCGACCTCGCGCGCCACGGCCCGCGCCGTGGTCTGACGTTCCGACCACGTCGGGAGGGTGAGCACGACAAGCGCGACCGGCACCAGCAACAGGCCGATGCCAAGCACGAGCTCAGTGGCCGCGAATCCGTCAGACGCGTGAGCACCGCTTGGCAGCGCTCGCGCGGTCCTCGAACGAGTTCCGGCCGTCAAGCTCACCGGTCGCGTTCCTTCACGGCGGTTCCGGTCAGCGTGAACGACCAGTCGGGGATGAACCCGAGCCAACTGCTCAGACGAACGTCGGCGCGCGCCGTCACGCCGTCCGCGCCCTCGCCACATGTGATCCGGACGCCGGCACGGATCCGGCCGCCGACGAGATCGTCGAGCACGTCCTGTGCTCGAGCCGAGCACTCAGCCGGCGACGCATCGAGCGGAGCAGCCGCGCGCACGCCCTCGTCGACCGCGGCTCGAACCGCGCCACGGGCATAGAGATCGACCACGACATTGACGAGCAACACGAACACCACGAGCGCGAACGCGGTCGCCACCACGTACTGGAGCGTGACCATCCCCGATTCGGCCGTGGTCACGCGATGAGTTGGCCTCGGATCCATTCGACGACGTCGAGACCCAGCGTCTGCAACACCGCCCAGATCGCAACCAGAGCCGCGATGCCCAGCGCGGCATTGCCGAGCAACTCTGCGGTGGTCATCCCCTCCTCTCGGGCACGCGACAGTCCACACACACGGACGAAGACACGTCGGACGAATCTCATCACCTTGACTCCTTGGACGATTGATCGGATACCAGTACGCATCGACGCCCGGCGACTGCATCACCGGGCTCCGAACACGACAGAGGGAAGTGGCGCGGCGATGAACAGCAACATCACCGGAGCGAGGACCGCGATCGTCGGAACCAACATCGCGGCACGGCGCTTGGTCGCGGTCGCCCGAATCTCCTCGCGACGCGAGTCGCGTAGATCTTCACTCAACGCCCGGAGCCCTCCGGCGAGGTCCACACCACGTTCCGCGCCCGCCGCGAACAACTTGTAGGTGCGCGCGGCTGCCGGCTCGGCAGTGACATCCGCTGCGTGGCGGAACGCAGCCGGTTCCGCCGTACCCCGCCGTACCGCCACCAGCACCGACCCCAACTCGTCGAGTACCGCCCCGTCACCTCGATCCACGACACGCTGCACCGCTTGGATCGGACCCGCGCCCGTGCGCACCTGGATCGCGAGCAGCTGGTTCACCGTGTACAGCTCCAATCGCATGCGTTCCGCGCGCTCGCGGATGGCCCGATCGAGCCGACCGCGTGCCGTGGACGCGCCATACAGCGCGCCGACTGCACCGAGCCCCACGGCCGCGGGAGCGGACCGCACTGCGAAACCCCCGACCACTGCTCCCAGCGCGGCCATGCGCGCGACCCGCCCGACCACCCGCGTCCGATGGTCGGCGGGGGTCAGGTCGGCCTCTCCCGACTGTCGCAACGCCGAGCGCGAGCGCATCGTCGTTTCGGCGCTCCACAAGGGAGCCGACACGGAACACGACGGCGCGCAAAGGCGGACCGAACACGCGACTCGCGATTCCTCCACTGCCTCCGGCCGCCCGAACTGCCACCACATCCGCGTCGCCGCGCAGGCGGCACGCGCGACGACGGTGTACGGCCGCACCCGTGATGCGAGCCGACTCGTTGGCGGGACGATGCAGGCCGCGAGACCCATCGTTGCAAGGACGACGCTCACGACGCCGACGACGAGCGCGGGATCGGTCATCGCACCGCACCGGCGTTGCCGACGCGTCCGCTCCCGAACACGCGCCGCTCGTCGAGTGAACCGAGAGGCGCGTGATCCACGCATACCCGATCGCACTCAGCACTCCGCCTGCTGCCACGACGAGGACACCGGCACCTGACTGGTAGAAGTCGCGGAATGCTCCGCCGCGGATCGTGAGCGCGAGCAGCACGAACCACGGGAGTACGAGCACGGCACGTGCGTTGATCCTCATCTCCAAGCCTTCGGTCTCGATCTCGTCGAGGACCTTGAGGTCCTTGGTGGTCGCGACGACGAGGTCTTCGAGGATCTCCTTCACGATCTGCCCGCCACGTTCGGACGCGAGGATCAGCACCTCGATCACGCGGTCACTCGTGGGATCGGCGAGCTCCTCTTTGACCACTTCGAGTGCGGCGGAGGTCCCGAGCATCCGTGAGGTGCTCGAGAAGCGCCCGAACGCGTCGCGCAGCGCCGCCGGGCCGGTCACGGCGAGCTCACCGACCGCAGCCGTCAACGAACGGCCGGCCGAGATCGACGCAACCACGTCGCGCAGGCCATCGGGCCACGCTGCCTGAATCTGACGAAGACGCGTCGCTCGGCGTCGCGCGAAGTACGCGCGCGGCATGATCCCGACCGCCACGGCCGGGACAAGCGCGACGAGGGGCGCGCCCGTGACGGCAATTCCGGCGACCAGCGCAATCGCGGCGGCGGCCACCGATCCGAGCCAGAACTGCGCAGGAGAGAGCGCGACCCCAGCCTGAGTGAGCCACAGCTGGCGGCGACCTGATTCGGTGGGTGGACGTCGCCGCCGTTGCACGCGCACCGGCTGGCCGATGAGCAGACCAACCAAGGCGTAGACGAAGACGCCGATGCAGGACGCAGCGACCACGATCACGACGGCGTCGCCCCCGCCGACCATCACCGAGTGGAGTGCGGCACCGGGAACGACACGCGCCATTCGTCGCTCGAGCCGCGTCGGGAGCGCGCCGGTCCACCGTAGGGGCGCGCCGATGTGCTCGCGGGTGAAGAGCGGCTCGATCGTGAAGTCGTCGCGCAACGCCGGGACCACCGCCGCGATTTCCATGACCCGACGGCGAATCGACTGCGAGTCGCCCGCGGTGTCGTCGCGGTCGACGTGGATCACCACATCGAGGGAACCTGAGAACACCTTGCGGACGATTCGTTCCGTGACGTTCTCACCGGCCATGAGCGCGGCGTTCACCAGTGCGTCGAGCGCTTCCGCGGCCGTGTTGGCGTGCACGGTGCACAGAAATCCACACCCGGCGTTCACCGCGCGGCTCAGTTCGAAGGCCTCGGCACCGCGGACCTCGCCGACCACGATCCGGTCTGGTCGCATCGCCAACACGAACTTGACCAGGTCGCGCATGGTGATCTCGCCGGTGCCGTCGAGCGAAGGCGGCCGCACCTCGTAGTACGACCCATGCGTGATCGGCACGGCGAGCTCGCGAATCTCCTCACAGGATCGCACGCAGTGGCTCGGCGGCGCGGCAGCGAGAAGCGCGGCCGCCAGCGTCGTCTTGCCTGCTCCTGGCTCTCCAGAGATCGCGACTCGACTTCGCAGCTGCATGAGACAGCGAAGAAATTCAGCCGCCTCGCTCGTGAGCGAGTCGCGCGCAACAAGGTCGTCAAGGGTCACGTTGCGCACCACGTACCGCCGCAGCGTGGCCGAAAGCGTGTCGCTGACGGGAGGGATCGCTGCTGTCGAGACGCGCGGTGCCGTCGAGAACACGCGCCTGCACCATCGGGTGACGCGTGTTGAGCTGACGCTCGGTCGCTCCGAGCAGGCGGTCGAGGAGTTGGCGATTCTCCTCCTCGCTGGTCGGCTCGGTGAGCCCCCGCAGCCGTCCGGTGCCATCGAGAAACGACACACGCGCGCCTTCGACGAAGATCTCCTCGACATCGCGGCGAGCCATCAGGTCGGTGAGCGGCCCGAGATCGGTGATCGAGCGAAGAATGCGGTCGACCATGGTGCTCGGCACGGCCAGTGGAAGCACATCGCCGAGGCGCGCCACGCGTTGGTACTCGTCGACTGCGCGTTGGACCTCGAGCTTCACTTCGTCGAGGTCACCTTCGGGGCGGAGGTGCCGACGTTCGACCTGGGCCAACACGTCCTGGCGAATGGCGTCGTACGCGTCACCGATCACGCCGCGCTCCCCACACGTCGCGACGACCACGCGCGTCCACCGCTCCACGCGGCTCCGTCCGCGGGCGGTACCACCGCGCTCGAGAGTCGCGACACTGCCTCGACGAATGGCCCAGCGCGCCACCACCTCGGCGCGCCACATCGCATCATCGATCCGTCGGTCGACCGGCGTCCACCACACCGCGGTCGGCATGAACGTCCGCGTCAGCTCGTTGCTCAACTCGGCGCGGCGAAACCGTTCCGCGGCGCCCGGTTGAGGACGAGGTGGACGGGAACCTCGTCGATCGACGGCCGGACGCGGGCAGCCCACGCAAGGGTGCGTGCGACACCGATCGGAGATGCCGGGAGCACGAACACCACGGAACTCGCGGCCTGCATCACTGCTCGACCGATCTCGCCGCCCGCGCTTCCCACCTCCACGACCGTCACGCGGTTCATCGCCTTGACTGCGTCGATGACCCCGACGACTTCGCCCGGCAGCACCTGCGAGGCACCTGCCGTACTCGGGAATCCCGCGATCACCTGCAGCCCTGGTGCCACGGGGACGAGCACGCCGTCGAGCCCACCCATTCGGTGCTCGACCGCGTCGACCGCGCTGCGCAGACTCGGTTCGAGGCCGAGCCCCAGACGAGGAGCCAGGGACGGCGAGTCGTCGGTCGCGTCGATCAACACCGTTCGCCGTCGCCGGCCGGTCGCGCACGCGAAGGCAAGGGTCACCTCGCTGATGCCCGCACCTGCGAGGCCTGTGATCACCACCGGAGACACACGCGCGGTCGTCGACCCATCAGCGGCACGGCGCGCGAACGGGCCCGACAGGCGCGCACCGTCAGGAGCCGTCGTTTCGACGCCCAAAGGTGCCGCGATCCCGCTGAGCATCTCCACGACGTCGATGATCGGGGCGTCACACGCGATCACCGCATCGACTCCGAGCGCGACGAGGTGCTCGCGGCCGGCCGGTTCGTCCGGGTCGAACACGCCGAGCACACTCCGACCACGAGCGCGCACCGTGGCGACGAATGCCGGGGTGAGGCCGGGCCAACGGTGACTCACGACGAGGACGTCGTACGAGTCCTCGAGGGCAAGCGCAGGATCGAGCACGATCTGACGGACCCGGGCACCACCATGGTCGGACAGGTGTCGGTGCAGTCGTTCGACCCATGGCTCGGGCGAGAACACGAGTGCGATCGTCGGCTCGCTCATGACGCGCGTTCCAAGGACAAGGGCGGCGTCCCCTTCGACGGCGTGGCGCCCGTCGTGCGCGCGATCGACACCGATCCGTCGGCAATGGCTGCTGCGAGGAGCTGTGACTGCTGCGCGTCGACCGCCAACGTGATTGTGAAGGGGCTCGACGTTTCGCCGATTCCGCCGCGAGCACGTTGGTCGACGGCGAGCACCCACCGCGTCGCCGATGATGATCGACGCCTCGCGTTCTCCGGCGAACAGCACGTCGACACGATCCCCGGCTTCGATGCGTCCTGCGACGGCGCGAGACGAGTCGATGGGCACACTCATGGCGCGCAGCCCGTCAGGTGCGGCGTGCCGCTTGAGGGACCCTCGAGCCACCAGATCACCCGCCGGAACTGCGGCGCTCGAGACGCGGCCACGCATCGAACGAAGCTGCTCGGCAGTGACGAGCGTCGCCAGGACGCTCGGTGGCACCTGTACGCGCTCGGTTCGCAGATCGGCGGCCTCGATCACCTCGCCGGCTCCGATGTCGTGGGCCGCGACTGCTACGCGGACGCCTGCGGGCTGGTCACGCAAGACGGCGATGCTCACCACCAACCCCACCAGACCTGCGGCGACCATCACCAGGTGTCCTGATGACATGCGGCCTGCGAATCGTGGCCGGTGCGCCGGCGCGAGTCCGGACGTCCAGGGAACCTCGCCGTTGCCTCGCACCGCTGTCCCCATCGCTGTCCCCATCGCTGTTCCCACCGACATCCGATCGTCCCCGGCCCTCGCTCCGTCGCCACCACAGTGTTTTGGGTGGTTCGCGGCGTGTGTGGACTATCCGATATATGTCGGTACCTGTCAAGACCCCAATATTTCGGACAAACAGCCCTCGCATATTCGACGCGACATGGCGTGCAACCGCGTGTGACAGGGTTTCCCAGACTGCGATAGATCGCTACAGTTCCCGAACGTGGCACCGACCGACGACGAGGCACCGATCTCGCACCGAAGTGAGTTCCCGCCCGTGCTCACCACGGCACTGGCCGCTGAGCTCCTACAGGTGCACGTGGAGTACCTGCGCCGCATGGTGCGCGAGGGGCGGATTCCGTGTCACCGCTTCCCTGGGGGGCGCGGCATGCGCTTCCTGCGTGACGAACTGCTCGAGTGGCTCGGGGCACAGCCCGGCGTCGATCAGTCGACGTCGACCGGTCGGGTCAACACGGAGTCGACGGCGCCCTCGTCCTGACGTGGCGTGACCCGTTGTGCTCGGGGAGCGCGTCGTTGTCCGGCAGGATCAGTCGGGATCAGCCACCCGCACCGACTGCACGCCACTGAGCGCGAAGACCGTCTCGACGCGGTCGTCGTCGACGACCGCGAGATGGTCGCGCCCGACCGTCAGCCGTCCGCGACACGAACCCGACCAGATCGTGGCGTCGATGTCGACGACGGTCGCGTTCATCTCGAGCTCGAGGAGGCGCACGCGGAACGACCCCACGTCGAGCCCACGACTGCCGCCGCTCGGTGCGGCGCGCAGCACCCGCCATGCGATCGGCGCGTGCGAGTGCACGTGGAGGTCGACCCGGCCTCCGATGCCGTCGACGGCGATGACGTCGATGCCGACCGCGACGACGTGTCCCATCACGTGCGCGGCGCCGAGCTCCACGTCGAGGGTGTCGCCGCGGTGCATGTGGTGGCGGGCTCGTTCGAGCAACGTGCGCCCGTGCGACCACTGCGCGACCGCGGCTGCCGTCCACTCTTCTTCGTCGGCCCGCCACTCGGCACGAAGTGCTGCGGCCGCGTCACCGTGCACATCGACCAGGTGATCGAAGTGATCGCCGTCCACCAGACCATTCAAGCGCATTTGTCCGGTTCTGTCAGCTGGCGTGATCGTTGGTCGAACGCTGCTCAACGTCGATGCGTTGCCGGTCGTCAATTGATGGATGCGCGCACGACGCCGACGAGCAGACCGGTACCGTGGCCCCATGCGGTCCCCCGCGCGCCTGGTCGTGCTCCTGACCTGCCTCGTCGGCGTCGGGATGGCCGCCTCGGCCACGGGCGCGCAGACGTCGGACACCACCGTGACCCGCGCCGCGACCACCACCGCGCCCGCCGCCAAGCACACTGGCGCGGGCGACGCAGTCGACGCCGACGGCGTGCAGCACCTGAAATTCAAATATGGGCCACTCAACATCAGGCCTGGACAGAACGTGATCCAGACGAGCGACACGCGCCTCGATCAGCCCACGAGTGACGGCTGGATCGTCGGCTTTCGCCCGAACCTCGAGATGAAGGACGGCACGACGCCGCCGGTCGACCAGATCCACCTCCACCACGGCGTGTGGGCCAACACGGCGCGACTCGACCGCACCGCGCTGTTCCCGGAGCGATTCATCGCGGCCGGCGAAGAGAAGACGGCCCTCGCGTTTCCGAAGGGGTACACGTACCCCTATCGCACGACGGATCACTGGATCATCAACTACATGATCCACAACCTCACCGCGACGCCGTACAAGGTGTCGATCACCTACGACGTCGATTTCCTCCCCGCCACCGCGCCCGCGGCCGCCAACATGCAGGCCGCCTACCCCGTGTGGATGGACGTGCAGAACGGCAGCATCTACCCGGTGTTCGACGTGTTGAAGGGCTCGGGCACCAACGGCACGTTCACCTACCCCGACCAGGCACCGGATCCGTACACGGGTGGCACAGCCAAGAACCAGTGGACGGTCGATCGCCCTGGCGTGTTGATCCACACGTTCGGCCACCTGCATCCGGGAGGGTTGCACGTCGACTTCTCGCTGCGTCGTCCCGGCACGAGCGCGGCGCCCGGTTCGGAGGCGGCGCAGTCGGTGACCGGTGACACCGCGCACCTGTTCCGATCCACGGCGAAGTACTACGAACCCGCCGGCGCGGTGTCGTGGGACGTGTCGATGACCGCCACGCGCGATGACTGGAAGGTCGCGGTGCAGCCGGGCGACGTGCTGAGCATCTCCGCGACCTACGACACGTCGCGTGCGTCGTGGTACGAGTCGATGGGACTGGGCGTCGTGTGGATGGCAAACGGCACCGGCGGCGACGACCCGTTCACCACACGCGTCGACCAGCCCGGCGTGCTCACCCACGGGCACCTGCCCGAGAACAACAACCACGGCGGCAAGAGGACCACGCTGGCCGACCCCACCAAAGCCAAGGACGGCAAGGCCACGTCGCTCGTCGCGATGCAGGACTTCCTCTACGGCGCGGGCGACCTCACGAGCGGCGGCCCCGTCCCCACCGTCACCGCCGGCCAGTCGATCACCTTCGAGAACAAGGACGCCGACTCGTTGGACGTGTGGCACTCCGTCACCGCCTGCAAGGCTCCGTGCACGAAGTCGACCGGCGTCGCCTACCCGCTCGCCGACGGCAACGTGGAGTTCGACTCCGGCCAACTCGGCGACGCGGGCGCACCCACCACCGGCGAGCTCACCTGGAACACGCCCACCGACCTCGCGCCGGGCACGTACACGTACTTCTGTCGCGTGCATCCGTTCATGCCGCGGCGCTTTCCGCGTCGTCGTCGACGGCACCACCTGACCGCTCCCGCCCTTCCTGCATCGTTTTGTCGTCAATCACCAGCCGTCGTGCCTGGTTTTTGACGCCAAGACACTCAGCGAGGGGTGAGGTCGACGAGGGTGGCGAGTTGCTCCATGGCGCGGAGCCAGTCGTCGAGCGTCGAGCGCCACGGCGCGCTCACCACGTACTGCACACCGGCGTCCTGCCACGCGTCGCATTCGGCACGAATCACGTCGTGGTCCATCCCCAGCGGATCCCATCCGGTACGCATCGAGATCGTGAACTGCGGCTCGGGCCGATCGCGACGAAGTCGTCGGATCACCGGCACGGTCGCTTCGGGGGTGAGGCCGATGGCATGGAAGCCGTCGCCGTGCTCGACCACGCGGCGATAGGCGCGCTCGCCCGTGCCACCGACCCAGATCGCGATGTCATGCGCGGGCTGCGGCAACACCCGCATCTCGTCGAGTGTGTAGAAGTCGCCGTGGAACGTGACCGGATCGTCGCGCCAACGCACGCGCAACAAGGGGATGATCTCGTCGGTGCGGGCGCCGCGGGTATGGAAGTTTTGGTCGAGCGCGACGAACTCCGCCTCTGACCAACCCACGCCGATGCCGACGGTGAGCCGTCCGCCGCTCAACGCGTCGAGGCTCGCGAGTTGGTTGGCGAGCTCGAGCGGATGGTGTTGCGCGGCCACCAACACACTCGTACCCAGTCCGATCACGCTGGTTGCCGCGGCCGCCCAGGTGAGCGACAACACAGGGTCGTAGAGGTGTGGTGACGGGTAGTCCTGGCTGGCGGGCTGCGCGACATGGTCGCTCACCCACACGTCGGCGAAGCCGAGTGCTTCGGCATGTTGCGCAGCACGGCGCATCGCCTCGGGGCTCGATGCGCGCCCGTACTGCGGGAGGTGGCTTCCGACGATCATCGATTCCGCTTCCTGGTCGACTGATGACGCCACTCGCGATCGCAGCGCTGCCTCGCCACTCCCGATGGCACGCCACGACCGAGCCCGTGCACACTAGGTGCGTCGCCCTGGAGTCACGCGGGCGTTCACGACGACGAGAGGAACACTGGTGGAGCTGTCGGGAGTCGGGATCTGGAGCTCGGAGCTGCGTTACAGCGGAGCCGAGAGCGAGCGCGCCGAGCGCGCCGCCGAGTTGGAAGCTGTCGGCTATTCGGCGCTGTGGGTTCCCGGTGGCGCGGGCGGCGCCGTCCTCGACGACTGTCGCCGCCTCCTCGACGCGACCGACCAGGTGACGGTGGCGACCGGCATCCTCAACCTCTGGATGCACGAACCGGCCGACGTGGCAACGGGCCACGCCGCCCTCACCGCCGCGCACCCCGACCGCTTCCTCCTGGGGATCGGCGTGAGTCACTCGTTGTTGGTCGACGCCACCGAACCCGGCAAGTACGCCCGCCCGCTGGCCACGACCGCGAGTACCTCGACGCGCTCGACGCCGCGTCACCACCCGTGCCGAACGCTGAGCGCGTCCTCGCTGCGCTCGGCCCGAAGATGCTCGAGCTCGCACACGACCGGAGCGCGGGCGCACACCCGTACCTCGTGACGCCTGCGCACGCAGCCGTGACGCACGCGGTGCTCGGAGCTGATCGCTGGGTGCTCCCCGAACAAGCGGTCGTGCTCGACACCGATCCGGCACGGGCGCGGGCGATCGCGCGCCAGGGTCTCACCGTGTACTTCTCGCTGCCGAACTACACGAACAATTGGAAGCGTCTCGGCTTCACCGACGACGACATCGCCGACGGCGGCAGCGACCGGCTCATCGACAGCCTCGTCGCGTGGGGAGACGAAGCCGCGATCGCGCGACGGGTGCAAGAGCACTTCGACGCCGGCGCAGATCACGTGTGCATCCAGGTCGTCACCGACGCTCCGCGAGGCGCGGGCTTCCCGCGCGACGAATGGCTCGCACTCGCACCCGCGCTGGCGGGCCTCGGACCCGCGTCCTGAGCCACTCACGCGCGGCCGACTCGCCGACGGCGGGAACGGGATAGGTTTGCCGCGATGGCTGCCACGGTCCCGCCGCGCACCGCCGGACGCTTCGTCGGCCAGAAGGTGCCACGCAAGGAAGACCCCCGGCTCCTCACGGGCCACGGTCGCTACATCGACGACGTCGTCGTGAAGGGAATGCTCCACGCGACGTTCGTGCGCAGCGACGTCACGCGAGCGCGCATCACACGCATCGACGTCGACGCCGCTCGTCAGGGCGAGGGGGTGCACGCCGTCTTTACTGCGGCCGACCTCAATGACAAGATCGCGGGGTCGATGCTGCCCACGTTGTTCCAGGGTGCCGAAGCGTTCTTCGCGCCGATCATCCCGCTCGCGGCCCACGATGTGCGATTCGTCGGCGATCCGGTTGCGTTGATCATCGCCGAGAGCCGGTACCTCGCAGAAGACGCGGCCGAACTGGTCGAAGTCGACTACGACGTGCACAACGCGGTCATCGACTACGAGATCGCGGCCGACGGTGAACCCGTCCACGCCAACCGCCCCTCGAACGTGGCGATGGTGCTCGGCAGCGAACCCAGCGACGCCCTCCTGGCGCGGTTCGACGCTGCCGCGCACGTCGTCACGGGCACGGTTCGTCAGCACCGCTACAGCACGGTGCCGATGGAGTGTCGCGGTGTCGTGGTGGGCTACGACCCGTTCGACGAGCTCCTCGACGTGCACATGTCGAGCCAGAGCCCCCACGAAGTGCGACTCGCGTTCAGTCGGGTCACGGGCGTGCCCGTGAACAACGTACGTGTGCAGATCGGCGACGTCGGCGGAGGATTCGGTCTCAAGTCGTTCGTCGGTCGCGAGGAGATGGTCATCGCGCTCGCCGCACGAGTGCTGCAGCGACCGATCAAATGGATCGAGGACCGACGCGAGAACCTCATCGCGTCGGCGCATGCACGCCAAGAGCTCGCGCACGTGACCATGTCCGCCGACGCCGACGGTCACTTCAGCGCCATGTACGCCGACCTGCTCGACGACTCGGGCGCGTACCCCGTCGGTGGCGGGAGCGCCGGCGGACTCGCCGGTCCTCTGTTCACTGGCCCGTATCGCGTCGACACGTTGGAGTGGCGCGCGACCCAGCTCTACACCAACAGTTGCGGAAGCGCGGCGTACCGCGGACCGTGGATGATGGAGACGACGGCACACGAGCAGATGATCGACGTGTTCGCCCGCTCGATCGATGTCGACCCGATCGACCTGCGGCGCCGCAACGTGATTCATCGTTCCGAGCTTCCCTACACGTCGGCGGGTGGTCAGGTGATCGACTTCGTGTCGCCGGAAGAGACGCTGGAACAAGTGGTCGACGTGATCGGGTACGACGCGTTCCGCGTCGAGCAGGCTGCGGCGCTCGCCGACGGACGGCTCCTCGGCGTCGGCGTCGCGCTCTACGTCGAGCCGCAGCCTGGCATGGGTCCCTACGCCAACGAGCCGGTGCACATCCGCATCGCCAACGACGGTCGCGTCGACGTGTACCTCTCGTCGGGGTCACATGGACAAGGCCTCGAGACCACCACCGCGCAGCTCACTGCCGAGTTCCTCGGTGTGCACACCGACGACGTCACGGTGCATCAGGGCGACACCGACTCCACGCCGTACGGACCGGGAACGGGAGGGAGTCGGAGCGGCCCGATGATCGGCGGCGTGGTCCACGACGCGTCGCAGGTCCTCAAGGAAAAGGTGTTCGCCATCGCCGGCCACATGCTCGAGGCCGCACCGGAGGACCTCGAGATCGAGGAGCGGATCATCTCCGTGCGCGGCACGCCGTCGAAGCAGGTCACGATGGCCGACGTCGCGAGGATGGCCTACCACGGATCTGCCGCGCTGCCGCCCGACATCGACCCGGTGCTCGAAGTCGTGCATCGTTACGCAGCACCGGCGGGCATGTGGTCGAACGCGGCACACGCCTGCACGGTCGAGGTGAACCGGAACACCGGCATCACCACGATCCTGCGCTTCGTGGTGAGCGAAGACTGCGGCAAGATGATCAATCCCAGCATCGTCGACGGCCAAGTTGCCGGGGGCGTGGCGCAGGGAATCGGTGGTGTGCTGTACGAGCACAACGTGTACGACGAGGATGGCAACCCACTGTCGTCGACGTTCCTCGACTACCTGCTTCCAACGGCCGCCGAGATCCCCGACATCGAGACGTACCACTTGGAAACACCGGCGGCCACCGCCGGCGGCTTCAAAGGTGTGGGCGAAGGCGGTGCGATCGGAGCACCAGCTGCCGTGTTCAACGCCGTCGCCGACGCGCTGGCGCAGGTCGGCGCCGTCATCACCGACCAGCCTGCCGACCCCGACCGTGTGCTCGCCGCGCTGCGGGCCGCCTCCGCGTGACAAGGACAACGATCACATGAGCATCATCGAAGCGACTGAGCCCTACTACGACCCGTACGACTATGAGGTCGACGCGCACGTGCACGAGGTGTGGCGGCGCCTGCGCGACGAGGCACCCCTGTATCGCAACGAGAAGTACGACTTCTACGCGGTGAGCCGGTTCGACGACGTGCTGCCCGCGATGCTCGACACCGCGACCTTCAGCTCGGCGCACATGACTGTGCTCGAGATGATGACGGAAGAGGCGAACGCCTTCGGGATGATGATCTTCATGGATCCGCCCGAGCACACCCACCTCCGCAAGCTGGTGAGTCGCGCGTTCACGCCGCGCGCGATGAACGGCCTCGAAACGCGCATCCGTCGCCTGTGCGCGGAGTACCTCGACCGGTTCGTTGGCGAGGAGAGCTTCGACTTCATCGACGACTTCGGCGCGCTCCTCCCGCCGGCGATGATCCTCGCGCTCATGGGCTTCCCTGAAGGACACGAAAGCGAGTGGCGCGAGAACATCGACCAGATGTTCCACATGGAGGAGGGCGACACCGGGTTCACCGGCAGCGCCGAAGACCGACGCGACGCCCAGGCCATGCTCGACGACTCGGGTCAGATCGGCGCCGGGCTGTACCAGATGCTCCCCGAACTGATCGAGCAACGGCGCGCCGAGCCGCAGGACGACTTGATCTCGGTGCTGGCGAACTCCGACCTCGAAGACGACGACGGCAACCTGCGCAAGGTCACCGATGGCGAGATCTTCGCGTTCACCACGATGCTGTCGGTCGCGGGAACCGAGACGGTCGCTCGTCTCCTTTCCTGGGCCGCCGTCTTGCTCGCACGCAACCCGGACCAACGACAGATCCTCGTCGACGACCCGGCCGTCATCGCGAACGCACTCGAGGAAACGCTGCGCTACGAGGCACCGTCACCGGTGAACGCGCGCTGGGTCAACCGCGACGTCGAGTTCCACGACCAGACCGTGCCCGCCGGATCGAAGATCTTGTTGCTCAACGGCAGCGCGGATCGCGACGACCGTCATTTCGAGAACGCCGACACCTACGACGTCCGTCGCACGATCGACCGCCACCTCGCCTTCGGCTACGGCGCACACTTCTGCGTGGGCGCGGCACTGGCCCGCCTCGAGAGCCGAATCGCGATGGAGGAGATGCTCAAGCGCTTCCCGACGTGGGAGATCGACGAGTCCGAGCTCGGGTGGGTGCACACCAGCACCGTTCGCGGCTTCGCGAAGGTGCCCGTTCACCTGCGGTAGGAGACGAGCGTGGCGGTCGTCGGATTCGATCACGTCCAGCTCTCGATACCGGGAGGTGGCGAGACCGTCGCGGACGGCTTCTACTGCGACCTCCTCGGCTTCGACACCGAGGACAAGCCACCGGTGCTCGCGGCGCGCGGAGGTCGGTGGTACCGATCGGGCACCACCCGGCTCCACGTGGGCGTCGATCACGACTTTCGTCCCGCGACTCGGGCGCACCCTGCGATCGTGATCGACGACCTCGACGCGTTGGTGGCCACGCTGGCCGCCGCGGGCGTGTCCGTGGAGTGGGACCACAACGTCCCGGGCGTTCGTCGCGGCTACATCCACGACCCGTTCGGCAACCGCCTGGAGCTCGTCGCGGCACGCTGACCCGGAGCGGAGTACCTCCCACACGGCACGCGTAGCCTCGCCGTGTGCTGCGTGCCCTCGACATCCCCCAGGACCTCGCCGACGCGGGCGATCTGCGACTGCTCACCGGGTTGTTCGACGACGCCGATGTGGAGCCGGAGCTGGCGCACAAGCTGCGCGCCACGGTGATGCTCACCTTCGAGAGCTACGAGGAGGAGGACACGCCGATCTTCCTCGATCCCCGGGTGTGTGAGTACCTGCGCCTCGCGCACGAGCGCATTCCGCACCTGCTCTACTACCTCTCCCCCGAGCCGGCCGCCGGCGCGCTCCTCGGGTTCGGCGCGGCCTATGGGGCGCTCGTCGAGCTCCCTGACTCGCAGTTGCTGGCCGTCGATCTGGGCCTGCCGATGCTGGAACGCCTCACCCACCACCTGGCGGCGGCGGCTCATCATGCCCAGCTGATGGAAGACCAATGGGAGCCGGTGATCGACGCGCATCTCGCGGCCTTCGACGACATCCTGCTCGCGCAGCTGCACGGGGCGGTCGATGCGATCATGCGCGCGCCGCGAGACACTCCGTGGAACTGACCGATCTCGACGCGCTCGCGCAGGCCGACCTCGTACGCCGCGGCGAGGTCTCGCCCCTCGAACTCGTGGAAGCTGCGATCACCGCGTCGAGGCGCTCGACCCGGTGCTCGGTGCGCTCGTCGACACACGATTCGAACGTGCCCGCGACGAGGCGCGTGCGGGATTGCCCGACGGACCCTTCCGCGGCGTACCGATGTTGGTCAAGGACGCGGTGCAGCACTCGGCGGGTGATCGGTACCAACACGGCATGCGGTTCCTTCGCGATCACGAGTACCGCTCCCCCGCCGACAGCGAGCTCGTGCGTCGGTACCGCGCCGCAGGGTTCGTGATTCTCGGACGAACCAAGGTGCCCGAACTGACCTCGTCGAGCACCACGGAGCCGTTGGCCCACGGCCCGGCCCGCAACCCTTGGAACGTCGAGCACTCCACTGGCGGGTCGAGCGGCGGCTCGGGCGCGGCCGTCGCCGCGCGCATGGTGCCCGTCGCGCACGGCAACGACATGGGCGGCTCGATCCGCATCCCGGCGTCGTGCTGCGGACTGGTCGGGCTCAAGCCCAGCCGCCATCGCACGAGCCTGCATCCCTATGGCGAGTACTGGGGTCCCCTCACGCACGAGCACGTGCTCACCCGCACCGTTCGCGACAGTGCAGCCGTGCTCGACGCCACCGCAGGACCGGTCGCCGGCGAGCTGCACACCGCGCCGCCGCCCAGTCGGCCGTGGCTCGACGAGGTGGGTGCCGATCCCGGGCGGTTGCGCGTCGGGCTGGTCACCGAACGTGCCCTCGGGGGACCCCTCGACCCCGAGTGTGAGAGCGCGGTGCGCGACGTGGCACGCGCCCTCGAATCGCTCGGTCACTCGATCGAATCGGCGTCACCCGACGCATTGCGCAGCCCGGAGGGATCCGCGTTCAACACCATCGTCGCCTCGGGTCTCGCGGCCGAAGTGGCGCGCTGGGAGCGCGAGTTCGGCGAGCCGATCCGCGACCTCGAACCGATGAACCGTGCGCTCGTCGAACGCGGGCGGTCCGCAACCGCAGTCGAGCTGATCGACGCGACGGAGTCGCTGGCGCGATGGAGCCATGCCGTGGCAACCGCGTACGCCGAATACGACGTGTTGCTCACCCCGACGATGCCCATCTCGCCGCCGCGCCTCGGCGTGATCGACGCCGCCGACGTCACCGGCGAGGGCATGACAGTCCTGATGTCGATGACCGAGTACCTGACACCGTTCGACGCCAGCGGCCAGCCCGCAGTGTCGCTGCCGACGCACGTGTCGGCTGCCGGACTCCCGATCGGCGTGCACCTCGTTGCCGCGTACGGGCGCGAAGACCGCTTGTTCCAGGTGGCCGCGCAACTCGAGCAGGCACTTCTCTGGTCGGAGCGCGCGCCCTCGATCTGAGCGTCGATCTGCGTCCCGTTCGTCCTGCGTAGGATGCGCGCATGTCGACATCGGAACGGTTGCAACCGCACGCGCACGCGCTCTCGCACCTCCGGATCTGCGACCTGACCGGCCAACTCGCCGGCGCCGGCGCTACCCGCTTTCTCGCTGCCTTCGGCGCGCAAGTGATCCGGGTCGAAGACCCCGTACGCCAGGGAACCTGGGACATCTTGCGGGGCGCGCCGCCGTACAAAGACGAACGGCGCGGCGTGAACCTCGGCGGGCCGTTCAACAACCACAACGTCGAGAAGCTGGGCATCACCATCGACCTCCGTCAGGAGCGCGGGCGCGACTTGTTCGGCCGCCTCGTCGCGGTGTCCGACGCGGTCACCGAGAATTTCGCGGCCGGTGTGCTCGCGCAGCTCGGGTTTCCATACGAGGAGCTGCGTGCGCTCAATGACGACATCGTCTACGTGTCGAATTCCGGCTTCGGCGCGAGCGGTCCCTCGGCAGGCTTCCGCACCTGGGGGCCGATCGTGCAGGCCGTCAGCGGCCTCACCTTCTCGAGCGGACTGCCCGACCTCCCGCCAGCGGGTTGGGGCTTTTCGTACATGGACCACATGGGTGCCAACGCGATGGCCATCGCACTGCTCGCCGGCTTGATCCACCGCAATCGAACGGGGGAAGGGCAGTGGATCGACATGGCCTGCGCGGAGGCTGGTACAGCACTCGTGGGGCCTGACCTCCTCGATTTCACGGTGAACGGCCGACCGACGCGCCGCGACGGGGAACCCAACTCGAATCGCAGTCGCTCACCCGCGATGGCACCACACGGGATCTACGCCGCGGCGGGCGACGACAAGTGGATCGCGATCGCATGTCGCAGCGATGACGACTGGTCGGCGTTGCGGGCGCTGATCGCCGAACCGTGGGCCGATGACCCGTCGTTCGCTGCGCTCGACGGCCGGCTCGCGCGACAGAACACGCTCGACGCACGTCTCAACGAGTGGACGCGAACGCGTGACCGCGTCGCGACCGCGGCGGCATTGCGGGCCGCCGGTGTGCCCGCGTCAATCGTCGCGCTCCCGGAGGAACGCATCGACCACGACCCGGGCACAGCCGAGTTCGACCTCTGGCCGACGGTGCACCACACCGAGATGGGCGACGTGCGCGTTGACGGCATCCCGGTCCACATGAGCGAGACCGACTGGCGCATCTCACGCGGTGGCCCGTGTCTGGGCGAGCACACGCGGCTGGTGCTGCGCGACGTGCTCGAGCTCGATGACGACGAGATCGACGATCTTGAACGGGAGAAGGTCGTATGAGCGCGGTCGGGACGGGCCCCACCGCGCCCCGGGGCCTGCTCGACGGGCTGCGTGTGGTCGAGCTGGCAAGTGCGCACGCGGCATACGCCGGAAAGATGTTCGGCGACCTCGGCGCCGACGTGATCCTCGTGGAGCCACCCGGCGGCCACGAGAGCCGGGCATACGGGCCGTTCGTCGACGACGAGCCCGATCCCGAGCGGAGCCTGTTCTGGTGGCACTACAACACGTCGAAGCGCAGCGTGGTGATCGACCTCGACACCGAAGCAGGACGCGCGCACTTCCGCGCGCTGGCCTCCGACGTCGACATCGTGCTCGAGGGTGAACGGCCGGGGCGCCTCGCGTCACTCGGCATCGATCACGACACGCTGCGCGACGCACATCCCGAGCTGATCTGGGTGTCGGTCACCGCCTTCGGTCGCAACACGTCACGCGCCGACGAGCCGTTCACCGACCTCACGTTGCTTGCCGGTGGCGGCCCGGTGTGGAGCTGCGGCTACGACGACCACACCATCCCGCCCGTGCGCGGCAATGGCAATCAGGCGTTCCACATCGGGAGCGTGTTTGCCGTGATGGCCGCGCTCACGGCGGTGCTGCACCGCGAAGTGTCGGGGCGCGGTCAGTTCGCCGACGTGAGCATGTTCGCCGCAACCAATGTGACGACGGAGAGCTCGACGTTCGAGTGGTTCGTCGCGCAGGCCACCGTGTTTCGACAGACCGGCCGCCATGCGCTCGTGTACGACTCGCAGGAGACCCAGGTGCGCTGCGCCGACGGGAAGTACGTGACCACTGGGTTTCCACCCCGGCACCTCAAGGACTTCATCTCGCTCCGCGACTGGATCGACGCGAGTGGGTACCGGGACCGCTTCGACGAGGTCGTGCTCCTCGACCTGGCCATCGAACGCGGAGGCGTGTCGGTCGCTTCCATCCGTGACGACCCGCTCGCCGGCGAGATCTACGGATCGGGTCGGGCGGCGCTGGTCTTCTTGGCCGAGAACCTCACCGCCGACGAGTTCTTCGTCGGCAGCGCAGACCCGCGGCATCGCGGTCGGAGCGGTGCTCTCGCCGGAAGAAGCGATGTTCTGCGAGCAGTTCGTCGAGCGCGGCTTTCCCGTCGACGTCGTCCACGACGACCTCAGCCGCATCGTCACCTACCCCGGCGCACCGTTCGTCGCACCCAGCGCGCCGTGGCGCATCTCACGTCGCGCGCCCCACGTCGGCGAGCACAACGACGAGATCCTCGGCAAGGGCTGAAACCCTCGCCGAGGATCGGTCGTCGGTCGTGCGAGTGGAACGCCTACAGCGGCGGGCCTTCGGTGAGGTGCACCGTGGCGGTCTGGCGCTGGCCCGATGCATCGAGCCAGGTGACCTTCACGTCGGTGTCGGGCTTCAGCTTGTTCATCGCCGTGGTGATGTCGGTGGCGGTCTTCACCGTCGTGTCTCCGATGCCCACGATCGTGGAACCAGCTTCGATGCCTGCGTCCGCCGCCGGACCATTCTCGGTGACACCCGCCACCGGGACCCCACTGCCCGTGGTGCCGCCGATCGGTGTGCTGCCACCGAGCTGACCCTGCACCTCGACGCCGAGCACCGCACGCGGTCCGACGTGCACACTGTCAGTCGAAGCGCCCGCCTCGATCTCCTTGACCGATGACAGGGCCCGATCGATCGGGATGGCGAACGCCTCGTTCGCCGACTCGTTGCCGCCGAGGCGGAACCCGCCGCCGGTCGACGCAGCCGTCGTCATGCCGACCACCTCGCCGTCGGCGTTGACGACTGCACCACCCGACTGCCCGGGCTGCACTGATGCCGACACCTGGATCATGTCGGTGAGCGTCTCCACGCTGGCGCCGCTCTCGTCGGTGGCGGTGATCTGCTGACCGAGCGCGACCACGGTGCCGGGGCTCACGGTCGGGTCTCCACCGCGGCCAAGGGCGTTGCCGATCACGAGCACGCTGTCGTTGGCGAGCACATCGCTGCTCGTCTTGACGGTCGGGAGCCCGGAGACATTCTCGATCTGCACCAGTGCGACGTCGTCATCGATGGCGTAGCCGACCACATGCGCGTCGTAGCTCTTGCCGTTGCCGCCGATCTCGACCTGCACCTGCTCGGCGCCAGAGATCACGTGGTGATTCGTGAGCACCAAGCCCTTGCTCGACACGAGAAGTCCGGTGCCGGCTGCTTCACCCTGGCTGGTCTGCGTGTTGATGTTGACGATCGCCGGATCCACGGCCGTCGACACCGCATCCGCGTCGAGCCCGGAGCTCGTCGAGTTGTCGACGCTCGAGGTCGACGACGAACCGCCCGACGACGAACCGCCCGACGACGATCCGTTCGGCGAGATCGTGCTCGACGCGGCCGACGGCGCGGAGGACCCACGAGTGAACCAACCGTTGCGTGCGCCGAACCCGACGAACGCGCTGCCGATGAGGAGGAAGACGACGGCGAGGATCGACAGCGTGCGCTGCTGGTTGCCTCGCTGGCGACGCGCGGGCGCGGCTGCCACCGGGGCGGCGGCGTAGAGCGGGGGTGGCGGCGATGGCTCCGCGGACGGGGCCCCGTAGGCCGACGTGCCGTACGCACGCGGCGGGCCGTACGGCGGCGGAAGTGGCGGCGGGACGGCTGCCGACGGCGGACCGTAGGGCGGCGGCGGGGAGCTCGCGCGCCAGGAGCGGCGCGGGCTCGTTGGCGCCGCCAGGTTCGGGTTCCGGCACGGGGGGAAGTGCGTCGTCACTCTCGGGCATTACGTGAGCCTCTCGTCAGGCCTCTCCACACGTTGCCAGCAGTGTGGTCGTTCGAAACTGTGAAAGACCTGTGCCGCGCATGCCCGATATCGACCACCTGATTACGATGGCGCACGATGCGCAGGTGGGGGACGGGAGTCGCGGCGGTCGTGCTCGGGTCGCTGGCGTGCACCACGCTCACCGTTGTACCCGCGGTCGCCGACACAACCCCGTCGGCTCGGCAACTGATCGCCGCCACCAAGGCCGCGGCGAGCCGTCCCGGCCAGGTACTGCACACCACGCTGACAGGGAAGGACGACGGCGACACGACGCCCGTCGAAGCGTGGATCGACGTCGAGCGCGGTCTCGTGCGCACCCAGCAGGGGACTCTCGACGACGGCGGCTCGGCATCACTGGTCGCCGACGGCGTGATGCACTTCCTGCCGCAGTCGCAGGGCAGCGACCTCGCGGCCAGTCGCTGCGCGACCGGAGGACTCGCCGCGAGCCTGGTCGCGACCTGCGCGACCGCTCTTCCGCGTACGGCCAAGGTGGTCGCCACCACCCACGACGGACATCCAGCGTGGGAGCTCGTCGACACGTTCGACCGCTCGAGCCACGGCACGACGGTCACGGGAACCAACCGCACATGGTTCGACCGCGCATCGAAGTTGCCGGTGGCACGCGACAGCACGAGCACGTACCGCAGCAAGCGAGGCACCACCCCGCTCCACATGGCCGCGACGGAGACGCACGAGTTCGTCCCCGCGAGTCGTTGCCCGGCGACTTCTTCACCGTCGAATCCGTGACCGCGTGGACCGACGCGGCGTACGCGGCCGTTGTCTCGCACCGTGTCGACGGAGAACCGCAGGAGGAACCGGGACCCGTGCTGCAGACCGGCTTGCTGACCGACGGTACGCCGTGGACGATCAGCGAGGTGACCGTCGGCGACCAAACGTGCTTCGAACTGAAAGTCAATGATGGCGGTCCTTCGACAGGGGCAACGTCCTGCGTGTACCTCGACGAGGTCAACCCGCAACACCTTGGGGCGAGCATCTCGCAGGTCGGGAAGCATTCGACCGTGGCGGTTGTCTTGGCGCCGAACGGCACGCAGGCGATCGAAGTGAGCTCGCACGCGAAGCACAGCAGTGAATCCGTGACCACGCGTTCCGATGCGCCGATCGTGGCGTCGGATGGATCGGTGGCATTCCTCGTCGAGCTGCCCGTCCACGCCCGCCAATTCGCGAACGCCCAAGTGGCCGGCTGACGGCGCTACGCCACCCGGCGGTACTTGTGCACGGCGATCGGCGCGAACACCACGACGATGCCGACGATCCAGGCGATCGACTGCAGCACCAGGGACGTGGTCGCACCACCGACGGTGAGTGCACGAGCAGCGTTCACCACGACTGACACGGGTTGGTGCTCGGCCCACGGCTGGAGCCACCCGGGCATCGTGCTCACCGGCACGAACGCAGACGACGCGAAGATCAGTGGCGCGAGGATCGGGAACGACGCGGCCTGCGCGGTCTCTGGGTCCTTCACGCTCAGGCCCGACGAACGCGAACACCCAGCACAGCGAGTACGAGAACGCCAGGATGAGCAGGATCGCACACACGAGACAGAACACGTTCGTGTGGTTGCGCCATCCGATCAGGTAACCGACCACGCACATCAACAGGATCACGAACAGGTTGCGTGCGAGGTCGGCGGTCGTTCGCCCGACCAGCACTGCCGAGCGAGCGATGGGCAGCGAGCGAAACCGCTCGATGAGCCCGAGGTTGAGGTCGGTGGACAGGCCCACCGCGGTGGTGAGGGCGCCGAACACCACTGTCTGCACGAACACGCCGGGCATCA
Source organism: uncultured Actinomycetes bacterium (assembly GCA_963827385.1). Classification (GTDB taxonomy): domain Bacteria; phylum Actinomycetota; class Acidimicrobiia; order IMCC26256; family DASPTH01; genus DASUMF01. The sequence continues at coordinate 312,732 of CAWHAR010000002.1, forward strand.
GATAGTCGACGTAGGGCACGCCACCGAGCGCCGCGGTGCTGATCGCGCCGCCGAACACGTAGCGGAACATCAACACGAACACGATCGGCTGGATGGTCGCGAACACCAACAGCTGCGGGTTGCGCCGGATGTTGAGCAGGTTGCGCCACGCCAGCGTGAGCGCGTCGCCGATCGGACGAGGCCGGGCATCGCGCGCTGACGGCGCGGTCACCGGCTGCACGAGGGAGGTGGTCGTCACGATGACTGCTCCTTCTCGTTGTCGGCGTTGCGGCGTTTCGAGCCGCGGCGTCCTTTGCCTTCGGGGGCGATGTCGTCGAGGTCGGCGACGTGCTCCTCGGCAACGTGGCCGGTGAGCTCGAGGAACACATCGTCGAGCGTGGGCTCGCGCAACACCATCGACGCGGGGTCGAGCTTCGGCGCGTCGAGCACGCGCACCGTCTCCAACATCGCCGTCGGCCCGTTGCCGTCGATGATGTGCACGTGCACCACCTTCCCGTCGACGGAGATGCCGCCGACGGACGCGAGGTCGGTCGCGGCGCGGCTGGCCTCGTCGGGGTCGCGCATGGCCACATCGATCACGGTCGCGCCAAGCCGCGACTTCAACGCGGCCGACGTGCCTTCGGCGATGACCTGGCCGTGGTCGATCACGATGATGTTGTCGGCGAGACGGTCGACCTCTTCGAGGTACTGCGACGTGAGCAGCACGGTCACGCCCGTGGCGGTGAGGTTCTCGATCACCGTCCAGAGATCGAGGCGGCCCTGCGGGTCGAGGCCGGTGGTGGGCTCATCGAGGAACAGCACCGGGGGACGATGGACCAGGGCGGCCGCGAGGTCGAGCCGACGACGCATCCCGCCGGAGAAGGTGCGGACCACCCGATCGGCTGCGTGCACGAGATCGAAGCCGTCGAGCAGCTCGGCCGTGCGAACAGGGATCGTGTCAGCGGGCAAATGGGTGAGCTTGCCCACCATTTTGAGGTTCTCCGACGCGGTGAGGTTCTCGTCGACCGCCGCGTACTGACCGGCCAGGCCGATCGAGGCGCGGATGCGCTGCGGATCCTTGGTGACGTCGACGCCGAGCACTTCGGCGTGACCCGCGTCGGGACGCAGCAGCGTGGTGAGCACCCGCACCGAGGTGGTCTTGCCCGCGCCGTTCGGGCCCAGCACGCCGAGCACTTCGCCGTGCGGGACGCGAACGACACGCCATTGAGTGCATGGACGTCGCCGAAGTGCTTGACAATGCCTTCGGCGACGATGGCGTCTGCGGGGGGATCAGAAGGCATCGTCGCTCGCACGATACCAGCGACCCTCGCTGCGTCAGTTCGGTCGGGCCACCTTGTAGCTCGTGAGGTCCATCGGACGCGGCGTCCTGCGTTCGGCGATGAGCGGGGGGAGGTCGTCCGGCTGCCATCCCTCGACGAGGGTGGTGCCCGTGAAGTCGTAGACCGGTCGCTGCAGTTCGAGCAGGAGATCGAGGCTGTACACGTCGCGTCCGGTCAGCACGTCGGGATCGCCCGTCGCCAACGCGAGCACGCACTCCACCATCGTCTCGACCGGCTCGAACGCGCCGTCGGGCAGCCAGCCGGAAGCCACCAGGTTGGGCGTGGCGATGGCAGCCACTGGCGAGAGCACGTTCACCGAGATGCCCTGTCCGTACGTCTCCGCCGCGAGCCCCCGAGTGAAGCGGTGCAACGCGGCCTTGGTGCTGCCGTAGACGGTTCCCGCGGTGGTCGTGACGCCTTCTGTGTACGGCGGCCCGAACGGTGGCTCGGCAGCCTTGGTGCCGATGTTCACGATCGCACCGCTTCCCCGCTCCCGCATGCCGCTGAGCACGTCGCGACACAGGATCCAGGGCGCGTGGAGGTTCACCTCGAGCGCGGTCTGGAGCTGCGCGTTGGTGAACGCCTCGAACCTCTTGTAGCCACCCGCGGCCGCGACGTTCACGAGGATGTCGACCGGGCCGAGGGCCGCCTCGGTGCGGGCGACCAAGGTGTCACGTCCGCCGTCGGGGTCGGCCGCGTCACACACGAACATCACGCCTTCGCCCCCCACGGCTTCGAGCTCGGCCAGCGTCGCCTGCAGCTTCTCCTCGTTGCGCGCGACGATCGCGACCTTCGCACCTTCGGCCGCCAGGCGAATTGCCGAACCTGTCCCCGTGCCGCCCTGACTCGCGCCGACCACCAGCGCGACCTTGCCCTCGCAGGTCATCCCCACGGTCATTCCGTTCTCTCGGTTGGTCGCACGAGGTTCTTGGTACTCGCGGTCAGTCCAGTGCGTCGAGGCGCGCCTTCGTCGCCTCGTACTGGTCGGCGGGTAACGCGCCCTTCGCGGCCACCGCGACGTTCTCGGCCAGGTGCTCGAGGTTGGCCGTGCCGACGATCGTCGTGTTCATGTCGGGGTGCGTGAGCGTGAAGCGCAACATGAACTCCATGCGCGACATGCCGTCGAGCAGGTCGTCGAGGTCGGCTTCGTCCCAGCGGACCGCGTCGCTGCTCGAACGCCTCGCGGATGCGATCGGGATAGCCCGCCACGGCATCGAGGCCCTTCGCCGGCACGCCGCGCGCCACGCCGCCACGGATGATCGTGCCCGCGCCGGCGATCGCCGCGTCGGCGATCGATTCCTCGTGCTCGCGCTCGAGCGCCGAGTAGGGGATCTGGAACGCGTCGAACACGCCCATCGCGATGTGATCGGTGAGGTTCGGCAACATGCCCGACATTCCGATGAAGCGCGATCTTGCCCTCGTCGCGCAGCTCCAGGAGGGCGTCGACTGCACCGTTCGCTTCGAGCGTCTCCTGCGACGGACTGATGTGGAACTGCACGAGATCGAGATGATCGGTGTTCATCCGCTGCAGGCTCTGCTCGACGCCGGCGCGGACGTTCTCGCGGGTGAACTCGTGCGGCGGGATCACCTGTGCGGGTCGCGCGGCGGCGGGTTCACGAGGCACCCACATTTCGACGCAAGGAAGTACTCGTCGCGTCGTGACGAGATGTGCTCGCCGATGAGCTCCTCCGACGGGCCGTAGTCGGGCGACGTGTCGATCAGGGTGATGCCGTGATCGAGCACCGCGTTCAGCAGCGCGCCGATCGTCGCGTCGAGCGTCGCGCCCGCGGCCGTGGCTCGCCGCGCAGCTCCATCGCGCCGTAGCCGAGCTTGGTGACCTCGAGCCCGGTGCGTCCGAGCGTGGCGGTGGGAAGTGCGGTCATCGTCGAACCTCTCGTCGTGGAGGGTCGACCCTACCGGCGGTGCGCGAACGCACACACGGAACGCGTTGGAGACTCTTGGAGGCGGCGACGGGAATCGAACCCGTGTCCAGGGCTTTGCAGGCCCTTGCCTGAACCACTCGGCTACGCCGCCCAGGTCGTGTGTCACACACGACGAAGCGCCGAGGTTAGCCCTTCACCTCGAGCGATCCGACGCCGAAACCATTCTCATGTCCGACCAATCGGCGGCGCCTGCCGTCGCGCTCACTGACGTTCGCCGCAGCTTCGGCGAGGTCGTGGCCGTCGACGGCCTCACCGTCGAGGTGCCGCGCGGGACGTCACCGTGCTGCTCGGGCCCAACGGCGCGGGCAAGACCACCGTGGTGCGCCTGGTCACCGGTGCGCTCGCACGCCGACTCGGGATCCGTTCGCACCCTCGGCCTCGATCCCGACGTCGACGACGAAGGCACGGAGATCCGACGGACGGTGTGGTGTCGTTCCCGCCCGGCCCGCGCTCTACGACCGCCTCGACCGGCAACGAGAACCTGCGGTACGCGGCGGCGCTGTTCGACGTGGGTCGCGACGTCGCGACCAGCGCGATCGCAGGACGCCGCGACCCGGTTCGGGATCGCTGACGCGCTCGGCCAGCAGGTCGGCGGGTACTCGACCGGCATGCGCGCCCGCCTCGCGCTCGCACGCGCCGTGCTCCACGACCCCGATCTGCTGCTCCTCGACGAGCCGACCGCCGGACTCGACCCCGAGTCGGCCCGCGTGGTGCTCGGGCTGATCGACGAGATGGCCGAGCACGGCAAGGCCGTCGTGATGTGCACCCACCTGCTGCTCGAGGCCGAAGGGCTCGCCGACCAGGTCGTCGTGATGGACCAGGGCCGCGCGGTCGTCGCCGGTTCACCGCGGAGCTCACCCGGCGGTTCTGGCCGTCGGTGACGGTGGTGATCGACGCCGAGGACCCGACCGTGCTCGACGCGGCGCGCGGCCTCCCGTTCGTCCGCTCCTACCAGCGCAACGGCGCCGCGCTCGTCGAGCTCGCGCGACGAGAGCACGTCGCCGACCTCGTCGACGCGCTGGTCGCCGGCGGCGTCCGTCTACTGCGGGTGGAGCCGCGCACCCCGACCCTCGAGGAGCTCTACTTCAAGATCCGGGGGAACCAAGGGATGACGACCAAGCGCACCAGCAGCCTCGCGTGCGTGGGTCATCGCGCGCGCCGACCTCCGCCAGCTCGCGCAGGCCGGGACTTCTGGGTGCCGCTCGCGATCATCGCGCTCTTGTTCTTCATGGTCATCCCGGCCGTGATGCTGCTCGTCATCTCGACGGTCCAGGACCCGAAGCTGCGTGAACCAAGCTGGGCGACGTCGTCGGCAGCCTGCCCAGCCCCTGCAGGCCAACGGCACGGCGCCAGGGACCGCGCAAGCGTCGTACACGCTCGCGGTGTACTTGTTCGCGCCACTCGTGATGATCGTGCCGCTCACGGTGTCGTCGTCCATCAGCGCGAACACGTTCGTCGGCGAGCGAGAGCGCGGCAGCGGCGAGTTCCTCGCCCACTCCCCGGCGTCGAACGTCAGATCTACCTCGGCAAGCTGATGGCGAGCCTCATCCCGGGCTACTTCACCGCGCTCGGCGGGTTCGTCGTCTACTCGCGGTCGTGAACCTGATCGTCTCGGCCCGCAGGCGGGCGGTGGCTCTTCCCGACGGCAACTGGTGGATCTTCGTGCTCTGGGTGATGCCGCCGCTCATCGCCATCGCGGTCGCGCTGATCCTCTCGATCTCGGCACGCGTGTCGAGCGCGGCCGCCGCCCAGCAGGCCTCGTCGCTCGCGACGCTGCCGCGATCGTGATCGCCTACGGCGTGTCGAGCAACACGCTGTTCAAGGGATACGCGACGGCCTTCGTGATCGGAGCAATCGCGTGGCTCGTCGCGCTGCTCGCCCTGCGACAGGCATCGCACGCCGTCTCCCGCGAACGCCTGCTCGGCCTTGGCAGCGGCTAGAGGGCACGCAGTTGCGGTCGTTTTGGCGTCGCAAACGCGTGATATCTACGCGTTGGTGACGCCAAAACAACGGGCGGGGTAGGTTCGGCGGCGTGATGGAGAGCTACGCCACGGTGTGGGAGGCAGTCGCCGATGCCACGCCCGAGGCGCTCGCTGCGGTACAGGGCGACCGCCGGCTGCTGTGGCGCGACTTCGACGATCGCGCGTCGCGCCTTGCGACCGCGCTCGCCGCCCACGGTGTGCGTGAAGGTACGCACGTCGCGCTCTTCTTGTTCAACAGCGCCGCGTACGCGGAGGCCCTGTTCGCATGTCTGAAGGTGCGCGCGGTTCCGGTCAACGTGAATTTCCGCTACGGGCCCACTGAGCTCGCGGCGCTCCTCGACAATGCCGACGCCGAAGCGCTCGTGTATCACCACGCGCTGGGCGACCGCGTGGTCGCCGCGGTGCCGTCGATCCCGCGGGTACGCACCTTCATCGAGGTCGACGACACCGTCGACACCGTGCGCGACGAGGTCGGCAGGAGCGACAACGAGTCAACCGTGCCGGGTGCGCTCGACTACGAAGCCGCGATCGCCGAGCATGCACCGCGGCGCGCATCGAGCGATCCGGACTCGATCATCTGCTCTGGTACACCGGCGGCACCACCGGGCTCCCCAAGGGCGTGCATCTGGGAACAGGCCACGCTCCTCACCTACGGGCTCGCCTACGGCGCCACGCTGTTCGGCCACGACGTTCCCGACACCGTCGACGCCATCGCGCGACCGCGAAGGATCTGCGCGACGAGCACACGCCGCTCGTGACCGTGCTCACGACACCAATGGTGCACGCCACTGCGGCCTACATGGTCCATTCGACGCTGGCGCTCGGCGGCGCGATCGTGATCCTTCCTCGCGGTCGTGTGGACGGCGACGACGTGTGCGCCGCCATCGAACGCGAGCACGGCAGGATCCTGTCGGTGGTCGGTGACGTGGTGTTGCGGCGAGTCGTCGGCGCGCTCGAACGCGCTGAGGCGGCCGGACGGCCCTACGACATCTCCTCGTTGGTGCGCGTGCACAGCTCGGGTGCGATGGTGCAACCGACGACCAAGGACGCATTGCACGCCCGCGGATCGATGAGCTTCTACGACTCGCTCGGCGCGAGCGAAGGCGTGGGGTTCGGGTTGGCGCTCACCTCGGAGCCGGGCGAATCGTCGACCGGCCGCTTCAACCTCGGCGTCAACGCGCGGTGCTCGGCAGCGACGGCCTCGACGTGGTGCCGGGGTCGGGCGAGGCGGGCGTGCTCGCGGTCACGCGATCGACCGGCGTGGGCTATTACAACGATCCCGAACGCACCGCGTCGACGTTCCGAGAGATCGACGGTCGCCGCTACGTCGTGCCGGGCGACTGGGCGGTGCCGCACGCCGACGGCACCATCACCCTGCTCGGGCGGGGATCAGGGTGCATCAACACGGGCGGCGAGAAGGTGTGGCCCGAAGAGGTCGAAGAGATGTTGAAGACGCACCCCGAGGTGCTCGACGCGTTGGTGGTCGGCATCCCCGACGACGAATGGGGCGAGTCGGTCGCCGCGGTGGTTGCGGTGACCGCACCGGCAACGGGAGACCGACCGACGCCCGAGGAGCTGGGGCCTGGGTGGCCGACCGGCTGGCACGCTTCAAGCGCCCGCGCCGAATCGTGCTCGTCGACGACGTGCAGCGCACGACCATCGGCAAGGCCGACTACGCGTGGGCGCGCGCGAGCAGCTCACCAGCTGAGGTACTCGCGAACGAGCGCCGCGGCGCGCTCGGCGTCTTCCTGCACGAAGAAGTGGCCGCCGGTGACCTCGACGTAGGTGCCGTTGCACGCCTCGGCCTGCTCGACGAAACGATCCACGGGCAGGTAGGTGTCGGAACCCACGACGATCGTCACCGCCACCTCGAGTCGCTCGAGCCATGCGAACGCGAGCGGCGCGCCATCGGGTTCGCGCGCGGATTCGAACCAACGAGCCTCCACCTCCGGCGCACAGGCGAGCTCGACCGTGCCATCGTCGCGATCGCGGAAGCCGTAGCGCACGTACGCGGCCAGGGCAGCCGGCTCCATGACGTCGAGCGGCGGACGGCTCCCGTACGACGCTTGCACCGCCGCGCGGTCCGGCCACACCGCACGACGCTTGCGCGCGGCCGTCGCCATCGCGTTGCCCGGCGCCGGTTCGCGGCGGCAAGCGGCGGAAAGGCGATCGCCTCACACAGCAGGATCTTGCGCACGAGACCAGGCCGGAGCGAATCGGCGATCAGGGTGATGCCGCCGCCCGACGACTCTCCGAGCGCCACGACCTCCTCGAGCCCGAGCGCGTCGAGCACCGCGAGCACGTCGTGGGCGCCCCGCTCGAACGTGCAGTGGGCGAGATCAGCCGGCGCGTCGCTGGCGCCGTGGCCGCGCAGGTCGACGGCCACGCACCGGAACTCGTCGCGCAACACCTGAGCGAGCGGATCGAACAGCCCCGGCGCAGAAGCCATTGGGATGCTGCAGGAGCAGTGGGGACCGTCGCCGCCCCAATCGAGCGCGGCGATCTCGATGCCGTCGTTCGTGACGGTGACCGGCCGGGCGTCCACCGTGCGCAACGTACCGGACTGCCGTAGTGTCGTTCATGCTCGGGGGAGGTTCCATGGCACCGCACGCTCGACGTACGACGTCCGCCATCATGCGCGCCGCACTCGCGGCCGCGGCGTTGGCGTGCGTGTTGCTGGCCGGTCTGGCGATCGCAGCAGGGGTCGCGACTGCCGGAACGGTCCCAACCGTCTCCGGCACCGGCGCGAGCAACCGTGATGCCGACACGCTGGTGGTCGTCACCGGCGACATCGTCGTGGCATCCGGCGATCGCGTCGACAACGTCGTCCTGATCAACGGTGATCTTCGGATCAACGGTCGCGTCACCGGCGACGTGTTCGTGGTGAACGGCAACGTCGTGGTTGCCGACTGGTCAAGGGCGACGTGACGTCGTTGAACGGTCGGGTCACGCTGCTCGCCAACGCGCAGGTGGAGGGCGACGTCGTCTCGAAGGATCCCCCACGCATCGCGGCCAGTGCCCACGTGAGCGGCGACATCGATCGCGCGCGCGACCGGTTCGCCCTGGGCCGACTCGGCACGATCGGCCGAGTCTTCCTCTGGATCGTGGGCACCGTGTCGTCGTTGCTGCTCGGCGTCTTCTTGCTCCTCGTCGCGCCCAGCGCGATGGAATCGGTCGCCAACGCGACGCGCACCGCCATCGGCCCGATGATCGGTCTCGGCGTGGCGCTCGCCATCGGGGTGCCCATCGTGGGTGTCCTCCTCTCGATCACGCTGCTGGCGCTGCCGTTGGGCGTCGCCCTGCTCCTCGGTCTCGGGATCTTCTACGGCGTCGGATACGCCGCCGGTGCGATCGGTGTGGGTCGTCTGATCGTGCGGACACCGACCAACCGATGGCTGTCGTTCCTGGCCGGCTGGGGGCTGCTCCGCGTGTTGGCCATCGTGCCGGTGCTCGGCGTGCTCGTGATGATCGCGACCGTCGTGGTGGGGCTCGGGTCGATCACCGTCGCGGTGCACCGCAGCCAGCGTTCCCGCAAGGACGCCGATCCATCCGGGATCGACCCGGACCCTCGGCCCCCGGCGCAACCGCCGGCGCCCCCGAGTTCGGTACCGGCGGCCTGATCGTCACGACCGCCACGACTCGACACGCCCCCGCGGCGGTTCGGTATCCTGCCGCCATGGCAACTGCACCGGGGACCCGTTTGCGCTGCGCGAAGTGCGAAACCGAGATCATCGTGGTGAAGGGCACCGACGGCGAACTGTCGTGCTGCGAGCAGCCGATGGCCGAGAAGGACAGCTGAGATGGCGAACCTGATGGGCAAGCGCTACACGTGCGGCGTCTGCGAAGCCACCGTGCTCGTCACCAAGGCGGGCGACGGCGAGCTCGTCTGCCACGGCCAGGCCATGGAGATCGCGGTGGCCAAGCCGCTGCCGTCGTCCGACTGACCACGCCGCTCCGCCCGGTGCTCGCACCGGCTACGCCTTTCACATCGACACCATTGCGCACCTCCGGGGGGAAACTGTGAACGTCGCCATGATCCTCGACATGGCGGCCGACGCGCTCGGCGAGCGCGTCGCCTTCGGTGACCGCAACGGTGGACTCACGTTCGCCGAGCTCCGGCGCAGCGCGCACGCGGTCGCACGCCGCGTCGGTGCCGACCATGCGCACGTGAGCTCGGTTGCGCTGATGGAGCCGCTCTCGGCGCTCGTGCCCGCAGCCTTGTTCGGTGCCGCGTGGGCCGGCGTCACCTACGCCCCGCTCAACTTCCGCTTGCCCGACGACCAACTGCAAGCGCTGCTCGAACGTCTCCAACCGACCGTGGTCGCCGCACCCAACTGGATCGCCGACCCCGCCGACGAGCCGCTCGACTTTGCCGGCGCGCCCGAAACGCCCGCGGTACTGCTGTTCACGAGCGGCACCTCCGCGGCGCCGAAGGCTGCGGTGCTCACCCACACGCAGCTCATGAGCTACGTCATGAACACCATGGAACCGTTCAGCGCAGGCGAGGACGAAGCGGCCATCGTGTCGGTGCCGCCGTTCCACATCGCAGGCGTCGCCTCCGTGCTCAGCTCCACGTGGATCGGTCGACGCATCGTGCCGCTCCCCCGGTTCACCGCCGAGGAGTGGATCGCCACCGTGCAGCGCGAAGGGGTCACCCACGCCACCGTGGTGCCGACGATGCTCGACCGCATCGTGGCGGCGATGGAAGCCGACCCCTCGGCGCGCGTGCCATCGTTGCGCAACCTCGCCTATGGCGGTTCGCGCATGCATCGCTCGGTGCTCGAGCGGGCGCTGCACCTCATGCCCGACACCGACTTCGTGAACGCATACGGCCTCACCGAGACCAGCAGCACCGTCGCGCTGCTCGGCCCCGACGACCATCGTCTCGCCATCTACAGCGACGATCCGCTGTACCAGCAGCGTCTCGAGTCGGTCGGACAACCGATTCCCGGCATCGAGATCAGCATCGTCGACGAGTCAGGTGTCGAGACCACGACCGGTGCGGCGGGCGAGATCCTGATCCGCGGCGACCAGGTGAGCGGCGCGTACGTCGACACCGAATCCAAGGTGGATGCCGACGGCTGGCTGCACACCGGTGACCGCGGTTGGGTCGACGCCGAGGGCTACCTGTTCTGTGAGGGCCGCGCCGACGACACGATCATCCGGGGCGGCGAGAACATCGGCCCCGCCGAAGTGGAAGACGCGTTGCTGCAACACGACGCGATCGCGACTGCGGCGGTGGTGGGGCTCCCCGACCAGGAATGGGGCGAGCGGATCGCGGCGATGGTGGTGCTCGCGCCCGGCGTCGACAGCGTCGATATCGAGCACGTGCGCGACTGGGTGCGCACCCGCATCGGCTCGCTCAAGACGCCCGAGATCATCGAGACGTGCGACGAGCTTCCCCTCACCGGCAGCGGCAAGGTGCTGCGCCGTCAGGTCCGCGACGACCTCCTGGCGCGCCACCCCTGATCACTCACGCCCGCCATCGAAACTGCGGCAGGAAACGCCAAATTCTGTCGGGTCTGACGCAGTTTCAGCGTTCGAGCGAGGCCAAGCCGCCCGAGCCGTCGATCGCCGTTGCGATGGCGTCGAGCCGTTCGGGGTGGCCCTTGAGCGTGCCGTCGAGAAAGTCGACGACCACACCGGCGAGCAGCTCGAAGTGCGCGTTCCCCGGCGCCGTGTACGGCGGCACGTGGCTGGCGTTCTCGAGTGTGACCATCCACCGCGGCGCGGTGAGGTTCGCCCGGTCCCAGGCGATCGACGCCTCGTAGGGGTCGTATTCGTCGTTGGTCTCCATCACGTGCAGGATCGGGGTGCCCGTGTCACGCACGTGCGGGTTGTTGACGTTGTCGAGGTCGCCTGCCATCGCGATCACCGACGTGACGCGGTCGTCGCGACAACACGACAGGAAGCCGACGCCGAACGAGATTGCCTCACCGTCGGAGTGTCCGGCTGCCGCGATCCGGGTCGGGTCGACGCGGGAGCCGATCTGGTCGGTCCGCCCGAGCGCCAGCACCTGCGTGATCACGAACGACGTGTCCGCGAAGGTCTTCTCGTAGTCGACATGGCTGGCACCGCCCGGCGACCCGCTGAGGATGGGATAGGTGGGCGCCGCGACGACGTAGCCGGCGGCGGCCCAGCGCTCCAGCATGGATTCGTAGAACGCCGGGGTGACGGCATAGCCATGGGCGAACACCACCAACGGGTATGAGCCGGGCGTCGACGGAAACCAGAACGACGTCACGAGTGTGCGATCGGGCGCGCCGTCGGCGTCGCCGTTGGGCGACGTGGAACGGCTGGAGTCGACGAAGGTACGGGTGTCGGTGGACACCGGGTACGTCCGCCCGATCTCGAGCGGCGACAGCCCGGGCGGCGGCAGTCGTCGACGACTCGGGCGTCGTTGAGCGGTGGCGGCGGGAGCGCCGGTGGTCGGACTCGCGTTGCTCGTCGGTCGGGAGTCGACGACGCCGCCGCAGCGCTCAGGTGGCCCGGCGACGAGGTGTCGTCATCGTGTGACTGCGCCACCGCGAACGCGGCGCCGACGACTGCCACGAGACACACCACGCCGGCGATCGCGCCGACGCGACGCCGAGTTCGGCGTCGCGTCAGTCGTGCCGTGCGGCGCTCCTGTACGGGCGCGTCAACCCTCGTCGATGGAGATGGCCTGCTTCGGACACTGCCGCACCGACTGCTCGACCCGCTCGCGCGACTCGTCCGGCGGGTTCTCCTGCAGGACGTAGAGGAAGTTGTCGTCGCGCACTTCGAAGACTTCCGGCGCGATGCCCATGCAGATGGCGTTGCTCTCGCAGAGGTCGAAGTCGACCACGACCTTCCAGGCCATTGTTCCTCCAGAGCCGATGAGACGCCGATGCTAACCCGAGCCGAGACAAGGGGTGCGCGCGCGGCGCCAGGAACCCCGAAGGGTTCCTGGCGCTACGGCGTTGGAGTGGAGCTCAGGCGTTGGCGTTCTTGCGGCGCCGGGTACCGACGACGAGCACGGTGCCCAGCATCAGGGTCGCGAAGCCGATCAGCACGTTGCGGGTGGTGTCGGACGAGCCGGTGAAGGCCAACGCACGAGCGGCCTCAGCAGCAGCAGGGCGGATACGCACGACGCTCTGGCCACCCGGGCCGATGCAGAAGTTGGAGTAGGCGTTCCGGTTCCCGTAGGTGTACGAGATCGAGAAGTCGACGGGCACCGCGAACACCGTGGGCCCAAACACGAACGTGCCGTCGGGGTTGAGCGCCTTCGGCGTGCCGGGCACGCCCGTGACCACCAAGCTCACCAGCACACCCGAGTCGGTTGCCACCGATGGCGCCAGTGATCGTGAAGGAGGCGGAGGTCGTGCCATCGGCCACCACGGCGGGGGTGACCACGAAGTTGCAACCGGGGTCGGCGCGGAGCACCTTCGCCCGCGCCGGGGCGACCCGGGGTCATGACCCCTGCACCGGCGATGCCCGCGAGACCGAACATCGCGACGATGGTCGCAATGGTGGTCAGACCGATGAGCTTTCGCACCGAGCTCCGCACGATGTGCCTCCTAGTAACGCTTGGACCCTGCCCCACGCTCCGGCTCGGGTCCCGCCCCTGACCAGATCGTTCGCTGTTGTGGAGAGTGTAGAGCAATCACCACTCTCCGCGGTAGATCCATCCTCACACAGTGCGCCCAGGATGTCGAGTTCGAGGTCGAGATACCCGGAATCCCTTGTACCAGTTGGGTCCTCACGGTTGACCTCGGAGCGTGACCGCGGTCTCAGCCGGCTTGGGTGCGACCTACTTCCCCTTCGCCGCTGTCGTGGTCGCGCAGGAATACGGCTTCATCACGAGGTAGCGGGTGCCGTCGCTCTGCAGCAATGATCCGCACGGGACCGGTTGCGCGTGCATCTCGGGCCACGACGACCGCCCGACGGTGTCCGCCACCTCGTAGGTGAAGTGCGCCCCATTCAGGGTTCGGAGCACTCGCTCGCGGGTGAGCGCCTTCCCAGTCGTCCCCAATGCACGCACGAAGAGATCCGCCGACCAGTAACCCGACGCGATCGCCGTCGTGAGGGGGGTGCCGGGCGCGAACGACTCGACATCGGCGGCCAGGCGGCGATTCGCAGGCGTTGCTTCCTCGAAGGGCGCGATCGGCACCAACACGGTGAGCCCGTTCGCGACGAGCGGCGCCGTCGGCTGGTAGAGCGACTCTCCCACCGCGACCGTGCCGGTGTACCCCACCACTGCGAGCTGCTGCGCGAGGGCGGTCGCGGTGGGCGCGGCCGCGAGCACGAGCGCGACGGCAGGCGCGGGCGACGCCCCGACGATCGTGCGTGCGATCGCGGCGAGGTCGCTCGCGGGCGTGAGCACCACCGGCGTCGCGAGACTGAAGCCCGACGCCCGGTAGCGCGCGACCGTGGCCTTGCCCGCCGGCGCGGTGACCGCGGCTGCGAGCGCAGGATCGTCGGTGACCGGGACGACGGTGCCGCCACGCGGCGAGCCGAGCAGCGCGCGCGCAGTTGGCTCGCCCACGCCGGGTTCACCGGCGTGGCGCTCGTCGTGCTTCCGGCGCCGGTGACGCTGAACCCGGTGCGATTCGCATGCCACTCGCTGCCGGCCGCCACTCCGAAGAACGGCATGCCCTCCCGCGCCAGGGTGGCCGCGCCAACCGTGGACGCCACGGCCGGCACCACCGCGAACACCTCGGCGGCGAGCTTCGCGGCGGCTGCGTCAGCCGCGGCCGCGTCGGGGGCCGCTTCGGTGCGGACGTACTGGATCGTTCGGCCGGCGACGCCGGTTCGATTCGCTCGAGCGAGCCGCGCCTGCGCGCCGATCTCCGCGCCCTTCGACGCAACATCGACGCCGACGATGCCCGCCACCGTCACCGTTCGGCGCGTCACGCCGACCGGCGCCGCCACGGTCGTGGTGCTCGTCGACGCGGCCGAAGCGTCGACGGCGGGAACGATGAGCATGCACCCGACAATCCACGCCGCACCGACGATGGACAGTCGCCTCATGGTTTGGTCGACACGACCTTGCCGCACGCGTACGGCGCGGCGACCACGTACGCGCTGCCCGTGCCCTGCACGAGCGAACCGCAAGGTGTGGGTTGGTTGTGCGCGGCGGGGAACTTCACGGGGCCGACGGTCCCTGCCACCGTGTAGGTGAACTTGGTGTTCGCCTTCTTCACCAGCGAGTCGGGCGTGAGGTTCCGCCCGGCGCGCACGACCGCGGCAACGAGAAGATCCGCCGACCAGTACCCCGCGATCACCGACTGGTCGATCGGCTGGTTGGGCGCGACCGCGTGCACGTCGTTGACCAGCTGCGCCATGCTCGGGTTCGTGGCCGCGCTCTCGACTGCCGCGGTCGGTGTGAACACGAGCGAGCCGGTGGCCGACGCGACCAACGCCGGCTCGTACTCGACCGTGTCGGTGAACACACCGAGGTACCCGGCGTTGCGAACGGCCTGACGGAGCTGCACGACGTTGGGATAACTGGCAATGACGAAGATCGCGTCCGGGGCGGCACCGTTGTTCGACGTGAGCACCTGCTTGGCGAGCGCGTCGTAGTCCGCGGTCGCGGGGACGGGCAACGGGGTCGTGCTCGACACCACCTTCAGCCCACCGCTCTTTACGCCAGCGGTCATGGCCGTGACGAAGTACTTGCCCGAGTCGGTGTTCTCGCTGACGATCGCGGCCGTCTTGCCTGCTGCCTGTGCACCGAAGGTCTGCGCCACGAGCAGGCCCCACGCGTTGCTGGTGGTCGCGCCAGCAGGCGGGAACATGCAGCCGGTGAACGAGAAGCCCCACTGGTTGCCGCAGAAGTTCGACGAGACGGCCCACCCGAAGTAGGGGACGTGGCCCGAGAGCAGGTCGGACACCGCGCCGACATCGGGAGTGATCACCGGAGCCAGCGCGAACACCTTGTCTTGTTGGACGAGTGTGGACGCCACCTGCGCGTTCGTGGCGCCGACACCGTTGTCGTCACGCATGCCGAGGTAGTTGAAGGTGCGGCCGTTCACTCCGCCCTCAGCATTGGCTCGCTGGAACCGCGCTCGGGCGCCGATGTCGGCCGACGAGTACCGCGCCAGTTGTCCGACTCCGCCGATGGTGATCGTGGTGGGCGTGACACCGCGAACCGCACCCGCCGGCGCGCGAGTCGTGGCCGCGGGGGTGGTCGCACCGGTCGACGCCGACGATGGGGTGTTTGCATCGTTGCTCGAGGCGGCGAGCGCGTCGGGAGCGACGGCGAGGGTGGCGACCGCCACCGCGAGCAGGCCCACGACGGTCGCACGACCGATGCGGACGATCATGCGTGGTCCTCGAGCGCCACGGCGTCGAATGAGGTGGCGTGCAAGAGCGCCACGAGCGGCGCGAGCAGGGCGTTGATGTCAGCCGCGCAGCGGTGGAACACCTCCGGATCGCCACCGGCCGGGTCGTCGACGTCTTCCCAGGGTTCGAGCTCGATCGTCGGCGAGCTCGAGGCTCGCGATCCGTTCGGCCAGGGAGCCGGTGGCTCCTGGAAGATCGCGTGCGAGCCGGCGCAACGTGCCGGTGCGGGCGGCCGCGTCGGGATGGTGCTTGCGCACGTACTCCACGTGCTCCCCTGCCATCGCCAGCACCAGGTCGGCATCCCCCAGATCGATCGATGTGAGTTGGCGACTGCGGTGGCCAGCGCTCGACGCGCCCAGGGCCTTGATCGCGTCGGCGGTGCGCCAGCTCATCGGCATCCCCTCGATCACGTGGGTACCACGCGTGCTGACGAGCAGTCCGGGGGCGTCGGCGAGCACTGCGCCCGCAATCACCGACCGCGCGGCGTTGCCGGTGCAGAGCGTCACGACGTGGGGCATCGGCAGGATGCTAGAGGCACCGATCCGGTCGTCGGACGGCACCGGTACGATCAGCACGTGTCCATCGATGTTCGTCGCGCGTCGGATCGCTTCCACACCGAGCTGGACTGGCTGGACAGCTGGCACAGCTTCAGCTTCGGGTCACACCAAGACCCGGCCAATACCCACCACGGGCTGCTGCTCGTGAGCAATGACGATGTCGTGCGGGGTGGTCGAGGATTTTCGACGCACTCGCACCGCGACATGGAGATCGTCACCTGGGTGCTCAACGGGGAGCTCGAGCACCGCGACAGCACCGGCACGGTGGGCGTGATCTATCCGGGCCTTGCGCAGCGGATGAGCGCCGGCTCCGGGATCGCACACTCGGAGATGAACGCGAGCGGATCTGCTGACGTGCACCTCGTGCAGATGTGGGTGCTCCCCGACACACAAGGCATCCCGCCGGGATACGAGCAGCGCGACGTGAACGACGCCCTCCGCAACGGTGGGCTCGTGCCGGTCGCGTCCGGGCAGGGCCACGCGGGCACCGTGTCGATCCACCAACGTGACGCGGTGCTCTCGGCCGGACGGCTCAGCGCGGGCGAAACGGTGACGGTGCCCGACGCGCCGCATGTGCACGTCTACGTCGCGATCGGCAGCGCGACGTTGGACGACGTCGCGGCCGACGGAATCGGGGCCGGCGCCGTACTCGGGCGCGGCGATGCGGCACGCCTCACCGACGCGGGAACACCGCCGGTCGTGGCGGGACCCGACGGAGCCGAGGTGCTCGTCTGGGCCACGGCCTGAGCGCGTCGTTCCTCGACACGGCCGCACCACGATGCCGGAACGAACGATCGCGATCGACTGGTCGGGACGCACCCAGGGCGAGCGCCGTGCGATCTGGCTCGGCGAAGCACGCGGCACCGAGTTGGTCCGGCTCGAGGACGGCCGATCGCGCGTGGACGTCGCGGAGCATCTCATCGCGCTCGCACACGACGATCCCGCGATCGTGGTGGGGTTCGACTTCTCGTTCTCGCTGCCCGCATGGTTCCTCGACGAACGTGGGTACTCATCCGTCTCCGACGCTGTGGGCCGCGGCGGAAGCGCGCGGCGACGAGTGGCTCGCCGACGGTGCACCGCCCTTCTGGGGACGGCCAGGCACGCGCCGCCCGGACCTCCCGCATCACTTCCGTGCGACCGAGCTCGCCGTCGGCGCGGTCGGGGGCATCCGCCCCAAGTCGACGTTCCAAGTGGCGGGCGCGGGCAGCGTCGGCACCGGGTCGATCCGCGGGTTCCCGGTGCTGGCGCGTCTGCGCGCCGCGGGATTCGCGGTGTGGCCATTCGACGATGCCGTGCCGCCGGTGGTGGTGGAGATCTGGCCTCGCCTGCTCACGGGCGCGGTGGTGAAGCGTGATCCGGTCGCGCGCGCCAACCATCTCGCCGCACACTTCCCGTCGTTGTCCGATGGTCTGCGCGTGCGCGCGATCGGCAGCGAGGACGCGTTCGACGCGGCTGCATCAGCATTGGTGATGGCCCGTCACCGTGACGCGTTCCGTTCGCTGTCTCGCGCGGAGGATCGCGTCACTCAGATCGAGGGCGCGGTGTGGATCCCTCCGCCCGAATGATCGGGCGTCAGGCGAGCGCCGCGGTGAGGCGAGCCACGGAGGCGTCGACCGCCGACGGGAGCACCTGCAACGCGGTCGTGGTGTCGACCACATAGGAGAACACGTCGACGCCGCGGCCCGTGCGCACCGCCGCGTTTCCGATGCCGATCGTCTGCGAGGTGCCGTCCTTCATCGAAACCGTGACGGTTCCCTCGTACGCAGTGGTCGCGTCGGCGATCGTCGCCACGTCGGCCGGCGTGACCTTCACCTTGATCGAATCGATCTGACTCCTCGGTCGTCGGGTCGGACTCCAACGATGTCGTGAACACCTTGGTGAAGAGCGTGTTGATGCACTTCACCACCGACGGTCGAGCGAACACCTTCATCGCGGCGATCGCTCGCGCGGTGGTCGGGAACACCGTCACGCTGTTGTCGACTTGCGAGTTCAGCAGCGAGAACTCAGGCGACTTCGCGTTCGCCTCACGCTTGCTCGCGGCGCGGACCAAGAGGTAGTCGGCGCAGGACGGGATCTTCTTTGCGACCTTCTCGGTTGCCGCGTCGGTTGACGTGTCGCGTGGCGTCGACGTCCATCCCGCGGGAAAGTCGGACTGAACCAGCAAGCCCGCGTCGGCGATCTCGGTGTCGCTCGCCTTCGACGCCAGAGCCGGCGTCGCGCCGAAGGAACCGAATACACCCGCGGCGACGAGTGCGCCCGCGCCGAGCCACACCAGTCGTCGCTGCATGGTTCTCCTACGGTTCGGAAGTGCCCCGACTTGAGTCGATCACGCCGGTGTGCCGGTCGACGTCGACCCAACCGTCGCCCTCCACATGGCGACGGATCACGCCGCGCCGGGTTGCCCACCGCCACCGAGAAGTCGGGGATCGCGCCGGTGACCACCGATCCGGCGCCGATCACCACGTGGCGGCCGATGTGCGCACCCGGCAGCACGATCGAACCGTGCCCCAGCCAGGAGCCCGCGCCGATCGCGACCGGACGCGGTGGCGCGAACTGACGACCGATCGATTCGTCGACATCTTCGTAGCCATGGTTGGCATCGGTGATGTACACGTGATGGCCGGTGAAGACGTCGTCGCCGATCTCGATCGAGTGGTGCGCGACGATCCCGGAGCCCTTCCCGAGGAGCACGCCGTTGCCGATGCGCACGCCCGGCGCCGGATCGATCACGTGGCCGGGAGAGACACCTGCCGAAAGCGTGATCCCCGGGCCGAAGATGCAACCGCGACCGATGTCGATGTACTCCTCGCCGAACAGTGCAGTGAGCGGGAACGCGATCACCGAGAGCTCGCCGAAGCTGCGGAAGCGGCGAGCGCGCGCACTGCCCGGACGGATCGACGCGAGGTTGGAGAACTGGTCCCAACCCGTGCGGGCTGCTTCGCCCGCGAGTGAACGGGCACGGTCGACGAACGAGGGCACGCCGGAGCGTAACCGTGCGCCATCGCGCCCAGGAGGCTTCGAAGTGAGCGCAGCGAACGTCGGGCCGCAGGAGCGAGCGTGTCCGGTTCGCCGCGGAAGCCGCTGTCCAACAGCGAGCGAGTGAGAAGTGGGAGGTCTACGCTGCGCGCGCAGCGGACATTCGACGCGCAGGGGACATTCGAGAGTGGGGAACGCATGGCAACGGAGTTGATCGTCGCGATCGTCGTCGTGGCGCTGGTCGTGATCGTCGCGTACAAGTCGTTCCACTCGGTCGGCGCGGCCGAGGTGGGGCTCGTGTCGAAGCGCTTCGCGTTCCGCAACTTGAGCGACGACAACCCGATCGCGTTCCGCGGCGAGGCGGGCTATCAGGCCAACCTGTTGATGCCGGGCCTGCGCTTCAAGATCTGGCCGATGTTCGGCGTGACGAAGTATCCATGGGTGCAGGTGCCCGCAGGCGAGATTGGCGTGGTGATCGCGCAGGTGGGCGCGCCCCTGCCGATCGGCGCGAAGAGCGCCGCGTACCGCACCGAGTTCGGCAACTTCTCCGACATCCACGGCTTCATCAGTGCAGGCGGCCAGAAGGGCGTGCAGCGACCGGTCCTACCGCCGGGAACGCTCTTGCCGATCCACCCTGTCGCGTTCGTGGTCATCACCGCGCAGAGCGTGTACGGCCAGCCGGTGTCGCCCGAGCTGGTGTCGCAGTCCGACGACGGGATGCTCACGCCCGAGTCGTTCGGCCTCACGGCCGACGCGCTCCGCGTTGTGGTGATCGCACCAGACGGTGTGGTCGACCAGGTCGGTGTGGTGACGACGCTGGAAGGTGAACCGCTGCTCTCTGGCGACATCGCGAGCCGCCTCGGCGGCTTCGACGACATCGCTGCGCTCGAGGCTCGCGAGGTCGAGTCGGGCGAGACGGTGAGCGACGCCGACTTCATCGAGGTGCTGCTCGGCAGCAAGAACGGCCTGCACAACAACTACCAGGACTATCAGGCCTTCCTCGACGCCGGCGGCAAGATCGGCTTGCAACACGATCCGTTGCAGTACGGCGCGTACTTGCTCAACCCGTTCCTCGTGCGTGTCGAGCTCGTGCCGATGCTCGTGGTGAACCAGGGCGAGGTCGCGGTGATGAAGGGCTTCGTGGGTCTGCCCACGCTCGACACGTCGGGCGTGGAGTTCAAGTTCGGCTCGATCGTGCGTCCGGGCCACCGTGGCATCTGGCAGGAGCCATTGCGTACGGGGAAGTACCCGATCAACCCGCGGGTGTACGCGGCGGAGATCGTGCCCACGTTCATCCTCACGTTGAACTGGGCCGACGCGACGTCGGAGGCGCACGACCTCGACTCGCACCTGTCGTCGATCGTCGGCAAGAGCCGCGAAGGGTTCGTGTTCCAGATCGATCTGCAGGTGCAGATCCACGTGCCCGACACGCGCGCGCCGAAGGTGATCTCGATGGTCGGCACGATGCGCAACCTCGTGAGCGAGGTGTTGCAGTCGGCGGTGGGCAACCACTTCCGCAACACACTGCAGGCGCTCGAGGCGGTGAAGTTCATCGAGACCCGCCAAGAGGTGCAGACCGCGGCGCTCGACGCGATCACGCGAGTACCTCGCGCAGTACCAGGTGGAGACGAAGGGCGTCTACATCCAGGATGTGGTGTTCCCCGCCGAGCTGGTGATCGTGCTCACGCAACGCGAGATCGCGAACCAGGAGAAGGCGACGTTCGAGGAGCAGCAGCGCGCGCAGACGTCGCGCGTCGAGATGGAGAAGGCGAAGGGCACTGCCGACATGCAGGCGCAACTCGCCAGCGCGCAAGTGGGCGTGCAGATCGAGACGAACCGCGCCGACGCGCGCGAGGCGCAAGGTCGCGGTGAAGCGTCGTACGTCGAGGTCACCGGGTTGGCCGAAGCGGCTCGTCGTCAAGCGATCGGGCTTGCCGAAGCGAAGGCAACGGAGGCACTCGGATTGGCACGCGCCGCCGGCTTCGAGGCACAGACGCAGGCGCTCGGCGGGCCCGCGACCGCGTTGGTCGCGGTGGCCAACGCGGTTTCCGAGGGCCACATCACGGTGGTGCCGGAAGTGTTGGTCACCGGTGGCGGCAACGGCGGTGGTGGCGCACTCGACGGGCTCGCCGCGACGTTGATGCGCTATCTCGGCAACGGCGGGAACGGCGGGAAGTCGACTCCCCCGTCGTCGAGCACGCCCGCGCTCATCGTGCCGGAGACGCCACTCGCAGAGTCGCAAGCGGAAGCAGTTGCGGAAGCCGAACGAGACGAGGACGAGGCCGCTCGCGACGATTCAGAAGGCAACGCCGATCGCAGTTGATCCGTGCAAGATGGTCAGCACCGGCCCACCAGGTCGGGCAATCTGTGCGGGTGCCTGACCATCTGACGGACCCCCCTGGGCGAGCGGCGACAAGCTCGATAGATCCGAGCATCTACGCGCAGCGACTCCTCGACGACAACCGAGCAGGCCGGTGTTTCATCTGTGACCTGGTGCAGGATCCGTCCGGCGAACACGTCATCTACAAAGACGAACTTTGCATCGCGTTCCTGCCGAAGTACCCGACCATGCGCGGGAGGGCGCTGCTCGCCCCAATCGAACACCGGACGCAGGTCGTCGGCGACTTCTCCCAAGCTGACTACCTAGCCCTTCAAGGCCACGTCTATCGGCTCGGTCGTGCGATCTCTGCAGCCTTTGCAACAGAACGGCTCTACATCATGAGCCTCGGATCAAACGACGGTGTCGCTCACGTTCATTGGCACCTCGCGCCGCTCCCGCCCGGCGTTCCGTTCACCGAGCAACAGTTCCACGCACTGGATGTCGCAAACGGCTACCTCGATCTGAGCCACGACGAACTCGCAAGCATCGCGTCATCGATCGCGAACAGCCTTGCGACTGTCCGGGCCGCGGACAACGCAGCGGAGAAGTGAGAAGGAAACGAAGAGTTGGACGAAGCGGTTCGGCACGGTCGCCTGCGACCCGTGACCGTTGCAGATCAGGCAACATTTGCGTATGACTGAGACGGATGCGGTGATCCAAGAACTCCTTGCGCGGTGTCGGCGAGATTTCATTGGATGGATCAACGGAGATGGCACCGGCTACGAGCTGCCGGTGGACGGCACGATCTACGGACCGTTCGGCGGGACGGCCCAACGAGGTGGCCCCAAGCTCGCCGAGGCGCAACGAGCGGGCGCCAAGACATGGTGGATTTCAGGTACCGGCGACGTGGAGTTGATCACCGGTGGCGTGTCGGGGGATATCGCGTGGCTGGTCTACATCGAGCGCGCCACTGTCATGTTTGCGGAGCGCGAGGAGTCGAGACGCTGGGAACTTCGCATCACCGACCTGTTCCGACGACAGGGCGAAACCTGGGAGCGGTTCCACATCCACGAGGATGCGTGCGTCGATCCTCGCGGACTCGACGACGTTCTGTCCCAGCTTCCGTAGCCGCCCAGGTCTAGCTGACCTGTCCTGCGACCGCAGGTGTGCAAGAAAGAGCCATCGGTCAGCACCGACTTGGGCGTATGGACTCGGCGCTACCAGACCGGTTCGGCGAGTGGGGACGCGCCAGCTGCGCTTCGGCTGGCATGAACGATGACACGGTGCCATAGCTGCCGATCCATTGCTCTGCCGACCGGTACGAAAACGAAGTTGAGCCAGCACGTCAGCCACCAGCTCGGGCACAATGCGCAGGTGGTTCTCAACAACGCATCGACGCGACGGCGCACCACCCGACTTGCGGCCGCCATCACCATCGCTGGTCTCATATGCGTATCGATCGCGGTTGACGGACTCACAGCCGCGGCGGAATCGAAGCCCACGGTCACAGCTGCGAGCACGCTCGAAGCAACAGCCATCGCGAGCGCGAAGGCGTGGCTCACCGGAACGGCCGACGACATCAGGAAGTACCAAGGGCCCCGGTGCGTGTCGACGACGCACAGCGACGCGAGCCCCGCGCAGGAGGCCGCAGCCCTCAAGAAGGCGCGGGCGCTGTGGGCGCAAAGCATGGGTCGACCTCTGAAGACGATCAAGATTCTTGGTGCACAGGTACGGAACCTGACGGCCACGAGCGGCGAGGCGGAAGTCGCGTACGACCTTCCAACTGCGGTCGCGGGCAACGACAACTGGGTCGGTTTCAAGCGATACAACGGCAGGTGGAAGGTCGCGGACTGCCACATGCCGTTCGGCGGGAACGCGGAGAAGGCAGTGCCCGCGACACCGACGACCTAGTGCGCGCTGCGCACGCTCTTACGCGAAAGGTGACGGTGGTGCTGCAGCAGCCGTCGACGTCGTGAACCGCGTCCAGTTGCGCGAGCTCGGCTTCGAGCTCGGCGCGCGCGCCGTTGGTGGCGAGTCGCAGGGTGCGTGGTTCGCGACGGGACCCGACGGTACGCCCGTCGTGCTCAAGTGGTTCCCCGACGAGGCCGTCGCCGATCGGTACGCGGTGCTGCTCCCCGCCCTCGACGAGCTGAGAGCACGCGGCGTTCCAGTTCCCCAGTACCCGCATGTCATCGCGGCCGATGGCTGGACGCTCTCCGCGCAGCAGATGCTGCCCGGCCGATCAGAGGACAATCCGTCGCCCGCGGTCGTCGAAGCGATGGTCGAATGCATCGCCGCCAAGGCCGGCATCGCGGGGCCGCCGCCGGCGCCCGACCTGCTCCCCTGGGGCGAGTTCATCGTCCGCACCTTGACGCACGGCCAGGACGGGTGGGTCATGCACGAGCCGCTGCGCACCGGGGATCGGCGCAGCGCAGCGGTGCTCGACCGCATCGAGGCGGTCGGCGACAACGCCGACCCGAGCTGGTTCCCTGACGACGGCCTCGTGCACCTCGACCCGCACACCGACAACGTCCTCATCGACGACGGCACGCTCACGGGCATCATCGATTGGGAGGGCGCCTGCGCCGGAGACCACCAGTTCGACCTCGTCGCGTTCGCGTTCGACCTCGACGGACACGGCCAGCCGATCTGGGACATCGTCGACGCCGCCCGCCTCGAGTCACGGGTGCTGCGCGCGTACATCGCGCATCTCACCTTGAGGTTCACCGACTGGGCCATCCGTCACCATCCCGAAGATGTGCCGCGCCAGCTCGACCGCGCCGAGCGCGTCCTCGATCGGTACGAGGCCTAGGGGACAATCGTCATCTGCTCGCTCGCCAGAAAGTCAAGGCGCGCGCCCGCTGATCGTGACAGGCTCCGCTCGATGCGACCGCCGACTGCAATGTTGTTCGACGCTGGCGGAGTGTTGCTCCTGCCCGGCGGACGACAGGTGAGTGCCATGTTCGCCGAGGCTGGGATCGAGCTCGAGGCGCGTCGCTGTCGAGCACGCGTGGTCCCGGTCACTCGCCGACGCCGACCGGCGTGGCGACCTCGAGCCGGCATCAGTCGCGGATGGTTGGGTGCGTCACGCCGGGACGCCGCACGACTCGCACGCCGACGCGGTCGCTGCGCTCAGCGCCGAGCTTCGACGCCACCGTGTCGCGTGGCACGAGGCGGTCGACGACGCGCACGACACCTTGACAGCGCTGCGATCGCGGGGCATCAGGTTGGGATGTGTCTCGAACAGCGACGGCACCGTCGAGCGCGAACTCGAGATGCTCGGGCTCACGGAGCACTTCGAAGTGATCATCGATTCCGAGGTCGTTGGAATCGCGAAACCCGATCCGCGCATCTTTGCGCTTGCCCTCGACCGAATGCCTGACATTCGCGCTCACGAATGCGTGTACGTCGGCGACACGATCCACTTCGACGTCGACCCCGCCACACGTGCCGGCTTGTTCGCATGCCACTTCGATCGGCTCGGCCTCTACTCCACGCCGCCACACATGGCGTCCGCATCAGGCGCTTGCCGGAGCTCTTGACACTCCAGATCTCTCGCACCTGATCCAACCTTGACCACTCCGCTACTGAGTACGTTCGTGGCCGGTGGTGCGTGACAACGGGAGGGACGATGCCGAGTGCCGATGAGGTCCGAGCTTCACAGCGAGAGACGTGGGCTGGGCTCTCGGCAGGCTGGGAGAAATGGGACTCGGTCATCGTCGACCAGCTGAGCCCCGTCGGCGCCGCAATGATCGAACGCCTCGAGCTCGCAGACGGTGAACAGCACCTCGACATCGCTGCAGGCACCGGTGAGCCGGGTCTGAGCATCGCGACACTGATCCCGAGCGGACGCGTCGTGCTGACCGACCTCGTCGCAGAGATGCTGGAGATCGCGGCACGACGAGCGAAGGAGCAAGGCATCGCGAACGTCGACACGCAGGTGTGCAGCGCCGATGATCTGCCGTTCGACGACGCCACCTTCGACAGCGTCTCGGTGCGCTTCGGGTACATGTTCTTCCCCGACGTCACCACGGCGACGAGCGAGTTCGCGCGCGTGCTCAAGCCGGGCGGACGCCTCTGTTCCTCGGTGTGGGTGAGGCCCGACGAGAATCCATGGACGGCGATCGCCATGCAGGCGATCGCGACCGAGGTCGTGGTGGCGCCCCCCGATCCGGAACGACCGAACATGTTCCGCTGCGCGGCCCCGGGATACGTCAGCGCCCTGTACGAGGGCGCGGGACTGCGCGACGTCGAGGAATGGGATGTCGACCTCGAGCTCGTGACACACTCGCCGTCGCAATACTGGGACATGATCAGCGAGCACGTCTCGCTCGCGGTTGCGGCGCTGCAGCACGTCGACGCGCCGGCACACGAACGCATTCGTGCCCACGCCATCGCGGCCGTCAGTGCATACGAGACCGACAGCTTGGTCCGAGTGCCGGGCGTCGCCCGCTGCATCGTCGGAACGAAACACGACGCGTAGCGACACACGGCGACGCGACCGTGATCGATTCCGTGACCGCGCGGTCGTGCGCGATGGGCCGTTCAGGTGATGAGCAGACGAGCACCGAGCTCAGCCGCGTCGAGACCGACGAGCTCGCGGTTGCGTTCGGCCCACCGACCTGACGTGAGATCATCCCGCAGGCTTTTGACTGCGCGCCGCTCGGCGTCCGGTCCGAGTGCCGCCCAGACCGACATCCCACGACGCACGTTCTCGTCGAGGTACGCGTCGGGCCGACGCCAGAACGCTTCGAACAAGCCGTCTGCGCAGTCCCATGGGACCGGCACCGGTTCCATCCGTGCTCCGATCGCGCCCGCCAGTTCGGGCAGCGCTGCCAAGATTCTGCAGCCGGGCAAGGCCGCGAACCCGGGCAGGTAGTCGCGCGTCAGCCAGAACTGAGTCGTGTCACTGAGGTCGAATGCGAACACGACCACTCGCCGAGCAACGCGCTGCATCTCGCGCAGGCCCGCGATCGCGTTCGGCCAGTGATGAATCGTGCACACCGCCATCGCGGCGTCGAAGGACTGGTCGTCGAACGGGAGGTGTTCGGCCGATCCCGCCACGCACGGCGCCGCATCGGCAAGGCGCTGGGAACGCATGAGCGCTGATGGTTCCACCGAAAAGACTTGACGGTCGTCGGGCTCGTACGATCCGGTCCCCGCCCCGACGTTCAGCACCGTCTCGGCATCACCGAGCGCAGCCCAGATCCGCGCCGCGATCCGCGGCTCGGTGCGCCGGGTCACGGTGTACGTGGCTCCGATGGTGTCATACAGCTGCGCGTTCGCCATGGCCCTACGGACAGCAGATCCCGCGGATCGCCGGTTGCGGGGTCCACTGAGAATTCCCCGCATCGAGCGCAAGCGCCGGCGTGAGCTCTCTGATTCCCTCAACGAGGTGCGCGTTCAGCGGACGCTTCGCCACCCGCTCTGGCTGCTCGCGCAGTGCTTGTGCCCAGCGCCGCTCCCAGAAGTCGCGGTCGTACGTCGCTTCGGTCACCGTCGGTTCCGCCTCTCGAGCCGTCAGGCGATCGGGGCGTCGCTGCCGCCGTGGGCGAACAGCGCGTAGATCACCAAGACGTCGATCACGATGACCGAGAAAGCGGCGATCGGGAACGCGAACACCCAGAACGCCATCAGAAGGATCGAGATCACGGCGGCGGCGATCCCGACCCACCGGCCCCACTCCTTGGCGCGAACACTGCGAACCCCGCGAAGAATGCGATGACACCCCACGTGATCATGATCCAACCCCAGGTCTCGAGGTTGGCGTAGCTGAGCTGAGCAGCGATCACCTTCGCCGCGCCGTTGTCCTTGTGGTCGAGTGCCCACAAGCCCTGGATGATCGTGATCGCGCCTGACAACATCACCATGAAGCCGGCGAACCCGATCCACAGGAAACGTTCTTCGGCGGCAGGATCCATTGCAGTTGACATGTGCCCTCCTGGGCTCGCGTGCACCGAGGTTGTCACAGATCGCCCGACCACGCGGCCACCCCAGCAGTCCGCGCGATCCGGGTACGGCTTCTGCTGCGCGGATGACGCGCGATCGGGCAGGCTGTGCACATGACCGACGGTGGTGTTGGGCGATCGCGCGGCTTGGCGACGGACTACGACCCGATCGCGATCGACTACGACGCCGACCGCGACAATCCCTTCAACGCGCTCTACGAACGGCCGGCGTCGCTGGCTCTGTTGCCGTCGCTGTCGGGGGCCCACGTGCTCGACGCAGGATGCGGCTCGGGGCTGCACGCGGCGGAGATCATCGGTCGCGGCGCCACGGTGGTCGGCGTAGACGCCAGTGCCGAGCTCCTCGAGCTCGCCCGTCGACGCTGTCCCGATGGTGCGGAGTTCCATCGCGCAGACCTGGCCGAACCCTTGCCGTTCCTCGTCGACGACTCGTTCGACGCCGTGCTGTGCGCGCTCGCAATCCACTACCTCCGCGACTGGGTGCCGACGCTCGAGGAGTTCAAGCGGGTCCTGCGTCCTGACGGTGTGGTCGTGATGTCGACGCATCATCCGGCGCGTGACATCGAGCTGTCGCACACCGGCGACTACTTCGCGACCGAGCTCCTCACCGATCGCTGGACGAAGAACGGTCGAACGTTCGATGTGCAGTTCTGGCGTCGGCCGCTGACCGACATGATCGCCGCCGTGCAGCAGAGCGGGTTTCGCATCGACCGCCTCGTGGAGCCCGCGCCCGTCGCGGAGTGCGAAGCGCAGTTCCCGCACGAGTGGACGTTGCTCACCACCAAGCCCGGGTTTCTCTTCTTCCGACTCCGGCTCGACTCGTAGAGTCGCAGGCCGTGGCTGACTGGCAGACGATCTCGTCACTCGCAACGGCCGGCGGCACACTCGTGCTCGCGCTGGCCACCTTCTCCGCCGTGCGCTCGTCGAATCGTTCAGCGCGCGTCGCGGAGCGTGCCCTGCTGACCGGAATGCGCCCGCTGCTCGTGCCGTCGCTGAGTGACGATCCGGTGCAGAAGCTCCTGTGGGGAGGTGGTTACACAGCGCGTCTCAACGGCGGCCGCGCCATCGCCGAGCATCAGGACGGCGTGATCTATCTCGCGGTCGGGCTGCGCAACGTCGGCTCTGGCCTCGCGCTCCTCCACGGTTGGTTTCCCACACCGGGCTGGGTCACGGTCCAGGATCCCCGCGCCGACCTCGATGCGTTTCGCACGTTGAACCTCGACCTCTACATCGCGCCCGGCGGGGCCGGCTACTGGGAGAGCGCCCTGCGCGACGAGAGCGATCCGATCTACGGCGAGTTCGCACGCATCCTCGCTGAACGAGACACCTTCACCATCGATCTGCTGTACGGCGATCAGGACGGCGGGCAACGCACCGTCAGTCGCTGCGTCGTGCTCCCCGCCGCCGACGGTGGCTGGTACGGCCAGGTCGTCCGCCATTGGAACATCGATCGCGCCGACCCTCGCTGACTCCCCGCCCTGGTCAGCACCATTCCCGGTGACCTGCCGGCGACGCATCCAACCGCCGGACTCTGCACCAAACGGATAGATTGCCCGGGAGCGACGGAACCGAACGCAAGCTCAGGTTCCTTCACTGGGGGTGCAGTGCGCCATGAACGACGTTGAGCTCACATCGACGAGCGAACGGCGCACCAGCATGCGACGGGCAGTCGCAGTCGGTGCCGCCGCGGTGCTCGCGATCATCGCGATTCCGCTGCTCGGCAACCTCGGCGACGGCTCCTCCCGCGGAAGCAAGGGCCACGAACGCCAGGTCACCGATGACCAGGCGTTGCTCGCGGTGCGGGCCGCCGTGGGCAACACGATCGCGTCAGGCAGCTACGAGAACGACTTCGACCTCCACTCGACGCACCCGAACACCATGGCTCCCACGTGCCCGGCGGGGGCGACGACGTGTCGAATGGCGGGGAGCGATTCGAGCTTCGACTCGAGCGGTCACGGCATCGTGAACCTCGATCCGTACATCCAGCGCACCGTGACTGATGCGACCAGCACGTACGGCCCCCGCATCCTGTACGTGACGTCGACGACGGTGTGGCTGACTGCTGGCACCGCGGGAGGCGCCGAGAACGGAACGCCCTTGTCGAGCTTCGCCAAGTGCGGTCGAGGGCGCGCTCGGGCCGAGTCAGGGCGCGCTCTCGATGATCAGCCTCGCGAGCCCCGGAGGTGCGCTCAACCTCGAGCAAGCCGCCATCGCCGACGCAACGGCGGCGGGCAACGGGTCGGTGGACGGGGTGGATGTCACCTACTACGACGTGACGATCGACATGGCCAAGCTCGCGGACACCCCTGACCTCACCGACGTGCAGCGCGCCACGATCGCCGCGGCGCTGCCGTTGTTGCGACAGGGCGGCTATTCCGGAACGACGGAGCGGATCGGCGTCGACAGCGTCGGCTACATCCGGGAGATCACGGCAACGAACCACTTCAGCGACGGGAGCACCGGCACCCGCCATTCGGTGCTGTCGAACTTCGGCTGCGCACCGAAGATCACTCCTCCCGACCAGGTCGGTCCGGCCGTCACCGCGCCCGCCTCCTGCACGTCGCCCGTCCCGCCGACCACGACGCTCACGGCGACTTCGACGACAACCCCGTCGGCGACGACCGCGTCGGTCCCGTCATCGTCGTCCACCACGACGACGAGCGGACCGGCACCGACCACCACGTCACTCGCCGAACCGCCGTCGTCGTCGACCACAACGACCAAGCCCTGACGACCCAGGCACAGGCGCGGCAGGGCGTGGTCAGGCCGACTTGCGGACGCGCTTGGCTGGTGCCGCCTTCTTGGCCACCGCCTTCTTCGTGGCGCGTTTCTTCGGTGCAGCCTTCTTCGTCGGCTTGGCGGTCGCGGCCTTCACCGTCGACGGTGCCGCGGCACCACTGCGCGCCAGGCTCGCTTCGAGCGCGGCCATGAGGTCGAGCACCTTCGCCGGCTCCTCCGGCGCGTCCGGTACGAGGATCTCCTCACCCGACGCCTTGCGCTCGATCAATCCGAGCAGCTCTTCTCGGTACTCGTCGTGGTACTTCTCGGGGTCGAACGTCGGTGGCGAGCGAGCTCACCAGTTGACGCGCCATCTCCATCTCGCGCTCGGTGGGCGGCGCTCGCAGGCTCGGGGATCGCGCCCTCACGGTCGGGCGCCAGCACCTCGTCGGCGTAGCGCATCGTCTCGAGGCACGAGGACGCCGTCGACGGCACGAATCGCGACGAGCGCTTCCTTCGAGCGCATCACGAACCGGCCGATCGCGACCTTGCTCTGCTCCTGCATCACGTCGGCGAGCAGCCGGTACGCCTTCGCCGCGTCCTTGTCGGGCACGAGGAAGTAGGGCTGCTCGAAGTAGACGGGGTCGATCTCGTCGAGGTCGACGAAGTCTTCGATCTCGATCTGGCGGCTCGCCTTCGGTGCGAGCGCGGCGAGCTCGTCAGCTTCGATCACGACGTAGTTGCCGCTCTCGAGCTCGTAGCCCTTCACGATGCGGTCGTTCGGCACCTCTTCGCCCGTCTGTTCCGACACGCGGCGGTAGCGAATGCGGGACGTGGTGCCTTCCTCGAGCTGGTGGAATCGCACGTCTTGGGAGCGAGTGGCCGACACCACGCGCACCGGCACGGTGACGAGCCCGAAGCTGACGGATCCGGTCCAGATGGCGTGGGGCACGACTCACTCCTGTTTGCCTCGTTCGGCAGCGAGGTCTCGACGGATTCGGGCACTACCTTCGCAGGTCGTGGCGGCTCGGGAAAAGGGTACGGGACGGGGCGGAACGGCGACCCACGTGGAGTTCGACGGCCGCCGACTCCGATTGACGAACCTCGAGAAGGTGCTCTACCCCGCCACGGGCTTCACCAAAGGTCAAGTGGTCGACTACTACGCACGGGTGGGGCCCGGTGATGCTGCCGCATCTCGCCGGTCGGCCCCTCACGATGGTGCGGCTCCCCGACGGCATCGGCGGCGAACGGTTCTTCGAGAAGCGCTGCCCCGGACATCGACCCGAGTGGATGCCGACCGTGCCGCTCGACGCCGACTCGGCCATCCAGTCGTGCTGTGTGTCGGAGCTCGCCGGCGCTGGTCTGGACGGCCAACCTCGCCGCACTCGAGCTCCACACGCCGCAGGCCCGCGCCGACGACCCGCTGCGCCCGACTGCGATGGTGTTCGACCTCGACCCGGGCGCGCCGGCTGACGTGGTCGACGTGCGCAGCGCGTCGCGCTCGAATTGCGCGGGCTGCTCGACCAACTCGGGTTGCGCGCCGTGGTGAAGACGTCCGGGTGCGAAGGGGTTGCACCTCTCGGTGCCGTTGCGTGCCCGACGCGGATGCCGACAGCACCAAGGCATTCGCACTCGCGCTCGGGCCGGGCTGCTCGAACAGCGTGATCCCGAGCACGTCACGGTGACGATGGCGAAGGAACAACGACCGAACAAGGTGTTCGTCGACTGGAGCCAGAACGACCGACACAAGACGACGGTGTGCGCGTACTCGTTGCGCGCGACGGATGTGCCGGGCGTGTCGACGCCCCTCGCGTGGGACGAGGTCGAATCGATCGCTGGCGGCGATGCCGCGTTCGCGCGCTTCTCCCCCGCCGACGTGTTGACACGCGTCGAGGAGCTCGGCGACCTCTACGCCGACAGCCTCGCCGTCGACCAGGTGTTGCCGGCTTTGGGCTGAGGTCGCGACGGCCGCGGCCGGTCGGGGCCGGATGTCATGATCATTCGTGATGAGCGCACCTGGTCGCCCACCGGCGCCTCCGTACGTGGCTGAGGGGTCGCATGCGCTCTGGCACGTCAGCGAAGACCCGATGATCCAGTTCTTCGCGCCACGAGTCACTCCCACCAATCCGACGGAACCGGCCGCGGTCTGGGCGATCGACACACGCCACCTGCCCACCTTCTGGTTCCCACGCGACTGCCCCCGTGGGTGCACGTGGTTGTCGGGTCGCGAGACGCCCGAGGACCGACAACGGTTCTTCGGCCACACCTCCGCGACGCGGATACACGTCACCGAATCCGCATGGGCCGATCGCATCCAGCGCACGACGCTCTCGCTGTACCGCCTCCCAGACGAGCGCTTCGAACCCCATTCGGTCGGCGGCTACTGGACGTCCCGGCACGTCGTCGAACCGCTCGAACGAGTCGAAGTGTCCGACCTCGTGGTTCGTCACGCCGACGCGGGGATCGAGCTCCGATTCGTCCCGTCGATCTGGCCGTGGTGGACCGAGGTCGCGGCGTCGAGCCTCGACTTCAGCGGTTCACGCCTGCACAACACGACAGACCGTCCGCTCCTCCCCGAGGCCGGCTGAGGTCAGTCGGCGTCGAGGTCAGCGGGTTGGTCGACAACGATCCCGAGCGCAGCGAAGGCGCTCAATGCCAGCGGAATCACCGCGTCAGCGCTGACCACCGAGCCGCGGAGGCCGGAGACGCCGCGCAGTCCCTCCACCGTGCAACCGTCGAGGAAGGTTCGGTCGCCCTTGACCGCGTGGAACTGCGCGCGACAGGTCGCAGTCCTCGAAGGCGACGCGCTCGAGCTGCGCCCCGGTGAAATCGGCATCGACGAGATTGCACGACGTGAAGACGCAGCGCTCGAACCGAGAGCCACGGAAGTTCGCATCGTTGAGCAGACATTCGGCGAAGAGAGCGTCGCGCACGTTCGACTCGGCCATCACGACCCCACGCGCCCTCGTCTGCCTGACGTGCATGCGCGAGAACGTGGCGCCCGCGAACACGGCGCCCGACAGGTCGCCGCGCACCACGATCACGTCGCGCCACACGACCTCGCGCAAGGACGCTCCCGTGAGCTGCACATCGTCGAGGCGGGCATGATCCAGGCGCGCGCCGTCGAGCGAGGCTTCGCTCTGATCGACGCCGACGAGCACGACGTCATCGAGGTCGTTCGCCGGATCGAGTCGCAGGTCCGAACTCGCCGGCGGACCGCTGGGCGGCGCCGGCGCGATGACGTCGACCCGATGCTCGCTCAGAACGCGATTTCTCTCGAGCCGCGACGGGTCGCTTCGCGTGCCATGAAGTCGTCAGCCAGCTTGGTGGGCGCGCACACCAACCAGGCGTCGAGGAGCGCGGTCGCGCAACGCCGGTTTCGTGACCACCTTCAGCTGGATCAGCACCGCCGCGTAGCCGTCGAAGTGCGGGATCGTGAAGAACGATTCCGGGTGTGCCGCGAGCGCGGCTTCCTTCTCGCCCAGGTCTTCGACGGACACGGCGAGGATCGGTCCCTCGGGCGGTGCGACGTCGCCGAAACGCTTCAGATCGGCCTTGCTGAACGGCCGCTCCCAGGCGAAGACCTTGCCCCCGACCGACCACGCCTGATTCCCGTGCCGTTCGCCCGCCGTGACCTCCGGCAGGTCGAGCGCCATCTCCGCGGCCACGCTCATGCTCACCATGTGCGTACGGTACCGCTGCGCCCGGTCCAGTCCTCCCGTTCTGGCGTCAAGAACGCGCGAGATTCACGCGTTTTTGACGCCAGAACGGGGTTGGGACGGCACGCGACGGCTCAGCGGGGTCAGCTGAGGATGTCTTTGCGGTGGAACCACCAGGCGGCGATGGCCGTGAAGACCACCGAATAGCCCAGCGTGAGCAGCGCGCCGCGTCCCAGGTCAGAGCTGAAGGTGTCGTGCGTGAACAGCTGCACCCAGTTGCCCGAGTAGTGGGTCGGGAAGAACTCGCGGATGCGGCCGAGCGAGTCGATGCCGTCGAGGATCAGCCACGTCAACCAGAGGCCGACCCCAGCGAAGACGGCTCCGCCGGTGGAATCGGTCATGCAGCCGACCATCATCGAGAACGTGATCACGCTGGTGAGCATCCAGGCAACGAACACCACCGCGAACCCGAGGCGCAGGATCACGTCGGCCGTGCCGAGCGGCGCGACGACGTTGACCGGCACGGAGATCGGGCCGAGGCCGAACGCGAGCCCGCCGGCCAGCAACCCGATCAGCGACCACACTGGCGACCGCCACGAACGCGGAGATGACGGCGACGATCAACTTGCCGCTGAACAGCCGGCCGCGAGAGATCGGACGCATCAGGAGGTATCGCAGGTTGCCCCACTGCGCCTCCCCC
The DNA here is from genome assembly GCA_963827385.1 of uncultured Actinomycetes bacterium. Classification (GTDB taxonomy): domain Bacteria; phylum Actinomycetota; class Acidimicrobiia; order IMCC26256; family DASPTH01; genus DASUMF01. The sequence continues at coordinate 347,177 of CAWHAR010000002.1, forward strand.
GCGATGGCCTCGCCACCGAAGATCGCCGCCACGATCACGAGCATGAACTCGCTCGTGAACCGCAACGCCACCGCCGGAACGAAGAGACCCGACTGCGCCGCGACGTACAGCAGGTGTCCACCGCCTGCGCCGAGATCCGGCGGGTTTGCCTTGAGCGCGATCGTCATGATGATCGGGATCAGCGACACCAGACCGATCGCGGTGAACGTGCGTGTGCGGCGGAACTGCTTGTCGAGCTCGGTGGACACCACCGACGCGAGGCTCATCGATCGGCCTCGACCATCCCGAGGAAGGCATCTTCGAGCCGGCGCCGCGCAGTGACCGTCTCGACGCCCACTCCGGCGTTGACGAGCGCGGCGACGAGTCGAGCCGCGAGTGATCGTCGGCGAGGCGGACCACCAGACCCGGCCGCTCGTCGTCGACCCGGTCGACACCCGGCAGCGCGGACAGCACCTGGCGCGCCGTGTCGAGCTTGTCGACCTCGAGGTACACGGAGTCGGACGCGCCGACAAGATCGGCGACGGCACCCGCGGCGACCAGGTGGCCACGATCCATCACGACGGCGTGCGAGCAGATCTGCTCCACCTCGGCGAGGATGTGACTCGAGAACACCACGGTGGCGCCGGCGTCGGCGAGGCGATGCACCAGGAGCCGCACCTCACGCATCTCGCCAGGGTCGAGACCGTTGGTCGGCTCGTCGAGCACCAGCACCTCGGGACGGCCCAGCAACACGCGGGCGAGGCCGAGCCGCTGCTTCATCCCTTGCGAGTACGTCTTGACGCGTCGCTTGATCGCGTCGCCGAGATCGGCGATCGCCAGCGCGTGCTCGAAGTCGGCATCTCCGAGACGGCCACCTCCCGCACGCCACCACAGCTCGAGGTTCTTCATGCCCGACAGGTGTGGCACGAACGCCGCGGTCTCGATGAGCGCTCCGACCCGTGCGAGCTCGGGCGTGCTGGGACGAACGCGGGTACCGAACAGGAACGACTCCCCCGCCGTCGGCTTGATCAATCCGAGGAGCATTCGCAGCGCAGTGGTCTTCCCCGCGCCGTTCGGGCCGAGCAGGCCACACACCTGGCCGGGATCGACCGAGAAGCTGAGGTCGTCGACGGCGAGCACGCTGGAGCTGAATCGTTTGGAGAGCCCGACCAGCTCGACGACCGCGTCACTCATGAATGCGGTGGTTCCGCCGGGGACATCTCGCACGGGGAGAGCATCCCTTCGGAGCGTAGCGTGGACACTCACATGCCGTTCTTCGCGCGTACGACCGCACCTTCGCCCACCATCATTCCCCTCACCGTTCCCGCGGACACGACGCAGCCCAACCCGGGCGGACCGCGCATGCCCCGCGACGCGCAACGTCGTCGGGTGTATCTCGCGGAGACGCCGTTGCCGTCGAGCCCGCTGCCCGGCCTCGACGCGTGCGCCGGCTTCGTGGATCGCGTGGTCGGCACGCTGTGGTGGAACATGCGCTTCCCCGAGCATCACCTCGGGGCCGTGCCGCGCCTCCGACCCGGCAACGGTGCGCGTCAGGCGTTCTTCCGCGACGAACCGACCGGCCCGACCATCACACTCCCGCGCCGCTACCGCACCAAGGGCGTGGTGCTCCACGAGCTCGTGCACTGGGCGCTCGGGCTCGATTCGGGCCTTCCCGCGCACGGGCGGACGTTCGCACGCGTGCTGCTCGACGTCACCGCCGAGTTCAGCGGCGCCGAACGCGCGGGCGAGCTCACGGCCTCATACAAGGAACAGCGCGTGCACGTCGGGAAGCCGGCCCGGATGGGCCCCGACGGTCGCTTCTACTACGGGTGGGACGAGCGCCTCCGCCTGGGACGCGGGAGAGACTTCGTGGTGCGCTGCGCGTCGAGCGACGACGAACCGTTCGCGATCAGTGGGCGCTTCGAGGGCTTCGAGCGGAGCGGTTCGATCATCCCGCTCCACGCAGCCGATGGCAGCGTGACGCGCGTACGCGCCGCGCTGGTGTACGACGCGGTCACCGCACGAGAGGAGCACAGGGATGCCTGACGACGAGATCACGACTGCGACGCTCGCCGCGGTCGATCGATTCAACGACGCGTTCAACCGCCACGACGTCGACGCGGTGATGGCCACGATGACCGACGACTGCGTGTTCGAGAGCACGTCACCGCCCGACGGCGAACGCCATGTGGGCGTCACCGCGGTACGCGCGGCATGGGAAGACTTCTTCGCGTCGTCGCCGGCCGCGCACTTCGACGCCGAGGGCGTCATCGCGACTGGCGACCGCTGCGTCGTGCAGTGGCGGTACACGTGGTCGGACGAGGGCGGTGAACACCACATCCGCGGTGTCGACGTGCTGCGCGTCCGCGACGGTCGCGTCGCCGAGAAGTTCGCCTACGTGAAGGGCTGACGCTCAGTCGATACGGCGGAGCTCGGTCTTGTACCGCTCGGCGTTCGACACGTAGAGCTCCACGATCCGCGAGATCTCCTCGGGGTCGACCGCGTCGAGGCGCAACTTGGCCGGGATCCCGAGCGCCATCGCGCGCGCCGGCACCACCATGTCGTTCGGCACCACCGCGCCGGCACCGACGAGCGCGCCCGTCTCCACCACGGCGCGGTGCAACACGATCGAGCCGCTCCCGACGAGCGCGCCGTCGTTGATGTTGCAGCACTCCAGGTGCACCAGGTGCCCGATCACCGCGTCGTTGCCGACGATCGTCGGCAACACCGACGTGGCGTGCAGCACGGAGCCGTCCTGGATCGAGGTGCGTTCGCCCACGATGATCCGGCCGTAGTCGCCGCGCAGCACGCACTGCGGCCACACCGTGCTCCCGGCGCCGATCGTGACGTTGCCGATGACGGTGGCATCGGGATGGACATACGCGTCAGGGTGGACATCGGGCGCGAGATCGCCGAGGGCATACAGAGGCACGGACTGACCCTACAGGCGGCTCGGCATGACGCCGATACGTGAGTTCATGGCCGAGGCGTCCGTCCAGACCGCAAACACGAAGCAGCTCGGCAAGCAGCTGCGTTCCGTGCGACGACGCAAGGGGCTCTCGCTCTCCGAAGTGGCGCGGGGCGCAGGGCTCAGTCGTCGAGAGCTCGTCTCCTACGAGCGGGGCAAGGTCGAGATCCCACAGAGTGACCTCTGGGTGCTCGCCGGCTCGTGCGGCGTCGATGTCGCCGAGCTCATGCCCGCCGACGACGTGCCGCAGCTCGCCGCGGGGTCTTCCTCGATGGAAGACACGATCAGCCAACTGCGGAGTCGCCCCGACTCGACCGGACTCGGCCACCACCTCGACACGATCTACGCGCTGCGGGCCCTGCCGCCCGGCAGCAAGGTGCAACTCGAAGCCCGCGACCGCGACGCCATCACGGCTGCGCTCGGCACCGACCCGAAGACCCTCGAAGCGGGTTTGATGGACACGTTGCACGTGACACGCGTCGAGGCGGCCCGCCTCCGCGAACTCATCCTCCCCGAAACGCCGCGCTACTCACCGCTCGCACTCGAGGCCGCACCCGAGCCCGAGCGCAATGCGGAGCCCAGCCCGATCTCCGATCCTCGCGACCTGGTGCCGGGCATCGGCATGTCGGCATTCGAGGCCGAGACGCCGACCGGTCCGGTCGACGTGTTCGAAGAACTGGCGCGCCTGCCCGAACCGGCGGCGCTTCCGACTGATGCGTTCACCGGCGATCTGCTGTCGCCGCCGCCCGAGCCCGTCGCCCTTCCCGTGAACGCCGAGATGGCCGAGGCAGGAACGTTCGCGGAATGGCAGTCGTTCCGTTCGGCATTGCCGAGCCCCTCCGAGCCGGTGCTGGTCGAATCGCCCGCCGCCGCTTCCGCTTCCGCGACCGCCGGCTTCAGCGCTGCGGATGCACCTCCCATCGACATCGCGGCTCGCACCGCGTCGGACTGGGGCACGGGTTGGAGCACGACGACCACAGAGTCGGCAAACGGAATCGACAGCCACGCGGAGACAGCCCCCGACGAGCTGGCAACCCGCGTGCCGTCGGCGTGGGCGCCGGAACCCCAGAGCTGGGAGTCAACACAGGCCCCGGGCACCGACACAGCCGACGCGACCGACACGACCGATCCGTTCGGATTCGGACCCGGTGACGGGACCGCGTGGGGTGCACCGGCCGCGGTCGAGATCGTCGAGTACGTCGATGAATACGTCGAAGCGGCTGGTCCGTCGACCGACGCGACGTCCGAGTGGACGCTGAGCCCCGCCGCGGACGACACGACCCTTGCCGCGCCATCGCTCGACACGCCGTGGTCAGCGACCCGGACGCGCCCGACACGATCGACACGCCAGGAACCTCGGGAACTTCGGACGGGCGCGGCCCGTGGGACCACCAGCCCGACCCTGAGGCGACCAACACCGGCTTCTACGTCGACTGGGGCACCGCAGACGAGCCCGCAGAAGAGCCCGCCAGACGAGCCAACCGCCGACGCCGACCCGAACACCTGGACACCCACAGACCCCACCGCCGACCTCTGGGCCACCACCGAACCCACCGTCGACGCCGACCCGAACACCTGGACACCCACAGACCCCACCGCCGACCTCTGGGCCATCACGGAACCGACGGCGGACGCCTGGGCACCCACCGAACCTTCCGCCGACCTCTGGGCACCGACCGAGCCCGCCACCACCGAGCCCGCCGTGGACGAGTCGCCGATCGACGAGCCCGCGGTCGCCGAGAACGTCATTGACGACAGCTATGCGCCGATCAACTGGCGTCCGCTCGGCGAGAGCGCAAGCCCCGAAGAAATTGCTGTCGTCACCGCGTCGATCCTGGAGACGATCGCCGCAGCCGAGCCGGTTGCCGCCCTCGAGGACATCGCTCCGACCGTCGACGACCCGCCGACCGTCGAAGAGACGTTCATCACCGCCGGCAGCGAGTGGGAGCTGGGCAACGCAGTACCGCTCGTCGAAGTCCGCGGCCAGGGCGGTCTCGTGATGCGCCGCGCCGACGAACGTTGGGCGCTCGCCGACATCACCACCGCGACGAACTTCGCACTCGAGGTCGACGTCGACTTCCGCACCGGGCCCGGCTTCGGCGTGCTGTTCCACGCGAGCACCGACGCCGACGCCCACATGTCGGGCTTCTCGTTCGACGTCGATCCGATCCACGAAGGTGGCAGCTACCTCGTGCGCCAGTGGCAGGCGGATCGTGAGCTGTGGAACCCGATCGCTCGCGCCGCGGCCGACGACCCCGCCGGCATGCACGGATCCCTCGCCCTGCGCCTCGTCGTGATCGACGGTTGCCTCCGGGCTTCGGTCAACGGTGTCGAGGTGCTCACCGTCGACAGCCTCGACGAGGCCTGCGCGGAACGACACCGCGAACCGGCCCAGGGGAACCGGGTCGGCATTCAGGCCTGGTCCTCGTCGGACCTCGTCATCGACTCCCTGCGCGTCGCGGAACGCTGATTGCCCTTCCTGTTTTGGCGTCAGCAGCGCGTGATATCTACGCGTGTGCGACGCCAAAACGGATGAGCGACCGATACCCTGCCCGCGGTGGAGGTCGAGGAGTACGCGCGCATCGCGGCGGTCGAAGACGACCACTGGTGGTACCGCAACACGCGTGCACTCGTCGCTGATCTCCTCGCGCCGCGCCTTGGTCGCGCGCACCGATCTCGTGCTGCTCGACGCCGGGTGCGGACCGGGCGGCAACGGCGCATGGCTCCGCCGTCACGGCCACGTGATCGGTGTCGATCGGTCACCCGACGCGTTGGCCTTCGTCCGCGAGCGCCGCCCAGCGGTCCAGCCCGTCCGCGGCGACCTGACCGCGCTGCCGCTGGCGTCGGACCAGGTCGACGTGGCCGTCGCGATCACGGTGCTCTACGCAGTCGACGACGACTCCGCCGCGATCGCCGAGCTCCACCGAGTGATCGCGCCCGGCGGCTCAGTCGTGCTCGTGGAGCCCGCGTTCCCGTCGCTGCGACGCGAGCACGACACGACCGTGCACGGAAAGCGCCGCTATCGGCGCCCGGGCCTGCGCTCGCTCGCGACCCGAGCAGGCTTCCACGTCGATCGCTGCACCTACGCGTACTCGTTCCTCGCGCCGGCGGCCGCGGGCCTGGCGCTGAAGGATCGCGCCACCTCGACCCATGCGCCCGCCGCGGAGCTCGATTCCGAGTCCGACGTCGAGCGCCGCACGCTCGACCGGGTGTTCGCACCCCTCGCCGACGCGGAACGGCGAGTGCTGTCGCGCGTCGACCTGCCGGTCGGCACCTCGGTCGTGCTCCTCGCGACCAAGGAGGCGACCGGCAACATGGCGGTCCAGCGACTGTGACGCCTGACCGAGTTCACACGACCGGAGTCGCGTGGGCTCAGCGCCGAGCGACAAGATGTGGGCTCAGCGCCGAGCGTCGGGATGCAGGCCGGAGTCGCGTCCCTGGCGGAGCACGACCATCTGCACCCAGAGACGAGCCAGGTCGAACAGCGTGCGTGCGACGGCGTCGAGGCGGAAGAACTCCGACTTGCCGTAGACACGTCGGTAGTGGTGCACGCCCACTTCGGTGAACCGCGCGCCGCTGTCTTGCAGCTTGCGCACCAGTTCGACACAGATGACGCCGGTGGTGTGCTCGAGATGCACCCGGTCGAGCGCGGAGCGCCTGATCAACCGGAAGTCGCAGTCGGTGTCGCGGATCTTCAAACCGAAGGCGAACGACACGAATGCGTGGTACACCCGCCCGACGACGCGCCGAGCCATGTTGTCGGCGCGACGCAACTTGTAGCCCTGCACCACGTCGACGTCGTCGGACGCGTGTTGCACCAGCACCTCGAGCTCGGCCACGTCGAATTGGCCGTCACCGTCGGTGTAGAAGACCCACTGCTTGGTCGCGGCGCCGAACCCGGACAGCAGCGCACCGCCGTACCCGCGGTTGTGCTCGTGGGTGATGACGCGCAGGATGGGCTGCGTGGCGACGGCCTTCTTCAGCACTTCGGGCGACTCGTCGCTCGAGCCATCGTCGATCACGATGATCTCGGCGTCGGTCACACCGACACGCTCGAGCGTGGCGGCGGCGACGTCGACCATCGTGGCGATGGTGGACTCGTCGTTGTAACACGGGAAGAACGCCGAGATCGCGACGACCGCAGGGTTCACGGGAGTGAGCGACACACCACCTCGATCTCGTCGTCCGTCATCTCGGGAAAGCACGGAAGGGACACACACTCTGCCGCCCACGCCTCCGATTCCGGGCACCGGGCGGTCACGAACTGCTGGTAGGCGGGCTGTTGGGTGAGCGTTCGGGGGTAGTGGATCCCGGTGGCGAACGGCATCCGGGCCCGGAACGCGTCACGGTCAGCAACTCTCGCCACACACAGGTGATACACGTGGCGCTCGTGTGGGGCATGCCAACGCATGCCGGGCGCGGCCGCCACATAGCGGGCCACGATGTCGCGTCGGCGTTGGTTGTCGGCATCGAGCAGCGGGAGTCCGACCCGAAGCGCCGCGGCCGAGACCTCTGACAACCGTGCGTTGGTGGCGATGCGCGTGTGGACGTAACCGTCGGTGAGGCCGTGTGCGCGCGACAGACGGATGGACGCCGCGAGGTCGTCGTCGTCGGTGAGCACGGCACCGCCGTCAGCGATGCCGCCGAGGTTCTTGGTCGGGTAGAAGCTGCATGCCACCGCGGCCGAACCAGCGTTGGCGTCGAGCGCGCCGAACGCCTGGGCAGCGTCCTCCAGCACCGGAACGCCGAGGTCGGGAAGCAGCGCGGGTCGCCCGTAGAGATGCACCGGGATCACCGCACGCGTGCGACCGGTGACGGCACGCGCCGCGGCGTCGACGTCGATGGCCGCGGTGTCGGCATCGACATCGACGAACACCGGCGTCGCGCCGGTGGCGCACACCGCCGCCGCGGTGGGAACCGCGGTGAACGCGGGCACGATCACCTCATGACCGACGCCGACACCGAGGGCGAGCAACGAGAGACGCAACGCGTCGGTGCCCGACGCCACGCCGATGGCGTGCCGGCGGCCGCTGTACTGCGCCAGCTCCGCTTCGAACGCCTCGAGCTCGGGACCCAGCAGGTAGTTGCCCGACGCGATCACCCGCGTGACCGCGACCGACAGGTCAGGCTCGAGTCGCGCCGCGCGGCGAGCCAGGTCGACGACGGGGATCACGGAGTGGTCCACCGCGCTGGTCACCGATACCACGTCGGTCGCGCGCGATCGAACGCGACCGTACGCTCGATGCCCTCCCGGAACGTGGTGCGTGGCTGCCACGCCAACACGCGCTTCGCCTTCGACGAGTCGCCGAAATAGGACCCGATGTCGATGGCATCGCGATCAGCCGGCCACTCGACGAAGTCGACCCGCCCCGCGCCCGCGGCGCGCACCACTTCGTCAGCGATCACCCGCAACTCGAGATGCTCGTCGTTGCCGACGTTGAAGATCTCCCCCACCGCGTCGGGGGTGGTGGCCGCGAGCATGAGACATTCGATCACATCGTCGACGTAGAGGCAGTCGCGTTGCTGCGAACCATCGCCGAACACCGTGATCGGTTGGTCCTCGAGCGCGAGGCGCACGAAGATCGGCAGGAACCCCTGCAGGCCGTCGCGCAGCCGCTGGCGCGGGCCGAACACATTGGTGAGGCGCACCGCGCTGGAACGAAGCCCATAGACCTCGTGGTACAGGAGGTGCAGCTGCTCGGTCGCGTACTTGGTGATGCCGTTGACGTCGACCGGGTTCACCGGGTGCTCTTCGTCGACGGGCAAGTACCGAGGCTTGCCGAAGATCTGGCGGGTCGAGGTGAAGACCACCGTGGCCGTCGCGTTCTCCTTGCGCAAGAGCTCGAGGAACGCGAACTGACCGGTGGTGTTCGAGGCCAGATCGAAGAGCGGGTCGTCCATCGAATCGACGTGACTCACCTGCCCGGCGAGGTTGAACACGACCTCGGCCGCGATCGCCGCTTCGCGCACGCGCGGGTCGTCGACGTCGCCGACGCCCGCTTCGATCACCGTGATGCGCGCGTCGGGTTCGTCGCCGGCGCCCGGCCCGGGATCAGGCACGAGGTTGTGCGGATCGGATCCGTGTCGAGGTACACGCGAATCGAGCACCGTGACGTGCGCGCCCGCGGCGACGAGCGCGAGCGCGAGGTTGGATCCGATGAAACCCAGGCCGCCGGTGACAAGACACCGCCGCCCGGCCAACGAGTCGACGGGCACGGGATTCAGAGGCCGGTCAGCTTAGGCGGTTCGACCATCACGACTCTGGGCACGGTTCCGGGCCCGACTCCGGGAGCGCGCGCGCCGCGTCGTGGGTGACACGCGTCTCGAGACGCGCCGACATGCGCACCTCGCCACCGATGACCAACCACACCGAGAGCTCGGCTTCCTCATCGCCCGTGTCTGTCACCTCGGTGACGAGCTCGACGGCGTCGCCGCGCTCGACCGCCCCGCGGAACTCCATCTCGGCACGGACCGCCTTGTGCTTGGGGAGGCGCGCCGCAAGTTCGTCTTCGACGGCTTCGAGGTAGCGAGCATTGTTGACGTGGTCGAGCAGGTCGAAGTCGCTCTCGCGCAGCTGCCACGGCCGTACCGACGCATCGGCAGTCGGACGACGGTGGCTGAGTCGTCCGCTCACCCGTCGGCCCTTGGCGGCCGCGCCGTAGATGGTGAAGAAGTCGTCGCCCAGGTTGAGCGGGCGACCGCCGGCCCGATCGATGAAGACCCAGATCGCCACCGTGCGGGCGAGCAACGTGCCGTCACGAGCGGTGACATCGGTCCGGCGCTCGGCCCAGGCCGGCCCCCACCCGCTGCAGAAGGTCGCCAGCTCGACGTCGTCGTTGAACAGGGGCACGGTCACGATGTCGACGGCCAGGCGCCGCAGTACCCACGTTCCCCCGAGCTGTTCGGCGAGGCCGCCGTCGAGGGCATCATCGGTGGCGATGTCTTGCAGGAAGCGGGCCAGGGCTTCCAGACGCAGCTCGCCCGTGCCGTCGACATCGCCCAGATGCGCCCGGCGCGACGCCCGGTAGACCCTGCTGTTCTTCGGTGAATCAACGAATTCGTGATCGAACACCGCGCTCATCCCCGGCCCTCGACGTGCCGATGCATTTCCTGGAGGCGCAGCCCGCGCCGAAGCGGTCCCACGGCAACATGGTCGCGCAGGCGTCGCCTCGCCGTCGCCATCAGGCCCAGAACCGTGCCGGTCGGGCTGCCGGCAGTGGCAGACGAAGGGCGCGGAGGGACAGTGGCACGGATCCTCGACCGACTCGGGCGACGCGCGGTGCGGCATCGGTGGTGGTTCATCGCGGCATGGGTCGCGGTGATCATCGGTGCCATCGTGCTCGCAGCCAGCCTCGGCGGCACGACCGTGGACACCTTCAAGATCCCCGGCGCGCAGTCGCAGCAAGCGCTCGACCTGCTCAGCCAGAAGTTCTCGTCCCAGTCGGGCTCGAGCGCCACCATCGTGTTCGACGCGCCGTCGGGCGTCGACGACGCATCCGTGGAACCTGCGATCCAGCAGAGCATCACGCAGTTGCAAGCGATCGACGGCGTCACCAGCGTGTCCGACCCGTACGGTCCCCTCGCCGCACTCATCGTCTCAGATCGTGGCCCCACCAAGGGCCAACTCGCGATGGTCACCGTGCAGTTCGCCGACCAGGTGCAACAACTCCCGAAGAACGTCTTCCAGGAGCTCGAGACCGCAGTGGCACCTGCGGTCAGCGCCGGCGTGCGCGTCGAGTACGGCGGCGCGGTCACCGACTTCGCCGATCGACCACCGGCTTCGAATGCTGATCTCATCGGACTGCTCGCGGCCGTCGTGATCCTGCTGCTCGCGTTCGGTTCCGTCGTCGCGATGGGTCTGCCGATCCTGACCGCGCTCGTCGGACTCGGCGTCGGCCTCACCTTCATCAGCATCGTGTCCGCGTTCACCGACATCGGCACGCTCGCACCCACCCTCGCCACCATGATCGGCCTCGGCGTCGGCATCGACTACTCGCTGTTCATCGTCACCCGATTCCGCGAGGGGCTCGCGACCGGGTTGAGCGTCGAGGAAGCGGTCGGACGTTCCGTGTCGACGGCCGGTTCCGCCGTGCTGTTCGCCGGGTGCACCGTGGTGATCGCGATCTGCGGTCTGGCCATCTCGGGGATCCCCTACGTCGCGCGCCTCGGATACATGTCGGGGATGGTCGTCGCAGTGATGATGGCCGCCGCGCTCACGCTGCTCCCCGCGATCATCGGCGTCGATCGGCCACCGCATCGACAAGTGGCAGGTGCCGCGGTTCGGTCACCGGCGCTCGGGCTCGACGGCACCGGGCGCCGCGTCGTCGAACTCTTCGATCTGGGCACGATGGGCACGCATGGTGGCGCGTCACGCATGGGTGTTCGCGATCCTTGCCACCGCGATCCTCGTCACCCTGGCCTGGCCGTTGATCAGCATGCGGCTCGGCCAGTCCGACGACGGCAACCTCCCGTCGTCGACGACGCAACGCCAGGCCTACGACCTGATCGCCGAAGGTTTCGGACCGGGCACCAACGGACCGTTGCTCGTGGTCGTGGATCTCCCGGCGGCCGGTGACACCGCGGCCGACACGAACGCGCTCACGACGATCTCGGCAGCGCTCGCGAAGACGCCCGGCATCGACCGCGTGCTCCCGCCGCAGCTCAACTCCCCCGCCGACGACGTGGCGCTCATCGCCGTGTTCCCCGACGGCGCCCCGGACAGTGCAGCCACCGCGTCGCTGGTGAACACGCTGCGCGACGACGTGCTGCCGGCCGCCGTCGGCACGAGTGGCGCACAAGCGTTCGTCGGCGGTCAGACCGCCGAGTACATCGACATCGGCAACCAGATCAAGTCACGACTCCCGTACTTCATCGGTGCTGTCGTGCTGATGTCGTTCCTGTTGTTGATGCTCGTGTTCCACTCGGTGCTCGTGCCGCTCACCGCCGCGCTGATGAACCTGCTGTCGGTCGGGGCGGCGTACGGCGCGATCGTCGCTGTGTTCCAGTGGGGGTGGGGCAAGGATCTCATCGGGCTCGAGAGCGTCGTGCCCATCGTGTCGTTCGTGCCGATGATGATGTTCGCGGTGTTGTTCGGCCTGTCGATGGACTACCAGGTGTTCCTGCTCACGCGGGTGCGCGAGGAGTACGACGCGACCGGCGACACGCGGGAAGCCGTCGTACTCGGGCTCACGCGCACCGCACGTGTGATCACGTCAGCCGCGCTCATCATGATCTTCGTGTTCGGCGCGTTCGTGTTGAACATGTCGGCCGAGGTGAAGATGTTCGGTCTTGGCCTGGCGTTCGCGGTGTTCGTCGACGCGACCATCGTGCGCATGATGCTCGTGCCGTCGATCATGGAGCTCCTCGGTGACGCCAACTGGTGGTTCCCGAAGTGGCTCAGCTGGTTGCCACGCATCGACATCGAGGGCAGCGAGACGCAGGCCGCGGCACCCGACGGCGACGGGGTCAGCCCAGAAGCTCCAGCACTCGTTCACTCGGGCGGGCAATGACGGCCTCGTCGCCGACGAACACCACCGGGCGTTCCATGAGCTCGGGGTGCTCGAGCAACAAGGCCACCACGTCGTCTTTCGACTCGTAGGCGGCCGCATCGAGCCCGAGCTCGGCGAACCGCTTGTCCTTGCGCACGAGCGCAGCCGGCGGGTCGGAGATCGCGTCGACGATGCGCTCGAGATCGGAGCGGGTCGGATGCACCTTCATGTACTCGACGACCTCGGGCTCGAGGCCGCGGCCGTCGAGGATCTCCAACGCGCCGCGCGACTTGCTGCACACGGGGTTGTGGTACACGAGGACGGATTCGGAGTCGGTGGATTCGATGCCAGTCATGGCGCGGACCTTATGTTGTCGCTCGCCTGTTCTTCTGTCGTTCGGCACTGAGCCCACGCGGCTCTCGTCGTCGCGATCCGCTCAGGCGTCCGGGATTCCCGTCCACAACGTTGGAAGCGGGAGGGTCAGCGCTCGACGAACGCGCTCGCCGTACTCCTGACGCGAGACGTCGACGGCGCCGAGTGACGCGAGGTGCGGCGTCGTCCACTGCACGTCGAGCAGCCGCGTGTTGGTGTCGCCGTCGTCGCGCAGCACGTCGACGAGGCCGACCACCGCGACCTTCGAGGCGTCGGTCGCCCGATGGAACTTCGACTCGGCCGCGAACAGACCACCGATCGCGACGCCGTACAGGCCGCCGACCAACGCGTCGTCGGTGTCCCACACCTCGATGCTGTGCGCCCAGCCGAGGCGATGCAACTCGGCGTAGGCCTGCGCGAACTCGTGGTCGATCCATCCGTGGGGTCGCGACGGATCGGCGCACCCCGCCACGACGCCATCGAATTCCTGGTCGACGGTGACGCGGTAGCGCCGGCACGAGCGGCGCAGGCTGCGGCTCACGTGCAACCCGTCGAGCGGGATCACGCCACGGGGTTCGGGCGACCACCACCCAATGGGACCGCCGGCGTGCAGCCGCATCGGGAACAGGCCCCGGCGGTAGGCGTCGAGGAGTGTGCCCGGGGCCAGGTCGGCGCCCACCCCCGCCACTTCGAGGTCGCCGACGACGTCGGCGTCGGGCAGCGCAAAACGGCTGGGCGGAGGCTCGATCGGCACCCCCGCAACCCTACGTGAGCCTGGGATCGGGGCTACTCGAGCACCGCGGGCGCCCCGGGCGACATCGACAGGGACCCGCTCTCAGTGCGTGCGGGGTCTGGGCGACACCACTAGCGTGATCCGATCCCTTTCTGCATGCCTGACTCTTCGCGCCCTGGCGCAGCCCGCTCGCCGTTCGGCCGCCCGATCCGCGTCCTCCTCGTGGTCGCGGCGATTGCGGCGACCGCCGCGCTCGGGAGCCCCGTCGGCACACGCGCAGACCGCGACCGCCAACACCGCGACGAGCGCCGACGCGTCAGTGGCGTCGTTGCGGGCCGACGCCGATGCGATCGCCAGCCGCTACTTCGCGGCGCTCACCAAGGCCCAGGAGCTCGACGCCCAGATCTCACAGAACGAAGCGGTGGTGGCCGACCTCGAAGCGCAGGCGACCCGCGGTCGGGTCGCGGCCCGCGACCGTGCGGTGATCGCGTATCAGCAGTCGGGGTCACGCCTCGCGGCAATGGTCGATGGCGCCGACGTCCTCGAGGCGGCGCGACGGGCACGGATCATCAACCAGGTCAATCAGCACGACCAGAACACCTTCACCCGACTCCAGAACGTGACCCACGACCTCCAGCAACAGCGACACGAGCTCGAAGCCACGCGGTCGGCCCACGACGATGCGCTGGCCACCTTGCAGACCCAGGCCGCCGCGATCGACGCCAAGCTCGCCGAGGCCGCCCGTCGCGAGGACGCCCAGCGCGCGGCTGCGGCCGCGACGGCAGCCGCGGCCACCGCCGCGAGCTCGACGCCCTCGACTGCACCCACCGTCGCGTCGCCCGCCACACCAGCCACCACGCCGACGACTGCGCCGCCGAGCACGACCCTCCCGCCCTCGCCGCCACCCCCGCCCGACTACTCGGGCACGCCGGGGACGCATCCCCATCACGACGATCCGTTCCTCTCGTGCGTCCGTCAACGTGAGAGCGGCGGCAACTACGGCGCGGTCAGCTCGTCGGGTGCGTACCGGGGCGCGTACCAGTTCTCACAGGCGACGTGGAACGCCACGGCCAACCACGCGCGACGCACCGAGCTGATCGGCGTTCCGCCGAACGTCGCGTCCCCGTACGACCAAGACGACATGGCGTGGACGCTGTACCAGTGGCAGGGCGCCGGCCCGTGGGGCGGCTCCTGCTAGCTGAGGCTGGTGCCGGTGGCGTCGATCGAACGGGTGATGCGCACGGCGTCGAGCAGTGCACGGTCGTGGGTGACGAGCAGCAGCGTTCCGGTGTAGCTGTCCAGCGCGCTCTCGAGCTGCTCGATCGCTTGCAGATCGAGATGGTTGGTGGGCTCGTCAAGCACGAGGCAGTTGACTCCCTGCGCGGCGAAGCGCGCGAGCACTGCGCGCGTGCGCTCGCCCGGTGACAGGCTCGCGGCCACGCGCGTCACGTGGTCGGCGCCCAGACCGAACTTGGCGAGCAACGACCGCGCCTCGCTCAACGTGAGTGCAGTGGCGCGGACGAAGGCGTCGAGCAACGAGCCGTCGACATCGAACACGGCACGGGCCTGGTCCATCTCGCCGACGACGACGCCGGGGCCGATCCAGCGTGTCCCCGACTCGAGGGACAGATCGCCGAGGAGCGCGCGCAACAGCGTCGTCTTCCCCGAGCCGTTGGGCCCGACGATGGCCAGGCGCTCCGCCCACCCGACCTCCACATCGACCGGTCCGAGGCGGAACGCGCCGCGCTCGACGACGGCGTGCTCGAGCCGCATGACCACATCGCCGCTCCGGGCGGTCGACGCCACGTCGAAGCGGAGGTCCCAGCCTTCCCACGGTTTGTCGACCGTCTCCAGCCGCTCGAGTGCCTTCTCGCTGATCCGGACCTTCGACGCGTTGCGTTCCGACGCGTTGACCCGGAAGTCGCGCTGCGCCTTGTCGTTGTCGCGCGGTGCCCGCTTCTCCTTGCGAACCCCTTGGACCGACCACTGTCGCTGCGCGCGACCTCGTTCGACGAGTCGGTCGCGCTCGGTGACGAACGACGCGTACTCGTCCTCCGCGTGTTGGCGTGCCGTGGCGCGCGCGTCGAGGTAACCCTGCCAACCTCCGCCGTACTCTGTCGCGGTGCGCGAGTGTTCGTCGAGCTCGAGCACGCGCGTCACCGTGCGCTGCAAGAACGCGCGATCGTGACTCACCACGACGACTCCACCCGGGAGCGACTCGAGGAACCGTTCGAGCCGCGCCAACCCGTCGAAGTCGAGATCGTTGGTCGGCTCGTCGAGCAGGAACACGTCGAACTGGCTCAGCAGCACAGCGGCCAACGACACGCGCGCGGCTTGACCACCCGAGAGCGTCGCCGTCGACACGTCGAGCAGGTGCTCGGGGAGCCCGAGGTCGCTGCACACCGAACGCACGCGGGCGTCGAAGTCGGGGGCGCCGGAAGCCAGGTACGCATCGAGTGCGCCGGCGTAGTCGTCGTCACTGCCGGGCACACCGCCCGCGAGCGCGCTCGACGCTCGCTCGAACTCGTCCTCCGCGTCAGTGACACCGGTGCGACGGGCCAGGAGCTCGAACACCGTCTCGTGGACATCACGCGCGTGCGTCTGCGGGAGATACCCCACTCGCAACGACGGTGGCGTCGCAGTGACCGTGCCCGAATCGGGTGCGTCGAGCCCGGCGAGCAGGCGCAGCAGCGTGGTCTTGCCGACGCCGTTGGGCCCGAGCACGCCGAGGCGCGTCCGGGGCCCGACGCTCAACGACACCGCGTCGAGCACCGGCGCCCCGGCGCGCACGCGACCCAGCCCGTGGGCAACCAGTGAAAACGACGGACGAGCGGACGAGGAAGGAGAAGGAGGCATACGACGATCCCGGGTTCGACAACGACAGGGACGGGATCGGTGCGCTACACGGGCACGATCGTATCGTGCGCCCTCCACGGCACTCGGCCGGATTCCACGGCGGACTTGGCGGCTGATCCCACTGGCCGAATGCCGCCCGGCCAGGTTTCATCGGCTTCGACGCGGTCGTAAGGTGACGCGATGGCCCAGCACGAGGCGCTCCGCGCCGAGCTGCTCCAGTTGGTCGACGACCCCCCGGGCCCGTTGCGCGCGCAGCGGCTCTGGGACATCCTCGACGACCACGAGGGTTGGCCCGGTTGGCGGCTCGTCGGCGCCGACGGCGAGCACGCCGCGTGGCTGATCGCGCAACAGGAGATCGACGACGTCGGCCTGCAACGCCGGTGCTTCGAACTGCTCGAGATCTCGGTCGCGTGCGGCGACGCCGATCCGGTGCACCAGGCGTACCTCGAAGACCGGCTCCGCATGGCCGACGGCCGGCCGCAACGCTTCGGGTCGCAGTTCGTGCGTGACGAACACGGACGCCTCGTGCCTTGGCACCTCGACGACGTCGAGCGCGTCGACGCGCGCGTCGAGCGTCTCGGGCTCGAGCCGTTCGCCGACCATGCCGCGCGATGGACGCGATGTGGCGCGAACGACTCCTTCAGACACCCACCGACGGATCGACCGCGCGCCAGCAGTACCAAGCAGCCACCGACCGGTAGGGCCGGAGCTCGTCACCCAACCCGTCGAGCTCGCGCGCCGTCGGCGCGGCCTCCATACGATGCAACCTCCCGAACCCGTTGCGCACCCCGAGGTCGTCGACCGGCCACACGTCGAGGCGCCGCAGCTGGAAGATCAGGAACATCTCGGCGGTCCACCGACCGATGCCCCGCACCCGGGTGAGCTCGGCCACGATGTCGGCATCGGACTGGGCGCCGATGCGCGCGACCGACACCGTGCCCGCCTCGATCTGCGACGCGAGATCGCGGATCGCCGCCGCCTTGGATCCCGACAGGCCCGCAGCACGGAGCGCCGCGTCGGGCGTGGCGAGCACCGCGTGCGGCGTGGGACGCCCGCCGTAGATCGCCTCGAACCGACCATGGATCGTGCGGGCTGCGGCGCCCGCGAGCTGCTGGGAACAGATCGAGCGGGCGAGCTCGGCGAAGTGCGTCCGGCGCGGCCGCCCCGTCCACCCCATGGTCGGATCACCCACACGCGCCACGATGGCGCGAAACGCCGGCGAGCGGCGGGCGAGCTCCTGGGCGGCCGCGGCCGCGTCGGCGTCGGTCGGCACGGCGCGGCACGGTAGTGCCTGTCGGCCGCTACCCTGCTCGCCCATGTCTGGCCTGCTTCGTCTTCGTCGCACCGTAAGCGTGGTCGCAGCGATCGTCGCGCTGGCCGCGGTCGCCGCGGGGTGCGGCGGGGGTGGCGGGTCATCTCTCGGCAAAACGGTTCCCACCACCACTGCGGTGGCTGCCCCCACCGCCACCACCGCTCCGTCGTGGCAATCGATCGTCGCCCAGGCCAAGGTGCCCACGCTGCAGGTGTTCGACGAGCCGAACGATGCACAGCCGGCGTCGGAGCTTCCCAACCCGTGGGTCGTCGACCCCGACTACCCCGACCAGACCGTGCAGCAGGTGTTCCTCGTGAAGGAGCAGCGTCCCGACGGATGGGTGAAGGTCTTGCTGCCCATTCGGCCCAACGGCAGCACGGGATGGGTGCGCGCGGCTGACGTGGCCCTCGCCCCGAACCCGTTCCACATCAGGGTCGAGCTCGGCGCGCACCGCATCACCGTGACCAACGCCGACAACGTGATCTACACGGGCACCACGGCCGTCGGTGCGAAGGCCACGCCGACGCCCACCGGCGAGTACTACCTCCGCGTGCTGATCAAGGCCATCGACCCGACCACCGTGTACGGACCGTATGCCTACGGCCTGTCGAGCCACTCGGACGCGCTCGACACGTTCGAGGGCGGCGACGCGGAGATCGGGATCCACGGCAACAACGACGCCTCCGTCTTGGGCCAGAACGTCACGCATGGCTGCATCCGCATCGACAACGACGCCATCACGGCGCTGTCGAAGCAACTGCCGCTCGGCACTCCGGTCGACGTGCTCGCCTGACGAGCATCGCCAGCGACAGCGAGACCTCCCACGGCTCCGAAGTGAGCGCAGCGAACGTAGGGCCGTCGGGAGCGAACGGCTGGCGCGACCAGGTTCACGCAGAGACGCCAGTGAGCGACCGCAGAAATCAGGGCACGAGGTCGTAGCGGGCCACGACCACTGCGAAGGCCACGAGTCCGACCGTCGAGGTGGCGAGCGCCGCGACCTGCCAGCGCGTCGACCACCGTTCGAGCACCTGACCCGCAGCCAGGAACGGCGGGAAGCACTCGTTCGTGTAGCGGGCGAGGCCGACCATGCCCGTGACGAGCGACGGCAGCAGCGACAGCGCGGTGAGCACGAGGAACGCGACCGGCAGACGACGTCGCTGCCAGACCACCACCCCGATCGCGGCGAGCGCGAGCACGAGGTGCGGCACCGCCGACCACTTCCCCTTGCCGTCGATCACGCCGAAGGCCGTGATCTCCTGCCACTTCTCCTTGGTCGTGATGAACACAAGCGCGTCGCCGGTCTGCGCGTAGCAGTACCAACACCACGCGCCGAGCGCCAGCACCGCAGGGAGCGCGACCACCGCGATCCTGCGCGCCGACTTCACCGCGACCGCGAGCGACATGGCGATGATCAGCCCGTTCGGCCGCAACACCGCGGCTCCTGCTGCGAGGATCCCGGCGGTCACGTCGTGGCCGTCGTCGACGAACACGAACGCCCACACCGACGCGGCGAGGAACATCGACGAGGGGTAGCTCATCGAGAACACGAACGACGCGGGGAACAAGGCCAGCGACCACACCGCCAGCAGCGCCGCGCGATCAGAGCCGTACCGACGAGCGATGCGGTAGACACCGGCCAGCGCGATCAGGAAGACCGCCTGATTCAGCAGGAACAGCAGCACTTCGTCGTTGCCCAGCTCGCGGAGGACCCGCACCACACCGGCGAGCCCGGGCGCGAATGCCCAGCGCGGGTCGGTGACGTTCACCGGGCCGTACCCCGAGCGAGCGATGCCGATGTAGTACGCCCCGTCCCACTTCTGCGCGAATTGCGCGAACTTCCCGCCCCGGTAGGGGTCGTTGATGGCGATCATCATCACCGTGACCGAGACGACGCGCGACAGCAGCCAGGGCGCCACCACGGCGCGCCACGGAAAGAGGCGACGGAGCGACGCCGCGGCTCCTCGAGAGCCGGCTGCGCCACGTGCGCCGCCCGACGCGGTGGCCACCGCGCCTGCGCTGCCGGGGTCGACGGGCGTGTCCGTCGCACCCTGAGCGCCCGGGCCCGTCACCCGGTGTTCATCGGTCGCCACCTCGCCACGCTAGCCCTGTCGAATCTCGAAACCAGGCGGGTAGCCTGCCAGACAACGAACATCACGACCTGGAGGAGAGCACGATGAGCGAGTCGCCTGCGGTACTCCGACACGGCGAGCGCGAGTACGAGTTGCCCGTGGTCGTGGGCACGGAGGGCGAGACGGCGATCGACATCGCCAAGCTCCGAGGCCAGTCGGGCATGGTCACGCTCGACAACGCGTTCGTGAACACGGCGTCCTGTGAATCGGCGATCACCTTCATCGACGGCGAGGCGGGCATCCTGCGCTACCGCGGGATCGACATCGAAGACCTGGTCAACGTGGCCAACCCGTCCTACCTCGAGACCTCCTACCTCCTGATCTACGGCGAGCTCCCCACCCAGGCCGAGCGCCACCGGTTCAGTCGAGAGCTCCGCAAGCACACGCTGGTGCACGAAGACGTGAAGCGCTTCTTCGACGCCTTCCCCAAGGACGCGCACCCGATGGCCACCCTGTCGTCGGTGGTCACCGCGCAGAGCACCTTCTACCTCGACAGCCTCGACCCGAAAGACCCCGAGCAGGTCGAGAAGTCGATCGTGCGCCTGATGGCGAAGCTGCCCACGATCGCGGCGTACGCGTACAAGAAGTCGATCGGGCAACCCTTCGTGTACCCGAACAACGAGCTCGACCTGATCGAGAACTTCCTCACCATGATGTTCTCGGTGCCCTCGGAGCGGTACGAGGTCAGCCCGGTGGTGGTGAACGCGCTCAAGAAGCTGCTCATCCTCCACGCCGACCACGAGCAGAACTGCTCCACCTCCACGGTGCGCCTCGTCGGGTCGAGCGAGGTGAACGTGTACGCCGCCATCGGCGCCGGCATCAACGCGCTGTGGGGCCCGCTGCACGGTGGCGCGAACCAGAAGGTCATCGAGATGCTCGTCGACATCCAGAACGACGGCGACGACGTGTCGAAGTACGTGGCGATGGCAAAAGACCCCGACAACCCGTTCAAGCTCTCGGGCTTCGGCCACCGGGTGTACAAGAACTACGACCCTCGCGGCACGCATCCTCAAGCAGACGTGCGACGACGTGCTCACCGAGCTCGGCCAGCGCGACCATCTGCTCGACCTCGCGCTCCAGCTCGAAGAGGTCGCGCTCACCGACCAGTACTTCATCGACCGCAAGCTCTACCCGAACGTCGACTTCTACTCGGGTCTGATCTACCGCGCGATGGGCTTCCCCACCGACATGTTCACGGTGTTGTTCGCGATCGGGCGGCTGCCCGGCTGGATCGCGGACTGGAAGGAGATGGTGGAGAGCCCGGCCACGAAGATCGGCCGTCCCCGCCAGATCTACGTCGGCCCGACCAAGCGCCCCTACATCCCCAGCGAACAGCGCGGCGACCCACCACCACCACCTTTTTCCGAAATTGCGTTCCCAGCGTGCGCTCTGCGTGCATGCCCAACGCAGTTTCGAACGACGTGGCGCTAGGCATGATGGGGCCACCCGTGCTGTACTTCGTGGTTCGCGAACGATGAGGGGAAGCAATGGTTGACGTCCAGACGGTGACCGGTCCGGTCGACGCGGCGGCGCTCGGGCGCACGCTGGTGCACGAGCACATTCGCATCTCCTGGTACGGCGAGGAGTACGACCGCACCATGTCGTGGGACCGCGCGGCGGCCGTGTCGCTCGCGGTCGACAAGATGGCCGAGCTGCTCGACGCCGGCTTCCGCACCTTCGTGGACCCCTGCCCCATCGAGATGGGACGCGACCCCGAGCTCTACGCGGAGATCGCGCAGAAGTCGGGCATGCAGATCGTCTGCACGACGGGCTTCTACACCCAGCACCACGACATGGGGCTTCCCTACTACTGGCGTGCCCGCGATCCCGAGGAGGTGGCCGAGCACTACGTGGCCGAGCTCGCCGAAGGCATCGCCAACACCGGCGGCATCCGACCCGGCGCGATCAAGGCCGCGACGGGCTACGACGTCACCGACGCCGAGCGGCGCGTGCTCACCGGCGCGGCGCTCGCGCAGCAGGAGGCCGGCGTCGCGATCATCACGCACACCGAGAACTCACGTCACGGCGACACCCAACAGGACATCTTCGAAGAAGCGGGCGCCGAGCTCGGCCGGGTGCTCATCGGCCACCAGGACGAGCAGACCGACGTCGCGCCCATCCGCAAGCTCGCCGAGCGTGGCACGTTCGTCGGTGTCGACCGCATCGGTCTCGAGATCCTCGCACCCGACGACCGACGCGCCGACCATGTCGCAGCCCTGGTGAGTGACGGCCTCACCTCGAACGTGTGTCTCTCGCAGGATCACATCTGCTCGCTCACCGCCCCGCGCAACGCGATGTACGTACCGCCTGAGCAGCGTGAGGCGCGTGCCAAGTTCCAAGAGGTGATCGACCTTCAGGTGTCGGGCCGCCCGTACACCTATCTGGTCACCGACTTCGTGCCTCGTCTGCTCGCGCGAGGAGTGACGGAGGCCGACGTCGAGACGATGCTCGTCGACAACCCCCGTCGTCTCCTCAGCGGCTCCTGATCAGAACCGCGGCGCGTCAGGTCAGCTGGCGCCGATCTGCACGTTGTAGTTGTCGATCTCGGTGGTGGCTTTCGACGCGGTGTCCTTGAGCGCGGCGTTCGGCGCGGTGCCGTTCAGGAACATCGAGTTCTCGCCGTCG
This sequence comes from uncultured Actinomycetes bacterium, assembly GCA_963827385.1. Lineage (GTDB taxonomy): Bacteria > Actinomycetota > Acidimicrobiia > IMCC26256 > DASPTH01 > DASUMF01. Next base: position 369,639 of record CAWHAR010000002.1, read on the forward strand.
CGCACGGCGTCGCGGACGCCCACGTAGTTGCCGATGACCGACCCCGCGGTCGCCGAGTTGGTGGGGCCGTTGAGCAGCTGCTCGTACGCGACCTTGTAGCCGGGGTTCTTCGCCCACAGCGCCTGCACGCCCGCACTGTCGGCCGCCGCCTTGACGATGGGGACGTAGCCAGTGCCGACGGCCCAGGTGGTCTGCGACGTTGCGGAGTCGAGGAACTTCTCGAACTGCCACGCGGCCGCCTGCTTCTCCGGCGCCGACTTGTTCGAGATGTAGAGCGCCCCGCCACTCACGAGCACGCCGCCCTTGCCGACCACGAGACCGGGCATCGGCGCGACCCCGAGCTCCACGTTCGGGTACTGGCCGGAGCCCAAGACCGTCGAGATGGTGCCCAACGACGCGCTCGTGTCGATCGACATCGCGTAGTTGCCGTTGCCGATGCCGAGCAGATTGTCGAAGTTCCCGCTGCCCTCCGCCGGGTTCGTGGTGGCGAGTCCGTCCTTCACCATCCCCGACAGCCAACCGAAGATCTGCTTGCCGGTCGAGCTGTTCAGCACCGACTTCGTGGTGCGGGCCGATCGGCCGTTCTTGTTGTTGACGAACAGCTGGCTCGACAGCCCGAGCCAGTGCTCCACGTAGCCGGGCTCGACCTTGAGCCCGAAGGGTGTGCCGCTCACCGCGCCGCTCGACTTCAGCTTCTCCGCCGCTGACCGCACCTCGTCGAGCGTGGCCGGCGGCTTCGTGGGATCGAGGCCGGCCGCGGTGAACGCCTTCTTGTTGTAATAGAGCACGGGACCCGACGTGTTGAACGGCATCGCGTACATCTGACCCTCGACGGTGAAGTAGCTGACCACCCGAGGGAGGTAGTCGGAGAAGCTGTACTTGTCGGCCTTCGCGCACACGCCCGACGGCACGATGCTCTGCGTGTCGATCATCTGCTGCTGCTCGGTCTCCTGCAGCTGCACGATGTCGGGCAGCTCACCGCTCGACAGCCCGGCCTTGTAGCTCGTGAAGGTGTCGTCGTAGCTGACCTTGTTGACGAGCTTGACGTGCACGTCGGACTGCGAGGAGTTGAACGTGTCGGTCAACGCCTGCAGCGTGGTCTCGTTCTCGCGCGGCATCGAGTGCCACATCGTGATCTCGACCGGCTTCGACGCCTTCTTCAACGCCGCCAACGGACACGTGACGGTCTTCGCTCCCGCGGGCGATGCCACCGCGCCGACCAGTCCACCGACCGCCACCATCGCGGCCATCAGTACGCCCACCGTCCGCTTCATCCCCGCTCCTCGCTCATCACACGTGATTCTCCGACCGGCATCATGGCTCATCCTTTGACCGCACCCGCGGTCAGCCCGCGGACCAGCTGCTTCTGGAACACCAGCAGCAGGATCACCAGCGGCAGCACCGCGATGATCGCACCGGCGAACGTCACGTTGATCTGGTCGATCGCCAGCCCCTGCAACTGCTTCAACCCGATCTGCACCGTGCGGTACTCGTCGTCCTTGGTGACGAGCAACGGCCACAGATACTGGTTCCACGCCCCGAGGAACGCGAACACCGAGAGCGCCGCCACCGCCGGGCGCGCCAGCGGCACTGCCACCCGGGTCATGAACCGCCAGTGCCCATAGCCGTCGAGCGCGGCGGCATCACGCAGTTCGCGGGGCAACGTGAGGAACGCCTGGCGCATCAAGAAGGCGCCGAACCCGGTGGCGAGGAACGGCACCGCGAGGCCCGCGTACGAGTTCGACCAGCCGAGGTTCGCGATCGTGGTGACGTTGGTGACGATCGTGACCTCGAACGGCACCATCAAGGTGGCGAGGAACAGCGCGAACACGGTTCGCTTGAACGGGAAATCGAGGAAGGCGAACGCGTACCCGGCGAGCACCGCGGTGGTCACCTGACCGAACGTGATGACCAAGGTGACGATGAGGCTGTTCTTCAGGTAGAGCCCCATGTGCCCGGCGTTCCACGCCTCGCGATACGCGCCCCACTGCGGATCGGTCGGGAAGAACTTCGGCGGCTGCGTCGTGATGTCGACCGGTCGGAGCAGCGAGTTCACCACCGTGATGTAGATGGGGAACAACACGATGGCGGCCAACACCGTGAGCAGGGCGTACCGGCCGACGCGCTTCCAGGTGTCAGCGCTCATAGGTGACCCTGCGCTCGAGCAGACGGATCTGCGCCAGGGCGAGCACGAGCGTCATGAAGAAGAGCGCGATGGCGAGCACCGCGGCCTTCCCCGGATCCTTCGCCAGCTCCGTGTAGATGAAGTAGGTGAGCACGTTGGTCTTCTTCAACGGGCCGCCCTGGGTGAGCAGGTCGATCTGGCCGAAGGTCTGGAACGCGAAGATCGAGCCGATCACGACGGCGAAGAAGATGGTGGGCGACAGCAACGGCAACGTGACGTGCCAGAAGCGCGACCACGTGCCGGCACCGTCGATGCGCGCGGCTTCGAGCAACTCGTCAGGCACGCTCTGCAGCCCGGCCGACATGAGGATGAACGTGAGGCCGAGGGTCTGCCACACGGTGATCACGGCGACGGCGACGAGCGCCCACTGCGGGTTCTGCAGGATCGTCGGCGACGTGACCAGCCCGAGCCACGGCAACAGGCCGACCTGCGGGTTCATGAGCGTGCCGAAGATCACCGCCGCGACGGCGACTGACGTGGCGGCCGTCGACGAGAAGAACGTGCGGTAGATCGCCACACCGCGGAATTGCTGGTGTGCCAGGACCGCGAGGCCCAGCCCGATGCCGATGCCGGCCGGAACGACGAGCAGCGCGAACACAACCGTGGTGCGAACGCTGTCGAGGAAGTCGGAGGAGGTGAGCACGTCGCGGTACTGATCGAACCCCACGTAGTGCTTCGGGAGCCCGGGGAACGGCGGACTGCGGAAGAAGCCGAGGTAGGCGTTGTGGATCAGCGGATAGAAGATGAAGACGCCGAAGATCACGAGCGACGGCAACAACAGGAGCGCCGCGAGCCCCGTGTCCTTCGTGCGCCGCGACGTGATGACGCTCACCCGATCCTCATGCCCGACTCGGGGTCGAACACGTGAATCGCGTCGACGTCGGCGACGAGCACCACCGACTCGTCGACCGCCGGCGCCGCGTCGTGCACCGCTTGACGCACGATCACCAGCTGGTCGTCGGCCAGCCGGCACACGACGTGGCGCTCGTGCCCGAGCGACTCCACGGCAACGACGCCGGCCCGCACGCCGTCGGCAGACCCGAAGCGGAGGTCTTCGGGTCGGGCGCCCACCACCACGTCGGTGACGCCTGCAGCCCGCACCGCGGACTCGAGGTGCGCCGGCACGGACACCCGCCCACCCGGCAGGTCGACAGCGAGCGCGTCACCGAGCCCTTCGCCGGACGTGACCAACGTGCCGGTCACGGTGTTCATGGGCGGGCTCCCGATGAAGCGCGCCACGAAGAGGTTCGCGGGCCGCGAGTACACCTCCTGGGGCGGCCCGATCTGCTGGAGGACGCCCCGTTCGAGCACCGCGATGCGATGACCCATGGTGAGCGCCTCGACCTGGTCGTGGGTCACATACACCACGGTGGCCGCGAGCCGACGTTGCAGCTCCACCAGTTCCGCGCGCGTCTGCACGCGCAGCTTGGCGTCGAGGTTCGAGAGCGGTTCGTCCATCAGGAACGCTTGGGGCCGGCGCACGATCGCGCGCGCCAGCGCCACCCGCTGTCGTTGTCCACCCGAGAGCTGCGCCGGCTTGCGGTCGAGCAGCTCCTGGAGGCCGAGGCTGCCCGCGGCGTCGGCCACGAGCTGCGCCCGCTCGGCCGTGCCGACACCACGCGAGCGGAGCGGGAACTCGATGTTGCGCCGCACCGTCATGTGCGGATAGAGCGCGTAGCTCTGGAACACCATCGCGATGTCGCGGTCTTTGGCCTCCACGTGGTCGACCACCCGGTCGCCGATGCGAATGGATCCCGACGTGGGGTGTTCGAGGCCCGCGATCATGCGCAGCGCCGTCGACTTGCCACAGCCCGACGGGCCGAGCAGCACCAGAAACTCCTCGTCGGCCACGTCGAGTGACAGGTCGTCGACCGCGGTGGTGCCGTCGAACTGCTTGGTGACGTGCTCGAGCGCGACGCTGCCCATCGTGGGGTCTCCTGCGGTCGGCGCGTGCGGATCGTGTCAGGTCAGGATGTCGCGTCGGGCTTCGGCGGCCGCCAGAACGTGGCGAGGAACGCGATCGTGCCGCCGATGCCGACGATGGCCGTGACGAGCAGGTTCTGCTTGAAGTCGAAGGAGTCGAAGATGCCGAAGGCGTGGTCGAGCGACCACTCGCCGGCCCCGAACGTGCCGAGGGTGATGCTCACCACGGCGACGGTGACGACGTACTCGTAGCCCTCGGTGGAGGTGTTCAGGAAGAACCCGTTCTTCAGGTGGTTGGTCATGAACGCCACCAGCATCAACGAGCAGACGCCGGCGTAGGCGAGCGGCGTGAAGAGGCCGAACAACAAGAGGGCCGGCAGCATCAGCTCGGTGTAGGTGACGACCTTGGCGTGGAGCCATCCGGGCTTGATCCCGAGGCTCTCGAACCAGTTGGCCATGCCGGGCCCCGACTGCAGCGACTTGAGGTGACGCCAGCCGTGCATGAAGACCATGAACGCGATCCACACGCGCGAGATCATCAACGCGAAGTTGAGCGAAAACACCCGGGCAGTCCTCCTGGTGGCGTGTCGACGATCGCCGTCGACAGTGGTCGTGCCCGCTGTAGGTGCGCGGGCGCGCCAGAACCTACCCCGGAGCAGCGTTCACGTGCCGGAGCTGTGGGACGAGACCGGCGCGTGCCATCAGCCGAACCGCCCGTTCCTCGGCCACGTCGATGACCAGGGCTTCGCCCGGGCATCGGTTCACCACGAAGGTGACGACACAGTCGGCACACACCTCGGTGTCGCGCATCGAGCACTCGGCACAGTCGACGATCACGTGCAACCTCCGGGGAAGGGCCTCGAGCGGCGTCGCCGTTCGAGGTGGTGAGCTTCCCACGGGGGTGTGACGGTTACGTCGGGCTCAGCCTTCGACCGGCTCGCCGGCCGGGATCATGGCGATGGCGTCGCCTTTCGCGCCGCACCAGACACACGTGACCAGCTCGACCGCCGAATCGAGCACCGTCTCGTCTTCGACGGTGAGGTCGCCGGCCACCGAGTAGTGATACAGCGCTCGGGTGCGTTGCGACGCGACCACCTCGAAGCGGGTGAGGTTGCCGCACCCCGTGCACCGGTAGCGCACCGAGCTCATCGGGATTCCGCGCGTGCCGGCGGACGCGGGGCCGACCCCGCGACGGGCTGAGGTTGACGGGGGGAACGGTCGTTGCGACTGGCGCGCGCCTTGCGTTCGCGCCGACGGTTCGCGTACCAGCGCCCACCCTCCACGAACAGCTGCACGAGCAGGGCCGTGACGAGGGCCCAGATCGCCGCACCCACGAGGAGACGCACGTAACGCCCGGTGCCCTCCCCCACGAACACGTCGAGGAGGTCGTCCTTCTTCAGCAAGTCGAGTTGAAACGCGGGGTACGCGGTGATCACGAAGCCGAGGGGTACCGCGACGATCCACGCGATGATTCGCCAGTAGAGGCGCACCTTCTTGCGCGGCGCGGGTGCGGCGCGGCGCGACCGACGGGTCGACGCGCCGTTGTCGACCGACGGGGAGCTCGTCGGTGCCGACGCTGACGTGGCACCGGAGCCGGTGGATGCGGCGGCCGCGCCAGCGGTCGCGGTGACGGTCTGGCCTCGAGCCGCGGCGCTTCCCCCTCGCCGCGGAGGCGGTGCCGGCGCCGCGCCCGGGGATGAGCCCGGAGACGATGTGTCATCGCGGGGAGTGGACGGGCGCGTCGCGCCGACCGACGGCGGAACCTTCAACGCCTGCCCACAGCTGTCACAGCGAAAGGTGGTGCCACCACCGAGCGAATCGAGACGATGACGGGCACCGCACGCCGGGCACTCGAGCGCGCGTGCCATCAGCCTTCTCCCGCGGCACGGGCCGCCACACTCACGCGCACGAACGCATCGAGCGTCGCAGCGGCGCGACCGTCGTCGAGGATGGACCGAGCGAGGTCGACGCCGTCCTTCAGGTCGTCGGCGAGGTCGGCGACCACGAGTGCCGCCGCCGCGTTGAGCGCGACGATCTCGCGGATCGGGCCGGCCGCACCGGCAAACGTCTGGTGGGCGACCTCGGCGTTGCCCGCCGCATCGCCGCCGGCGAGCGCCGCGTGCTCGGCGTAGGGGATCCCGAACGACGTCGGATCGACGTCGTACACCCGTACCTCGCCATCGCGCAGCTCGTGCACGGTCGACGTGGTGGTGACGGTGAGCTCGTCGAACCCGTCGTGGCCGTAGAACACCATGGCTCGTTCACTGCCGAGGGCTTCGAGGGCACCGAGCATCCGCGCAGCCATCGCGGGATCGGCCACGCCGACGACCTGACGACGCACGCCTGCAGGGTTCGCGAGCGGCCCGAGGAAGTTGAAGGTGGTGGGCGCGCCGAGCTCTCGGCGCACGGGCGCGACGAAGCGATACGCGGCGTGGTACCGCTGGGCGAAGCAGAACCCGATCCCGGCTTCGCGCACGCAGCGCGCCACGCCCTCGGGCCCGAGGTCGATGACGACGCCGAGCGCCTCGAGCACGTCGGTGGATCCACACTGCGAGGTGGCGGCGCGACCGCCGTGCTTGGCGACGCGGGCACCGCCGGCCGCGGCGACGATCGCGGCCATGGTGGACACGTTGACGGTGCCCGAGCGGTCGCCGCCGGTGCCACACGTGTCGATCGGCGAGGCGTCGAGATCGGACAGGTCGACGCGCTCGGAGAAGCCGAGCATGGTGCGGGCGAGCGCGGCAAGCTCGTCGGGCGTCTCACCTTTGGCCCGGAGGCCCACGCCGAACGCGGCAATCTGCGCGTCGGTGGCCTCGCCGGCGAGGATCGCCGACATGGCGCGGCTGATCTCGTCGGTGGAGAGCTCCTCCGCTCGGAGGAGCCGCCCGATCACGTCGGGCCACAGCTCGGCAGTCATTGGCGTGGAGGTTACCGAAGGGTGGTGCTCGAGGTCTGGCGCGATCCCGCGTCGGCGTGCAGTGCGATCAGGCGGGCAATTGCTCAGGCGCTGCGGCGACGCTGCCGGATCAGGCGCCGGCGCTCACGCTCGGTGAGCCCGCCCCACACGCCCTGCTTCTCACGTGCGGTGATCGCATGGTCGAGGCATGGCTCGCGCACCGGGCACACCGCGCAGATCGCCTTGGCCGGCTCTGCCGCCTCGTCGGATTCCGACGGGGGGTAGAAGAGCTCGGAGTCGGCGCCCAGGCACCGGGCGTACTGACGCCAGATCGGCTTCGTCATGCTGGTGATGGTCATGGTGGCGTGCTCGCTTCGTGAGGCTCGCGTCGCTGGTGCGGAGTCGCATCGCGGCAGCGGTGTCCGACACTGAGAACTTCGACCGGTCTCCCCCGTTGCCTGAGTGCCAATCCTTTGAACCAGTTCGACGCGACCGTCCGCAGAGGATGCACACCGCCCGACGGCGTACGAGCCTTGCGAACCAAGGCTCCTGGCAGGTCGCCTCGTAGGATGCCGCCGTGACGTCCGGCACACACACCACTCCGACCGCCCGTCACGAACACCCGACCAGCCAGTTCGTCGTGATGGGCCTGGCGTTCGCTGCCACCCTTCCCGGACTCTTCGTCCGCGTCGCCGGGTTGAACCCACCGGCCGCGCTGGCCCCGGTGCTGTACGGCTTCGCCATCCTCGGCGCCGCGTTCCTCCTCGCCTGGGCAGCTGAGGTGCTGCAACTCGACGTGTCACAGGGGCTTGCGCTCACCGTGCTCGCGTTGATTGCGGTGCTCCCGGAGTACGCCGTCGACTTCGCCTTCGCGTCGAAGGCCGGCCAGAACCCAGAGAAGTACGCGCCGCTGGCGCTCGCGAACATGACCGGCGCCAACCGGCTCCTCATCGGCGTGGGCTGGTCGATGGTGGTGCTGCTGGCCGCGTGGCGCATGACCCGCATCGCGCGACGCCGCGGGTACACGGGCGAGATCGACACCGAAGTGCACCTCGAGCGCCCGCACGCGATCGAGATCTCGTTCCTCGCGCTCGCCACGCTCTACTCATTGACGCTGCCGTTGAAGCGCACGCTCACACTCGTCGACGCCGTCATCCTCATCTCGATCTTCATCGCGTTCGTGTTCCGCATCGCGCGTTCACCGTCGGAGGAGCCGCATCTCGTCGGCCCGGCCCGGATCATCGGCTCGTTGCCCGTCACGGCGCGCCGCATTGCCGTCGGCGTGATGCTCGCGTTCGCGGCGGGCGTGATCTTCGCCTGCGCGGAACCCTTCGCCGAGTCACTCGTGCACGCGGGTGAACAGGCCGGGATCGATACGTTCCTGTTGGTGCAATGGGTCGCGCCGCTCGCGTCGGAAGCGCCCGAGCTCCTGGTTGCCGGTCTCTTCGCGTGGCGGCTGCAGACCAGCGCGGGCCTCGGCACGCTGCTGTCGTCGAAGGTGAACCAATGGACGTTGCTGGTGGGTTCGTTGCCGATCGTGTTCGCGGTGTCGTCGTCGTCGTTGCACGGCCTCCCGCTCGATTCGCTGCAACGCGAGGAGCTGTTCCTCACGGCCGCGCAATCGGTGTTCGCGATCGCGGTGTTGGCGAACCGCAGCTTGAGCGTGCGTGAGGCGTGGGCACTGTTCGGCCTGTTCATGGGGCAGTTCGTGCTGGGAGGCGTGCTGCCCGAGCACCTGGCGCAGTACGAGCGGCTCGCCATGGGCGGCCTCTACCTGTTCCTCGCCGCCATCCTGCTCGTGCGTGAACGCGGGCTGATCCGACCGTTGGCCCACGACGGGCTGCGCGAACCGGTGGCTGAGCTGTTCCGCGACGAGACTGGCGAGTACGACCACGGACTCCCGCCCTGGGCAACGTCCGACGGCGCGCCGTGACCGACACCGTGGCCGTCGAGTTGGCAAGCTGGAGCTGATGACTGACGACGACCAACCCGCGGCAACTCCCGACGACCGCACGTCCAGCGCGGACGCGGATGTGGAAGTGGGCACCGACGCCGACGCCGACGCGATCGTCGACTGGGCCGCGATCGCGCAGGGCGCGGTGATCGGGCTCGGTGTGCTCGTCGCCGCCAGCCTGGTCGACGCACTGCTCAGCCACAACATCGACAACTACGACCAGTCGGGGTGGCGCTATCCCCTGTTCGTGGTGGTGTTGGTCGGCTACTTCATCGCCGGGTTCGTCGCCGGACGGCGCGCGCCGAGCGGTGCGCTCACCAACGGCGCGATCGCCGGTGTGCTCGCGTTCGCGCTGTGGGTGCCGGTGCGCATCCTCATCTGGGTTGCACGAGACGAGAACAAGGCGCTGTTCACTGGCGCCACGCCGGTGTTCAAACCAGGCCAGATCTTCGGACACCTCGTGATCGCGTCCGCGCTCGGCATGCTGGGCGGCACGCTCGGCTCACGGCTGGTCGTACGCCGCGTCGAGTAGCGGCGGCCGCGTCAACTCGTTGCGAGCAGCGCCATGACCTCTTCGACGCGACCGGCGTGGATCGACTCCTCACGCCCATTCAGCCGGTACAAGCGTGCGACCTCGGGGTCGGGTTCGTGCTCGGCGAGGTTCGCGTACTTGGCATCTCCTCCGAGCTCGCCGTCGATGAGGCGCTGGAAGAACGTCGCATCGATCGAGTCGGGCAACGTGATGAGGCTGGGGTCGACCGGTGCGGGCGGCTCGAACGGAGCGCCCGCCTTGAGCTCGATCGCGCGCCCGATGCGGCGGGCGTGCCCCGCTTCTTCACGGCCGTTGCGGCGGAGGAGCTCAGCGGCGTCGGCGTGGTCGATCTCCGCGGCGAGCGCTTCGTAGAAGGCTTCCCCACCCATCTCCGCCGCGTAGATCCCGCGGAGCGCGTCGGCGTCGAGCGGGCCGTCGGCATCGAGCGGCGACGAGTACTCGGTGGTCGGGGATTCGGATTCGCTCATTGCACGCTCCCGTGTCGGTCGGTTCCACAGCAGGCGGACGGGTCTGCGGAGCGTACCGTCGAACGCGGCGGCGTGAGGTGGACACGACCGGCGCCGTATCCTGGCCACGGCAGCGAGTTGGCCGGGTGACCGCGTCACGACGTTTCGACGTCGTGCCGAGGAACGTCCGGACTCCACAGGGCATGGTGCTGGGTAACACCCAGTCGGGGCGACCCGCAGGACAGTGCAACAGAGAACAGACCGCCGATGGCACGGCCTCCGGGTCGTGCACAGGTGAGGGTGAAACGGTGCGGTAAGAGCGCACCAGCACCCGGGGTGACCCGGGTGGCTCTGCAAACCCCACCAGGAGCAAGGTCGAACAGGGGAAGGGCTGCCCGCCCGATGGCACTCCGGTGCCGGCATCCCCGGGTGGACCGCACGAGCCGTCGGGTAACCGCCGGCCGAGATGGATGGTCACCACGGACCTCGGTCCGTACAGAATCCGGCGTACAGGCCAACTCGCTGCCATCTCCTTATTCCAGAAGCGTCGGCGACGGTCGGGTTGGCCCTATTTCGTAGTGGTCTCCGACCGCTACCGGGATCTGAGCCAGCCGCTCAACGTCGGCGGCAAACAGGTCGTCGAAGGTCGTCGTTGTCAGGCCTGATCGTCCGTCGCTGCGATCGCGCTTCGCATGGCCGAGATCATCACGAAGGGTCTTCAAGCTCATCGCGTCGACGAGCAGCTCTGGTGCCGCGTCACGGATGTTGGGTTGACCTGTCGCAGCCGATGCGATTCGGGGAAGACGCATCTCGAGTCCGACGGTGTATTCGATGTGTTCGCGGTCCCAGATCTCGCCCGTATCAGTTTCGAAAGTGAAGCTCTCTGGGAGCAGCTCGCTGACGGCGCCGTCGATGCACTTCGATCGAGCGTGGACGTTCTGCGCTGGGCTCACGTTCGCGGCTCATGCGATCGCTCGTGTCGACCAGCCAGTCGGCCGCAGTCGACGAACGTGACGACGACCCTGAGCTACCGCGCCAGAGGTCGCCCGCTGGTGTCCACCGAACTTCATCGAGGTCGTCATCGCGTCAGCGTGCCGCGAGGCGTGGACAGGCGGCGTAACCCGACACCTCCGGTGCCCGTGCAGCCTGACAGACTGCTCGGCATGAATCGCCTCGTGGGGCTGTTCCTCGCGTTCGCGGTCGTGCTGGCCGGGATCGTGTGGGCGTTCGTGCCGCTACACAGCCCCGACACAATCGATGCACTCTTCCCGCTGATCTTGTTCGGGGCGTTCATGGCCTGGTGGTTCTTGTGGGGCTACGAGCGGTACGGACGTTCATGAGGGCTGGTGCGATCCCGGCTGACCTGCTCGCGGCCCAGAGCGCTCCCGCGTACCCGACACCGGACGTGAGCCGATGGTGCCGCGGTGTGAACGCGCCGTAGATCGCACCGGTCGCCCCTCCGAACGCGAAGTGCGCGATCACGGCCCTCGAGACGAGGCCGGCGGTGCCCAGTCGCCGCCGGGCACAATGAGGCCCAAGCGCCGGGTGATCTCCACCGGCGGGGATTCCGCCCCGACGCGAGCGCGGCAGGCCATTGCACGGCCGTCATCGCGGACGTGGCAACGACGCCGGCCGCGGCACCGCGAGCCCGCGGCGGAGGGTCGGCACCGACGGCCGAGGCATACGCCGTTCTTTGCCGAGCGCCCCGCCGCCGAGACGTCGCGTCGGCGCTCCAGCGTGCAGCCCGCGACGGCGCGGGTGTCGCAGACGACCACCTTGGGTACCGCGTCGTTCGTAGCCACGTGTTCGGACTTGCTCCGGACCCCGAACGAGAGGTGAGGTCGATGGCCGATCGAACCGATCAACTCACCGGCAAGAAGATCGCGTTCCTCGTCGCCAACGAGGGTGTCGAGGAAGCCGAGCTCTCGACGCCATGGGATGCGGTGATCGCAGCGGGAGGTGCCGCCGAGCTGATCGCAACCGACGAGGGCACGGTGCAGTGCTTCCGCCACCTCGACCGGACCCGCATCCTTCCCGTCGACCACGCCGTCGGCGATGTCGTGGCGTCCGACTACGACGCGTTGGTGCTCCCCGGTGGTGTCGCGAACGCCGACGAGCTCCGCACCGATCACCACGCCGTGCGGTTCGTACGCGACTTCGTCGAGTCGGGTAAGCCCACCGCGGTGATCTGTCACGGCCCCTGGATCCTCGCCGATGCCGGTGTGCTTCAAGGCCGCACGTTGACGTCGTGGCCCAGCCTCAAGACCGATCTGCACAACGCGGGCGCGAACTGGGTCGACGAAGAGGTTCGCGTCGACGGCGCCTTGATCAGCAGCCGCAAGCCCGACGACCTGCCGGCATTCTGCCGGGAGGCGATCCGCGCCTTCGCTGCCGCACCCGCTCGCGCCTGACCGCCGGGTGGCGTCAGCGTCTCTCATCGCGTGCCAAGTTGCTCGCCACCAACACGTTGCAATCAGGAGACGGCTGTCGCGGCACGAACCTCGGGCAGTACCTCTTCGACCAAGCGCTGGTAGCCCTCCTGAGGACGACCGAGCACGAAGTAGTCGATCCCCAGCGTGTGCAGTTCGAGGATTCGTTCGATGCAACGGTGCGGCGATCCCACGATGGCGAACGAATCGATGAAATCATCGGTGAGCTGGTTGACCTGATCGCCGGGGCCCCCGTGATGGTTCATGTCGTAGGAGCGCCCTACGGCTTCGAGCACGGAGCGCTTGGCCGCGTCCGCCGGCCCGACCACGGATCCGCCCATGATTGCGAATCGTGCGTTCGACGCCACTCCGTTGGCGACCGACCGCCGAGCCAGGTCCACATCGTCAGACACCCCGACCGACATCAGCGCGCCAATGGAGAGGGTGGCCGGGTCGAGGCCGGCATCGGATCTGGCGCTTCTTGCCGTCTCGATTGCCCAGGCAATGCGATCGAAGTCTGCACCGACGGCGATCGTGACCTTGTCGGCCCACCGCCCCGCCACGCCCAACACACGCGGGCCGGTGGCAAAGACCTCGATCGGAGGCGGGGTGGCGTCGGGGTCGAGCCACACAATCCGGCTGTCGTCTGGACGATGACTCAACTCGATGGTGGAGACGTCCCGCGTGAGTCGCCAGTCGAGGATCGACTCAAACGGGACCGGCTCACCATGGAGGTACCGGCGCACGGCGACGATGTAGCGCTCGAACAATGGCACGGAGGCCGGGGCACCCCCGACGTACGCCAAGGCGGAGTCGCCGCGGCCGATGCCAAAGGAGATTCGATCTCCGGCGATGGCGGCGATGGACGCGATGGCTGACGCGGTGACTGAGGGATGTCGGGTGGCCGGGTTGCTGGTTGAGATCGACAGCTGAAGGCGTTCTGTGGCCATTGCCGCCGCCGTCATCATCACATAGGTGTCGGCCACCAGGCATTGCGTATCCGCGAACGTCATGCCGTCCCAGCCGTCGGCCTCACCTCGGCGTGCTTGGTCAGCAATCTCCTCGGGTCGGGCGGTGGTCATGGTGACCCACAGTTCCGGCGTCATCAGTCGGGAAGGTCGACGTTGGTCTTCGGCACGGCTGCAGCCCTCGATGGAGTGAAGTGCGGGTCGCAGAAGGGCTATACCGCGGGCGCGCGCGAGTCAAGGGGATCGGATCCGTCGCCCCTCGTTGACGGCATGGAAGAAGTCGAGGGCCTCCGAGGACGTGTTGCGGTCGACATCCACGGGTAGATGGTCCACTCGTCGCCAAGCGCCGGGAGGAACCCATGAGTCCGACGGTCGTGCCGTCCCTGCACCACTTCGAGCCGGACGACCTCACCCTTCGGCGCAGTGCGGCGCGGGCGCGGGTTCAGCTATCACGACCAAGCCGGCGCTCGCATCGACGACCCGGAGACGCTCGCTCGCATCCGCGCACTCGCCATCCCTCCCGCGTGGGTCGACGTGCGGATCAGCGATCGCGCAGACTCACATCTCCAAGCGGTCGGGCGCGACGCGCGACGCCGGATGCAATATCGGTACCACAAGGATTGGCGCACCTTTCGCGACCGCGTGAAGTTCGACCGCCTCGCCGTGTTCGGCGAGACCCTTCCCGCGGTGCGGGCCCAGATCGCGCGTGATCTCGCACAGCCTGGCGTCCCGCGCGACAAGGTGATCGCGACGATCGTGGCGCTGCTGCAGACCACGCTGATCCGGGTGGGAAACGAGGAGTACGCCAGAACGAACGGCGCGTACGGCTTGACCACCTTTCGCAACCGTCACGCCCGGATCTCCGGTGACGAGATGCGATTCGTGTTCGTCGGCAAGAGCGGCCTTCACCACGACGTGCACGTGCGCGACGCGCGGATCGCCCGGGTGCTGCGCCGTTGCCAGGAGATCCCTGGTCAGCGGCTGTTCCAGTACCGCGACGCCGACGACGTGATTCAGCCCGTGTACTCGAACGACGTGAACGACTACCTCCGCGACGCAGCGGGCGTCGACATCACCGCCAAGGACTTTCGCACCTGGGTGGCAACGGTGAGCGCGGCCGCAGCACTCGGACCGCTCGACTCACCCGGCTCGGAGAAGGAATCGAAGGAAGTCGTCAACGACGTGCATTCGCGACGTCGCGCTCGAGCTCGGCAACACCCCGGCGGTGTGTCGCGCGTCGTACATCCATCCGAAGGTGCTGGCCGACTTCACGTCCGGCGCATTGCGCGACGAGTGGTCCATGGCTGCGCCCCGTCGCGCGGGGCTCACGCTCGAGGAACGTCACACGCTGGTCGTCATCGACCCCAGTCGACGTCGACACCACAGGCGGCGCGCCGTCGCTGCCGCCTGAGCGATGCGGCGCCTGCCGCGTCGACGGCACGCGCCGGGCCCTCCTATACACGCCAGATCCGCTTCAAGTGGATACCGTTCGCGGACGGGAGGAGGACCCCAAATGCCGAAGACCTCTGTTATTGCTGGGGCGCTGGTCGCGATCGTCGCACCGACACTCGCGCTGGTGATCTCGTTCGGCGTCGATTGGGACGAGGGGCAGATCACCGCGGTCAGCGGGCTTGCCCTCACCTCGATCGCGCTCTTCGCTGCCGTCCTTGAGCATTTCCGCAGGGAGACGCCCTCGCGATGGGTTGCAATGTTCGGATTGCTTCCACCAGAGATCACCGCGGTGATCGTCGTGCTGCGAGTGTTCGACGTGTTCGTGCTCTCGGCAGACCAGCAATCGAACCTGCTGATGATCATCGGACTTGGGCTCGGGATCTTCGGGGTCACGGTCGCGGAGTCGAAGGTGACCGCACCCGAAACGATGCGCGCCGAAATCGCGGTGGTGCAGTTGTCGGCACGCCGAGGCGGCGACGGCACCGGCATCCCGCCCGTCGACGCTGCGCCGAGTCCCCTTGTACCGGTGCCGCCAGCACAGGTTCCGCAGTTCACGCAGGTCGGTGCCGTCCGATGAACATCTTCGGTGTCGACACGTCGAAGTTCCAGCCGCTCGGCACCTACGACGCCGGCGCGCACGAAGTGATCAACATCGAGGATCCGACGTTCGAGGCGAAGGTGCAACGCAACGCGATCGAAGGCCGGCCGACCGACGCGTACGTGTGGATCTATTCGAACGATCGTGTCGGCGACTTCACGGCATGGGCGATCATCAAGGCAGCCGGGTCAGGCGTGCAGAGAATCTGGGCCGACTACGAAGAAGAAGGCGTGGAAGGCAATTGGCGTCTCGATCAGTTCTTCGCCGCGTGTGATCAATTCGGTGCCCCGTCGGGCTACTACGGCAACGATTGGCGGTTCGACCATGGTCGCTACCGAGACCGGCCGTTCTGGCTCGTGGGGTATCCCGATCCCAACGACGGAGTGTGGCGCGATCACTTCCAACCGCGCGCCTTCGTCCCGTTCAACTCTGGCAGTTCTCGAGTGGCGGCGGCATCGACCGCAACGTCGTCGCGGACGATGCGTGGTTCGCCCAGTGGGTGTCAGGAACTGTCGAACGCAAGCGACCGAAAGGGCCCGAGATGTACATCGCATTCACCCAGACACGGTGCACCCTGTTCGCTGGGGTCGTGAAATGCCGGGACTTCACGGGACCGTGTGACCCAACGTTCGGCATCCCGCAGGACGCCAGCGACTTCTCCCAAGGCGACGTGTTGATCCGCGTGGTGAGCGAGTTCGAGATGGATCTCCTCTACCTCGCGTCGCAGAACGCCCTCATCGCCGGCGGCGTTGGCGCCGCGGGGAACGGAGCGTCTGGTGCACCGGTCGACCCCGCGTTGGCGCTGAGCACCGTCGCCGACGCGGTGCTCGGCGCCGAAGTGCAACGACGCCTCTCGATCTGAACGACGCGTTCAGGGCGCGCCAACACAAGCGAGAGGCGTGGCGGGTGTCGACGAGTCGGTCGTCCGACCTTCACGCGTCGGCCACACGTCGCCGTGCCCTCACGAAAGCAGGGCGGCCGCCGGGCTCAGATCGATGTGGTACAGCTCCGCGGCAGTGCCCGACAGGACCTTCCCGAGCGTGTCGGTCGGGATGTCGGACAGGTGGAACTGGATCGTCTCGCGAGGCGAGAGCGCGGCCGAGCCCTTGCCTTCGGTGATTCCGCTCGGGTGCGGGAAGTCGGTCTCGAACATCACGTTGTTCGGGATCAGGTCGATGGTTCGTCCGACGTTGCGCTCGAACCAGAACGACGCGTAGATCTGGCGCTCGAAGTACTCGCTCGGCATGAGCATGTCGGGGAACTGGTGCTGGCCTCCGACGTTGAGGAACTGCCAGTCGAGTGCTTCGAGCAGGTACGGGAGGTAACCGAAACCGCTCTCCACCGAAACCATCTTCAGCCGCGGGTAGCGGTGACAGATCTCGGTCGTGATGAGCTCGGTGATGCACGTGGCGTTGGCCATGAAGCTGACCGTCGAGTTCTGCACGAGCTCGAGCATGTTCGTGCGCTCGAGCTTGCGCTTGTTCGTGTCTTCGTTGCTCATGCCGGTGCCGATGTGGAAGTTGAGCGTGACTTCGCTCGCCTGGATCAGCTCGAGGAGTGGCGTCCAATGCGCGTCGGCCAGCGGAGGCAGACCCGCCTTCGCCATGTTCCACGGACAGTTGACCCCGCGGTAGCCGAGGTCGAGGCACCGCTCGACTTCCTTCACCGCGGCCTCGACGTCCCAGTAGGGCACGAACACCAACGGGACGAGACGGTCGAGGTTCACGCCGCAGTACTCGAGCTGCCAATCGTTGTACGCGGTGACGCACTCGATGCTGAGCTCGGGGTCGAGCTTCATGAACGTGTACGTGGCAAAGCCGAGCACGTTCGGGTACATGATCTGGCTGTAGATCCCGACGCGGTCGAGATACTCGAGGCGAGCCTGCGGGTCGCGCGTCGCCGGGACGGCATCCTCGAGCCGCGGGGGAAACGACGGCCAGTGCTCGTCCCAACCACCGTGGGCGTAGCGAGCGACCTGCCAGATCATCTCGTCACCGATCCACCAGTGCTCCATCCCACTCTCTTCGTTGAGACGGAGGTGCGGGACAACGTCGTCGCCCCACTTCTTGCCGAGGCGCTCAGTCCAGATGTCGCCCGGCTCGGTGATGTGCGAGTCGACGTCGATGATCGGGATTCGTGTCCGCTCGGCAAGCTCTGCCGGGGATGCGTCGATGATGGCCATGGCGCCGCCTCCGAGGAGTGGGAATCGACCGCCACCCTACCGCGATGCTCGTGCGCGAGAAAGCGCGAGATGCTAATCATTTTGTGGAATCATCGACGAGGAACGGCACGTCCGTTCCTACCTGACCCCAGAAGGGATGTCGCATGGGGCTGAGCGCGGAGGACCGATTCGAGATCCAGGATCTGCTGCTGCGATACGCCGCGGACAACACGGGCGACGAGGCGGTGTTGTTCGATGTGTTCACCGACGACGTGGAGCTCGAGGGCCCGCGCGGATACTGGCGGGGCGCCGAGGGATTGCGCGGCTTCTACGAGCAGTCGGGTCCGCCGGACCCCAACTCGCGCGGCCCACTCGTGACCAACGTGCTCGTCGACGGCGAGGGCGACGAAGCCACCATGACCGCGGAGATCCTCCAGGTGAAGGGCAGCCCCGGCTCGGAGCGCACCATCGGCACCGGATGGTACGAATGCATCGCGCGGCGAGTCGACGGTCGTTGGAAGTTGTCGAAGCGGGTCACGCACATCGACGGACTCCCGCTGTTCCGAGACACGCCGGAGTATCAGGCGGGAGCGCGTTGGGTGCGCCGCGACGGTGGCTGGGCGCTCGAGCCGGCGGCCACGAGCGGATGAACACGAAGAAGAGCACGTCAAAGACGCGACGAAGTGCACCTGCAGCGAGTGCCGAGGACGACTACTCGGAGTTCGTCGCCCAATTCGGGCTCGGCGTCCTGCGTGCCGGTCGGTTGCTGCGGCATCTTCGACATCCCGAGGTCAGCCCGACCCAGGTGACCGCGCTTTCGATCATCGACAAGTACGGGCCGCTCCCGATCAGCGAGCTCGCGTCGATGGAGGGCGTCACCCGACCCACGGCGTCTGCACTCGTTCACCGCTTGGAGGAGTTCGGGTACGTCCGCCGTCTCGACGACGCCGACGGACGCGTCTGCCCGATCACGCTCACGCGTCGAGGTCGCAGCCGACTGGCCACGACTCGTCGGCTGCGCACCGAGTGGCTCAAGGAGCACCTGGCGGATTGCACCCCGGCGGAGATCCACAGCCTTCACGTCGCGCTCGAAGATCCTGGATCGCGTGACGCGCGCCGAGCTCCCCGCTGCGACCACCTGACGTGGCTCAGGACGCGCCGGTCTCCTTCCGCTGCGCAGTTGCAACGCGCCCGAACTTCGAGCGCTGCTGATACCCCTCGAGGTCGCGGTCGTCGGCAGGACGACCCACGCGTGACGACGTCGACGTCGGGCGATTCCGCGCGCAACGCGCGCACGGTGCACGTCTCCTTGGCGCGGCGCGCGAACGGGTCGTAGTGGAAATGGCGCATCGCGTTCTCGTGCGTGAGCTTGGCGATGATCGAGCCGTCGAGCCCCTCGAGCAAACCCCACGCATGCTCCGGCGCAAGCGGCCAATGGCTGTCGGAGTGCGGGTAGTCGCTCTCCCAGCACACGTTGTCGACGTTGAACTGGCTGATGAGCTGGAGCCCGACAGGGTCGTGGATGAAGCAACAGAGGATGTGGTCACGAAACACGTCGGATGGCTGCGTGCCCTCCGGAAACGTCGTCTGCGTCCAGCCCGAGTGCCGCTGATCCACCCAGTTCGCCCGTTGCAAGAAGTACGGAATCCAGCCGATGTCGCCCTCGGTCAGCGAGAACTTCAGTGACGGGAAGCGATCCCAGAAGGTGGCCCAGAGCAGGTCCACGAGCGAGAAGATCGACTGCGCAGGCGCCAAGGTCATGCCGACGCTCGGCGGCGCGCCCGGTGTCACCGGCGGCACCGTCGACGACGAGCCGACGTGCAGGCACAGCACCGTCTCCGCGTCGCACGCGGCCGCGAACAGCGGGTCCCAGTAGTCCTCGTGCAGGCTGGGGCGACCAAGGTTCGCGGGGTTCTCCGAGAAGCTCACCGCGTGACAGCCCTTCGCCGCCGCGCGGCGCAGCTCCGCCGCCGCGAGGTCGACGTCGAACAGCGGGAGGATCGCGCAGGGAATGAAGCGCCCGGGCGCGGAGGCACACCATTCGTCGATGTGCCAGTCGTTGTACGCCTTGATCATGACTTCGTTGACCGTGCGGTCCGGACCTTCGTTGAGTACCTGGCCGGAGAAGCCCACGAAGTTCGGGAAGTTGAGACCGCCCAGTTGGCCGCCGGCGTTCATGTCGCGCACCCGTTCGCCGACGTCGTAACACCCGGGCCGCATCTCCTCGAAGCGGTGCGGCATGAAGTTGATCATCTCGCGTGGCTTGCCGGCCGCGGCGGTGGTGCCGATGTTCCGGCCGCGCTTGTCGCCGTACCACCATTCTTGGGTTCCGTCTCGGTCGATCACGCGCGGCGCCAGGTCGCGGTACCGATCAGGAACGTGGCCATCGAACATGTCGGCCGGCTCACAGATGTGGTCGTCGACGCTCACGAGGATCAGGTCGTCCATGGTCATCGTCGTGATCATCTTCCCGTGACGAGCCGAACATGGCTGCGCACGAGGCGCTGGCCGAGATGGTTCGATGTTCGCACAATATCGGGCTCCGGCGCGGGGAACTCGGGGCGCGGGGAACTCGGGCGTGCGGGGAACTCGGGCGTGCGGGGAACGAGCGGCGTCTCGTCGCCGTCGGCGCGCTACCCGCGAAGGATCCGACGGACGCGGTGGGAGAACGAGCGCCATGCGCCTCGGCCCCGCCGGCGCCAGCGTCGATCACAGTCGATGCAGATCCAACCGTGGAAGCGGCCCGACGAATCGATGACCGGGAGATCGCCGGCGTTGCCGCACCGGAGGCACTCCTTGACAGCCGGGCCGGCAGGATCGGTCACGCGTGGTCGCGTTCGTGCAGCTGACGGCGACTGCGGACCGCCGCGAACACGATCACCAACACCCACGCGGTGATGACCACCGCGACGACGACGGTTGCGTCGGAATCGTTCACCGGGACCTCTCGATGTTCGGGTGTCTCCCACCTCGTGATGGGAGACCGCCCTGCCCGGTCGGCCGAGAGGATATCCAACCGTGCGCCCGACACGCGGCTTTCCGTCGGGTGACACGAATCCGCGCACGGGCCGTCGAGATCCCGGCTCCGTTCGACGCTCGCCCTCTTGCACGCTTCGTCGTAGCCTGCACCACGCCGATTGACGACCGATGACGAAGGTGCAGGAGGTGTCGATGCGATGAGTGAACCGCCCGGCGACCAGTTCGCCCGCGCCGTGAACGATGGCGGACGAGACGAGACGGAAGCCGAACGCATCGACCGCAACCTCGGGGAGCTGATCCAGGAACTGCGCGTCGCGAGTGTGGGCGTGCAAGTGCTGTTCGCGTTCCTGCTCTCGCTGCCGTTCACCCTTCGATTCGAAGAGCTCTCCGACACGCAACGTGCCATCTACACGTGCGACCTGCTGCTCGCGGCGCTGGCGACCGCGCTGTTGATCGCACCAGCCGCGCACCACCGTCTCACCTTCCGGCATCACGAGAAGGCCCGCTTGCTGCGCCGTGGGAACTGGTTCGCGATCTTCGGACTCGTCGCGGTCGCGGCGGCGATCTCCGGCTCGGTGTTGCTGGTGCTCAGCACGGTCTACGACAGCCCGCTCGTGCCCGTGGTCGCCGCGGCCATGGCCGCCACGTTCATGATCCTCTGGTTCGTCGTCCCCAAGATCAGCACCGGCCCGGACCCGTACTGACGATGGACGTCGCCGCGCTCCTCCTCGAGCTGTTCGGTCGGATCCCGCCGCTCGCGGAGTCCACGATCGACGGGCTCGACCCTGCCGCGCTCGCCGCGCCGCCCCGCCCGGGCACCAACCCGATCGGGTGGCTGGTCTGGCACCTCATCCGGGTGCAGGACCACCACGTGGCCGAACTGATGGACACCGATCAGATCTGGACGACCAGCGACTGGCCGCACCGGTTCGGTCTCGACGCCGACCCGCACAACACCGGCTAC
The DNA here is from genome assembly GCA_963827385.1 of uncultured Actinomycetes bacterium. Lineage (GTDB taxonomy): Bacteria > Actinomycetota > Acidimicrobiia > IMCC26256 > DASPTH01 > DASUMF01. The sequence continues at coordinate 391,147 of CAWHAR010000002.1, forward strand.
GGCCACACCGCCGCCGAGGTCGCACAGGTGCGACCCGATTCCACCGAAGCCCTGGTCGGCTACCTCGCCGAGGTCGACGCGCGGACCCGAGCCATGCTCGCCACGCTCGGCACCGATGATCTCGAGCGAATCGTCGATCGGCGTTGGGATCCGCCGGTCACCCTCGGTGTACGGCTCGTCAGCATCGCCGACGACTCACTGCAGCATCTCGGACAAGCGGCCTATGCACGCGGACTGTTGGAGCGTTGACGCCGATGAGCTCTGTGTTCGCTGATCACGACGGCGTGCGCATCCATGCACTCGACAACGAGCGGGCCGGTTCGCTCGTCCCGCTCGTCGCCGTTCCCGGCATGGGCGAGTCCGCCGATGAGTTCGCGTGGATGCTCGACGCACTCGGTGATCGTCGGGTGCTGATCGTCGACGTGCGCGGCCGCGGCGGGAGCGACGCTCCCGAGTCGGGCTACACGTGGGAGCACCACTACGGCGACGTGCTCGCGGCGATCGAGCACGCCGGCATCGAGCGGCCCGTGATGCTGGGCAACTCACGGGGCACGGCATACGCGTTGGGCGCGGCGTTGCATTCGTCGGAGCCGGTACGCGGCGTCGTCATCAACGACTACCAGGCCCGCCACGTGGGGTTGGCCGACGACGCATCCGAGTGGCTGCTCAAGACGCGCACCCGCGGTCGCACCCTCGCCGAGCGCATGGACCCGCGCGTCGTCGAACAGGTGGTGCGCGACAGTGAAGAGATCTCGCTGTGGGATCGTCTCGCCACGCTCGACTGCCCGATCCTCGTGATGGGCGGCGGTCGCGCCGGCTCGATCGTGACTGACGAGATCGTCGAGCGGTACCGCGCCGCGCGTCCCGACATCGAGATCGCGCGGATCGCCGACCAGGGTCACGATCTGTGGAGTCGCGACACCCCGACGTACCTCGGCGTCCTCCTCCCGTTCCTCGCGCGAATCGACGCCGCGTAACGTGACCTGATTCGGTATCCCCCACCGACGAGAGGACGATCATGGCGAACGACTGGAACACTGCGATCATCGAGGAGTTCCGCACCAACGGCGGAAAGGTCGGCGGGAACTTCGAGCAGATGGATCTGCTCCTGCTCACGACCACGGGCGCCAAGTCGGGTCAGGCGCGGGTGACTCCTCTCGCGTACCGGAGGGTCGGCGACGAGGTCGCGGTGTTCGGCTCCTACGCAGGCAACCCGAAGCACCCGGCGTGGTTCCGCAACCTGCAAGCGAACCCCGAGGTCACGGTCGAGGTCGGGACCGACACCTTCACCGCGCACGCGCGGGTCACGAGCGACGACGAGCGCGACCGAATCTGGGCCGCGCAGGTCGCCGCCATCCCCACGTTCGGGGAGTACGAGGCCAAGACGGAAGGCCGCGAGATCCCGGTGATCGTGCTCGAACGCTCCTGAGCCACGGCGGCGTACCACCTCGGCCGAATCCGCCGCGCGCGCCCCGGATCGGTCATCTCAGGCGTGTCACAGGCCTCACGGAGCACGATTGGCGCCACACACGTCCCCGAGTGTCGAGGTCAATCACGTGAGCGACGAGACCCCGGCGGGTCCGAACGAGCCTTCCGAGGCTCCCACCGCGCCCGCCACTCCATCAGCAGCTTCTCCGGAACCCGCTGCACCCGTCACCCCAGCAGCCCCAGCAAGCCCGGCACCTCCCCCGACGCCGGCACCCGACGAGGCACCCACCGTGGCCGCGGATGCACCCGTCACCGCCGAGCCCGACGCGACGCAGATCGGTGCGACAGCTCCTCCCGCCGCCGCAGCTGTCGCGCCTTCCACCGCCGACCGAGGTCGGGGCGTGTTCGTCCCGACCTGGGTCGCGGTGGTCGTCGGCGTGCTCCTCGTGGCGGCGCTCGGATTCGCCATCGGGTGGATCGCCGCCCCTGGTGACTCCGACTCCTCCAACGCGGTGGCCACGAGCCCGAACAGTGGCAACGTCCCGCGCCAGCTGCCCTTCCCGGGCAGCAACGGGAACACCAACGGAAATGGAACCGGCAACGGCTCCACCAACGGCACGGCTCCACGAACGGCAATGGCTCCACGAACGGGAACGGGACCACCAACGGCAACGGGAGCACCAACGGTGGGACCACCACCAGTGGTGCGTTCGTCGGCATCTCAGTGGAGTCGGCGGCGGACGACGGCGGTGCGACCATCACCGCCGTGTCCTCCGGCAGCCCGGCAGCCGACGCCGGCCTGAAGGCGGGCGACACCGTCACCGCGGTCGACGGCGAGAAGGTCACCAGCTCGCTCGACCTCGTGCGCCAGGTGCATTCGCACAGCAGCGGCGACACGATCACCGTCACCTACACCCGCGGCGGGACGTCGACGGACGTGAAGGTGAAGCTCGCGAGCACGCCGACGGCACAGGGAACGTCCTGATCGACACGCCGTCGTCCGACGGTCATCAGCACTTCGACGATCACAGCCGGGCGCTTCAGGCGCCCGGCTGTCGTCGATCCACCGCGTAACGTTGCGCAGTGGCCGCCGAATACACCGACGCCGTCATCGCAGGGGTGAACAAGGCCGGCACGACATCGCTGTTCGTCTCGCTGTCGACGCATCCCGACATCGCACCGTCCGCGATCAAGGAGACCCGGTTCTTCCTTCCGGCGCGCTATGGCCAACCGGTGCCTCCGATCTCGGCGTACAACGAGTACTTCCGCGACGCGGCGGGACGGCGCGTGCATCTCGAAGCCTCACCGAGCTTGTTCTACGGCAGTGACGCGGTCGCCGACGCGCTCGACGCGGCGCTGAGCGACCCCCACGTGCTCCTCGTGCTCCGCGAACCGGTGGCGCGGGCGGTCTCCTTCTTCTCGTATCAGAAGGTCCGCCTCCGCTTCCCCACCGACCTGTCCTTCGACAGCTACCTGGCTGCGGCTGATCAGCTCACCGACGACGACTTCCTCGATCCTGCCAACGAGCGCTACATGGCGTTTCGCGGCGGTTGCTACGCCGACTTCCTCGCGCCGTGGCTCGACACCTTCGGGCGTGATCGGTTGCGGATCGTGTGGTTCGAAGACCTCGTCACCGACGAGGCAACCGTGCTCGGCGGGGTCGCGTCATTCCTCGGCATCGATCGGGCCGCGTTTCCGCACGACGAGCTGAGCTCGGAGAACCGCACCACTGGCTACAAGAACGCGTGCGCCCAACAGTTCGCGCTCGCATTCAACGATCGCTTCGAGCGCGTCTTCCGACGCCATCCCGAGATGAAGCGAAAGGTGCGCGCGCTGTACTACAAGGTGAACGGGCGTCCCACCGACGATGACGCCTCGCCGAGCGTGCTCGACGAGCTCGCGGCGCGATACCGCGAGCCGAACGCACGACTGGCCGCGCAACTCGAAGCAGCCGGGATTCCGCTCGCGCCCTGGTTGTCGGATGCGGCGCCCGCCGATCAGACCTGACCCAGGATCGGATCAGAGATCGAGGTCGCCCACCATGTCGGGATCGTGAGGTTCCAGCGCGCCGGCGCCGACCAGTGCGCGCTTGGGCAGCAACCGCAACATGGCCAGGTACGCGCCGCCGCCGACGAGGCCGACCATCGCCAGCACGGCCAGCGTCTGCAGGCGACCGTGCGGCGCCAGCACGTGCACCACCAGCCAGGCTCCCCCACCGAGCACCACCGACAGGCCCAGTGCCCGCCAGACGGCGTGGGGGAACAACGGCTGCTGCAACTTGTGTCGCAGCACGAACCACATGACGACCGTGCCGACGAAGTAGGCGAGGCTGTGACCAAGGCCGAGCACCACCACCTTGGCCGCGCCGTCACGCACCAACAGACCACCGACCACCATCGCCCCGGCACCGAGGAGCGCGGTCCCGAACGCGACGAGCGCCGGCGTGCGACTGTCGCCGAGCGCATAGCTGTAACGCGCGAGCAACAAGAACGTGCAGTAGGTGAACAACCCGATGCCGAGCGATCCCAGCGCCGCGGCGTAGAGGTCGACACGGTTGTCGCCCACCGCGATCACCTCCATCGTCGGCTTGGCCAACGCGACGAACGCGGCCGACACGGGCAACACCAACAACGCGGTCGTGTCGAGCGCCCACCGCACGCGGTCCGCGAACGCCGCGAGATCGCCGCGCGTGGCGTCGACCGACACCTCGGTGAGCGTGGTGGTCTGGATCGGCTCGGCGAGGATCGCGTAGGGCGCCAAGAACGCCACGAACGCGAACTGGTAGGCGACCACACCACCCGCGACCTGGTTTCCCATCACGATCGACGCGAGCAACAACACGCCGACGCCGCCGTGTTGGAACACGGCCCACGCGGAGAGCTTGAGCATGCGTCGTACGTCGGCGTCGCGAGCGCGAAGCGATGGCCGGAAGCGGAACCCCATGCGAAGCGCGCCGACCACCGGCACTCCGACGTAACCGATCACCCCGAGCAGTCCACCGATCCCGAGGATCCACTTCTCGGTGAGCGTGAGCGTGAGCCCCGGCTCGGCGCCGGCCACGAGCCAGAACACCACGAGCGAGGCCACGACGAACACCGTGTTGGCGATCGGCGCGGCGGCCGTGATCACGTACTGCCGCTTGGCGAAGAGGAGACCGGTGGCCACGGTCCCGACCACGTAGAAGCACACCTGCGGGATGAAGAAGTAGAGCCAGAAGGTCGCCAAGTGGATCTGTTGCTCGCTGATCTCCTTCGTCGGTGCCCCGCTCGACAGCAGACGCGCGATCTGAGGCGCGAAGATCATCCCGATCACGCTGACCACGCCCATCGCGAGCAGCCCGAGGCCGAGCATCCCACCCGCGAGCTCCTCCGCTCGCCGTTCCTCGCCGGCTTCGAGGAACGAGACGAACGTCGGCACCAGCACCGCCGACAGGGCACCCGCGGCGAGCAGTTCGAACAGCACGTTCGAGACCGAGCTCGACGACTGGTACGTGTTGCCCAGGTAGGTGGTGCCCAGGATCGCGGCGATGGCGAAGACCCGCACGAAGCCGATGCCACGCGACGCGAACGTGGCGATGCTCATGCGCGTCGCCGCACGCGTGGGCCGTTCGACCGCTGACACGGCGCCGAGCCTAAAGCGCACCCACCCGGGAACGGCGCTCCCGAGGGCCCGGCGACGAGCTCCCGGGCCCGCGCGCGTTTTCGCCCGCCGAAGCGGCATCCTGGTGCGTGAAGATCGCCCACCCGCCCGGTGATGGCCAAACTGGGGGGAGCGGCCAACCCGGCGGGTGGGCGCTTCGAACGGATCGCCGCGCGCACCCACCTTCTAGGCTGCCCGCATGGATTCCCCCGCCCGCGGACATGGAAGTGACGCGCTCGACGCCGCCAGCGTACGCGCTGCTCGACGAGCGTCGACCGCTGACGCGCGACGAGGTCCGCGCGGTGGCCGCGGTGCCCCTCGACGAGCTTCCCGCGCTCGTCTCGCTGGCGCACCGCGTGCGGCTGGCGTACTGCGGCCCCGAGGTCGAGCTCGAGAGCCTCATCAACGCCAAGTCGGGCGCCTGTCCCGAAGACTGCGCGTTCTGTTCGCAGTCGGTGAAGTTCGAGACCGAGATCGACGTGTACCCGTTCCTCGACCTCGACGAGATTCTCGACGCAGCCCGCGCCACTCGCGACGCGGGCGCCACCCAGTTCTGCATCGTCGTCGCGGTGCGTGGCCCCTCGGAGCGTCTGCTCACCAAGGTGATCGACGCAGTCAACGCGGTGCAGCGCGAGACCGGCCTCGAAGTGGCCTGCTCCCTCGGGCTGTTGGAGCCCGGGCAGGCGGAGCGCCTCGCCGCGTCGGGCGTCAAGCGCTACAACCACAACCTCGAAGCAAGCCGTGAGGTGTTCCCGCAGATCTGCACCACCCACACCTACGACGACCGAGTCGCCACCGCGCAGCTCGCCATCGACTCGGGCATGGAGCTGTGTTGCGGCGGGATCCTCGGCATGGGTGAAACGCTCGACCAGCGCATCGACTTCGCGTTCGAGCTCGCCGAGCTCGATCCGTGCGAGGTGCCGATCAACTTCCTCATGCCCTCAGGCACGCCGCTCGGCGTGGAGCGCAAGATCACGCCGCGCGAGGCACTGCAGGCGATCGCGCTGTTCCGGCTCGTGCTGCCCGCCGCGTGGATCCGCCTCGCCGGTGGCCGTGAGTACGTGCTCGGCGAGCTGCAGGCCATGGGTCTGCTCGCCGGGGCCAACGCACTGATCGTCGGCAACTACCTCACCACCACGGGCCGCAACGCCGACGAAGACCTGGCATTGCTCGACGCGCTGGGCATGCCTGTGGCCGACGGCCCGGGCGAAGGTCGCTTCGTGATCGACGCGGTCGGCGCCCACGCCCTCCCGGCCAAGCCGGTACGCACCAGCATCCCGGTGCAGGGCATCCCCGTCCAGGCCGGTTGACCCCAGCTGACCCCAGCCCGGATCACCCGAAATTGCGTGAACGAGTAGCGAATTCGGGCATCGCGTCACGCAATTTCGGAGAGGCTGGTCAGGCTTCGGGGGTGCCGGCGGTGAGGCGGCCGGTGCGGAAGAACTGTCGACGCGGCCCGGGGAGGTAGAGGTCGTACTGCCCCACGACGATCCAGCACACGACCAGGCCGATCAGCTCCTCGACCACCACCACAGCCGTTGACGGCAGCAGCGCGTCGTGCACGAACGACGTCCCGAGGAACGGCCACCAGAACAGCTCGTTGTTGGTGAACGCCCCCGACAGCACGAGCCCGCAGAACACGCCGATCGGCAGGCACAACAGGCGCCGGCGCAACAGCCGGGGCCGACCGATGGTGCCGACCATCACGATGGCAAGCAGCGCGACTGCGAACAGCAGCGTGTAGCCGTACGCCGCGGTACCCGAACGGGATGTCGAGGAGCAGCGGCAGCATCGACCCGAGCGCGACGAGGCGGTAGTCGACGCCGACGCTGCGAAAGATCGTGGCCACGCCGAGCACCGACAGCCCGATGTACCAGAAGAACACGGCCGCCTCGCCTCGCTCAGTGCTCGCGCGTCACGCGCGGTCGAGCGCCGCGTTCACCAGCGCGTCGGCATCACGATTGAACTCGCGGCGCACGTGGGCGATATCGACACGCTCGAATCCGTCGAGCAAAGAACGAGCCTGGTCACACAACGGACGGAGGTGCGGCTGCTTCACCTTCCACCGCCCCTCGACCTGTTCGATCACCAGTTTGGAATCGCCCCGCACCCGCACTGCGTGCGCCGCGATCGCGCGCGCGGCTTCGAGCCCGGCGATCAGCGCGCGGTACTCGGCCACGTTGTTGGTCGTCACCCCGATCGCTTCACTCACCGATGCGAGCACTGCGGGCGGATCGCTCACCACGTCGAACACAACGGCGCCGATCGCGGCCGGGCCCGGGATTCCCACGCGAGCCACCGTCGAAGAAGATGGCCACCTCGGCCGGGCCGTCGGGCTCGGCACCACCGACGACCCCGTCGGCATCGAAGAGCGTCACGGGACGAGGATGCAGCCGCAGTTGTCGCAGAACACGATGGTGCCTTCGGGTGCCTTCTTGATGCGTTCCACCTCGGTGGACGGGATGGTGAGGTGACAACCCTGGCACGTGCCGCCCACCAATCGGGCCGCGCCCGCACCACCGGCACCGCCGGCCTGGGCGCGGCGCTGGGTGTAGGCCGCGATCAGCGCCGCGTCGAGGCCCGCGGCAATCGCTTCGCCGCGTCGCGTTCGACTGCGACCTCCGCGTCGATCTCACCTTCGCTCTCGGCCAGTGACGCCTCGCAGGCCGGCCTGCTCGTCGACGAGCGCTGCCAACTGGGTGGCGAAGTCGACCAGCTCGGCGTCGAGCGGCTCGCGCTGCTCCATGAACTCGAGCTCACGGTTCTCGACATCGCGCTGATGGCGCCGCAACTGCTCGATGTCGGCTTGCAATGCCTGGAGCTCGCGGGGCGACGTGATCTCGCCCGAGTACATCTTGGTCTCGACGTCTTTGGCCTTCGCCTCGAGCGAGCGGGCTTCGTCGTCGAGTCGCTGCTCCTCGCGCGCGACGTCGTCGCGCTGCGTTTGCACCTGCGCGCGCGACGCGCCGCGAGCGCTGCGGACTGCGCATGCGATCGGAGCAGCGCATCGCGGGCGGGCAGCGTGTCCCGTCGGAGTTGGAGACGGTCGAGGGCAAGGTCACGTTCTTGCAGCGCGAGGAGATCCTCGAGCGGGTTGGTCACCGTGGTCCGCCGTTCACTAGTTCCCGGGTTTGGGATTCCCCGACGGCAGTGTGCCAGGTGGCGTGGTCACGGCAGGCGTCGTGGGAGTCGGGGCGGTCGGCGTGGGCGTCGGCGTGGGCGTGGGCGTGGGCGTGGTGGGCAGCTGGTTCACCGTGGGCAGCTGCGTGGGGTCGGGGACGGTCGGGATGTTCACCGGTGCGCCGCGACCACCGTCGGGGTTCACGAACTGGCCGGGGCGGGCGCACACCGGGCCGCGGTCGGGCAACCCGACGTTGGGCGACCCTTCGAGCGCGGCCGACATGTAGTCGGCAAAGATCGGCGCCGAGCTGTCGCCACCGAAGCCGGCCCCGCCGATCGCCCTCTCGCGGTAGCCGAACCACACCGACGTCGCGAGCTGCGGGACGGCGCCGATGAACCAGGCATCGGTCGTGTTGTCGGTCGTGCCGGTCTTGCCATAGGGCGTCTGACCCGAGATGGCCGCCGCGGTCCCCGTACCACCGGTGATCACCGAGCGCAGCACGTTCTGCTCGCACTGCGCCACGTCGGGTGTGAGCACCACGTCGCCCGGACGCACCGAGTCGTCGAAGAGCACGGTGCCATCGGAGTTGAGCGCCTTCTGCACGAAGATCGGAGCGTGATGCACCCCGTTGTTGGCGATGGTGGCCATCACGGTGGCCATCTCGAGCGGCGTGGCCTCGATGGTGCCGATCGAGAGGTTGAGAACCTTCTGCAGCGTGCCCTGGGTGAGCCCCATCTGCTTCGCGAGCGTCGATGACCTTGTCCTGGCCCACGCTGGTCGACAAGCGCACGAAGGCGCAGTTGATCGAACCCGCGGTCGAGTGCTCGAGGGTGTGCAGCCCGTTCTCCGCGCCGTCGGCCGAGTTGTTCGGCAGCTGGTCGACGGGAACGCCCGGGAACTGCGAGGGCACGGCGCACGGCTCGGTGCCGTCGACCTGGTCGTTGGGCGAGTAGCCGTTCATCAGCGCGGCGGCGAGCGTGATCACCTTCCACGTGGAGCCGGGCTGGCGCCCGATCGGGTGGGTGGCGATGTTGTACTGGTCCTGGCCGAAGTTGGGTCCTCCCACCATCGCGCGCACCATGCCGGTCGACGGGCTCGATGGACACGAGTGACGACTCCCACCCGCTCCCGACACCCCCCTTGCGCTGCACAGCTGCCGCGTTGGTGGTGGCGTCTTCAGCGTCGGCCTGGAGGCGGCGGTCGAACGTGGTGTACACGCTCAGACCGCCCTTCAGCAGCTTGGCCTTGCGCTCTTCGAGCGTGTCACCGAGCCGCGGATCCGCGAGGAGCCGGTCCTGCACCTCGGCGACGAGGTAGTTCGTCGGCCGTTGTTCGGCCGGTGGCGGGATGGTGGGGAGCGGCTCGAGGTTGGCCGCGTCGGCCTGCGCTTGCGTGATGTAGCCGGTCTCGACCTCGCCGCGCAGCACGTCGGCGCGGCGGCGGATCGCCCGGTCGGGATAGTTGAACGGGCTGTTGCCCTCGGGGCTCGAGATCAACCCGGCCAGGAGCGCAGTCTCACCAATGGTGAGCTCGCTCATCTCCTTGCCCCGGATCCCGTACGGCGACGTCGGATCGGCCACGTAGAAGAAGCGGCGCGCCGCGGCTTTGATGCCCCAGGAGCCCGACCCGAAGTAGATGGTGTTGAGGTACTCCTCGAGGATCTTCTGCTTGGAGAACTTCTCGTTGAGTCGAAGCGCGTCTTCGAGCTCGCGCACCTTGCGGTGCACATCGCGCTTCGGCGTGAGCACACGGTTCTTCACCAGTTGCTGGGTGATGGTGGATCCACCCTGGCTGATCTCGCCCGAGACCACGTTGGTGAGGAACGCGCGGAACACCGCGCCGAGGTCGATCCCGTCGTTGGTCCAGAAGGTGCGGTCCTCGGTGGCGATGACCGCGTTCTGGAGAGAGAGCGGCACGTCTTGGAGGTGCACCACCTCGCGGTCCTCGATGCCGAGCGTGCCCATCTTGGTGCCGTCGGACCAGTACACGGTCGTGGGTTCCGAGAGCGCCCGTAGCTCCTGCACCTGGTTCACCGAGTAGTTGTGCGCGGTGACGATCTCGACCGTGCCGGGAACGAGCGCGGCGATGCAGGCACCGACGGCCAGGCCACCGAGCACGAGCGTGATCACGAAGGTGGCGAAGAGCCGTCCGAAGTTGCGCATGCGGGCTCCCAGTTTCGCACACGGAGAGGCCGCGGACCGGTCGGGGCGGCTCCGAAGCGACGCAGAGCCTCGAAGCGACGGAGGAGCGTCGAGGCGCAGGAGCGAGCGAGTCCCGCCTGACGCAGAAGCCGCTGTCGATCAGCGAGCGAGTGAGAACTACAGGTTGCCGGCGACCAGCTGGGCGTAGAACGCGGCGCCTTCCGGCCTCAAGTGGATGGCGTCGTCGTAGAAGAACTCAGGGTGGGCGTCACCGATGCTGTGCCAGTCGACGACCGTCACGTTCTTGTACTTCTTCGCTTCCGTATTGATCGTGTCGTTGACCTGCTCCTCCCAGGGGCGCGGCGCCTTCGCCGTGAGCACCACGACCTTGCGCACGTGGGCGAGGATCCCCATCATGCGGGTGAAGTCGTCGGGGTTGACCGTGCCGTTGGTGCCGAGGTGCACCACCACCACGTCGGTGGGCAGCTGCCCGGTGTCGGCGTACGTCTGCAACTTGTCGACGCCCGCCGAGAACTGCAGGTTCTGCTGCGCGTCGACCACGCCCGGCTTGATCGCGTTGATCGCGTCGTTCAGCGGCGCGGCCGCGCCGAGCATCACCGAGTCGCCGATCGCCAGGACAGCGTGTCGGCGTGGTCGACGGCACCGTGGTGGCAGTGCCTGGCGCGGTCGTGGTGGTGGACCCAGGGGCGCTGCCGGCCAAGGTCGTGTCGGTCGGACCAAGCACGACCGCCGCCGCATTCGGCAACCCCGACGGCCGATTGGTGGAACCGCCGTCGACGAGCCCGGCCATCACGATCAGGAGCGACACGACCACCACGCCACCGACGATGGCGAAGCCCTTCCCCATCTGACGCTTTCGCTCCCCCGACGCGGCCCGGTACGCCGCGACCCGACGGCCGATCGCGCCGCCGCGGATCGGTTCCTCGACGTAGCGGAACGACAACACCGCGGCGCCGATCGTGAGCCCGAAGCGCAGCACCAGCAAGGGGATGCCGGTGATCGGGAGGTCGGAATGTGGGCGCGTGACCATGAAGATCGGCCAGTGCCACAGGTAGATGCCGTACGAGCGCACGCCGATCCACCGCAGGAACCCGAGCCCGAACACCGCGGGCGCGAACCGTGCCGCCGGGTGCACGGTGCCAGCCAGCAACAACGCCGTGAACAGCGCCATCACGGTGAACCCGCCGCGATACATCCAGGGGTCGAACTCCGTCGCGTTGAGGAAGAACCAGACCACGCCGAGGAGTCCGACCACCGCGAAGGCGTCGAGCACGAGCGGCGCGCCTTTGCCCGTGTTGCGGGTGAGCCGCCACGGTGACCACACGAACGCAAGCGCCGCGCCGATGAGCATGGTCGACGCACGCGTGTCGGTGCCGAAGTACACCCGCGACGGATCGGTGTACGGCGTGTAGAGCACCGCCATCGACACGGCCGAGAACAGCGCGAGGCCGAGCACCGCGCCGATCACCTTGCGCCGGTCGTGACCCCAAATGCGCAGGAGCAGGGCGAGGATCAACGGCCAGAACAGGTAGAACTGCTCCTCCACAGCCAGCGACCACACGTGACGAAGGAGTGGCGGTCGACCGGCGGCGACGAAGTACGACACGTCGTGGAAGATCAGCCACCAGTTCTCCACGTACGCCAGTGCGCCGAACACCTGGCCGCGCAGTTCGGAGACGGTGTCGGGCAGGAACAGGATCGAGTAGAGGCTCACAACGCCGAGCATCAGGAACAGCGCGGGGAGCAGTCGTCGAGCGCGACGCAGGTAGAAGCGCCCGAACTCCATGTGCCCGTACTGGCGCCAGTCGCCAAGGAGCAGGCAGGTGATCAGGTAGCCGCTGATCACGAAGAACACGTCGACGCCGAGGAATCCGCCCGGGAGCCAGCCCACGTCGCCGTGGTAGAAGAGGACTGCGCCGACCGCGACCGCGCGCAACCCATCGAGCGCGGGGATGTAACCGAGGCGAGGAAGTCGTTGGACTGCCGCGTCTCGGTCGGGGACGACGACCGCGGACATTGCCCACATCGTCGCGCACCAACCACAGAGTGCGACAACCACCCCGCGGAACACGGCGTCAGCGACCCACGCGAGACTGCCGTCCCACCGTGGGCCGTCCACACCACAGATGGGCCGTCCACACCACAGATGGGAAGGCAATGGGATCGCAGCTCGCAGGCAAGGTGGCACTGATCACCGGCGCCTCGAAGGGCATCGGCAAGGCGATGGCCACGGCCTATGCCGCAGAAGGCGCGTCGGTGATGCTCTCGTCACGCAAGCAGGACGCCCTCGACGCTGCCGCGGACGAGATCCGCTCCGGCTCCCCCGACGCACGCCTCGCCACCTTCGCCGCCAACGCGGGCGAGGAGGATCAGGCCGCAGCGTGCGTGGCGGCCACGATCGATCGCCTCGGTGCGCTCGACGTGCTCGTGAACAACGCGGCGACCAACCCGGTGGCGGGCCTCACCATCGACGCGGACCTCGCGGCATGGGACAAGACGTTCCGGGTGAATCTGCGCGGCTGTCTCGTGTGGACCCAGTGCGCGTGGCGCTCGTGGATGCGTGAGCACGGCGGCTCGGTGATCAACATCTCGTCGATCGGCGGCATCAGCGGCATGAAAGGGATCGGCACGTACAACGTGACCAAGGCGGGGGTGATCCACCTCACCAAGGTCTTGGCCGAAGAGCTCGCGCCGGATGTGAACGTGAACGCGATCGCGCCCGGACTCGTGAAGACAGACTTTGCGCGCGCCTTGTGGGAGCCGCTCGACCAGGATGAGGCCGCGAACCTCGTGCTCCCCGAAGACATCGCCGCGGCAGCGGTGTTCCTCGGCAGTGACGCGGCGTCGCGCATCACTGGCCACACGTTGGTCGTCGACGGTGGCGCACTCATCGGCCGCGGGCCGAGCTGACCTTCGCCCACCGGATCCTCGTCGGGCGCCCGACGGGTCACGCGGGTTAGCGTGCCGTCTCATGGCGCAGTTCACGAGCCACGACGGCACCGAGATCTCCTACGACGATCAGGGCGACGGCGCACCGGTGCTCCTGCTCCACGGCTTCGTGGGCGACAGCAACGTCGATTGGGTGCGATCCGGGATCTTCGATCGCCTCCTCGACGAGGGGTTCCGCGTCGTGCTCTACGACACGCGCGGCCATGGCCTGTCGGGCAAACCTCACGAAGCCGCGTCGTACGCCGGCGACACGCTTCCGAACGACGCGACCGCGTTGCTCGACGAGCTCGGCCTCACCTCGTGCGTCGCCGTCGGCTTCTCGCTCGGTGCCCGCACCGCGCTCCGGCTGGCGGCGCTCGACGACCGAATCACCGCCGTGGTCGCGTTCGGGCTCGGTGAGACGAGTCTCCAACCCGTCGGGCAGGCCACCAACTTGATGGCCGAGGCGATGCTGGCCGACGATCCCGCAACGATCGAGCAGCCCGGGGTGCGGCGGTTCCGCCGCATGGCCGACGCGATCCGCGCCGACCGTTTCGCGCTCGCAGCGTCGACGAGCGGCAGGCGACCTCACATCGACGAGTACATCGACACGATCAAAGTGCCCGTTCTCCTGATCACCGGGTCCGACGACGAGAGCGCGGGCTCGCCCGATCCGCTCGCCGCAGCTCTCCCCGACGGCCGGGCCATCACCACCGCGGGCGACCACGCCGGTGTGAAGGACCAGGCCGCCGCGCAGGAAGCGATGATCGCCTTCCTCACCGAGCACGCCTGAGGCGCGCGGCGGGACTACAACGTGAACGGCGGGTGCACCTTCTGCAGCTCACGCTTCAACACATCGATCTCGCTCTTGTGAAGCGACACGACGACGCGTCGGTGCCGTGCCAGGGCGATCTTCTGCAACTCGACTCCCTTTGCCTCGTCGCAGATCACGATCAGCGTCGCCGCGCTGTCATCGACGAGGCCCCGGACTTCCTTCAGGTCAGCGTGCCTGAACGCGTCGGACTGGTCCAGCACATGGCCGATGACGGCACCGATGCCGGCACCCACGATCACAGCCGGCAACGCCGGTGCGATCAGTGCCCCGGCGACCAAGCCGAGACCCGCGCCAAGCCAGGAATCCCGATCCCGCTCACGGACCGTTGTGGTCATCACCTCGAAGCCGTCGTCATCGCGCTGAACGACTGCGGCTTCGTAGTCGTCCTCGTGACCTCGTTGCACGGCGGCGCGCTGCAGGTCCGCGAAGTCCGTCATCGCGTCGGCGATGTCGTCGTACCCGACGATCACGGTTGTGAGATCACCCTCCACGCCGCGATTCTTCCCCATCGACACGCGTCACGCGCCAGATTCGACAGCCGACGAAGGTCGTCGATGCGGATCACGCAGGACGCAGTGCTGACCGTGACATGATGCGACATGCGCCGACATCGCGCCGTCGTGGTGCTCGTCGTTGTAGGTCTGCTGGCAGCGAGCTGCAGCACCGGCGGGAGCGACACGTCGACGTCCACACCGACGACCGAGCCGACGAGTCGGGTCCGGCTCATCGCGCCCGACGGGCTGGCCACGATTCTCGGCCGGGAGCGTCGGGCAAGCCGCAAGGCTGGGAACACCACCACGACCGTGGCTCCGACCACCACCACCGCACCCACGATCACGGGAACGTTCCTCGTGGCGAAGGCACACCAGACGTTCGTCGACCCCACCCGGTCGACACCGGCGCGAGGTGGCACTCCCGCGGCGACGAGCCGCACCATCGCCACCACGATCTACTACCCGACCACGCTGGCGCCGACCGCGGCGAGTCCGGCTCCTCCGGCGGCGCCCGGTCCCTTCCCGCTCATCGTGTTCGCGCACGGATACGCGATCGACGCCGCCGCATACGCACCGTTGCTCGAAGACCTTGCGGCCGGCGGGTTCGTGGTCGCGGCGCCCGACTTCCCCGGTACCAGCACGGCGTACGCGGGCGGCGCACTCCGCAGCGACTCGCTCGAACAACCGGCAGACATCTCCTTCGTCATCACCTCGATGATCAATCTCTCGACGGCACCTGGTCCACTGTCGAACTCCGTCAACCCCGCGGCGGTGGGCGACTCGGGTCAGTCCGACGGCGGGGTCACTGCGGCGGCCGCCGCGTACAACACGTGCTGCATCGACCCGCGCATCAAAGCGTCGTCGATCCTCACCGGTGGCGCGTTCGGGTTCGACGGCCAGTGGTTTCCGCCGGGAACGCCACCCGTGCTCTTCATCCACGCAACGGACGATGAGGTGAATCCGTACGGCGCGAGCACGTCGATGTTCGCGCAGGCACAAGCGCCGAAGTACCTGATGACCATCGAAGGTGGTTCGCATCTCGAGGTGTACGTCGATCCGCCGTGGGAGCAACACGTCGCGGCCACGATGGTCGCGTTCTTCGACCTGTACCTCAAGGGCGACCAGTCGGCCGCCGAACGCCTCACGGTCGCCGGCAACCAGCCCGGTTCCTCGCTCCAATCGGGACCCGTCGCCCCGTGAACGTCGTCCGGCGTAACGACCGCGTGCTCGCCGAGCTGGGAGTCATCGCGGTCGGCGTCGCGGTGAATGCAGGCCACCGCCTGCTGTCGCCCGGCGGCCGTCTCGCGGCGAACGTCGGTGCCGCCGGCGCAGCGGTGGCGATCGCTCGCAGTGCCGGGACGAGCTGGGACGACCTCGGGCTGAGCCGGGCGGCCGCACGTCGCGGGCTTCGATGGGGAGCGGGCACCGGCGCGGTGATCGCCGTCGGATTGGGTGTCGCGAGCTGCTCCAACGCCGTACGCGCCCACTTCGGCGACGAACGAGTGGCCGGTCACGGACGCGCGCGCGCGGCCTACGAGCTCGCGGTACGCATCCCAGTGGAAACGGCCGTGTCGGAGGAAATGATCTTCCGCGGTGCTCTGCTCGGACTCGCGCTGAGTCGGCGGTCCACCCCGGCAGCGTTGGCGTCGACCTCGGTGTTGTTCGGTCTGTGGCACGTGCTGCCCACCTGGGCGAGCCTCGACGGTTCGGCCCTCGCGACCCTGGCCGGGACTCGTCCTGCGCCGCGAGCGACAAGC
This sequence comes from uncultured Actinomycetes bacterium, assembly GCA_963827385.1. Lineage (GTDB taxonomy): Bacteria > Actinomycetota > Acidimicrobiia > IMCC26256 > DASPTH01 > DASUMF01. Next base: position 407,511 of record CAWHAR010000002.1, read on the forward strand.
GTGGCGGCCGTCGTCGGTGCGACGACGTGTGCGGGGATGGCGTTCGCCGCGCTGCGGCTACGGTCCGGCAGCGTGGTGGCTCCGATCGTTGCGCACGCAGCGCTGAACATGACGTCGTTCGTGGTCGCCCGGTCGGCCGCTCGGCCGCTCCCCGCCGGACGCATCGACGCGCAAGGATCTCGCTGATGCGTCGACGGGCAGCACACCGGAGGGGATTGCACGCCCGCACCGAACAGACCGCGATCGGTGTGGCGGCCGTCGGTGTGCCGATCAGCTTCCAGCGCACGTTGATGCCGCGCTCGAACCTCGATCAAGCGATCGTGACGGGCGGATCCCTCATCGCGAACCACGCGCTCGCGGCGCTGGTGCAGGACACGATCGCTGCGGGCACGCTCGCGCTCGTCGCCGGCGTCACCGACGATCACGACCGTCGCTGGGGACAGGTCACGTTGGTCCTCGATGCTTCGACGATGCTCGCGAGCGTCGCGGTGCAACGCGCGCTGGCCCAGACGCCGCGCGAGCCGATGGGCCGATCGGGCGTTCGCACCGGCGCATGGCTGGCGGGCGTCACGAGTGGTGCGGCAACGCTCGTCGGCGGCTACCAGGAGGCGCGAGCCGCCGCCGGACGTCCGCGCCGGTTCCCCGCGGGCGTCCCGATCGCCGTGCTGGGCACGGCGGCCGCGGAGGCGCGCCGCCGCCAACTCGCTCGGAGGAACGAAGGACTCCCGGCGCAGGACCTCAGCGTCGATCTGCTCCAGTCGCTGGCGATGAGCGCCGGCGTCACGGCGGTCGGCCTGGCGTTCGGCGTCGTCACGCGCGCCGTGAGCGACGCGATCACCGACGAGGTGAGTCGCGTGCTCCCGGGGTCTCCCGCGTTCTGGCGTCCGGTTGGACGCCTCGCCGTGCTCGGCGGGATCGCCGCCGTCACGCGCGGGTGCCCACAAGGCACTCGGCGGGATCGAGCGCAAGGGAGAAGCGTTCGAGACCGCGTTCGATCTCGCGCCGCCGATTCCCGAGGTGAGTGGGAGCTCGGCGAGCCTCGTGCCGTTCCAGACGCTGTCCAAGGAAGGGCGCCGGTTCGTCTGGAACGTCGTGCGGCCACAAGGCATCGCTGCAGTGATGGACGCGCCACCGGTCGCGGCGCCGATCCACGCGTACGTCGGCCTGGAGAGCGCCCCCACCGAAGACGAACGCGTCGCCCTCGCCATGGCCGAGCTCGAACGCACGGGAGCGTTCGAGCGCTCGTGGTTGATGTTCGCATCGCCTACCGGCAGCGGCTACGTGAACTACGCCGCGGCCGGCGCGCTCGAGTGCTTGTCACGCGGCGACTGCGCGACGGTCGCGATGCAGTACTCGGCACGTCCGTCGGTGCTCTCGCTCGACCGCGTCGCCCAAGGTCATCTCCACGCCGCGAAGCTCATCCACGCGATCGGGGAACGCATCAGCACTTTGAGCGAGGGGCAGCGACCGACCTTCGTCGTGTTCGGTGAGAGCCTCGGCGCGTGGACGAGCCAGGACAGCTTCCAAGGACGCGGCACGGCCGGCTTGGTCGACGACGGCGTCGACCACGCCATCTGGATCGGTACTCCCCACATGAGCAAGTGGAAGGAACAGGTGCTCTTCGATGAGGGTCCTGAGATCGACAAGCGCCTCATCGGCACGTTCGACAACATCGGTGAGTGGGAAGCGCTCGACGACGATGTCCGCGCCCGCATCCGGTACGTCATGGTCACCCACGAAGACGACGGCGTCGCGCTGTTCGGCCCCGAGATGTTGGTGCGTGCTCCCGAGTGGCTCGGCCCGCGTGCCACACGCCCGGGGCGGGTTCCCAAGGGGATGCGCTGGGTGCCGACCACCGGCTTCCTCCAGGGCCTCATCGACATGAAGAACTCGGCGACCGTGACGCCCGGCCAGTTCGCCGCACAGGGCCACGACTACCGACTCGACCTCGTGCCGTTCTTCAACGCGGTCCTCGGCTTCGCCGCACCTCGGGAAGTCGAGGCCAGGATCGTGCAGCGCCTCGAGCTGCAGGAGCTCACCCGGACGCGTTGGATTCAGTCACATGACGATGCCGGCACGAGCTTGGCGGCCGCCGTCGCGCTCCAATGGATGGATGCAGAGCGCGCCGCGGGACGCGACCCCGACGTCGCGCTCGAGCAGATCTTCGAATCACTCATCGAAGAGATGCACACCGCAAGCGATGCTGAGCGCTGAGCTCGGTGCCGCTTCGCGGCGCGCCTTCGCCACGCGTGGCACGATCATGACTCGCACGATCGACACGATCACGGTGCGACGCACTCGCCAGGAGGGATCATGACGCCAGTATCGACCCGCCGGCGCGTTGCCGCGCTCGTCGCGCTCGCGAGCGCACTCCGCTGGCGGCGGCGGTGGTGGTCATCCTGTTGCGCAACGGCACGAGCCTGGCGATCGGGCTCGTCGGCCTGTGCCTGGCGGTGGCCGGAGGGTGGTGGCTCATCACCGAGCCGATGCCGCGACCGCGATCGGGATCGTCGGCGTGGTCGCCGGTCTTGCCGCGATGGTCTTCGCACTCGCCCACGCGCTCAACGGTGCGGATCGCGTGATTGCGCGCACGGCGTTGGTGGCCGCGCTTCTCGCGATCACACTGGGATCGGCGCGCGCCGCGATGCTGCGCGATGTTCACCAGCTCGACATCCGGGTGCACGCGAGCGGGGTGCCCCAGCGACCGGTCCTGCTGTGCAATCCGTGGTCGGGCGGAGGAAAGGTCGAACGGTTCGGCCTGGTCCAGCTCGCCGCCGAGCTCGGCGTGGAGACGGTGCTGCTCGACCACGGACTCGATCTGGAGCAGCTCGCGCGTGACGCCGTCGCACGCGGCGCCGACTGTCTCGGGATGGCCGGCGGCGACGGTTCCCAAGCGTTGGTCGCGTCGATCGCGGTGGAGCATGGGTTGCCGTTCGTGTGCGTCAGCGCGGGGACCCGCAACCACTTCGCCCTCGATCTCGGCCTCAACCGCGACGATCCCCGCGAGTCGATGTACGCGTTCCGCGACGCAATCGAACGACGGGTCGACTACGCCACCGTCAACGACCGCTTCTTCGTGAACAACGTGTCACTCGGCGTGTACGCCAAGATCGTGCAGGAGGAGTCGTACCGCGACGCCAAGCTCGACACGACGAAGGTGCTGCTGCCCGAGATGCTCGGACGGGAAGCCGAGCCCTTCGACCTCCAGTTCACGACGCCCGACGGCACCGCGGTCGACGGCGCGATCGTCGTCATGGTGTCGAACAACCCGTACGTGATCGGGGCCTCGCCCGACAACGCCCAGCGTCGCCACCTCGATCGCGGCAGGCTCGGGATCTTCGCAGTGACCACGAGCACGGGCTCGCAGGCGGCGCGTCTGTTCGCCGCCAGCGCCCTCGGCCGTCGCACCCGGAGCCCGTTCTGGCACGAGTTCAGCGCGACCGATTTCGAGCTCCGCTCCCGATCGGGGAGCGCGTTCGCCGGGGTCGACGGGGAAGCACTCGAGCTGTCCACCCCGATGCAGTTCCGCATCCACCAACAAGGATTGACCCTGCTCGTCCCCCAAGGCAACCTGGAGTCAGCCGAACGGCGTCGTGCGCGCGACGTGCGCCCCCGCGACCTCGTCGCCGTCGCGGCTGGTCACGAGCCGCCGCGCCTGCACGAGGACGAGAACGAAGCGGTCTGAACGAGACCCGCGTCAGGCTTCGTGTTCGTCGATGCTGCGGAGCGCAGTCTCGATGCTCGGGTAGAAGTGATCGCGGTCGAGCGTCTCGAACAGGCCGTAGCGTTGCACGAGGTCCTGCAAGCGGCTCCGGAGCTCCACGAAGGCGAGATGTCGTCCTGCCGCGTTCAGCTCGACGTCGAGCTGCTCGAGCATCTCCGCCGCGGTGACGTCGATGTCGGTGATGGCCTCGCATTGCAGCACGATCCATTGCGGGTCGCGCTCCTGCACGAGCCGTCGAACCTGTTGGCGGAACGCGCCCGCGTTGGCGAAGAACAACGGCGCCTCCCAGCGGTAGACGAGCACTCCGCTGACCTCGGTGCCGTCGGGCAGGTCCTCGACGTCGTGCCAACCCTCGATGCCCGTCCGAGGTCGCGAGGACGGCACCGTGGGGCCACCAGCTGCGGCGGAAGAAGAGCAGCACCGCGAGGAAGATCGCGACGACGATGCCCTCCAGCACCCCGAGCACGATCACGCCGACGCTCGCGACGAGCGAGAGCACCAGCGACGACACGCGCACGCGCGCGTACTGACGGATGGCGCGCAGGTTGATGAGCGACAGCGCGGCGGCGATCACGACGGCGGCGAGCGCCGACTGTGGGAGGTCGGCGAGGAGCGAGTTGAGGAACACCAGGAGGATGACGACGAGCCCGGCGCCGACGAGGTTCGTCACCTGGGTCTTGGCGCCCGACTGCTCGGCGACCGCAGTGCGAGAACCGCTGGTGGAGATGGCGAACCCCTGGAAGAAGCCGGCGGCGACGTTGGCCGCGCCGATGCCGATCATCTCCTGGTTCGGTTGCAGCTCGTCGCCGCGTCGCGCGGCGAAGGCCGATGCGGTGGCGATGGTGTCGGTGAGCGACACGAGCACGATGCCGACGGCGGCCAGGACCAACGGCCCGACATCACCGACCGAGGTGAACGGGAACGACGGGCTCGGGACGCCCTTTGGCAAAGACCCGACGGTTGCAATCCCGTGGTCGGCCAGGCCCAGCGCCGCCGACAGGATCGTCGCACCCGCGACCGCCACCAGCACCGCCGGGATCCGGCGCGTGATCCGCGGAAGGAGGAGCAGCACGAGGAGCGCGCCGACACCGACCGCGAGCGCAGCACCCTTCGTGCGATCGATGTGCTCGACGAACTCGCGGATCTCGTCACCGAAGCCGTCGGCGTCGGTCGAGAACCCGAAGAGCTTCGGGAGCTGGCCCACGATGATCGTGATGGCGAGCCCGTTCATGTAGCCGATCTGCACTTCACTCGAGAGCAGGTCGGCGACGAAACCGAGCTTGGCGATACCGAGGGCGATCTCGATGAGGCCGACGAGCAGGGCCAGCATCCCCGCGAGCACGACGGCGCGGCCTGGGTCGTCGGTCACGAGCGAGCGGCAGGATGGCGGCGAAGATGAGCGGCGAGACCGACGAGTCGGGCCCGAGAACGAGCACGCGCGACGGCCCGAAGATCGCGTAACCCACCAGACAGGCGATCGTCGTGTAGAGCCCGGTGACCGGCGGCAGGCCGGCGAGCTCCGCGTACGCCATGCCCTGTGGCACCAGGATCGCCGCGAGCACGATGCCCGAGATGGCGTCGGCCGCCAACCACTCCCGCCGGTAGGAGCGCGCGACCTTCACTCCCGGCACGAACCGTGCCACCGATTCCATCACCGACACGAACACTCCCTCTCGGCCATCGTGGTCGGCCAGCTCAGAACGGCGTCGGGATGAACGGCAGCTCGATCGCTGAACCGCGGGTCGTGACCGTGCGCGCCGGGAGCTCCACCTGCGTGCGCTTCGGCGCCTGGTACGGGATCTGCGACAGGAGATGGCTGATCACGTTGAGACGCGCGCGCTTCTTGTCGTCGGAGTGGGCCACGAACCACGGCGCCCACGACGAACTCGGTCGCCGCGATCATCTCGTCGCGGGCGTGCCCGTAGTCGTCCCAACGCGCGTACGACAGCAGGTCGAGGTCCGACAGCTTCCAGATCTTGCGGGGATCGTCGATCCGGCTCTCGAGCCGCCGGGTCTGCTCCTCGGGGCTGACCTCGAGCCAGTACTTCAACAGGATGATGCCCTGCGTCGACCATGGCCTTCTCGACCGCCGGCGCCATCGCGAGGAACCGCGTCACCTGTTCGTCGTCACAGAACCCCATGCACACGCTCGACGCCGGCGCGGTTGTACCAGCTGCGGTCGAAGATCACGACCTCCCCACCCGCCGGGAAGTGCGGCAGGTACCGCTGGATGTACATCTGCGACTTCTCGCGCTCGGTCGGCGCAGGGAGCGCGACCACACGGAACACGCGCGGGACTGACCCGCTCGGTGATCGCCTTGATCGTGCCGCCCTTCCCTGCAGTGTCGCGACCCTCGAACACGATGCACACCTTCGCCTGCGTCGCCTTCACCCACTCCTGGAGCGCGACCAGCTCGCCGTGCAGCGTGCGCAACTCGCGCTGGTACTCCTTGTCCTTCATCTTGTGTTGCGTGCCACCGGTCTCGTCATCGTGCTTGCTCATGCGCCGACCTCCAGCCCACGTGCTGCGTTGGCCTTGTTCTGGCGAGCCAGTTGGATCGCCTTGTCGATGCCGACGCACGCCGGGGCGACGAGCGACAGGGCGATGACGACGACCCATTGACCGCCGGTGATGCTCTCGGTGTCGAGGAGCCGTTGGAGCATGTTGAGCTCGACCGCCGCCCACGTGAGGATCCACCCGAGGATGATCCAACCGAAGTACGGGAAGAGCGGCGACGACCACGGCGCCTCGCGTTCGCGTCGCAGCACGACGCCGAGGTTCACCGCGCTCAACGCCACGATCGCGAAGGCCATCGTCATCGAGATCGACGCGTGGTCGGTGCTCGGCGAGTCGGGGCCCCACTCCAAGGCGGCGAGCGCCAGAGCACGGCGATGACGAAGCCGCTGAGCAACCAGCGGATCACTTGGGGGCGGGTCACGATCTTCGTGCCGGGTGTGCGCGGCGGGCGCTGCATCACGCTGGGATCGGGGACATCGGCGATGAACCCGATGACGACGGTGACGACGACGAAGAACTTGCAGAACAGCAGCTGCATCGGGAACAGCGCGACACCCCCGTTGATGTTGAAGATCGTCGCGAACAGCATCAGCTGCAACACCGCCGACAACACCGTGAGCTGCAGCTTCACGTACGACGTGATGCGGCGGTAGATGTCGCGGCCGAGGTCGACCGCGCGCACGAGCGTGGCGAAGTTGTCGTCGGTGAGCACGATCTTGCCGGCCTGCTTGGTGACCTCGGAGCCACTCCCCATGGCGACGCCGATGTCGGCCTGCTTGAGCGCCGCGGCGTCGTTCACCGCGTCGCCCGTCATGGCCACCACCTCGCCGGCTTCTTGCATGAGCCGAGCGAGGCGGACCTTGTCCTCGGGTGCGACCCGACCGAACACGTGGAGCTGCGGCAGGCGTTCGATCACCTCCGCGTCGGACAGCCGTTGGAGGTCGGTCCCCGTGATGAGCCCGGGCCCGAGCCCGAGCTGGTCGGCGATCGCCCGCGCGGTGACGGTGTGATCGCCCGTGATCATGCGGACGTCGATCCCCGCCTCGAGCGCGAGTCGCACCGCGTCCTTCGCTTCCGCCCGCAACGGATCGATGATGCCCGACCAGCGCGACCAGCACGAGGTCGGTGACCGCGGCCATCGGGTCGGCGTCGCGCCGCGGCCATCGCGGCGTCGTCGAGGTCGCGGATCGCGAACGCCAGCACACGCAGCCCCTGCTCCGACAGCTTCTGGTTGCGCGGCGAGCAGCTCGTCGCGCACGTCGGCGATCGGCACCGGTGTGCCGTGCCAGAGCGCGGACCCGCACCGTTCGATCACGACGTCGGGCGCACCCTTGACCGTCATGAAGTGCGGCGTCGTGCAGGACGCCGCCGGTGAGCGAGTCGGGACGATCGTGGAACGTCGCCATGAACTTGTACTCGGAATCGAACGGCACCTCCGCGCGCCGCGGGAGCTCGGCGCGGGTCTGCTCCGCGCCGACCCCCACCTTCGCAGCCAACACCACGAACGCCGCTTCCGTCGGGTCGCCGATGACCGATCCGTCGTCGCCGACGGTCGCATCGCACGACAGCACGAGGCCGAGACCCAGACGCGAGAAGTCGGGCACCGGTCCCCCGCCGACGCCGAGGATCGCACCGGTCTTCGTGTAGCCGCCGCCCTCGATGTCGAACCATCGGCCGTCGGCGAGCATCCTCGTCGCAGTCATCGCGTTCATGGTCAGCGTGCCGGTCTTGTCGCTGTTGATGACCGTGGTGCCGCCGAGGGTTTCGACGTCGGTGAGCGACTTCACGACGGCCTTGTCATCAGCCAGATGGCGTGCTCCCGACGAGAGCATCGTCTGCACGAACGTCGGCAGACCAACGGGGATCGCGGAGATCGCAGTCGAGATGCACAGCAGGATGAGCGTCTCGGTGTCCTGCCCACGAGCGATGCCCACGATCGCGATGATCGCGACGGCGGTCCACGCCAGCAGCCCGAAGATCTTGGTCATGCCGTCGAGCTCACGCTGCAACGGTGAACGCACGCGCTGGGTGGCGGCAACCATGTCGGCGATGCGGCCCATCTGCGTCGCCTGACCCGTGGCGGTCACCACGAAGCTGGCCGTGCCTCGGGTGACCTGGGTGTTCTGGAACACGATGTTCGTGCGGTCACCCAATGCGACATCGCCCGGCGGGAGCGTCGCCGCATCCTTGGCGACCGGCGCGCTCTCGCCCGTGAGCGCCGCCTCCTGCACCTCGAGCGTCGCGGACGTGAGGATCCGGCCATCGGCGGGCACCACGTCGCCGGCTTCCAACAGCACGACATCGCCCGGTACGAGGTCGACCGACGCCACCTCGTCGACCCGACCGGCGCGGCGAACCCGAGCCTGTGGCACCTGCAGCTGCGACAGGGCGTCGACACTGGCGCGCGCCCTGAGCTCCTGCCTCGATCCCATCACCACGTTGAACGTGACCAGCAGCGCGACGAACACGCCCGTCGCCACCTGACCGATCGCGAGACTCGCGACCGCCACGATCACCAACATGATGTTCATCGGGTTCGACAGCTGGCCCAGCGCGATCGACCACATGCTCGGCGGCGGCTCGGTCGCCAGCTGGTTCGGGCCGTGTTCGGCGAGCCGCTGCTGCGCGTCGGCGACGCTCAGCCCCTGCTCCGAATCGACCGAGAACGACGACAGGGCGGCGGAAGCATCCCGCGCGTACCACGCCGGCGAATCGGTGCCCTGCTCGACTGTGCTCATCCAGACTCCTCCGACTGCGGTGACCCTCGCCGTGGCAGGGTCCCACCCGCGCCGTTCGAGGTCAAGCACACACGATGGCCATTCGCCACGGCGCGATCATCTGGCAGAGTGTCGCGATGGCCCGTGAAGCGATTGACGCGTCCGTGGAGGGCAAGCGATCGCGGAAGAAGCGACGATGGTCTGACTTCACCCGCGCACAGCAGACCGCCATCGTGGTCGGCGCGGCCGCGGAGGTGGTCATGACGACCTTCGCGCTCAGGGACTTGGCTCGCCGCCCGGCCGCGCAGGTGCGCGGCCGAAAGCTTCCGTGGGCCCTGACGTTCTTCGTCCAGCCGATCGGCCCGGTGCTCTACCTCCTCGTCGGACGGCGCAGCTCGAGTCGCTGACGCAGGGAGTGGGCCTCGACGCACCGGCGGAGTCGGCGTTGAGCTCGCGAGACTGCAGCCTCAGCGCTCGTCGGGACCGTCGAGCCACACACTCGTCACCCGCATGTGCGCGTTGCGGTACGCCAGATAGTCGGCCTTGAGCTCGAGGACCTCACAGCCGTCCTGACGTGCGCACTCGCCCACTCCGGGACGTTCCTCGACGAGGGGTCCGGGGCAGGTCACACGCTGGTTCGTCACCGACATGCGAAGAGCGTACGGGACCACCCCGTCGGGCTCCGGCCTGCCCCAGCGGCGTCGGACTGCAGGTGTTCGGTGGGCGTTGAGGGACTCGAACCCCCGACATCCGCCTTGTAAAAGCGGCGCTCTACCAACTGAGCTAAACGCCCGAGCGAGCCCGCCACGGTAGCGGGCCGGAACGTGAAACGGCCCGAGGCGCTGCCTCGGGCCGTTCCTTCGATTGACCGCGGCAGACCGGGGCTCGCGCCTGGGGCACCGGGGGGAGCGCTGCCCCAGCAGTCGTCACCCCGGTCCGCCTTGTGCGGTGATCTCCGAGCGGTGCGCGTGAACCGTCGGCTCAGGCGCTCCGCTCGACGTACATGGGAACGAGCTCCTCGATCACGGGCTCGGGCGGCGCGACCTTCGGCGGACGTCCACGACGCCGCTTGTTCGCGAGCACCTTGCCGTTGGCGAACAGCTCGCCACCCCACACACCCCATGGCTCGGCGCGGTCGATCGCACCTTCGAGACACGGCTGGCGCACCGCGCACCCCTGGCAGAACTCCTTGGCGCGCAGGATGTCGTCGAGCTGCTCCGAGAAGAACAACTCCACCAGTGCCGAGGAGCTGTCGGCGCAGCGCGCCTCGGCTCTCCAACGTTCCCGTGCTCTCGCTTCGCTGTCTTGGATGGCGAACATCGCCGTCTCCCCCTGCTCTTTCCGGTTCGGGTCGGTACTGAATTCGGGCAACAAAAAAGGCCGCCGGGTTTGCCCCGGCGGCCTCGGTGTGTTCTCCCTGGTTGGTGCTTAGGTGGGAATCACCGTGGGCCGACGGAGCGGCACGTGCTTGTGGTCGGTGGTCGGCACGATCGTGCATGCCCCAATCGACCACGAGCCGTTGGCCATGAGACCGAAACCGAACGCAGCTCGCTCGACGCGCGCGCGCGGGACGGCAACCTGGGCCATCTCGTTGCGGTGTGCGAGCGAATACATCGAGGTTCGTCCTACTGGTCTGGGTGTCGTGGGCTTGGGTGGTGATGTGGCGAGCCGTGCAGTGTACCGGACCGCCTGATCGTGTCGTCGTTCAGACAAGCACGTTCGGGACGCGTCGGTCAAACGATTTCTTCGGAGCCGTCGAATCGGAAGGCCGCGACCAGCCCGATCGCCGACGACGCCAGCATGATCCAGAGCCCGACGCCGACGTTGGCGCTCACGGAGTTCGCGCCGTTCATCCCTTGCACCTGATCGTGGACGAGGAGCAACTGTCGAGCCACGAGGCCGGCGACGACGATCGCCAACCCCATCGTGACCCAGCCCATGATCCGGTGACGGGCACCGAGGATCGCGGCGATCACGAACGCCGCCGACGCCCAGGTGAACCCCCAGGCGTGGCCCATCTGGTACCCGGTGCGCTCGAACGCGGTCACGCCGATGGTGCCCGAGATCCACGGAAGATACGCACCGATCGCCACCCCGCACGCGGCGAGCATCACCAGACCCGGCGCGGGCGTAGTTGGCCGGCTGCTCGAGCTGACCGTGCTTCGGATGGGGCGGGAGCACGATGCCGGCCTTGGGCGAGTGGTACGACTCGGGTTGTTCCCAGAAGCTGCGCACGAACGCAGCGATGGATCCGAAACCCTTGGTCACGACCCGTCGCTCGTCGGGCCCTTCCTCCGGCGGCGTGCCCGGCAGGACGTAGGGCGCGTCCCACACGGTGCCCGACGTCCCGTCGTGACGCGACGCGAGCGTGCTCGCCATGGGTGTCGGGGTGGCGATGGGTTCCGTCGCGGACGGCGGCTGCGGCGGTCCCGGGGCCGGCGTTGCGGCAAGCGTCGGCGTGCTGTCGAACGGCGGGGTCGCGCCGCGCGGGGCGCGCAGGATCGCGAACGGATCGGTGACGTCAGGCTCGGACACGGGTTCGACAGCCGCGGGCGACGCGACGAGCGCAGTCGACGGCGTGGATGCCTCAGGCGGCGCAGCAGGCGGCGGCTGCGGGCTGGGTTCGGGGGGCGCGGCCGTGGGGGTCGCGGGGGTTCCGGGGCTCGGCGATGCGCCGTGTGTCGAGTTGGCGACACGGTTGGTCCAGCCGCCGTCGAAGTACCGCCACTCATACCGGCCCGACGGATCGGGCCGCCACCCGGCTTCCGCCGACTCGAGAACGTCGCTCATGCTCGGCTCCGTGGGCACTAGGGATCCCGCCTCGCCCCAGTGATCGGCAAGAGCCCCCGACAACTTGACCCTTGTCACATTTGGAGCAGCTCGAGGATCGCAGCATGCATCTGAGGTGGTCCCGCGACGATGTCGCCCGACTCCAGCCAGGCCCGCTCGTCACCGGCCCAATCGGTGACCACGCCGCCTGCTTCGCGTACGAGCAGGGCGCCGGCGGCCACGTCCCAGGTGCCGAGGGCGAGCTCGAAATACCCGTCGAACACGCCGGCGGCCGTCCACGCCAGGTCCATGCTGGCGGCGCCGACCCGGCGGAGGTCTTCGAAGGTGCGCAAGGCCCGTTCGAGCACTGGCAGGTAGCCGTCGAGCCGGGTCGCCTTGGCCCGAAACGGAAACCCGGTCGCGCACACGGCCTGCGCCGGGTTGCGCTGGCTCACACCGAGGCGTTCACCGTTGCGGAACGCACCACCGCCGTGTCGAGCCGAGTACACCTCGCCGAGGAGCGGGGCGTCGACCACGGCCACGACCGGCTCGCCGTACGCGACCAGCCCGATCGACACGCCGATCGCCGGGAGGCCGTGCACGAAGTTGGTGGTGCCGTCGAGCGGATCGACGAACCATCCGATGTCCGCGCGCTCGCCGCCAGACTCCTCGCCGAAGAACGCGATCTCGGGCGCCGCGCGCAACAACGACTCCCGCACCGCGTGCTCGCTCGCGGTATCGGTGTCGGTGACGAAGTCACCCGGGCCCTTCTCCCGCACGTTGCGTGCCGCGCCGAATCCCTCGCGCACGATCGCCGCCCCCGCGGCGGCGGCGTCGATCGCAGCGCGCAGCAACGCGTCGAGATCCAGGTCGTGCATGTCCGCCGTCACGCGATGCCGTCGCGGAGCGCATCGAGCAGCTCCGGCGTTCCCGCCGCGAGCAGCTGTCGTCGAGCGTCGAACTCCGCAACCACGAGCTCGCGACCGAGCGCGTCGACCACGAGGGCACCCGCTTCGAGACAGATCAGCATCCCACCCAGATAGTCCCACGGGCTGTGCGTGTCGTGGGTGGCGTCGAGGAAGCCGTCGAGGTTCCCGGCTGCCACGTCGCACAGCGCGAGGGCCGACGAGCCAAGGGCGCGGAACTGACGCCACGCCAGCACGTGATCGGGCATGGTCGCGAGCGCGATCACCGAACGATCGATTTCGCGCGTGTCGGACGTATGGAGCACGTCGTCACCGAGCCACGCGCCTTCGCCGCGGATCGCAGTGAAGGTGGCGCCCGTCGCGGCGTTCTGCACCAGCGCGCAGAGCATGCCCTCGGCGTCGAGCGCGCACGCCGAGATGCCCCAGTACGGGAGGCCACGCGCGCAGTTGGTCGACCCGTCGACGGGGTCGAGGATCACCGACACGGTGGCGTCGGGATCGCCGGTCCACGCCGATTCCTCGCTCAGCACGCGCAGGCCTGCCCCGTGCAGCACCGGCAGAATCGCCGCGTCCGCCACCGTGTCGAGGTGGTACTGCCCCGGGCGATCGGTCCGCGCACGTCGTTCGCGCGCCGATCACCGACGAGAGCGCATCGCGCTGCGCGTCGGCGGCACGCGCCGAACACGTCGAGCACGTCGCGTGCACGCGAGGTCGACTGCGTCATCGGGGCTCGATCGTGACGAGCGCGTTGTAGTCGGGCACCCCGGAATCCGGGTCGCGACGTCCGGACCGCAACAACACGTTGCCTTCGGGGAAGAACACCTGCACGTTGCCCGGTGCAAGCTGCGCGAGATGCACCCGCCCGACGAGCTCGCCGAGCGTGGAGCGCACGACCACTCGGCTCCCGTCGTGCACACCGAGCGCCGCGGCATCGGCTTCACTCATGAACACCGCGTCGCGATCCGCACCGGTGAGCGGATCGCGCGTCTGGTGCACCATCGTGTTGAACTGCTTGCCCCGTCGGGTGCTCAGCCGGAACATGCCGTCGGGCACCCGCACGTCGACCGGTGCGACCGCCGAGAAGTGCGCCTTGCCATCGGGCGTGGGGAACACTCCCCCGTCGCACAGACGTGTGCCGCCCCACTGCACCGCATCGCCGGTGGCGCGCAGCGTGTCGACGCCCTCGTAGGCGGGAACGACCTGCGCGATCTCGGCACGGATCTCGTCGCCCGACGCGAACTCGAGCAGGTGGGCCTGGTCGGGCTTCACGCGCGTCGCGACGTCGACGAAGATCTCCCATTCGCTGCGCGCCTCGCCCACCTGGTGCCCAGGAATCTCAGGGCTGAACACGATTCGACGTTCGGTGGTGGTCTCGGTGCCGCCGCCCCGCTGCTCGTAGCGGGTGGCCGCCGGGAGCAGCACCACGACGTCGGCCGGATCCTCGAGCATCTGGCTCGTCACCACGATGTCCTGGTGCACCCGCAGGCCGACGTGACGCAACGCGCTCGACACCGTGTCGGGATCGGGCATCACCTCGAGGAAGTTGCCGCCCGACGACCACAGCACGTCGAGCTCACCGCGTGCGGCCGACTCGAGCATCTCCTCGGCGGTGAGCCCTTCACGACCACCCACCGGGAAGCCGTACTGCTCGGCGAGCGCCGCCGCCGACTCGGTGTTGATGGCGACCCCGCCGGGGAATGCCGTCGCGTAGGCGCCCATCTCGGCGCCGCCCTGCACGCCCGAGTGGCCACGGATGGGCATGAGGCCGGCATTGCGCCGACCCACGTTGCCGCGCGCCAGTCCCAGGTTGATGATGCCGGCCACGTTGTCGGTGCCGTGTTCGTGCTGCGTGATGCCCATCGACCAGATGAGCACGGCCGATCCCGCGGCGGCATACATGCGGGCGAAGCGCTCCATGTCGGCGCGCGTCGCGCCGGAGAGCCGCTCGAGGTCCTCGAACGATTCGCGCTCGAGCTCGTCGAGCAGGTCGTGGAAACCGCTGGTGCTCTCGCGCACGAACGCCCGGTCGATCCCACCGTCGGCCAGCAGCACCTTCAGGACACCGTTGATGAACGCGAGATCGCCACCCGTGTTCACCCCGAAGAACTCGTCGGTCATGTGCGTGCCGAACACCGCGCTCTCCGCGCTGCTCGGGACCCAGTAACGATCAAGTCCGGGTTCGCGCAACGGGTTCACGACCGCGACCTTCGCCCCTCGCTTGCGGGCCAGGTAGAGGTACTTCATGAACACCGGTTGCGCGTTGGCCACGTTGGCGCCGAACAGCACCACGAGGTCGGTGCCGATCACGTCGGTGTACGAACACGTCGTCGCACCCACACCGATGGTGCGCTTCAGCGCGGTCGTGGACGGCGCGTGGCACACACGCGCCGCGTTGTCGACGTTGTTGGTGCCGAGGAAGCGCATTGCTTTCTGCGCGACGTAGTACGTCTCGTTGGTGATCCCGCGCGCGGTGAGGTAGAGCGCCAACCGCTTGGGCGACGTGTCACGGATGCGATCGGCGATCAGATCGAGGGCGTCGTCCCAGCTGACGCGGGTGAAGCCCGCGTCACCGGCGCGCCGCACCATCGGATGACCGAGTCGACCGAGGTCACGCAGCTCCTTGCCGCGCAATGTCCGCAGGTGCGCCACGTCGGCGAGCACGTCCGGATCGAGTGCACCCATGGTGTTGAGCCGCAGCAGGTTGAGGCGTGTGGTGCACAGGTGCACGCCCGACAACGTCCAGTCGTGGAATCCCGCCACGCCGAGCGCGCAGCCGTCGCACACGCCCTTGTGGAGCACCTTCCACGCGTACGGAAGGCTGTCGCGATTGTCCCAGACGGTCTTGACGATCTCCTTGTAGTGCTTGGGCTTCGTCTCACCCACGCCGTTGGGCTTGAAACCCACCCAGAGATCGCGGCGAATGCCCTTGTGCGACTTGACCTTGGCGGAGCCCTTCCAGGCCATGGGATCCTCGGGAGCGTCTCGTCGACGGGATGCCGACGCTACCCGGCGAGGTCGACACGTTCAGGGTGCGTGTACACGTTCGCGCGCCCGTCACGAACGAAGCCGACGAGCGTCTGGCCGAACCGTGCGGCGGCCTCGACCGCGAGGCTCGACGGGGCCGAGACGGCGCACACGATCGGAACACCGGCGATGGCGGCTTTCTGCACGATCTCGAAGCTCACCGCGCCCCGACACCATGAGCACCGTGTCGGCGAGCGGCAGGCGCTGCTCGAGCAGAGCATGCCCGATGATCTTGTCGAGCGCGTTGTGACGGCCGACGTCTTCGCGCAGCATGCGCAAGCTCCCATCGGTGTCGAACACTCCCATCGCGTGCAGGCCGCCGGTGGCATCGAACACCGCTTGGCCGGCACGAAGGCGCGCAGGCAGCGAGGTGATCAGCTCCCGCGTGACCACCGGGCCCCCGGTCACAGGCGCGCAGTGCTGTTCGACATCGTCGAGGGTGGTCTTGCCGCACAGACCGCAACTCGCGTTGGCGACGAACCGTCGCTCGCGTTCCGGCTCGGCATACGGCCGGCGAAGGCGCACCGTGACCACGTTGTACTCCTGCTCTCCCTGACCGGCGAGGCAGTACGCGACCGACTCGAGGTCCTCGAACGACGTGAGCACGTTCTCCGCGACAGAATCCGACCGCGAGCTCGAAGTCGTTGCCGGGGGTTCGCATCGTGACCGCGAGCGGACGCGGCTCCTGGCCGGGCCCGTGCACCCGGATCTCCATCGGTTCCTCGGTGACCAGCTTGTCGGGCCGCTCGTGCACACGAGCGCCATCGAACGCGTGCACGCGCACCGACGTGATCGGACGGCGAGCCGGTCCGCTGCTGATCGGCCCAGTGCTCATCGGATCACGGTAACCCGGTGAGATCGATGCCGAGCCGTCGTGCGTCTTCGGGCGTGTCGACGTCGTCGAACGCGTCGGGCGGTGCCACACGCTGCCACACGTCGTCGACCATCACGTCGTGCTCGACCACGTCGAACAACTCCATGAGCGACCGGATGCCACCGTCGACGAGGCTGCGCGCCGCGACCAGGGCGTCGGCGCCGTACCGGGCACACACCGGCTGGAGCCGACCATCGGCCGACGGTACGACGGTGGGCGCGCCCGGCCAGTCGCGCACCAGACGAAGCAGCGCGTCATCGACCCGCACGAGGTCGACGGCGAGCACGATGGTCGGCCCAAGATGCCCGCACTCGCGCAGCACCTCGCCGCCCGTCGCCAGCGCCGACAGAGGCCCGGAGCCGGACGGCGATTCGCGGTGCGAGGGGAGGCCGCTCACGCCGGGACCCAGCTCGATCACGGGGTCGCACACCGCTCGCAACAGCCGCGCCGCCCGATCGGCGAGCGAGCCGCCGTCGATCCGCACTCGTGCCTTGTCGACGCCGAGCCGGCGGCTGAGCCCACCGGTGAGCAGGATCCCCGCCACCCCCGCCGATGCCATGGCCCGACCGTAGGGTCATGGGTCAACCATCGCCAGATCCGAGCCGACCAAACCCAACCGGACGCTCGGGCGTGTCAAGGGTGCAGATGCATGATGACGACGCCGCCCTCACCGGGTCGGCCGACTTCGACGACACGTTCAGAGAGCACTACTGGCCGATGGTCCGATCACTCGCGCTCGCTTGTGGCGATCGAGAACAGGCCGCCGACGCTGTGCAAGATGCGTTCACACGCGCGTTCGTGCGCTGGCGCCGCATCTCTCGCTACGAGCAGCCCGTGGCGTGGATCCGCCACGTCGCGCTCAACCGGTTGCGTGACCACTTCCGTCACGAGGCCCGCGGCGTGGGTGTGCGAGAGCGGCTGCGGAGCGAGGCCCCCACGTCGATCGCCGGACCCGAGGAGGCACCCGCCGCGGATGACGAGCTCACCGCGGCCGTGGGCCGGCTTCCCCAGCAGCAGCGCATCGCCGTGTCGCTCTTCTACGTGGAACAGCTGTCGGTGCGCGAGATCGCAGTGTCGATGAAGCTGTCGGAAGGCGCGGTCAAGTATCACCTGCACGCCGGGCGCAGCGCGTTGCGCGAATGGATCACCACGGCATGACCGACGAGCCGACCTTCGAACCGGCCGACGCCGTCGACCGCGAGCTGCTCCGGCGCTTCGACGTGGCCGCCCGCGGCTTCGACGACCCCGACATGGTGCTCGACGCGCTCCGGCCGAGCATGCGCCGGGCGCAGACCCGACGCCGCGTCGCCCTCGGCGGGGTTGCTGCGGCAGTGCTCGCGGTGGTGGCAGTCGGCGTGTCGTCGCTGTCCGGGTCGCCGTCACAGTCGGTGCACACACCCCCGGCCGGCCACTCGAGCACCCGAGTCCCAGCCCCCGCTCCGACGACGCAGGGAGCAGACGTCGCGGTGCCGGGTGCCACCGACGGCCAGGGTGCCACCGACTCGAGTGGAGGATCATCGTCATCGGGAGACGACAGCACTGGTGCAGCATCAGCTCCGGTCGCGGGTACATCCTCCGGCGACGGCGCCGCGACGACTCCGACCACGCCACCCGCCGGCACGACCACGTCGTACACGTCAGACGGCGGCTCGATCACGGTGTCGTTCGTGAACGGCGTCGTGTCGCTCGTGTCGTCGACGCCGACCGCGGGATACAGCGCGACCGTGCACGACAACGGGCCGACCCGCGTCGAGGTGCGCTTCGACAACGGCACCGGTGAGTGGCGGATCCGCGTCGACGTGGTGAACGGCGCCCTGGTTCCTGAAGTCACCCACAGCGGCGGCTAACGGTCCGCGGCGAACAATTTCCGCGGGCGGCCAAACCACCTGGCGTGATCGAGCGTGTACCGGGCACCCACCCAGGAGGATCCCGCCATGACCGACCACGCACCGAGCGACCCGACACCCACGGACTCGCGACCCGCTACGACGCGCGCCACTCGGCGCCGTCCCTTGACCCGACGTGTGCTCGCCGTCACCGCCGGCGTCCTGGCCGTTCCCTCGCTGTACGCGGTCGCCAGCGCCGCCACCGGTGGGGGCGTCGTCCCGTCGCTCTCGTCGTCGAGCACCAGCAGTGCCGCGGCGCACGACAGCACCGGGACCGAGACCGAGCTCGAGCACGGCGTGCTCGTCACCAAGCCCCACGGTGGTGGTGGCGCCGACGACACCGCACCCACGGTGGCGCCGACGGTGCCGACCGAGGCGCCGGTCACGGCGCCCGTGACCACCCCGGGCACCGAGACGGAGCTCGAGCACGGCGTGCTGGTCACGAAGCCGCACGACGAGGACGACGCCGACGACGACCGCGGCGCCCCGACCGCGCCGGCACCGGCACCAGTGGCACCGATCACGCAGGCGTTCGTGTCGGCCGGAGGATCGATCCAGGTGACGCTCGCCGACAGCGCGGTGTCGCTCACGTCGAGCACACCCGCCGCGGGCTTCACCGTCGAGGTGCACGACAACGGCCCCGGCCGAGTCGAGGTGCGCTTCTTCAGCGGTGGCACCGAGTGGCGCATCCGGGTCGAGCCGGCCGGCGGTTCGATGGTGTCGGAGATCTCGCAGCACGGCTGACGCGACGATTGATCCGCGACATTTCGACGGCACTTTGACGCCTGACTGGGCCCACGCGCACAGAGCCGCGTGGGCTCAGCGCCGAGCGTCAGGAAGCAGGCACCATCGCATACGCGACGACCTGCCACCGCGAACTGCGTCGCACGAGTTGCACCGAGTTGTGCACGACGGAGCCGCCGCGTACCACGACTCGCGTGGTCACGACCGCGTTGTCTCCTCGCACGAGCTCGTCGTCGACCGTGATGCTCTCGGCGAGCCCTTGCAACTCGGCGCGCGACGCGTAGGCCGCCCGCTTGGCCGCGACGAACTGCTTGTGGTCGAGGCCGTCACGCAACTCGGTGGCCGACAGCGTCCACAGTGCTTCGAAGTCGAGTTGGTCCCATGCGTGCTCGTACGACACCGCGACGACGTCGGGCGCCGGGCCACGGTCCTTGGCCACACCGATGACCACCGCCGCGCACAGCCCGAGCAGGAGCGCACCGATGATCACGCCGAGCATGGGTCAGGCCTCGAACGACTGGATCTTCGTCGCGAGAGCGAAGTCGTTGTCGGTGATGCCGCCTTGGTCGTGCGTGGTGAGCGCGACGCGCACCTTGCGGTAGCGGATGTCGAGGTCGGGGTGGTGGTCGGCCGCTTCGGCTTCGACCGCGATCCGATCGACGAACGCGATGGCCTCGGGAAAGGACGGCAATTCGAACGTCTTGACGATCTCATCACCCTCACGGGTCCACCCGGAAAGGGCGGCGAGGCGCTCGGTGATGGCGGCGTCGGGCAAGCTGGACATGGCTCCGGGGGTGGGACTTGAACCCACAACATCCTGATTAACAGTCAAGCGCTCTGCCGATTGAGCTACCCCGGAATGGCAGTCGAGAGTAGCAGCGCGCGTATCAGCCCCATGATCTGGCGATGCGTCGCCGAGCACCCATAGCTCACGTAGACGCAGCCGTACTCGTGCTTGTTCCGACGAATCGTCGGATCGGCCACAGCCCGATACGGAGCACGAAACTGTTCACGCGAAATGGCAGTGACCGTCGACCAGAATCGCTCGGCAGCTTCGAGATCGAGTCCCTGGTGGAGGTAGACACGAACTCGAAGGCGCGCTTCGTCGACCTCGAAGAAGCGGCGCAACCACGCGCAGAAGAAGCGCACCGCCTCAGGGTCGGAGTTCGCCAACACGACCTCGCCGTCGCGCTTCGCACCCTCGCCTGCATACAGCGCAGCACCCGCCGCGAGGAAGGCGTCGTCGGACAGGGTGCCGATGCGACGAAGACCTTCGGCGTCGAGGTCGGCGATCTGACGTTGCTTCGCGATGCTGGCGGGGTGAGTAGTGCGCTTCGGGCCGCGGCGGCGCGGCGACGGCGTGAACGGCACGTCGCGCACCCACGTGGACACCGACGACTTGCTCACGTCGAGCTCGGTGGCGATGTCGAGCAAGGTCATGCCGCGGGCGCGTAGCTCGCACGCACGTTCCTGTTCCTTGCCGCGGTAGCCCATGCGACGACGGTACGAGAGGGGTGTGACAGTTACCTCGCCGGCGACGGCGTCGGAAGACCGCTGCTCGACCGTCGCATCCATTGCTCCTGGAATCGGCGCGAGCGGATGATCGCGCCGAGCTCGTACAAGGTCTCGATCTCTCGGTGTGGCGCAGTGAGGTCGTCCGGCCAGTCGTGGTGCCGTCGGTTCAGCCAGATTGGCTGCAGCCCGGCGCGATGGCTTCCTTCGATATCTGGAACGGGGCTGTCGCCGACGAAGAGCGTCTCCGACGGCTCCGTTCCGAGCAGCGAGCAGACCTGCTCGAAACCGCGGCGGTGCGGCTTGTAACAGCGGATGGCTTCGCTGGAGACGACTGCGTCGAAGCGCATCTCGTGTCGGGTGATCGACTGCTCGAGATAGCCCGTGTCGGCGTCGGAGAGCACGCCAAGTCCGAGTCCGCTGGTTCCGAGGGCAGCGATCACTTCGATCGAGTCGGTGTACGGCATCGCGTCTTGATGTGCTTGCGCTCGTAGCGCCGCATACGCAGCTCCGCCACCCCGCGACCCGAGCCGATCGAAGATGGCGTCTCCGGCGAGCACCCACTCGTCGTGGTATGACCGGAAGCCTGTCGGCCCGCCATCGAACACAGGCGTCACCTGCGGCTGGGCCGCCAGGAACCCCTGGCGGGCGTGTTCGATCGCCTCCGGCGATGCCTGACACGCGATCGATCGCGCAAGTGCGACGAAGTTCGTTGGTGCGGGCTCCGCGAGGGTGAAGTAGTAGTCGAAGACCACCGCGGTGATCGATCGTCGCGACATCGGCCAGCACGACCGGAATGCTGTCACATCGACGTGGGGCCGGATGGGATCGAACCATCGACCGAGGGATTATGAGTCCCCTGCTCTGACCACTGAGCTACGGCCCCGAGGTGCGCAGCAAATCATGACCGCTCACGCTGGCTCGCATCCGCCATGTTCACGCCATCAGCCCGTGAAGGAAGGCGCGACCACGACCGGCGTGGCCGGGATCGAAACGAACGATCTCGCGAAGAAGCTGAACGCTCGTGCCAGGGTCCCCGAGAACGGGTAGGTCGCCTGCTCGGCGAGACCGGCCGGATCGTCGGCGCCGACGTCGCGCATGATGTGCACGGTGTTCGGCAACACGACGAAGTCCGCGACGCCCGGAGCGAACGATGCAGCCAGCGCCGCTACTCCGGAGCCGGGTCCGCCGCCCGGTGTGCACGGCGTGTTGAAGTCTTTCGTGCCGCAGGTGATCAACGTCGGGATCCGCACCGAGGCGGCGAGCGTGGACGGGTCGAGCGCGTCGAACTCCTTGCCGTAGCGCGTGCGGAACGAGTGCGTCAGCACCATCTGCGACGGATCGGAGCCGTAGATGTTGTCTGCGATCGTCGACTGCATGTCCACGGTGAAGCCGGTGGCGCCCGGAAGTGGCACGGCGCCGGGCGCCGGGTACGGCGCGGTGCCGGATCGGATCTCGGCGACACCGTCGTGCATCCAGTCCGTCAACGTTGCCGCGTCAGGGGCCGTCATCGTGCCACTCTGCACTGCGTCGTCGATCTGATCGCTGAGCTGTCTCGCCACCACGTCGAGGATGTGCGAGTACGAAGGCTCGATGAGCGCGAGGCCGGCGGGCGCGGGCGCGTTGCCCGGATGGTTGACGAGCGCCAACGCGACCGCGCCGCCTTCGCTGTGTCCGATCACGATGAGACGGCTGGCGTCGACGCCCGGTTGACGCGAGAGGAACGCCAACGCGTCGCGTGCGGGTTGGATGCGCAGGTCGTCGTACCCGAACCCGAGCAACACTGCGGGATCCGACGTGTACGGGCCCAGCCCGGTGGCTCCCGTGCCGACCTTGTCGTAGCGGATCGACGCGATGCCCTCGGCGCTGAGCAGGTCGGCGAGCCAGCGGTACTCGTCCATCGCAACGCCCGGCAGCAGCGAGCTGTTGCCATCGCGGTCGACATCGCCGGTGCCGCCGATGATCACCGCGGCCGGAACCGCGCCGCCGTCAGCCGCCGGCCCGCGGTAGCTGCCGTGGATCGTGATGCCCGAGCTGACGAACTCGACGTCGCGATCGGCCTCGATCGATGTCGTCGCACCGACGGCCGACGAAGTGTGCACCACCAACGTGTCGACGCACCCGAGTGAGATCGCGATCACCAACACCGGGATCGACAACGCGCAGGCCCCGCGCACTGCGCGGGCGATCAAGGTTCTTCGAGGTAGTCGCGGAGACGTTGCGAGCGGGTCGGATGGCGCAGCTTGGCGAGGGTCTTCGATTCGATCTGGCGAATGCGCTCGCGGGTGACGCCGAACTCCTTGCCCACCTCTTCGAGCGTGCGCACCTGCCCGTCGTCGAGACCGAAGCGCAGCCGCACCACCGCACGTTCACGATCGTTGAGCTCTTCGAGTGCTTCTTCGATCGCCTCAGTGAGCAGCGCGGCGCAGCCGCGGTGGCCGGCGCGATCGCGGTGAGATCTTCGACGAAGTCGCCCAGCGAGCTGTCGTCCTCTTCGCCGACTGGGGTCTCCAGCGACACCGGCTCGAGCGAGATGCGTTGGATGTCGCGGACGCGATCGGGCGTGAGCTCCACCTTCGCCGCAACCTCGTCGACCGTGGGCTCTCGTCCGAGCTCCTGCAGCATCGACCGCTGCACCCGCAGGACCTTGTTCATCGTCTCGACCATGTGCACCGGGATGCGGATCGTGCGCGCCTGGTCGGCGATGGCACGGGTGATCGCCTGACGGATCCACCACGTCGCGTACGTGGAGAACTTGAAGCCCTTCGTGTAGTCGAACTTCTCGACCGCACGGATGAGCCCGAGGTTGCCCTCTTGCACCAGGTCGAGCAGCAGCATGCCGCGGCCCACGTAGCGCTTGGCGATCGACACGACGAGCCGCAGGTTGGCCTCGGTGAGGTGCTTGGTGGCCATCTCGCCATCGGCTTCGACCGCCTGCAGGCTGGCTCGCTCCTCATCGGACAAGCCGGGCTGGGTCTCGAGCCGTTCCGTCGCGTGCACCCCGGCTTCGATGCGCTTCGCCAGGGTGACTTCCTGGGGCCCGGTGAGCAGCGGGATCTTGCCGATCTCCTTGAGGTACATGCGCACCGGGTCGAACCCACTGCCCGTGTCGGGCCGTTCGATGCGTGGGGCGCGTGCATGACGAGTGGGCGTGTCGGGAGCACTGGCGACGCCCGGACGACTGCCCGCGCCACTCGGTGTGGCGGTGGACCGGGTCGCCGACGGAGTGGTCGCGGTCGGCGCACGCAACGCGTTGCGCTCGTCTTCGCGCTGCAGCTCCTCGACGATCTCCTCGACCACCTCGACGCCTTGGCACTTGAACCACTCGTAGATCGCAGCCAACTCGTCGACCGACGGTTCGAGGCCGGGCGCGGCCGCGAAGATCTCACCCGTGGTGACGTAGGGCTTCGTCGCCTCGCGCGCTTGGCGCGCGTCGCGAGATCGTGCACGCTCTCGGACGGGAACGCGGTCGGGACGGGCGGGGCGTCCGCGCTGCTCACGGTGTCGTCGACCGTTGCGTCATGGATGCACGTTCACGCGGCACCGACACCACGCGACCCTTCTTCGATCCACCCTAGCAACTGCTCAGCATGCTCCCCGACGGCGTCCCAGTCGCCGGTGTCACGCGCGAATGCGAGTGCATCGAGCAACACCTTCACCGAACTTGCTCGCGCATCGCCGGCGCGCACCATGGTGGCTAGCACCCGCTCCGCGGCCGGCGCGATCGCATTGGCCATGAGACGCGCACGCACGGTTTCGGGTTCGTCGTCCTCGGACGGCTCTTCCACCGCGACCCGTTCGAGCAGTTCGCGCGCGGCACCGTCGACCGACGCGATCGCCGCATGCAGATCTGCGGTGCTGATGATCGCGTCGAAGGCCTCGCGCGCGATCGGATCCGCGAACAGGCAAGAGTCGATCCACCCGTCGACGAGCTCGCCGTCGTGCACCGCGTACAACAACAGGTCGAGCTCACGCGGGTTCACGCGTGGCGCAGTCGATGACCGCCGCGGCGGTGCGCTGGGCGCCGATGGTCGGGTCGGGCGCGCCGAGCCACCCGGCTTCCCCGGCTGCGCACGCGCCTCGGCGACAGCAGCCCGGAGACGGTCGGCGTCGATGTCGAGGCTCCCGGCCAGCTTCATCACGTACGGGTCGCGGACGAAGTCGCTCGGGTGCTCGGCCACGATGCGTGCCGCCAGTTCGGCAGCACGCGCTCGCCCCTCGATGGTGCTGCGATCGGCGGCCGCCAGTGCACGGTCGATGCGGAACTCGAGGAACGGCTTCGCCCCGCCCACCGCCGCCAGCAGGGCAGCGGGGTCGTCCTTCCACACGTCGGCCGGGTCGCGGCCGGCGGGGAGGTCGGCGACGACCACCTCGATCTCGAACTGCTGCTCCCACGCATACCACTTCTCCGCCGCGCCCTGCCCCGCCGCGTCGGAGTCGTACGCCAGCACCACGCGGCGCGCCAGGTTCTTGAGGATCATGAAGTGGTCGTCGGCGAGCGCGGTGCCGCACGTGGCGACCGCGTTGGGCGCGCCCGCGAGCGCGAACGCCATCACGTCGGTGTACCCCTCACAGATGATCACCTCACCGCGCGCCACGATCTCTGCCTTCGCCCAGTTGAGCCCGTAGAGCAACCGGCTCTTGTGGTAGATCGGCGTCTCGGGCGAGTTCTTGTACTTCGGCACGCCGTCACGCGGTTCCGCGCCTGCGACCGGCCCGAGGTCGCGACCGCCGAAGCCGACCGCGTCGCCGCGTGTGTCGAAGATCGGGAACATCAGGCGCGCCCGGAACTGGTCCTGCAACTTGTTGACCCGGTTCACGAACGCCAGCCCGGCCTCGACGATGTCGTCGCGTTTGAAGCCCTTGCGCTGCAGGTGCACGCTGAGCTGATCGAAGTCGTCGGGCGCCCAGCCGATCCGGAACTGCCGTGCCGCATCGCCGTCGAACCCACGACTGCGCACGTAGCGGCGGGCGTGCCCGCCGTCGGGCTTCTCGAGGAAGAGGTCGGCGTAGAACTCGATCGCGGCGTCGACCGCCTCCACCAATCGATCGCGCTTGCCGCGGTCCTTGGTGACGGCCGAGGAGTCGTAGCGCAATGAGATCCCGGCGCGTGACGCGAGGCGCTCGACCGCGTCGACGAAGTCGAGGTGCTCGACCTCGCGCACAAACGTGATCGCGTCGCCACTGGCGCCACACCCGAAGCACTTGTAGCGGCCGACGTCGGGGCTCACGTAGAACGACGCGGTCTTCTCCGCGTGGAACGGGCACAACCCCTTCCAGCTCTTGCCCACCCGCTTCAGCGCCAGGTGCTCGTTCGCCAGCGCGACCAGATCCGTCGCGTCACGAACCCGCGCGACATCTTCGTCGACGATGCCCATCGCTCAGTGCGCCGCCGTCGACGTGGCCGCGGTCGTCGTGGGCATGATCGTCACGGGCACGATCGCCGGGGTCCCTTCCACGCCGGGCAGCCTATGAGCGCAGACCAGCCCGCGCTGGGGCGGTTCCGACCCGATTCAGACCCCGCCTCAGACGCCGCGAGGAAGGTCGTCCGGGCGGAGCCCGAGCAGGTCGACACCCAGACCGAGCGCGAATCGGTCGGTCATCCCGCTCACGTAGTGCACCGCGAGCGCCGCGGCCTCCGGGGATCCCGCGACCGGTGCGAGCATCTCACCGTCGCGCACCTGCGGGATGCGCCGCGGGGCGTCGGCGAAGTGGTCGACCAGGTCACGCAACAACCGGATCACGCGATCGGCCTGGCGACGCGCCGCGGGCCGCAGGTAGATGCGCTCGAAGTTGAAAGCTCGGAAGCTCGCCAACGCGGACGCCGCCGGCTCCGTCATGCCGACCGAGCCGGTGCGCTCGATGGCGTCGAGCACCGCGAGCACGAAGGTGCCGATCTGCTCCGACGATCGGGAGCCGACCACTCGCGCGAACGTCGGCCGGGAGATCGGCGGGTTCCAGGATCCCCGCCCGAACCGCGTCGTCGAAGTCGTGGCACACGTAGGCGATCCGGTCGGCCCACGCGACGACCTCGCCCTCGGGAGTGCGCGGCGCCGGGCGGCGCCACGAGTGGTTGCGCACACCGTCGAGCGTCTCTGCGCAGAGGTTGAGCGGCGCCAGCGTGACGTCGGCGCCGTAGACCGCGTGGTCGTATCCCGTGCCGGGCAGGAACGGCGAGAACGCCTCTTCCGACGCGTGCCCCGCCGGGCCGTGGCCGCAGTCGTGCGCCAGCGCGATCGCCTCCACCAGCGGCAGGCACAGGTTGGCGGCCCGGGCGATGCCGGTGGCCACCTGGGCCACCTCGACCGCATGGGTGAGCCGCGTACGGAGATGGTCGTCTTCGGGAGCGATGAACACCTGGCACTTGCCGGCCAAGCGTCGCCACTGGCGCGAGTGCTTGATGCGATCGAGATCGCGCTCGAACGAGAGCCGGTACGGGTCGGGTGCCTCGGCGCGCACGCGGTCCCCGCACCCCACGGTCGGGTCGCCCCCGGCGCCAGCAGCGCGTCGAGCGCGTCCTCGCGTTCCTCGCGGCGCGCAGCGCGCCACCGACCCGACGCGTGCTTGGCGTCGTCGTCACCCGTGTGCGCTCGCACGACGATCACGTCGTCGACCTGCACCGATTCATTGCTGCTCAGGTGTCGCATGACCGCGCTCATCTCGCAATGAAACCACGGGGGTGTGACAGTGACGGTGCTACGCGGTGGTGGCGGGTCCAGCCGCACCGAGGGCGGAGTGCGCCGCCGCGAGCCGGGCGATCGGCACGCGGTAGGGCGAGCACGACACGTAGTCGAGGCCTGCCGCGTCGCAGAACGCCACCGACGCCGGGTCGCCGCCGTGCTCGCCGCAGATCCCGAGCTTGATCGACGGGCGCGCGGCGCGCCCGCGCTCCACGCCCAGCTTCACGAGCTGGCCGACGCCTTCCTGGTCGAGGGTCTCGAACGGGTTGGCGCGCAGCAGCTTGAGCTCGAGGTACTGCGACATGAACATGCCTTCGACGTCGTCGCGCGAGAACCCGAACGTCATCTGCGTGAGGTCGTTGGTGCCGAACGAGAAGAACTCGGCCACCTCCGCCACCTCGCCCGCGACCAGCGCGGCGCGTGGCGTCTCGATCATCGTGCCGACGAGGTAGTCGATCTCGGTGCCCGCGGCCGCGAACACGTTCGTCGCCACCTCGCGCACCCAGTCGGTGAGCATGCGCGAGCTCGGCTTCGGTGACGATGAGCGGGATCATGATCTCGACGTGCGGATCGCCGCCGGCCTCCTTGCGGGCGATCGCCGCTTCGAGGATGGCCTTCGCCTGCATCCGGTAGAGCCCAGGCTTGATGATGCCGAGGCGACAGCCACGCGTGCCGAGCATCGGGTTGGCCTCACGCCAGTGCTCCGCCGCGGCGAGCAGCCGGCGGCCCTCGGCGTCGAGCTGACCGCGCGCCTCCGCGACCAGGAGCTCCTCCACGCTGGGGAGGAACTCGTGCAGGGGCGGGTCGAGCAGTCGGATCGTGACGGGCAAGCCGTCCATCGCTTCGAAGATCCCTTCGAAGTCGGAGCGCTGGAGCTTCTCCAACTCGTCGAGCGCGGCCTCCTCGTCGACCGCGTCGTCGGCGAGGATGAAGCGCTGCACGAGCGGCAAGCGGTCACCGAGGAACATGTGCTCGGTGCGGCAGAGCCCGATGCCCTCGGCCCCGAACCGGCGCCCCACCTGTGCATCGTTGGGCAGGTCGGCGTTGGTGCGAACCTTGAGACGACGGAATTCGTCGGCCCAACCGAGGATCACGTCGAACGGACCGCTCGGATCGGGCGTGATCACCGGCACCTCACCGACCACCACCTCTCCGGTGGTGCCGTTGATCGAGATCACCTCGCCTTGGAGCACGGTGGTGCCGTTCACGCGGAACTCACCGCGCACGACGTCGATGTCGAGCTCGCTCGCACCACACACCGCGGGCGTGCCCATGCCACGCGCCACGACCGCGGCATGGCTCACGAGCCCACCGCGCGAGGTGAGGATGCCTTCGGCCGCGATCATGCCGTGGATGTCGTCGGGGGACGTCTCCGGTCGGACCAGGATCACGGCTTCGCCCTGCTCGTGATGCAGCTCGGCAGCGTCGGCGGTGAAGTACACCTTGCCGACGGCTGCGCCCGGCGACGCGTTGAGCCCCTTGGTGATCGCGGTGTACGGCGCCGAGGCGTCGAACTGCGGGTGCAGCAGCTGGTCGAGCTGCTCGGGCGTCGACGCGCAGCACGGCCTCGCGCTTGTCGATGAGGTCGTCCTCGTGCATCTCGACAGCCATGCGCAGCGCGGCCGCCGCAGTGCGCTTCCCGACGCGGGTCTGCAGCAGGAACAGCTTGCCCTGTTCGATGGTGAACTCGATGTCGCACATGTCGCGGTAGTGCGGCTCGAGCTGCGCCATGTTGGCGAGCAGCTGTTGGTGACACTCGCCGAACTCGTTGGCCATCGCGTCGAGCGGCTCGGTCGCGCGGATCCCGGCCACGACGTCTTCGCCCTGCGCGTTCTCGAGGAAGTCGCCGTAGGGCACGTTCTCGCCGCTCGCGGGGTTGCGGGTGAACGCCACACCGGTGCCGGAGTCGTCGCCCTTGTTCCCGAACACCATGCTCTGCACGTTGACCGCGGTGCCCAGGTCGTCGGAGATCTTCTCCATCCGACGGTAGATGCGCGCCCGCTCACCGTTCCAGGAACGGAACACCGCCTCGATGGCGTGACCGAGCTGCTCCGTGGGGTCCTGGGGGAACTCGATGCCGGCATCGGCGAGCACGATCGCCTTGAACCGGTCGACGAGGCCGCGGAGATCGTCGGCGCTGAGCTCGGGGTCGGTGGCGACGCCGCGCTCGTTGCGCAGCGCCTCGAGCGCGTGCTCGAACTTGTCGCCGTCGACCTCGAGCACGATCTTGGCGAACATCTGGATGAAGCGGCGGTAGGAGTCCCAGGCGAAGCGGTCGTTGCTCGTCTGCTTGGCCAGGCCACCCACCGACACGTCGTTGAGCCCGAGGTTGAGCACGGTGTCCATCATCCCGGGCATCGAGAACGCAGCACCCGAGCGCACCGACACGAGCAGCGGGTCGTCGGCGTCACCGAGCACCTTGCCCATCTTCGCTTCGAGCGCGAGGCGGGCTTCCGCCACCTCGTCCATCAAGCCGTCGGGGATACGGTCGCCGGCAGCCATGTAGGCCTTGCACGCGTCGGTGGTGATGGTGAAGCCGGGCGGCACGGGCAAACCGAGCGGGTCATCTCGGCGAGGTTCGCACCCTTGCCGCCGAGCAGGAACTTCTGCTCCTTGGAACCGTCCTCGAAAGGGTGGACGTAACGCATGAGCAGTCCCTTGTATGAGAGTGGAGTGTGGCGGGCCGACGAGCGGGTGCGCGGCGCCGAAACGAGGGCGCCGGCTGCTCAGGACGTCAACCGCGAGGCTACGCGTCGACCACGAGCGTGCGAGCGAGCTTGTCGTGAATTCCCTGGCCGTTCGGGTCGCGATAGCCCCACAGCACGAGTCCGATACCGATGATCGGCCCGATCGTGGGGATCGCCAACGCGAGCAGCGATCGGGATGAGGAAACGAGCGAACGCCGGGTACCACCCGATCTGCGAACCGTCGACACGCACGACCTTGAGCTTGCGACCGCGCATGCCGAGCGTGTGACCGGTGATCGCGGTGATCGGCACGAGATAGATCAGCGAGAGGACGAGCGTGACGAGAGCGGTGATGTAGCCCGTCGTCTTGATGTCGTCGGCGAGTGAGCTCGACAGCTTGTCGAGCTGCTTCTGACTGTGCGGGAGCTCGGTGGCGGCCTTGTTCATGTTCTGTTGCTTGTCGTTGAAGCTCTTCTGCGCATCGTTGAAGTCGCCCTTGGCCGACTTGAGGTCGCTCTGCGCGCTCTTCAGGTCGGACTGCGCCGACTTCAGGTCACCGCTCTTGCCGCTGTCCTCCGCCTTGGCGACGGCGGTGTCGGCCTTCTTGATGGCGGCGTTGGCGTCGTCGATCTTGCCCTGCGCGGCCGAGGCGTTGTCGACCTGCGTGACCTGGCTCTGGATGTCCTTGTAGTCGCTCTGCAGCATCGGCGGCACGAAGAACTGCACCGCGTAGAGGATCACCAGCACGACGGCGAGGTCGAACAGCAACGCCATGCCGCGCGCCTTGGGCTGCGCGAGGCGCATGCCATCCGGGAGCACGACCGTGGGCTCGCGCCGACCTCGGGGCGGCGGGGCGTCCTTGCCGCTGCTCCCGCTCTTGACCGCGGGCGACTTGGCCGACGGCTTGGGCGGCGGCGGCGCCATCATCTTGCGCCAGCCGGTGAGCTGCACCTCGGGTTCGCCATCGGCGTCGTCGTCGACCAGCTCGACGTCGCCATCACCGCCATCCGCGCTCGACACCCGCTCGTCGTAGCGCGACCGCTGGAACGGATCCGACAGCACGTTCCACGCTGATCGCACCTCCGCCACCTGGGCACGGTTCGACTGCAGCTGGCTGTCGCTCACGCCCTTCTTGTCGCGCGCGGCAGTGAGATCGTCGACCTTGGCGCGGTAGGCGTCGCGCAGTTCGTCGCGGGATGCACTCGGGTCGACCCCGAGCACGTCGTAGTAGTTCTCGCTCACGTCACAACCTCGATGTCAACGTTCCATGTCCACGTTCGGAATCTTCATGTGCAGCTGGTCCACGCCCGGTCGATCAGAAGCCGAGGCGTTGCTCCAGCTCGGCGCGCAGGTCGGCCACCGGTACCCGCTCCTGCGCCATGGTGTCGCGGTCACGGATGGTGACCGCCTTGTCGTCAAGGGTGTCGAAGTCGATGGTGACGCACAGCGGCGTGCCGACCTCGTCCTGGCGACGGTAGCGACGGCCGATCGAACCCGCCACGTCGACGTCGATCATGAGACGCTCGCGCAGCATCCCGGCGACCTCGTCGGCCACGGGAACGAGCTTCTCGTTCTTCGACAGCGGGAGCACGGCGACCTTGATCGGCGCCAGGCGCGGGTGGAGATGCAACACGGTGCGCGTCTCGGTGCCCCCCTTGCCGTTCTCGACGTCCTGCTCCTCGTACGCCGAGAGCAGGAAGGCGAGCATGGCGCGGTCCGCGCCCAGCGCGGGTTCGATCACGTAGGGGACGTAGCGGCGGTCGTTCTCCTGATCGAAGTACGACATGTCCTGGCCCGAGAATTTGGCGTGTTGCGTGAGATCGAAGTCGGTGCGGTTCGCCACACCCTCGAGCTCGCCCCAACCCCAGGGGTACTCGAACTCCACGTCGGAGGTGCCGGTGGAGTAGTGCGAGAGCTCCTCGGCGTCGTGGGGACGGAGGCGCAGCTTGGCCTCGGGGATGCCCAGGTCGGTGAACCACCGGTAGCGCTCCTGGCACCAGTACTCGTACCAGCGCGGGGCGTCTTCGGGCGGGACGAAGAACTCCATCTCCATCTGCTCGAACTCGCGGGTGCGGAAGATGAAGTTGCCCGGTGTGATCTCGTTGCGGAACGACTTGCCGATCTGTGCCACACCGAACGGCGGCTTCTTGCGCGTGGTCGTCTGCGCGTTGAGGAAGTTGACGAAGATGCCCTGTGCCGTCTCCGGACGCAGGTACGCCACCGACGCCTCGTCTTCCACCGGGCCGACGAACGTCTTGAACATCAGGTTGAAGTTGCGCGCCTCGGTGAAAGAGTCCTTGGCGCCGCAGTTCGGACACGCGCCCGACGCGGGCAGGTGATCGGCGCGGAACCGCTCCTTGCAGTTGCGGCAGTCGACGAGCGGGTCGGTGAAGGTGGCGAGGTGCCCACTCGCTTCCCACACCTTGGGCGCCATGAGGATCGAGGCATCGAGGCCGACGACGTCGTCGCGCAGCTGCACCATCGAGCGCCACCACGCGTCTTTCACGTTGCGCTTGAGCAGCACGCCGAGCGGGCCGTAGTCCCAGGTGGAGCGGAAGCCGCCGTAGATCTCGCTCGACGGGAAGACGAGGCCTCGACGCTTCGCCAGGTTGACGATGCGGTCCATCTGATCGGCCTTCGCCATAAGGCAAACGATCGTAGCCGGGAGCCATTTCGGCATCCGAACGGGTTCCGAACCGATCGAGCCGGCTCAGAGCAGGGCGGCGCTGCGCAGCCGACGGTCGAAGTGGTGTTCGAGGGTCGCGACCGCGAGTCGTTCGGCGTCGGCGGTGAAGCCGCTCGGTGGTTCGGCGAGCGCGCCGCGGAGGTCGCCACCGAGGATGCGCTGCACCAGGTCGAGCGTCTCGGGTGGGAGTCGCCGCCCGGTCACGCGTCCGCACGTCACACAGAGCACACCACCCTCACCGAGGTCGAACGCCGGGAACGGGCCCGTCTCGTCGCCGCAGCGCACGCAGGCGTCGAGCATGGGGTGGAACCCTTCGAGCGACAGCAACTTCCAGAAGAAGGCGGCGCTCACGAGCGGCGTCGGTGTGTCGGCCAACGTGCGCAGCGCACCCACCAGCATGCGGTAGAGCGCCGGGTTGGCTTCACGGTCCTGCGCCACCTGATCGGCGGCCTCCAGCATCGAGACGGCGTGGGTGAGACAGCCGTAGTGCTCGCGCAGCGACCGGTTCGAGTCGATCGTCTCCACCTGGGTGACGGTGTCGAGGTCGCTCCGGCCGCGGTAGCACTGGAACGCGATGTGGGTGGTGGGCTCGAGCCGGGCACCGAAGCGGCTCCCCGGCTTGCGCACCCCTTTGGCCACGCAGCGCACCTTGCCGTGGCCCTGACCGAGGATCGTGACGATGCGATCCGTCTCGCCGAGCTTGACGCTGCGCAACACCACACCCTGGTCGCGATACAAGCTCATGCTCACATCAGTGTAACTCGCTCCCCCACCCCCCGAAATTGCGTTGCCTGATGCCGATCGGCCATCCGCCCGCATTTCGGGAGAGGGGAGGGTCAGGCTTCGGGGTCGATGGCGCCGAAGCGGCGCTCGCGGTTCTGGAACTCCGCGATGGCCCCGTAGAGATCGCGGGTGCGGAAGTCGGGCCAGAGCACGTCGGTGAACACGAACTCGGAGTACGCCGACTCCCAGAGCAGGTAGTTCGACACCCGGTACTCGCCCGACGTGCGCACCACGAGGTCGGGGTCGGGCATGTCGGGCGCGTAGAGATGACGCGCCAGGGTGCGCTCGTCGATCTTGTCGGGCGCGAGACGGCCGGCCGCCACCTCGCGTGCGATCTCGCGCACACCGTCGGTGATCTCGGCGCGTCCGCCGTAGTTGAACGCGAACGTGAGCGTCATCCGGCGGTTGCGCGCCGTGAGCGCCTCGGTGTCTTCGATGTGGCGCAGCACCCGTTTGGGCACCCGCCCGCCCCGACGGCCGATGAACCGCACCCGCACCCCGCGCTCGTTGAGGTCGTCGCGCCGGTTGAGCAGCAGCGACTCGTTGAAGCGCATGAGGAAACGCACCTCGTCGATCGGACGTCGCCAGTTCTCGGTGGAGAAGGCGTAGACGGTCATCCAGCGCAGCCCGATGTCGAGCGCGCCGTCGACGGTGTCGAACAACGCCTCTTCACCCGCCGCGTGGCCGTCGGTGCGCTTGAGCCCCCGCCGCTGCGCCCACCGACCGTTGCCGTCCATCACGATCGCGACGTGCCGCGGCACCTTGCGCAGGTCGAGGTCGGGCGGCAACTCGTTGCCGTGTGATCGGTCGGGCACGGACCGCAACCTATCTAAGCTCCGGCGACCATGACCGAGCGAGCAGGCACGCCCGCGCCCGACGCGCGCCCGGAACGGTGGACGGCCGTGCTCAACCCCGCGGCGGGCCGTCGCCGCGCTCGTGCTCGGGTGTCGGAGGTGGCCACAGCGCTCGACGCGTCGGCGCTCGACGTGGAGGTGCACGTCACCACCAGCGCCGCCGACCTGTCCGACATCACGGCCCGCGCCTTCGACGACGGACGTGGCGTGATCGCAGGTGGAGGCGACGGCACCGTCAGCCTGGCGGCCGGGATCGCGGCCGAGCGCGACGGCGTGCTCGGCATCGTCGCCACCGGGTCGGGCAACGACCTCGCCCGGCAACTCGGGCTCCCCCGCGGCGACGTCCGCGCTGCCATCGGCGTGTTGGAACACGGCACGGTGACAGCGCGTCGACCTCGGTCGCGCCGAGATCGCCGACGGCACTCACGCGTGGTTCACCACTGTGGCCAACGCCGGTTTCGACGCGGAGGCGAACCGATGGGCGAACTCGCAGACCTGGCTCACCGGCACGCCCCTCTACGTGCTCGCGGTGTTGCGCACCCTGCGCACCTACCACCCACGACCGGTTCGCATCACCGTCGACGGCGCGGTCACCGACACCGACGCGTGGCTGGTCGCGATCGCGAACACGCGCAGCTACGCGGGCGGGATGGTGATCGCGCCTGCCGCGTCGATCGGCGACGGCCTGCTCGACGTGTGCGTGGTGGGCCCGGTGTCGCGCCTCGAGTTCCTGCGCACGTTCCCCAAGGTGTTCCGCGGCACGCACGTGCAGCACCCCCTGGTGACGACGCTGCGCGGCACCGAGGTGCGGGTCGAAGCGCTCGACAGGTCCGGCGCGTCCGACGCCCGCGACGGTTCGGCGCCGGAGCTCTGGGCCAGCGGCGAACGAGTCGGCCGGCTCCCCTCGCGCATCACCCCCGTACGCGGAGCGCTGCGGGTGGTCACTTGACCGTGAGCGTGCCTTCCATGCCTTGCTGACGGTGACCGGTGATGTTGCAGTAGAAGACGTACTTGCCGGGCTTGAGGTCGATCTTCATCGAGTCGCTGGAGCTGCCGACGACTTCCAGCAGGAACCCTGCGTACGCGTTCTGGAACACGAGGTCGTGCTCGCCGCTGGAGCCCTGGAGCGTGAGCTTCGTGATCCCCGGCGACACCGACGGCCGCTTCGGATCGAAGAAGAAGCTGCCGGTGTTGATGGTGAGCGACTGCGTCGCCTTCCCTTTGGGCTCGACGAAGCCCTGCCCACCCCCGCTGTCGCCACCGCCGCCGCACGCGACGAGGACGCTCGCCAACAACACGGTGGCCAGGAGTCCGCCGACACGACGGCGATGCCGCATCGTCACGCAGCCGGCGCGACGGTGATCGTCGCCTGCATGCCTGCAGCCGCGTGGCCAGGGATCGTGCAATAGATGTTGTACGTGCCCGCCTTGAGCTCGACCTTGCCCGATCCAGGCTTGGCCGGCGGCGACTTCAGTTCGAAGCCGGCCAGCGCGGTCTCCTTGAACGCGAGGGTGTGCCCCGCGTCGCCGCCGTAGTCGATCTCGACCACGCCGGCGGTGGCGGTGTAGTTCGACTTGAACGGCACGTTGTTGAAGGTGAGCCCCGCGCCTGCGTCGACCGTGACCGTGCTGGTGGCCGGGCCGGTCGGCGGGACGAATCCGGTGGCGGCGCTCTCGGTGGTGATGCTCGGGCCGACCGTGAGCAACCCGCCGAACACCACGATCACGACGATCAGGCCCAGCACCATCGCCAACGACGACGTGCGCATGTGCGGGGCCGCGGCGAGGAGGCTGGCGCCGATGAGGATGGCGAGCGTGATCACGATGGCCGAGATGAGCGCGGCGTCCTCGCTGCCGGCCAGGAACACCCGGGAGATGTTGACCGCGAGCATCCCCACGGCGATCGCGCTCAGCACGGGCACGAGCAGCGGGAGCAGCAGGCGGTCCTTGACCGGCTTGTGCCGCGCCGGTGCCGATCTCGCCGGTGATCGCGATGGGCACGTCGGCGGCGACGTCGGGGCCGGTACCGACCGGCTGCTCCTCGTCGACCGTCGTGTCGCCCGTCGTGGCGTCCGTCATCGTCTCAACCCCATCTCGGCAAGTTCACGGTCCAGCTCGTCGAGCCCGTGCCGCGGCGTGTTCGCGCGTTCCTCGTCTGCGGCCCAGCGGAAAAAGACTACGGCGATGATCATCCACAGGAGGACTCCGGCGGCGATCTTCATGATGAGGCCCGCGAGCTGCTGATCAGCCAACGTGGTGAGCCCGAACAGGTGTGGTCGGTGCTCGTAGAACTTGTACAGCGGCGTCGATCCGAACGTGAGGAACGACGCGGGGATCGTGGGCACGATCGACCAGGTGAACAGGTACAGCATGCGCATCACGGGCATGAGGCGCGGGATCTCCGGCAAGCGGGCTCACCACCGGCAGCCACACGATGAGCGACGACGTGAACAACACGACGTGCATGCCGAAGTGCACCCACCCCGACTCGAGGCTCGCGTTCACCATCGCCGGCCAGTGCGTGAGCACCAACACCACGTTGAAGATGAGCAGCGCGGGGACGAAGCGCGCCAGCGCGCGCACGATGCCGAGCAACTTGCCAGGGAGCAGGTAGCGCATCAGCCACGCCGGCGTGCCGAGGAGCAGCAGCGGCGTGGCGATCATGGTGAACACCAGGTGCTGCACCATGTGGACGCTGTAGTTGTAGCGCTCCGCGATGTCGTGGATCGGCCAGTCGGACGCGAGCAGGATCGCGAACACCCCGAGCGAGAAGCAGGTGATGTTCAAGCGGGTGGCGACGGCGCGCCCGGGAGCGACGAACCGAGGGCCGACGCGCACGATCGCGATCGCGTACAGCGCGGCGAGCAACCCGCACACGAGCCAGACGTCGGGATGCGCGGTCCACGCCGGGACGGCGGTGGCGAGCCCCCCTGGCGGCAACTGCGCCGGCATCGGGAGCAGCAGCATCTCGGAGCAGCCCGCCGCTCAGAAGGCGACGTGCAACGTGAGCAGCACGACGGTGTACAGCAGGACGGCAGCGACGGAGCCGATGATGAAGAAGCGACGGAACACCGGCTGGTCGGTACGCAGGTGCATGAACCACGACGCGACCAGGAAGAACTTCACGAACGCCATCGCGAGCAGGAGGCCGATGATGAGGCCGTTGGGGATGTCGCCCTCGAGATACGACACGCCGATCTCGAGGCCGGTGATCACCACCAGCACCACCGCGACCATGACGTACTGGATCGGGTCGGGGTGGGCGCGCAACTCGCCCGGGAGCAGACCGGGCGCGTGACGCAACGCCGCCTCGGGGATGTGGTCCTCGACGCGTGCCGAGCGCGGACTCTTCGGTGCTCACTGGATCACCTCGATCACTCCGGGCTCGATCACTCCGGCCTCGCTCACGATCGTGCTGCTCACGACTTCGGCACCAGGTACACGACGGTGAAGATCACGATCCACACCACGTCGACGAAGTGCCAGTACAGGCCCGCGATCTCGACTCGCTCCGCGTCGCCCTGGCCCATGTGCTCCTGCATCGACAGGCCCCACAGCGAGAGGAGCCAGATGATGCCGATGATCACGTGCGCGCCGTGCAGGCCGGTGAGCACGTAGAACGACGAGCCGAAGAGGCTGGTGTCGATGTTGAGCCCTTCACGCGTGAAGTGCGTGAACTCGAAGATCTGCCCGCCGATGAACGTGACGCCGAAGAACACGGTGGCGATCAACCAGATCCGGAAGCGGCGCATGTCGCCCCGCTGGATCGCCGCGAGGGCCAGCACCATGGTGAGGCTGCTCATCAGCAGGATGAACGACGTGACCGACGTGAACGGGATGTTGAACACGTCGGCCGGGCTCGGGCCGACCTGCCCGGGGCGGTCGCGGTAGAGCAGGAAGGTGCTGATGAAGGCACCGAAGAACAGGCAGTCCGACGACAGGAACAGCCACATCCCCAACTTGGCGTTGGTGGTGCCGGTGTGGTTGTCGTGCTCGTCGTGGGCCGCGGGGACCGCAGGCAGCTCGGGCATCGCGGCGCTCGTCGATGGTGGTCATCGCGCGCCCGCTTCGCTCATCACCGGTTCCGGCACGCTCGGCGGGTCGGGCTCCGTGGGCGGCTCCAGCCCCCAGGCGTACATACCGAAGAGCACGAGCAGGAGGCCCGGGATCACCAGCCACACGTTGAGGAACACGGCCGCGTACCCGAGGATCGGAAGCCCGAGAGCGAGGATGAACGGGTAGATCGACGGCGACGGCAGGTGGATGTGGTGGCCGGCCGCGTCGTCGTGGGTCTCGGCGATCTCGGCCTCGTCGACCGCGCCACCCGTGGGCAGCCGCACGAGACGGCCCTCGGCGTCCTCGGTGTACTTGCGGTGCCAGAAGTCGTCACGCGCCTGGACGCGCGGGATCTCGAGGAAGTTGTAGTCGGGCGGCGGCGACGGGATCGACCACTCGAGCGATCGACCGTCCCAGGGGTCGGCGGGTGCCTTCGGGCCCCGCCGGAACGTGTAGATCACGTTGACGAGGAAGAACAGCGTGCCGACGGCGATGATGAACGCGCCGACCGTCTCCATCAAGTTGAGCGTGCCCCAACCCATGCCGCTGTCGTAGCGGTAGGTGCGGCGTGGCATGCCGAGCAGGCCGACGAGGTGCATCGGGAGGAAGGTCAGGTTGAACCCGATGAGCAGCGTCCAGAAGTTGAACTTCCCGAGCCGCTCGTTGAGCATCCGCCCGAAGATCTTCGGCCACCAGTAGTAGAAGCCGGAGAACACGCCGAGCATCAGGCCGCCGAAGAGCACGTAGTGGAAGTGCGCGACCACGAAGTAGGTGTCGGTCTGCTGCGTGTCGGCGGGCACGATCGAGTGCAACACGCCGGAGAGACCGCCGAGTGTGAACATGGCGATGAAGCCGAGCGAGAACA
This sequence comes from uncultured Actinomycetes bacterium, assembly GCA_963827385.1. Classification (GTDB taxonomy): domain Bacteria; phylum Actinomycetota; class Acidimicrobiia; order IMCC26256; family DASPTH01; genus DASUMF01. Next base: position 446,815 of record CAWHAR010000002.1, read on the forward strand.
ACATCGATGTGGTGAGCCGCACCGCGCCGCCGTACACCGTGCCCAACCAGTTGAAGATCTTCACCCCGGTCGGGACCGCGATGAGCATGGTGGAGAGGCCGAACGCGGACACCGCGACGGGGCCGAGCCCGGTGGCGAACATGTGGTGGGCCCACACGCCCCAGCCGAGGAACCCGATGGCGATGCCCGAGAACACCACCACCGAGTAGCCGAACAGCGGCTTGCGCGAGAACACCGGCAGCGTCTCGGAGACGATGCCCATGCCTGGCAAGATCAGGATGTACACCTCTGGATGGCCGAACAGCCAGAAGAGATGCTGATAGAGCAGCGGATCACCGCCCTTCGACGCCAGGAAGAACGTGGTGTCGAAGTTGCGGTCGAAGAAGACCATGATCATCGCCGCGGTGACGATCGGCATGGCGAACACGGTGAGGAACGCCACCACCAGCATCATCCACGTGAACACCGGCATGCGCATGAGCGTCATTCCTGGCGCGCGCATGTTGAGGATGGTGACGATGAAGTTGATGGCTGACGTGGTCGACCCGATGCCGAGCAGCACGATGCCGACGGCCCAGAAATCAGGGCCGTGCCCGGGGAGTGCGCCGCCCGAGATCGGCGTGCTGGTGAGCGGCGCGTACCCGAACCACCCACCGTTCGGCGCGCCGCCGAGGAAGAAGCTCGAGTACATGAACAGGCCGCCGAACAGCACGACCCAGTACCCGAACATGTTGATGCGCGGGAAGGCGACGTCGCGCGCGCCGATCTGGAGCGGCACGAAGTAGTTGCCGAAGGCGACGGCCATGGGCATGCCCACGAGGAACACCATCGTGGTGCCGTGCATCGTGAAGAGCGTGTTGTACTGCGACGCGGTGAGCAGGGTGCCGTTGGGACCGGCGAGCTGCACCCGGATCAGCAACGCCTCGACGCCCGCGATGATGAAGAACGCCATCGCGGTGACGCCGTACATGATGCCGATCTTCTTGTGATCGATGGTGGTGAACCAGCTCCAGAACCCGGTGGTCGCCTTCGGTCGTCGAGGCACGGACGCGACCGGTGAGCGCGGGCGTCGGTGAACGCAGTCGTACGTCGACACGGTCGGCATCGGTGAGCGTGTGTGTCGGTGAACGCCGTCGCCTCACTTCTGCTCCAACAACCAGTCGGCGAGGGTGTTGGCCTCTGCAGGTGTCATCTCGGGCAAGCCCTTCGGCGTGTTCTCCGTGAAGCTCGGCATGCCGACGCAGATGCCGTCACCGACGGGATCGCGACAGTCCTGGGACGACATCGGGATCAGACCCGGCGCGTTCAGGAGCCACTCCACCAGCCGGCCGTGCTCGAGCTTGTAGTAGCCGCTTGCGAACGTGGTGCGACTGGCCAGGTGGGTGAGGTTCGGCCCGTAGTTGTCGACCGACGAGTCGTCGAAGGTGTGGCAGTTGGTGCACTGGAACTTCTGGATCAGCTGCGGCGCCGGCTCGTCGACGACGACCTGCGCGTCTGGGTTGCTGGGATCGGGCGCCTTCGAGCGCGTTGACCGGGCCCTGTTGCTGGCCCGAGAGCCAGTCGGCGAAGTCGGACGGCGACTGCGCGATCACCCGGAAGCGCATGTTGGCATGCGACAGGCCGCAGTACTCCTTGCACTGGCCGAGATAGGTGCCTGGTTCACTCGCCGAGAGCGTGAGCTCGTTGACGTGTCCTGGGACGACGTCGCGGGTGCCGGACAGCTCGGGCACCCAGAAGCTGTGGATCACGTTGCACGCGCCCTGGTCGCACGCCTTGAGCGTGAGCGCGACCTTGCGGCCCACGGGGATGTGCAACTCGTTGGCCGTGATGACCTTGGCGTCGGGGTACTTGAACTCCCACCACCACTGCTTGCCGACCACCGTGACCTGCAGCGCGCTGTCGGGCGGGGTCTGCGCGAGGTCGAAGATGGTGCCGATCGTGGGGACCGCGATCACTGCGAGCAGCAGCGCGGGGATCATCGTCCACCCGATCTCGAGCTTGGTGTTGCCGTGAACCTGCTTCGGGTTCTCGTTCTTGCCCTCGCGGTAGCGGAACTTGATCCCCACGTAGACGGTGGCGATGATGATGAAGATCCCGACCGCGATGGCCAGGATCGCCACGGGCGCGAACAGGTCGAAGATCTTCTGCGCGTCCGGGCCGTGCGGTTTGAACGTGTTCTGGCCGTTGTTCTTCGCTTCGGCACAACCGGCGAGAGCGAGTGAGGAGACGACGACGGCGACGAGGGCGCCACGTCTCGCAGTGCGAGCGCGGGACCGGCGAGCCGTCCTCATGCGACGTGGCGTCATGTCCCCTTCCAGCACCGCTGCTCGGACGTCGTTGGAATCGAACGCGGTCGGCACTCTACATGGGACGTGTTCACGATCAGCAACTTCTGCCGCCTGGTTTTCGCGTCCGATTTCCGGGCGAATCACAAGACGGGCATTCAGTACCCGAGACGGTCCAAAGAATGGGCGCGACGCTGCCAGTCGCGCTCCACCGAGACGCGGGTTTCGAGGAACACCCGCGTGCCGAGCAGACGCTCGAGCTCTTCGCGCGCGGGTGCCGGCCTCCTTCAACACGGCACCGCGCTTGCCGATCACCATCCCCTTCTGGGAGTCGCGTTCGACCAGGATGCGCGCGGAGATGTGCAGCACCTCCTCGCCGACCGAGCCGTCGGGGTTCACGACGTCTTGGCGCCGTTCCGGATCGATCTCGGCGACGACGGTGATCGAGTGCGGCAGCTCGTCGCGTGCGACCTTCAACAACTGCTCGCGCACCAACTCGGCGGCGAGGAACGACTCGGGCTGATCGGTGATCATGTCGTCGGGGTAGTAGTGCGGCCCTTCCGGCAGGCGGGTTTCGAACTCACCGATCGAGCGCGTCGACGCCCTCACCGTCGAGCGCCGAGAGCGGCACGTAGGCGTCGAAGTCGCCGAGCTCCGCCGCCGCCATCACGAGGTGCTCAGCGACGCGGTTGTGATCCACCAGGTCGATCTTGTTGACCACCAGCACCGACGGCGTGTCGACCGCCTGCACGATCTCGGCGACGAACCGGTCACCACGCCCGATCGGCCCCGACGCATCGATCACCATGCACACCACGTCGACCTCGCCGAGGGTGGCGCGGGCCCGTTCGTTGGTGCGTTCCCCCAGCAGGGTGCGGGGCTTGTGGATCCCCGGCGTGTCGAGCAGCACGAGCTGGGTGTCGTCGGTGGTGCGCACGCCGCGGATCTGCGTGCGCGTGGTCTGCGGCCGATCCGACACGATCGCGACCTTCGACCCGACGATGCGGTTCACCAGCGTCGACTTCCCCACGTTGGGGCGCCCGACGAGGGTGACGAAGCCACTTCGAAACGGTTCGGCGCTCATGAAGTCGCGTCGATGTCTTGGGCCGGCACGACCGGGATCTCGCCGGTGTCGTCGCGACGGCGGATCAACACGGACACGATGCGCCGTCCCTGCACCCGCTCGGCGCAGAGCTCGATACCTCGGAACGTCACGCACTCGCCTTCGTCGGGAACCTTGCCGAGCAGGTTGAACACGAGCCCGCCCACGGTGTCCCACTCCGTGTCGGGGAGCTCGATGCCCAGCTCGTCGCTCACCTCGTCGATCGCCATCTTCCCCGGCACCCGCAACGAGCCGTCCGCCAGGTGCTCGAGCGACGGCGCTTCGACGTCGTACTCGTCGGCGATCTCGCCCACGATCTCCTCGAGCAGGTCCTCGAGCGTGACCAATCCGGCGGTGCCACCGTGCTCGTCGACGACGATCGCCATGTGGAACTGCTTCGTCTGCATCTCGTTGAGCAGCTCCGCGACGCGCTTCTGCTCGGGCACGAACACCGCAGGCGCGCAACGCGGAGCGCACGGGTTGGTTGCCGTCGCCCGCGCGCGCCGTCGCACGAGGTCCTTGAGATACACGAGTCCGAGGATGTTGTCGGTGGTGTCCTCGTAGGCCGGGAGGCGCGAGATAGCCGCCCACGATCGCGTGGTCGATGGCGGCCTCGATCGTCTCGTCGGCCTCCACCGCGACCATGTCAGGTCGGGGCAACATCGCTTCGCGGACGACCGTGTCGCCGAACTCGAAGATCGAATGGATGAGCTGGCGCTCCCCCCGCTCGATCACGTTGTCGTCGGCCGCCACGTCGGCCATGGTGAGGATCTCCTCCTCGGTGATGAACGGCCCCGACTTCAGGCCCTTCCCCGGGAGCACCACGTTGGCCACACCGATCAGGCCACGCGACAGCAAGCGCAGCGGCGCGAAGTTGGTGAGGAACCAGAGGAACGGCGTGACGCTCAACGCAGCGCGCTCGGTGTGCTGCACCGCATACGTCTTGGGCGCCACTTCGCCGACCACGAAGAACAACACGATCTGCAACACGATGCCGATCGCGACGCCGGCCGCGCCCGCCGTGCCCTCGAGGATCACACCGAGCAACGTGGCCGAGGTGAGCTGGGCGACGAGCAACAGCAGCAGCACCGCGTTCAACGTCTGTTGCGGATGCTCGAGCATCGTGACGAGGCGCTCGGCCCGCTTGCCGCCCTCCTCGGCGAGCGCGATCGCGCGGATGCGGTTCATCCGGACGAACGCGGTCTCCGCGAGGGCCAAGAAGATCGACACGCCGAAGAGCACGACGACGATCCCGAGGAGCATCCAGTCGGTGCTGGTCATCGACCCGTTTCGTCCACAGGAGCGTCGGACGCGCCCGACTCCGAGGCGAGCGCGAACGCGTCGAGCAGCTCGCGCTCGCGACGCTGCATCGTGGTGGCATCCGCCTCGTCGGCATGGTCGTAGTTCAAGAGATGCAGCGTGCCGTGCACCACGAGCAGCGCGAGCTCGGCGTCGAGCGTCCCCGCGTGCTCCGGCGCCTGACGCTCGGCCACCGATCGGGCAGATCACCACGTCGCCGAGCACCATCGGGGGCTCGTCGGCCTCGATCGGAGAGCCCGGGCCCCGGCCACCGGCGTCGGGGCGACGGCCGCTCGGGAGCTGATCGTGGTCGATCGGGAACGCGAGCACGTCGGTCGGACCCGTGCCGTCGAGGAACCGCATGTTGAGGTCGGTGATGGTGGTCTCGTCGACGAAGATCAGCGACAGCTCTGCGTCGGGCGGCACGCGCTCCTCGTCGACGACCAGTCGGGCCAGGCGGATCCAACGGGCGAGGTCGATCGGCACCGCCGACTGCTCGTCCGAGCCGTAGATGCTCACGAACGAGTCGCCTCGTCCCGCCGGGCCTCGTCGCGCTTCGCTTCGCTGAGCTCATAGGCGTTGACGATGTCGGCGACGATGCGGTGTCGCACCACGTCGTGGGAGTCGAGCTCGACGAACGCGAGATCGGGGATGCCGGTGAGGATCTCGCGCACCGCGAGCAGGCCCGACCGCCCGCGCCCGTCCGGCAGGTCGATCTGGGTCACGTCCCCGGTGACCACGATCTTGGAGCCGAACCCGAGACGGGTGAGGAACATCTTCATCTGCTCAGCGGTGGTGTTCTGCGCTTCGTCGAGGATGATGAACGAATCGTTGAGGGTGCGGCCGCGCATGAAGGCGAGCGGCGCGACCTCGATGGTGCCGCGCTCCATCAAGCGCCCCACCACCTCGGGCTCCAGCATGTCGTAGAGGGCGTCGTAGAGCGGTCGGAGGTAGGGATCGACCTTGGCCAGGATGTCGCCCGGGAGGAACCCGAGTCGCTCCCCCGCCTCCACCGCGGGACGCGTGAGGATGATGCGGTTGACCTGCTTCGCCTGCAGCGCCTGCACGGCGAGCGCCACCGCCAGGTAGCTCTTCCCCGTGCCCGCGGGCCCGATCCCGAACGTCACGGTGTTGGCGGCGACCGCGTCCACGTATCGCTTCTGACCCGCGGTCTTCGGGCGCACCGCCTTGCGGCCGCGCAGCACTTCGGTGCCCATCACGTCGGTGGGACGTTGATCCCGCTTGAGCATGTCGATCGACCGTCCGACGTTCTCGGCATCCATCACATGACCGGAATCGGCCAAGGCGACCATCTCCTCGAAGAGGCGGCCGACGCGCGCGGCATCGGCTTCGTCGCCTCGGATCGTGATCTCGTTGCCCCGCACGTGGATGTCGACGGGGAAGGCAGCCTCCACGAGGTGCAGCAACTCGTCGCGCTGACCGAGCAGCCCGACCATCAAGTGGTTGCCCGGGACCGAGATCCTGACGATGGAGTTCTGGGTCGACGACGGAGTCGGCACGTCGGCGCGAGCGTAGCCGTGCGAGGTGACGATCGGGTGCGGTTCCGCGATCTCGGGCGGTCAGCCCGAGACGGCGCGCAGGCCGAGCGTGTCGAGACGGGTGCCGAGCTCCTCGGCGCTGTGCCCCATCACGGCCGCGAGGACCCGCAGGTCGTCGTGGCGGATCGTGAGCATCTGCCCGTTGAAGTCTTGGCGCTGGAGCTGGATGGTGGCGGCGTAGCGGGCGACGACGGCGGCGTCCTCGTCATCGAGCTCGTGCAGGCGCACCAGATCGATGGTGAAGCCCTCCCCCGCGCCCGTCGCCGGGTCGGTGAGGTCGATGTCGGCTTCCGATCCTCCACGAGGGAGGAGCTGGTCGGCCGGCACCCGGTAGAGCTCGGCGAGGCGCAACAGCCGGGGCACGGAGATCGCCCGTTCGCCGCGCTCGTAGGCGCCGAGCACCGAGGCCTTGAACTCCTGATTGGAGCGCGCTTCCACGTCGTGGAGCGACAAGCCCTTTTGGCGGCGAATCGCCCGAAGACGCTCGCCTACAAACCGTCCGTCCATCAATGTTCGACCCCAGCCCCCGGTGATGCTCCCGCGCGCAGAGTATCAGTTTCGTGCCCTCATCACCACTCACCGCGGTCGCTCGGTGACACCGACGACGAGGCGACGCGTCGGCCCGACAACGCACTGGCGGCGGCGATCGCCGCGGTCTCGGCGCGGAGCACGAAGGGGCCGACCGCGAGGCGTGGCGCTCCCCGAACGCGTCGAGCTCGCGGTCGTCGAAGCCCCCTTCCGGGCCGATCGCAACGACCCATTCGCCCGACGGCGGGAGCGCCAGCTGGTCGGCGGGGACACCGGCGAGGTCGGCGATCACCAAGCCGTCGCGCCCCACCAGCGCGCGCCGGCGCGACCGGACCGTCGATCACCGGCAGGCGCGCCCGCCGGCACTGTGCACCGGCTTCCCGCGAGATCACACGCAAACGTGTCGTTGCCGCCGTCGCGCGCGCTTCGTCCCACTTGACCACCGAGCGGGCCGCACGGAGCAGCACGATCGTGTCGACGCCCAGTTCGGTGAGCTTCTGCACGACGAGTTCCGGCCGGTCTCCTTTCGTGAGTGCGCACGCGACGGTGAGCTCGGGCGCCTGGCGGGGTTCGTGCTTCACCTCGGAGGTCGCGCGCAACGCAACGCCCGACGAATCGACGAGCGGCGACGTCGTACACCCGCCACCGCCCGTGCCCGTCAGCACCGACGACCACCTCGCCGGCGCGCACGCGCCGCACTCGCTGCAGATGATGCGCGTCGTCGCCGACGAGCGTGCACTCGTCGTCGAGGCGCTCGAGGTAGGTGAGCGCGGTCGAACGCACCGAGCTCGGGAACGCCTGCGTCAGCTCGACCACTCGAAGCTCGGTGCTCGCTCGATGCCGGCGGATTCGCTTACTGGAACGCCGACTTGAGTCGCGAGAACACGCCTTTGTCGCTCGCGGTGGCGACCGTTTCGCCGCGCAGCTCGGCCAGCTGACGGAGGAGCGCGTCTTCTTCGCCGGTGAGGCGCGCCGGCACGTCGACGTCGACGCGCACCAGCAGATCGCCACGACCCCGGCCCCGCAACGCGGGAACACCCCGGCCCTTGAGCCGGAACACGTGGCCGGTCTGGGTACCCGGCGCGACGATGAGCTCCTCGGGATCTTCCAACGTCTCCACATCGAGACGACATCCGAGCGCCGCTTGTGTGAACGCGATGCGTCGAACGTGCAGAAGATCGTCACCTTGACGTTCGAAGCGTGGGTCAGGCGCGACGTGCAGCGTGACGTAGAGGTCGCCCGGGATGCCGCCACGCGGGGCCGCGGGGCCGCGCCCCGCCAACCGAAGTCGCTGGCCGTCGTCGACGCCTGCCGGCACCTCGACGTCGATCGAACGTGCCGCCCGAACCCGGCCATCGCCACGGCAGTCACGACACGGCGTGGGGATGCGGCTGCCGGTCGCGCTGCACGCGACACACGGCGACGCGGTGACGATCTGGCCGAGGATCGAACGGCGCACCTCGCGCACTTCACCCGCGCCACCGCACACGTCGCAGCGCGCGGGATGCGTGCCCGGCTCGCAGCCCGGATCCGTCGCAGCGATCGCACGCGACGGGAATGCGCACCTCGACCGTGGAGGTGGTGCCGAACGCCGCGCGCGAGATCGAGGTTGACGACCACCTCGGCGTCAGGCGCGCGAGGCGGACCTGCCGCGCCGCGCCGTGCCGAAGGGGTCGCCGCCGAAGAACGCGTCGAAGATGTCGCCGAACCCGAAGGCGTCGCCACCTGCACCGCCGGGACCCGGGCCACTGGGACCACGCGGCCGTCCCGCTTCCTCGCCGAACACGTCGAAGCGGCGGCGGCGCTCGGGATCCTTCAGCACCTCGTACGCGATGGTGATCTCCTTGAACCGCGACTCTGCTTCCGGATCGTCGGGATTGGAGTCGGGGTGATGCTTGCGCGCCATGGCGCGGTAGGCCCGCTTGATCTCGTCGTCGGTCGCGTTGCGCGCGATGCCGAGCACGTCGTAGTAGTCAGCCACGCCCGGACCCCGCGTTCATTCGGTACCTCGTTGCGATTCGGTCCCCCGACATGGTCATGACAACACCCGGCCCAGCTGCTCGGAGATCGCCTCGACCGCCGCGAGCGCCTGGCGATAGTCCATCCGCGTCGGGCCGAGCACGCCGACCGTGCCGGCGATCTCACCGTCGACGGTGTACGGCGCCACCACGATCGAGCAGTCGTGCAACTCGTCGAGTGCGTTCTCCGAACCGATCGACACGCGCGTGCCCTGGTCGTCGAGCAGGTCGCGCACGAGTGACACGACTTCGACCTGGTGCTCGAGCAGCTCGAGCAGCCGTGCCGCGTTGTTCGGCGGCGCGAAGTTCTCGGCGTCGTGCGCAAGACGGCTCGCGCCACCGACATAGAGCGGCTCGCTCACCACGTGCTCGCCGCGCTGCACGAGCGCGTCGCGGGCGTCGTCGCGCCAGATCGGCTGCCGCGGGGCTGCTCGCAACGAGCGCGTCGGGCTTCAGCGGCCAGCGCGCACCACTGAGCGACGAATCGAGCGCGGCGGTGGCGGCGTCGAGGGTGTCGTCGTCGACATCGGCGTCGACGCCGAGGTGCAGCACCGACTTCTCCACCGCGCCGGTCGACAACACAGCGAGCGCCAGCACGAGCGACGGTTGCAGTCGGACGAGTTGCACGCTGCGCACGGTGATGCGATTCGGTGTGCGGGCCGACCACGACCGCCGTGTGCGTACTCACCCGGGAGAGCAATTGGCTCGTCTCGTGGAACAGGTCTTCGAGCACCTGGTGCGCCGAGCTGAAGAGGTCGAAGAAGTCGCTGACCGCCCGGCGTTGCTCGACGGGCAGCGCACCCTGACGGGCGAGGGTGTCGACGAAGAAGCGGTACCCGAGATCGGTGGGAATCCGACCGGCCGACGTGTGCGGCTGCGCGATGAAGCCCTCGCGCTCGAGGATGGTCATGTCGTTGCGGACCGTGGCGCTCGACACCCCGAGGTGGCGTGACTGCGCGATCGTCTGCGAGCCGACGGGCTGCGCGGTCGCGATGTGTTCCTCCACGATTGCCCGCAGGATTGCTGCTTTGCGTTCGTCGAGGTCCATTGGCACTCGATTCTACCGAGTGCCAGCGGTGGGAACGGCCGACGTCGGGATCCGACCGCCGGCGATGCGGTCCGCGGCGCCTGTGCTCGCGCCTCGGCCGTGGCGACATCCAGGCGCTCCGTGGCCGCCTCATGGGCACCGAGCACGCGTGCGCCGACCTCGTTCGCGAGCAGCCGTCCGCGACGGGTGAGCACCACGTGGGTGCCGTCACGGACAACCAGGCCGGCCTCGTCGAGTGCTCCGATGCAGTCGTGCATCTCAGGAAGGTCGGCGTCCGGGCCTTCGAGCTTGATCCCTCCCCGGGTGCGCAGCGCCAGCACCAGGTCGCTCGGACGCCACGCGGTCGGGGTCGAGCTCCTCGGCCGCGGCCTCGACCGGCTCCCCCGCGTCGACCGCGGCGATGTAGCGCTCCGGGGTGCGGACGTTCCACCAGCGGCGGCGACGCCGGTGCGGTGGTCGAGTGTGTGCCCGTGGGCGGCGCAGCCGATCCCCGCGTATTCGCCGCCCTCCCAGTAGAGGAGGTTGTGGCGGCACTCCTCACCCGGCACCGCCCAGTTGGAGATCTCGTACCACTCGAGTCCGGCCGCGCCGAAGCGCTCGTCGGCGAAGTCGTAGGCCGATGCCTGGGTGTCGTCGTCGGGAGCCGCCCGTTCGCCCGCCGCCACCGCCTGACCGAGGGGGGTGCCGGGCTCCGACCGTGAGCGCGTACACGCTCACGTGCGTCGGGCCGAGCGCCAGCGCGGCGTCGAGGGTGGCCGCCCAGTCGACCGGTCGTTCGCCGGGCGTGCCGTAGATGAGATCGAGGTTGATGCGTTCGATGCCGGCGTCACGCGGCCCACGCCACCGCCCGCGCCACGTTCTCGGGATCGTGGGTGCGGCCGAGCTCGGCGAGCACGTGGGCGCGCATCGACTGCACGCCGAGCGACACGCGGTTCACACCGGCCGCGACGTACGTCGCGAACTTGGCCGCGTCGACGGAGTCGGGGTTGCACTCGACCGTCACCTCCGCCTCGGGCGTCGACGTCGATCGACGTCGAGGATGCGCGCCAGCAGATGCGCATCGATGAGCGAGGGCGTGCCGCCTCCGAAGAACACACTGGTCGCGGGCGGGAGCGACCGCCGCTCGATGTCGCGCACGCACGCGTCGACGTAGGCGTCGATCAGATGCGCCCGATCGGTCCACGTGGCGAAGTCGCAGTAGTCGCAGCGCGCCGCGCAGAACGGCACATGCACGTACACGCCGAACGGTGCCGTCATGTCTCCATCCTCGCGCGCTCCACTACGTTGCCCGTCGTGGCGCCCACCGTGTCCCTCATCGGCGTGCCGGGCATTCCGGTGGTGCAGCCGGGTGACGACCTCCCCGCGATGCTCGTGGGCGACGCTGCGCGAGTCGGGCATCACGCCCGTCGCGGGCGATGCGCTCGTCGTGACCAGCAAGATCGTGTCGAAGGCCGAGGGACGACTCGTCGACCTGCGGTCGGTCGTGCCGTCGGCTCGCGCCGTCGAGCTCGCCGCCGCCACCGACAAGGAGCCCGAGCTGGTCGAGCTCGTCCTCCAGGAGTCGACCGGCGTCGTGCGCGCCGTCCCCGGCGTGCTCATCGTGCGCCATCGACTCGGCTTCACCTCCGCGAGTGCGGCGATCGACCGGTCCAACGCCGACGGCAGCGAGCACACCGCGCTGCTCATGCCCGTCGATCCCGACGCGTCGGCCGCGGCCGTCCATTCGGCGGTCGTCGGCGCGTTCGGCGTGTCGATCGCGATCGTGCTCAGCGACACCCATGGCCGTCCGTGGCGACGCGGCAACATCGGCGTGGCCGTCGGCGTCGCCGGCCTCGAACCGGTCGTCGACCTGGCTGGCGCGCTCGACCTCTTCGGCCGCGAGCTCAAGGCAACGGTGATCCCCGTCGCCGACCAGCTCGCCGGCGCGGCGGCGCTCGTCGTCGGGCGAGACCGACGAGGGACTCCCTGTGGTGCTCGTACGCGGCATGAACCTCGTCCCCGGCGCCGGCACCTCCGCCGACCTCACCTACCCCGCCGCCACGGACCTCTTCTCCTGACCCATCCTCTCGTCGTTTTGGCGTCAACAAGCATCAACTACGCGTGCTTTCTGACGCCAAAACAGAGGGGAATGGGTCAGTCGTCGAGGCGCAGGGCGGCGACGAAGGCTTCTTGGGGAACTTCCACACGGCCGATCTGCTTCATGCGCTTCTTCCCCTCCTTCTGACGCTCGAGCAGCTTGCGCTTGCGCGAGATGTCACCGCCGTAGCACTTCGCGATGACGTCCTTGCGCTTCGCCTTCACCGTCTCGCGGGCGATGATCCGCCCGCCGACCGCGGCTTGGATGGGCACGTCGAACAACTGGCGCGGGATCAGTTCGCGCAGCTTCTCGGTCATGCGCTTGCCGTAGTCGTACGCACGGTCGCGGTGCACGATGGTCGAGAACGCGTCGACCGCCACGTTGTTGAGCAGCACGTCGACTTTCGACAGTTGCGACGGCCGGTAGCCGGCGGGCTCGTAGTCGAGGCTCGCGTAGCCCTTGGTGCGCGACTTCAACTGGTCGAAGTAGTCGATCACGATCTCGCCGAGCGGCATCTCGTAGACGAGCTCGACGCGTTCCTCCGACAGGTACTCCATCCGGGTCATGTCGCCGCGCCGCTGCTGGCTGAGCTCCATGACCGCACCGACGTACTCGGTGGGCGTGAGCACGGTGACGGTGACGTACGGCTCCTGGATCGACGCGATCTCGTTGGGCGTGGGCATCTCGGACGGGTTGTCGACCACCTCGACCTCGCCGTCGACCCGTGTGATTCGGTACTCCACATTGGGCGCGGTGGCGACCAACGACAGGTCGTATTCGCGCTCGAGCCGCTCGCGCACGATCTCCATGTGCAACAACCCGAGGAACCCACAGCGAAAGCCGAAGCCGAGCGCGCCCGACGTCTCCGGTTCGTACGTGAACGACGAGTCGTTGAGGCGGAGCTTCTCGAGCGCTTCCCGCAGCGACGGCGTACTCATCGCCCTCGACGGGATACAGGCCACAGAACACCATCGGCTTGGGGTCGAAGTAGCCCTCGAGCGCGGGTGCTGGATCCGCAGCGTTGGTGACGGTCTCACCCACGCGGGCCTGTGCGACTTCCTTGATCCCGGCGATGAGGTAGCCGACCTCACCCGGACCGAGCGATGCCACCGGCGTCGGCTCCGGGAGCCGAACACCGACTTCCTCGGCGTCGTGCAGCGCATTGGCCTGCACGAACCGCAGGCGGGCGCCGCTCACGAGGGTGCCGTCGAACACCCGCACCGCACTGATCACCCCGCGGTACGCGTCGTAGTACGAGTCGAACATCAGCGCCTGCAGCGGAGCGTCGGGATCGCCCTTCGGCGGCGGCACGTGCTCGACGATCGCATCGAGCAGCGCGGGCACGCCCTCGCCGGTCTTGGCCGAGATGCGCAGGATCTCTTCGGCCGGGATGCCGAGCACCCGCTCGATCTCCCCCGCGACGCGGTCGGGCTCCGCGGCGGGCAGGTCGATCTTGTTCATCGCCGCCACGATGGCGAGGTCGTGCTCCAGCGCCAGGTAGCAGTTGGCCAGGGTCTGGGCTTCGATGCCCTGCGACGCGTCGACGAGCAGCACCGCGCCCTCGCACGCCGCCAAGCTGCGCGACACCTCGTAGCCGAAGTCGACGTGGCCCGGCGTGTCGATCAGGTGGAGGATGTGGTCCTTCCACGTGAGCCGCACGTTCTGGGCCTTGATCGTGATGCCCCGCTCGCGCTCGAGGTCCATCGAGTCGAGGTACTGGGCCCGCATGTGCCGGGCGTCGACCGCCCCGGTGAGCTCGAGCATGCGGTCGGCCAGCGTGGACTTGCCGTGGTCGATGTGGGCAATGATCGAAAGGTTGCGAAAGGGATTGGCCGACACGGAGCCATTCTCGTCGGCGGCATCCCGACCCGACGAACTTCACCGCGGTTCGGCGGCGTCTCGTGGTCGACCGGCTGATCTCCCGTGCCCGGCTCCGTGTCCGGCACCCCCGCCTGCTACCTTGATGCGCCCATGGCGAACATCAAGAGCCAGATCAAGCGCAACCGCATCCAACGAGCGACGTCGCCTCCGCAACCAGGGCGTGCGCTCCGAGCTGAAGACGCGCACCAAGACCGCGCAGGCCGCGATCGACACCGGCGGCGACAACGCGGCCGAGGCCGTGCGTGTCGCGCAGTCCCGGATCAACAAGGCCGGCTCGAAGGGTCGCATCCACAAGAACCAGGCTGCCCGCCGCACGTCGCGCCTGATGAAGCAGCGCCGTCTCCGCCGACAGCTAGCTCCCCGACTGCCGCTTCGAGCTGGCGTCGATCTAGCGACGAGCACCCGATCGGGCGCTCAGTCGAGCGAGTCGCACCACGAGCACCTCCATCACCGCGTCCGCGGGGATGCCGCGCGCACCCTTCAGGTCGAGGTCGGCCCGGGCGAGCGCGTCGAACGCCTCGCGGAGGCCGTCGCTGCCGAGCGCTCGCGCCGCGCCGAACGCCTTGCGAGCGGGATACTCCTTGACCTTGCCGCCGAGCGCGGCCACCGCGTCGGCTGAGCTCCGGATGCTCGGATCGTCGAGGCGCAGCACGCGGCGGTAGTAGCTGAGCAGCGTGCCCATCGAGCTGCAGAGGATGCATCGGCTTCGGTTGTTGCGCCGTCGTGACCGTGAGCAGTCGGTGAAGGATCTCGAGCGCCCGCGGCGAGTCGCCTTCTTCGATCGCGTTCGTGAGTTGGTACGACGGAACGCCGCCTTCTTCACCGAGGTACGGCGCGACGTCGTCGACGGTGAGCTTCACCCCGTGGTCGCGAGCGCTCGCGAGCACGTCGACGAGCGCGACCACCCGGCCGGCGTCGTCGGCCAGGTGCTTGGTGATCGAGCTGCGCGGCGTCGTTGGTGAGCAGCACGCCCGCGGCGTGCGCGGTCTCCTTGAGCACGTCGCCCGTCTTCTCGCTGTCGGGCGCGCGCTCGACCGCGCCCACCGCCTTCAACTGCTTGGTCGAGCGCGGGCGGGATCGTGCCGCCGCCCGCGACGAACACGAGCGCCGTGGTGTCGAGGGGCTCTTCGAGATACCGCACGAACGCAGCCGCGTCGGCCGCGGTGAGCCGCACCGGCATCACGCACGCACGATCACGCGCGTGGCGGTCATGAACGGCGGGCTCGACGCCGCGTTCAACACCGCACCGACGATCGCCTCACGGGCGTCGGCGCCGCCGAGGGCCGCACCGGCACTGGCCCCACCATCACCGTCGTCGCCGGCTCCCCCGCTTCCCGCACGGCCGGGCACCATGAACTCTTCGAGGGCGAAGCTGCGATCGTCGTCGCCCAACAACTCGTCGATCAACGCGTCGAGCGCGCGGTCGCGCAGGAGCGGATCGCTCCCCCGCACGAGGTACGCCGACGCAGTCATGGTGCGTGCTCGGCTGCGACGTCGCGGGCACGCAGGATGGCCTCGATCACGCGACACACCTCCATCGATCCCGCCACGTCGTGCACCCGCACGATGCGACACCCATGCGCCACGCCGTAGGCCACCGACGCCAACGAGGCGGCACGCCGTTCGTCGATCTCGAGGTCGAGCAGGTCGCCGAGATACCGCTTGTTCGATGCCGACAGCAACAACGCGTACCCGTGCGACGCCAGCGCATCGCTCTCACGGAGCAGTACTCCGCTCTGCGCCGGCGTCTTTCCGAGGTCGAGGCCGGCGTCGATCGCGATCTGCTCTGCCGCGAGCCCCGCGGTTCGAGCGCGCGCCGCCCCGTTCGAGGAGGAAGTCGGTGACGTCGCCCACCACGTCGTCGTAGTGCGGGTCGGGATCGGCGACGCGCGGCTTCAAGCGGATGTGGGTGGCGACCACCGACGCCTGGTGCTTCGCGGCCACCGCGAGGTAGTCGGGATCCCCGAACCCGCTGATGTCGTTGCCGACCACCGCGCCGACGCCACAGGCGGCGTCGAGCACGCTCGCCCGCCACGTGTCGCACGAGATGGCCACGTCGAACCGCTCGTGCAGCGCCGCGATCGGCGCGACGACCCGGTCGAGCTCCTCCGACTTCCGACACCTCGGGACCGGGCCCGGCCTTCACGCCTCCGACGTCGAGGAGGTCGGCGCCCTGGCCGACCAACACCTCGGCCCGTTGCAGCAGCGCGTCGAGCTCGAACGTGGCGCCCGCGGTCGTAGAACGAGTCGGGCGTGCGGTTGAGGATCCCCATCACCAGCGTTCGTGTGGTGAGGTCGTGGACCCGGTCACCGAGCCGGTAGAGGACGGGCATCGCGCCGCAGGCTACGCGCCGACCGCGCCGCGATCAGGAGGGCGACGACCGCAACCACGAGCCACACGGCGCGACCATCGACGGCGATCGGCACTCGGGACGCGATGGCCGCCACAGCCAGCAACCCATGTACCAGCGCGGTGGTCGGGATGGCCAGCAACCGCGGAACGGGGGGCGCGAACGGCCCGACGATCGCGCTGACGGCACCCGCCACGAGGCCCCACATGGTGAGGGGTGCCGCCAACGGGACCGCGACGAGGTTCGCCGGCAACGCCACGAGTGGGACCGACCCGAACACCGGGATCAGCACCGGTGCCACGCCGATCTGCGCGGCGGCGGTGACCCCGAGCACCTCACGGACCCACTGCGGACCGCGTAGCCACCCGGCGATCGGCCGCGCCCACAACGCGATCCCGAGACTGGCAGTGCAGGAGAGCGCGAAGCCGACCGAGTGGAGCAGGAACGGATCGATCAGCAGCAGGAGTGTGGCCGCCAGCAGCAAGGCGCGCAACGCAGACGTCGGTCGACCGAGCACACCCGCCAACAGCGCGATCGACGTCATCGCGATCGGCGCGGGCCACCGACGGCTCCCACCGCGTCATGGTGCCGAACACCACGAGCACTGCCCCCGCCGCGACCGCTCGGCTTCCCAAGCGCAGACGGCGGAACAGCGGCGTGACGAGTGCCAACACGAACGCGACGTTTTCGCCCGACACCGCGGTCAGATGCGTGAGCCCGGCGTCACGGAACTGCTCCTTGATCTCGGGCGGGACGGCACGGGTGTCGCCCAGGAGGAATCCAGCCACCACCGCACGGTCGATCGGCGCGAGCGCGTCGACCCGGAGAGCACCACGCTCCTCGCCCGATTGGCCACTTGGAGCAGCGGATCACGCGCCGGCTCGACCCCCACCACGTCGGTGACGTGCAACGTCGCGACGGCGTGGTTCCACCGGAAGCGGGCGTCGAAGCCCTGCAACGGCTCGAGCCAGCCCCGCACCGTCATCGCCTCACCGGCAGCGAGGAGGGAGAGTCGATCGACGGCGTCTCCACTCGCCGAGGCGACGACCCTGCGGCCGCCTCCGTCTCGGTCGGGTGACCCGGTCGTGGCGCGGGTTGACCGAGTCGACGTCGCCGGTGACCATGCGTCGACGCGCACGAGCGCCTCGGCCGACCAGCGAGTGGCATCCGGATCATCGACCAATGTCGTGCGCGCCACGATCTCGTCGCGGCCGACCACCTCGTCGCGCAACGGCGAGTGGGCGAGGCCGTCGAGGGCCCGTTGCATGCACGCCACGCCGAGCAGCATGCAGACGATCGCGACGACGATGACGGCGCGGCGGTCCGCGTTCGCGCGACGAGACCCGCCACCACCATGAACGCGACACCGAGCATCGCCGCGACACCGCTTCCCGGCCCGCGCACTTCGCCGAGCAGGATCCCGAGCACCACGCCGACCAGCGCGAGAACCGGCGCGGCCGGCGAGCACCGCGTCAGACCGTCACGAGCGGCGCGAGCTCGGCGAAGCGCTTGTCGCCGATACCCCGTACCTCGCGCAACTCGTTGACCGAGGTGAAGCCACCCCGCTTCTGGCGTTCCGCGATGATCGATTGCGCGTACGTCGGGCCGATCCCGGGCAACTCCTCCAACTGGGCCTCCGTGGCGGTGTTGAGGTTGACCTTGGCCCCGGGCACCGCTGCGCCTCCATCACCAGCGCCTCCGCCCGCGGCCCCCGTGCCGCCTGTACCGCCGGCGTCGCCGCCCACCACACCGGGATCGGCCTCACCCTTGCGGGCGACGTAGATCGCGTGCCGTCGGCCAGCTTCGCCGCCAGGTTCAGCCGATCGACATCGCCGTCGGCCGTGGCACCGCCGACTGCTTCGACTGCGTCGATGACCCGCGCACCGTTGGCGAGCTCCACCACACCCGGATGCGCGACCGCGCCGGCAACGTGCACCGCGACGCGTGCGTCCGCCGGTGCGCTCGTCGACGTGGCCTTGCTCGTCGGCGGTGTGGCGCCGGACGCGGTGGCGTTGGTCTGCACGCGCGGCGCCGCGCTCGCCTCGCCTCCGATCCCGATGCGGTACCAGACGAACCCGGCGACGATCGCGATCGCGACGAGCACCGCCACGCCTGCGCGCGGATCGTTGCGTCGATCCTGGAGCCACTCGCGCACACGAGCCCAGCGGTCGTCGTCGACGAACGTGATCGGCTCGAACCGCGCGGCGATCGCCGCGCCGCGCAGCTGGCTGAGGTCGCGGCACCGACCCGCGACCGGGGCGCGACTGCACCGGCTCGTCGAACTGCCGGTCCCAGAACTCGCTCTCGTCCACTGCTCACCTCCGGGCGCACGCGACAACCGGGGAGGTGATGTGAGGGAGAGAAGACGTGCAGACGAGCGACGCCAGCATGCCGGGCGACGCGCCGATCTGCAAGGGGTCGAGTCGACTCGTGGCGCGCACACCAGGAAGCACGGATGTGAGATCCCCGCTTCAGATTCCCTTCAGTCGATCGAGCGGGAACGGGGGCTGTCCCAGCGGGCGTACCGCGAGTTGCAGGAGCAGGAGCGGGCTGTCGTCTCCCGCGGTGCGGTTGAGGTGGAGCACACCACACCCGAGGCAGCGGTGCACGAGCAGCCATTCGCCGTCGCGACGCAGCGGTGATTGCGATCGGCTCCATCGTGGAGCCGCAGTCCGCGTCACGATCACCCGGGACGTCGTCGTCGAGATGACGACTCCACAGGCAGTTCGGGCAGTGGTTCCTATGGGCGGTGCCGGGTGCGTCGAGCGGCACGTCGACGTTGCAGTGGCCACAGCGAAACGTTTCGTGCCGACGTTGGCGCTGGTGTTGGCGCGCGCGAGGGCGCTGCCGGTTCGACATCTGAGGAGTCCTCCAGGTCGCGTGAAGATACGGAGCAGTCCGTGCGTCGCGCGAGGGCGGTCTCCGTCAGGAGAGTGCGGCGCGCGACGCGAGGACCATCCGGGGAGCCGTCTTCACGTGGACACCACCTTTCGTCGTCGTCGGCCTCGCATCATGAGCACATGACGTCGAGGAGCGACGGGCAGCTCACCAGAGCCGCCGACCCCGACGCAAGCGAATTCCCAGCACGCTCAGGAGGCGCGCCAGCCCCGCTCGAACGGGAGACGCCACGCGTCGGGCGCGATCAACTGGTGGATCGCGTTCGGTCCCCACGAACCGGCCTGGTACGGACGCACCGGCGGCGGGTTCTCGAGCAACGGCGTCGACCGCTCCCACAGGCTCTCGATGCCGTCCGCGCTGCTGAACAGCGTGTGGTCGCCGCACATCGCGTCGTAGATCAGCCGCTCGTACGCTTCGAGCAGATCGGTCGGTGCGACCGGTCTCGTGCAGCGCGAACTGCAGGCTCTGCTTGTCGAGCGTCATGCCCGGTCCGGGTCGCTTGCCGTAGAACGACAACGACAACTTCGACGCGTCGGCCAGGTCGAACGTGAGGTGGTCGGGTCCGTGCGCGCCGACGCCCGAACCCGACGGGAACATGCTCTTTGGCGGCTCACGGAACGCGATCGAGATGATGCGCGCACCCTCGGCCATGCGCTTGCCCGTCCGCAGATAGAACGGCACCCCGGCCCAACGCCAGTTGTCGATCTCGCACCGCAACGCGATGAACGTCTCGGTGTCGGAGTTCGGCCGCACGCCCGGTTCGTCGAGGTAGCCGTCGTACTGACCACGCACGACCTGCGACGGCTCGATCGGGCTCAACGAACGGAACACCTTGTTCTTCTCTTCGCCGATCGAGCGTCGGCTCGAGCGCGGTGGGCGGTTCCATCGCCATGAACGCGAGCACCTGGAAGAGGTGGTTCACGACCATGTCGCGGTACGCGCCGGTCTTCTCGTAGAAGCCGATCCGCTGCCCGATCGACAACGTCTCGGGCACGTCGATCTGCACGTGCGCGATGTGCTGACGGTTCCAGATCGGTTCGAACAGGCCGTTCGCGAAGCGGAACGCGAGGATGTTGAGCGCGGCTTCCTTCCCGAGGAAGTGGTCGATGCGGAAGATCTGGCTCTCGTCGAACGACTCGTGCAGCGGTCGTTCAACTCCATCGCGCTGGCGAGATCGGTGCCGAACGGCTTCTCCATGATGATGCGCGCCCGTTCGGCCAGGTCCGACCTCGCCGAGCTGTGTGGACCACGTCGGGCGCGGCGGCCGGCGGGACGCTCAGGTAGTGCAGACGCGCGACGTCGCCGCCGAGCTCGACCTCGAGCTCGCGCGACGACCTTCGCCAGCGCTTCGGGGCCGCCCGACTGGCAGACGTAGGACAGACGGGCCGACGAAGTCGTCCCATGCGTCGTCGGGAACGCCGTGGCGGGCGAACTCGTCGAGCGCGCCGCGGGCGAACGTGCGGAAGCCGTCGTCGTCGAGATCGTCGAGCGAGGTGCCGAGGATCCGGCACTCGGGCAACAAGCCCGCCTGTGCGAGGTGGAACAGCCCGGGCAGCAGCTTGCGACGTGCGAGGTCGCCCGTCGCGCCGAACAGCACGATCACGTGCGGACGAACCGGTGAGATCAGGCTCGTGCTGACGTCGGTCGGGTCATACATGTGTGTCGGCCCGTCTGCGCTCGCTGGGTGGCTGTGGCTCGGTCGAGTCCAGCCTCGCGTTGCCACGTATCCAGCGGGTTACGGGCCTGCGTTCACGCGATGAACGGCGGGGGTCGTCTCACCATCGGCGTAAGGTCGCCGATGCATGCTCGTTCACGCTGACGCCGTTCCCGATCGACGCCTCGTCCGGGTCCAGCTGCTGTTCGCCGCACGCGGGGGTTGTCCGCGAGGACCTCGCGTTCGAGCTCGCCGATGCGACGGGCACCGCCGCGCTCGACCCATCGGTGCGCGCCCACTCGCTCGTCGAGGTCGCCGACGACCCGTTCCCCGTCCGGCAGCCCGAGCTGCCGGCCGATGGATGTGGTGCTCGACCTCGAGGGAGCAGCGGGAATCCTCTCGGCGGAGCGGGTGGCCGACGCGTTCGAGGGAATCGCCGACCGCGTGGACGCCCTCGCGCACACTGACCTCTCTGCCCGCGTTGGTTGGCTCGCCACAGCACATCATCGAGGGGCGGTGGAGCACCCAGCGCTACCTCTACCTGATGCGCCGAAGGGCCGACATCGCCCACGACGCTTACGTCGACCACTACTTCCACCACCACTCCGACTTCGCCCGGCATCTCACGTCGATCACCGCCTACAACCAGATCCACATCGACCAAGCGGCGTCGAAGGACCTCGCGTGGAGCATCGGCGTTGGCGTGCACCACGTCGACAGCGTGAGCGAGCTGTCGTTCGAGAGCATCGAGGAGTTCTTCGCCGGAATGGAACCCGAAGCGCTGGGCGCGGCGGAGGATGAGCTGACGTTCGTCGACCGCGCGAACTCGGTGTCGTTCGCGCTCACCGACACCCCGCTGCGCGCGGGCGGAGTCACGGCGACCTGATCATCCTTCGCGATCGGCGGTGTCGCGACTTCCAGTCACGATCGTGTCGCAGATGCTCGACGATCGCCTTTATCCGTGCACTCGAGGTCGATGGCACCGATGTGCGCGCCGTGTCACACCTGGGTCGGTTGATTCCCGCTCGGCTGCGCACTGCGGTGGAGGAACGCCAGCGAGAGTGCGCGATCGCTGGGTGTCACGTCGATCGTCACCTCGAGATCGACCACAACCTGCCCGTCGAGCCGGGCGGCCCGACCGCGGTGTGGAACCTCAACCGCCTGTGTCACCACCACCATCGTCACAAGCACGAACACGATCTACGACTCGCGGGTTCCGGCACCGACCTGGAGTTCGTCCCCGCCGATGCATGGACAAGACCCGACCTGCGATGACCGGACAACCCTGATCAGCAGCCGCTTGCTCGCGCACCTTCTGGGGCGCGATCGCGAGCAGAATCCAGCTGCCATCGCCGGTTCGATCGAGCCTCGCAGTCGCAGTCGCCGATCCACCCGGAACCGAACGCGTCCAATGGTCGACGAGTCTTCCGTTCACGGGGGTGGGAATGCCGTGCGCGGTCCAGCCACGCTTCACGAGCGCGGCGTCAGCGCGAGCGACCAAGTCTGCGTCGGCACGATCCGAAGTGAAGCCCACCTGGTAGACGACGTCGTTCCACCCGAAGGTGCCATCCCTGCCGTCGCACGAGTCCCAGCGAGGCCCATCGTCGTTGCGATACGCAACCACTGCATCCGGCGGCACTGCCGCATCGGCCGTGCTGAGCGCCGCCATGATCTTGCCGCCCGGGTCGCCACCGTGGTGATGGTCGTGCTGGTTCACCCGGAGAACGACGAACACGAGCAGCGCAACGACACCTGCGGCAATGAGCACGCGGACGATCGTCGAGTCGCGCACCGCCCGTCGAATCGCGGGCGGCTGATCCGTGGCGGTCTGAGTGTCCGGATCCATCGGTCCCTCCCCCGATGCATCGAGCACGAGCGACGCGACGTCAGCCGGCGACGACGAAGTTGACCATGCGGCCGGGGACGACGATCACCTTGCGGATCTCGACGCCGTCGAGGAGTGCGGCGATCTTCTCGTCGGCGCGAGCCGCGGCTTCGTGTGCGATGTCGTCGGCGCCGGTGGCGACGCGGACCTTGCCGCGGACCTTGCCGTTGATCTGCACCGGAACGTCGATCTCGGCATCGACGAGCAGCGCGGCATCGGCGGTCGGGAACGACTCGTACGTGATGGTCGCGTCGTGACCGAGGCGCGCCCACACTTCTTCCGCGATGTGCGGCGCAAGCGGCGCCAGCATCAGCGTCATCGTCTCCACCACGTCGCGCGGCGACTCGCCAGTGTCGGCCACGACCTCGGTCAAGCGGTTGTTGAGCTCGAACAGCTTGGCGATCGCGGTGTTGAACTCGAGCGTGCCCATGTCGGCGCGCACCTTGTCGACGGTGCGGTGCAGCAACCGTTGCGTCTCTTCGTCAGCTGGCGCGTCGGTCACCCGCAGCGCACCCGATTCCTCGTCGACCACGTTGGCCCAGAACCGACGCAAGAGCCGGTGCACGCCGGTGATGTCGCGCGTGTTCCACGGTCGGCTCGCGTCGAGCGGCCCCATGAACATCTCGTAGAGGCGAAGCGTGTCGGCGCCGTAGTCGCGGTAGATGTCGTCGGGGGTGACGGCGTTCTTCAGGCTCTTGCCCATCTTGCCGTCGTGGCGCTCGACTGGCTGTTCGTCGTACACGTACTCACCGCGCGCTCCACCACTTCCTCCGCGGGCACGTACATCCCACGCTCGTCGGTGTACGCGGCCGCGGTGATCATCCCCTGGTTGAACAACCGATGGAACGGCTCGGGCGTCGACACGTGGCCGAGGTCGAACAACACCTTGTGCCAGAAGCGCGCGTACAGCAGGTGCAACACCGCGTGTTCGGCGCCGCCCACGTACAGGTCGACACCACCCGCCTCGCTGCTTCCCTCCGCTGCGCCCATCCAGTACTTCTCGACGGCCGGGTCGACGAACTCGTTCTCGTTGGTGGGGTCGAGGTAGCGCAGGTAGTACCAGCACGAGCCGGCCCACTGCGGCATCGTGTTCGTCTCGCGGCGGTAGAACTGCTCGCCGTCGCCCAGATCGAGCTCGACGGCCACCCAGGCATCCGCACGTGCGAGCGGCGGCTCCGGCGGCGCGGGGTCGTCCTCGGCGAGGATCCGGGGCTCGAAGTCGGTCATCTCCGGAAGCAGCACCGGCAACATCGACTCGGGCAGCGCAATCGGATTGTCGTCGGCGTCGTAGACGATCGGGAACGGTTCGCCCCAGTAGCGCTGACGGCTGAACAACCAGTCACGCAGCTTCGAGGTGACAGCCGGCGCGCCGTTGTCGGTGGCGTCGAGCCACGCGGTGATGCGACGCTTGGCGTCGTCGATCGAGAACCCGTCGAGCGTCACGCGGTCGTTGGCCGAGTTGATCGCCACGCCGTCGCCGGTGAACGCCTCCGGCCAGGCATCGGCCGGCGTGCGCCCACGTCGAGGGCGCGCGCTCGAACCACGCATCCGGCGGTTGCACCACCGCGGTGATCGGCAGCTCGAACTCCTGCGCGAACTCGAAGTCGCGCTCGTCGTGCGCGGGGACGGCCATGATGGCCCCGGTGCCGTAGCCCATCAACACGTAGTCGGCCACGAAGATCGGGATGGAGCCACCGGTGGTGGGATTGGTGGCGAACGCGCCGGTGAACACGCCGGTCTTCTCACGACCTTCTGCCTGACGTTCGAGCTCGCTCTTGCGCGCCGCGAACTCCACGTACTTGTGCACCGCGCCCGACGGCAGCTCATCGGCACCGAAGATGCCCTTCCAACTCACGGGCATGTCACCGAAGTCGGCGGCCAAGGTGGCATCGGGCCACTCGCTCGGCACGATGGTGTCGAGCAGCGGATGTTCCGGCGCGAGCACCATGTACGTGGCCCCGAACAACGTGTCGGGGCGAGTGGTGAACACCTCGATCTCGACACCCTCGTGCTCCTCCACCGCGAAGAACGCCGACGTCGCGCCGGTGCTGCGACCGATCCAGTTGCGTTGCATCGTCTTGATCGACTCGGGCCAGTCGAGCAGCGCGAGATCGTCGAGCAGACGGTCGGTGTACGCGGTGATGCGCAGCTTCCACTGCTTCAACGGGCGCTTGAACACCGGGTGGTTGCCACGTTCGCTGCGACCGTCAGGCGTGACCTCTTCGTTGGCCAACACGGTGCCCAGGCCCGGGACACCAGTTCACCGGTGCTTCGTCGACGTACGCCAGCCTGTGCGAGTCGATCACCGCGCGCCGGGTTGCCGCGTCGAGATCGCGCCACGGTGCGCCCTCCGGGTTGAGGTGTGGCGCCGCGTCGTTCGTTGCCGCGCGGGCACCGGACTCGAGCGCTTCGATCAACTCCGCGATCGGCCGGGCTCGGCCCGCGTCCTCGTCGAACCACGCGTTGAAGATCTGCAGGAAGATCCACTGCGTCCACCGGTAGTACTGCGGGTCGGTGGTGGCGATGCTGCGGCGCGAGTCGTGCCCGAGCCCCAACGCGCGCAGCTGCCGACGCATCGTGGCGACGTTGGCGTCGGTGGTTTCGCGCGGGTGACGACCGTGCTCGACCGCGTACTGCTCGGCCGGGAGCCCGAACGCGTCGTAGCCCATCGCGTGCAGCACGTTGTGACCGTTCATGCGCATGAAGCGGGCGTACACGTCGGTGCCGATGAACCCGAGGGGATGCCCTACGTGCAGGCCGGCACCACTGGGGTACGGGAACATGTCGAGCACGAACAGCTTCGGCTTCGTGGGCTCGGCTTCGCCCCCCGCGAGCGGTCCGGCCGGATTCGGCGCCCAGAACGTGTGGTCGGCGTCCCAGCGGTCCTGCCACTTCGCCTCGATCTCGTTGGCGAGATGCGCCGTGTAGCGGAACGACGGGGCGTCAGGGCCGGAGGTGGTCACGGATGCGTCAGGCGCGGCGTCGCTCATCCGAGCGAGCGTACCGGTCGCTGGTAACGTGAATCCTCCCTTTGGGTCTCCTTCGGAGCCCACTTGGGGCTGTAGCTCAGTTGGTAGAGCACTTCCATGGCATGGAAGGGGTCAGGGGTTCGATTCCCCTCAGCTCCACTGCTGCCGTCGCGTCGACGACGGACGCGACGGACGCCACGCACAGCGTCCGATCGCCGATCCGTTCGGGTCACTCGTCGCGTGCTCAGGCGCCGGCCGGCTGGAACAGCTCGATGAGGTTGCCGGACGGATCCTGGAGAAGGACCTGCTTGCCACCGGGCCCTTCCACGATGTCGTTGCGGAACGTCGCTCCCGCGGCGCGCAGCCGCGCAACCTCGGCGTCGATGTCGTCGACGATGAAGTGGATTCGGTTCCAGCCGCCCGGTGTCGGTTTCGTTCCATCCGACATCGGTCGACCGGCGGAGCTGGTCGGTCCGGAGAGCAGCACGCGGAGGTTGCCTCGCCGGACGTCCGCAAACGCCGGCGCCGCGCTCATCGACACCTCGAAGCCCAGGTGCATGGTGTAGAACGCGATCGACTCGTCGACGTCGTCAACCATGTAGCGAACGCTGACCGTCTCATCATTCGCCATACGTCGACCGCCTTCCTCGAATTGCTTCTCGTCGAACGATCTGCGCGCGCGGTGGGCTCGGCCTCAGCGGGCTGCGAGCGGGTCGCCCATGCGGGCGAAGCAGTCGACCATGTTCTCGCCGAGGAAGCGGTCGCGGAGGTCGGCGTCGAGGGCAGAGAGCTCCGGCTCGTAGAGCGCGATCGGATCGACGTTGCCTTCGCCGTGCGGGTAGTCCGACGAGAACACCAACATCTCCGGCAACTCACGGAACGTCTTCGTGAGCGCGTCGGTGTCGCCCAGCCCGATGAGCGGCGTGGCGCGCACGTTGCGCCGCAGCATCTCCGGGGGTGTGAGCTCGAAAGGCCACGGACCCGCCGCGGCCAGCGCTTGGCAGCGCCGCACGAAGTAGGGGATCCATGCCACCCCGAGCTCCTCGGTGAGGATCGTGAGGTTGGGATGGCGACCGAACACGCCGCCGTAGAGCATCGCGCCAAGCATCATCTCCGCGGCTTGATGACGGAAGCTGTTGGCGAAGCGGAAGAACCCGCCGAGCCCGGTGCTGTTGGGCAGCTCCCAGCCGGCGTTTCCCCAGCCGCCGTCGAAACGGGCGGGTGTGTTGCCGATGTGCAGGATCGCGATCATGCCGAGATCGGTGGCGGCCGACCACACCTTGTCCCACTCGGGATGGGCCGGCGACATGCCGTGATACGTCTGTGCCCGTACCCAGAAGGCGCGACTCCCCCGCGCGCGCATGCGCGTCATCTCGGCGACCGCGCCGTCGAGATCGTTCCAATCGATCAGCGACACCTGCAGCATTCGGTCGGTGCTGCCAGCCAGTCGATCGGCGATGAAGTCATTGATGCAACGCAGTGCCTCGGGCTCGTCGTCACCCAGGAACTCGGTGACGAAGCCGAGACCGCCCGGGTTCAGGAACGCGTAGTCGATGCCCACCTTGTCGAACCACGCGACTCGATCCTCGGGCATCCCCGACGCGAAGCGCGGCTCGAACTGGCCCGGCGCGTTCGCCTGCTCGGAGGAGGAGCGGTTCTCGTCGGGGAGGTACACGGCCAGTTGGCTGTCGTCGGGGCGCGACTGCTCTGGTGTGGAGCGACTCAGGTCGCCGGCGATCGCGCTGGCGATGCACTGGTCCACTGTCGGGAGTCGATCGGCCCACTTGCGGAGCGGATGGTTCTCGGGCGTGAGCTTCACGTCGAAATGGCTGTCGACATCAACGATCGTCATGTCTCCAACGTACGGACCACGACCGCGCTCACGCAACCAAGGCCGGAAGGCGCTCCCGGACCGCGCGGCGGTGCGGCCTGCGCAGCCCGACGCACGTCGCGGAGTACTTCCCCACTCTCGTGCGCAACGGCGATCCCGTCTACGTGGTCGGCGTGCACCCTTCCAGGTGCTGTCCAGCGAGTCCCTCGTCCCAGCGCCCGCACCGCCACCGGTGCCCGCACCGGTGCCCGCACCGATGCCCGCGCCTGTCGTGCTCACGTCAACTTGACGCCTTGGCGCGACGCGAGGACGATGCGCGCCATGACCGACACAACTGATCCGGGCGTCGTCGACACGAGCAGTGGCGCGGTGCGCGGCTTCGATCAGCGTGGGGTGTGGACGTTCAAGGGCGTGCCCTATGGGGCGGACACGTCGGGCGCGGGACGGTTCCGTCCGCCGCGACCCGCTCCCAGTCATGTCGGAGTGCGCGACTGCTTCGAGTACGGGCCGTCGTGCCCGCAGAACCCGATTCCCGGTGCGGCACTCATGACGCCCGAGATCGAGAAGCTCATGGGACTCCACGCGACCGAGCGGGTCACGAGCGAAGACTGTCTCTGCCTCAACGTGTGGAGCGCCGACCTCGACGAGAGCGCGCGCAAGCCGGTCGTGGTGTGGTTGCACGGCGGCGGGTACAGCATGGGATCGGCGTCCTGGCCGCTGTACGAATTCGACAACCTCGCTCGCGACCACGACGTCGTGGCGGTCGGCGTGAATCATCGCCTCGGGATTCTCTCCTTCCTCGACCTCTCGAGCATCGACGCCACGGAAGCCGACTCGGGCAACGTCGGAATGCTCGATGTGGTCGTCGCGCTCGAATGGGTGCGCGACAACATCGTCAAATTCGGCGGCGACCCCGACAACGTGACGGTGTTCGGCGAGTCCGGTGGCGGTTTCAAGACGACGGTGCTGATGGCGATGCCCGCCGCGCGAGGTCTGTTCCACAAAGCCATGCCGATGAGTGGCGCCGCGATCAGAGCTCAGACTCCCGCCGCGGCCGCCGTGAACACCGAAGTCGTGTGCGAAGCCCTCGGGATCGGCCACGACCTCGAGCAGTTGCGCGCGATCGACGTCGCGCGCATCGTCGAGGTCGAGACCACCCTCCAGAGCAGCGGCGCAGGCGGAGACACGCGAGGCTTCAGCCCGGTGCTCGGCCCATCGTTGCCACAGCATCCCGTCGAGGCGATCCGAGCCGGTTCGGCACGCGAGGTGGCGACCGTGATCGGGTGCACCACCGACGAGATGATGTCGTTCATGATCGGCGACCCCGACCTGTGGACCATCGACGACGACGGCCTCGCCGACCGTCTCAGCACCACCTTCGGCGACCAACCGTTCACCGACGTGTTGAACCGCTACCGCGCCGCCCGGCCGGGTGAGTCGCCGACGTCGTTGCTGCTCGCGATCACCACCGACCGGATGATGCGAGTCCCGCACATCCGCGTGGCCGAGGCCAAGGTCGACGGCGGCGGCGCGCCGACGTTCATGTACTTGTTCGCATGGGGCCGACCTGATCCGACGGGACGCATCCGATCCGGCCACGGCAGCGACATGCCCTACTTCTTCGACAACCTCGACAAGGCGCCCATGGCCGAAGGGCCTCATGCCGCGGCGCTGATCCGTGCCACCTGCGGCACGCTGATCGCGCTCGCCCACACGGGTGATCCGAACCACGACGCGCTCCCCGAATGGCCGACCTACACGGCCACGGAACGAGCGACCATGCTGCTCGACGTCGAGTCCTCGGTCGAGCTCGATCCGTTCTCCGCCGAGACCCGCGCATGGGACGATACGGAGCTCGCTCGTCTCTGACCGGTTGGTGACAACACCGCGGCCGCAGGCGGAGGTAGCGTCCGCTCGCTTGAACACCATGTCCGAGGCCGGTTCCGTCGATCACGAGACGCCGAACGGCGCGCCTGACGCGCCCGGTTCTGCGCGCACCCGGTGGCTTGGCGTCGCGTCGATCATGATGGTCTCGCTGCTGGCCCAGGTCTGGGGCATCGAGCGCGACCTTCCGATGCCGACGCTCGATGAGCGCTACTTCGTCACGCCCGCCACCTACATCGCGTCGAGCGGCAGCCTCAACCCACACTGGTTCGGTCACCCCGGCTCCACGATCATCTACCCACTGGCCGCGCTGTTCCGACTCCGGGAGATCATCTTCCACGGCGCGCCACTGTTCGGTGCCGCACATTCCGTCGCCGCCCGCTTCCAGGGCGACCAGGGGAGCTTCTACCTGGCTGGTCGGATCTGGGTGATGCTCCTCGGACTCGCGTGCTTGCCGCTCATCTACCTCATCGGTCGCCGCACCGTCGGTGAGGTCGCCGCGTTCGGCGCGATCGGCATCTGGGCCGTCGTACCCCTGGCGGTGCAGTACGGCACCGTCACGCGCACCGATACCGCAGGCCTGTTCTTCGCGTTGCTCACGATCTTGTGGTGCATGCGTGCGCTCGATCGGCCGTCGGCAGCTCGCTTCGCATTGACCGGCGTCGCCGCGGGCCTCGCCGTCTCGTCGCGCTACTTCCTCGCGACGCTCGCCATCGTCGTGTTCGTCACGTGGTGCATGGCACGGGTGAACAAGCACATCGGGTTCGCCGCGTTGCTCGCGGCGGCTGTCGCAATGATGACGACGTTCGTGCTCACCACGCCGTACTTCCTGCTCGACACCAAGGATGCATTCGCGTCGCTCAGCGACGAGACCACCTTCCGCATCCCGTTCCAGGCTCACGGAATCCTCGACAACCTCTCCTTCTACATCGGCGACGCCATCCCGGGCGCGATCTCGGTGTTGGGATGCGCGGCTGCCGTCGTGGGGATGCTGTTCGTGCTTCGACGCTGCACGCCCCCGCGCGCTGTTGCTGCTGTGGGTGCCGATCATCGTCATCGAGAGCTGCTTCCTGGGCGTGCACTGGAACCGCTGGATCATCCCGAGCCTGCCGATCGTGTTGCTGTTCGCCGCGTTCGGTGTGGTCGAGAGCGCGCAGGTGATCGCAGGGTTCGTGCAGCGACCGACCGCCCGACGGTGGACGTTCGTGGCCGTCACCGGCGCGGCGATGGTGCTGATCGCGGCGGGCCCGGCGGCGTCGACTATCGAGCTCGAACGGGTCACGTCACAGCCGTCGACGCGCGTGGTCGCGGCACGATGGATCGAGCGACACATCCCTGCGGGCTCCCGGGTCGCCGTCGAGATCCGCGGCCCCGACCTCACCACGTCGTCGTATCACGTCGCCGACCACTTTGCGCTCCCCGAAGCGGGAACCGTCGCCGACTACGCCGCGGCCGGCTACCAGTACTTCGTGATCAACAGCGCGCTGTCACGCGAGTACCGGCGGTGCGGACGGAAGTGTCCGAACGAGGACGCGTTCTATCAGTGGCTCCGCAGTCACGCGCGGAAGTTGGCCGAGTTCCGTCCGCTCACCGGCGGTTGGGGCGGTCCGCATCTGGCGATCTACGACATCCGCGCCGCGCACGCCGGCGTGCCGGCAACAACTGCCCTCGCGCACGGCATCCAGCTCCTGACGCTGCACACCACCACGAACAACCACGTCGAGACCGGCCCGGGGCCGATCCCGTTCGTGCAGCGGCATCTCCTGGCGTTCGCCGCCGAGTCCAAGTAGCCGAGCGCACCACTCATCGGCTCAGCCCCACTCGTCGCTCAGCTGGTCAATCGCTCCGCGGCGAGCCGCCGCGCCGCGGCGATGTCGCGCGCGACGTCGCGAAGTCGGACGTTGTTGCGACGCGCGTACGAACGAATGAGCTCGAACGCGGCTTCGATGTTGACGCCGACCCGTTCCGACACCAACCCCTTGGCCTGCTCGATCGCGACCCTCGATTCGAGCGCGCCGCGCAGCTGCTCGGCGACTCCTTCCGCTTCGCGCAACGATCGCTCCTGCAGGATGCCGATCGTGGCGACGTGCGCGAAGGCCTGCGCCAACGCGACGTCGCGTTCGCTCATCGGGGTGGTGACGGTGTCGAACAGGTTCAGCGCGCCGATGACGCTGTCGCGCACACGCATCGGCATCGCTGACACGGATCGGAACCCGCTCTGACGGGCGTGTTCGGAGAAGGCGGGCCAGCGACCGCCGTGGTCGTCGAGGTCGACCGACACGATGGCGTCGCCGCTGCGGTAGGCGTCGAGGCAGGGTCCTTCGTCGGTCTGCAGCTCGAACAGCTCGATGAGGCGCATGCGCTCGCTCGACGCGGCAACGAAGTTGAGCGTGCCCGGCGGGTCGGCGAGCATCAGACCGGCGTCGCTCACGTGCAACACCGCGACGCACGAGGTCGCCACGCGGTCGAGGAACTCGACCACGTCGTAGTTGTCGACCATCGTGTCGGCGAGCTCGACGAAGGTCGAGACGAGAAGCGGTTCGCGGTCGTCCATGAGGCTGTCGCACGGGAGCGTTCACGCCCGTGCTGTTCCGATGTTACGACGGTTGGATCGATCCCGCTTGGCTCCCGCGCAGGCGGGACTTCAGCGACGGCGGGAGTCGAGCCGGATCGGGTCGGGCCACCGCACACGCGAGACCCAACCGAGGCGCTCGAACAGCGCGATGGTCATCGCCGACACGTCGAGTTGCCCCGCGTCGACTCCGTGACGGGCCATCGCCGGAAACGCATGGTGCGCGTTGTGCCACGACTCACCCATCGACAACAGCGCGAGCGGCGCGAAGTTGGTGCTCTGATCCGAGGTGCGGAACGGTCGCGTGCCGAACATGTGACAAGCGGAATTCGTCGACCAGGCGACGTGGTGCAACAAGCCGATGCGGACAAGACCGGCCAGCAGGAGCGCAGCGATCCCCGCGCTGATGCGTCCGGTGAACGCGTAGCCGATGAGGAACGGCACTGCGAGCGTCGCCACGCACAACGGCACGAACAGCCGGTCGACGAACACGAGGTCGCGATCGGCAAGGAGGTCCGGCGCGTAGCGCTCGCGCGACGTGTCACTCGGCCCGAAGAACCACCCGACGTGCGCGTGGAGGAATCCGCGCGTGCGTCCGTAGCGCTGCGTCTCCGGACGGACCGGCGAGTGCGGATCGCCAGGGCGGTCGGTGAAGGTGTGGTGACGCCGGTGCTCGGCGACCCATCCGATGATCGAACCTTGGAACGAAAGCGAACCGGCGACGGCGAGGGCGATCTTCAACGGGCGTCGCGCTTCGAAGCTGCGATGCGTGAAGAGGCGGTGGAAGCCGACGGTGACACCGAGCGCGACGACCACGTAGAACACGGCCGCCAAGAGCAGGTTCCACCAGGCGAGACCGTTGTCGATCACGCCACCGACGAGCAGCGCGAGCGCCACGAACGGCGCGACGATGATCGCCGAGGTGATGGTGCGTTGACGCCAGAGTGTCGCGGCGCTCGGCGGCGGGGGCGAGACGGCAGCCACACTGTCGTCGTCGGGGCGCGCGACATCACGTGGGGAGAGAACTTCGCTGGTTTGCATCGGCACCTCGTGGGGTCGGATACACCACCGAGGACCGGAGCAGTGCAGCAACGTGGGTCGCGGGCATGCGCGCACGACCGCCCCGATCATACCGCCATGACCGTCGCCGGAGTCCGCGACTGCTACGATGACTGCATTCCACGGTTCCGTCATCCGCCAGTGCGTGTGACGCTCCGTGCGAATTCGCAAGGGTACTGATCGTTTCTCTCCGCGACTCCGGTCCGCAGGAGCACCCACGACATCGGGTGCCGCGAACATTTCGGGTCATGGTCTCGGGGCTTCGTCCACACCCCTCGTGAGACCCGTCCGACCCATACACCGGAGTTTGTTGTACCCATGTCCACCATCACGCCTGAACGCGCCTCCATGCCCGAGCGCGCTTCCAATTCCAGCGATTCCGAGAATCGCACCCCCCAATTCGCCGATCTCGGCGTACCGGCCGACCTCGTGTCGAGCCTCCACGCCCGCGGCATCGACGCCCCGTTCGCCATCCAGACCCTGACCCTCGCCGACGGCTGCGCCGGACGCGACCTCAGCGGACGCGCACCCACCGGCTCGGGCAAGACCCTCGCCTTCGGGATCCCGATGGCGATGCGCGTGTCGCACGCCAAGCCGAAGCGCCCGACCGGCCTCGTGCTCGTGCCGACTCGCGAGCTCGCCAAGCAGGTGTGCGGCGAGCTCGAGTGGCTCGGCAACGGCCGTCGTCTGCGTGTTGCCGCGGTCTACGGCGGCGCCGGCTTCGGCCCGCAGTTCCGTGCGCTCCGCAAGGGCGTCGACGTGCTCGTCGCGTGTCCCGGTCGCCTGACCGATCTCCTCGAACGTCGTGAGGTCGATCTGAGCGCGGTCGAAGTGGTCGTCGTCGACGAGGCCGACCGCATGGCCGACATGGGCTTCCTCCCGGCCGTCCGCGCGTTGCTCGACAAGACCCCCGACACCCGTCAGACCCTGCTCTTCTCCGCCACCCTCGACGGCGCGGTCGACACCCTCGTGCGCAACTACCAGCGCGACCCGGTGCGCCACGTGCTGCCCGAAGACCCGGCGGCACCCTCACTGGCGCGCCACCTCTGGTGGAGGGCCGAGCGCGACGAGCGCGTGCAGCTCTGCGCCGACGTGATCAAGCTCGCCGGACCCACGATCGTGTTCTGCAAGACCAAGCACGGTTCCGACGCGGTGCTCAAGAAGCTCGCTCGGCTCGGCGTGCGCGCCGTCGTGATCCACGGCAACCGTTCGCAGGGACAACGCGAGCGCGCGCTCGACGACTTCACCGCGGGCAAGGTCGACGCGTTGATCGCGACCGACGTCGTCGCCCGCGGCATTCACGTCGACGACGTCGCGTGTGTCGTGAACTTCGATCTCCCGCACGACGAGAAGGACTACGTCCACCGTTCCGGCCGCACTGCACGTGCGGGCGCGGCAGGCACCGTGGTCACCTTCGTACCGCGCGACCAGGCGCGAACGGCCATCAAGCTGGCCAAGGCGATCGGCCAGCGCGTCGATCTCGAGTCACCGACTCGCGAAGACCTCGCGTCGATCACGCCGCAGGGTGTGCGCACGCAGCGCACCCAGTACGCCTCCGCCCCGGCGGCGGTCACGTCCGACTCGTCCGACTCGCGCCGCGACGGTGCCCGGTCGACGAAGTCGGCGGGAGCCACCGACGGAAAGCGTCGTCACGGATCGGACCGCACCGGCCCGAGCCGCACGACCACCACCCGCACCGCCCAGACCCGCTCCGGCAACGGCAGCAGCAACGGCAACGCGTCGGGCACCTCGAGTCACAGCGACCTCCCGCCGCACCCGGGATCCTCGACGCGCGGTGAGATCAAGTGGTTCGATGCCCGTCGCGGCTTCGGCTTCATCACCTACAGCGGTGACGGCGACCTGTTCGTGCACTCCAGCGAGATCCAGGCGAACAAGAACCGTCGCATCGAAGAAGGCCAACCGGTCGACTTCGAGATCGGCCCCGGCCGACGCGGCGACGAAGCGCGCAACGTGCGCTTCGTCAACTCGTAGCGACGTCGCTCAGCTCGCCCGGCGTCCGCTCCGCCACGACCGCGTTGCGGAACGCCGGGTGCACGCCGGCGAGCGTGACCCAACGCCGGGTCGCGTCGATGCGAACGCGCGGGAGCATCAGCTTCGACGCGATCTCGGTGACGAGGCCGGCGAGCAGCGCGGCCACGGCCAGCCCACCACCCACGGCCGACGGGCCCGTGATGACCAAAGCGACGATGCCGACCACTCCGGCACCGATCAACATCCGCCCGATGACGGTGACCCGTTGGATCGCGTGCCACGCGTCGCGGTGGAGGGGGACGCACACGCTCAGGGGCTCGCCGCGCACACCGAGGCACAGGCCCAACAGCACCAACCAGCCGATCGGTCCGACGAAAACCAGCAGGAACGCCCACCCCGACAGTCCCCCGACCCGGGTCGTCAACTCCACCTGACGATCGGCCGGGCGTCCACTCCGTACGCACACCCGCGGCAGTTGTCCCACCACTGCATGATCCGCGCGTACCGTCACCTTTGCCACGGAGAGACCCTACTGCGCCCGCAGCGACCTCGTCAGACGTCGAGGCGGAGGACGCCTCGGCGGCGGGCACGGGTGCGGGCAAGCAGATTCGGCGCGTCGATCTGCATCTCGAGCGCCTCGGCCTCGGCGAAGTGTCGCTCGGCGAGCTCCGAGTCACCGAAGGTCGCAGCAAGCACGCCGAGGGTGCTGGCCATCGAGTCGAAGACGTGCAGACCGGGGAACACGAGCTTGCCGGAGCACGGCGCGAGGAGGGCGTAGATCTCGCGCGCAGCGTGGGGCTCGCCGACGTGTCCGGCGATCAGCGCGGCTGACCACAGCACGCTCGACCACGCCTGGTGCCGTGGCAGGTGCGCGAAGCCGTTCGGCGCCACACGCTCGAGCACCGCGCGAGCTTCGTCGTCACGGCCGAGCACGGCGAGCGTGAAACCCCACAGACCTTCGAGACCGTCGGGCGCGTCGTCGGACGTGCCGCCGGCTTCGATCATGTCTGCGATCTCGACCAGTCGTCCTTGCTCGAAGCGGATGCCGAGCAGCAACACGCCGTAGTAGAGCAGCGCGTCACCGTGGCCGAGCCGCTGCCCGATCTCGAGCTGCTCGGTGGCGAGCGCCTCGGCGGTGTCCCAATCACCGGCGAGCAACGCGCGCCCGGCACGGGTGAACGCGTCGCTCCACACCGGGATCCCCTGACCGAGCTTGCGCGCGAGAGCGCTGCACACCGCGAGCACCGCGTCGGCTTCCCGGATGCGACCAGCCTCGACGAGGGCCGCGTAGCGGTACCAGCTGGCGAAGTACTCGAGGTGAGGATCGCCGATCGCCGCGGTCAGTCCCGCGAGCTCCTCCCCATGGGCGAGCCGCTCTTCCAGCGTGCTCGCGTCCCACAGTGCGACGCTGCGCGACACGAGGACGTGCGCGAGCGTGTCGTCGTCGCCGATGTCGCGTGCGATCTCGAGCGCTTCGTCGGCCAGTGCTCGGCGAGTGGCGAGATCGTCACCGAAGGTGATCTCGGTCGCCAGGTTGGCGAGCAGCTTCGCCCGCTGCGATCGCATCTCCGGCTCCAGCGAGGCGATCGCCGTGCGGAACACGTCGGCGAGCTCCAAGTCGACCGCGCCGTAATTGCTCCAGAAGCCGCGCGTGTTCGCGAGCGCCGCTTCCGCCAGCACGACCGGGTCGTCGTCCTTCTCCGCGCGGCGGGCGGCAGCGAGCAGCGTGTCGCGATAGGTGGGAAGCCCGGCGAACTTCTCTGCCGAGCCCAGGCCCATGAGCACGCACGCCAGCTCACGCGTGTCTCCCCCACCTTCCTCGATCAGCTCCCGCGCTTGTTGGAACCACGACACCGCGTCGTCGAACGCGAGCTGGGCCAGCGCCCGATCGCCGGCGCGACGCGAGAAGTCGACGGCCTTGTCGACATCTCCGGTGCCGATGCTGCGTGCGTAGTGATATGCCAACTCGCCGAGGTGGGGTTCGATCGCGTCGGCGTACTCCGCGGCAACAGCCTCGGCCACCCGCTCGTGCAGCCGGGCACGACGCGTGGGCCGGAGCTCGTCGTAGAGCGCCGAGCGCACCAATGCGTGGGAGAACATGTACGTCGCGATGCCCGCTTCGGTGACGACGCGCGCGTCGACGGCCTCGTCGAGCGCGGCGAGCAACGCGTCACGGTCGAAGTCGACCAGTCGATCGAGCACGGCGAGATCGAAGTTGCGCCCGACCACCGCCGCCAGCTGCAGCACGTCGTTCGCCTCCGGCGACAGACGACTGAGCCGGCGACCGATGACCTCCCGCACCCCGTCGGGGATGCCGATGTCGGTGACGTCGACGGCCGTCACCCAGCGACCGCCCTCCTCGTAGATGGCGCCGGTCTCGCGGAGGTGTCGGAGCACCTCACCGGTGAACAACGGGTTGCCGTCGGTCTCGTCGTAGATCATCTGGGCCAAGGCATGGCCCGAGCCGTCGAGCTCGTGACCGGCGACCCGCGTGAGGAACTCCACCACTTCGGGCGCATCGAGCCCGCTGAGGGTGACCCGCTCGACGTGCTCCAACCGTCGCAGATCGGCCAGTGCCTCGGCCAACGGCTGCGCTCGGTAGAGATCGGTGTCTCGGTAGGTGCAGACGATGAGCAGGCGCGCCGCATCGGTCGACGTCGCGATGTGACGCAACATCAGCAGCGTGGGCTTGGCGGCCCAGTGGAGGTCGTCGATCACGAACAGGATCGGGCGCGCCGCCGCACCCACGGTGAGCGCACTGGCCACCGCTTCGAACAGGCGGTACTGCGACGTTTCCGGGTCGGGCGACATCGGCTCGGGGACGCGGTCGAGATGCTCGGCCAGGCGCGGCACCAACCGTGTGAGCTCGCCCGCGTGACGCCCGAGCGCCTCGGTGAACACCGCAGGTTCGAAATTGTCGACCACGAACGCCAGCGCTTCGACGAACGGTTGGTACGGCACGCCGAGCTCGTCGTCGCAGCGCCCGTAGAGCACGGTCATGCCCTGCGAGTGCGCGCGCCGCGCCAGCTCGCTCGACAGGCGCGTCTTGCCGATTCCCGGCTCACCCGACACCAGCACCGTCGATCGCTGACCCGCCAACGCGTCGTTCCAGAGCCCGAGCAGGGTGTCGAGCTCGGGGTGACGCCCGACGAACGGGAATCGACCGGTCGGCTCCAAGCCGTTCGGAAAGGGCAACCCGCTGGGCTCGATGCGATCACGGGGTTCCCATTCGACCCGCAACGTCGAGATGGGCGCGGGCAGCCCTTTCAACTCGAGGGCACCGACGGGAGTGAAGCGCTGCGTGGCGCGCGACCCCGCCACCATTCGCACGACCTCCGCGCACAGGATCTCGCCACCCTCGGCCTTTGCGCACAAGCGGGCCGCTTCGACCACCGGCGTGCCGCTGAGATCGTCGTCCTCGAACCGGGCGTCGCCGAGGCTGATGCCCACCCGAACGCCGAATCGCTCGACGTTGCTGTCATTCCACTCGTGGATCGCCTGCTGCACGGTGACCGCGGACGCGATGCCGTCGGCCGCGCCGAGGAAGGCGGCCATGATCCCGTCACCCGTGGTGTTGACCACTTCGCCTTGGTGGGCATCGACCGCTTCGCGCAGGATCAGATGGTGACGCTTGTGCAGCACGTCGGCGGCATCGTCACCGAGGCGGGAACGTTGCGCGGTCGAACCCACCAGGTCGGTGAACATCACGGTGTACGTCGCGCTGACCGCCCTCTTCATCGAGGAATTCTACCGCTGCACGTGGGAGCGGCGCCGCTGTAGGTTCGGGCCATGAGGGAGCAGTCATGAGGCCGAGCGTCAACCTCCCGGGTGCGGCAGCGGTGGTCACCGGGGCCGGAAGCGGCATCGGGCGCGCCGTCGCACTGTGCTTCGCCGGCCGCGGTTCGTCGGTCGTCGTCAGCGACGTCGACGCCGACCGCGCCGACGCAGTCGCCGCCGAGATCGTCGAGGGCGGGGGCTCGGCGGTCGCGGTTCGCGCCGATGTCCGCGAGATCGACGACGTCGAGCGACTTCGCTCCACCTGTCTCGATCAATTCGGGCGCATCGACGTCGTCATGAACAACGTCGGCGTGATCGCGATGGGGCCGCCCGAGACGCTTCCGATCGAGGAATGGCAGCGGGTCATCGACATCAACCTGCTCGGAATGGTGCGGAGCAATCTCGTCTTCCTCCCCCACTTCCTCGCGCAGGGATCCGGACATGTGATCAACACCGCGTCGATGTCCGGTCTCTTG
The DNA here is from genome assembly GCA_963827385.1 of uncultured Actinomycetes bacterium. Lineage (GTDB taxonomy): Bacteria > Actinomycetota > Acidimicrobiia > IMCC26256 > DASPTH01 > DASUMF01. Next base: position 485,960 of record CAWHAR010000002.1, read on the forward strand.
GCCCACGGATTCGACCGCCTGCCCTACGTCACCACGAAGCATGCCGTCGTCGGGATGTCGGAGTCGCTCGCCCTGTACCTGCGACCCCAGGGCATCGGGGTCACATGCCTCTGCCCGTCCGGGGTGGCCACCAACATCGTCGAGCAGATCACGTTCTTCGGTGCGGCCGCGACGCCGCGCTCGCCCGACTACCCGATCGCCGACGCCGCGTCGGTGGGCGAGCTCGTCGCCGACGCGGTGGAGACCGGTCGCTTCCTCGTGCTCACCGCGCCGGGAGTCGGCGACGAGATGGTCGAACGCGTTCGCGACATCGAGTCCTACCTCGACACGCTCACATCCACACCCTGACGACCACGCCCCTGACCGAGGGAGGCCAATCATGAGCGACGTCACGGCGAGCGACCTCTTCGACCTCACCGGAAAGGTCGCGGTGATCACCGGCGGTGCTGGTGGGATCGGCACGGTGTACGGCCGAGCGATCGCGGAGGCCGGCGGCGCGGTGGCGTTGGCGGATCTCGACGGCGAGGCGGCAGTGGCCGCAGCGGCCGAGCTCGAGGCCGACGGCTTCGCGGCGATGGGGGTTCAGCTCGACATCACCGATCCGGTGTCGGCGACGGCCATGGTCGCACGGGTGGTGGAACGGTTCGGTGGCATCGACATCCTGGTGAACAACGCCGCGCTCATGACGGAGCTCCCGGCGTCGAGCCTGATCGACCTGCCGACCGAGTGGTTCGAGCGAGTGATCCGCGTCAACGTGATGGGCGCGGTGGTGTGCTCGAAGGCGGTGCTCGAATCGATGCTCTCGCGGGGAGGCGGACGGATCATCAACGGTTCGTCGGCCGGCGGGTTCATGGCCGGTGGCATCTACGGCGTGAGCAAGTACGCGCTCCACAGCGTCACCGTGAACCTCGCCACCGAGCTCGGGCCGCAGGGGATCAACGTGAACTCGATCGCACCCGGCCTGGTGGCCAACAACAGCGGCTACCGAGCGTTGGCGAAGGACGCGCCGGCGCGTGCTCGATCTCTCGACGCTCATCCCGGGCAAGACCGAAGGACCGCCGGAAGACCTCGTCGGCACCCTGCTCCTGCTCTGCTCCAAGGCGGGCGACTGGATCAACGGGCAGACGATCAGCGTCGACGGCGGCTGGATCAAGCGCCTGTGACGGACGCCCTCACCCGGACGGCGGCGTCGGGTGGAGCACTTGGGCGAGGAACGCGGTCGCGTCGTCCCACGACTGCTCGTCGGCCGCTTGGTGGTACATCGACGAACCGTGCGCGTTGAACGCGTGCGGCGCACCTTCGTACACCTCGATGCGCGCGTCGACACCCCACGTGTCGAGTCGCTCGCGGAACGCCTCGAGCGCGGCCGGTGGGAGCACCACATCCTGATCACCGATGAGGAACAGGATCGGACATGAGATGTTCCACAGCAGATCCGCCGCATGCACGGGCTTCCGTGGGGTGAGCTCGTCGAACGTCGGCTGGCTCGGGAAGAACACGACCGATGCTGCGAGGTCGTCGCGCAGGCACGCGGCGAACAGCGCCATCGTGCCACCGGTGCAGTAGCCCCAGCTCGCGACCCGCGTCGCGTCGACGAACGGCCGCGACTTCAGGTAGTCGAGTCCGTCGAGCACGTCGTGGACGGCACGCCCGAAATCGAGGGCGCCGATGTGTGCCATCAACGTGGCGAAGTCGTCGTAGTCGTCGGGTGAGGCCGGGCCATCGCCGCGGTAGTAGTCGGGGACGATCGCCACGTACCCCTCGTGCGCGAACGTCGCCGCCAGCGCTCGGATGAACGTGTTGATGCCCGTGCCTTCGGCGCCGATCACCACCGCGGGAAACGGGCCGTCGCCGAGGGGCCGCGCGAAGACCGCGGGGATCGAACCGCCGCCGCGCACCGGCAGGTCGATCATCGTGAGCTCGACGTCGTCGTAGGACTCGCGGTCGGGACGGGTGGTCATCGCGCGTGAATCATCGACCGACAGCTCATCAACCGACAGCTCATCGACCGGCCGGCCCCTCGCCCGCCGCGCCCCGCTCGACATCGAGGACGTCGTTCAGCGCCTGGGCCACCGACACGAGCAACCCGGGGTCGGCTCCCACATCGCGCGCGACGTCCGCCACGATGCCGACGTCCTTGTGCATCAGGTCGCCGATGCGCTCGGCCAGCGGTTCGACCGAACCACCCATCGTGACGAGCACACCGAGCGAGAAGCTCGCCCCACTGCCCGCCTGGACCGCACGCCCGAGCTGCACGGGGTCGAGACCGAACGAGCGTGCGAGCGCGCCGGCGTCGTTCGCGAGTCTGAGGTGCGCCGCGAACAACACGTTGTTCACGAGCTTCGCCAACTGGCCCGACCCCACCGGCCCGAGGTGGATCACTGGGTCGCCGTACGTTCGCAACACAGCTTCACACCGGTCGAACGTCTCGGACGCGCCACCGACCATCACGAGCAGCCGACCGGAAGCGGCCGCGCCTCCCCCACCGCTCACCGGTGCGTCGAGGAGCTCGACACCTCGCGCGGCTGCCTCGTCGGCGCAGCGCCGCACGGTGTCGGGGCGCACGGTGCTGTGGATGATCACGACGGCGCCCGGATTGGCACCCGCGAACACGCCGGCGTCGCCGTGCAGCACCTCGTCGACGCCCGAGTCGTCGAACACGCAGATCTCGATGATGTCGCTCTTCGACGCGAGCTCGGCCGGTGTGTCGGCGACGGCTGCCGGCGTGTCGCGAAATGGTTCGAGGGTCGCGGACCGTCTCGCCCACAGCGTGGTGGGGATGCCCGCGTCGACGACACGCCGCGCCATCGGTGCACCTTGATCGCCCAAACCGATGAATCCGACTCTCACGCGATCCCCCACCGCCGCCCGCATCGTCGCGACAGCCAAGCAGCCGTCGCCCTGGGGGGCAAGTGCCTTCGCACGCCTGCGAGCTGCGAGACTGCCCCGATGCCCGCGTTCCTCGCTGCCGCGCTCGTGTTCATCTGCGCGGGATGCGTGCTCGTGCTGGAGATCCTCGCCGGACGACTGCTGGCGCCGTACGTGGGGATCAGCCTCGAGACCTACACCGCGATCATCGGCGTGGTGCTCGCCGGCATCGCGTCGGGATCGTGGCTCGGCGGCAAGCTCGCCGATCGGGTCGATCCTCGGCGCATCCTCGGCCCGACGGTCGCGCTCGGCGGCATGCTGGCGCTGTTCACGGTTCCGATCGTGCGGGCACTCGGCGACAGCTCGAGCTCAGAGGGTGCGGGAAGGATCCTGACCGTCTGGCTCACTGTGGCGGGATTCTTCCTCCCCGCCCTCGTGCTCAGCGCGGTGCATCCGATGGTGGTGAAGCTCCAGCTCCGCGACCTTCACCGGACCGGCGGTGTGGTGGGACGCCTGAGCGGCATCGCCACACTCGGCGCCATCATCGGCACCTTCGTCACCGGCTACCTCCTGGTCGCGACGATCCCCACGCGCACCGTGATCTACGCCGTCGGTGGTGTGCTGATCGCCGTCGGTATCGCGCTCACGTTGTGGCTGGCCCGCAAGGAGACGGTGGTCGTACTCGTGATCGCTGTCCTCGGACTCGCCGGCGCAGCAATCGCCGCGAAGTCAGAGTCGCCGTGTGACGTCGAGAGCGCGTACTTCTGCATCCGCGTCCAGGCTGATCCGGCCAACCCCAGCGGACGAATCTTGTGGCTCGACGACCTGCGCCACAGTTATGTCGACCTGAAGGATCCCTCGCACCTCGAGTTCGCGTACATCAAGTCGTTCGCCGACGTGATCGACGTCGCGTTCCCAGGTCATCCCGCCATCGATGCGCTGCACATCGGGGGCGGCGGCTTCACGATTCCGCGCTACCTGCGAGCCGAGTATCCCGGATCGCGCAGCACGGTGCTCGAGATCGATCAGGCAGTACTCAACATCAATCGTGACCAGCTCGGGCTGCACACCGGCGACGATCTCAAAGTGGACATCGGCGACGCGCGCATCGGCATCCGCGCGCGCCCCGACAACTCAGCCGACCTCGTGGTGAGCGACGCGTTCGGCAGCCTGTCGGTGCCATGGCACCTGACCACGACGGAGTTCATCGACCAGGTGCAGCGGGTGCTGCGGCCCAATGGCGTCTACGTGTTGAACGTCATCGACTACCCACCACTTCGCTTCGCGCGCGCTGAGCTCCGCACGCTGCAAGAGCACTTCCGATACGTCGGAGCGATCGCGCCGGCGTCGGTGTTCAACGGGGAATTCGGCGACAACGTCGTGTTGGTCGCGTCCGACCGACCGCTCGACGACGCCGCGCTCGGGGACCTCGTCACCAAGAACGGCAACGTGTTGCTCACCGGCGACGCGCTCGACCGGTTGATCGACGGTGCTCCGGTCATCACCGACGACTTCGCACCCATCGACCAGTGGCTGTCCCAGGACCGGAGCTGACTGTGACCGACAGGAACGTGAGCAACACCGCGCCGAACGCAGCCGACACGATGACGGGGCGAACGGTGGTCGTCACGGGTGCCAACACCGGGATCGGCGAACAGACCGCGCTCGCGCTCGCTCGCATGGGGGCGCGCGTGGTGATCACCTCGCGCGACGCGGGTCGCGGCGCGGCGGCCGTGGCGCGCATCACGTCACAGTGCCCGCGGGCGACGATCGAGATGATGTCGCTCGACCTCGCCGACTTCGCGTCGGTACGTGCGTTCGCTGCCGACTTCCTCGACCGCAACGACCGCCTCGACGTCCTGATCCACAATGCGGGGCTCGTGCTCCGCTCACGCCAGGTGACGGTCGACGGCAACGAGACCACCTTGCAGGTGAACCACCTCGGTCCGTTCCTGCTGACGGCACTCCTCGGTGACCGGCTCGCCGCGAGTGCGCCGGCGCGCGTGGTCGTCGTGTCGTCGGACGCCCACCGCCAGGCGCGACACGGGATCGCCTTCGACGATCTCGACCGGAACGGGCGCTACCGCGGGTTCTCGGTGTACTCGGAGACCAAGCTCGCCAACATCCTCTTCACGCGCGAGCTGGCACAACGGCTCGATGGCACGCAGGTCACCGCGAACTCGTTGCACCCAGGGTTGGTCGCCAGTCGGTTCGCGCGTGACGGCGACACCGGCGTCCTCGGCCGTCTCGCCATGCCGTTGCTGCGTCCCGTGTCGATCAGCCAGGAGGCCGGCGCGCGCACGTCGGTGTTCCTTGCGTCGGAGCCGTCCGTCGAGGCGATCACCGGCGAGTACTGGTACAAGTGCGCGATCGCCACACCGAGCTCCAGCGCGCGTGACGACGCGGCCGCGCGACGCTTGTGGGATCACAGCGTCGAACTGACCGCGCCCCACTGACGTCGACCCGGTGACTTCGAGCCCGCTGCCATCGGGCAAGGCGAGCAGTAGGGTTTTCGGCCGCGCATCACCCGCCGGAGGAGACCTCATGGACGCCGTCATCGTCGCCACTGCTCGCACTCCGATCGGACGAGCGAACAAGGGATCGCTCGTCGACTTCCGACCCGACGACCTCTCCGCCTCGATCGTGCAGGCGCTGCTCGCGAAGGTTCCGGCGCTGGATCCGCATGAAGTCGAAGACGTGATCTGGGGTACCGCGCAACCTGCGGGCGAGGGCGGCTACAACCTCGGGCGCATCGTGGCGATCCTCGCCGGGCTCGAACAGGCGCCCGGTGTCACCGTCAACCGATACTGCTCGTCGTCGTTGCAGACCATCCGCATGGCCGCTCACGCGATCCGCGCCGGTGAGGGCGACGTGTTCGTGTCGGGGGGCGTGGAGACGGTCAGCCGGTTCGTGCACGGCGCGGCCGACGGGATGCCCGGCACCGAGAACCAACGGTTCGATCCCGCGCAGGAGCGCACCTCCGCCCGACGCGAGGGCGGCCAGCCCTCCTGGACGCCGTTCGGGGGACTCCCCGACATCTACATCGCGATGGGACAGACCGCGGAGAACGTGGCCGAGTACGCCAACGTGACACGCGAGGAGATGGACGAGTTCGCCGCCTTGTCGCAACAGCGCGCCGTCGAATCGCAGGAGAACGGATTCTTCGAGCGCGAGATCACTCCCGTCACCCGTCCCGACGGTCAGGTGGTGGCGGCGGACGACGGCCCGCGGCCGGGCACCACGGTCGAGAAGCTCGCCACCCTGCTCCCGGTCTTCCGTCCCGACGGCCGCGTCACCGCCGGCAACGCGTGCCCGCTGAACGACGGCGCCGCTGCCGTGGTGGTGATGAGCGAGGAACGCGCCAATCAGCTGGGCATCGAGCCGCTCGCGCGCATCGTGTCGAGCGGCGTCACCGCGCTCGACCCCGAGATCATGGGACTCGGCCCGGTCGAGGCGTGCAAGATGGCGTTGTCGCGCGCCAAGCTCGGCATCGACGACATCGATCTGGTCGAGATCAACGAAGCGTTCGCGGCGCAGGTGATCCCGTCGGCACGCGAGCTCGACATCCCGTGGGAGAAGCTCAACGTGCACGGCGGCGGCATCGCGCTCGGCCATCCGTTCGGCATGACCGGCGCGCGGATCATGACGACCCTGCTCAACGGTCTCGAGGACTCCGGCGGCCGCTACGGCATGGAGAGCATGTGCGTGGGCGGCGGCCAGGGCATGGCCATGATCGTCGAACGCCTCTGACGACGAGCTCGACCGATTGACGTTGGAGAAGTCGACGAACAGGGAGCAGCGACGAGTGAGCCAGTTGTTGAAGGACTTTCGGGCGTTCGTGCTCCGCGGCAACGTGCTCGACCTCGCGGTGGCGGTGGTCATCGGCGTCGCGTTCAACGCGGTCGTCACCTCGCTCGTGAACGACGTGATCATGCAGGTGATCGCGGCGATCTTCGGCAAGCCGAACTTCAACGCGCTCACGGTGTCGATCGGCGACGGCGTGATCCACTACGGGCGCTTCCTCACCGCGCTCGTCAACTTCTTGATCATCGCGGCCACGCTGTTCATCGTGGTCCGCAGCTTCGAGCAGCTGCAGAAGCGCAGGCGCGCGTCAGGCGAAGCGGAGCCCGACGAGGAGAAGAGCGACGAGGTGCTGCTCCTCGGCGAGATCCGCGACCTGCTGCGCGAGCGTCAGTAGCGATCCACGACGATCGTGCTCACGCGAACGCCGGGTTGAGGCACTGCACTTCGGCGGCGGGCGGCGCCGCGAACGCCTGCGGCGCGGGCCACGAGTCGAGCACGTCCTCGTTGGAGTAGAAGACCTGCACCACGTCGACCTCACCGTCGTCGGCGCCGGCGATCGGATAGGTGCCGACGAGCTGCACGCCCGTGACTTCGAGACGGCCGCTGCGAAGGTCGGCCTTCAGTGCGTTGAGGATCTTGCGCGCCTCGGTGCGGGCCAGTTGCGACGTGGGCGACGGACCCGGCCCCGTCGTGGTGGTGGTCGTCTCGCCCGGGGTCGTCGTCGTGGTCGTCGAGGTGGTCGACGTCGTCGATGTGGAGCTCGAGGTGGTGGTGGTCGTCGACGACGGCGGCACGGGCGGTGCCGTGCAGGTGGCTTTGCCCGTCGGGAGCGGCGCCGCGCCGTTGTTGATCGCCCAGCTGATCTGCAACGGTTGGCCGGGCACGTAGGTCACCGCGACGCGCTCGTCGTCGGGCACCCCGCGATTGCTCGTACCGATCTTCTGGTTCGACGCGCCCGTGAACAGCAACTTGTTCTGGATCCGTGCTTCCTCACCCTGTTCGGGAGTGGTCGTGGGCGGTGGCGCCGTGGTGGGCGGCGGTGTGGTGGTGGTCGGCGTGACGGGCTGGGTGGTCACCGGGGGTGCCGCGGTGGTGACGGGAGGCGGCACGATCGACGTGGTGGGCGCAACGAGTGTGGTGGTGACAGGCGGCACCGACGCGGTGGTGGCCGGCGGCTTCGTGGTGGACGGCGTCGTCGGCGGGAGCGATGTGCTGGTGGTCGACGGCTGCGTCGGCACCGCAACGTTGCTGTTCTTGTCGGAGTCGCCACTGCGCACGGCGAAGAACGTGACGAGCCCGATCACCCACAGCGCCAGGACGACACCAGCGATGACGCGAGCCGCGGTGACCATGCCGGTGCCCCCGCGCGTGCCCTGCGAACGGCGGATCGAGTCGGCCGCGCGTGCTGCCAGCACGAAGGCGACGATCGTGCCCACGAACGGCACGATGATGCTGACGAACGCCCAGACCAGTGCCGCGATCGCGAACGGCTCCGTGCGCGGCGCCTCGCCCCACCCGCCGGCACCGGCGCCGCCCGCGCCGGTCGGCTCGGGCTCCGGACCGACCGGGACGGAACCGGTGTCGTTCGGATCCCAGGGCGGTTCAGACGAAGACATCGGGGCACACTATCGACCGCGCGGGCTCGTTCGGCGTCCCCTCGCCACCAGCACGGCGTTCGACATCCGGGCTCGACACCCCCACACGACATCTAGGCTCGATGCATGGCAACCGCAGTGCTTCCCGTCACCGGTGACCGTGATGCCGACGAGTTGCTCGTCACCGATCCGTTCGCGCTCCTCGTCGGCATGCTGCTCGACCAGCAGGTGCCGATGGAGTGGGCGTTCCGCGGTCCGCTGACCCTGCGTGACCGGCTCGGGCACCTCGACCCGCACGCGATCGCGGCGATGTCGGTCGACGACTTCGAGGCGGTGTGCCGCGAAAAGCCGGCGATCCACCGGTATCCGGGATCCATGGGCAAGCGCACGCACGCGCTCGCCGTGCACGTGGTCGACGCCTACGACGGCGACGCCGCGGCGATCTGGACCACGGCGAAGGATCCCGACGAGCTGTTCGCGCCGGCTGCGCGCTCTCCCTGGGTACGGCGACGAGAAGGCGAAGATCTTCCTTGCCATCCTCGGCAAGCGGTTGGGCGTCGCGCCGAAGGGCTGGGAGGCGATCGCGGTGCCGTTCTCCGATTCCGAGCCGCGATCGGTCGCCGACATCGACTCACCCGAGGCGCTCCAGCGCGTCCGCGCGTTCAAGCAGGCGAAGAAGGCGAAGGGCAAGGGCAAGGCCGACTGACAGCCGACCGACGCGCAGCGAGCCGCGCGTGCGGCATCGCGTCAGGCGTCGAGGCTCTTGAACGTGAACGCGGCCATGAGGTCGGTCACGCCCTTGATGATCGCCCAGATGCCGACGATCGACACGAACAGGAGCACCGACCGATCGGGGTTGCCGATCGCCCACGCCCCCAGTCCGATCTGCACGATGCCGGCGATCAGACCCATCCACCAACCCTTGACGTGCGTGTGCGAGAGCGACAGGCCGACGTCGAAGGCGCCGCGCACGAGCAGGAACCAGGCGACGAACACCGAGATCACCGTGAGGGTCGGGCCGGGCCACACCAGCGCCGCGATCCCCGCGCCGACGGCCAACACGCCGCCGATGATGGTGAGCACGCGCCATCCCCCGCTGGTCACCGCGGCGAGCAGGAACTGGGTGAGCGCGCCCAACCAGAACCCGATCGCGATGAGGATCATCAGGGCGGTGATCGACGCGGGCCGCAGCGACAACACCATGAAGCCGAAGATCAGCCACAGGATCCCTGCGACGAGGAACAACCACCAGCTCTTCGCGTACGGCCCGACGAACCTCGTCCTCGTCGACCACGAACGTCATCGTGCTCGTCATCTCGAACTTCCCCTCCGGCCGGGCCGTGCTGGCCCCCTGCATCAGCCGGGCGACTCTAGGCGAACCGCTCAGGCGAGGACGTTGATCACCTGAGCGCCGAAGGCCTCCAGCGTCGAGGGCGGCGCGAAGTCGGTGAACCACGTGTAGAAGCGCTCGACACCCAGCGCGGCACGTTCGCGGTAGTGCGCGACGAGCTCCTCGCTGGTGCCGACGACGACGCCCATCGTGCCGAAGCGACGGGTGGCCTGCTCCACGATCGCCGCGCGGTCGGCGGCGTCGGCGATGAACACGATCCGTTCCTGTACCGAGACGCCGCGCCGAGCCGGCGTTGGCTCGCATGTCATCGAGGCGATCGAGTTGGTGGACGGGCACGTTCCACCAGTCGGCGTGCTTGGCGACGAGCTTCATCATGCGTGGGCCGGTGCCGCCGATCACGACGGGGATCCGCGTCAACGGCGTGGGCAGCTGCTGGCCCCCGCGCACGTGCAGGAACCGACCGTCGTAGTCGAACGCCTCGCCCGACCAACATGCACGCAGCACGTCGAGCGACTCGCCGAGTCGGGTGACCCGGGCGCCCGTGTCGTCGAAGCCGATCCCGTAGGTGCCCAGCTCGGCGGGCACCGAACCCGACCCGATGCCGAGCTCGAAGCGACCGCCGGACACGTGATCGACGGTGACCGCCTCGCGCGCCAGCATGGTGGGCTGACGGAACGCGTCACACAGCACCAGGCTGCCGAGCAGGAGACGCTCGGTGCGCGCGGCCAGGAACGTGTTCATCGTCATCGCTTCGTACATCGGCTGGTCGACCGCGAGCGGCGGCGCAAGGTGGTCCATGCCACACATGCCGGTGAAACCGACGGCCTCGGCCACCTCGCGCGCGCTCGACCAACGTGTCGACCGACATGCGCATCTGGGGAAGGAACAGATGGAACTCGACGCTCACCTGGGAACCGCGCTCTCCTCGTGGACGCAGCGCAACCGTCGGCGCGCCACGACTACCGCAGCGTCCGGGCCAGGGCCTTGAGCTCCGCCATCGCCTCATCGAGGATCTGGTAGCCCTCGGCATCGTCGATCTCGTCCATGTGATCGCGCACGTCCTCGATCGTGAGCTCCTTGTTGAGGTAGCCCGGCGTGAGCCCCACGAAGAAGCGCGCGATGCGACCACCGCCCGCCGAGTAGACGTGGCCGGTGACGGGGCAGTCCTCGTGGGCGAGCCACGCGACGACCGGCGACACCAACGCAGGATCGACCAGCTCGACGAGGCTGCCCATGACCTCTTCGGTCATGCGGGTCCGGGCCACCGGTGCGATCGCGTTGGCCTTGATGTTGTAGCGAGCGCCTTCGATCGCCAGCACGTTGGTCATGCCGACGATGCCCATCTTCGCGGCGGCATAGCTCGTCTGGCCGAAGTTGCCGAGCAGACCGGCTGACGACGCGGTGCTCACCACGCGTCCGTAGCTCTGCTCGCGCATGCGCACCCATGCCGGACGTGTCACGTTGAACGCGCCGCGGAGGTGCACGTCGAGCACCGGCTGCACAGGTCGTCGGTCATGTTGTGGAACGCCTTGTCGCGCAGGATCCCGGCGTTGTTGACGACGATGTCGATGCGTCCGAACGCATCGATCGCGGTCTGCACGATTGCTTCGCCGCCGTCGGGCGTGGCCACCGAGTTGGCATCCGACACGGCCTCGCCACCCGCGGCCTTGATCTCCGCCACCACCTGCTCAGCCGGCGACGCACTCCCGCCCGAGCCGTCGAGCGCGCCGCCGAGATCGTTCACGACCACCAGCGCGCCACGCTTCGCCAACAGGAGCGCATGCTCGCGACCGAGGCCTCCGCCAGCGCCGGTGACGATCGCGACCTTGCCGTCGAACCCGACTTCCGCCATGCGCGTTCCGTCCTTGTCGCTGGGTCGCCACGTCGCCGTGGCAGGGGCGCAGCGACGCTACCAGCGACGACGGATCATCGAACCCAGCGGGCCGGCGCGGCCGGGGGCTCAACCAGCGAATTCCACCGCGATCCACCACTGTCCGTCGGAGCTGGCGGCGATCCCGACTCCGACCACCGTGAACCCACCAAGGATGTTCGCACGGTGGGCCGACGAATCCATCCAGGCGCCTTCCATCGATCCGGCGTCCATCCCGATCGGCCCGACCAGCAGGTTCTCCCCCACCGTCGAGAACGGGGTGCCCGCGAGCACCGAACCGAGGTCCTGGTGGGAGAGCGACTGGTTTGCCGCCATCCAGTTCGCCCATGACTGGGCGAGGCCACCCATCTGGTTGTTCCAGCACAGCGGCGACCGACCGTTGGCGGCTCGGTCCCCGTTCATGGCCCCGACGACCGCGCCCGCCGTCCCGCCTGCGCCGCCGTCGCACGCGGGCGCACTGAATCCGCTGGGAGCGGGTGCTGGTTCGGGAGCAGGGGCAGGCGCCGGTGCCGCAGACGACGACTCCGGCGCCGGTGACGCGGCGGCGGCGGTTCGGGCGCAGGCGGCAGCGTCGTCGTCGTCGACGTGGTGGTCGTGCTCGAGGTGGTGGTGCTCGTCGACGTCGACGTCTTGGTGCCGGCCGCCTCCACGACGGAGTCCCGACCCGACGCCTGCGGGGACGTGCCGCCGCTGAACAGGACCGCGGTCGCGGATGCGCCGCCGATGGCAACGACGAGGCCCGCGCCGACCAGCACCCGACGAATTCCGATCGACATGTCCGGCTCCCGATCCCGTCGACCGCGCGTCCGCGTCGCTCGGTTCAGCCTCGGCGCGAGGGTGCACGACCTTGAGCCGCGTGTCCCGGGACGGTCCCTACTTTCGGTACGCCGGAGTACTGGTACTGTCGCGTACCGAAATCCCTCCCCCCCTCTTTCGGAAACGACCGGAGTCCCATGTTCGGAAGCCTCGTCACGCCGAGCGACCTCATCGCTCATCCCAACCGCCGATGGTGGGCGGTCGGCGTGCTGTGTTGCAGCCTCGCCGTCATCGGGATCGACACCACGATCCTCAACGTCGCGCTCCCGACCCTCGTCCGCGACCTCCACGCCACGACCGCCGATCTCCAGTGGATCATCGACGCCTACGTGCTCGTGTTCGCCGGGATGCTCCTCACCGCGGGGAGCCTGGGAGATCGGTTCGGTCGAACGCGGCGCGCTCAGCGTCGGGCTCGCCATCTTCGGGGGTGCGTCGCTCGCGGCGTCCTTCGCCGACAACACGACCACGCTCACGATGGCACGGGCCGTCATGGGCATCGGCGGCGCGTTCATCATGCCGGCGACGTTGTCGATCATCACCAACATGTTCACCGACGCTCGCGAGCGTGGACGTGCGATCGGCGTGTGGGCGGGCGTGTCCGCCATCGGCATCGCGATCGGCCCGATCCTCGGCGGCTTTCTGCTCCAGCACTTCTGGTGGGGCTCGGTGTTCCTGGTCAACGTGCCGATCTGCGCCGGCGCGCTCTGGTCGGGCACTTCGTGGTCCCCACCTCGAAGGATCCGGCCGCACCGCCGCTCGACCCCATCGGCGCGGTGCTCTCCATCGTCGGCTTGTGCGCGCTGCTGTGGGCCATCATCGAAGGACCCGACCAGGGCTGGGGCAGCCCGGCGGTGATCGGTGCGTTCATCCTCGGCGCGCTGGTGATCGTCGCGTTCGCAGTGTGGGAGCTGCGGTCGCGCGCATCCGATGCTCGACCTCACCTTCTTCAAACGTCCGCGCTTCACCGTGGCCAGCCTCACCATCACCACCGCGTCGTTCGCACTGACGGGGATGCTGTTCATCCTGGCGCAGTACCTGCAGTTCGTCCTCGGCTACGACGCGCTCGCCGCGGGCTACCGCATGGCTCCGATCGCGGTCGTGATGATGACGATGGCACCGCAGAGTCCCAAGCTCGCCGAACGCTTCGGCACCAAGATGGTGGTGGTTGCCGGATTCTCGATCCTGTCGCTCGGCTTGCTCATCTTCGCCGCCTGCAACGCCGAATCCTCGTACGCGCCCGTGTTCGTCTCCCTCGTCGTCATGTCGTTCGGGCTCGCGGTCGCCATGCCCGCAGCCACCGAATCCATCATGGGCTCACTTCCACGCGAGAAAGCGGGCGTCGGTTCGGCCGTCAACGACACCACGCGTCAGATCGGCGGCGCGCTCGGCGTCGCCGTGCTGGGGAGCCTGCTCGCGTCGGGCTATCGAGCCGCGCTCCACGACGATTTCGGTCGCGGCGCCGGGTTCACGCACGGCGAGATCAGCGACGCGCGCGCGTCGGTCGGGGGCGCCATCCAGGCCGCGAAGGCTGCCGGCACGCACGCCGGTGAGTTGCTGGCAACGTCGGCACACGACGCGTTCGCGAGCGGAATGCGGGTGAGCCTCGTCGTCGCGGCGTTGTTCACGCTGGCGGGCGCGCTCCTGTCCTGGAAGTTCCTGCCGGCGCGCGGTGAGCACCACGAGCTCAACGCGAGCGAGCTGATGCCCCTCGGCATCGTGATCGACGACGATCAGTTCGCGAGCACGGAGTCGGTGGCCGCAGGGCACGTCGAGGGCGCGGGGGTCGAATGAGCACTGGGCGGCCGCGGGATCCCGACATCAGCCAGGCCATCCTCGACGTCACGCTCGAGCTGTTGAGCCGTGAGGGCTACGCCGGTGTGAGCATCGCCGAGGTGGCGCAGCGCGCCGGCGTGCACAAACCTGCGGTGTACCGCCGGTGGCCGAACAAGTTGGAGCTCGCGATCGCGGCGGTCGAACAGGTGAGCGGACCGCCGCGCGATCCCGAGACCGGCGACATCAGCGCCGATCTCGTGGAGATGCTCCTCGACGCCAACCGGCGTCGCGACGGCAACTACCCACTCGCGCTGGTGCTGCGCTTGCGCGCCGAGATCTCGTTGGATTCTGAGCTCTCGACGGCCGTCGACGAGCACTTCGTGGCGCCCCGTCGCGCGATCGCGCGCGAGGTGATCACACGCGGGATGGCACGCGGCGAGTGCCGTCGCGACATCGACGCCGAGTTGGTGACCGACCTGCTGTTCGGGTCACTCTGGGCCCGCATGATCACCGGCCGCGACACGCTGCGGCGTGTCGACGCCGAACGCATCGTCGCAACACTCGTCGACGGCCTGCGCTCGAGGTGACGCATCAGCCGTCCCTCGACGTCATCGAGCCGGCCGGAGGTGACAGCAACGTGCGTGCGGTCGCGCTCGTGCTCCACGGTGGGCGCGAACGCAGCCACGGCGGGGTCAAGCCGCGCAACCTGGCGGTCTGGCGCATGCGACCGTTCGCGCGCGAGCTCGCCCGCGCCGGGGGTCCGGACGGCCTCGCCGTCTGGTCGCTCCGCCACGCCGTGCGCGGGTGGAACGGCGACGAGCAGTCGCCCGTCGCCGACGCGACGTGGGCACTGGCCGAGGTCACGCGGCGCCACGGCGACGTCCCGGTGGTGCTCGTCGGGCACTCGATGGGTGGCCGGACGGCGGTGCACGCCGCCGGGTCACCCGCCGTGGTAGCGGTGTGTGCGCTTGCCCCCTGGCTGCCGCGCGGCGAGCCGTTCGAACAGGTCGCGGGACGAGCCGTGCTGGTCGTGCACGGCCGCCTCGACACCACGACCAGCCCACGGGCGTCGTTGGCCTGGGCGAGGGAGGCGGCAACGGTGACGGATCGGGTGTGGCGGATCGAGGTTCGACGGGAGCGTCACGCCATGTTGTGGCGAGCCGCCTTCTGGCACCGCATCGCCACCGAGTTCACCGTCGGGATCCTCGGGTTCGCTCCGATGCCGGCGCTGCTCACCGTCGCGGCACCCGAGGATCGCCTCCGCATCACGGTCTGACCCGCTCGCGGCGGCGCCAGAACCGGCCCGAGCCCTTCCCAGCGATGGCCGCACAGCCTTTACCCCGGTGACGCTCCCTCGACTTCCTGCGTTCACAAACGTTCCGTACATTCGTCAGTGACCCCCCGAGCACCACCGCAAGTCCCTGTACGAGCGATCCGAGGAGAAGTGCCATGACCGTGATCGACGCCCAGCGCACCCGCCCCGCCACCGTCGTCGAGCCGCGCACCGTCATCCTCACGTTCGGACCGGCCACCGATCTCTCCCACCTCCTGCGGGCCGCCGCCGAAGTGCTCGACGTCGCGGGCGTCGTTCCCGATTCGATGGAGCCGTCGCTCGACGCAGACGGCGCCTGGCTGCGGATCACCTGCGAAGTCGACCCCGCGCACGTGGCCACCCTGGTCGCGCTCCCGGCGCTGAGCGACCACCGGGTCGACCATGCGCCGTCGAGCCCCGCCGAGCGGTGCCCCGCCTGCGAGCTGCGCGAGTACCTCCGAGCCGACTGACCGGTCGCCGCGCTCACCGCGCGGCGCTCGTGGGGTGACACCTCGCGGTGACCTCGCGGAAGTCCTCGGCGGCGATCGTCGCCGCGTACGCTCCGCAGGTCGACCATCCGGCCGACGTCCTCGAAGGACCGATCGGTCGCGGTGGATGACGCTCGTGAGCAGCCGATGCCAGGCCGGCACATGAAGATCGACGTCATCGGCCCGTTGGAGATGCCGAAGGCCCAGGGCGGCGTGACCCGGCACTGCGAAGAGATCTACGCGCGGATCGCGGCCGACGGTCACGACGGTGACCATCCTGTGCGCCGGCGGTCCCAGCCCGGCGACGACCCACCGCGGCATGCGGGTGCGCAAGGTGCGTACGGCGCGCTCGGCCGGGTGGGAGCGGCTCACGTACGCGTGGGCGTCGTCGTTCGCGGCGATGCGGGGCGACGCCGACATCGTGCACTACCACTCGTTCGCGTCGTCCGCCTTCTGCGTGCTGCCCAAGCTGCGCGGCAAGCGCGTCGTGACCACTGCGCATCGCATCGAGTGGCAGGACGCGAAGTGGGGACGACTCACCACGCGCGTTCCTCAAGTTCTCCGAACGCACCGCGGTGCGAACGTCCGACGCGCTGATCGCCGTGTCACAGGCGCTCAAGGACGACCTCGTGACACGTTCCGCGCGAGCGGAGCGCACGATCGTGATCTCCAATGGCGTCACGCGCCCCGAGCCGGCGCCGACCTCCACACTTACGACCTTGGGCGTTCGGCCTTGACGACTACCTCGTGGTGGTCGGTCGTGTCGTCCCTGAGAAGGGAGTCGACCTCGCGATCGCTGCGTACCTGGAGCTCCTGGAGCAGGGATCACCGACCGTGGACCTCGTCATCGTCGGCGGCGCGCGTCGCGACGGCGACGACTACGAGCAGTCGTTGCGCGCCCAAGCGGCGCGGGGCGGCGCGCGGATCCACTTCCTCGGCGTGCAGCCGCCCGACGTGGTCGCGGCGCTCTACGACCACGCGATCGCCTTGCTCGCACCCTCGTACCAAGAAGGTCAACCGCTCGTGGTCGCGGAAGCGATGGCAAGCGGATGCTGCATCGTCGCGAGCGACATTCCCGCGCATCTCGAGCTGCTCGGCGACACCGCTCGATTCTTCCCAGCGGGCGACGCGTCCGCACTGGCCGCAACCTCGGCAGGCGTGCTCGGTGACCACGAGGCGGCCGACGCGCTCGGCCGGCGCGCCGCGGCGCGCATCGCGCAGGGCGACTACTCGTGGGACGCGGCCGCGGCGGCCACCGAACGGGTGCTCCGGTCGGTCTGACCCAGCGCCTCGACCGGGTCGGGGTCCACGGGATCGGTCGCCATGGGCTCCACGTCGACGGGCACGGGATCGGCCGCCACGTCCGTCGACGGCCGCACGGTCACGAGGAGCAGCACGAGCGACGCCGACGCGACCGACAGCACGGCGCCCGGGACCATCACGCCACTGTCGTTGAACGCGTATCCGAGCAGTGCGAGCGCGCCCACACCCACGAACGCGGCGCGCATCTGCGGAATCTCAGTGAACATCCTCCGCACCAGTGGTCGTTGGCGGAGCGCGAGGTAGCAGAGGAAGAGCACCGACGGGATGAGCACGATTCGCCATTCCGACGTCGACCACGTGGCGAGGTTGGCATCGAGCTTGCGGTGGATCGTGTCGGTGAACGGGGTGATGCCCTCGTCGAGGACCTGCTGCGCGAGGCGACCGAGGTGTGTGCGCGAATCTGGCGGCCGCGACAGATCGAACGCGGTGAGCACGGCGAGCACGATTGCCGTCACCGACGTGGCGATCGCAACCACACGCCAGGACAATCGGATCCGCAGGCCGAGCAGCAGCGCGGCCGTGATGCCGAACGCGGGCACCAGCGACAGCACGCCGCCCACGTCGCCGCCCCAGAACGGCGCGATGTCGGCGATGAGGGCAACGAACATGATGAACGACGCGACCAGCGCACCGAGTCGCCCGCCGATGCGGTGCGCGAGCAGTCCACTCAGGAGGATGGCGGCCGCGCCGAGCATCGCGTACGCCACGTTGCCGTAGCCGGCGACGCGGATGCCCACGGTGGCCGAGTAGCCGAACGCGCTGCTCAGTTGCAGACGCGCGCCGGTGAGCACGTCGCCGACCAGCACCACGAAGATCACACCGAGCACGAGCAGCAGGGCGTCGCGCGGCGTTCGACGAGCGACGGCGCGCGCGGCCAGCGCGATCGCGAACGACGCGACGACGAGGAATGCCCAGTACACACCCGTGCCGCGCTCGTGAAGTGGGAACAGGCGGGCGAGGAACACCGCGGGGACGTAGGCGAGCAGCGCGAGCGCGGACACGATCAACGCCGACTTCCATCGACGGACCCGTCCCGTGATCGACGCGACCGCCGCCGCGAGCAACAGACCCAAGAGCACGCCGAACGCGACGGTCACCGGCCCACGGACCCGGTCGCGGAACACGGCAGCGGCGTTCGAATCACGCAGCCCGTCGACTCGGCTTGCCAACGCCGACGGCGCGCTCACCGTGAACCGGCTGCCGCCCATCTTGTCGTCGCGAGGAAGGCCGGCGAGCGCCAGCACGGTCGGCGCCACGTCGCCCAGAAGCACCACGCCGGGTCGACGGGTACTCGCCGACGTCACGAGACCAGCGGGAACTCCTGGCGCGTGCACCGCCACCGCGCTGAGCACCGTGCCGCGGGCACGAGTCGGGCTCACCACGACGACAGCGTCCCGCCCGAGGTCGACCTGCTCGAGCAGACGGCCGACGAGCTGGTCGGTTCGATGGACCGCGTGGCGCAGAGCCGCGTGGGCCTGTTCGGGCGTGGCCAGCAGACCGAACGAGTCGGCTCGGACGAGGTCGGATCCTTCGACCATCACCACGGCGCCGTCGACCCACACTGAGCGGAACGCGTCGTCGAACGCGGCGTTGTCGTCGCGAACGCCGAAGGGCGCCGGCGGATGTGCCTCGAGGAGATCGGCGTTGACCGCCCCGCTGGGTACGACCCCGTCGGAGCCCATGAGCGCGTTCACCACGTACCGCTTCAACCCGTTGACCCCGTCCGGGTAGTCGCCATCGCCGTTGCCGATCACTGCGCGCGGGCGAGTCGCTCGGTCGAGATCGTCACCCAGGCGGCCGATGACGACGTCGGTCTTCTCCGACGCGTTGGCCGTGAGGATCGGCTCGATGCCGAGCTGTAGCACGCCCTGCTCTTCGGTCCGGCCGGTGTCGAGCGCGAACGCTTCACTCGCGGTGACCGCGCCGAACGGCTCCGACGGCTCCATGCCGGCACCGTCGAGCGTCGTGCGCGATGCGGCGGCGCGGTTGCCGGCGCCCAACGTGAGGTATCCCGACGCGAGGTCCGGGCGACCCACGGTGCGCGCGGTGAGGTTCCCGATCGCCGCGCCTCGGAACAGGCGCCACAGGTTCGGGGTGTCGATCGGGTTGATGGACGACCACCCGACTCCGGGCGTGGAGATGATCAGGATGCGCGAAGCGCCAGGATCGAGCTGGGTCGACGTGTTCGCCGCGGCCGGCCCGGCGCCCACTGCGACGCTGACGCCCACCAGCAGGATGGCGATCGCGAGTCGGCGGCCTCCCATACGTCGCCGCAGCCTACGGCCCCTCCTGGTGTGTCCTGGGTCGGAGAATTGCCGCGGATAGCGTCGAGGTCCATGGTCGGCTCGACGTTCACGTTCCCCACGCGGCCCTGGGCACGCGCATGACACGCGATGTGCTCGACGACCGCCTGATCGGCGCGCTGCATGTGCGGGCGCTGTCGCGCGCCGGGCTGCATCATGATCCGGCGGCGTCGCACGCCCTCGTGCAAGCGGGCACGATCGCCGCGCTCATGGACGGGCGCTACGACGGTGATCTCAGCCTCGGCGAGCTGCTCACCCGGGGCGACCTGGGCATCGGCACGATCCAGCACCTCGACGGCGAACTGGTGATCGTCGACGGCGACGCGTGGGTTGCGCACGGCGACGGCACCGTCACCGCGGTCACCCCGGCGACCAGGACCCCGTTCGCGGTGGTGTGCCGATTTCGCCCTGCCGCCGAACGCGAGCTCACGGGCCCGATCGGCTTCACCGAGCTCACCGCGGCCCTCGACGCCATCGCGCCGACCGACGAGCCCGTCGTCGCGGTCCGCGTCGACGGCGAGTTCCGCGACCTCCGTCTGCGCAGCGTGCACGCGCAGGAGTTGCCGTATCCGCCGCTGCGCGAGGTCGTGTCGCACCAGACGGAATGGACGGTCGACCAGGCACACGGTTCCGTGATCGGGTTCCGGTTCCCCGACGCCGCGTCGGGCATCGAGGTCGCGGGCTACCACCTCCACTTCCTCTCCGACGACCGACGCGTCGGCGGTCACGTGCTCGACCTCGTCGTCACATCCGCAGTGGCGCGCGTCGACGGCGCGCACGATCTGTCGGTGGAGGTACCCAACGGGCTCACGCTCGGTGTCCCGGGCGCGCTCAACGCCGAGATCGCCGCGGTCGAAGGACCGTCGTCGCAGCACGCTCGCTGAAGTCGTCACCTAATCTGCGACGGTGATCAAGCCGCCGAGCAGCACCAGCGACCGACTCGAGATGTTCAGCGACGGCGTGATCGCGATCGCGATCACGTTGCTCGTGTTCCAGATCCCGGTGCCGACGGAGAAGCAAGGCGACCTGCTCGGCGCGCTGCTCGATCAGTGGCCGTCGTACGTCGCGTTCGTCATCTCGTTCATCGTGATCGGGATCATGTGGGTGAGCCATCACTCCATGTTCGAGAAGATCGCCCGGGTCGACCGCGGCCTGCTGTTCATCAACCTCTTGTTGTTGCTCGGCATCGCGTTCCTGCCCTTCCCCACCGATCTCATGGCCACGTACGTGCGCGATGGCGGCGCCAACTCGCACATCGCCGCGGCGATCTACAGCGCCACGATGGTCGGCATCGGCATCGCCTTCACGTTGATGTGGTGGCACCTCGCCAACCGTCCGTGGTTGCTCGTCGAAGGGGCAACGGGCGAGCAGTCGCGCGTGGCCGCGAAGCGCTCGCTCGTCGGACCGGTCGTGTACGGGTTCACCATCGGGCTGGCGTTCGTGAGCGCCGAGGCCTGCTTCGTGGTGTACGCGCTCATCGCCTTGTACTTCGCCGCGGGACCGTCATCGCGCGTCGTGACGCCCGTCGACCCCCGCGAGCTCGACGAGGGCGCCGAACCCGCCTGACCGGCCAACCGCGATGATCGATTCGTGCCACGATGGGCGCCATGAGCGACCAGGTGAGCACGGCGGGCACGGCCGGCACTCCACCAGCGCGGGTCCACCTGGCGATCTTCCTCGTGCCGATCGCCGCGGTGTTCGTCGGCGCGGAGGTCGGACGCGCGATCTGGCCGAGCCTGCTCGATTCGGCACCGTGGTCGCTGCTCCTCCTGAGCAGCGCGTGGAGCCGCCTGCTCGTGGTGCAGCCACTCCTCCCGACGGTCACGTTCTTCGCACTCGCGCTCGGGCGCATCATGCTGCTCGCCCCGCTCTACTACTTCTTCGGGCGTGACTACGGCGACGCGGGTCTGCGTTGGACGGAACGCCGCATGGGCCCCACGTCGAGCGCGGTCCCGCGCGTCGAGCGATTGTTCCGGAGGTTCTCGCACCTCCTGGTCGTCGTTCTGGTGGAGCGCGCTCGTCTGTGTGATGGCGGGAGCGACGGGGATGCGCGCACGGGTGTTCTTCCCGCTCCTCGCGGCGGGAACTGTCGCGCGGGTCACGCTGATCTACTTCGTCGGGAGCGCGCTCTCCGATCCGATCACCGACGTCACCCAGTTCGTCTCCCGGTACGCGTTGATCATCACGCCGATCACCATCGGGATCACGGGGTTGCAGCTCTGGCACGGCCACCACAAGCGTCGTCGTCTGCTCGTCGGGACGGTCGAGCACCTCGAACGTGACTTCGCCGACACCGAAGCCGAGGTCGCGAGCGAAGCCACCGTCACCGCGCCCCGCGAAATCGACTGAAGACAGGTCGACCGAAAACACTCGACTGACCTCGTCGGACGCACGAGCAGGGGGCGCCCGAAGGCGCCCCCTGCATCGTTTCCACCGGGCCTCGATCGTGCACGACCGAGGGAACCAGGCTCGTCTCCTCCTACGAGATCGGCGCGGCGCCCGGAGGCGGACCGGCGGCGGCAGCGGGGTGCGCCGACGGGATCGGCGAGTAGCCCATGTAGGCGTACTCCGGGTGGTAAGCGGGTGCACCGTGGTCGTGGATGTCGAGACCTTCGATCTCGCCTTCCTCCGATACACGCAGCAGCTTGAGCTTCTTCAGGCCGAAGAAGAGCAAGAAGCCGGCGGCGAACGTGCACGCCGTGATCGCCGCGCTGCCCTTGATCTGGGCGAGGAGCACGTTGGCGTTGCCGCCGTACACCAGACCCTTCACATCCCCGTAGTTGCCGACGGCGAACAACCCGAGGCTCAGGGTGCCCCAGATGCCGCACATGCCGTGCACCGCGAACGCCCCGCAGGGGTCGTCGATGCGGATCCACTCGGTGAGCTCGACGGCGAGGATCATGATCACACCGGCGATGGCGCCGATCGCGATCGATCCTGTCGGCGACACCCAGTAGCACGGGCAGGTGATGGCGACGAGGCCGGCCAGCAAGCCGTTGATGCTGATGCCCACGTCGAACTTCCGCAGCTTCGGATACACCCAGGCGACGGCGACGAGCGCACCCGTACAGGCAGCGAGGGTCGTGTTCGTCGCGATCCTGCCGATGCCCTCGAAGTCCATCGCCGAGAGCGTGCTGCCGGGGTTGAACCCGTACCAACCGAACCACAGGATGACGGCACCGAGTGCGGCGAGCGTCATGTTGTGACCCGGCGGCATGCCACCACCATCACGCTTGAACTTGCGGCCGAGCCTCGGGCCGAGTGCCCAGGCACCCATGAGGGCGAGCACGCCGCCGACCGTGTGCACCACCGTGGAGCCGGCGAAGTCGCGGAACGGCGTCCCGGTGAAGTCGTGACACCGACCTTTCCGAGCCATCCACCCGGTCCCCAGACCCAGTGGCCGAAGATCGGGTAGATGAAGCCGCTGACCACGACGCTGTAGAGCAGGTCGCCCTTGAAGGCGGTGCGGCCGACCATCGCGCCCGACACGATCGTGCTCGCCGTGTCGGCGAACGCGAACTGGAACAGGAAGAACGCCATGAACGAGACGCCCACGGCACCAGTTGCGGTGTACGTGTGCGGGACACCCTGCAGGAAGAAGTAGTGGTACCCGATCCATCCGTTGCCGGTACCGAACATGAAAGCGAAGCCGAAGGCATAGAACAGCAGGCCGCACAGGCCTGTGTCGACGATGCACTCGATCATGACGTTCGAGACCTCACGAGTTCTTGCGAACCCGCCCTCGAGCATCATGAAGCCTGCCTGCATGAAGAACACCAGGAAGGCCGTGACGAGCACCCACGTCGTGTTGATGGCGCTGATGGCATCGTCTGCGGGCTTGAGACTGGTGCCGTGCGGTACCAACGCGTTGGCGTGGGTGCTGAAGTACCACGTGAAGCCGTAGGCGAACGCCATCACGAGTGTGACGCCGATCATCTTGGCGGCCAGGTGGGCGGCGAAGAACCGTCGCCGCTCGGGTTCCTTGAGTCGGAGGAGCAATGTTGAGTTCATGTCGCACAGGTTCAACCTGGCCGGTTGCTGAACGGTGTGTCCACCGTTACGGCATCCGGTCGCTTGAGTGACTGCTTCATGAACGAAGTGTGAGGATTGCAGCTGTTCGAGCCCCTGCGGGCTGGATCGGCGGCGAGCTCGAGACGGTCCGTCCGTGCCGGGCGACGGGACCCTCGGGCAGGCGATTCGCCACGCGGCGGAGACGCGCAGGCCAACGGCCTGCGCGTCTCCCAGCAACGTGCGCGGATCGAGCTCGACCGGTGCTCCTAGAGCGCGTCCTCGCCGGTCTCGCCGGTACGGATGCGCATCGCCTCGTCGACCGACAGCACCCAGAGCTTGCCGTCACCGATCTTGCCGGTGCGAGCCTCGGTGACGATCGTGTCGGTGACCTGGCCGACGAGCGACTCCTGCACCAACACGTCGACGCGGACCTTCGGGATGAAGTCGACCTTGTACTCGCTGCCACGGTAGACCTCGGTGTGACCTCGCTGACGCCCATGACCGCGGACATCGGTGAGCGTCACTCCCGACACGCCCAACGCATCGAGTGCATTGGTGACCCCTTCAACTTGATATGGCTTGATGATCGCCACCACGAGCTTCACTGCTGCTCCTCTGGCGCGGGTCGACCGACCCGACGACCGGCCGAAAGTAAGGAGAAATCGTCTCGGGAGGGCGTCGTTCGTATGTCGGCAATGTGAACAGCCTCCCGATGACCCCGGAACCTGACATTTCCCAACGAGTTCCTGACAACTCAGTCATCTGACCGCGCGCAGCTCGTCTCATTTCGGTGACGTGGATGTGACGAACCCGCAACGCACCACTCCTACCTTCCGTCAGGTACTCGTCAGAGACGGGCTGGGCGGGGCGATCGGCTGCTGGGGCCGGACGACATGCACGAAACTGTCGAAAAGGGGCGCGCAGGGTGGACTCGCAGGCGGTCGATCCAACGGCGATCAGGCTCGACGATCTCGGTCACGAGATCATCGACGCACGAGAGATCGCCGAGCGTTTGGGCATGAAGAACGCCCGCAGCGTCCTCGATCTCCGGATCCACCGTCTGGGGTTCCCACCACCGGTCGGCAGGGTCGGGCGGACCCTCGTCTGGTCGTGGTCGCAGGTCGCCAGCTGGGCCGACGAAGCGGCGCTCGCGACACCGGAGCAGCTCGTCGCCGGTTCGCCTCACTGACCGACCCGGACCCGGTCCACGCGGCCGGCCTCTACCATCGGACGCCGCGTGCAGCGTTCGATGATCGCCCGATGAGCATCATGATCGTCGACGACGACGTCGCGCTCCGCGAATCCTTGCGCGTCACCCTGGTGGCGCAGGGATACGACGTCGTGGCGGTCGGCACCGGCGAGGAAGCCGTGCACCTCAGTCGATCGTCGGCGCTCGACCTGTATCTCCTCGACCTCGACCTGCCCGGGATCGACGGCCTCACCGCGCTGCGCCGATTGCGCGCCCGAACCGATGCACCGATCATCGTGCTCACCCTCCGATCCGACCGCACCGACAAGGTCGCCGCGTTGGATCTCGGTGCCGACGACTACGTGGTGAAGCCGTTCGACGACGAGGAGTTGTTGGCGCGCATCCGTGTCGCGTTGCGTCGTCGCCCCCACGACACCGGACAGCGCCCGCCGCACCAGGTCGGCGACCTCACCATCGACGTGGATCGAAGTCTCGTCACGCGGGGCGGCGAACCCGTGCACCTCACGCCGACCGAGCTCCGACTCCTCGAGATCCTGCTCGAACGCGACGGCGGGCTCGTCACGCACACGCAACTCGCCACTGCGTTGGGCGGTGACACACCGCTCACGTCGACGTCGACCCGAGTGTTCGTCGCCCAACTGCGCAAGAAGCTCGGCGACCAGGGCGACCATCCCATGCTGATCGTGAACCACTTCGGCCTCGGCTACCGCTGGTTGGGCAACGCGGACGCCGGGGATGCCGCGGACCACCACGACGACGAATCGCACCGCGACGAGCCGGACAGCCACTGATCGACGCGCAATAGGCTCGGCCGTCGTGACTCCTCCTCTCGCCGAGACACCGTCGACGTCGGACCCAGTCGCCTTCGACCTGGTCGGCTCCGGCGGCACGCGCCTGCGCGCCGACGCGTTCGGCGATGCCGACAACCCACCCGTGCTGCTCCTCCACGGCGGCGGCCAGACCCGGTACGCGTGGGGAACGACACCGCGCGTGCTCGCGGATCGCGGGTGGTACGCGGTACGGGTCGACCTGCGCGGCCACGGCGAGAGCGCGTGGCCCGACGACGCCGACTACCGCGTCGACGCCTTCGCCGACGACGTCGGCGCAGTCGCTCGCGAGCTGCCATCATCTCCGGCGATCGTCGGCGCATCGCTCGGTGGGCTGGCCGCGATGCTCGCCATCGGCGAATCGGACGATGCGTTCGCACGCGCGCTCGTACTCGTCGACGTGGCACCCACCATCGAGCGGGCGGGCGTCGATCGCATCGGCGAGTTCATGCTGAAGAACCTCGAGGATGGATTCGGATCGCTCGACGAGGTCGCCGACGCGGTGGCGGCGTACAACCCGCACCGCCCACGACCGAAGGACCTGTCCGGACTGCAGAAGAACGTGCGGCTCCGCGATGACGGCCGGTGGGTGTGGCACTGGGACCCACGTTTCATGCGGGGGACGCTCGGCGCCAGCGACGAGACCCGCGCGACGGTCACCGACTCCGAGCGGCTCCACGACGCCGCCCGGCACCTCGACCTGCCGGTGCTGCTCATCCGCGGGAAGATGAGCGACCTGCTCAGCGAGGAAGGCGCGCAGGAGCTGCTCGCGCTGGCGCCGCACGCCGAGTACGCGAATGTCGCCGGAGCCGGCCACATGGTCGCCGGTGACCGCAACGACCTGTTCAACGACGCGATCGTCGGGTTCCTCGACCGGCTCCCCGCGAACTGATCGTCGCATCCGCATGACTGCATCCCCGACCGCCGCCAAACCGATTCCGCCCGTCGCACAGGTACGCCCCGGCTTGTGGAGCATTCCCGTCCCGCTGCCGATCGCAGTTCGATACGTGCTGGTGTACGCCTTCGAGACCGACCAGGGTCCGTACCTCGTCGACGCAGGTTGGAACACCGACGACGCGTACGACGCGCTCTGCCGTGGGCTCGACACCGCGGGCTTCGCGATGAGCGACGTGCAAGGTGTCATGGTCACCCACATCCATCCTGATCACTACGGGCTCGCCGGTCGCGTCCGCGAGTCGTCGGATGCGTGGATCGCACTGCACCCGGCCGACGCCGCGCTCATCCACGATCGGTACGAAGCGCCCGACGCGCTCCTCGAAGGGATGCGCGGCCAACTCCGACGGCTCGGCGCGCCGCCATCCGAGATCGACGTGCTGACCAATTCGGCCATGCCCGTGCGTGGGTTCGTCGATCTCGCCGTCCCCGACGTGCTGCTCGAGGACGGCGAGCGCCCCGACATCCCGGGTTGGGACCTCACGTCGGTCTGGACACCGGGCCATTCACCCGGGCACCTCTGCTTCTGGGAACCGGGCAACCGGGTGATGCTCACGGGTGACTGCGTGCTCCCGCGCATCACGCCGAACATCGGCTACAACCCGCAAACCGGCGACAACCCGCTCGGCGACTACCTCGACTCCTTGCGCCGGTTGGCCACATTCGAAGCCAGCGCGCTCGCCGGCGCACGAGTACGAGTTCGACGATCTGCGTGCGCGCTGCGACGCGCTGATCGCACACCATGCCGCCCGGCTCGACGAGGTCATCGCCGCCCTCCGCGACGGCCACGACACCGTGTGGGAGCTCACGCCGCACATGACGTGGGGCCGGCCGATCGCCGACACGGATCCGTTCACCCGACGCGTCGCGGTGAGTGAAGCGATGGCACATCTGCGCCTGCTCGAGGTGCGCGGGATCGTGCAGGAGACCGTCGGCGAGCCGTCACGCTGGAAGCTCCTCTAGTCTGACCCGATGGTGAGAACCCGATGGTGATTGGTGGAGTGGTCTTTGCCGTGCTCGCGGTGCTGTGCATCGTGGTCGGCGTGTCCGTCGTGATGAAGCAGAAGGGCTTCGAGCCGATGGACGAGGAAGAGCTCGAAGCCGAAGAGGACCAGTGACGGCGTCCGAGGACCACGGTTCTCGGGTGCTGGTGAGCTTCGACATCGACGGCACCATGGAGTTCGGCGACCCTCCTGGCCCTGTGTCGGCGGCGGTGGCACGTGAGCTCTTCGCTCGCGGCTACATCGTCGGAGTTGCGTCGGATTGGCCCCGCTCGAGCCAGCAGCCGTTGTGGTCCACCCACGGGATGGAGCCGCACTTCGTCGGCGGCAAGCACCACCTCCACGAGGTGCGGGCGCAGTTCGAGGCCGACCACTACATCCACGTGGGCGACACCGACGTCGATGAGCGGTACGCCACGTTGGCCGGCTTCGTGTTCGTGCACGTCGACGATCTCGCCACTCCGGTGGTCGCCGATGCCATCCACGCCGCGGTGAGCGCCGACGCCGACGCCGACGCGACCTGAGCCGCGGCGCAAATCGACCGGCACGGTGGCGCGTCGATCGGCGAAGCTGCGGTGATGCAGCCCGGACCGAACGACACTCGACTCGTGCTCATCCGCCACGGCGAATCCGTCGCGCAGGTGGAGGGCTTCCTGTCGGGTCACGACACGTGTCGTGGGCTGTCCCCCGCCGGACGAGCCCAGGCCGAAGCACTCCGTGACCGGCTGGTCGCCTCGGGCGAGCTCGGCACCGTGGACGCGATCTACACGAGCATCCTCCCGCGCACGATCGAGACCGCGGCGATCCTCGCGCCGGCATTGGGCGACGCGCCGACCGTCGCAGAGTGCGAGTGGTGCGAGATCCACGCCGGCGAGGCCGAGGGAATGCTCTGGAGCGACCTCCGCGACCGGTATCCCCAAACTGGCGCGCCGTTCGATCCGTTCCGGTCCATCGCGCCCGACGCCGAGTCGTGGCACCAGTTCTTCGAACGCGCCGGTGCGCGGCTGCAACGCGTGGCGGTCGACCACCGGGGCGAGACCGTCGTCGTCGTGTGTCACGGAGGGATCGTCGGCGCGAGCTTCCTCGCGCTCGCGGACCTGCCAGTGCGCATGGGTGTGGCGCTCGTCCACGAAGCCGTCAACACCTCACTCACCGAGTGGCGCTTCACCGATGACGAGTGGCGGCTGGTCCGCTACAACGACGCTGCCCACGCGAATTGACGCTGGCGACGCCGGGGCCCGACGCCATCTCGCTGGCCCGACGTAGGCTCGGAGCAACACGGCGGTGACGAGCGAGGAGTCGGTCATGGGTGAACATGGACTGCAAGTAGGGACGCCGGAGATCGCATCGGTGGGACCGATCGCGTTCGGACCCGGCGACGTGCTGTTCGTCGCCGACAACGTCGCGCGCGCATCGTCGCCCTCGATGTGCACGACACCGGCGACGCCGGCGAACCCGAAGCATTCGACCTCGACGACCTTGATCCCGCGCTTGCCGCCTTCCTCGGCTGCGACGTCGACGACATCGTCGTGCGCGACCTGGCGGTGCACCCTCGCACTCACAACGTGTATCTCTCCGTCATCCGCGGGGGTGGTAACGAGGCGCTCCCGGTGATCGTGCGCATCGACCACCGCACCGGTGCGCTCACCGACGTCGCACTCACCGACGTGGCGTTCGCCGACATCGCCCTCGACGACGCGATCGAGCCCGATGACGAACGCACCGACGTGCAGTTCGTCGACGCGCCCGAGGGAGACGAGTTCGAGATCAACGGCGTCACGTTGCGCTTCGCCCGCCCGCCCGCGCGTTCGGCCACCGTCACCGACATGGCGTACGTCGACGGGGAGCTCATCGTTGCCGGGTTGTCGAACGAGGAGTTCGCGTCGACCCTTCGTCGCGTCCCCTTCCCGTTCACCGACCGCGTCGCCGACACGAGCCTCGAGATCTTCCACGTGTCGCACGGCAAATGGGAGACGGCGTCCCCCATCCGCACGTTCGTCCCGTTCGACGGCGGCAAGAGCATCCTGGCGAGCTACACGTGCACGCCGCTCGTGCACTTCCCGCTCGCCGACATCGCATCGGGCACGAAGGCAACCGGGCGTACGGTCGCCGAGCTGGGTCCGATGAACCAGCCCCTCGACATGGTGTGCTTCGCGAGCGACGACGCTGAGTACCTCCTGGTGGCACACAGCCGTCACCCGCTCATGAAGATCGCCTGCGCCGACATCGACGCCCAGGGTGCGCTCACCGAACCGCACGAGCCGGAAGGTGTCGCGCGCGACACGGTCGACGTGCCTGACGTGAGAAAGCTCGCCAACTTCGGCGACTACGTGCTTGCACTGCAACGCGACGAGTCGGGCGCGCGCCGTCTGCACTCGTTGAAGACCTCGTCGCTCTGAGCCCACTCGTGCCCACAACCGCGCGCGCCGAGTGGGCGCGCGTCGGCGACGTCGACGCGGTGCGACTCGTCGGGTGGTCCGACCGCGAGCTCGCCACCCTGCGCACGATCGGCCCGGATGCGCTCGACGAGCTCGTGAGGCTGCTCCCCAGCAGCGTCACCCCGTCGTGCGACGTGTTCCCGTCGACTGCCGCGATGCCCGGGACGTGGACGCTGGCGGGGAGCGCGATCACGTTCGTGCCTCGGTTCCCCTTCCTCGCGGGCCGTTCGTACGTCGCGCTGGTGCGTGCCTCGCGGCGCGACCGCTTCGAGCTGCTCGAGGTTCCGGACCGCTCCATCGAACGAGGAGGAGCGACGACCGAGGTGTTGGAGATCCACCCGACGTCGGCTGAGGTACCTCGGAACCTGCTCCGGTGTTACGTGGAGTTCTCCTCGCCGATGAGCGAGGGCGAAGCCGTGGCGCGCGTGCGCGTCGTCGATCCTGCCACCGGCGACGAGATTCCCGGCGCGCTGCTCGAGACCGACACGGAGCTGTGGGATCCCGAGCGTCGTCGTCTGACCGTGCTGTTCGACCCCGCGCGGATCAAGCGTGGTCTCGCACCACACCGCGCGCTCGGGTATCCGCTCGCAGAAGGGCGTCCGGTCACCCTGGTCGTCGACCGCGAGTTTCGTGACGAGCGCGGTCGGCCGATGATCAAGGAAGCATCACGCACCTTCGCCGTCGGCCCCGACGCCCGAAGCAAAGTCGACCCGGGCCGGTGGGTGCTCGACGTTCCGTCTGCCGGCGGCCGTGCGCCGTTGACCGCGACGTTCGACCGGCCGCTCGACCACGCACTCGTCGCCCGCTGCATCACCGTCACCGGACCCTCGCACACCACACTCGCCGGCGCTGCGACCGTCGGCACCGACGATCGCTCGTGGTCGTTCACTCCGCTTGCTTCGTGGACGGGCGGTGCACACCACCTGGTGGTGCGCGCGATCCTCGAGGACCTCGCCGGCAACTCGGTCGCAGCGCGTGTTCGACCGTGACGTCGACGACGCGGCGCACGATCCGGTCGACGCCGCCGCGGTGATCGTGGCGTTCACGCCATCCGGGTGACCGGACGACGGTCAGGAACCTTCTGAGAGGATCACGTCGCGCTGATCGGGCAGGTCGATCAACTCGTCGTAGTCGGGGAAGGCACGCAACGTGTGCCCGCCGTCGACGGTGAGGAGTTGGCCGGTGGTCCATCCCGATTCAGGGCCGGCGAAGTACCGCACCGCATTCGCCTGGTCGTCGACCTCGCCGCCACGCGCGATCGCCTGCCCGTCGACGAACGCGGCGATCATCTTCTCGTTCGCGAACGTGCCCGCGGTCATTGGCGTGCGCGTCATCCCCGGCTGCACCGAGTTGACGCGGATCCCGTACTGACCGAGCTCGTTCGCCGCGACGCGGACCAACTGGTCGACGGCCGCCTTGCCCGCGCTGTACGACGCGAGATAGCGAGCCGAGAACACCGCGGCCGTCGACGAGATGGCGACGAACGAACCGGAGCCGGCACGGACCATCGCCCGACCCGCGTACTTGAGCAGCAGGTAGACGGGCCGCACGTTGTTGTCGACTTCGCGGCTGAACTGGTCGTCGTCGAAAAGCAGCACCGGCGTGATGGAACCCCCGCCGGGAACAACCACGGCGATGTGCAAGCGGCCGTCGTCGTCGGACGCGGCCGCGACCGCTGCGCGAACGCTGTCACCGTCGAGGGCATCGCACACCACGTACGACACGGTGAGCCCGTCGTCGGCCAACCGAACCTGTGCGTCGCGCAGCTTCCCTTCGGTGCGGCCCACGATCGTGACTGCTGCGCCGTCACGGGCCAAGACGTGCGCGCAACCGAACCCGATCCCGCTTCCCCCGCCGACGACGATGGCTCGCTGGCCGTCGAGTGCTCCGCTCATGCGCCCGCCTCTCGTCGTGGGTGCCGCTTCAGCGGCCGACGTCGACCACGACCCGGCCGGTGATCTCGTTGGCCAACAGTCGCTGCGCCCCGGGATCGCGTCGGCCAACGCCACCTCTTCGGTGACGGCGTCGAGTGCGTCGTGAGGTGCCTGCGCGGCCAGCAACGCCCACGCATCGTTGCGCAACGCCACGGGCGTCTGCACCGAGTCGATGCCGACGAGTGTCACACCGCGCAGGATGAACGGCGCGACCGACGAGGGGAAGTCCATCCCACCGGCGTTGCCACATGCGGCCACCGCGCCGCCGGCGTTGGTGGCCGACACGACACCGGCCAACACCGAGCCACCCACGGTGTCGATCGCGCCCGCCCACCGCTGCTTGCCCAACGCTCGAACGTCGGTACCGATCTCGTCGCTGCTCACAACTTCGCGGGCACCGAGGCTCGTCAGGTATGCAGCGGCGTCGGGCGTTCGGGTGGCCGCGATCACGTCGTAGCCCATCGCCGCCAACAGGATCACTGCGAAGCTACCGACGCCACCGCTCGCGCCCGTGACGAGGACGGCGCCACTCGCGGGAGCGACATGGTGTGCCTCGAGAGCGCGCACACAGAGCGCGGCGGTGTAGCCGGCGGTGCCAGCCGCCATCGCGTCGCGCGTCGAGTAACCGTCGGGCGTTCGCACGAGCCACGCGCCGTCGACCCGCGCCCGCCGCGGCGAGCCCGCCCCAACGTGTTTCGCCAACTCCCCACCCGTTCAACACCACGGCGTCGCCCACGGCCCATGCCTCATTGCTGCTCGCGGCGACCGTGCCGGCGAAGTCGATGCCGGGCACCATCGGGAAGCTGCGCACGACCGGCTTGCCGTGCACGATCGCGAGCGCGTCCTTGTAGTTCAGCGACGAGTACTCGATGTCGACCGTGACATCACCGTCGGGGAGGTCGGCATCGTCGACATCGCGCACGGCGGCGTCGACACCGTCAGAAACCTCACTGATCACGATCGCCGCAAAGGTCATGCGTCGGACGCTACCGGTTCAGCGCTTGGCGGTCTTGACCAGGTTGCGAACCTGGTGCGACGTCTTGATCTCACCGCTCGCCAGATAGCTCCCAGCGTTCACGGCGATCTTCGAGCGGTCGTAGAGGTAGTTCACCATCACACCGAACGACTGGTCGATGCCGTACGCCGCCGGGTTCGCCATCCAGTCGAGCCGTTCGAGCGATGCGCCGTTGGAGAGGTGGAAGTTGGCCACCGAATCGCGGGCTCGACCGTCGCGGGTGGTCATGAGGTAGCGCGCCGCCGCCGAGAGAATGCCGGGACGCACCCGTTCCACGAGCAGCGGATCCTCGGCCCACGATCCGTCGCCGTTCACCACTGCGTCGAGGTCGTCCCCAAACGATTCGAGCTCGATCGGCGTCAGCTCGCCGGCCTTCACCTCCGAACGGAGCCACGATCGGAATCCGGGGAGCGGGGAGAGCGTCGCGAACGTCTTGAGGTCGTCGTCGGTGCGGCGCAGCTCGTCGACCACCTGCTTGATCAACTCGTTGCCCAGGTGCACGCCGGCGAGGCCCGGTTGCGCGGAGGTGATGGAGTAGAAGATCGCCGTGTCCGGATCGTCGACGGTGTCCTCACGCTCGAGCAGGTGTGGGAGGTTGTCGGCCAGTCCGTGCGTGAGCGCGACCTCCACGAACACGATTGGCTCATTCGCGAGCGCGGGATGGAAGAAGCCGTAGCAGCGTTGGTCACCGGCGAGACGATGGCGGAGATCGTCCCAACCGTGGATCTCGTGCACCGCTTCGGTCTCGATCAGGCGATCGAGCACCGAGCCCGGTGAATCCCACGTGATCTGGCGGAGGTCGAGGAGACCCACGTCGAACAACGTGGAGAGATGTCCGGTGAGCTCGTCCTCGAGCAGGCCGAGCGCGGAGTCGCGATCGGTCCGCGCGAGCACGTCGGCGCGTAGCGCCACGAGGAAGGCGACGCCGCCCCGAAGACCCGTGATCACATGCAGCAGCGCGGCGTAACGCGGGATCACCGCACGCCGGAGGTCGCGCTCGGCACCGATTCGTGATGAGCTCGAGGTGGCCGCGCGCAGACGCGCCGTGGCCCGGTCGAGCCGATCGGGGTCGGTGCCGAATCGGGTGGCGAGCAACTCGAGGAAGTGCCCGCGACCGTCGGCGTCGAGGCTGCGGTACGCCGCCACGAGTTGGGTCGCGGCAGCCCGCTGCGCGGTGGTCTCTGGTTGGGCGAGGAGTTGCTCGATCTCCTTGGCCATCCGGTCGCGATCGCCGGGCGGCAGTTCGGGCGCGACGGCCATGCCGCGGCGGCGGCGAAAGGTGT
The DNA here is from genome assembly GCA_963827385.1 of uncultured Actinomycetes bacterium. Taxonomy (GTDB): domain Bacteria; phylum Actinomycetota; class Acidimicrobiia; order IMCC26256; family DASPTH01; genus DASUMF01. The sequence goes on from CAWHAR010000002.1 coordinate 520,157, forward strand.
TGCGCACACGGTCGAGTGCGTGACGACGGGTCGTCAGCTCGGGCGCAGGCATCCACCCAGTCTGCCCGCCAGGCGCGGGATGCCGTCGGCACGCCAGCGTCGGAGGATCAACCGCTCGGTCCGCAGCGTGGGCCCGTCTTTCACGATCGAAATCCAGGTGGGCCGAGCCGGAGACGCGCCGTTGCCATCCCAGCGTGCGCCCAGCCCTCCTTTGCGACCGCGGTCAGGGCTTCGACCGGTAGGTCGTCCATGCGTGGCGGACAACGAGGAAACCACCGATGAGCAGGAGTGCAACGACGCCTGCCGCGACGGCGTTGACGAGGAGGTTGGGTCCCTCGTCACCGGTCGAGACAGTGGCGGCGGTGGCGAAGTCGCTGCGCGCGTAGGCACCGGTCGTGTCCAGCAACACCGCGGCCGCTCCGAGCAGCACGCTCACGGCGAGACGCACTGGCCGGATGTCGCGACACGCGGCGCCAACGCTCTGCACGCAACGAGGCCATCGACGCTTGCGCACTTCGGTCACGGTAGATAGCTAGCGCCACGCGTGACCCCGGTGCCAGACGCGGAGCGGCCCGATCGCCGTGAAGCCGGCAGCGAGCGCGGCGTCGAGACCGGCGCCGCGCTCGTACCCGACGATCCAGGCCTCGGGGTGGCGGTGCGAGGCCGCGTCGGCGATGTCGGCCCACGCGCCGAAGACGTTCGACAGCCCGGCGACGGCAGTGCCGCCGATCTCCGTGCGGTGCACGATCGCGCCGTCCGCGAAGCCAGCATCTCCCTCGCGGCCAAGCACGGCGACTCCGGGCACGCGTCGCAATCCGGTTGGCAGCGCGCCCTCTGGGCCGCCCCAGGCACGACACCAGGCCACGAACGGGAACCGCTCGCGCACGATCGCGAACGTGGACGCGACCTCGTCGTCCGCGCCAGACGTCGGTCGGCGCGCGACCCACGTCGCGTCGAAGAGGACCGTCCATCCCTGGTCCGTGAGGTCGAACGTTGCAAAAGAGTCCTTGACCGACGCGCCCGACGAGTCGTTGATGCGGCCGAGCACCTCGAGCACGGAGAGATCAGGAACAAGGGTGACCGCGTCCGGAAGGAGGTCGGGGGTCCGCCGGGCCGACCACCACAGGCGCCCGTCTCCCTCCGGCGTGAAGCGGTGGAGACGGCAGACCAGGTCGCACCACGCCGCGTTCTCGCGCACCGCGAGCGTGAGTGGATCCGCAGCGGCCATCGGCCCAGCCTGACCAGACGGGCGAGCGCCGTCAAACGAGCGAGACCGTCGCGCCGCGTACTCGTGTGCCGGCCGCGACCAGTCATCACCCGCGGGTCATCCTCGTTGCACGTCCACGCGAACCTGATGCTGATGACTCGGACGCAACAGTGACAGGCTGAGACCCTGTGATCGAAGTCTGCGAGTACGACCCGGCTTGGGCTGACCGCTTCGAGCATCTCCGGGCGGAGTACGCAACTGCGCTTGATGCTGCCAGCGTTCCGTACCTCGCGATCGAGCATGTCGGAAGCACAGCCGTTCCCGGGCTCGCTGCGAAGCCGATCATCGACTGCGACATCATTGTCGTCGCCGGACACGTCGCGGCCGCTTCCGCGGCGCTGGAAGGAACTCGGGTTCGAGCCACGCGGGGAACTGGGCATCCCTGAGCGGTGGGCATTCTGGGAGCCCGAGCGCCTCGTTGGTACGAAGACGTACGTCGTGGTCGCGGGTTCGCTCGCGCTCCGGAATCATCTCGCGGTCCGGGACGTGCTGAGAAGTGACGCACAGCTCCGTGACGAATACGCCGGCGTGAAGCGGCACGTGGGAGCGACGGCGATCGACATCTACGAGTACGGCGCGGGAAAGAACGACATCGTGCAACGCATCCTCGCCGCTGGAGGGCTGAGCGAAGCGGAACGCGTCTCGATCAACGCACACAACGTTCCCGTCACGAAACGCAAGTATTGAAGGGGCAATGACCTTCATTTGACGCGCCGACGCGTACGGCGGCGATGAAGTCGTGAGACATCCGGCAGGCTCTAGCCGGTGAACCGGGGCGCCACGTCGGCCGGCACCGGGGCCATTGATGGGCACGGAGGGCGCGCTCGCGCCGAAGCTCGACGCGTACGTGCAGTACGGAACCTGGCCGTTCGGGCTGGCCACGATCGCGTCGGCGACGTTGGACGGGATCGGAGCCCAGTAGGCGGGCATGGCTGCTGCGACGTCTGGGTTCAGCGCGTAGAGCAGCGCAAAGTTCGTGAGCCAAATCGATGGGGCCATCGACATTCCGACTTGGGAGACGACACCGTTCTTCGTATTCGGCGCCAACTGGGCCGCACCCGATATCTGCTGGGAGAGCAGGCCGTAGACGACCTCGACTTGGTACGCGGAGGCGTAGAGCGCTTCGACGGTGTGTTCGCAACCGTTGTCCTGGCACCACGTCCCCAGGTAGCCACCTGGTGCGATCACCTCGTTCACCTGTCGCGTCGGCACGTCGTCGTTGGCTGGGCTCATCACGGCACCGGTCTCGTTGACGAAGAGCCCGTAGCTGGCCAGCACCGATCCCGTCGTCTGTCCGTCGATGTCGGACGGCAGCGGGCGCCCAATCGTGTTCGTGAGGATCGCGACGCTCTTGTCGACCAACTCCGCTTGCGTGGGGTCACCACCCACGCCCTGACCGGTGATGAACTCCTGATACTGCTGCGGCGTGAACGCGTCGTCAGCGCTCAGTCCGATCCCCGCGGCGATCTCATTTCCGCGCGCGAGCCCGATCGGCGCGTTGAGCTGGGTTCCGTCGGTGAGCTCGGTGTCGGCGAACGGAAGGTACTGCTCCGGGCCGGCAAACGGCTGGGCGAAACCTGTGTCCGCCACCGGAGTCTCGGCGCCCGCCGCTGGGCCAACAAGGTGGATCCCCACGAATGCGATCAGTGCGACGACCGACCATGCCATCGCCGCGACCGCAGACGGACGATTGGTCGATCGGGGTTGAACGCCGCCTCGAGTGGTGGGCGCGCGACGTGCACACTCAGTCGCGCGGGTGTTGCCGCTCATCTCGCCAGCTCCAGCATCGCGAGAAAACGCGGCCAGACGCGCTCACGCCATTGCGCCGACAGCACATCTGCGGCGACGGTCGCGACCAGCACCAGCGCTCCCACGAGAATCGCGGCCAACATGGCAGGACGTTAGACGAGCGCCGAGGCCGCATTTCCCGTCGCTGCTCGCGCTCTGATTCCATGGCAGATCGACGACCGCAATCCAGACCGGTGGTCGAGTACAGCCGGTACCCGCGTCGGTTCAGGTCGCCTCCTTGAGCGTCGTCCCCCGGATCCCGGATTCGGCACGCGTCTCGACTCGTACTCCTCAAGCGCTCCTCGGGGACGCGGATGCCCGTTTCTCGCGCGGGTCCGCCCTCGCACCCCAGCGTGCGTAAATGTGCCCCGAGTAGATCGGCAGTTCTGGCGTGAGCCGCTGCGATGCTCTGGTAACCCTCGGCGCGGCGAGCAGAGTCTGAACCTTGATGAGCGCGCACGGGCTAACGAGCGTCGAGAGTCGCTACTCAGTCGCCGAGACGATCGATCGGCTCGCCGATGTGGCAGTCGCAGCAGGGTTGCTGATCTTCGCCCGCATCGACCACGCACAGGGCGCATCGGATGCCGGGCTTGTATTGCGCCCCACGACCTTGCTGATCTTCGGGCATCCGACGGGCGGCACGCCACTGATGCAGGAGAACCAGGTAGTGGGAATCGACCTCCCGGTGAAGGCGCTTGCGTGGGAGGACGAAGACGGTCGCGTGTGGCTCACCTACAACGACGCGACCTGGATGGCGGATCGCCACTCGCTCGAGCGCGACGAGCGCAGGATACGTAGCTGCTATCGAAACAGGGCTGGCCGGCCTCGTAACAGAAGCGGCGACTGGCTGAGCAGATTCGTGCTCGCAGTCGGTGCGCAGTGCGGCAGATCTGGCGCGAGGTCCGGTCGCGCTGGAAAGGCCAGCAGAGACCCTCGTGCGATGAGACGATGCGAGGCGTGGAGGCTGCGCAGGTACCGATCTCAAGCGGGTTTCTCATCGTGAAGCGTTTCGAGACGCTCTACACCGAGTTTCTCAGTGCTCCAAAGTTCCGTCCGGTACTGGAGTTGGGAGGGATCTATGCGCTTCCTCGTTCTGATGTCGGACCAGAGCGAGCTTCGGTGCAGTACCGGGGACTAGATCGCGATGCTCTGTCTCCATACGACAACAAGGAAGGGAGACTCGCAGAGATTCGCATGGCCGAGCTACAGGGACCGGTCAGCAACGAGCCTTACGGCAGCCTCGACGTTGGCGTCGAGGATTTCCTTCAGTCGGAGAGAGACGCTCGTGAAGTCCTCGGCTGGGCCGATGAGGAGACACCAGGCGAGTACGAGATCGTGTGGGCACGTTTGGTCGGCACCCAGAGTGATCACCCCGACGGCTACGACCTGCTGGGTTACGAGCCGACGTACTTCGTCAGCGACCATTTCTCGGTGATCTGCGATTGCATGTGCTTTCCGCGCTGGCACGGCACGGACAATGAAGGCGAGTTGTTCCGCCCTTGGTTCGATCGCCTGAACAAGAACGGACTCTTCGACGCCCCGGACGTCGCCGAGGAGTTCCTGAAGTACTACCTGTCCTTCGACTGGACCGAGCACGTCGGCGACTACTTCATCACTGAAGTCTGGGCGGGGTCCTGACGGCCCGGGAGCGAGCGCATATCTGCCGATCTGCTCGGGTGCTCAGGGCACATTTGCACACGCTGGGGTGGCTGAGCAGACCCGCACCAGAACGGCAGTTATGCGCTCGACGTAGTTGCCGAGAACGTCAACGTGCACGAAAAGGTCCTGACCGGCCGAACGTACTCGCGGTGTGGTTGACTGCTTCGCTCTAGTCAGTGCCGACGATCGACGGCGGAGGCCGCAGTGCGAGGTGGCGTAGTTGCGGTTGTGATCACCGCGATCGCCTGCACGTTGGTACCAGCGGCCGCGCACGCGCGCGACCACGCCAGCTGACGCAGCGATCGTCAAGGCCGGGCTGCTCACGATCAACGACTTCCCGCCAGGTTGGGCCGAGGCGTCGCGCCCGGCGTCCCCCTCCAAACCCGACCTGTCGAAGTACGGGAAGACCTGCGCAGCTATTCAGAAAGGTCTGAACGCAGCGAAGAAGCTGCCGACCGCACGCGGAAAATCGCCTGACTTCAAGGAAGGCACCGCCGAGATCTCTGACACGGTGACCACACACCGGACCGTCGCGGCAGCAGAGGCTGGCACTGCGTATCTGAAGCATCCTGGATTCATTGCGTGCAATCACAGGTACTTCGAGGATCAGGACGACAAGGCAGCGTCCAAGAACGGACTCACATACGAAGAGTCCAATACCAAGGTCTCAGTACCGAGCGCTGGCGACAGCACGCTTGGCTTTGAGAACATGGTCACGGTAATTTCCAAGGGTCACAGCGACACGTCGTACAGCGAGGTTCAAGACGTGCGGGTCGGGCGGACCAACTTGTCCTTCATTTTCACCGGAGTATCGCCCTCCCTGTTGACGAACAATCAGACGCTGGTCCGGTCCGTCGTCGCCCGCGTCCGCGCAGCTGAGGCAGCCGCGTAGCCATCCGACTCGCGATGTCACGCCGATAGCCCGGCAGACCCGCGCGGTCCAAGAGGCGTCACGCAAGAAGCGACGCGCAGATTGCCCGGTCCGGCGCACGCCAGTGCGGCAGTTCTGTCGCGCTCTGGCTCGACTGGACGATGCCGGAACTCGCCGGCGTGCGAACCCAAGAAGGTTGGGGTACCGGTCGAGGTTTCGCGGGTGCACGCTGATTGCATGACTATCGACAACAAGGCAATCGTCAGGGAGTTCATCGAGCGGCTCTATACGGCAGGAGACCTGTCCGTGTTGGACGAGCTTGTGGCTCCCGAGTACGTCGATCACGACCCGCCGTTCGGTGCGACAGGTACAACCGAAGGCTGGCGGGCGATGGCAACCATGATCCGCGACGCGTTCCCCGACTGGCACAGCGACTTGCACGCCCTCTACGCCGAGGATGATGTGGTTGTCGAGCGGTTCACTGCTTCGGGCACGCACCGGGGTGAACTGTTCGGGATCCCGCCATCGGACGTGGTCTGCATGCTCGCCGGGATCAACATCTTCCGGGTTCGTGATGGCAAGATCATCGAGCGGTGGGGCTGCGTCGACGAGATCGGAATGCTTCGACAGCTCGGTGTGGTCCCTGCCGCGATCGTCGTAGCCTTCGATCCGTGACGACGACGTCGCGAACCTGGAAGCTCGCTGAGCTGGAACGGCTGGTCTCGTCCGGGCACGACGCGGCGAGTTTTCAGGCCGAGGCGCTGCGGTGGCTGCGGACGATGTTCACGATCGATGCCGTGTTCTTCGCGACTGTGGATCCGGAAACGTTGCTGTTCACCGGCGTCAGCTCGGAGGCGCCGCTCGTCGATGCGGCGACGCTGTTCTTGGACAACGAGTTCGGCCGTCCTGACGTCAACAAGTTCGCGTCGCTGGCGAGCGCGTCGGACCCGGCGTCGTCGCTCGACGTAGCGACTCGTGGCGAGCGCAGCGACAGCGCCCGCTCTCGTGAGGTGATGGCGCCACTGGGACTCGGAGACGAACTCCGCGTCGCGTTGCGATCACGGGGTCAGTGCTGGGGAGTGCTCTGTCTCCACCGGGCGACTGCGGTCGCCGGGTTCGCCGCCGACGAGATCGCATTGGTGCGCCGCGTGGCGCCGCTCCTCGCGGAAGGAATTCGCCGCGGCATCGCAATCGCGTCGCAGGGCAACGAACGCAATCCACCAGACGGAACCGGCGTCGTGGTTCTGGCCTCCGATCTCTCGCTCGTGTCGATCAATGCGCAGGCTGAACGCTGGCTCGATGAGATCGTCGGCGAGTGGCCGAACGACTTCGACGTGCCCGTGCCTGTCGTCGCCGCTGCCGCGCGTGTCATCGCACCGAGCATCGACGCTCCGGTCGAGTCGGCCACGGCCCGCATCCCGACCAAGCGCGGCGGGTGGATCAGCGTGCAGTCCTCGTACCTTCGCGGAAGCGACAGCGAACAGGTAGTGGTCCTGCTGCAGCCGGCCACGGTCCACGAAGTCAGCTCGATGGTGCTCGCCGCGCATGGGCTCACCCCGGCGCAGCACAGAGTCGCTGCGCTCGTGCTCCAGGGACGCTCGACGGCAGAGATCGTCGCCACACTGCACATCTCGACGAACACCTTGCAAGAGCACTTGCGCACAGTGTTCGACCGCTTCGGCGTCGGAAGTCACCGCGAACTCGTCGCCGCCCTCATGGGCAGTCACGCCTGAGAACCTCTCGGGTCCCCGCGATCCACACGAGAGCAGCGACTACCGAGCAGTCGCGGCCAATCTCGAACACCGACTCCGCCCTCAGCCGCCGGCGACGCCAGTGCGGCAGTTCTGCGCTAGCAACTAGCCCAGGAACCCGCTGAGACAGTCAGTGCGGACGGTTGCACGGCGGGTCGGATCGAAGGCGCGACTCACCGGCGCCGCCGTTCGGTCGCGCACGGAACACGTGAACGCGAAGAGGCTGTTACGGTTCCACCACCCTTGAAAGGCGTGTGAACCGGTGGACGGCATTGGACTGAGCCGCAAGATCGGTGCCGTGATCATGGTCGCCACGTTCGGTGCGGGAATCCTCGTTTCCACGGCGCCTCCAGCCGCTCCTGCTGTCGCCGGTGGTTGCACGGGGGTCGCGTACGTGACGAATTATGGCGACGGCACCGTGTCTCTCATCAACATTGCGACCGGGATGGTCTCGGGCACGGTCCCAGTCGACACGCATCCGTACGGCGTCGCGATTACGCCCGATGGATCGCAGGCCTATGTGACGGGTGGTGACTTCAGCGGCAAAGTGTCGGTGATCACGACTGCAACGAACGCCAGTGTCTCCCATCACCGTGGGTCCGGCTCCCTATGGCGTAGCGATCACACCTGATGGGTCGAAGGCGTACGTCGCAAACTTTGGGGATGGCACCCTGTCGGTGATCGCGACGTCGACTGGAGCGGTGACGGGCTTGATCCGGCTCGGGGCACCGGGTGCGGGCGTTGCGGTGACGCCGGACGGTAAGTCTGTCTACGTCGCGACGTACCTGAACACCACTCCGGGACAGCGGGACGGCGTCGGTGATCTCAACCGCGACCGGCGCGGTGACGTCCTCGATCCCGGTCAGTGCACCGGCGCAGGGCGTCGCGATCACTCCCGATGGCAAGCACGCCTACGTCACCAATGTTGGAGGATCGGCGGGACCGGGGACGACGGTGTCCGTGATCGCCGCGGCGACAGGTTCGGTCTCGGCCAACATCACGGTCGGTACGAGTCCGAGTGGCGTGGCGATCACCCCTGACGGCACGCACGCGTACGTGGCGAACGACGGCGACGGCACGGTCTCGGTGATCACGACCGCGACGGGTGCGGTGTCGCCAGCCGATCACCGTCGGAGCGAAGCCAGTGGGCGTCGCGATCACTCCCGACGGCGAGCACGCCTACGTGACGAACTACGGAGACGGCACGGTGTCCGTGATCACCACCGCGACCGGCACAGTCTCAGCCACTATCCCAGTCGGAACGAATCCCGACGCGGTCGCAACCTGCCCGGCCCCGGCCAGTTCGACCAAGTCAAAGCCGACGACCACCACAACAACATCTCGAAAAAAGCGGCGGAAGCACTAGCCCATCGACCATGACCACCCCACCCGACGGCGCGGTCTCCCTCAGTACACAGGGCGCACAGATTGCCCGTTCTGGTGCTGCGTACGCTCGCGCACGGCAGGAGCGCCGTACCTCGAGCAGTAACTATCGAGCGAAACGTGCACGAGCCGCGTCGGCGAAGGCTTGAAGGCCGGCGGGATCGGGCACACGACCGGCGGCGAACATCGCACTCTGCAAGTCGGGACCGCGCCGAACTCTTCGACCATGGCGCGAGTCACCGGCTGCACGACGTGATGGATGTGTACGGGCACCCCACCCGCGTGCGACCACAGCGACACGTACACCTGGTCCGTGTCGATCAAGTCGGTGACGACCCTCGCTGCTTCGCGCAGCAACGGACCGAGCTCCGTGGCTTCCTCGTCGTCGACATCGGCGACGTGCACCACGTGTCGCTCCGGCTTCACGATGAGCGCACCGAGACCGAGCGGACCGAGGCACATCTCGACGATCCAGCGATCGGTCCGATGCAGCAACCCTCCCGGCAGCGGCAGTCGTCCACGCGAAAGGTCGCACGCCATGCACCCTTCGACATCATCCATGCCAGCAACCTCCCGCGGACGCCCCGCTCGCGTCAAGCCTGCGGCCTCGCATCCCATTCCGTTCCTCGGGCTCTAACCTCCGGCGTCGACCGTTCGTGGACCTGGGAGAGTTGTGATCATGCGCGCTCGTCAAGTTGTCGTCGTCGCCGTGTTCGGCATCGTCGCGTTCGAGCGCGTGCTCGAGCAATGACTCGAACAACGATGGCTCGAAGAAGACCGCCACCACGAAGGCCGCCACGACGAAGACGCTCACGCTCGAAGGGCCGAACTGGGTGTTGGCGGCGTCGCCGTCGCTCGGCACGTCGATCGACGGACTCGTCGTGTCGGCGCGGTTCTTCGAAGGTCAAGTGGGCGGCGTCAGTGGCTGCAACTCCTACGGCGGCTCGTACTCGGTGAAGGGTTCGAGCCTCACCATCGGCTCCAACATCGTGAGCACGCAGATGGCGTGCGTCGGGAACGCGTCCACGGTCGAGCAGGCCTATCTCGCCCGACTCCCCCGCACGCAGTCGTACAAGATCAGCGGCGACCGGCTCACCCTGCTCGACCGCTCGGGCACCGTGATCCTCGGCTACACCGCGTCGAGCGAGGCCGACCTCGAAGGATCTTGGAACGTGACGGCGTACTACAGCGGGGATGCGATCCAGTCGGTGAACACGAGCACGAAGCTCACGGCGAAGTTCGAGGGCGACGGCGTGTCCGGCAACAGCGGCTGCAACACGTACTCGGGTGCCGTCGTCATCGACGGTGAAGCCATCACCATCGGTCCGCTGGCGTCGACGCGGCGAGCGTGCGCCGATCCGGCGATCCAGGATCAAGAACAGCACTACCTCGCCGCGCTCGAGCTCGCCCGCACCTACCGCGTGACCGGGCCGCGCCTCGAGCTCTTCCGCGCCGACGGTGGCATTGCAGCCACCTTCGAGCGCGCCAGCTAGCGCGGAGCCTCACGCGCGTTCAGTGAACGCGTCACCGCCACGACGTCACTGTCGCCCACGAAGTCGACCGCAACCAACGTGGGTGCGCGACCGCGGACCGCGGTGCACTCGGCCACGCGTGTACGGAGCTGTCGGTGATTGACCACCGACGATCGACGTGCCCCGGCCGGAGTCACCCAGTGGTTGAACTGGAACACCGGCGCGCCGGCCACACCGCGGTTCGGCGCGCACGAGGCTGGGCCACGCAGTGACGACGTGGTGAGGAACGTGAACGGCGTCTCCTGCACCAATGACGTGAAGGCATTGGGCATGGCCGGTCCACCGTCGCCATTCTCCAGCGACACCAGCAGCTGCCGACCTGCTGCCAATGCTGCTCCAAGCGTCGGGAGCGATGCGCCCGGCTCGACCGACACGAGTCGATCACCCAAGCCCGCGGCAACGAACTCGTCATGAAGACGTTCGGGCGCGACGTAGTCCTCGATGACCACCATCACCATCTCGCGCGGATGCGCTTCGAGGAAGCGGCGCAGCTGGCGCGCCGACGTCGCGAGCTCCACTGCTCCGATCTCGCAGAAGGAGTGGCACAGGTACACCGTGGTGGGTGTGCCCGCGGGCGGCGCTCCGATCCGCTCGTGGATCCGTACCGCGGTGGTGACGAGCGGGGCAGGCAAGTCCGTGGCTTGGCTCGCGAACGGCCCCGCGAGCTCGGTGTACACACGCCCTGAACGAGGTACGCCTTCGTAGGCATCGATCTGGAAGCCGCGGATGCCGGCGCGCAGCTGCTCGGGGATCGTGAGATCCTGATTCGGCCCGAGGAACCCGTCGGTGGCCGTCGACATCGAGTTGTGCGACGTGGCGAACACGACGTCACCGATCGACACGCCGCAGAGACGCACACTCCCGTTGCACCGCAGTGACGTGTCTCCCGCCGCAACGCCTGGGGCCGACGCGATCGCGATGAACACAACGGTCAACACGCCCACCGAGACCCTCATCGCGAGATCGTACGAGGGCGAGAGCAGAACAACTCCGCGCCCACGCGCAAGACTGCATCCCAATGGCGACGGGAACGCTCGAATCCGACAGCGCTCCCGCGCACGACCCGAGGTTCGAGCCGGACGAGATCGTCGGCTACACCCGGTCCGCGTCCGACGTGTTGCGCCTGATCGCGTACGGGCTCCTCACCGATCGCGATGCTGGCGTTGACGCGCTGGGGTGAGCACGCAGTCCTCGGCTTCGAAGCCGACGTGCTCGCACTCTTGAACTTCCTCGACGCGCCGTCCGAGCGCGTGCTGGCCGGTGCCGCCCAGGTGCTCGCGGTGGTGGTCGGCGTCGGGGTGCTCATCGTGCCGATCGTGTTGAAGCGGTACCGACTCCTGGGCTACCTGATCGTCGCCAACATCGCGTCGGCTGCGCTCGTCGGCGTCGCACTCGCATGGCTCGAAGACGGGCAACCCCAGCACGTGTCGAACCACCTCGCCTCGCGCGCCGGCCTCGAGCTCGGCGGCGTGGTCACGCCGTCGGGTCTGGCCGGGTTCGCCGCGTCGTTCGTGATCCTGGCCCCGTTCGTGAGCCAACGGTGGCGGCGCGCCGGCGCGGTGATGATCGCGACGTTCGCGCTCCTTCGCATCGCGCTCTCGGTGCAACTCCCCGCCGAGATCTTCTTCGCCCTCGCGCTCGGCGGCGCGGTGGGCGCAGCCGTGTTGGTGGCGTTCGGACGTCCGGATCAGCACGCGACCAACGCCGCCATCATCGCCAGCCTCGCCGCCGCGGCCCTGCCGGTCGTCGCGTTGGAGGCGGTGCAGTCCGACAGCCGCGGGTCGCGCGCCTACGTGGCCACCCGCACCGACGGCACGCAGCTCTACTGCAAGGTGCTGAGCCCCGAGGAACGTTCGGCTGACGTGCTCTACCGGGCCTTCCGATCGCTCCGGCTGAAGAACGTGGGTGACGAGCGCCCGTTCTGGTCGTTGCGCCGCAACGTGGAGCACGAAGCACTGGCGTCGCTGCAGGCCCGTGACGTCGGCGTGCGCACTCCTCGGATGCGCACGATCTCGGAGGTCGGCACCGATTCGATGCTCGTGGCCTACGACCTCGTCGACGGTCAGTCGCTCGACCAGATCGATCCGGGTCAACCCGTCGACGACGCGCTCTTGCGCTCGATCTGGGAACAGGTCGCGATCCTGCGCGCCCACCGAATCGCCCACCGCGACCTCCGGCGAGGGAACGTCGTGGTCGACGAGGCGGGCACGCCGTGGTTCGTCGATTTCGGTTTCAGCGATGTCGCGGTCGACGACTCGCTCCTCGATGGCGACGTCGCGCAACTGCTCGCCGCGCTCGCGGTCGATGTCGGCGCCGAGCGCGCGGTCGACGCTGCACTCGCCGTCCTCGGACCCGACGCCGTGCGCACGTCGTTGCGCCTGCTCCAGGTGAACGCGTTGAGCGGCACGACGCGGGTCGCGCTGCGGCAGCAGAAGGGGCTGCTCCAGGAGTTGCAAGCGACCGTCGCGCAGCGGTGCCACGTCGACGAACCCGAGTTCGTGCCGCTTGCTCGTGTGACGCGCCGCACGATCGTCACGATCATCACGCTCGTCGCGGTCACCTACTTCTTGCTGCCGCAGCTCTCCGACCTTCCCGGCATCGCCGAACAGGTGAAGGCGGCGGACTGGGTGTGGTTCGTCCCCGTGCTCCTGGCGTCGGCCCTCACCTACGTCGGCGCCGCGGGCAGGGATGGAAGGCTCAGTACCCATCCGGTTGCGCTTCATGCCGACGTTGGTCGCGCAGGTGGCGTCGTCGTTCGCGGGAACGCTCGCACCCGCGTCGGTGGGCAGCATGGCGCTGAACGTGCGCTACCTCCAGAAGTCGGGCGTCGACCCCGCGGTCGCGGTCCCCGCGGTCGGACTGGACGTGGTCGCGGGGTTCGCGGTGCACATCGTGATGCTCGCCGTGTTCCTGGTGTGGGCCGGCCGTTCGGCGCTCGGCTCGATCCATCTCCCCGACCCCGAGGTGTTCTTCTACGGAGTCGCGGTGGTGCTCGTCCTGGCGGTGATCGCGTTCGCGATCCCGTCGATTCGCCATGCGGTGCTGCGCCGCGCCGTCCCGGTGGTCGGACGGTCGCTGAGCGGACTGCTCGCGGTCGTCCGCAGTCCGACGAACGTCGCCCTCCTCGTCGGCGGCTCCGTGATCGTGACGACCGGCTACCTCGCGGCGATGTACCTGTCGACCCGCGCGTTCGGCGGTGAGCTCACGTTTGCGCAGGTCGGCGCGGTCTACCTGACCGGTGCCACGATCGCGAGCGTTGCGCCGACGCCTGGCGGTCTCGGCGCACTCGAGGCCGCGGTGATCGCCGGGCTCGTCGCCGCCGGGATGCCGAACGACGTCGCGGTGCCATCAGTGTTCCTGTTTCGCATCGCGACGTTCTGGCTCCCGATCCTCCCCGGGTGGGGCGCGTTCAACTACCTCCAGCGCGAGGACTATCTCTGAGCCCGCCCTAGCCTCGTCGTCATGGCCGAACGACCGACCGGACACCAAGTGCCCACGGGCGCCGAGGGCGGCGACGCTGCCGCGTCGGCGGGCCCGCCGCCGCGCGAGCCGTCGCACGCCGAACGATGCCGCACGCTCGTCGCCTCGTCAGGCCGCGGCGCGCTGTCCACGATCGCGACCGACCCGGCGGGATATCCGTACGGATCGGTGGCGAGTTACGGCCTCGATGACCGCGGGAATCCGCTCTTCTTCGTGAGCATGATGGCGGAGCACACCCAGAACGCCATCCGAGACTCCCGAGCCAGCCTGCTCGTGACCGAACCGGTTGCCGACGGCGCCGACCCGCTCGCCAGCGGAAGGGTCACGTTGCTGGGCACGTTCGTCGAGGTCGGGCCGCAGGATCGCGACCTGGCGAAAGCTCGGTATCTCGCCGCCAACCCGCCTGCCGCGTACTACATCGACTTCGGCGACTTCGCGTTCTACCGCCTCGAAGTGGAGAGCATCCGCTACGTGGGCGGGTACGGGCGCATGAGTTGGGTCGACGCCGGCACCTACGCCACCGCGGAGCCCGATCCGTTGGTCGACTCCGCACCCGGGATCATCGGACACATGAACGCCGATCACGCCGACTCGCAGGTGCTGATCTGTCGCCACCTCGCGGGTCGGCCCGACACCACCGAGGCCACCATGTCGGCGGTCGACCGGTACGGCTTCGAGATGATCGCGACAAGTCCGGCCGGGCGAGCGGCGGTGCGGATCGAGTTCCCGGAGGAGTGCACCTCCAGTGAGCAAGTCCGCACCGCGCTCGTTCGCGATGGTGCATGAACTCCGCCGCGCGGCGGAAGGTTCGACCGCTACCGCGGAGTATTGAGCCAGCGCGAGCCGCCGATCTTGTCCGCGTAGGGCCAGAACGCGATCGGGTCGAGCGGTCCCGCGATCGTGAGTGAACGCGACCGGTAGTCCATCGAGTTCTTCTGCAACAAGGCCGAGACCTGCTCGCGCATCGGGAGTTGCGTGGTGTACGGGTCCCACGGGCTGTCGCGCAGGACGAGCTGGCCATCGAGCTCGAACTGGTAGTCGACCGTCGACGTCGCCGTGACCTTGACGACTTGCGGCGGGAAGTCGTACGACTTCTCCGATCGGCCGACGGCACGCAGGGACTTGATCCACCAGTCGTGCTTCGTGACTTCACGCGGGCCGACCTCGACCTGCTTGCCGACCTCGCCCTTGAACTCGAGGAAGGTGTAGCCCATGTGCGTGCACTTCGCGACCACGGTGTCGCCGAGTCGGTAGTACTGCGTCGAGCAGGGGAACTTCGGTTGCCCGTTGAGCTCTTGGCTCGGGAAGATCACGTCTTCCTGATCGATGCCGATGCCGATGGTGTAGAAGCCGAGCTCGCCCTGGAAGTAGGCCGGTACCTCGGTGACCACGCCGAACTCAGGGGCACCGTTGATCGGCACCTGGTACACGTGCAGGCTCACGATCGGCTCCGGGCCCGGCTCGATGCCTGGCGGGAGGATGTCGGCGATCTTGTCGGCATCGGTGCGGTACACGATGCGGAGGCTGGGCCATCCGCCGATCTCACCGGGGTTGAGGGTCTCGATTTCGCTCATGCGTCAGGCCTCGTGCTCGGGAACGGTTCCAACCACATTCCCATAGCGCGTTCGGGAACGCAACCAACCGAGCCCTCAGCCCGGTTCGGGCGCCGGGCCCGGGAGGGGCCCGACGTACGCCGCGCGGGCCCGGTAGCGAAGGCGATGGGGATACTCCTCGATGGCATGGGCGACCAGTCCGGCGCAACGAGCGATCGAGAACACCGAGTCCCCACCACCGGGCAGCTCGAACGCCTCCGCGAACACGCCGAGCGCGAAGTCGACGTTGACCGCACCGACGCCCGCGTCGTCGACCAGGGACCGGATCGCGTCGCCAGCCTCCAGCAGATCCGTCGATGCCCCCGCTGACTTGATGACGTCGATCAGCGGCGCGGCGCGTGGATCCGCGACCTCGTAGACCCGATGCCCGAACCCAGGAAAGCCGCTCTCGCTGCGGAGGTGCTCCCCCACGACCGCGTCCGCCGGTTCGCCGTCGCGCACGCGGCGAAGGACCGAACGCACGGCGTCCGATGCACCGCCGTGCAAGGGACCACTCAGTGTCGCGAGCCCCGCGGCAACGGCGGCATAGGGATCTGCCCACGTCGACGCGGCCACTCGCGTCGCGAAGGCGGACGCAGCGAGCTCGTGGTCGGCGAGCAGTACCAACGCGGTGTCGAGCGCACGCACGCGTCGAGGATTTGGTGGAAGCGGGCTCAACTTGCACCACGCGCGCTCGGCGACGGTCGTGCCGCGCACAGGAGTGAGCTCGGGAAGCGCTTCGACCGCGGTCGAGATCATGCGCCGCCCGCGTTCGGCCACCGCCGTCGCCCGGCGGTCGTAGCGAAGTGGATCGACGGTTCCTGCCACCTCCACCGCGATTCGTATCCGCTCCGCGATGCGGGTCGCCGGCGGAAGCGCCGCATTGATCGTCTGGACCGCTGCCACCGCGGCGGGCGGGGCAACCCAGCTCACCGCGGGCGGCCGCACGCCGAGCCACAGCCACTCCGCCACCGTTTCGAACGATGCGTCGTGTGCTGCGTCGACGACGTTCCATCCTCGATAGGTCAGCGCGCCACTGGGCTCGAGTTGGGTGAGCGACGTGTCGATCACGACGTCGAGTCGGCCGGCTCGCGACACGGGACGCGAGCCTTGCGCGAGTCGCTCGACGTCGTCGCGGCGATACCGGCTTCGACGCGTGCCGGGCACCGCCTCCCGGTGCACGAGCCCTCGGCTCACGTATGCGTACAGCGTCTGTGGCTTCACGCCGAGCCGGGCGACGGCTTCCTCGGCGGTCAACCAGGTGCGCTCCGGGTCCACCATCGTCTTGACCTTAGATTGATTCGATCAAGATTGACAACATATAAGCGAAGGCAGATCATCGGGGAGTACCTGTCCCCCCCCGAGACGGAGTGAGCATGGCCACGATCGACGATCTCCCCCGCGGCCTCGAAGGTGTCGTCGTGAGCACCACCACGATCGGCGACGTGCGCGGCGACGAAGGTTTCTTCCACTACCGGCAGTACTCGGCCGTCGATCTCGCCCAGGACCGCGACCTCACCGACGTCGTCGCGCTCCTCGTCGACGGCGCGCTGCCCGCCTCCCCGGAAGCGCGCGCAGCCATCGCGGCCGAGCTCCATGCCAGCCGCATCTCACCGCCTGAACTGCTCGCGCTGCTCCCGACAGTGGCGGAGGCGGGCGGCGCGCCGATGGAGCAGCTCCGCTCGGCCTTGTCGCTTGCCGGCCAGGTGTTCGGACTTGCACCCGTGCACGACCTCGACGCCGCCGCGTGCCGACGCGACGCGCTCCGCATCGCTGGGATCGTGCCCACCCTGGTCGCGGGCCTGCACCGCGTCGCGCACGGACACGCACCGCTCGCGCCCCGACCCGACCTCGATGCGGCGGCCGACTACCTCTGGATGCTCACGGGCACCGAACCCGAACCGAAACACGCGCGGGCCGTCGACCAGTACCTCGTGCTCACCGTCGACCACGGATTCAACGCATCGACCTTCGCGGCGAGGATCGCGACGTCGACCGGTGCCGACTTCGCCGCGATCGTCACCGCGGCGCTCGCCACGCTCTCGGGCCCGTTGCACGGAGGGGCCCCGAGCCGCGCCCTCGAGATGCTCGACCAGATCGGCGACCCTTCCCACACGGCCACCTATGTGCGCGACGTGGTCGCCCGCGACGGGCGCGTCATGGGTTTCGGGCACCGCGTCTACCGCACGCACGATCCTCGAAGCGCCGCGCTGCATCAGACCGCTCACGAGATCGACGCGCCACTCGTCGGGTTCGCCGAGCAGGTCGAAGACGAGATCGTGTCGGCGCTCGCCGAGCTCAAGCCGGGCCGTGAGCTGTACGCCAATGTCGAGTTCTACGCAGGTGTGGTGATGGACGCAGCCGGCATCCCACGCGAGCTCTTCACGCCGACGTTCACGATCAGCCGCAGCATCGGATGGGTCGCCCACGCGCTCGAGCAGGCCGCCGACAATCGCCTGGTCCGCCCGGCCAGTCGGTACGTCGGTGACCCGCCGCCACAGCCCGTTCCGGCCGCGCCACCTGCAGCGGCGTGATCGACGAGCCGACTCCATGACCCCCGCTAGGGTCGGCTCGTCGACCGGAAGGGGTGCACGTGTCGAAGTTCGCCGCGCAGCGAGGTGGAAGACGCGTTCGCCGTCTTCTTCGAGACCGGTCCCGTGCGCGAGGACTGGGAGGCATGGGTCGAGCTCTTCGTCGATGACGTGTTCTACGTCGATCACTGGTGGGGCCCGCTGTACGGCAAGGACGAGGTGAAGATCTGGATCGCCGCGTCGATGGGCGGTGTGCCGGAGATCTACACCGTGCTCGACTGGTACACGATCGAGGACGAGAAGGTCGTGTTCCACATGCAGAACCGTCGCGACAACCCCGACCCCGACGGACCGCCGTACTTCGACTTCCCGGGTCTGTCGGTCGCGAACTACGCCGGCGACGGGAAGTGGCTCGGCGAGGAAGACTTCTGGGACCTCTCTGGTGCACGCCGCACCGCGGCCGCCTACACCGCGGCGTGCGAGAAGATGGGCGTCACCGACCCACTCGACCGCATGACCCGCAACCACTGGCCGGCCGGCCCGGCATGGGCGCGTTGTGACGAACGCCCGCAGCCCACGTGGTTCGAGGGCACGGTGCCGGGTGTGACACGTCCGAGCGAGCTCGCCGCGCTGCTCGCTCCGCTACGAGGGCAGTAGCACCGGCACCTTCGCGAACCCGCGCACGGTGCTGGTGTGCACCCACTCCAACGCCGATTCGTCGACGTCCCACCTCGGGAACCGCCTCAACGTCTCGGTGAGCGCGATCCGCCCTTCGAGACGCGCGAGTGCGGCGCCCACACAGAAGTGCGCGCCGTAGCCGAACGCGAGATTGCGATCGATCTGCCGTCGCACGTCGAGACGGTCGGGATCAGCGAAGTGGCGCTCGTCGCGGTTCGCGCTCCCGTTGAGCAGGATCACCTTCGACCCCTGCGGGATCACGGTGCCGTGGAGCTCCACCGAGCGGTTGGTCCACCGCGCGTTCACCGGTGACGGCGCCTCGTACCGCAAGATCTCCTCGATGCCGTTCCCGACGAGGGCCGGATCTGCGACCAGCAATTCGCGCGCTTCGGGGTTCCGCGCCAGCAACACCGCGACCCAGCTGAGGAGGCGCGCCACGGTCTCGGTGCCGGCGATGGCGAGCACCTGCACGAAGCCGAAGATCTCCATATCGGTGAGTGGACGTGACGTACCGTCCTCCTCGTCGAGGTCGCGTGCTCACGAGCGTGGAGATCAAGTCTTCTTGCGGCCGCGCGCGTCGCTCCTTCATCAGATCCGGCAGCACACCGAAGAGGTCGGAGGCGAGCATGCCGCCAGCCTCGACCTGGCGCGCAGCATCGGTGCCCGATCGTGAAGCGAACCCCGTCTCGCCCTGCTCCATGTGGAACATCTGGTCGACGCCGCTGCGCCACTCCTCCGCGTATTCCTCGGGGAACCCGAGCAACGCGAGGATCACCGTGGGCGGCAGCGCGGCCGCGAAGTTCTCCACGTAGTCGAAGCCGTCGGTGCCCACGAAGCGATCGAGCGAGCTCGCGCACAGTCGCTCGATCTGGGCTTCGAGCTCGACGATGCGACGCGGCGTGAACGCGCGGCTCACCAACCGTCTGAAGTGGGTGTGCTTCGGACGGATCCATCCAGATGATGAACGCGTCGTTCGGTTCCTCGGTCATCACTTCGATCGTGGTGCCGTGCGCCGAGCTGAACGTGGAGACGTCGAGCGTCGCGCTGAGCACGTCGTCGAATCGAGACAGCGCGAAGAACGAATGCGCGTCGTTTCAGTACACCGGGCACTCGTCGCGCATGCGCTTCCAGATCGCCTGCGCGTGCACGTCGACGTCGTAGTCGTACGGGTCGTAGTACAGGGCGGGCTGCGAGCCGTCCATGTGGCTTCCCCTCACGTCTGTTCGTCGACGACACGAACGTAGCGGGGGCACGTCAAACCGACCATCGGCCCGTGCGCAGCAGGCGGGCGCCACGTACGCTCCGCCGATGTCTCCTGAGATCACACCCGAGCTCGTCCGGCTCGACGGACGGGTCGGAGTCGTCACCGGCGCCGCCCACGGGATCGGCCGCGCCACGGCCATCGCGCTCGCCAACTTCGGCATGCGCGTCGCGATCTGCGACCGCGACGCCGACGCCCTGGCCGCCGTGACCTCGGAGCTGGTTGACCGCGGGGTCGAGGTCCTGCCTGCGGTGCTCGACATCCGTGATCAGCCTGCGATCGAGAACTTCGCGAGCGACGTTCGCGATCGGTGGGGTCACGCCGACGCGCTGGTCAACAACGAGGGCGGCACCTTCCACTCCGAGTTCATGTCGGTGAGCACCAAGGGCGACGCTGCGCTCGTCGACGTGAACTTCATGGCGGTCGTGAGGGTGACCCGGGCGTTCGTGCCTCTGATGGACGGGCGCGCCGGCGCGATCGTGAACGTCACGTCGAGCGAGGCCTTCCAGGCCGCGCCAGGGTTCGCGGTGTACGCCGCGATGAAAGCCGCGCAAGAAGGGCTCACCAAGACGCTCGCGCTCGAGTTCGCGCTGCTCGGGATCCGCGTCAACAGCGTCTCACCCGACGGGATCACCACCGAGGCCGACGCCGCGCTCGCCGCCGACACGCAGGCTCGTTCGAAGTTCTTGCCGCCTCCCGTTCCACCGCTCGGCCGCATGGCCGATCCGTCCGAATGTGCTTCGGTGATCGTGTTCCTCGTGAGTGACCTCGCCCGCTTCGTCACTGGGTGCGCCGTGCACGTCGACGGTGGGTTGCACGCCGCGGGTGGGTGGCACCGCGTCACCGACTGACGCGTCGTCGCTACGGTACGGCCGTCCGAACACGAGCGCAGACGGAGACGGTCGACATGACGGAGCAACGAAAGGTCGCATTGGTGACCGGCGCGAGCCGTGGCATCGGCAAGGCGGTCGCGCAATGGCTGGCCAAGGGTGGCTACGACGTCGCGATCACCGCGCGCACGGTGCACGACGGGGAAGCGCGCGAGCACTCATCGACGCTCAAGGCCTCGAACACGAAGCCGCTCCCCGGCTCACTCGACGCCACCGCCGAGTTGGTCGCGGCGGAGGGTCGCGACGCGCTGCTCGTGCCCGCCGACCTCACCGACTACGCGTCGCTCGGCGCGGCAGTCGCTCGGGTGGAGGAGCGCTGGGGCGGCGTCGACGTGCTGGTGAACAACGGGCGATACATCGGGCCCGGCCACATGGACCTCTTGCTCGACACGCCCATCGACCTGCTCGAGAAGCAGCTCCAGGCGAACGTGCTCGCCATCCTCGTGTTGTGCAAGCTGGTGTTGCCCGGGATGATCGCGCGGGGCGGCGGCACCATCGTGAACATCACGTCGGGCTCCGCCTACGCGGATCCGACCCTCGCCGCGGGCGAGGGCGGCTGGGGCGTCGGCTACGGGATCTCGAAGGGCGCGATGCAGCGCATCGCCGGGTTCCTCACCGCCGAGCACTCTCGCGACGGCGTCCGGGCCTACAACGTGCAGCCCAACCTGATCGCCACCGAGCGCATCGCCGCCGACATGGGCGACTTCGGCTTCGTCGGTGGCGCACCACCCGAGGTGATCGGGGCGGTGGTGAGGTGGCTCGTCGAGCACCCCGACGAGGCACCCACCGACGGTCGCACCGTCGAGGCGCAAGAGGTGTGTCATCAGCTCGGTCTGCTCGAAGGGTGGGACGGCCCCCTCCCCAACGACGCCGCGATCCGCTACGACGTCTCGGGTGCCGAAGCGGTACGCATCGAGAACGAGATCCGCGGCACGCGCCGGCGTGGAACCGATCACGTAGGTCGACCCGATCGAAGCGTCACCCGGGCATGTCAGTCACGAGGATCGTGACCGGCATGCCGTGGAGCGGGCTCAGGCGAACCTCGTCGAGCGGAAACACGCCTTCTCGGTGCTGGCGGAACTCCACCGTCGCGCCGTACCGCTCCGCGATCGACACCGACGCGTCTGCATCGGCCGTCCGCACCACCACCGAGTACACACCCTCACCCTGTTCCTCGAGGAACTTCACGACTTCGCCCGCCTCGACACGCGACGCATCGGTCGGTGAGATGATCTCGATGCCGCGCGACCAGTCGAGCAGCACGCGCAGCCCTTCCTCGGCCAGGTCGATGTCGCCGAACTCGAAACCGAGTCCTCGCCAGAAGTCGGCCGCCGCGTCCTGGTTCTCGCGATGAACGCAGAACACGACGTGATGCAGCGAAGGAACGGAGTCAGGCATCGCGTCGTCCTGTCAGGCGAGAGTTCGGTCGGTCGCTCAGGCGTTCGCCGCATCCATCGCGGCGCGGTACTCGTCGCGGAGTTGATGCTTGTAGAGCTTGCCGTTGGCCTGGCGAGGTAGCTCGTCGCGGAAGTCGATGACGCGCGGGAGCTTGTAGCCGGCCAGGTGATCGCGGAGATAGGCGCGCAGCTCATCGGCCGTCGCGGGCGACGGATCGACGCCGTCGGCGAGTTGCACGACCGCTTGCACGAACTCGCCCATCTCCGGATCCGGGAGGCCGAACACGGCGACGTCGAGCACCTTCGGGTGCATCACGAGGCACGATTCGATCTCGGCCGGATAGATGTTCACCCCGCCCGAGATGATCATGAACGACGCACGATCGGTGAGGTAGAGGTAGCCGTCCTCGTCGAGATAACCGATGTCGCCCAGCGCAGCCCAGTTGTCGTGCAGTGGATGGCGACTGGCCCGTGTCTTCTCCTCGTCGCCGTGGTACGTCCACGGCTGCTCTGGCTTCTCGAAGTACAACATGCCGATCTCGCCGGGCGGAAGCTCGCGACCTTCCTCGTCGCACACGTGCGGGATGCCGACGATCGGCGTGCCGACCGAGCCGGGGTGCGTGAGCCATTCGGGCGAACGGATGAAGGTCATGCCAGTGCCCTCGGTGGCGCCGTAGAACTCGTCGACGATCGGGCCCAGCCACTCGATCGCCTGGCGCTTCGTCTCGATCGGGCACGGTGCCGCCGCGTGCAACACGCACTGCAGGCTCGACAGGTCGTACCGCGTGCGCGTCTCCTCGGGCAGCTTCAGCATCCGCACCAACATCGTCGGCACCACCTGCGTGTGCGTCACCGATTCGCGCTCGACGATCTGGAGGAATTCCTCGGCGTCGAAGCGCTCCTCCACCACGAGCGTCGCCCCCATCTCATGCACACCGGCCGACCACTGCAGCCCCGCCGAGTGGTAGAGCGGCGCCGGGCACAGGTACACGGAGTGTTCGTCCATGCCGAGCAGGAGACGCTCGATCTTGGAGGTGCCGTTGACTTCGGGATCGTCGACCTGCAGGCCCGGCAGCGGACGCTTGATGCCCTTCGGCCGCCCGGTGGTGCCCGACGAGTAGAGCATGACATCACCACGAGGTTGATCGGCCAGCGGCACGGCGGGCTGCTCCGCGATCGCATCCTCGTACGACTCGAAGCCGGGCGCGGTGTCGCCGATCATGAAGCGCGACCGGCACTCGGGGATCGAGGTCGAGCAATGGCACCGCGGTGTCGGACATGCGGGCCGTGGTGATGAGCGCCTTCGAGGCGGAGTCCTCGATCAGGTACGCGGCTTCCTCGGGTGCGAGGTGCCAGTTGATCGCGGTGAGGTAGAGGCCCGAGCGAACCGCGGCCCAGTACACCTCCATGAAGCGTGCGTGGTTCTCGGCGAGGATCGCCACGTTGTCACCGGGCCGCAGCCCGCGCGTACAGGAGCTGCGCGAGCTGCGCCGAGCGCGCTTCGAGCTCGCCGTACGTGACGATGTCGCCGGCGCCCATGATGATCGCCGGCTTGGCAGGAATGACGGCGGCGTGCAGACCCGGATACATGCGTTGTTCCCCCTCGATGTCGAACCGTTCGCTCGCGGGTCATCCCCTCGCGAACGGGCTCACGGTAGCGCCCGACGTCACGCAGGAATCGAGACGTGACGGGCCGGCCGTCCGCCGGGGACGTCGTCGTCACCGCCCCACAGCTCCTCGCCGTCGACGGTCCAGGTGACGCCGTTCATCCAGCAGATGTACGACGGCATCGCCATGCGCATCCGGTTGACGCAGGTGCCGACCGCATGGAGCTCGCGCCCCGCGGCATCCTTCGCCTCGATCTCGATCGTCTCGGGAAAGCCGGCCGCGGATCGCCGTCCGACGGTGCGACGGCCCTCGACGATGCGCTGGAGCTCACCGTCACGCATGAAGTACCCGGAGTGCGACGCCGTGGACGTGAGATCCCCGACGCTGCCCATGAAGAACGTGGTCTGCGCCGAGGCGCCGTAGGAGTCGGCGGCACCCATCGCCTGGGACAGATCGTCGGGACGCGGTGGCGAGCGGCGCTCCGGACGCAGGGCCCACGAGCGCCCCAACACCTCGAAGCAGTCGATCGCCGAGCGTCGTCGCCGTTGAGCGTGAGCGACCCGGTCACGTGGCACGGCTGGAACCAACTCGTGGTGCCACCTGCCGGACGCCCCACCGGCTCGTGGATGCCTTCGTAGCGCAACTCCACGCGCAGCTCGACGCCGTCGTCGTAGCGCACCTCATGGGTCTGCAACGGCTCGAGGCTCCGGAACGAGAAGCCGTTGGGCAGCTCGAAGTCGCGGGGGTTCGCCGGGACGGGAAGGTGGCTCATCCAGTGTCGGTAGAGGCCGTCGCCGTCGGGAGCGTCGACCGCATCCCACAGGTACACACCGAGTGCGGCCGTCTGTTGGTTGCGACGGAACACGGGCGAGATCACGCCGGTGACCGAGAGCTCGGGCACCGCGAACCCGCACCAGAGCGTCTCGGTCCAGAACGGGTCGTCGCCGTCGCTCGCGTGCCAGCCGTCGTCGTCGGGGCCCACACCGAAGGTCATCGATCCTCCTCGTCGCGTCACCGCGCCACGATCACCGCCACCGGTTGCGCGTTCGCGGCGACGGACTCTACCGTGACGATGTGGCCGATGGCTACGGCCGCGAGACCATTCACCGACGATCTTGCGCAGCCGCCGAGCGAAGGGCAACGACGCCGTGCACGACGAGCGCTACACCATCATCTCCGCCGACATGCATGCCGGCGCCAGCCTCGCCGGGTACAAGCCGTACCTCGAATCGCGCTGGCACGACGAGTACGACGCATGGGCGGAGGGGCTCAAAGGCGGTCCGTGGGACGCGAAGGACGACACGTCGACGCGCATGCGGTGCTGCTGGGAGAGCGACCTGCGGTTGCAGCAGACCGAGGCCGACGGTCTCACCGCGGAGGTGATCTTCCCCGACACGATGCCACCGTTCTTCCCATCGCACTCGCTCTTCGCCAGTCAGCCACGCGAGCGCAACGACTACGAACGGCGCATGGCGGGGCTGCGCGCGCACAACCGCTGGATGCGCGACTTCTGCGACGAGGTCCCGGGACGACGCAAGGCTCCTGTGCAGATCTTCCTGTACGACATCGACGACGCGCTCGACGAGATCCGGTGGGGCCACGAAGCCGGGTTCCCCGCAGTGCTCGTTCCGGCGATCGCGCCGAACCACACGCTCGAAGACCTCTGGTCGCCGCGCTACGCCCCGATCTGGCAGCTGTGCCAGGAGCTCGACATGGCGGTCAACCAACACGTCGGGGCCGGCACCCCCGACATCGCGGAGGACTCTCCCGCACGCGCCGCGCTGCTCTACGAGGTCTACTTCTACTCACGACGCAGCGTGTGGCAGATGATCTTCGGTGGCGTGTTCGACCGGTTCCCCGATCTCAAGCTCGTGATGACCGAGGAAGGCCTGGCGTGGACCGTGCCCGAGATGCGCCGCCTCGACCACTACTACACCAACGTCATCGAGCGACCTGACCTCGATCAGTCGCGGATGGGACATGCGTCCGTCAGCCTGTTGTCGATGCGTCCGAGCGACTACTTCCGGCGCAACTGCTACATCGGCGCGTCGTTCATGGGACCGGCCGAGCTCCCCGCGCGCCACACCATCGGCACCGAGCACGTGATGTGGGGCGCCGACTACCCCCACTGCGAGGGGACCCACCCGTTCAGCCGCGAAGCGCTGCGCGGCGACGTTCGCGCCGGTCTCCCACGACGAGACACGCGCGATGCTCTCGGAGAACGCGGCTCGTGTGTACAACTTCGATCTCGACGCGCTTGCACCCGTCGCCGCGCGGGTCGGGCCCACCGTCGCCGAGATCCACACGCCACTCGATGCGTACCCGGAGGAGTCGAACCTGGGCGTGTACCTGGGTCCGCTCCAGCCCGAGCATGGCGTGCCGTACGGGTTCACCGGGGCGTCGCACGCCGTCTGACATCACCGGACGGGGTGTCGCAGTTGCGGGTAGCCCGCGGCTACAGGAGGATGTAGCCTTGGGCTACAGCCGCGGTGAGCGACCACGTCGCAGCGGCGCAACGAGCCGGGGGGAACGGCGATGCGACGACGGATGTGGGCATGTGTGGGCGCGAGTGTCACGGTCGCGCTGCTCTCGGCGACGTTGGCGCCGGCCGGTGCGCAAACGACGGCGAGCGGGAGCGAGGCGATCCCCGTGAACACGAGGGGGATCGGGACGGCCCCGCCCGGCGTCGGCATCGGGACGAAGGCCGCGCTCGAGAACCCGAAGTGCAACGCCGACGCGGTCAAGGGCTTCGGCGTGTTCCCGTTCGTGACGGAGCTCGCGCTCCTGTCACCGCCTCCCGGCGGACCGTTCTGCGTCGCACCGGCACCGAAGAACAACGGTGGGGCAACGTCGCGGGGCGTGACCGCCACCACGGTGAAGGTCGTGGTCGTCCTCGCTACTCCCGCGCAGATCGCGGCGTCGAAAGTTGCGTCCACGGCCCCGAAGAACGAAGCCAACGGCGACGTCGGCACCATGCACGACGCAATCCTCGATGCCTGGGCGCCGTACGCCCACACGTTCGAGCTGTGGGGTCGTCAGGTGGAGTTCGTGTTCAAGGACTCGGCGGGTGACGACGAAGCGGCGCAGCGAGCCGACGCGGTCGCGATCAAAGCGGAACAGCCGTTCGCGGTGCTCGACACCACGAGCGGAGGGCTGACCACACTGCAGACCCTGCTGGCCCAAGACAAGATCCTCGCGTTCGGCGGCGGCGTCTCGGCCCAGGACGCAGTCGACCAAGCCCCGTATCGCTGGGGATCCACCGACCAGCAGGCGGGCGCGATCAACACTGCGGAGTGGGCAGGCAAGCAGCTCACCAACAAGAAGGCCCAGTGGGCCGGAGACGACGCGCTCGAAGTCGAAGCCGCGCGCGTTCGGCGCGATCTACACGAACTCGATCGACATCGACGGCTTCAACAAGGAGTTCGCGAAGTACGGCGGCAAGCTCTCGTCGCCCGCACTCGAGTACGAGACGTCGCCCGGTGTGCTGGGCGACGCGACGCTCGCGGAGGAGCAGGCGCCCGCGATCGTCACGAAGTTGAAGACGGCCGGCGTCACGTCGGTGTTCCTCTTCAGCGATTCCGCGATGAACACAGCCGTCACGAAGTTCGCCACCAGCCAGGAGTACTTCCCCGAATGGATCCTCACCGGGTACCAGTTCGCTGATCTCAGCGTGCTGTCGCGCAGCTACGACCAGGACCAGTGGGCGCACGCGTTCGGCCTGTCGAACCTCTTCCCGTACGACCGCGAGAAGCCGGCGACCACGGGCGCGGTGCCCGACTGGTACTGGGGTCCTGGGAAGGCGACCACGTCGCAACTCGCCGGGTCGGAGGTGTCGTGGCTCGGTCACGCGCTCATGTACGCGGGCCCGACCCTCACGCCGAAGAACGTGCAGAAGGGGTTCTTCGCGACGCCCGCGATGGGCGGGGCAGCTTCCGACATGACCGTCACGTTCGAAGCCGCGTTCGGC
Source organism: uncultured Actinomycetes bacterium (assembly GCA_963827385.1). Lineage (GTDB taxonomy): Bacteria > Actinomycetota > Acidimicrobiia > IMCC26256 > DASPTH01 > DASUMF01. Next base: position 547,812 of record CAWHAR010000002.1, read on the forward strand.
AAGACCGCCGGTCTCCCGTACAACGAGTACATGACGCTCGGCACCGACTTCGCGCCGGTCTGGTTCGACGCGACCGCCACGGGCGCGTCGCAGGTGACGAACACCAACGGCAAGGGCCTGACGATGTACGTCAACGACGCCAAGCGGTACCACGCCGGGTCCTGGCCGAAGACAACTTTCAAGTTCTTCGACCCGACGGGCGCGGTCTCCGTCTTCGACACATCACCGCTGCCCACTGATCCGCCGGCACCGTGTGTCGGGTGTCCGAGCCAGGGTGGCTCCGGCACGCCCGCCGCGAGCGCCAAATAGAGTCCGCACGATGACCCGGCCCCCGCTCCACCAAGGGCCCCGCGGATCGGGGAAGAAGCCCGCGGGCGGGATGGAGATCCGCGAGGCCGTCACCGCGGCGGCGGAGCGGCTGTTCCGCGAGCGGAGCCCGGCGAACGTGACGTTGCGCGAGATCGCCGCGGAAGCGGGCGTGAACTACAGCCTGGTGTACCGCTACTTCGGCACCAAGGAGGCGGTGCTCGCGTCGGTGTTCCAACCGCTGATCCGGACCATCCGCGCGACGTTCATCGACCCACCGAGCGGACGTGCCGCACTGCGCGACGTGCCGGAGGTGCACAGCTATCCGGGATACGCGCGTGCGCTCGCGTGGGCGCTGCTCGAAGGCATCGACCTCGATCTGCTCTTTCGCGATCCCGATGACGACGACGCCGACGACGGTGACGACGACGAGTCTGCCGTTCCTCCTCCGCTCGGCGTGCCGCACACGGATGCCGAGGTCGACGTGCGGGTCGTCATCGCGACGTTCATCGTGTTGTCGATGGGGTGGGACCTTTACGAGCCGTACCTGCGCCGCATCGCCGGGATCGGCAACGACGACTCGACGACCTTGAACGCGCACCTCGAACGGATCGCCGGTGCACTCCTGTCGCTCGGCGAACCCGAGCCGAAGGAGTGACGACCGGCATGAAGATCGGCGTGAAGCTCCCTGGTGAAGAGCTCGCCGACGACGTTGCGGCGATCCGCGACTTCGCCCAGGCGGCGGAAGGCGCGGGCTTCTCGCACCTGCTCGCGTACGACCACGTGCTCGGCGCCCAGCACGCCGACCGCACCCCTGCGTTGCCCGTGCCCTACAACGAGACGACGTACTTCCACGAGCCGTTCGTGTTGCTCGGTCATCTCGCGGCGCTCACGTCGACGATCGAATTGGCGACCGGTGTGCTCATCCTCCCGCAACGCCAGACCGCGCTGGTGGCGAAGCAGGCAGCCGAAGTGTCGATCCTCTCGAACGGGCGGCTGCGGCTCGGCGTGGGCGTCGGTTGGAACTTCGTGGAGTACGAGGCCCTGGATGTCGACTTCTCGACGCGCGGCGCTCGCCAGGAAGAACAGATCGAGCTGTTGCGTCGGTTCTGGACCGAGCCGGTCATCGACTTCGACGGCCGATTCCATCGCGTCGACCGGGCCGGCGTGCTGCCGCGTCCGCACAAAACCATTCCGATCTGGGTCGGCGGGTTCAGCGACGCGGCGTACCACCGCGCCGCGCGAGTGGGCGACGGTTTCATCTCGTCGCTGCGCAGCACGACCGGACCCCAAGACGACATGCGCGGAATCGTCGATCGCCTGCACACGCTGGTCGCCGAGGCCGGTCGCGATCCGTCGACGTTCGGCGTCGACGCCGTCGTGCCCGCCGCCTTGGACGCCGGAGAGCTGGCCGAGCAGCTCGACGCATGGCACGGCGCCGGGCTGTCGCACGTCACGCTCTACGTGCACCGGGCCGGCGACGCGCCGAGCGACACCATCGCCCGGCTCGGCGAGTACGCCCGCGTGATCAGCTGACCGACACGAACGCCGATCAGGTCAGGGAAGACCGACCATCACGACCGAGCAGCCGCACCGGACGGTCGCTCGGGTTGCCCCACGCGTGGTTGGTGTTGCGCTGCACCACGCAGTCGCCCGGGTGGAGGAGCACTTCGCCCTCTTCCATCCGGAGCGTCACGTCGCCGTCGAGCACGTAGATGAGGTCGACGGTGTTCGTGAGATGGAAGAACGCCTCGTCGACGGCCACGCCGTCGTCGCTGCTCGCGCCGGGCGCAGCCCATGAGCTCGCGAAGCACCGCGTCGGGCGGCACGAGGAACACACGCCACCGAGCCGCACCCGGTGTCGGCTCGAGAGCGGTGTCGGCGTCGCTCGGCGCGTGGCCGAGCGGCTCGTCGGGCGAGATGACCCACAGGTCTTCCCAATAGGGCGTCCCTTCGACCGGCGCGTCTTCGATGATCTGCGACCGGCCGTCAACCACGCCGGTGACCACTCTTCGAACTCCCACGGATGCTCCCCTCAGAGCTTGTCGATCACCTGCTCCTGGTACTGCTCGAGTTGCTTGCGCACCAGGGGAAGGTCGTCGGGGCCGGTGATGGTCGGCCAGAACAGCAGGCGGCTCGCGCCAGCCTGCACATAGCGACGTACGTAGTCGACGTCGTGTTGGGCAACCGGGTCGTGACTTCCCGGCCAGGCGGTGATCTCGATCTCGTCGGGATCGCGGCCCGCCGCACTCGCGGTCGCACGGATGTGCGCCGCCGACGTGGCGATCTCGTCGGGTTGGATGGTGTACGGCAGCCAGCCGTCGCCGATGCGACCGACACGATCGATGGCTGCATCGCTGTTGCCGCCGAGCAGGATCGGTACACGGCCGCGCGCCGGCTGCGGGTTCGAGAACACGCGGTCGAACGAGACGTGCTCGCCGTGGAACGTGGCGGGTGAGTCGGCCCACAGCGCGCGGATCGCAAGCATGCACTCCTCGAGCCGTGCGCCACGCGATCGCGGAACGGCGCGCCCACTGCGGCGTACTCCTCTTTCTGCCACCCGATGCCGAGTCCGATCATCATCCGCCCGCCCGACAGCGCGTCGATGGTGGCCACCCGCTTCGCCAGCACCGCCGGGCTGTGCAACGGCGCGAGCACCACACACGTGCTCAGCACGAGACGACTCGACACCGCGGCGACGAACGACAGCATCTCGAGTGGGTCGACGAGCGGGAGCGCGCGGAACGCGGGCCCCATCGTGCCGTCGGCGTTGTACGGATACTTCGGCTCATGCTCTTCAGCGATGACGACGTGCTCGACGCCCCAGAGCGACTCGACGCCACAGTCCTCGAGCATCGCGACGTACTCGCGCATGAAGTCGCCCGACGTCACGAGCCCAGGGAGGAGCGGCGGCAGGACACCGAGCTTGATCACCGGATCGTCAGCTCGCGTCGCCCATGAGTTGCGAGCCGAACGTGGGGTCGACGTAGTCCTCGATGCGGGTGATTCCCTGCTCGTTGGTCGCGATCACGATCGCGTTGTGTGCGAGGAACGGCTTCCCGCTGGCGTGCACTGTGCCGCGGACGGCGATCTGGATGAGCTCCCCACCGTCGAACGGCGCGTGGCGGATGACGTCGACCTCGATGCCGTCAACCATCTGTTGGAACACGCCGCCACCCGCGAACTGGGCGGCCGGCACCTCCAGCTTGTCGCTGTTGTGCCAGTTCACGCACCCCGGCGCGAAGAGCGCTTCCCACGGACCACGGTCGCCCGTCTCGAACGAGTGCTTGAGCGCATCGGGTGCCGACATCTTCTCCGTCATTGCATCCCCCATCTCGGAGTTCAGAACGTTCACGAATGGTAGCCAGTGGCTACGTCCGTGCCCCAGACTCCAGTGGGTTCGACGGGCTCACGTGGTCGGCGCGCCGCCGTTCACCTGGATGGTCTGCCCGGTGATCCATGAGCCTTCGGCCGCCAACCACACGACCGCCGCACCGACGTCGCGCGCCGTGCCGAGCCGACCGACAGGATTCGGTTTCCGCACCGCCGCCGGCATCTCCCTCCCCGCCGTGTTGTCCATCATGCCGAGGGCCAGCGTGTTCGCGGTGACGCCGAACTTCGCCGTCTCCAACGCGAGGTGGCGCATGAAGCTGATCGCGCCACCCTTCCCCGCGGCATACGCCGACATGCCGATGTTGAGTCCGATGGTGCCCGCACCCGACGAGATCGTGATCACCCGTCCGAACTCGCGCTCGCACATGCCGTCGATCACGGCCCTCGCGCAGTTCATGACCCCGAAGAGGTTCACCTCCACCCACTTGTGCCAGTCGTCAGGCTGCGACTCGCGGAAGAACACCGCGCCGCCGTTCGAAACGATGCCCGCGTTGTTCACAAGGAGGTCGACCGGACCGAGCGCGGCCGACGCGCCGGCAATGCCACGCGGCGACGTCGTCGATGTCGGTCACGTCGAACGGCGCGGCAACCGCGGCACCGCCCGCCGCGCTGATCGCCGCGGCCGACTCCTCGGCGCGATCGCCGTACAGGTCGTTGACCATCACCGCCGCGCCGGCCTCCGCAATGGTCGCGGCGATCCCCGCGCCGATGCCCTGGCCCGATCCGGTGACGAGTGCCACCCTTCCCGTGAGATCGAACATCGACTCCCCCTCGTCTCTGCTGCCACACCGATCTCGCCAGCCTTGCCGATTCCGACAGCGCGCGTCTGCAGTCGGATCCGCGCCGAGTCAGCGTTCGGAGAGCGATGATGTCGGCATGTCGCTGGCTTCGGAGGACCCGTCTGACCCGCAGGGTCCCCGCTTCGTCTTGGCGGCATCCGCAGGTCGGCACGACATTCGCCGGCTCGCGCGACGAGACCGGCTCGCCAGTTCGCTCTGGCCGGTACCCGCGCTCTTCGGCGCCGCAGCGCTCCTCGCGGCATTGATCACCGTCGCGCTCGACGACTCCTTCGACTTCCACGCCGCGAACAGCCGGTTTCTCGTCGGCGACACCGGTACCGCCTTGACGCTCACGTCGGTCGTCGCCACCGGCATGCTGGCGTTCCTGGGCATCGTGTTCGCGACAACCCTCGTGGCGATTCAACTCGCGGCCAGCCAGTACTCACCCCGCGCGGTCAGAGTGTTCGTGCGGTCGCGACTCACCAAGGTCGCGCTCGGGATCTTCATCGCGACATTCGTGTATTCGATCGTGACGCTCATCGCCATCCGGTCGACCCAGGGCCGCAACCGCGGTTTCACGCCCGTCATCTCCACCACGGGCGTCGCCCTCCTGGTGGTCGCCACCCTGGTGGCGTTCCTTCTCTTCGCCAATGGCACCGCTCGGTTGCTCCGGGTGCAGTACCTGGTCGAGCGCATCGCCAACGAGACGCGTCCCGCGCTCGCTGCGGGCTTCCCGCAAGGCGGCGAGGTCGCCGCCGTACTTCGACCCACTCCAGCGCCCGCGCCTTTGATCATCGGCGCCCGTACGCACGGGGTCATCGACGCGGTCGACGTGCGCGGCCTCGCGACGCTCGCCGCCGAGGCGAGCGGCTGGGTCGAAGTGACGCGGCCCATCGGCAGCTTACGTCGGGAACCGGTTCCACCATTGCGCGGCTGCACACCAGCGTCGGCGTCTCCAGTCGACACCGACGGCTTCGTCTGCGAACAGTTCCTCCTGACGAACGAACGCAGTCTCCTGCTCGATCCAGGATTCGGACTCCGCCAGCTGGTCGACATCGCCATCCGCGCGCTGTCACCCGCGGTGAACGACCCCACCACCGCGGTGCAGGTGATCGACCGCGTCGTCGACCTCCTCGGAACGGTCATCGAACGCCCGGATCCCACCGGTTGGTACATGGATGATGCAGGGACGGCGCGGGTTCGGTTGCCCGTCGACACGTTCGACGAGCTCGCGACGCTGGGCTTCGCCGAGATCATTCGTTACGGCGCCGACAGCCCACAGGTCGCCCGCCGGCTGCGGGCCGCCTTCGATGACCTCGCCTCACGTGGGCCGCGACCGGGAATCGTCGCGCTGCAGCAGCTTCTGGATGCTGCGACCAACGATGCCATGCCGAGCGCGTTTGCGGCGCTCGCGACCTCACCGGACCCGCGCGGGCTCGGGTGAGCGCCGACGGCCGCCGGTCTGCACGAAGACGCGGCGTCAGCGAAACGTCGCGCTGGGTTCTTGCCCGGAGGTGACGGAAGCTTGCGAAGGGTGGATCATGGGCGATGACCAAGATCTTCACGCACGTTCCTCACCCGCACATTGCTCGTCGCTCGGCGAAGGGGCCGCCCACCGTCGACGACCAGTTCTCGAGAGAGGGTCCACTCGCGGTTCAACACGTTCCTCGCCCTCAAGATCACCGGGGGCGTCGGCACGATGTGGTGCGCGTACGCGTTCGCCGCGCTCGCCGCGGTCTCGCTCCCGTCCGCCATCAGCTCCCACGACGTGGTCACGATCGTGTCGTGGATCAGTCAGACCTTCCTGCAGCTGGTCCTCTTGAGCATCATCATCGTCGGTCAGAACGTGCAGAGCGGCGCCGCCGATGCGCACGCGCAGGCCACATACGAAGATGCCGACGCGGTTCTCCACACCGCGCTCGAGATCCAACAACACATGGAGGCGCAGGATCGACAGATCGATCAGCTCCTCGCCGAGGTGCAAGCCCTTCGATCGTGAGTCGTCTCAGGCGGACGAGGTCGGGGTTCGAGCCAATCGAAGACGACCGTCGACTCGTTCGACTTCCATCGCAAAGTCGAATCGGTCGACGTCGGTCGCGTACACGATATCGTCTGGATCGACGTGTCCGCCGCCGACCGCCAACGTGCGAGCCGCTTCGTCCGTCGCAGCAACCGCCTTCGCCGTGCCGATCGCGTCCAACGGCGCGCCAGTGCGAGCGCTTTCAATGAACTGCGCCGTGAGCAGATCGTCGTCACCGCCTGTTGGGTCTTCGGGGAAGCGGCCAGTGATGACATAGGAAGGCGCCCCAAGTCCGGCCGCGGTGATCGCCGCAGCGGTCGCCGAGGCGCACACGAGACCTGCGGCGAACAACCGTTCAGCGCGTGTCGCCGCGACCACACCTTGGGTGCCCGCCGAAGTGCGTTGCACAAGTTCACGACCACCAACCCCGGCTCGCGCAACCGCAACGGGCGAGTTCGACAAATCGAACCCCACTGGGCGGCGGCCATGTTCTTCACCCATCACCAGGGCGCCAGGAATCTGTCGGCCCAGCGCCAGAGCTTCGTCGACGCCGGCGACCAGCCAGATGCACGTCGCCCCCGCGTCAAGCGCGTAGGCCGCGGTCGTGAATGCACGAAGGACATCGACCGCGACGACTACGCCGTTGACATCGTCAAGCTCCCACCGCGCGACGTAACGAGCCTCGGACTTCACCACCGAACGCACAGTAATTGCCGTCTCCGGTTCGAACACCGAACACCTGACAACGACCCGGGGGGCGACATCACACTCCGTCGACGATTCGGAATGTCCAGCCACTTCTGATCACCGATCACACCAGCGCCATTGCCTGACGCTGGCGGCGACCACGACGCGTTGGTGTACCTGCTTTTCGGTTGAGCGCGCGTCCGACGAACTCACCGACACCAGAAGCTCGCATCAAGGCACTGCTCCGGTCTCCCGTCCGGCCGAACCGATCGCCCTTCGGGGATTCGCCTGGGTGCCGAGCGGGCAACGCGCAAGACTTCGCCAATGATCTTGGCGCTCATCCTGTTGTTCGATGACGAGGCAACTCAAACCATCAAGTCGATCTGGGAGGCGCTCGACGAAGAGGGCGTGCTTTCCCTAGCGAGCGCGCCGAACGCGATGTACGAACCGCACGTCACCCTTGCGGTGTTCGAAACGGGCGATCCATCGAGCTGCGCTGATCTCGTTGCTGACATCTGCCGCTCCCACCTTGGGATGGCGCTCAACCTCGGGTCACTCGGATTCTTCCCTACCAACGAGTCCGTTGCTTTCCTCGGTGTTGTTCCGACTCGCCAACTCCTTGACCTTCACCGCGGCATCTGTGAACGCCTTCTTCCTGAGGTCGACGACTTCCGGGAGTACTACCTCGCCGACTCACTCGTGCCGCACTGCACGCTCGCACTCGGCGTTTCAGACCTGTCCTCCGTGGTCCGCGCGGTCGAGAGGTTCTCCTTGCCAGTCGTCGCACGGGTCGAGAGCATCCAGTTGGTAGAGCTCCCGCTCGGTCGCGGCGTCGCAACTCTTGCTCAGCGCTGACTCGAATCCCATATCGCCAGATTCGGCCTGCCCACGAACCCACCCATGCGCAGTGCGGTACGAGTCGTCGTTGGTGCGCCGCGCGGAGGCGAAAATGGCCGGATGAATGACGAAGAGGCGCGACGGAGAATCGCCGCGGCGCGCGTTGGGCGACTGGCATCGGTGGATGCGAACGGGCGGCCGCATGTCGTGCCGATCTGTTTCGCGATGTCCGGTGATCACGTGGTGTCAGTCGTCGACGGGAAGCCGAAGCGGACGTTGCAGCTGCGGCGACTGGAGAACGTGCGTCGGACGCCAGATGTTCAGTTGATGATCGACGACTACGACGACGACTGGTCATCGTTGTGGTGGGTGCGGATCTCGGGGCGGGGCCGGGTGATCGAACACGGCAGCGCGCGCGAGGAGGCAGTCGACCTGTTGGCAGCGAAGTACGGCCAATATCGCGAGCATCGTCCCGCGGGGCCCGTGCTGTTCATCGAGATCACCCGGATCAGCAGTTGGCAGGCAACAACCAACTGAGTGCCATGGCGTCGCGCTCGACCGCGGCGAGTGTTCCCCGGATCGGGGGCTACGCGTACCCGCTCATCGCTTTCAAGATCAAGCCTGCCGATTCGCGTGGCGCACAGTCGGTGACATCGACGACCAGATCAGCTCTCGTCGCTCCAGATTTGCGCTCGGCTCTGGCGCGGGTTTGGGAAAGAATGGCGAGGTGACTGACTTCGGAGTGCGACTGGCTGTCGACGGTGACTTCGCGGACTGGTTCGCGCTGTTCCAAGACGTCGCGGCCGAGGGTCGTTGGATTGGGGCGGAAGCGCCGGTAGACGAAACCCGTGCCCGCCGAGTCTTCGACGCCCGTCTCGACTCAGAACGCGTGGCGACCTACATCGTGGAGTCCGACGGCGTTCTGGCCGGACACTTAGGGATCGACCTTGCGAGCGGAGTCGCTGATCTGGGGATGATGGTCCGCGACAGCTACCGAGGAATGGGCATCGGGTCACAGCTTCTCGAAGCGTGCATCGGCTGGTCGTAAGACGCGCGGTGCCCACAAGGTGACCCTGACAGTCTGGCCACACAACGCGCGGCGGAATTGCGGCTCTATCGGAACCACGGTTTCGAGTTCGAGGGTCGCCTCATACGGCAGTGGCGCCGTCGGAACGGTGAACTCTGGGACGCCGTGCTGATGGGACTTGTACTCGACACGAGTTCCCCTGGTTCGTCGTTCGAGCAACACACGGCGGTCGCAGACGCATTCGCAGCAAAGCAAGCCGGCTCAGAGCACCTGCACGCCTCGCATGCCGTATCGCTGAACCACTACTCATCCCTGGCCGCCGTGCTCACGCTCGTCGGCGTGGCTTCGTTGATCGTGGGACGACTGGGCAAGGGCTCTGGTGGCGTACCGCACGCCCACCGCCTCCGGGGCCTCTGGGCCACGACGCGCTCACGTGACGAACTGAACTGTCCTCGCTCACGGTCTACGACGCTGCTGGACTCGTCGGTTCAACGGCCGGAATTCGGTGACAGTCGATCTCGATTGGGTAACGATGTTGATGGCTCACCCACGTCGGGTCGACATGTGGAAACGAGCCCGCGGGCGTGAAAGAGTGAGGCCATGCGGACTCGGCTGGTTGTCCTGGCTCTGGGAGTCGTGGGAGCCGTCGTGGTCTCGGCGCCAGTCGCGGCCGCGAAGATCCTGCCGGTGACCGAGCTACAAGTTTTGACGCAGCACCCTGCGGCCGGTGAACGGGTCCGCGTCGTGCTTCACGTCGACCCAGTGTCCGACGTGAATGGAGCGTCAGCCTTGACGCACGGCGAGGTCGCGGTCGTCGCAGCGCGAAGCGTTGACGAACAGGGCTGGCCCCAATCAGACGCACGTGGGCGGTCCGTCGTTCTGAGCTACAAGGGCAACGGCGAGTACCGCGGGTCCTTCATTGCGAAACGCGCCGGCAGCTACGTCGTGTTCAGCCGGTCCAGCGCGGTCGCTCACTCGATGTTGACCCAGAACGTCGCCAACATCCCAACGAACCTTCCCGCGCCGATCCCGGTCCCGCGTCGCCCACTAGGGCATCAACACGTCTGGGCGTCGTCAGCTGTGCTTGACGTCCTCGCGAGCGCGGGCGTCGTCCAGATCCTGATCTGTCTGACAAATGAGCGATCGAGCGCCGGACATACTTGCGAGGTGCACCTCGGTCTCCAACGCGTGCTCGACCATGTCGATGTGCCCGACGGAGTCGAGCCGAATCGCATCGGAGGATCCGCCGGACGAACGGACGTCGTGTCCGTCGGCGACGACGTGTACAAGGTCTTCCTGTTCGACGGCGACGAAGCGGACCGTGAAGCGGCTGCGCTCCAGCTGCTCTCGGAGTCGACGCTCGCGACTCCCATTGTGCGCGACGCGGGGCGATTCCCTGAGGGCGAGCGATTCGTCAGAATGACTCGCCTCGACGGCATCCCGCTCGAGTGGGAAGCCGATCGGTGGGAGGCTCCGGTCGGGTTGGAGTTTCAGCGCCTTCAAGGCCGCGTGGCAGGAACAATCCAAACGGGACTACGGCCTCCGTCGTTCGGATGCTGGTCAACCGCGCCGCATCGAACCCTTGAAGACTGGGTGACGTCACGGAGCGCAGCGCTCGCAGCGAGGGCAACTCTGGCTCGGCGTGAAGTCGAGCCAGTGGTCGATCGCATCACCCGCCTGCAGGGTCAATACCTGCGTTCGATGCGCGGCCCTTCACGACCTGTACTCATTCACGGCGACCTTGGACCAACCAACCTCCTCTTCAGGTCACCTACATCGCTTGACGGCCCGGTAGGAGTCCTCGACTGGGAAACCGCGTCGGGGTCCGATGCTGCGGAAGAGTTCTCGTGGATATGCCTCCACAGCCTCAACGGCCCCGGTCGCAAGGGGTTCGCGTCCGGATTCGCCGAGACGGCAGATCTGTCATGCATCGATCCGGAGCACGTGGCCTACTTCGTTCTGGACCGAGTACTCCAAGTCATCGGGACAACCGGGCGACGCTGGAACGCCGAGCTCTTCGAGCGAGCCGCGCCCTGAACGCCGCGGGACAGCGGCTTCTCGATCAGGAGCTACCAGCACTGCAACCGGATTGGCCCGGCACGGGACGGTACGTAGAGACGATCGGGCAGCACTAGCACTGGCACGTCCAGAGAGGCCAGTCTGTATCCGTGCGGAAGCGAGACGACGCCCTCTTGGCGGAAAATCACGCGAGCCGAGGATCGGCGTCACGAAGTCACACGGCAATACGCCACGCTCTTCAAGAAGCGACTGTGTGGCCAACCGCTCACCGCAGACGAAGACGCAGAACAGGACCGCCTCCGCTCCGCGGTCGAGGGCGCGAACCAAGCGGTATGGGATGCCTGGTATGGCGACTCGTGACAGGGGCCGGATTGCCAGGAACAACTGATGGGCGCTGCTCACACCGACGAAGTAGATGAGTGAGCCTGCGACGCAAGTTGTAGGACACTTCGCTGGCGCTATCGAACCTTTCATCTGATCAGTGCGTCATCGTCCTGTGAGAGACGAGCGGTTGGGAACTGTTGAGGAGTCGGCAGAGGCTCCTGTTGAGCCGGGCAGGTCCGGAGTTGAGGATTCGACAGCGTTCTATTCGTCGCGGTGGTGGAAGGCCGTGCGATTGGCGCACGCGATTCTCGGTTCAGGGCGCTTGCCGAGGAGGTGTAGAGCATCGACCGCTTAGTCCAGTAGTTCCCGCGTACAGCCGATCAAACGGATGGAACCTTTCGGTTGTGCTGGTTGTCTTGTGAGTGTGGGGGCCTTTGAAGCATCGGAGTCTCACGCCTCGGGTCTCCCCTGCAAGTTCCCTCATCGCCGGCTACCACGTCTCGAACGGGCACGTCACAACCGACTACTCAAGCGAGTCGACCGTTTGGAGGAGCGTGACGGACGAACAAGGCTTGTGACGACACAGGGTGCGCCCGTGCCCTACGTCGAAGCACAGCGAATCATCCAGAACGAGCGAGCTTCCACAACGTCGGGGAACAAGCCGCGATGACAACGCCGAGCAGGCAGCGCGAGCTAGCTGCACACCGGACTTCTCCCCGACAGGACAGCGGCTTCCGAAGCCGAACTACCCCACTCCCCTATCGTGATGCGCCAGGCGAGCCGGTTTTCGACCACCAATCGCGCCGGCCCCGCCCCCGTAGCTCAGGGGAGAGAGCATCGGTTTCCTAAACCGTGTGCCCAGGTTCGAATCCTGGCGGGGGCACCGCGCGTTCAGCGCTCGACACCAACCAGCACAGGGGGAATCACATGGACACCAGGCGAGCACTTGTTCTCACCGGCGGCGGCATGGGCGGCACCGCGTGGGAAACCGGGCTCCTCATCGGGCTGATGGAACACGGCGTCGATCTCGCCGCCGCCGACCTGATCGTCGGCACCTCGGCCGGTTCGGTCACCGGCGCGCAGCTCGCCTGCGATCACGACCTCCGCGAAGCGGCGGAAGGGCTGAAGGCGATGGCCGTTTCGACGCCAATCGAAATCTCCCTCGACGACCTCCAGGAAGTGGGCGGCGCCCAGCAGGTCGACGACGAGAGCGACCACGACCGCATGCTTCGCTTCGGACAGATCGCCCTCGCCGCCGATCCGTTCCCCGAGGAGGTGATGCTCATGGGCTTCGCGCGCTACGCCGAAGGCCCGTTCCCCGAGAACTACACGTGCACCGCGATCGACTGCGAGACCGGCGAGCTCACCGTGTGGGACGCCAAGTCAGGCGCACCGCTCGACCACGCCGTCGCGTCGAGCTGCGGTGCGCCAGGGATCTTTCCTGCCATCACCATCAACGGACGGCGCTACTACGACGGCGGCGTGTGCTCGGCGACCAACGCGCAACTCGCGATCGGTTACGACAAGGTGCTCGTGGTGCACATGATGATCGTGCTCCCCGACCCGGCGGGCGGCGGCAAGGCGGTCTACGCGCCCGACGCGTTCCCCGCCGAGCACGACCTCCTCGTGAAGTCGGGCGCCGCGGTCGAGGTGATCGACCCGTCCCACGTGGTGACCGAAGCGATCGGGATCAACCTGATGGATCCGTCCTCGTTGCCCACGATCATCGACGCCGGCATCGCGCAGGGCGAGGAGCTCGCACCCAGGATCGCGGCGTTCTGGAATTGACCCACGTCTGGCGGTGAGGCACTCACCACCGGTGTCGGTGGGGCTCTGCACACATCGGATGGACTCTGTCTGACGTGTTGTGCGTTGGCGATAGAGTCCGCGCCGCACAGCTCGTGACGGCACACGCGTGCCGAGGACACACCGGAGCTCTCGATGGCACTGACATTGGATCTGACGGGCAAGGTCGGCGTCGTCACCGGGGGAAGCCGAGGGATCGGCAAGGGCATCTGCCACGCCTTCGCCGCGGCCGGCGCAGACGTGGTCGTCGCGAGCCGCAAGCTCGACGCGTGCGAGCAGGTGGCGTCGGAGATCGAGGACACCTATGGCGTGAAGGCGCTCCCGTTCGCGATGAACGTGAGCACGTGGGACGACTGCGACCGCCTCGCCGACGCGGTGTACGACTGGAGCGGTCACTGCGAGATGCTCGTCAACAACGCCGGCCTGTCGCCGCTGTACCCGGACCTCTTGTCCGTCACCGAGTCGCTCTACGACAAGACCCTGAACGTGAACGCACGAGGACCGTTCCGCTTGGCCGCGCTCTTCGGCGCCCGCATGGCTGAGGGAGACGGCGGGCTCATCGTGCAGGTGAGCTCCACCTCCACCTACAAGCCGGGACCCAACGCCCTTCCTTACGAGATGGCGAAGAAGTCGTTGGAGGCCCTCACGTGCGCGATCATCGGGGCGTACCAGCCGAAGGTGCGCGCCAACACGATCATCCCCGGATCGTTCGACACCGACGTCACGGCCGCCTGGCCCGAAGGCAGCAAGCAAACGCAGATCGACAGCAATCCTCTGCGTCGGATCGGCACCCCGGAAGACGTCGGGAACCTGTGCGTGTTCCTGGCCAGCGAGGCCGGCTCCTACGTGAACGGCTCGCACATCCTGCTCGACGGTGGTGCGGCTCGGCGCTGAGCCGACCTGCTGCGCTCGTCGCCCTCCCGGCATGCAGGATGGTCGTCTTCGCCGCAGGCGAATGATGTGTCGGCGGGAATGATTCGACCGACGTCGAACGTTGCAGTCGTTCGATGACCATCGAACGAGATCTCCCCCACGAAGACGCCTTCCAACTCGAGCTCGACGCGGAGCAGGCCGCCACGGCCCGCGATTACGAACGGCGCTGGTGGACGCTCGGCGTCCTCTGCATCAGCCTCGTGATGATCGTGATGGCCAACTCGAGCCTCAACGTCGCGCTCCCCACCCTCGCCACCGACCTGCACGCCGGGTCGAGCTCGCTGCAATGGATCGTCGACGCGTACAGCCTCGTGTTCGCCGGAATGCTGCTGACCGCCGGCGCACTCGGCGACCGCTTCGGCCGACGCCTCGCACTGAACGGCGGCCTGGTCGTGTTCGGGCTCGCGTCGGCGTTCGCCGTGATGTCGACCTCGGCAGCCGGTCATCGCCGCGCGCGCGGCGATGGGCGTCGCCGCCGCGTTCGTGATGCCCGCCACGCTGTCGATCCTCGCCCACGTGTTCCCCCCGAACGAACGGCCGCGTGCCATCGCGATCTGGGCCGGGTTCGCCGGCCTCGGCGTCGCGATGGGCGGCGTGATCAGCGGCGCGTTGCTCGAGAACTTCTGGTGGGGCTCGATCTTCTTCATCAACGTGTTCGTGGTGATCGTCGGCGCTCGTCGCGGGCTTCTTCCTCATCCCCGCGACTCGCGAGCAGATCGCACGCGCCGCTCGACCCGCTCGGCGCGCTGCTGTCGATCGTCGGGCTTGAGCGCGCTGGTGTACGGCATCATCGAGGCGCCCGACCACGGTTGGGCATCCGCGCAGACGTTGGTGACCTTCGCGTTCGCGCTGGTGATCATCGTCGGGTTCATCGCGTGGGAGTTGCACAGCGCCGAGCCGATGCTCGACCTGCACTTCTTCCGCAACCCGCGCTTCACCGCCGCCACCACCGCGATCACCCTGGTGTTCTTCGCGATGTTCGGCGCGTACTTCATCATCGCCCAGTACATGCAGTTCGTGCGCGGCTACACCCCGCTCGGCGCCGGCGTGCGCATGTTGCCGTGGGCGCTCGCGTACATGGTGTCGGCCACGCAGTCGGCGAAGCTCGTCGAGCGCTTCGGTCAACGGCGGGTCGTGAGCGTCGGGCTCCTGATCGCGGGCGTGGGCTTCGCGCTCATGTCCACGAGCAGCTCGACCAGCCCGTACTGGTTCTTCGCTCTCGCACTGATCGTGCAGGGCAGCGGCATGGGGATCACGACGGCACCGTCGACCGGCGCGATCATGCGTGCGCTTCCCTTGCACAAAGCGGGCGTCGGCTCCGCAGTGAACGACACGACCCGCGAGCTCGGCGGCGCACTGGGCGTGGCGGTGCTCGGCAGTCTCGTTGCGTCAGGTTTCCGTTCACAGCTCGGCAGCACCGTCGATCACCTCACCGTTGCGAGGCCGAACTCGCTGGCCGATGCGTTGCGCGAAGCCGCGACGCTCGGCGGGCATTCCGGCAGCACGCTCGCCGACGCCGCGCGGGAGGCCTACGTGCACGCGTTCGACACCACGCTCCTGGTCAGCATGGCGGTGGTCGTCGTGGCGTCGGTCATCGTGTTCTGGCTGCTGCGCCCCAGTGCGACCGAGTCAGTCGACGTCGTCGCGGAACCAGTGACGGTCGACGCGTCATGACGCCACTCGTACGCGAGCTCGAGTACCCCGAGCGCGATCAGCTGCAGCTCGTCGAGGTGTTGCAGGCGCTCGGGGATCCGGTCCGCCTCCGACTCGTGCGCATCCTCGACGACGCCGACGGCGCGATGTGTTGCGCGGAGATCCCGCTCACCGTGAGCAAGTCGACCGGAAGTCATCACCTCAAAGTCCTGCGCGAAGCCGGCGTCGTGCGCGCTCAGGTCGACGGCACGCGCCGCTACTACACCCTTCGTCGCGATGACCTCGAGGCGTGTTTCCCCGGACTGCTCGACAGCGTGCTCGGGGCTGAAGCACGCGTCGAGGTCTGAGCGCTCCGCTACTCCACCCGGTAGCCGAGGACGCTGTAGTCGGGGCCGACGGCTTCGTGCGCAGCTTGGATGTCGCGCCGGAGCTCGGCGGCGGAGTCCTGAGCCTTGAGCGCCTGGAGTGCCACCGCGGTGGCGGTGGTCATCGACGAGGTGCACGGCCAGCCGGCGTAGAACGCCATGTGAAGGTTCACCTCTTCGAGCTCCCGGTACGTCAGGTCGCCGGTCTCCATCGCGACCTGGGTGTGCATCGTGATCGGCGTGGGGGCGTAGCTCAGACCGACGCACGCAAGGGTGATGAGGCGCCGCTCGCGCTGGGTGATGACGCCACGCGGCCAGAGCTCGGCGAACACGGTTTGCAGGACGCCCTGGTGCGGGTAGGCCCCCGCGCCTCGACGGACCCGGCCCGCCATGACCGACAGGTACTTCTGCTCGCCGACGTCGAGCCGGTCGCTCTCGCTCGCCCAGTCGATGGCCTCCAGGTCGAGCGCGTCTTCGTCGGGCTGCATGCCGAGCTCGTCGGCCACGTCCCACATGGCGCGCTCGAGGAACCATGCTCGGGGGAACCCGCGGTAGAGGGCAGTGTGGAAGATGCCCTCCTGGAGCTCCTCCAGCGAGATGTCACCACTCTTGAGCGCGCCGTACACGTGAGCGCGGGTGAGGATCTCATCGCTCTGACTCGCGAGGCAGGCGAGGGTGAGCCACCGGCGTTCCTTGCGATTGAGCAACTCCCGATTCCAGAGCTCTGCGAACTCCAGGTCGAGCATCTTCGCGGTGAGAACGCTCCTCACTGCTGGCGGCTCGGCCTGCATGACCGATCGGTACGTGTCCTCGCCCAGCTTGCGGCGCGCCTTCGAGTCCATGTGTTCCTCCTGGTCGGTACGCGCTTCTGTATCAGCTCACGTCACGTCTCGCCAGGTGACGACCTCAAGTCACGACCTCACGCCGGCACAGGTTGACCGCCTCACCGAGGCCGCTGATCGCGCGTCACGAGGGTGCTGCCCTCGGCCAGGTAACGCGGTGGTGTGCGCGCGGTGCCGACGCCGCCGGGGGTGCCGGTCGAGATCACATCGCCTGGTTCCAACGTGATGAAGGTCGAGATGTACGAGATCAAGTCGACCGGACCGAACACCAGGTCCTCGGTGTCGGCGTGCTGCATCACTTCGCCGTCGACCTCGCACGTGAGCTCGCGCGACGGTCCGGGCGACTCGTCAGGAGTGACCAGCCACGGCCCGAAGGGCGTGGTGGCCTCGAACGACTTGCCCTGCAGCCATTGCAGCGTGCGGTCCTGGTAGTCGCGCACCGACACGTCGTTGAGCACTGCGTACCCCGCGATCGCCGCTTCGGCCTGTTGCACCGACGCGTGGCGGACACGCGTTCCCACGACCACCGCGAGCTCGGCTTCCCAATCGGTCTGGTCAGACACGATCGGCAACGTCACCGGATCGTTCGCGCCGATCAGCGCGGCGCGGAACTTCGAGAACAGCGTCGGGTACTCGGGCACCCCGCGCCCCATCTCGAGGATGTGGTTCCGATAGTTGAGCCCGACACACACGATCTTGTCCGGGCGCGGCACGAGCGGTGCATAGTCGAGCGTGTCGAGCGCGTGCCGCGGGCCGTCGGCGCGTTCCGCGATGCTGCGCCAGTCGTCGTGCGTCAGCAACGCGCCAACGTCGGCGGCATCGATCTCCACCGCCTCGTCGGCGTCGACGCGCACCGCGACGGCAGGGTTCCCTCGAGACGGATCGTGGCCAGCTTCACTCGTCAACCGTTCTGTCGCTTCGAGCGAGCGTATATGCGAGGCTTCACCGGTCTGCACAGGAGGACGGCCCGACGTGAGCGATGCACCCGTTTCCACCGACCGGATCGCCAACGATCCGCGGATCGATCCGCGATTCCGACCGCTGGACGCGATCGATCTGGCGGCCGGCGTCGCGGGCACGAGCCCGTACTACACCGCGCTCATCGACAGCTGCGACACCGAAGAGGTGGCGCCGTCGCGCGGGCTCACCGTCACCGAGCACACCGTGGTCTCCCAACCCGACGGCAACACGATCAGCATCCGATTCGTCCGGCCGGTCGGCGACGCGTGCTGCCGTGCGTCTACTACATCCACGGCGGCGGGATGATGGCGATGTCGTGTGACGACAGCAACTTCCGGGGGTGGGCGCGGATCATCGCCGCCCAGGGCGTCGCGGTGGCGATGGTCGACTTCCGCAACGCCGCCTATCCGTCGTCGGTGCCCGAGGTCGCGCCGTTCCCGGCCGGGCTGAACGATTGCGTGTCGGGAATCGAGTGGATCCACGCCCATCGCCGGCGAGCTGGCCATCGACCCGGATCGTCTCATCGTCGCGGGAGAGAGCGGCGGCGGCAATCTCGCCCTTGCCTCCGGGCTCCTCCTCAAACGCGACGGCGAGCTCGATCTGATCATGGGCCTCTACGCGATGTGTCCGTATCTCGCCGGGCACTGGCCCTCACCGGAGTGCCAGTCATGGATCGACAACAACGGGATCATGGTCAACCTCAACGACAACCGCGGCGCGATCGCCTACGGGCACCGAGGCGCTCGAGCGACAACCCCCTTGCCTGGCCCGGCTTCGCGACCGAGGACGACGTCCGCGGCCTCGTCGAGGTCGATGATCAGCGTCAACGAATGCGACCCGCTGCGCGACGAAGGCATCGACTTCTACCGGTTGTTGCTGCGAGCAGGAGTTCGCGCCCGCTGCCGCCAGGTGATGGGCGCGGTGCACGGGGCCGAGACCTACCCGGTGCTGTGCCCCGACATCAGCCGTGACACCGCGGTGAGCATCGCCGACTTCGCCCGCACCGCGGGCCGCTGACCGAAGCTCAGGTCGCGGCCGCCGCGCCGCCGCTGCGCAGCGTGTCGAGTGCCACGTCGGCGTGCTTGTCCATGTTGGTCTCGCTCTTGATCACCGCGAGCACGCGGCGATCAGTGTCGATCACGAAGGTGGCGCGCTTGTTCACCAGCGGACCCGGTCGCTTCACCCCGAACTGCTTCGCAACGGCGCGATCCGGATCGGAGAGCAGCGGGTAGTCGAACCCGTGCTTGTCACTGAACGACCGCTGGCGTTCGACCGAATCGGCGCTGATGCCGAGACGACGGCCACCGACCGCTGCGAATTCGGCCGCCAGGTCGCGGAAGTGACAGCTCTCGGCGGTGCACCCGGAGGTCATTGCCTTCGGATAGAAGAACAGCACCACCGGTCCCTGCGCGAGCTCGTCGACGAGCCGAACCGTGGAGCCGTCGTCGGCGGTGAGTTCGAACGCGGGGGCTACGTCACCAACTTCCATCCGAGCACCCTACGCCGAGTTCACTCGAACACGACCGTCTTGTTGCGATGCGTGAGCACTCGATGTTGGAGGTGGGCGCGCACCCGCGTGCGAGCACGACCCGTTCCAGGTCTCGACCTCGGCGGGCGAGATCGTCGACCGAGTCACGGTGCGAGACCGCGGGCCACGTCCTGGTCGATGATCGGCCCTTCGTCGAGCTCCTCCGTCGCATAGTGCGCCGTGGCACCGATGAGCTTCACGCCTCGTGCATGGGCCTGGTGATAGGGACGGCCGCCGAGGAACGCCGGCAGAAACGAATGGTGGATGTTGATGATCCCGTTCGGGTACTGCGACAACACCGTCGGGCTGAGCACCTGCATGTAGCGAGCGAGCACCACCACGTCGACGCGGTGATGCGCGAACACCCGCAGCAGTTGCTCTTCCTGCTCCGCCTTGTCGCCGGCATCGGTCGGGAGATACGCGTAGGCGGCGCCGGCGTGGGCCGCCACCTCGGCATGGTCGGGATGGTTGCTCACCACCACCGGGATCTGCGCGGCGCCGAACTCGCCGGCGCGCCACCGCGCGAGGAGATCGTCGAGACAGTGCGGCTGCTTGGACACGAGGATCGCGAGGCGTGCGGCGTCGTCGGTGAAGCGAAGCTGTGCGTTCATCTCGAATTCGAGTCGCGATGTCGGCGAACGCCGGCTCGATCTCGTCGCGTGCGAGGTCGAGCTGGTCGAGCTCGAACTCGACCCGTTGGAAGAACGTGCCGTCGCTCTGCTCGGTGTACTGCTCGGCCGCGACAATGTTGCCGCCGTGACGGAACACGAAGTCGGCGACGGCCGCGACGATGCCCGGCTGGTCGTTGCAGGAGATCAGCAGGACGGCGTGATTCACGGAGCCCCGACTGTACGCCGGGGCTCCGTGCCGTCGATCAGTTCGGGCCGACTAGTAGCGGTACGCGCTGCTCGACCCCGCGCCGATCAGGAGGCTGACGACCGTGCCCAACGGCAGCACCGCCCAGTAGCTCAACGCGGCGCCGACGTTGCCGAGAAACAGCATCAACAGCCAGGTCACCGGGAAGGTGAGCACCAGGAACACGACGAACAACAGGGCCAACGACGCCAAGCTCGCCAGCAGGTTCTCGAACACTCGCATGGAATTCCCCCTCGTCTCCAACGTTCGCGGGAGCGTACGTTCATGCAGCGTTCGAGGCGTGCATGGTCGGCGACGGGACCGAGGTCAGGCCGTCACGTTGCCGGTGGAGACGGCGGTGCCGGCCGACGGGCGATGGTCACGAACCCGAAGAACAACAGGAACGTGCCGACCGCGATCGTTCGCGAAGTTCCACACGGTGGCGCCCTGATCAGCCACCTCGATGACGTTCAGCCCGAGCACCAACAGTCCGCAGACCGTCATCACCCAGCCACGCGTGCGTTCCGACATTCGTCGTCTCCTGTCCATCCATCGGGCTACGTGAAGTCGGAGCCGCCGTCGACGTTGATGTCGGCGCCGGTCATGTACGAGTTGCGCTTCGACGCGACGAACGCGATGACCGGACCGATCTCGCTCGGATCACCGGCGCGCGGCAGGTGCGCGGGATGGCCGAAGTGCTCGTCGATCCCGCGCATGATCGCGTACAGGTCGTCAGGGTCGACCCCGACGCCGCTCGCCCACGTCTTGAGGCTCTCCGTGGCGTAGGTCCCCGGCGACACGCAGTTCACGAGGATCTCCTCGGGCCCGAGCGCGAGCGAGAGGTTCTTCGTGATGCTCGTGACGGCGGCCTTGGCGGCGGTGTAGGCGACGAGACCGGCGCTCTGCCGTTTCGTGGAGTGTGCCGAGAGGTTCACGATGCGCGCCCACTCCGCCGCGCGCAGCAACGGCAGCGCGGCGCGCACGCAGCGCACCATCCCCATCGTGCCGATCTCGATCGTGGCCGCCCAGTCGGCATCGCTGAGGTCTTCGAATCCGCCGGTGCTCGTGGGGCCGGTGGCGTTCACCAGGATGTTGAGCTCACCCCACCGATCCGCCACCGTGCGAAATGCTGCCTCCACCTGTTCGAGGTCGGTGATGTCGGCCTGGAGCGCGATCGTGTCGGGGCTCCCCAGCTCGCGCAGTTGCGCGCACGTTCGCGTCGAGGTCGACTCGGGTGCGGGCAAGCACGGCCACGCGTCGCGCCGTCGACGGCGAAGCACTCTGCCGCCGCCTTCCCCATCCCTTGGGTGCCGCCCTGGACGACCACCGCCGCGTTGTCGAGCCCGAGATCCATCGGCGGAGAGCGTAGGACCGTGCCGCGATGGTCAGCCGTTCTTGGGCAGGTCGCGGAACGGGGTGACGCGGTCGTTGTTGGGCTCCTTGGGAAGGCCGAGCACGCGCTCCCCCAGGATGTTGTGCTGGATCTCGTCGCTTCCCCCGTAGATCGACGACGACACACCGAAGAGCGCGGAGTCGATCAAGGTCTCGTAGCCCGCCTTGTCGGTGGCAGCGACGAGCTGCGCGCGCGACTCGGCTCGTCGTACGCATGCAACGTGCCGTAGGGACCCATGATGTGCAAGCCCAGCTGGCGCGTGAGCAACAGGATGCGACTCATCGAGAGCTTCGCCATGTTGCCCTGCCCGACGATCTCCTTGCCTTGCGAGCGGAGTGCCTTGGCCCGCAGGTTCGTGTATCGCGCGATCTCGTTGAGTGAGTGGAGCTCGGCGATTCCCTGCCGCACCGTGACCTCGTCGATGGCGCCGTTCTCCTTCGCGATCCCGATGAGCTGGTCGAGGCTCGACACCCGACTCGTGGCCTTCTCGGGGCGACCGGCGGCGACGAAGTCTCCGGCGCGTTTGTGCAGTTCGCCCTCGACGGTGCCGGATGCCGCGCTCACCCCGCCGATACCGGTCGCACCCCCGGCGCCGAGCCCGGCGCGCTCGAGCCCCAGCGTCGTGTTCGCCACCGCCCACCCGTTGTTGACGCCACCGATCGCGTCGACATCCTGGACGACCGCCTCGGTGATGAACACCTCGTTGAAGAGCGCGCGGCCGGTCATCTCTCGCAGCGGCCGGACCTCGATCCCTGGCTGGTGCATGTCGATCACGAAGTAGGTGATGCCCTGATGCTTGGGGACGTCGGAATTCGTGCGGGCCAGGAGCATCCCGAGATCGGCCGTCTGCGCACCCGACGTCCACACCTTCTGACCGGTGACGATCCATTGGTCACCGTCTTTGACCGCCCGCGTGGTGAGACCGGCGAGATCCGAGCCGGCACCCGGCTCACTGAACAGCTGGGCCCAGGCCTTCTTCCCGCTGAGCGTGTCGCGGACGTAGCGCTGCCTCTGCTCGTCGTTGCCCTGCATCGCGATCGTCGGCGCCGCGAGCAACGGCCCGAGGCCCTGCGGCGGGCCGAGCACGCCATGCCGGGCGATGGCGGTCTGCACCCGAACCGAGTCGCCACGAGACAGCCCGCGACCGAACATCTCCACCGGGAGCTGCGGCGCGGCCCAACCAGAGTCGGCGAGAATCTCCCACCACTCGCCCACCGTGAGGTCTGGATCCCAGTGCTCGTCGAGCCAGGCCTTCACTTCGTCGGTGACATCGGTGTTGCGCGACAGAGTGTCGGCCATCAGAAGCTCCAGGAAGTCGAGATCAGCATTCGAGCCTGCTCGTGAACAGTAGGGAATGGATGCTGGCCGCAGCGACTGCAGCCGTGCGTCAGGCATGTCAGGCTGGGCCACGTGCCGCCGCCGCAGAAGCACTACCCGCCACTCCCCGACCCAGGCGATCCGTTCGACCTGGCCGCGCTCGATCGCCTCGATGCCGACACCGACCCGCAGCCGAGGCGACGGCACTGGTGGGAGCGACGCCGTCCGGCCGCGGCGGCACGCCCCGCCATGGCGGTGCGCGACCCACGGGCGCTGCTCGCACTCGTGCCTGAGCCGGCCCAGAGCCGGGAGATCCGTCTGGCGTTGCAGTCGGCGGGGGTGCCCTACGCCGTTCCGGTGCGCATCACGTTGCTCACGGGCCTCGACACGACCAACGTGGAGGTGTGGAGCGAGGTGCACGCGATCGCACGACGCCACCCGCCGTTCACGGTGCGCCTCGTCGGACCCGAAGTGATCCAGGATCGCACGGTGTGTCTGCGCGTCCTCGGCGACGGTGTGCGCTCACTCCAGCGCGATCTGCTCGCAGTGTTCGGCGAAGGCACGTTCATCGCCGACGATCCGCGCAACGCATGGGGACCGATCCTTCCCCTCGCCGGCACTTGGACCGAGATGAATCGCGTCGAGCTCCACGAAGTCGCCACGGGCGTGCGCAACGAGTTGTCGATCCCGGTGGATTTCCGTGCCTCGGTGATGTACGCGTTCGAGGAGTCGGTCGACGACGACCTCCCATTCCGAGACTTTCCTCTCGGCCCGCGGTGACGGCGTCGCCCGATACGGTGACGCACCGCTACGAACGCCCCTCGCGAAGGAAGTGTCATGGCACTCGAACGTGATGCCGCCGATCTCTCCGGACGGGTTGCCGTCGTCACCGGCGCGGCACAGGGAATCGGCCGCGCGATCGCTGAGACGTTTGCCAACTTCGGCGCCGACGTCGCGCTCTGTGACCGCGATGTCGAAGGGCTTGCGGGCGCTGCGGCCGCGATCGACGCCACGGGGCGGCGGGTGTCGACGGCCGAACTCGATGTGCGCGACGCGGACGGTGTGCAGGCATGGGCCGACGGTGTCGCACGCGACCTCGGTCCGGTCGACGTGTTGGTCAACAACGCGGGTGGCGGCTTCGTCTCCCCGTTCCTCGACGTCCGGCCCAAGGGCATCACGGCGCTCGTCGACGAGAACTTCAGCAGCGTCGTCCACTGCATCCGCGCTTTCGTCCCGTCGATGAACGACGGTGGGTCGATCATCAACATCACGTCGATCGAGGCGTTCCGCGCTGCGCCGAACTACTCGGTGTACGCAGCGATGAAGGCCGCGGTCGAGCAGCTCACGCGCACCCTCGCCCTCGAGCTCGGCCCTCGCGCCATCCGCGTGAACTGCATCGCTCCCGACGCGATCGCAACGCCCGGGGTGTCGGCGCTGCAGGCGGGCGGCGATGCTGGCGCGAGCGACCAGATCGCCGACATGTTCGTGCCCCTCGGGAAGGGCCGTCCCGACGACTGCGCGGGCGCCGCGGTGTTCCTCGCGTCGGCCTTGTCGCGCTTCGTCACGGGGAGCACCGTGCACGTCGACGGCGGCACCCTCGCCGCGGCAGGGTGGCGTCGCGATGCCGACGGCACGTGGAACCTCTGAGCCGTCGATCCTCGCATCGGCCGTTCCCTCCGATCGGTCGACGGTCATTGCGGACGAAGTGCACCCTCGCGGTAGCGTGAGCCGTCATGCGTATCGCCGCGCTCGTCAAGCAGATCCCTGCGTTCGAAGAGATGGAGCTCGGCCCCGACGGCCGGCTCAAGCGAGACGGGCTCGACCTCGAGATGAACCCGTACTGCCGCCGCGCGGTGGCCCAGGCCGTCGATCTCGCGGACCACGCAGACGGCTCGTGCACCTTCATCACCCTCGGTCCTCCGAGTGCCGAAGACACGCTGCGCGAGGCCATCGCGTGGGCGCTCGAACGTGACGTCTCCGCCGACGGCGTGCTCATCACCGACCGCGCGTTCGCCGGTTCCGACACCCTCGCAACGGCACGGGCACTCGCCGCCGCGATCGAGCAGCTCGGGCCGTTCGATCTCGTCCTCGTCGGCCGCAACTCCGTCGACAGCGACACCGGCCAGGTAGGTCCCGAGCTCGCCGAGCTGATCGGTCTGCCCTTCCTCACCGGGGTCCGTCACCTGCACGTTGAAGGGGGCGTGGCGTCGGCACGTTGCGAGCACGACGACGGCTGGGTGCAGGCCGAGGTCGCGTTGCCCGCGGTCCTCTCCACCGCCGAGCGACTCATCGACCCGTGCAAGGTCGACCCGCCCGGCCGGGCCGCCGTCCCTGCCGACCTGCTCCGAACGTGCAGCGCCGCTCAGCTGGGCGTGGGGCCCTGGGGTGCCGAGGGCAGCCCCACATGGGTCGGTGGCGTGCGGGTCCACGAAATGAAGCGCGAGCAGGTCGTGTGCAGCGGCCCGCTCGACGAGCAGGTCCACCAGGCCGTCGAGCTCCTCGTCGAACGGCGGGCACTCGATTCCACCTTCGACCATGCTTCCGACGCTGCGGCCGTTCCCGAGTCGCGGGGTGTGGACGGTCCCGCGGTTGCCGTCGTGGTCGAGCGCGACCGACGCCACGTCGCGCGTGAGCTGCTCGGCGCAGCCTCACAGCTCGCGACCGCGATCGACGGTCACGTCGTCGCCTTGTGCTTCGACGACATCGTTGCCGACGATCTGACCGCGTGGGGTGCCGACGCCGTCGTCACCTTCGACATCGACGCGGTCGAGGAAGACGTGGCGCGCGCGGTCAGCAGTTGGGCGGAGCGCGTTGCACCGTGGTCGATCCTCGCGCCGAGCACCGCATGGGGACGCGAGGTCGCGTCACGCGCCGCCGCGCGCCTCGGCGCCGGGCTCACCGGCGACGCGGTCGCGCTCGAAGTCGACGAGAGCAGCCGCCTGTGTGCATGGAAGCCCGCGTTCGGCGGCCAGCTCGTCGCCGCCATCGGCGCGACGTCGCCGGTGCAGATGGTCACCGTTCGCACCGGGATGCTGCCCACACTCCATCCCCGCTCGCCGCACGAGAGCACACCGTCCACTGGCGTCGTCGAGCGCGTGAGTCGCGTGAAGGTGCTCGCTCGCACCCGCGAAGACAACATCGACACGCTCGGCGAAGCGAACGCGGTCGTCGGCGTCGGCAAGGGCGTCGATCCGAGCTCGTACCCCGAGCTCGATCCGCTCCTCGCGGCGCTCGACGCCGAGCTCGGCGCCACCCGCAAGGTCACCGACAACGGTTGGCTCCCACGCGCTCGTCAGATCGGCATCACTGGTGTCACCATCGCGCCGCGGCTGTTCGTCGTCGATCGGCGCAAGCGGCAAGTTCAACCACATGGTCGGCGTGCGCGCTGCCGGCACGGTGTTGGCGATCAATCCCGACCCCGATGCGCTCGTGTTCGGCGTCGCCGACATCGGCATCGTGGGCGACTGGCACGACGTCGTCCCGCTGCTGGTGCGCGCCCTCGTCACCGCCCTCGCCGAGGCCGACATCCCCGCCTGAACATCAAACCTGCGTCAACAGACCCACCTATAGCCGGGTTTGCTGACGCAGGTTTGTCGTTGGGGGCTGTCGCGTTCGAGGCCCGGGCGGGTCAGAGGTCGGGGACGTCGGTGATCTCGGTGCTCTGCTCGGGCAGCGGCGGGAGCTGTTCGTCGTAGTTCGACGGCGGCTCGCGCCACGGCGCCGGCGGGTTCCCGGCCTCCGCGTCCTGGATCGCCCGCCACACCTTCTCCGCCGACAACGGCATGTCGAGGTGACGGATGCCCAGGTGGCTCACCGCGTCGACCACCGCGTTCTGCACCGCCGGCGTGGACCCGACCGTGGCCGACTCGCCGATGCCCTTCGCCCCGAGCGGGTTCAGCGGCGACGCCGTTTCGGTGTGCGCAGCCTCGAACGACGGGAACTCCGCCGCGCTCGGCATGGGGTACTCGGCGAGCGTCGAGGTGAGGGGGTTGCCGTCCTCGTCGTAGACGAAGTGCTCCCACAACGCCTGCGAGATGCCGGACGCGAGCCCACCGTGCACCTGCCCGTCGACCAGCAACGGGTTGAGGATGGTTCCGCAGTCGTCGACCGCCACGTGGCGCAGCAGCACCACCCGGCCGGTCTCGGTGTCGACCTCGACGATCGCCACGTGCGCACCGAACGGGAACGTGGAACCCGCCTGCTTGAAGTCGTGCTCGATGCTCAGCGGATCACCCTGCTCGTCGGCCTTCGTCGCGAGCTCGGCCCACGACAGGGCCGTCGACGGAACGCCGGCGACGCCGACCTTGCCATCGTCGGAGATCACGATGTCGTCGACCGATGCTTCGAGCATCTCCGCCGCGAGCTCTCTGACCTTGTCGCGCATGAGGTGCGCGACCTCGAGCACCGAGCTGCCGCCGAGCTGCAATGACCGTGAACCACCGGTGCCACTCCCGCGCGCCACGAGCGCGGTGTCGGACTGCACGTAGGTGATCTTCTCCAGCGGGATGCCGAGCTCAGCCGACACGATCTGCGAGAACGCGGTCGCGTGGCCCTGCCCGTGCGCGGAGGTACCCGCTTTCAGCGTGGCCGTGCCGTCGGCGTGCACGTCGATCGACGAGAACTCGCTGCCCGCGCCGCCGGTGGTCTCGACGTACACCGCCATGCCGACGCCCAGCTGCTACGTGTCGCCGCGTTCGCGACGCGCCGCCTGGTCGGCCAGCAGGTCGTCGTAGCCCGCGAGCTCGAGGGCCTTCGTGAGCGAGAGGTCGTAGTCGCCGCTGTCGTACGTGGCGCCGGTGACCGTGGTGTACGGGAAGTCGTCGGGCTCCAACATGTTGTGGCGACGCAGCGCGGCTGGATCCATGCCGAGCTCGTCGGCCGCCATGTCGACGATCCGCTCCAACATCGCGGCGGCCTCCGGGCGACCGGCGCCGCGGTACGCGCCGAGCGGCGTGGCGTTCGTGAGGACGGTGTTCACCTCGAAGCGGATCTTGGGGATCCGGTAGACGCCCTGCGCCATCAGCCGCGTCGAACCCATCGCCAACGTGCCGCCGAAGCCGGGATAGGCGCCGGCGTCGGCGATCACGCGACACCGCAGCCCGACGAAGGTGCCGTCGCGCTTGAGTCCGAGCTCCACGTACTGCACCTGCGCCGCGGCCGTGGGTCATCGCCACCAGGTTCTCGGAGCGCACCTTCGATCCAGCGCACCGGTCGACCGAGCCGCGCGCACGACGGCCATCACGACGTTGGCTTCGGGGCTCCAGTGCTTGGCGCCGAACGCGCCGCCCACGTGCGGGGCGATCACGCGCAGCTCGTTCATGTCGACGCCGCACATGTTGGCGGCGACCATGCGGATCATGTGCGGCATCTGGCACCCGACGTGCACGGTGAGCGAGTGCCCGAGACCGTCGTCGCCGGGGACCACCGCGATCGCGGCCCCTTCCATGGGCACGACGGCAACGCGCTGGTTCTCGAACCGACCCCGCACGATCACGTCGGCGCCCACGAGCGGGTCGGGACCCGGCGCTTCGCGCAACCCGAGCACCGCGTTGGTGCCGAGCGTCCTCGAAGAGCAACGGTGCGTCCGCGCGCGAGGGCAGCATCCATGTCGTTCACCGACGGCAGCGGGTCGTAGTCGACGATCACCGCGTCGGCCGCGTCGTCGGCCTGCGCGCGCGTCTCGGCGACCACCACCGCAACCGGCTCGCCGACGAAGCGAACCTTGCCCTTCGCGAGCGACGGACGCGGGCACTCGGGCTTCAGGTTCATGAACAGGAAGTAGTCGGGCACGTCGAGATCGGCCGCCGAGTACACACCGACCACACCCGGCATCGCACGCGCATCGCTCACGTCGATCGACTCGAGTCGCGCGTGCGCGATCGGCGACCGCACGAACGCGACCTCGAGCATGCCCGGCACCTGGAGGTTGGCGATGTAGGTGCCCTCGCCGCGCAGCAGCGCGGGATCCTCGACCCGCCGGACCGGCAGCCCGATGAACGACCCTGCACCGTGCGGGATCACTGCAGTCATCGACCTGCTCCTGTCGCGTCGTCGAGGGCGCGCCGCACGAGCACACGCGCGAGATGGCGTCGGTAGTCCTCGCTGGCGTTCAAGTCGGTCGGTGGTTCGGTGCCGTCAGCCGCGACCTCGGCGGCCTGCTCGGCCGACCCGCCGTCGCGCAATCGGGCCTCGACACCGGCGGCCCGGATTGGCGTGGAACCCATGTTCACGAGCGCAACACCCGGCGTGTCGCCACCCACCGCGGCGACGCCGACGATCGCCCAGTCCTGCGCGCGCCGGTTGAATTTCTGGAAGCCGAAGCCGACGCCAGTGAACTTCGGCACGCGAACCTCGGTGATCACCTCGTCGGGCATGAGCGCGCTCTCGAGGAAGCCCTCGAAGAAGTCGTCGGCCGCGATCTCGCGCTCACCGTTGGTGCCGCGGGCCACGATCGTGCCTCGGAGCGCAAGCACACACGCCGGCAGGTCAGAAGCGGGATCGGCGTGCGCAAGCGATCCGCCGAGCGTGCCGCGGTGGCGCACTTGCGGGTCACCGACCTCGCCGGCGGCGTGCGCGAGCAACGGCACGTGCTCGCGCAGCACGTCGCTGTGCTCCACATCGTGGTGACGGGTGAGACCGCCGATCGCGATGTGCGTCGCCGGCGTCGCGGACGTAGGCGAGATCGCGCGAGCGCGCCCACGTCGACGAGCACCGACGGCTGGGCGAGTCGCAGCTTCATCAGCGGCAGCAACGAGTGCCCGCCCGCGAGGATCTTGGCCTCGTCGCCGTACTCCGCGAGCAGCGCGATCGCGCCCTCGAGCGAGTCGGGACGCACGTAGTCGAACGCGGCGGGGATCACCGTCGCTCGCCGATGTGCCGCCATCGACTCGGCTCCGGCCACCACCGACTTCACGATGTTGTGGTACCCCGTGCAGCGGCAGAGGTTGCCCTCGAGGCCCATGCGCACCTCGTCTTCGGTGAGCGTGCCGTGCTCTTGGGCGAGCGACACCGCGGCCATCACCATGCCCGGTGTGCAGTAGCCGCACTGCA
This sequence comes from uncultured Actinomycetes bacterium, assembly GCA_963827385.1. Classification (GTDB taxonomy): domain Bacteria; phylum Actinomycetota; class Acidimicrobiia; order IMCC26256; family DASPTH01; genus DASUMF01. The sequence goes on from CAWHAR010000002.1 coordinate 577,906, forward strand.
GGCCGTGATGCTCGCGGAATGCCTCCTGCATGGGGTGCATCACGTCGCCGTCGGCCAGGCCTTCGATCGTGGTGATCGCGCTGCCGTCGGCCTGGGCCGCGAGCACCGTGCACGACTTCACCGACTCGCCGTCGAGGAGCACCGTGCACGCCCCGCAGCTGGTGGTGTCGCAACCGATGTTGGTGCCGGTGAGCCCGACCACGTCACGGAGGTAGTGGACGAGGAGGGTGCGGGCTTCCACCTCGAACTCGGCCGGCGAGCCGTTCACGACGGTCGCCACCCGGACGCGCGATTGCGGAACAGAAGGTGAGATGGGCATGCCGCGCAATCTATCCCCGACGTGTGAACCGCCACACGGGCATGTGATCGAATGCGTCCATCCGAGAAGTCGAGGAGCGCGCTCATGTATGACGGAATGCTGGCCGAGACGGTGAACCTCGAGGCCCACGGCGGCGACGTGATCCCCGCGTACCTCGCGCGACCGTTGGGTCCGGGGCCGTTTCCAGGCGTCGTGGTCATCCACCACATGCCCGGGTACGACCCGGCAGCCGGGAGATCGTGCGCACCTTCGCGGTCAACGGCTATTCGGCGATCTGTCCCGAACCTCCACCACCGGTTCGCGCCCGGCGCGCCGCACACCGAGGCGGCGGGTGCCGCACGAGAGGTCGGCGGTGTGCCCGACGAACAGTGCATCGGCGACGTCGTGGCCGCCGCCGACCACCTTCGCCTGCTCCCCACGTCCAACGGCAAGGTCGGCGTGATCGGCTACTGCTCAGGCGGGCGACAGGCGTACGTGGTGGCGTGCAACGCCGAGTTCGACGCCGCGGTCGACTGCTACGGCGGTCGGGTGGTCGCCGACGCCGACGCGCTCACGCCCGCCCAGCCGGTCGCCGCCATCGACATGACGCCCGGCCTCGGGTGCCCGCTCCTCGGGCTGTTCGGCGCAAACGACACGAATCCGTCACCCGAACAGGTGGGCGTCATCGAGGCTGCGCTGCGAGCGAACGACAAGGACTACGAGTTCCACACCTACGACGACGCGGGCCACGCCTTCTTCACCGTCGACCGTCCGAATTACAACGTGGCCGCCGCGCTCGACGGTTGGGAGAAGGTGTTCGACTTCTTCGGTCGGCATCTGTCGTGATCGCGGCGCCGGCGACGGCACGCAGAGAGCCGACGCGGAGCTGACTCGGGGTCTGGTCTGTCGCGGCAAGTAGCGTCCGCCTCTGTGACCGTCACTGCCGCCGACCATGCGAACGCCGCGTCCATCGCCACGAAGGCCGGCGAACTGCTGCTCGAGGTGCGTTCCGCACTCGAGGACGCGAACACCCATCCGCAACAGGTCAAGGACGCGGGTGATCGCGCGGCGCACGACTTCATCGTCGCCGCGCTCGCCGAGCAGTACCCCGACGATGCCGTCCTCTCCGAAGAAGGGGTCGACGACCCCAAGCGCCTCACCGCCGAGCGGGTGTGGATCGTGGACCCGCTCGACGGCACGCGCGAGTTCTCCGAGCCCGGCCGCCGTGACTGGGCCGTGCACGTCGCGCTCGGTGATGGACGGCGCGGTCGTTGCGGCCGCGGTCGCGCTGCCCGCGCTCGGGCATCACGTTCACCGACGTTCCTGCGCCACCGCCGCCGCCGCCGATCGGCGACCGTCGCCCGCGAATGGTGGTGAGTCGCAGCCGACCGCCGGCGATGACCGCCATCCTGCAGGAGCGCCTCGACGCCGAGCTGGTGCCGCTCGGGTCGGCCGGCGCGAAGACGATGGCCGTCGTCCAAGGCGAGGTCGACATGTACGCGCACCACGGCGGTCAGTACGAGTGGGACTCTGCCGCGCCTGTGGGCGTCGCCGCGGCTGCCGGGCTGCACGTGTCGCGACTCGACGGCTCACCCCTCGTCTACAACCGCCGCGACCCCTGGCTCCCCGACCTGCTCATCTGCAAGCCCGAGCTGGCCGAGCCCGCACTCGCGATCATCCACGAATACCTCTGACGATCAGCGCGTCACACGACACGGGTGGCGAGGAACCAGATCGCGAACACCACGAGCGTCGCACCGAACGCACGCTGCGACGCCGCGTCTGGGAGTTGACGACCGAGCCGTGTTCCCAGCATCGTCGCCGGGATCACTCCGAGCGCGAACGCGGCGGCCACCGACCAGTCGATGTCGCCGAGCATCCAGTGGATGGTCAACGTTGGCACGATCAGCGCGGCAACCGCAACCATCGAGGTTCCTGCGGCGCGCACTGCAGTGAAACCGAGCAACAACATGAAGATCGGCACCAGCAGGAAGCCGCCGCCGTTGGCGAGCAACCCGGTGAGGAACGCCGCCGCGCCGACTGACGCGACGACGAGCGCGGTACGCGTCTCGGGTCTCTCGACCCGTGCGTCGCCACCTTCGGCACGCACCCCGACCCGTCGTGCCGGCACCAGCATCCGCAGCGCCGACGCCGAGCAACAAGAGTCCGGACAGCGCGAGCAGCGCGTCGCCGCCCACCCGCTGCGAGAGCGCGGCACCCGCGATCACCGTCGGGACACCCACCACCACCGAGAGCAATGCGGTGCGGCGGTCGACGAACCCGGCTCGGAGATGCTGATGGGCGCCGGCCAGCGACGCGGGCAACATCGCCGGCAAGGGTGACGCAATCGCGATCGGGGCAGGCACCCCGAGCAACACCAGTACGGGTGTGGCGAACGCCGACCCGCCCGCACCAAACACCCCGAAGACGACTCCCACGCCGAGGCCCGCAACCGTCACCAACATCCAGTCCATGGTTCCATCGTGCGCTCCGGCCATCCAGAAGTCCAAGACGTGGATCTACTGAGTTCCATAGGCTGTAACTATGGATCTTCGCCAGCTTCGCCTGTTCCTCGCAGTTGTCGATCATGGTGGCTTCACCGCTGCGGCTCGCGCCGAGTTCGTGTCGCAGCCGTCGGTGTCGCAAGCGATCCGCGAGCTGGAGTCCGAGCTCGGCACCCCGCTGTTCCACCGGGTCGGGCGCGGCGTGGTGCTCACGTCGGCCGGAGAGGCCCTCGCTCGGGCCCGCGCGTCAGACGCTGCGCGACGTCGACACCGCGCGCGAGGCGGTCGCGGCCGTCGCTGGCCTCGCCGACGGACGTCTCGATCTGTGCACGTTGCCGACGCTCGCGGTCGATCCCGTCGCACCGCTCGTCGGCGCGTTCCGGGCCGCGCATCCGGGCGTCGCCATCACCCTCGCCGATCCCGACGACGCGGGGAGCTCGCCGACCTCGTCGCCACGGGCGCGTGCGAGATCGGGCTCACCGTCGAGATGCCCAGCGAGCAGTCGCTCGTGGTGCACTCGCTCGCCGAACACGACCTGCTGGCGGTGTTCCCACCAGGCACGACGCACGAACGCGTCGACCACGTTCACGCACCTCGCCCGGTTCCCGCTCGTGACCGGCATGCCGGGCACCTCGACGCGGCGCCAACTCGATGACACGTGCCGCGACCGCCGGTGTCGTCCCGGAGATCGCGGTCGTCACCGCGCAACGCGAGGCTCTCGTGCCGCTCGTGCTCGCGGGCGCGGGTGCCACCATGCTTCCCCGCCCGTTGGCCGACACGGCGCGGCGTCTCGGCGCTGTCGTGGTTCCGTTCCGACCCGCGCGTCCGACGTCCGGTGCTGTTGCTGCACCGCCGCGGCGCACGCTCCCCCGCGGCCGACGCGTTCCTCGCAGTGGCAGGCGTGCGCAACACGGCGTGACCCATCGAGTGCGTTGGGTCGTGGTTACTTCGTCACGGGCAGGCCGGCGGCGCGCCACGCTTGGAAGCCGCCGTCGAGGTCGGTCGCGTTGCGCAAGCCGAGGTCGAGCAGTGAGGCCGCGGCCAGGCTCGATGCGTACCCCTCGTCGCACACCACGATGACCACGACATCGTGGTCAGTGGCTTCGGCGAGGCGCGGTCGTCGCTCGTGGGGTCGAGTCGCCACTCGAGCACGTTGCGATCGACGACCAGCGCCCCTGGGATCTCCCCGTCGCGCCGACGCAACTCGACCGGACGCGTGATCCACGAACAGCGCGCCCTGCTCTGCCGCGACCGCGGCTTCGAGCGGTGTGACCCGATCGAAGCGCGCCCGCGCCAGGAGGAGCTGATCGTCGATGGCACTCACAACACGGAGATCCCGCGTCGAGAGACGCCGTCAGTCCGGTCGAGCGACGCTGATCGCCGCGGAGCTCGCCGAGCCCGGTCGCGCGGACCGTCGGCGGCTTCGGTGCGCAGCCGCGAGAACGAGAGATCGGAGCCATTCTCGAAGAAGTCCATCGTCTGCAGCGGCGGCGAGTACACGTGCACGCTGGTCGCAACCTCGGCGTTGGGGTTGACGACCCAGTGCACGTGCCCGGCGCCGAACGACCGAGCACTTCCGACCCCGAGTCGGGTCTCCTGCAACGGCGATGCATCATCGAGCTGTCCCGACGTCTCCAACAACTCGCCCTCCACCACGGTGAACGCACCGCCCGAGCCGCCGTGGTCGTGGAGGTCGACGCCTTGATGCGCGTCCCAGCCGATCAGCCAGATGTCGAAGCGCGCGTTGTCGACAGCCGCAGGAACCAGCGTTCGTCGGGGTGGTGCTGCGCGAGCGCCCGCCAGGTGGCGGCGTCACGTCCGAGACCGCGGGCAATGGCGAGCAGTCGCGACGGCGGCAAGGGTGGGAGCGTCGGACAGGTTCGATTCGGTGGTGATCTGCGTCATGGTCCTGGGTCCTCACGGAGTGGGTGTGGGCGGCGCGGCCTCACACGAAAGCAACGACGAATGCACGTGGGCCGTCTCGACGGACGACCGCTCAGCGCATTCGACAGTGCTCGTCGAACGACAAGCGCGTTGCCTCACCCCAGGAGTCGTTGGTGGTCGTGGCCATGACGTCCGACGCACCGCTCATGTTCGCGGCCGCTTCGTCGATGAAGCCGTACCGCTTGCGGATGGCTCGCTCGGCGTTCGTGAAGAACAACGAGTCGATGATCACGCCGATGAAGAGGAGCACCATCATGGTGGCCATCACCGCCGCCGTAGCTTGCCCAAGTCTTGCGAGACTGCAGCTGTTGGCCGAGCGAGAACTTGCCGGGATCAGCACGAGCAGCTCGCCGGCGAGCAGGCTGCGCCACGCGAACGCCCAGCCCTGCTTCAGCCCGCCGACGAAGACGGGCAGTGCCGCGGGGAGCGATGACGTAGCGCAACGTCGCCAAGCCGTGCGCGCCGAGCACCCGTCCCGTGCGCAACATGATCGGCGGGATCGTTGTCGAAGCCCGCGAGCAGCCCGTTCGCGATCGAGGGCGTGGCGCCGAGCACGACGACGAAGCAGGATCGCGCCCTCGTTGAGCCGAAGAGCGACGATCGCGGCCGGGAACCACGCGATCGACGGCATGGTCATGGAGGCCGGTGATCATCGAGCCGACCGCCGAGCGCAGGACGGGACTGGTCGCCACGAGCGCACCGATCACGGTCCGAGCGATCGCAGAGAGCCGAAACCGATCAACGGCACGATGCAGCGTGTGTCCACGCGGCGTCGAAGTAGCTTGCTCGAATCGTTGAAGAGCTCTGGAAGCACGGTGACGGGCGACGGCAGCATGAACTCGGCCTTCCACCCGCGACGCACACGAGCACTGCCAGACGACGAGGACCAGCGCGACCGCGGCCAGCTTCGGCCACAGCCCGACCAGATCCGCGCCGCGAGCTCTTGCGCTGTCGGCAGCGCGAGCTCGAGCGCGTCGAGCCCACGCAGCTCGTCGCGCAACGAAGTGCTCGTTGCGTCAGTCGCTCGTCGGCATGGCGCCGCACCTCTTCCTTCAGCCGGTCGGTGATCTCGGCGGCCAGCGTCGGCCACCGCCGGCGAGTCGATGCGCCGCGGACGTCGGTGCTCGATCGGGAACTCCGCGATCACGTGACCGGGTCGGCTCGAGAGCAACACGACTCGATCGCCGAGGCGCACCGCTTCGCGCACGTTGTGCGTGACGAACACGACCGTGAGTTGCGGTCGCTCGCCAGATGCGCTCGAGCTCGTCGTGCAGGACGTCGCGCGTCATCGCGTCGAGCGCGCCGAACGGCTCGTCCATGAGCAGCACGTCGGCATCCTGCGCGAGCGCGCGCGCAAGCGCGACGCGCTGGCGCATGCCGCCCGAGAGCTCGTGCGGACGCTTCTTCGCGAACTCCGAGAGGTTCACGATCTCGAGCAGCTCGGCGACCCGGGCCGCCGCTGCGCCTTCGGCACGCTTGCGCAGCTTGAGCGCCGAGCTCGACGTTGCCGCTCACCGTGAGCCACGGGAACAGCGCCGACTCCTGGAACATGAGCCCGGTGCGACCGTGCACCTCCGACGTGTCCCGCGACGGGCGGTCGAGCCCGGCGAAGATGTTGAGCAACGTGCTCTTGCCGCAGCCCGACGCGCCGAGCAGGCAGACGAACTCGCCCTTTGCCGACGGTGAGCGTCACCTCGTCGAGCGCGTGCACGGCATTGGACGCGTCGCCATACACCTTGCTCACGTCGGTGAGCACGACCGCGGGCTCACGCGTCACCGGGGCGACACGTGAGGACTCGGCCTCGACCCCGGTGGCGGGGGGAACCACCGGGGTCGAGGCCGACAGGGTCGAGCTCTCGGGCACTGCCTCGAGAGGCTCAGGTCGGACGTCGGTCACGATTGACAAGTTAGCTGGTTGCCTTTGTCGTGCTCGTGGTCGCCTTGGTGGCCGCCGCGGCGTTGAGCTTGTCGGAGACTGCCGGCTTGCCCTGTGCCTTGAGGATCTTGTTGAGCGGCTTGAGGTCGTAGATGCCCTTCAGGCTCACCGGGTCGTGCAAGCCGACGTCTTCAGCGTTCTTGGCCGACTTGGCCAGCGTGGCGGCCAGCGGGTCGATCGTGAAGGTCATCTTGTCCCACGAGTTGGCGACCGTGGCCTCGTCGACCTTCTGGCCGGTGCCGTTGAAGATGCCGGTGGCGACGAACTTCTGGGCCTGCACCGGGTTGGCGTTGGCGAAGTCGATCGCCTTGATGTTCGCCTTCAGGAGGTTGCTGATCGTGGTCGGGTTGTCCTTGAGGAAGTTCGTGGCCGCGATGAGCTCAGTGGTGACGAACTTGCCTTCCGGCCACAGGGTCGACTCGTCGACGAGCACCTTGCCGCCGGCCTCGTTCACGAGTCGCTGCGCCCACGGCTCGGGCACCCACGCACCGTCGATGTTGCCTTGCTGGAACTGCGTGAGCGTGGTGGCGTTGGCCGTCGGGATGATCGACACGTCGCCGCCGCCCGACGGTGTCGGTGCTGAGAGCCCTTGCTCTTCAAGTACGAGCGAGCCGCGACATCTTGCGTGTTGCCGAGCTGCGGTGTCGCGATCTTCTTGCCCTTGAGGTCACTCACCTTGGTGATGCTCGGCTTCACGACGAGCGACGCACCACCGGAGGTTGAGCCCGAGATGATTCGGAGCCCTCCCCGTTCGACTGCGCGAACCCGGTGATCGACGGGTTCGGGCCGATGTAGCTCACGTCGATCGAACCGGCGAGCAGCGCAGTGATGACCGCGGGACCGGCGTTGAAGTACTGCACCTGGAGATTCACGTTCTTGCCGAGTGCGTCCTGGAGGAAGCCGCCTTCGATGGCGACCAGGCCCGGAGCGTGAGTGACGTTGGCGAACACACCGAGGCGCACGGTGGTCGCCTCCGTCGACGCCTGCGGGGTCTTCGCGACTGCGCCGGCGCGGCCACCGCGGTCAGCGCGAGCGCACTGACGAGCAGGCCACCCAGCAGGCGGAGCGGACGATGGGACTTCATGTGCGTGGATCCTCCGTGTGTGCGGTTGTGTGCGTGACTGTTCACAAAGTTGACTAAGTAGGTCGAGAATATAGATGATACCGGGCCCCGACTGCAAGTCACCTAGCCTGACCTGGTGATCCGCGCACTCGGGCTCTCGGTGACGGTCGGCGATCGCGACCTGGTGACGGGCGCGACGTTCGACATCCACGCGGGCGACAAGGTCGGTCTGGTCGGGCCGCAACGGCGCCGGGAAGACCACGCTGCTGCGCACCATCTCGGGTGCGCGCCGCGCCGACGGCGGCAAGGTGATGATCACCGGCCCCCTCGGCTTCCTCCCCCAGGACCCTCGCGTCGACGGTGGCCGCCACAAGGAGCTCGTGCTCCCCTACGTGCTGTCGGCCCGCGGGCTCGACGAGCAGCCAGCGCGAGCTCGAACGCTTCCGCCTGGCGATGGAACAAGACCCCACCACCAAAGCCATTGCGCAGTACTCCAAGGCCGAGGAGCGTTTCGGCGCTGACGGCGGGTACCGCGCCGAAGCCGATGTGTACCGGATCCTCGCCGGGCTCGGCCTCCCCGCGGACTCGTGCGACGTCCACCATTGGGGTGCTCTCGGGTGGCGAGCGACGTCGCGTCGAGCTGGCGCGCATCCTCTTCGGCGGCACCGACAACCTCATCCTCGACGAACCCACCAACCACCTCGACGTCGACGCCAAGCTCTGGCTCATGGGCTTCCTGCGGTCGTATCGCGGCACGCTGCTCGTGGTGAGCCACGACCTCGAGCTGCTCGACCAGGCGATCACTCGCGTGCTGCACGTCGACGAAGGCGACCTCCGCGAGTACAAGGGCACCTACACGCAGTACGTCGTGTCCCGTGCGCAAGACGAGGAACGCCTCACCAAGCTGGCGGCGCGTCAAGAAGCCGAGATCGGTCGACTGTCGACCCTCGCCGACAAGGTGCGCCACTCCAGCGCCAAGCGGGCGAAGCTGGCCAAGAGCCTCGACAAGCGCGTCGACCGGCTGGCGTCCGACCAGGTCACACCGATCCAGAAGGCCCGCACCGTCCGCTACCGCTTCCCCGAACCGCCGCCCTGCGGGCGTGACGTGCTCGACGTGCGCGGGCTCGAGAAGTCGTTCGGCACCCGCACGATCTGGGCCGGCATCGACTTCGGCATTCGATCGCGGCGAGCGTCTGCTCGTGCTGGGCCTCAACGGTGCCGGCAAGACCACCATGTTGCGCATCCTCGCCGGCGTCGAGCCCTACGACGAGGGGAAGATCACGTTCGGTCACAACGTGTCGGTGGGCTACTACGCGGAGGAGCACGAAGGCATCTCGTCGGGGGTGTCGGTGCTCGACCACATGCGCGGCGGTGTGCTCACCACCGAGACCGAACGGCGGGGCGCGCTCGGCGCGTTCGGCCTGATCGGCGACGTCGCGCACCAGGACGCCGGCACGCTCTCGGGTGGCGAGAAGACCAAGCTCGCGCTCGCGCAGCTCGTCGCGGCACGTCACAACGTGTTGCTGCTCGACGAACCGACCAACAACCTCGATCCCGCATCGCGCACCGCCGTGGCGCAGGCGCTGGGTGCCTGGCCCGGCACCATCCTGCTGGTGAGTCACGATCCCGAGTTCGTGGAGGCGCTGTCGCCCAACAGCGCGCTGCTGCTCCCCGAAGGCGACCTCGACTACTGGAGCAACGACCTCCTGGATCTCGTCCCGCTGGCCTGACACGCGTACGGTGCCCCGATGACTGTGCTCGTGACCGGCGGTGCCGGCTACATCGGATCCCACACGGTGCGCGCGCTGCGCGGCACGTGACGTCGACGTGGTGGTGCTCGACTCACTCGAGTTCGGACACACCGAAGCCGTCCTCGACGCGCCGGTCGAGGTCGGCGACATCGACGACCGCGCCCTGGTGACCCGCGTCGTCGAGCAGTACAACGTCGACGCGGTCGTGCACTTCGCCGGCTACAAGGCGGCGGGCGAGTCGATGGAGATGCCGGCGCGCTACTTCGACAACAACGTGGCGCGCAGCTCGGTGCTGTTCGACACGCTGCAGTCGACGGGTGTGACCCGCGTGGTGTTCTCGTCGTCGTGCAGCGTGTACGGCACGCCAACGGTGCTCCCCGTCGACGAGTCGCACCCCACCGGCCCGGAGAGCCCCTACGCCGAGAGCAAGCTGCTGGTCGAGCGCATGTTGCGGTGGTTCGACGAGTGTCACGGGCTGCGCTCGGTGTCGTTGCGCTACTTCAACGCCGCCGGCGCATCGTTCGACGCTCGCATCGGCGAGGACTCCCCCAAACCACTCAACCTGGTGCCGCTGGCCATGCTCGCCGCGCTCGGGAAGATCCCGCAGCTGTCGGTGTACGGCACCGACTACGACACCCCCGACGGCAGCTGCATCCGCGACTACATCCACGTCGACGATCTCGCCGACGCGCACGTGCGCGCGCTCGACCACCTCGCCGACGGTGGCGACACGACCGCGCGTCAATGTGGGCACCGGCGTCGGCTCGTCGGTGCTCGAGGTGATCGAAGGTGCGAAGCGGGTGAGCGGCATCGACTTCCCCGTACAGGTCGTCGGGCGACGCGCCGGCGACCCGTCAGCGGTGTGGGCCGACAACACCCGTGTGGGCGAGGTGCTCGGATGGAACGCCACGCACGCGCTCGACGAAATCCTCGAGAGCGCGTGGGCCTGGCACTCCTCGCACCCCGACGGCTACGCCACGCCACATTGAAACGTCAGTGGGCGTGGACTTCGCGGGAGAACTCGTAGATCGGGTTGAGGATCGCCAGGCGATTGCGATCGTCGCCGACCGTGCCTTCGGCGAACAGCAGTGACCCGACCCCGAGGCCGGTGACGCTGCGCCGACCCAGGAAGATCAGCACGATCCCGCCCGTGTCGTCGACGAGGGTGCACTCGAGGCTCGCGACACCACCGTGAGGTTGGATCCGCACACTGTGCACCCGACCGGCGACGCGCACCCGTTGCCGCAGGCGCACGTCGGCGATCGGAACCGCGCCGTCGACGACAGGGAGCGGTGAGCGCGTCACCACGGTGTTCGGCGGAGCCGACACCCCCGCTTCGCGACGACCATTGGACGGCGACACGCCTTCGCCAACACCGGCCGACGACGACACCCGCGACGTCCCCAGGTGATACGGAACGATGGTCACGTTGCTGTGCGGCATGCCCGACAACGCTTCGGTGATCCGGTCGGACGTGCGGTCGTGCAACATGCGGTGCCACGCGTGCTTGTACATGCGGCGCGGCACCAGGACGCTCACCTCGGTGTCGTCGCCTGCGAGCGCGATCGACACCAGTTCGGTGGCGGCGCGCGCCAAGCGGCGGTCGGGACACTCGACGACGTCGAGGGGCAAACGCGAGAACCCGAGGTTCTGCCACGCGTCGATGAGTTCCGCGGTCTTGACCGGGTCGAGGTCGAAGTGCACGGCTCGCAGATCGTCGGGGTGCAACGCGCGGGCGTACTGGATCGCGCGGGCCGCCGCCGCGTCGAGTCTGTCCACCAGCACGATGACGGCATGGCGGCGCAACGTCGGCGCGGAAGCCGCAGCCGGGGCGTCGCGCTCGAGCTCCTCGGCCTCTGCTTCGTACTGACGGTTGAGCCGGGCCAGCAGCGCGACGAGGATCGGTACCAGCACGATGATCACCCACGCGCCGTGGGTGAACTTGGTGATCCCCACGATGATCAGCACGAGGAACGACAGCGCCGCACCGATCCCGTTCACGGTGAGCCCGTAGATCCAATGTGGCTCGCGGTGCGTGAGGTGATGCTTGGCCATGCCGGCCTGCGAGAGCGTGAAGCTGGTGAACACGCCGATCGCGTACAGGGGGATGAGCCGGTCGACCTTGGCGCCGGTCACGATCAGCACGACGATCGCGGTCCCCGACAGGAAGAGAATGCCGTTCGAGAACACGAGTCGGTGGCCGCGCTTGGTGAGCTGACGCGGCATGAAGTCGTCTTCGGCGTGGAAGCTGGCGAGCCGGGGGAAGTCGGCGAAGCTCGTGTTGGCGGCCAGCACGAGGATGAGCATCGTGCCGATCTGCAATGCGTAGAAGAGGAAGTTGCCGAACGTTCCACTGCCGTAGACGACCCGGCCGATCTGGCTGATCACGGTGGGTGTACCGCTCTCGTACGGAACCGTGTGGATGTGCGCGGCCATGGCGGACAGGCCCAGGAACATCACGCCCAACAGCACGCCCATGATCACCAACGTGATCTGTGCGTTCTTCCATGACGGCTTCTTGAAGGCGGGCACGCCGTTCGAGATCGCCTCCACACCGGTGACCGCTGCGCCACCCGACGCGAACGCGTGCAACACCACGTAGAGCGACGCGCCCATCCAGATGCCCGACGTCGCGCCACCGCTGCCGAGGTGCAGCATGCCCGCCTGGTGCGCGGGCGCGGTGCCCAGCGTGCCGTTGGCGAACTGCCAGATCCCTGCTCCGACCAGCAGGAAGATGTTCATGACGAAGAAGTAGGTCGGCACCGCGAACACCCGGCCCGACTCGCGTACGCCGCGCAGGTTGCCGAACGCGATGAGCACGACGAAGCCGATCGCGATCGGCAACGTGTACGTGGCCAATGCCGGGATGGCCGAGCTCAGCGCGGCGGTCCCGGCCGCCACCGACACCGCGACGGTGAGGATGTAGTCGGTCAGCAGTGCCACGCCCGCGATCTGGGCGGGCATGATGCCGAAGTTGTCGCGCGTCACGACGTAGGCGCCGCCCGCCGACGGGTACGCCTTGATGGTCTGCAGGTACGAAAGGATCAGGAACGCGAGCACCACGAGCAGCGCGATGGTGATCGGCACGACCATCGAGAACGCCGCGAAGCCGACGGCGATCACGAGGACCCGGAGAATCTCCTCCGTGGCGTAGGCCGACGACGAGAGGCAGTCGGAGGCGAACACCGCGAGCGCGGTCGGCTTGCCGAGTCGCTCGTGCTCGAGCTGCTCGGTGGCCAGCGGGTCACCGAGGAGACGGTTCTTGACGCGGTACCCGATCGCCTCGGGCGGGGCGGAACCTCCGGATCGAGGGGTCGGCCGAGGCGACACGACGCCCGTCGATTCCGGAGCCTGGGGGGAAACCTCCACGCCGATGCTCACGAACTGCTCCTCCTGTCGCCGCTCGTCCACGAGGCGCGACAGTCCGTGTCTAGAGCAGAGGCCCAACCCCAGCAACGGTCTTGACGCGTTCTTGACGCGGCCGTCGCGAGGTTTGTCGCGATCCTGACGCCCGGCCCGAGCGGTCAGGCGGAGCGGTCAGGCGGAATGGGTCAGTCGCAGCGACAGTCGACCGTCTGGTCGAGCACCTGCCAGCGGAACTTCACCGGGGCCGACGTCTCCCCACATCCGGTGCAGCTGATCCGCCACTCGTCGCCGACGCGCGCGATCTCGAGCGGTGCTTCGCCGGTGGACAGACGCTTGGGCTTGGCGCGTGGCGCAGCGATCTCCGGCAACTCGACGACCTGCACCTCGAGGTACGGCGCGTCGGGTTTCGCCACCGGGAGTTGCGCATCGAGGGCGCGTAGGCGGGCGTCGTCGTCCGCGTCGAGGGCACCACCGTGCAGATGGGGCGCGAAGGCCATGAGCGCGTACGTGATCGCGCCGTCGGACGTGTCGGCGCGGTCGTACCCCTCGAGGTGTTCGGGTTCAGGAACCACCGACGGACCGGGCGCGGCGAGGAACGTGTTGAGGGCATCGAGCCGGGCACCGTCGAACACCCCAGTGGCATCGGAGATGCGTTCGATCTCGTCGAGGAAGCCGTCGCGCTCGACGCGTTGCGTGGGATCTTCCAACGTGTCCTTGGCGAACATGATCACGAACCGCGCCGCGACGCCGGGGCGCTTGCGCCGCAGGATGCGACCCATGCGTTGGATCATCTGTCGACGCGTGCGGCTCGCGCTCATCACGATGCCGAGGTTCGCGTCGGGCACGTCGACGCCTTCGTCGAGCACCCGCGGCGCGGCGACCGCATCGAGCTTGCGCACACGAAGATCGTCGAGGATCCCGCGCCGGTGGTGGCGAGCAGTCGAGCCGGTGATCAGGTCGATCGACACCAACGGGTCGAGGCGATTGATCGCGTGGTTGGCGGCGCGCACCGTCTCGGTGAACACCAGCGCGCCATGAGCGTCACGAATGGCCGGTGCCAACCCGCCAAGCAGTTCGTACTTCCCGCTCGACTGCGCCACGATGTCGCGACGCTTGGAGAACGCGTCGAGGTAGTCGCGTGCGGCGCGACCGTCAGCACCCGCGTCGCGCTCAGCGAGGTGCGCGACCGCGGCGAGGAAGTCGCCAAACGGCTCGAGTGGCATGCCTCGCACCTGTCGCAGGTGGTTGCGCGCGCCGACGAGGCGCGACTCGGTCGCGATGTACTCGCCTCGCTCGTCGACGGTGAGGTCGACACCGACGAACGCCACGCGCGGAGGTGCGCACACCCCGTCGGCGATGGCCTGCTCGAAGCCGTAGCGATGGCAGATCCCACCGAAGAACGGCACCAACAGCTTGGCCACCGCGTCGTCACTCCGCTCGAGCGTCGCGGTGAGGCCGAGTCGTTCTTCGTACTGCGGCAACATCGCCCGGCGCAGCGTGCCGCCTCCGAGCCCGTGGCACTCGTCGGCGATGAGAAGGCCGCCCCGCCCCGCGGGTGGCACCGGTTTGGCCGACGCGGCGGAGTGACGGGTGGCGACCAACACGTCGCACGACGCCGAGCCGTCTTTGCCGCTGTCGCCCAGCCGGCCGATCCGCACGCCCGGCAGCGCGGCGGTCAGCCGGCCGTGCCACTGTTCCATCAACACCCGTGACGGCACCACGATGAGCACGAAACGCCCGCGCCGCAACGCGTCGGCGGCCGCCGCGATTGCCACGTCGGTCTTGCCGGAGCCGGTGACCGCCTCGATCACCCCGCGGCGACCACATCGGAGCCAGCTGATCAGCGCATCGAGTTGCCAGCGGTAGAGCTCACGAGGCTCGGAGCCTCGATCCGTGAGCACCATTCAGCGGCTCGCTCGGGCAGACATGAACCGCACATTGTACCGGCCGGCTTCGCGATTCGAACGGGCCCGCGTGGTACTTCACCGCGGAATCTTCGGATCCTGTCGCACTTCTTCGTGGCTCGCCGCTCTCTTGCAGACCAGTCGTCGACGAGGCGAAATCATTCCACGCAGGTCGCTGAGCCACGACACCCCATTCGCACCTGGCTCAGTCATCGGCCAGCGCCTTCGTGATGGTGGCCACTTGGGCCGGTGCGATGCTCCGCCAGTAGGCGGCGTCATGAAATCCAGCACTGAACCTGCCTTGATTCGCTCCCGCAAGACGCGCGGCAAACGCCGCGTCGGCATCGTGGAACGGATCGTCGGTGCCGCAGTCGATCCTGACCGTCATGGTCGCGAGGCGATCCGCGCCCGCGAAGACATCGTTGCGGTGGTAGTCGGCGCTCCCGTCGAAGGCGATTGCCGGCGCGGCCCCATGGTTCGTCCAGAGCGCGGGGCTGGCAGCGGCAACGACCGCGAATTGGTCCGGCGCGCGTTCGGCGGCCAGGAGCGCGCCGTATCCGCCCATCGACCAGCCGAGCAGCGCCCGTGCCGGCGGAGCACCGAGCTGTTGTTCGACCATCGGGATGAACTCGTCGAGCAGCATGTCGAGAGGAGCGATGCCACCCACGCGGGCATGCCAATAGGAGTTCCTCCCGCCGTCCACCGCGGCCACCGCCAACGGCGCGTGCGCTGCCCCGACGACGTCGGGCATGTGGATCTCGTCGAAGGCCAGTCGGTGGTCGTTCCCCTGACCGTGCAGGCAATAGACGACGCCGCGCACCGGCGCTGACGGCACCGCGATCGTCCAGCGAACTGGGTGCGGCATGTGCACGCTCGTCAGCTCGCCCCTGATCTCCTGCGAATGTGCAACAGCCACGTGATGGTCGGGGCTGTGGACGAGCCCCACCCGATTGAGCAACCGGCGAACGCGCGGATCGCCGGCTTCCTCGACGGCAGCTCCGACGCCGACGACCGCCAGTGCACCCGCGCCGACGAGCAGCTGACGGCGAGTGGGCATCGCACGATTCTGGCGCGGAATCCGGTCAGGCGTTGCTGCTCGCGCTGATGAGCAGGCTGGTGAACTGCGCCGCAACTTCTCGGTGTCCGACGCCTCCGGGCGCAATGGTCTCGTTGACCACGGTTCCCGCGGTGACGGCGACGATCAGCGCAGCCATTGGTTCGGGCTGCACCCAGGACGGGATCGTGCCGCTCGAGTGCAGCTCACCGATGACCGCGCTCGAGCTTGGTCTGCACGTCGATCCAGATCGCCGCGATCGGGTCGCGCACATCGCCCGATCGAGCGGCGTGCACGAACGCTTCGAGCAGTCCGGGAATCCGATCACGTTGCTCGTCGAACATCGCGCTGAGGATCGTGACGGCCGCCGACGAGCCGGGCCACCGGATCGTCGGGTGCGGCGAGGCGCTCGAGCGCCGGCTCGACCCAGTCGCGCAGCTCGTCGGCGAGAGCGATGGCGACGAGCTCCTCCTTCGAGCCGAAGTAGTAGGTGATCGCGCTCGAGGTTCTCGCCCGCCGTCTGGGTGATCAATCGCGACGAGCTCCCCGCCACGCCCTGGCGGCGGAGGCAGGAACGGGTCGCCTCGACCAGTCGATCTCGGGCGCCGCTGTCTCGCCGCCCTCGGGCCCGCCGTTGGCTCGTCATACGTTCGTATGATATACCGGTGACATGGTCGATCGGACGGAACGCGGCCGGTCATCGATCTGGTGGAGGTGCACGGCGATCGGCGCCATCATCGGGGCAGTGGTGGGAGGCATCGTCGGGCTCGTGGTCGGCCTGATGGCACACCCAGCGACCGCGTGGTTCGCCGTGCTCGAATTGGGCTACCCCGCGGCAGTGCTCGGGTGTGTCGCCGGACTGTTCGCGGCCGCGCTCGTCTCTGCCGCCCGGTGGCTCGATCGCAAGTTCTGACCGCGTCGTCAGCGGGCGGAGTCGAACCGGGCGGCGATCGACGCGACCTGGCGACGCAATTCGTCGGGTTCGACCACCGTGAACGCGGCGTCGGTGTTGGCGAGGATGTGGAGCGGCCACGTGAAGTCGTCGGTGTCCGCTCTCACCCGGCACCGCTCGGGGCCGAGGTCGTCGACCTCGACCCACCGGCCGTACGCGCGCCGGAGCACCTCGCCTGGTGCATCGATCTCGAGCACGACGCGATGTCGCGCCGGGATCCCACGTTGCGACGCCCGCGCGTACTCGCGCAGGTCGTCAGCAGGGAGCGGCCGCGGCGCGAACGGCGACCGCGCCGCGCGCGGCTCGGTCATCCGGTCGAGCCGGAACGTGCGCCAGTCGGTGCGGTCGGGGTCGTACGCGACGAGGTAGTAGCGCGGGCCGAGGACAACGAGGCCGTACGGTTCGACGTAGCGCTCGGTCTCGGCGCCGTCGGCAGCCCGGTATCCGAACGACAGGCGCACCGAGTCGCGACACGCGGCCGCCACCGTGCCGAGCACCTCGAGCGCGGGACCGACGGGCGCGAATCCTGGCCCGACGGAGGTGACCGCGCGCAGCGCTTCGGCACGCCGACGCTGATCGGGAGGCAGCAGCGCGAGCACCTTCGACAGCGCACCCACCGACGCTTCCGCGAGCTCGGGCCAGCCCTGCGCAGCCAAGTGCACTCCCACCGCCAGCGCGACCGCCTCGTCGGTGTCGACGAGCACCGGCGCGAGGCCCGAGCTCGACTCGAGCTGGTACCCGCCGTCGACCCCACGGTCGGACGCCACCGTGTACCCGAGCGATCGGAGCCGTTCGATGTCGCGCCGCAGGGTGCGACCCGACACCTCG
This sequence comes from uncultured Actinomycetes bacterium, assembly GCA_963827385.1. GTDB lineage: Bacteria > Actinomycetota > Acidimicrobiia > IMCC26256 > DASPTH01 > DASUMF01. The sequence goes on from CAWHAR010000002.1 coordinate 595,506, forward strand.
AGCCGCCCGGCGAGCTCGGGACCGGGCCAGTAGCGCCGGCGCTGGAGCAGCGTGAGGAGCCGCATCGTTCGGGCGGTCGTGTCGGCCATGGCTCCAGCATTCCTCAGATTGAGGACGAAAAGCGACCGCTATTCCAGTCAAAGTCGCTGCATGACTGAAACCACTGACCTCACCCGCGAACGTGCCGACCTGCTCGAGACCCTTCGAACCCACCGCTCCTTCCTCCGCCAGCACCGCCGACGACCTCACGGACGACGAGGCCCGCACCTGTTCGACCGTCAGCGCACTCAGCATTGGCGGGATCATCAAGCACATGGTCTCCGGGGAGCTGGGGTGGGCGCAGTTCATGACCGGCGCCGGGCTGCCTGGGTCCGACGTCGAGACCGACTGGTCGAACCCGGACCCCGCCGTGATCGAGGCCTATCAACAGGGCTTCATCCTGCTGCCCAGCGAGACGCTCGCCGGCATGCTCAACGAGTACGAGCGCGTTGCTGCGGTCACCGACGACCTCGTCGCGACGCTCCCGGACCTCGACGCCGAGTATCCGCTCCCGTCAGCGCCGTGGTTCCCACCCGGCGCGAACCGTTCGGTCCGTCGTGCGATCGTGCACATCGTCGCCGAAACCGCGCAGCACTCGGGGCACGCCGACATCATCCGAGAAGCGATCGACGGTCAGAAGACGATGGGCTGACGCGCGGCGTCGCGGTTGGCTCACGCCGCGCGCGCCGTCAGAGTCGGTTGAAGCTCGCGACCATCTCGGAGCGGATGATCTCGGGCCGTCCCTCGGTGATGTCCGCGATGCGAGCGAACACCGCCCCGAACTCGGGGTACTTCCCGTGGGCGTCGAGCGCCGCCTGGTCGGCGTAGATCTCGTAGAACCACACGACGTCGGTGAGCTCAACGCCGCGGTGGAGCACGTAGAACCGCGCGCCCTCTTCTCGCTGGACGATGTCGATGAGCTCGCTGAGGATCTGGGCGAGCTCCGCCCCCTTCCCTTCCTTCGCGGTGAAGCGCGCGTACAGGATCCGCTCGTCGGCCATCAGATCGTCATGCCTTTCGGGAGCTGAACGTGGTTCGGAGGACGGTGAGAAAGTCGCGGTCGGTGCCGTGCGTTCCGCAATTCGCGGCATCGCGGCACTCTTGCACGTTATTCCTCACGTGCGCACAGTCGCGGCGGGTCAGCTGATGTGCATGCCAGAGATGGCGCGGGCGATCACGAGGCGTTGGATCTCTGAGATGCCTTCGAAGATCGTGTAGCTGTTCTCGAGTCGTCCGGGCAGTCCGCGCGGTAATGCGCGGTGCGGGTTCGCGTCCGTTGTGTAGTGTCGAATCCGTGCAGATTCAACGTGTTGTAGGGATGAGTAGGGACGTCGAACTCGAAGATCAGTTCGAAGAACTGTCGTTTAGTACGTCGAGCCATGCGAGCCGAACGGCAGTTCGGTGCGATCACCAGACGTAGGGCACCAGCCGCCAGGTACGGGTCTTGTACGCCCGGTATGCGTCGCCGAAATGGTCGACAAGCATCCGCTCCTCCGCACTGATGCGGTACGTGTAAACCAAAAGGAGGGCGAGCGCCGTCGCGCTGGCCACAAGCCAGTTGACGGCAAGTCGGCTGCCCACCCAAACGAGAATCGAGCCGGTGTAACCGGGATGGCGGACGAGTCGGTACGGGCCACGCTCGACAACGACCTGAGCGTCTCGAGTTCGCAAGGAGCGGGTGTAATCCTGACCGAGAACGCGCATCGCCCAGATGCGAATAGCGAGGCCGACGACACCGACAGCAACTCCGATCCACGCCAACACAGAGTTGGCAATTGTCACACCTACACCCGAGGTATCGAGAAGGAACGGTGCGAGGAACGCAATCACGTACGTGACCACGACCAGCCGTGTGCTGGATCGGTCTTCCTCGCCGCCCTGCCAGTTCCGCGCTTCGTCGCCGCGTCGAAGCACGAACTCCAACAGAACCCATGCCGCCAACAGCAGCCCGGAAAGCCAAGTCGTCACGCGCACGCATAATGCCCGTTCTGGAGCGCCTCCGCTTGCGCACCCGAGCGTGCGGCAGTGTCCGTCGAGCTGCTTGCTGATTGTTGGTCGAGCCCTTACTGCATGCGCTCGCAGTCGCCGGAGCTCACGTCAGCCGACGGCACCCACCAGCGAGAGCTCTCTCGCTTCACGCGAACCGACGCGTTCCGAGCAGGACCGCTCCGATCACGATGGCGATCGCGCCAGCCGCGCAGAGGTACAGGCCCCAACCGGCGTGGATGGCGAGCGGCGAGTCGCCGTGAGCGATGAGCGTGTCGACTTCGTCGAACGTGGTGACCCGAGGCGTCACGTCAATGATGTCGAGGAGCGCTACCACGAATGCAATGACGCCAAGCCCTGCGATCAGCCACGGGAGCACGCAGCCGAGGGACGACACATCGCCAGCACAATGAGCATCGCGACGCCGTCGAGATCAGAGAACATCACTTTGCTGTCGTGATATTGGGACACCCGAGATCGTCCAATGGTGGTCATACGTGAAGCGAACCACGGAGCCCATGTACCGGCTGCGAGCGCCACCACGCCCGCCGCGCACCAACCGATTCCGGACGTCAGGTCGAGCCGGTCCCCCAACCGTTCAAGCATCGAACGAGTCTAAAACCCACGTGGGCACCTCCGGCGAGCGGTCCGCACCGCACCCCAGCGTGCGGCCGTGTCCCCCGGAATCGGGTTGCCGTGGACGTGTCCCGGTTGGAAGGATCACGGCTCATGAGCACGGCTGACTTGTCAGATGTGTGATGGTGTGGGGAATACCAGGAGCGGGGAAGTCAACAGTGAGTGCGCTGGCTGGCCACCTGCTGCCGCGGGCGGCGCAGGTCAAGGGCGATGACGTGAACCAGATGGTCCTGAGCGGAGCGTGTGGTTCTTGGGCATGCCCCGAGACGAAGCACTACGACAGACCGAGCTCGTCAAACGCAACATGTGCGCGCTGGCCAACAACTTTGTCGACTTCGGGTTCACGGTGTTGATGGATGCCGTCGTCCAGGACCGCGCGGTGCTGGATCTCCTGCTCGCCCTCATGGCGCCGCGCCCGGTGAGGCTCGTGATCCTCGCGCCGGGCGTGGAGGCTTGTCAGCATCGAAACGCGACGCGACATCCCGACGAGCAGTTTCAGTTCGACGGCTATGAGCACCTTGAAGCGGACATGAAACACGATCTCGGCGACATCGGCTGGTGGTTCGACACCTCGGCGCTCACGCCCGAAGAATCCGCTGAGCAGATCGTCCGCGAAGCTGCTGTTCGCTGTGCACCTCTGCGAGGCAGTTGGGACACTCGCGTCGACGAAATGCGTGACGCTTTGGCAGCTTCGCACCGCCTCCCTCAACGCTGAGTCGCTCAGATTGCTCTGATGGGGCGTTCTCGCTGCCACAGGCGAGCGTTCGCCAATGTCCCTCGGTGAGCGTGAGCAATTTCCGGAGTCCGGCGCTCCTCCAGTGGTGAGAGACTCAAGTGAGTTGCGACTGGCGGAACAGCAGGCGGAATGGACCGCCGGGAAGCTGCGCGCGACGCAGGGCCGACCGCCTGGGTCCTCGTCGACAGGAGCGCGCATGTCCTCTTCGCTGCCGTCGATGATGACGACGACCCGCAACGTGCGGTCGCGTACCTGGACGGCATTGCTCGGTCCGCGACAGGCATGAAGCACTACGCGGCGGCAGCACATGCGCGAGGTCGTCCCGACGGGCTGGTGCTCGACCTGGGTTGCGGGGCGGGCCACGATCTGGTGCTCCTCGCCGACGCGGGCGTCACACCTGTCGGCGTCGACCCGAGTGCAGTGCTCCGTCGTGGCTCGCGAACGTTCGGGCACGGCTCCCCTCATACGTGCGACCGGCGAGTCACTTCCCTTCGGGGATGCCTCACTCGCCGGATGCCGGATCGAGCGTGTGCTGATCCACGTCCACGATCCCGCTGCGGTGTTGTGGGAGGTCGTCCGTTGCCTCAGATCAGGTGCGCTCCTCACGGTGTGTGAACCTGATTGGAGCGGCTACCGTGTCCAGGATGAAACCGGCGATGCGTCGGCAGCATGGATTGCACCCGTCGCTCACCCGAGCATGGGCAGGGACTTGTGGGGACTCCTTGAAGGCGCAGGACTCCGCGTCCTCGACCGAGTCGAGGAGCTGTCCGTCTGGCGTCGTCTCGACACCCTCAACGCGGTCATCGACGTACCTGCTGCAATCCAACGCGTGGTGTCTGCAGGACGCATCCACCAGACCGCGGCTGGCGAATGGATGGTGCGCCAACGCGAACGCGACGAGCGTGGAGCCTTCTACTCGACGATCCCCAAGGTGATGGTCATCGCGGAGAAGAGCTGAAACTTGAGGCGTGCACGCTGCCAACCCTTCGGAAGCGAGCGGCCTGCCCCAACGCACCCCAGCCAGTCCACGCCAGCGCTTCCCATCGTCAATTGAGAGGATCCTGAGACCGGCTCGGAGTCGTTTGGCCACGTTGGTTCTCTGCCCGGTCCGTACAAGCCACAGCGCGCGATGTGCGCCGCGCTCGCGGAGCGAAGAAGACCGGTACATGCGCAAAGACGGGCTGTTGCTCGAGAAGCAGTTGCCCCGCGGGGGGCTCAACTACACGTTCGAGGGTGAAGTTCGACGCGATCAGCGCATTGAGATAGGTGCTGACCGTGCGATGGAAGTTTCCTACTCGTCGCACGCCTGACGAGTTCGGCGAACGCCAGAATCGCTCGTCGAAGTAGTCCGCGATGAATCGACCCGGCCTCCCGTCCTCATCTTCGAGCGTCGCGGCATGGGGAGCCAAGAAGCAGGGGTGGCCGATCACGAAGACGAACCAGCCCCGCGGACGAAGAACCCGCCGGACTGCCCGCAGCGTCGCGTCAAGATCGGGGATGTCCATCAATCCGAGTTGGCACGTCACCCCGTCAACGGCACCGTCGGGGACCGTATCGAGACGCTGCGCGTCGTCGATCCGGTATTGGATGCCGAGCGGGACTTCTTTCTCGTACGAGTCGGCGATCGCCAACAGTTCCGCTGTCGCATCCACGCCGACCACCGCGCCCGCTCCAGCATCGGCGAGTGCTCGACTCGCCATGCCCTGACCGCACGCAACATCGAGCACCGTCTGGCCATCTATCTCGGACACCAACTGGAGCGTGGTCGTCGTTGCCAGTTCATGCGGTCCGCTACCCACGGCCAGGAGCGCGTTCGGTACCACGACGCCATGCTCGCCCAGGTCACAGGCGCTTCGTCGGTCGACATACCTACAGATTGCCCGCTCCGGAGCGGTTACGTGCGGCGGGAGCGCGTCTGTGACCTATTGCGCGACGATGCTGTGATGAAGCGCTCGACCGCGATGAGTCGTCTCGGCGACGTCGCCGATGGGCTCGATCGCGCCGCGTAGTGGTCCGAGGTGACAGTGGTCAGCGGGTACGTCTTCGGGGCGATGTTGGAGCCGGCGGCGGACATCGAGAGGGTCGAGTTGGCGCTGGTGGTGGCGGAGCAGCCCGACGTGGTGCCCTGGATGGCGCGACCTCCTCGGTTGGAGGCGCTCGCGGAGTTGCTTCGGTTCCCGAAGTTGCCGCTGTCGTGGTGGTGGCGTCCTGCGGCCTGGCCGGTCTGGAACCACACCATCAGTCGTGCCGTGCGCTTCTGGAGCGCTGACAGTGGTCGCGATCAGCGCGTGTTCGACGGGTTGGCATCGGGGCGCCTCGAGGGCGTCGCAATTGAGATACCCGCGGACAGCGGTGAGCTCGCCGCGCAACTGGTAGTGGAACGTGATGCAGCTCGCGAGCATCTCGCGAGCGTCACGGGGTTGTTCTACGACCGTGACTGGCGTCGTGAATGTCGAGGCGGTGAGTACCCGGAGAGCCATCTGTGGTCGGCGGCAGCGGCGTACATCGAACTCGACGACGCCGTCGGAAAGTTCGACCAGTGATCCGTCGCGCTGACGCGGTCGTGGAGAGGCATGGCAGCGACGACCGTCGTAGCGTCGCGGGACTGAGAGCTGGGGTGACGCCCGGCTGGTTGTGGCTCGGGTGAGTGATCTCAGCATGATGCTTGGAGGTCCCGATGACCACTTCGACTGCCACCCGCGTCGCGCTTCGCCACAAGGTCTTCGCGCCGAACGAAGAGCTCGCGTTGGCTGGGTTCGTGGCCGGCTACAGCGGCTTGACCCGTGAGGCGTACATGCTGGATCTGCGTCAGTACGTGGCGTGGTGCACAGAACGACGGACCTGGCGTTGTTCGGAGCGCGCCGCGTGGACATCGAAGCCTTCGGACGGCACCTCGAAGCGGCAGGGCGAGCTCGCGCCACGATCTCGCGTCGGCTCTGCACCATCGCCTGCTTCTACCGCTACGCCGAACAAGAAGACTTCATCGCCAAGTCCCCAGCCGTGCATGTGCGGCGACCCAAGCTCGACTACGAATCGCACGCCACCGGACTCGACCGCAACGAAGTAGGCGCGATGCTCGTCGCCGCCGGGCTCGGCAGCGCCCAAGACCATGCGCTTCTCAGCCTGCTCGCACTCAACGGGCTCCGAGTGTCGGAAGCAACCGGCGCGAACATCGAAGCACTCGGTCTCGAGCGAGGACACCGCACACTCACGATCCTGCGCAAGGGCGGCAAGACCGTCATCATCCCGCTCGCGCCTCGCACCGCCCGTGCGATTGACCTCGCGGTCGGGGAACGCAGCGAAGGACCACTGTTCCTCGGCGCCGACAGGCAACGCCTCGATCGTCACGCCGCAGCCAGGATCGTCGGACGCATCGCCCGCAAAGCCGGAATCCCCAAGCGCGTCGGACCCCACACGCTCCGACACGCGTTCATCACCGCCGCACTCGACGCGGGCGTCCCCTCCGCGACGTCCAAGAAGCCGCAAGCCACGCCGACCCCCGCACAACCATGCGATACGACCGAGCTCGAGTCTCGCTCGACCGCCACGCCACCTACATCGTCGCCACCTTCATCGCCGGAGCCGCCCGCTGGACAACCGAGAAGGATCGCCACGCGTAAATGCTCCAGAGCGGGCATTATGCGCTTGGCGAAGCCGAGAGAGGAGGTGCCGTGAGCGATCTTCTTGCAGATTCGAAGAGGGTGCGCGGATGCATCTTCGAGCTTCGAGGGAGCGTGGAGGGACGCGCCAACTGACACTCGACGTAGAGATGGGGATTGGCGAGCGCCACCGGAAGATGGATCGTGCTTTCGTAGGTCTCGAAGAGCTCGGTTCGCACTTGGGCGGCGAGCCGGACGTTGCACTTCGCCGTCAAGAACTCTTGATAGATCTTCAGGATGCGCGTGAAGAGTTGGTCTTCAACGGTGCCTTCGGGGTCGATCTCGATCGTGTCGTGAGTGCGCCCAGCGGGCACATCACATGTCGTCGGTGCGTGGCGTCCGATGACGCGTGATCTCAACCGCTGGTTGACGCTGCCCAAGCTCCTTCGCTATCCATCAGGCGTCCTCGCCAAGGACGGACATCGCTGATGGAGTCCTACAGCGCAGTGCTCGACAGCGAATGGGGTAAACGCGAAACTCAATCCGCTAGGGCAGCCGCGACAACGAGAGCGCCACAGGGCAGGTGATCACCGACCCTGATCTCGAGCTGCTCGTCTTCTCGCCGGAGGCACTTTTACGGCTGACGACAACGCGGGAACAGGCACCATCCTTCGTCATTGCCCGACATCTTCTCTGTAAACGGCGCGACGAAGCGGCACCCCGAGCCACGCGCGAGATCTGCCGCTCGGCTCGGCTTACGGGGCACGCCATACCGCTCGCCAGCGCCGCCTGCTGGGCTCGGCGGCGGCGGACTCCCGTCGAGCGGCGGTGCACGGACACTCGCTCCCCGATCACCACTAGACACCCGCCGCCAGCCATCAATCACCAATCGCGACCGACGGCTCACCACATCGACGCGACGACCTGCAGAACTCCTCCTCACCCGCTCCGCACCAACCTCGCCGACGCCCTTCAGCCGCGTCGCCATCCACGATCAAAACGTAGACACACTTCTAGGGCCCGCAAGCGGGCCCTAGGCGGGAGTCATCGAGGAGAGTCCGGGAGTCATCAGCGTGGACTCCCTCGGGCGACCGCGCGATCCGCAGGTGAGCTGGTTGTCAGGACCGAGCGCAGCCAGCTCGACGGCGATCGTTGCCGCAACGTCGACGAATGACGCCGGTGATCGCCGACACTCACGCGATCACTCCCGGCCGCATGTGATCACTCCCGCGCAGACCGACGGATGACTCCCGCCGATGACGATCCAAACCGGATCACTCGCGGATTGATCCCGGCACGGCGCCGATGACTCCCGTCCGACCGATGGATGACTCCCGGTAGCCGTCGATCCGAGCCCATCAGCCTTCGATCATTCCCGGACCGAGGCCGATCACTCCCGGCGGCCAGCGGCACACTCCTTCGTTGTTCTCTTCGTAGCTCCCGGCTCCACGGCCGATGGCGTCCGCCCTCGTAGTGATCGTTCGGCGGGGTTGACGTGTCCTTGGACTGACTGGGAGTAGACGAACGAGAGGAGTTTCTGATGGAACGTCGGACCTACACGGTGACGGAGGCGGCGATTGTTCTCGGCATCTCGCGGACGAGCGCCTACGAGCGTGTTCGCGCAGGCGAACTCCCTGCGCTGCGGCTCGGTCGCCGCATCGTGATCGCTCGGGCGGTCATCGACGCGTTCGTCAGCGGAAGTGCCGGCACTGACGACGGACGCGACCCGCGTGGTCGACGGCTGCGACATGGCTCACGGACCCGGGCGCAGCCCAGCAAGCAGCGCGGGAAGGCTCTCGGTGACCGTCTCCCAGAGTCGATCGAGGTCGAGCTGGAAGTAGTGATGGGCGAGGAAGTCGCGGGCTCTGGACGCCTCCGACCACGGCACGTCGGGGTAGCGGGCGCGCGTCTCCTCGGTGACCGACTTCGCCGCTTCGCCGACGATCTCGACGAGCTTCGTCAGCGCGAGCTCGAGCATGCGGTCGTGGTCGAGGTCGGTACGGGTGCGCCCCGCCACGAATTCCGTGGCCTGCTCGCACGCTTCAATCATGTGCGCGATGCGATCGTCGTCACGCGGCAGCGTCATACACCGGCTCCGCTTCGGCGACCACGCGGTCGCGGAACCTGCTGCTCAAGTCGCCGGCAGTCCGGAGGTCGACCCGACGGTGCCTGAATGATCTCCTCGAGCTCCATCTCCATGCGAGCCATGTCGAAGAGGCTCACCTTCTGTTCTGGCTGGAACTCAACGAGCAGGTCGACATCGCTCTCGGGCGTGAAGTCGTCTCGGAGTGCAGACCCGAACACGGCGAGGTGCCGGATGCCGTTGCTGCGGCAGAACCCTGCAATCTCTTGTGGGTCGGCATCGAGGCGAGTGAGCACGTCCATGCCAGTCGAGTCTCCCACGACGCGCTCATACCGGGGCGATGGATTCAGCACGTCGCCAAGCTCGGTCGCGAGGGCTCGGTCCGCGCCCTTCGACGGCATGCGCGTACACGCGCAGCGTCATCGCGGGATTGGCGTGGCCGAGTCGGCCCGCGACGGTACGCACGTCGTGGCCCGCGGTGATCGTGGTGGTTGCGGTCCAGTGCCGGAGATCGTGAAGACGCCACTTGCGGTCGATGCCGGACTGCTCCCGGGCTCGGGCCCACCACCATCCGATGCGATCAGGGTTGGAAGGTCCGATCGTGTCGGAGAAGAGATACGGCGAGATCTGTTCGTGGTCGACTCGCAGTTCCTCAATCGCGCCGACCGTCGCGGGATCGAGGGTGAGAGTGCGGCGGTTGCCGGTCTTGGTTGCGACGTCTTCGACCCACGACTCCCCGTCGCGACGGACGACCGTTGCGCTGCTGTCGACGGTGAGCTGGTTGTCGACGAGATCAGCCCACTGCAACGCCGCGAGCTCGGCTCGCCGCAATCCGGCGACCGCAGCAACGCGCAGCGCGACACCCGCGGCCGGATCGAGCTCGTCCGCGGCCGCGATCACGGCGTGGACGTCGTCGGACGTCATCGCATCGCGCTGGCTGACGCTTCGGTTGGCGCAACACCGCCTGGCTCGCCGGGTTGCTTCCCACCCACTCCCAACGCAACGCCTGCGCAAGCGCGGCGCGCAACACCGAATGGCGACCGCGGATCGCCGCCTCCCCCACGCCTGTCTTGCGCATCCGCGCGTGCGACCGCTCGACATCGGCGACGCCGAGCCGCGCGACGGGCATCTCGGCGATGGGGTCGGACTCGATCAGCGCGATGCGGCTCTCGTAGTCACGTCGCGTCGACTCGGCCCAGACCGGCTGGTTGACCTCGCGCCATGCGGTCAGCACGTCGGTGATGGTGCGACCCGCAGCGTTCGACGGCGGCCGCGAACTCGAGCGTCGTGGCGACGTGCTGCGCTTCGCGCTTGGTGCCTCGCATGGTGCGGCTGATCTGGGTCGGTCGCCCGGCGGTGTCGCGTCCGGTGAACACCCGGATCTCCCACACCCCCGGCTTGCGCTCCCGCAGGGTCGCCATGGCTCACGACCGTAGCACGAGTAGGGATTTGTAGGGATGGATCAGCCGGAACGGCCGGCAGACTCGAAGATCAGATCACTGAATGTGCAGGCCAGAGATGGCGCGGGAGATGACGAAACGCTGGATCTCGCAGGTGCCTTCGAAGATCGTGTAGATCTTCGAATCGCGGTGCCACTGCTCGACCGGGTGCTCCCGCACGTAGCCGTAGCCGCCCAGCACCTGGATCGCCTCTTCCGTCACGTGCACCGCGGTCTCACTCGCCTTGAGCTTGCTCATCGAGCCTTCACCGTGCTCGAACGGCTTCCCCGTCGCGCCCATCCACGACGCACGCCACACGAGCAGGCGCGACGCGTCGATGTCGACGGCCATGTCGGCGAGCTTGAAGGCGATGGCCTGATTCTCGATGATCGGTTGCCCGAACTGCACGCGCTCCTTGGCGTAGTCGAGCGCGTACTCGTAGGCCGCACGCGCGATCCCGATCGCCTGCGCGCCGATCATCGGACGCGTCAGCTCGAAGGTCTTCATCGCCGCCTGGCCGCCGGCCGCCGCGCCCTCGCGCACGCGCGCCAGCCGCGCGTCGAGCTTCTCTTTGCCGCCGAGCAGGCAACGACCGGGCACGCGCACGTCATCGAGGATCACTTCGGCGGTGTGACTCGCGCGGATCCCCATCTTCTTGAACTTCTGCCCTTGGCGCAGCCCCGGTGTGCCCGGGGGTACGACGAAGCTCGCTTGACCGCGTGCCTTGAGCTCGGGGTCGACCGACGCCACGATCACGTGCACCGCCGCGATGCCGCCGTTGGTGATCCACGTCTTCACGCCGTTGAGGACCCACTCGTCGGTGGCCTCGTCGTACACCGCGCGGGTGCGCAGCGAGCTCACGTCGCTTCCCGCGTCGGGCTCGCTCACACAGAACGCTCCGAGCTGCACCTTCTCCGGGGTCCCGAAGCAGTGCGGGATCCACTCCGCCGCTTGTTCGGGCGTGCCGTTGGCGACGATGCCCGACACGGCGAGCGTGCTGCCGAAGATCGACAGGGTGATGCCGGCATCACCCCAGCACATCTCCTCGCTCACGATCGGCCAGGTGAGCCCGGTGCCGTCGGCGAACGCGTTGCTGATGAACTCCGGCGAGTAGAGGCCGACTTTCGCCGCCTCTTCGATCACCGGCCACGGCGTCTCCTCGCGCTCGTCCCACTCGCGGGCAACGGGGCGAATGACGTCTTCGGCGAAATCGTGGACCCACTTCTGGATCTGGAGCTGGTCCTCGTTCAGATCGAGCGAGAAATCGGCCATGGCGGGCCTCCTGCGGGTCGAAAGGAGCACAAGTTACCGTTCAGTAACTTAGCACCGGCCATCGCCGGGGCCGGACGCGAGCGTGCCCGCCGGTGAAAACCGACGGGCACGTCGCACACGAGACCGGGTCGACTGGTGGCGGGGTTCCCGGCCCCGGAGTTCAGCGGGCGAGACTCAGGTGCTCGCCTGCCCGAAGTGGTGGTCCATCGCCTTGGCGACCCGAGCGGGCACCTTCGACTTGATGGTGTCGCCGCGCTCTGCGGTGATCTTGCCGTTCGCGACCGCCTTGTCGATGCGGGTGTTCGCTGCGGTGGTGACCGCGTCGACGACCGTCTGCGGGTCCTTGGTCAGCGAGGCCGCGTACTCGTTGACGCTCTGCCCGCTCTTCAGCGCTGCCCGCAGGTCGGCACGCGACACGCCGAGCGTCTCGGACACGATCCCACCCAGCGCACGCCGGATGGCGAGGCGGGGGTGCTGCACCAGCTGAGCAGACGGGTCGGCGCCCCCGCTCGGGGTGCTGTCGGCTGCGAAGGCGGCGCCGGCGGTCCCGGCCGTGACCGCACCGGCGAGAGCGACGGTGGCGACCACTTTCTTGGTGGTGTTCTTGAAGTTCACGGTGTCTCCTGTCCCCTGCTGAGATGATCCGCAGAGCCGGAGGGATTCGGCTCGTACACATAGAGAACGCCCCCAACATCATGGATGTGTGAGGCGCCGGGTAGCGGCCAGCCAAGCCCGTCATCGCTCGAAAGGGCAACCTCATCATGGGTCGGGGTAGGTTCCGCGCATGACCGACGTGAGCGTTGCCCTCGAGTCGTACGTCGCGACGGTGGAGATCCACCGCGCCCCCGACAACTTCTTCGACGTGTCGCTCATCAACCAGATCGCCGACGCGCTCCTCGCGCTGGACGACGACGGAGCGTGTCGTGTGTCGGTGCTGTGCGCGGAAGGCAAGAACTTCTGCGCCGGCGCCCAGCTCGGCCCGGAGTCGGATCTCGTCGACCACACCGCGGCGCTCTACGCGCAGGCCGTGCGCATGTTCAGTGTGCGCAAGCCGATCGTTGCCGCCGTGCAAGGTGCCGCCGTGGGCGGCGGATTGGGACTCGCGCTCGCGGCCGACTTCCGCGTCGCCACACCGGAGACCCGCTTCCGGTGCAACTTCGCGCGGCTCGGGTTCCACCAGGGGTTCGGCATCACGGTGACACTGCCCGCCGTCGTCGGCCAGCAACGCGCGCTCGAGCTCCTCTACACCGGTGGGCAGGTCAAAGGCGACGAGGCACTGCGGATCGGGCTGGCGGATCGCATCGCGACGCTCGACGAGCTGCGCGACGCGGCGTACGCGTTCGCGGGAGAGATCGCGGCCGCGGCGCCGCTGTCGGTGCTCGCGATCAAACAGACGATGCGCGGTGGCCTGGCCGCGGAGATCGAGGCGATCACGGAACGCGAGCACGAGGCACAACAAGCCCTCCGCGCGACCGCCGACTTCGTGGAAGGCGTGCGGGCCACCTCCGAACGTCGACCCCCGGAGTTCACCGGCACGTAGCGGCACCGCTCCCGAGCACGCGCTGGGCGAATGGGGTTAGCCTCGACGCATGAGCGACGTGACGATCGCCGGCTACAGCCACGGCACGGTGATGGTCGACGATCTCGATGCCGCGCTCGCCTTCTACTGCGACGTGTTGGGCTTCGAGCTGATCCCGCGTCCCGAGGGCATCGGCCCGGGTGCCTGGCTGCAGGCAGGCACGGCGCAGGTCCACATCGGCATCGTCGACGCCATGATCACCCCGGCCGGGTTGCCGCACCTCGCCCTCCTGGTGCCGATGGAGGCCTGGGACGCCACGGTGGCATCGATCAGCGCTGCTGGGGTCGAGTTCATGATGGGCCCGATCGTTCGGGAGGGCGGCGAGCGAGCGGTGCACACGGCGTTCGTGCGCGATCCGGCCGGCAACGCGATCGAGCTCACCACCGTCGATCCCGCCCGCTCGAGGGCGTCGGTCACTTGACATTTTCCTTAGGTGCGCCTAACCTACGGGATGTGTACGTGTGCAACTGCCAAGGTGTGACCGAACGGCGGGTCAAGGCTGTGATCGCCGACGGTGCGCGCACGATCGCCGACATCCAGCGCGCCTGCGGCGCAGGTGGCGAGTGCGGCGGATGCCACTCCGAGCTCGCGCGGGCTGCTCGAGTGCGGCGATCACGCTCCCCTGCCGAACCTCGTCGGCGCGACCCCAGGAAGCTGACCGGCCCGAGAACGGGCCCAGGAAACCGACCCTGTGGGCGTCGACGGCGAATAGGGTCTCCGCATGCAGGGTGACACCGAGATCATCGAGCTGCTCAACGAAGCGCTCACCAACGAGCTGACCTCGGTCAACCAGTACTTCCTCGACGCGAAGATGCTGGGCAACTGGGGCTATCGCGCGTCTCGCCGAGAAGTACCGCAGCGAGTCGATCGACGAGATGAAGGACGCCGACGCTCTCATCGAGCGCATCCTCTACCTCGACGGCATGCCGAACCTCCAGCGGCTGTCTGCGCTGCACATCGGCGAGGATCCGCCGGAGAAGCTCGGCGCCGCGCTCGCACTCGAGCAGGCGTCGATCGAGCGCCTGAACCGCGGCATCGCCCTGTGCGTCGACAAGGGCGACAACGGCACCCGGGAGCTCCTCGAGCAGATCCTGCAGGGCGAAGAGGAATTCGCCGACTGGCTCGAGACGCAGCAGGAGCTCATCCGTCAGCTGGGCGAGTCGCACTACCTCGCGCAGCAGATCCGCGACTGACTCCTTCCGCCGCGCTTCCCGCCACACCCTCGGCCGTCCCTGCACGTGCTGCCGCCGCGCGGACGCGTACCGTCGCCGGGATGCTCATCTGCTCGGCCGTCGCCAGCCCGAACGGCCAGTCGTCTTCCGCGGTGACACGGGTCAACGAGGCAGTGATCTGGACGAGTCGCACCCGGTCGCCGTCGACGCAGATCCCGGCGCAGACGACGAGCAGCCCGATGGGCGACGGCACCTGCCGGTACCACGACGTACGGACGATCGCGTCGTCGCGGAGCACGTCGAGGCGCACGACCGCGACGTCGTCGGGCGCGCAACGCGAGGTCGCGAAGGACTCGAAGTCGTGGTGACCGTTGCGCAGCGCGTCGCGCGCGAACGCGTCGCGGATCGCAGGATCGGTGGCGTCGCCGAGGAACGAACCGATCTCGCGGAGGAGCCAGCGTGCGCGTTCAGCCGATCCGGGGGTGGACGAGCCGGTCATCGATCAGTCCGACCGGCGAGAGCCGGCACTGAGCAACTGGAACGCGGGCACGAGCGCGATCGCCGGCGTACCCCAACTGAGGAGACGACCGGCGACGAAGAGGGCGATCGTGGTCGCGTGCGTGGCGGCCAGGTCGGCCCGATCGGTCGTCACCACCACCGCCCGACCGTTGTCCGCCGCTCGGCGACACGCAGCGAGCAACGAATGCGCGGCACGGTCGTCGAGGCCGTGGGTCGGTTCGTCGAGCAGCACGAGCACGTTGCTCTCGTCGTCGTCGGTGAGCATCGTCCACGCCTGATCGGGGCCACGCGCCACCGACCCCGGCGCTGGCCCCAGGCCCGGATCCCCGCGCACGACCCCGAGCGACGCCCGGCCGTCGTGCAACACGCGACCGGCGTCGGGGCGCACCGCGCCGGCAAAGATCTCGAGCAGCGTGGCGGTGCCCGAGCCCGCGTCGCCGAGCAGCACCAGCAGCTCACCTCGATCCACCGTGACGGTGACCCGCTGCACCAACGAGTGGCCGCATCGGCGGACGCTGACATCTCGCGCCTCGACCAACGGCGCCGATCGTCCGTCGTGTGCCAGGTACATCGGCCTGCCCCCTCGTATCCAGAGTATAAGGTTTACCTAACCTTAGAGTCACCACGGAACGGCGTCAAGTTGTGACTCGCCAGCCCGACGACACGCCGAGGCTCCTCCCCCGACGGTCGTTCCTTGCCGCCGGCGCGCTCGCGTTCGCCGCGGCGTGCAGCTCAGGTGGCGGGGACACCACGGCCAGCACCAGCACGACCACGACCGCCGGCCCTCCACCGTCGACGGCTCCGCCCACGACCACCGCCAAGGTCGCGGGACCGGCACAGTTCGTCGACCACGGCCCGGACACGGCGAAGCGCGTCGCGCTCGACCTTTCACACCAACGGTGACCTCGCGCTCGCGCAGCAGCTGCTCGACGTGCTCGCCGCGCACAAGACCGTCATGACGTCGTTCGTGGTCGGCAACTGGCTCGACGCCAACCCGACGTGGGGCAAGAAGCTCGTCGATGCCGGACACGAGATCGCCAACCACACGTACACGCATCCGTCGTTCCTCACGTTGTCCCGCAGCGCGATGCTCGACGAGGTGGTGCGTTGCCGCGACACGATCGCCCGGATCGCCGGCACACCACCCACGTTCTTCCGCCCGTCGGGCACCGACGACGGCACCGTGGCCCCGCCGCAGGTCGTGCAGGACGTCGCGGGAGAGGCCGGCTACCCGGTGGTGCTCGGCTTCGACGTCGACCCGCTCGACTACGACGACCCCGGCGCCGACGTCGTCGTGCAGCGCACGCTCGCCGCGCTCCATCCCGGCGCCGTCGATCAGCTTGCACTTCGGGCACGCGGGCACGGTGGCGGCGATGCCCGCCATCCTCGACGGCATCGCCGCGCGCGGCCTGCAGACCGGTGACCGTGTCGAAGCTGCTCGGCTAGGAGTCGCCGTCGCCGGCGAGCTCGGCCACCGGCGAACGACCGGCCGCGGTCCACGACGAGAAGAGCGCGGCGTACCGCCCACCCAACGCGACCAGCTCGTCGTGCGAGCCCAACTCGGCGAGCCCGCCGTCGTCGACCACGCCGACGCGGTCGGCGCGCTGCGCGGTGCTGAGCCGGTGAGCGACCACCACCACGGTGCGCCCCTCGGTGAGCACCTCGAGCGCCCGCTCGACGATGTGCTCGGTGCCAGGGTCGAGGTTCGACGTCGCTTCGTCGAGCACGAGCACGGCCGGGTCGGCCAACGCGGCGCGCGACAGCGAGACGAGCTGGCGTTCACCCGCGGAGAGTCGTGATCCCCGCTCGCGCACCTCGGTGTCGAGCCCGTCGGGCAACGACGCGGAAGCGCTCGCCGAGCCCGATCGCCTCGACGGCCGCTTCGACCTCGGCGTCGGTCGCGTCGGTACGTCCGATGCGGATGTTGTCGCGGACCGTGCCCGAGAACAGGTAGCCCTCCTGCGGGACCACGACGATGCGCTCGCGTAGCGACCGGAACGTCGCGTCGCGCAGGTCGACGCCACCGATCGAGACCTCGCCGCGACGCGGGTCGTAGAAGCGGGCCACGAGCTTGGCCAGCGTCGACTTCCCCGCGCCCGTCGGCCCGACCAGCGCGAGCCGCTCACCGGCCGCGATCGTGATCGACACGTCGCGCAACACGTCGGGGCCGTCGGCGTACCCGAACGACACGTTCGTGACGCCGATCGCACCGGACGCGGGGAGATCGACCGCGCCCGGCTGTTCGACGATCGACGTCTCGGCGTCGAGCAAGCCGAAGAGCTTCTTCAACGCCGCGCCCGCCGACTGCACGATGTTGTACTGCTGGCTGAGCTGCTGCACCGGTTCGAACAGGTTGTTGAGGTAGAGCACGAACGCAGCGACGGTGCCGACGGTGACGAGGTCCTGATCGGCGAAGAAGCCGCCGAGCCCGATCACTCCCGCGATCGCCACGATGCCGATCGCTTCCATGAACGGGAAGTACCGACGTCGCGATGCGCAACGTCTCGATGTTCGCGTCGAACTGCGCCTCGTTCGTGACGCGGAAGCGTTCCGAGAACGCACGGGACGCGTCCGAACGCCTGCACGACTCGGACACCGGCCAGACCCTCCTGGAGCGTTGCGAGGTTCGTGCCGATCCGCTCGCGCACCTCGAGGTAGGCACGGTTCGATTCGCGACGGAACCACCGCGTCATCAACGCGACGGGCGGCACGATCACGAGCAGGCACACCGCGAGCTGCCAGCTCAGGATGAAGATCACGACCAGCGCGCCGATGAACAGCAGCACGTTCTTCACCATCGTGGTGAGCCCGGCTTGCACCAGCTCCTGCAGCGCGTCGACGTCGGACGTCATCCGCGACACGAGACGCCCGGTCTGCTCCTGCTCGAAGAAGTCGAGCCCGAGCCCGAGGAGGTGTCGGAACACCCGGACGCGCAGGTCGCGCAGGAAGGTCTCGCCGATGCGGGCCGTCAGCAGGATCGCGTAGCGCCCGAGCACCAGTGCCACCAGCGCGGTGACCACGTAGAGGATCGCGGAGCTGTTGAGGGCGCGCGGCGTCGTTCTTCAACAGACCCTGGTCGATCCCGCGGCGCACGAGCGCAGGACCCGCGAGCAGGCAGGCCACCTGGCCGACCACGCAGAACCCGGCCAACATCGACCTTCACCCAGACGGGCCGCAGCATCGACATGGTGCGACGCAACACGCCCCGGCCTTCGCCGCGCTGCAGCCGGTCCTCTTCCAAGAGTCCCGCACGGGCGGCGCCCATCAGTGCGCCCCGTCGTCGACGACCTCGACGACCTCGGCGGGCAGCGTCGCGGCTTGGGCGAGCACGGCCCGGTACAACGCCGAGCGCGCCAACAGCTCCTCGTGGGTGCCCTGCTCGGCCACGCCGCCGCCGTCGAGCAACACCACCCGGTCGGCCAGCGCGATGGTCGCGGGACGATGAGCGATGATCACCGTCGTGCGACCGCTCATGACCTCGCGCAACGCGGAGCGGATCTCGTGCTCCTTGGTGGGGTCGACCGACGACGTGGCGTCGTCGAGGATCAGCACGCGAGGATCGGCGAGCACCGCGGCGCGGATGGCGATGCGCTGGCGCTGCCCGCCGGAGAGGGAGAAGCCGTGCTCGCCGATCACGGTGTCGTAGACGTCGGGCAACGTCTCGATGAACTCGGCGGCCCCGGCGAGCTGGGCGGCGCGACGCACCTGCTCCATCGTGGCGTCGGGATCGGCGAACGCGATGTTCTCCCTGATGGTGTCGGAGAACAGGAAGGTGTCCTCGAACACGATGCCGACGGCGTTGCGAAGGTCGGGCAGCTTCACGTCGCGCACGTCGACGCCGTCGAGCAGCACGCGCCCGTCGTCGACGTCGTAGAACCGCGGGATCAGGCGAGCGATGGTGGTCTTCCCGCTCGCGGTCGGCCCGACGATGGCGACCGCTTCACCGGCACGCACGACGAGGTCGAGGTCGTCGAGCACCAATGGACCGTCGCCGTATCGAAAGCTCACGTGCTCGAACCGCAGTTCACCGCCACCCGCAGCGAGCGATTTCGCGTGGGCGGGCGACGTGACCGCCGAGTCGGTTTGGAGCACCTCGGCGATGCGACCCGCAGAGGCCGTCGCGCGTGATGCCTGGCCGATCATGGTGCCCGCGATGCGCAGAGGGAAGATCAGCATCACGATGTACAGGTTGAACGCGAGGATGTCGCCCGACGTCGAGGTTGCCGTCGAGCACCTGGTGACCGCCGTACCAGAGGATCATCACCAGCGAGAACGCAGGCAGCAGGTCGAGCACCGGCAGGAACCCGGCGCGGAGGTTGGCCGCCTCGAGCGAACGGTCGAGCACCTCGTCGGCCTCGTCCTCCAACCGCTGGGCCTGCACCGCTTCAGCGCCGAAGCCCTTCACGGCGCGGATGCCGGCCACCGTCTCCTCGACCACGCCCGAGAGGTCGCCGAGCTTGCGCTGCTGCGCGAAGCCGATGGGCCCCATGCGCCGCGAGAACCGTGTGGCCAACACGTTGAGCAACGGGAGGAAGCCCAGCGCGAGCAGGGCCAGGACCACGTCGCTCGACACCATCACGACGATCACGCCGATGAGGATGAACAGGCTCGCCAACGACAGCGGAGCGATGATCAACATCTGGGTGATCTGGTAGACGTCGGTGTTCGCTGTGCGCCATGAGCTGACCGGTCTGCGCCTCGTCGTGGTAGGCGAAGTGCAACCGCTGGAGGTGGGCGAACAGGCGGGCGCGCATGTCGGTCTCGGCGCGCCACGCCAGCTTGAACGCGGAATAGCGCCGGAGGCCCATCCCGATCCCCTGCACCACGCCGACGCAGAGGATCGCCAGGGAGAACTTGAGGATCTCGTCGCCGTCGTTCGGGATGATGCCCTGGTTCACCGCGCCGGCGACGAGCAAGGGCACCGACAGCTTGGCCAGCGTCCACAGGAGCGACGATCCGATGCCGCCGAGGCCGAGCAGCCAGTGCGGACGCAGGGTGTCGATGATGAGCCGCCATCCCTGACGACGCAGCGCGCGGTCACGATCTCCCGCACGCTGCTTCCGGCGACTCACTGCACCCCCGTCACGACGAACAAACCTGCGTCACCCTACCGCGAGGGTCGCGATGACGGTCCCAGGACGCGAACCACGGGGATGCGATGACACCGAAGCGAGACAGCCCGCGTGGGGCCGACCTCCGCGACATCGATCTGCTCGACGCCGGTGCCTTCGAGCGCATGGAGCACCACGAGTGGTTTCGTCGGCTTCGCGCCGAGGAGCCGCTGTTCTGGTTCGAGGAAACACCGGGCCACGGGTTCTGGAACGCCCTCACCCACGCCGACGTGATCACCGTCGGGCGCGACTCCGGGTTGTTCTCGTCGGCCGTCGGCGGCACGCAGATCTACTCCCGCCAGCACGCGGCGCACACGCTGAACGACGACCCCGGGGAGGCGACACGCGCGGCGTGATCCTGCTCGAGATGGACCCGCCCCGGCACACGCGCTATCGCCTCCTGGTCAACAAGGGGTTCACGCCCCGCATGATCGGTCTCCTGGAGGACGCGCTGCGCGCGCCGCGCGACGCACATCATCGACCGCGTGATCGAGCGAGGCGAAGCCGACTTCGTGGTCGACATCGCGTCAGAGCTGCCGTTGCAGGCGATCGCCGAGATCATGGGCGTCCCCCAAGAAGATCGAATGAAGCTCTACGACTGGTCGAACCGCATGATCGGGGCTGGTGACCCGGAGTTCATGGGTGACGACCTGCAGGTCGCGTTCATGGAGATCTTCGCCTACTCGAACGAACTGGCCGCCGAGCGGCGTGCGGACCCTCGCGACGACATCGTCACCAAGCTGCTCGGTGCCGAGGTCGACGGCGACCACCTCTCCGAGCTCGAGTTCGACATGTTCATGTTGCTGCTCACCATCGCGGGCAACGAGACCACCCGCAACGCGACGGCGTCGGGGATGTACGCGCTGCTCACGAACCCCGAGCAGTACGCGATCCTGTGCCGCGATCCCGAAGCTGCGCTGAATCCGGCGGTCGAGGAGATCCTGCGGTGGTCGTCGCCGGTGATGCACTTCAAGCGCACCGTCACCACCGACACCGAGTTGCACGGCCGCACGTTGCACGCGGGCGACTCGATCGTGATGTGGTACGTGTCGGCGAACCGCGACGAGAGCGTGTTCGACGACCCGTTCACCTTCGACGTGTCGCGCGACCCGAATCCGCAGGTCGCGTTCGGCGGCGGCGGCACGCACTTCTGCCTGGGCGCGAATCTCGCCCGCATGGAGTTGCGCTTGATCTTCCAGGAGCTCGCCACCCGGATGCCCGACCTGCAGCTCGCCGGTGAGCCCGACCGCTTGCGCTCCAACTTCATCGGGGGCATCAAGCACATGCCGGTGACCTGGACACCCGGCGCGCGCGTGGCTCCTGCCGTCAGAGGCTGAACGGCTCCTTGCCCATCTGCTCCCGCACCGTGATCACCGGGTCGTTGGTGAGGCCACGTCGTTGCCAGTTCGCACCGTCGACGACGAGCGTGCACCCAGAGATGAAGCGCGCATACGGCGATGCGAGGAACGTGGCCGCCCACCCGATCTCGCGCAGCTGCCCGACCCGCATCGCGGGCTGACGCCGGCCCTTCTCGTCGGCGCGAGCGAGGTTGTCCTGGATGTCGGCCGTCATGTCCTCGTGGGGGAACATCCCCGGGACGAGCCCGTTCACCTGGATCCCGTACGGACCCCACTCCACCGCGAGCGTCTCCACCATGTTCTTGATGCCGGCCTTGGCCGCGGCGCTGTGCGCGAAGCCCGGACCACCCGTCCACGCGTACGACGCGCCGACGTCGACGATCGAACCGGGTGTGCCCGCGGCGATGTGACGGCGGGCGAACTCGCGCGTCACGAAGAACGTGCCGTTGAGCGTGATGTCGATCACGGTGCGCCACGCGTTCGGCGACATGTCCTCACTCGGTACCGGGAAGTTGGCCGCCGCGTTGTTGATCAACACCTGGGGCAGCCCGAATGTCGCGACAGCCGCATCGAACGCGGTCGCGATCTGCTCCGGGTCGCGGATGTCGCACGCGAGCACCTCGACCGACGCGCCCAGCTGCTCCATGGCGGCGCGCCCGGCGTCGAGGTGCTCCTGCTTGCGACTTGCGATCACCAGGTTGGCGCCCAGCCGCGCGAACTCCGCGGCGATGGCCTTGCCCAGCCCGGTGCCGGCGCCCGTGATGAACACGGTGACGTCGTCGTAGGTGCCGTCGGGCAGCGCGCGCGCACCGAGCGGCGGCGGAGCCGGCAGACCGGGGTGGTCGGTGGGTTCGGTCGTGGTCATCACTCAGCTCCCGGTGTAGCGAGGCTCGCGCGACTCCGCGTGGGCGGCGCGGATCTCGGCGTAGTCGTCGGACTTGTTGATGAACGTCTGCGCGATGAGCTCCTCAGCCATCGACGCGCGCAGCTCGGGTTCGGCGAGGTGCTGGATCACGCGGCGCGCCATCTTCACCGTGACCGCGGGCGCCTTGGCGATCGTGCCGCGCCATCTCGAACACGGTGGTGTCGAGCTCGTCGTTGGGCACGACGCGCGACACCACGCCGTGTGCGTACGCCTCAGCCGCGCTCATCGGCCGGCCGGTCAGCACCATGTCGCTGGCCACGCCGTGTCCGCAGATCTGGAAGAGACGTCCGATCCCACCGGTGTCGGGGATCACGCCGTAGTTGACCTCGGGCAGCATGAACCGTGCGTCTTCGGCCGCGATGCGGATGTCGCACAACAACGCCCGTTGGAAGGACGCGCCGATGGCCCACCCTTGGATCGCGACGAGCACCGGGGCGTCGAGCTCGAAGAGCTGCTGTACGCCGCGGTGTCCGCTCGTCATGAGCTCGTGATGCGACAGCGTGACCTCACCGCCTCCGATGGACCCGACGTCGCGGCCAGACGAGAACGCCTTGCCTTCACCACGCCAGACCACGGCTCGCACATCGGGTCGACCGCGCAGCTCGGCGAGCACCTCCCAGAGCTGAGCGTCCATCGCGTCGTTGAACGCGTTGCGCTTCTCCGGGTTGTCGTTGGTGATGACCGCGATCGGGCCCTCGTACTCGAGTCGCACTCGTCCGCCGTCAGGCATGGCGTTGTCCCCTCGTCGTCGGCTTGAATCCCGGAGCAGGCCCGGAACAGGAGGGCGCGTCCGGCGCTCCGGCGGGCCGACAGTACCTGGACGTGTCAAGCTCGCCCAGATGCACACACGGCGGAGGAGCCGAGGGATGCGACTCGAGCAACTGAACGAATCCACCCTCACCGACGAGCAGCGCGAGCTCTACGAGGCGATCGCCGGCAACCGCCCCGGCGCGAGCATTCGTGCCGCCCACCTCAGCGACAGCGACGGCACCGTGATGGGACCGTTCAACCACATGCTGCTCGCACCCCGGCTCGGAGACCCGCTCCAGCAGCTCGGAGGGGTCCTGCGCTTCGGGGGCACACTGCCGGATCGCGCACGCGAGCTGGTGATCCTCACCATCGCACGCGCGTGGCGGAGCGAGTTCGAATGGTTCGCACACGTGCGCGTGGCGCAGGCCGTCGGCGTGAGCGACGACGAGATCGCTGCGGTGCGCAACGGCGAGGTGCTCGCGCTCGAGGATCCGATCGCGGACGCAGCAGTCGCGACCGCGTGCGCGCTCTTGGAGCGCGACGACCTCACCGACGACGAGTTCGCGTACGCGCACAACAACCTCGGCGCGACGATGCTGGTCGAGCTCACCACGCTCGTCGGTTACTACGCGCTCCTCGCCATGCAGATGCGAGCGTTCCGTGTCGGGCTCCCGCCGCACGTTCCCTCAGTGTTCGACGCGGAGAACTGACCGAGCAACGCAGAGGCGTTCTCGCCCAGCCCGCAATACGCTCGAACCATGAGTGACACTGTGCTGGAGGGTCGGACCGCGCTCGTCACGGGCGCGTCACGGGGCATCGGCGCGGCGACCGCGCGTGCGCTGGATCGCGCCGGTGCCCGCGTGGCGCTCGTCGCTCGATCGCGCGACGACCTCGAGCGGACCGCGGCAGAGCTGCAGCACGATCCAATCGTCGTGATCGGTGACCTCGACGATGCGGACGCGCCAGCCGAGATCGCGCGTCAGGTGCTGGCAGCACTCGGCTCGGTCGATGTGCTCGTGAACAACGCAGCGGCTGCCGCGCGACTCCCAACGGTCGACACCGATGCCGCGCTGATCGACCACCTGCTCGCCGTCAACGTCCGCGCGCCGATCTTGCTCGTTGCCGCGTTGGTGCCGTCGATGACCGAGCGCGGGGGCGGTTCGATCATCAATCTCTCGTCGGTCTCCGCGCTCGTCGGTACCCCGCGCCGGGCTGCCTACGCCGCATCGAAAGGCGCGATGGACGCGGCGACGAGATCGCTCGCGATGGAACTCGGGCCGTCGGGGATCCGGGTCAACTCGGTGGCGCCCGGTGTCGTCGACACCGCCCTCTGGGCCACCAACAAGGCGGTCCCCGGCGTGATCGAGCAGATCGAAGGGCAGACGCCCCTCGGCCGCTGGGCGAACCCCGACGACATCGCCGACGTGATCGTGTTCCTCGCGTCCGACGCGGCGCGCTTCATCACCGGCGAGACGATCTCCGCCGATGGCGGCATGGCACGAACACTCGACCTGTACGGCGGACCGGTCTGAGGGCGCCCCCAGAACCCGCCGCTGCCCATGCGTTCCGTGAGTGAACGGGCCACTCGTGTCATGCGAGACGTCGGGGTTGTCAGGCCCGGCGCACGAAGTAGACGATCAACACGATGACGAGGATCACGACGAGAGTTCCGAGACCGATATACATCAAGCAACTCCCACTCTGAGACACAACCCTGCACGTACAGCGAGAGACGTACCCAGAAGTTCCATTCCGAAACACCGCGACCCTGCCGATCGGAGGATCATGCTCAACGCGATGCCAGACCTTCCTTCAGGTGTCATCGGATTCGAGGTGTCGGGAGAGCTCCGCGCCGAGGACTCCCGCGACATCCTCCTGCCCGCGCTGCTGTGAAGGAAGTTCAGGCCGGTTGAGGGATCGCGTGCGCGATCGGCGCTGGATACAGCGCCGCGAGAGCCTCCGGCTTGAAACCCTTGACGATGAGATAGATCCCCAACCCCAACTCCCAGACGAACTCGGGGGCGGTCGCGATCGCCTGTGCGGGCGCGCCTGCGTCGAACACGCCGAAGAGCACGGCGATCCCCGACACGCAGATCAGCACGCCACCGACCAACCCGATCATCGCCAGGCCACGCGGCACCAGACCGGATCGATACATCAAGTAGCCGAGGATCAACCCGTTGCCGATGCCGACGACGAAACCGGGGCCGAGCAGGAAGGTCCAGTCGTGCAGATCGACGAGGGCTCGGCCGACGGGCAGCAGCGACGCGGCATGCGCGCCGGCATCTTGGCGCAGCGTCACCACCGTGAGCACGCTGAGGATGCCGACGGCGATGAAGACCGACTCCATGATCCGAGCCACCACGAAGCCCAACGCGAGGCGTTCGTTGGTGCGTTTGAGGATTGGGAACAACACGACGGCCGTGCCGATGTTCGCGACGATGAGCACCAGCTCGAGGAACGCCCCGAAGAACACCAACGTGTCGTGGCCGGCGCCCGTGATGTAGTGCGAGTCGTTCAGCACGCTGTCGTAGAACAGGAGCGCGGGAATCGACGTGACGAACGTGATCACGAAGAGCACCCCGGCCAGTCGCGCAGCTTTTTGAGGATCCACCTCAGGGCCTTCCTGGAACGATGGTCGCCAACGGCGCACGAAGAAGGGCGGCGCCCGCGCACCCAGATCGTCCTGAAGGACCTTGCTCGCGAGGTCTCGACCCTATCGGCAGCCGCGCGATCTCCCCACCGGTCGCGCGGGGAGCCGCGCCGCGAACCCGCGTGCGCGAACGAGAGCGTGGAGGAGCTACGGCCCTTCGACCATGGTGGGATGACGAGGCTCGTAGAGACCCACCTGACCACCGCCAGGGAGCGGGATCATGGTCACCGATCCCCAACGCGCTTCCTCGACCTCAGAGCACTCGACCCCCTCGCCGCGCAGCCGGCGCATCTCGGCGTCGAGGTCACGGCACATGAGGTAGAGCGCGGCGCCCGGTTGGTCCATCGGGTGCTCGGCCGGATGCACGGCCAGCTCGGCGGGCGGCAACGCGAAGATGAGCCACCCGCCACCGGCGTCGCCTGACTCGAAGCCGAACACGGAGGCGAGGAACGAACGATCTGCCTCCGCGTCCTCGCTGAAGAGGATCACGTGCGCGCCGAAGACCACACGCCATTCATAGCCGCTTCGTCGACGCGCCGCTTCGACGCAGTCGGACGGCGTGTCACTGACCTCGCGGCGTCGCGCGCGATGAGGCCCCGGCCGGAGCCGGGGCCTCATCGGTTCGCTGTTCATTCACGCTCCGCCGGAGCGGTGGTTGTCAGCTCGCGGGGCGAACTGCTCGCTGTACGCATGCCAACCGTCGCCGTCCCAGCAGAACTGCACGTACACCTGTCCGGGGATGAGCGCGCCGCCGCCGTATGACGGCAAGCCGTCGGCGTCTGGGTAATCGCCGTTGTCGAACGATGCGATCCGCCAGGTACCGGTCTGCCAGGTGCCGTCACACGTGAACTCGTCCGCTCCTGGGTGCCGCTCGAGCCATGCATTCGAGATTGCGCTGCTGCCCTCGAGCTTCAACGCTGAGTCGGGACGCCCGCTGGCGACCTGCTTCACCGACACGAACAAGCCAGCTTCCCCGCCCGAGGGGCACTTGTAGTTGCCGGTGACGTAGGCGATGCGCGGATCATTCGGATCGATCCGCACGACGCCGGTCTGCACCGCGTTCGCGCCGCCGCTGTGACTGCTCGTCGGTTCGGCGCCTGCCACCGAGCTCAGCCCCACGACGCCGAACGACGCCGCCGCCACGCCCATCACGATCAGCCGCAGATGTCTCTTCATCATCGTGCCGTCCTTGCCTGCCCAACCTCCTGCCCGACCATTGATGGCGAGAGCCTGGCACCGATCGCGCACCATTGTCGACACGAGCGATCGTCTGCGGCGGTCGCACCGCATCACGTCTTGACAGTCGACGCGGCAACTGGCGACGATGGGCGCCCGGGTCGTCGAAGAGGTTGGTGCGGCGGTCCTCGCAAGCCGAGCAGAGGAGTCGTGATGTATGCAGCCGTGCGGCGCTATGAAGGGATCACGGATGACGCCGAGGCGGGGCGTCTCGTCGGGGAGAGCTTCATCCCGCTCCTCGAGCACGTGCCGGGTTTCATCGCCTACTACTGGATCGACGCGGGCGGCGGCGCGATGGCATCGCTGAGCGTGTTCGACGACAAGGCCGGCGCCGATGAGTCGGTTCGCCTCGCGCACGAATGGGTCGCGGAGAACGCCGCCGAGCTCATCCCGAACCCGCCCCAGGTCACGGAAGGCCTCGTGGTCGCCAGCAACATGGAGTAGCGCTCAGTCCTGGGCGGCGAGGAGCGCCGTGGCGAGTGGCTCGAGGGTGGCCATCAACTCGTCGAGCTCGCGCAGCTCGAGGCTCTCGTAGGGCGGTGCCGCGAGGTCGTCGGTGAGCGATTCGACCCGCTGCTTGACGGCACGACCTTGTTCGCTCAGCCAACCGTCGTTTCCGATGAGGCCGCGATCGCGCATCCCGTCGATCACCGTGCCCAGCTGCGCCGCCGGGAGGTGGTGGATGCGCCCGAACTTCTCGGCCGGCATGTCCATGTCGAGGGCGAGAAGCACATGTGCCTCGAGACGGCCGACCCGTTCGACCATCAGCGCCGCGATGTGCCCGTCGCCGCGATGCTCGCGCAGCAACGAGGCGGCATGGAAGAGGCGACCCACCACGTCGTCGGGGGCCGGGAGCGCGCGCAGCGCGGCGTACATGGGTCGGCCCTCGCACGGCGCACTCGTCGCTGCCTTGAGCAACAGGTCGGCGGCGCGTGCGAAGGCCGGGGTGTCGACCCGTTCGCCCAGGATCCGTCGCAGCGCGTTCCCGCAGCCGACCCGACGAGCGGCAATCGCCGCTTCGGGCGTGGTGATGCGCCACACGTCGGGGATGTGGCGAGCGACCTCGCCAGGAGCGAAGTTGTAGAAGAGCGCGTCGACGACCTCCGCGGTGGCGAAGCCCAGGGGCGCCGCCCGCCCAGCGAAGTAGGTGTCCCAGTAGTTGGTGAAGCCCAACGCGAACATCGCGTCGTTGGGCTCGTCGGCCGAGTACGGGATCACACCGATCGGCTCGACGAGCTCGAACATCCGGCGGGCCGTCACGTTCATCGTCGCGACGTTAACGGTGCGCACCGATGGCGTGCACCGTGGCGGAACACGCCCGACACAGCGCGACCCGAAACCTGAGAAATCCTCTTGCACCTCACGCGACGTGACCCCGTACCGTGAGAGCGTGGAGCGAGAGTGGACGGTCGGTGAGCTGGCGCATCACGCCGGCGTGTCGGTGAGAACCCTTCATCACTACGACCAGATCGGGCTCCTCAGACCGACGCGCAGTGCCGCGGGCCACCGGCGCTACACGGAGCCGGAAGTTGCCCGCCTCACCCAAGTCGTCGCGCTTCGCAGCGTCGGGCTCACCGTCGGTGAGATCCAACATTGTCTCGGCGGCGGCGAAGCGCTGATCGCCACGCTCACGCGGCAGTTCACCACTTGTGGCCCAGGTCGTGGGGCGGCACCGACGACATCTCGAACCTCGCCGCAGTCTGCGTCGGCGGCGGCACGGACCACCACACCCAACTCGCGCCTCACGGCCAGCTGTTGCTGCTCGGCAACCCGAATCGGCCTGACGGGCTGCGCCTCGTCTGCCGCGACCAACTCAACGAGCTCGACAACGCGTCACCCGACGTCGCCGAAATGAGCCCGACGAACACTCGCACCCGACCGGACGCGGCCTGACGCACACTGCTCCTTGACAACTGAAGGGGCGCTTGGACACACGCTGTTGCAACGCGAGCGCGTCACGGGTGCCGCCTTGCCTCGTGTCGTTCTCGCTGACGGAGTCGAGCATCCGGGGCGATCGACGGTTAGTGGCGCGGGGGTGGGCGGCGGCCGCGTTGGCCGGGGCGTGACGGCGGCGGGGCGCGCTCCGGTTCGGGTTCCTCGGTGAACACCTTCACGAGGAGACGCGCGTCGCGTGCGGCGGCTTCGGCGCGGCCGGTGGTGAAGATCGCGTGCACCGACTTGGCGCTCGACGCGAGCTTGGTGAGACGTGGGCCCCACGGCTCGAGGTCGCTGCGTCGGTAGTCGTAGGAGAAGCGATCGTCGCCGGTGTCTGCGCCCGCTTCCCATGCGTCGGCATTGCGGCCATGGAACCGGACGAAGGCGGTGTCGGTGGTGGCGACGGCGAGCGGCGGGAGCGACGTCGGGAAGTTGGGCGGCGCGTCGACACACACGTACGACAACTGCTGCGCGGAGAGGAACGCCATGGTCTCGTCGCGAGATTTCGTGTCGACCCAGTCACGGTGACGCAGCTCCACCGCAATGGGGAGATCGCCGGCGCGCGCACGCAACCACTCGAGGTAGTCGAACGCCTTGGTGCCGGGCACGAAGTACGACGGAAACGGGAACACCAGCGCGCCGAGCCGTCCGAACTCGTGGAGCGGCGCGACCGACGCCAGCACGCGGTCGAGCGCCACTTCGAGGGCCTGCGCCGGCAGGTCGTCCGCATACACCTGACGGCCCGCGCGGGCCGAGGCCGGAAGGAGGTCGCGCACCTCGGGTGGGAGCGACTCGATCGGCGCCGCGTGATGGGTGAGCAGCCGAGGGACGCGCACGTCGAGCACGAACCCTTCGGGCGTGCGCTCGACCCACGGAGTGATCATGCGCTCGGTGAGCACGTCGAGCCCGGCGTCGACCTCGAGCACGTGATTGTGCGCGGAACGGTCGACCACCTCGTCGGGCTGCACCACCAACCCGATCTGGATCGACCGGGGCACACGTTTGCGGTTGCTCTCGCGGCTGCTGCCTGAGCGTCCGGCGCCTGCCGCGCGGCCACCGCGGCCACGCTGTGCGCTCCCACGCGCTTGCCCGCCGCGCGACTGGCCACCG
Organism: uncultured Actinomycetes bacterium; assembly: GCA_963827385.1. GTDB lineage: Bacteria > Actinomycetota > Acidimicrobiia > IMCC26256 > DASPTH01 > DASUMF01. The sequence continues at coordinate 625,644 of CAWHAR010000002.1, forward strand.
GCCGACTTCCCACCGGCCGGCTTCTTGCCGCGGGCGGGCTTGCCGCCCCCCTTCGCCGGTTCGCGTCGCTGCTCGTCGTCACTCACGACCGGGCACCCTAGGCCGCGGCGACGCGCAGCTCAGAGGTCGATTCGCCGAAGGAGCGCGACCGGGGTCTGCTCGCTCCCCTGCCCCAGCGGGTTGTCACGCAACAGCGACGCGACCAATTCGGCGCTCACGCCCGGCGACGTGCCGAGCACGTTGGCGCCGATGTCGTTGGCGTCGATGATCGCGACACCCACCTCCACGCCATCCACGGTGAGTTGGCCGGCGAGGGCGAGCGCCACTCCATCGGGATCCTCGGGACCCATCTTGGCGTGACCGTCGTAGGGCGCGATCGTGCCATGGGTCGGCCCGTCGATGGCGCGCACCGCCGGCCCGGCCACGCGGTAGAACATGCCCTTCACGCCGAACGGCTTGGTGACAGCCGCCGCCGCGGTGGCGAACAGGATGCGACCCGCACCCGCCTCACGGATGGCGAGCTCCATCGTGGCGGGGATGCCGAGCCCGATGCCCGACGCGGTGCGGCCCACGAAGCGCGACAACACCCGGGCCAGGAGACGGGGCCGGATCTCGCTCACCGGGTACGAGCGACCCTGACAGATCGCCACCGCCTTCTCGCTCACCGCAACGATGTCGCCCGTCTCGAGCTCGACGCCGGCGAGCGCGTCGCGCAACCCGGCAACGAGCGAGTCGCCAGCCACGAAGAGCTGCGTGCGGACGGGGACGCGCGCGTAGGCGCGACCGTCGACCGACGACTGCGCGAACAGATGACGTTGCACGTTCGGCGCGTGTCGATCGAGCAACGCACGCGCGGCCGGCGACTGCTGCGCCACCCACTCGTCGCCAACTCGCGTGAAGTGCTCCTCGGGCGCCTGCCCGAGTCGAGTGGCGACCGGCGCGCTCGACTCGTCGTCGGTCGCGCCGTCAAAGAAGGCGCGCAGCCACACTTCGGTGTTGATGGCGCGCCAGAAGATCTGCGACGGCTCCACCTCACCTGCGCAGAATCGGTCGAACGCGTCGGCCAGTGCGACCGCGTCCCAGTAGGGACACGCGCAGAATTGCGGTGAGCGGAAGAGGCCCTGCACGGTGGCGCGCCGCGCGCGCAACCAGCGCGTCTCGGGGGTGGTGAAGCCCACCTTCCACCGACGGGTGCGCACCTTCTCGGTGAGCACCCCACGCAGGCCTTCGCGCAGGATCGCCCGGCTCCACCCCTTCTCGACCAGTGCCTCCGACGGGAGACTCAGCACGTAGTCGACGAGTTCCTGGTCGAGGAACGGCAAGCGCGACTCCATCGAGAACGCCATCGAGTTGCGGTCCTCGTAGCGCAGCAACGACGGCAGCGAGAACGTCTGGAGGTCGGAGACGAGCCGCGCTTTGAGGTCGTCTTGTGCGCGCGCGAACTTCGGCGGCGCCAGCCCGGCGACGAACTCGGGTCGTAGCAGCGGCGTGATCGGCAAGGAACGTCGACGGTCCGACAGTCGGCGCTTCACGAGCGGCATCAACACGTCGCGCGATTCCCATGCCTCCGTGACGAACGCGCGGAACTTGCGATGCTTGAGGAGCTCGCGCAGGTACACGTACTGATAGGGCACGTAGCCGGCGAGCAACTCGTCGCCGCCCTGACCGTTGAGCAGCACCGTCACCTTCGGCTGCGCCAGGCGCATCACACACCACTGCGCGTACGGCCCGGTCGACACGATCGGCTCGTCCTGGTGCCACACCATGCGGTCGAGCTCGGCCACGAACGCTTCCGACGTGGGCTCCGCGAACGAAGGCTCGGCGTCGACCTCGGCGAGCACCGCGTCCATGTAGGCGCGTTCGTCGATCGGGTCGCCGTCGTAGACGATCGAGAACGTCTTGAGGTGATCTCCGAGCGAGGTTGCGTCGGGCACGTGCTCGCGCAGGAGTCGATCCGACACCTTCACGATCGACGACGAGTCGATGCCACCGGAGAGGCACGTGCCGGCAGCCACGTCGGCCACCAGTCGACGTTCCACCGAACGCTCGAATCGCTCGCGGAACTCGGCCGGGTCGTTCGCCGCCGTGGTGGTGAGGGTCGGTTCCCAGTACGTCTGCTCGTGCACGCCCTGCGCGTCGATGACCGCCCACGTGGCCGCGGGCAGCGCCCGCACTCCGGCGAACGCGGTCTGCGCCTGGTGGTCGTGCAATCCGTGGAGCAGGTAGTCGTACAACCACTGCCGATCAGGACCGGTGCGCAGCTCGGCATCGGCGAGCAGCGACTTGCTCTCCGACGCGAACAGCACACGCCCGCTCGACGACGTGGCCCAGTAGAGCGGCTTGATCCCGAAGTGGTCTCGAGCGAGCACCAGACGCGGCGCGGCGCCCGCTCCGCCAGAGCGGTCGGTGCGCAGGTCGAGGATCGCGAGCGCCCACATGCCGTTGAATCGAGCGAAGCAGTCGGTGCCCCACTGCACGTATGCGTGCAGCACCACCTCGGAGTCGCAGTTCGTGGTGAAGGTGTGGCCGGCCGCGACGAGCTCGTCGCGGAGCTCACGGAAGTTGTAGACCTCGCCGTTGTAGCTGAGCTGCACCAGCCCGTCGGCAGTGCCGACCGGCTGGTGACCGCCGTCGGGATCGATGATGGCCAGGCGCCGATGACCCAGGCTGGCCACCGGGTGCGAGAAGAAGCCTTCGCCGTCGGGGCCACGGTGCGCGATCCGCGCCGTCATGGTGGCCAGGAGCTCCGGGTCGGGTGGGCCCCAGAAGCCCGCGATGCCGCACATGGTCCCCGCAATCTAGGGCTCGGCCCCGTTGGGGGCGGGTCCAACCCCGAGGGTCGAATCGTCTCTAGGCTGTCGCCGCGTGGACCGATCAGAGCTGAACTGGCGAGGCGTGGTGATCTTCGGGTTGGCGGTGCTCACCGTCATCGTGTTGATCAACGTCATCGACGACGACCCGGCCCAGCTGGGCGCGCCGACCGTCGACGGATCCGTCACGACCACCACGGTGCCCGGCGCGACCGTGAGCACGGTGCCCGGCGCGACGGTCACCACCAAGGCCGGCACCGCGACGACCAAACCGGGCACCACGGCCACCACCCGGGCGATCCCGGCGGCCAAGCCGACGTTGTCGAACGGCTCGTCGGGCGACGACGTGAAGACGGTGCAGACCATCCTCGCGTCGCTCGGCTACTACACCGGCGTGGTCGACGGGCAGTACGGCCCGGGGACCGCCGCTGCGGTCCAGGCGTTCCAGACCGCCGAGAAGATCACCCCAGTCGTCCCGGGTGCCGTCGACGCCGCCACGTGGACGGCGCTCTCGACGTCCACCACTCGGAAGGCCGGCACGTAGCCGAACGGGTCCCCGGGGGATTCGCCTAGTCGACCCCGGCGGCGCGGAAGCGTTCGAGCAGCTCGACGTCGCCGAACACCTCGAGCTGCGTCGGATCGACCCGCCCCCACAGGAACAGCAGCAGATCCGACGCGGTGCCGCGCGCCGCGACATCGCCTTTCGCGTGCACGGGGTCGACCGTCGGGCCGTTGGGCGTGAACGTGATGAGCCACTCGCCACTCGTGTGCGCAGGCGTGTCGGTGCAGTGAAGGTGCACCGTCTCACCGTCGCCGAGGAACCGGTCGGCAGCCAGCGCGCTCGACATGTCGAGCCATTCGCCAATCCCGTCGGCCGCGAGCTCGGCGTCGATCGGCACCGTGCGACCGGCGGCGCACTCGGCGTCCCAGCGATGCACCGACACCTCTTGGGCCTGACGGCGGAACCAGAACGTCATCGTGCCGTCGGGCACAAAGGTCCAGATGTCGGCGTCGAGATCGGCGGCGGCGAGCGCGGCAACCAGTCCGGCGCTGGCGGCCCGGAACCACGCCACCAGCTCGTCGGGTGCCGGGAACTCGTTCATGTCGGCGCGGGGAATCCGCGTGGCCGGCCGGGTGGCGACGGTGAGTGCCGCCCAACGTTGCACGTTGCCGAGGTGCTCGATCAGGTGCCCGAGCGTCCACCCCGGACACGACGTCACCGCCGTGTCCAGACTGGCCTGCTCACCGGCGACCGCGACGAGTTCCGATTGGCGTCTGATCACGTCGAGGTACTCGTTCGTCTGCACGACGCGCAGCCTACGAGTCGTCGTTCGCGGTCGGCACGGGGATTGGGTCGAGCAACCGTGCGTCGTTGTGCTGGGGGCTGTTCACGCGCGGACTCACCTCGTAGGTCTCGAACCACTCCTCCGGCGCGGTCGTGAGCATCCCCTGGAGTGCACCGATGTCGCCGAACGCGGGGTCGAGCCACGTGTCCCATGCCGATTCGTCGAGCACCACCGGCATGCGATCGTGGACACGCGACAGCAGATCGTTGGCGCGGGTGGTGATGATCGTGAACGTGCGCAGCCACGCACTGGGATCGTCGCGATCCGCGATCGCGTCGTCGCGCCAGATCTCCCACAGCCCCGCGAACGCGAGTGGTTCACCGTCGCGACGGCGCACCACCCACGGTTGGCGCGTGGGCTTCTTCGTTCCGTTGTCGATCTTCAACCATTCGTAGAACGCGTCGGCAGGCACGATGCACCGCCGCTTGCGGAACGCCGCCTGGTACGAGTTGGTGGTGGCGACCGTCTCGGCCCGGGCGTTGATGGTGCGGTCGCCGATGGCAGGGCTCTCGGCCCACGACGGCACGAGACCCCACCGCAGCGGCGAGAGCACCCGGCTGGCCGGACCCGGCTCGACGCCCTCGGTGCGGCGGGGCGTCCGCTCGCGCACCACCGGCACGATGGCCCGAGGCGTGACGTTGTAGTCGGGCTCGCGGTCGCCGACCTGGTCGTCGTCGACGTGGAACCGGTCGACCAGCAACTGGGGTGACGACGCGGTGACGAACCGTCCACACATCCCCCTCTTGTACCCCATCGTCGGGGGTCGCGCCGTGCTCAGCGAGCGGGGCGATCCTCGACCCGGTGCACGAAGCGAAGGCCCGACCAGACCGGGTCGATCGCGCAGACCTTGTTGTCGACGAGGCCGGTGTCGAGCCCGATCGCCTGCACCGCGTCGAAGGCCAGATCGGTCGCGACGCCCGACGTGCGCTTCGGCCATGCCACCCACAACCCGCCGTCGGGCACCAAGGCGCGCACGAACGCCGGGAAGCGTCGGCTGAGCTCGGCGCGACGCGTGACGAAGAAGAGGATCACGTCGCAACGACCGCGGGCCTGTGCGCTGAGCTGCACCCCGTCGGGCAGCGACCCGAGCACACCGTCGAATCCTGCCGGCGGCGCAACGATCGCCACCCGCGCGCCATCTCGGATGCCGAGCTTCCGCGCCAGGGGCGTGCCCGAGTACCCAGTCGCCGTCACGCTCGAACCGTCAACCGTGTGCTCCCCGTCCCCGCTGTGCGGCAACTCAACCGCGCCGGGACCGGCGTGTCAACTGCCGGTGGTCGACGGCGCCGTCGGCCGCACGCATTTCCCGACCGATTCACTGGCATTTCAAGGGGGGCGTCACTATCCTGCGATCACGACGCATCGCGGAGTTCGAGGTCACTCGCACCGCACGCGGACAACGAAGTCGACACATTCACGCACGACACGAAGGAGGCCCACGATGGCCGTTCGACTCGGAGACGAGGCACCGAATTTCACCGCGGAAACGACCGAGGGCACCATCACGCTGTACGACTACCTGGGCGACGGCTGGGGCCTGCTCTTCTCGCACCCGAAGGACTTCACCCCGGTGTGCACCACCGAGCTGGGCGCCTTCGCCACCCGCAAGGGCGAGTTCGACGAGCGGGGCGTGAAGCTCATCGGCGTGAGCGTCGACCCGCTCGACTCGCACACCAAGTGGGCGGGCGACATCGAGGAGACCCAGGGCACCGCGCTCAACTACCCGCTCATCGCGGACCCCGAGCGCAAGGTCGCCGACCTCTACGACATGATCCACCCGAACGCCAACGACACCCTCACGGTGCGCTCGGTGTTCGTGATCGGTCCCGACAAGAAGGTGAAGCTCACGCTCACCTACCCGGCGAGCACCGGACGCAACATCGACGAGCTCCTGCGGGTCATCGACTCGCTGCAGCTCACCGCCAACTACCAGGTCGCGACGCCGGTGAACTGGAACCAGGGCGACGACGTGATCATCGCGCCGGCGGTCAGCGACGAAGACGCCAAGGAGAAGTTCCCCAAGGGCTTCACCGCCGTCAAGCCGTACCTCCGCCTCACCCCGCAACCCAACAAGTAACCCGGGTCACCAACCCCGACCTGCGTCAAGAACGCGCCCCGAGGGGCGCGTTTTTGACGCAGGAACGCTATGGGGGGGGTGGCTGGTGGTCGAGTAACCCGGCTACAGGTAGCTGCTGGGGTCGACGGCGTTGCCGTTCACCCGCACTTCGAAGTGCAGGTGGCATCCGGTCGACTTGCCGGTGCTCCCGACGTAGCCGATCACCTGTCCGGCGGTCACGGTTTGGCCCGCACTCACGGCGAACGCCGACTGGTGGCCGTAGAGCGTGGCCAGGCCACCGCCATGGGTGATGAGCGTCATGTTGCCGTAGCCGCCGTCGTTCCAGCCCGCCGACACCACCACGCCGTTGCCGGCCGCCTTGATCGGCGTGCCGCACGAGATGCCGAAATCGAGCCCCGAGTGGTACGCCGTGGCACCGGTGATCGGGTCGGTGCGATAGCCGAACCCACTCGTGATGGGCGCGTTGCCGACCGGCTTGAGGAAGCGCCCGTTGCCCATCGGCGGACCGTCGCCGGCGCCGGCGAGCAGCTCGCGCACCCTGGCGTCTTCGACGGCAAGATCGGATTCCTGCTGCTCCTGCTGCGCGCGCAGTGTTGCGACCTGTCCTTCGTAACCGGCTTGCGCCTGCGACGCCGCGTTGCGCGCGGTCTCCTGCTGCGAGACCAACGTGGCGATCTGGTTGGTGGTGGCTTCCGCGGTGGCGCGTGCGTCGTCGGCCTGCTGTTGCTGCGCCGCGAGCTCGTCCTTCTGGCCGGCGAGCTTGGCGCGCAGACGCGTGGCGCGCGCCAGGTCGGCGCGACGCTTGGCCGACACGCGCTTGAGGTAGTGCTTGCCCTCGACCAGCGCGCCGGAGCCGTCCGCGCTGCCGATCAGGCTGATCGCCGACGCGCTGTCGGGACTCTTGTACATCAGCACCGCGCTCGTCTTCACGTCGGCGTCGGCCGCCGCCAACTTCGTCCCGGTCTTGTCCATCTCCACGGCCAGGAAGTACGCGGCGATCCCGAGGCGGTCCACGTCGGCCTGCGCGGTCGCGAGCGTGGCCTGCGCGGCGGAGAGTTGCGTCTGGAGATCACCCAGCGCGGCGTCGTACTTGGCGCGCTCGGCTCTGGAAGTCGAGCGCGGCGGCCCGGGCCTGCTGCGTCTCCTTGTTCGTCTCCTCGATGGCCTGCCCGAGCTGGCGCTGCTTGTCGGTCTGCTGGGCGGCGGCGTGACCGACCATGGGCATCGTGACGAACGTCACGAGCGCGAGGAAGATCAGGCGCCTGCGCATCCTCGCGATGCTAAACAACTCCAACAACACTGGCAACACTGATCACACGAGCCCCCTGCGTCCGTTGTGGCGCCTGGGCGGGATCGTCGGTGTCAGGAAGGTGTCAGGAACGCGTCAGGTGCGGAGGAAGCGTCGCAGGCCGACGCTGGCGCCCACGACGCCGATGCCGGCACCGATGGCGAGCACGTAGAACGAGATGAGGGTGGCATCTCCGGTGGTCACGTAGAACTCGCTGAAGAAGCTCTCGCGATCGTTGAACGCCTGATCGAAGCCGAAGTGCTTGAGGGCGTACACGGCCAGGATCGCCAGCCCGGCCCCGACGAGGCCCTGCACCATTCCCTCGGCGATGAACGGCACGCGCACGAACCAGTTCGACGCGCCGACGAGCTTCATGACCTCGATCTCGCGACGGCGCGCGAAGGTCGCGAGTCGGATCGTGTTCACGATCAGGAACAACGACGAACCCAGCAGCACGAGCGAGATCGCGATGAAGATCGCGCGCACGGTGTTGGTGACGTCGATCAGCCCTTCGAGGGCCTTCCCCGGGGTCTCGACGCTGTCGACGCCCTGTTGGGTCTTGAACTCGGCTTGGACCGCCTTCGTGAGCTCCGCCTTCTTCGGTGCGACGCGGAACGACGCGGGGAGATCGGCCGGCGTGATGGTGCTCACGAGATCGGGGTTGCGGCGGAAGATGCGCTTGAACTCGGCGTAGGCCGCGTCCTTGTCGAGGTACCGGAACGACTTGACGTTCGGGTCAGCCTTCAGCGCGGTGTTGATGTCGGCGATCTGCTGCGCAGTCGCGTCGGTCGCCATGAACACCTCGAGCGTGACCCCGCCCTTGATCCGCTCGGTGCCGTGGTCGACCCACTTCGAGAGCATCAGGATGCCGCCGAACAGCGCGAGCGACACCGCGACGGTCGCGATTCCGGCGATCGTCATCAGCACGTTGCGACGCAGCGAGACCATCGTCTCGCGCGAGAAGTAGGTGATGCGGGTCCACATGGGTCGGGGTCAGCTCCCGATGCCGTAGACGCCGCGCGCCTGGTCGCGGACGAGCGAGCCCCGATCGAGCTCGATCACGCGGCGGCGCATGGCGTCGACGATGCGTTGATCGTGGGTTGCCATCACGATCGTGGTGCCGGTGCGGTTGATCCGATCGAGGATGCGCATGATGCCGACGGTGGTCGCCGGATCGAGGTTGCCGGTGGGCTCGTCGGCGAGCACGATCAACGGACGGTTCACGAACGCCCGGGCGATCGAGACCCGCTGCTGCTCACCGCCCGAGAGCTCGGTCGGGAAGCGGCCCGCCTTCTTGGCCAAGCCCACCAGGTCGAGCACCTGCGGCACCTGCGTGCGCACCACGTGGCGGGGACGCCCGATGACCTCCATCGCGAAGGCGACGTTCTCGTAGACCGTCTTGTTCGGCAGGAGCTTGAAGTCCTGGAAGACGCACCCGATGTTGCGGCGCAGTTGCGGCACCTTCCAGTGGCTCAGCTGCGAGATGTCACGCCCGGCCACGATGATGCGGCCGGTGGTGGCCTGCTCCTCGCGCAGCAAGAGGCGCAAGAAGGTCGATTTGCCCGATCCCGAGGGGCCGACCAGGAAGATGAATTCTCCCTTTTGGACCTCGGCCGACACCTCGCGCAGGGCGACGACATCGCCCTTGTAGTTCTTGGAGACGTTCTCGAATCGGATCATGTGTGGGAGGGGTGAGCCTGACCCGACGGGCACGTAAACACGAGCCGGAGCCGGATCGGTTCAGCGGTCGAGGGTAGCAGGGGCATGTCCGCGAATCGCGGCGCGCGCGCCCCGCCGACGCCTACTTGGGGTCGGAGCCGCTGCGTCTCCACCTCGATGGTCGACTCCGCTGACTCCGCCAACACCTACTTCGGGTCGGAGCCGCTGCGTCTCCACTCCAGGTAGGCCTGGATGAACGAGTCGAGGTCGCCGTCGAGCACCGCGGCGACGTTGCCGGTCTCGTACCGGGTGCGTTCGTCCTTCACGAGTTGGTAGGGCTGCAACGTGTAGGTGCGGATCTGGCTTCCGAACGCGGCGTCGCGCTTGTCGCCCGAGATGGCGTCGAGCTCGGCTTGGCGCTCCTGACGCTGGAGCTCCGCGAGACGCGCCGCGAGGATCACCATCGCACGCGCCTTGTTCTGCGTCTGTGACCGCTCGTTCTGACACGACACGACCACACCGGTCGGCAGGTGCGTGATGCGCACCGCGGAGTCGGTGACGTTCACATGCTGACCGCCCGCGCCCGACGAGCGGTACGTGTCGATGCGCAGGTCGGTGGGATCGATCTCCGGCGCCTCGGTCGCGTCGAGGGTGGGCACCACGTCGAACGACGCGAACGCGGTCTGTCGGCGCGCGTTGGCATCGAACGGAGAGATGCGGATCAGTCGGTGCACGCCGCGTTCACTCGTGAGCAGTCCGTACGCGTAGCGGCCCTTCACGGTGAACGTCGCGGAGCTGAGGCCGGCCTCGTTCCCCGGCGACACCTCGTCGAGCTCCACGTCGAACCCACGTTGCTCCGCCCACCGCAGGTACATGCGCAGCAGCATGTTGGTCCAGTCCTGCGCGTCGGTGCCGCCCGCACCCGAGTTGACGGTGCAGATCGCGTCGCGGTCGTCGTGCTCGCCCGCGAACAGCGCGCGCAGCTCCAGCGAGTCGAGGCGCTTCTGCAACGCGTGGATGCCGCTGTCGATCTCGGCCTCGAGCGAGTCGTCGCCCTCTTCGCGTGCCATCTCGACCAGCGTGTCGAGGTCGGACACGTCGGTGTCGAGCGAGTCGACGAGCGACACGTCGTCGCTGAGTTGCGAGTGTTCGGTGCTCACCTTGCGTGCGACGTCCTGATCGTCCCAGAACCCGGTGCCGCTCATCTGCTCCTCGAGCTCGGCGACCCGCACCTGCGCCGCGTCGACCTGGAGGTACGCGCGCGCGGCATCGACACGGCGGCGGACATCGGTGAGGTCGTCGGAGAAGTCACGCATGGGACGAAGCGGGCCTCAGCGGCCGTGGCAGAGCTTGTACTTCTTGCCGCTCCCGCAGAAGCACGGCTCGTTGCGTCCCGGTGTCTTGTCGACCCGCACCGGCTGCATCGCAACCTCAGCACCCTCGGCAACCACGTCGCCGGCCATCGAACCGTCGGCGAGGGCGCCGCCGAAGTCGCCGGTGCGGTCCTCGGGCGCCAGCGTGGCTGCCGCCGCCCGCATGGCCGCCGCGCCCTGCTCGGCGTCGTCGGAGCTCGTGTACTGCATGCGAGCGGTGGCCGGCGCCTGGGGCGCCTCCTCCACCTGCGCGACCTGGAGGTGCGACACGTACGCGACGAAGTTGTCCTGGATCTGGCCCATCATGGCCTCGAACATGTCGAAGCCCTCACGCTGCCACTCGGCCAGCGGATCCTTCTGGCCCATCGCGCGCAGGTTGATGCCCTCGCGGAGGTAGTCCATCTCGTAGAGGTGCTCGCGCCAGTGCTGGTCGATCATCGACAGCATCACCCGGCGTTCGATCTCGCGCATGTTCTCCGCGCCGACCGACTCCTCTTTCGCCTCGTACTGGCCGACGGCGTCGTCGGTGAGCAACTCGATGACGACGTCGCGGTGCAGCGCCTGCTCGAGTGCCTCGCGCGTGACGGTGGTGGGGAACATGGTGAGCGCGACCCGGTGCAACTCGTCGAGGTCCCACTCCTCGTGGTACTCGGTGGGACACATCGTCATCACCGCGCGCTCGAGCGCGGCCGTGATCGCCTCGAAGGTCTCGTCGCGCAGGTCGCCACCCTCGAGGATCTGCTGGCGGCGCCGGTAGATCACCTTGCGCTGCTCGTTCATCACCTCGTCGTACTTGAGCACGTCCTTGCGGATCTCGAAGTTGCGTGCCTCGACGGTGTTCTGCGCGCGCTCGATCGCCTTGGTGACCATCTTCGCTTCGAGCGGCACGTCGTCGGGGAACGCCTTGCCCATCACCCAGTTCATCGCGCCGGTCGCGAACAGCCGCATGAGGTCGTCTTCGAGCGACAGGTAGAACCGGCTCTCGCCCGGGTCGCCCTGACGACCGGCACGACCACGCAGCTGGTTGTCGATGCGACGGCTGTCGTGGCGCTCGGTGCCGAGCACGTAGAGGCCACCGATGGACCGCACGTGCTCACCCTCGGCCGCGCACTCGGCTTTGAAGCGCTCGAGCAACTCGGCGTACTTCTCGGGCGACTCCTCCTGAGAGCTCCCGCTCGCGAGCAGCTCGCTGCGCGGCGAACTCTTCGGGGTTGCCACCGAGGAGGATGTCGACACCACGCCCGGCCATGTTGGTCGCGACGGTGACCGCGCCCGGACGGCCGGCCTGCGTGACGACGTGCGCTTCACGCTCGTGCTGCTTGGCGTTGAGCACCTGGTGCGGGATCCCGCGCCGTTCGAGCAGACGCGACAACAGCTCCGACTTCTCCACCGAGATCGTGCCGACGAGGACCGGTTGGCCGGCGTCGTGGCGGTCCTGGATGTCGTCGGCCGCGGCCTCGAACTTCGCCGCCTCGGTCTTGTAGATGAGGTCGGGCTCGTCGTCGCGCACCATCGGGCGGTTGGTCGGGATCGACACCACCTCGAGTCCGTACGTGTGCGCGAACTCGCCCGCTTCGGTGGCTGCGGTACCGGTCATGCCGGCGAGCTTGTCGTAGAGACGGAAGTAGTTCTGCAGCGTGATGGTGGCGAGGGTCTGGTTCTCTTCCTTGATCTTCACCCGCTCTTTGGCCTCGACGGCTTGGTGGAGCCCCTCGGACCACCGCCTGCCCTCGAGGATGCGACCGGTGAACTCGTCGACGATCTTCACCTCGCCCGACTGCACCACGTAGTCGACGTCGGGCTTGAACAACTCCTTGGCGCGCAACGCGGCCTGGAGTTGGTGCACGTAGTTCTGGTTGACGTGCTCGTAGAGGTTGTCGACGCCCAGCGCCTGTTCGACCCGCGTGACACCTTCCTCGGTGGGCACGACGGTGCGCTTCGCTTCGTCGACCTCGTAGTCGCGCTCGTTCTTGAGGTCCTTGACGACCGCCGCGAACTGGTTGTACAGCTCCTGCGCGTCGTCGGCGCGTCCGGAGATGATGAGCGGCGTGCGCGCCTCGTCGATGAGGATCGAGTCGACCTCGTCGACGATCGCGAAGAAGTGACCGCGCTGCGCCTGGTCGGCGAGCGTGGTGGTCATGTTGTCGCGCAGGTAGTCGAAGCCGAACTCGTTGTTGGTGCCGTAGGTGACGTCGGCGCCGTAGGCCGCGCGCTTCAAGACGGGGTCGTCGATCGACGGCAGCACGACGCCGGTCTCCATGCCGAGGAAGCGGAAGACGCGACCCATCCATTCGGCGTGGAACTTGGCGAGGTAGTCGTTGACCGTGACCAGGTGCGCGCCCTTGCCGGCCAGCGCGTTGAGGTAGAGCGGGAGCGTGCCGACGAGGGTCTTGCCCTCACCGGTCTTCATCTCGGCGACCCAGCCGAAGTGCAGGGCGGCGCCGCCCATGATCTGCATGTCGAAGTGCCGCTGGCCGATGACCCGCACCGCTGCCTCGCGCGTGGTGGCGAACGCCTCGGGCAGGAGGTCGTCGAGCAGGTCGAGACGAGCCTCGTCGGACGGCGCGTTGTCGAGTTGCTGGCGGAAGGCGTTGGTGAGCGCGCGCAGGTCGTCGTCGGACCGGCGCTGCATCTCGGGTTCGAAGGCGGCGACCGCAGGGACGATCGACTCGAGGCTCTTGAGCTTCTTGCCCTCGCCCGCGTGCAGGAGCTTGTTGAACAGTCCCATGGGTTCGTTCATGGTAGTGGCGAGGGGTCTTCGCGACAGCCCGCGCGCCGTACGATCGCCCGATGTCGGACCGGGTCGAGGGGACGAATTCGGTCTGGGGCCCGATCGCCTTCGCCGCGGCCGTCGTGGTGATGGCACTCGCGGTGGCCGGATCGGCACCGGCGGTCACCGGCGACCCCACCGTCGACGTGCTGGTGCGGGTCTGCCTGCTCGTGGCGGTGGCCGCGGGCGCAGTGGTGCTGCTCGCTCCCCACGCTCGCGGGACGGGCGCTCCTGCGATCAGTCGAATGGCCCGCGCGTGGATGATCGGCGCGCTGGTGGGCGCGTTCCTGGCGGCGGGTGCCGCGTTGGTGCTGAGCGGGTCGAGATTCCCTCCGCTCGGCGTCGCGCTCGACCAAGGCTTCCGCGCCGCCTCCGTCACCAAGTACGCCCACACCGTCGCGCTGGTCGATTTCGCCTACAAGGGACTCCCCGCGTTCTATCCGCCGGCGTACTTCTGGGTGCTGGGCCGGGCTTCGGCGTGGACGGGCATCGAGCCCTACGAGATGTTGAAGCTCGGCCTCCTCGGCGTTGCGCTCGCGGCGCCGCTGTGTGCCGTCGGCCTGTGGGCCCGGGTGACCCGCGACTGGATGATCACCGTCGCGGTCGCCATCGCCGTCCTCGCGTTCCAAGATTGGTACGAGCCCTACGGTGGCTGGCCGCAGTGGTGTTCGTGCCGTGGTGGCTCTGGTGTGTGCTGCAGATCGGCGACGAACGGCCCGGAGAGGGTGGACCCTGGGCTCGACCGTGGGCCCTGGTGGGGGGAGCGGCCGTCGGTGCGGCGATCGTCGGCACCTACTACTACTGCTTCTTCATCGGCGCGGTGCACCTCCTGTTGGTGCTCGCGCTCCGACGCTCCGCGCAGCGTCACCACGTGCCTTGGTTCCCGCGTCACGTTCGGCGCAGCGCGGCGGTGCTCGGTGGCGTGGCGGTGCTCAGCGCCGTCTACTGGCTGCCCTTGCTCGTCGCGATCGCCACCACGCCGGGCGCGCGGGCGATGCAGAACCGCTACCTCGACCCCGCGTCGGTGCCGGTGCCACTCCCGTTCCTGCAGTTCGACCTGGTCGGCTGGTGCATGCTCTTCGGTCTCGGGTACCTGGCCCTCACCGCATGGCGCTCGCGACGATCGATGGCGTTGCTCACGCTGCTCGGTGCCGCCTACGTGTGGATCGCGGTCGGCGACGTGGGGATCCTCGCCGACTTCCCGCTGCTCACCGCCAAGACGCTCCCGTTGATCAACGTGACCTTGCTGGCCGGCGCGGCGATCGGTGCGGTGGAGGGTGGCCGTGCGGTCGTGCGGTCGACCACGTTGCGCGCACGGGTCGGCGGGCGCGGCATCGCCACTGCGCTGTTCGTTGCGACGACCGCGGTGGTGATCGCGTTGGGGACCAGCGCCATCGACGCGATCCCGTACGTGAAGGAACAGCGTGACGCGGTCAGTGCCGACCACTGCTGCTCGACACCTTCACCCGTGCGACGAGAGGTCACAGCGACGACACCGTGGTGCTCACCGATCAGGAGCAGCTGCCGGAGTACCTCCCTGTGTACGTGTTCAACGTGTGGAACGCGCACTACAGCAACCCGGCCGCGCAGTTCGATCGGCGCACGGCCTTCCTCCAACGCCTCGCCGCCGAACGCGATCCCGCGGTGTTCGCCGCCGCCCTCGCGCACAACCGCTACGACGAGGTCGACTCGGTGGCACTGCGTCGCGCCAACGACGAGCTCCCGTACACCTTCATCGATGATGCGTTCCCGCGCGGTGTGACGCAGCGCACCTTCACGTTCCACGACGAGCAGTTCGACCCCGCCTACTTCACCGCACGCGGCTCTGCTGCGCTCGCGGTGTACGTGCCGCGCACGCGCGACCCGTTGGGATCGCTCTCGTCGACCCAACGACGCGCGCTTCACCGCCGTTTCGCCGGTGATCTCGACGACGCGGCGTAGCGACGAGGGTCAGCGAACGCGTTCGGCGGCCGCCGCGGGCGAGCGCCCGTTCGACGACGGAACCGCCTGGCGCACGTGGACTCGTCGCACCCGTTTGTCCTTGATGCGCGCGACCTGCTGTTCGATCTTGTCGATCACGAGATCGAGCGCCGCCCCCGGCTCCGTGGCCGCGGCACGCGCGACGACGAGGCGCCGCGTGAGGTGCACGGTGACCTCACACTCCTGTGGTCGCGACTCGCGTGGGTTGCGCACCTCGGAGAAGTCGACCTCGACGCGACGCACGTCGCGAGCGAAGCGCTCGATGCGAGCGAGCTTCCCTCGGGACACCTCGCGCAGTTGCCTCGACACCGGACGGTTCTTGCCCCGCACCACGATCTCCATCGGCACCTCGCCGTGTTCGCAGCGGACTCGTCACTTGACGTTCGAGTAGCGCTTCCGAGTATACGAACACCATCCCGGCCGTGCGACGGGCCGCTTCGAGGCTGGCGTCGAGGCTGATGTCCGGGTGGCAGCGTCAGCGTGGAGGCGGTGGGGTGCGCGCCGCGGTGAGCGCGACCACGCTCCGCACGTCGAGCGAACGCAGCGCGTGGGCCGATGCCGCGAGCGTGGCGCCGGTGGTGGCGACATCGTCGACGAGGAGGATGCCCGCGCCTGCGACCCGGCGCGCGTGGGTTCGGCGCGCTTCCATGCGGGGCCCTCGACGCCGATCCGCGGCCGCCCGGCCGGTCTGCGGTGGGCCGGGGCGGCGGGTGAGCACCGCGGTGCACGCCAGGCCGAGCCGCCGGGCGACCGCGCGGGCCAGCACCTCGCCCGGATCGAACCCGCGCTCGCGGATCCGTGACGGCGAGGTGGGCGCCCAGGTGACGAGCGACCACGTCGTGCCCGCGCCGTCGGCCGTGGACGCGTGCAGCGAGGCGCACATCTGGGCCGCCAGCCACGGCACCACCCCGCGGGCGTTGCGGTACTTGATCCGGGCGACGAGCTCGCGGGCAACGCCCTCGTAGGCAAACGGCGCGACCCACCGGTCGACGCCGAGGGGTGGTGCGGCCGCGACGGGGCGTCGCAGGGTGGCGCGGCATGCCGCGCACACGGGATCACCGAGCGCACCGCATCCGGGGCACACGAGCGGGAACAGCGCGGTGATCACCAGGCGACGGTAAAGGTTCGGTATGACATTCACGCCGGGCGTCAAGGAATTTCGGGGCGGCGCCGATGTGACCAACGACACGTGCGGGGGCCGTGTTCGCCGACCGTCAGCCCACAGACCAACCGCCCACTGCGAACCAACAGAAAGGCCCCGAACGATGGACGTCCTCATGAGTTGGGCCCGTTCGACCGTCGCGAACTTCGAGCACAGCCTCGGCAAGAGCGAGCGCTACTTCGACCGGATCCTGATCGGCGTGCTCATCGCCCTGGCCGTCGCCATCACGTTCTTGTTCACGCAAGCTGCTTAGGCAGGCGTGCTCAGTCGCTGCGCCTCGCAGCTTGCGTTCGCCGTTCGGCACGGAGCCCAACCGCGACCAACTCGCGTGCCGGCCCGAGTGTGCGTCCCAGCCGGCGCGCGGCAGCGCTGCAGCCCCAGCCAAGTGACAACGTCGCCGCGCGACCGATAGTGACGCCCGACCGAGCTACAACGCGGTTGGTCGCGTCGGCCTCAGCGGCGAGCGTCAAAAGGGCAGGCGCTCAGGTGGGTGAGCGCTGGAGTGCACGCTCCCGCTAGTACCGATAGTGCTCGGGCTTGTAGGGGCCTTCGGCGGGGATGCCGAGATAGGTCGCCTGGTCCTCGGTGAGAGTGGTGAGCTTCACGCCGAGCTTCTCGAGGTGGAGGCGGGCCACTTCCTCGTCGAGGTGCTTGGGCAGGGTGTACACCTTGTTCTCGTAGAAGTCGCGGTGGCCGAACAGCTCCATCTGCGCCATCACCTGGTTGGTGAAGCTGTTCGACATCACGAAGCTCGGGTGGCCGGTGGCGCATCCGAGGTTGAGCAGACGGCCCTCCGCCAGCACGATGATCGAGTGCGCGGACTTGCCGTTCGCGGCGGGGAACGCCCACTCATCGACCTGCGGCTTGATGTTGATGCGCTCGATGCCGTCGAACTTCGCGAGACCTGCCATGTCGATCTCGGTGTCGAAGTGGCCGATGTTGCCGACGATCGCGTTGTGCTTCATCTGCGCCATGTGATCGACGGTGATCACGTTCATGTTGCCGGTGGTGGTGACGAAGAGGTCTGCGCTGTCGACGACGTCGTCGAGCGTGGTGACCTCGTAGCCTTCCATGGCTGCCTGCAACGCGCAGATCGGGTCGATCTCGGTGACGATGACGCGCGCACCCTGGCCGCGCAGCGACTGCGCGCATCCCTTGCCGACGTCGCCGTAGCCGCACACCACGGTGACCTTGCCGGCGAGCATCACGTCGGTGGCGCGGCAGATGCCGTCGACGAGTGAGTGCCGACAGCCGTAGAGGTTGTCGAACTTGCTCTTGGTGACCGAGTCGTTGACGTTGATGGCGGGGAACAGCAACGAGCCGCTCTCCATCATCTGGTAGAGGCGGTGCACGCCGGTGGTGGTCTCCTCGGTGACGCCGAGCAGATCTTCGGCCATGCGGTGCCAGCGACGGTCGTCGGCCGCGAGCACGCGCCCGAGCAGGCCGAGCACCACCGCGAATTCCTCGTTGTCGGCGGTCGACGGGTCGGGCACCGCGCCGGCGCGCTCGAACTCCACGCCCTTGTGCACGAGGAGGGTGGCGTCGCCGCCGTCGTCGAGGATCATGTTCGGGCCGATGATCGACCCGTCGGCGGCCGGCCACGACAAGGCCTGGTCGGTGCACCACCAGTACTCCTCGAGCGACTCGCCCTTCCACGCGAACACCGGGATCCCGGCGACGGCGATGGCCGCGGCGGCGTGGTCCTGGGTCGAGAAGATGTTGCACGACGCCCAGCGGACGTCGGCGCCGAGCACGACGAGCGTCTCGATCAGCACCGCGGTCTGGATCGTCATGTGCAGCGAACCAGTGATGCGGGCGCCGGTGAGCGGCTTGGTGGCCGCGTAGCGATCGCGCAGCGCCATCAGCCCTGGCATCTCGACTTCGGCCAGCTCGATCTCCTTGCGACCGAAGTTGGCAAGGGTCAGATCGGCGACCTTGAAGTCGGAGAAGCCCGCGGGCGCGCCCGAGGCGGTGTCGGTGGTTGCAGTCATGATGACCTCACTGTGGTGAACGGACGTGGTGCCGGACTTCGGACTGGAGAAATGGGGCCACTTCGCGACGGAGAGCGGCCGCACGATTCGATCCAGTCGGCCCGGATCACCGGGTGACAGCCTGAGGCCCGACTCGGAGTCAGGGTAGCGCGACGAAGCCGATATCCCGTGCGTCTGAGGGCCCGGGTCTGAGAAGCTCGCACCCATGGACCTCGAGATGCGCCCGATCATCGAAGACGAGCGCGATGCGTTCAACCGCGCCGTCGCCACCGCGTTCGGCACGATCCAGACCGCCGACGAGCTCACGTCGTGGGGTGACGCGCTGACGGTGGATCGCACCCTCGCCGTGTTCGACCGCGGCCGGATCGTCGCGACCGCGGGCGCGTACTCGTTCGATCTCACCGTGCCCGGGGGTGCGCACGTGCCGACCGCCGGCGTCACCGTGGTGGGCGTGCACCCCACGCACCGCCGCCGAGGGTTGCTCACGCGCGATGATGACGGAACAGCTCGACGACGTGGCTCGCCGCGGTGAGCCGCTCGCCGCGCTCACGGCGTCGGAGACGTCGATCTACGGCCGCTTCGGGTACGGGCTCGCGTCGTTCAACTCGTGGTGGCAGCTCGCCACTGACCGGGCGTCGCTCGCGTTTCCGTCGCGCGTCGGCGGGACGATGCGACTGATCGACCACGACGAGGCGCCCGCGATCGTCGGCCCGATCTACGACGCGGTCGCGCACGCACGCGTCGGCGAGGTGACGCGGTCGGCCACGTGGTGGGAGCGGGTCTACCGGCCGCGAACCGCGCCGGCGTCGCCCGACGGCGACGGGGCCCCGTTCTTCACCGTCGTCCACGACAACGACGCCGGTGCACCCGACGGCTTCGCCCGCTACACGATCACGTCGGCGTGGCCGCATGGCCAGGCCACCAACACGATGCGGGTGCTCGAGCTGCACACGAGCGATCCCGACGTCGAGACCGCGCTGTGGCAGTTCCTGGTCGACGTCGATCTCGTGGCGACGATCGAGGCCAACGACCGACCGATCGACGAGCCATTGCGATGGCGACTCGCCGACCCGCGTCGGCTCCAGGTCACGCAGCTCACCGACCACCTGTGGGTGCGGGTGCTCGACGTGGCGGCCGCGCTCTCGGCACGTACCTACGCCGTGGCCGACACGCTCGTGCTCGAGATCACCGATGCGTTCCGCCCCGCGAACGACGGGTGTTGGGTGATCGACGGCGGGCCCGACGGCGCCGCGTGCGTGCGCACCGACCGCGCGCCCGACCTGGCACTGTCGATCGCCGATCTCGGCGCGCTCTCGCTCGGCGGCGTGAGCCCGTCGACCCTCGCGCGGGCCGGCCGCGTGCACGAGCGCACCGCCGGCGCGCTCATCCGCGCCGAGCGGTTCCTCACCATGCACCCCGCCCCGTGGTGCACCACCCACTTCTGATGGGCCGCTGCTGACCCCTCCCGACTCAACCGGCGTCAACAGACCCACTTATGACCGGGTTTGCTCACGCAGGTTTGATCTGGGCGGGGATGAGTCAGGGGAGGGTGAGGCGGAGCTTGAGCTGGGTGATGGCGTCGATGGGGCCGGGGTCGACGTCGTTCGCGAGGGCGACGTAGTAGCTCGTCCAGTCGCCGACGTACATGAGGTCGAGGAGCTGGGCGAGGCGCCCCTCCCCCGCGGCCGGTACCTGGAGCACCTGGCACACGGCTTCCTCGATCATCTCGCGCGTGGCGACCACCCGTCGTTCGAGCTGCGCGTGCTCGAGACCGTGGTGGAGCTCGACGAGCGTGAACACCTGCCGCGTGACGTCGCCGTGCTGGCCCCACCCGCAGATCTCGTTGTGGTCGAGCTCCGGGAACACGTTCCAGAACGCAGGCGCCTTCGCGTTCTCGTTCATCGAACACTTCCATCGCATGGCCGCAACCCCGCCGAGCCCACCGACGCCGTAGATGATCGGAACGGTGCGATCGATCCGGCGCGCCAGCTCGCGCGCCGGGTTGCTCGCGAGCTCCACGCTCGGTCGGCACTCGTCGCGACGCCGCTGCAGCTGCTCTTGGGCCTTCGCCAGTGAGGCGTGCGCCTCGGGCAGCATGCCCATGCGAAACAGCACCACCAGGATCGGTGCCACGAGCGCGCCGAGAGCGAGGCGCGGCAGCGGGATGTCGTCGGGGCACGGGATGTGCAGCGCGCCCCGTTCGCGCGCGAGCTCAGCGAGCTGCCCGCCGCGTGTGATCACGATCAGGGTCGCGCCCGCGACGAGCGCGCCCTTCGCCATCTCCACCGTCTCCTCGGTGTCGCCTGAGTACGACACCGCGAAGGCGAGGGTGCGCGGTCCGACGAAGGCCGGGGTGCGGTAGTGCTTGAGCACCGTGAGCGGCACCGGGAGGCTGGCGGTGCCGACGGCCTGCACGACATCGCCGGCGACCCCCGACCCGCCCATGCCGAGCACGACGATGTTGTCGATGTCGGATGCGTCGGGCAGCGCGGCGCGGTCGAGCCGACCGGCGCGCTCGTGGGCCGCCGCGAGTTGTTCGGGCAACCCGCACAGGGCTTCACCGAAGCCGAGCGAGTCGACGGTCATGACGAGCGACCTAGGCCTCGGTTGCTGTGGGGTCGAACGTGGGCTGGATGCCTTCGGCCTCGGCCTTGGCCACGAGCCGGGCGTCTTCGGCGTCGTCGACGCCCGTTGCTTCGTCGATCAGCATGATCGGGATGTCGTCACGTACGTCGTAGCGACGGTGCAACCGCGGGTTGTAGAGCGCGTTCTCGTCGGCGAAGTACAGCAACGGGCCCTTGTCCTCGGGGCAGGCGAGGATCTCGAGCAGCTTGGGGTCGAGCGCCATCAGGACTCCTCCATGTTCTTGCGCGGTGTCGCGCTCGTGGTGGGATCGCGCACGAGCGCGAGGACGTCGGCGGTGTGCTGGTCGCAGGCAGCGCGATCGGCCGCCTCGAGGTTGAGGCGCAGCAGCGGTTCGGTGTTGCTGCCTCGCAGGTTGAACCACCAGTCGCCGAAGTCGACGGTGAGCCCGTCGAGGCGGTCCTGGTTTGCCGACGCGAACGTGGCGGCAACTCGCTCGATGACGGCAGCGGGGTCGTCGACGCGCGAGTTGATCTCGCCCGACTGCGCGTAGCGCTCGAACGGAGCTCGCAGCTCGGACAGCTGCACCCCCGCCTTCGAGATCTCCTCGAGCACCATCAACGCCGCGATGACACCCGAGTCGGCCCGGTAGTTGTCGCGGAAGTAGTAGTGCGCGGAGTGCTCACCGCCGAACACCGCGCCCGACTCGAGCATGACCTGCTTGATGAACGAGTGACCGACGCGGCTGCGGATCGGTGTGCCGCCGCCCTCGCGGATCACCTCGGGCACCGTCTTCGAGCAGATGAGGTTGTGCACGACCGATTCGCCGGGGTGCCGCCGCAGGATGGTCGACGCCAGGATCGCCGTGGTGGTGGACCCGGACACGGCCTGGCCCTGGTCGTCGACGAGCACGACTCGGTCGGCGTCGCCGTCGAAGGCGAGTCCCACGTCGGCGCCGCTCGTGAGCAGCGCCGCTTGGAGATCCTTGAGGTTCTCGACGTTGCTGGGGTCGGCCGGATGGTTCGGGAAGGTGCCGTCGAGCTCGGCGTAGAGGAACTCGGTGTCGAACGGAAGACCGTCGAGCACCGCGGGCACGACGAGCCCACCGACGCCGTTCGCCGTGTCGACGACGACGCGCAACGGCCGCAGCACGTCGAGGTCGACGAACGACCGCACGTGCGCCACGAAGTCGGGCAACAGGTCGCGTCGTTCGACGCGGCCCGGATCCTCGCCGCGCTCGAGCAGACCACCCGCGACCATCGCCTTGATCTCGGCGAGCCCGGTCTCCTGACCGATCGGCGCGGCGCCGGCGCGGCACAACTTCACGCCGTTGTACTGCGCCGGGTTGTGACTCGCGGTGAACATCGCCGCGGGCGCGTCGAGCGAGCCGGCCGCGAAGTAGCAGAGGTCGGTGGAGCGCGAACCCGAGGTCGACGACGTCGGCACCGGCGACGATGGCGCCCTCGATGAACGCCGCGGTGAGCGGCTCCGACGACGGACGGGCATCGCGGCCGACGAGCACCCGCGCGGCGTTGGTGAAGGCCACGAACGCGTTGCCGATGCGCCGGGCGACCGACTCGTCGATCTCGTCGGGATAGATGCCGCGAACGTCGTAGGCCTTGAAGATGGAGTCGAGCGAGTCGCCCACGCAGAGCCTCGGGTCCTCAACGCTCCCGTGTGGAGCGGAGCGGAAATGGTACTCGGCGGCCCGGCCGCATCCTCATGTCGATCCTGGGTCGACCGCCCCCTCCTTCGGGCCCCGTGCCGTGCGGCGACGGGCCAGGCGGCGCCCCCACCACACCAGGAATCCCACCCCCACGACGCCGACCAGGGTGAGAATTCTCCCCAACCACTCGACCGACGTGGTGCCGTAGGTGAGGACCACGTGGTGGTCGGTCGGGACGACGACCATGAAGTTCGGCGTGGCGCGATATGGCCCCTCCGCGCCGCTCACCTCCCAGTTCGGGTAGTACGACGTCTTCACCATCACGGGGACGCCGGTGCGCGACACGTCGAACGAGATCTCCTCGTCGCTGGTGTGCACGTTGGTCACCTCGACCTCGGGCAACGCGGTCTTCGCGGCGGTGCGCGCCTTCGCCATCGGCGCACGCTGCCAACTCGAGGGGCCGTCGTCGGTGAGCGGGCGATCGAGCGCGGCCGGATCGTCGAACCACGGCACCGACAGGCACTCCCATGGCGTGAGGTCGGTGATGCCGACGGTGCCCGGCAGTGGTTCCGGCTTGCCTTCACACTTCCAGTTCGCGTCGGCGTGGAGGTCGCGCGCGACCACCGGTTCGTAGCGCAGCGGCGCAACGGTCGGCGCGTCGCTCACCTCGTAGATCGTCCAGCCGCTGGGCGGTTTGCCGTCGAGGTCGGGCACGGTGGCCACCTTCTGCAACGACGGGTTGGCCGCGGCCGCCGCGTTGGCCTGCGCGCTGGTTGCGGCGTAGTAGCGAACGCCCATCAACTGCAGGTACTGCACCCCGAGGTTGAAATCGGAGAACGTGCGGTACGGCAGGCCGCGCACCGCGTTCGACGGCGTCGGGGTGAGCGTGGCCGCAGCGAGGAAGTGGTAGTCGGTCGATCCGGCAGCCTCGTAGTAGAGCCCTTCCATCGACGAGATGCGTCCGTGCGTCCAGTACGGCAAGAGCATGAGCGCGAGCGGAGTGCCGTACGCGCCGATCGAGTCGGTGCCCTCCCAGAACATGCGCCCCGGCGGAAGCGCGTTCGCGGTGTCCATGAACGCCTTGTACTCCGGGTACGACTTCTGGGTGAAGTCGACAGCGTCGCCGCCCTCGTATCCGGTGTTGTTGTACGCGGCCCAGTACGGCAGGTAGCCGCGCGTCGCGTTCACGCGCACCAGCGCGATCGACGTGAGCAGCACCGCGGTGGCGACGAGCGCGAGCACGCGCACCGCGGCTCGCGACGATTCCGGCACGGGATCGGCGGCGCGATCATCGAGGTCGAGGTCGAGGTCGTCGTCGTCGACGTCGATGTCGATGTCGTGGACCTCGACGTCGTCGTGGATCCCGACGTCGCGTTGGTCGGCTCGTGTGCCGTACACCAACCACGAGACGAACGAACCGGTCCAACGGGCCACCTCCGCCGCGCCCAGTGCGGCAAGCAGGTAGAGCATCACGTACCAGAACGGCAACAGCCGCAGGTTCCACGCCGGCGCCTTGCCCAACACGTCGCGCAGGAGCTCCCAACCGGAGAACACGAGACCGGCGCCCAGCAGGATCACGCCGACCGTGAGCGTGGAGCGTCGCTGGTACGCGATCCCGCCGACGCACGCGACGATCGCCAGCGGGAACAAGAACCACATCTCCGACAGGAACATCCAGTCGAGGTAATGGCCGATGGGTTCGTACCGCATGTCGGTCGTGTAGCCCAGCGACGTGGCCAGCGGGAGCGACCACACCGCGGTGAGCAGGCCGCCGACCACGACGATCGCCCCGAAGCGGGTGAACGACCGGTCGGGACGTCGCCCCACGAGCCAGATGACGAGGCCCGCGTACGCGGCGAACACCGAGACCACGAGGTGGCTCATCGCGGTGGCCGCGAGCAGCAGCGCCGGCAGCCAGAGGTTGGGGCGCGACCAGAGGTTCAGTCGCGACCACACGCTGCGCGGGGCGCGAAATCTCTGCCGAGCTTCGTCGTCGACCGGTTCGAGGGCGCGCGCCAACGTGCCGAGGAAGCACAGCGCGAGCGCGAGCGCGATCGTGAACGAGTACTCCCCGGCCAGTGTGCTGGTGAGCGTGCCGCCCATGATGTGATGGTCGAACCGCATGTTGGCGTCGCCGCCGTCTTTGAAGAACAGGAAGCCGGTGGCCGCAACCGCGAACAACGCGGGCGCCGGACGCGGCGCGCGGATGCCGCGACCGAACACGTACGCGGCCGCGGGCAGTGCGACGGCACCGAGCGCGGTGACGAGCTTGAACGCCACCGTGTACGGCAGCACGAGGTCGAGCGCGACGATCAGGAGTGCCGGGAACGGGAAGTAGAACTGCCCGGCGGGAAAGCCGGCGTAGTAGTCGGGGCTCCAGCCCGTCAGCCGCCAGGGCAGCAGGTGGTCACGCAGGAACGCGGGGAACCACACGTGCGCGCCGGTGTCGCCACCGGCGGCGGTCGTGTCGAGCACGAGCAGCCCGGGCCGGAGCTGGATGAGCACGTAGATGCAGCACGCCGCGACGATGGCGAGACTCACCCACCACTCGCAGGTGTCGTACCACGGGCGACTCGGCGCGTCGTCGAGACTCAGGTTGTCGCGCGGGCGCGTCGGAGTCTTCACGAGTCGCGACCACCCGGCCAGCATGCCAGGCGAACCTGCTCTCCCACGTTCGGCACTGAGCCCACGCGGCTCACCGCGTACGAACTCGGTCAGGCGTCAGAGAACCTGACGCCCGGCCGAGCAACGCTCGACACCTGACGTGGTCGTCTCAAGGCGACACTGACGCCCGACCGAGCAACACGACGACATGGCCGCGTGGCCTCAGCGGCGAGCGTCAAAAAGCAGGTTCAATTTGCCCGTGCGAGCTCGAGCACGTTCACGAGCGGCATCGGGCCGTCGGCCGTCTCCCACGACTGCGCTTCGCAGCGGTGACAACGACGGAAGGTGACGTCCTGCTCGGCGATCCGCATCCGGATCTCCACGAGCGCCGCCTTCGAACAACGTGAACAGTGCATCAGGACCTCCCAGCCCTCAGAACTTCAAACCCGTGCCCCCGGTCGTCATCGGCACGGGAGGCCCTGAGCTTGAGCGCTACCGCTGGGAGATGAGGGCAATTGCCGTGAACGCGTTGAATCCGGCGTGAAAGAGGATCGAACGCCCGAGATCGCCGGAGCGCACGGCCAACACCCCCGAGACCAACCCGACCACGACGAGCACTGGGAGCGCGACCAGCGATCCCACGCTCCCGTCGAGGAGATGCACCAGCCCGAACGCCGCCGCCGAGATCATGACGGCGATCCCTGGCTCGAAGCGACGCAGCAGGGAGCGCAGGAGGACGCCCCGGAACATGAGCTCCTCGGCGACCGGCGCCACGATCAACACGGTGAGCACGAGGAACACGAAGGCACCCCCCGAGCCGCGCTCGACGACCTTCACGATCTCCTGCTTGGCCCCGCCGCCGTGCACCGACTCGAGGAGGCGCAGGGGCCAGTAGCTGACGACCTGGAGCGCGGCACCGACCAGGAACCAGGGTGCGGCCGCCCACCAACCACCCGAGGGGCGTGCAACCAGGCCGAAATCCGCCGCCAGCGTGCCCAGGCCCTTGCGCTGCGAGACCAGGGCCAACCACACCAGGTATCCGGCGTCCTGGACGGTGACGGTGATCGCGAGGTCGAGCGGCGTGAGCTCCTTGCCCGCCAGGACGCTCCCGACGATGACCGACGCGAGCAGCCCGACGACCCAGGCGATGAGGAAGTCGCCGATGCCCCACGTGATCGTCCGACGCGCACCGGGAACAGGCTGGTCGGGCACGGGGGCACGTTACCGGGGCCCGATCCGACACCCGACGCGTCGCCGATTCTTTGGCGGAGTCGTAGCATGGGTTCTCACCCCACGGCCCGTCGACCCCGACTCGGCCCCGAGGAGCTCGGCCTGCGATGAGTCGCCGCCCAACCGATCTCGACGACGACGCACCGGACACCACACCGGACGCGCCGCCTACTGCACCGCGCGGCGCCCGACACCTTCGTTCCCCCGCCTCCGCCCGCGGGGAACGCACCAGGCAGTGGTGCCGGCGGCGCGCGCCCGTCGAGCGGCAACGGCACGCCGCCGGATCGTCCCACCCCGCCTCGTCCCAGTGGCGAGAAGAAGCCTGGTGGCGCGGCGTCGGCCTCGCTGCGCTGGGTGCCGTGGGTCGTGCTGGCGTGCGTGGCGATCGCGTTCCTCGTGACCAGCCTGGCGGGGAGCAGCACGTCGAAGTCGGACCTCACCTACTCGCAATTCGAACAGCAGGTGCAGGACGGCAACGTCAAGAGCATCGAGTTCAACAAGTCGACCGGCACCATCAACGGTGTCTTCGAGCAGCCGCACAACGGCCACACCGAGTTCACCAGCTCGGGCCCGAAGGACGACCTGCCACAGTCGATGCTCACGCTGCTGAACAAGAAGGACGTCGACCTGCAGTACGTCGACACCAGCAGCAACATCTGGGGCGACATCCTGATCTACGCCCTCCCCTTCATCTTGATCATCGGCTTCCTCGTGTGGATGAGCCGTCGGGCGCAGGGCCAGATGGGCGCGGTCATGAACATCGGCCGCAGCAAGGCCAAGGCGTACAACACCGAGAAGCCCAAGACGCTGTTCGCCGACGTGGCCGGGTACGGACCGGTGAAGCAGGAGATCGCCGAAGTCGTCGACTTCCTGAAGAACCCGGGCAAGTTCAAGGAGATCGGCGCGCGCATCCCGAAGGGCGTGCTGCTCGTCGGGCCGCCCGGCACCGGCAAGACGCTCATCGCACGTGCGGTCGCCGGTGAGGCGGGCGTGCCGTTCGTGTCGGTCACCGGCTCCGACTTCATGGAGATGTTCGTCGGTGTCGGCGCGGCGCGTGTCCGCGATCTGTTCCAGACGGCGCGCAAGCAGGCGCCCGCGATCATCTTCGTCGACGAGATCGACTCCATCGGCCGCAAGCGCGGCGCCGGACTCGGTGGCGGCCACGACGAACGTGAGCAGACGCTCAACCAGATGCTCGCGGAGATGGACGGCTTCGAAGCCACCGAGGGCATCGTGGTGATGGCGGCCACCAACCGCCCCGACGTGCTCGACCCCGCGCTGCTGCGACCGGGGCGCTTCGACCGTCAGATCATGGTGCCGCTCCCCACCCAGGACGAGCGGGTGGCGATCCTCAAGGTGCACTTCCGCGACAAGCGCATCGCGGACGACGTCGACTCCGACGTGATCGCGCGCGGCACGCCCGGGATGTCGGGTGCCGACCTCTCCAACCTCGTGAACGAAGCCGCGCTCTTCGCGGTGCGGCGTGGCGCGCACGAGGCACACGCCGAGGACTTCGACGCCGCACGCGACCGCGTGCTCATGGGTCTCAAGCGAGAGTCGATGGCGCTCACCGCCGAAGAGAAGGAAGTGGTGGCGTACCACGAGGGTGGCCACGCGGTTGCGGCCTACGTGCTCGAGCACGCCGACCCCGTGCACAAGGTCACGATCCTCCCCACCGGCATGGCGCTGGGCGTCACCCAGCAGCTCCCGGTGGAGGAGCGCCACATCTACAAGAAGGAGTACATCACCGACTCGCTCGTCGTGCGCCTCGGTGGCCGCATCGCCGAGGAACTGGTGTTCGGACACACCTCGACCGGCGCGCAGAACGACCTCGTCGGCGCCACCGAGCTTGCTCGCAAGATGGTGCGCGAGTGGGGCATGTCGGATCGCATCGGGCCGATGGCCTGGGGATCGCAGGGCGCGGTGTTCCTCGGCGAAGACCTGATGCACACGCGCGACTACTCCGACGAGACCGCCCGCGTGATCGACGAAGAGGTCGAACGCATCCTGCGCGACGAGGAGAACCGCACCCGCAAGGTGCTCAGCGAGAACCGCGAGGGGCTCGAAGCCGTCGCCCGCAACCTGCTCGAGTTCGAGACGCTCGACGGCGCCGAAGTGGGTCGTCTGGTCGATGAGGCCGTCGGGCACAAGGCGGGCGGCCCGCGCCACTTCATCCACGCCGACGGCACCGACGACGTGGCCGTGCCGCTCCCCGAAGGCGAATCGCTGAGCGACATCGACGACGGGCTCTAGCTCGTTCCGTCCGGTACGTCGTACGCTCTCGCAGGTTGAGATCGGGGGGTCTCGCTTCTCCAATGAACTCAGTGTCCAGCGCGGTTGAGGCGGAGTCTGCGGAGGAGTTCGCGCTCAGCGACGAGGAGCGCACCACACTCCGGTCGTCGAGATTCGAGTATCAACCCGCGCTCGACGGGATGCGCGCGGTGGCGGTGCTCGCCGTGCTCGCATATCACGGCACACAGACCTGGGCGACCGGCGGCTTTCTCGGCGTCGACATGTTCTTCGTGCTGTCGGGCTACCTGATCACGTCACTGCTCCTCCACGAACACCAGGTCGGCGGACGCATCAACCTGCGCCAGTTCTACGCTCGTCGTGCCCGCCGGCTCCTCCCCGCACTGCTGCTGGTGTTGCTCGCCGTCGCCGCCGCCGGAGCCCTGTTCTGGACCGGCGACCAGCTGCTGAAGCTCCGCGGCGACGTGCTCGGCGCACTCGGCTACTTCTCGAACTGGCGCTTCATCTGGTCGGGTCAGTCGTACTTCGACCAATTCGGCGCCCCGTCGCCCCTTCGCCACCTGTGGTCGCTCGCGATCGAAGAGCAGTGGTACTTCATCTGGCCCGCCGTCCTGGCGATGCTGCTGCGTGCTCGCTGGTCGTTGCGGCGCATCCTCGTCGCGACCGTCGCGCTCGCGAGCGGGCTCCGCGCTGCTGATGGCGGAGTGGTTCCGACGCGGGCCACGATCCGGCCCGGGTGTACTACGGCACCGACACCCGCGCCCAGACGCTGCTCGTGGGCGCGGCCCTCGCTGTGGTGCTGGCGATCCACGGACCGATCCGCACACGGCTTGCGCAGATCGCGCTGAAGATCCTCGGCGTCGCCGCGGCGGTCTACGTGGTGTGGCGATGCTCCGTCACACGGGAGCTCAGCCCCGCGTTGTACCGCGGCGGCTTCGTGCTCTTCGCGCTCGCCGTCACGCTGGTGATCGCCGCGGTCGTGCAGCCCCGATCGGGTAATCCGCTGCGCGTCGCGCTCTCGTTCGCGCCGTTGCGCTGGATCGGGTGGATCTCGTACGGCTTGTACCTGTGGCACTGGCCCATCTATCTCGTGCTCACCGCGCCGCGCACCGGCCTCGACGGCACCGAGCTGTTGCTGGTGCGGGTCGCCGCCACGTTCGCGATCTCGATCGCCAGCTACGTGCTCGTGGAGCGGCCGATTCGTCGAGGCGCATTCAGCCCGCGCGTTGCGGTGGGCGGCGGGCTCACCGCGGCGGCGTTGGTGTGGGTGATCGTGCTGGTCGTCACCACGGGTGCGGTCTCGTCGGTTCCCGCGTCGTTCGCCGCCGCCCACGCTGGGGCGAAGGTCTCGACCTCGCGGATCAACGCCGCAACCGCTCGCACCGCAACCGCTCGCACCGCAGTCGACCTCGGCGGCCGTGCCGACCGCGCCGGTCGCGCCCACCACACCGGTCACGCCCTTGGGCAGGACGGCACGCGTGCTGTACGCCGGCGACTCGGTGATGTGGGCGCTCGGGTGGAACATCACGGGCAAGATGCAGACCGACCTCGACGTCACCGTTGACGACGGCGCGGTCTGGGAGTGCGGTCTCGCGGAGGGTCCGGCTCGTGGACTCAACGGCGTGGTGCGCGTGCCCGGCGCCGACTTCGGATGCGACTGGCCGACGCAGTGGGTCCACGACGTGGCCGACTTTCAGCCTGATCTCACCATCCTCATGCCAGGCGCCTGGGACATCTTCGACCGTGAGGTGAACGGGACCTGGCTCACCTTCGGGAGCCGCGCGTACGACCGTTACTTCCAGACGCAGTTGGCACGCGCGATCTCGATCCTCACGGCGTCCGGGGGCCGGGTGGTGTTCATGTCATCGCCGCCCTTCACGCGCGACGACTCGGTGTCGTCGTTCGAGCCATGGGGACCGGCGAACGCCTGGCGCGTTCGGCACCTCGACGACCTCATTCGCGCGAGCGTCGCGGGAGTGCCCGGTGCGTACTTCCTCGACTACGCGACCCAATTCTGCGCGCAGCATCGCGACACGTGCGACAGCGGTCGATTCGACGGCGTGCACTACACGCAGGACGCCGCGGACACGGTCAACGGGTGGATCGTTCCGAACGCGTTGGCCGCCGCCGGCTTGCGATAGCGATCCCGTCGACCCGCGGAACTCAGTCGAGCTCGCCCAGCGACGGTTCGGGCGTGCTGCCGGGCACGCGCAGCTCTGCGAGTGCGGCCCACAGGTCGGTGGCGGTGAACGAGCCGACGAAGGCCCGGCAGACCACGCCGTCGGCATCGGCGACCACCGTGGTGGGGACCGCCGCAATCGCATAGCGGCGATGCAGGTCGCCGCGGGCTTCAGCAGTCATGTCGCAGGTGACCACGTCGCTCGAGTCGAGCACCGTGAGCTTGGCCGGAAGCGATCGACACGAATCGCACGCCGCGGACGAGAACAAGGCCACCAACCACGGCGCGTCGCGACGCGGGAAATCGTCGCGATCGAGCTGGCGGGGCACCGGATACACGTCGCGCGGCGGCGCATCAGGAGCACGGCGACGCAACGACCAGGCGGCAATCGCGACCGCGACCGCCAGCACCACCGCGATGCCGAGACGGACCGCCACGTCAGGTTGCCCCGTCAGGTCGCGCTTCCGGTTGCCCGCTCACGCGGGCTCGCCGTCGGCGTAGTCGGGCACCGCGACCATCCAGGCGGCACCAGCGTCGCCGGTGACCGTGAGGCCCGCCACCACGGGCCGGTCGGCCACGACGACCACCACCTGATCGCGCGTCGCGCTCAGGGTTCCGACCGAGAGGCTCGCGAACCGCCCCGGTGCGATGGTGACCGTCGGCGCGCTGCTCGGCGGTTCGCCCGTTCGGCTGTACACCCGGAGCTCTGCGGTGACCGTGTCGCCGCCGGTGTTGAGCACCGAGACCGTGCCTTCACCGTCGGCACCGGGCAGCGCAACCACCCAGCGTCGCGCCGGACGCGTTCGCGCCGAGCGCCGTCGCCACGCCCGTGCTCGACGACGCATCGGGCCACCAGCCGAGCATCTCCACCACGAGCGGCGCGGCATGTCCTTCGATCGTGCGCGCATTGGCGCGGACGGTGAACGACGACCCCGCGGGCACCTGCGACGTTGCGTCGATCGAGACGACCGACCGCGCGGGAACCGGCACCGTGCGCGGCGGGAGCGTCAGATCGCCGTCGAGGACGACGTCGACCTCCACCGTCGATGCCGTCGTCCCGAAGTTGGCCACACCGATCTGGCCCTGCGCACCATCGACGTTCGTCCCGAACGGCAGGTCCCACGAGCGCCGAGGTGCCGCGGCGCCGAGCGACAACGAGATGCCCTTCCGCGCCGGCGCGTCGTCGGGCGTGGTGCCGTCGAAGGTCATGGTGCGGTCGGCGACGACGCGACCGACCCGCGCGTGCACCTGGGCCGCGACGAGCAGCTGGCGGGGCACGAGGTCCTGGACGGCGACGCTCACGCGTGAGCGACGCGGCACGACGAGCGCCTGGACGGCATCGGGCTCCTGCACACCCGAATCGGTGAGAAACGAGAGATCGACGATGGCATCGTCACCGAACGGGTTGAAGAGCGCGAGGTACTGCCCGGCGCCCCTCACGGTCGTCCCGGCCGCGAAGTACCAGTCGGTTCCGGCCCGCCGGCTGCACGGTTCGGTCGCCACGTCGCCGGCGCCGACCACCTCGTGCGCCACCGCCGCCTGGCCACCCGTCACTTCCACCACGACCCCGGGCTCCGCGGTGGCGAGCACGTCGGCGATGCGCAGCCGTGCTTCCCGGTGTGCGCCGACGTGCAAAGTGCGCGAGACCGGCGCGGCGGTCCCTCCGGGCATCACCGTCACGGTGGCGCTGATCTCATGATCGGCCACGCTCGACACGATGACGGTCTCGTCGGCGCGACCGTCAGGCGTCGACGTGCCCTCGGCGCAGAACCACGATGCCGAGAGCGCGTCCGCGGACGGAAGGCCGGGATCGTCGAGCGCGACGGTGCTTGCCGCGCTCTGAGTGGCGGTGTGGTCGTCATGCTGGAACACGACCGCCAGCACGACGGCTGCAATCACGAGCAGGAGGATGGGGCCGCGCCGCACGCGGGTCACACGCGCTCCCACCAGTAGGTGTCGTCGAGCGCCTCGGCCAACGGGTCCGGTCGGTGCGCTCGTTCACGCCGTTCTCGTTGGGTGAGCTCGGCGGCGCGATCGCGCACCAGGCGGGTGGTCCACCAGCGTCGGAGCGCGACCAACCAGATGAGCAACGCGACGCCGAGCAACGCCCAGCGCAGCCACTGCTTCGTGTAGGCGATCGACACACTTCCGCGTCGCGTCAGCGTGAAGCCGTTCGCCCAGCCGAAGGTGCGACGGTGCACGAGGGTGTGATCGGCCGACGTGCCCTCCCACGATCCGTTGTACGCCTCGCCCCACAGCACCAGACCAGGACCAGCCTTCGCCGAGCCGTCGACCGGCTTCGCGCTCGCGGCCACGTCGGTGCGGAGTGCCGCCGTGACCGGGGGAACGGCGCCGACCGGCACGTCAGCCGCGGCATCGCCGGTGATCACTGCCTCGAGCGGGATCCACGCGAGATTCTCGTAGAGGACCAGCCCGCCGGCGGTCGGCCGACGGGCGAGATCGAGTTGGCCGTCGAGCCCGGCGCGCAGCCGGGGCGTGGGGGCCGCGCGTACGCCCCCGCTGCTCCCCTGCGTCGACGGCATGGCGATGTAGCGCACGCCGGCCGGCGCGAGCAACCGACCGAGCCGGTTCGTGAGGCCCGACTCGGCGAGCTCGATGGAACGATCGACCACCGCATCGGCATCGTCTTGGGGAGCGCGGAGCAACTCGACCGCAGTCACCGGGACCGTTGCGGGTGAGCACATATCCGGTGCCATCGTCGAGCACGACCGGATCGAGCGGCAGCACCGTCGGATTGCCCACCCACAGCATGCGGAACTGACCGTGCGCGGTCTGTGCCGACGTGAAGGCGAGCGTGTCGTTCCAGTCGGTCTCGGGTGCGTCCCAGCGACCGTTGACCGCGCCCGCGGTGAATGCGATGAAGGGCAGCAACACGGCGAGCCCGCCGATGATCGCCGCCGGTTGGCGCCATCCGAAGCGGAAGTTGTGGATCCCGTCGACGAGCACCGACACGCCCACCCCGAGCGCGAGCGCCAGACCCAGTGCGGCCAACGACGAGACCGGCCTCGGGTGCGGGCACCGACACGTGCGGCGCGAACCGGCTCGGCACCCAGACCAACGCCCAACCCGCCAGCGCGAGCGCCCAACCGCGAGCAGTCCACGCGAGCGCGACCCAGTGGCGAGGAACAAGGGCACCGCGGCCGCCACCACCAAGCCCCACATCGCCCAGCCGGCACCGACCGGGCCGGTGTCGAAACGCATCACCTGCGACACGTCGAGCACGGGGCGGAA
Organism: uncultured Actinomycetes bacterium; assembly: GCA_963827385.1. Classification (GTDB taxonomy): domain Bacteria; phylum Actinomycetota; class Acidimicrobiia; order IMCC26256; family DASPTH01; genus DASUMF01. The sequence goes on from CAWHAR010000002.1 coordinate 659,864, forward strand.
CGCGAAGCCGAGCGACGCGGGATCGTCGAGCACACCCACGTAGGCGAGCGGCCACGGGAACAACAACACGAGGGCACCAAGGGTGCCGGCGATGGCGATGCCGACGCCGCGGACCGCACGACCGCCTCCACCGGTGAACGGCGAGATGATCGCGATCGCGAGCACCGCCACCACCACGTACGCGGGCGCGAGGGGATACCACGCAGTCGTGAACGCAAGCAGCAGCGCGAAGCGGAGGATGCGCCCGCGCGGTCGTTCCCGATCGCGACCGTCGAGACGCACGATCCCCATGATCTGACCGAGCAGGAACGGGAACATGGCGAACATCACGAGCGGGCCGAGCCGACCTTCGGCGATCGCGTTGCGCGCGAGCGGGTTCACCCCGTAGGCCATGCCCGCCGCGAACGCCGGGCCGCGCAGCCCGACGACCCGTTGCGCGAGCCGGTAGGTGCCGAATGCGCCCAGCGGCATCGCCACGACCACCACCAGCGTGCGACCGAGCCCGACCGAACCCAGCAGCGCGGTTCCGAGTCCGCCCATGACCGCTTGCAGCGCTGGTTGAGCGGAGGCGGAGCCGAGACCGGTGTAGCGCCACGCCGAGCCGAACGCGTCGAAGAGCGAGCCGACACTCGGCCAGGTGACCATCGTGCCGATCGACGGCACGCCGTGGCTGATCGAGGTCGCGCGAACCGAACACGACCATCGCGACGAAGCCGACGAACGCGAGGGCGGCCGGGCTGCGCAGGCCGTCGGACACCGAGTCGACCGCCAACCGGCCGCGCGAGCCGAACGATCGCAATCGCTCGTCGCCATGCAGGTGATGCGCGACGAAGGCGTTCAACCTCGTGATGCTGCCCACCTGCAGCTCGCGCAGATCGCGGTCGTGCACGTGGCGCAACGACTGGGCGCGTCGACGCGACGCCCGCAACCGACGGACGTGCACCAGGTTCGACAGCCACGCGCCGATCGCCGCCCGGGCGCGACGTGGTCGTCCGGTGAGGAGGTCGCCCACCGCCTCGACGAACCCGACCACGATCCCGACCGGAACCAACCACAGCAAGGTGAGCAAGGAGTACGACGTGAACAGGACACGAACGCGCGTGCGCGACAACGCGAACTCGTCGGGGCGATCACCGCGCAGACGGTCGTCGGCGGCTTCGCGGTGTGCCACTCGTGCATCGGGGACCACCAACACGCGGGCGCCGGCGAGGCGCGCCCGCCAGCAGAGGTCGAGATCCTCCGAGCCTGGGAACGTCGCCGGATCGAAGCCCTCGAGCTGTTGCAGGAGGTCGACCCGCACGAGCATCGCGGCGCTGCTCACGTAGAAGACGTCGCGCACGCCGTCGTGCTGCTCCTGGTCCACTTCGCCGGGCTCGATGCCAGTGTGCGGAGCACCGAACCGGTCGATGGCGCGGCCCACCTCGAGCAGCAGCTCGGGATCCTCGGCGCTCACCAGCTTCGGCCCGACCACGCCCGCGTTCGACCGGTAGGCCTCCTCCACCATGATGCGCAGCGCCTCGGCGTCGAGCACGACGTCGTCGTGGCACAGGAGCACGAACGTGGTGTCGTCGAGGTCCGCGAGGACTTCGTTGGCGGCGCTCGCGAACCCCGCGTCGCCGGAGACCCGGCGCATCGTCGCGCTCGGGCAGCGCCGCCGCCACGCGAGCCGTCTGGTCGTCGTCGGACCCGCAGTCGACCACCATCGTGGACAGCGCCGGGTAGTCCTGCGCGGCGAGCGATGCGAGCGTCTCGTCGAACCACGAACCGGGGTTCCGGGTGACGACGAGCGCGAGGACCGGCGGGTACGCCGCAATCTGGTCGTCCGTCGGCTGGTCGTCCGGCTCGGCTGGTCGTCGACCGCGTCGACTTCGTCGGTTTCGGGCGCCGGATCCCCTTCCGGCAACGGCGCGCCGAGGTCAGCCGGGCTGCTCATCAGGGGCGCCAGCGTATCCTCGACCCCACCCAGGATCGGATCACGGCGACCGATCCCGCGGAAGCCGCCCGACCGCCTGCGGCCGGCGATCGACCCGCCCGGTACCCTGCGGACCCATGATCGTGGCACTCGCGGGTGGCGTGGGTTCGGCCCGGTTCCTGGCCGGCCTGCTCGACGTGGTCGCTCCGGCCGACGTGGTCGTCGTGGGCAACACCGGCGACGACGACTGGTTCCACGGGCTGCGGGTCTGCCCCGACCTCGATTCGGTCACCTACACCCTCGCCGGGGCGAACAACCCCGACACGGGCTGGGGCCTCGCCGGCGAGACGTTCGCCACCCTCGGCGCGCTCGCTCGCTACGGCGTCCCCACGTGGTTCAACATCGGCGACCGTGACCTGGCCACCCACCTCTACCGATCGCAACGACTCGGCGAGGGCGCGCCGCTCTCGCAGATCACCGCCGAGATCACTCGCGCGCGTGGGGACTGGAATTCTCGCTGCTCCCGATGTCCGACGACGACGTCGCCACCATCGTCACGGCCTCCACGCCCGCCGGGCCGGTCGACTTCGCGTTGGAGGAGTGGTTCGTTCGCGAACGGTGCGAACCGCCCGTGATCTCGGTGCGCTACGACGGTGCCGACGATGCGCGGTCCGCGCCCGGCGTGCTCGAGGCAATCGGTCGCGCCGACGCCGTCGTGATCTGCCCCGCCAACCCGATCCTGTCGATCGCGCCGATTCTCGCGGTGCCGGGGATCCGCGCCGCGGTCGCGAACCATCCACGCGTCGTCGGCGTGAGCAACCTCATCGCGGGCGCCGCGGTCAAGGGCCCCGCCGATCGCATGCTGGCCGACCTCGGTATCGAAGCGTCGTGTGTCGGCGTGGCCGCGGGCTACCGCGACCTGCTCGACGCGTTCGTGATCGATCGCGAAGACGCCGGCCGCGCCGCCGAGGTCGAGGCGCTCGGGGTGCGCACGGTCGTCACCAACACGTTGATGACCGACGCGTCGGTCGCCGCGTCGCTCGCGCGACACCCTCGCCGCGGTCGCGTAGCGTGCGTGGGCGTTCCCGACTTCCTCTCCGCCCGTCGCTCGATCCGTTCGTTCACCGACGAGCCGGTTCCGCGTGAGGTGCTCGACGCGGTGATCGAAGCGGCCTGCATCGCGCCGGCACCGCATCATTCGCGCCCATGGCGCTGGGTCGTCGTCGACACCGACGACGCGCAGCGGAATCTCGCGGCCGGGATGGGCGCGCAGTGGCAGGTCGACCTCGAACGCGACGGCGTCGCGCCCGACCGCGTCACCGCGCTGGTCGACGCGTCGCACGCCAAGATCGTGGGGGCTCCGGCAATCGTGCTCGGGTGCCTCACCTGGGACGGCCTCGACCGGTATCCCGATGAGCCGCGCCAGCGCGCCGAGTGGGGCATGGCGCTGCTCTCGCTCGGTGCGGCAGTGGAGAACCTGATGGTCGCCACCGCGCACGCCGGCTACGCGTCGTGCTGGGTGGCCGCACCCATCTTCTGCCCGGAGGCGGCGCGCGACGCGCTGGCGCTGCCGCACGACTGGCTGCCGCACGCCATGGTGCTGGTGGGCCGCCCCGATCCGACGTACCTCGGCCGCGCCCGCCCGCCGATCCCCCTCGACGACCTCCGCGCCTACCGCTGACCCCGGAACCAGTCGACGGTGAGCGCGAGGCCGTCGTCGAGTGACGTCCACGGCTTCCAGCCGAGCTGGATCGCGGCGCGGCCGGGATCGAGCGCCGAGCGGGCCAGCTCGCCCGGGCGGGCCGCCGCGGTGCCGGGCTCGTCGTGCGCGCCAACGAGCGCGGCCATGGTCGCGTAGAGGTCGCGGACGCTGGTCTCCACCCCGGTACCGATGTTCATGAGCAGGCCGCCGCCACGCTCGGACGCGCGTACGAACGAATCGACCGCGTCGTCGACGTACAGGTAGTCGCGCGTCTGGGTGCCGTCGCCGTAGATGGTCGGTCGTTTCCCTGCGAGCAGGAGACCGGCGAAGATCGCCACCACGCCGGCTTCGCCGTTCGGATCCTGACGAGGGCCGTACACGTTGGCCAACGCGAGCTCGGTGTACTCGAGCCCGTGCACCTCCCGGTAGAAGTGCAGGTAGTCGCCGGCCGCCTTCTTCGACACGCCGTACGGCGACACCGGCCGTTGGGGGTGGCTCTCGCGCACCGGCAGGCTCTCGGGAACGCCGTAGAGCGTGCCGCCCGATCCGGCGAACACGATCTTGCGCGTGCCGCCCGCCACTGCCGCCTCACACACGTTCAACGAGCCGAGGATGTTGATCTCCGCGTCGAAGATCGGGCGCTTCACCGACACCCGCACGTCGAGCTGCGCGGCGAGATGGAAGATCACCTCGGGACGTCGATGCACGATCACGTCGACGAGTTGCGGCGACCGCACGTCGAGGCGATGGAACGTGAACTTGCGGTTGCGCTGCGCACGGGCGTCGGCCAGATTCACCAAGGCACCCGACGAGAGATCGTCGATCACGTCGACGTCGCACCCTTCGGCCAACAGCCGGTCGACCAACGTCGAACCGATGAAGCCCGCGCCTCCCGTGACGAGGACACGCATCGGTCAGTCGCCCCGAACCTTGGCCGCCGCGAGGCGGGCGTGGGCCTCGATGCGTGCGCCGGCACCGAGCACCGAACGGGCGCCGACTCGAGCGTGCTCCCCCACGTGGGCACCCGCGCCGATCACCGAATCGGCCACCTCAGCACCGTCACCGATCGACACGTTGTCGTGCACCACTGAGCGCAGCACACGCGCCTCGGCGCCAAGGACCACGCCGGCTCCGAGCGTTGACGCGTGCACGCGTGCTCCCGCGGCGATCCTCACGCCCGCACCCAACACGACGGGCGCGTCGATGACCGCGCCGGGATCGATCTCGACGTCGCCCTGCATCCACACGCCCGGCGCACGCTCCGTGGCCGGTTCGGTGGGGACCGGGCCGGCTGCACCCGACAGCAGGTCGGCGTGCACCCGGAGATACTGCTCGGGCGCGCCGATGTCGATCCAGTACGTGTCGCTCGGCAAGGCGTACAGCCGCCGCGGCTCCTCGAGCATGCGCGGGAACGTCTCGCGTTCCACCGACACGGTGAGGCGCGGTGGAATGCGCGCCAGCACCGACGGCTCCAACACATAGGTGCCGGCGTTGATCCAGCGCGTGGGCGCCTTGCCCGGCGCCGGCTTCTCCACGAAGGCCACGACCTCGCCGTCGCCGCGCGTGGGCACGACGCCGAACGCCGAGGGATCCTCCACCTCGGTCAGCGCGATGGTCGCCTCCGCGCCGCGTTCCTCGTGGAAGCGCACCAGCGCACCGAGGTCGAGCCCCGTGAGCACGTCCCCGTTGCACACCAGCACCCGCTCGTCGATGCCCTCCGCGGCGAACCGGATCGCGCCTGCGGTGCCGAGCGGTTCGTCCTCGACCGCGAACCGGACCTTCATCGGCGCGGCGTGCTCGGCGAAGTGCGCCTCGAACGCGTCGGGCAGGTAGCCGAGCGACAGCACGACCTCGTCGACGCCGTGCGACGCCAACCACTCGAGCTGGCGATCGAGGAAGGCGCGGTTCGCGATCGGCAGGAGCGGCTTCGGTGTGTGGTATGTGAGCGGTCGGAGACGCGTGCCCTCTCCCCCGACCAGGACGACCGCTCTCACGGACTGGGTGGCGCCGTCGTGGTGGTGTCGGTGCTCGGGATGGTCGTCGTGGTGGACGAGTCGGCGAGGCACGGCGACGTCTTGCTCACGGGCCCGCCCGTGACTCCATTGGTGTTGTCGCCGATCTGCGAGAACGCCGAGCACGCGTTGGGCGGGAAGCCGAGGACCGTGCCCTTGGGCAGGAACCCGACCGCGATGGTCTCGCCGTCCTTCTGGTGGTAGTCGGACGGGTTGCCGGTCTTGCGCACACCGTCGACCGCCCAGACGACTTCGCCCTTCTGACCCTTGAACTCGCCGAACGGACACGTGTCACCGTTCGACCACGTGGTGGTCTTCTTCGCCGACGCAGGCCCCGCCCACTGCACGTGCGCGGCGTTCGACCCGCCGAGGTCGATCTCGGAGTCGTTGATCTTCCACCCGCCGTAGCTGAGGAACTTGCCGAGCGTGGCGTTGGTCCCGGCCTCCGACGGGAGGTACGGGTGCGTGTGGATCAGGCCGTCGCCGTGCGAGTGGATCCCGGCGTTCTCGGCCTGCGTGGGGCTGCTGTAGGGCTTCTCGAACGCCGGAGCGCCCTCGAGCCATTCACCACAGATGTTCACGCCGAGGTACGTGTGCCAGTGATCCTGAGCCTGGCCGGTCGTCGGGTTCGCGATGTGCGGCGAGCCGCTCCCGCCGTCGCTCGCGCCGCCGCTCCGGGTGAGCATGACGGCCACGACGCCGAGGATCACGAGCGCGATGATCGCGACGTTCCACCCCATCGACCCGCCTCGACGGTGCTTCGTCCGGCGTGACTTCGCGCGCGCGGCGGCGCGACTGGAACGGGTGTGCGACTGCGGCATGGCGATGCGAGGTTACCCGCTCACCTCGGGCCGACCCGGCCGCGCTCCGAGGGCGCGTGCCACGATCTCGATGGCCGCCCGGAAGGCCAGGAACGCCGCCGCGGGCCAGAGCAGCAACCGCTTCGGACCCGCCCACCGCTTGTCGGCGTAGCGGTAGGCCGACCGGTGGTGCCGGACGATCATGGCGATCGGCTGGTGCTCTCGACTCACCCCTTGCTCGTGCACCACCACCCCACCCGGGTCGTAGGCCACACGCCAGCCCAGGCGTCGAAGCCGCCAACAGACGTCGACGTCCTCCATGAACATGAAGTACCCCTCGTCCCACCCGCCGACCGAGTCGAGCGCCGACCGGCGAAACCACATCGCGGCGCCCGAGAGCCAGTCGACGTCACGCGCCCGGGTCGGGTCGACGTCGAGTTGGCGGTACCGGCGGGTGAATCGGTTGGCCGGTCGCACGACGCCGAACAGCGCGTGGCCGATGGCGTCGACCAACGACGGCATCGTGCGCGCCGACGGGTACTGCGACCCGTCGGGGTTCCGGATCACCGGCCCGACCACGCCCAGGTCACGTTCGGCGTCGAGACGCGCCAGCATCGCCGCCGCCGTGCCGTGCTCGACCACCAGGTCCGGATTGCACACCGCCACCACTGGAGCGCGTGTCGCAGCGACGCCGAGGTTGAAGCCGCCGGCGTATCCGAGGTTGGCACCCGCCGACAGCACACGCACGTCGGGGAATTCGCTCGTGCGTTCGGCGGCGTCGCCACCCAGACGTTCGGTGGCGTCGCCACCCAGACGTTCGGTGGCGTCGCCACCGTTGTCGACGACGACGATCTCGACGGGACCGGCGCTGTCGTCGGCGACCAGTGATCGCAGGCACTCCGCGAGACACGGGCCCGATCGGTACTCGACCACGACCGCCGCCCACCGCGGCTCAGTCATCAGCGTGGAGCAACGACGCGAGCCCGGTGGCCAGATCGACGCGCGGCGACCACCCCGGCACCAGGTCCCCCGCCGCCCACCGCTCGGTCATGTCGCCCGCCCGATCCGGGCGGGCACCCCAGCGCACCGCGACCGGCGTACCGGCGACGTCGCCGAGCACCGCCACGAGCTCGCGCAGCGTGCACGGCGCACCGGACGACACTGAGTAGATCGGAGACGGCGGCACCTCGCCCGCGACGACCTCGACGGCGGCGCCGCGGGCCAGATCACCGGCCACGCGCAGCGCGGCGGTGATGTCGTCCACGTGCACGAGGTCGACGAGCTGCCGTCCGCTGCTCATGTCGAGGGTCTCGCCCGAACGCAGCGCGGCGATCAGATGCGCCAGCAGTTTGCCGCGGTGGTCGAGCGGACCGTACGAGTCGTAGAGGTTCACCGTGACGACGCGCAACAGCGCTCGGTCGGTGTAGTAGCGCAGCAGCGTCTCGAACGCCTGCTTCGTCGCCGCGTACAGGTTCTTCGGCCGGTAGTCGGCGCCGTCGACGTGTTGCCACGCGGTGCCGACGTTCACGAACGCGCCGGCGTCGGCCGCGGCGAGCGCGTCGGCGAGACGCACGGGATACGCGACGTTGTCACGCACCAACATCTCGACATCGGCGGCACGGTGTTCGGCGATGAAGTTCGTCGCCAGGTGAAACGACACGTCAGGACGCGCCGCTTCGACCGCGGTCGCCAATGCGTCACTGGTGCCGTCGTCGACGTGGAAGGTGACCACGTCGACGAGATCGGGGATCCGATCAAGACGCGCGTTGGCGCGTACCACTGCGTGCACCGACACACCGTCCGCCACGAGGGCACGCGCCAGATGAGCACCGACGAACCCGGTCACCCCGGTGAGCAGCGCGCGCTCGACCGTCATCCCGGCAGCCGGAAGGGCGACTCGAACTCACCGAGGCTCGGGAACGCCTCGTCGCGCTCGGAGAGGATCGGCGCGTCCGTGCCCGGCCACGGGATCCCGGCCGACGACCAGAGGATCCCGCCTTCGAGCGGCCCGTCGTACTCACCCGACTGCGCGTACATCACCAGCGCCTCGCCACGAATCACGAGAAATCCGTGCGCGCACCCCTCGGGGACGTACATCGCGTTGCCGGCGTCCGCCGAGAGCTCGACCAACGCGTGCTGGCGATACGAGGGCGAGTCGACCCGGAGGTCGACCACCGCGTCGAGGACCGCACCGTCGAGGCAGCACACCAACTTGGCGACGTCGGCCGGTGGACGTTGGAAGTGCAATCCACGCACCACACCGGTGTGCGATCGGCTCGTGAACAGCTCGCGCACCTCGAACGGGATCCCCGCGGCCGCGAACTGCGACGCCTGGAACTCCTTGAGGAAGGACCCCCGCCGGTCAGACGATGGATCGAGGCGTACCTCGAAGCAGCCGACGACCGGTGTGGCGATCAGCTCCACGAGTCGCTGAACTCGTGGAACGACTCCAGCACGAAGTCGAGCATCGCATCGGTGAGCCCGGGATAGACGCCGACCCAGAACGTGGTCTCCGCGACCAGGTCGGTGGTGGTGAGTTCGCCGACCACGCGGTACTCGGCTTCGGCGTACGCCGGTTGACGGGTCAGGTTGCCACCGAACAGCAGTCGGGTCGCGATCCGCCTCGATTCGAGGAACTCGACCACGTCCTCGCGTCCGAATGGAGCATCCGGTCGCACCGAGAGCGCGAAGCCGAACCAACTCGGGTCGCTGTGCTCGGTCGCACGAGGCATCACGAAGAGGTGCTCGAGATCGCCGAGCCCGTCGCGGAGGCGCTGCCAGTTGCGTCGGCGCGCGGCCACGAAGCCGTCGAGGCGATCGAGCTGCGCAAGGCCGACCGCGGCCTGCGAGTCGGTGAGCTTCAGGTTGTATCCGATGTGGGAGTAGATGTACTTGTGGTCGTAGCCACAGGGAAGATCGCCGAGGCACCACTCGAAGCGCTTGCCACAGGTGTTCTCCACGCCGGGCGCACACCAGCAGTCACGGCCCCAGTCGCGCAACGACTCGACCACCTTGCCCAGCGCGCCGCGGTTCGTGAGCACGCATCCGCCCTCGCCGGTGGTGATCTGGTGCGCGGGATAGAAGCTCAGGGTGGCCAGATCGCCGAACGTGCCCGTGAGGTCGCCTCGGTACCGCGCGCCCAACGCATCGCAGTTGTCTTCGATGAGGAAGAGGTCGTGCTCCGACGCGAGCGCGGTGACCGCGTCGAGATCGAACGGGTTTCCGAGCGTGTGCGCCATCACGATCGCACGTGTCTTCGGGCCGATGGCCTCGGCCAGCCGGTCGATCTGCGCGTCGTAGGTGCCGAGCTCGACGTCGACGAACACGGGCACCAGGCCGTTGAGGATGATCGGGTTCACGGTGGTCGGGAAGCCGGCGGCGACGGTGACGACCTCGTCGCCCGCACGCAGCCGCCGATCGCCGAGACGGGGCGACAACAAGGTCGACACCGCAAGGAGGTTCGCCGACGATCCCGAGTTGCAGAGGTAGGCGTGCCGCACCCCGACGGTCGCGGCGAGGCGCTCCTCGAGCGCGTCGGCGAAGCGTCCTTCGGTGAGCCAGAGATCGAGGGCGGCGTCGAACAGCCCGCTCAGCTCCGGCGTGCCGACCACCTTGCCCGACACCGGCACCGACGACACGCCCGGCACGAACTCGCGCTCGGGGAACGCAGCGCGGTGGTACTCGTCGGCCAGCTCGAGGATCTGGACGCGCAGCTCGTCCGCCGTGCGAGTCATCGCGCGACGAGCAGCTCTCGGTACCAGTCGACCGCGCGGCCGAGCCCAGAGGCCAGGTCGACCGACGTCTTCCACCCGAGCTCGTCGCGTGCGCGCGACGAATCGAGGTACTGCTCGTGGATCTCGCCCTTGCCCTCGCCCAGGATGGTGGGCTCGACGCGCGTCCCGAACGCCTCGCAGACTGCGTCGTACATCTCGAGCACGGTGCGCGGCGCTTCGTCGCTGAAGTTGAAGCCGATCTCATCGGTCGGCGCGCGCGTTCCGCCGCGCCGGCGTCGAGCCAGTCGGCCAGCGCGAGGTAGGCGTCGACCACGTCGTCGACGTGGAGGTAGTCACGCACGAACGTGCCGTCACTGCGGATCACCGGCGTCTCGCCGTTGATCAACCATCGCAGCGCGCCGGGCACGATGCGGCTCCAGTTGAGATCGCCACCGCCATACACGTTGCCGCAGCGAGCGATCGCGACCGGAAGCCCGTAGGTGGCCGCGTACGACTGCCCGAGCAGGTCGGTGCACGACTTCGACACCTCGTAGGGCTGGGTTCCGTGCAGCGGCGTCGACTCCGAGTACGGAAGGTCGCCGACCTCGCCGTACGCCTTGTCACTCGACGCGACGACGACGCGCGACACGGTGCCGACCCGACGACAGGCGTCGAGCAACAGGTAGGTGCCGCGGATGTTGGCCTCGAACGTGCCGATCGGGTCGCGATGGGCGACACCGACCAGGGTCTGGGCCCCGAGGTGGAACACGGAGTCGACCTCGTGGGCGCCGAGCGCACGCACCACCACCTCGGGATCCTCGAGCACGCCATGCACGACGGCGACGCGCCGGTCGAGTCCCGCCCGCGCGAACTGCGAACGAGCGTCGAGGTCGGCGAGCAACGCCACCACCGAAGCACCTTCGTCGACGAGCCGCTGCGTGAGCCACGATCCGATGAAACCACCGGCGCCGGTGACGAGCACCGAGCGTCCTTGCCAGGTCAATCCGACCACACCTTCCAGGGCGGGTTCGGCTCGTTCCACAACGCGTTGAGCATCGTGAACTCGCGATAGGTGTCCATCGGTTGCCAGAACCCTCGATGCGTGAACGCGGCCAGCTGTCCGTCGCGGGCCAGTGCCTCGAGCGGTTCGCGCTCGAGCGCCACGTCGTCGGCCAGGTAGTCGAAGATGCCGGGCTCGAACACGAAGAACCCTGCGTTCACCGCGTCTTCGGTCTGCGGCTTCTCGCGGAAGCGCGCCACCGTGCCGTCGGGCTCGACCTCGACCACACCGAAGCGCGACAACGGGTGCACCGTGGTCATCGTCGCGAGCTTTCCGTGCGATTCGTGGAACGCGAGCAGCTTGTCGATGTCGATGTCGGCGAGGCCGTCGCCGTAGGTGGCCATGAAGCGCTCACCGTCGACGTGGGAACGCACGCGCAGCACACGACCACCGGTCGGCGTTTCGGCACCGGTGTCGACCACCGTGACCCGCCACCCCGTCTCGAGGTGGCTGGTGTGGTACTCGATCTGGTGCGTGTTGCCGAGACAGATGGTGAAGTCGTTCGTGCGCGCCTCGTAGTTGAGGAAGTAGTCGCGGATCACCTCGCCCCGGTAGCCGATCGGCACGACGAAATCGGTGACCTCGTTGTGCGCGAACAACTTCATGAGGTGCCAGAGGATCGGCTTCCCGCCGATCTCCACCATCGGCTTCGGCCGGAACTCCGTCTCCTCGCGCAAGCGCGTTCCGAGGCCCCCTGCGAGGATCACGACCTTCATGACGGCGAATCATAGGGGGCCGAACCCTTCGCCACCCCTCATCGCCGGACGGCTCCTTCCGCGTCCGGGGACCCCGCCGCGGCCGGGTTCGCGAGGGGCCGTGTGCGAAGATGCCAGCCCGTATGTGCACCCCTGATCATCTCGACCGGGCCCGCTCCCGTGGAGGCAGTCCGAGGCGACGGCCCGGTTTCGGCGCCCTGTGATCACAGGCCTCTCGACCCGCACGCGACAGCGTGCCGGGTTGCTCACGCACCTCGCACTCGCCGCGGTCTGCTACCTCCCGCTGCTCTTCACCGCACGAGGACGCCTGGCCGCCGACACGCGCCAGGCGGTGTACCTGGATCCGGGCCGGTTCCTCTCGGACGCGCTGTCGATGTGGGACCCGTCGCGCGACCTCGGCACGGTGACGCACCAGAACATCGTGTTGGTGTGGCCGATGGCCGTCTACTACTGGCTCGCTCACTCGCTCGGCATCCCGTTGTGGTTCGCGCAACGGGTGTGGACCGGATCGATCCTCTTCGCCGCGGGCGCCGGGGTGCTCTACCTCGCCCGCACGATCCGGTGGTCCCGCTGGAGCAGCTCGATCGCGTCGCCGGGCGTCGGAGCAGTCGTCGCCGCGTTCAGCTACGCGATGAGCCCGTACGTGTTGCAGTACGTCACCCGCACCTCGGTGCTGCTGCTTCCCTGGGCCGCGCTGCCCTGGTTGATCGGCTTCACCGCGCGCGCGCTCGAGACGAGGGGCTGGCGTCATCCCGCGCTGTTCGCGTTGGTCACCCTGTCGGTCGCGGTGAACGCCACCGCGCTCGCGCTCGCGCTGGTCGGGCCCGCGCTCTGGATCGTGTGGTCGATCTGGGGCACGCGCGAGTCGACGCTGCGCAACGCGTTGGGCGTGGTGGGCCGCGTCGCGCTGCTCGGTGCGCTCACGTCGTTGTGGTGGGTGGTCGCGCTCCTCATCGAAGGGCGCTACGGGCTCCCTCTGCTCTCGTTCACCGAGACGATCGACCAGGTCGCGTCCACCTCAGCGGCGACCGAGGTGTTGCGCGGCCTCGGCTACTGGGTGCCGTACCTCGCCTTCCACGACTACCCGGAAGTGCTCGGCGCACACGTCTACCTCGAGAACCTGCCCGTGATGGCGCTGCAATTCGGCGTGCTCGTGTTCACGTTCGTCGGCATCGTCACCACCCGTTGGAAGCAGCGGATGTTCTTCGGTGCGCTCGTGGTGGTCGGCGTCGTCCTCGGCATCGGCGCCTACCCGACCGACGACGCGTCACCACTGTCGTCGGTGTTCCACGACTTCGCGCGCTCAGGCGGCATCGGCTTGGCGTTGCGCTCCACGACGCGCGCGGCTCCGCTCGCGCTCCTCGGTCTCGCATGCCTGCTCGGCGCGTTCGTCGACGCGCTCGTGCGGCGCGCCCGTCGTACGGGTCTCACCGTCGGGGCGCTCGCGATCGTGACGGTCGTGCTGTTGGCGCCGTCGATCGCAGCCGGCAACCTCGTCGACCCGTACTACTCCCGCCCGGAGACGCTCCCCGACGCGTGGACCAAGGCATTGGCCGCCGCCGACGCCCACGCCGACGGCACTCGGATGCTCGAGATCCCCGGCACGCGGTTCGCGGCCTACCGCTGGGGCACCACCTACGAGCCGATCACCACCGGCAACGCGTCCACCCCCACCGCGTGGCGCGAGCAGATCCCCTACGGCGGCGTCGGGTCGGCGGACCTGCTCGTGGCGCTCGACAACCGCATCCAGGAGGGCCGCCTCAGCCCGGACGCGCTGGCCCCGATGGCCCGGCTCCTCGGCGTCGGGCAGCTGCTGGTGCGCAACGACCTCGACTACGAGCGGTTCGAGACGGTGGCACCCGACCGCGTGTGGGATCTGGTGAATCCCGCGCCGACGGGACTCGGCCCGGCCCAAGGGTTCGGGCCGGTCGGCGTGAACACGCCCGATCCCGCCTTCCTGCGCGACGACTCGCCAACGCCCGCCGACCCGACCACCACGTATCCCGAGGTCGCGCTCGTGCCGGTGAAGGACGCGCGACAGCTCGTGCAGGTCGTGCCGGTCGACGGCACGGTGGTGCTCGACGGCAATGGCGACGGCATCGTCGATTCGGCCGACGCGGGCGTCCTCGACGGCACGGCACCGGTGGTGTACGCCGCGACCACCCGGACCGATCGTTCACTGATGAACAAGGTGTTGCGAGCCGGCGGGCGCATCGTGCTCACCGACACCAACCGGCGACGCGTCGAACGTTGGCGCACGACGAGCAACACCACCGGCATCACCCTCCGCGCCGATCAGGATCCCGCCGTCGACAACGGCAAGGACGGCGGAGAAGCCCAGCTCGACCTGTTCCCCGGCGCGAGCTCTGCGTGGCAGACGGTCGCGGTGCAGACCGGCGCCCGGGTGACCGCCACCCGCTACGGCAACCCGCTGCTGTTCGAGGCCGGGGTCCGACCCGCGGTGGCCCTCGACGGCGACCCCAGCACGGAGTGGAAGGTCGGACCGTCGATCGGTGGCGTCGGCGACTCGCTCTCGGTGCAGCTCGACAAGCCCCAACGAACCGACCACCTGCGGATCCTCGCCACCGACGACCTCACGGCGCTCACGGCCGTCGATCTGCACTTCGACGGTGGCCCACCGGTGCGCGTGGCGCTCGACGGCAGCTCGCGTGTCGGCAACGGCCAGGTCATCACGTTCCCCGAGCGTGAGTTCTCCCGGCTCGACATCGATCTCGCCGAAACCGCGCCGGCGTACCCCGGTGCCGAGCCCAAGCCGGTCGGGATCGCCGAGCTCGACCTCGGTGGCGTCACCGTGAACCAGGTGGTTCGGCTCCCGACCGCGCTCACCTCCCGTCTGGGTGCGTCGTCGATCACGAGCCCCCTCTCGATCGTGCTGACCCGCCAGAACGGCGACCAGACGCGGCCGAAGCGCGGCCGCGACTTCGTCGAGGAGCCGGTGATCGCGCGGGAGTTCAACCTGCCGACCGCGCGTACGTTCTCGGTGACGGGCTCCGCCGTCCCCAACGCGGTCGCCGACGCCGCATCCGACGCTGCATCGGAGGCGTGCCGCGGCGGGATCCTCGCCATCGATGGCGCGGACGTCCCCGTTCGAATCGAAGCACCGGCCACGCCGGGCGCCGGCAGCGCGCCTGCTCCCAACGTGATCGTCGCGTGCACGCCGATCACGCTCGGTCGAGGCACCCACACGCTCACCACCACGGCCACGGGCGGCGTCGACGTCAACCAGTTGGTGCTCGGGTCCGATGCGGGAGGAACACCCAGCGTGCTCGCCGCTGACGGACGGCCGGTGGTCCCGCCCACGCCCGAGCCGGTCACCACGACCTGGCGCAACCAGTCGTTGACCAAGGTCGATGTGCATGCCGGTCGCAGCGACGGCCCGTCGTGGGTGCTGCTCGCCCAGAGCTACAGCGAGGGTTGGAACGCGTCGGCCGCCCGTGGCAGCGATCCGGCTGGACCCACCCTGATCAACGGCTTCGCCAACGGCTGGTACGTGGCTGCCCCCAAACCGCACGGCGCGGCGTACACCCTCGAGTGGACCCCGCAACGGGCGATGAACATCGCGCTGATCGTGTCGCTCGTCGGTGTGCTCGTCGCCCTCGGCCTCGTGGTGCTGGGGCGCCGATGGTCGGCCGTCGGCACCCTCGGCGACGAGTTGCACCCCGATCCGCCCGTGCTCGACGCGCCATGGGGAGATCGACCACTGGTCGCCGGGGCACGCGTCGTCGGCGTCGCCGCGGTGTTGGGCATCGCGTCGGCACTCGTGATCGGCCCGTGGTGGGGCGTCGCGGTGGCAGCGGTCGTCGCGTTCGCCGGGCGGTGGCGCCACGGCCATGCGGTCCTCACCGTGGGTGTGGTCGGCGCGCTCGTGGTGTCGTTCGTGACCGTGGTGATCGAACGACTCGACCGCCGCCACGAGACGGCGTTCAACTTCTTCACGTCGTTGCACACACCACACCGGATCGCGTTGTTCGCGCTGGCGTTGTTCGCCGGCGACCTGCTGCTGAGCCGCGTCCGACCCGCCGCCACGCCGCGCGACCCGGTCGACGACCTGCGCCGGCTCCGCCGACGCGTCAGTGCCTCCCTCGACGTGCGGGTCGGTCGCGACGACGAACCGGTCACGACGAGCGAGACCGGCGAAACCGACCAGGCGGACGAGGCAGACAAGGCAGGCGACGATCACCGAAGAGCACGACGTCGGTTCCTCGGCGCCGGCGCCCTCGGAGCGCTCCCTGCGGTCGGGCTGTTCTTCTGGATGGTCACGGCCGGCACGGGGAAGCTCTTCGCGTGGCACCCCACCGCCGACTTCTACGACGTGCAGGCGCACCGTCTCCTGTCGGGCCACCTCAGCATGCCGAGCTCGGTGCTCGGCATCGAGGCGTTTACGTCGAACGGCAAGTCCTACATGTACCAAGGGCCGATCCCCGCCATCCTGCGCTTCCCGCTGGTGGCGTTCACCGATGCGTACGACGGGCGGCTGGCCGGCCTGTTCATGTTGCTCGCGTTCATCGTGGCTGCCGCCGCCGTCGCGACCGTCACCTGGCAGGTGCGCACGCTCTTCCGCGGACACGGTCCAGTTGGGCGCGGCGAGATGCTCGCGGCCGGCGCCTTCGTGTTCGCGTGCACCGGCGCGTCGATCCCGCTCTTCCAGGCCAGCCAGGTGTCGGTGTACCACGAAGGCGCGCTCTGGGGAATGGCGTTCGCGTTGTGGTCGTTCGCCGCGATCCTGCGCCACGTCATGCGTCCCGCTCGCTGGACGCTCGGCGTCGCCGCGCTGATGGCGACGCTCACCCTGTGGTCGCGCGCGTCGTTGGGACTCGGCGTGATGGTGGCACTCGGCCTGCTGTTCCTCGGCGAGCTCGGCGCGTGGTGGTGGTCGCGACGCGGCCGTCGCACGCCGGCAATCATCGACGGGTTCCGTCCGACCCGTCGCCCGGGTGTGCGGCTGGCCGTGTGGGCGCTGGTCGCGTGCGTCGTGCCGGTGCTCCTCTACACCGGGCTCAACGTCGCCAAGTTCGGCACACCCGTGTCGGTGCCGTGGCGTCAACAGGCCTTCACCGACGTGAGCAGCTCGCGACGGGAGTTCCTTGCCGACAACGGCGACACGTTCTTCGGCTTGCAGTTCGTACCGACCACGTTGGTCGAGTATCTGCGACCCGACGCGTTCGAGCTCCAAGACGAGTTCCCGTGGATCGGCTACCGCAACGAATCCATCGGACGGGTGTTCGGCATCAACGGGGTGCGCTTCGAGAAGATCGATGCCACGGGCAGCATCCCCGTGTCGTTCCCCCTGCTCGTCATCCTCTCCGCGGTCGGTCTCGTCGCGCTGGTCGTGGCGCGCCGCCGTCGTCCGTCGACGCTGCGCCACTTGGGGGCCGCTCATCGGCGCGGCGGCCGCCGCCGCCACCATCTTCGTGTTCGGCTTCATCGCCCAGCGCTACCTCGGTGACGTGTGGCCGTTGCTCGTGCTCGCAGCCGGCATCGGTCTCGCTGCCACCGCCCGCATGCTCCACGACGCATCCACGCGAACCCGTGCCGTCGTGGTGGGGCTGCTCCTCGTGGTCGGGCTCGGCGCGACCTGGATCACGTTCGCCCAGGCGCTGTGGTACCAGCGGGTCTTCGCGTCACCGAGCGACGAGGTCGCGACGAACGAGTTCTTCGACACCCGCACCGAGCTCGGCCGGCTGCCGGCGGGATCGCAGACCGCGGTGTCGCGCGGCGACGCGCTTCCCGCCAGCGGGAAGGCGGGCGAGGTGTTCGTGGTGGGTGACTGCGCCGGGGTGTACGTGTCGGACGGCTCGATCGTCGACGAGTTCAGCCGCACCAACTGGAAGCCCATCGAGCGCACGCCGGCCGCGGGCGCGTACGACGTCGACGTGACGTTCCCCGACGCGAAGGCGGGCACCGACGATCCGTTGCTCGTCGGGGGCTCACCCGCGAACCCCTACGTGTTGCGCGTCGAGTACCTCGGCGACGACATGGTGCGCTTCCGCGACGACCACAACCCTGGCGGCGGCACCACGCCCGCCGTGCACATCACGCCCGGGCGCACCTACCGCATCCGCGTGTCGGCCGACCCGAACACCCAACTGTCGGCGGTGCACCTCGACGACCGCACCGTGTTCTCCGGTGTGTACCTCGGCCCCGACGCGCCGCGCCTCGGCGTGAACAACGTCGACACGCTCGACCGCCCCCGAGTTCCGCGGCACGCTCAGCCCGCGAGCGGCGTCAACCGAGTTGTGCCGCCGCCTCGCCGACCGCTGAGACCGCCTCAGGCGTCGTCGTCGACCTGCTGCAGCTCGAACAGGAGCTGATAGGCGAACAGCGACGGCGTCACTTCGATCCCGACCTGGTCGAGCACGCGCAGCGTGGTTGCGACGCGGGTCCCCCGCCGTTCGCCACTCGAACGCTCCATGAGCAATGACACCGGCAAGCTCACCGGATCGACCCGTCGCACGTCGAGACCCGCGGCGGCGAAGGTGCGGCGCGGCGCTCTTCTCGGTGAAGAAGCGCAGGTGCCCACGATCGAGGATGCCGCGACGGTCGTAGTCGAAGCGACCGGCCGCGACGCGCAGCCGCGGGTACCAGTGCCCGAAGTTCGGCACGCTGACGAGCATCGTGCCGCCGCGGCGCAGCACCCGTGACGCGTCGCGCACCAGGGCCTCGGGATCGCGAACGTGACCGATCACGTCGACGCCGATCACCACGTCGAACTCGTCACCGACTTCGGCCGGCATGCCCTGCTCGAGGTCGGCTTCGACGAACTGATCGAGGCGCGCGCGCCACACCATCGTGCTTGACGCGGTCGACCCCCACCACGGTGTGGCCGAGCGCGCGGAGCTGCTCACCGAGGATGCCGTCACCGCATCCGACGTCGAGGATCCGGCACGTCGGCCGCGATTCGAACCAGTGCAGGATCTGGCCGTGAACGCGCTCGAAGTCTTCGTCGTCGAACGACTCGACGTCGGTGTTGAACGCCATGTCGCCGGTCCCGAGCCCCATCTTGTGCGCCCGGTAGCGCACCACGTCGACCGCGCACTGACGCGCGTACTTCATCCCGTTCACGTAGCTGATCTCGTCGCCGTAGAACGTGGGGATCGGGAGCTCGACGATCCGCTTCTTCGCCTCGTGCAGTTGCAGGATGATCTGGGTGTCGAAGTTGTAGTCGCCGGTGAGTTGCTCGAACGGCAGCTCGGCGAGCGTGTCGACGTTGTAGGCGCGGTAGCCGGAGTGCCATTCACTCAGGTGCTCGCCGACCACCGCGTTCTGCATGGTCGTGAGGATGGTGTTGCCGACGAACTTGTAGAGCGGCATCCCGCCGCGACGCGCGCCCCCGCTTGCATCATGCGCGAACCGAACACTGCGTCAGCCTCGCCGCGACTCCAGCGGTCGCACGATCTCGGGGAGGAACTCCGGCGCGTACTGGCCGTCGGCGTGCAGCAGCACCACGATGTCGTAGCCCTGATCGATCGCCCAGCGGTACCCGGCTTGCTGGTTGCCGCCGTACCCGAGGTTGCGCGGGTGGCGCACCACAGTGAGCGGCAGCTCGCCGCCGGCGGCCTGGTAGCCGAGTCCGACGAGGTACGTGGAGTCCTCGCTGTTGTTGTCGCCGATGTAGACGCCGTCGATGCGCGAACGGAAGTCGACGGGGATGCGATCGAGGACTCGCGCCAGCGTGGAGGCCGCGTTGTAGGCGACGACCACGACTCCGATTCGGGGCATGCAGGGCTCCATGGGTCGCGCCTCATCGAAGAGGCCGAGCCACCGTACCAACTCACTCCCGACCAGGACGTTCCGATAGCCTGCGCGCCCATGCGTCCGTTGGGGGACCGAGCCTGGAGCAGGTCTCACCGGTTCGCCGTCGTGCTCGCGCTCATCGTCCTCGCGGGGTTCGGCCTGCGCGTCCTCTACGTGGTCACGGTGACGCGCAACGAGTCGAAGACCCACCTGTACGACGCCACCTACTACGAGCTCCAGGCGCGCTCGATCGCACAGGGCGACGGGTTCTTCGACGATCCCTTCCTCCTCTACCGGCACCCCGACCGCCACGAGCCCGCCGCCGACCACCCGCCACTCACCACGTTGGCGCTGCTCCCCGCCGCGCTGGTCTCCGACCCCGACTCCAGCAATCTCGCCATGCGACTCACGATGGTGGTGGTCGGCACCGCGACCATCGCGCTCATCGGGCTGGTGACCCGCCGGCTGGCCGGCGACACCGCCGGTCTCGTGGCAGCAGGGATCGCCGCGCTCGACCCCAACCTCTGGATGAACGACGGGCTCATCATGGCCGAGGCGCTCTCGGTGCTCATCACCATCGCCCTCGTCGCGATGGTGTTTCGCGTGATGCGCGGCGGCGCGTCGTGGAGATGGGTCGTCGCGCTCGGCGTGGTGAGCGGGATCGGTGTCCTCACCAGAGCCGAGCTCGCCCTGTACGTGCCGTTCCTCGTCTTCCCCGCGCTGTGGGTCGGGTCGCGCGACCAGCGCGGCAAGGCAGTCGGGATGATGGCCGGCGCGTGCGTCGTCGTCGCACTCGTGCTCGCTCCGTGGGTCGGGTACAACATCAGCCGGTTCGAGCAGCCTGCGCTCTTGTCGACCAACGATGGCGTCGCGCTCCTCGGCGCAAACTGCGACACCACTTACTACGGGAGCGCAGTGGGCTGGGCGAGCGTGTTCGCCCCGTGCGTCCCCGATCGCAACGGTCGTGACCAGTCGGTCTGGAACAACGAGAACCGTTCCGATGCGTTCAGCTACATGAGTGAACACCTCGGCCGCCTGCCCGTGGTGGCGCTCGCCCGGCTGGGCCGCAACTGGCTCGTGTACAAACCGGGCCAGACCGCGGAGTTCGCCACGTTCGAGGGCCGCCCGGAGTGGGCGACGTGGATGGGTGCCGTGGTCGCGTGGGTACTGCTCCCGCTGGCCGCGTACGGGGCAGTGGTGCTCCGTCGTCGACGTCAGCCGATCTGGCCGCTCATCGTGCCGATCGTCACCACGTTCGCGGTCGTCGCGCTGATTGCGAGCGGCGTGTTGCGGTACCGCGCACCGGCCGAGCCGTCGTTCATCATCCTGGGCGCGGTCGCGCTCGTCGCCTTGTTCGGTCGTCTGCCCGACTCTGAGCCCGACACCGAGTCCGACACCTCGACGGTCGAGGTGGCGACCACCTTGAGCCACGAGCGGTGAGGTGAGCGCCACCCCCGACGTGGCGCGTCCACCCGCGAGCACGCGCTTCCTCGTGATCCTCGCACTGATCGTGCTCGCGGGGTTCGGACTCCGGGTGGTGTACGTGCTCGCCGTCACCCGCCACGAGCC
Source organism: uncultured Actinomycetes bacterium (assembly GCA_963827385.1). Taxonomy (GTDB): domain Bacteria; phylum Actinomycetota; class Acidimicrobiia; order IMCC26256; family DASPTH01; genus DASUMF01. Next base: position 681,103 of record CAWHAR010000002.1, read on the forward strand.
GGCGTCGCACGAGTACGACGCCGACTACTACCAACGGCAGGCCCGCTCGATCGCGACCGGCTTCGGCTTCTTCGACGACCCGTTCACCCAAGCGCGAGAACACCGCCACGAGCCCGCCGCCGACCACCCGCCGCTCACGGTGATCGCACTGGTGCCTGCCGCCGCGATCGACGACCTCGGTTCGAGCCGCCTGGCGATGCGCTTCACCATGGTGGTGATCGGCACCGGCACGATCGCGCTCATCGGGCTGCTCACCCGTCAACTCGCTGGCGATGCCGCCGGTCTGGTCGCCGCCGGGATCGCCGCGCTCGATCCCAACCTCTGGGTGAACGACGGCCTGGTCATGTCGGAGGCACTGTCGGTGCTGCTCACCGTCGCGCTGCTCAGCATCGTGTTCCACGTGCTCCGCCGTGGCGCGTCGTGGTACAGCGTGGCAGCCCTCGGCGCGGTGAGCGCGCTGGGCATCCTCACCCGCGCCGAGTTCGTGCTCTACGTGCCGTTCCTCGTGCTGCCCGCGCTGTGGATCGCCGCACGCGGCGATCGCGGACGCGCAGTGCGCTTCGGCGCGGTCGCGTGCGCCATCGCGCTGCTGGTGCTGTCGCCGTGGATCGCGTTCAACCTGTCACGATTCGAGAAACCCACGCTGCTCTCGACGAACGAAGGAGTGGCGCTCGCCGCCGCCAACTGCGACGGCATGTACTACGGGTCACACATCGGATGGGTCGACACCGGTCCGTTCTGCGCCGCCGCGCGCGCCGACCAGGAGCAGTCGGTGTGGAACGCGCAGAACCGCACCAAAGCGTTCGACTACATGGCCGACCACCTCGACCGGATCCCGGTGGTCGCACTGGCCCGTCTCGGTCGCACCTTCACCGTGTGGCGGGTCGGTCAGAGCGCCGAGTTCGCGACGGGCGAGGGACGGCCCGAGTGGGTCACGTGGCTCGGCGCGGTCACCATCTGGGTGCTGGTGCCGCTGGCCGTCGGGGGCGCGGTCGTGCTCCGGCGGCGCCGCGAGCCGATCTGGCCACTGATGGTGCCGATCGCCACCACGTGCTTCGCGATCGCACTGTGGGCGGGCGGATTGCTGCGCTACCGCGTGGCAACCGAGCCGTCGTTCGTGATCCTCGCCGCCGTCGGCGTGGTCGCGATCTTCACGCATCTCGGTGGACGCGATCCCGAGCACGCACCACGACGTCAACCAGTGAGCGAGGCCGTCGGCGAGTGAGGCGCTCGGCACTCGACCCCGCTGCGCTGGCGCGGCCGGATCAGCGCCCCACGCCCTGGTAGGCGAAGCCCAGCGCGCGCATCTCGGCGGGATCGAGGAGGTTGCGGCCGTCGACGAAGCCGTGCGGCTTCGTCATCGACGCGTGGACCCGCGCGAAGTCGATCCCACGGAACTCGTCCCACTCCGTGAGCAGCGCGACCACCGACGCGCCCGCCACCGCGGCGTGCGCGTCGTCGACACGTACGACACCGTCGACGCCGTAGGCACGGATGTCGCCCGCCGCGGGGTCGTACGCCCGCACGATCGCACCCGCGGCCACGAGGCGCGCCGCGATGTCGAGGGCGGGCGAGTCGCGGAGGTCGTCGGTGTTGGCCTTGAAAGTGAGGCCGAGCACGCCGACCGCCACGCCCTGCAGCGATCCACCTGCCGCGACCTCGACCTTCTCGAACGTGCGCTCGCGCTGGAGGTCGTTGGTGCGGATGACGGAGCGCAACATCTCGAAGTCGTACCCGGCATCCTCAGCGCTGGACAGGAGCGCAACGGTGTCCTTGGTGAAGCACGACCCGCCGTAACCCGGCCCCGGATGCAACGCTTCGAAGCCGATGCGCGGGTCGTACCCCATCCCGCGCACCACGTGGCTCACATCGGCGTTCACCGCCTCGCACAGGTTCGCCATGGAATTGACGAACGAGATCTTGGTGGCGAGGAACACGTTCGATGCGTACTTGATCAGCTCCGCCGACGCGGGGTCGGTGACGAGCACCGGCGCACTCCCGCCGGCGTACAGGGCCGCCACCCGCGCCGCGACGTCGGCGTCGTCGCACCCGATCACGATTCGGTGCGGATGCAGGGAGTCGGCGGCGGCGTGACCCTGGCGCAGGAACTCCGGGTTCGACGCCACTCGCACGCTCGGCGCCGCGCCGCAGGCTCGCAGCACGCCGGCCACGAGGTCGGTCGACCCGACCGGCATGGTCGACTTGTTCACGACGACCGCGCCCTCGTCGAGCACCGACGCGATCTCGCGCACGGCCGCTTCGACGAACGACAGGTCGGCCGCGCCGGTGTCGGATTGGGGCGTCGGCACGCACAGGAACACGAACTCGGCGTCGCGGGCGGCGTCGGCCGCGCCGACGGTGAACCGCAGCCGTCCCGCGTCGATCCCTTCGCGCACCAGCACCGGGAGTCCTTCTTCGAGGATGGGTACCTGACCCTGCGAGAGGAGACGCACGCGCTCCGCATCGACGTCGGCGCACACCACCTGGTGACCGAAGTGGGCGAGGCACGCGGCAGTCGGGATCCCCACGTACCCCGCGCCGATCACCGCGACGTTGCTCATGACATCGATGCCTCCGTCGAGCGCGGCTCGTCCCAGCCGCGGGCGTACTCCTCCACTGCATCGCGCCACGGGCGCAACATCGCCAGGCCGCCGAGGCGCAGCGCGCAGTTGTCGAGCGCGCTGTAGGGCGGCCGCGCCGCCGGCCGATCGGCGTCGGCCTGCATGATCCTGGCCACTCCGCTCGCGTCCATGCCGCGGCGCGCAGCGCGGTGGTGATCAACTCGTGGCGGCTCGCCGGCTCGTCGCCGCTCGTGACGTGGTACAGCCCTTGGCGACGCTCGACCGCGAAGCGCGCCAGCATCTCGGCGAGATCGGGTGCGTAGGTCGGCACGCTCACCTGGTCGGCGAACACCCCGTGGAGCTCGCCGCGATCGAAGGCGCCGAACGCCCAGCTGATGATGTCGGTGCCGCGCTTGCCGAAGACCCACGACGTGCGCACCACGGCCCACGTGGGCGCGTGGGCGGCCACCTCGCGCTCTCCCGCCAGCTTCGATCGCCCGTACTCCGAGATCGGGTGCACGGGATCCCACTCGTCGTAGGGCCGCGACGACTCACCGTCGAACACGTAGTCGGTCGAGACCTGCACCACGTGGGCATCGACACGCGCCGCCGCGATCGCCACCCAGCGCGCGCCCAAGGCATTCACCGCGAATGCCCGGTCGGCGTCGCGCTCACACGCGTCGACGTTGGTGATCGCCGCGGGGTTGACGATCGCGTGCGGGCGCGAACTCGCCGACCAGCTGCTCGACTGCCTCGCGGTCCGCGATGTCGAGCTCCGCGTGACCGACGGTGAGCACGTCGTGACCAGGAAGGTGCTCGGCGACTCGCGCGCCGACCTGGCCGTTTCCACCCGTGACGAGAATGCGCATGCGACCTACCCCGCAGTGCGAGGAGCACTCCAGGCCGTCTCCACCACCGAGGCACGATCGCGCAAGGGCTCCCACCATTCGCGGTGGGCGGCGTACCAACGCACGGTGTCGCGAATCCCGGCGTCGAACTCCACGAGAGGAGCCCAGCCCAGCTCGGTGCGCAGCTTGGTGGCGTCGACCGCGTAGCGGCGGTCGTGACCGGGACGGTCAGGAACGATCTGCTTCAGCGATTCGGGTTTGCCGAGGGTGTCGAGCACGAGATCGGCGATCTCCATGATGCTCGCCTCGCGGCCGCTGCCGATCATGTACGTCTCACCCACCCGTCCCTCGTGCAGGATCAGGTCGAGGGCGCGGTTGTGGTCGCGCACGTGCAACCACTCGCGGCGGTTCTGCGTGGACGCGTAGAGCGGGAGGGGCTGATCGTCGAGGGCGCGGGTGGTGAACACCGGCAGCACCTTCTCGGGAAACTGGTACGGGCCGTAGTTGTTGGCGCAGTTGGAGATGGTGACGGGGAGCTCGAAGGTCTCGTGGTACGCGCGCACGACGTGGTCGGCACCCGCCTTCGAGGCGGCGTAGATCGTGCGCGGGCGGTACGGGGTGGTCTCGCGGAACGCGTCGGGATCGTCGAGCTCGAGCTGGCCGAACACCTCGTCGGTCGACACGTGATGGAATCGGTGCGACGCCGTGGTGGCGCGCCGCGTCGAGCAACCGCTGCGTGCCGATCACGTTCGTGCGAAAGAAGCGCTCCGGGTCGAGTACGGCCAGGCTGTTGTGCGACTCGGCCGCGAAGTTCACGATCACGTCGACGGCGTGACGTTCGAGCAGCCCGGCGACGAGGTCGGTGTCGCCGATGTCGCCCTCGTGGAACACGATGCGATCGGCGACCGACGCCAAGCTCTCGCGGGTGGCCGCGTACGTCATCAGGTCGAGCGCCACGACGGTGTCGTCGGGGTGCGCCTCGACCCAGTGCCGGACGAAGTCGGAGCCGATGAAGCCCGCGGCTCCGGTGACGAGGACGTGCACCCGGCCATCGTAGGTGCCGCACTACGCGCAGGCGTTCTCCTGGGCAGTCGTCGTCGTGGTCGGCGCGGGTGTGGCCACCGGGGCCGCGGTGGCGTCAGGCGTGGACGTCACCGGCACCGGCGCGGTGGTGGTCGGCACGGTGAGCGAGGTGAACCCGGCGCCGAGCACGAGCACGAGGTGGTCGGTGAGCGCCGGATCAGGGAAGAGGCCGGCATCAGGCACGTACGTGAGCAACAACTTCGCCGCCGCGAGTTGCGACGGTGGGTAGCGGATCTCACTGAGCAACGTCTCCTTCGCGGCGTTGCTGGCGCCCTTGGTCACGAAGCCCTGCGCTTTCAGCTCCTCCTGCACGCCCTGCGCGCGGTCGAGCTTGAACGCTTCGATCACCTTCACCTTCACCTGCGACGGGACCACGGTCACCGGCGGCGGCGCGGCGTCGCCGAACGTGCGCAGCGTGTTGATCATGTCCTCCGCACCGTCGGCGAGCTTGAGCGTGGACCGGGAGCCGTCATCGACCGCGGGGATCGTCTCGAAACGCACCGAGTTGGGATCGTTCACGTCGACGGTGCGGAACGCCTTGATGAGCGCGTCGACCTGGTCGCGGCCAACGCCATTGTCGAGCTTCATGTACTGCAGCGCGTTGTCGGCGATGTCGAGCGCCACGAACGGGTTTCCGAGGCTCTTGCTGATCGCGACGCCGAGCAGGGTGCGGATGAACTGCTGCTGGCGCTCGATGCGGTGGATGTCGGGTGCGTCCTGCCCGACGAGCTGCCACTGCCCGTCGATCTGGTACTCGAGGTACCGCGAACGCACGTACTCGAGGGCCTGCGCACCGTTGATCGCGACACATCCCGGGTTCGGGACGTAGAGACCCGTCTTGTCGTCACGCGCCGGGTACGGGAAGTAGGTGTTCACGCTGCCGATCGCACTGACCACCTGACGGAAGGTCTGGAAGTCGACTTCGACGTAGTGGTTGATCGGGATCTGGAAGTTCCACCAGAGCATGTCGACCACTGCTTGCGCGCTCTCGGTCGGCGTGGTGCCACTGCCGTAGAACGAGTTGATCTTGGCGGTGCGGCCGCCGCTGTTCGGCACCTCGACCTTGAGGTCGCGCGGGAACGACACGACCACCGCGCGCTTCGCGCCCGGTTCGATGTGCGCAACCATCAACGTGTCGGAGTTCACGCCGGTGTCGTCGCCGAACCCGGGGTCGCTGGCGTCGCCCAGGGCGCGGGTGTCAGAGCCGATCATCAAGTAGTTCGCGCCACCTGGCGGCTCGGCCGCGACCACCACCGGCACGCGCTTGATCGCCGCGACCCGCGTGTCGATCTCGCGATTCACCGCGGCCACGCCCGTCGCGGTGAGCACGAGCGCCACGAACAGGGCGATCAGGTAGCGGCCACCGAAGGCGCGCAGGGACGACGAGGAGATGCCCGGCACCGGCGCAGCTTAGGGAGCGCTCGACGCGGACGCGCCGCGGGGTAGTGGGTCAGTTTGGCGGTAGAACGATGGGATATTCCGGGAGCCCCATGTTGAGCCGACGGAGTAGGGCAGCCAAGCCGCCCGGATAGATCGTCTCCGTTGATCGTTCGATTGAGTCGATTGACCACCAGCGATGGCCGACAAAGCCGGGGTCCGGTGTGTCGCCGGACGGTTCGAACGTGGCTGTCCGCACGAGGAAGTAGTGATCCCGTTGCTCGATGTCCATCCATGGCCCAGTTCGAATGGCGACCGGGCCGTGTAGACGTCCAGCATCGACCCGTAACCCTGTTTCCTCGTAGAGCTCCCTGAGCGCGCCGACTCGGGGTTCCTCTCCGTGTTCAAGGCCCCCGCCGGGAGTCGTCCAGAAGCGTGACGGATCGCTGCGCTCGTTGTAGCCGGAGAGCAGAAGCACGCGCCCATACCCGTCGAGAACGAGAACGCGAGCCGCGAGGCGGAGGGACACGCTGCTCAGTCCAGCAGTTCCGCGAGTTCGGTGAGCGACCAGGGATATGTCGCGACGCCCGCGGCCATCGCCGGGATGGTCGAGCTGCTGGACTTACCCCGATGAACAGCCATTGGCGGCGATTCCTCAGCTGGTACCTGCACCCGGGCGCTGCCGCTGACCGCAATTGGAGACGCTGGCCCGTTCGGGAGGACGTACCGTTGGTCCGGCCAGGGAACCAAATGTGGATGCTCGAGTTCCTTTTCCAGTTGACGATCAGAGGCGGCGTGCTCCTAGTGCTCGTGGGGCTCTTTGTCTTCGCCGTGATCGTCGGCTGAGGTACGCACTTCAAACTGACCCACTACCCGCCGCGGGGAGCCGGCGTCAGGTGCACGCCGCCTCCGGGGAGAGCGTGGTGGTCGTCGGGCCGGCGGCGGGCGCCGCGGCCACCTTGGCGATCTTGGTGAAGTTCGAACCGAGCACGACCACGATGTCGCTGCCGAGCGTGGAGTCGACCACCAGATCGGCCCCGGCGACGTACGACGCCACCAACTGCGCCTTCGCCTCGTCGCCCGCCCGGTACCGCACCTCGGTGCGGGTCACGCTCGATCGATCGCTGTTGCCGATCGTGCCCCGCACGAACCCCTCGTTGCCCAGGTCGTTCGACGCGGTGCCCGCGGCACCCGCCACCCCCGAGCCGTTGAGCACGTTCACCCGCACGTCGGATGGCCGCACCCCTGCCGGCGCCGCCGTCGACCCGCCGGACGACGGCCCGGTCGTGGTCGTCGGCACCGGCTCCGCGTTGCCGCGGAGGATCTCGAGCATGGGCGTGGCGTCGGCCTGCACGACCCGCAGCGCGGACTGACCGCCGATGGTGGCCTCCGTCGTGGGCAGGGTCGTGAACTCGATCGAGCTCTGGTCACCGCCGCTCAGCCCGATGAAGGAGCGGGCCAGCTGGTTGAACGCGGCACGGTCGAACGACTGGTCGGCGACGAGGTTCGGCAGCACCTGGTCGGCGACATCCGGTGCGATCTGCGGATCATCGATGGTGCGTTGCACCGCGAGGCTGCCGAGCCTCCGGATGAAGTCCTGCTGGCGCTCAATGCGATCGAGGTCGGCGCGGCCCGACGCGTCGCGCCACGCGCCGTCGACCCAGTGTTGCGGGTACCGGGAGCGCACGTACGCGAGCGAGTCTCCGCCGTTCAGGTGGTAACACGCGTTCGGAAACAACAGCAGCAAGCCGGTCTGGAGGTCGCGGGTCGGGAGCTCGCTGTACACGGGCACCGAGCCGATCGCGTCGACGAGGCCGACGAACGTCCGGAAGTCGACCTGCAGGTAGTGGTCGATCGGGATGTTGAAGTTCTGCTGCAGCGTGTCGACGAGCTTCTGGGCACCGTCGTTGAACGCCGCGTTGAGCTTCATGTCACCCTTGCCCGGGATGGTCACCCACGTGTCGCGCGGGAACGACACCACGTAGCTCCGGTCGCCGTCGGCGTGCAGCACCATCACGGTGTCCGACTTCGGCGGTCCGGTGTCGGTGGTGTCGCCGAACGACCGCTGCTCGTCGGTGTTGTCGACGAACGAGCGTGAGTCGGACCCGACGATCAGGAAGTTGGTGCCGCGGCCCGTGGTGCGCGACGTCGCGAGCGCGATCCGCGGGATCCGCTGGATCTCGTCGTCGATGTACCGGTTCGCGAAGTAGTACCCGGCGCCGGTCAGCACGACGCACAGGATCAGGGCGATACCGATGCGCCCGATCAGGGCGCGGAAGAAGGCTCCGGTGGAACTCACGGTGCGGGCCATGGTACCGAGCGACCCTGGCGAAACGGACGCGGGCCAGCCGCCCGGCCCGCAGTACCGTGACGCCGTGCGTGCTGCCGACACGGTCGCGTCCACGCTCTTGGCGCGCCTCCCCCGTGGGATCGCCGCGGGGGCATGGCGACGGGGCGGTCGGACCGTCGTGGGCGTCGGAGCCGACGATGTCGTTGCGGGCAGTGGGGCTTCGGCACTGGCACAGCTCGACGACCTCGCGCCGGGCACCTGGCTCGGGTGGTGCGCGTTCGAGCTGGGACACGCCATCGAGCCCGTACGTGCGACGGGCGCGTCGCGTGACGCGCCGTCGGTGCCCGACGTCGCCTTCGTGCGTTTCGACGCACACGCCACGATCCACGAGGACGGCACGGTCGAGCTCGAAGGAACCGGACACGCGCGCTCGTTGCTCGACGAGGCCTTCGTGTCCGCGACCAACGAGCAGAGCCTCGGGACCGGTGCGGACGACGGGTCCGCCGACGACCGGTCGACGCGCGACACGCGGGAGCGCGCGCCGTGGAGGACGAGCCTCGATCGACCCGAGTACGAAGAGCGTGTCGACGCGATCGTCGAGCTGCTGCGCGCCGGCGAGTGCTACCAGGTCAACCTCACGCGCCGCCTCACCCACGACGCTCCGATCGACCCGGTCGCGCTCTATGCCCGGCTCGCCCACCTGCACGACGCGCCGTACACCGCGATGCTGCGTGTCGAGCTCGCCGGGTTCGGCCCCATCGCGGTGGTGAGCGCGTCGCCGGAGCAGTTCCTCTCGCGCCAAGGTCGGGCGATCGAGACCCGTCCGATCAAGGGCACCGCCGCCGACGCCGACACCCTGCGCCGGAGCGCCAAGGACCACGCCGAGAACGTGATGATCGTCGACCTGGCCCGCAACGACCTCGGGCGGGTGTGCGTCCCGGGTTCGATCCACGTGCCGGCGCGCTTCGAGATCGAAGCCCACCCTGGGCTCCACCACCTGGTGAGCACGGTGCGCGGCACCCTGCGCGACGACGTCGGCACGAGCGCGCTGCTCGCCGCGACCCTGCCGCCCGCATCGGTCACCGGCGCCCCGAAGCCCCGCGTCCTCCAAGCGATCGAAGATCTCGAACCAGTCCGTCGCGGGGTGTACTGCGGCGCGTTCGGCTGGATCGACACGTCATGCGACGAAGCAGAGCTCGCCGTCGCGATCCGCACGTTCACCGTGTTTCCCGACCGGGCGGAGCTCGGGGTCGGTGCAGGGATCGTGGCCGACTCCTCCCCCGAAGCCGAGTGGCACGAGACCGAGCTCAAGGCCGCCCGCCTCCTTGCCGTCGCGGAGCCCGACGCCCTCGCGCGCCGCGGCGCTCGCACATGACCGGCACACCCACGACGGTCATCTGGATCGACGGCGCGCTCGTGGCCGAGGAAGACGCCCGGGTGTCGCCCTTCGATCACGGGGTGCTGGTCGGCGACGGCGTGTTCGAGACGATGCGGGTGTACGACGGCGTGCCGTTCGCCTGGCGTCGTCACATCGAACGGTTGGCGCGCTCGGCCCACGGCCTCGGGTTGGCCCTGCCCGACGTCGACGCGCTGCGCGAGGCCGCCGACGCCGTGCTGGCAGCCAACGACCTGCGTGAGGCACGGGTGCGCATCACCCTCACCGGCGGTCCCTCGCCCCTCGGTTCCGAGCGCGGCGACGCGCCCCCGACGGTGATCGTCGCCGCTGGCGCGCTGCGCGCGTGGTCGCCCACCGCCGACGTGGTGACGGTGCCGTGGCCGCGCAACGAGCGCGGCGCGACGGCCGGGCTCAAGACCATCTCGTACGCCGACAACGTGGTGGCGTTGGCCTACGCACAGGAGCGCGGCGCGGGCGAGGCGATCTTCGCCGACACGCGCGGCGAGCTGTGCGAGGCCACCGGATCGAACGTGTTCGTCGTGCAGGACGGCGTGGTGCGCACACCGCCCGGGTCGTCCGGGTGCCTGCTCGGCGTCACCGCGCGCTGGTCGTGGAGCTGTGCCACGACCTCGGCCTCGCCGCCGAGGAGGTCGCGCTCCCACTCGACGCGCTGGCCGGCGCCGACGAAGCGTTCCTCACCTCGACCGTGCGCGAGGTGCAGCCCATCGCTCACGTCGACGGCGCCGCCGTTCCTGCCGTCGGTCCGGCTTCCCCCGGGCCGATCACCGTCCGTCTCGCGGCTGCCTTCGCCGACCTCGTCGCCCGCACCTCCGACCCGTAGGGGGCGCGCCCTGCCCCAACCGGGCGCTCAGGTGTGCCGGAGGTGGACGACGTCGCCGACGACGACCTCGTGTCGGAGGCTCGCGTCGTCGAGCACGACGAGCGCACCGGTGTCGGTGAGTGCGACGGCGTCGCCGACGAGCGTGTCGCTCCCGCGTTCGACGCGCACGCGGCGGCCGATGGTGACCAGCCGGGCGCGATACGCGACCAGCGCCGCGTCCGGGTCGTCGAGACGGTCGGCGAGACGGGCGAGGAACGCGTCGAGCAGCTCGTCGCGATCGACGTCGTGACCAGCTTCGAGGTTGCACGCCGTCGCGGTGGCGACGAGATCGTCGGGGAACCTCCGCCAGTTCACGTTGCAGCCGGCTCCCACCACCAGCGCGCCGCCGTCGGCCTCGGCGAGGATGCCCGCGAGCTTGCGCTCGCCCACGACCAGGTCGTTCGGCCACTTGAGCCCGACGGCCAGGCCCGCCACGTCGCGGACCGCGTCGCTCAACGCGACCGCGGTGGCGATCACCGCAGCGTGCGGCGCCGATCGCCAGGTCGTCGGGCTCGAGGAGCACCGACACCAGCAACGACGATCCGGGGGGCGCCTCCCATGTCCGGTCGAGGCGGCCACGTCCCGACGTCTGGTGGTCGGCGACCACGACCAGCCCTGCCGGAGCTCCCTGCTTCGATTGCTCGAGCGCAGACCGGTTGGTCGAATCGACCTCGTCGAAACGCTGCACCCTCCACGAGGTGCGGGGACGCCCGGCCATCGCCGTAGGATACGGCGTTCTCATCGCCGTCCTCTGCGAGGAATCCCTTGTTCGGCAAAGTTCTCATCGCCAACCGCGGCGAGATCGCGATCCGTGTGATGCGCACGTGTCGCGAGCTCGGGATCACCACCGTCGCCGTCTACTCCGACCTCGACCGTGACGCCATGCACGTGCGCTACGCCGACGAGGCGTACGCGCTCGGTGGCATCACCCCCGCCGAGAGCTACCTCAACACCGACGCCATCCTCGATGCCATCGAGCGGAGCGGCGCCGAAGCGGTGCACCCGGGCTACGGCTTCTTCTCCGAGAACGCCGACTTCGCCCGCACCATCACCGAGCGCGGCGTCACCTGGATCGGCCCGCCGCCCGAGGCGATCGAGATCATGGGCGACAAGATCTCCTCTCGGAAGGCCGCGCTGGCCGCCGACGTCCGGTCGGTCCCCGGCACCGTCGACCCGATCACCGACCCGGCCGAGGTCGTGGCGTTCGGCGACGAGTTCGGCTGGCCGGTCGCGATCAAGGCCGCCTACGGCGGTGGCGGCAAGGGCCTGAAGATCGCCAACAGCGCGGAGGAAGCGGCGTCGGCGTTCGAGTCGGCGAGCCGTGAAGCGGTGGCCTACTTCGGACGCGGGGAGTGCTACCTCGAGCGCTTCCTCACCCGTCCCCGCCACATCGAGATCCAGATCTTCGCCGACACGCACGGCAACGCCGTGTGGCTGGGCGACCGTGACTGCTCCACCCAGCGCCGCAACCAGAAGCTGATCGAGGAGAGCCCGGCGGCCGGCCTCGACCCGGCGCTGCGCGTCGCCATGGGCGAGGCGGCGGTGAAGCTCGCGCGTCGCGTGCGGGTACGTGAACGCCGGCACCGTCGAATGCCTCTACCAGGACGACGACTTCTGGTTCCTGGAGATGAACACGCGCCTGCAGGTCGAGCACTGCGTCACGGAAGAGGTCACGTCGCTCGACCTCGTGGCGGAGCAGCTACGCGTCGCGAGCGGTGAGCCCCTCTCGTTCACCCAGGACGACATCGAGCATCACGGGCACGCCATCGAGGTGCGCGTGAACGCCGAGGATCCGGCCACCGGCTTCATGCCGTCACCTGGGCGCATCACCCACCTGCGTCTCCCCGGCGGTCCCGGTGTGCGCTGGGACGGCGGCTACGCCGAGGGCGACGAGGTGTCGCCGAGCTACGACAACCTCATCGGCAAGCTGGTGGTCTGGGCACCCGACCGCGAACGCGCCCGGCAGCGCATGTTGCGCGCGCTCGGCGAGTTCGAGATCACGGGCGTGAAGACCACCATCCCCGCCGACATCGCGCTCCTGTCGCACCCCGACTTCGCCGCGAGCACCCACTCCACCAAGTGGGTGGAGGACGAGGTCGACAGCGCGCTGTTCGCCGCGGCTCCCGCGCCGACTGCAGTCGCGCCGGCGGTCGATGGCGGTGAGGCACCCGAGCTCGTCGAGCAGCGGGTGCCCGTCGAGGTCGACGGCAAGCGCTTCACCGTGCGCATGTGGCTGCCCGAGTCGGTCGGGGCCGGCGCGGCGCCCAAGAAGCGCGCCGCGCGTCCGCGCCCGGGTGGCGCGGGAGGTGCCGGCGGTGCCGGGTCGGGAACGATCAGCTCGCCGATGCAGGGCACCATCGTGAAGGTGCTCGTCGCCGCAGGTGACGCGGTCGAAGCCGGTCAGGCGATCGTGGTGCTCGAAGCGATGAAGATGGAGAACCACATCAACGCCGAGACGTCGGGTACGGTCCGCGAGCTGCGCGTGGCCGAGGGCGACACCGTCGGCACCGGCGACGTCCTCGCCGTCATCGAGTAGCCACCTTCTCTCAGTCGCTCGCTGTTTTCCTGCGGCTTCTGCGGCGAGCAGGACACGCTCGCTCCTGCGCCCCTACGTTCGCTGCGCTCTCTTCGGAGGCTCCGCTAGCTGGCCGCGTCGGCCAAGGACTCCGCGAGTGAGGGGTGCACCAACAGCGAGTCGACGATGTCGTCGACGCGCAACCCGTTGGTCACCGCGAGCGCGATCACGCTGATCAGTTCGGCCGCGCTGCGCCCGACGATCGACCCGCCGAGGACGACGCCGGTGGCGGGGTCGGACAGGATCTTCACGAAGCCGCGGGCGTCACCCTTGATGAGCGCCTTCGCGTTGGCCGAGTACGGAACTTTGGTGACCCGGATCTTGCGTCCCACCGAGAACGCTTCCGCCTCGGCCAGTCCGACGTCGGCGATCTCCGGCTCGGTGAACACCGCGGACGCCGCCTTGTCGTAGTCGAGGTGGCGGTGCGGTCGGTTGTGCAGACCCATCAGGTGCTCGGCGATCTTGCGGCCCTGCATCGACGCCACCGACGACAGCGGCAGCTTCCCCGACACGTCGCCCGCCGCGTACACGTGTCCGACGTTCGACAAGCAGTTGTGGTTCACCGCGATGTAGCCACGGTCGTCGAGCAGCACGCCGGCGACGTCGAGCCCGATGTCTTCGGTGTTCGGGATCGACCCGACGGCCAACACCGCATGCGAGCCTTCGACCACGCGGCCGTCTTCGCACGTCACGCGCACCGTGTCGCCGACCCGTTCGACGCCGCTCGCGCGCGCTCCCTTGAGCAGGCTCACGCCGCGCTCGATGAACGCCTCCTCGAGCGCGGCTGCGACCTCGGCGTCCTTGATCGGCAGCACCTGCTGACGCGACACGAGCAAGGTGACCTTCGAACCCAACGAGTCGAAGAGGTGCGTGAACTCCACGCCGGTCACCCCGGAGCCGATCACGATCATGTGCTCGGGCATCTCGGGGGGCGGGTAGGCGTCGCGCGTGACGAGGACGCGCTCGTGATCGACGGTGACGAAGTCGGGCACGCGCGGGCGCGAGCCGGTGCACACCACCACGTAGTCGGCGCTCAATTCCTCGATGCCGTGCTGGGTCTCCACGATGATCTCGTGCGGCCCCTTGAACTTGGCGGCGCCGATGAGCACTCGTACGCGCTGCGCGGCGAGGAGCTGGGTGATCGAGCCGTGAAGGCGCGTTTCGATCGACGCCACGCGCTCCTTGAGCGCCTCGATGTCGAGACGGCCCTCGGCGTGGATGCCCATGCTGCGGGCCCGGCTCAGTTCGGCCAGCTCACCGCCGGTCGCGATCAACGCCTTCGACGGGATGCAATCCCACAGGTGAGCAGCGCCGCCCACGATGTCGCGCTCGACGAGCACGACGTCGGCACCCAAGGTGGCGGCGACGCTCGCGCACGTGTTCCCCGCGGGGCCGCCACCGATGATCACCACGCTCGTCACAGGTGAGCATGGTAGAGGCGCCCATCGCGCCGCCGAGCCCTCCGGGCGCCCCACGTAACCTGCTCTTCATGTCGGAGGCGACCGAACTGCGCATCGACGCATTGAGCGGACGCACCGTGATCGTCGCGACCGGCAGAGCGGCGCGACCGCACACCGTCGCACCCGACGCGCCGGAAGACCCGGCCAAGATCGCCGACTGCCCGTTCTGTCCGGGCCACGAGGGGATGACCCCTCCCGAGCTCGCTCGCACCGGTCCCGGCGATCCCGGCAGGCCGGGGTGGCGCGTGCGCGTGTTCCCGAACCTGTATCCCATCGTGTCGCCACCGACCCCGAGCGTCGAGCACCTGCCTCCGACCGCCGCAGTGGCCACCGGCGCGGACGAAGTGGTGGTGCTCTCACCCGACCACACCCGGTCATTCGCCCGCCTCGACGCGGCCGCGGCCGTCGAGGTGATGACGGTGTTGCGCGATCGGGTCGCGTGGCAGCTCGCGGCGGGGAACCCCTATGCGGTCGCGTTCATCAACCATCGCCGCGCCGCGGGCGCCTCGATCGCCCACCCGCACGCGGCAGGTGGTGGCGCTCGACTTCGTGCCGCCCGAGGTGATCGCCGAGCACAAGCGTTGGAACCTCGATCTCCTCTACTTCGACCTCGACAACGCCCGCGCGTTCGACCGCGTGCTCGTCGACCGAGAGGACGGCGGCGCGGCAGCATGGCTTCCCTGGGCCAGCGGTTCGCCGTTCACAGTGCGCGCCGGTCATCTGTCCTCGGGCCCCCGCTTCGATCGCGCTGTCCGACGCCGACGTGGCCGACGTCGCGGTCGTGCTGCACGACGCGATGGTCCGCCTCGACCGAGTGCTCGGCGACCCGCCCTACAACATCACCGTGCACACCGCGGCGGCCGACGGCACGGGACCGCGCCGTTGGTATGTCGACGTCACGCCGCGCACCTCGGTGATCGCGGGCTTCGAGATGGCCACCGGTGTGCTCGTGAACACGGTTCCCCCGGAACGGGCGGCCGAACTGCTGCGCGACGCATCCGCGTGATCACGATCCGCGTATCGACCACGATCGACGCGCCGCTCGACGTCGTGTGGGCATCGGTCGAGCACATCGAGTCGCACACCGAGTGGATGAAGGACGCGGTGAGCATCACGTTCGAGAGCGACCAGCACGCTGGCGTCGGTGCCGCGTTCTCGTGCCTCACCCGAGTCGGCCCCCTGAGCACCACCGATCACTTCGTCGTCACGCGGTGGGAGCCGCCCACGCTCATGGGCATCGATCATCGCGGGGCCGTCACCGGCGACGCCGATTTCCGCCTGCGGGCGCTCGACGACCTGCACACCGAGTTCTCCTGGGAGGAACGCCTCCGCTTTCCGTGGTGGCTGGGAGGCCCGGTGGGCGAACAGGCGGGCAAGCCGGTGCTGCACCGCCTCTGGCAGGGCAACGTGGCCCGCCTCAAGGCGTCGATCGAATCCTCGCAGGACTCGGCCTAGCGGCCGGCGGTCTCAGCGACCGTGGAAGGTGGCCTTGCCCGGGCCGTCGGTGAGGAAGCTGTTCACGCCGGTGCCGGCATCGTCGGTGTCGAACACCGCGACGAAGCCTTCACCCTCGAGGTCGAGGCCCGCGGCGAGCGAGCCGTCGAGCCCACCGTCGATCGCCCGCTTGGCGAGTCCCATCGCGACCACCGCACCTGACGCCAGGGTGGATGCCCATTCGATCGCGGCATCGAGCGCCGTGCCGGTGGGCACGACGCGATCCACCAACCCGAGCGTGAGTGCTTCGGGCGCCTTCACATGACGACCCGACCACACGAGCTCTTTGGTGCGCGCCGGCCCGATCAGCCGCGTCGCGCGCCGCGTGCCGCCCGCACCGGGGAAGATGCCGAGCTGGATCTCGGGGAACCCGAGGCGCGCCGACTCGCTGGCGACGCGCAGATCGCACGCCAGCGCGAGCTCCAGGCCTCCACCGAGCGCGAACCCTTCGATGGCCGCGATCACCGGCCGCGGAATGGCGCCGAGCGCGTCGAACGCGGCGCGAAACGATGCGCCCACCCGCGCCGGTGCGCCCGGCTCAGTGAACTCCGCGATGTCGGCACCGGCCGCGAACGCCTTGTCGCCGCCCGTCACCACCACTGCTTTCACCGTGGCGTCGGCCGCGATCGCAGTCGCTTCGGCGGCCAAGGCGTCGAGCACGGCGGTCGACAGGGGGTGCATGGGTGGTCGGTTGAGCCGCAGCACCACCACCCCGCCGTCGCGCGACTCGCGGACGAGCAATTCGTCGGTCACGTGCGACGCCTACGCGGCGTAGTCGTGGAAGCCGCGGCCCGACTTGCGACCGAGGCGACCGGCGTCGACCATGCGGCTGAGCAGCGGCGGGGACGCGTACAGCGGTTCCTTGTACTCGTCGTACATCGAGTCGGCCACCGCCTTCACGGTGTCGAGCCCGATCAGGTCGGCAAGCGCCAGCGGACCCATCGGGTGCGCGCACCCTTCGACCATGCCGTCGTCGATGTCGGCCGCCGACGCGAAGCCCGATTCGAACATGCGGATGGCGGAGAGGATGAACGGGACGAGCAGGTAGTTCACGATGAACCCGGCTCGGTCGTGCGAACGGATCACCCGCTTCTGCAGCACCTCGCTGATGTAACGGTCGGCCCGATCGATCACCTCGGGTGCGGTGGCGATCGACGGGATCAGCTCCACGAGTCGCTGCACCGGCACCGGGTTGAAGAAGTGCAGGCCGAGCACCTGCTGCGGGCGCTGGGTGGCCATCCCGAGCTTCATGATCGGGATCGACGACGTGTTCGACGCGAGGATCGCGTCGACGTCCTCCACGATCTTGTCGAGGCTCTTGAACACCTCGACCTTCTCGTGCTCCGCCTCGATGACCGCCTCGATCACGAGCTGGCGGTCGGCGAACTCGCCGAGATCAGTGGTGAAGCTGACGCGGCCCAGCACCTCGTCGCGCAGCGCCTCGTCGATCTTGGCGGCCCGCACGGCACGCGTCAACGAGAATTCGAGCTTGTCGCGCCCGGAGTCGATGGCCTTCTGATCCATGTCGCAGACCAGCACGTGGGCGCCCGCCCGTGCGCACACCTCGGCGATGCCCGTGCCCATGAGCCCGGCGCCCACCACTCCGACTCGTTCGATGTCCACGATGCGTCCTCTGCTTCACCGCCGGTTTCCCGGTCAGCGTGCGTCCGTCCGAAGTTGGGTCGCCGCAGTGTAGGGATCGAGTCCTCCCGCCGCTACCCGCTCCACCACGGTATCGAAGGCAGGGCCCCGGCAGTAGGCATCGGCATCCCGGGACAGTTGCTCCACCAGCAAACCACGCACTTCATCCCGTACGCGGCGTTCGCGGCGTTCACCGAGCTCACTACTCGCCTCCAGGTGCTCACCGTGGGCGCGAATCTCCGCGGCCAACGACCCGACGCCGGTTCCGTCGGTCGCCACGGTCGCCAGCACGGGTGGCACCCACGATCCGCGGCGGGAGAGGTCGAGCATGCCCCGCAGGTCACGAATGGTCGCGTCGGCGCCCGCCCGGTCGGCCTTGTTCACCACGAACACGTCGCCGATCTCGAGCAGTCCGGCTTTGCCTGCCTGCACCGCGTCGCCCCACCCGGGGTTGACCACCACCACCGTCGTGTCGGCCGCGCCCGCGACCGCCACCTCCACCTGCCCGACGCCGACCGTCTCGATCACCACCCGGTCGAACCCGGCGGCGTCGAGCGCGCGCACGGCGTGCGGCGTGGCCATCGCGAGCCCCCCCAGGCTTCCCCGCGACGCCATCGAGCGGACGAACACGTCAGGATCGATCTCGTGTCGTTGCATCCGCACGCGATCGCCCAGGATGGCGCCGCCGGTGAACGGGCTGCTGGGGTCGATGGCGAGCACCGCGACCCGCTCTCCCACCGCGCGCCACTCGGCCACGAGTCGGTCGGTGAGCGTGGACTTCCCTGCTCCCGGCGCCCCGGTGATGCCCACGACCGATGCGGTCGGTGGCCGACCGGTCAGCGCGGCCAGGGCGTCGCGGGCGCCGTCGCCACCGGCCTCGATGACGGAGAGCAAGCGCGCCAGCGCCAGTCGCTCACCTCGTACCGTGCGTTCGACCAGTGTCGCGACAGGGGTCGCGACCCCTGACGTCACCCTTCGAGCGTGTCGTCGACCACTGCGGTGACGCCCGGCGCACGATCCATGATGATGCGCTCGACGCCCGCCTTGAGGGTCTGCATCGAGATCGGGCAGGTGCCACAGGCGCCGACCAGGCTCACGTGGACCACCCCGTCGCTGTCGAGGTTGTCGAACACGATGTCGCCGCCGTCGCTCTGGAGCGCGGGACGAATGACCTCGATCGCCTCGAGCACACGCTGCTCGAGCTCGGCCGGTTCGAGAATGGTGTCGATCGACATGGTGAGCTCCGAAGCGAAAGGGGTGGATGGCGAGGGGCCAGTGGATGGCACTGCCCAGGTTGCAACGCCCTCAGTATCGCAGAGCTTCCCGGCCGGGCCGAACTACTGGGCCGAGCGACCGGCCGAACTCGTCGGCCGAGCTACTGCAGGAACTCGTCGTCGCGCACCCGCTGCACGTTGGCCCCGAGCTCGGAGAGCGTGCCCGCGAGGTCGGGATAGCCCCGTTCCACGTGCCAGGGATCGAACACCGTGGTCTCCCCGTCGGCGGCCAGCCCGGCCAACACGAGCGCGGCGCCGGCGCGGACGTCGAGCGCCCGCACCGGTGCACCTGACAGTCGCGGCACCCCACGAATCACCGCATGACGGCCTTCATGACGAACGTCGCCACCCATGCGCGCCAGTTCGTCGACGAAGTTCAGGCGGTTGTCGAAGACGTTCTCGGTGACGATGGCGGTGCCGTCAGAGGTTGCGAGCAACGCCACCACCTGCGGCATGAAATCGGTGGCGAAGCCGGGGAACGGCAACGTGGCGACGTCGACCGCACGCATGCGTTCGTCGGCGCGTGCCCAGATGCCGTCGGGTGTGGGCGACACCTTCAGGCCCATCTCGCCGAGCTTCATCGCCACGAGGTCGAGATGCTCGAGCCGCGCCCCTCGATGGTGATCTCACCGCCGGCGATCGCGCAGGCCATGAGGAGCGTGCCCGCCTCGAGGCGATCGCCCATCAACGACACGTCGACGGGTGTGAGCGACTCGACGCCTTCCACCTCGATGGTCGAGGTCCCGGCGCCGAGCACGTGGGCGCCCATGCGGTTGAGCATCGCGGCCAACTCGGTGATCTCGGGCTCGCGTGCAGCGTTCTCGATGACGGTGCGGCCCTTCGCGAGCACCGCCGCGGTCAGGAGGTTCTCGGTGGCGCCGTTGCTGGGGAAGTCGAACGCGACGCGAGCGCCCACGAGGCGCGTCGCACGCGCTTCCACGAAACCGTGCACCACGTCGAGGTCGGCACCCATCGCACGCAGCCCTCTCACATGCATGTCGAGCGGACGACTGCCGATGTCGTCACCACCAGGCATCGCGACGCGTGCCTCGCCGCAGCGCGAGAGCAGCGGGCCGAGCACGTTCACCGACGCGCGCAGGCGCGTGACGAGCTCGTACGGCGTCTCGGGATGCAACGGCCCGCTTGCGTCGATCTGCAGCTCGCGTTCACCGGTCCACTCGACGCCGGCACCCACGGCGCGCAGCACTTCGATCATCACGTCGAGGTCGGAGACGCGATCGACGTTGCGCAGGGTGGTCACGCCCGGTGCGAGCAGCGCGGCGGCCATCAACTTCAACCCGAGGTTCTTGGTCGCGCTCGACACGCGGACGCGACCGGCCAGTGGCGGGCCCGACATCACGACGAACGCTTCCATCAGGTGCTCACTCGACGAACGACAGCGGGAGCTCTTCGGCGCGCTCCGGCAGCGCGATGCGCCAGATGTCGAGCGGCGCCACCAGCCCAGGGATCGGACGTGGACCGAGCGGCACGGCGACGACGTCCTCACCCATCTGTTCGACGACCTCGGCGGTGCACAGGATCTCGCCTGGCGCCGCGACGTCGCTGAGCCGCGACGCGAGGTTGATCGACATGCCGATGAAGTCGTCGCCTTCGAAGAGGAGAACCAGCCCCGACGCGATCCCGATCCGCAACGGCAGCACGATGTCGGCACTCTCCAGGTGCGCGACCAGGTCGAGCATGCCGGCGACGATCGGTTCGGTCTCCGTCGACACGAACATCGCGCCATCGCCGCGCCACTGCCCCACTCGGATGCCGTGCTCGGGTGCGATGTCACGCACCAGACCGCGGAAGGCCGACAGCACCGCGACCGCTTCCTCGTCGCCCAGGGTGTCGTTCATGCGGGTGAACCCACACATGTCGACGAACGAGAAGCAGCGGAAGACCCTCACGCCGGACAGTCTGTCGCACAGGGCTCGAGATCACGAGCACCGATGTGACGATTCATGGAAGAGTGGCGCCCGATGGCGGCCGCGCCCCTTCTCGTCGGGGACCTCTTCACCAATTGCGCTCGTGCGGTACCCGGCCATCCCGCCGCCGCGTTCGGCGGCGAGACCCTCACCTTCGGGGCGATCGAGGCCCGGGCCAACCAGACCGCCCGCGGCCTGCGACGGTTGGGCGTCGGGCACGGGGACCGCGTCGTCGTGTGGAGCGAGACGAGCCTCGACCTGGTACCCGCGTTCGCCGCGCTCGCCAAGCTCGGCGCGGTGTTCGCCCCGATCGGACCCGCACTCAGCGCCGACGAAGCAGCAGGGATGCTCGAACGAGCCCGTCCCTCGTTGCTCATGACCGATCGTCCTCGGCGCGATGCCGCCGTCGACCTCGGGGCGCGACTCGGCATCTCCGTGCTCGAGCTCGACGGGCTGGCCGCGCTCACCGCCGACGAGGTCGACGACGCCGTCGACGAGCCGGCGCTGCGCGAGACCGATCCTCACGTGATCTTCTTCACGAGCGGGAGCACAGGTCCACCCAAAGGCGTGGTGCTGTCGCATCGGGTCAACGTGTTGCGCGCGACAGCTCGGACCGCTCGCGTTGCGAGGCGGGGCGGCCGTGTGTCCGTTCCCGCTCCACCACATGGCCGGGTGGACGCTCAGCTTGCAGCAGTGGCGCGCCCGCGAGCTCGTCGCGCTCGAGTCGAGCGACGCGGCCGCGATCTGCGCAGCGATCGAGCAGCATCGCGCGACGTGATTGCACTGCATCCCTGCCATTTGGCGGCGAATCCTCGACCACTTGGACACGCCGGAAGGACGCGGACGCGACCTGAGCTCACTGCGCTTCGCGGAATCGGCCACCTCGGCGACGCCCCTCGAACTGCTGCGCGCCATCGAGAC
Organism: uncultured Actinomycetes bacterium; assembly: GCA_963827385.1. Classification (GTDB taxonomy): domain Bacteria; phylum Actinomycetota; class Acidimicrobiia; order IMCC26256; family DASPTH01; genus DASUMF01. The sequence goes on from CAWHAR010000002.1 coordinate 702,831, forward strand.
CGCCGTTCCCAGTGCGCGGGTCCAGGTGTTCTACGGGTCGACCGAAGCCGGGATGGTCACGTCGCTGCATCACTCCGACATCCACCGCAAGCCCGGGAGCGTGGGCGTGCCTGCCCCGCTTGCCACCGTGCGCATCGCCGACGACGGCGAGCTGTGCGTGCGCGGCCCGCAACTCTTCGATGGCTACTTCGAAGACCCTGCAGCAACGGCCGCGGTGCTCGTCGACGGCTGGTACCGGTCGGGTGACCTCGTGGAGGTCGACACCGAGGGGTACGTCACGGTCGTGGGTCGCAGCCGTGACGTGATCCGCACCGGCGGTGAGGCCGTGTCGCCCACCGAAGTCGAACAGGCGTTGGCGGACCACCCGGCCCTCACCGACATCGCCGTGATCGGCGTGCCCGACGTCGAGTGGGGCGAGTTGGTGTGCGCGGTGTTGGTGATCGCGCCAGGGGCTGTGCCGCCGACCGTCGAGGAGCTCCAGTCGCACTGCGCAGGCCGATTGGCCCGCTTCAAGCAACCCCGTCGCGTCGCGACCGTCGAGCGGATTCCCCGCACGACGCCGACCAATCAGGTCCAGCGTCGCCTGCTCGTCGAGCAGGTCGCTCGCAGCGTCGGGAGCTAGTCGCCAGCCGAGATGTCGACGCTGTAGACGTCGTAGAGCAGCTGGGCACCTCGACGACGGTGGGCACCCACCAGGCGGGCCACCGAGGCCATGATCTCGCGCAGATGCTCGTCGTCGGACGGCGGGCTGGCCAACGACTCGGCCGCCCGGTCCATCGCGGCAACGATCACGATGTGGTCGCGGCGCAGGTGATCGATCTCCGAGGACACCTCGGCCGTCTCGTCGTGCAGCATCTCGTCGAACAGCCCCTCGGGACCCTCGGTGAACTCCACGTGCTCGTCGAACGCGGCGCGGAGGTTCGCGAGCGGAGCGCTCGCCGAATCACTCCAATTCGCCTCCGGGTTCAACGTGGCGAGTTGGTAGTCGCGCAGTGCAGCAGCCAAGCGGCTGCGCTGCGGTTGCACACGGTCGATGGCGCTGCGGCTCACCTCGGTACCTGCCATGGAACGCTCCCTCGTTGGGGGATGGTCACCCCTCGTGCGAGGGATCACGACCCGAGCCTGTTCCGGCCGGCGCCATTGCCGTCGAGACCCCATTGCACCAGCGACGCGGGCCGCTGTCAATCGTGCTCACCGAGAATTTCTCAGGTCGTTGCCAGGTGTTGTACCCACTGCGCTGCCACCGAACCCGTCTCGGCGAGGATCTCCGCTGTGGTGTGTCCACTGCTCTTGAGGGGGCGGAAGCCGTGGTCGGCGGTGTCGAGCCAGTGAAAGGTGCGGGAGCCCTTGATCCGGCGGGCCGCAGCGGTGAGCTCGGAGCGCCCGGCGAGTGAGTCGCGCGTGCCGCTCACGAAGAGCGCGGGGACCCGAATGCGGGGAAAGTGCTCGACGCGGAGTTGGTCGGGCTTGCCCGCCGGGTGCAAGGGATAGCCGAGCAGCAGCAGGCCGAGGGCGGGCACCGGATCCTCGGTTGTGCTGACCACCATCGAGCAGTAGCGCCCGCCCATCGACCGCCCGCCGAGCACCAGCCGTTCGGGCGGCAGCTTGGCGCGCCGCGCCAACTCCGCCGCCGCTTCGCGAGTGGCCGCGTCGAGACGCTTCGGCGAGTCGGGCGCGTTGCGCCCCGCGCTGCGATACGGATAGTTGAAGCGCAACGACGGCACGCCGACCGTGGCGAGCGCGTCGGCCACTGCGACGAGCGCGGCCGCGTGCATGTCGGCGCCCGCGCCGTGGGCGAGGAGCACCGCGCGGTCGGTCGAGCGCACGATCCCGCGCTTCGGCGTCTGCCACGCGTACTCGCTCACCAGTCGATCAGCCATCGCGCCACGGTAACGAAGCTCGACGACCCGTGCGCGAGGTCTGCGAGACTCGGACCGATGCGATGGACCGTGCACGGCGAACGTGAGCTCTACGACAGCGAATGGGTACGACTCACGCTCGTCGACGTGGAGGTGCCAGGCGGTGAGCGCTTCGAGCACCACGTGGTGCGCATGCCGAACTTCGCGGCCGGAACGGTGGTGCACGATCCCGATCGCGGTCTCCTGCTCATCTACCGACATCGGTTCATCACCGACACGTGGGGCTGGGAGATCCCGGCCGGGCGCATCGATCCCGGCGAAACGCCCGAGGTGGCGGCCGCACGCGAGACGCTCGAGGAGACGGGCTGGCGCCCGGGTGCGCTCACGCCACTGCTCACGTACCAACCCACCAACGGGCTGTCGGATCAGCGCTTCCACATCTTCCTCGGCGACGGGGCAGCTCACGAAGGCGATCCGACCGACCCCGGTGAGGCCGAACGAGTCGAGTGGGTTCCGGTCGTCGAGGTGCGCAGGCTCGTGGAGCGCGGTGAGATGCTCGATGGCCTGTCGCTCACCGCCGTGCTGTGGGCGTTGCAATTCGCCCCGATCTGACCCGTTCTCAGCGCCATTGTCGGGCGCGTTGAACGAATTCCCGATCGTCTGCGAGAATGTCGGGCTCATGCCGTCCCCCGAATCGCCCCTCCGCATCGCTTGGCTCGTCTACCGGGGCAACCCGCACTGCGGCGGCCAAGGCGTCTACACCATGTACCTCGCCAGGGAGCTCACCGAGCTGGGCCATCAGGTCACGGTGTTCTCGGGCCAGCCCTACCCCGAGCTCGAGGACCCGTCGCAGCTCTGCAAGGTGCCCGGCCTCGACCTCTACGGCGAGCCGCACCCGTTCTGGCCGCCGTGGCCGTGGGAGATCAAGAACACCATCGACCTGCGCGAGTTCGGGATCATGTGCGGCGCGGGCTTCCCTGAGCCGTACGCGTTCAGCCTGCGCGCCCGTCGACTGTTGCAGGATCGCCGCGCCGACTTCGACCTGGTGCACGACAACCAGTGCCTCGGCAGCGGCCTGTTGCCGATGATGCACGAAGACGGTTGGCCGGTGTTGTGCACGTTGCACCACCCCATCACCGTCGACCGCGACGTGGATCTCGCGCACGCGAAGTCGGCGTATCGGCGTTTGGTGTTCAAGCGGTGGTACGGGTTCCTCGACATGCAGATGAAGGTGGCGCGCGAGATGCCGCGCGTGGTGACGGTGTCGGAGTCGAGCAAGCGCGACATCGTCGCCCAGATGGGTGTCGATCCTGATCGACTGCACATCGTGCCGGTCGGTGTCGACCCCGCGATGTTCCGGCCGCTGCCCGAGATCGCACGCGTGCCGGGTCGGCTCATGACCACCACCAGCTCCGACGTGCCCATGAAGGGCTTGGCGGTCCTGCTCGAAGCATTGGCCAAGCTGCGCACCGAGCGGCCCGACGCCGAGCTCGTGATCATCGGCGCGCCGAAGAAGCGCAGCACGATTCCCCCGATCATCGAACGACTGGGGTTGCACGACGCCGTGAAGTTCGTGAGCGGCGTCACCACCGAACGCATCGTCGAGCTCTACGCGGAGGCCGAGGTGGCCGTCGTGCCGTCGCTCTACGAAGGGTTCTCGTTGCCTGCAGTCGAGGCGATGGCGTGTGGTGTCCCGCTCGTCGGCACCACCGGTGGCGCGGTCCCGGAAGTGGTCGGCACGCACAACGAAACCGGTCTGTTGGTGCCACCCGGCGACGCCGGCGCGCTCAGCGCCATGTTGCGCACCGCGCTCGACGACGCCGACCTGCGCGCACGCATCGGCGCCGCCGGTCGCGCACGTGTGCTCGAACGATTCACCTGGCGCCAGTGCGCAGCCGGCACGGTCGAGCACTACCGCGCGCTCCTCGACGACCGCGCTCGCGCAGCTCACGACGCGGTCGCGACCGGAGGACAGGCGTAGTGCTCACCGTCGACTTCGATCGTCTCGACCTCCACGCTGGTCACCGTCTCCTCGACCTCGGGTGCGGTGGTGGTCGTCACTCGTACGAGGCGATCCGGCGCGGCGCGACCGTGGTCGCGCTCGACGCCGATCCCGGCGTGGTGCACGACGTGTGGCAGTTCGTGGGCTCGATGGTCGAGGCCGGTGACCTGCAGGGATCACCGCCCGGCGGCGCCGTCAACGGCGACGCCCTCGCGCTCCCCTTCCCCGACGCGACCTTCGATCGCATCATCTGTTCCGAGGTGCTCGAGCACATCTGGGCCGACGAGCGCGCCATCGCGGAGATCACGCGCATCCTGAAGCCGGGCGGCAAGCTCGCCGTCACCGTGCCGACACGGTTCCCTGAGCGGGTGTGCTGGGCGCTCGACCGCGAGTACCACAGCGCGCCCGGCGGCCACATCCGGATCTACCGTCAGCCCGATCTCGAGACGAAGCTCGAACGCTCCGGACTCCGGCTGCGCGGGTCGCACCACGCGCACGCGTTGCACTCCCCGTACTGGTGGCTGCGCTGCGCGGTCGGGGTCGAGCACGCCGAAGACGCGTGGGCGGTGAAGAAGTACAAGCAGTTCCTCACGTGGCAGATCGTGGAGCAGCCGCGATGGGTCGACGAGGTCGACCGCGCGCTGAACCCGGTGCTCGGCAAGAGCCTCGTCGTCTACACGGAGAAGGTCTCGTCGTGAACACGTTGCCCGACGTGCCCGGGATCGTCAGCGCGGCCGACCTCGGCGCGACCGTCGATGCCATCGCGTCGATCCAACTCGCCGACGGCAACATTCCGTGGTTCGTCGGCGGTCACACCGACGCGTGGAACCTGGTCGAAGCCGCGATGGCACTCGACCTGGGTGGTCGGCACGAAGAAGCGCGCGCCGGCTACGACTGGCTCGCCGGCATGCAGCGCGGCGACGGCGCGTGGCACGCCTACTACCTCGGCAACGAGGTCGAAGATCTGACGCTCGACACCAACGTCACCTGTTACATCGCGACGGGTGCGTGGCATCACTACCTCTCCACCGACGACAAGCGTCACCTGCGTCGCCAGTGGCCCATGGTCGAGGCCGCCATCGACTTCGCGCTCGACCATCAGCGCGAGACCGGCGAGATCGCGTGGCGCGGCGACGATCCGGCCGACGGCGCGCTGCTCACCGGATCGTCGAGCATCCACCTGTCGCTGAAGTGCGCGATCGCCATCGCGGAGCGGCTCGGTCACGAGCGTCCCGACTGGGAGCTGTCGCTCGGTGCGCTGGCGATCGCCGTCGCGGATCGACCCGATGTGTTCCTCGACAAGGACCGCTGGGCGATGGACTGGTACTACCCCACGCTTGGTGGTGTGCTGCGGGGACATCCCGCGCAGGCGCGCGTCGTCACAGGCTGGCCGAAGTTCGTGGTGGAAGGACGCGGCGTCCGTTGCGTGTCGGATCGCCCCTGGATCACTGCCGCCGAGACGTGCGAGTTCGTCATGGCACTCGACGCCATCGGCAACGACGAGCACGCGCGATCGCTGTTCCGCTCGGTGCAGTTCCTGCGTTCCGACACCGGTGGCTACTGGACCGGCGCCAACTTCGACGACGAGCGCTTCGACCTCGACGGCCAGCACTACCCCGAGGAGCAACCGACGTGGAACTCCGCCGCGGTGGTGCTCGCGGCCGACGCGCTCTGCGGTGAGGGACCGCGCGCCGGTCTGTTCCGCGGCGAGCACCTCCCGGAGGGTCTGACCACAGGAGAGTTGCTCGCCGCCGGCGTCGAGATCGAGCGCGAACGAGCCGAGCGCGCCGACCGAACCGCGCGCTCCGAGCGTCACTGAGCGAGTCGGGCGATCGTCGCGCCCACCTGCGGTGGTGCGGAGTCGTCAGGTGCGGGTGAGGACGCGGAGGCTGCCGGTGCTTTCGGTCGTCACGAAGTCGCCCGACGCGACGGCACGGCTCCACACCTCGAACGGTGCTTGACCGCCGTCGGTGGGGTCCTCGAAGACGTCGTGGAACACCAAGTGCCCGCCGGGCACCACGAAGCGCGCCCAACCTTCGTAGTCGGCGAGCGCCACGTCGAACGCGTGCCCGCCGTCGATGAACACGAGGCCGAGCGGCGTCGCCCAGTTCGCGGCAACCACCGGTGAGGTACCGATGACGGCAACCACCGCATCCTCGAGCCCGGCGTCCTCGATGGTGCGCCGGAAGAACGGCAGCGTGTCCATGCGACCGGTGCGCTCGTCGACCAGGCGCTGGTCGTGGTGCTCCCACCCCGCCTGGTTCTCTTCCGACCCGCGATGGTGGTCGACGGTGTAGAGCACCGTGCCCGTCTCGCGGGCGGCGGCACCGAGGTAGATCGCTGACTTCCCGCAGTAGGTGCCGATCTCGAGCAGCGGCCCGAGATGGCCCACTGCACGCCCGGCCTCGTGCAGCGCGAGCCCTTCGTCGTCGGGCATGAACCCGACCGCAGCGCGTGCCGCATCGTGCAATCGCGGATCCATGCCGGCAGTCTCGCAGACGCCGTGTCAGCCGAGCGCAGCCGCGATCTTTGGTCGAGATGCGGCGTACCACTGCTTGCGTCGCTCGAAGCGCGCCTCACCACCCATCTCGTTCCACATCCGTACGAACGCCGGCTCGCCAGCCTGCACTCGGGCGCGAACGAAGTCGCCGGTCGTCGACATCTTCTCGTCGAGCACGTCGAGCAGCGCGCTCGCGGCCACTCGCATCGAGCCCGTAGCCATCGGCCTCGACTCGCACCCTCTGCACCGGATCCAACATCTCCATCCCGAGCCGCGCAGCGATCTCGGGCGGATCGAGCGGCGCACACATCATCGCCATCGCGCCGAGATCCCACTCCCGACGCCCCGGCGCGGCGAAGTCGAAGTCGATCAGCGCGATTGCCGCACCGTCGTCGAACACCACGTTCTCCGGGCACACGTCGTTGTGGCAGAGCACCGCGTCGACACCGGGCGTCGGATCCCGCAGCTCGTCGGACCACGTCGCATCGGGTGCCGGCTCGAACTCGCGCGCCGCGTCGTGGAACCTCCGCAGCAACGCCGCCATCGACGCCAGCACGGCGTCGTGCTGCCACCACGGCGGAAAGGGCGGCAAGGGAACATCTCCCGGCACGAAGACGAGCCGCTCGCGATCTTCGCCGTCGAACCCCACGACCTCCGGCGCGCCTTCGAATCCCCGGTCGCGTAGGTGGCGCAGCAGCGCATGCACCGACGCGGAATGAGCGTGCGCGGGACGCAATACGTGCGCACCGGACCGAACCACCGCACCCGCGTTCGCCACACCGCCCTGCAGCACCTCGTGGTCATCCATCATGCGCAGTCTCGCAGGCCCGGTCGCACCGTCGGCCCAGGTACGATCGGGCACCCTTTTCTCACGGAGCAGCCATGGACACGCAGCCACAAGCACCCGACCGCAACCTGGCGATGGAGCTCGTCCGCGGCACCGAGGCCGCCGCGCTGGCAGCCGGCCGGTGGATGGGCCGAGGCGACAAGAACGCCGCGGACGGCGCCGCAGTCGACGCCATGCGCCTCGTCCTCAACACCGTCGAGATGGACGGCATCGTGGTGATCGGCGAGGGCGAGAAGGACGAAGCGCCGATGTTGTTCAACGGTGAGGAGGTCGGTGACGGCACCGCACCGCAGGTCGACATCGCCGTCGACCCTCTCGAAGGCACCACGCTCACCGCGCTCGGTCGCCCGAACGCGATCTCGGTGATCGGCGTCGCCGAGCGCGGCACGATGTTCGATCCGGGCCCGTGCTTCTACATGGACAAGATCGCGGTCGGCCCCGAGGCGGCCGACGCCATCGACATCAATGCTCCGGTCAAGGCCAACCTCGAAGCGGTCGCCAAAGCACTCGGCGAGGACGTCGACGACATCACTGCGGTCATCCTCGACCGACCCCGCCACGCCGACATCATCAAGGAGTGCCGCGACGCCGGTGCGCGCATCCGGCTGATCCAAGACGGCGACGTCGCCGGTGTGATCTCCGCCGCGTGGCCCGAGAGCGAAGCCAACATCCTATTCGGGATCGGCGGCACGCCCGAAGGTGTGATCGCAGCGTGCGCGCTGAAGGCGATCGGCGGCGCGATGCAGGGTCGGCTCTGGCCCCGCAACGACGAGGAGCGCCGTGCCGCGCTCGACGCCGGCTACGACCTCGACAAGGTGTTGCACACCGACGATCTCGTGTGGGGCGAAGACGTGTTCTTCGCCGCCACTGGCGTGAGCGACGGTGAACTGCTCAAGGGCGTGCGCTACTGGGGCGACGGCGCGAGCACGCAATCGATCGTGATGCGCTCGAAGTCGGGCACCATCCGCACGATCGACGCCACCCACAAGTGGCAGAAGCTCATGCGCTACTCGGCGTTGAAGTTCGACTGATCACGACGTGCTGATCGCGGTCGCCGTCTTCGAGGTCGAACCGAACGAACGCGAGGCCTTCCTCGCCGCTCGTCACGAGTCGATGCGGCTGTCGCGGGACGAACCGGGTTGCATCGATTTCCTGTACAGCGGTGATCCGCTCGAACCCCGACGCGTCGTCCTCTTCGAGCGGTGGGAGAGCCAGGAGCATCTCGACGCCCACGTCGCTGGGCTCGCCACACGACCCAAACAGCCTGGGGTCGCGCCCATGCCCGCGCCGACGAGCGTCGTGATCTACGAGGCAGTCGAGCGGCCCCGTGGCGGTGCCGCCGGTTAGCTCGCCGCCCGTCAGACCGCGGCGGGGCGACTTCGCCGACCTGGATCGGGCCAGTCGGGCGTGAAATCGGCGGGGATGTTGTACGCGGCGCGCCCGTTGTCGTCACAGATCTTGCGAGCCGACGTCGGGTCGAGGTCGCTCGCGCGACATCACCATGGTGTGAGCCAACGGGTCGGTGCCGGGGTCGTTGTGGCCGTAGTCGCTGCCGATGATCAGGTGGTCGGGACCGACGAGCCGCGTGAGGTACGGGAGATCCTCGGTCGAGAACGCCGCCACGAACAGGTTCTTGGCCTCCATCTCGGCGCTCACATCGAGCGGCGGGACAACGAACGACGCTCCCTTGTCGGTCATGACCCAGTTGGTGCGGTTCACCGCGGAGCGGGACGCGCTTCATGCCCTCGAACACGCCGAGCAGCCATGACGACCCGCCTTCGAGGAAGGCGAAGCGGAGGTTCGGGAACAGGTCGCTCAGCCCTTGCGGCGCGCCGCCGGTCTTGAACAGTGAGCCGAACGCAGGAGCAGCCGGAGTTGAGGATCGACTGGAAGCCCTGCTGCATCAGGTTGCCGCCCGACGGCACGGTCATGCCGATCGGCAGACCTTCGAAGCGATTGCGCACGAAGCCGACGTGCACGCACATGGTGAGGTCGAGCTCCTCGGCCTTGCGGTACATCGGGTGGAAGTAGGGATCGCTGAGGCTGCGACCGTGCTCCTCGCCCTTGAGCAGCACGCCGATCGCACCGTTGGCCTTGCCGAACTCGAGCTCTTCGATGCAGCGCTCCATGTTGAGCGTGGGGGGCACGATCGCCCAACGCAGACGACCCCCGCTGTCGACCGTCTTGCTCGCGATCCACCGGTTGTAGCTTCGGGCGAGCGCGGCTTCCGCGAACGGGTTGTCGACACCGATCGTGAGGTAGTCGGTCGAGAACAGGACCTGCACGTCGATGCCCAGCAGATCCATCTCGCGGACGCGGACCGAGGGATCCAGCAGGAACGTGGCCTCCTGCGGATAGTCCTTGCCGTAGTCGCCGTTCTTCATGCCATCCGCGGCGAACTTGCGTCCGACGGTGTCGCCGATGACGAAGTACTGCCGCCGTCCCGCGACGCCCGGCCCGTCGGCGGCGTCGGGGTACTCGAGCGTGATCGGTTGGTACTCGCGCTCCGACGGATCGAAGAACTCCCACGTCTCGTCGCACTCGAGCACATGCGTGTCGGAGTCGATGAATCCCATGAACCACTCCCCCTTGCCTACGTATTGTGACGAGCGTAATCCGTGCGACCGGGTGGGCGCTTCCCGCTCAGACGCCGCCCCGTCGGAGGTAGGGCCACAGCGGCGAGAAGGTGGTCGAGTAGTCGTAGAGGGAGTAGCCGACCGCGCCGGTGTCCTTGGCGGCGCGCAGGAACCCGACGACGTCAGCCGGCGTGACCTCGTCGGCGATGCCGCCGACCAGGTGGACGGGCGCGTCATCGTCGTCGAGGTGGTTGCGAAGTCGCGACACGCTCTCGTCGCTGTAGGTGTACGCGTCGCGGTACCCCGACTCCACGTCGCGGAACGTGAAGTAGGCCATCGGCATCCACACGTCGATCGACGCATCGAGCCGCTTGTACGGGAACGACGGCCACAGCGTCGGGTTGACCACGTCGAGCTGCACCGCGGGAAACACGATCCCACCAAGCGCCATGTCGCTGCGCATCGCCGCGCGGGCCCGACGGGCGAGCTCCACGACGCGGTCGTTGCGCTGCGCGACGTCGGGCACCGCCTTGGTGTCTTCGATGTCGAGCGCGATGCCGTCGAACCCGCGGCCGCCCGTGCGCAGTTTGATGATCGAGCGAACGAACTGGTCATCCTTGGCGAGATCGCTCACGTACGGGAGGAACCACGCGACCACGAGCAGGTGGTTGTCGTGCGCGCTGCGCACGATCGCCTTCAGCGTCGTGGCGTCGACGAGCGCCGTCGAAGGCGCATCGTCGGGGTTCGCGACCTGGAGGTAGAGCGTGCGCACCCCGAGCTTCGCCATGTCGGCGGTCGACTCGGGCGTGACACGCGGGAGCGCGTCGGCCGCCTGCAGACGGGGCGCGTAGTCGAACACGTCGACCCACGTGCCGAGCCCCTTGTACGGATCGAGGTTGACTTCCGCCGACGCCGTCGTGGCCCCGAGGATCGAGGCGATGAAGACGCCGAGCGAGACGGCGAGCACGGCACACACCGCTGCCAGCACGCCCCACGCCCAGCGCGCCGACGAAACATCGGCCAACGCTACTGAGCGGGCGGACGCGTGGAAGCGCACGGAACAACGATCTCCAAATTCGCCTGCGCCGGGCGGTTCGAACTGGCATCGTTGCCGCATGTCCTCCGCCGTGTGGCTCATCACGGGAACTCAGGCCTCAGGAAAGTCAACGGTGGCCGAGCTGCTCTCGCAGCGGTTCGAGCGAAGCGTGCACGTACGTGGCGGACAGTTCTCCCGATGGGCGACCAGCGGTTGGGTGGACTTCGACGACGATGAGCACCAGGCCGACGCGAGGAGGTTGCTCGACCTGCGGTACCGGCTCTCCGCGCTGGTGGCAGGCGAGTACGCGGCAGCGGGATTCACCGCGGTGGTTCAGGACAACATCTACGGCCCCGACGTGGTGCAGTGGATTGATCGTGTCGACGCCCGCCCCGCTCACCTGGTGGTCTTGCGCCCGTCGATCGACGTCGTGGAGCAGCGACACGAGGAGCGGCGTCGGCAGCGGGGAAAGGTTGCGTACCGCGACGGCTACACCCCGGAACTCAACGACCGCGACCTTGCGACGACCCCAGGCGAACTCGGGCTGTGGCTCGACACCTCATGCCAATCAGCGGTGGAGACAGTCGATGAGATCCTTCGTCGCTCAGCCGAAGCGATCGTCAAGTCGGACCCTTGGGTTGCCTCGGACTGACCGGTGTGTGTTGCAGTCTGCTACAGTCGAGCGGAGGAGGTCGCCATGGCCACGACGTCACCGACCCGCATCGACGACGAGCTGTACGCATCGGCGAAGATCGTTGCTCCGTTGATGAGCCGGAGTACCGCTCAGCAGATCGCCCACTGGGCGCGGATCGGTCGGGAACTCGAAGCTGGCGACAGCGTCTCGCACCGCGACATCGCCGACGTGCTCGCCGAACGCCGGAACTACGACGAGTTGAACGCGCACGAACAGGCCGTGGTCCGCGCCGAATGGGCGGAGCGGATGGACGCCCGCCGCGACGGTCTCGACCTCGCTCGGGAGTTCGCCGATCAGGGCCGTTCCTATGTCGAGCTCGACGACGACGGCAACGTCGTCCACCGCGGGGATCCTGTCGAGGAACGCACCAGCAAGCCCTGAGGCGTGGCGGATCCCGTACTGCACGTCATCGCCGGACCCAACGGCGCGGGCAAGACCACGTTCTACGCGCGGATCCTCGCGCCGGCCACGCATCTCGAGTTCGTGAGCGCCGACGTGATCGCCGCCGATCGATGGCCCGGCACCGAGGTCGAGCATGCGTACGACGCGGCCGAGCTCGCGACGGTTGCTCGGGCTGAACGCATCGGTGCCTGCCGGTCGTTCGCCACTGAGACCGTGTTCTCACACGAGTCCAAAGTTGCTCTGTTGCGCGACGCAGAGGCTGCCGGATACCGCGTGACCCTGCACATCGTGCTGATCCCAGAGGAACTGGCCGTGGCCCGCGTGGTCGACCGCGTGACCCACGGTGGCCACCACGTCCCCGAGGACAAGATCCGCGCGGTTCGCCCGCCTGTGGGGGCATCTCCGGGACGCCGTCGAGGTGGTCGACGACGCACACGTATACGACAACAGCCGAGCCGACGCACCATTCAGGCTCGTCGCGTCGTTCCTCGACGGACGGATCGTCGACACCGCGCAGTGGCCAAGTTGGGCTCCCCCGGAGCTCCTCACCGCTGGGCGATGACGAACCGCGAGTGGGTCAGGCGGATGCGCCTTTGCTGACCAGCTCGACCTCGTAGCCGTCGGGGTCGGCGACGAACGCCATGGTGGTGTCCCAGCGCTCGAGCAGCACGGGCTCGACCAGCGACGTGTAGCCCGCGGCGGTGGCCGTCTCGTAGAGGGCCTTGGCGTCGTCGCACCACACGTAGAGCTTCCACATGGCGGTGCCCATGGCGATCGGCGAGTCGTCGTCGAGCTTCTGCGCGAGCTGGATCTTCCCGCCCTGGTCGGGGTTCTCGAGGATCGCTTCCTTGATCTTCCCGATGTCGGTCTCACTCGTGCATGGTCATGCCGAGCGTCTCGCAGAACTTCTTGGTGGCGTCGATGTCGGTCACGTAGATGCAGTGCTGGCCGACCCACGCCTGGGTGGTGTCGTCGCCGTCCTGCCACGGGTGACGCTGCACGAACTCGACCACGTAGCCGTCGGGGTCCTTCACGAAGCTGATCGTGATCGGGCCAGCGCTCGGAACGCTGCGGCGCGTCGTCTCCTCGCAGCCGAAGTCGAGTGCCGCCTTGTGCATGGTGGTCGATGTCGTTGGTGTTGACGTAGAGCTTCCAGAACGCGTTGCCGAACTCGATCGGACCTTCGTGTCCTTCTGCTGGGCGAGCTGGATCTTGCCGCCCTTGCCGTCGGCGTTCTCCATGATGGCTTCGTGGCCTCCGGGATCTCGGTGCGGCTGGTGCAGGTGAGCCCGATGGCCTCGTAGAACTTGACCGTCCGCTCGATGTCGGTGACGTTGATGCAGTACTGACCCAGCCACGCTGCCATGTCGAGATCCCCCGAGGAAGGAGCGCGTCGTGCGCTCGCTCGGGGCAACTTATTCGAATCGTGGTTCGGAAAGGCAAGGCGCCGCCGCCCGTTCCCGTCCAGGTCCGAACGTTGGGTCAGAGCTCGGTGGCGACGTGCACGCGGGTGGTGGCGCGGGCGAGGGCAGTCTGGGCCGCGTCGTCCTCGGGGTCGGTCGCGAGCGCGGCCTCGGCGGTCGTCTTGGCCTTCTCGGCGCGGGCCACGTCGATCTGGTCCTTCGCCTCGGCGAGGTCGGACAGCACCGTCACGTGGTCGTTGCTCACCTCGACGAACCCACCGTGCACCGCGAACGCCACCTCGCCGGCGCCTTCGTTGGCATCGGCATTGAGGATCACGCGGACCGCGCCCACATCGAGCGCGCCGAGGAACGGCACGTGACCGGGCAGGAACGCCACGTCGCCGCCCTCGGGACGACAGACGACCATGTCGGCCACGCCCTCGTAGAGCACGCGCTCGGGCGACACCACTTGCACGTCGAGGGGCATGTGCCTAGCTCTCCTGGAGCGACTTGGCCTTGGCGAGCACGCTCTCGACGCCACCGACGTTGAAGAACGCCTGCTCGGGCACGTCGTCGAGCTCACCGTCGACCAGCGCCTCGAACGACTCGACCGTCTCCTGCACCGGCGTGAAGATGCCGGGCTGGCCGGTGAACACCTCGGCCACGAAGAACGGCTGCGACAGGAACCGCTGGATCTTGCGGGCCCGCGACACCGTGACGCGGTCTTCTTCCGACAGCTCGTCGAGACCGAGGATGGCGATGATGTCCTGGAGCTCCTGGTAGCGCTGGAGCACCTCCTGCACTCGACGGGCGCAGTCGTAGTGACGCTGACCGACGACCTCGGGGGCGAGGATGTTCGACGTGGATGCGAGCGGGTCGACCGCCGGGTAGATGCCGAGCGCCGAGATCTGGCGGCTGAGCTCGGTGGTGGCGTCGAGGTGGGTGAACGTGGTGAACGGTGCCGGGTCGGTGTAGTCGTCAGCCGGCACGTACACCGCCTGCAACGACGTGATCGAGTGACCCTTCGTCGAGGTGATGCGCTCCTGCAGCTCGCCCATCTCGTCGGCGAGGGTGGGCTGGTAGCCCACCGCCGACGGCATGCGCCCGAGCAGGGTCGACACCTCGGAACCGGCCTGCACGAACCGGAAGATGTTGTCGACGAACAGCAGCACGTCCTGGTTCTTCACGTCGCGGAAGTACTCCGCGATGGTCAGCGCCGAGAGCGCGACGCGCAGGCGCACGCCCGGCGGCTCGTCCATCTGGCCGTACACGAGCGCGGCCTTCTCGATGACGCCCGACTCCTGCATCTCGATCCAGAGGTCGGTGCCCTCACGGGTGCGCTCCCCGACCCCGGCGAACACCGACACACCACCGTGCTGGGTGGCGACGCGGTGGATCATCTCCTGGATGAGCACGGTCTTGCCCACTCCCGCACCGCCGAAGAGGCCGATCTTGCCGCCCTCCACGTAAGGCTCGAGGAGGTCGACCACCTTGATGCCGGTCTCGAACATCTTCGCCCGGGGCTCGAGCTGGTCGAACGAGGGCGCCGGGCGGTGGATCTCCCAGCGGTCCTCGATCCCGGTGAGCTCGCTCTCCTCGATGTCGAGCGGCTCGCCGATCACGTTGAACACGTGGCCGAGCACGCCATCGCCGACCGGCATCGTGATGCCGCGACCGAGGTTGGTGACGATCGCGCCGCGGCGCAGGCCGTCGGTGGGCTTCAGGCAGATGGCGCGCACCCGGTTGTGCCCGATCTGCTGGGCGACCTCGGCGGTGATGAGGATGGTCTCACCTTCGAGGTTCGCCTCCATCGTGATGGCGGTGTCGATCTCGGGGAGCTCGTCGGGCGGGAACTCCACGTCGACCACCGGGCCGGCGATGGCGACGACGCGACCGACCTTGCGCTCGGTGGCTTCAGGCGTGTCCGCGGTCATGGTCATGAGGGCTCCTGGCTTCGTGTGTTCAGTTGCCGTTGATTAATTGTCGTGGCGCGAGCGACGAACAGGTCGGCGTCGCGGCCTTCGATGGTGTCGGCCAAGAGGTCGTCGCCGTCGGGGGTGCCCGAGCGCAACGCCTCGGATCCGCTGACGATCTCCATGATCTCGGTGGTGATCGAGTCCTGGCGGGCGCGGTTCATGCTGCGGCTCAACGTGGTGATGAGATCTTCCGCGTTGTCGGTGGCCGACTTCATGGCGCGTCTGGCGGGCCGCGTGCTCCGACGCGGCCGCGTTCAACAACGCCGCGTAGATGCGCGAGTCGACGTAGCGCGGCAGCAGGAGGTCGAGGATCTCCTCGGTCGACGGCTCGAAGTCGTACGACGCGGTGGGGGTCTCGCCCTCCGCCGCTGCGTCGTCCGACTCGTCGCGCACGAGAGGGACGAGGGTCTCCTGCGCGACCACCTGGGTGCCCGCGGTGAGGAACCTGGTGAACACCACTTCGACGAGATCGGTGTCGCCGGCCAGGAACGGACCAGTCGCCGCCGCACCGATGGCCCGGGCGTGCTCGTAGTTCGGACGGTCGGAGAAGCCCGAGAAGGCGGCGTCGATCCGGTACTCGCGGTAGCGGAAGTAGCCCTCGACGCGACGGCCCACCACGATGAGCGAGTAGTCACGCCCCGCGGCTTGATGCGCCTGGATCGAACGCTCGGCCGTGCGGATCACCGACGAGTTGTACGCGCCGCAGAGACCACGATCGCCCGCGATCACGATGTGCGCGACCTTCTTGATCTCGGCGCGCGGCGAGAGGAGTGGGCTGTCGCCGCCGCTGGCCGCACCGAGGTCGCGCACCACCTGCGAGATGCTCTCGCTGTACGGCTGCGCGGCCGCGACGGTCTGCTGGGCGCGTGCGATGCGACTCGCCGCGATCAGCTCCTGGCGCGCGTGATCTTCTGGGTCGACTGGATGCTCTTGATCCGTCGGCGAAGAACCCGCTCCTGACCACCGGCCATGGCTAGGCGCTCGCAGTCGTTTCGGGATTGAGTGCCTCGGCCGCGGCTGCCTCGGCCGCGACCTCGGCGGCGGCTTCCGCCGCGTCCGCCTTGGCCACGTCGAACGCGTCGTGGAACTCGCGGACCGCGTCGGCGAGCACGTCGCCCTCAGGGAGCTTGCCCGTGTCGCGGATCCCGGCGAGCACCGACGAGTAGCGGGTGTGCATCCACTCGTGCAGCTCGCTCTCGAAGCGACGCACGTCGGTGACGTCGATGTCGTCGAGCGCACCCGACGTCCCGGCGAACACCGACACCACTTGCAGCTCCACCGGCATCGGCGAGTTGAGCGGCTGCTTGAGCAGCTCGACGAGGCGGTAGCCACGCTCGAGCTGCGCCTTCGACACCGCGTCGAGGTCGGAACGCGAACGTGGCGAAGGCTTCGAGGTCGCGGAACTGCGCGAGGTCGACCTTGAGCGTGCCGGCCACCGAGCGCATGGCACGGATCTGCGCGGCGCCACCCACGCGAGACACCGAGATGCCGACGTCGACGGCGGGACGCACACCGGAACGGAACAGGTTCTCCTGCAGGTAGATCTGGCCGTCGGTGATCGAGATCACGTTGGTCGGGATGTACGCCGAGACGTCGCCCGCCTTCGTCTCGATGACGGGGAGCGCGGTGAGCGATCCGCCGCCGAGCGCGTCGCTCAACTTCGCGGCGCGCTCGAGGAGGCGGCTGTGGAGGTAGAACACGTCGCCGGGGTAGGCCTCACGTCCCGGTGGGCGACGCAGCAACAGCGACAGCTGGCGGTACGCCTCAGCCTGCTTCGAGAGGTCGTCGTACACGACCAGCGCGGCCTCGCCGTTGTCCATCCAGTGCTGGCCGATGGCGCAGCCCGAGTAGGGGGCGAGGTACTTGAACACGGCTTCGTCGGCGGCGGGCGCGTTGACCACGACCGTGTACTCCATCGCGCCGTGCTCTTCGAGCGTGGCGACGGTCTGCGCGACGGTCGAGCCCTTCTGGCCGACGGCGACGTAGATGCACTTCACGCCCTGGCCCTTCTGGGCGAGGATCGTGTCGATGGCGATGGTGGTCTTGCCGGTCTTGCGGTCGCCGATGATGAGCTCGCGCTGGCCACGACCGATGGGGGTCATGGCGTCGATCGACTTGATGCCGGTCTGCAGCGGCTCCTCGACCGGCTGGCGGCCGACGATGCCGGGCGCCTGCACTTCGAGACGACGCTGGGTGAGCGACGGGATCGGGCCCTTGCCGTCGATCGGCAGGCCGAGGCCGTTCACGACCCGACCGATGAGGGCGTCGCCGACACCGACCGAGAGGATGCGGCCGGTGCCCTTGACCGCGGCGCCTTCTTCGATCTTGGTGGCGCTGCCGAGCACGACGGCGCCGATGGAGCCTTCGTCGAGGTTCAGCGCGAGGCCGAGCGTGCCACCCTCGAACTCGAGCACCTCGTTGACCGCGGTGTCGGGAAGCCCGGCGACGCGGCGATGCCGTCACCGACCTCGAGCACCTGTCCGACCTTGGCCTGATCGAGCGTCGGCGAGAAGGTCGACGTGCTTCGCGCAGCGCCGCCGCGATCTCGTCGGCATTGATCGTGAGCTCAGCCATCTCTGATCCGTTCCTTCAACTGGTCGAGGCGGTGTCGTACGGTGCCGTCGATGACGAGGTCGCCCATGCGGGTGACGATGCCGCCGAGCACGCTCGGGTCGATGACCACTTTCACCTCGACGTTCTTGCCGGTCGCGTTGGCCGAGCGCGTGGTGAGACGGGCGACGGTGTCGTCGCTCAGCTCCACCGCGCTGCGCACCTCGGCGACCACGTGTTCACGCTTCGACGCCGCCATGCGCACGAACGCGGTCGACGATCCTTCGAGCTCGCCCCGCGTCCGGCGGTCGCCACGAGGAGGGCCAGCGCCTCCGTGGTGACGAGCGCCTTGCCGCCGAGCAGCTGCTCGATGATCGCGACCTGCGCCGCTCGGCCGGGAGTGCCGGGTCGGTGAGCGCGAGCCGGAGGTCGTCGTCGCCTCGAGGGTCCGCGGCGAAGCGGAACAGCTCATCCTCGATCTCGGCGACGGCTGCCCCTCCGCTTGCGCGACTTCCAGCAGCGCCTGGGCGTAGGCCTCGACCCGCTCCGTCATGTCCGTTGCTCCCGACGCCCGTTGATGTAGCTGTCGATGAGCGCGATCTGGGTGTCGGCGTCGAGGCTGTGCTCGACGACCTTCTCCGCCAACTCGATCGACAGCTCCTTCACCTGGCCCTGCAGGTCGCTGCGGGCCCGCTCGGACGCGAGCGCAATGTCCTCGGTTGCCCGGGTCTTGAGCTCGGTCGCCTCGGTCTCGGCGCGGGCGAGGATCTCGCTGCGCACCCGCTCGGCGTCGACCCGTGCGGCCTCGACGATCGTGGCGCCCTCGCTGCGGGAGTCGGCGAGCTGGGCGCGGTACTGCACCAGCTCTGCTTCCGCCTCGGTACGAGCCTTCTCAGCACCCTCGAGGTCACCGCGGATCTTGTCCTGGCGAGCCTTGAGCGTCTTCTTGAGCATCGGAAACCCGAACTTCATCAAGAAGAAGGCCACGATCGCCCACGCCAGACCGCCCCAGAAGAGCTCCGACACGGCCGGGCACCACGATGCTCGGCGCCGCGTGGCACTTGTCGACGGCCGTCGTGAGGTTGTAGCTGGAGTCTTCCTTCTTCTTGTCCAGCGCCTCTTGAGGCACTGGTGAGCTCCTTCTGGAAGTCCTTACCCGGATCGGCCGAGGCGGCCGTCGCGGGCACGAACACCAGCGCGGTGAGCGCCACCATGCCTACGGCGAGCAAATTGCGGATGCGCATCGCGCGTCCTTCCTTTCGTAATCGCGTGAGTCGGGAACGAACGGCTCAGATGAACTTGCGGACGAAACCGATCAGCGCGAGTGCCTCGGCGAACGCGATGCCGAGGAACATCGTGGTGCGCACGTTGCCGGCCATCTCAGGCTGACGTGCCATCGCCTGGACCGACTGACCGACCAGGTAGCCGATGCCGATGCCGGGGCCGATGGCCGCGAGGCCGTACCCGACAGAACCGAGACCGGCCTTGAGCTCGCCGGAGTCGATCGCCGCGAGCAGCAGTGAGTGAAGCACTCGGGATCTCCCTTTTCAGTTGTTGCTGGCTGGTGGTGCTGGATGGTCGTGACGGTGTTGATGGTGCGTCGCACGCGCCTCGCTCAGTGCTCGGCGTGCAGCGATTCGTTGACGTAGACAGCGGTGAGGATGGTGAAGATGTAGGCCTGCAGGAGCGCGACCAGGAACTCGAAGCCGGACCATCGCCACCAGGCCGGCGAACGGCAGGATGCCCATGGGGATCTGGAACCAGCCGCTGGCGTGCACGACGATGAGCTCGTTGGTCATGATCGCGAACAGTGCCAGGAGCACGTGACCGGCGGCCATGTTGGCGAAGAGTCGCACTGCCAGCGAGAACGGCCGGAGCATGAACTTCGAGATGAACTCGATCGGCGCGACCAGGAAGTAGAGCGGCCACGGCACGCCAGGCGGGAAGCAGGCGTTGAGGAAGTACTTGGGCCCTGGTGCTTGATCCCGACGATGATGAAGATCGCCCAGGTCTGCATCGCGAGGAACAACGGGATGGCGAGTCGCGACGTGGCGGGGAAGAAGATCCCCGGGAACGTCGACCAGATGTTGATGAAGAAGATCCAGAAGAACAGGGTGGCCAGGAACGGCGCCCACTTGCGACCGGCGTCGGCGCCCATCACCTCGACGGCGATCTGCTCCTCGACCGTCTCGTAGCCCATCTCGGCCACGTTCTGCATCCCGGCCGGTACCAGGGCGCGCTTGCGCGCTTCCGACCAGGAAGATGCCCACGCAGATGAGCGTGGAGAGGAACGCGAGCGCCGCGGTCTTGTTGAACGCGTACCACGAGTCGCCGAACCACGGCTTCCAGACGAAGAGCTCGTTGACGCTCGGCAAGAGTTCTGCGAATACCACCCAGACTCCTAGGGGCTACTTGTGGCGGGGCTTGAGCCCCGGGGATGCCAACGACAAGCTCACCGAACGGGTCTCCCACGCGAGGAGACCGAGGTGAGCAACGAGCACGGTGACGACGAACACGGGGAAGTCGACGGCGTCGATCTGCTCGACGATGGTGCCGACCGCGAACAAGGCGATGATCTTCACGAGGAACCCGCCGAGCGCGACGCCCATGAGCATGTCGGGCGAGATGCGCGCTGCCCAACCGAGCATGGCGCCCGAGAGCATGAAGTTGAAGATCACCAGTGCGAGGGAAAGCGTGACGGCGAGCGCGGCACTCGGACCGCGCCAGATGCCGGCGGCGAGGATCACGACGGGCGCGGCCATCAGACCGTGACGGGCGAGGTCGCGCACGATGCGCGACTCGATGCCGTCGGGATCGGGGATCTCGAGCTCGCTCATCGCGTGGGCCCGTTGCATTCCGCGTCGGTCTTGGTGCGCGACCACGGCCGGCCTTCGTCGAGCTGACGGCTCTTCGCTTGGTACTGGTAGTACTGCGACGCGAAGCTGCCGGCGGCGCCGAACAGGAACAGCCCGATCGCGAACAGCGGGCTGGTGCCGAGCACGCTGTCGAGCCACAGCCCGAGAAGCACGCACACGATCGGCGGGCCGATGATCTCGACGCCGTTGGAGAAGCCCTCGCCACGACGGTGGCCTGGGCACGCCGATGCCGGGATGAAGATTCGCTTGACCGCTCGCTGCAGCCGGGTTTTCACCCCGCCACCCTCCCCTGTCCGGTGCGTCGTTGCGCCGGAACCGCTTGTGAATACGCTCACAAGCTAGCGGATCATGCGCGATCCGTCAACTCGGAGCTGGATTTTCGTGACGCGACCGAAGACCCGCTCCGCGCCCACGGCAGTCAAGCAGAGCCGCGACCACCCAAGGCGACTCGCCCGTCCTCGAGGCCGCCCCAGTCAACCGCTCGAATCATCGAGGGTGCGCTGCTGCGGGTGGAGGGTCTCGCCGCGTGCGAGCTGGGCGACGAACTGCTCGATACGGCGAGTTCGGGTCTCGGCCTTCTTCGCCTGGTTGATCCGGAAGATCACTGCGAAGCGGTTCTGGCTGGTGAGGATCTCGAACATCGCCTGGGCACACGGCTCGGCGTCGAGCGCGGCGAGCAGATCGTCGGGTGGGACCAAGTCGGCGGCACCGCCGTACGCCGCGTCCCAGCGCCCGTCGGCCTTCGCGCGTTCGACCTCGGCGCGCCCGGCCGCGCGCATCCGACCCGCCGACTCGAGCCGAGCGACGTGCCCGATGTTGCGCTTCGACCACATGCTGCGTGACCGACGGGGAGTGAATCGCTGCAGGAACGTCGCGCCGTCACGCCCGAGCCGTTGACCGTCGATCCACCCTTGGCACAGCGCCTCGTCGAGCGCGTCGCCGATCGCCAAGGTCGTCGGTGACGTCGTTCCCTTCTTGGCGATCACGAGCCACACGCCGTCGGACTCGGCGTGATGCTTCGCCAGCCAGGCGTGCCACGCCGGCACGTCGACGACGAGCAACTCTTCGCGCTCCTTGGTCATGGGAACCAGCCTGGCATCCAGTGCGGGGCAGAGCGGTAGCGTCGCCACCATGAAGATTGGTGCCACCATCCCCCAGACCGAGATCGGCCCCGACCCCCGCGATGTGGTTGCGTTCGCGCAGGCCGCGCAGGGCGCTGGACTCGACTTCCTCAACGTCTACGACCACGTGCTCGGTGCCGATCGAACGACGCGCCCCGACTGGACTGGCCCCTACGACGCGGACACGCAGTTCCACGAGGTGTTCACGCTGCTCGCGTACCTCGCGGCAGTCGTCGACGTCGAGCTCGTCACTGGCATCCTGATCCTTCCGCAGCGCCAGACCGTGCTCGTCGCGAAGCAGGCCGCGCAGATCGACCTGCTCACCGGTGGGCGCTTCCGCCTCGGCATCGGCACGGGCTGGAACGCCGTCGAGTATCACGGGCTCGGGGAGAACTTCCAGAATCGTGGCATCCGCTCGGAGGAGCAGATCGAGCTGCTCCGCGAGTTGTGGACCAACGACGTCGTCACGTTCGACGGCCACTACGAACACGTCGACCGCGCGGGGATCCTTCCGCGTCCGGTGCAACGACCGATCCCGGTGTGGATCGGCGGCTTCGCGCCGAAAGTGCTCGACCGGGTCGGTCGCATCGGTGACGGATGGATCGCCAATGTGGGTCCGGGCGACGCGCTGCGCGACACGCGCGCGGTGATCGCCACCGCGGCTGAGGGCGCCGGGCGCGACCCCGAGATGATCGGTCTGCAGCTCGGCGTGCAGCTCTCGGAGGAGTGGACGTCGGAATGGCTCCGCGAGCAGTTCGACGAGCGACGCGCCACGGGCGCGACCCACGTGAGCATCGGCACCATGAACGTCGGTCGCTCGCCGCAGGAGCACATCGACACCATCGCCGCCGTCGCCGACGCGCTGCACTGAGCCGCGGCGCGACCGTGCTCAGCCGCGTTTGCGGGCGCGGTGCTCTTCGAGGGTGACGACTGGGTGTGGCGCTCTCGTCGACGTCGAGCTCGGCGTCGGCCGGCTCGTCGAGCACGGTGACCTCCCGTGCCTCGCGGGCGCTGCGCACACCGGGGTGGAAGTAGATGTAGAGCAACAGCGCGAGGGCGGCGACCGCGAGTGGCATCAGCGAGTTGCCGCGGTTCGTGAACGTGGGGATGAGCACCGCGGCCGAGAGCAGCGCTGTCCACAGCCAGAGGATCACGACGGCGCGGCGCGGGCCGTGGCCCATGCGCATGAGTCGATGGTGCAGGTGTTCACGATCAGCCTGCGCGAAGTGCTGGCGCTTCCACGCGCGGCGCAGGAACGAGAACACCGTGTCTGCGATCGGCACACCGAGAATGACCGCGGGGATCAGGAGCGGCGCGAAGTAGAAGTAGGTCTGGCCGCTGAACGGGTCAGTCGTGCGTCCACCGATGGTGATCATCGTGGTGGCCATCAACAAGCCGAGGAACATCGCACCGGCGTCGCCCATGATGATGCGCGCCGGGCTGAAGTTGTGCGGCAGGAAGCCGGCGCAGATCCCGACCGTCGCCGCACACACCAGCGGCGCCATGTTGGATCCTTCGAGCAGGCCCGCCTTGAAGAGACGGTCGGCGTACAAGAAGATCGCCGAGCCCACGATGAGCACGATGCCGGCGGCGAGGCCGTCGAGACCGTCGATCAAGTTGATCGCGTTGGCCATCAACACCACCACGAGCACCGTGACCAGTGCCGCGAGGTCGGGGGACAACACCACGTACTCGTAGCTGGCGAACGGCACCCGGAAGTAGAGGAGCGTGACGCCGAGCAGCGACAGCACGCTGCCGCTCAGCACCTGGCCGGCCAACTTGGCGGGCGGCGACACCGGGCGCAGGTCGTCGATCGCGCCCACCACGAACATCACCGCGCCGGCGAGCAACAAGCCGAGCGGCTCGGTGGTGTCGGTGAACACCTCGCGGAACTGCGGGACCTGCGACGCGACGCCGAACGCGACGAGGAACCCGAGGAACATCGCGGCGCCGCCGAGCGACGGCAGCGGCTCGGTGTGCACGCTGCGCGGACCGGGCATCGCGATCGCGCCGATGCGCGGCGCGAGCCACCGCATGGGGAACGTCAACGCGAACGTGACGACCGCCGCGATCAGCGAGATGGTGAGGTAGCCCCCCAAGCCGCGGCCTCAGCCCTTCCGCGCGTGCGTCACACGAGCGACGGATACGGGGCGAACTCGGCGCACAACGCGTTCGACTCGGCCAACACGTCGGCGGCCACGTCGCGGTCGTCGTGCTTGCGCAGCACCTGCGCGATCAGCCCCGCGACCACCGGCATCTGCGGCTCCTTCATCCCCGCGGTCGTGACCGCCGCGGTGCCCAGACGGATGCCACTCGTGACGAAGGGGCTCTCGGGGTCGAACGGGACCGTGTTCTTGTTGCACGTGATCCCGGCCCGGTCGAGCGCCGCCTGGGCGTCTTTCCCCGTGATGCCCGACGGCCGGAGATCGACGAGCACCAGGTGGTTGTCGGTACCGCCCGACACCAGACGGAATCCCTCGGCGGCCAGCGAGTCGGCGAGTGCGGCCGCGTTCGCGACGACCTGCGCGGCGTAGTCACGGAACGACGGTTGCATCGCCTCTTTGAAGGCGACGGCCTTCGCCGCGATCACGTGCTCGAGCGGACCACCCTGCAAACCAGGGAACACTGCGCTGTCGACCTTCGCCGCGTACTCCTCCTTGCAGAGGATCGCGCCGGCGCGCGGACCACGCAGCGTCTTGTGCGTGGTGAGCGTGACGATGTCGGCGTACGGCACCGGCGACGGGTGCGCGCCTCCGGCGATGAGACCAGCGATGTGCGCGGCGTCGACCATGAACATCGCGCCGCAGGCGTCGGCGATGTCGCGGAACATCTCGAAGTCGAGACATGCGCGAGTACGCGGTGGCACCCGCCACGATGAGCTTCGGGCGCTCGGCGAGCGCGGTGGCGCGGAACTCGTCGTAGTCGATGCGTTCGGTGTCGCGGTCGACGCCGTACGCCACGAAGTCGAAGAGCTTGCCGGTGATGTTCACCGGCGAGCCGTGGGTGAGGTGGCCGCCCTGGTCGAGGCGCATGCCCATCACCTTGTCGCCGGGCTCGATGACGGCGAAGTACGCAGCAAGGTTGGCGTTGGCGCCCGAGTGCGGCTGCACGTTGGCGTGCTCGGCGCCGAACAGCTCACACATGCGGTCGCGCGCGAGTTGCTCGACCTCGTCGATCACCTTGTTGCCGCCGTACCAGCGGCGCTTCGGATAGCCCTCGGAGTACTTGTTGGTGAGCACCGAGCCCTGCGCCGCCATCACGGCGAGCGACGTGAAGTTCTCCGATGCGATGAGCTGGATGGTGTTGTTCTGGCGTTGCGTCTCGCGGCGGATCAGGTCGGCGACCTCAGGATCGATGGCGCTGATGAGCTCGAGCTCGTCGGTCGCGTGTTCGTCGGTCATTGGGCCTCCAGATGCGGTGATCTCGTCGATGCGGCGTTGGTGGCGACCACCCTCGAACTCGGTGGTGAGCCAACGCGCAGGATCTCGTCGGCGAGCGCCTCTCCCACGATGCGAGCGCCGATCGACAGCACGTTGGCATCGTTGTGTCGGCGCGAGTACTCGGCGGTGTAGAGGTCGTTGCAGAGCGCGGCGCGCACGCCGTGCACCTTGTTGGCGGAGATCTGCTCGCCCTGGCCGCTGCCGCCGAGCACGATGCCCCGTTCGACGCGACCCTCGGCCACCTCGCGCCCCACCCCGGCACAGATCGGCGGGTAGTCGACCGCCTCCTCGGAGTCGGTGCCGAGGTCGACGACGTCGTGGCCGCCCGACTTCAGAACGTCGATGAGGTGGCCCTTCATGCGGAAACCCGCGTGATCGGAGCCGATCGCGATGCGCACTGGCTGCTCCCGTTGGCGGCGCGACGCAGGACTGGCGCCGGTCGAGTCGATTGGGGCCTCAGTCTAGGGAGGAGGTCCCGGCGCCAGCAGTTCCACTGCCGGCGTCGTGGCCGTCCTCCGGGCCCGTCGGGCCTAGTGTCCCGTCGAGTGTCGGATCGCGAGCTCCTGCCGAAGGTCACGCCGTACCTCCTGCGCCACGCCGACACGATGTGCGCGCGCCGCCTGGCGCACGAGTACGAGGGTGGCGAGGCCTCGCACGATCCTGTGCACCGCTCGCGGTGCGCGACGTGTTCCTCGCCGCAGCGCGCGACCTCCACGCTGCGCTCGCCGCGCCGCGTACCAGCGATTTCGACGGCATCGGCCCGGAGTTGGAGGTCGAGGAGCAACGCGTGCTCGCGCAAGCGGCGCGGTGGTACGTGGAAGTGTTCGGCGATCGTGCCGCGCTGCTCCACGAGCACGGGCTCGACTCACCGACGGTTTCGAACGCCCGCGGCGTTCGGATCGGCGGCTGGGTGGATCTCACCGTGGTGGATGCCGACGGCACCAAGGAGCTCCGTCAGCTCGAGCTGTGGGGCGAGGCCGCGCCGGTCGAGGATCCACTGGAGCTGCCCGCCGTGCGGCTCGCGGTGCTGCGGTTGAGTCGATGGTGCGGAGACGACCCACTCCGTGTCACGTGGACCGACCTCGTGCACGGGGTCGTCAGTGAGCGGATGGTCGATGTCGCCAGCGAGATCCCCCAGCTGCGCGCGTGGTTCGAGGAGCGGCTCGACGTGGTGCGCGTGCGGGTCGGCGACGACACCCCGACGCCGGGCGACGACTGCACCAGCTGCAAGTTCGTGTCGGGGTGTCCCGCCCATCCCACCGGCGCGCACTTCGGCCGCAAGCGCGACCACCTGCCCGGCATCATCTCGATCACGCCGACGTCGTTGGCGGCGTGGCGACGCTGCCCCGCGAGTGGCACGACAAGTACGTGTTGCACGTGCCCGCGAGCGACGGGAACCCGGCGCCGTCGCACGGCCAGCAGCTCCACGCGATGCTCGGGTTGATCCACGAGACGGGCTCGTGTCGTGACGCGGCGCATGTCGACGACGTGCTGCTCACACACGGACTCGACGGCGACGAACGCACCCGGGGCGAGATCGCCAACCACATTCGACGCTGCCCCGAGCACGCGACGGCGGTCGGCCACGAGATCACCGCGGCGCGCTTCCATCGCCTGCCGATGCCGCCGTTCATGGCGACTGCACGCATCGACGCGCTGTGGTCCCACGACGGCGTGCTCGACGCACGTGACTACAAGACCGGACGCATCTGGGCGGAGGACGTCGCACACGACGAGCAGGCACGAATCCAGGCATTCGTGCTCGCACCGCTCGCCGCCGTGCGGGGGCTCCGCATGCGCATCGCGTTCGAACACCTCGCACAAGAGGTTCTCGACGATCCCGCGCCGTTCGAGCCCGACGCCGACGACCTCACCGCCATCGAGGACGAGTTGCGCACGATCATCGCCGAGATCCGCACCGAGCAGTTCGACGGCGTGCGCGACGCCGAGGTGTGCGTGCGCTGCCAGTACCGCTCGATCTGTCCGGAGTCGGCCACGCCGAGCGAACCGATCTGGCCGGCGGTCGACGACGAGTGACGCGCACCACGACGTGGTGCGGGTTTCTCAACGGCGCATAGAAAGGTGGGCATGCTCACCCGGAGCTCAACCGACCGCCGGCACGCCACGTGATCGTCGTCGACCAGCTGCTCGCCGATGCCTCGAGGACGACCGGCCTCGACGACTTCGGCGACGTTCCGTTCCTCGATGCGCTCGACGTGCTCGTCGGGTCGTTCAACGACGACTCGACGTCGACCGAACCGGTCGCGGCAACGGGCCGCCGCGATGTTGACGGGCATCCTCGCAAGCGGCTGCGGCTCGTGGCCGATCGCCGATCGCATCCGGGGATCGCCGACGAGGTGGTCGCGGCACCGATCGTGATCGTCGGCCAACCTCGGTCGGGATCGACGCACCTCCACGCGTTGATGGCCTGCGTCGACGGGACTGCGGTCTCCGCGCAATGGGAGATGGCGGCGCCCTCACCGCCGCCCGAACGCGCGACGTTCGAGACCGATCCCCGGATCGCTGCCGCACAGGCGGCGCTCGACCAGATGCCCGCCGAGATGCTCGTTCGTCATCCAATGGCCGCGACCCGGCCCGAGCAGTGCAACGGCCTCATTCGACTGGAGCTTCATCAACCAGGGCTGGATGGCGACTCGTACGACATCCGGCCGTACCGCGACTGGTTCTTCGACGCCGACTACACCCCCATGTACAGGCGCATCGCCGCACGCTGCAGCAGCTGCAGTGGCACACACCGGGCCGGTGGGTGCTCAAGTACCCGAAGCACCTCTTGTCGCTCGACGCCCTGCTCGCCGCGTACCCCGATGCGGTGCTGATCTGGACGCACCGTGACCCGGCGGCCGTCGATCCCGTCGGTGATGAGCCTCACCGGCTTCATGCGCGAGCCCAACGATGCCGGCACTCGACCCGGTCCGCTTCGCGCGCGAGTGGACGGTCATCGAGGAGCTCGCCCTCCATCGCGGACTCGCGACGCGCGACCGCGACCCCGACCCGGTCGCGGCAACATCGACGTCGACTATCGGTAGTTCATGGCGCGATCCGATCGGCAGCCGTCGCGACGCCGTGTGCGCGTCGATCGGCGTCAGTTCGGAGACGGGTCCCGCCACGCCGTGCAGCAGTGGATCGACGCCCATCGCGCAGGACGCGCACGGCTCCCACCGCTACACGCCGGAAGAGTTCGGTCTCGACGCCGACCGCTTGCGCGCCCGTTTCGCTTCTACACCCGGCGGTTCGTGGCCACATGATCTCGGGTGAGCGGATCCTCGTCACCGGGAGTGACCGGCACCATCGGCGGCGCCCTCGCCCTATACCTCGCGGCGGAGAACGAGGTGTGGGGCGTCGCCCGGTTCGCCGATGCCTCGACGCTCGTGACGGCGCTCCGAGGTCGCGCGCCGGCACGACTCAGCGCCTCACCGCGAGCCGGGTCGAGGCGGCGGGCGTGACCGTCCGGCCGTCGACCTGGCCGCCGGCGATCTCAGCGGCGCTGCCCGACGACTTCACCTACGTGCTGCAACCTCGCGTGGATGCGCGCCGGATCTGACGCAGCTCGACGAGGCGATGCGGGCCAACGTCGAGGGCGCGGGCCTGGTGCTCCAGCACTGCCGGCAAGGCGAAGGCCGCGCTCGTGATGTCGAGCATGGGCGTCTACTCCGCCAACGACGACCCGTGGTGGCCGTACAGGGAGCGCGACCCGATCGGCCGTGGCGCCACGTCGTACGCCGCCACGAGCCCCGCCTGCAAGGTCGGTCGTCGAGAGCGTGGCGCGGTTCTGCGCCCGCGCGTTCGACCTCCCCGTCGTGATCACCCGCGTTGAACACCCTCACCGGGCTTCCGGCGTCGTTCCCGGCGATGCACATCGACGCGGTGCATGAACGGGCGCACGATGGTCGCGCCGTCGGATCCGACACCGCACACCCCGATCCACATCGACGACATGAAGTGGATGCTCGAACCACTCCTCGACGCCGCGAGCACCACCGCGTGCATCACGAACTGGTGCGGCGACGACCTCACGACCGTGCAGGACTGGGTGCGCGACGCCGGCGTGTGGTCGGGTCACGAGCCGCGGCTCGAGGTGACACGGCCTCCGGGGAGCCCGGCCGGCGCCATGGCCGACGCCACTCGGCGTCAGTCGCTCACCGGGCCGTGTCGCACCACCTTCACCGACTCGTTCCGTTCACTGTTCACCGAGATGACTGGAATCGCACCATGAGGCTCACCGGCAAGGTTGCAATGGTCACCGGCGCGACGCGCGGGATCGGCACCACCATCGTCGAACGCTTGGCCGAAGAAGGCGCGTCGGTCGTCTTCACCGGGCGGTCCGAGGAGGCTGGTCTCGCCCACGAAGCGCGGATGCGCGCCCGCGACCTGACCGTCACCTTCTGTCGCGCCGACAACGCGCAGGAAGACGACGTGCGGCGCGCCGTGCAGACCACCGTCGACACCTACGGGCCGATCACCACCCTCGTCAACAACGCGGCGGCCACCGACACGACCGGTCCGGGCGGCGGCGACAGCCACATCACCGAGATGGCCAACGAGGCGTTCGACAAGGTGATGCGCGTCGGCGTGTACGGCCTGTTCTGGGCGTGCAAGTACTCACTCCCCTACATGCAGACGGCCGGCGAGGGCGCGATCATCAACATCTCCGCCGCGTCGAGCATCCGCGCCATCGAGGGACGGCCCGCGTACCAGGCGTCGAAAGGCGCGGTGAACTCGCTCACGCGCCAACTGGCCGTCGACTACGGGCCGTCGGGCGTGCGGACCAACGCGATCATCGTCGGGTTCACCCCGACCGAGAACGAAGCATTCCAGAAGTTCATCCAGAACGAGGCGTTCATCGCCCCCGTTCGACGCGCCATCCCGATGCCCCGGTTCGGCTCCCCCACCGACATCGCCAACGGCTGTGTGTACCTCGCGTCCGACGACGGCTCGTACGTCAACGGCGTGCTGCTCCCGATCGACGGCGGGTACACGGCCAAACTGGCGATCCCCGACACCTCGGCGCTCAGCTCACTGGGCGACGACTGAGCGACCACGCCCCGGGGAGATCCCAGGCTCATCACTAGTCTCCGGTGATGGCCACCCCGACGACCGCGCCCGGCAAGGGACGCATGTTGTGGCGCGGCGCGACGCGTCGATGCGCGCGGTGTGGGAGCGGCCACCTGTTCCACCGCTGGTTCACGATCGTGGAGCGCTGCCCGGGCTGCGACCTGAAGTTCGAGCGCGAGCAGGGCTACTGGAGTGGAGCGCTGGCGATCAACATCGCGGTGACCGCCGCGCTGTTCATCGTCGTGTTCGCCGTCGCCATCGCGCTCACCGCGCCGCACATCCCGGTGGGCGAACTCCTCGCGATCCTGGTGCCGCTGATGATCATCGTGCCGATCGCCGGCTACCCGTTCTCCAAGACGATCTGGGTGGCCGTCGACCGCGCCCTGCTCCAGCACCTCGATCCCCACGAACGCCTCGACGAACAGATCTGACCCGCCTCTTCCTCGAAATTGCGTTGGGCAATAGCGATTTCGGGCATTCCCTCACGCAATTTCGGAGGGGTGGCTCAGGTCAGGTCGACGCGGAGGGTGAGGACGCCGTCGGTGAAGTCCCAGGTGGCGTCGCCGACGATGGCGAAGTCCTGGAAGTCGAGCTGCGCCTGGTCGACGAACCGTTGCCGGTCGGGCCCCGCGACCGGCGGCAGCGGGCGGTCGCGCACCGCGGCGGCACGTTCACGGAATCGGGTCAGCATCGCGTCGACGTCGAGGTCATCGGCCATGCGCTGACGCTACCGCGTGTCGGGATCCGGGACTCCGGTTCGTACGACGAGCACGCGGTTGCGACGGGAGAGGTCGCGCTCGACCGACACGTCGGCGAAGCCGGCGGCGCGTGCAAGCGCGAGCGCGTCGTCGCCTTGGTCCGCTCCGAGCTCGCACACCAACGCGCCGCCGCTCGGGATCGAGCCACTCGATCGCGCCGGTGACCACCGCCTCGATGGCTTCGAGCCCGGTCGGCCCGCTCACCAGCGCGCCGAACGGCTCCCACTCGATCACGACTCGGGGCAGCGTCGACTTCGTGCTCCGCGATGTACGGCGGGTTGCTCACCACCAAGCGCAACGTGCCACGCAGCTCGGCAGGTAACGCGTCGTACCACGACCCCTGCGCGACACGCACGCGGGTCGCGGCGGCCCCGCCGATCCCGGCGACGTTGGCGCGCGCGACACGGAGCGCATCCTCACTCGTGTCGACGGCCCACACCTCGGCGTCGGGAAGCTCGGTCGCGAGCGCGAGCGCCAGCGCGCCCGAACCCGTGCCGAGGTCGACCACCACGTCGGTGCCGACGACGTCCCAGTGGTCGGCGCTCCCCCGTCGGAGGCCGAGGCGGGCTGCTTCGTCGAGGGCGATCTGCGCGACCAGCTCGGTCTCCGGGCGCGGGATCAGCACGCGACGATCGACCAGCAACTCGAGACCGAGAAACTGCCACGCACCGAGCACGTACTGCAACGGCTCGCCGCCAAGCTCGGCGCTGCACCATCGCGTCGAGCGTGGCCAGCGCGGGCGCGGCGGCGTCCTCACGCTCGTTGAGCACGAGCTCGGCACCGTCGTAGCCCGACACGCGCTCCACCATCCAGCGCGCCTCAGTGTCGGGTGCATCGACGCGCGGCATCGCGCAGACGCGCCTCGGTCGCGATCGCGCAGGTCGCGCCACGTCTCCGTCACGAGTGATCGCGCACCATCAGGCCGACGGACCCGACGAACCGTCGTCGCCGAGCTGCTCGCCGCGTTCCGCTTCCGCGAGCGCGTCGGTGATCTGGTCGAGGTGACCGGCGAGCACGTGATCGAGCGAGTGCAGCGTGAGCCCGATGCGGTGGTCGGTGACCCGGTTCTCCTTGTAGTTGTAGGTGCGGATCTTCTCGGAGCGGCCGCCCCCCTTCACCTGGCTGCGCCGCGCCGACGACTGCTCCGCCTCCTGGCGCTCGCGCTCGATCTCGAGGAGCCGACTGCGCAAGATGCGCATCGCCTTCTCCTTGTTCTGCAGCTGGCTCTTCTCGTCTTGGCACGTGACGACGAGCCCGGTCGGCTTGTGGGTGATGCGCACCGCCGAGTCGGTGGTGTTCACCGACTGCCCGCCCGGGCCGCTCGAGCGGTAGACATCGACCTGGAGGTCGTTCTCGTCGATCGCGACGTCGATCTCTTCCGCTTCGGGGAGCACCACCACCGTGGCCGCGCTGGTGTGCACACGGCCCTGGCTCTCGGTGGCCGGCACCCGCTGCACGCGGTGCGGCCCGGCCTCGTACTTGAGTCGGGCCCACGCGTCGTCGCCCTTCACCACGAACGTGATGTCGCGGAAGCCGCCCATGTCGGACTGCTGACGCGACAACGTCTCGAGCTTCCAGCTGTGGATGTCGGCGTAGCGCTCGT
This sequence comes from uncultured Actinomycetes bacterium, assembly GCA_963827385.1. GTDB lineage: Bacteria > Actinomycetota > Acidimicrobiia > IMCC26256 > DASPTH01 > DASUMF01. Next base: position 735,547 of record CAWHAR010000002.1, read on the forward strand.
ACATGTGGAACAGGTCGGCGGCCCACAGGTTGCCTTCCTCGCCACCTTCGCCCCCGCGGATCTCGACCATCACGTTCTTGCCGTCGTCGGGATCGCGTGGCACGAGCAGGACGCGCAGGCGGGCGTCGAGCACCTCGAGCTCCGCTTCTTTGGTGGCGATCTCGTCGGCGAGGTAGGTGCGCATCTCGCCGTCGTCCTCGGCCGCCAGCAGCTCGCGGGCGTCGGCCAGATCGACGTCGACGGCTCGGTACTCGCGGTACGCGTCGACGACCGGCTTCAACTCGGCGTGGCGACGGCCCACGTCGCGCGCCGCGTTGCGATCACCCGACGCGGCGATGTCGGACCATTCGGCTTCGAGCTGGTCGAACTCGGCCTCGAGATCGGCGAGCCATTCGAACATGTCCGCAGGCTACCGGTGCCTCCGTGGGCTCCTCGCCTGGAGACGAGGTCAGGCGCCGTGCAGCTGCGGGGTCGGCAACATCCCGCTGGCGGGACGCTTCACACGCGACTCCACCTCGGCGAGCTGCTCAGCGGTGAGGACCGCCCGCAGTGACGCCACCGCCACCTCGACCTGGTCGAGCGACGGTTCACGGGTGGTGAGCTTCTGGAGCAGCAGGCCGGGCTTCATGAACGCCCGCACCCACGCCCACTCCATGTGCTTCGCTGCGAAGCGGATCACCTCGTAGCTCAACCCCAGCGATGAGCGGGATCAGCACGATGCGTGACGCGATCAGGACCAGCCAGCCGGGGCGACCAACGAACGAGTACACGATGATGGTGACGACCATCACGGTGAGCAGGAAGTTGGTGCCGCACCGCACGTGCGCAGTACCGAACTTCTGCGCTTCCTCGGCCGTGAGCTCCACGTCGTTCTCGTACGCCGCGATCGCCTTGTGCTCGGCGCCGTGGTACTGGAACACGCGCTTGATGTCGGGGAGCAACCCGATGAGCGCGAGATAGCCGAGGAAGATCCCGAGGCGCAGCGCGCCCTCCGACACGTGGAACCAGAACCCGCTGAGCCCGAAGAAGTTGCCGACGCCGTTGGCGACGAGCGCGGGCAACAGGATGAAGATGCCCATGAAGAACGCGAGCGCCACGCCGATGGTCCAGCCCATGGCCTTGCTCGAGATCTGTTCCTCTTCGGGGATCTGACGGTTGGCCGACCAGGCCAGCGCCTTGAACCCCAGGTCATCGACTCCGCCAGCGACATGATCCCGCGCACGAGCGGGACCTTCACCCAACGCTCCGTCCAGGTGGGCGCGGCGTGGGTCTCGATCTCGATGTCGCCTTCCGGCGTGCGCACCGCGACGGCCCACGAGCCCTGGCCGCGCATCATGACGCCTTCCATCACCGCTTGGCCACCCATGTAGCGGGGCACCGAGCTCGAAGGCGTGTCGCTCACTGCACTACTTCTTGGCGGCGGCGCTGGTCTTCAACGCTTCCGACTTCGCCTGGCGCTTCTGGAAGCGCTCGACGCGACCACCGGTGTCAACGAGCTTCTGCTTGCCCGTGTAGAAGGGGTGGCACTCGGAGCAGAGCTCGACGCGCAAGCTCGACACGGTGGAGCGGGTGACGAACTCGTTGCCACACGAGCAGTGCACCTGGCATTCGACGTACTCGGGGTGGGTGTCGGTCTTCATGACGGTCCAGTCTACGAGACACGGGGTAGCGCCAGAACAACGCCACCCCAACGTTTGATTCCCATGCGCCGACACTGATCAGGCATGGAAGGTGCTTCAGGCGCCGGGGCTCGGCGCCTTGCTCGATCTCGGAGAGGAACTCGCGGTTGCTCTTGGTCGTGCGGATCTTGTCGATCAGCAGCTCGAGGCCCTTGCCCTCTCTCGAGCGCACCGAGCACGCGACGCAGCTTCCAGACCTGCTGGAGCTCGAGTCGATCGAACAGCAGCTCCTCGTGGCGGGTGCTCGACGCCTCGACATCGATCGAGCGGGTAGATGCGCCGCTCGGCGAGACGACGGTCGAGGCGCAGCTCCATGTTCCCGGTGCCCTTGAACTCCTCGAAGATCACGTCGTCCATGCGCTGAACCGGTCTCGATGAGCGCAGTGGCGACGATGGTGAGCGAGCCACCCTCCTCGATGTTGCGAGCCGCCCCGAAGAACTTCTTCGGCGGGTACAGCGCGGTGGAGTCGACGCCCCCCGACATGATGCGACCCGAGGTGGGTGCGGCGAGGTTGTAGGCGCGCGCGAGACGCGTGATGCCGTCGAGCACGATCACCACGTCGGTGCCCTGCTCGACGAGACGCTTGGCCCGCTCGATCGCGAGCTCCGCGACCTGCGTGTGCTCCTCGGCCGGCCGATCGAACGTGCTCGCGATCACCTCGCCGCGCAGCACGTGGCGCCGCATGTCGGTGACCTCTTCGGGCCGCTCGTCGACGAGCAGCACCATGAGATGCACCTCGGGGTTGTTGCGCTCGATCGCGTACACGAGCTGCTTCAGCACCGTGGTCTTGCCCGCCTTGGGCGGCGACACGATCAACCCGCGTTGTCCCTTGCCGATCGGCGACGACCAGGTCGACGATGCGACCGGTGATCTCGTTCGGTTCGTCCTTGACCTCGAGCTGCAACTTCGAGTCGGGGAACAACGGGGTGAGGTCTTCGAAGCGCGGGCGGCTCGCGCGGCTTCCGACGTGAGGCCGTTGATCTCGTCGACCCGCAGCAGCGCGGGGTACTTCTCGTTGCTGGCCTGCGGACGAGAGAAGCCCTTGACGGAGTCGCCCTTGCGCAGCGCGAAACGTCGCACCTGCGACGCCGACACGTAGACGTCCTTGGTGCCGGGGAGGTACCCGCCGGCGCGCAGGAAGCCGTAGCCCTCGTCGCGGAGATCGAGCAGACCTTCCGCTTCGATCGGGTCGCCCTGGAACTCGGTGGCCCGTGTGTCCGACGGGGCGCCTTCGACGCCTGTGCGGCCACGACGACGACGGCGACCACGACGGTTCCCGTCACCGAACGGCTGACGGTCGTCGTCGTCGGAGTTGCCCTGGTCCGAGTTGCCCGCACCGACGTTGCCTGCACCGGCGTCGCCCGTCGAGCGGTTGCCGTCGATGTCGTCGCGGGAGTCGGACACCCGTGCATCGGACTCGTTGCCCGACGGCTCACTCGACCGCGCACGCGACATCGAGGGGGTCGAGGTCGACGAGGTCGTGTCCGTGGTGGGCGTGCCGGTGGTCGACGTGCCGGTGGTCGACGTGCCGGTCGTCGCGGCGCCCGGCGACGGGGTGCGGGCGCGACGCGGACTCGGCGGCGGGGCGTCGTCGTCGATCGACGCGAGCGAGTTCTCCTCGGCAGCCGAGCGCGGCGATGGGATCGGCGTCGAGCTCGGAGGCCCGCGCCGAGCGCACCGCGCGGCGCGGCTTGGCCGGCTCGTCACCGTTGCTCGACGGCTCGGGGGTGGATGCAACGGGAGCGGCGGGCGGGCGGGGTGGTTGCGCCGTTGGCGGCGACCAGGATCGCTTCGACCAGATCGGCCTTGCGCATGCGCGTGGCCGACTTCACACCGACCGCCGACGCGATGGTGTGGAGCTCGTCGCGGTCCTTGCCGGCGAGCATGGACCGCTCGATCTGCTGCTCCGAGCTCATGGATCGTCTCCCTCGGGCCGTGGTCGGCCGCGGCGCGTCGCCACCAATGGACGACGGGCCAGATTGTCAGCCCCCGGGGAGCGATCCGCCGAGGGGAACGACTGCGTGCGCCGGTGCCCCGAGACCTGCATGCGCGAAGACGTGCAGGGCTCGCAGAGAAACGACCGGCGGCGGGCGTCACTGTACTGCCACCCCCGCACGGCGCCAACACCGGGACCGGTCCAGCGAGGGGTCGATCTCTCCGTCAGGCGAGCAGGCGGGCCATCAGCTGGTGGGCCGGCTCGGGCACGCACGCGGCCACGCCGCGCTCGGTGTAGATGCCACCCGCACCGTCGTGCTCGGAGTCGAACAAGAGGTACGGCACCGGGTCGGAGGTGTGGGTGCGCAGGGCACACGGCGTGGCGTGGTCGGGCAGGAGCAGCATCCGGAAGGGCTCGACCGTCGGGTGCGCTCGACGATGCGGGCCGATGATCTCGGCGGTCCCACCGTCTCGAGCGAGGTGACCTTCTCGTCGATCGCACCTGCTGGTGGCCCGCTTCATCGGTGGCCTCGACGTGCAGGAGGAACAGGTCGCGATCCTGCAGCGACAGCGAGCGCACGCGTCGCGTTGGGCGACGTAGTCGTTGTCGAAGCCGGCGGTCGCGCCGGCGACGTCGAGGACCTCGATGCCCGAGAGCACGCCGAGACCGCGAACGAGGTCGACCGCCGACGACAGCCGGCCCTCGACGCCGTAGCGGGCGGCGAACTCGGGGAGCTCGGGCTTCGTGCCCTGGCCCCACAACCAGATCTGCGTCGCGATCGAGCCGACCTCGGCGGCCGCCGCCGCGACCACCGGCTTCGACGCGTCCATCAGCGCGATCAGCCTCGCCGCGGCGGGGCCGGTGGGCAGCACCGCAGGCTTGCCGGTGAGGTCGTGCGGCGGGACGCAGTCGGCGTCGGCCAGTCGCCTGGGACCACGCACAGGTGGCGGTACTCGACACCCGGGTGGAAGCGGACGCCGTTGCGACCGCCACCGAGCGCGGCGTCGAGCGCGGCGATGATCGGCGTGGCTCTGCTCGCTCGTGAGGTGACCGGCCGCGAAGTCGACCATGGTGCCGTCGGCGTCGAGCGTGACGAGGTTGCAGCGGTACGCGACCTCGTCCGGCGCGAGCTCGACACCCATCGCCGCGGCCTCGATCGGGTGCGCGGCCGGTGTGGATACTTCGACGGGTCGTAGCCGAGGATCGAGAGGTTGCCGACGTCGCTGCCGGGCGGGAGGCCGTCGGGGATCACGGTCGCGAGCCCAACCTCGCTGCGCGCCGCGAGCGCCGCGAGCCGCGGCATCGCCGCGGCCTCGAGCGGCGTGCGGCCGTCGAGCTCGGCGAGAGGTTCGTCGGCACAACCGTCGGGAACGAGCACCACATACTTCACACGCCGCATCGTACCGACCTTCTCGCGGAACGGACCGTCGATAGCCTCCTCCCGATGACGTGGCGCCCTCGACGACCGCACGCGGCTGGCCGCGCTCGTCGTGAGCGTCCTCGGCGCACTCGCGATGGCATCGAGCGTCGCCGCGACGCCGGCGAACGCTGCGCCTCCCACGCGTCAAGCTCACCAACGTGGCCGACATCACCGGCCTCACCGCGTTCGCATCTCGAGCGGGCGACCGCACGCTCTACGTCACCGAGCAGGTCGGCCGGGTGCGCGCCGTCCGCAACGGCGCGCTCGGTCGACGCACCGGTGCTCGACATCAGTCGACGACGTGCGTTCGGGTGGCGAGCAGGGCCTGCTCGGCCTCGCGTTCTCGCCCGACGGCTCCAAGCTCTACGTCGACTACACCAACCGATCGGGCGACACGCGCGTCGACGAATTCACGATGCAGGGCGACGCGGTCGACACCGCGAGCCGACGCACGCGTGCTCGCCGTCGACCAACCCCAGGTGAACCACAACGGCGGCCAGCTCGCGTTCGGACCCGACCGGGATCTCTACATCGGGCTCGGCGACGGCGGCGGCGCCAACGACGAGGGCCTCGGGCATGCGCCGGGCGGCAACGGCCAGTCGCTCGGCACGCTGCTCGGCAAGATCCTCCGCATCGACCCCACGCCCAGCGCCGACGCCGCCGTACACGATCCCGCCCGACAACCCGTTCGTCGGCGTCGACGGGGCACGGGCCGAGATCTGGTCGTACGGGCTGCGCAACCCGTGGCGATTCTCCTTCGACGCCAAGACCGGTGACCTCTGGATCGGCGACGTGGGCCAGGACGAGGTCGAGGAGGTCGACTTCGCGGCCGCGACGAAGGGCCGCGACGCGGGCAAAGGCGACAACTTCGGTTGGAACCGTCTCGAGGGCAACGACGAGTTCCGCGGTGACCCTCCGCCGAACGTGATCGCGCCCGTGGCGACGTACACCCACGACGACGGATGGATCTCGGTGATCGGCGGCTACGTGTACCGCGGCACGACGATCAAAGGGCTGCGTGGCGTGTACCTCTACAGCGACTACTGCAAGGGCGACATCGTCGGCCTGACGCCCCGCGCCAACGGCACGTTCGCGCCGGTCGATCTCGGCTTGGCCGGTCGTGAGGTCGCCGCGTTCGGCCAAGGGCCCGACCGCGCGCTCTACGTGCTCTCGCAAGCCGACGGCCTCCAGAGAATCACGAAGGCGTAAGCGGGACTCGACGTGGGAGTTCTGATCGCGGACCGAACCTGACGCCCGACCGACTCGCCGCGGCGAGAGCCGCGTGGGCTCAGCGCCGAGCGTCAGAAACGCAGGTCAGGTTCTTTTGACCACGATGCCGGCGACGCGTCGGCTGACGATCGCGGGCGTGACGCTCGACAGCGACCCCACCACCTTGTTGATGACTCCCGGGACGACACCGAACGCCGGCGGTCGAGGGCGCGCAAGGCTGTCGCGCACCACCTCGTCGGCCGACTGCCAGAACACCTCGGGGACGCCCGCTCGGGGTCGAGGCCGGCACGCTCGTGGAATTCGGTGTGGGTGTAGCCCGGGGCACAGCACCATGCACGTGCACGCCAGATCGCACGCGCCTCCTCGTGCACCGAGTGGGTGAAGCTGTTGACGAACGCCTTGGTCGCCGCGTAGGTCGCGGCCAGGGCGACGGTTGGTAACCCGGCGATCGACGAGACGTTGACGATCGCGCCATGGCCGCGGTCGACGCATGGGCGCCAGCGCGGCATGGGTGAGCTGGACGAGCGCGACCACGTTGAGCCCGATCTCACGCACCTGCGCGTCGAGGTCGGCAGTCGGCGAACGGACCGACGGCACCATCCCCGCGTTGTTGACGAGCAGATCGACCGGGTGGGCGCCATGGGCCAGGCGCGCCGAGACCCGCTCGATGCCGTCGGCGGTGACCAGGTCGGCGACGAGCACCTCGGCCTGCACGCCGTGGTCTGCCGTGAGCTCGGCCGCGAGCGCGACTCGAGGCGGCGCTCGTCGCGCGCGACGAGCACGACGTCGTTGCCGCGCGTCGGCGAGCTGCCGCGCGAACTCACAGCCGAGGCCGGCTGACGCGCCCGTGACGAGTGCAGTGGTCATGAGGGCGTCACGCGAGCAGGTCGAGCGCGGCGGCGACCTCGTCGGTCGACGCACCGATGGTGTCGCTCACCTCGACCTCGGCGATCGCGCGTTGCGGGTCCTTCAGACCGTGGCCGGTGACCGTGCACACGACCGTGTCGTCCGCGGTGAGGCGCCCAGCCGCTGCTGCCTCGAACAGCCCGGCCACCGACGCCGCGGACGCCGGCTCGACGAAGCAGCCTTCTTCGGAGGCCAGCAGGCGATAGGCCTCGAGGATCTGCGCGTCGGTGACGGCGCCGATCGTCGCCGCCGGACTCGTCGCGCGCGTGGACCGCGCCGTCCCACGATCGCCGGGTTGCCGATGCGGATGGCGGTGGCGATCGTCTCGGGATGCAACACCGGCTCGCCGAGCACGATGGGCGCCGAGCCCTGCTGCCTGCCACCCGAGCATGCGCGGGAGGCGGGTGGATCGACCGATGGCGTGGTACTCGCGGTAGCCCTTCCAGTACGCGGTGATGTTGCCCGCGTTGCCGACCGGGAGGCAGTGCACGGTCGGCGCATCGCCGAGCGCCTCGATGATCTCGAACGACGCGGTCTTCTGGCCTTCGATGCGGAACGGGTTGACGAGTTGACCACCTCGACGCCGGGCCGCTCGCCCAGCTCGCGCACGATGTGCAGCGCCTCGTCGAAGTTGCCGCGGATCGGCACGACCTTGGCGCCGTGGATGAGCGCCTGCGCGAGCTTGCCCAGCGCGACGTGCCCTTCGGGATGACGCACCGCACAGCCAACGCCGGCGCGCGCCGCGTAGGCGGCCGCCGACGCCGAGGTGTTGCCGGTCGACGCGCAAATGACCAGCTTGGCGCCGCGCCTCGACAGCCTTGGAGATGGCCATCGTCATGCCGCGGTCCTTGAACGAACCGGTGGGGTTCAGCCCTTCGACCTTCAGCATCACGCGTGCGACGCCAGCCCGTTGCGCGACAGCGCGGCGCGTCGCAGCAGCGGCGTGTTGCCTTCGAGCAGCGTGATCACCGGCGTCGTGTCGGTGACGGGAAGGTGCTCGCGGTACGCCTCGATGAGGCCGGGCCACGGCGCATCGCCGCGCTCACTCCTCTTCGCCGATCACGCGGAGCACCGAGCCGACCTGATGCACCGCGTCGACGTCGCGCAGGGCGAGCACGGTGGCGCGCAGGTCGGCTTCGCGTGCCTTGTGGGTGACGAAGATGAGGCGGGCGTCGTCGCCGATGCCCTTCTGCTGCATCGACCGGATCGACACGCCGTGCTCGCCGAACACCGTCGCGATGGCCGCGAGGACGCCGGGGCGATCGGCCACCTCGGTGTGCAGGTAGAACTGCGACTCGATGTCGTCGATGGCGAGGATCGGCTTGCGCCGCGAGCGTGCCGATGGTGGCGCCCTTGCGCCCTTCGGTCACGGTTCTTCGCCGCGTCGACCAGGTCGCCGAGCACCGCCGATGCGGTGGGTGCACCACCTGCACCGCGGCCGTAGAACATGAGCTCGCCGACCGCGTCGCCTTCGATGAACACCGCGTTGAACGAGTCGCGCACCGATGCGAGCGGGTGACGCTCGGGCACCATCGTGGGGTGCACGCGCACCGCGACCTCGCCGTCGAGCTCCTCGGCGATCGCGAGCAGCTTCACCACGTAGCCGAGGTCGCGGGCGGAGTCGATGTCGGCGGCAGTGATGCCGGTGATGCCCTCGCGGTACACGTCGCTCGACACGACGCGCGCCCCGAACGCGATGCTGGCGATGATGGCCGCTTTGGCCGCGGCGTCGTATCCCTCGACGTCGGCGGTGGGGTCGGGCTCCGCGAAGCCCAGTGCCTGCGCGTCGGCCGAGCGCGTCGGCGAACGACGCGCCGCCCTCGGTCATCCGGGTGAGGATGTAGTTCGTCGTGCCGTTCACGATGCCCATCACGCGGCGGATGCGGTCGCCGGCGAGCGACTCGCGCAGCGGACGCATCAGCGGGATGCCACCACCCACCGACGCCTCGAACAACAGGTCGACGCCCGCGCCCTCGGCGGTCTCGAACAGCTGACGGCCGTAGATCGCGAGCAGCTCCTTGTTGGCCGTGACCACCGGCTTGCCCGCCATCAGCGACTCGACGATGAGCGTGCGCGCCGGCTCGACGCCGCCGATCACCTCGACCACGATGTCGATGTCGGGGTCGCCGACCACGGCCGCTGGGTCGTCGGTGAAGGCGCGGCTCGGAAGGGGCAAGCCACGGTCCTTGGTGAGATCGCGCACCGCCACCCGGGTGATCTCGAGCGGCACACCCGCACGCGTCTCGATCACCGCCGCGTGGTCGTGGACCAGGCGCACGAGCGCCGACCCCACGTTGCCGCATCCGAGCAGCCCGATTCGCACGCCTCGTTCCATCACGCCTCAGTCTTGTCGCGAACGACGGCATCTCGCGAGACGAGGTCCTCGAACGTCTCGCGCCGGACGACGACGCGGGCGACGCCGTCGCGCACGAACACCACCGCCGGGCGCGGCAGCAGGTTGTAATTCGACGCCATGGATTCGGCGTACGCCCCCGTGACCGGGGTGGCCAGCACATCGCCGATCGCCACGTCGGCGGGGAGGTGTGCATCACGCACGAGCAGGTCGCCCTGTTCGCAGTGCTTGCCGGCGACGGTGGCCACGAACGGTCGCGCCACGGTGACCCGGTCGGGCAGGAACGCCTCGTAGCGCGCGCCGTAGGTGGCGGGACGGGGGTTGTCGCTCATCCCGCCGTCGACCGCCACGTAGGTGCGCACTCCTGTGATCTCCTTGATCGTGCCGACGGTGTAGAGCGTGATCCCCGCCGGCCCGACGATCGAGCGGCCGGCCTCGACGGCAAGGTTCGGCATCGACGGGAGTGCGGCGGCCGTGCACGCGCGCTCATAGTGCTCCCGAACGAACGACGCGAACTCGCTGATCGATCGCACGTCGTCGAGATCGTCGGCGGTGTACGGCACGCCGAGTCCACCGCCGAGGTTGAGCTCGCTCACGAGGTGGCCGCTGGCCGCGTACAGGTCGGCCGCCAGCTGCGCGGCACGCGTCGCGGCGAGCGCGAACGCCTCGAGCGCGAAGATCTGTGAACCCACGTGACAGTGGAAGCCGACGAGGTGCATCGCGCGGCTCTGCAACACCTGCACCGCGGCGGCGAGGGCAGCACCCGTCGACACGGTGAAACCGAACTTGGAGTCGTCGGCGCCGGTGGCGATGTGTTCGTGGGTGTGGGCCTCCACGCCGGGGGTGATGCGGATCAGAACCTTCGGTGCGGGGAGACCCTCGGCCACGAGCGCTTCGATGCGCGCGATCTCGTCGAACGAGTCGACGACGACGCAACCGAAGCCTTCGGTGAGCGCGAAGCGCAGCTCCTCGCTCGACTTGTTGTTCCCGTGCAGCACCATGCGGGCCGCGGGGAACCCGGCGCGGCGCGCCACGAACGCCTCCCCGCCACTGGCCACTTCGAGCTGCAACCCCTCGTCGTCGACCAGCTGCGCCATGGCGGCGCACAGGAACGCCTTGCTGGCGTACGACACCGCGCCCTCGCCGAACGCGACGCGGTACTCCGCGCATCGCGCGCGCAGCTCGTCCTCGTCGTACACGTAGAGGGGTGTGCCGTACTCCCCTGCCAACGACGCGAGGTCGACGCCCGCGATCGAAACGCGACCGCGCGCATCGACGCTCGCGCTGCGAGGCAACAACCGGAGGTCGATGGGAGCCTCGGGGCCAACGGACGCGTGGCCGAAACCATCAGACGTCCTCGTCGAGGCGCGACATCTCGTCGGGCGCGTGCACGCCGAGCAGCGCGAGCGCGCTCGCCAGCGCGAGCCGGCACGCCTCGGCCAACCACAGCCGCGCTTGCGTGAGCGCGACGTCGTCGGTGAGCACGCGGCATTCTCGGTAGAAGCCGTGGAAGGTCTTGGCGAAGTCGCGCACCCAGGCCGTGACGCGATGCGGTGAGCGCAGCACTGCGGCCTCGACCACCACATCGGGATACTGCGCCAGCGCGCGCAGCAGGTCGACCTCGCGTTCGTGCACGAGGGGTGCAAGGTCGACGTCGAGGATCGGGAGCCGCGTGATCCCCTGTTCGGTGGCACGTCGGCCGATCGACGCGATGCGGGCGTGCGCGTACTGCACGTAGTACACGGGGTTGTCCATCGACTGCTGCGTGACGATGTCGAGATCGAAGGTCTGCGTGGTGTCGATGCTCTGCAACAAGAAGGTGAGGCGCGCCACGTCGGCGTCGACGTCGTCGAGGATGTCGGCGAGCGTGATGATGTCGCCGGTGCGCTTCGAGAGCCGCACCAGCTCGCTGCCGCGCTCGCAGCTTCACGAGTTGACCGAGCAGCACTTCGGGCTCGCCCGGGAACCCCAGCGCCTCCATGCCGCTCTGCAGCGACTTCACCTGGCCGTGATGGTCGGCGCCCCAGATGTCGATGAGGTGCGTCCACCCGCGCTCGAGCTTGTTGCGGTGATAGGCGAGGTCGGCGAGAAGATAGGTGGGGACGCCGTTCGACTTCACCAGCACGCGGTCGCGCGGGTCACCGAAATCGGTGGTGCGCAGCCACGTGGCGCCGTCGGCCTCGAACACCGCGCCACGCGCGCGCAGATCGGAGAGGAGGGCGTCGACCTGTCCGCTCTCGTGCAGCGTGCGCTCGGAGAACCACGTGTCGAAGTGCACGCCGATGCGGTCGAGGTCGTCGCGGATGTTGGCCACCATCGCTGCGTAGCCCCACTCGCGGGCGTCGTCGACGGCGACGTCGGCTCCCAACTCGGCGCGCATCTGTGCCGCGAGCTCGATGATGTACGCACCGTGGTACCCGTTCTCCGGCGGTTCCTCGCCGTGGAAGCGCGCGAGCAAGGACGCGGCGAACGTGTCGAGCTGCACGCCGGCGTCGTTGAGGTAGTACTCGCGATGCACCTCGGCACCCTCGGCCGCCAGCACGTTGGCCAGCGCGTCGCCGACCGCGATCCAGCGACCAGCACCCGCGTGGATCGGCCCGGTGGGATTGGCCGACACGAACTCGAGGTTGATGCGCTCGCCGGCGAGCACCCTGCCGTGGCCGTACTGCTCACCCTGGGCAACGACCGAACGCAGGAGCTCGGCGAGCCAGGTGGGCGAGAGATAGAGGTTGAGGAACCCGGGGCCCGCGATCTCGACGTGGTCGAGGTGTGCAGGTTGGAGGGCATCGAGGTGCTCGACGATGGTCGCCGCAACCTCGCGCGGCGGTCGGCCGGCGGGCTTGGCGAGCTTCATCGCCACGTTGGTGGTGAAGTCGGCCTGCTGCTTCGGATCGGTGGGTGGGGCCAACTCGACCCCACCCGCGGGCACCGGCAGCCCCGCGGCATCGAGGGCCGCGTGGACCGCGGCGACAAGTTGGTCACGAATCACGGCAGGCAGCCTGAGTGCAAGGAGCCCGGCGCTCGTCGCGGGCCGCGTGCGTCGCATCGTAGTGGTGGCCAATCCGCCGTCTCGCGTGGTTTCGGCGCGCGTCATCGCTGTTCAGACGGGTCGCGAGGGCGCGGTATCGTCGTTCGCAGGGAGGGGCAGGGTGACGGACACCGAGCACGCCACGCAACGGGAGCAGCGCGTCGACGATGCAGGGACCCGATCGGGCCTCGGCACCGTGCATCACGCGCTCGATCGCCTCGTCGCCGAACGCCGTCTCGACGACGCTGCGTTGGTGCTCGACGTGCCCGGGCTCGGTCGTCAGGTGCTGCGCGCCGGTCGTCGCCCGTTGCGCGACGACGAGCGCGGGCTGCTCACGCGCCCGCCGGGGCTCTACCTCGAGCCCGCGGACGATTCCGACGATGCGTCCCTCGTCGCGGAGCTGATGATGACGCTCGGTGAACTCGGGTTGCGCACCGATCTGATCGACGTCGGACGGTCAGAGATCGGGCGCGCACGGATGGGCGAGTCATGAGTCTTGATGAGCTGGAGCTCGCGCTCCGCACGCTGCGCGGCGTGGTCGCGGTCGGTTTCGTCGAGACCGACGGCATGCTCGTCGTCGAGATCCAGGCGGGCGCCGACGCCGACGAATCACTACCGCGCGACGCGACGGTGCGCGCGCACGAGCATGCGGGCATGCCGGTCGCGGTCGAGATCGTGCGCTGGGGCGGCGGCGCCGAACCGACGGCGAGCGAGGCACGCTTGGAGTTGCTCGACGTGACGACCGACCCCGACGGCACCACGCTCGTGGTGGGCCTCACCAACGGCGAGGACACGGCAGTCGGCCGCGGCGCGATGGATCACGGGTTGCTCGCGGCGGTGGAGGCGACCGTGTACGCGGTTCGCACGTTCGTGCCCGACCTCTCGTTCCTTCCTGGCTGGGCCCGAGTGGTGGAGACCACCCCCGATCGCCGCTTCCTCGTGGTCGCGTCGGTCACCGACCCCGAGCCACGGCGTCACCTCCGCGGCGCAGCCGAAGGCGCCACTCCGGTCGAGGCCGCGGCACGCGCCACCCTCGCCGCGTTGAACCGCACCATCAGCCGCTGCGCTCTGACCGCGGCGCGCGCCGATCAGCCGGAGATAGGGTCGCCGCCATGAGCGACCCGAAGCCCGACTCTGACGCAGCACCCGAGCCGACACTCGTCGATCCTGAGCGTCTCGGCGCGTGGATGGACAAGCAGGGACTGCCCGAGGCTGGCGTGCCGATCGAGTACACGGCGATCGCCGGTGGCAGCCAGAACGCGATCTTCGAGATCACGCGTGGCGAACTTCCGGTGCGCGCTTCGCCGTCCGCCGTTGAACCCGCCGCCCGGTCGCGCCGAGGGCATCGCGCGCGAGTGGCGCGTGATTGCTGCGCTCACCGGCACCGACGTGCCGCACACCGAAGCGATCGCGATGTGCGACGACCCGTCGGTGATCGGAGACGCCTTCTACCTGATGGGCTTCGTCGACGGCTGGTCCCCCACGGCAGGCCCTTGGCCGCCGCCGTTCGATGTCGACCCCGCGGCGCGGCGCGCCGATCGGATTCCAGATGGTCGACGGCATCGCCAAGCTGTCGGCGCGTCGACTGGCAGGCCAAGGGCCTCGTCGACTTCGGACGTCCCGACGGGTTCCACGAACGCCAGGTGGAGCGGTGGTTGCGCTACCTCGACCGCGTGAAGACCCGCGAGCTTCCCGGGCTCGATGTCGCCACGCGCTGGCTCGAGACCCACAAGCCGATCGACTTCATCCCCGGCATCATGCACGGCGACTTCCAGCTCGCCAACGTGATGTTCGGTCACCACGAGCCGGCTCGCCTGGCCGCGATCATCGACTGGGAGATGGCCACCATCGGCGACCCGAAGCTCGATCTCGCATGGTTCGTGCAGGCCGCGCCCGACCCGTCGCGGAACGAGGCGGGCACGACGATGTTCACGCGGGGGCTGCCCGATCGCGCCGAGATGGTCGAGTACTACGCCGAGGCGTCGGGTCGACAGGTCGACGACATCGACTACTACGTGATCCTCGCCCGTTGGAAGCTCGCCATCGTGCTCGAGCAGGGCTACCAACGTTTGACGTCAGGGCTCGCCGACAACGAGCAACTCCGCGGCTTCGGCGCCAGGGTCCTCGAACTCATGGGCAGCGCCGCCGCGCTCGCCGAGACCAGCACCTACTCCTGACCGGCGCCGACTCTTCTTCACCAGCTCTTGCATTGCTCTGCAGCTGCTCTGGCGTTCGCCTCCCAGAGTGGGCACCGTCGTCGAATCGGTCGACGGCTCCCACCCCAAGGAGAGCGACATCATGAACCTTCCCCGGAAAGCCCTCATCAGCGGCGCGTTGCTCGGAGCCACGGTCCTCGGGGGTGCTGCCGGCGCCACCCTGATCGGTACCGCCAGTGCGCAGACCAGCTCGGATTCGAGCACGAGCACCGCCACGCCCGCCACCGCGCCCGATCCAAGCCAGGGCGGCCACGTCGCGAACGGCATCACTGAGACGTTGCTCACCGGTGACACCGCTGCGCAGGTGACGACAGCCGCGCAGGGCGCAGTGTCGGGCGCGACGATCGACCGGGTCGAGAACGACGCCGAAGGCGCGGCCTACGAAGCGCACATGACCAAAGCCGACGGCACCAAGGTCACCGTCAAGGTGAACGCCGACTTCAGCGTCGCCAGCGTCGAGGACGGGATGCGGTAAGTCACTCGCGCCGACGGGGCATGGTCGGTCAGTGCGCGCCGACCATGCCCGGTGCGGGAGTCGGCGGCCCGTGCACGTCGTCGTCCGTGGGCCCGATCTCGTCGGCGAGCTGTTCGAGCGCCGCGCGGTCGAGGCCGTAGACGTCGAGCGCCGTCTCGCCGAGGATCGCGCGTGCCTCGACCTCGGGCACGTCGCGGAACCGCTCGTTGACCCACCAACGCGTGTGCGGCCAGGTGCCCTCGGGGTGCGGGAGATCATTGCCCCACATGAGGTTGCCGACGCCGATGTCGTGGCGGGCCGCGATGTCCTTCACCGTGGGCGTGGATGCGGCGAAGTAGACGTGCTCATGGAACTGGTCACTCGGCTTTCCGGTGATGACGCCGTTCCAGATGCCACCGAACTTCTCGAGCGCGTGGAATTGCCCTCCCAGCTGTCCATCTTGTCGATCATGTCGGCCGCCCAGTACGCGCCGCTCTCGGCCACCACGAACTTCAACGCCGGGTTGCGTTCGAAGACGCCGGAGAAGAACACCGCCCACAGGGGCCGCGCGGCCCAGAACTGCACCTCGGCGAGGTAGAGCGGCAACGCGCCGTTGCCCTCGGCGTACTCGCTCGGACCCGCGCCTGAGTGCGTGTGCACGATCAGACCGGCGTCGGCGCACGCCGCCCACACCGGCTCGTACATCGGGTGGTTGTACGGCGCCTTGTCGAACCATCGGGTCGGGATCATCACGCCACCGAGACCGAGGGTCGCGACTTCGCTGATCTCCACCAGCGCCTCGTCGACGCCCGCGGTGATCGGAACCACCGCGACGCCGACGCGCCGCTTCGGGCTCTCCTTCACGAAGTCGGCGAGCCACCGGTTGTGCGCGCGTGCACCCGCCCAGAGCGCGTCGGGCTCGGCACCATTGGCCGACCCGAGCCCTACGCCGAACGGCGATGATGCGCTGCGGCCGGCACCGAGCACGTCGGCGTCGGGGAACAGCACCTCGGCAACGATGCCCTCGGCATCGAGCGCGGCGTTGCGACGGTCGGAGTCGAACGCGACGCGTAGCTCGGCGTCGCCCGTCTCCGCGTCGTACTTCTCCTTGAACTCGTCGCGGTCGCCTTGTTGGCCACCGAAGGCCTGCAGGCGCATCGCGGCCATCATCGCCTGGTGCTCGTCGAAGCGCACCCGGAACGACTCCTCGAGGTAATCGCGGTACACCTGCGACGGTGGTCCGGCGTGTCCGTCTGTCGACACCAATGTGTAGCGACTCACCAGCCTGCTCCCCTTTGGCGGCAACGCCGCCTCGTCGTCGACGCGGCACCCGCGTCCGTGACCAACCGCGCGACACGTCGGCCACGTCCACGTTGGCACGGGGTGATCAATTGCGTCAACCGACAGCAGAGCGGTATGCGCCCCTCAGAACGCGTCCCGACCATGCAGTTGCTTGGTGGACGAAACGTGCGCCATGCTGCCATTCAGCTCGTGACGACGGTCGCCGCGAGTGAGGGGAGACATCGACGTGGCCACGCAAGCGAACATCGAGGGGCCGATCACCGGCGGAAGCCACGGCTGGGCGTTCGGCGCGGCCGGCGACGAACTCGCCGACGGCTACATCGAAGAGGAGTACTTCGTCCACGGCGTCGGGGAGCACTACCGCGACGACGGATCCCGACCGGCCCATCGACGGTCGCTGGTCGGTCGAACCCACGAGGACGTCGCCCTTCACGACGCGTTTCATCGTGCGGCGTCCCGCGCGCCAGGAAGACTTCAACGGCACCGTGGTCGTGTGCTGGAACAACGTCTCTGCGGGCCTCGACATGGTCGGGCCGGAGAACAGCGAGCTCGCCGAAGGCGGCTTCGCATTCGTGGGTGCGACGCCCCAGCGGGTCGGCCTCGAGGGACACCCGTGGGCGCCCCAGCTCGGACTCAAGGGCTGGGACCCCGAGCGCTACGGGAGCCTGTCCATCCCGTCCGAGGACTTCGCCGACTTCCTGTCCGCCGACATCTTCGGCCAGATCGGTCAACTCGTGGGTCGCGACCGGCCACGCACACCGATCGACCCGATGGGTGGCCTCGACGTCGGCACGTGATCGCGTACGGGCGCGTCCCAGTCGGCGCAGACCCTCGGCCTCTACGTCAACACACTGCAAGCGCGCGACCACGTGTTCGACGGGTTCATCCTCGACGTGTTCTTCGGCACGGGGCTCACCGTCGCGGCAGGGCGGGAAGTCGGAGTTCACCGACCCGAGCGACTTCGCCACCACGCTCGCCGCAATGACTGGGGGCGAGGCGATCCTCCGGACCGACCTCGGGGTCCCGATCATCGTGGTGAACACCGAGAGCGAAGCACCGATGTACTACCCCGCTCGCCAGCCCGACTCCGACACCTTCCGGCTGTGGGAGGTCGCGGGCGGGTCGCACGCCTGGCGGCAGCGGCATGGGGATGCCGGCGAGCCTGGCGCGCGATCTCGGGATGCCCGACCTTCCCATCGACCTCGGCGACATGGACCCGCCGAGCGAGATCTCGCTCGAGCCCGTCCGCTCGGCCGCCTTCTACCACCTGCACCGCTGGCTCGCCGACGGCACTCCCGCACCGAGCTTCCCGCGCCTGGAGATGGGCGGCGACCCGCCCGTGGTCTTCCGAGACGAGCACGGCAACGGGCTCGGTGGCATCCGGCTGCCCGACATGGCGGTGCCCACCGCGACGAACAAGGGCGACGCCATCGACGGGAAGCGGTCACTCAGCGGCTCGAACCAACCGTTCTCACCCGAGACGCTGCGCGAGCTCTACCCCGACCACGACGACCTACGTCGCCAAGGTCGAAGCGGCCGTGCAAGGCAGGTCTCGACGCGGGCTTCCTCCTGCCGCGCCACGCCGACGAGTACCGACGTGCCGCCAAGGAAGCGTCCATTCCGTGAACCGCCCGGACGAGTCGTCGTGATCGCCCACCCAGCCACCGTCGCGAGTTGAGCCAGGTGCCCGGTTCTTCCAACGTGACACCATTTCGCGTCGACGTGCCCGACTCCGTGATCGACGACCTCCATCGTCGCCTCGACGCGACGATCTGGCCACCGGTCGTGGAGGGCGCCGACTGGTCCGACGGCGCCGACCGAGCCACCGTCGAAGCACTCTGCGCCGCCTGGCGCCACGACTTCGACTGGCGCGCGATCGAAGACCGGATCAACGGGTTCAACCAGGTGTTGGTCACCGATGGAGCTGACACCGTGCACTGCGTGCACGAGCCCGGCAAGGGCCCGAATCCCCTGCCGCTCGTCATCACACACGGATGGCCGAGCAGCTTCGTCGAGTTCCTCGACGTGATCGGCCCCTTGACCGATCCGGCCGCCCACGGCGGCGACGCGCGCGACTCCTTCTCGGTGGTGGTGCCGTCACTGCCGGGGTACGGGTGGTCGTCGGCTCCGACGACGCCGGGGTGTGGCATTCCGACCATCGCACAACGGTGGCTCCACGTGATGCGCGAGCTCGGCTACGAGCGGTTCGGCGCGCACGGGGGCGACTGGGGCGCCGGTGTGACGGTCGAGCTCGGCCGAGCTGATCCCGCCCGAGTGGTGGGCATGCACGTGGTCCACCCGCCCGCGCCGCCGGGCCCCGACCCCGACCTGTCGCCGGAGGCGGCCGAGAGGGTTGCCGCGTGGCGGGCCCGAGTGGACGCCTACGGAGCGAAGGAGCGCGGCTACATCGCGATCCAGTCGACGAAGCCACAGACCGCGGCCTTCGCGCTCACCGACTCGCCGGCCGGATTGCTGGCGTGGATCATCGAGAAGTGGTGGCGCTGGAGCGACATCGCAGATGCCGAGGGGCACCGCGACCTCTCCCGCGGTACAGCACCGACGACCTGCTCGCGAACGTGATGGTGTACTGGGCCACCCGTTCCATCGGGCCGTCGATGCACCTCTACTTCGAGACGTTCCGCCCCCAACCGCAGTCGACGACGTCGCGTCGCGTCGTCGACGTCCCGTTCGGCGTCGCCGCGTTCAACGAAGTCATCCGACCACCGCGCGAGTTGGTCGAACCTCACTACGACCTTCGTCGTTGGACCGAGATCGACCGCGGCGGCCACTTCCCCGCGCTCGAGAATCCGACGGCACTGGTCGACGAGATCCGCGCGTTCTTCCGACCGCTCCGGAGCCAGGCCGGCTGATCGTCTTACGACGACCGCTCGATCAGCTCCATCGGCGCACCATCGGGGCTGCGCACGATCAGCGTCTTGACCGCACCGATGTCACCACCGAGGTTCCACACCTCCGGCGGCCCGACGACGACCGACGGGTCCTTCGCCATCAGCGCGTCGTACGCCGCGTCGACGCTCCGGACATCGATGGCGACACGCGTGATCCCCACATTGGTCGGCTCGGTGTACACGTGTCCGACCGGGCCCGGAAATGTGGAGTGGACGACGTCGAGGATGAAGTTGGGGGCTTGCTCACCGTCCGAAAGTCGCGTAGATGTTGGCGGCGAAGGTGGCGAGGTCGCCGCCCGGCCCGAAGGAGTTCTCCGTGGGCTCGGTGGTGAACAGGTGGGAGGTCTTGGGCAGGCCGAGCACCCCCTCGTAGAAGGCATTCGCCTGATCGAGGTCGGAGACGTTGCAGTTCGTGTGGTACATGCGGTACTCGCCCGGAAGCGTCACGTACTCGAGGACAGCGCCGTCGGGATCGCGGAAGGAGAACACCGGACGCCCGGTGATGTGCTGGCCGTGCGGGAGGCGCAGTGGCGTCAGCGTCTCGTAGCCCGCGGCGATCACGCCGTCGTAGAGCCCCGCCACGTCGCTCGACGAGAAGCAGATGCGGAAGTAGCCGGGGTTCGTGTGCGACGGATAGGTGTTTCCGGTCGGGGCAGGATCGTGCCACTGCACGAGCTGGACCGATACCCGCTCTCCCGCGACCTCGTCGCGGAGCACATAGCCGTCGAACGAGCCCGACTCGATGCCGAGACCGTCGAAGCGCTGGTCGCGCGCTTCGGTCTTCGCGTACACGCGCAGCGGCGTCATCGCCTCGTAGAACGCTCTCGATCGCTCGAGGTCGGTGACGTTGACCACGACCCACGCAAAGCGTTCGAGCCCTGTCTCCGCTGAGCCTTCTGACACGTGGTCCCCCATTCGCCGTCTCTGTTAGCGTCCGCGGAACGTAGCAGCGTCCGAGCGCTTGCTTCAAGAAAGGTCACGGAGACGCCATGGTCACACGGATCGTTGGACCGATCGAGGGAGGATCGCACGGCCGGCCGTTCTCGACATCGACGAGCGATCTCGCGACCGCCGGCTACGTCGAGGTGGAGTACTTCCTCGAAGGCGACGCGACCGCGTACGAGCTCCAAGCCGACGCCGAGTACGGGATCGACGGAGCGTGGCAGGTGCAGCCCGCGCGCACCGCAGCGTTCCGGACCCGCATGCTCGTCGTCCGACCGATCGACCCCGCGCGCTTCAACGGCACGGTCGTCGTCAACTGGCAGAACGTCACCGCGGGCTTCGAGATCGGCACCGCGCCGGAGGATCTCCTCGCTGACGGCTACGCATGGGTGGGCGCGTCGGTGCAGAAGGTCGGCATCGACGGTGGGCCCGCCACCGGCGCCGCCATCGCACTCAAGGGATGGGACTCCGAGCGCTACGGCACGCTCGAACATCCCGGCGACGACTTCTCCTTCGACATCTTCACCCAGGTCGCGCAGGCCGTCGGACCGCAGCGCGACACCGCGACCGTTGATCCGATGGACGGGCTCGCGGTCACCAAGCTCGTCGCGTACGGCGCGTCGCAGTCCGCCATCCGGCTGCGCGGCGTACATCGATGCGGTGCATCCCGTCGTCCGCGTCTTCGACGGGTTCTTCCTGCGCGTCGACTTCGGCGTCGCGTCACACGTCGACTCGCGCCGCGGCGGATCGAACCTCCTCGAAGACAGCGACGACGAGATCCTCACCGTGCAAGGGGCGATGGTGCACGCCCGGATCCGCGACGACCTCGACGTGCCGGTGTTCGTGCTCAACAGCGAATCCGAAGCGCCCATGAGCTTCCCGGTGCGCCAACCCGACACCGACCGATACCGCCTCTGGGAGGTCACCGGCACCTCGCACGGCGGCGGCCCCGAGTCGATGAACGAGATCACCGCGCAACTCGAGCGCGATGGCATGGCCGATGCGTTCGGTCCGGCGAGTCTCGGGCGCGAGGTGCCCGACGACCCCAACGTGCTGTCCTACGCGGCCGTCGAGCGGGCGGCGATGGACCACATGCAACGATGGATCACCACGGACACACCGCCACCGGCCCAACCGCGGATCGAGTTCGAGCCCGGCTCGACACCACCCGTGTTCCGCCGCGACCAGTGGGGCAACGCGCTGGGTGGCGTTCGCGTCCCCGACTTCGCCGTGCCCACCGGCGAGCACCAGGGCCTGCGCGTCGACGACAGCCACCCGCTCGGCGCTTTGACCGGGCTGAGCCGTCCGTTCACCGACCTGGAGCTCAAGGAGCGCTACCCGAGCGCTGACCACTACGTACGCGCCTACGCGCAGGCCGTCGACGACGCCGTGGCCGGCGGGTTCCTCCGGGCCGGCGAAGCACCCGCGATGAAAGCCCACGCGGTCGAGGTCGCACACGAGCTGATCACGTGGTGACCGTGCAGGACCCCGCCGAAGGCGACACGGGCGGCACCCTGGCCACTGACACGAGCATCGGCTGGACGGTCGGTGACGTCCGCATCACGAGGGTCGTGGAGTGGATCGCGGTCGTCGACCTACGCGGCTTCCTGGCCAAGGCCGAGCCCGAGGTGGTGGCACGTCACTCGTGGCTGCGTCCCGACTGGGTCGACGACGACGGCAAGGGCCACATGTCGATGCACGGGCTCGTCGTCGACACCGGCGAACGGCGCATCCTCGTCGACACCTGCGTCGGGGACATGCGCGCCGGCCTCGAGGTGCCGCCGCGTCCGAGCTCGTGGCTCGAACACCTCGCGGATGCCGGGTACGCCGTCGACGACATCGACACCGTCCTGTGCACGCACCTCCACTTCGACCACGTCGGATGGAACACGCGGCTGGTCGACGGTGAATGGGTCCCGACCTTTCCCGACGCCCGCTATCTGTTCGGGCGCGTCGAGTGGGACCACTGGAAGGGCCACGACGACAAAGATGTCGGCGACGTCAACCTCGCCGACACGGTGCGCCCGGTGGTCGCCGCCGGACTGGTCGACTTCGTCGAGACCGATCACCGCCTCTGCGACGAGGTACGTCTCGTGCCGACGCCCGGACACACGCCCGGACACGTCAGCGTGATCATCGAGAGCCAGGGCGAGCGAGCGGTGATCACCGGCGACATCGCGCACCATCCGGTGCAGTTCGCCGAGCCCGACATCGGGATGCGGGCCGACGACGACAGCGCGCGCGCCGCCGCGACGCGCCGCGCGTTCCTGGGCGATCGCACGATCGACGGTTCCGTCGTGATCGGTACCCACTTCGGTGGTCCGACCGCGGGGCGCGTCGTGGCCGACGGTGATGCATGGCGCTTCATCAGCGAGCCACCGCAGCCACGCCGCGCCTGACCGACACCTTCA
This sequence comes from uncultured Actinomycetes bacterium, assembly GCA_963827385.1. Lineage (GTDB taxonomy): Bacteria > Actinomycetota > Acidimicrobiia > IMCC26256 > DASPTH01 > DASUMF01. The sequence goes on from CAWHAR010000002.1 coordinate 758,334, forward strand.
CGAACACATGCAAGCCACCAATCTCGGAGGAATGACATGACGACATCCATGCGGGCGGCCGTGCTCCACGAGAGCCCCGGGGAACTCACCGTCGAAACGGTCGAGATCGACGATCCGCAGCCCTACGAGGTGCTCATCCGCACCGCGGCCACCGGGTTGTGTCACAGCGACCTCCACCACCTCGACGGTCACTACGGGAACCTGGGCGCGGTGCCTGCGCGCGTGCTGGGCCACGAGGCCGCCGGCGTCGTCGAGGCGATCGGCAGCGCGGTGACCGACGTCGCGGTGGGTGATTCCGTCGTGACGTGCCCGTCGGCGTTCTGCGGACACTGCAACTTCTGCCTGTCCGGTCGCCCCGTGCTCTGCAACCGCGTCGGGCTCGAGCGTGCGCCGGGCGACCCATCGGCGCTCACCATCGACGGCAAGCCGGTCATCCAGTCGGCCGGGCTGGCGTCGTTCGCCGAGAAGATGGTCGTGCACCAGCACAAGGTGGTGAAGATCCGCTCCGACGTCCCGCTCGACGTGGTCGCGCCGATCGGCTGCGCGGTGCTCACGGGGATCGGCTCGGTGTGGCACGCCGCGCAGGTCATTCCGGGCAGCACCGTCGCGGTGATCGGCTGCGGCGGCATCGGGCTCAACTGCATCCAGGGTGCCGCCCTCGCCGGCGCGAGTCGGATCATCGCCATCGACGCGAACCCGGCCAAGCTCGCGCGCCGAGGAGTTCGGCGCCACCGACGTCATCGACGCGTCCGCCGAGGATCCGGTCGCCCGAGTCCGCGCGCTCACCGCGGGCGGCAGCCCCGGCGTCGACTACAGCTTCGAGGCGATCGGCAAGAAGGCGACGGCCGAGCAGGCCTTCGCGATGATCCACAAGGGCGGCACGGCCACCATCCTCGGCGTCATGCCGGTCGGGACGGTCCTCGAGATTCCCGGCCATGGACCTCTTCCTCGAACGTCGGGTCCAGGGGTCGATCATGGGCTCCAACCGCTTCCGCCAGGACGTTCCCCAGTTCATCGAGATGTACCTCAGCGGCCGGCTCAAGCTCGACGAGCTCATCTCGGCGCGCATCAAGCTCGACGAGATCAACGACGGCTTCACCGCGATGCGCAATGGCGACGCGACCCGGACGGTGGTCGTCTTCGACTGACGCGCTGAGCACGCGTGCGGAGAGTGTGGGGTGTGATCCATCGGGGGAACTGTGGACGACGAGCGTGACGGTGGTGACCAGCCCGCGACGGTCACGGTGGGGGCGACCGACGCCGACGCCGAGCGCAACCGCGGTATGGGTGCGGGCGTCGTCGACGATCCGTATCCGCTCTTCCACCAGCTCCTCGAGCGATGCCCGGTGGAGCACGGGGACGTCAGCGACCACTTCCCGAACGCGAACGCGAATGCGAACACGAGCTCGACGCCCCGCCAGGCGCCCGAACCGCGCGTCACCGCGCATTCCTACGACGCGGTCCAGGATGTGTTCCGCCGGTCCGACGTCCTCTCGTCGGAAGGCGGCTACCGCTTCTTCAACCACGCGATCGGGAAGAGCGTGGTGGGGATGGACGAGCCCGAGCACCGTCGCGTGCGCCTGCTCCTGCAACCGGCGTTCTCGCGGGTCAACGTCGAACGTTGGAAGGGCACGATCATCCAACCGATCGTCGACGAGCACCTGCTGCGCATCCGTCCGCTCGGTAGGGCCGACCTCTACGCCGAGGTCGCCCCCAACATCCCGGTACAGACGATCGGCATCGCGCTCGGTCTGCCGGCCGAGGACCAGCGGCAATTCTTCGAGTGGTCAGTCGGCATGTCGTCGCCAGGACACGAACTGCAGAGCGCGTCCGCGGTCGCGGGCTACATCGCCCCTCTCATCGCCGAACGGCGCGAGCACCCGGTGGACGACCTGCTCTCCCAGCTCGTCGAGGCGCGCATCGAAGACGATGCCGACGGCATCGACGACCGCCGACCACTCACCGACGACGAGATCAACGCCTTCGTCCGCTTGCTGATCGCCGCCGGCGCGGGCACGACCTACAAGGCATACGGGAACCTCATGTTCGTGTTGCTCTCCCATCCGGAGCAGTTGGCCGCCGTGCGCGACGACCGGTCGCTGGTCGCACTCGCGATCGAGGAGTCACTGCGTCTCGAACAACCGGTCGCGGAGTTCGAACGCGTCGCGACGGCACCGACGACGATCGCGGGCGTCGAGATCGCACCGGGATGCCCGGTCACGATGAACCTCGGCGCCGCCAACCACGACCCCGCGGAGTGGGGCGACGACGCCGACGTGTTCGACCTGCACCGCGCGACACTCGGACCGTCACCTCAGCTTCGGGTTCGGCATCCACCGCTGCCTCGGCATCCACCTCGCACGCGCCGAGCTCAGCGTGCTGCTCAACCGCACGCTCGACCTGCTGCCGAACGTGCGCTTCGATCCCGACGTTCCGCGACCACACACCACCGGTCTGCGCATGCGGATGCCCACCGCCGTGCCGGTGGTCTGGGACGTCTGACCGCGCGGTGCCCCAGGCTGGTCGGGTTACCAGATGCGGCGGAGCTGTGCGCCTTCGCGCCGGAGGCGGAGATTCTCCCGTCGCTCCTCGGGGGTGACGACCGGCGTGTCGGCCGGCAGGTGCTTGCGCACGTCGGCGAACGGCACCTTGATCATCGTGGGATCCGGGTGGTCACTCGCGCGATTCCAGCGCATCTGGATGATGCCCCACGGGTAGTCGGCCTTGTCGAGCCAGTTCGGCACGCCCGGGTCGAGCCGCGAGATGACCGCGCGGAACTTTCCGTCGCTGTCGATGTGGGCCTGCAGGTCGTTGAGGCTCGATTGCCGATTCACCCAGTCGACGGTGCAGAACCGGTCGTCGGCGACGAGCGCCTGCCAGTAGCGGACCTTGGCCGGGAGCTCGGTCTCGAGGATCAGCGCCTCGTCGTCGGTGATCTCGTGGATCCCGTCGTAGTACGCCTGCGTCTTCAACCCGCCCATCGAGTCGATCTTCTTGGAGCGCATGAACTCGTTCACACCGTGGTGCTCGCGGTACTAACGCACGAGCTCCATGTCGAACTCGATCATGCCCTGGATCCACTTCGGCATGTCGGCGAACCGCCGCGCGATCTCTTCTGGCGACATGTCGGCGCCATCGCCGTCGAGACGGTCGATCGCGATGCGAGCATCTTCTTCGTTCGTCCAGTCGCACGCGCATCGACGCATCAGGAGCTTCCGCGTCCGCGGGTCGAGCTCCCACCAGATGCCGTCGTAGCCCTCGGGTCGTTCGGCGCTGAGCACCGCGCTGAAGTAGCCCCGCTCGTCGACCTCGATGTCGTCGAGGTCGTAGGTGACGGCCAGCGGCTTCCCGCCGGCCGCGCCCGTACCGGCTACACCGCTTGCAGCCCTGGAAGCCGCCGACGCCATCATGTCGACCGCCCTGGTGCGAGATCTCGACGAAGCGATGTCGTGCCACGGAACCCGGAGATGCGGTACACCCCGCTGGAGTCGACCTCCGTCTGCGAGTACACGTAGTCGGGATCCGGTCCGCCCTGATTGCACGCGTAGTTCCACAACGGCATGAACACGGGTCGGCTCGCGTCGGTGTACACGCGGCACAGGTATCCGTTGGCCAGGATCGACAGCGCGAGCTTGTTCATGTCTTGGCGCTCGGCCTCGGTGACGCCGTCGGGGCGCCACTGCGGAAGCAGGTTGTCGACGACATCGGACAGGGCCTGCAACTGGTCGGCCCAGCTGGGCAGCGGTGTGACCGCAGCTTCGCTCATCGCTCGTCTCCTCGTGTGCAGTCGGTCGGAAGGTCAGTCTTCGACGGTGATGTCGAAGTGACGGATGTAGAAGTCGTAATCGGAGCGCAACTGTGCCGTGGACAGACCGAACTGCTCGGCGGTGTAGCGGTGCGTGCCGCGCGCGCCGGTTCGGTTGGCGGTCTGCCACTCGCGCGATCGTCTCTTCGACCGACGGTCGGAGCTCGAGCCCGAGGAAGTCGTAGACACGGGCCACCGTGCCCATCGGGTCGGCGATCAGGTCGCGGTGATGCACGTCGACGAACCGGTCCTCACCGATCTTCGCCCGAGCCGCGATGGACTGCTCCGCACCGACCCGGAGATGCTCCGACACTTCGCGGCCCGACGGGTGCAGGTCTCGTTCGCCCACCGACGGAGGGAACACCGTCGACACCAGGCTGGCATACGACGGCACCGATTTGGCGGGGTCACGGTGCGTCATCACGAAGCGGGCGTCGGGGTACGCAGCCGCGATCGCGTCGAGGTGGAAGTTGTGGTGCGGCGCCTTGAACAACCACAGGTCGGGCGGTCGCTGTGACTGCAGGAGGGTCACCACGCGCCGGTGGTACTCGTAGGTCGACGTCATGTCAGCAGCCGCGCCACCACGCGTGGTATCCGCACACGCGGGGGTCAGGTACTGCTGCCCGTGGAAGGCCATGCCGAGCACCTCGGTGTCCTCCATCGTGGCATCGACGTCGAACAGGTGCATCGCGTGCATCTCCGGCGACCGTTTCGCGTCGGTGGCGATCGCCTCGAGCCGCCGCGGGTCGGTGGCCTCACCCTCCGTCGTCGGTGGCGGGCACGGTTGCACCTGCTCCCACCCGCGCAGAGAGCGGAACTGCGGATCGAGCGACATCATGTTGGCCATCGCCGTGGTGCCGGTGCGGGGCAGACCGTTGATGTCGATCGGGCCCTGCACGGAGAGGCCCTCGATCTCGGGGTGGTCTCGGTACCACGCCTCCACTTCGAGGCGGTTCACGAGGCGACGATGGAAGCCACCGACGACGCCGGCAGTCGCCGGCTGGGGTGAGGTCTGCCGCGTCGCGAGCGAGGCTCTCGAGCAGGACGTCGGCCCCGACACGGAAGTCGCCGGGGCCGAAGTCGTCGAGCCCGGTCGCCGCCGTTGCCTCGGCGAGGAGCTCGTCGGTACTCGGGTACTGCGCTCCTCCCGTGGTGTCCGGTTCGTTGGTGTCCGGGCTCGTCGCGGCCATCACGCGTTCGCGGGCTGGACGCGGTCGGGGTAGAAGTGCTCGGCGACCTGGCGGAAGCCGTCGTGCCAGTCGACCTTGCACGGGCCGGTGATCGAGCTGCGCTTGGTGTGATCCGCCGACCGAGCCGCGCGACGCGCCGGGCATCGGGGTCACCACCACCTCGGCTTCGACGCCGAGGAGCTCGCCGAAGTACTTGCAGTACTCCTGCACGCTCACCGGCTCGTCGCCAGCCCAGTTCACGATGGTCGCCGGCACCGTCGCGGCGTCGAGCAGCGGTTCGACCTGGTCGCAGATGTCGTCGTCGTGAATCGGGCTGTAGGTCATCGGGTCGCAGCGGGTGTGTACCGGCTGCCCTGCGGCGATGGCATCGAGGTGGCAGACCGGGAGACCACCCTGATCGCTGTACGCCGCGCCCATGCGAGCGATGATGGTCGGCAGGTTGAACGACCGGGCGCAGTACCGCGCCACCCCTTCTTCGGCGATCTTCGAGACCGAGTACGGCGCCACGGGCGGTGCACATCGCGTCGCCGAGCGGGTCGTCTTCGCGCGAACGGGTGCAGGCCGTCGGGATGGGGCTTGTACACCGTCACCGTCGACATGACCAGCGCCGCCTTCGCCTTGCGGCAGTGCTCCATCACGAAGCCGGTGCCCTCCGCGTTCACCCGGAGCGCCTGGTCGTAGTTGTCGCGGTTGAAGTCGGCGGCGATGTGCAGGAGGTAGGTGAAGTCAGTCGGGAGATCCCCGAAGTCTCCGCTGGAGATGTCGAGCGCGCGGGTCGTCACCCCGATCGCGTCGACCTTCTCGCGCGTCTGCGGGTCGCCGAATCGGGCGATGCCCCACACCTCGTTGTCCGCGACGAGCGATCGCGCGAGCCCGAACGCAATCCGCCCCGCCGGACCGGTGATCAGGATCTTCTCGCCAGACAGCACAGTCATTCCCCCCTCGCAGCCGCTCTCGCGGAGTTCGTTCCGTACACTGCCCCACGCGAGCTCGCTCACGCAATTCCACGCTGTGACACGGATTCGTCGGGAGCACTGATACAGTCCCAATTGCACGTCCTGGTGGCTCGAACGGGGGGTTCGATCTGCGATGACAGACCTGGTCGTTCAGGAGCTCGCACCGACGTTCGCCGCGTCGGTCGAGGGGATCGACTGCAGCGCGGCGATTGACGCTTCCACCGCAGAGAGGCTCCAGGAGCTCCTCGCGCGATCACCGTGTGCCGGTGTTTCGCGGCCAGGCCTTGGAGGCTGAGGACCAGATCAGGTTCTTGGGCCTGTTCGGCAAGGTCTTGGACGAGCATCACAAGGGTGACCATTACTCGCTGGTCACGTCGGACGAAGAGTCGGTCCTGCAGATGGGGCGACTCCTGTTCCACAGCGACAGCCACTTCATGCCCGTGCCGCTCGGAGGGTTGTCGTTGTACGCGATGCACGTGGACGCGTCGTCGGCGTCGACGTTGTACGTCGACAACGTGGCCGCATACGAACGGCTGCCGGAGGCGACGCGCGAGCTCCTCGATGACGCGGAGACGGTCGAAGCGTCGTTCTACATGCAGGGCGAGGGCGGCGATCGTCCGGCGCGGTCCGTGACCACCGACTACCCCGACGCCTCGCGAACCACACGACCAGCCATCGTTCGCGACCGTGTGACCGGCAAGAAGTTCGCCTACATCACCGAGCTGCACACCCATCACGTCGTCGGCATGGAGCGCTCCGACAGCGACGAGCTGCTGGCAAGCATCGAGGCAGTCCTGTACGAGCCGAGCTGGATGTACGAGCACCAGTGGAAGACCGGCGATCTGGTGGTCTGGGACAACATCGCCGTGCAGCACGCTCGCGGCCCGGTGCCCGACCAACGAATCGACCCGGACGCGCCGCCCCGCTCGTTGCGTCGCGCGGTCTTCGGCACCATCGACTACCGCGACCAGATGGCGCTCGCGGTTCCACTGAAGCCCCCGTTCTAGCCAGAGCCGCGCTCCGCGCTGATCAGGTTTGTGACGCCGGGGCCGGCGTCGTCGAACCGCTGCTCGGGCAGCCGGTGCACGGGTACGTCGGGATCTTCGGTTCCGACGCGGGCAGCGCAGGGAACGTGCCCGTTCCGTTGCTGGCGCTGAAGAAGACCTTCTTGGTCTTCGGGATCGTCCCCGGCGTGTAGCGCTTGCCGCTGTCGAGGTACATGTACTGACCCGAGCCCGGGGCCACGAGGTTGTAGTTGCCGGGGCCCACTTCCTTCGGGTTCCACCAGACCATCGCCGCGCCACGCGGGGTGACATCGCCCGGCTTCACGGGAGCCGGCGCCTCGAGGTAGAACGCGCTCCCGCTGTATGCCCCGCTGACGTTGCCCCCCGACTTGGCGAGCAGCGCCGGCACGGTCGCGATCGTCTTCGCGTTCAGCTTCGGGCCGGCGAACATGACGTCGGTGTAGATCTGGGCGAGGCTCGACTGCGAGCCGTCCCACCGGGTTCCCTTGTTCGTACCCCAGTACCACTGGAACGTGTCGGTGAGCGCCGACGGGTACGGCGTCGTGGCGAGCCCCGGCGGGAACCACGCCAACCCGAACGCGTGTGACCACACGTCCTGGTCGAAGGAACGGACGAGGAGGTCGAGGTCGGTGAACGGGTAGGTGGTGGTGGTGATCTCGGGGAACCACTCCTGCGACTTCATCACCTTCGACGCGGCCATCGCTGCAGGGTGGTTGGCGAACATGATCAGGTTGTTGACGCCTGAGTCCTTGAGCTTGGCGAGGAGTGGCGGCAGCTGCTGGTCGATGTCGGGTGTCGTCGTCTGCGGGCTCGCACCCGGCGGCAGGGTGTACATCGCCTCGGCGCCGGACGCGATCGTCACGCCGTACTTCTTGAGCTCCGAGTTGAAGTAGTCGATGTCGACGTTGCTCCCGTACAGCACGCCGAACTTGCGCGGTTGTGTGGCGAGGTCACCCCCGGCGTGCTCCGCCTTGCCGCCCTTGAGCTGCTTGCCGATGAACTCGGCCGCAAGCTGCGAGTACGACCGCGAGGCCTGCAAGCTCGTGACCGGCGCGGGCACCACCAACGGGACACCCGCGCTCGTGAGAGATTGCTCGAACACGAGCCCGCCGCCGATCGGCGGCGTGCCGATCTGGCTGGCCGCGTCGTACACCGCGAACGGCTTCATCCCCGCGATGCTCACCGCGTCGGCACGTTGCGCGGTCTCGTCGGTGCCGGTCGGCTTCACGAAGACCAACTCGACCTTGCGTCCCCAGGTCTCGTACGCGTGGTCGAACACGGCGTTCGAGTCGATCGTGGCGTACTTGCCACCGTCGCGCTCATTCACGCCAATGGCCTGGTTCGTGTAGAGACCCTTGGTGTTGAACTGCGCGTCCGGCAGCGTGTCCATCAAGACCACGACCTTGATCGCGTCCTTGGTGACGCCTTGGGCGGTGGCACCGCCGTTGTCAGCACCTTCCTTCCAGGGCTTCACACACGGGGGCGCGCTGAGGGTTGGGAACCGGATCCGCTTGGTCGCAGGATCGCAGTCGGGATTCGCAAGCGCCGCGGCGCTGCCGACGCCTGGATCCCACTTGCTCACCGACGTCGCGGCCGACGCGCTCGCTGCCAGCCGCCGTGAGGACGGCAACCGACACGACGAAGCTCAGAGCTGTGCTCGCACACAGGACCCTGCGAAGACCGTGCATGGTCTCTCCCCCCCGGGATGGACGGAGGTTGTCGCCGAAGGAGATCGGCTGGTCCCGTCACCGGCGACCGTACCGTGCGCTTGTCGCGTCCACAAGGCAGGGCAGCGTCGGGCGTCCTGGCCGCATCCGGGTATTCTCCAGCTCCCGCCCTCGTAGCTCAGCGGATAGAGCACCGGCCTCCGGAGCCGGTGGCGGCAGTTCGAGTCTGCCCGAGGGCACCGCAGTCCGTTGCTCCGCGTTGCGGGCGCGTCCCCCGTGTGGTCAGCGCCGGTTCAGCCGTTGCGTCGACGCGTGGCCGCGTTCGCGACCATCGGCGGCACGTACCCGGCGTCGGCCCAGTTGTGGTTCACACCGGGCGGTGCGATCGCGTCGATCGCGTCGAGCAGGTCGGCGTCGAGCTCGACGTCGGCCGCGTCGATCTGCGTGACCAATTGCTCCATCGTGCGCGGGCCGATGATCGCTGACGTGACGGCGGGGTTGTTGATCACCCACGCCAGCGCGAGGTGCACGAGCGACATGCCCGCGTCGTCGGCCAGCGCGCCGAGCGCGTCGGCCACGTCGAGCTTCTGCTGGTTCTCTGGCATCGACAGGTCGTAGCGGCTCGGGATCCGGTTGGCGCGGTGACTCGTGAGGTCGTCGGCGCCCTTGCGCCACTTTCCGGAGAGCCATCCACCGGCAAGCGGGCTCCACGGAATCACCGCGATGTCGTGGCGCTCACACGTGGGGAGCACGTCGGCCTCGATGCCCCGCACGAGAATCGAATAGGGCGGCTGCTCGCACACGAAGCGCTCCAGGCGACGGTCGTCCGAGGCCCACTGGGCTTCGACGATCGCCGATGCAGGGAAACACGACGAACCGAGGTAGCGAACCTTGCCTTGGTGCACCAGGTCGGACAGCGCGCCCAGTGTCTCTTCGATGTCGGTGTCAGGCGCGGGTCGGTGCATCTGGTACAGGTCGATGTAGTCGGTGTCGAGGCGCCGCAGGCTGTCCTCGCACTCCCGGATGATCCACCGTCGGGAGTTCCCACGCAGGTTGGGGTCCGACCCCATCGGGCTGTGCACCTTGGTCGCGAGCACGATGTCGTCGCGTCGACCCTGGATCGCCTTGGCCACGATCTCTTCCGACTCGCCTGCGCTGTACACGTCGGCCGTGTCGATGAAGTTGATGCCGGCGTCGAGCGCGGCGTGGATCACCGCGATGGAATCGTCATGATCGGTGTTGCCCCACGTGCCGAACATCATCGCACCCAGGCACAACGGGCTGACCGACACTCCGGTACGTGCGAACGGGCGGCGTTCCATGATCGACTCCTCAACTCATCTTCGTCGCGCGGCGGCTCGCCGCCACAGTGGCTCCGAGATGGAAGCTACCGCGACGGCGAGACCGTTGATCCTGGTTGTCGACTCCGCCGAGCTCTACGACGCGGCGCCGATCTTGTCGCTCGTGGTCCTCGCTCCGGCTTTCTGCGCGAACGTGTCCGGCACGGGGTACTGACCGAGCAAGAAGTTCAGGATCGCCGCGTGCTGCATCTCGACTGGATGGATCGTCGCCGCGGTCGCGATGCCCGGCTTCGACGTGACCCCGTCGATGGCCGCGAGATAGGTGGCTGCGGCGCCCATCTCGAGGCTCAAGGCGAGCTTGGCGAGCCCGGGGACGTCCTTCACCTGCGCGAAGGCGGTGTCGACCCCCTTCTTCACCGTGAGGTCCACACCGGTGACCGCCTTCTTCCCTGCCCCGGTGAGCACCCCGTTCCACGCCTCGGCGTGGTCGGTGTGATGGCTCTGGGCCGTGGTCGCAAAGGTCACGACCGCCGGCGGAACCGCGCCGAGCTTGCCGGCCGTCGCCGCATCGATTCCCGCCTGGTAGGTGGCCACCGCGAGGTTCTCCAGCGACGCCGCCAGCGCGACGACCGCAAGGTCACCGGTGAGGTTCTGACCGCCGGCCTGGGTCGCCATCGAGGAGGCGAACAGGCTGCTCGATCGGGTGCGCGCCGCCGCCGCGGTGAGACCGGTGGCTCCGCTGCTCACGAGTGCTGCACCGCCGAGCACCGCCCCACCCCCGAGGAGGAACAGACGCCGACTCGTGGGCGTGCGCACCAGCTCGTCGATGCCGCGAACCGCATCCGAGTCGGAGGTGCGCCACGCGTCGAGCGCGGCGCGCATCGACGGGAGGCTCTCGTGGTGCGCGTCGTCGACATCGCTGGTGAGCGAGTGCAACTCGGCTTCGCTGATCGGCATGGCATCGTGTCGCTTCCAGCGCTTCACTTGACTGCTCCCTCAGTGGCGGGACGGGCGAGCTTGGTCATGATGAACGCGTCGGGAAACCCGACGCTCCCGGCCGCGGCCGGCAAGGCGGCTGCGTCCGGTGGCAGTGCGATGAGCTGCGGCGCACCCCCAGCGATCAGTGCGGCAACTGCACTCAGGACCGCGGCGTGCTGCGCCTCGACGCCCATGATGCTGGCGGTGACCGAGCGACCGTTCTTGTTCGTGAAGTTCGGGACGTTCGCCACATAGGTCTGCGCGGCAGTCATCTCGAGCTCGAGCGCGAGGTCGACGACCTTGCCTGCGTCGGTGAGCGTTGGCACCGCGGCATTCACGACGCTGAGCAGCGCCGGGTCGGGATCAGTCTGTGCCTTCCCGCCGAGGCGGGTTGCCGCCGCGTTGAACGCCTTGGCGTGATCGCCGTGTTGGTTCTTGGTCATCGTGGCGAACGCCTTGACGACCCCGTTCGCTGACGAACCACCGATGAAGTCGAGGGTGAGCGCCGTCGCGTACGTGGCCACCGCAAGGTTCTCGAGTGACGCCGCGGTCTGCAGCATCTGCACGTCCATCGTCTTGTCGGCGAACGCCGGCGTCGCGAGGAGCGCCACCATCGCGGCACCGATTCCGGCACCGGCGAGGATTCCAGTGGTCGGAAACGCGCCGAGCAACGCCGATCGACGCTCACGGTCCTCGACCTGGTCGACGATCACGTCACCGTGGCGGCGGTCGTCGTGTCCGAGTTCCACGAGCTCGTCGAGCGAGCCGTGCGTGACGCGCATCGCGTCGGAATGGAGATCCTGCGACTGCTCGAGCAGATCTCGCAGTCGTTGGTCGTCGAGTGACATGAGCACTCCTCTCGAATCGAACGATCCGATGTCGAAGGTCGGGAGACGCACGGGTCGCGCTGTGCACGAGAGGTTCGGCGCGACACGCGACGCGGATGGAACCTCGGCGAAGTTGCGCGCGCGTCAGGCGGAGAGATCACCGACAGCGGTCGGCGCTTCCGCGCTCGACGCGACACCGCCCGCGCGTTCGTTCGTGATCGCGAGCGCGCTCGGCGCGTCACCCACGTGGAACGCGACCACCTTCGGGTTGGTTCCCATCACGCCGAGCGAGATCGTCGCGTGGTCACCGACACCCCAGAGTTGATACGTGCGATCGTCGCTCAACGCGGGCAGTTTGGTGCTGGTGAGGTAGCCACTGCCGTCGGGCAGCACCACTGCACGAGCAACCGTGTTGCCGGCGTCGTCGCGGAGATCCGCATGCTGCGCGTTCGGGTTGCGCGCCGCTGCACTCGCCAGCGCGGCCGTGTCGACCTTCGGCTCGGAGCCACCTCGATCGAACGCCCAGAGCGAGAAGCACGCCAGCGCAACGATCACCGCAGCCGCGGCAACCCACCGCCACGGGCGACCGGTCTCCGGGCGCGACGTTCTACGAGCCTGCGGCACCAGACGGGGAGGTGGCACCTCACCTTCGGGGCGCGGCTGCTCGCGAATGACCGCTTCGAGCCGCTCCCACACGCCAGCGGGCGGCGGGCCCGCCGGTGTGCGCGAGGAACGAGGCCGCGCGCTGGATCGAGGCGACCTCGTCGCGCGCGTCGTCATCAGTGTCCAGGTAGGCATCAATGGCGGCGCGCTCGTCGTCGTCGACCGCATCGATCGCGTACGCGGGAAGGAGATCCTTGATCTCCTCGGGGGTCAGTTCACGATCCATGACTCATCGATCCCCCGATCGAGCAGCTGCGTTCGCAACCGCGTGAGGCCGGTGCGAATCCGGCTCTTGATCGTTCCTTCCGGTTGGTCGAGGATGCGCGCGACTTCACGGTAGGTGTGGCCGCCGAAGTAGGCGAGCTCGATCGCTTCGCGTTCACCGGCCGACAACGTCTGCACCACTTCGCGCACCTGTTCGGCCACGCTGAGGTCGTACGCCTCCAGATCGAGGTCGTAGTCGGCCACCATCTCGGCCCGGGCGGAACGCTCCTCCCGGTCGCGGCGGCGCGCGTCAGCGCGGATCCGGTCGACGCTGCGCGCGTGCGCATCCATGAGCAGGAACGAACGGAGGGCGCCGCGCGACCGATCGAAGCGCTCCGGATGTTCCCAGAGCCGCAGGAAGATCTCCTGCACCACCTCTTCGGCCACCATGCGCTCCCACAGCATCCGCGCCGCGAGCGCGTACACCGCGCCGGCGTGACGCCGATAGGCCTCGGCCAGCGCGTCCTCGTGGTAGCGAGCGATCGCCACGACGAGACCGACGTCGTCGGTGTCGACGTACGGATTCGCGTTGGCTGCTCCCACAACGCTTGTTCGTCGCCGGAAGCGGTGACGGATGAGATCCATCCAGATGGCGCGGCAGCGGCGAACCCCCACCTCATACCGGCTCCTGATGTCTCCTGCATGTTCTTTGGACGCCACCACCGCACTCAGCCTGGAGAGCATCGGACCCATGGACACCACGAAACGGGGCCGGCGGTTGCCGACGATCGTGCTCGCATTGGTCGTGCCCGTCGTCGCGCTCCTCGCCGCGATCATCACGCTCAACGTCACGTCCGACGGCACTGGCGGGGCGGCATCGGGTGCCACCGGCGCCTCAGGCACCACGATCACGATCAAGAACTTCCAGTTCGCGCCCGCGCCCCTGAAGGTGGCAGCCGGAACCACGGTGAAGGTGGTGAACGCGGACAGCACGGTGCACACGGTCACCTCCACCCTCCCAGCAGGCCAGGGCGGGTTCGACTCCGGTCGCCTCGACGGGGGCGGGACCGCCACCATCACCGTGGGCAAGGCCGGGCGGTACACCTACTTCTGCGACATCCACAACTACATGACCGGGGTGATCGAGGCCTCATGACCAGCGCGAAGCGAACCGATGTGCTGCTCGTCGTCGGTGCCGTCGCCGTGCTCGTCAGCGGCTGGGTGCACTTCTATCTGTACTTCCGCGGCGGCTATCGCGGCATCGCTCCCGAATCGGTGGGGGGGCTCACGATCAGCCGATCCTTCGCGATCAACGCCATCGCCGCGGTGGTGATCGCGGAGGGGTTGGTGCTCGCCACGAGGATTCGGCCGCTCGTCCTGCCCGCGGCGGCCAGCGGCGCACTCTTCGGCGTAGCCACGGTCGGCGCCTACTTCTTGTCGCGCACGAGCGGCCTCCTCGGATTCGAGGAGACCGCGACCACCAGCAAGGCCGTCATCGCCCTCGTGGCCGAGGCAGTCGCGGTGCTTGCGCTCACGCCGGTCGCGGTGGGCGACGTCATCCGCCGACGATCAGGCTCGACCCCGCTCGCGGCTTCAGCCCCCGGCTGAACCGCCGAATCCGTACTGGACGGGTCGACGCCACCTCCTATCCTCGCGGCATGCAGGACGGCACGAATTCACCGATGGAACGCGAGCACGCGACGGTCGAGCTGGTCGACGGCGCGGCGCCGGGCGCCCCCGTCGACGGCGCCGCCGCCACGGAGGACGCGGCCGACGACGCCACCGAGCAGATCACGAGTCCCACCAAGTTGATCCGCATCGCGTCGATGGTGCGCACCATGCTCGACGAGGTGCGCCGCGCCCCCCTCGACGACGCGGGCCGGCGTCGCATGCGCGAGATCCACGAGAAGTCGCTCGAAGAGCTCGAGGGGGTGCTCTCGCCCGACCTGCGACAAGAGCTCACCGAGGTGGTGCTGCCACTCACGAGCGAGACGCCGACCGAATCCGAGCTGCGTCTCGCACAGGCGCAGCTCGTCGGCTGGCTCGAAGGCCTCTTCCACGGCATCCAGGCCACGCTGTTCACGCAGCAGTCGATGGCGCAGTCGCAGTTCGAGGAAGTGCGGCGGCGGCGAGCGATCGACCCCGGCCCGATGGGTGCACCGGGGCAGCCGCAGGCATCGCCCAGCGGATACCTGTGAGCTGATCATGGGCGACTGGTCTCCTGACAGTTGGCGCGGCGCACGACGCGGCACAACAGCCCGAGTGGCCCGATGTCGGCGCGCTCGACCGCGTGCTCGACGAGCTGCGCGGGCTCCCGCCGCTCGTGTTCGCAGGCGAAGCGCGCACGCTCATGGCCACCCTGGGCGCCGCCAGCGAGGGACACGCCTTCGTCCTGCAGGCGGGCGACTGCGCCGAGTCGTTCGATGCGTTCTCGGCCAACGCGATCCGCGACAAGCTCAAGGTCATCCTGCAGATGGCCGTCGTGCTCACCTACGGCAGCGGCGTCCCCACCGTGAAGATCGGTCGCATCGCCGGACAGTTCGCGAAGCCGCGGTCGGCCAACACCGAGACGCGCGACGGCGTCGAGCTGCCATCGTTCCGTGGCGACATGGTCAACGATTACGCGTTCTCGCCCGAGGCGCGCCGGCCCGACCCCGAGCGGCTGTTGCGCGTGTACAACCAGAGCGCGTCCACCTTGAACCTGCTCCGCGCCTTCGCCAAGGGCGGATTCGCCGACCTGTCGCGCGTGCACGCGTGGAACCTCGAGTACCTCGACGAGAGCCCGGAAGGCCAGCGCTACGACGCGCTCGCCGCCGAGATCGACCGCGCGTCTGCGGTTCATGGCCGCGTGCGGGATCGATCTCGCGAACGAGCACAAGCTCCACGAGGTCGACTTCTACACGTCGCACGAAGCGCTGATCCTGGGCTACGAAGAGGCATTCACCCGTCAGGACACCCTCACCGGAGACTGGTACGACACGTCGGCGCATCTCGTGTGGATCGGTGATCGCACCCGTCAGCTCGACGGCGCGCACGTGGAGTTCCACGCCGGGATCAAGAACCCGATCGGGCTGAAGGTCGGGCCCAACCTCGATCCCGCCGAGCTCGTCGCGCTCTGCGAACGGCTCAACCCCGAGCGCATTCCCGGACGACTCACGTTGGTCACCCGGATGGGTGCCGACCGCGTCACCGACGCGTTGCCGCCCCTGCTCGCCGCGGTCCGCGCGTCGGAGATCCCGGTGGTGTGGATGTGCGACCCGATGCACGGCAACGGATACACCGATGCCAGCGGCTACAAGACGCGCGACTTCCGCGACGTCATGCGCGAGGTGCATGGCTTCTTCGCGGCGTGCGACGCGGCCGACGTGTGGCCGGGCGGCATGCACATCGAGCTCACCGGCGAGAACGTCACGGAGTGCATCGGCGGCAGCACCGAGGTGCTCGGGACGCACCTCGAACAGCGGTACGAGACGCAGTGCGACCCGCGCTTGAACGCCCGCCAGTCGCTCGACCTCGCCTTCCAGACGGCGGAGCTCCTCCGCCGCTGATCACTCCGTGATCACTCGGTCCACGAGTCCGGATCGAGCGTCAGCAGGTCGAACGCGTGGGCGGTGTCGAGCACTTCCCAGATCTCCGCGATGCGGTCGCCGGCGAAGCGGAACAACCAGTGGTAGTCGTTCGCGTAGGGCCGCCCGTTCGCGCCGACGGAGCGGCGCTGCGTCAGCACCGACACACGGTCCTCCTCCGCGGTGACGTGCAGCACGTGCCACGTGGTCGTGCCGGCGAGAAACGAGCTCGTCGTCTCTCCGCCGGCGAGGCTCGCTACGGCATCCGCACCGTCGAGCGGGCGGCTGACGCGCCCTTCGACCGAGGGCGGAACCCACCATCGCGCGTCGTCGGTGAGCAACGTCCGCAACCCCGCCGTGTCGCTGTCGGCCATCCCGTCGAGGAATCGCAGTGCCGTGTCCTTGTGATCCGCGCGACCGTTCGATGCGTCCTCGTCGCTCACCCTCGCCTCCGACTCACGAGGGCAACGATCCGCGGCTCGCCACCTTCGCCCGACCGGAGCCGAGCGAGCCGTAGGCACTGATGGTGATCGCTTCGGCGCTGGCCCGGAGTCGCGCGCCGATCTCGGAGATCTGCGTGCCCGTCAGCGGACCGAGGAAGCCACTCGCGTTGATCAACATGACGACGTCACCGATCGGGGCGAAGACGGGCGCGGTGATCACACCCACGTCGTGGGTCTCCGTCGACGGCACGTCGAGGTCGAGGAACTGGTCCGAGAACTTCTCCAGCACGTCCGCGAGCTGATCCTTGGCCTCCTGATTGGAGGGTTCCTTCTCGAGCTCCTCGAGCAGCATCCGCACGTCGAGCAACGCGATCTGCTCGCGGACGACCGCAAATCCGTGCTCGCGCACCAGGGCGAGCTCCCGCTCGAGAACGTGCGCGTGAGGGTCGTCCTCCGTTCGCCGCGAACGCTGCATCCACTGCTCGCGAGCCGCATCGGAACCGAACGCGGCGAACGGTGCCCCGAAGGGCGCCACGAACGGGAAGCGCGACCCCGTGAAGCTCCACGATTCAGCGCGTCGTGGCCGCCCCTGGGTGACGATCGGAACGAGGTCGCTCCCCATCAGCACGACCGCGGAGCACTGCACCTCGAGCTCCGCCGCCAGGAGCTCGAGCTCGATCTGCGCCGCCTCGATCTCGGGATGCTCGACTTGTGCGGCTCGACCGAGCGCGAACACGCCTGGGGCGAGTGTGTAGGTCTTGTGGTTCGGGTGCCGGAGCACATAGCCGCCGTCCACCGCCGCGGTCATGATCGAGAGCAAGGACGCCGGGTTCAAAGCGTTCGCGCGGCGAGATCTCCTTGAGCGAGAAGGCCTGCCCCGGGTGCAGGGACAAGAAGTTGAGCACCTCCACGAGCCGGGCAGCCGCGAGTGCCGGCTTGACCATCAGCCAGCTGCCTCGCCAGTGACCCCGAGGAGCTCGAGCTCGTCGACGAGGGATGCCCGATGTGAAGCCGCGCCGCCGTCGATCGGGATGACGATCCCGGTGATGAACGCTGCTTCATCGCTCGCAAGGAAGCTCACCAGGTTGGCGACGTCTTCAGGGCGCCCGACGTGCTCCGTGCACTGCTGGCGCAGCATCGCCTCCATCCACGGGCTCCCGTGCGGATCCCCCATCCGATCGGAGACAACGAGACCGGGCGCGATCGCGATCGCGCGCACTCCCTGCTTGCCGTAGCGCGCGGCGACGTGCTTGGTCACCGAGATGATGCCGCTCTTCGACGCGCCGTAGGCGACCGCCCGCGGGCCACCCCCCAGCGCGCTCATCGACGACGTGTTGACGATCACGCCGGCACCGACCTCCAGCATGTGCGGAATTGCGTACTTGCAACCCAGCATCACACCGCGCAGGTTCACGGCCATCGTGCGATCCCACACCTCGACCTCGCCGTCGACGACCGCACCGTCTCTCCCCTGCACGTCGGGGCTCACCGCGGCGGCGTTGTTGTGCAGGATGTCGATGCGTCCGTAGCGCTCGCGCGTCGACGCGATCAACTCCGCGACCGCGTCCTCCTCCGACACATCCACCTGGAGGGCGCGCGCGGTGCCGCCCCGCTCCTGGATCCCGGCGACGACCTTCTCGGCCTCTTCGAGGTTGACGTCACCGATCGCGACGCTCGCACCGTCCGCCGCGAGCCGTTTCGCCGTGGCCGCGCCGATTCCGGTCGCCGCGCCGGTGATGACCGCGACTCTTCCCTCCAACCGATTCATCGCTCCCCCTCGTGGACTGACTCGTCGTGAACGGCCGACACCTTGGTTGAACAACAGCGTGTCATGTTGCGGTGAGTGCCGTGCTGGGCGGTGTGGGATTGAGACCTTGGGCGTAGCGGTCGGCGCGTTGGTGGAGCTGCTGGACGCTGCCGTCGAAGTCGCCCAAGGTGAGGATGTAGTCGCCGGCGAGGATGCCGTCGAGCACCGAGTTGGCGAGTTCGTCGAGCGCGTCGACGAACTGGCCGCGCATCTGCAGGTTGCGTTCCATCAACGCCGCGAACTGCGCCGGCGGCGGCGCCTTCGGCACCTCGCGCGCCCACCGGTCGGGCCGGTTGCGGTCCGCGGTGTACATCCCTGTGCCCATCAGGCCTTGACCCGACGGAAACAACAAGCCCGCGCCGACGTTCGGGGCGACCTCGCGCAACTGCGCTTCGAGACACTCCGTCAGCACCGCCACCGCGGCCTTCGACACCGCGTACACCGACGAGTGCGGCAACATCGAGATGGCTCCATTGCCCGAAGTGGTGTTCACGACGTAGCCCGGCTCACCCGACTCGATCATGCGCGGCACGAAGTGATGGATGCCGTAGCTGACGCCGAAGACGTTCACCGCCATGATCCAGTTCCAGTCGTTCGGCGTGCACTCCCACACCTTCGGAGCCGCACCACCCACACCCGCGTTGTTGAACAACACGTTCGTGCGGCCATACGTGGCGAACACATGATCAGCGAGCGACTTCACCGACTCGCTGTCGGTCACGTCGACCTGCACACCCTCGATCGGGCCGCGTGACGAGAGCTCCTCGACGGTCGCGTCCAACGCGGTCTTCTCGACATCGGCGATCACGACCGTCGCACCGCGGTCGAGCATCATCGCGGTGAGGCTGCGCCCCACCCCCGACGCGCCGCCCGTGACGACCGCGACCATGTCCTCGTACGTGGTGATCGGACTCATGAGCTGCCTTTCGTTGACGTGAACCGCGGGGCCTTCTCAGTTCGGAGGTTCGAGCGCGCGGGTTGGGCGCGACCGACGATCAGCCGTAGCTGGGCGTCTGGACCACGGGCACGTCGGGTTCGGAGCCTTCGGGCTGTGCCGCGCGCCACGCCTCGACCTTCTCCACGATGTGCGGTTGGTACACGAGGCTCGGGTCGAACGTCTGCGGCACCAACGAGACGGCCTCGAAGATCTCGAGGTCGCTGAACGAGGCACGGCGACAGACCGCCAGCCACTTGTTGAGCTCGGTCATCTCAGCGCTCACGAGCGACCGGTCACCCGAAGTCTCCGGGAACTGGAAGTCGTAGCCGATGGCGACCTGCCACGGGAACTCCGACCTGACCGCGAGACGGCTGTGGAACTCCGCCGGGAGACGATCCATGTCGCCGTCGACGTCGACGAGTGTCTCCCCGAGCAACACCGCGCCCATGCAGGCGGTCGACGTGCCCTGTCCGTTCATCGGGTTGAAGCACGCGAAGGCGTCGCCGACGGCGACGAAACCCGCGGGCGGCTCCGCGATCCGTTCAAAGTGACGCCAGCGGTTGGCCGTCGACCGCGATGTCTGGATGTCGGTGATGACCTCGGCCTTCTCGAGCACCTCGAGGATCGTCGGGTTGACGCACTGGGCCATGAACGCGGCGAATTCCTCCTCGTCACCCGGCGGGTAGTCGCGCGACTGGCCGAACAACGACATGATGTGAAGGCCGTTGTCCTGCGGATAGAAGATGTAGCCCTTCGTGTTCGCGGGAGAAGGCAGGCTGGCGCTGAAGCGCTGCTCGCCCGGCCACGCGTCCTCCGGCACCCGCAGGAGTCGGCTGGCGTAGCCGCCGAACGCGTTCACGATCGTCTCTTCGGGCGAGTCGAACCCGGTCGCTTCGAGCCACTTCGAGGACGCGCCACTGCGTCCCGACCCGTCGATGACGAGATCGGCCTCGAGCACCCGTGTGCCGTCGCCCTCGGGATCAGCCACCACGAGGCCCGTCACCCGACCGTTGTCCGCCGCGAGTCCCTCGGCCCGCCCCCGGACCAGCTCCACGTTCGGCAGGGCCAGCGCCCGGCGCCGCGCGACGTGTTCGAGCAACGGCCGCCGCACCGCGTACCCGAGCACGTTGGGGCTCGACATCCCCGTGCCCATCCACTGCAACAGATCGAAGAGGACCGCGCCCTCCTCGACCGTCTCGTCAGTGAACCCGGGGTACACCTTGTTGAACATGTCGCGACCCAGCTTCAGGATCCCGTGCACATGCGGACTCTGCGGCACGCCCTTGCGATATTCGGGTGTGGCGGGGAGATCGTCGCGCTCCACGATGGTGACGCGCTCGAAGTGCTCCGCCAACACTCCGGCCGACATCGCCCCCGCGTAGCTCCCACCGACGATCACGACATGATCGAGCGCCATCTCTCCCCCTTGTCTCACCAAGTCACGTCGCCGGTCGACCTCGAGCGGTCGAGACGGGGCGACCTTCGATTTTGCATCTCGAATACGGATTCGGATTGACCGTATCCCTGCCCCCTCCGTACGGTCAAACGGCGCTCGCGAGCCGCCTTGGAGAGTGACCGCTTCCGACGCGCGAGCATGGTGTCGTGACCACCTTCGAGCAATTCGGCCCGAACTCCGGCCTCATCGAGGAGCTCCACCAGCGCTACCTCGCCGACCCGGCGTCAGTGGACGAGCACTGGCGGGCGTTCTTCGCCGGGGAGGCCCCGCCGCCCAACGGCCGGACGCCCGTCCCCGCCGCCCCCGCACCGGTCGCAGCCGCGCCCACCGCGCCGGTCGTCGCGCCCCCGCGAGGCCGGCGCCGGGCCCGATCGTGCTCGAGGGCGACGAGCCCGAGATGCTCCGAGGCGCGGCGGCGCGCACCGTCGAGAACATGGAGGCGAGCCTCGGCGTCCCGACCGCGACGTCGGTGCGCGCCGATCCCCGCGAAGTTGCTCGAGGTCAACCGCCAGATCCTCAACAACCAACTCGCTCGTACCGGCGCGGGCAAGGTGAGCTTCACCCATCTCATCGCCTACGCGGTGGTTCGCGCCCTGCGCGACTTCCCGAACCTGTCGTCGTCGTACGTCGTCGAGGACGGGAAGCCGGCAGTCGTGCGGCACCCGCACGTGAACCTCGGCCTGGCGATCGACGTGAAGAAGCGTGACGGCACGCACTCGTTGCTGGTGCCGAACGTGAAGGAGGCCGACACCTTCGACTTCGCCGGCTTCTGGCACGCGTACGAAGCGCTCGTCGCCAAGGTGCGCGACGGCAAGGTGTCGCCCGACGACTTCGTCGCCACCACGTGCACGATCACCAACCCCGGGATGATCGGCACCGTGCACTCCGTGCCGCGCTTGATGCCGGGACAAGGATTCATCATCGGCGTGGGCGCGATCGGCCACCCGGCCGAGTACGAGGGCGCCGACCCTGCGGCCCTGGCCCAACTCGGCGTGAGCAAGGTCACCACGCTCACCAACACCTACGACCACCGCATCATCGGTGGCGCCGAGAGCGGCGAGTTCCTCCGGCGGATCCACGAGTTGCTCCTCGGCGGCGACGGGTTCTTCGACGACGTGTTCGCGAGCCTCGCGGTCCCCTACGAACCCGCCCGGTGGAATCCGGATCGCAGCGCGTTCGCCGATCCGGCATCGCAGCTCGAGAAGGTTGTCCAGGTGCACACGCTGGTCAACATGTACCGCGTGCGCGGCCACCTCATCGCCAACCTCGACCCGCTCGGTCGACGCGAGCCGCACACCCATCCGGAGCTCGACATCGGTCACTACGACCTGTCGATCTGGGATCTCGACCGCGAATTCCCTGTCGGGAATCTCGCGCCCGGGCTCACTCCCCGTTCGACGATGCCGTTGCGCGACATCCTCGGCGTGTTGCGGGACGCGTACGCGCGCACGGTGGGCGTCGAGTACATGCACATCCAGGAGCCCGATCAGAAGGACTGGATCCAGGCCCGGGTCGAGCGGCCCACCGCAGTCGTGCCCACTGACGACAAGCTCCGCATCCTCGAGCGCCTCAACGCGGCCGAGGCCTTCGAGCGTTTCGTGCACACGAAGTACCTCGGGCAGAAGCGCTTCAGCCTCGAAGGCGCGGAGACGCTCATCCCGATGCTCGACGCGCTGTGCAGCGAAGCGGCCGATGCCGGCATGTCCGACGTGGTGCTCGGCATGACCCACCGCGGTCGGCTCAACGTTCTCACCAATGTGGTGGGCAAGTCGTACGCCCAGGTGTTCCGCGAGTTCGAAGGTGAGCTCGACGCCGAGAGCACCCAGGGCTCGGGCGACGTGAAGTACCACCTCGGCACCGTGGGCAAGCACCATTCGCCGGCAGGCAACGACGTCGCGCTCACCCTCGCCGCCAACCCGAGTCATCTCGAAGCGGTCGACCCGGTCGTCGAAGGGATGGCGCGCGCACTCGGTGACGCGGCCGACGACGAGGCGCGCAGCACGGTGTTGCCCGTACTCGTGCACGGCGACGCGGCCTTCGCCGGGCAAGGCGTCGTCGCGGAGACGTTCAACCTGTCCGAGGTCCCCGGCTACGAAGTCGGCGGCACCGTGCACGTCGTCGTGAACAACCAGCTCGGCTTCACCACGTCACCTGCCCTCGGCCGTTCGAGCGTGTACCCCACCGACATCGCCAAGATGGTGCAGGCGCCGATCTTCCATGTGAACGGCGACGATCCTGAAGCCGCGGTGCGCGTGATGCGCCTCGCGTTCGAGTTCCGGCAGGCGTTCCGCAAGGACGTGGTCGTCGATCTCGTCTGCTACCGACGGTACGGCCACAACGAAGCCGACGAGCCCGCGTTCACTCAGCCGAGGATGTACGAGCTCATCGACGGTCGCTCGTCGGTGCGCGATCTCTACGCACAGCAGCTCGCGCAGCGCAACGACATCAACGAAGACGAGCAACACCAGCTCGACGCCAACTTCAAGGCCCAGCTCGACACCGCGTTCGAACAGACCAAGGCGTCGACCCGCGAGCTCGACGACACCCTCGATGTCACCGCGCCACGCGTCGAGAGCGACGGCGACGCCGAGGTCGACACTGCGGTGAGCGAGGTCGAGCTCCTGCGGGTCATCGACGGTCTGGTCACCGCGCCCGAGGGCTTCACCGTGAACCCGAAGCTGCAGCGTCAGCTGCAGGCCCGTCGTACGAGCTTCGAGCGCGACGAGATCGACTGGGCGCTCGCCGAGAGCCTCGCCTTCGGCTCGATCGTGTTGGCGGGCACGCCGGTGCGCGTTGCCGGCCAGGACTCGCGACGCGGCACGTTCAGCCAACGCCACGGTGTGCTCGTCGACCAGCGCACGGAAGCTGAGTACGTGCCACTCGCGCATCTCGCTGTCGACCAGGCGCCGTTCATGCTCTACGACACCGTGCTCTCTGAATACGCGGCACTCGGCTTCGAGTACGGCTACTCGGTGCAGAGCGACGCCCTTGTGTGCTGGGAGGCGCAGTTCGGCGACTTCGCCAACGGGGCGCAGATCGTGATCGACCAGTTCGTCGTGGCCGCCAACGACAAGTGGGGCCAACGCAGCCGCCTCGCGCTGCTCCTCCCCCATGGCTTCGAGGGCCAGGGTCCGGAGCACTCCAGCGCCCGGATCGAGCGCTACCTCACGCTGTGCGCCGACGGCAACATGCGCGTCGTGTCGCCGTCGACGGCGGCGCAGTACTTCCACGCGCTGCGTCGCCAGGTGATCGCGGAGGCCACCGTCCCGATGGTGTGCTTCACGCCGAAGCGCTACCTGCGGATGCCCCAGCCGCGCTCGACGCGCCACGACCTCACTCAGGGTCGCTTCGAACTGGTGCTCGAAGATCGCGCCCACGTCGACGAGTCGCTCGACCCGACGAAGGTCGAACGAGTGCTCCTGTGCACGGGCATGCTCGCCCACGAGCTGATGGACGAGCGCGACGCTCGCGGCGCGTCGGTCGCGATCGTGCGCGTGGAGCAGCTGTACCCGTGGCCCGAGCGCGAGCTGTTCGCCGCCCTCGACCGCTACCCGAACGTGCGAGAGGTGGTGTGGGTGCAGGCGGAGCCGGAGAACATGGGCGCGTGGACGTTCGTGTTCAGCCGAGCGAGCGACGCGCTGCGCCGACGCGTCGAGCTGCGACACGTCGCCCGGCCGTCGAGCGCGAGCCCGGCAAGCGGAAGTGCCAAGGTGCACGATCGCGAGCAGCACGACCTGATCACCGCTGCGTTCGCCTGAGCCGACCGTCGAGCTCCAGGTCGCCGCGGCGCGCGAACAGCTATCGGTAGTGCCTGGCCTGGAGCGAGTAGAGCTCCGCATAGCGATCGTTGTTCGCCATGAGCTCCTGGTGCGAACCTACCTCGCGCACGCCGCCGTCATCGAGCACCACGATGAGATCCGCGATGCGCACGCTCGAGAAGCGGTGCGACACGAGCACCGTGATGGCACCACTCCCCGTCGCCAGCTCTCGCGAGGTCGTGGCATAGGCCTCGAGGAGGTCTCCCTCGGCGAGCGGGTCGAGCGCGCTCGTCGGCTCGTCCAGTGCCAAGAGCAACGGAACGGGACGCATCATCCCTCGAGCAATCGCGACCTTCTGCCATTGGCCACCGGAGAGATCCCGACCGCTGAACATGGTGCCCAACTGCGTGTCGAGGCCATCAGGGAGTTCGTCGAGCACGTCGGTTGCCTGCGCGCGTCGAGCCGCGTCGAGAAGGGTGTCGGTGTTGTCGAGATGTGCGAGGTCACCGATCCCGATTCCTTCTCGTGCCACGAACTCGAAGCGCTGGAAGTCCTGGAAGCACACGCCGATTCGGTCTCGCCAATCCTCGGAGGGAATGCTCCCGAGATCGACGCCATCAACCTTGATCGAACCGCTCGTTGGGGCGATGAGCCCGAGGAGCAGCTTCACCATCGTCGACTTTCCCGCTCCGTTGTCCCCCACGAACGCGACCACCGAGCCCGCCGGGATGGTGAGGGAGACGTCGCGCAGTGCCGGTTCCGCCGCGCCGAGGTACCGGTAAGCGACGTGGTCGAGCACGATGCCGGATTGCAGTTCGTGGGGCAGGGCTCCGCGCCGAGTGCTCTGCTCGCGTCGGTCGTGATCAGCGAGCGCTTGGATTGCTGCCACGCGTGCGGCGACGTCGAGCGAGCGGCGCAATGCCCCCGCGCCGTTGGCGGCGTTGGCCAGCTGTGCGACGACCTGCGTCATGAGGGAGAGGACGACGAAGATGTCCCCGGGGGAGATCTCGCCAGTGCGTGCTCGCTGGACGACGACGAGCAACGCGATCACGAACGCTGCGAGTGCGATGAGTCCGCCGATGGTGCGCGCGGCTGCGTTCGTCCGACTGGCACGGAAGAGATCCGCGTCGCTCGCTTGCCACTCCGCTTGGTAACGATCGAGCAACTCATCGCGCAGTCCGAAGACCCGGACCTCCTTGCCCGCTGCCGGTGATGCGGCGACGTCGAAGAGGTGCAGCGTGCGCCGGCTGCGTTCCGCGTCGGCTTGCACCGCGCGGTCGTAGCGTCGCTGCGCCCAGTTGCCAAGAACCAGCGCAGGGATACCAGCGAGCGGCAAGAACACCAGCAGCGGATCGACCGTCACCAAGAGCACGATCGCGATGATGAGGCCACCAGCACCGTCGACGAGCCAGCCCCCGGTGCGCGGGGCCTGTTTGAGTTGCTCTCGCTGGGTGCGGACGACCTCGAGGTCGTCGACGTACTGCGGACGGTCGAGCTCGTCGATCAAGGTGATCGCGGAGGCGGCTTCGATCAGTCGGCCGTCGACCTCGTACGCCATCGCCTCGCCGACGAGGAGCCGGTCGAGATTGCCGATGCGTCCGAGCACCGACCCCGCGAGCCACGCCACGGTGAACACGGCAACCGACCAGATGATCACCGTGGTGTCGTCGCGCTGCGCCGCGTCGATCATCTGACGCACCGCCGCGAATCCGATGCCGGCGGCGATTGGATAGAACGGCGTCAACGCCAGGCCGGCATGGAGCGGACTCGCTTTGAACGCGAGCGACAACAACATCCGCGCCGACCGTGTGGTCGATGTGGTGCGCTTCACGATGCGACCTCGTCGCCCAAGTCCTCGAAGCGGCTCGCCTGGCGATCGAACATCTCCGCGTATTGGCCGCCGAGCGCGACGAGCGCTGCGTGGCTGCCGTCTTCGACAATGTGCCCGCCGCTGAGCACCACGATCCGATCTGCCTGACGCACGGTCGAGAATCGGTGCGAGATCAACACCGTCGTGAGCGCCGCGTCTCCCGACGCATCCTGCGCCATCGTGAGATCGAGGAACTGGTCGTAGAGCTCAGCTTCCGCCGCGCACATCGAGGTTCGCAGTCGGCTCATCGAGCACGAGCACCCGCGCCCCGGCGTGGACCCCGAACATCGCGCGAGCGAAGGCGATGCGCTGCCACTCACCGCCGGAAAGATCCGTCCCGCCCGAGAACCGCGACGACAGCGGAGTGTCGAGATCCGATCCAAGTGCACGCACAACCGACGTTGCACCCACACGCTGCATCGCACGTTCAACCTCACCGTCGATCTGCGCATCACTTCCCGTGACAGCGCAGCGCGCCATACCGGATGTTGTCGCGTGCGGAGAGCTCGTAGTGCACGAAGTCTTGGAACAGAACCGCAAGCCGCGCTCGCCACGAGATCGGATCCAGCAGCGCGAGGTCGACACCGTCGATCAGGATGCGACCTGCGGTCGGCTCGTAGAAGCGGCAGAGCAGCTTTACCAGCGTCGTCTTGCCTGCGCCGTTGAGCCCGACGATCGCGGTCCGCTCACCGGCTCGAAGCTCGAGGTCGATCTCGGAGAGCACGTCGACATCGGTGCCGGGATACCGAAACGACACCTGTTCGAAGCGGATCGACGAACTGGGCGCTCCGTCCGCCACTCCGGCGCCGGAGGGTACAGAAGGTGCGGTACCAGCGCGCGCCGATGCAGCTTCGGCGTCGCGGACTCTGTCCAGGACCGCGGCGCCGAGCGGAACCAGCGCATCAGCAAGATTGAACGACGGACGCAACGCGGTCACGCACACGATCACCGAGCGCGAGCTCGCCGACGCCGAGGTTCCCGTCGGCGGTCTTCGCTGCCACCAGGAGCAGACCGGCCGCCGATGCGACCGCGTTCAACCCCAACGCGAGACACGGTCATCCGTGAGAACCCGCTCGGGTCCAATCCCTTGCCGCCCGTCGCTTCCACGAATCGCGCGCCGGACACCGGTGTCGTAACGGACGCGCAACCAACCTGCGAGCTTGAAGACCCGCACCTCCTTCGCCGCGTCAGGTGTGATCGCGAGATCGCGCTGGTAGAGCGAGTAGTCGAACTGACCGAACATGCGAGTGCCACTCAGCACGCGAAAGGTCGCACGCCCCGCTTCCAACTGGGTGAAGATCACAACCGGGATCATCAACAGGCCGAACGGCCACACGAGGTACGTGAGCACGACGAGACTTGCGATCACACCGACGCGAGGGGCGACCGATTCGGCGAGTTGCTGCAGCGCAAAGCCAGCGCTCGCACCCGACGACGACGAATCGCGAGCCGATTGCATCGCCCGTCGAAGCTCTGGATCCTCGATGTGCGTCACTCCCGTCGGCGTCATCGATGCGCGCATCGCACGGCTCGCGCAGCAGCCATCCGAGCTTCCGGCCGGTGCTCTCGAGCAGGAGTTGCGCCCAGGTTCCCAGCACGTACTGCACGCCGAACAGCGCAGCGAACACGAGCATCGCGCCGACGAGGGTGTCCCACGCAGCGCTGTCGACGCCACCCGTCGCGACGTCGGCACCGGCGCCGACGGCCACCGCCATGGTCACCGACATCAACACCGGGATCAGCCCACTCAGCCCGATCCACGCCCAGATGACCACACTCGGCCAGCGTCCGGCGAGCGGGATCGTTCTGGTCAGAGCCCGCGCCGCTCGCAACGTCTCGCGGAGCGGATTCGGCGTTCGGTCCACCTTGCGCACAATCGTGACCCCCGCGGAGGAACGTACATGAAACGGCGGGTTGCTCGTCGAGGCGTTTCTTCGTGAGATCTGACCGGGGCACAACGATTCCCGTTGACGCCGGTTTGACGTCAGAGGCGCGTACGGTCGGCGGTCATGACGAAATCAACCGCTCGTGGCGGGATCATGGGTGGTCCCATCGACGCCGCGGCGCGGCTCGCGGCGTCGTATCCGGCGGTCGAGGCGCGCCCAGGCCTGCGGGTGTTGCACCGTGCGTCGGGATTCGTCGGCGCCGTCGTCACGTTCGACGACGCGCACGTCGTGCTGCGGAGCGCCACCGGACTCGAGCGCCGCTTTCCCAATCAGCTCGCTTCATTCGCGGTCGACGGCTCGACGGTGCGGTTGGTTGCGCCCGTGGTCGACGGAGGTGTCGACGCTCCGGCAGCGGATCATCTCGTGCACGCTCGTGTGTCCGACACCGAGCGCACCGCGTCGGGAAGTCGAGCGGTGATCGGCGCCAAGGCGCGCGTCGCGCGCGCCAGCCGCATCCTCGTGGAGGGTGTGCACGACGCGGAGCTGGTCGAGCAGGTGTGGGGCGACGATCTGCGCATCGAGGGCGTCGTGGTCGAGCGGCTCGACGGCGCCGATCACCTCCGCGGCGTGCTCGCCGAGCTGCGTCCCGGACCGACCCGTCGCGTCGGTGTGTTGCTCGATCACCTGGTTGCGGGCAGCAAGGAAGCGCGCATCGCCGCCGACGTCGCGCACCCGCACGTGTTGGTGACGGGAACGCCGTACATCGACGTGTGGCAGGCGGTTCGCCCGGCTGTCGTCGGCATCACCGCGTGGCCGGAGATCCCGCGGGGCACCGACTGGAAGACCGGCGTGTGCGCAGCCCTCGGCTACCCCGACGCTCGCACGCTGTGGCGTCACATCCGCGCGTCGGTGACGTCGTGGAAGGACCTCGAGCTACCCCTGGTGCGAGCGGTCGAGGAGCTGATCGACTTCGTGACCATCGACGGCTGACACCACGGGCGCCGCGCTGCGAGCGCGTGCCGGCAGCCAGATCGCCACGACCACGACACCCACCAGGGTTGCCCCCGCGGCCACCGTGACAGCTGCGTGCAACCCGTCGACGTAGGCCTGGCTCGCCGCGGTCGCGAGCGATTCCGCGACTTCGGCGCGCGGCCGCTGATGCGATCCGCGTATCCGAGCGCGGCGCCGAGCGATTCTTTGATCTCCGCGACGCTGCCCGAGCTCACCGGCTTGCCGGCGAGGTAGTCGCCCATCTTCGACGCGTAGATCGACGAGAGCACGCTGCCGATCACCGCCACGCCGAGCGCACCGCCCACCTGGCGGGTCGTGTCGTTCACTGCGGAGCCGACACCGGCCTTGCCCAACGGCAGCGACCCCATGATCGATTCCGTGGCCGGCGCCATCGTGAGCGCCATGCCCGACGCCATGAGCACCATGCGCAAGAGAACATCAGGCCAGTAGCTGCTGTCGACGGACAGCGTCGCGAACGACAGCAGGCCGACGGTCGCGAGCGAGAGCCCGAGCGTGACCACCACCTTCGTGCCCAGCCGATGCGCGAGGGGAGCACTGAGCGGTGACCCGATCAACATGCAGATCGCAAACGGCAGGAAGCGGATTCCCGTCTGGAGCGGCGTGTAGCCCAACACGAACTGGAAGTACTGCGTGATCAGGAACGTGCTGCCGAACATCGCGAAGAAGATCAGGCTGATGCTCGCGCTGGCTGCGGAGAACCGCGGGTTCTTGAAGAACCGAACGTCGAGCATCGGGTGATCGGTGTGCGATTCCCAGGCGACGAATCCGGCGAGCGCGACGACGGCGACACCGAACGAAGCGAGGATCATCGGATCGGTCCAACCGTGTTGGGGAGCTTCGATGATCCCGAACAACAACGCGACCAGTCCGACGATCGAGAGCAGCGCGCCGATGGGATCGAGGCGTCCGGCGTCGGGGTCCTTGGAGCTCGGGATCACGAAGAGCCCCGCCAGCACGCCGAGCACGACGATCGGGATGTTCACGAGGAAGATCGAGCCCCAGTAGAAGTGCTCGAGCAGGAACCCGCCGATGGTGGGGCCGAGCACGCCGGCAAGCCCGGCCGTGCCCGCCCACACGCCGATGGCCTTGCCGCGCTCGTCGGACGGAAACACGTTGGTGATGATCGACAGCGTCGCCGGCATGATGAACGCGCCGCCGATGCCCATGAACGCGCGTGTCGCGATGAGCTGGTCCGCACTCGTTGCGAACGCCGACGCCAGCGAGCCGAGGCCGAACATGACGAGCCCGAACTGGAGCGCGCCGCGGCGACCGAATTTGTCGCCGAGCGCGCCCGCGGTGAGGAGCAGCCCGGCGAACACCAGCGTGTAGGAGTCGACCATCCACTGGAGCTGGCTGTTCGTGGCGTCGAGCTCGCGCACGATCGTCGGGATGGCGACGTTGAGGATCGTGTTGTCGATCACGATCACGAGCAGGCTGAAGCAGAGGACCGCGAGGATCAACCACCGTCGGTCGTACGCACGCGCGTTGACCCGTTGGGTCAGGGCGCTGGTCAACGGTGCGGTGACGAGTCGAGCCCGGCGGCGTCGATGGCCGCCAGCGCCACGTCGACCGACGCTGCGCTCGCGGGCACCAACGGCAGCCGCACATCGGGCGTGGGGATGCGGCCTTGGGCATGCAACACGCCCTTGAACACCATGGGGTTGGGCTCGGCGAAGCAGGCCTGTACGACCGGAAGCAGGGCTTCGGCGTGGGCGCGACCGTCGTCGACCTTGCCCGCGAGCCCGCACTCGATCATGGCCACGAACCGATCGGTGCAGACGTGCGCCGACGCGCTGATGGTCCCCGCGCCGCCCATGAGCATCAGCGGGAACAACATCGTGTCCTCTCCGCCGAGCACTGAGAACGAGCGGGGTGCGCCGGCGAGGATCTCGAGTGTCTCGACATCGAGTGTCTCGTGAGCCTGCTTCACGGCCGTGACACCTGCCGTGTTCGCGAGCTCGAGCATCGCGGCCGACCCGAGGTTGCGACCTGTGCGCGTCGGGACGTTGTAGATCACGACCGGCGCGGGACTCGCGGCTGCGACACGGCGGAAGTGTTCGACGATGCCGGCCTCGGACGGACGTACGTAATACGGCACGACGGTGAGCACTGCGGCGAGGGCCGGGACGCCCGCGAGCTCGCGGACCGCAGCGACCGACTTCGCGGTGTCGTTGGAGCCCGCGCCGACGATCAATTGCACGCCACGTTCGTCGCAGATCTGGGCACAGATGTCGATCACGCTCTGCTGCTCGTCGTGGTCGAGCATGGCGCTCTCGCCGGTGGTGCCGAGCGCGACCAAGCCCGCGCACCCGGCGTCGAGCAGCTCGTGGGCCAGTTGGGAGAGCGCGTCCAGCGCGACCGAACCGTCCGAGGCGAACGGCGTGATCAGCGGCACGAACACGCCTTCGAGCAGCCGTTCGGACGCCGATCGGGGGGAAAGCGGTCGGTCGGTTGGCACGGCGTCGAGGCTACCCGTCGACGATCTGACGCGCCCGATGAAAGACACCGTCGATCATCGCTTCGGTCAGCCGGCCGGTGAACGTGTTCTGCTGGCTCGGGTGGTAGCAACCGATCACCGTCACCGCGCCTGCCGGCACCTCGACGCCGTGCGCGAACTTCGGTTTGGGCACCGGGAAGCGGTCACCGCGCGACGCGAGGAGGCGCGCCGCCACGTCATACGCGAACCCACCGAGCGCGACGATGACGCGCACGTGAACGAGCGCGTCGAGCTCTCGCCCGAGGAACGGGACACAACGATCGCGCTCGTCGGGAGTGGGAGCGTTGTCCGGCGGGGCGCAGCGCACCGCGGCGGTGACGTAGGCGCGGTCGAGCACCAGCCCGTCGTCAACCGCGATCGACGTCGGTTGGTTGGCGAACCCGGTGCGGTGCATCGATGCGTACAGCCAGTCGCCGGATCGATCCCCCGTGAACACGCGTCCGGTGCGGTTGGCCCCGTGCGCCGCCGGCGCCAGACCGACGACGAGCACCGACGCGTCAGGGTCGCCGAACCCCGGCACGGGGCGCCCCCAGTACTCCTGGTCACGGAATGCCGCGCGCTTCTCGGCCGCCACCTGCTCGCGCCACTCCACCAGGCGGGGGCACGCGCGACAGCGGACGATGTCGCCGGTGAGTGCTTCGAGCGCGTCGACGGCGTCCACCCCGCGGATCGTACGGCCGCGAGGTGCGCCGGCCACAGCTGCAACGGCCACGGTTGCAACAAGTGGCGACGGGTAGGGTTCGCCGCCGTGCGCGTCGTCCTGATCGTGAATCCGGCTGCGTCGTCGGTGACGCCCCGCGTGCAGCGCTCGATCGCGGATGCACTCGCGGTGCGCCACGATCTCGAGGTCGTCGAGACCGATGCCCGCGATCACGCCGCGGGGCTCGCCGCCGACGCGGCGCGGCAGGCGGTCGACGTCGTCGTCGTGCTCGCGGGCGACGGCACGCTGAACGAAGCCGCGCAGGGCCTCACCGGTACCGACACCGCGCTCGCCCCGCTCCCCGGCGGCTCCACCAACGTGTTCGCGCGGAGCCTGGGCGTCGCGTTCGATCCCCTCGATGCATGCGCGCAACTGCTGCGATCGCTCGACGCTGATCGACGGCAACGCATCGGCCTCGGTGTCGCGACCCACGGAGGCCACTCCCGCCGCTTCGTGTTCCACCTCGGGCTCGGCTTCGACGCGGCGATCGTGCGCGAGATGGAGGAGCGTCTGGCGAGCCTCAAGCGACGCCTCGCCCACCCGGCGTTCGCCGTTGCCACCGTCGACACATGGGTGCGTCACTACGACCGCACGACGCGCATCACCCTCACCTCACGAGGCGCTGACGGCGAGGTCAACAGTGCGAGCGGGCCCTACGCGGTGATCTCGAACGCTGATCCTTACACCTACGTCGGGCGGCGGCCGGTGAGTCTGGCGCCCGAGGCCGGCATCGACCGGCCGCTCGCGGTCACCGTGTTCGCCTCGTTGCGGCTCGGGCTGCTCGTGCGCGCGGCAGGAGGCGGGTTGCTCCACGCGCCGTCGGTGGCCGCCTCGCCGCAGATCACCCAGCTCGGCGACGTGCAGGAGGTGGTGGTGAGCTCGGATCGCCCGTTCCCCTGGCAGGTCGACGGCGATCACCTCGGCGACGCACAGGAGCTGATGGTGCGGTACGAGCCCGACGCGCTCACCATCATCGTGCCCTGAGGTCCCTCCCCGCGAGCGCAGCGATCGCGACGTCGGGCACGTCGGTGATCACCGCGTCGACACCCGCGTCGGCCAGCCGGACGACCTCGTGGGGTTCGTTGACCGTCCACACGTGTACCCGCACCTCGGCGGCATGCGCCGACGCGATCGCCTCGACCGCGCCCGCACCGAGCAGGCGCACGTGGGGATGCACCGCGACGTGACCGTGCTCCGCGGTGACTCGTGTGCTGGTGGCGAGATCGCCGCGAGCGACCAGCCACGCCGTCTCCACCTGTGGTGCGAGCGCGTGTACCCGATCGACCGTGGCGAGATGAAAGGACGAGACGATCACTCGGTCGGTCCCTCGTGCCGCGAGGCGTTCCACCACGAGCGCAGCAACTCGCTCGTCAGGATCGAACCCCGCTTCGTGGGGAAGGTTCTTGATCTCCACGTTGACCAGTCGTCCCGTGCACGCGTCGAGTGCCGCATCGAGCGTCGGCACGTCGGGGAGCAGCCGGGCGACGTCGTCGTGGGTGAGCTCGCTGAGGAGGCCGAACGGCGTCTCGGCGTCGTGGCGGACGATGAGCTGACCGTCGGCCGTGGCGTGCACGTCGAGCTCGACCCCGTCAGCGCCGACCTCGAGGGCGCGCGCGGAAGGCGTCGACGGTGTTCTCGGGAGCTCGCCGGTTGGCGCCGCGGTGGGCGAGCACGAGCGTCACCCACGAAATACTAGAGGTCGCGGGAAAATTGCCCTTCGGAGGGAGAAATTCCTGGTCAGCCCCTTGCAACGCCGCGAGGCGGTGCCTAGTCTCGATCCCGCGACCCCGGCTGCGTGCCGGTGCTGGTCGCACTGCAACACCAGAGAAGAGTCGGACATCGGTGCGTCCTGGGGGGACGTCCTGAGCGAGGACCGGAGGACACGGTGGCACTGACCTGGGTCCGTACCCACGATTGGGACAACCTCGCGTGGCGAGGACGATCGGCATGTCGCGACAGCGACCCCGACGTGTTCTTCCCGATCGGCAGCACCGGCGGAGCGGTCGAGCAGATCGAGACGGCGCGGCGGATCTGTACTGCGTGCACCGTCCGCGAGGAGTGCCTCGAGTTCGCCCTGGCCACCAACCAGGAGGCGGGCATCTGGGGCGGCGTCACCGAAGAGGACCGACGCAAGCTGCGCAAGTCGTGGCTGAGCGGTCAGCGGATGTACGCCAACTAGCTCGAGCCCGCCCACCGGGTCAGCCCACCCGGTCAGCCCACCTGCTCAGAGCGTCGCCGTTCCGGTCTGACGGACCGGGACCCGCAGGTGCACGCGAGTCCCACGCTCACCGGTGAGCTCGATCGTGCCGTTGAGCTCGGTGGTGACGAGCGCTTGCACGATCGAGAGACCCAGACCCGTCGACCGGTCGATCGAGAAGTCGGGCGGAAGACCGATGCCGTCGTCGACCACGTCGACCACGAGCTCGCCGTCAGTCCGTTCGAGGGAGACGTACACCTGTCCCGACACGCGTTCGTCGACGAGCGGGAACGCGTGATCGACCGCGTTCTGCATCAACTCGTTGAGCACCACTGCGAGCGGGGTCGCCATGTCACCGGGCAAGGTGCCGGCGTCGCCGACCACGTCGATGCGCAGGTCGGTGTCGGGCCTGGCCACCGTCTCTTGGACGACGCGCACCAGCGGCTGGATCACGTCGTCGAAGCGAACCACGTCGCGCGCGTCGCGCGACAGCGTTTCGTGCACCACCGCGATCGCCCGGATCCGGCGCTCCGACTCCTCCAACGCGGCGCGACCTTCGGGTGACTGGAGGTGGCGGCCCTGGAGCCGCAACAGCGCCGCGATCGTCTGGAGGTTGTTCTTGACCCGATGATGGATCTCGCGGATCGTCGCGTCCTTCGAGATCAGCATCCGGTCACGGCGACGAAGGTCGGTGACGTCACGGATCAACATCAGCACGCCGCCGATCGCGCCGTGCTCCAGCAGCGGGATCGCCTGCACCAGGACCGACGTGTCGCCGTGCTCGACCTCTTCGGTGACGGGGAGCCGGGCCCGCATGGCGATGTCGACCGCATCCTCGTCGAAGCCCATCTCGGCGAGGTGGAGACCCGACGTGTAGGCGTGGATGCCCATGCGGTGCAGCGAGCTGACGGCGTTGGGGCTGGCGAACTTCACCCGCAGGTCGTCGTCGACCAGGATCACACCGTCGCCGACTCGCGGCGCGTCCTCGAACTCGTCGTCGTCCTGGCGGAACGGGAACGTGCCCTCGGCGATCATCCACGCGAACCGGTCGAAGATCGAGAGGTAGTGGTGCTCCAGCTCGCCCCGTTGGCGGCCCAACGTGGTGCGGGTCTCCTTCGTCACGACCGCGATCACATCGCCGTTGCAGCGAACCGGGATGCACTGCACCTGTACCTGCTCCGACGATCCGAGCAACGCCGATCGGCCGTCGACGATCTCGCCGGTGCGCCACGCTTCGGCGACCAGGGGTCGCGCGGTCTCGTCGACGACGGAACCGACGAGATCGGTCGGATACACGGTCTGCCCGGTCGTGGGCCGCACCTGGGCCAGCACCACCGAACGCGAACCGTGCTCGCCGTCGATCGGCGCGAACAGGAGGAGATCGGAGAAGCTCAGGTCGGCGAGCGGCTGCCACGTGCCCGCCAACCGCTGCACATGACGCAGAGCTTCACCCCACAGCGCCGTCTTGGTGCGCGCCTGCTCGAAGAAGGTGGTCATAGCCCGCTGACAAGCGTAGGCCTGCTCAACGAAGCGGGTGTGCGAACAGGAACTCGCCGACGCGGGTGAGACCAGCGACGTCGGTGATGTCGGTGTCGAAGTTCGGCACGTCGACGACCACGTCGGGCAAGCGCGCGAGTTCGGTGCGCAGCTCGGCTTCGCGACGCGCCACCACCTCATAGTTGCGAAATGAGTCGCCGAGCGTGCGCAGCACGCGCGCCGATCGGGCAACGTCGTCGAGCGCGGCATCGGGCAGCGCCACCAGCTCCTCGGCGACCGACTCCGACTCGCGCGTACAAGGTGCTCGGCGGCGCGGTCACCGTCGTCCGACAACAAGTAGTCGGGCAAGCGTCTTGTTCAACACCAGCGCCCCGAGGTGGAACTCGCGTGTCGCGGAGCTCGGCGCAGAAGGTCTGCGCCTCGCGCAGCGGAGCGCCCTCGAGGGTCGTCACGACCGCGAACGTCGTGCGCCGATCATGCAAGAGCGGCTCGACCGCTTCGCCCGTTCCACGAACCCCGAGTACATCGACTCGAAATTGAGGAAGAACTCGGCGATGTCCTGCAGGAACTGGCTGCCGAGCACGCGGTCGGCAAGGCTGTAGAAGGGTCGGCTCGCGACGTTGAACATGCGCGCGCCGCGGCCCACCGCTGACCCGATACGGCATGGTGAGCCATCGGAGCAGCCGTCCGCCGAAGAATTCGCTCATGCGCGCCGGCGCCTCGAGGAAGTCGATCGCGTTCCGGGTCGGCGGCGTGTCGACGATGATCAGGTCGTAGATGCCCGAAGCATGGAGCTCGTAGAGGCGTTCCATCGCGATGTAGTCGTGGCTCTGGACGAAGCGGCTGGTGACGTTGGAGTACAGCCGGTTGTCGAGGATCCGGGAGGCGGTCGCTTCGTCGGGCGCGTGGCGCAGCACCAGCTCGTCCCAGGAGCGCTTGGTGTCGAGCATCGCGGCGTAGAGCTCCCCGCGCGGCTCGACGCCGAACATCGCGATAGTCGTCGAGCGACACGCGGTGCTCGACGTTGCCGACGGCTTCGAGGCCGAGCGCGTCGGCCAGCCGCCGAGCCGGATCGATGGTCAGCACGAGCACCTTGCCGCCGAGGCGGGCCGCCGCGGTCACCGCGGCGGCCGCCGCGATCGACGTCTTGCCGACGCCGCCCGACCCGCAGAACACGACCACCTCGCGTGCCGCGAGCAGGGCCTCCAACGAGGGCGAGGAGTCGGTCGCTCGCGCCGTCATCCGAGCTCCTGGCCGAGCGCGTCGGCGACCATGTGGGTGACGCGCAGGCCGTGGTCGCGGACGAACAGGTACGGCACGAGCAGGAGGTCGAGGTCGACCTCCTCCCGCAGTCTCGACAGGTACGACGACCGGCTCCGACGCAGCGACACCGCCAGCTCGGCCGCGTCGAGCACCGCGGTCGCTCCGGGCCCGGCGCGACGTTCGAGCACCTCGTGTGCCTCCGGCGCGCGCATCGCGTCGAACGTCTCCTCGTCGACGTGGGTGAACAACTCGGGGAGCACGCGGTTGACGATCACAGCACCGAGTGGAACGTCGAGTTCGGCGCGGGCCCGCGCCACCAGTTCGATCGTCTCGTTGACCGGCATCTCCTCGGGCGACGTGACCACGTTGAGCGCCGTCAGCTGCGGATCGGCGAAGAGCTCGATCATCCAGTCGGTCTGCTGACGGATCGGGCCCATCGACACCAGCTCCTTGATCGCGCGGGGCGCGTCGAGCTGGCTGATCACGTGACCGGTGGCCGCGGCATCCACGACGATGAGGTCCCACGGCGCACGGCCCTCGAGTGACTGCCCGCAGCTCGTGGCACACCTTGCCGATGGTGAGGATCTCCTTCACGCCTGGAGCGGCGTTGGCCACGAAGTCGAACGCGCGCGCGAGCGGGCCGATGCGGCCGATCACCGGGACGCGCGCTTGCACCTTCAGGTACTCGCGCAGCGACGCCTCGGTGTCCATCTGCATCGCCGAGATGCCGGGGTGGATCTGGCGCGGCTCGAAGCCGACCGGTGCATGCTCGAACAGCGCGGTCAGACTGCCCTTGCCGTCGACCTCGACGAGCAACACGCGCTTGCCGTGCTCGGCCGCGAGCAGCGCAGTCGCCGCAGTGACCGTGCTCTTGCCGACGCCACCCTTCCCCGTGAAGAACAGCAGTCGCCGGTCGAGCAAGCCCGGCGCAGCGCCCATGGAAGTGGGGCTAGCGCCCGAACCCGACGTGCTTCGACGCGCCGTCCTCGTCGATCTCGACGTAGGCGATCTTCGCCGCCGGGGCGCCCATGCGACGGCCCTTGGTGTCGGTGAACCACACCACGGGCGAACCGCCGTCGAGCGCGGCGTCGATCGACGCGATCACGTCGTCGGCCGTGCCGTCGATCTCGGCGGTCAGTTCCTTGGCGCTCTGGGTGATGCCGATGCGAATTTCCATTCATCGGAATCTAGTGGCGGCATCCCGGCCTCCCGGGCTCGGCCTCCGGCGTAGTCTCCGGCGATGCCCGCGCAGCCGTCCCCCACCGCCAGCTACGTCAACTTCCGTGACCTCGGTGGTCATGCGACCCCGACCGGGCGGGTGAGAACCGGGCGAGTCTTCCGCAGCGACTCACTCGCCGAGTGCGATGCGGCCGAGATCGAGCACCTGGTCACCACGCACGGGGTTCGCACCGTCATCGACCTGCGCCGGGAGCACGAGGCGCTGGCGACCCCGATGGACGGGCTGCGCGAGGCCGGCGTGCGAGTGGAACACCTCTCGTTGATCGACCCGTCGGTGCCGACGTTGAGCACCCCCGACCTCGTCGACACGACGCTCGCGGAGCGCTACGTGTCGATCCTGGAATCGTCGGGCACGCAGTTCGTCGCCGTCGTGCGCGTGATCGCCGACGAGACCAACCAACCACTGGCGTTCCAGTGTGCGGTGGGCAAGGACCGCACGGGGCTCGTCGCCGCGCTGGTGCTCCAGACGCTGGGCGTCGACGACGCGACGATCGTCGCCGACTACGTGAAGACGGCCGAGGTGATGGATCTCATCCTGGCCCGATTCGCGTCGCGGTCTCCGTCGGGCCGCGCCCCGGACCGCGCATCATGAGCGCCGAAGGCCCCACCATGCAGGCCGCCCTCGACTGGGTGCGCGTCAATCACGACGGTGCTGCGAACTACCTCGTTGCGCACGGCCTGACGAGCGACGAGCTCACCTCGCTGCGGCAATCGCTCGTCGAATCGCCCTGACTGCGTGAGCACGCTGCGCGCCGTCGCCACGGATCTCGACGGCACGATCGTGCACGACGACGCACCACCGTCGCCCCGCACGGTCGCGGCGCTCCGACGGGTCACGGCGGGTGGAGGCGCGCTCGTGATCGTGACGGCACGGCCGCCGCGCTACGTCGCGCACCTCCTCCACTCGCTCGACCACCACGGCCTGGTGATCTGCGCCAACGGTGCCGTCGTGTACGACCTCGCCACCGAGCAGGTCGTGCGCGACCGGTCGCTCACGCCGTCGGACGCGCTCGAGATCGTTGAGCGACTCCGCGCCGCGATCCCAGGGATCGCGTTCGCGGCCGAGACCCACTCAGGGTTCACGCGTGAGCCCCACTTCGTGTGGGGATGGTCAGATCCGGGAAGTGCGCGGACGGGCGCGGCGGAGCAATTCGTCGGCGAGCCGGTGACCAAGCTGCTCGTCCGCCATCCCGATCTCGCGCCCGACGACGTGATCGTGGCCGCTCGTCGCGCCGTCGGCGACCTCGCCGTGCACCACGACTCAGGCGAACTCGGCATGCTCGAGCTCTCGGCGCCCGGCGTCAGCAAAGCGATCGCCCTCGAGGAGCTGACCAGCGACCTGGGGATCGCACCCGAGGAGGTCGTCGCGTTCGGCGACATGCCCAACGACGTCCCCATGCTCACCTGGGCCGGCATCGGCGTCGCGGTCGCCAACGCCCACCCTGACGTGCTCGCCGCCGCCGACGCCGTCACCGCATCGTGCGTCGACGACGGCGTCGCCCAGTGGCTCGACACCCACTGGCCCTGAGTCCCCCACTCTTCCCGAACTAGCGGAGTTTGAGCTCGGGGTTGTAGACGCGGGTGGGCTTGACGTCGGTGTCGAGGCGTTCGGCGAGGGCGCGGAACGCCTGCGACGCTTCGTCGTCGGGATGGGCGATCACGATCGGTGTCCCGGTGTCGCCGCCGATACGCAGGTCGGGCACGAGCGGGATGCGAGCCAGCAGGGGCACTCCGACGTGGTTCGCCAGCTCCTCACCGCCGCCACTGCCGAACAGCTCGTAGCGCGTGCCGTCGTCGCCGGTGAACCACGACATGTTCTCGACGACGCCGATCACATCGAGGTCGACCTTCTCCGCCATCGCCGCGGCACGCTGCGCGACGGTCTGCGCCGCGAGCTGGGGCGTGGTCACCACGATCACCTCGGCGCGCGGGATGAACTGCGAGATCGAGAGGCTCACGTCGCCGGTGCCAGGCGGCATGTCGACGATGAGGTAGTCGAGCTCGCCCCAGTAGACATCGGTGAGGAACTGCTCGAGCGCCTTGTGCAACATGGGGCCACGCCAGATGATGGCCTGGTCTTCACGGGCGAAGAAGCCCATCGAGATCAACCGCACACCGTGCGCCTCGGGGGGAACGATCACGTCGTCGATCAACCCCGGCGGATGCGTCATGCCCAGCATGCGCGGCATCGAGAAGCCCCACACGTCGGCGTCGACGGCGGCAACGCGGTGGCCGCGCTACGCGAGCGCGACCGCGAGATTGGTGGTGACCGACGACTTGCCCACGCCGCCTTTGCCCGACGCCACCGCGATCACCCGGGTTCGACTGTCGGTGAACGGGTTCACCCGCGGCGACGCGCTCGGAGGGGCGGAAGCATCGACGACCTGCAACGGATTGGGTGGCGCCTGTCCCTTGAGGATGGCGGCGACCTCACGCAGCTCGCGTTCGGTCATCTCGCGCACATCGACGTCGACCCGGTCGATGCCCTCGATCTCACCCGAGCTCATCACCACTCGACGGCTGAGCTCGGCCTTCGTGGCCTCCCCCACGAGCGGGAGTGCGAGGGCCACCACCGCAGTCCGACCGTCGAGCGCCACGCCCTTGACCATGCCCAGCTCGACGATCGACCGCCGGAGCTCTGGTTCCTCGACGGCGGTGAGCGCCGCCCAGATGTCGCTGTCGTTGGCGGCCATGGGCCCTCCGGACATTTCCACTACGTGGATAGGTAGAATACCGACGTGGATCCTGCACCCCTCACCTCGGACGAGTTCAACTCGGTGGTGAGCGCGGTCACGAACGCGTTCGGCGACCCGACCCGCCGCGAGATCTACCTGTTCGTGCGCGATGCGGGCGTCGGCGGGGCCACCGCCACCGAGGTCGCGGAACGGTTCGCGCTGCACGCCAACGTGGCCCGTCACCACCTGGAGAAGCTGACCGGTGGCGGGTACCTCGACGTCGAGATCGGACGGGCGCCGGGCGACGAGTCGGTCCGCGCCGCCGGCCGTCCGTCGAAGCGCTACCTCGCCGGACCGCTCGACGCCACCCTCGCGCTCCCCCTCAAGCACGACGACCTGCTCGGCGGGCTGTTGGCCCGCGCCCTCGACGCCCTCGGCCCGGCTGAGGCCGAGGTGCTGGCCGACGAGGTCGGGTTCCAATACGGCCAACAGCTGGCCGAGCGCATCGACCCGACCGAGGGCCATCGGTCGGTGCAGGCCGCGCTCGCCACCGTCGCCGACGCCCTCACCGCGCACGGTTTCGCCGCCCACACCGAAGCGCGCGGCAACAGCCTGGCCATCGTGTCCGAGTGCTGCCCGTTCGGCGACACCGCGACCCGATACCCACATGTGGTGTGTGCGCTCGACCGCGGGATGATCCGAGGCATGCTCGCAGGGCTGTACGGCGAAACGACCCCGGTCTTCGAGACCAGCCGTCCCGACGGCGGCGACCACTGCGTCGCCGCGTCTGACATCGCCGACGTGACCGCGCGCGTACCTCGACCACGCGTCGTCGTCGCCGCTGCGACTCGAAGCGTTCGAGGCGATGCTGCCGTACCTCCGCGACCATCACGGCGATCCGGGACGCCTGCACGCGGAAGGCCGCGTCACACGAGTCGCCGTGGAAGTCGCCCGCGAACAAGTGGGCGCGCTGTTCGGTCCGCGACCGCGTGAA
Source organism: uncultured Actinomycetes bacterium (assembly GCA_963827385.1). GTDB lineage: Bacteria > Actinomycetota > Acidimicrobiia > IMCC26256 > DASPTH01 > DASUMF01. Next base: position 800,767 of record CAWHAR010000002.1, read on the forward strand.
GTCGTGTTCACCGCGAGCAGCACCGAGGCGGTGAACACCGCTGTCTGGGGTGCGCGTGCACGGGCGGGCACCGACGCGGCCGCGCACCTCGTCACCACCGCCGTCGAACAGGCCTCGGTGCTCGAGTCGTGCCGGCGCGACGAACGCGACCACGTCACGGTCGTCGGCGTCGACTCCGTGGGACGGTTCGATGCCGATGAGGTGCTCGAGGCGGTGCGACCGGACACCGCGTTGGTGTCGGTGCAGTTGGCGAACCACGAGGTCGGCACCATCCAGCCGGCCCAGGCCGTCGTGCAGGGCGCGCGCGAACGCGGGGTGATCGTGCACGTCGATGCCACCGCGGCTGCCGGTCACGTTCCGGTCGACTTCGCGGCACTGGGCGCCGACCTCTGCTCGGTCGCCGGCCACACCTGGGGCGGCCCACTGGGAGCGGCCGCCGTCCTCGTGCGTCGAGGGCTGCGCTTCGCACCCTTCGTGGTGGGGGGATCGCAGGAGCGGGCACGTCGCGCCGGTCTCGAGGCGGTGGCCGCCATCGTGGGGTTCGGGGCCGCCGCCGACGTGCTCACCGCGAGCGACCGGCTGTCGGCCGAGGCACGGCTCGCCCGGTCGTTCACCGATCGCCTGGCCGACGGCGCCACCGCGGTGGCAGGGGTCGAACGCTACGGAGGCGCCGCTGACGAGCCCGACCGCTCGCTGCCCCACCTCGTCTGCCTCGGTGTCGGCGGCGTGGAGGCAGAGCCCATCCTGCTCGCCCTCGATCAGCGTGGCGTCGCCGCGCACTCGGGTTCGTCGTGCTCGAGCGAGGCGCTCGAACCGTCACCCGTCCTGGCCGCGATGGGCGTCGACGCCGACCACTCGTTGCGTCTCAGCACCGGTTGGAACACCACGGACCAAGATGTGCAGACCTTCCTCGACGTGTTCCCGGGAATCGTCGAGCACTTCAGGGAGTTGCGTACGACATGATCCCCGTCACGAGAATCAACCACGCCGTCCTCTACGTCCGCGACGCCGAGGTCGCGGCCAACTTCTACATGGCCGCCTTCGACTTCGAGCCCGTCGGACCCGTCACCAACCGCGTCGCGTTCCTCCGCCGCGTCACGGCCACAATCACCACGACCTCGGCCTGTTCGGGGTCGGTGCCGGTGCCGCTCCTCTCGCCGACCGCCGCATCGGCCTCTACCACCTCGCGTGGGAGGTGCCGACGATCGAAGCGCTGGCCGAGGCCCGCACGCTGCTGATGGAGCTCGGCGCATTGGTCGGCGAGACGGACCACAGCGTGAGCAAGTCGCTCTACGCGAAGGATCCCGACGGCAACGAGTTCGAAGTGGTGTGGGTGATCCCCCGCGAGCAGTGGGCCGAGCACGACGCGCAGGGCGGGCTCGCGCCGCTCGACATCGACGCCGAGGTGGCACGATTCGGGAGTGGCGCGGCCCGATAGGCTCCGCTCCATGTCGAACCAGACCTGGTCCCAACTCGCCACTGCCCTCGTCGACGAGCTGCATCTCGCGACGCCCCCGCTCGCCATCACGTTCAGTGATGCTCCGATCGAGGGTGTGCCTGCGTACGACGATGCGATGCCCGACCCGCTCCCCGACGGTCGCACCGGCCGGGTCGCCGCCGGATGCGTGTTCTGGATCAAGGCTGCCGAGCGCACGTTCAGCACCGTCGCCGAGGATCACGGCAACTGCAGCGTCGGGAGCATGACGCACGGGTTCAAGACCCTCGACGAGGTCGCCGGCAACGGTGACGTCGCCGCTCTGCTCGACACCGGGTGGGTCACCATGGACGTCGTCCCGCAGATCCCGGTGGTCAAGGACAAGCCCGGCGCCGTCACCTACGGCCCGCTCGCCGACACACCGGTCGACCCCGATGTGGTGTTCCTCCGGGTCAACGGCCGTCAGCTCATGGTGCTGTCCGACGCGATCCCGGGCCTCCGCATCGAGGGCAAGCCGCAGTGCCACATCGTGGCGCTGGCCAAGGAGGAGCGGGTGCCGGCGGCGAGCGTCGGATGCGCGCTCGAGTCGCGTCCGCACGGGGATGCAGCCCGCGGAGATGACGTGCGCGCTGCCCGCCGATCAGCTCGCCGACATCGTCGCGTCGGTGCAACGCAATGCGACCGCCGACTCCGCAGTGGCCAAGTACGCGGCGGACGACGCTCGCCGCTTCGCGTAGCCACTCCCACGCGCTCGAGGCTGACGGGCTACTTCTTGGCGGCTTCGTAGTAAGGGTTGGCACCCGACGCGTGATCGGTGACGTCGATCACCTCGGTGATCTCCGGCACGCTGTCGAGGATCGCGACCTCGATGCCCTGACTCAGGGTGACCGCGGCCATGCCGCACCCGACGCACCCGCCGCCGAGACGCAGGTACGCGATCGATCCTTCGACCGCCACGAGCTCGGCCGTGCCGCCGTGCGACGCGATCGCCGGGTTGATCTGCTCCTCGAGCACCTGGAGCACCCGTTGGGGGATCTCGCCCGTGAGGTCGGGCGGTGGCAGGTTGGGGTCGCGGCTGATCGCGGGCGACGCGACCTCGGGACGGTTCGGGTTCTGCATCACCATGCCGCCGCCCGAGAACTCGAGCGTGGCACCGCGCAGGTTGTCGACGCTGTCGGCCGGGACGGCCACCGTGAGATCGTCGTGATGCTGGAGCGTGACGTCGTCGTCGAGGTCGGCAACCGGCCGGAACTCCATCACGTAGGTGAACGCGCCGTGTTGGACGCCGCTCACCTCGACCCACAACACGAGCGACTCCGGTTCGGGCTCCGCCGCACGCACGTTGAGCACCGTGGCGAGCGCCTCGGGGGTGATCGTCAACATCGGGATCACGCTCTCGTCGGCCATCGCGCCATGATAGGTGCGTGCCTCGCGTCCTTCTGCTGTTGCCCACCGCCACCTACCGGGCGCCCGATTTCGTCGCCGCGGCGGCCCACCTCGGCGTCGAAGTGGTGGTCGGGTCCGAGCATGCGCAGGCGATGGCCGACGAGATGGGCGACCGAGCCGTGGTCGTGCCCCTGTCGGACGTCAACGCGGGGATGGCGGCGATCCTCTCGCTCCACGATCGATCGCCGATCGACGCGGTCGTCGGTGTCGACGACGTCGGCATCGAGCTGGCCGCGCTCGTCGGGCGTCGGCTGGGGTTGGTCCACACCGACCCGGGCGCGGTCGCGGCCACCCGCGACAAGGCACGCATGCACGCGGTCCTGGCCGACGCCGGGGTGCCGCAACCACGATGGGCGTGTGCCGAGGAACCGGCCGACGTTCCGGCACTCGCCGCGGCCATCGGCTTCCCCGTCGTCGTGAAGCCGGTCGGGCTTTCTGCGAGTCGCGGCGTGATCCGCGCCGACGACGTCGACGCCGCGCTCGTGGCCGCGTCCGCGTGCGCGCGATCGTCGGCGGTCCGATCGTCGTCGAGGAGTACGTCCCTGGTGTCGAGGTCGCGGTCGAGGCCATCGCGCGCGGCAGTGACGGGTTCGACGTGCTCGCCGTGTTCGACAAACCCGATCCGCTCGTCGGTCCGTACTTCGAGGAGACGATCTACGTCACTCCGTCGCGCCTCGCCGACGAGATCGTCGACGCGCGTGCTCGCATCTCACCGCGCAGGCGGCGCGAGCCATCGGCATCACCGACGGTCCGGTACATGCGGAGCTCCGGATCGACGGCGACCGCGCCTGGGTGATCGAGGTCGCGGCGCGGTCGATCGGCGGGCTGTGCGCGCGCACGTTGCGCTTCGGGGCGGGCATCGCGCTCGAGGAGCTGATCCTCCGGCACGCGCTCGGCATCCCGCTCGAGCGTGCCGAGCGGGCGCGTGAGCACGACGCCTCCGGCGTGATGATGTTGCCGATCCCGCGCGCCGGGGTGCTGCTCGACGTACGTGGCCGCGAGGACGGCCACCGACGTTGCTGGGATCACCGGGCTCGAGATCACCGTGCCGCGAGGTCGCCATGTCGAGCCGCTCCCCGAAGGGGATCGATATCTGGGCTTCCTGTTCGCCAAGGCGGACACGCCCGCGGCCGTCGAACACGCGCTGCGGACGGCGTTCGCCGCGCTCGTGATCGACATCGAGCCCGATCAACGAGTCGAGGTGCTGCACGCCCCCTAGCGTGGTGGTGTGCGCATCCTCCTTGTCGCGACCTATGAGCTCGGCCAACAGCCCGGCAGTCTCGGGTCGGCCGCTGCGCATCTGCGCCGGGAGGGTCACGACGTACGCGCGATCGATGTGTCGGTGCAGCCGTGGGATCCGTCACTCGTCGAGTGGGCCGACGAAGTCGCCTTCTCGGTGCCCATGCACACCGCCACCCGTCTCGCACGGGATCTCGCCGCGCAGCATCGACCGCCCGATCCGTTGCTTCGGGCTCTACGCGTGGCAGTGCGCCGACTTCGCGACTCCCGTCGAGTGGAACGCCGATCTCCCGGCGCGCGACCTCCTACCTCCGCTTGCCGAGTACGCCGCGCCTCGCGGTTGCCGACGAGCAGCGCATGGTCGGATCGGTGTTGGCGTCGCGTGGGTGCGCGCACCGGTGCCGGCACTGCCCGGTGCCGGTCGTCTTCGACGGGCGCGTGCAGCGCGTCGACGAGTCGGCCGTGCTCGACGACATCGCCCAGCTCGTCGCCGACGGAGCACAGCACATCACCTTCGGTGATCCCGACTTCCTGAACGCACCTCCGCACTCGCGGCGCGTCGTGCGCGCCATGCACGACCGGTTCCCGCATCTCACCTTCGACTGCACCGTGAAGGTCGAGCACGTGCTTCGTCACGCCGACGTGTGGCAGGAGTTCGCCGACGCGGGCTGCGTGTTCGTCGTGACGCGCGTTCGAATCGTTGAACGACGAGGTGCTCGAACGACTCGACAAGGGCCACGTCGCGGCCGACGAGGCGGAAGTCGCTGCGCTCCTCCGCGCGCATGGCATCGATGTCCGACCGTCGTTCCTGCCGTTCACGCCGTGGACCACCCGTCACGACCTGGTCGCGCTCCTCGACTTCGTGCACGAGGCCGATCTGGTCGGCAGCGTCGACCCCGTGCAGTACACGGTGCGCCTGCTCCTCCCCGAAGGCTCACTGCTGCTCGGGCACCCCGATCTCACCGGGCACCTCGGCGCCTGGGATCACGAGCGGTCGTCGTACGCGTGGACCTCGGCCGATCCCGAGATGGACCTCCTCCAGCTGCGCCTCGCTGCGCTCGTCGAAGAGGGCACCACCGCGGGCATCGACGACGTCGAGCTCTACGCGCAGGTGCGCGCCGCCGTCGACGCGTCAGCCGTCGACCTCAGCGGGGTCACGACCGGACGCCCTCGCCTCACCGAGAGCTGGTTCTGCTGCGCGGAGCCCACCGAGGTGCAGCTCCGTACCGTCGCCGGCTGACCCGGCAAACAACTTCGCCGCGTCACACCGTCACGAACCCGCGGCTGGCACGTGCGAGCACACGGTGTCGCACGGAAGTCCGTGCTCGCACCGGTGCAAGCACATGCGCTTGCACATGAGCGAGCGCCCGCGCTTGCACCGCCTCGCGTGGACACCCCACACGGCCGACCAGCCTCCCGCCGGCGTAGGTGTCACACCGGGCCGCGTCGAGTGGCATCTCGCTGAACGGGTATGTCGTACATGCGTTGGCCGCCGCGGCGGACCACGATGTCTCACCGACGTGGCCGCTGGCGGCGAGCCCGCCTCCGTCGACGACCAACGCCGCGTCCTTCGCCGGCCACCGCCCTGCGAGATGCGCCCGATCGCCCAGGTGTATGTGACCTACTGGGTCGATCGACTCGGCATCGATCGCATGACCGACGTCATCGCCAACAGCAAGGACGACGACCGGGTCTGGGCCTGGTACGTCGGCCGTCAAGCCGAGCTGGCCGCGCTCAGTCCCCTCGAAGCACGTTGAGCGCGGAGCCGGCGCGGAACCAGGCGATGTGCTCGTCGCTCATCGTGTGGGTGGTGACGATCTCGTCGACGCTGCCGTTGGCGTGGTGCAGGCGCACCGTGACCGGCACGCCCGGCGCGAGGTCGGCGAGACCGACGATGTCGACCGTGTCGTCGGCCAGCACCCGCTCGTAGTCGTTCGGGTTCGCGAACGTGAGCGCAAGCACGCCCTGCTTCTTCAGGTTCGCCTCGTGGATGCGCGGCGAACGACCGCACGATCACCGCTTTGCCGTTCTGGAAGCGCGGCTCCATCGCCGCGTGCTCACGCGATGATCCTTCGCCGTAGTTCTCGTCGCCGATGGCGACCCACGCGATCCCGGCACCCTTGTAGGCCGCGCGAGATCGGGCAACGACGCCACCGATCCATCGCGCACGTCGATCCCTGTGCCCGCCTCGTCGAGGTGGAATGCGTTGTTCACCCCGATGAAGAGGTTGCCGGAGATGTTGTCGATGTGGCCGCGGTACTTGAGCCACGGTCCGGCGGGCGAGATGTGGTCGGTGGTGCACTTGCCCACCGCCTTCATCAGCACGCGCAGCCCCTCGTAGTCGTTGCCGTCCCACGCCGCGAACGGCTCGAGCAGCTGCAGACGATCCGACGTCGGGCTCACCACGACCGTCACGCTCTCGGGGTCGGCAGCGGGCGGGCTGAAGCCCGACTCGCCCGGATCGAAGCCCTTCGACGGGCAACTGGTCGGCGACCGGCGCCTCGAGCTGCACCAGTGTGCCGTCGGGTGCGACGATCGGCTCACGCACGAAGTCGACATCGAGGCGGCCGGTGAGCGCCATCGCAGTGACCGTCTCGGGCGAACCGATGAACGAGAGCGTCGACGCGTTGCCGTCGTTGCGGGCCGGGAAGTTGCGGTTGAACGACGAGACGATCGTGTTGGTCTCGCCCTTGACGATGTCGTCGCGCTGCCATTGTCCGATGCACGGGCCACATGCGTTCGCGAGCACCGTGGCGCCGATCGCTTCGAGGTCGTCGAGCAGACCGTCACGTTCGATCGTCGCGCGCACCTGCTCGGAGCCGGGGGTGATCAGCAGCGGCGTCTTCACCGTGATGCCCGCGGCACTGGCCTGGCGCGCCACGTGCGCGGCGCGACCGATGTCCTCGTACGACGAGTTGGTGCACGACCCGACGAGCGCATAGCTGATGTCGAGCGGGTAGCCCTCTTCGCGCGCGGCACGGCCGACGTCGGAGATGGGCCGATCGAGGTCGGGGGTGTGCGGACCGACGAGATGAGGTTCGAGCTCATCGAGGTCGATGTCGATCACGCGGTCGTAGAAGCGCTCCGGTTCCGCAAGCACCTCGGGGTCGACGCGGAGATGCTCGGCGTGCGCGTCAGCCAGGTCGGCGAGCGCCTCGCGGCCGGTGGCCTTGAGGTACGCGGCGGCGTGGTGGTCGTAGGGGAACAGCGAGCAGGTGGCGCCGATCTCGGCGCCCATGTTGCAGATGGTGGCCTTGCCGGTGGCCGAGATCGACTCGGTGCCGGGACCGAAGTACTCGACGATGGCCCCGGTGCCACCCTTCACGGTGAGGATGCCCGCGACCTTGAGGATGACGTCCTTCGCGGCCGCCCAGCCGGAGAGCGCTCCGGTCAGACGCACACCGATCACCTTCGGGACACGGGTGTTGAACGGCCAACCCGCCATCACGTCGACGGCGTCGGCGCCGCCAACCCCGATCGCGACCATGCCCAGCCCTCCCGCATTGGGCGTGTGGCTGTCGGTGCCGAGCATCATCCCGCCCGGAAACGCGTACTGCTCGAGCACGACCTGGTGGATGATGCCGGAGCCCGGCTTCCAGAAGCCGATGCCGTACTTCGCCGACACCGTGCGCAGGAACTCGTAGACCTCGGAGTTCACGTCGATCGCGTTCTTGAGGTCGATGTCGGCACCGACCCGCGCCTGGATCAGGTGATCGCAGTGCACGGTGCTCGGCACCTGCACCCGCGGGAGACCGGCAGTCATGAACTGGAGCAGTGCCATCTGCGCGGTCGCGTCCTGCATCGCGACGCGGTCGGGGCGGTAGTCGGCGTAGTCGACGCCTCGCTCCAACCCGATGGTCGCCGGGTCGTCGGCGTGGGCGAACATGATCTTCTCGGCGAACGTCAGCGGTCGTCCGAGACGGCGACGCGCGTCGCCCAGTGCCTTCGGGTACTTCGCGTACGCCGCCTCGACGAGCTCGATGGGCGTGGTGGGCCCGACGCTCTCCCGTTCATCGCTCCCGGGCATGGCGAAACTCCTCGTGAGAGACCTGCAACTGTCAATTCGCAGGCTACTCAGTGAGGCTTCCACGCCTCCGGGTCGTCGACGAGCTTCGTCACCGACCGGGGCAACTTCCCGGCGACGACATCGGCGACCGTGACTCGCTCCAGCACGCCTCGAAGCGCCGCGCGCACCGCGATCCACACCTCGGGGAGCGCCTCGGCGGCGCCGTCGTACGACAGCTGCTCCGGACGAACGTCGCGCACCGCGGCGAGCGGACCCTCCATGGCCCGCATCACCTCGGCCAACGTGATCTCGTCCGCCGGGCGCGCGAGGCGGGATCCGCCTTCCGCACCCCGCTGGGTGGCGACGATCCCGGCGCGCCGAAGGTCGTTGAGGATGTTGTCGAGAAAGTGTCGAGGGATGCCTTGGCTCTCGGCGATGCGATCGGCCTTGATCAGCGCGCCGTCGACCGCGCCCAACTCCGCGACCGCCCGCACCGCATAGTCAGCCCGCGCCGTGACCTTCATCCGCCTCGGATGCTATCGACACTCGTTCCCACGCCTCGCGGATCGGAGGTGGCGACGGGCGCAAGATGTTGAGCGCCCGGCTCAGGGCGAACACGCCCGCGCGTACCGGCACGGCGGCACCCGGGATCCACGGCAAGCGGTACATGCGGCGCGCGTACGAGGGCATGATCGCGATCGCGGCGGTGGTCGGGATGGCCCACAAGGGTCGGTAGGCGAGCTGCATCGGCGGAAACAGGATCACCCGCAGCCCGTCACGCGCGGCGGGCGTGGCCTGCAGCCCGCGGACCGACCGGAGGTAGTCGCGGAGGTCGCCCTCGCTGCGCGGCACCATCGCGGCGGGAAGCTCCACCATCTCGGCGACCCGTCCCATCTCGCGCGACGTACCGATCACCGTCGTCGCGCGAGAGCTGACCGGCGAAAGAGCGGTACGCGAGCAGGAACGACTCCACTTCGACCGCGTGGATCCACAGCAACAGGTCGGCGTCGGTGGCGCGGTACTCGCGGCCGGTCACCGGATCGACGCCGTGGATGTGCTCGTGCACCGCGCGCACACGAGCGGCTGCCGCTTCGGCCCGGGCCGTGTCGCCGTACGTGGTGCTCAGCACGAACTCCGTCGTGCGCGCCAGCCGACCCCACGGATCTTCACGAAAGCGACTGTGTTGGTCGACCGCCGCCATCGCGCGCGGCTCGAGCCCTTGGACCAACAGCGCCCGCAACCCGCCGACGAGCATCACCGGATCGGCGTGGAGACGCCACACGACGCTGTCCGGGCCGAAGATGCCCACGTCGCCCATCGTGGCAGCTACTCGTGCTCCTCGATGACGACCGACTCCATGACGTCGCCGACCTGCGTGTCGAGCGCGACTTCCATGCCGCTCGTGACGTGGCCGAAGAGGTTGTAGGCCTTGTCGAGCTTGCGGGTGCAGTCGGCGATGGTGATGAAGAACTGCGAACCGTTGGTGTGCGGTCCGGCGTTGGCCATCGCGACCGCGCCGAGCGAGTATTCGCCCTGCACCGGCTCGTCACGGAAGCGGTAGCCCGGCCCGCCGGCGCCGGTGCCGTCGGGACATCCACCCTGGATCACGAAGTCGGGGACCACACGGTGGAACGTGAGGCCGTCGTAGAAGCCTTGGCGCGCGAACGCGACGAAGTTGTTGACGGTTGCGGGAGCCAGTGACGGGTCGAGCTCCATGACGATGGTGCCGCGGCCGGTGGTGATCGTGGCGCGGTACTGCTTGGTGAGGTCGATCTGGAACTCGGGGGCCTCGGCCATGGAAGGGCTCCTCGCTCGATGAGACGACGTCAGGGGGTCGCGGGCACGGTAGTCGACGTCCTCGCGAGCGCCGCAGTGACGTCAGCGAGCGCCTGGCGAGCGGAATCGCTCCACTGTCCAGTCGGTGAACCGGCCAGGTAGGTCTGCAGATCGGCCTGTGCATTCGCGTACTCGTCGAGCGCGCCGAGCATCACCCCGCGGAAGAAGAATGCATCGAGATACGCGGGCCCGACCTCGATCGCCTTGTCCAACGCTGCCCGCGCCTCGGCGACGATCTGGTCGCGTGCGGTCTTGTCGCCCATCTGCTCGGAGACGAGGTACAGCGCTCGACCGATCTGAGCATGACCTTCGGGGCGGTTCGGGTCGATGGTGATCGCAGCGTCCCACTGCTTGATCGCAGTGGGCAGGTCGTTGTTGCTCGCGTAGGCCGCGGCCAGCTGGAGCCGGAGGTCGTAGTCGTTCGGTTGCGCGTTCACCTGCTTCTGGAGGGCGGTGATGGTGCGCCCCACCTTCTTTGCTTGCGGACTGTCGTTCGGGTTGTTGCCCGACGACGTCTGTCCTGGCAGACGCACGCCGAGCGCGCCCGCGAGCGCGAGTCCGACCACCAGCGAGAAGACGACGATCCCAGCGACGACCGCGACCCGACGTTTGGCGGGCGGCGCGGCGGGAGGTTCAGGTCGACCGTCGACGCCGTCGCGCAACGCGCGGATGGTGGCCGCGGCGCGGCGGTGTAGTCGTCGCGCAACGCCTCGTAGGACTCGTCGTCGATCCCGCCGCTGGCGTGTTCGAGCTCGAGGTCGTCGAGTGACTTCATCAAGAAGTCGCGCTCGTTCGTCAACTCATTGGGCAACTCGCGCGGGGTGCTCACGCGCCGGCCTCCGACTCGTGGGCTTCCGAGTCGTGTTCTCGTTCGCGCTCGACGAGCGCTTCGTCGGCCACCGTCGCATGCAGGCGGGGCTCGCGCCGGTTGCGGCGCAGGGTGAAGAACACACCCGCCGCACCGCCGACCAACACCACCACGGGAAGCACCCACACGATCAGACTGATCCCGGTGCTCTGCGGTTGGAGCAGGATGACCGAGCCGTAGTCGTCGACGTACACCTGACGGATCGCGTCGTCGCTCTCACCGGCGGCGATCCGTCGCTTGATGTCGGCGCGGATCGCCTTCGACGTGGGCGCGCTGCTGTCGGCCACCGAAAGGCCTTGGCACTCCATGCACTTCAACTCACTCGCGATCGAGTGTGCCCGATCGGCGCGGGACGGGTCGCCACCGGGCAACGCCACCACGACGAGCACGCCGACCACGAGCACCGCGAGCGCGATCCACGCCCACGTGCGGGCCTTCATCCGCCGCTCCGGGCGGCCTGGACCATTGCTTCGAGTCCGGCGGCACTCATCTCGCTCAGTTGGTATCCGACGATTCGTCCCGACGGCGAGATGGCGAACGTCTCCGGTTGGCCGCGGGTCGCGAAGTCGAGCGCGGCCTGCGAATCGGGATCGCGCGCGACGGTCCAGTCGATGCCGTTCTTGTCCAGGTAGCGACGGAGGTCTTTGGTGCTGAGCTGGGAGTCGCGCAGGATCCCCACCATTTCGACATCACCGTCTGCCGCGTGCGCAGTCCAGAACTTCTTCAGCGCGGGCAGCTCGGCGTGGCACGGTGGGCACCACTCGTTCCAGAAGTTGACGATCACCGTCTTGCCCGCCAGCGTGTCCGACGACACCGGGGATCCGTCGAGTGCCTTCAGCTGGAACGCGGGCGCCGGCTTGTCGAGGAGACGCGACCGCAGTTGGTCCTGTTGCGGATCGCTCCCGACGTTCAGCGCGAGCACCACGCCGAGCACGACGACGACTGCCGCGACCGCGCCCGCGATCCACCGCGCCGGATGCTTCACGCCGGCACCTCTTCCGCTTCGTCCGCCTGTGCGGGGGGCGAGGCGCCGGCCGGTGCCGTGTCGGGCGCGACCTCGGGCCGCACCCGACGGCGAAGCCGCGGTGCGAGGGCGAGAATCGTGCCCAGCGCCATCACGAGGCCGCCGATCCACAACCACAGGATCAACGGGTTCACGCGCACTGCCAACGTGATGCGTCCGCCGGTCTTCGGCGACGACACGAGCGTGAGGTAGAGGTCTTCCTTGATGCCGGTGCGCACCGACGGCGTGCCGATGCCCTCGGTGGAGTTCGGATAGATGGAGATGGCCGGCGCGTACACCCCGAGGTCGCGCCCGCCGTGTTCGACGCGCACCCGCGACTGGATCGTGGTCTTCTGCGCCGAGCGCTCGGTGTCGCGAACCGAGATAGGTGAGGGTGTACCCGTCGACGGTCGGCGTGCTGCCCGCGGGAGAGCCGCACCTCAGTGTTGGTCGAGTACGACGACGATGCGGCGAGCGCGACCGCGATGATCACGACACCCAGGTGCACGACGAGACCGCCGTACAGACGCGGGTTCGATCGGGTGGCGCGACCGAGTGCGCGGGGGCCGGACTCGCCGAGCGCACGCCGTCGTCCTTGCACGCCGAGCACGAACTGACGCACGATCCCGGCCGCCGCGAACGCGCCCAGCCCGTAGGCGAGCACCTCCCACACGTCGCGCGCGCCCAGCAGCACAGCCGCGAGCATGGTGATCCCGCCGATCCACGCCGGGAGCAGCAGGCGGCTGCGCAACACCTCGCCGCTGGTGGCGCGCCACGGCAACGCGGGCGCGACGGCCATGAGGAACAGCAGCGCGATGCCGATCGGCGTGGTCATGCGGTCGAAGTACGGCTCGCCGACCGACAGTCGGGACCCGCGCATCGCTTCGACGATGAGCGGGAACACGGTGCCGAGCAAGACGACGAACGCGAGGCCGGCGAAGAGCACGTTGTTGGCGAGGAACGCCGACTCCCGCGACACGGCCGAATCGATGCGCCCCGGCGAGCGCAGCGCGTCACCGCGCCACGCGAGCAGTCCGATCCCGGTGGCAGCGATGACGGCGAGGAACGTGAGCAGCCACGGCCCGATCCCCGAGTCGGAGAACGCGTGCACCGAATCGAGCACGCCCGAACGGGTGAGGAACGTGCCGAGGATGGTGAGACAGAACGTCGCGATGACGAGCGACAGGTTCCACACCCGCAGCATGCCGCGCCGCTCTTGCACGATCACCGAGTGGATGAACGCGGTCGCGGTGAGCCACGGCAGCAGCGACGCGTTCTCCACCGGGTCCCACGCCCAGAACCCGCCCCAGCCGAGCACTTCGTAGCTCCACCACGCGCCGAGGATGATCCCGAGCGTGAGGAATCCCCACGCCACGAGCGTCGCCCGTCGCGTGTCGGTGAGCCAGCCCTCGCCGAAGCGACCCGTGACGAGCGCACCGATGGCGAACATGAACGGCACCGTGAACCCGACGTACCCCAGGTACAGGATCGGTGGGTGGAACGCCATCAGGATGTGGTTCTGCAGCAGCGGGTTCGGCCCGCGGCCGTCGAACGGGACGGACGCGAAGCGTGCTGAACGGGTTGGCGGGCCCGAGCATCAGCAGGAAGAAGAACAGCGCAACGACGAGGCCGGTGATCAGCGCGACTGCCACCAGCGGATCGGCGGCCGCGGCGACGGAACTTGTGTGCGACGAAGGTGAGGTACCCACCCAGGATCACGCCCCACAGCAGGATCGATCCTTCGAGCGACGCCCACAGCCCGGTGATCGTGAAGAGCAACGGCGTCCCGCGTGCGTTGTTCTCGGCGACGTAGCGGATCGAGAAGTCGTGGGAGATCAACGCCCACTCCATCATTGCCGCAGCGAGCACCGCGGCGAGGAGCACGACGAACACGCACCGCCGTCCGATGCGCAGCAGCACGGCGTCGTGCATGCGGATGCCTGCGATCAGGGCGCTGATGCCGACGATGCACGCGCCGGCTCCGAGGGCGAGCGCGGCGTAGCCGAATGCAGCCTTCATGCCACCTCGCCAGTCACGATGCGCAAGTCACGATCCGCACGGGTGCTTGGCCTTGACCGTCGGGGGTTCGTAGTCGGCGCCGTGCTTGATCAGGATGCGATCGGAGTCGAAGGGCGCAGCGGCGTTGGTGCTGTGCCAGCTGCCCTCGACGACGACGGGCGCCTTCTCTTTGAACAGGTCCGGCGGATCGCCGACGTGATGGACGGTCACCGTCTTCTTGCCGTCCGTCACCTCGAAGTCGACGCCGCGCCGCGGTCTCGACCACGGTGCCACACACCACCTGGCCGGCCAATCGGAACCGACCGGTTCCGAGATCCTGCGCGGTCGGCGACCGCTTCCGACACCGTGCGGAAGTACACGACGTTGTCGGACAGCACGATGCCGAGCACGACGATCGCGACCACCGCGATCACACAGCACGCTCGCGGCCGCGATGTAACGGCCACGCCGACGCGGCGGCGCCGGACGAGGCGTCGGATCGGGCGCCGGCGGACTGGGTGGAGGCGCGACCGTCGTCACTCGCCGTCATTCCCCGCCAGGACGGTTCCGTGAGCGGCCGCCTCGTTCTCTTGGGCCAACGAAGCCTCGGCGCGCATCGTGCGCCGCAGGATCCACGCCCAGTACCCAGCGAGAGTCGCCCCGGTGAGCACCCACCCGGTGATCACGTACTCCGCGTACTTCACTGCTCACCGCCCACTTCCACGACGGCGACGCCGAGCGACGGTCGACGTGCGGCCGGGTCGGCCGCGATCCGTGCCTCGATCGCCTGCGTCACCTCACGCGCTTCACGATCCTCGTCGAGGGCCATCAGCCGGTAGCGGAGATCGAGGAGGTACACGAACAGCAGCGTGAAGGTGAGCACACCGAACCACAACGTGAATGCCATGACACCGTGGATGTGCGCGTCGAGCTCCGGGTTGAACACGGTGCCGCCCTGATGCAGCGTGCGCCACCACGTCACGGAGAAGTGCACGATCGGCACGTCGACGAACGCGATCAACGCAGCGATCGCGCATCGCTTCGCACGCGCGTCGGGCGCGGCGGGGATGCGCCGCAACGCGAGGTAGCCGAGGTAGAGGAAGAACAGCACCGCAGTGGTGACGAGGCGCGCGTCCCACGCCCACCACACACCCCAGATCGGCTTGCCCCACAGCGAGCCGAGCACGAGGGTGAGCGCGGTGAAGATCACACCCAGTTCCGCCGACGAGCCCGCGACACGGTCCCACACCTCGGAGCGCGTCCGTGGCCAGAGCCACAGGGCGGAGGCCAGCGCAGTCACACCGAACGCGAGGTAGGCGACCCAGGCTGCGGGAACATGCACGTACATCAGACGCTGCGCGTCGCTCTGCACCTCGTCCGGGGGCGCCCCCCACAGGCCGAAGAGCGCGAACACGACGACCGCCACCAGCGTCGACCATCCGAGCGCCATGGCGACACGGGGTTTGAGCAGCCTCATGCTTCCTCCAGGAGCGGGCCGTAAGCGAGCATCCCCACGCCGGTGAACAAGAGCGCGAACACCACCAGGAGTCCGACCCACGGCCAAGCGTCCGACGGTATGCCGTCGATCGCCGCTTCCCAGGCTCGGGTGGCGCCGAGGAGCACCGGAGCGACCACGGGCAACACGAGCAACGGGACCAATGTTTCCCGGACCCGCAGGCCCGCTGCGAGCACGCCGTAGAGCGTACCGGTGGCTGCCACGCCGATCGTCGCGGCCAGCGTGGCGAGCACGAGCGGGACGAGGCTGTTCAGCGCCACCCCGTAGAGCACCACCACGCATGCTGCCAACACGACCTCGAGGGCCAGCAGCTCCACCGCCACGGCGAGCGCCTTGCCGAGGAAGATGGCCGGTCCGTCGAGGCCCGAGAGGCGCAGGCCGTCGAGCGCGCCGTTGTCGGCTTCGATCGCGTACGTACGAGAGATGGCCAGCAGCGATGCGAGGAGCACGGTCACCCAGAACAACCCGGGCGCGACCCGCTGCAGCACGCCGCGGTCGGGGTCGAGCGCGAACGCGAAGAGCAGCAACACGACCAGGCCGAAGGGGAGGATCTGCTGCACGGTGACGCGCGACCGCGCTTCGATGCGCAAGTCCTTCCCGGTCACGAGCAGCACCTCACGCCAGAGGTTCACGGCACCACCTCGGACGCCGGCTCCGGAACCGACTCGGCGACGGACTCGGGCTTGGATTCGGTCGTGGGCACGGGCGCGGCCTGCGGCGCGGGCTCAGGCGCCAGCGATTGCCCGGCGGCGAGCACCACCTCGCGGTCGGCGAGCGGACGGGCCAGCTCCAGCTCGTGCGACGCGAGCAGCACGGTTCGACCCTCGGCGCGTGCGCTGCGCACGTTCTCGTCGAGCACGGCGCGCCCGTCGGCGTCGAGCCCGGCATGCGGTTCGTCGAGCAGCAGCAGACGCGGATCGCGCGCGAACGCGACGGCCAGGGACAAGCGACGGCGTTGTCCGGCTGAGAGCCGCCGATGCGAGACGTCGCGGACGGTCCCGAGTCCCAGCCGCTCCATCGCGCCGGTCGCGATCGACGGGTCACGCCCCACGGCGCGCGCTGCGAACACCAGGTTCTCGATCACGGTCAGGTCGTCGTAACAGAACGTGTCGTGACCCACCAGCGCGAGGTCGCGACGCGCGCTGCGGCGGTCGCGCGACAGATCGTGGTCGAGCACGACGGCCTCACCGGAATACAGGGGCACGAGCCCGGCAAGCAGGCGCAGGAGGGTGGTCTTGCCGGCGCCGTTGGCACCGGAGAGCAGAACTACCTCGCCCGCCGCAGCATCGAGGTCGACCCCGGCCAATGCAGGGAATCGACCCAGGAGGCATACGGCGGAGCGGAGACGGACGACAGGCACACTCGCCTCCGGGCGATCGAAGACCACGAGTGTACGAATGGCGCGCCGAGCAGGTCGAACCGGCTCGCCGACGACCGGGCGCCGCTCGCCCGGCGTTACCCTCTTGTCGCAATGCGGACGTTTCTCGGCGCGACCGGTCGCGTCCTCGTCACCGCCGGCATCCTCATCCTGTTGTTCGTGGCCTACCAGCTGTGGGGCACCGGCCTGCTCCAGGCCCGTGCGCAGGACGACCTGAGGAACCAGTTCGAGCGCACGCTGCAGAACCAGTCGGCGTCGTCGACCACGGTGCCGTCCTCGACGACGTCGCCCGACACCGTCCCCACGCCCACCACCGCGGCGCCCACGACGACGGTGCCGCCCCTGGCGGTACCGCCCAACGGCGACGTACTGGGGACCATCGTCATCCCCAAGATCGGCGTGTCCCAGTACGTGGTCGAAGGCGTCGACGTCGCCGACCTCCGCAAGGGGCCTGGCCACTACCCGGGCACGTCCCTTCCCGGCCAGGTGGGCACCGTCGCCATCGCAGGCCACCGCACCACGTACGGAGCGCCGTTCTCCGATCTCGACCAGTTGGCGAAGGGCGACGACATCGTGCTGCGCACCGTGCAGGGCACGTTCACCTACAAGATCGACAAGGACCCGTTCGCGGTGAGCCCCGACGCGGGCGAGGTGCTCGCTCCGGTCGTCGACTCCGCAACGCCAGGAGGCGTCGCCGCCACCCTCACCCTGACCACGTGCAATCCGAAGTTCTCCGCGGCTGAACGTCTCATCGTGCAGGCACGCCTGGAGCTCCCGCCCGGCGCACAGCCGTTGCCGGCAACCGAGCAGCCGCACGACGTCCCGCTCAAGATCGACGGGTTGGGCGGTGAGACGTCGTCGCGCACGCCGGCGCTGATCTGGGGGCTGATCGCACTGCTCGTCGGGCTCGCCTGGTGGTACCTGTTCCACCGGTACCCGCGTTGGTACGTGTGGTTCGCAGGCGCAGTGCCGTTCCTCGTCGTCTTGTTCTTCTTCTACACGTACGTCGAGCAGCTGCTCCCCGCCAACTACTGACACGTTCGAGCGCGCCCGCTCGGTACGGTGTGGCGGTGGTGTTCGCGGTCGGCACGATCGTGCTTTCGGTGTTGGTCGTCGTGCTGACCCGAGGGAGCTTCGAGCGACTCGGCCACTTGCGGCTGCGCGCACTGTGGCTGCTCCTCGTCGCATTGGTCGCGCAGCTCGCGCTCGAGTTCATCGACCTTCCGGTCGCGAGGCTCGACGACGTCGGTTTCGCGCTGCTGCTCGCGACCTACGTGCTGATCTTCGTGTTCTGCTTCCTGAACCGTGCGACGAGCGGGATGATCATCGTGACGGTCGGCGTCGCACTCAATGTGTTGGTCATCACCCTGAATCAGGGCATGCCGACGAAGGACGACGTCGTCGAGCGCAACGGACGAGAGGTGCACGTGCCCATCGAGCGCACCGCGAAGCACCGTCCGCAAGAGAACGACGACCGCTTGGCGTTCCTGGGTGACGTGCTCTCGGCGCCGGGTGTTCCGAATCAGCAGTTCTCGATCGGTGACGTCGTGATCGGTCTCGGGGTCGCCGACATCTGCTTCGAAGCCAGCCGTCGACCGCGCCGACGCGGCGTGCGGCTCGAACCCGCGCCGGATGTCACGTGAACGATCACCGACTCTGACGCCTGACGACCCGGCGCGCGAGGAGGCCGCGTGGCCTCAGCGGCGAGCGTCAGAGAGCAGGCTCAGGCTGCAGGTTCGAGCAGCCCGGCCCGGTCGAGCACGATCTCCAACGCGGCGAGCACCCGACCGTCGTAGAGATACGCCGGCGCGCAGTAGAGCGCCTCGAGCGCGAGGGGCGCCTGGTCGGGGCGACCGCTGGAGAGCTCGTCGAACGCACTCGCGACCTTCAACACCTGTCCGGAGAGCACCGACGGACGCGAGCCGATCTTCTCCCGATAGGGAAGCGACTCTGCAGCGATGATGTCACCCGCCGGTGCGAGCAACGGGGTGCTGCGCAAGATCTGCGCGCCGGACGCGGCGACGGCCGTCGGCTCCGGGGCTCGCCCGTCGTCGGGCTCGTCGAGGCACACCTGACCGAGGTGGTGCAGCAGCGCCGCCGTCTCGAGCTGCCCGAGCTCGTGGCGCGAGAAGCCCAGCTCGGTCGCGATCGACACCGACAGCGACGCGACGCGGCTCGGAGTGCCCGTCACGCACGATGCCGCCGAGCTCGGGCGCCGCGCCGAGCGCGCGGATCGTCTGGTCGTACGTGCGCCGGATCTCACCGAGGTGTTCGTAGGAGTAGGCCGCGGCGAGCAACGGGATCGTGAACACGAGCGGTCCCCAGAGACCCATCCCACCGGATCCCGCAACCCCGAGGTCGCTGATCCCCATGAGCGTCGCGCTGGTGACGAGGGCGAGGTCGGCGGTTCGGCCCTGCATCGTGATCTGGAGGGTGCGCTCCCGCACCATCCGCGCGATCTCGGCGACGACCAACGGCGCGAGCGCCGCGCAACCGAGCGCGAACAACACGCCGCCACGATCCGTCGGCGAGTCGAGCGCACGATCGATGCCACGGAACACGAGCACAGCGGCGAGACCTTCGAGCATCCGCTCGAGGAACAGACCGAGACGGCCCTCGACCGACGTCGGCTCGGTGCGCACGAGGAAGGTGGCGAGCATCGCCACGAACAGCACCACGGTCGCCTCGGCGATCGTGGCGCGACGGGCCAGCACCACCATGTAGGCGAAGGAGATCGGCAGCGCGGCGCGCAACGGCGGTCGCATCTCGATCAGCTCGCCGGCCGCGATCGCGCCGCCGATCAGCGCGAGGGCGGACCACGACGTGCCCGGACGAGCGAGGTTGGCGCCGAGCGCGACGAGCGCTCCGCCACCGAACAACACGGCCACCCGCGCCCAACGGTTCATGGGTTGGAGGCTCGCTCCCGGCGCCTGCGAGGTTCTGGTGCGGACGGCATGGGCTCGGGTTGGGCTTCGGGAAGCAGGTCACCCAGGCCGGCGGAGCCGGTGCCCGCATCGGGGGGCGCCACCTCCCATTCGTGCACGTCGGACTCGTAGCCGGCGCCGTAGTGCTCACCGCGCTGCTCGATGGCCCGGATCAGCGCCTCCGCGCAGTCGGCGTTGAACTGCGTGCCCGCACCGGATCGCAGCTCGTCGAACGCGATCTCCTGGGTGAGCGCCTTGCGGTAGGAGCGCGTCGAGGTCATGGCATCGAACGCGTCGGCGACGTGGATGATGGCGGGCTCGACCAGGCCTTCACCGCCGACGGCAGCCGTCGCCGCTTCGGTGGTGGTGTCGCCGGCGACCGGAGCGAGGAAGTCGATGCGGCGCAGCAACTCGACCGACACGCCCTCGTGACGGCGCACACGTTCGAACTCCTGCTCGGTGAGCCGACCGGCTTGTTGAGCAACTGGTTCGGCACGATGAGCTTGCCGATGTCGTGCATCGAGCGCGGCGTAGCGCAGTCGGTCCATCCGACGCGGGCCGAACCCGAGCTCGGTGCCGACGTACTCGCAGAAGGTCGCGACGCGTTGCGCGTGGCCCGCGGTGTACGGGTCCTTCGCTTCGAGGGCGAGGATCAACGTCTCGATCGTCTGCTCCTGCGCGGCGCGCAGCTCGAGGTAACTGGCGAAGGTGCGCCGTGCGATCAAGATCGGGACGACGAGCAACGGGACCACTGCGGCGCCCAGTTCGAGGTACACCCATCCGAGCCCCAGCCCCAGCACCGCAAACGGATAGGCGCTCATGTCGTACGCCAAGATCTGTCGATACGCCGTGCCGGTACTTCTCGTCCGAGCTCAACGAGACGGGGAAGCTCACAAGCGACGAGTTCGTCAGCAGATACACGAGAGCGGCGCATGCTGTGGCAAAGATCAACACGGGCGCACTTCGGGACCCTGAAGTAATGACCCAGTAGGTAGCGGGGGCAGCGATCAGGGCAAGCGAGTCCGCGCCCGCATTGAACGCGATCTTCTGCCACTCACGCGCTCGAAGATGCACAAAATCGAAGAACGCACAGCACAGCCCAACGAAAATCGCACCTAGGAAGAAGTCGAGGTCGCGAAACACCACGAGCGCCGCGGTGAGGATCATGACGTTTCCACTCATTGCGAAATTGCGAGAACGGCAACACCTCGAAGATTCGTCGCGGCGATCGCGAGCACGCCGAGCACGACGATCAGCGCGCCCACAACTTTCGAACGAACATGTGATTCGGCGCAAGGACCACGCGGCGGCGGCGGAGAGCGGCGCGACCGAACACGAGCAACACGATCGCGCGGATCTTGCTCTCAGAGTTCTGCAGAGGTTTCATAAGAACGATGCGGTGGGTAGAGATGGCAAGGCCTCGGCTCGACTTGCGCTACTTCCACTTGCCAGCGCCACCGGCGAGAAGCACTGCAACCAGTGCTGACGCGCCAGCCGAAACGCGGAACATGGCCTTTTTCACGAGACCCCCTGAAACTGCCGTTCTCCCGCGTGGGCATCGCTGTAGCCCTGCGGTTAGCTCGCTTCGCTTCAGGTATTCGTGTTATTTAGGCCGAGGCCCTGCCGTCTCCACCCAGACGACGACTTCCCTCCTCCGGTCAGCTAAGCCGCCCTGCTTCGCTTCGATCCGAACGTACAGTTTCACGCGGATTGGTTCACAACGCAAGCCCCAGGAACAACATTGGCAACGGAGTACCCCACGCAGGGTGGTCGGTTGGCCGTATGCTGTGTTCCCAGGCGGGAGCGGGGGCTCTCCAGAGGCGACGGGGTCACGATGTCGACTGAGTGGTCAGAGGACGAGTCGACTGCCGAAACCGGGCAAATCGGCACTGAGTCCGATGCGGAGCTCCGCAACCTCGAGGACGAACTGTGCCGACTCGGAGGCGTGTTGGCGGTCCGCATCGTCGGTGATCGGAGCGGTCGGCCGGTCGAAGTGCACGTGCTCTCCGACCAGTCGAAGCCGCCGAAGCAGACCGTGCGCGACATCCGTTCCGTGGCGCACACGATGTTCGGCATCGAGCTCGACCACCGGATCGTGTCGGTCGCGCAGCTCGACACCAACGACGCCGACGCGCCGGTCGGCATCGTGCTGCCCGCCAACGAGAACCGGGTGAAAGTTGCCGGCGTCCACGCTGACACCGACGGGTACCGCGTCGAGATCCGCGTCACACTCGTCCATGACGAACGCGACCACGTGGGGTTCGCAGAGGGATCGGTGGCCGCGGTTGCGCGCCCACAGCTCGTGGCGACAGCCACACTCGACGCGCTGCGCCAGATCGAACCGGCCGCCGATGCCATCCATCTCGCCAGCGCCGAGGTGTCGCGCAGCGGGAGCAACCGAGTCGCGCTGGTCACAGTCGTGTACGTCGAGCCGCCGATGGAACTGTTCGTGTCCGGTTCGGCGATTGTCCGACGCGAACGTGACGAAGCCGTCGCGCGAGCACTCCTCGACGCCACCAACCGCCGGATCGCGCGCGCCGAACGAGGTTCCGCCGGCCGCTGACCCGGCTTCTCTGGTCGATCTGCGCGAGTCTCGGGGCGTGAGCCAGCCGGTCGCCGTCCAACTCTCCTACCGTCTCGGTGGCGCAGACGGCGTCGCCGTGGAGGCGCGCAAGTGGGAGTGGGCGCTCAACCAGTTGGGCTTCCGAGTGCGACGGGTCGCCGGTGAGCTCGACGACGGGCCCCGCCCTGACGACGCGTGGCTCCCGTTCCTCGCCATCGATCCCGTCGACGGCGCGGCGGCTGATCCCGCGGCGCTCGCCGTAGCCCTCGCGGGCGCCGATCTCGTGATCGTCGAGAACCTGTGCTCGCTGCCCATCAACCCGGATGCCGCGACATTGGCCGCCGACGTGCTCGCGGGCCACGACGGCGCGGTGTTGTTCCATCACCACGACCTTCCGTGGCAACGGGCGGGGCTGTTCTCCCCCCAGGCATCCCGCCACGTCGCGACCACTCGCTGCACGTCACCATCAACGAGCACTCGCGTGAGGAGCTCGTCCACCGCGGATTCGAGGCGCTGACGATCCGCAACGCATTCGATCTCGCGCCGCATCCCGGCGACCGCCAGGCCACCCGAACGTCGTTCGGCTTCGCGCCCGACGACCTCGTGCTGGTGCAGCCGAACCGCGCGATTCCGCGCAAGAACGTTCCCGGCGCCATCGCATTCGCCGATGCGCTGGCGACGATCCTGTCCGATCGCGCCGTGCACCTCTGGATCACCGGACCCGCGGAAGACGGATACGACGACGTGTTCGCCCGCCTCGTCGCGGAGTCGCCCGTCCCGATCACCGTCGGACGGGCGCCGACCGCTGCCGACGCGTACGCCGCTGCTGATCTCGTCGTGTTCCCGTCGACCTGGGAGGGCTTCGGCAACCCCGTGATCGAATCGATCGCGCACCGCCGGCCGATCGCGGTGGGGACCTATCCCGTGCTCGAGGAGCTGCGGGCATTCGGGGTGAAGCTGCTCTCGATCGACGATCCGGAAGGCGCGGCGCAGTGGCTCCGCTCGCCCGACCTCGAGGTGCTCGACACCAACGTCGAGGTCGTGCGTCCGCATTGCTCACTCGACGATCTTCCCCAGCGCATCGCACACGCGCTGCGCCGACTCGACCTCATCGCCGAATGAACGGGCCGACATGAACGGGCCGGAAGCGAACGACGGGCGCGACCCGGTGCTCGAGCGTCGCGGACGGATCGCTCACGCGGTGAAGATCGCGAAGCGGATCGGATACGCCTTGCTGCTCGCGGCGATCGTGCTCTTCGCCATCGCCGCGGCGACCGGGTTCCCCAGCGGCGTCGTCACCGCGACCGTCGTCGCCCTCGTCGGCGCGTGCGTGGTGCTTCCGTTGCCGATCGTGTTCGGATACGGCCTGAACGCCGCTGCACGCGAGGACCGGGCCCTGGGTCTCGGCCTCGCCCCGAGCGTGACCCCGGAAGGCCCAGCCGGTGGGGAGCCCCCGGAGCCGCAGCAGTAGATTGCGCCGTGCTGCGCCGCCGGGTCGAAGGAGACTGCTGTGCGCTATCGCCGCTTTGGTCGAACTGATCTCGAGGTCTCGGAGGTCGGCTTCGGCACGTGGACCCTCGCCAGCGACTGGTGGGGACGGGTCGACGAGCCGCAGGGCATGATCCACGCCGCGCTCGACGCCGGCATCAACTTCATCGACACCGCGCCGGTGTACGGCGAGGACGGCGTCGGCGAAACGCTGCTGGCCGACGTGCTCAAGCGCATCGCGACGACATCGTGCTCACCACCAAGTGCGGCTACGACATCGATGCCGCCCGCCGCTTTCCCGGGCAGTCGGAGCGCCCGCACGACTGGGAGCCCGCGTCGATCCGTGCCCAGCTCGAAGCATCGCTGCGTCGCCTCGGCACCGACCACATCGACCTCTACCAACTCCACAACACGCGGATCGAGCCCATCCTCGACGACCGCTGTGGGAGAGCTCGAGAAGCTGCGCGCCGAAGGCAAGGTCCGCGAACTCGGCGTCGCGCTCGGGCCCGGCGATCGGCTGGGTCGACGAAGGTCTCGAAGCGATCCGCAACCGTCCGATCGTGTCCATGCAGACCGTCTTCAACATGCTCGAGCAGGAGCCGGGGCTCACGTTCGCGCGAGCCCCACGTCGCCGATGGTCGGTCGGCCTCATCTCGCGCGTGCCGCACGCGTCGGACACGCTGTCCGGCAAGGTCACGCGTGACACCGTGTTCCCCAAGGGCGATCACCGCGCCCACCGCAACCGCGAGAACATGCTCGACAACTTCGACAAGGCCGACACCCTCGACGTTCCTCTGGGAGGGCACCGGCCGCACGAGGGGCCAGGCTGCGATCGCTGGCATCCTCGCCAACCCGTCGTTCACGACCGTGCTCCCCACCTGCGGTCGAGACGACGAAGTGCGCGAGTACGCGGCGGCGTCAGACCTTCCCTTAGCGACGACGAACGCGGACGGCTCGACGCCATGTGGGCACGAACTTCGGGGTGACCAACCGCTACGAGATGCCGCTGAAGTCGAGCACGGCGGGTGACCACGGTTCGGCGCCCGAGTGCGCTGCGCCTGGCACCCGACGAGCGCCGCCGTCAGCTCCTCGACGTCGCGTGCATCGAGTTCGCAGAACGCGGCTTCTACGCCACATCGATGGAAGACCTCGCGTCGGCAGCGGGGGTGACCAAGCCGGTCTTCTACCAACACTTCGCCTCGAAGCGCTCGCTGTTCGTTGCCGTGCTCGAAGACGTCGGTGGTCGACTGATGGCCGAACTCACCGCCGCGACTGCCAGCGTGGAGACCGGTCGCGGCGCGCGTTGCGGAGGGGTTCGCCGCATACTTCCGCTTCGTCGAGGGTGACCGCGCCGCGTTTCGGCTCCTGTTCGGAGCGTCGGCACGCAACGACGCCGAGTTCGCCGATGTGGTCGATCGTGTGCTCGCCGACGCCGCCGCAGCGGTGAGCACGCTCATCGAGATTCCCGGCTCTCCCGAACACCGCCTGGTGCTCGCGCACGCGGTGGTCGGCATGGCCGAAGGGATCAGCCGTCACGCCCTGACCGATCCCGACGCATCGCATGACCCGGACCAGCTCGCGCACTGGGTCGGTGAGCTCGCCTGGTTCGGCCTGCGCGGCGTTCGCGCCGACGACTGACACAGGCCACCGCGCACCGCGCGGGGTTTGTCGAGCACCCATCGTGGGTATCGAACGAGTGACCGCGAACGAGGGCAGATCATGGCTGGTGCAAGCAGTCAATTGCATGAATCGGCAGAGCAACTGGGCGACGAGGCCGTCGACCTCCATCGGGCGCTCGTGTCGATCCAAGAAGAGCTCGAAGCGGTCGACTGGTACAACCAACGCGCACACGCGACTCCTGATGCGGAGCTCGCCGCGATCCTCGAGCACCACCGCGATGAGGAGAAGGAGCACGCGGCGATGCTGCTGGAGTGGGTCCGGCGTCACGATGCCGCGTTCGATCGGCATCTGCACACCTACCTCTTCACTGAGGGCGACATCACCGAGATCGAGCATCGCGCCACGTGACCGACGCGGAAGAGGAGCACGGCATGGGCAAGGCAAGGACAAGATCGAAGACGCGATCGACCGCGCGAAAGCTCGTCTCGAGGCAGACTGAGGAAGACCGACGATCGCGCCCGGTGCGGGCCGGGTTCCCTGCCCCCGGCCCACCGGGCGCTGACACCGACCAACGCGAGAGGACGAACGATGCCGTACACACTTCCGGAGCTCGACTACGACTACGCCGCGCTCGAGCCGTACTACTCGGCTGAAGTGCTGGAGCTCCATCACGACAAGCATCACGCCGCATACGTCGCGGGCGTGAACGACGCGCTCGAGCAGCTCGAGAAGGCTCGCGTGGGCGACGACTTCGGCGCGATCACTGGCCTGGAGAAGAAGCTCGCCTTCAACCTCTCGGGGCACGTGTTGCACACCCTGTTCTGGAAGAACCTGTCCCCCGACTCCGGTGGCGAACCGACGGGTGAGCTCGCCGCCGCGATCGACGAGTACTTCGGCTCGTTCGAACGATTCCAGCGTCAGCTCACGGAAGCCACCGTCACCGTGCAGGGGTCGGGTTGGGGGGCGTTGGCGTGGGAGCCACTCGGCGAGCGGCTCTACATCGCGCAGATCTACGACCACCAGGACAACATCGGCCAGAGCTCCGGTCCGTTGTTGGTGATCGATGCGTGGGAGCACGCCTACTACCTGCAGTACAAGAACGTCCGCGCCGACTACGTGAAGGCGATCTGGAACGTCGTGAACTGGGACGACGTCGCGAGCCGCTTCGACCGGGCTCGCACCCTGACCCTCACCTGATCGGCGCGATCAGTCGCTCGGAGAGTCCGCCGTCATCGCACGCAAGTCGATGACGGCAGGGCACGCGCCGTCGCAATCCGAGTCGCCGGCCCGCGGGCATCATCGCGAGCGTGAGCCCGGTGAGCAGCAGGATCGCGATCACGACCCGGGTCGTCGCGGTGACCGAACCCACGAAGTAGGCGAGCGCGACCAGATCGAGCAGCACGTGGACGGCGATGCCGGGCACCAGTGAGCCGGTGCGCAGCGCGGCGTACCCGAGCAGCACGGCCAGGCTCGCGAACGGCACCACACTGCCCGGCCCGGTCATCTGCTCGACGTGACCCGGCAGCGCCGAGAAGACGATGCCCGCTCCGACCAACGCGCACACCGCGGGACCACTCCCCCATCGCGCGGTGTCGCGCCAATCATGACCGGCGAGCCGCGCGCATGCCGCGCCGATGAGCAACACCGCGCCGAGGCGATAGACGATCTCTTCGCCCGCCGCGGTGATCAGCACACCCTCCACCTCGCGCCATCCCGCGATGGAATGCGCGTAGCTGGTGGCCGCGCCGACGATCGCGACCCCGGTGACGAGGAGGAACTCGCGCCACGCCCACAGGCTGGCGCGCGAGCAACCGAGGCGACCGACCCCTACGACCACGACCAGTGCCAGCGCGAATGGCAACGCCGGAGAGATGAGGATCCGGCCCATGTACCACTCGGGCCGTCCGAGCCAGGCCGACACGACGTCGGTCACGACGGCGAGCGCGGCCAGCACGAGCGCGGTCGGCGTGACCGGCCACGACGCCCACCCGGTCCACTGCCACGACCAACCGCGAGCCGTGCCCTGAGCCGTGTCCTGGGTCGAACTCAGCGTCGAGCCCGGCGTCGAGACGACGCCGTCCGACGCCTGCTCGATACTCCGGCTCGTCAGGATCCGCACAACCGCAGTCTTCCCCAGTTGGCGCCCGTGTGCCCTGCGTAGACGGCAAAGACTCGGCCAAAATTGTGACGAGCGTCACCGGGGCCAGAGCGCGACCCGCGAGCCCTCGAGCGCGGCCTCACGACGACATCGCCGCTGCCGCACGCTGCACAGCCCGGACGATCCCCTGGTACCCCGTGCAGCGGCACAGGTTGCCCGACAACCCTTCCCGGATCTCGTCGACGGTCGGGTCGGGGTGCTCCGCCAGGAACGCGTGCACGCTGACCACGAATCCAGGTGTGCAGAACCCGCACTGGAGCCCGTGCTCCTGTCGGAACGCGTCCTGCACCGGACCGAGGGAACCGTCGGCGGGACCGATGCCCTCGACGGTGACGATGTCGGCACCGTCGGCCTGCACCGCGAACATCAGACACGACCGCACGGCGAGGCCGTCGACGAGGATCGTGCAGGCGCCGCACACCCCGTGCTCGCACCCGAGATGCGTACCGGTGAGCTCGAGGTCTTCACGGATGAAGTCGGCGAGGGTCTTGCGCGCCTCGGTGCGTCCGGTGCGGCGCTGGCCGTTGACGGTGAGTGTGATCTCGTGATCAGCCACGACGGGCATCTCCCAGTGCTCGGTCGAGGGCACGCTCGGCGAGGTGGGCCCCGACGTGCTCGCGGTACTCGGCCGACGCGTGCACGTCGCCCGACGGGGTGCAGTCGGCCACCGCGAGGTGGGCGAGCTCGGGGAGATCGGACGCGGTCGGGTTCGACCCGATGAGCGCGACCTCCATTTGACGAGCGCGCACCGGCGTCGGGCCCATGCCGAAATGTGCGAGGGCCACGCGGGTGATGGCGCCCGAGCCGTCGACCTCCACCCCGCACGCCACGCCGACGAGTGCGAAGTCGCCGCTGCGGCGCGCGACCTCATCGACCACGAACCCAGTCTGACCTGACCACACGGGGAAGTGGATCGCGGCGAGGATCTCGTCGTCGGCGAGCGCGGTGGTCCACGTGCCGACGAAGAACTCCGACGCCGGCACCCGGCGCGTGCCCGCCGGTCCGGCGATTTCGAGCTCAGCGTCGAGCGCCAACGCAACCGCGGGCAGCTCCGACGCGGGGTCGGCGTGCGCGATCGAACCTCCGACGGTGCCGCGATTGCGGATCTGGAAGTGGCCGATGTTGGGAATCGCCTGGGCGAGCAGCGGCACGGCAGCAACCTCTGACGAGTGCTCCGCGACGCTCTGGCGGGTCATCGCCCGTACGGCGAGCGTGCCGTTCGTGCGTTCGATGCCCCGGAGCTCGTCGACCCGGTTCAGATCAACGATGTGCTCGAATCGAGTGAGTCGCATGTTGAGCATCGGAACGAGGCTCTGCCCTCCGGCGAGCACCTTGGCGTCGTCCCCGTGCTCGGCGAGCAGCGACACGACGTCGGCAACCGACTCGGGCACGTGATACTCGAACTTCGCGGGCTTCATCAGCAGCTCCATCACGGCCGGCAGCCGGAACCTATCGCGGGTGGCTCAGGGGCCGCACCGTCGAGGGCTCCCGATAGGGTCGAGGCGTGAGCGACGACGACGTGGGCACAACACTCTTGGTGCCCGCGGCGACCGTCGTGCTGCTGCGGGACGCCGAAGCCGGTGTCGAGACCCTGATGCTGCGACGCGACAGCGAACTCGCTTTCGGTGGCGGCGCGTGGGTGTTCCCCGGTGGCCGAGTCGATGCCGACGACTATCCCCCTGGGAATGGTCCGACCGACGCGACCGCCCATCCCGAGATCGCCTTGGCCGCCGCGCGTCGAGCCGCCGTGCGCGAGTCCCGCGAAGAAGCCGGGCTCGAGGTCGACGAGGCGAGCCTCGAGTGGTTCGCGCACTGGACGCCGAAACAATCGTTGGCGCGCCGTTTCGCGACATGGTTCTTCGTCGCCCGTGCGCCTGACGGTGCGGTGGTGATCGACGACGGCGAGATCCGCGCCCACCAATGGGCGACGCCACGCGACGTCATGCGCCGTCATGCGGCCGCCGAGATCTCGTTGTTGCCGCCCACCTGGATGACGCTCGCGTCGCTCGGCGACCACACACGGGTCGACGACGCACTCGCGTCGTTGCGAGCGAACGCACCGACGATCTACGTGACCCATGTCCATCAGCTGGGCGACATCATGGCGTCGACCTGGGCGGGTGATGTCGCCTACGACGACGGCGACCTCGAGCGCCCGGGTCCCCGGCACCGTCTCTGGCTCGATCCGGCCGGCTGGCGCCTCGAGCGCTCGGACTGATCCAAGGGGTGATCCCCGTCGATCGATCCAGCCGCTCTCCGGGCCGTGCCCGTGATCGGCCATACCTGCCGCGTAGTGTGCTCCGCTGATCCGGTTCGCCAGTGCCGCCGCCGCGCGCCTGTGCTCGAGAGGTAGCCGTGCCACGACCGACCGCCCGTCCCGCGTCATCCCACGTCGCGCGCTCGCTCGCCGCGCCTGACCTGCGTTGGGCGCGGCGCATGGTGGTGCTGCTCACCGTCGTCGGTCTCGTCGCGGTCGCGTGCAGCAGCGGGGGCGACGACAACGCTGCGTCCACCCCGGGCGCGACGGGTTCGAGCACGTCGGCGGCTGCGACCACTCCCACCACCACCGGCGAAGAAGATCGATGTGCTCCCGGGCATGCCCCCGGTCACCGACCCGAACAACATCTACAGCGAGGCGAACTCGAAGAACCTCAGCCCGGCGGTGCAGGGCGCGCTGCAGCCGTGTCTACGTGCCCAACCGCCAGGACAACACCGTGTCCGTCATCGACCCGGCGACGATGCAGGTCGTCGACGTGTTCGCAGTCGGCGTGAACCCGCAGCACATCGTGCCGTCGTGGGACTTGAAGACGCTCTACAGCACCGACACCGCGGAAGGTCGCACCGACGGCACCCTCACGGCGATCGACCCGATCACGGGGAAGCCGGGCGCCCGCTACCCCGTCGACGATCCGTACAACATGTACTTCACGCCGGACGGGAAATCTGGCATCGTCGTGGCCGAAGCCCGCAAACGCCTCGACTTCTACGACCCGCACACGTGGAAGTTGCAGAGCTCGCTCGACGTGCCCGAACTGCGGCGGCGTGAACCACGCCGACTTCTCGATCGACGGGAAGTTCGCGATCTTCACCTGCGAGTTCCAGGGCAGCCTCGTGAAGATCGACATCGTCAACCGGGCGGTGCTCGGCTATCTGCCGCTTGAGCTCTGACGGCATGGGGATGCCCCAGGACATCCGCTCCTCACCCGACGGCAGCACGTTCTACGTCGCCGACATGATGCGTGGCGGTGTGTACACGGTCGACCCGAACGCGTTCGTCGTGACCGGGTTCATCGGGACCGGGATCGGCGCGCACGGCCTCTACCCGAGCCGCGACGCCACGAAGCTCTACGTCGCGAACCGCGGTCAGGACCACGTGGGGGGCAACTCGCAGAATGGTCCGGGCAGCGTGTCGGTGATCGACTTCGCAACCAAGAAGGTCGTCACCACGTGGCCGATCCCCGATGGCGGGAGCCCCGACATGGGCGGTGTGTCGGTCGACGGCTCGATGCTGTGGCTCGCCGGCCGCTACGACAACGAGGTCTACGCGATCAACACCACCAACGGCGCGGTGACCAAGATCCCTGTCGGCCGCGAACCGCACGGCCTCGCGGTATGGCCCCAGCCGGGCCGCTACTCCCTGGGCCACACCAGCAACCTCCGCTGACGGCACGTCTGCCGCCCGTCGAAATTGCGTGAACGAATGCCCGGTCTCGGCCATTGATTCGACGCAATTTCGGAGAGGGTCAGGGGCGGAGGCGGGTGAGGGGCGCGCCGTGGGTCCAGGCGGCAGGATCGCCCGGCATCCAACGTCGCCCCTTCCCCTCCACTTCGACGCGCTCGACGAGCCAGGTCGACTGCAGCACGCTGGGGCGTCACCCCTCTCGTCGCGGCGGTGGCCAACACCGCGGTGGTGGTGTCCTCGATCTGCGCAGCGTGCGCCAGCGCTCGACTTCGGTCGTATCCGGTGAATTCCTCGGCCAGGTTGATGATCCCACCAGCGCTGACGACGAAGTCGGGTGCGAACACGATCCCCCGTGCGGCGAGCTCGCGATCGGCATCGTGCGCGCCCAACTGGTTGTTGGCGGCACCCACGACGGCGCGGCACTGCAACGCCGGAATGCTGTCGTGATCGAGGACACCACCGAGCGCGTTGAGCGACAAGATGTCGCAGGGCGTGTGCAACGCGTCGTCGTTCGCCACCACGGCGAGACCCAACTCCGACGCGAGGGCAACTGCCGCGCGGCGCCAACACGTCGGCGACCACCACCTCGGCACCCTCGGCAACGAGCAGTCGAACGAGGTGCGTCCCGACGTGACCGACGCCGTGGACGACGACTCGTCGGGCGCGTAACGAGGGGTCGCCATCGAGCTGCGCGCACACCGCCCGCATCGCGTGCACCACGCCGAAGGCCGTCACCGGTGACGGATCACCTGAGCCTCCGTGTGCCTCGGACACGCCCGTGACCCATGGCGTGACTGCTGCGAGCCCATCCATGTCGGCGGTGGTCGCGCCGACGTCTTCCGCGGCGAGATAGCGACCGCCGAGCTCGTCGATCGCGCGGCCCAGTGCGTGCAGCAGCTCCACGGGGCCGCGCCTGATCGGGATCGTCCCAGAACACGACGGCCTTGCCGCCGCCCTGGTGCAGCCCCGCCATCGCGGCCTTCGCGCGTCATGGCCTCGGAGAGCGCGAGCGCATCGGCCAGTGCTTCGCGCTCGCTCGCGTAGCTCGAGAACCGCACGCCTCCGAGCGACGGGCCCGAGCGCGGTCGAATGGATCGCGATGATCGCCCGCAAGCCGATCTGCGCGTCGGCGACGAACACGACCTGTTCGTGACCGGCCGACGTCATGAGCTCGGTGACCGTGCGCGTGCGAACCGGCATCGGCGCTCACGCTACCGGGACTGGTCGGTCACCCGTTCCAGACGCGCAGCACGCGCTGCTCGCGTTCGTGGCCCAGCACGCTGAGCGACGCGGTGTCGAGCCCGAGCAGTCGGCCGTCGGCGCGCGTCGAGCCCGACCCACCTCGCGCCGAGCACCCGCAGGAAGTGTCCGTGCGAGAACACCGCGACGGTGCCGTCGACGGCATCGCACCGCGCGATCACCCGGTCCGCTCGTGCCGCGACCTCGGCGGCGAGCTCGCCGCCCGGCGCGCCGTCGCGGAAGATCGTCCATCCTGGCACCACGGCGCGGATGGCGGCAGTGGTGCGCCCCTCGTAGTCGCCGTAGTTCCACTCGGCGAGATCTTCGGTGACCTCGGCGCGGCCGCGCAGGCCTGCGAGCCCGCACGTGTCGAGCGCGCGCTGTCGTGGGCTCGACAACACGAGCGCGATGTCGTACCCGGCGAGACGCTCGGCAAGCGCCGCGGCCTGGGCGCACCCGTGATCGGTGAGCGCGACATCGGTCACCGACGTGTGTCGCCCCGACGCGCTCCACTCCGTCTCACCGTGACGGACGAGCAGGATCTCCGAGTCGCCTGACATCGTCGCAGTATGGCTGAGTAGTCTGAGGGTTCGGCGCACCCTGTCACTGGGTTGGGTCACACAATCGAATCCCTGGGGAGCTCGGGTCAGCCGGGCTGAGAGGGCGACCGTCAAGCGTCGCCGACCCCTCGAACCTGAACCGGGTAATGCCGGCGGAGGGAAGATGGGAACCAACCACGCTGGCTTCGCGCTGGTGTTCAGCGGCGGCGATCCGCCTTCGGGCGGCGACCTTGCCGGTCTCCCGGACGACGTGGTGGTCATCGCAGCCGACGCCGGCCTGCACCACGCCGTGGCACTGGGCGTCCACGTGGATGTCGTCGTCGGCGACCTCGACTCGGTCGATCCGGCGGCGCTCGCCACCGCCGAGGCCGCCGGCACCCTCGTCGAGCGCCATCCGGTCGACAAGGACGCCACTGATCTCGAACTGGCGCTCGGCGCGGCCGTGGCCCGTGGCGCCACTCACGTCGTCGTCGTGGGCGGTCACGGCGGGCGCCTCGATCACTTCCTCGCCAACGTGCTGTTGCTCGCCGCGCCCGAGTTCGCGTCGATCAGCATGGAGGCGCGCTTCGCCGACACCACCGTGCTCGTCGTGCGTGACCACGTCGAGATCGCAGGCACACCCGGCGACATCGTCACGCTGCTCCCCCTCGGTGGGCCAGCCCATGGCGTGGTCACCGACGAGCTCCGATATCCCCTGCGCGGCGAGACGCTGCATCCGGGTCCACCCGCGGCGTGAGCAACGAGCTCACCGCGTCCACCGCACGCGTGTCGCTCTCCGATGGCGTGCTCCTCGCGATCGTCCCGTCCCGAAAGGCATCGCCGTGAAGCGGCTCCTCCCCACCACCCTCATTGCCCTGACGCTCGCTGTGCGACGGCGCTCTCCGCGTCGTCGGCGGCGGTCGCTTCGACGGCCGCGTCTGCACCCGTGGCCAAACCGAGCACCACCATCACCTTGGTCACGCACGACGCGTTCGCGGTGTCCAAGCCGGTCCTCGCCGCGTTCACCACCCAGACCGGCATCAAGGTGAAGGTGCTGAAGCAGGGCGACGCCGGTGCTGCGCTGAACCAGATGATCCTCACCAAGGACAACCCGGTCGGCGACGTGTTCTTCGGCGTCGACAACACCTTCCTCGGGCGCGCCCTCGACGAGGGAGTGTTCGAGACCTACGACGCGCCGGGGCTCGCCAGCGTGCCCGCGGCGTACCAACTCGATCCCACGCATCACCTCACGCCCGTCGACCACGGCGACGTGTGCATCAACTACGACAAGCAGTGGTTCGCGAAGAAGCACCTCGCGGTGCCGGCGACCCTCGACGACCTCACTGCGCCCGCGTACAAGGGCAAGCTCGTGGTGGAGACCCCGGCGACGTCGTCACCCGGACTGGCGTTCATGCTGGCAACCATCGCTCGCTATGGCGAGAGCGGCTGGCGCGACTACTGGACCAAGCTTCGCGCCAACGGCGTGAAGGTGGTCGACGACTGGACCACCGCCTACGAGGGCAACTTCACCCAGGGCGGCAACCAGGGCACATACCCGCTCGTGGTGTCGTACGCGTCGAGCCCGCCCGCCGCGGTGTACTACGCGAAGCCGCAACCCAAGACGTCACCGGTGGGCACCATGCTCGACTCGTGCTTCCAACAGGTCGAGTTCGCAGGTGTGCTCGCCGGCACCGACACACCAGGCCGCGGCGCGTCAGCTCGTCGACTTCATGCTGTCGACGAAGTTCCAGGAGGACATCCCGCTGCAGATGTTCGTGTTCCCGGTGGTCGACGGGACGAAATTGCCTTCGGTGTTCGAGAAGTTCGCCGAGGTCGCGCCGTCGCCTCTCACGCTGCCCGCCGCAGCCATCGCCAAGAACCGTGAGCAGTGGATCGAGCAGTGGCACGACACCGTGATCGGGTGACGGCGCGGGGGCGCGGCGGCGCTGGCCCACGAGCACGTTGCTCGCGCTCGTACCGCTCGCGTTCCTCGGCGTGTTCTTCGCGTATCCGGTCGCGTCGATCGTGGCGCGTGGTCTCTTCCCCGATGGGCACCTCGACCTCTCGCCCCTGATCGACGTCGTCACCGATCCGTCGTTGCGTCACGTGCTCTGGTTCACGGTGTGGCAAGCCACGGTGTCCACCGGGTTGACGCTGCTCATCGCGCTGCCGGGCGCGGCGGTGGTGAGCCGCTACCGGTTCCCGGGGCGAGCGGCGGTGCGGGCGCTCGTCACCGTGCCGTTCGTGTTGCCGACGGTCGTGGTGGGCGCCGCGTTCGTCGCCCTGCTCGGACCGGGTGGCCCACTCGGCGCACTCGGTCTCGACCAGACGGTGTGGGCGATCCTGCTCGCCCACGTGTTCTTCAACTACGCGGTCGTGCTGCGCACGGTCGGAGGGTTGTGGGCCCACCTCGATCCCCACCAGGAGGAAGCAGCTCGCATGCTCGGCGCGACCCGCTGGCAAGCGTTCCGCGGCGTGACGCTGCCTGCGTTGCGACCGGCGATCGCGGCGGCCGCGTCGATCGTCTTCCTCTTCACCTTCACCTCGTTCGGCGTGATCCTGATCCTCGGCGGTCCGCGCTTCGCCACGTTGGAGACGGAGATCTACCGCCAGACCGCGCAGCTGCTCCGCCTCGACGTGGCCGCCGCGCTCACCATCGTGCAGATGGTGGCGGTGCTCGCACTCCTGTTCGTGACGAGCCGTCTCGAGGGACGCCAGCTGATCGGGCTCCGCTTGCGCGCCGCGAGCGAGACGGCGCGCCGGGCCCGTACGGCCCGCGAACGCATCATCGTCGGCGCGAATCTCATGGTGATGGCCGTCGTGCTCGGCGGACCGATCCTGGTGTTGGTGGAGCGATCGCTGCACACGCCGAGCGGGTACGGGTTCGGGTTCTACCGCGCGCTCGGTTCGCTGGGCGACGACAGCGCCTTGTTCGTGTCGCCGCTGCACGCGGTCGGAACATCGCTGCGCTACGCGGCGGTCGCGACCGTCATCGCGGTGCTCGTGGGTGGCTGCGGTGCCTTCGCGTTGGCGCGGCATCGCAGCGGCTCCCTCGATGCCACCCTGTCGCTTCCGCTCGGCGTGTCGGCCGTCACCGTCGGCTTCGGATTCCTGATCGCGCTCGACGAACCGCCCCTCGACCTCCGAACCTCATGGATCCTGGTGCCGCTCGCGCAGGCACTCATCGCGATCCCATTCGTGGTGCGCACCATGACGCCCGTGCTGCGATCCATCGACCCACGACTCCGCGAGGCGGCCGCGACCCTCGGCGCCACGCCGGCGCGCGTCTGGCGCGAGGTCGACCTCCCGATCGCCGCTCGCGCGGGGCTGGTTGCCACCGGGTTCGCGTTCGCGATCTCACTCGGCGAGTTCGGCGCCACGCTGTTCATCGTGCGGCCCGACACCCCGACGCTGCCGGTGGAGATCTTCCGGCTGCTCGGCCGTCCCGGTGCGCAGAGCTTCGGCACCGCGATGGCTGCCAGCGTGCTCTTGATGGGCATCACCGCGGTGGCAGTGCTCGCGATCGAGCGCTTCCGCGTCGGCACCGTCGGCGCGTTCTGATGCTGGCGCTCGACGGCCTTTCGGTGTCGTACGACGGAGTCGTTGCCCTGCGCGGACTCGAGCTCGTGGTGGGTGACGGGGAGATCCTGTCGGTGCTCGGTCCGAGCGGGTCGGGGAAGAGCACGATGCTCCGGGCCATCGCCGGCCTCGCGCCCGAGGCACACGGCGTGGTGCGATGGGACGGCGTCGACCTCACGCGAATACCGCCACATCGCCGAGGCTTCGGGCTCATGTTCCAGGACCACGCACTGTTCCCGCATCGAGACGTGCTCGGCAACGTCGCGTTCGGTCTGCGCATGCAGCGTCATCCACGCGTCGTGGTCGACCAGCGCGCCCGAGCTGCGCTCGCGCGCGTCGGGCTCACGGGCTTCGAACATCGCCGCATCACCGAGCTGTCCGGTGGTGAGCAACAGCGCGTCGCGCTTGCGCGTGCCCTGGCACCCGAGCCACGTCTCTTGATGCTCGACGAGCCGTTCGGCGCACTCGATCGCGCGTTGCGCGACCACCTCGTCGGTGAGC
Source organism: uncultured Actinomycetes bacterium (assembly GCA_963827385.1). Taxonomy (GTDB): domain Bacteria; phylum Actinomycetota; class Acidimicrobiia; order IMCC26256; family DASPTH01; genus DASUMF01. Next base: position 837,785 of record CAWHAR010000002.1, read on the forward strand.
TGCGTGCGCTTTTCACCTCGCTCGAGCTGTCGGTGGTGTTCGTGACCCACGACCACGATGAAGCGTTCGCGTTGGGTGACCGACTGATCGTGATGCACGACGGTGACGTCGTGCAGGACGGGACACCGACCCAGGTGTGGCAGCGGCCGGCGAACGCGTTCGTCGCCCGCTTCCTCGGCTGGAACGTCACCGACGCGTTCGGGGGAATGCCGCGCGCCCTGCGGCCCGAGGACCTCGAGCTCGTGTCAGCGTCGGCACGGTCGGCGTCGTCGGAGGCCGCCGCACGTGCCCACGGCATCGTCACGACCCGAACCTTTCGCCGCGATCACCACCTGGTGTCGGTGGTGCTCGATCACGAGGTCGCGCCCGACGACACCGACGGACGGCGCGACGAGATCCGGGTCGCGGTTCCCATCGACCGAATCCCGCCCGACATCGGTGAGCGGGTCGCGGTGAGCGCCGCGCACGACACCGGGATCGCGGTCACGAGCTGACCGGCTGACCCCCGGGGCGAGGATTGCGGCTCGGGCGCACCGGTACTTCCATCGGGCCCAGCACGCCGGAACGAGCGTCGGCCATCCAGGGAATGGAGTTGATCGCCCGCATCGCGGTCGCCACCAGACCACTGTCCATGCCGATCTCGGGGACGATGTCGAGATCGATCTCGCATCGCAGCTGCGGGCGTCCCGCGATCTCGATGCGATACACCGTGTCTTCGCCACCCAAGCCCAACGGCCAGTGACGACACGCGTCGGGACTCACGAAATTGATGTGCTCCACCACGATGAACTCGTGGCCGGCCTTCATCCCGATCACCTCGGCGCGCACCGCTGCGACGGTGCCGGCCTCGACGGTGTACGTCGAGGTCGGCACGTCGACCGCCGTGATCGCCGAGTCGGTGCGCACCGTGATCTCGTCGAGCTCGACACCGAGCTCATCGGCCAGGTTGCGCACCACCGGCGACCACAGACCGAGCGCGAGGTCGAAGAGTCCGATGGAGTCACCGGGACGCGCGCCGAAGCCCCAGAGGCGCATCACGAACTCGACGGGGTAGCCGCCGTAGTTGCCGATCTCCGTGACGCGGATGGAGTGGAGCTCGTCGACCGCCGCGAGCAGCGTGGTCGGGATCAGGTCGCTGAACATGCCGGGCTCGACGCCCGTCGCGAACAGTGACGAGTTCCCTTCCGTGCACGCCGCCACCACCGGGTCGATCATCTCGGGCGGTGCGTACGCGGGAAGGATCAGCGACGAGAACGTCGTCGTGACGACGTCGACACCGGCACGCAGGAACGGAACCACGTCGTCGACGCTCGCCGACACCGACCCGAAGAAGCTGAGCACGTCGGCATCGATCGCACGGAAGTCATCGAGGTCGTTGGTGGCGACGATGCCCGTGGCGGGAAGGTCGACGAACTCGCCGGCATCGCGTCCGGCACGCTCGGGTCGAGCGACGTAGAGCCCGACGAGCTCGAGGTCGGGATGACCGAGGATGCCGCGCAGCGCAGCACACCCCGTCGGACCGGTACCCCAGTGCACGACCCGAGTCGTCATGTCGGCCCCCAAATGCGCGAGCCGAGACCATAGCCACGAAGCCACCGCGCGCCTTCCCTTTCCGAATGAGTTGTGATAACCATGGCGAAACGGTCTCCGGGGGGAACACGATGAGAGCACGAAGTCTGGTCATGGTCGCGGGCGTGTTCGCCTGTACGGCAGCGCTCACGTTGAGCGCCACCGCGCAGACCACGGCTCCGGTCCAGGTCGACGCCACCGGTGCAGTCGCGCCCCCGAAAGGCAGCGGCATGGGCACGAAGGCCGCGCTGGAGAATCCGAACTGCGACGCGGAGGCCGTGGACGGCTGGGGTTCGATCCCCCAGGTCACCGAGAACGCCGGCCCGTACTGCGTCGTGCCTGCACCCAAGGACAACGGCGGCGCGACCGCTCGCGGCGTGACCGCCGACTCGATCAAGGTGGTCGTCGTCTTGGCGAACGACCAGCAGGTCGCGACGGCCAAGCAACAGGGTGGACAACCGCCCCGCAACCAGGCAACCGGTGCGGAGGGCACGATCAAAGACGCGTTCCTCGACTCGTGGACGGCGCTGGAGCACACCTACGAGAGCTGGGGTCGCAAGGCTGACTTCACGTTCATCACCTCGAGTGGTGACGACGAAGCCTCCCAGCGCGCCGACGCGATCAAGGTGGAGCAGGTGAAGCCCATGTTCGTGGTGGACACCACGTCGAACGGGCTGGGCACGTTGGCCGCCGTCCTCGGCAAGGACAAGTACACGATCTACAGCTACGCCACGACCCACGACGAGAGCCTGAGCCAGGCTCCGTACCGGTGGGGCCAGGCCGACGCGACGGCAGCCGCGTTGAACACGTCGGAGTTCGTGACGAAGCAGCTCGCCAAGCACAAGGCCGAGTTCGCCGGCGACGACGCGATGCACTCGACGACACGGACGTTCGCGGTGATCGCGCCGAAGGCCGTCGACGTGGACTCGTTCGTGGCCTCCCTCAAGAAGGCGGGCGTGACGCTGAGCACCCCGCCGATCACGTACACCACCAACGGTTCGCCGCTCGGCGATCCGGCGCAGGCTCAGATCGAGGCGCCCACGATCATCGGAAAGCTGAAGGCGGAGGGAATCACCAGCCCGATCATGTTCACCGACATCGCGATGACCGGCGCGATGACCAAGATCGCCACGCAGCAGCAGTACTCGCCCGAGTGGATCATGACCGGGTACCAGTACCAAGACATCACGCTGCTCGCGCGGCCGAGCTACGACCAGGACCAGTGGGCCCACGCCTTCGGCATCTCCGGGCTCTGGCCGCTGGTGGAGTCCGCCAACGTGAACACGTCGCTGATCGCGTGGTACTGGGGCACCACCCAGGGGACGGTCGACATCGTCACCCAGACCCGCGCCACGTGGCTCGCTGCCGCGATCCACTACGCGGGGCCCACGTTGACACCCCAGAACGTGAAGAAGGGGCTCTTCTCCGTGCCGGCCCGAGGCGGCGCCGCGTCGGACTCGCCGGTGAGTGCCGTGTCGGGTTACGGCAAGACCGCAGGTCTGACGTACGACTCCTACTACAACGCCGGGAAGGACTACGCGCCGGTCTGGTACGACGCGAAGACCACCGGGAACTCGCAGATCTACCCGACGGTCGGTCAAGGAGTGCTCTGGTACGTCAACGGCGGCCAGCGCTACACCGCGGGATCATGGCCGAAGCAGCCGATCAAGTTCTTCGACAAGAGCGGCGCGGTCATCTCGTTCGCCACGTCGCCGGTGCCGGTGAGCCCGGCGGCTGCGTGCACGGGTTGCCCGAGTTCGGGCGGCGCGGGAACGCCCGCTGCGGGTCAGAGCTGAGAAGGAGCGAGCGTGCCTGCGACGAACCAGCCTCTCACCTCGGTGAGCCATGCTGACGACGTCCCCACCGTCGAGCATCCGTCGATTCCGCAGACCTGGATCCTCGACGGCCTGATCACGATCCGTCCCGCGCTCGTGGACTCCGATGCGACACCGATCCGCGTCGGGTTCCTCTCCGACATGCCGTACGGCGGCGGGGCCGTCGGCTTCCTCGACCCGATCATCCTCGCGTTCGAGGACGCGATGCGCGAGGGCAGACTGGATCGTCCGATCGAACTGATCGCGTCGCATGCGCTCGGTCTGCCCGCGGGCAAAGCGGAGAACGTGATCGCCGCATTTCGCGACCTGGTCGACCGCGGATGCGTGATCGTGCTCTCCACCGGCGTCACCAACAACGCGCTCGTGCTGCGCGACGTGATCAACGAGTGCCAGGTCCCGTACATCACGATGGCGGGCACGACGCAGTTCCTCGGCGACTACTGCTTCACGCTCGCGAACGGAGGCCACGGAGAGGAAGCGGCGATCCTCGCGTCGTATCTCGCGGATCAGGGGTTCCTCCGCGTCGTCCTCACCGGCGAGAGCACCGAGGGAGATGTCGAGTACCGGGCGTTCTTCGAGCAGCAGGCATCGCTGTACGGGATCGAGATCCTCGACACCTACTACTTCTCCAACGATCCCACCGACGACGAAGTCGATGCGGTGCTCGAGCGCTTTCGCGCGCTCGAGCCCGACGCGCTCGCGTACTGCGGTTTCGGGATCAACAGCAAGCAGCTCGGGCACTCGCTCACCCGCATCGGGTGGGACGTCCCACGGGCGATGAACGCCGCCATCATGTGGGCGTGGGGCGGCGGTGAGTGGGCCGTGGCGCTCGACGGCTGGGTCGGGATCGAGCAAGCCAACGAACGCCGTGACGACGTCGAGCAGAACGCGAACTACGTGGCGATGCACGACCGCTACGAGAAGCGGTTCGGCACTCGTCGCGACGGCGCGATGGCCGCACTGCTCTACGACCAGGGCCGTGCCGCGGCCGAGGGGATCATCAACGGACCGACCGACGACGGGCCGGGCGTCGCCGCCGGGCTCGAGCGCATCAAGCTGATGCCCTCCACCATCGGCGGCCCACGCACGTTCATCAGCTACGGCCCCGAGGACCACCGGGGCTACCGCGGCGACTTCATGTTCATGAAGCAGCTGCGCGGCGGCGAATTCCACTTCGTGTCGTACCACTGGCCGCAGTGGCCGGTGAATCGCTGATCTGCACGAAATCTCCACAGGTTCGACAGCACCTCCGCAGACCGGCTCCTTATCCTGGAATCTCATGTCGAGCCCGGCGCCCGTGCTCACCCGCACGATCCTCGTGGTGGAAGACGAGGCCTCCATCGCCGAGGCCATCGCCACCCGCCTCCGCAGCGAGGGGTTCGCGGTGGAGATCGCCGCCACCGGACCGGCGGGCGTGGAGCTCTCGCATCGACTCAGCCCCGACCTCGTGGTGCTCGACCTGATGCTTCCTGGTCTCGACGGCCTCGAGGTGTGCCGAGAGATCCAGCGCGACGCGCCCGTCCCGGTGCTGATGCTCACGGCGCGCGACTCTGAGACCGACCTGATCGTGGGCCTCGCCGTCGGCGCCGACGACTACCTCACCAAGCCGTTCAGCTCGCGCGAGCTGGTGGCGCGCGTCCACGCGCTGCTTCGACGCGTCGAGCGCCACCCGGCACGCCGAGCGCGGCGAGCTCGTCATCGGCGACGTCGTCATCGACACCTCGACCCGTCGCGTGCGCTGCGCGGGTGATCTCGTGCATCTCACGCCCACCGAGTTCGACCTCGTCGCGTTCCTCGGCGAACGTCCTGGCACCGTGTACACACGCGAGCAGCTCCTGGGACAGGTGTGGGGATACGTCGACGGCGGCGGCGTTCGCACCGTCGACTCCCATGTCCGCGCGCTGCGTCGCAAGCTCGGGAACGAGGTCGTGCGCACCGTCCACGGTGTCGGGTATGCGGCGGGCGAAGCACCCCGATGACAAAGCGCGAGCGCCTCGCCCATCCCCTCGACGACGTTCCGTCGATCAAGCTCAAGCTCGGCTTCGTGATCGCGGCTGCGGTCGCGATGACGGTCTTCGTGTTCTGGATCGGCCTGAAGGTGGGCCTGTGGCCGTCGGTGAGCGGTGTGCTCGCCGCGATCGTGGCCATGACGATGGTGTGGTTCCTGTCGCGCGGGATGACGTCGCCCCTGCGCGAGATGGCTGCCGCCGCGTCGGAGATGGCCAAAGGCAACTACGACCGCCGCGTCCGCTCGGTGTCGCGCGACGAGGTCGGCGAGCTGGCCCGCGCCTTCAACCGCATGGCCACCGAGCTCGCCGAGACCGACCGCGTGCGACGCGACCTCGTGGCGAACGTGTCACACGAGTTGCGCACACCCATCACCGCGCTCCAGGCCGTGCTCGAGAACCTGGTCGATGGCGTGAGCGAACCCGACCCGAAGACCTTCGCCACGATGCTCAGCCAGGTGGAGCGCCTCGGTCGGCTCGTGAAGCAGCTGCTCGACCTCTCGCGCCTCGAGTCGGGCGCGGTGCCACTCGACCTCACGGCATTCCGCGTGGAACCACTCATCGAGATCGCGGTGCGCGAGCAGCAACTCCACACGCCCGAGATTCCCGTGCAGGTGTCGGTCGACGCGCACGACCTCACCGCCGACGGCGATCCCGAGCGTGTCCATCAGGTCGTCGCCAACCTGCTCGAGAACGCGGTGCGCCACACGCCACGCGGCGGCATCGTCGAGGTGCGGGCGCGCCGCAACGCCGGCGGCGTGGTGATCGAGGTGCTCGACGAAGGTCCCGGGATCTCCGAGGCCGACGAGGACCGCGTGTTCGAGCGCTTCTACCGCGCTGATTCGGCACGCGCGTCGAGCAATGGCGGCGCGGGCCTCGGCCTCGCCATCGCACAGTGGATCGTCGACCTCCACGGCGGCGAGATCCATCCGGAACGACGGGAGCCGCACGGCTGCCGCATGGTCGTCACCCTGCCCAACCACTGAGGAGATCCCATGGCACTGGCCACGATCGACACGGCACTGAAGCGCATCCGACGCGGTGAGATGGTGCTCGTCGTCGACGACGAAGATCGTGAGAATGAGGGCGACCTCACCATGGCGGCCAGTTGGGTGACGCCCGAAGCGGTGAACTTCATGATTCGCTGGGGTCGCGGCCTGGTGTGCATGCCGTGCGGGGCGGAACGCCTCGACGAGCTCGACTTCTGGCCCATGGTCCCTGCGGATCGTGCCGGCTGCGACACGCCGTTCACCGTGTCGATCGATCACGAGACCGCGGGGAGCGGGATCGGCGCGGCTGATCGCGCCATCACCATCCGCAAAGTGCTCGACCCGACGTCTCGTCCCGAGCACTTCTCACGCCCGGGCCACGTGTTCCCGCTGCGCGCGCGTCCCGGTGGCGTGCTGGAGCGACGGGGTCACACGGAAGCGTCGGTCGACCTCGCACGCCTCGCTGGTCTCCCGCCGATTGCGGTGATCTGCGAGGTGCTCGCGGAGGACGGTTCGCCCGCCGCGGCTGCCCGACCTCGAGCAGTTCGCGGCCGACCACCTCATCGCGATGGTGTCGGTCGACCAGGTGGTCGAGCACCGCCTGCAGCTCGACGACACGAAGCGGTACGGGCTCCGGACGCCCCTGCTGCTCTAGTCGGTCGCGTCCTCGGCCTTGGGTGCCGGCGACCCGTGGATCACCACGACGGATCGCTCGGGGTGATCCGGGTCGAGGAACATCTCGATGCCGTCGGGCGGTGGCGCAGCGGCCGCCTCGACCTCCATGACCGACTCCTCGCGCTCGGGACGGCCTTCGAGCGCGTCACGCAGACCGAGCAGGCCGGCGACGATCACGCTCCCGGCGGCACTCTTGCGGAGGCGTTCCGTCGGACGATCGGGCTCGACTGCGCTCATGGGTTCAGGGTACGCCTGCGCAGTGTCCAGTGCGTAGCGTGCACGAAGTGCCCACCCCTGCCGAGTTGACTGCACCCGAGTTGCGCCGTCAACGAGTGACGTTCGCGATCGTCGTCGGGGTCGCGCTGGTCGTCGGGATCGCGTTCGTTGCTCAGGCACCCGACCGCGACTCGCCGACCGTGAGTGCGGCGGCAGCGGAATCCAGCGCAACCCTGTCGAGCCCCGAGGCAGCCGTGGTGAGCACCGTTCCCGCGGCCGTGTCGTCGACCGCGCCGACCGCGACGACCGGCCGTGCGACGACGATGCCGGCGCCCACGACGACCACGCAGGACCCGGGCGCGCTCCCCCAGACCGACGCCAAGCCGACCGCGAGTGGCGCGCAGTTCGACGCAGGCGCGAACGCGCTGTGGCAGGCGATCGTCCGCGACGACCCCGCCGTCGGTCAGGCGTTCTTCTTCCCGAAGAGCGCGTACCTCCAGGTGAAGGCGATCAGTGACCCGGCCGGCGACTACCAGCAACGCCTCCTCGCCAACTTCGCCGACGACGTGCACACGCTCCACGCGCAGCTCGGCGCCGACGCGTCGACGGCGACGTTCGCCGGTCTCACCGTGCCCAACGACCAAGCGGTGTGGGTCCAGCCCGGCGCCGAGTACAACAAGGGCTCGTATTGGCACGTGTACGGATCCACGCTGCACTACACCGTGCGCGGGGAGACCCGCTCATTTCCCGTGACGTCGCTGATCTCGTGGCGGGGCGAGTGGTACGTGGTGCATCTCGGCGCGGTTCGTTGACACGCTCGTCGTTGACGCGCCCGCCGTTGGCGCTCGGCGCTGAGCCCGACGCGGCTCGGTCCGTGCACACGTGAGGCTGCGTCAGGATCGGTGCGCGTGATCTTTCACGTACCGCACCTCATGCGCCCGGGCTCTCGCCGATTTCTTTCAGTGCGGCGGCGATGGCGGCGCGCATGCGACGCGCGGTGTCGGGCGACAGGTGCGCGATGAGACCGAGGCCGGCCTGACCCTGTTCCTCGAGCGTGAGCACGACGCGCAGCTCCCCTTCGCCACACGCTTCGCAGTCGTCGGTGAGTGCAACCGCCCACGACACGGGCGGGCGCTCGGGGTCGCCGGCCGGATGGTCGTCGATGGCATCGTCGATCGATCGTCGCATCAGGCCTCCGCAGACGTGTGGGTAGGGAACGATATACATGGTCGCTCCAGCGAGGAACGAGGTCAGTGTGCTCCGCCGCATCTACGACTCCGCGCGTGCCCTGCTCGCCCGGTACACCGCCCTCAACGGACGGAACACCGCGGCTGCGATCACCTTGTACGGGTTCCTGGCGATGTTCGCGTTGGCGGTGCTCGCGATCGCAGTGCTCGGCTTCGTGTCGACGGAGAGCCACGACGTCGCCCACCGTCTCGTGGGGTGGCTCGGCGTGCAGGGTGCAGCCGCCAAGACGGTGACCGACGCGGTCAACTCCGCACAGAAGAGCCGAGCCACGGCAACGGTGGTGGGGCTGCTCGGACTCGTGTGGGTCGGGAGCAGCTTCGCCCTGTCGGTCGCGAGCGCGTACGACGTGGCGTGGCACGTGCCGACGCGCAGCGCGCGGTCGCGCCTCGTGGGGCTCGGCTGGTTGATCGGCGCGTTCGCGTTGCTGGGGCTCGGTGGGTTCGTCACCTCCCTCTTCGGATCGTTGCCCGCGCTGCTCGTGGTGCTCACCCTCGCGGTGTCGCTGGTGGTCGACACCGGATTGTGGCTCTGGACGTCGTGGGTGCTGCCGAACCGACGTGCGCCACTGCGCGCGCTGCTCATGCCCGCGATCGTCGGCGCGGTCGGGCTCGAGATCCTGAAGGTGCTCGGCGGCTACGTCGTGCCGCGCCTCGTCGCCAGCTCCTCGGCGCTCTACGGCGCCATCGGGATCGTCTTCGCGCTCATCGCGTGGTTGTGGGTGTTCGGACGCCTCGTGGTGCTGATCACCGTGCTCGAAGTGGTGACATGGGAACGCGACCACGGCACGGTCGAGGTCGCCGTCGCGGCGCCGCTCATCCCCGGCGACGACGCCTGACGACGACGCCCGACGACCGACACGCCCTCATCCCTGAATTCGGCGGTGCGGGTAGGGTCCATCGCCGTGAAGGTGCGCATCGGATATGCGGCAGGCGGGCAACGCACTCCCGACGAAACCGCGTCGTTCGCCGCGCTCGTCGACGGGCTCGAGCGCGTCGGCTTCGACTCTCTGTGGTGCTCGGAGCGAGCGACCGGCTCGATCCCCGACCCGATGGTCGCGTTGGCGTTCGCGGCCGGTCGCACCACTCGGATCAAGGTGGGGACGTCGGTGCAGGTCCTTCCGGGCCGCAATCCGGTGCACCTGGCCAAGCAGTGGGCCACGCTCGACGTGATGTCGAGCGGGCGGGCGCTCCCGGCGTTCGGTCTCGGCGCGGTCGACCCCAACGAGCAGCAGGCGTTCGGCATCACCCGCAGCGAACGGGCGCCATGGTTCGAAGAGGCGCTGCCCTTGATCCGCCGGCTGTGGGCCGAGCCGTCGGTCGACCATGACGGTGAGCGCTTTCACTACAAAGGGGTGTCGATCGGCACGCTGCCCCTGCAGCAGCCGCTCGACGTGTGGCTGGGAGGTCGCGCGCCGGTCGAGCTGCGTCGCGTCGGCCGACTCGGCGACGGATGGCTGCCGAGTTTCTGCACGCCGGACCAGGTCGCGCGTGACCGGGTGATCGTCGACGAAGCGGCCACGGCAGCGGGACGAGTCATCGATCGCGAGCACTTCGGCGCCATGGTCTTCTACACGCGTTCGCCGCTTCCCCGACGCGCAACTGCGCGCGCTCGAAGGTCGCCGCGGTGCCGGCGTGGGCGACGTCGTGACGGTCGGTCTCGATGCCCTGCGCGAGCGACTCGAAGCGTTCATCGCGGTCGGCTTCACCAAGCTCGTCCCCGTGCCCATGCACGAGATCAGCTCGTGGGACGACGAGCTCGAATCCGTCGGCGAGGCCGTCCTCGATCTCCAGAACTGACCAAGCGTTCCAGAACGCCCGTTCACTTGGTACGATGCGCTTTCACCAAGTGATCGGAGCACCGTTGATGGCAATGGCGACCGAGTTCCTCGTTTCGACCAGCGGCCAGATGTCGGTGCCCGCTGCCGTTCGTCATCGGTGGGGTCTCGATGACGGGGGGAAAGTCACGGTGATCGATCTCGGCGACGCAGTCGTCCTGCTCCCCCCGGGCGGCAAGGAGCAGCTTCTCGCCGGTGTGCTCTCGGCCGAAGAACACGCCGAGTTCGTGCGGCACCTCGATGATCCCGACCTTGCCACTACTTGAGTGCGCACGATCGTCATCGACGACCACCTTCTGCGCGAGATCCTCACCGGTGCCCGCCCGCGCGACCTCGACGGAGTCGCGTCGGGCCTCGCGACGACTGGCCTCTGGTTGTTCCGGCTCAGCAGCGCGTTCGCTGATCCCGCGCGAGCAGGCAAACTGTCCGCACCAGTCGCTGGCCTGTCGCCTGCGAACCAAGCAGCGTTCCGCGCCCAACTCACACGATTGCCGGACGAGATCGAGGTGTTGCACCTTCGTGACCTCGCCTGGCCGATGGCGACGCTGCAGCATCGCCATCGATCGGCGGGCCACAACCTCTCGACGCTCGCGGTCGAGGCGCTCGCCGCCGCCGAGGCCCTCGATGCCGGGATCGCGGTCTCTGCACTCGACGTCGGACCCGCGCTCCGCGGGGCGGCGAGCGACGACGACATCGAGTTCCACGTCCTCTGAACGATCGCTGCCGTCGAAACCGTCCCCGAAAGCGATCTTTAACGAGCGCACGTCTCCGTGAGCCAAAGCCGTCGACCTCGAGCTCGTCGCTGGCGCTACAGGCCGTGGGTGCCGACCGTGCCGACGGTGAGGCCGCGGGCTGCGAACTCGTCGGCCAGACGCGGCAGCGCACCCAACGTCGAGCGCCACGACTCGGGATACGACGTGCAGTCGGAGTCGTGCAACAGCACCGTGCCGCCGTCGACGTAGCGACGGAGCACGTCGGCGGTGACCGACTCGGGCGTGGCTTCCTTGCGCCAGTCGCGGCCCCACGTGGTCCACAGGACGGTGCGCATGCCTCGAGCGCACGCCGATCGCAGCGACGCGTACGACTGGATCCCGAACGGCGGGCGGAACCACCGCGGGCTCACACCGGTTGCGTCGGCGATGGTGTCGAAGGCGCGCCCGATGTCGTCGTCGGTCGTGCGCGGAGTGCGACGCAACATGTTGCCGTGCACGTCACCGTGCACCGCGATCTCGTGACCGGCGTCGGTCACCTCACGGGCGAGTGAGGGTGCGGCGCGCACCATGTCGCCGAGCATGAAGAACGTGGCCGTCCAACCCAGCTCGCCGAGCACCGCGAGGACCTGCGGCGTCGATGCAGGATCGGGGCCGTCGTCGAAGGTGAGCGCGACGTGGCCCCGACGACCGACCCCCACCAACTTGGGCGTGAGCCGGACGCCGATGGGCGAGACGCCGCCGAGCGCGGGCGCCGCGTGCGACCGCGACCACACCGAGTGTGGTGGCCGCACCGATCACGCCGACTGTTCGCACGCTGAGTTTCAGCGCAGCTCCCCGAGCGATGCCGCACTCAGGTCGGCGTGCGCGAAGCGGGAGGCCAGCGTGTCGACTGCCTGCTCCATCTCCATGGCACTGCGTCCGCGCCCGTCGAGCAGATAGACCTTGTTGGCCTCGAACTCACGCGGCAGATCGCCAGGACCGAACGTGTGGTTGGGCACGATGAGCCGTTGCTTGTTCCGCCCCGCGTAGTACCGATCGAAGGCGTCGAGCCGACGGCCGGGCACGAACTCGCGGGTGGGCGCACCCACTTCATCGGCGATCAGGTGTCCTGCTCGATCGATGTCGTTGCGGGCTCGGTTCCACCGGAGGAAGCGTGCCCTTGCCCCACCCGCCGTTGGCGATGTTCACGCCGGCGGCTGGCAGAGCTTCGAGCCGGGCCGCGTGGTCGCGTCGCCGTCATCGCATCGACGACCACGGTGATCTGTGGAGGTCCTTCAGATCCGCGAGCAGCACAGGGTCTTCGAGCTGCCGCTCGTCGAGCCGCACGCCGAGGTATGCGGTGTTGTGGGCACCGTGCGGGGGGTGGGCCACGCCGACGCCGAGCGCCGACACCGCCTGCGCCCCCAGCGTGAGCCCTGCGTAGAGGATGAAGACCGTTGCCGCCGTGATCCACGCGGTCTTCCGGCGGCGCGGGCGTGCGCAGCGGGACGACGCGGCCCTTGCGGTCGACCGACTCGTTGGTGTCGGCGAGCGCGGCGACCTCGACCGCCGGGTCACCGATGAAGAGGTCGTGCCCGGCGCGCACCAGCTGGTCGCGCGCCGTCGCCCGGTACGGTGACCGCGCTCAACAGCTCGTGCAGCTGGCGCTCGTCGCGTGCGTAGCCGTTGACCCCGGCACGCGACATCATCTCGGCGTTGTCCTTGCCGTGCCCGGCGATCGGGAGATACGTGATCACGGGAAGGCCGATCGAGAACGCCTCCATGCAGGTGAGCCCACCCGCGTTCTCGACGAACGCGTCGGATGCGGCCATCAGCGCCGGCATGTCGTCGGTCCAGCCGATCACGGTGCCGTAGCCATCCGGTCTCGAGCTCGGCGCGCAGCTTCTCGTCGCGCCCGCACACCGTGATGGGGTGGAACTCGCCGCTGCGCCCGATCGCCTCGACGGTGGCGACCACGTCGCCGACGCCCCACGATCCGGCCACCACCAACACGGCGCGGTCCTGCGGATCGAGGCCCGAGGGCGCTGCGCACCGCGGTGCGGTCGACGACGACGTCGCGGAACCGGTCGCCCACGAGCGGGCCGCGCGCTCGCGCGTCGCGACCGCCGCGCGCCGTCGCGGCCTGCGGCCGACAACTCGCTCACCGCGAGGTGGCCGTCGACACCGGGGTGCACCCACAGCGAGTGGACCGCGAAGTCGGTGAGGTAGGTGACGACGGGGACCCGCAGCGTCTTCTTCCGGCGCATGCGACCGAGCACGAGTGACGCGAGCGGGTAGACCGACACGATCGCGTCGGGACGGAACTGCTTGATGGCACGCCGGAGCTTGCGCCGGGTGAGCCATGTGTCGACCATGACCGTCGGCGCGCGGAGCAGGGCGGCGGCCTTGTAGCTCAGCTCGTAGCTCCACGGGAACAGCTTGAGCTGCACTTGGTAGAACCACCGCAGTGCCGGCCCGATGTGGAAGGCAACCGCATCGAGGAAGTCGATGACCTCGACCCGGTGACCGGCCGCTTCGAGTCGCTTCCGAAGCTCTTTGGCCGCACCGTCATGACCTGCGCCCATGGACGCAGAGACGATCAAAATGCTCCGCCGCACGGCGTCCAGGCTATCGGAGTCCGGCGGCGGACGCCCGGAAGGGCGCTGCCTGCCGTCAGTGCAGGTCGCGCACCATTTCCATCCGATGCGACAGGGCGATCATGTGACCTTCGCCGTCGTAGGTCGTGCATCGAGCGCCGGGAATCGCCGCGGCGAGCTGCTCGCCCCACGCCGGAGGCACGAGCGAATCGGCCGTGCCCTGGTACACCGCCGTGGGGACCGCGATCTCTCCGAGGTCGAAGCCCCAGGGCGCGACCGCGGCCAGGTAGTCGTCGACCACGCCTGCCCCATTGCGGGTGCCCTCGGCGATCGCCCGGCCGAACCAGTCGCCGCAGGCGTCGATCGCTGCGGCATCCGACGCGGGGAGCTGCTTCGCCTGCACGGTCGCCACTCGTGCGGGCATCGTCGCCGCGACCTTCGAGACGGTTGCGAAGATCAGCTGCGCGATCGGCCGGCTGCGTCGACTGATCCCGGTGAGCCGGCGGTCCATTCGATTCAGCGCCGCGGAAGTTCTCCGCATCGTTCAGTGGGAGGCAGCCCGCGATGATCGCGAGGCGCTCGACCCGCGTCGGGAGACGCGCCGCGAGGGCGGCCGCGTACTGCCCACCGAACGACCACCCCATCACCGCGCAGCGCTCGATCTCCAGGGCGTCGAGCAACTCGGTCACGTCGGCCACGAAGTCGACGGTGACGCGCCCCGGTCGACGATCGGAGCGTCCGATGCCCGGCCGGTCGGGTGAGATCACGCGCACGCCCGCACCGACGAAGGCGGCGGCATGGGGCTCGACGTCGATGCGACACACGAGACCGCCGTGGCAGTTGACGACCACCCGGCCGTCAGGTGCGCCGTACTCGGCGTACGACAACGCTCGGCCGTCACGCAACCGCACGGATCGGCGCGAGGGATCGTCACTGACCGGCGCGGGCGACATGAGCGCGTCTGCCCTCTCAGTTGGTGCCGTCGCGCAACACGGCGACGATCACACGCATGGCGAGGACGGTCGCGCAGAACAGCCCGAAGTAGCCGAGCACCCGGAGCAACGACGTGTCGCCGCTGAACGTCGGGCCCCCTTCGATCGCGATCAGACCGACCGACAACAACCCGATCGTGCCGGACAGGAACGCGAGCACGAAGCGGTTCACCAACTTGGTGACGACGTGCTCGTCGTGGTCGTCGGCGAAGTGCGAGACGCGTACGCGCAGTCCTTCTCGTTCGAGGGTCGTGAACGCTCGGTCGATGTGACGAGGAAGGCGACGAAGCATCGGTACCGTGCGCATGAGCTCGTCGCGAATCGCGTTCTGCACCGAACCCGGCGTGACCTGACCGCGCGCCCACTGGCCTGCGATCGATTCCGCCGCATCGATGACCGAGTAGTCGGGCGCGATCAACAACAACGTTCCCTCGAGCACGATCAGCGCACGGAAGAACGTGCTCCACTCGGGTGGCAGCGTGATCCCGAAGTCGAAGAACAGGCGAAGCATGGCGTTGAACATCGCCGCGTCGGTCCGCGCCCCGGGGGCGAGGTGTTCGGCCATGAACCGCGCCAGCGCGCGTTCGAAGTCGGCCACGTCGACGCCGCGGCGAAGACGCGCGACCTGCAGCACCGCGTGCGACACCGCGTCGGCGTCCCGCCGACTCACACCCGCCATCATGTCGCGCAGCGCCGATTGCTCGAGCGGGTCGAGGCGCCCCGCCGCACCGAAGTCGATCAGCGCGAGCCGTCCGTCGGCGAGCAGCATGACGTTGCCGGGATGCGGATCGGCGTGGAACACGCCCGACTGCAGCATCTGCTCGAGGAAGGTGCGCAGCAACTGGTCGGCGATCTTGGTGCGGTCCGACGGACGGGCGTCGCTCCACGCGACCTGCCGCACATCGACGCCGTCGAGCCACTCCATCACGAGGACCCGCGAGGTGCTCAGATCCTCGTAGACGTGCGGCACGTAGACGCGTGACCCAGACGGGAGGCTGGCACCGATGGTGCGGGCGTTGCGGGCCTCGCTGCGGTAGTCGAGCTCCTCGCGCAGCCGGGCACCGAACTCGTCGACGAGCTCACGCACGTGGTACTCGGAGCCCCACGAGGTGCGCGATTCCGCCACCCGCCCCAGCTCTTCGAGCACCGAGAGGTCGACTGCCACCTGATCACCCACGTCGGGGCGCTGCACCTTGACCACGACGGGTGACCCGTCCGGGAGCGTCGCCCGATACACCTGCCCGATCGACGCCGCCGCGACCGGATGCCAGTCGAACGAGGCGAACACGTCCTCGAGCGGCGCGTCGAGCTCGTCTTCCAGCAGGTCCTGGATGCCCTCACGGCCGGCGGGACGCACGTCGTCCTGCAGCAGCGACAACTCAGCCGCCGCGTCGGCCGAGATGAGGTCGCTGCGTGTCGACAGCACCTGCCCGAGCTTCACGAACATGCCGCCGCACTCCTCGAGCGCGAGCCGCAGCCGGCGCACCGTGGGCGGCCGCACCCCGTCGGGCGACACGCTCGCGCTGCCGGCCGAGGCCGAGCGACGGCGCGAGCCCCGTTCGCATCGCGATGCGCGTGATCTCCGCTGAGCGTCTGACCTGACGACTCCGCAGGCGAGCCGACCGCATCGGATGCGGGATCGACTGCAGACCGGTCTGGGCCCGAGCGATCATGCCGGGCCGGGCCAGGAACTCGATCCACACCGCCGCGGCCATCGCACCGAACAACGCGAACAAGAAGAGGTTGCGCGAGAAGTTCTTGGCCGCTTCGGCGTCGTCGTTGGCGATCACGAGCGCGACCACGACCCCGACCAACCACCCCACGAGCCCGGTGAGGAAGGTGGCTGTGAACGAGCGGCGCACCCCGAGCACGCGGCCGACCAGCGCCGCCGCCGCGAACGAGAAGAAGAAGGCCGGAATGAGCAGCCACAGGTCGTCGCCCAGCCGCTCGAAGACCGACGCGGCGAGCGTCGGCGTCATGGTGTGCGATGCCAGGAGGGAGGCCGAGATGATCGCCAGGATGTCGACCGCGTTCGGGTCACCCGATCTCCTCGACGACCAGCGCACCGTCGGCGTGCTGCGCGCGGAACACCTTCTTGTCGAACTTGCCCACGCTCGTCTTCGGCACCGAATCGACGTACGTCCACCGTTCGGGGAGCTGCCATTCGGCCACCCGGCCGGCCAGGAACGTCCGCAGCGCCTCCGTGTCACGTGTGCGGTCGACCTTGAGCACGACACACGCCAGGGGTCGTTCACCCCACCGAGAGTCGGGCACGGCGATCACGGCCGCCTCGACCACGTCGGGATGCGCCATCAAGTGACCTTCCAGCTCGACCGACGAGATCCACTCGCCGCCCGACTTGATCACGTCCTTGGTGCGATCACTGATCCGTACGAACCCGTTGTGCGTGACGCTCGCGATGTCACCGGTGCGCAACCAACCGTCGGAGAACCGCTCGGGCGAGCGACTCCGGTAGTACGACGCGGTGACCCATGGTCCACGCACCTGGATCTCGCCGACGGACTCGCCGTCCCACGCCAGCACCGTGCCGTCTTCGGCCACGATGCGCAGCTCGACTCCCGGGATGATGCGTCCGCTCATCGAACGCCAGTCGAGGTCCTCGGCGGTGCCCGCTTCGACGCCCTTCGGCGGCCAGGAGACGGCCGCCATCGGGCTCGTCTCCGTCATGCCCCATCCCTGGACCATCCGGATCCCGAACTTCGTCTCGTAGGCCTCGATCAACGACCGAGGTACCGCCGCGCCACCGCACACGACCCGTTCCAGCGAGGAAAGGTCGACGTCGTTCGCTTCCGCGTAGTGGAACAAGTCGTTCCAGATCGTGGGCACCGCGCCCGCGCACGTCGGACGCTCCTCTTCGATGAACCGGGCCAGCGGCTCGCTCTGGAGGAACGGGCCGGGCATCAGAAGATCGGCGCCGGCCAACCATGCTGCATAGGGCGTGCCCCACGCGTTGGCGTGGAACATCGGCACGATGGGCAACACGCGGTCACGGTCCGTGTAGCACGCCGCGCTCCCCTGCCCGACTCCCATCGAGTGCAGGAACGTGGAGCGATGTGAGTACACCACGCCGTTCGGATTGCCGGTGGTGCCACTCGTGTAGCACATCGCCGCGGCCGCGTACTCGTCGATCTCGGGCCACTCGTACCCGGGCTTTTCGGCCGCGAGCAGCTCGCCGTAGCGATGCACCAACGCGTCGGTGCCGCCGAGCGCACTGACGTCGCCGTCGCCCACCACGATGTAGTGCTCGACGGTCGGGAGCTGCGACACGAGGGGCGCGAGCAGGGGGATCAAGCTGTCGTCGAGGATGATCACCTTGTCCTCGGCGTGGTTCACGACGTACGTGAGCTGCTCGGGGTGGAGCCGCAGGTTCAAGGTGTGGAGCACGGCGCCGATGCCCGGGATCGCGAAGTAGGCCTCGAGGTGCTCCTGGTTGTTCCAGGCCAGCGTCGCGACGCGGTCGCCGACGTCGACCTTCAGACGACGCAACGCGGCGGCCAGACGATCGGCTCGCTCCGCCACCTCCGAGAACGGTGGCACGTCGGCTCTTCTCACCTTCGAAGGTGACCACCTCGCTGTCGGGATGCACGGAGCGCCCGTGGCGAAAGATCATCCCGACGGTGAGCGGGAAGTCCTGCATCGTCGACTGCATGGCTGTCCTCCCGACTCGCGACCGCGAACCTGCTGGTGGGGAGCGTACCCGGGAGGGCCTGGGTCGTCACCCGGCGCGACTCCGGCGCTCACTGACGAGCGCGTCGCGCGGATCAGCCGCCGTAGTTCATGCGTGTGTCCTGCATCGAGAGCACGGCCGTGTCCTCGGGCTTCTCGAAGCCGACGTCGACGATCTCGCCGACGAACAGCGTGTGGCTCCCGGTCTCCACGGTCTGGCGCACCTCGCACTCCACGTAGGCGACGGCCTGTTCGAGGATGGGCGCGCCGGTGACACCGTCGCGGAACGGGAACCCGTTCAGCGTGCTGGCATCGAGATCGACGTCGACCGGCTTGGTGAACTTCCGGACGATGGCACGATCCTCGCGGTCGATGATGTTGCAGCTGAACACGCCGCCCGCGACGAGCAGCTCGTGGGTGAACGCCTCGCGTTCCACTGCCACGGCGAGCAGCTTCGGTTCGAACGACACCTGCGTGACCCAGTTGATCGTCATGCCGTTGCGGCGATCACCGGCACGCGATCCCAACACGTAGAGACCGCTCGGCATGGTCCAGAGGACGCGGCGACGACGACGGTCGTACTCGTCGGGATCGACACCGTCGGGGAACGGCGGGACAGGGCCTTCCTTGACCGGCATGCCGTGAGGCTACGCGGCGCGCGGCCCGACACGAGGCCTGCGAACGCTCGTTGCTCGCGCGCAAGCCCCTCGGCGAGTGAGACGTCGAGCGCTTCCCACACCAGCGCCTTGGCCGCGCGGACGGCGGCGGGCGGGCGTGCCGCGATGCCGTCGGCCCGACGATCGGTACACGCCACGAGGTCGGTGCGCGCCACGACCTCGTCGACCAGCCCCTGTCGTCGAGCATCGACCGCGGTGACGCGGGAGCCGGTGAGCACCAGGCGTAGCGCCGTGGCGGTGCCGGCGATCCGCGCCAGGGTCTGCGTCGCGCCGCCAGCCGGGACCATGCCGACGCGCGCTTCGGGAAGCGCGACGGTGCAGTCGTCGGCCGCGATCCGCACGTCACACTGCAAGGCCAGCTCGAACCCGAACCCCACCGCGTTGCCCTGCATCGACGCGATCATCGGAACTTCCACTGCGCGCAGGAGCCCCCACACGTCGCGTCTCCATCGAGCGTCGCGCATCGAGTGCAGCGAGGGCGCGGTGCCGAATTCCTTCAGGTCGGCACCGGCCGAGAAGTGCTCACCGGTGGCCCGGAACACGAGGACGTGCACATCCGGGTCGGCGATGACCGCGGCGAGGACGTCGCACAATTCATCGCGCGTCGCCACGTCGTAGATGTTGATCGGCGGGTGGTCGAATTCGATCTCCGTCACCGAACCGCGCGAGCGAACGTGCAAGCGCGACTCAGCCACGACCCGCCTCCGAATGACGGGCTTCCACCGCGAACAGGTGGCCGACAGCTTCTTCGAGCGAGATGCGCACGCGCGAACCGGGTGTCGCGGCGTGCAACGCTTCGACCGCCAACAGCGCCGCGAGCAGCCCCGTGACCGGGTCGGACACCGACGAACGACCGAGCTGTGGCGGATCGTGGCGTGCGGCCCAGCCGCCGCGGGCCTCGGCCGCGAGGCCGTACCCGGGACGATCCTCGTGGGCGAACGCGGCGATGCGCACGACGGGGACGGGCACATCAGCGAGCCCGGCGTTGCGCAGCACCCTCGGTGTGGTGCCGTCGACGAGGAGGTCCGCGTCGGCCAGCAGCCGAGCGAACGCATCGAGGTCGTGGGCTGCATGCAGGTCGAGCGCCACGACACGCTGGCCACCGCGCAACTCGTCGCGGAGCGGGAACGGATCGACCCGTCGAGGGTCGACCACTCGTACGACGTCGGCGCCCAGCCGTTGGAGGGCGAGGCCCGCCAATGGTGCAGCCCACGTCGACCCGAGCACCACCACGCGCGCACCGCGGACGTCGATCGCCGCTCGCGGCCACGCCACGGTGGGCGCGGCAGCAGGGGTGGTGCGCAGGGCCACGGCTGGGAGCATCCACTCCCCCGCCTCCGCGTCAATCGCTTCCGCGCGCAACGACGAGAGGTCGGGAAACGTCGCGACTTCGCGCGTGGATGGCACGACCGCGTCGCCGAGCAGCGAGCGAAGCATCACGATCACGTCGGGCCAGACGGTCGGCGGACCCGGTTGGATCCAGCCGTCGGCGGTTCGCAGCAACACCGGCGGCCGGAGCAGTCCGACTGCGCCCGGACGTGCGAATGCGATCGGCGCCAACCCGAGCGCGTCGTGCAGCTCGTCGATCGCCAAGCGGGTCACCGCGACCGCGCTCCGGCGCGCGTCACGAAACCGCGGTGGTGCGGTCATTCGCCGCGGAACTCGGGAGGGCGCTTGGCGAAGAACGCCGCGATCCCCTCGGCCCGGTCGGCGGTGGTCGACAACAAGAGGTTGAGGTCGGCCTCGACGCGATGGCCCTCGGTGATGGTGAGGCCGCGCCCGCGCGATCACGGCTTCCCGGGCGGCAGCCTGGGCGAGTGGCGCGCCGGCGGCGAGTTCCTGGGCGAGCGCCTCGGCGTATTCGACCGGATCGTCGACCAACACGGCGACACCCGCGTGCGCGAGGGCGTCGGCGTCGAGCGCGTCGCCGACGACGAGCGCGCGCGAACGCGAGCGACGCACCGCCCGCCCGCGTGAGTCGCTGCGTGCCTCCCCAGTTCGGCAGCTCGCCCTGGCCGACCTCGGGGAACGCGAGCGTCGCACGCCGTCCGATCACGCAGATGTCGGCCGCGAGCACCACTTCGGCGCCGGCACCGATCGCTGGGCCGTCCCACACCGCCACCGACGGCGCGGGAAAGCCGGCAACGAGCGTTGCGGGATCGACGAGCCCACGAGGCGTGGACACCCGCGGCTCGGCCACGCCCGCGCCGTCGCGCGCGTCAACCAGCAGGGCGCGCGGTTCGGCCTCGGCCAGTCGCTGGAGATCGTCGACGAGGCGGCCGGCATCGTCGCCGGTGAGGTCGGCGAGCGGGCCCCGGTGGATCGCCACCACCGCGACCAACGTCATGCGCGTGTCATGCGCACGACCGACCGGCGGTCACCCGCCGACGCGTGCGAGATCGCTCACCTCGGCGCGCTCCGTGTCGGTGAGTTGCCATGCCGACGTTGCCGCGGCGTTGGCGCGCACCTGTTCCGGCTTGGTCGCGCCGGCGATCACGCTCGCCACCGACGGGCATCCCGCCAGCCAGGACAGTGCGAGCTCGGGAAGGGTGTGACCGTGATCGCGCGCGTACTGGTCGAGTTGCTCGACCACGTCCATGCGCTCGTCGCTCATCATGTCGCCTGCTCGATCACCCCACGCCGCGAGCCGCGTTCCCTCGGGCGCCGGCTCACCCCGCGTGTACTTGCCGGTGAGCACGCCACTCGCCAACGGGAAGTACGGCATGAGCGTCATGCCCAGCCGTTCGATCGCAGGGAGGGCGTCGTCTTCGATACCACGCTCGACGAGGCTGTAGTGATTCTGCGCGTTGACGAACGGACGCAGGCCGTTGTCGGCCGCGACCTTCGCCGCTTCATCGAGCATCGCGGCCGTGAAGTTGGAGCACCCGATCTCGCGCACCTTGCCTTCGTCGACGGCGGCGTTCAACGCGGTGAGCGTGTCGAGGATCGGCGTGGATTCGTCGGGGACGTGGAGGAGGTAGAGGTCGATGTGATCGGTGCCGAGGCGCGTGAGGCTCACGTCGAGCGAGTGCCGCATGTTCGCCGCACTGCCGGGTGCCGCGCCGTCTTCCCCGGGCCGCCCGCCGAACTTGGTGGTGATGATCGCCTCGTCGCGCCGTGCGCCGAGCGCCCGACCGAGGAACTCCTCCGACAGCCCGCCGCCGTACATCGCAGCGGTGTCGAAGTGGTTCACGCCAGCATCAAGCGCGGCATCGACGACGGCCTTCGTTCCGTCCTCGTCGATGCGCATCCCGAAGTTGTTGCATCCGAGCCCCGCCACCGACACCTCGAGCGATCCGACCTTGCGCAGCTCCGCCATCGTCACCACTTCCTAGGGGTTCGTCGTCGGTGCCACGCTACCGCCGAGCGTTCACAGGCCACATCGAGGAAGGGAGGACAGGGGCTCATTGGTAGTGTCCGAAATTCTTGAAGGCCGCAATCCCCGCAGGGAGCACGCCATGAGCATCGTGGTCGAGCACCACCACGGCGTCGAGGTCGTCCGCATCAACCGGCCCGAGGCGAAGAACGCGATCAATCCCGAGGTCGCCGACGGGATCGATGCCGCGTTCCAGCACGCCGCGACCGACCCCGCGGTTCGCGTTGCCGTCCTCACCGGCACCGGCGACACCTTCTCGGCAGGGGGTGACCTCAAGGTGGTCGCCGCCGGCCGCGGATCCGAGTTCATGAAGGGTGACGGCGAGACGTTCGGTCAGATGTTCCGCGACTTCCCGAAGCCCATCATCGCGGCAGTGAACGGCACCGCGGTCGCCGGCGGGTTCGAGCTCGTGTTGTCGTGTGATCTCGTCGTCGCCGCCGAGACCGCCCGGTTCGGATTGCTCGAGGTCAAGCGCGGGCTGTTCGCAGCAGGTGGCGGACTCGTTCGACTGCCGGGCCGCATCCCCGTGAACATCGCGATGGAGCTCGCCATCGGGGGCGCGATGATCGACGCGCAGCGCGGCTACGAGCTGGGGCTCGTCAATCGCATCGTCCCGGCCGATCAGCTGATCGACGCCGCGATCGCGTTCGCTACCGAGATCGCGGCGAACGCACCGCTCGCGGTGCGCGCATCCCGTGCGATCATTCGCACCGCGTCGGAGCGCACCGAAGCGGAGGCATGGGAGCGCAACGCCGAACTGCAAGGCGAAGTCTTCAGCCATCCCGACTCGATCGAGGGATCCGCTGCGTTCGCCGAGAAACGCGCGCCGGTCTGGACGAGTTCGTAGGCATCGGGTCAGGCCGCGCGACCCATCTGAGAGACTGCTCCAGGTGGAATCCCCGCACCTCCATCGCGACCGGCGGATCTCGGTCGAGCTGAAGTACGCCCTCATCAGCATCGTGGTCATCGCGGTGTTCGTCGTGCTCTCGTTGACCCACGCGATGTCGGGGGTGAACGACACCGTCAACGAAGGCGTCGATCGTCTCGCCCGCCTCGGCAGCATCGGCGTGTTCGCGATCGCGTTGATCGCGAATGCGTCGATCATCATCCAGATCCCGTACACCCTTCCGCTGTTGTCCGCCGCGCTCGGTGGCGCCGACCTCACGTCGATGCTCATCCTCGGCGTCGCGTCGGGCCTCGGTGCCGGCATCGGCGCGGTGCTGGCGTACAAGGTGGCCGAGACGGTCGTGACCAAGAGCGGCGCCGAGCCCGACGGACGCGTGTTCCGATGGATCGCCCGCAACGTCGACACCCGGCCTCGACTCACGGCCTTCGTGATCTTCCTCGTCGCGCTGTCACCGCTCCCCGACGGCACCATCGTGATTCCGTTGGCGATGGTGCGATATGGGCTCCGGCGACTCTGGATCCCGTTGTCGCTCGGCAAGTTCGTGCACAACGTGTTGCTGGCCTTCGTGTTCTGGGCCTTCGCCTCGTGGGCGCAGCACCACGTGTCGGCGCAGGCCACCACCGATCTCGCCCTCGCCGTCGCCCTCGTGTTCATGGTGCTCGTTGCCTACAACGCCGAGAAGACCCGCAACTCCCGACGAGCGGCCGAGCCTGATTACGGGAGTGACTGCTCCTAGAATCAGCGCTCATGGGAACGGGCAGCGCGACGAACCCGACACGCACGGAGGCCGTGAGCGGCGTGCGGATCCGTGTCGAGGAGCTCGCGCGCCGCGGCGACGTCTCGGTCGACACCATTCGCTTCTACCAGAAGCGCCAGCTCCTGGCATCGCCCGACCGGGAGGGCCGCATCGCCTGGTACGGCGCCGAGCACGTCGAGCGCTTGGCCCGCATCAAGGATCTGCAGCGCCAAGGATTCTCGCTCGCCGTGATTCGCCGCCTGTTCGCCGGCGAGCTCGACCCCGCCGACGAGCCGTTGGCCGCGGCGGTCGCCGGCGCGCAGCACCGCGACAGCGAGTTGCTCACCCTCGACGCGCTCGCCGGAGAGGTCGGGATCCCCGCCGCGTTGCTCGAAGCGATCGTGAACGAAGGACTCGTCGTGGCGCAGCGCCGACACGGTCGCGACGGGTTCACCCTCGAAGACGCCGAGGTGTTGCGCTCAGGCTTGAAGTTGCTCGAAGTCGGATTTCCGCTCCCCGAGTTGCTCGCACTCGCGCGCCGTCACCACGAAGCGACGCGCGCGATCGCGAACGACGCGGTCGACATGTTCGACGCCTATGTGCGCCAGCCGCTGCGCGAGTCGCCGGCGTCCGACGCCGAGAAGGCGGAGCAGCTCGTCGCTGCGTTCCGAACGTTGCTGCCCACCGCGAGCGCCCTCGTCGCACACCACTTCCGCACCATGCTCCTCGAGGTGGCGCAGGAACACCTCGAGGCGGTTGGCGACCCCAGTGAGCTTGCCGCCGCGCGCGCCGAGCCGGGCTGGGAGCGCACCTCGTGAGCGCCGCGGTGCTCGGCCCCGACGGCGCGCTTCCCCAGGGCGACGACAAGCGGCGGTCGGTCGAGGCGATGTTCGATCGGCTCGCGCCGCGCTACGAACGCATGAACCGGATCATCTCGCTCGGGCTCGATCGCCGGTGGCGCACCGCCGGCGTCGTCACGCTCGGACTTCCGCGCGGCGCGCGCGTGCTCGATCTGGCGTGCGGCACCGGCGATCTGTGCCGTGATCTCGACGACGTCGGCTACCACGCCGTCGGGCTCGACTTCTCGGCCGGGATGTTGTCGGCCGCCCATGCGCCCGGCCCCCTCGTGCGCGCCGACGCGGCCGCGCTGCCCACACGAGCGCGCGGCTTCGACGGCATCACGTGTGGGTTCGCCCTGCGGAACTTCGTCGACCTCGACATCGTGTTCGCGCAGTGCGCGCAGGCGCTCCGTCGCGGTGGGAGGTTCGTCGCGATCGACGCCACCGTGCCCGACAACGCCGTGATGCGCGCCGGCAATGCGATCTGGTTCCGCGGCGCCGTCCCGCTCCTTGGTCGCGTCCTGGCCCGCGACCCCGACGCCTATCGCTACCTGCCGAAGTCGACGGCGTACCTGCCGCCCGCCGCCGAGCTGGCACGAAAGCTCGAGCGCGCCGGGTTTGCCGACGTGGCCACCGCCGCGCTCACAGGCGGGTCCGTGCTCCTCCTGTCGGGAACGCGCCGATGACCACCGCGCCCGCGTTTCCGCGGCTGCACGCGGTCACCGACGAGGTGGATCCAGAGGGTGACGCGCTCGACGGGTTCGATCCCAGTGACTTCGCGTGGCTGCACCACGGCACTCGCCTGGTCGCGACCGGCGTGGCGGCGCGGATCGCCACCGCCGACGTCAGTCGCGCACTGGGATCGGTCACGGTCGACGAGGCCCCCGCCCTGCCCGGCGTGGGGCCCATCGCGGTCGGCGCGCTTCCCTTCGATCCCGGAGCCGGCGCCGAGCTCGTGATCCCGGCATCGGTGGTGGTCGACATCGACGGGCGACGCTTCGTGACCCGGATCGGCGTCGACGGCACGTCGTTCGCTGCCACCGCCGCACCCACCCGCTTCGTGGTCGACTCGCCCCGCACCCCTGCGCAGTGGCGCTCGATGGTCGAAGCCGCGCTCGTCGCCATCGATGCCGGACTGGTCGAGAAGGTGGTGCTGGCGCGGGAGGTGCTGATCGAAGCCGACGCGCCGTTCGACCTGGCGGCGATCGTGCGGCGGCTCACCACCCAGCAGCCCGGGTCGTTCGTCTACGCGTCCCACGGGCTCGTCGGCGCCAGCCCGGAGCTGTTGGTGCGGCGCATGGGTGACACGGTCGAGTCGCGGCCGATGGCCGGCACCGCGGTAGCCGACGGAGACTCCGCGTCGCTGCGGGCGCTGGCCGAGTCGGTGAAGGATCAACACGAGCATCGCGTCGTCGTCGACGCGATCACCGCCACGCTCGACGGCGTGTGCGACGAGCTCGAGGTCGTCGGCGTCCCCGAGATCGCGGTGTTCGGTCATGTGGCGCATCTCGCGACGCCACTCCGGGGCCGTCTCCACGCGCCGGCGCCCAGCGCGCTCGACCTTGCCCTGGCCCTCCACCCCACGCCGGCAGTCGGTGGCACACCCCAGGGCGCCGCGCTGGCCCTGATGCGCGAGCTCGAAGGCTTCGATCGTGGTCGCTACGCCGGACCGGTCGGCTGGGTCGACGCCCGCGGCGACGGGGAGTGGGCGATCGCGCTGCGCGGCGCCGACCTCGACGGCCAACGCGCCCGGCTCGTCGCCGGGGCCGGCATCGTTGCGGGCTCGGATCCCGACGCCGAGTGGGCCGAGACCCAGGCCAAGCTCGAGCCCATGCTGCGCGCCCTCGTGCGCCCCTGACCGTCGGGCTGCCTCAAACCGGCGTCAGCAGACCCACCTATGACCGGGTTTGCTGACGCAGGTTTGTCGTTGGGGTCAGGCGAGCGCGGCGCTGACGGCCGACCACACCTCGCGGTGGCGGGTGACGTTCTCGTCCCGATCGGTGCGCACCCGCACCACGCGGACACCACCCGCGGCCACGCTCTCGTCGACGGCCGTCGACACGTCGGCCGCGCTCGTCACGTCGACGACCTCGATGCCGTGCACCGAGGCGAGCGCGGCGAGGTCGACGCCCTGGGGCGTCCCGAACAGCGTCTCGAAGTGTTCGGGAAGATCGGCTTGCGGGAGGAACGAGAAGATCCCACCACCGTCGTTGTCGACGACGACGAGCGTGGCGTCGATCCCTCGACTCGTCGCTCCCAACAGTCCGTTGCTGTCGTGGAGGAAGCACAGATCGCCGAGCAGGGCCACCGTGGGCCCGTCGCTCGCCGCCGCGATTCCGAGCACGGTCGACACGAACCCGTCGATGCCGTTCACCCCGCGGTTCGCGTGCACCTGCACACCGTCGCGCGGCCGAGCGAAGCTCTCGAGGTCGCGCACCGGCATGCTCGACGCGACGACGAAGCGGCCCTCGGTCGGCACCGCCGCGTACACGTCGCGCGCGATGCGCCCTTCGAACGGCTCGTCCCAGCCATCGAGCAATGTGTCGATAGCCGTGCGCGCCGCTCGGTCGGCTCCGCTCCACGCCCCGGTCCACGCTTCGTCGATCATCACGTCGATGGCGTCGGCGAGCGTGGCGAGCAAGAGCTCGGCGTCCGTCTCCATCCGCCCACTCACCGAGTGCGTCGGGTCGAGCCAGGCGCCGTGAGGATCCACGAGCACCTGACCGACGGCGTCGTCGTCGAGCCATTGCATCGCGACCTTGTTCGACAACGCGCCTCCGATGCGCACCACCACGTCAGGTCGGTGCGCAGACGCAAATGCCGGGTCACGCAGGAGCGGGTCATAGGCCGAGATGGTGCCGTCGACGCGCAGGTTGGAGATCGGGTCGGCAAGCACGGGCCAGCCCGCCACCTGCGCGAACCTCAGCAGCGTGCTTGCCTTCACGTCGGCACCGACGCCCGCAACGATCAAGCCTCGCGGCGTGTCGGCGACGAGATGCGACAGCGCGTCGAGCATCTCCACCGTCGGCGCGCGCACACCCGGCGCCCGAGCCGTCCACGGCCGGTCGTCGGAGCGCCCTGGCGCCTCGACCAGCGGCTCTCCCGTCGGGATGAGGGGCTCGCGAAACGGCAGGTTGAGGTGCACCGGGCCCGGCCGGCGCGCCCAGTGACTCGGCGACCGAGCGCGACGCCAGCTGACGCCACTCGGCGCGGGCGCCTGGACGGTCGTCGGGCACTCCGGCGTCGACGAACCACCGCACTGCAGTGCCATAGAGATGCACCTGGTCGATGGTCTGACCCGCGCCGGTGTCTCGCAGTTCGTGGGGACGGTCGGCAGTGCACACGACCACCGGCACCCGCGCGTGGAACGCCTCGATCACCGCGGGATGGAAGTTGGCGGCCGCGGAGCCCGAGGTGCAGAGGAGCACGGCCGGCCGGCCGGTGGCGCGCCCGAGCCCGAGGGCGTAGAACGACGCCGACCGCTCGTCGAGGAACACGTGCACCCGAACCCGATCATCACCTGCCAGCGCGAGCGCGAGCGGTGCCGAACGCGAGCCGGGTGCGAGCACCGCGTCGGTGATCCCCTGGCGGACCCATTCGTCGACGAGCGTGCGGGCGAACGACGTGGTGGCGTCGGCACTCATGCGATGATCACTCCATGGATGGCGTCTTCGTGGCCGGGTTCACCCAGACCGGGGCATCGTGGCAACCGGTGCTCGATGTCGAGGGGGGCGTCGGGCTCGAGATCCTTCTGGACACTCCGTCGGCGGACTCGTTCGTCGACGCTGCGCACGCACTCGCGCACCAGCCCGGAACGTACGTCGGGTACTCGCAGGGCGGACGTCTCTGTCTGCAGCTCGCGCTCGACCGTCCCGATGTGGTGCAGCGCCTCGTGTTGGTCAGCGCATCGCCCGGGATCGCCGATCCGGCCGCGCGTGAGGCGCGCCGTGACGCCGACGAGCTGCTCGCACAAGAGATCGAGCGCGACGGCGTCGACGCGTTCCTCACGCGATGGGTCGCGCAACCCCTCTTCGCGACGCTCCCGCTCGAACGCGCCGGCATCGACGACCGACGCGCCGCGAACACCGTGGCCACGCTCACGCACCAGCTCCGAGTGCTCGGCCAGGGTTCGCAACCGTCGAACTGGGAGCGGCTCGGTGAGCTCACGATGCCGGTGCTGCTGATCGTGGGTGCCCTCGACACCAAGTACGTCGACATCGCCCAGCGCATGGCCGACGCGATCGCCGACGCGCGGCTCGAAGTCGTTCCCGACGCCGGCCATGCCTGCCATCTCGAACAACCCGACGCCGTCGCTCACCTCGTCAGCTCCTGGTCGAACGGCGGGTAGCCCTCGAGCACGAGGTCGGGAACGACCGTGCGGAAGGCGAGGACACCGTCGACGGGTGCAAGCGGATCACGCGTGACGTCGAACCCGAGCGATCCGGCCGTGGCGAGCCCGCAGGCGAACGGGAGCTCGGGAAGCGCCGCGGCGAGCGCCAGTCCTGCGGCGATGCCGACCGAGGTCTCCATCATCGACGTGACGATCGCCGGTACCCCGGCTGCCTCGACCACCGCGAGCGCCGCGCGCACACCGCCAAGGGGTTGTTGCTTCACCACGATCACATCCGCCGCGTCGAGCGCGCGGAGGCGACGCGCGTCGTCGATGGTGCGAATGCATTCGTCGGCCGCGATCAGCACGTCGACGGCGCGTCGAACCCGCGCGAGGTCGTCGATCGATGCAACCGGCTGCTCCACCAGCGCGACGTCGTAGCGCGCGAGCCGACCGATCAACTCGATGGCGAGGTCGACATCCCATGCACCGTTGGCGTCGACCCTCAGCTCCACGGATGGCCCAACCGCATCTCGTACCGCGGCCAGCAGGGCGATCCCACCGAGATCGCGGACCTTCACCTTCACCGACTGATAGCCACGGAGGTCGTCGACCAGGAACGGGCCGTCGACGAGCGCGTTCACCGGTATCTCGCTGCGCATGGATGGCGGAAACCCGATGGTTGCCGCCTCCTCCGCCGCACGACGGCACGCCGCCGGATCGCACGGATACCCGGGCAGTGGCGACCACTCGCCCCATCCCGCCGGACCCTCGAGCAGCACGAACTCGCGATCGCCGGCGACGAAGCGTCGCTCGCGCAGCGCTCCGTCGCTCGGGGCGGGCTCCGTCACGAGAGACACAAGCCGACGCTCACGAGCACGGCAACGATCACCTCGACCTTCGACGTCGCGACGAGCGCGGCGATCAGCGACGGCGGATCGGAGCGCGTGAGCATCAGGCGCACCGGTGCCACGGCGAGCGGCAGCGCGAGCAACCCCAACAACGCCCAGGGCTGGGAGATCCCGATGACCACGACGGATGCGAACGAACCGACGTAGCACCCGACGAAGAGCCGCCGCGTCGTGGTCGCGCCCACTCGTACCGCGAGCGTTCGCTTCCCCGCTTCACGATCGGTCGGGATGTCGCGCAGGTTGTTGGCGAGCAGGATCGCGCACGCGAGGAGCCCGACGACGAGGGATCCCCACCACGCGGCGGCAGGGACCCGCTCGATCTGCACGTAGGCAGAACCAACCGTCGCGACGAAGCCGAAGAACACGAGCACCAGCACCTCGCCGAGGCCGATGTACCCGAGCGGCACCGGGCCGCCCGTGTAGAGCACGGCTGCGCCGATGGCCACGACGCCGACCAGGAGCAGCCACGGGTTGACCACGAGGGACAGCACGAGACCCACCACCGCGGCAATCCCGAAGGCGAGTGCCGCGGCATTGCGCACCGCGTTCGGCGACGCGGTGCCGGTCGCGGTCAGGCGCAACGGACCTTTCCGTTCCTTGTCGGTGCCGCGCACTCCGTCGGAGTAGTCGTTCGCGTAGTTCACACCGATCTGCAACGCGAACGCGACGACGAGCGCGCCGGCGAAGCGCCACCACAGCACACCGTCAGCGTCGGCGACCGCGGCTGACGTGCCGACGATCACCGGCGCGAGCGCGGCGCCGAGTGTGCGCGGTCGCGCGCCCTCGAACCACTGCGCCGGAGTCGTCAAGGTCGTTTGGGGAACTGCGCGAAGTCGGGCTGGCGCTTCTCGAGGTAGGCGCGCTTCCCCTCCTGCGCCTCCTCACTCATGTAGTAGAGCAAGGTGGCGTCACCCGCGAGTTGTTGGATGCCGGCCAGACCATCGTCAGCTGCGTTGCATGACGCCTTGATCATGCGCATCGCGAGCGGGCTGTGCTGGAGCATCTCGCGGCACCATGCGACGGTCTCCTCTTCGAGCGCCTCGAGCGGCACGACGGTGTTGACCAGGCCCATGTCGAGTGCTTCCTGCGCGTCGTACTGACGGCACAGGAACCAGATCTCACGCGCCTTCTTCTGCCCGACGGACCGGGCGAGCAGTCCACTCCCGAACCCGCCGTCGAACGAGCCCACCCGTGGCCCGGTCTGGCCGAAGCGCGCGTTGTCGGCCGCGATCGTGAGGTCGCACACGATGTGCAGCACGTGGCCGCCGCCGATCGCGTACCCGGCAACCATCGCGACCACCGGCTTCGGGGTGCGGCGGATCTGGATCTGGAGGTCGAGCACATTGAGACGGCCGATGCCGTCGTCGCCGACGTAGCCGTCGTCGCCGCGGACGCGCTGGTCGCCACCCGAGCAGAACGCGTCCGGGCCTTCGCCGGTGAAGACGATGACCCCGATCTCGCGGTCGTCACGACCACGGTTGAACGCGTCCTGCAGCTCGAACAGCGTCTGCGGCCGGAACGCGTTGCGCACCTCGGGTCGACAGATCGTGATCTTGGCGATCCCGTCCGACGTCTCGTAGCGGATGTCGCCATAGCCGGCGTCGAGCACCTGCCACTCGGCGCCCGGTCGAATCGTGCGTTCCATCGAGATCTCCACTCTGGGAGCAATCACTCCTACGAAGAGCGCCACCGTAGCGTGCGCCTCGAGCCTGCCGCCTACCGTCCACGCCCCTCCGTCCACCCCTCCGTCCACCCTCTACGGTTGCTCCATGGCGGAACGAGCGTCGGGGCCGCCGCACGATCTGGCGCCGATGTTCGCGGTCACGGCGACCGAGGTGCCCCACGACGACGACCGGTGGTCGTTCGAGATGAAGTGGGACGGCATGCGCACCATCGCCGTCGTCGACGACGGCCAAGTCACACTCACCACCAGGCAAGGAAATGACGCCACGACGCGCTTTCCCGAACTGGGTGCACTCGGCCGGGTGCTCGCCTCCACCGATGTCGTGCTCGACGGCGAGCTCGTCGCACTCGACGTCCTCGGCCGTCCGAGTTTCGAAGCGCTGCAGCCGCGCATGCACGTGGCCTCGGCGAGCACCGCGCTCGCGCTCTCGGTTGAGCGCCCGGTCGTGTGCATGTTCTTCGATGTGCTGTGGATCGAAGGCCACGCCACGCTCACCCTGCCGTACCACGAGCGGCGGGCCCTGCTCGAGGCGCTGCACCTCGACGGCCCCGCATGGAAGACCCCACCTGCCACCGTCGGCCGCGGCGCCGCGGTGCTCGCCACTGCCACGGAACTGGGCCTGGAGGGCGTCGTGGCCAAACGCCTCGACAGCACCTACCAGGCCGGACGGCGCAGCGACGCGTGGCGCAAGATCAAGCCCACGGCGAGCCAGGAGCTCGTCGTCGGTGGTTGGCTTTCCGGCAACGGGCGTCTCGAAGGCCGACTCGGGTCTGTGCTGGTCGGGTACCACGACGCGCCAGGTGGAGCACTCCGATATGCCGGGCGCGTCGGCTCCGGCCTCGACGAGTCGAAGCGATCCATCCTCGAGCATCGGGTGCGATCGCTCGCCCGTGCCACGAGTCCGTTCGAACACACCCCGAGGCTCCCCTCGCCGCACTGGGTCGAGCCCACGCTGGTGGTGGAGGTCGGGTTCCACCAGTGGACCACGGCTGGGATGCTCCGGGCACCCCGCTACCGAGGGCTGCGCGACGACAAGGCCGCCGCCGAGGTCGTGCGGGAGGTTCCCTGACCACCCGTTTGGGACGAATCGAACCTTGGGCTCCCCTTGACCACGCTCAGTGACTTGGTGACCACGAAGCGTGTAACGTAGACGTGGCATGGCGCAGGAGGCGGGTCAGCGGGGCGCAGGTCGACAGGGTGATGCACCGCCCCCAGGTTGGGGAGGAGCACTCCCGGGCCGGGTGAGCTGGTGGTTCGTCGCGGCCGCCGTCGGCGTCACGGGACTCGCGGTGCTCATGGGTTCCGAGCCCCTCAGCTCCTTCGTCTTCGACGTCGTCGCCATCACCGCGGGCGCCGCCGGGGTGTACGGCATCCTCCGCAACGAGCCGCTGCGCCGCGGTCCGTGGTTGCTGATCGCTCTCGGGCTCACGCTCAGCGCGGCCGGCGACGTGATCTACGACCTGGTGCTACGCGGCTTCGGTGCGAGCACCGGATATCCCTTCGCAGACCTCTTCTATCTCCCGGCCTACCCGTGCTTCGCGATCGCGCTGTGGCGACTTGCCGGTCCGCGTCGACGTGACACGGCCGGCGACAGCGCCATCGTCACCCTGGCCGCCGCGGCCGTGATCTGGCAATGGGTGGTCACGCCGGTGATCGGCGCGTCGGAGGGCGTGACGGTCGAAGCCTTCGTGAACGTGCTCTACCCGATCATGGATGTCGTGCTGGTCGTCGCGATCGTGCACGCGGTGTTCACGCTCCCCCGGTGGGCGACAGCGGCGCGCCTCCTCTTCGCCGGGCTCGCCGTGATGCTCGTCGCCGACACGGTGTTCGCGCGACTCGTGGCCGACGGTATCTACGCCGACGGTGGTGTGCTCGACGCGCTCTGGCCGCTCGCGTACACGCTTCTCGCCGCCGCGATGCTCCACCCGTCGATCCGCGATCTCTGGCAGGAGCGTCACGAGCCCACGCTCGTCCGCGCCGGTCGCGCACGCGTGGTCGTGCTGGCGGCCGCGCTGTTCTGCGTTCCCGGAATCGTGATCATCGACGGTGCGACGAGTGACGAGGCGATCACGCTCACGGCGATCGTCGCCGCCACCGCCGCGCTCGTCGCGTGGAGAATCACGCGGCTCGTCACCGAGACCAACCAGGCGCGCGAGGAGATCGGTGAACGCGAAGCGCGCTTCCGCTCGTTGGTGCAGCATTCGAGCGACTCGATCGCCGTGTTCGACACCAGCGGGATCGTCACCTACATCACGCCGTCGGTGACGACCATGCTGGGCTATCGCCCTGCCGAGATCGTCGGGCGTGACGTCGGCGAGTTCATCCATCACGACGACCTGCGCCAGTCGGTCGCGATGCTCGGTCGGCTCGCGTCGGTGCCCGGCGGGTCGGAGCAGATCGAGGTTCGAGCCCGTCACTCGGACGGCACGTGGCGGTGGATCGATGCGACCAGCTCCAATCAGGTCGACCAACCCGCGATCGGCGGCATCGTCGGCAACTTCCGCGACATCACCGACCGCAAGCGCATGGAACACGCCGGCATCGGCGAGACGCGCGTGCTCGAGCTCGTGCTCGACGGGGCACCACTGACCGAAACCCTCCACTCGCTCCTCGAGACCGTCGAAGAGTTCCTCGGCGACGTCGGCCGCGATCGTGCGACTCGTCGATCCCGAGACGGGCGCGCTCCAGAGCGTTGCCGCGCCGACCATGCCGCTCAGCTACCTCCGCGAGATCGACGAGCGAATGGGCAGCGACCTGCCGCCTGGTGCCGAGCGGATCGAAGGGTGGAAGCAGCCTCTCTTCCACGCCGAGGTCGGCGCCGACAGCACGTACCCCGAGCTCGGCGTCCTCGCCGCGCGCACATGGGCTGATGAGCTTCTGGTCGCTCCCGATCACGTCACGTGACCGCGGGACTCCTCTCGGCTTCCTCGGCGTCTACACGCGCAGCGTGCGCACGCCGACGGTGCAGGAGACGACGTTCCTGGAACGAGCGCGCGATCTCGCCAGCCTCGCCCTCGATCGCGTCGCGCACACCGAGCAGCTCGGTTTCCTCGCGCTGCACGACACCCTCACCACGCTGCCCAATCGTGCGCTCGGCGTCGAGCGCCTCGAAGGCGCACTGGTGGCCCTCGCCGAGAACCACAAGAAGCTCGCCGTGCTGTTCCTCGACCTCGATCGGTTCAAGGTGGTGAACGACGGTCTCGGCCACGAGACAGGTGACGATCTCCTCGTCGCGGTCGGGCGTCGGCTCGCGGGAGTGGTGCGTCGCCACGACACGGTGGCGCGGTTCGGCGGTGACGAGTTCGTGATCATCTGCGAGCAGCTCGAAGACGACCAACAGGCGATCGAGTTGGCGCAACGCGCGCTCGAGGCCTTGGCTCGTCCGGTCGCACTCAACCGCGCCGAGTTGATGGTGTCGGCGAGCATCGGGATCGCGATCACCGACGAGCCGACCCGTCGAGCTTCCGACCTGCTGCGCGACGCCGACGCAGCGATGTACCGCGCCAAGCGGCGCGGCGGCGGACGATTCGAGCTCTTCGACCAGGTGATGCACACCCAGGCGGTGCAACGCCTCCTCACCGAGCGCGAGCTGCGAGCGTCGCTCGTCCACGACGAGCTCCGCGTGCAGTTCCAACCCCAGTTCGACCTCGTCACCAATGAGCGGGTTGCCGTCGAGGCCCTGCTGCGGTGGGAGCATCCCGAACGTGGTCTGATCCCGCCGGGCGAGTTCATTCGCGTCGCCGAGGAGACCGGGCTCATCGTGCCCATCGGCGAGTGGATCATGCACGAGGTGTGTCTGCACGTGCAACGCGCGCGCGTCGAGGCCCACAGCGGTCGCACCATGCCGGTCTCGATCAACGTCACCGGACGCCAACTGCTCCAGAACGGCTTCGCCGAGCCAGGTGCAACGCAACATCATCGCCTGCGGGATCGACCCGTCGGCGGTGTGCTTCGAGGTCGCCGAGCGCACGTTGCTCGCCGACCGGGATGCAGTGCGGGAGTCGCTGCACGCCTTGAAGGACATCGGGGTGCGCCTGGCGATCGACGACTTCGGCACCGGCGGATCTTCGCTCACCTACCTGCGCCAGTACCCCTTCGACGAGCTGAAGATCGACGGCACGTTCGTCGCCGAGCTCGGGCACAGCGCCGCCGACGACGCGATCGTCGCCGCGACCATCGACATGGCGCACGCGCTCGGGATGGTGGTCTCGGCCGAAGGCATCGAGACTGAGCACCAACGGCTCCGTCTCATCGAGCTCGGCTGCGAGCGCGGTCAGGGGTACCACCTCGGTGCACCCGAGGCGATCGACGCGCGGCACCTTCGTCTGGTCCACACCCGTCTGGCTCACACGCGCCCCGCGTGAGCCCCGACCGGGGCCGGCGAGAACTGGCCGCGCCATACTGACAGTCCGCCACGATCAGGGAGAGTTCCCCATGGGCTTGATGGACAAGGTGAAGGAGACGGCACAGAAGGGCGCCGACGCGGCCAAGGGCGCCGTCAACGCGGGACAGGAGAAGATCGACGACCTCAAGGTCGACAAGAAGATCAAGGAGCTCAAGGAGAGCCTGGGCGGCCTGGTCTACGCGCAGAAGAGCGGCAGCCCCGTCGACCACTACGAAGCCGAAGTCACCCGTCTCGTCGGGGAGATCCAGGCCGCCGAGGCGGAGCGAGCAGAGAGCACCCCCGCCGACGCCGCGTCCGCCGACGCCACGCCGACCGAGGAGTAGTCGGCGCACGTCAGGCGCGCGCCAGCACCTCGGTGCGCGCCCCGACGCGGTAGGCAACGACCGTGTAGGCGACCGCAACCAGGCTCAACGCGCCGACTCCCTCGGCCACGTCGATGCCCGGAATGGCCCAACACAGCACGCCCGTCACCACCACGCCGATAGAGGTGACGATCCGCAGGACGAACATCGGACGCGCCGGCGAGCGACGCGTGCACAATCCGAGGAATGCGAGCGCGAGGAACACGGCAGCGAGCGCGGCGGTGATCTCGAGGATGTCTCCCGCGGGAACGAGCGCGAGCGGCGCCGTCTTCACCAGCTTGGCCACCCCGATCGCCGTGCCGGCGATCGCCAATTGCAGGGCGAGATGCAAGCCCAGCCAGGGCGTCATGCGTCGGCGGCGCGATCCCGGCGTGCGGTACGTCTTCGAAGTAGCTCGTCCAGATGGCGAAGGTGAGCACGAACTGGAACGCCAACGCGATGACATCGATCTCATCGACACGGGCGTTGCTCACTGCGATCGCGACCTTCACGAACGCCTCGCCGCACACGATGATCGTGAGTGCGCCCAGACGTTCGACCAGATGGTGCTCGTCGAGCCCGGCCATGTGACGTCGTTCCGCGGCGGGCCCCAGTGTGGCGAGCACGGCCACCACTGCACCGACGGCCCACACCACGTACCGAGCTGGATCAGGCACGAACGCCGCCACGACGAAGACACCGGCCGCGCTCGGCACCGAGCACTGCGTGGCGACGGGCCTGGGTCGCGAGCGGATCACGCACCGCGACACGCGCGTACATCACCGCCACAGTGCCGAGGAGCAGCGCGTAGCTCCCCGACAGGTACCGCGCGTCGCGCACCACGCCCGCGTGTCCTTCCATCGCGATGACCGCGACCAGGAACATCTGCACCAGCACGAGCAGGCGTTCCGGCAGGTCGTCGACGCGGTGGCGGTTGGCGAACAGCGTGGTCGACAGCCAGACCCACCACAGCGAGGTGAACACCGCGACGACGAGCAGGATCTTGCCCGCATCGTGGAGGTGCGACACCGCCGAGCTCAGCACGAGGATCGCGGCGACGAACACGAGGTCGTAGAAGAGCTCGAGCCACGCGATCATCGAGCCGCGCGTGTGCGCGGGATCGTGGGAAGGCGCGCGTGCGGACATCGGCCGCGGCACGGTAGCGGATCCCGGGGGTTGACGGTCGGACGGTGACTCGGCGACTACAGGGTTGCCAGCGCCGGCGCGGCGGCGAGGAGGTCCTCGGCCAAGGACCCGTCACCGACGATCTCGACCCGTATCGCCTCGGGCGCGATGCGATCGCCGACCAGTCGGCACCAGTCGACCGCGTCGGCCACGACCGTCACGTCGACGGCATCGTGGACCACCGCGTCGGTGACCGGCTCACCGCCCATCGCCACCAGCCACGATCCACCACCCTCACCCGTGAGGACGAGCCGAGCGAGCCGCCCCGGACGTTGCCGGGCGGTGAGCGCCAGCGAGAGGCCGAGCGATCGGCCCGCCAGGTCGGTCATCAACGTGAGGTGGCGCGCCGACGGCACTCGGGCCGCCAGGTTGCCGACCCGCCGGAGGTCCTCGCCGTGCACCCAGGTTTCGAAGGCGCGCACGATCAGCGCGTCGTCGCGTGACAGCTCGAGCCCGCCCCAGTTGGTCGTGTCGGCGCGCTGCGCTCGCGCCCAACGTGTGTTGGCATCGACGGCCGCGGTCCAGGCGGTGATCACATCGTCGAGCGAGCGATCTTCGAACTCGGTGAGCATCGCGTCGGTGCGCGCGTCGATGTCGGTCTCGGTCACCGCATCGATCACCGGATCGCCGACGAGCTGGGCGAGCAGACTCTCCTGGGCAGCGACGTGGGTGACGAGGTCGCGGCCCGACAACCCGTTCGCCGTGGTGGCGCGCAGCGCGCCGCGCGGGAGTTGAGCAACGGTGGCGGCGAACTGGTCGCACTCGCTCTCGTAGAGCTCGACCACCGGATCGTCCGCTCCGCTGCGGCGCGCCGCCGCCGCCGAGAGCACGTCGACGCGCAGGCGTGCCGGCGCGCGCAGTGCGTGCGCGGCGCCGATCCAGGCTGCCACCTCGACGAGACGGCGAGCTTCCTCGGCCAGGTCGGGGCGCCGCGCGAGCACCGCCTCGATGGCGGTGACCTCGTCGGGGTCACACGCGTCGAGCGCGTAGGCACCGAGCAACGTTTCGACCTGGGCATCGGACAGACCGGGCGTGGTGCTCACCACACGCCCCCCTGCGCTTCGAGAGTCGACGCGATCTTGCGGAGGGCGAGCCGGAGCCGCGACTTGGCGGTGCCTTCGGGGATCCCCAACGTCTCACCCACCTCGCGGTACGTCTTGCCGCCGAAGTAGGCGAGGTCGATCGCGGCGCGCTGCTCGGCGGGCAACACGTCCAGCGCCTCGCGCACACGCTCTGCGGTGACGAGGGCCGTCGCCAGTTCTTCGACATCAGGGACGGCGACCGCGCGTGCCGCCTCGCGCTGCGTCCGGCGTCGTCGCGCTTCCTCGCGCCTGACGTGGTCGACGGCGCGCCGGTGGGTGATGGTGCCGAGCCAGCTGCGCAGGCTGCCCCGTGCGGGATCAAACGTCTCCGGACGTTCCCACATCCACACGAACACGTCCTGGCTGATGTCTTCCGCGGCTCGCGGATCGCCGATCACTCGAGCCGCCAACCCGTAGACGAACGAGGAGAACTGGTCGTAGATCTCGCACAGGGCCGACGGATCGCCAGCGATCAGTCGGCCCCGCACGTCGAGCTCCCACGGCGACGGCGGTACGACGCGACTCGTTGCTGCCGCGTCGCCCTGCTCGAGCGCCATCACCGTCGGTGGTCCCACTGCAACGACGTTCGTTGCCAGGAGATCCGACGGATCACTCACAGCGAAGTTTTCTTCGGAGCGGTGCTGCGGGGTGGTGACGTCAACCGGTGAAGGCGGGCGCGACCACCACTTCCGCGGCCGGCTGGATCGGCGTGACGGGCGTCACGGGCGTCACCGGCACCGGAAACGTGTTGGTCACAGTGATCGTGCCAGTGGTGTCGATCACGTCCATGAACTCGAGGGTGCCCGATGTCGCGGTGGTGCTGCAGTCGATGTCGGCATCATCGGTGGGCGAGCAGGCAAAGGCGACCGTCTGAGCACCACCGGTGACGGTCTCGGTCGCGGTGCAGGCGAAGAAGTCCGACGTCTCGATCTGCTCGTTGCCCGACGTCGCGGTACCCGTCGAGTCGAAGACGACGTCCTCGTTGATCGAACTCGCCTTGCCCTGGGTGGGCTCACAGTGCACGTGGACCGTGAACGTCGTGCTGGCCGAGACGGGGCCCACCACGACCTTCTTGATCGTGAGGGTGTTCACTGACGGCGGGAACTCGACCGCACCGACCGGACCGGCGAGCATCGCCGTCATCCCGAGCGCCGCCACCACCACGAGCATTCCGCGAACCGACTTCATGAGACCCTCTCCCTCGTTCCTCACACCTGCAAGGGGGGAATCCTACAAGGAGTCCCCGGCAGTGCGAGCGGATCGACGGAATCGGGACAGCACCGATCGTGGCACCGACCACCGCATACACGACGAGGCCGCCGCTCGCCGTCGGGCCCCACCAGTTCGAGAGCCCGGCGGCCCACCACACGATCGCCGCCGCCAACCAGATCGGGCAGATGAGCATCACCGTGAGCCGGGCGTTGCGTGAGACCAGCGCGATCGTGCCGGCGATCAGCGCGCCGAGCACGAAGAAGGGAGGAAACACCGACGCGAAGGAACCGCCGGCACTGGCGACACCCCGCCCACCGCGGAAGCGGGTCCACACCGGCCAGACGTGCCCCGCGATCGCCGCCGTCGCGGCCGCGTACGCCGCAGCGTCACCGATGGCCAGGCCCACGAATCCTGCGAGCGCGCCCTTCACGGCATCGAGGACGATGACCAGCACGCCCCATCGCTTGCCCAGGACGCGCATCGAGTTGAGGCCGCCGGGATTGCCGCTCCCCGCGTTCCTGATGTCGACCTCGCCGCGGGTCGCGAGTCGGGTCACGAGATCTGCCGACGGGAACGTCCCGATCAGGTAACCGATCGCGAGCCCGGCAAGGATCTCTCCGGCTTCGACCACGCCGGGGTGTTATCCGCCCGACACCGAACGTCGGGCTCGCCTTGCCGGCACCGATCCACGGCATCATCGAACGCAGACGCTCTCCGACCTCTTCGATCGGGTGCTCGGCCGCCTGACGTCGCAGCGCGTTGAACACCGGACGCCCGGCCTGGTTCTCGAGGATCCACTCCTGGGCGAACTTGCCACCCTGGATCTCGGCCAGGATCTTCTTCATCTCGGCACGCGTCTCGTCGGTGACGATGCGCGGTCCACGCGTCATGTCGCCGTACTCCGCGGTGTCGGAGATCGAGTAGCGCATGTTGGTGATGCCACCCTCGTAGATGAGGTCGACGATCAGCTTCACCTCGTGCAGCGTCTCGAAGTAGGCCGACTCCGGTTGGTAGCCGGCGTCGACGAGCGTGTCGAAGCTGGCCTTGATGAGCTCGACGAGACCGCCGCACAGCACCACCTGCTCACCGAAGAGATCGGTCTCGGTCTCCTCCTCGAACGTGGTGTCGAGCACGCCGGCGCGCGTCGAGCCGATCGCGCGTGCATACGCCAGCGCAGTCTGCTTCGCCTTGCCAGTCTCATCCGCTGACACCGCGACGAGCGCGGGGACGCCGCCGCCTTCGTCGAACGTGCGACGCACCAGGTGACCCGGGCCCTTCGGCGCGATCATCCACACGTCGACGCCCTTCGGCGGCGTGATCTGGCCGAAGTGGATGTTGAAGCCGTGCGCGAACGCGAGCGAGTCGCGATCTTCGAGGTTGGGCTCGATGTCCTCGCGGTACACGCGTGCCTGCTCGGTGTCGGGGAGCAGCACCATGATCACGTCGGCTTCCTTGCACGCGTCGGCGATCGTGAGCACGCGCAACCCGGCCTCCTCGGCCTTGGTCCATGACGAGGAGCCTTCGCGCAGACCGACGCGGACGTCGACCCCCGAGTCGGCAAGGTTGCGTGCGTGCGCGTGGCCCTGGGAGCCGTAGCCGAGCACGGCGACCTTGCGGCCGTCGAGCAGCGCGAGGTCGGCGTCGGCGTCGTAGTAGATGCTGGCAGGCACGAGAAGATCTCCTGGTCGTCGTGGAAGTGCGGGGAACAGTCTGTCAGTTGGCGCGGGACTTGACAGCACGCAGCTTCGCGGGCTGGCGGGCCAGCGTGGGCAGGGCGATCCGGCCCGTGCGCTGGAGCTCGATGATGCCGAACGGCGCCAACAGATCAGTCATGGCGTCGAGCTTCTGCGGCGCGCCCGCCACCTGGATCGTGAGCGCGTCGTAGCCCACGTCGTCGATGCGAGCCTGGAAGATCGCGGCGAGCTCGGTGATCTGCGAGCGCAGCTCGGGCGTGGCTTTCACCGTCACGAGCATGAGCTCGCGTTCCACCGCCTCGTCGGGACGCAGCTCGGCGATCTTGATCACCGGGATCAGCTTGTTGAGCTGCTTGGTGATCTGCTCGAGCGGTGCCGAGTCGGCGTCGACCACGATCGTCATGCGGCTGAAGCGGTCGTCCTCGGTGGGGCTCACCGCGAGCGACACGATGTTGAAGCCGCGCCGAGCGAACAGCCCGGCGACGCGGCTGAGCACGCCGAACTTGTTCTCGACGAGCACGCTCAGGATGTGGATCTCCACGTCGTTCATGATCAGCGTGCTCCGTAGTTGTCGTGGGCGGGATCGAGGATCACGTCGTCGTTCGACGTCCCGGCCGCGACCATCGGGTACACCTTCTCCCGGTAGTCGGTGCGGAAGTCGACCACGACCGGTCGGTCGTCGATCTCGTTCGCCTTCTCGATGGTCGTGACGACGTCGTCAGGGTTGTCGACGCGGAAGCCGACGCAACCCATCGCCTCGGCCCACTTCACGTAGTCGGGCAGGTCGGGCGAGAGGTACACCTCGCTGTAGCGCTCCTCGTAGAACAGCTCCTGCCATTGACGCACCATGCCGAGGTACGCGTTGTTCAGGATCGCGATCTTCACCGGGATGCGTTCCGCACTCGCGGTGACCAGCTCCTGCGCGGTCATCTGGAAGCAGCCGTCACCGTCGACCGACCACACCATGCGCTCGGGCTTGCCGACCTTGGCGCCGATGGCCGCGGGCACCGAGAAGCCCATCGTGCCCAGGCCGCCCGAGTTCACCCACGTGTAGGGGTGGTTGAACTCCCAGCGTTGGGAGGCCCACATCTGGTGCTGGCCGACGCCCGACGCGACGATCGTGTCGTCGGGGGTGTGCTGGCTCAACATGTCGATCACGAACTGCGGCTTCAGCGGCCCGTCTTCGAACTGCTCGTACACCAGCGGGAAGTCGACCTGCCACTGCTTCACCTGGTGCTGCCACTGCTCGAGCGACGGCCACTCGCGCTTGTTCTGGTCGGCCTTCACCGCCTTGAGCAGCTCCTCGATCACGAGGCGGCAGTCGCCG
Organism: uncultured Actinomycetes bacterium; assembly: GCA_963827385.1. Classification (GTDB taxonomy): domain Bacteria; phylum Actinomycetota; class Acidimicrobiia; order IMCC26256; family DASPTH01; genus DASUMF01. The sequence continues at coordinate 880,831 of CAWHAR010000002.1, forward strand.
ACGATCGGCACGTCGGGACGACGCACCTTGCCCAGCTCGGCGGGGTCGATGTCGACGTGGATGATCTTGGCGCCCGGCGCGAACGCGTCGACCTTGCCGGTGACACGGTCGTCGAAGCGCGACCCCGAACGCGATGAGGAGGTCCGACTGCTGCATCGCGGTGATCGCGGTGTAGTTGCCGTGCATGCCCGGCATGCCCAGACACAACTCGTGGGAGTCGGGGAACGCGCCGCGTGCCATCAAGGTGGTGACGACCGGGATGCCGGTCGCCTCCACCAGCGCGCGCAGCGCCTCCGCGGCGCGAGCCTTGAGGATGCCGCCGCCCGCGTAGATCACCGGACGGTGCGCGTCACCGATGAGACGGGCCGCCTCCTTGATCTGCTTGGCGTGGCCCTTGGTGGTGGGCTTGTAGCCGGGCAGGTCGACCGAATCGGGCCACTCCCAGTTCATCATCTGGTTCGACACGTCTTTCGGCATGTCGATCAACACCGGGCCGGGACGACCGGTGGTCGCGACGTGGAACGCCTCACGCACGACGCGCGGCACCTCCGACGCGTCGGTGATGAGCCAGTTGTGCTTGGTGATCGGCATGGTGATGCCGACGGTGTCGCACTCCTGGAACGCATCGGTGCCGATCACCGAGTACGGCACCTGTCCGGTGACGACCACGAGGGGCGTGCTGTCCATGTACGCGTTCGCCAGCGGCGTGACGATGTTGGTGGCCGCCGGGCCGCTCGTGACCATGGCCACGCCGGGGCGACCGGTCGCCTGCGCGTACCCCTCGGCCATGTGACCCGCGCCCTGTTCGTGGCGCACGAGGATGTGGCGGATCGACGAGTCGATCAGCGGGTCGTAGACGGGGAGGATGGCACCGCCGGGGAGGCCGAACATGACCTCGGTGCCTTCCATCTCGAGGCTCTTGATGAGGGCCTGGGCTCCGGTGAGTTGCATCGTGGGTACCACTTTCGGGGGTGGTCGGGCGGGTGACAAGCAGGTGGTCGGGCGGGTGACAAGCAGGTGGTCGGGCGTTTCCGGGCGCAAAAAACCCCCCGCCTTGGCGAGGGGTGAACGCACGGCGCGAAAGAGCGGCGTGCGTTACGTGAGTACTACGAGGAGGTCGGCGGCGATTCGCATGGACCCACAGTCTGCCTGATCAGGGCTCCAAGAGCAAGTCATTCAGCGTTTCGGGGTCACCGGGCCACCGTCACTGGGGCGCCGCCTTGAGGTACTCGGCGCGCAGCAGGTGCTTGGCCAGCTTGCCGGTGGGCATCCTCGGGAGCTCGTCGCTGAAGTCGAACACGCGCGGAACCTTGTAGTGCGCGAGGTGCTCGCGGGCGTACGCCGTGAGCTCCGCCGCCAGCTCGGGCGAGCCCTCATCGCCGTCGGCGACCTGCACCACCGCGTGCACGTACTCGCCCATCTCCGGGTCGGGCAGACCGAACACGGCGATGTCGGCCACCCGCGGATGCATGATCAGGGCCGACTCGATCTCGGCCGGGTAGATGTTGACCCCACCCGAGATGATCATGAACGACTGACGATCGGTCAGGTAGAGGAAGTTGTCGCTGTCGACGTATCCGATGTCGCCGACCTTCGCCCAGTTGTCGTGGACCGGGTGGCGGCTGGCGCGGGTCTTGTCGGGGTCGCCGAAGTACTCGAACGGACGACTATCGCGCTCGAAGTAGACGATGCCGACCTCGCCGGCCGGAAGCTCGTCACCGGACTCGTCGCAGATGTGGAGGATTCCCAACATCGCCTGTCCGACTGACCCGGGATGCTCCAACCACTGCGGCGACGTGATGAAGGTCATCCCGGTTCCCTCGGTGGCGGAGTAGTGCTCGGCCAGGATCGGTCCGAGCCACTCGATCATCTGCCGCTTGACGTCGACCGGGACACGGTGCGGCCGCGTGCAACACGCACTCGAGACTCGACACGTCGTAGCGGAGCCGGACCTCCTCGGGGAGCTTCAACAACGCGGACGAACATCGTCGGGACGACCTGGGTGTGCGTGACCCGCTCTCGCTCGATCACCGCCAGGAACGCCTCGGGATCGAACTTCTCCATGACCACCACCGTGGCGCCCAGCTCGTGCGCGCCGGCCGACCACGAGATCCCGGCTGCGTGGTACAGCGGCGCCGGGCACAGGTAGATCGACGACTCGTCCATCCCCAGCATCGACTGCAGCATGCCGCCCATTCGCCCGCTGGTGGGGTCGTCGATCTGGAGACCGTTCAGTGCGCGCTTGATGCCCTTCGGGAACCCTGTCGTGCCCGAGGAGTACAGCATCACGTCTCCGCGGGGCTGGTCGGCCAAAGGCTCGGCGGGCTGTGCGGCCAGCGCATCTTCGTATGACTCGAAACCGTCGATCACGCCGTCGATCATCCAACACTGCGGGTGGTCGTCGAGCAGGGGGAGCATCGCCCCCGCGGTCTCTGCCATCGCGCGCGTCGCGATCAGCACCGCCGACTTGGAGTCGTTCACGAGATACGCCGCTTCGTCGGGCGCGAGGTACCGGTTCACGGTGGTGAGGTACAACCCAGAACGCATCGCGGCCCAGTAGACCTCGTAGTACCGGGGGTGGTTCTCGGCGAGCAGCGCGATGTTGTCGCCCGGGCGCAGACCGCTCGCGTACAGCAACTGCGCGAGTCGCATGGAGCGGTCGTCGAGCTCGCCGTAGGTGACGACCTCCTTGGAGTCGGTCATCACCACCGCCCGCGCATCGGGCTGCCGTTGAGCGTGGAATCCCGGGAACATGCTCACCCCTCAACACCGTGGACGCCGAGGCGTCTCGCCGTCTTCCTCGGCGCGAGGCCGCCGAGGAACGCAATCACTATCACGCATCATCACTTTCGCGCCGAGCCCGATCGACAGTCACAGTCGTCGTGGCTAGGTTGTCGCACTCGCGTTCGACGGAGGCGACGACAATGACGATCAAGCTCGCCTTGCGCCTCAATCTGTATCGGGCCGCCGACCTCCACGTTCCCGTCGATCTCGTCCGAGCGGCCGAGGACTTCGAGTACCACTCGGTGTGGAGCGCAGAGGCGTACGGATCCGACGCCCTCTCCCCGCTTGCGTACCTTGCCGGTCTCACCGAGCGGATCAAGCTCGGCACGGCCATCGCGCAGCTCGCGGCCCGACCGCCGACCACGCTCGCCATGCACGCGATGACCATCGACGCACTCGCCGGCGGCGGACGGGTGATCCTCGGGATCGGGGTGTCGGGTCCGCAGATCGTGGAGGGCTGGTACGGCCAGCCCTGGGGCCACCCGAATGCGAGGCTGCGCGACTACGTGGCCATCATCCGCCAGGTGTTCGCGCGCGAAGCGCCGGTCAGCCACGACGGCACCGAGATCTCGCTCCCATACCGCGGCCCTGGCTCCATCGGGCAGGGCAAGCCACTCAAGTCGATCATGCATCCGGTGGCGCCGGTGCCGATCTGGCTCGCAGCAGGCGGACCTCGCAACACGGAGCTGTGCGCCGAGATCGCCGACGGCTGGCTCCCGATGGGGCTCGGGTCCGACACCGAGCACCTCGACACCCTCGATCGCGGATTCGCGACGCGCGGTGGACGACCCGACGACTTCGAGGTGTTCACGAGTTGCACCGTGCGGCTCACCGACGACGTCGCCGGCACGCTCGACGGCATGCGGCCCCTGACCGCGATGTACGTCGGCGGCATGGGCAGCGCCACCCACAACTTCCATCGTGAGACCATGGCGCGCAAGGGCTTCCCCGACGAAGCGGCCCGAATCCACGAACTGTGGATGGCCGGCCGCAAGGACGAGGCCATCGCCGCAGTACCCGACGAGTACCTCGAGCAGTCCGCGTTCCTCGGCGACGCGCAACGCATCCGCCGCCAGATGGCAGCGTGGTCGCCGCCCGCGGGCGCCACGGGCGTGATCGTCGACGCCCCCGACGCCGAAGAGGTCCGCCTCGCCACCCACCTCCGGGACGGGACCTGACCCGACACCGATCGCGGCGAGTCGTCGCGTCAGTGTTGGTGAACCGGGCACGAGAACGTGGTCCGGCCGCCGATGGTGCGGCGCACGAGCGTCGCGCCGTCCTTCGCGGCACGGGAGCCCGGGGCCACGCTGCGACGTGAGGTCGCCGGTGTGCGAGCCGCCGCGTCGCCCGAGGATGCGCAACGAATCGCGGATTGCGCGGTGCAGTCGGCGCGTTTCGTCGGCGTCGAGCGTGTCAGCAACGCGCGCCGGATCGATGCCGGCTCGCCACAAGGCCTCGTCACAGAGCAGGTTGCCGAGTCCCGCGATGCGTGACTGGTCCATCAGCATCGCCTTGATCGGCGCGGCGGCTCTTCGCGCTCATCGCGCGCAGCTCGGGCAGCGTGAGCACGAACGCGTCGGGGCCGAGGCGGTCCTCGTCGGGATCGAGCTCGATCGCACCGAGGCGACGCGGGTCGCGGAGGAACAGGCTCCCGCCGTCGGCGAAGGTGAGCCCGAAGCGATGCCAGGCACTCTCGGGACGGTTGCTCGCATACAGCAACGGATCGCCGGCGGCTTCGCCATCGATCAACACGCGGCCGCTCATCCCGAGGTGCATGCCCAACACGCCGGTGGTCCGTTCGGGCACGGAGCCGGCCGACGCGAAGTCGATGAGCATCAACTTGCCGCGACGACGTGCATCGACGAACTGGTTGCCCGTGAGCGCGGCGCGTACCGCGCGAGGGGTGAGGCCGCGCTTGAGAAACCACGCGTCGGGCGCGTGCACTTTCGCGATCGGGCGATGCAACGCGCGGGCTTCGACGAGCGCGCGCGCCGTTTCGACTTCGAGGATCTCGGGCATCGACCGATTGCGTCAGTCGGTGACGCGCGACGCGTTGGTCATGCCTGCGCCGCGCAGCGCAGGGCTCGCGGTGGCGCGCATGCGGCTCAGCACCCGGCTCGAGACGACTGGCGCGTCGGGGTGGGCGCCGTCGTTCGCGGCGACGGCCCCGTCCCACCTGCGCTTGCGCGCCTCGTACGTGCTGGGGTCATCGAGCTGTTCGCAGTCGAGGCGATCGGCGTTGAGGTCGACGACGATGGTGTCGCCCTCCTCCAGCAGCGCGATCGGACCACCGAGGTACGCCTCCGGTGAAACGTGCCCGATCACGAGTCCGACCGACCCGCCCGAGAACCGACCGTCGGTCATGAGTGCGACGGTGATGCCGCGGGCCCGACTCAGCGCGGTGATTCGTGACGTCGGGTCGAGCATCTCGGGCATGCCCGGAGCACCCCTCGGACCTTCGTACCGGACGACGACGAAGTCGCCGTCGGCGAACCCGTCGGCATCGTGCTCGAGCGCATCGATCAGCGCCCGCTCAGTCTCGAACACGCGCGCACGTCCGGTGAAGCGGCCGTCGACGACACCTCCCTCGACACCAGCGAGCTTCAGGATCGCGCCACCTTCAGGCGCGAGGTTGCCCTGCAACAACCGGAGGCCGCCGGTCGCCTTGAACGGCGCGTCGACCGGGAGGACCACTTCGCCGTCGGGCGCTGGCGGCGCGAGGCGCTCGACCTGCTCGGCGAGCGATTCACCCGTGCACGTGAGGGTCGAGCCGTCGAGCGAGCCGGACCGGAGCAGCTCCTGCACGATCACCGCGATCCCACCGATGGCGTCGACGTCGACCATCGAGTACGCACCGAACGGTCGCATGTTCACGAGCACGGGAAGGTCGCGCGAGAGCTGGTTGAACTCCTGCTGGCTGAGCACGTCGTTCCAGAAATCGAGACCCGCGGCGCGCGCGATCTCGGGCCCGTGCAACACCACGTTGGTGGAGCCACCCATTGCCATCACCACGACGAACGCGTTGCGCAACGACGCCGGTGTGACGATGTCGCGCGGCCGGATGCCCTTTGCAGTGAGGTTGGCGAGCAACTGGGCGAGCTCGTCAGGGAACGTGGAGACGCGACGTTCGTCGTCGGAACCGGGCGCCACCATCTGGAGCGGCTCCATGCCCAGCACACCGATGAACGTCTGCATCGTGTTGTACGTGAACATGCCGCCACAGCTGCCCAGCCCTGGGCAGGCGTGCAGCGCGAGTCGGGCGCGCACGTCGTCGTCGGGATCGGCCGCGTACTGGAACGCCGTCACGAGGTCGATCGGGTCACCGGTGGCGGGGTCGACACCTGGGTGGATGGAGCCGTCGGACAACATCAGCGCCGGCGCGTTGTGCTGGAGCAATGCGGCCAACGTGCCCACGGGGGGTTTGTCGCACGCGACGACGGTCACGACGCCCGCCATGTCGTTGGCTTCCAAGTGGGCTTCGGTGCTGTCGTTGACCAGCTCACGGCTGGTGAGTGAGTAGCGCATCCGATCGGTGCCGTTGAGCTGACCGTCGGAGACACCGAGCGTGAACGCGGGTGCGATGAGACGAACAGGCAGGTCGTCGTCGCGGATCCGCTTCGCCAATGCGGCCTGCACGGCCGCCACCTTCGACTGCACGCCCAGATAGCACTGGCTGTCGCCGAGCGTACCGATGACGCCCCACACGGGGTCGTGCACCTTCGCGACGTCCTGGCCCAAGAACCGCGCGGTGCCGACACGTTGGACGTCGCGGCCGGGATTTCCGGACACGAACTCGCGGGATGTGTCGGTCGCCTCGGAGCTCGGTGGCTTCATTGTCTCGGACATGCGGCGAGCGTACCTTCGCGCCTCGCGCCCGATCGTGGTGACTTCCTCGTGTCCCCGTCCCGTGTCAGCGTTCGCTCGACGGTCGGAGTGTCACCGCTACCATGCCCGGGCATGACTCGCCGGGGGACGGGACACGCATGAGCACCTCGGTTCGCAGCATCGCGGTCGCGGACGGGAGCGGCGTCGTCGCTCGCACCTTCGCTTGGAGTGGTGAGCCGCAGGGCGAACGGATGGAGTGGTTCGCGAACGGGTTGCGCACGGTCATGCTCGGCCACGGGTACACCGAGGTCGCCCAGGCCGGACCCGACGTCGCGGTGGTGCTCCACTTCCTCGACCCCGCCAACGCGCGTCCCTACCGCCGGAAGAACGCCCCCACGTTCGTGGTCGCGCTCGCCGAGCTCGAGGCGCCTCCGACCGACCTGCTCCGCACTGGCTACCCCCTGTTGGTCCGGGGTCTCGCCAACCTGTGCGTGATGGTGAGCCCGGTCGGCAACGAGGCAGCCGCACACTTCGTCACCCTCGAACAGGGCACGTACGCGGTCGAGACGGGCATCGGCGGCGACGACCTGTTCTTCAAGACGGTGTTCTCGCGCGTCGAACCGCTCGCCAGCTCGCGCCTCGTCATCGGCAACGAGTTCACGTCGGACCTTGCGGCCGACCTCTGGTCCGGCGACGCCACGACGGAGCAGATCACGCGCGCCGGTGAACAGCTCGACGCGCTCGACCTTTTGCCCGCCGCGTTCCCGATCGAGGAGATCCTCTCAGACCGCGACCTGCGGCACGTCAAGCTGCTCTACGGCATCGGCGGGCTGAGCTACGGCAACGTGACCGCGCGCCGACCACGCGGCACCCGGAGAGGCGTCGCCACAGTTCTGGATGAGCGCGAGCGGCGTCGACAAGTCGGCACTCCACGACATCGGGCGCGACATCCTGTTGGTCAACGGCTACGACGAGACCCGCGACGTGATGCTGCTGAGCATCCCCGCCGACGTGGAGCCGCGCCGGGTGTCGGTCGACGCGATCGAGCACTGGATGATCTACAAGGAGCACCCGGAAGTCGGCGCGATCCTCCACGTGCATGCCTGGATCGAGGGCACGGTCGCCACGGAGATCAACTACCCCTGCGGCACGGTGGAGCTCGCCGAGTCGGTGGCCGAGTTGGTGCGACAGGCACACGATCCGTCACGGGCTGTCGTCGGACAGCGCAACCACGGTCTCACGATCACCGGCCACAGCCTCGATGAGATCTTCGAGCGCATCGACGGAAGGATCGTCCGCAAGGTCCCGATGGACTGAGCGACGACCGCCATGTCACGCGTCCTCGTGGTGTCCACGAGCACGGTCGACGATCACGACACGGGCCGTCACCATCCCGAGCACGCGGGTCGCCTCGCGGCGGTGGACCACGGGATCGACCGCGCGGCCATCGAGCGCGTGATGTCGATCGACCCGCGTCCGGCCACCCGCGCCGAGCTCGAACGTGTGCACAGCGCGCGCGATCTCGACCAGCTCGAGCAGTTCGTCGAGGGCGGGGGTGGCGCGCTCGACGCCGACACCGTCGCGTCGCGCGGATCATGGGCGACCGCGCTGCGAGCAGCGGGGAGCGGCCTGGTGGCGATCGAGGGGCTCCGTGCCGGCGCGGCCGATGCCGCCTTCGTGGCGGCGCTGTCCGCCTGGCCACCACGCGCTGCGCGACCGCGCCATGGGGTTCTGCCTCATCAACCACGTCGCGGTGGCCGCAGCGTCGCTCGTCGCGTCGGGTGAGCGCGTGCTCATCGTCGACTGGGACGTGCACCACGGCAACGGCACCGAGGACATCTTCTGGGACGACCCGTCGGTGATGTACGTGTCGACCCACCAGTGGCCGTTCTACCCAGGAACCGGCGCCCCGACCGACACCGGCGGAGCCGGCGCGCCCGGCTCCGTGCTCGACTTCGCGCTCCCGGCGGGCGCGACCGGCGACATCGCGTTGCGCGCGCTCGACGACGTCGTCGCACCCGCGGTCGAGCGTTTCGCGCCGACCTGGGTGCTCGTGTCAGCCGGCTTCGACGCCCACCGCGACGATCCGCTCGCCGGGCTCGCGTGGAGCTCGGGCGACTACGCCCAGCTCGTCGACCGCGTGCGAGCGTTCGCACCGTCGGCTGGTCGGCTCGTGTGCTTCCTCGAAGGCGGGTACGACCTCGGCGCCCTCGAACGCTGCACCAACGTCACCCTCACCGCCTTGGGCGATGGCGACGTGCACGCGTCACCGGGCTACGAACCGCCCACCGCGGGTGGTCCTGGCGTCGACGCGGTCGCTCGCACAGCCATCGCACACGCTCCCTTCGCCTGAGCCCCGCGGGCGTTGACAGGTCACGGCGGAACAGGTCTTCCATCGCTCCAAGGAGAGCGTCGTCCTCCAGACGACCAGCAACATCAATGAGTGTGCGGGTCGGCGTCGTGATCGGAATCCCAACGCGGCGACCCGCTCCAGACGCCAGCGTGCGACGCGGCGACGGATCGCGGACTCCGAGAACCCGGCCGCGCACGTGTCAGCGACGGTGAACACCCCGTGCTGGGACTCGGCGACCTCGACGAGAGCAGATTCACTGCGGAAATGCGTACGTTCAGTGGCTGGCATTCAGCAATGAAATCCGCGGGTATGTCAGTGAGTCAGGGCGTTGACGGGCCTGAGGGTCGCGACAGTTCGGGTTGGCTGGCCTTGCGTCGCCTATGCCGGCCAGGAGGCCTGAACGCTTGCCCTTGCGGCCCTTCTCGTCCGGCCGCTCGATACTCCGCGACGACCTCGGCGTTGTCGGCCAGCACCCCGTCGATCACGGCCGCCAGCTCTCCTTCATCACTCACCTGCGCGAGGCCGCGATCGGCAACGACCTGCTTGGGTCGCTTCGCCTCAGCTCAGGCACTCGTCGAGCACGTCCTTGGCCTGCGACCGTGAGATGTCGCCCGCCGCGACCAGGTCGACCAGCTCCGCCAAGCCGTCGGGCGCGAGCGGGACCACCTGCACCGCGAGGCCCTTCTCGTTGAGGTGAGCAAGCACCTCGCCGATGCACCAGTTGACGACGTCCTTCGCAGCACCGCCCGTGAGCGCGGCCACCGCCGATTCCGCGTAGGCCGCGAGCCCCGGCGTGGACACGAGCACCCTCGCATCGGAGTCGCTCACTCCCCACGCGTCGACCAGTCGCTCGCGTCGCGCCGCGGGCAGCTCGGGCATTCTCGCACGAGCCGCCGCACGCATCTCGGCGGTCGGAGCGACCGGCACGAGGTCGGGTTCGGGAAAGTATCGGTAGTCCGACGAGCCTTCCTTCGAGCGCATCGAGCCGGTGCGACCTTCGTGTTCATCCCAGTGACGGGTCTCCTGGACGATGCGTTCTCCTGCCTCGATGGCGCGGATCTGACGATCGATCTCGTAGTCGATCGCGCGGCCGAGCGAGCGCAGGGAGTTCATGTTCTTGATCTCCGCGCGCGTGCCGTACTCCGTCGCACCGACCGGTCGCACCGACACGTTGGCGTCGACACGCATCGAGCCCTCTTCCATCTTCACGTCGGACACGCCGATGGCTTCGAGCACGGAGCGCAGCTCCGAGACGTAGGCGCGGGCCTGTTCCGACGACCGGATGTCGGGTCGGCTGACGATCTCCATCAGCGGGACGCCGGCGCGGTTGTAGTCGACCAGCGAGTACGCCGCTTCGTGGATGCGGCCGCCGCCGCCGACATGGGTCGACTTGCCGGTGTCTTCCTCGAGGTGCGCGCGCTCGAGCCCGATGCGCGCGCCGTCGATCTCGATCCAACCGTCGATGGTGATCGGCTCGTCATACTGCGAGACCTGATAGTCCTTTGGCATGTCGGGATAGAAGTAGTTCTTGCGCGCGAACGTGGACCGCTCCGGCACCCGCAAGTGCACGGCCTCCGCGAAACGCAGTGCGAACTCGACCGTCTGCTCGTTGAGCACGGGCAGCGACCCCGGCAGGCCGAGGCACACGGGGCACACGTGCGTGTTCGGCTCGGCGCCGAACTCGTTGAGGCAGCCGCAGAACAACTTGGTGACCGTGGAGAGCTCGCAGTGCACCTCGAGCCCGATCACCGGCTCGTAGTCGGTGCGCGCGTCGGTTGCGGTCATCGCGCCATCTCCAGTGCGCGGGCCAGCGCGGAACATGACGCCCTCGCCCAGCGCCGGTGCGAGCACCTGCACCCCGATCGGCATCCCGCCTTCTCCCACGCCGAACGGCACGCTCATCGCCGCGTGCCCGGCGAGGTTCGTCGGAATCGTGCACACGTCGGAGAGGTACATCGACAGCGGATCGGCCGTCTTGGCGCCGAGCTCGAAGGCGACCGATGGCGACGTGGGCGACAGCAACACGTCGAACTGCTCGTAGGCGCGTGCGAAGTCGCGGATGATCAGTGTGCGGACACGCTGCGCCTGCCCGTAGTACGCGTCGTAGTAGCCCGCCGAGAGCGCGTAGGTGCCGAGCATGATGCGACGCTTCACCTCGGCGCCGAAGCCGGATTCGCGTGTGCGCGCGTTCATCGACGCAACGTCGTCACCGTCGACGCGCAGCCCGTAACGAACGCCGTCGTAGCGCGCGAGGTTCGACGATGCTTCGGCCGGCGCGATCAGGTAGTACGCCGACAACCCGTAGTCGGTGCTCGGCACGCTCACGCGGTCGACGGTGGCGCCGGCCTTCTCCAAGGCGAGGGCGGCGCGCTCGACCGCGTCGCGCACCTCGGGCTGGATGCCGTCGACGTCGGTGAGCTGCTCGATGATCCCCACCCGCAGCCCGTCGACCCCCCGGTCGACCACCGGCAACACGGGTTCGAGCGCGCCGGCGATCGACGTGGAATCGAGCGGGTCGTGGCCTGCGATCACGTCGAGGAGCAACGCCGCGTCGGTGACCGTGTCGGCGAAGGGGCCGATCTGGTCGAGCGAACTGGCGAACGCGATCAACCCGTAGCGCGACACCAACCCGTAGGTGGGTTTGACGCCGACGACGCCACACAGCGCGGCGGGCTGGCGGATCGAGCCACCCGTGTCGGACCCGAGGGCCAACGGCGCGTACCCGGCGGCCACCGCCGCCGCGGAGCCGCCGCTGGAGCCACCCGGTACCCGTGACGGGTCGCGCGGATTGCGCGTCGGTCCGAACGCCGAGTTCTCAGTTGACGACCCCATGGCGAACTCATCGAGGTTCGTCTTCGCCACGGGAATCGCGCCGGCCGCGAGCACCCGTTCGACCACCGTGGCGGTGTACGGCGGGCGCCAGCCTTCGAGGATCCGCGACGAGCACGTGGTGGGGACGCCGCGCGTGCACAGGTTGTCCTTCAGTGCGATCGGGACGCCCGCGAGCGCGCCGAGCTCTTCGCCGCGCGCGATGCGTTCGTCGACGGCCCGCGCCGCGTCGCGCGCCGACTCGGTCATCACGAGGTTGCACGCGTGGAGCTCGTCGTCGCGCGCGTCGATGATCGCGAGGTGCTCGTCGACCACTTCGAGCGCCGACCGCTCGCCCGCGGTGGACAGCACGCGAGACCTCGAGGGCGGTCACGGTGCGTCGAGGATCCGGGGCACGCGGAAACGGCCCTCTTCGGCGTGCGGTGCCATGGCGAGCACTTCCTCCCGATCGAGACTCGGGCGGGCGGTGTCGGCGCGCAGCACGTTGACGAGCGGCAGCGGATGCGCGGTCGGCGGGACGTTCTGGGTGTCGAGTGCGGACACCTGCGCCGCGTGATCGAGGATGACACCCAGCTCCTGGGTGAGCACCTCGAGCTCCTCGTCGTCGAGTGCGAGGCGCGCGAGTTGCGCCACATGCTCGACGTCGGCGCGGGTCAGCTCGGACATGGTGCGAGTCTACGGATCGCTACGATGCGCACCCGACCCGGATACCCGTCGACCGCGACCTGGGTGACACGCGAAGCGACCCGAGGAGCACCGTGCCTGCCTACCCGTTCCTGTCCGACGAGTGGCTCGTCGAAGTGCGGCGTGTGCTCGACGAGGGCGGGGTCGCGGTGCCGGCCGACGTCAGCCTTCGCGTGAACCTCACCGTGACGGACACGCCGTTCGGCGACGACCGCCTCCTCCACATCGCGATGGCCGAGGGCCACGCCGAGTGGGACCACGGCCACCTCGACGGCGCCGACCTCACGATCACCACCGACTACATGACCGCCCGAGAGCTCTTCATCGCCGGCGATCCCCAAGGTGCGCTCCAAGCCCTCATGGAGGGCAAGTTGAAGCTGCAAGGGGATCTCACCAAGCTGATGGCCGTTCAGATGGCCGGGACCGTTCCGGGTTCCCCCGGGCTCGGCGCGGCACTCGCCGAGATCACGTCCTGAGCCGAATCGCTCGCGAGGCACGCGTCGAGCGACGTCGTGACCTCGGCGTCGCCACCACTCCAGTCGCCGCACGGGCCCGGGCGACCGAGTGCACGTCCGTAGCCCGATGCGGGCCGGGGCGGTCCGGGTCGTGATGTGGCGCCGTGAGCAGGTCGACGCATGTGATCCCTCCATGATCGAGGGAAGGGCCCCCGCCGCTCCCCGTCACCAGAATCAACGAACGAACGGCGAACGTGTCACACGCGTCACGCACCGACCCGGACGTGGGCTCAGAACGTGAGCGTCACCTTGGTGCCCTTGCCGACCTTCGAGCCGGCGGCCGGGTTACTGCTGCGCACGACGCGGCCGGGGAGATAGCCGACCGTGTCGACCTCGAACCCGGCGGCCAGCAACTTCGCCTGCGCCGCTTCGAGCGTGAGACCGACCAGCGTGGGCACCTCGACGAGCTCGGGTCCCTTGCTCACGACGACCGCCACGCTGGAGTCACGCGGCGCGAGCGTGCCGGCCGACGGATTGGTGCCGATCACCTTGCCCATCTCGACGGTGCTGCTGAACTCGTCGGCGGCCCGGGTCGCGGTGAAGCGCGCCCCAGCCAGGCGCTGCACGGCGTCGTCGTAGGTGCGGCCCGACACGTCGGGGACCGCGACCGGTGCCGGGCCGTCGCTCACCACGAGGTTGATGACCGATTCCTTCGGCGCGCCAGCGCCGACCGGGGGCTCGGTCGCGATGACGAGGTCGAAACCCACGGTCTCGTCGTTGCGGCGTTGCACGTTCACCACGAACCCTGCGCCTTGCAGTTCCGCGGTGGCATCGGCCACCGGCTTCCCGGCGACGGCGGGAACGTTCACCTTCGGCGGACCACGTGACACCACCAGTTCCACGTTGCTGCCGTCACGCACGAACCCGCCGGCATCCGGCGACTGCGCGATCACGATCTCCGCGGGGTCGTCCGACTCGCGCGTGACCACGCGGATGCCGAACCCCGCGTCGGCAAGTCGCTTGGTGGCCTGGTCACTCGTGAGCCCGACGAGCGAGGGAACGCCGGTGGAGCCGCCACCGGTCGATGCCAGTGCCACACCGCCCGCGACCAACGCCAACAGGACCGCGATGGCCACGAACGCACCCACGAACGGGCCGGCACCACGAGCCCGTGCCCGTCGCGCGATCGGGTCGACCGGCGGCGGCTCGTCGGGCGCATCCTGGTCGAAGAGCGCGTTCGAGCGCCCGATCTGGGTCGGGTCGGACAGGTTGATGACGCCGTCGAGCCCCGCGAGCGCGAGCGGCGTGGGCGGGGGCAGCGTGCGTGCGGTGTCGGCCAGCGCGGCGCCCATCGTGGCGGCATCCGGGTAGCGCTCGTCGGGATTCGGCCGACCCGCACGCTCGACGACCGCACCGAGTCGCCCGAGCTCGAGCGGCGCGACCAACGCGGTGTGCGTCCGCACCGCCAAGGTGCCGATCGCGGTGTCACCGACGGCGGGAACCGTGCCGGTGACGGCTTCGCACAGCACCACCGCGAGTGAGTAGAGGTCGGCGCGACCGTCGAGCGGCGCGCCGGTGGCCTGTTCCGGCGCGGCGTAGCGGGCGGTGCCGACGACGGCTCCTGCGGGCTCGGTCCAGCTCGCTTCCGCGAGCGCGCGCGCCAGACCGAAGTCACCGACACGAACGATGCCGTGCTCGTCGAAGAGAAGGTTGGCGGGCTTGATGTCGCGGTGGACGAGCCCGCGTGCGTGTGAGTACTCGAGCGCGGCCGTGACCTGGCGCCCGACATGGGTCGCCTGTGACGGTGAGCAGCGCGCGCCGGCATCGAGGAGACTGCGCAAGCTTCCGCCCTGGAGCAGCTCGAGGACCATGAACGGCACCTCGTCGTCACCCCAGTCGTACACCGCCATGATGTTGGGGTGGTGCAGCGATGCCGCCATCTGCGCTTCAGCCCGGAATCGGCGCAGGAACCCCCGGTCGTCGGCCAAGCCCGCGTGCAGCACCTTCACGGCAACGCGTCGGCGCAGCTTCACGTCGTCGGCCACGTAGACGCGACCGCTCGCGCCCGCACCGATCGGCGCGAGCACGCGGTATCGGGAGGCGAGGACACGCCCGGTGAGATCGGCGACGCCGCTGATCGCCATCCGGGCGAGGGTACCGGCCGCCGCGTCGGTTTCCGTGGCATGCCCAGCACTACGGTCGACGCGTGGCACCGACCTCCTCACCGCCGCCGAAGAGCAGGCGCATCCGTCACCCGTGGCGTGTCGCAATCGTCGTGATCGCGCTGGTCGCGGTGTCGAACCTCGGCGTCCTCCTGCTCTCCAGCTCCGACACCTCGGTGCCGGGCGCGGCGGCGATTCCTGACTCGATCCAGTCCGTGTCGCCGGCGCCGGGCGAGATCACCGGGCTGGTCGACGACGTGACCGCCGACCTGGCCGACGATCTCACCGGCGTGCTCGTCATCAACGGGCAGGAGATCCCCGAGGATCAGCTGTCGCGTGTCCCCGAGCTCGGGATCGTGACGTTCCGACCGGGCCCGGGCAAGGACATCACCTCGTTTCCCGCCGGCGTGAACACCGTGGTCGTGGAGTACTGGAAACAAGGGGTCGAGCGGCCGGCACATCCGGCCAGCTACCCATGGCGATTCACAGCCGCGGCATGAGCCGAACTGCCTGAGCGGGCCCGTCAGTCGTCGCTCGCGGGGGTGGGAGGGCCGACGGTCAGCAACTCGGCGAACGCCGGACCGTCGATCACCATCACGCCGAGCTGCTCGGCCTTCCCGAGCTTGGAACCCGGGCTCGCACCGGCGACCACGTAGGACGTCTTCTTCGACACGCTGTTCGTGACCTTGCCGCCACGCGCCTCGATCGCGCCCTGCGCGGCGTCGCGCGTCATCTCCTCGAGCGTGCCGGTGAGCACGAAGGTGAGGCCGGCGAACGACACACCACCGGTGTCGACGGGCGCCTCGGGCTCCGGCGCGGTGAGGTTCACGCTGGCACGGCGCAGCTTCTCGACGACCCGACGGTTCGCATCGATGGCGAAGAACTTCGCCAGGCTCTCGGCGATGATCGGGCCGACGCCGTCGACCGCGGTGACGTCGTCGATGCTCGCCCGCTCGATGGCGTCGAGATCGACGAAGGCGCGCGCCAGCGCCTGCGCGGCCGTCGGGCCGACGTTGCGGATGTTGATGCCGACGAGGACCGCGCGCGAGGCCGCGCGACTTCGACGCGTCGATGCCGTCGACGAGCTTCTGGGCCGAGATCGGCGCCATGCGTTCGAGCGGCACCAACTGCTCGACTGTGAGCGAATACACGTCGCCGGCGTCGGCGAGCAGACCCGCGTCGACGAACTGCCGCACCCGTTCCTCGCCAAGTCCTTCGATGTCCATCGCACCACGACTCGCGAAGTGGCTGATGCGCGCGACGCGCTGGGCCGGGCAGTCGACGTTCACGCAGTAGGTGTTCGCTTCACCCTCGAGCCGCACGAGCGGCTGCGAACACACCGGGCACTTCGCCGGGAACTTCCACCTGCGTGCGCCCTTCTTGCGCACGGCGACGATCGGCCCGACCACTTCGGGGATCACGTCACCTGCTTTGCGCACGATGACGGTGTCGCCGATGCGCACGTCTTTGCGCGCGACGTCGTCCTCGTTGTGCAGTGTCGCGAGCCCGACCGTCGATCCGCCCACGAACACCGGCTCGAGCTGTGCGAACGGCGTGGCACGACCGGTGCGCCCGATGCTCACCATGATGTTGCGCAGCACGGTCGTCTTCTCTTCCGGCGGGAACTTGACGCGATCGCCCACCGCGGCGCGCGACTCGTGAAGCCGAGCTCGGTGCGCTGCGCGAGGTCGTCGACCTTCACCACCGCGCCGTCGATCTCGTATCCGAGGGCGTGGCGTTGGTCCTGCATCTGCTCGCAGAACGCGAACACCGCGTCGAGATCGGCGAGCTGCGCGATGTGATCGTTCACGGGGAGGCCGAGGTCGCGCAACCACTCGAGCGTCTCGTGATGTGACGACAAGCGCGGACCGCCGTCCTGCACACCGAGTTGATAGGAGAAGAACGCGAGGTCGCGTGACGCGGTGACGCGGGGATCCTTCTGCCGGAGACTGCCGGCGGCGGCATTGCGAGGGTTCGCGAACAATCGCTCTTCCGCATCGCCCTGCCGCCGGTTCAGGTCCTCGAAGGAGGCGAGCGGCATGAACACTTCGCCGCGCACCTCGAGGCGAGCGGGCAGCGACACGCCGGTGAGCCGATGCGGGATCGGCACGATCGTCTCGACGTTGGCGGTGACGTCTTCGCCGGTCTCGCCGTCGCCGCGTGTCGCGGCGCGGACCAACTGGCCGTCGACGTACAGGAGCGAGATCGCGAGCCCGTCGAGCTTCGGCTCGCCGACGAAGCGCACCGGGTCGGTGATGGTGCGCTCGATGCGGCCGTACCAGGCGAGCAACTCCTCCCGACTGAACGCGTTGTCGAGCGAGAACATGCGTTGCTCGTGGCGCACCGGAGCGAACGTGGCCGACGACGGTGCGCCGACCTCGCGCAGCGGTGAGTCGGCGGTGCGCAGCTCCGGATGACGTTCCTCGAGCGCTTCGAGGTCGCGCACCAGCTCGTCGAACTCCGCGTCGGCGACCTCGGGGTCGTCGAAGTTGTAGTAACGGTCGCGGTGATGGCGGATGAGCGCGGCGAGCTCCGCGGCGCGGGCGACGACGTCGTCGTTCGGACCGGCCATGCCCCGAATCTATCGACCGGGTGTGACGCCTAGGTCGTGACCGGCGGCTTCGTGGTCGTCGGCGGCGGCACCGTCGTGACCGGCGGCGGCACCGTCGTGACCGGCGGCGGCACCGTCGTGACCGGCGGCGGCACCGTCGTGACCGGCGGCGGCAGCCGTCGTGACCGGCGGCGGCACCGTCGTGGTCGTGGTCGTGGAGGTGGAGGTGGTCGACGACGTGGAGGTGCTCGTGCGTCGTCGAGGGCTTGCCGTCGCCGCTGTCGCTCAGCGCCAGTGCGGCGATCACCCCGATGAGGACCACGGCGAGCACGATGAGCGCGCCGATGACCCACTTCATGGCGTTCGACATGCCGTCGTCGTCGCTCGGCGGCTGGTTGCCGTTGCCGTTCCCACCGCCTGCGCCTGCGCCACCCGCCGCGGCTCCGCCGGCACCACCGACGGCCGCGGCCGCGGGCATGGACACAGTGGGATCAGCGTCGTCGGAGACCACCCCGGCTTCCATTGCACCGGTCGGTTCCACCGCCGCACCGCAGTTGGCACACACGGTGGCGCCAGGCTCGATCGGCTCGCCGCACACGCCGCAGTAGCGGTACGAGGTCGGCTCCACGTCAGGCTCCCAGTGTGAGTCGCGCGGCGACCGCTTGGTCGTGCACGCGCGCCGCGAGTTCGCGTGCGATCCCGAGCACCCGCTCGGCTTGCGAGGCACCGTAGCCCGCCAGCCCGCACGCCGGAGTGATCAAACCCCGTGTGCGCAGCGGCACCGGATCGCACCCGCGTCGCGTCAACTCGCACCACACCGCGGCCAGACGTCGCCAGTGTGGGTCGGCCGATTCACCAACGGGACGATCTGTGGGGATCGCTCCCCACGCGACCCAACCGTCGCCGTCGAGGAACGCGCCAACGCCACCGTGTCACGAGTGAGCTCCTCGCTCACTTCGACGCCGAGCACCTGCGGACCGGCTTGGAGGGCGAGCCCGACGTCACCGTCGCCACACACGTGGACACCGCTCACGCCCTCGATTGCCGCGAGGGAACCCGAGAGCACGTCGATGGCCGCCTCTCGATCGAGCAGCCCCTGGCCGCGGCGCCACGTGACGAGTGCGGGCTCGTCGAAGAACATCACCAACGCGGTGTCTGGCAGCTGCGCGGCGCACAGCTGCTCGAGCGCACTCGACCACGCGCGTGCGTGAGCGTTTCGGATCGTTGGAACGCACGCTCGACCGGCATGCCGGCGGCATGCAGCGCGACACCGAGCGTGAGTGGCCCGGTGAGCTGCACCTTCACTCGGCGCGGCGCGCGTTCGAGCCTGGACGCGAGGTCGAGGAAGCCGACCAGCCCGCTGTGAGCAGCGGGTGTGACCACACATTCGGGCTCGGCATCGGATGCGCCCAGCAGCGTGAGGGTGCCGTCCGCGTCGACCTCGACCTCCGGGAGTGCAGCGACCCACTGGGCGATCATGCCCTCGCGGGGATCGCGGGCAGGGAGCTGCGGCACCGACGGCAACTCGGGAAGGCACTCCAACACGAGCGCCGCGGCTGCGCGTGGATCCGTGTGCGGCAAGCTGCCGATGCCCGTCGCGATCCCCGGCACGAGGACCTGCGCTCGAACCGTCGGAGTCATGGACTCGTACTATACGAACGCCCTTGAGGCGTGCCCGAAGCGGCCTCCACGAAGATGTTGACGATGACGAATCGATGCGATCTTGGCGCGCCCTATGCGAACGGAGTGGACCTGAGTCAGCCCGGTGCAGCGCGACCCGTGATGATCTGGGCCTTGCGGATCGTGTGGGGCACGCTGCCGCTCACTGCCGGCGCCGCGTTCGCAGCCACGACGCGCGACTGGAGCGACGCGCCGGCACTCGTCGCGGAAGCGTTGGGCTGGGCCGCGTGGGCCGTCGGCCTGCTCGCCGTCGTCGCTCCGCGACCGTGGTCGCTGACGGCGCTCCACGTCATCGCGCCGGCGTTCGTCATCGTCGCGGTGCTCGCAGCGGTTGACGGCGCGCCGTCGAGCGCCGCCGCGATCGGCGCGCTCATGGCAACGATCGTTGCGTCCGCATTGGTGTCGGGACACGACATCGCGCTCGCCGCTGCGAACGCGATCGCATATGGCGACGAGCAGCGCGTGCTGTTGCGCACCCCACCGGCTCTGTTCCTCGGCCCGCTGCCCGTCGCGCGGGTCGTGCTCGCGTCTGCCGTCGTCGCCCCGCCGCTCCTGCTCGCCGACCAACGGTGGGTGCTCGGCGCGATCACGCTCGCGATCGCGATCCCTGCGGTGATCGTGTTGCCGCGAGCGCTCCATGGACTCTCGCGACGATGGGGAGTGCTCGTGCCCGCCGGGTTCGTGCTCCTCGATCCGCTCACGTTGTCGGATCCCGGTGCTGTTCCTCCGCGAACGGATCCTGCGCATGCAGGCCGCCGACGGCGACACCCGCGCCACCCGAGGTGCTCGACCTCCGCCTCGGTGCCGCGGCGGGCACCGTCTGTCTCGAATTCGACGAGGATGCCGAGCTCGGTCGGCGCGGCCGGCGCGGCCGCGGCGCCACGATGGTGCAGGCCCGCGAGTTGCGGTTCGCCGTGGTCCGGCGTGCCCAGTTCCTCGAGGCCGCAGGAGCACGGCGCATCCGCGTCATCGCCTGACCGTCGGTTCAATCGGCGAAGTGCTCCGTCCACTGGGACACCGTCCCAGTAGCGGAGACGACGGTTCCCTTCCGGGTCGGCGTACCAGTTCGCAGGCGGCATCGACGCAGTGACCACCGCGTCGCGCACACGGACGGCGCTC
Organism: uncultured Actinomycetes bacterium; assembly: GCA_963827385.1. Classification (GTDB taxonomy): domain Bacteria; phylum Actinomycetota; class Acidimicrobiia; order IMCC26256; family DASPTH01; genus DASUMF01. The sequence continues at coordinate 901,273 of CAWHAR010000002.1, forward strand.
GCGTGATCGACGCTGCGCAGCGACGACCAACCACACCACGCCCGCCAACGCAACGAGCTCCCCGAGCGCACTGAGCGCGAACCACGCCGCCACCTTCGGCTCGAACGGGCCCACGATCATCACGCTCGTTGGTGCCAGCGGGTCGACGCGCACCACGTAGGTACCGGCCCGTGGCGCGTGGAACTCGACGGTCGACCAGTACTGGCTCGTACCACGCGTGCGGAGCGTGTTGTGGTCCGTCTCCCAGATTCTGATCGGCTCCCCGTCCGGCGACGTGACCGTCACGTTGGCGTGCGTGATGAGCAAGCGGTTTCCAGCCGTCGCTTCGGGCGCGTCCGCGCGACTCTCGGTCGTGTTCTCGAAGATCTGGTGGTCACCTTCCTCGAGATGGACGTGCAGGACCGCCGGCACGTGGTAGGTGTCACCGAACACGGCGTCCCAGAACGACACGCCGACGCCCACGAGGCCGGGGATGGCGACGAGCACGCCGACGACGATGACGATGATCGGCCCCCACAACACCGGCGTGCTCAGTCGGGTGGTGGCGGCGGTCTGCTGCGTGTCAGTCATGGAGCGCGCAGTATGACCGATTTCCGACGTGTCGACGCGCAATGCGCGCGCTGTCAGATGGCGATGCCGCCGGCCACGAGTGCGTCGCCGTCGTAGAGCGCGACCACCTGGCCCGGCGCCACGCGTGGTTGCGGCGTCGCGAACCGAACCGTCGCGCCCTCCAGAGACGCCTCGAACGGTTCGCCGTGCGCGCGCACCTGCGCGACCAGGTCGCGATCGAGCGACGCACTGCCCACAAACGAGAGGTCGCGTACCTCGACGGAATCGCGCAGCAACTCGGCACGCGTGCCGATCGTCACTCGCGCGCTCGGTGCATCGACGTCGATCACGTAGCGACGCTCGCCCACTGCGACTCCGACACCGCGTCGTTGACCGACCGTGAACCCGGCGATCCCTTCGTGGTGTCCGACCACCGCGCCCGACGCGTCGACCACATCGCCGGTGGGCGTGGTCGCACGGTGCGCGATGAATTCGGTGCGCTGACCGCGCTGGATGAAGCACACGTCCATGCTCTCGGGCTTCATCGCGGTACGCAGCCCAAGTGCCGTCGCGTGTGCGCGCACCTCGGCCTTGGTGAGCACGCCGACGGGCAACATCGTGCTCGCGAGCTCACGCTGTCCGAGCATGTAGAGCACGTACGACTGGTCCTTGGCCGGGTCGTGGCCCCGGCGCAGCTGGTACTCGCCGTGCTCCAGCGCGACCTGCGCGTGATGACCGGTGGCGACGGCGTCGAAACCGAGGGCCATCGCTCGTTCGAACATGCGACCGAACTTGATCGTTCGGTTGCATTCGACGCATGGGTTCGGCGTGGAACCGTTCACGTAGGCATCGACGTAGGGGTCGACCACGGCACGCGTGAAGTCGTCGGCGAAGTTGAACACGTAGTGCGGGATGCCCAGCTGCGCGGCGACCCGACGCGCGTCTTCGACGTCACTCACGCTGCAACAGCCCGAGTCGGACTCGCCACCCCAGAGCTTCAGCGTGACACCGGTGACGTCGTACCCGTGGTCGCGCAGGAGCGCGGCGGCAACCGACGAATCGACACCGCCGCTCATGGCGACGAGCACGCGCTTGGGAGCGGTCACCCGATCAGGCCGCGGCCGCGCCGGTTCGCAGCTGTTCCACCGCGGCCGGCACCAGCTGCAACGCCACGTCGACATCTCGATCCGTTGACGCGAAGCCGAGGCTGAATCGAACCGACGCCAGCGCATCGGTGTGAGGGATCTCCATCGCAGCCAACACGTGCGACGGTTCGGTGGCACCCGAGGAGCATGATGATCCGGCGGCCGCGTACAGACCCTGGGTGTCGAGCAACATCAGCAGCGCTTCCGACTCGATCCCGCGGAAGCCGAGATCCGCGTTCCCCGCGATCTTGCGTGTTCGGTCACCGTTCTCGAACGAGCCCGAGACGGCCGCGAGGAGCCCATCGGCGAGTCGATCCCGCAGCCGCGCGATGCGAACGCGATCCTCGAGCCGCGACGCATGCGTCGCGCGCAACGCAGCGGCCATCGCGACGGCGCCGGCCACGTTCGAGGTGCCCGACCGCACGCCACGCTCTTGACCACCACCCTCGACGAGCGGCTCGAGCTTCGTGCCCGTCCGGATCACGAGTGCGCCGATGCCCTTCGGACCCCCGAACTTGTGCGCGGACACGGCAACGAGATCGACCTCGGCGGTTGCGGCTGCCACGTCGAGCCATGGCGCGGCCTGCACCGCATCGGTGTGCACCACGGCTCGCGGCGCGCGGCGCCGTACCGCATCGACGATCCGGTCGACTGGCTGCACCGTGCCGACCTCGTTGTTCACCAGCATCACGGACACGACAGCCGTGCGGTCGTCGAGCGCGTCGATCGAGCGCGTCGACGTCGACGATCCCGGCAGAATCGGCGCCGACGCGCGCGACGCGGAATCCTTCATTTTGGAGCCGGTCGCTCGACGCCAGCACCGCCTTGTGCTCGAAACGAGCTGTGACCACTCCGTCGCCCCGCCCGTCGTCGCGAGCGGCGCGGGCGGCGCCCTTGACCGCCAGGTTGTCGGCCTCGGTACCACTGCCGGTGAACACGATCTCGTCGGGTCGCGCACCCAGGACCTCGGCGATCGACTCGCGAGCTTCCTCCAGTGCCGTCTTGGCCGCGCCGGCCGCTCGGTGCCCGCCCGACGGGTTGGCGAACTCCCCCACCAAGAAGGGCTCCATGGCTTCGACCGCCTCGGGGCGCATCGGCGTGGAGGCCGCGTAGTCGAGGTAGATCCCGCCGGAAGTCACCCGTCCAGTGTACGAACCACGCCCGACCGTCCCCCCTGAGGAATAACTGTCACACCCCTCGGGGATACTCATCACATGACCACGCAACTTCGCCTCGTCGACCCTCCCCCCGCCGCCGCGCCGGCCCGGAAGTCCGCGTCACGGGCCACTCCCGCTCGCCCCACTCGCGGGCGTGCCACCCGAGCACGGGTCGTCTCGTCGGCTCGCACCGGCACCACGTCGAGCCGCCGCGCCGCTCGCTGGGGCGACTGGCACCTCGACGACCAGACCCGTCGGATCGGACGTGAAGGTGTCGCCGCGGCACGAGAGGCGCTCGAGCGTGCGGCCGCACTCGACGCCCTGCGCCACGCCAGCTGATCAACCCCCGTCGCCCGCGCGGCTGACCCGGGCCGTCGCGCCGGGCATCGTCCAGCTTCGCCTCGTTCGACAGCGCGCCGTACCCTTCCCGGATGGGAACATCCGGTGGTGAAGCGGCACGTGAGCGTTGGCAGGAACTTGCTTCCAAGGAGCTGAAGGGCGACCCCGAGTCGCTCGTCTGGCACACACCCGAGGGAATCGCCGTCGCGCCCCTCTACACCGCAGCCGATCTCGAAGGCATCGAGGCGGTCGACACGCTCCCCGGGTTCGATCCTTACCTCCGCGGCGTGCGCGCCACGATGTACACCAACCGCCCGTGGACGATCCGCCAGTACGCCGGTTTCTCCACCGCCGAGGACTCCAACGCCTTCTACCGCGCCAACCTCGCCGCCGGGCAGATGGGACTGTCGGTGGCCTTCGACCTCGCGACCCACCGCGGCTACGACAGCGACCACCCGCGCGTCGTCGGCGACGTCGGCAAGGCGGGCGTGGCGATCGACTCGGTGGAGGACATGAAGATCCTCTTCGACGAGATCCCGCTCGACAAGATGAGCGTTTCGATGACCATGAACGGCGCGGTGCTTCCGGTGATGGCCGGCTACATCGTGGCGGCCGAGGAGCAGGGCGTCGACGAAGCGCTGCTCGCCGGCACCTTGCAGAACGACATCCTCAAGGAGTTCATGGTTCGCAACACCTACATCTACCCGCCCGAACCGAGCCTGCGCATCGTCACCGACATCATCGAGTACACGACGAAGCGCATGCCGAAGTTCAACTCGATCTCGATCTCCGGCTACCACATGCAAGAAGCCGGTGCGACGGCGGTCCAGGAGCTCGGCTTCACGCTCGCCGACGGACTCGAGTACACGCGTGCGGCGCTGGCACGCGGCTTCGCCATCGACGACTTCGCGCCACGCCTGTCGTTCTTCTTCGGTATCGGCATGAACTTCTTCATGGAGGTTGCCAAGCTCCGCGCCGCTCGTCTGCTCTGGTCGCGCCTCATCCACCAGTTCGATCCCCAGAAGCCGACGTCGTTGATGCTGCGCACGCACTGCCAGACCTCCGGCGTGTCGCTCACCGAGCATGACCCGTACAACAACGTCGTGCGCACCACCATCGAGGCACTGGCCGCGGTGCTCGGTGGCACGCAGAGCCTGCACACGAACTCGTTCGACGAAGCAATCGCGCTCCCCACCGAGTTCGCGGCGCGCATCGCCCGCAACACGCAGTTGATCCTCGCCGAGGAGACCGGCGTGACCCACGTGGTCGACCCCCTCGGCGGCAGCTACTACATCGAGTCACTCACCCACAGCCTCGCGACCGAAGCGTGGGCGCTGATGGAAGAGGTCGAATCGCTCGGTGGGATGACCAAGGCCGTCGAATCGGGCATGCCGAAGCTCCGGATCGAAGAGGCCGCCGCTCGGCGACAGGCACGAGTCGACCGTGGCGACGAAGCGATCGTCGGCGTCAACAAGTACCGCCTCGAGCACGAAGGCGAGATCGAGGTGCGCGACGTCGACAACACGGCGGTGCGGGAGCAGCAGTTGGCGCGGCTCGCCACGCTGCGCGCCAACCGCGACGAGGCAGCAACCCAGCTGGCACTCGACCAGCTCCGCGAGGGCGCGCAGGGCGACGCGAACCTCCTCGAGCTCGCGGTCGTGGCCACGCGCGCACGGGCGACCGTCGGTGAGATCTCGGCGGCGCTCGAAGACGTGTTCTCACGGCACCGCGCCACGATCCGTACCATCGCCGGCGTGTACGGCACTGCGTACGAGGGCGACGCGGAATACGACGCGGTGCAAGCGCGGGTCACCGCGTTCGCCGAGCGCGAGGGTCGTCGCCCGCGGCTGCTCGTCGTGAAGCTCGGCCAGGATGGTCATGATCGCGGCGCGAAGGTGATCGCGACGGCGTTCGCCGATCTCGGTTTCGACGTCGACGTGGGCCCCCTCTTCCAGACGCCCGAGGAAGCCGCGCGCGATGCCGTCGAGAACGACGTGCACGTGGTCGGCGTGTCGAGCCAGGCGGCAGGGCACAAGACCCTCGTGCCCGACCTGATCGCCCAACTGGCCAAACACGGCGCCGACGACATGATCGTCGTGGTCGGCGGCGTGATTCCCGCCCAGGACTACGACGAGCTGAAGGCTGCCGGCGTCGCCGCGGTGTTCGGCCCGGGCACCAACATCCCGCGCGCCGCGGCCGAGGTCCTCGACCTGCTCGAACGCTGATCACCGCACGCGTGCGGGCGCGCTCGGGCAGACTGCACCGGTGAACCAACTGGCGACGGGAGTGCTCGAAGGCGATCGGCGATCACTCGCGCGCGCGATCACACTCGCCGAGTCGACTCGTGCTGATCACCGCGCCGAGGCCGAATCGCTGCTCGCCGAGGTGCTCCCGCACACGGGTGGCGCGACACGCATCGGGATCTCAGGCGCACCGGGTGCCGGGAAGAGCACGTTCATCGAGGCGCTCGGGCAACACGTCATCGATCAGGGGCTGCGCGTCGCGGTGCTCGCGGTCGACCCGTCGAGCACTCGCAGTGGCGGTTCGATCCTCGGCGACAAGACGCGCATGGAACAGCTCACCCGTTCGCCCGACGCGTTCGTGCGACCGTCACCGACCGGCGGCACGCTCGGCGGCGTCGCCCGCCGCACGCGCGAGGCACTGCTGCTGTGCGAGGCCGCGGGCTTCGACGTCGTCTTGGTCGAGACGGTCGGTGTGGGGCAGTCGGAGGTGGCCGTCGCCGCCATGGTCGACCTCTTCCTCGTGCTGGTCGCGCCGGGCGCCGGCGACGAGTTGCAGGGCATCAAACGAGGGATCATGGAGCTCGCCGACCTCGTGGTCGTGAACAAGGCCGACGGCGACCTCCTCAACGCGGCCACCGGTACCGCCGCCGACTACGCCAACGCGCTCCACCTCGTCCGGCCCCGCACACCCGCCTGGTCGGCTCGAGTCATCACGTGTTCTGCGCTCCTCGCCACGGGAATCGACACGGTGTGGAACGCAGTACACGACTACCGCACCGCGGTCGGCACCGAGCTCGAGAGGCAGCGAGCCGCGCAGGCCCGTCAGTGGATGTGGTCAGAAGTCACAGATGCGCTCGTCGAGTCGCTGCGCGCCGACCCTGACGTCGCCGCGCTTGCCGTCCAGCTCGAGCTCGACGTGTCGAGCGGCACCATCACGCCGACCGCCGCGGCGCGGCGCCTGCTCGCCACCTACCTGCGAGGCGGCTGAGACCGCTCGATCAAGATTCGGCCGCCAAACTCCGACAGACACTGGGTGAGGTCCGAAGAGGTACTCGTGTTGTTGGCGTTGGCCGGCCTGGTTGTGCTGGCCATCGTCGGCATGAAGGTGGTCGGACGGCGCGCGGAACGAACCGTGGGCCAGGTCACCGAGCTGCTCGAGCGCAACGAGGCCCGCTTCCGAGCCATGGTCCGCGACTCGAACGACATCATGGCGATCGTCGACTCGAACGGCCTCCTCGTGTACGCGAGCCCGGCAACGGAGCGGGTGCTCGGGCTCGACAGCGAGCCGCTCCTCGGCACCGACGTGTTCGAGCTGATCCACCCGGAAGACCGCCATCGCGCCCTCGAGGCGTTCCGATCCGTGTTGACCGACCCGAGCGGCGCCGAGCGCGTGGAATTCCGCATGCGGCATGCCGACGGCGGGTGGCGGACGGTGGAGGCGTTGGCCACCAACCTGCTCGACGACCCATCCGTCGAAGGTCTCGTGATCAGTGCGCGTGACCTCACCGACCGCCGGCGTGCCGAAGCCGACCTGCGAGAGGCTCAGGAACGATTCCGCAGCGCGTTCGAGCACGCGCCGATCGGCATGGCGCTCATCGCGCTCGACGGTCAGGTGTTTCGCGTGAACCGCGCGCTCGTGGGCATCCTCGGTCGGTCCGAGAACGAGCTGCTGCGCGCGAATCTCGTCGAGCTCACCCACCCGGAAGATCAAGCGCGAGCGCGCAACGCGATCACCCAGCTGCTCGGCGGGGAAGCGCCGAGCGACCAACACGAGCAGCGCTTCATGCACCACGACGGCCACGCGGTGTGGCTCTCGGTGAGCACGTCACTCGTACGCGACATGAACGAGAACCCGCTCTACTTCGTGACCCAGATGGAAGACGTCACCGAGCGGAAAGCAAGTGGCGAAGCACTCGCGCACCAAGCGATCCATGATCCGCTCACCGGACTTCCCAACCGCTTGCTCTTCGTCGAACGGCTCGGGCGCGAGCTCACGCGCGCGACGGCGCGTCGGGAACGCGTTGCCGTGCTCTTCCTCGACCTCGACCGGTTCAAGCTCGTGAACGACAGCCTCGGCCACTCCGCGGGTGACCGTCTGCTCGTGTCGGTCGCCGACCGGCTGAGTGCTGCGATGGGACCGACCGACGTGGTCGCGCGCTTCGGCGGCGACGAGTTCGTCGTGCTCTCCCAGAACGTCTCGAGCGAGGAGACGGCCGAGCTCATGGCCGAACGGCTGGCTGCGGTGGTGGCCAAGCCACTCGCGCTCGTGGAAGGCGAGGTGTTCGTCACCGCGAGCATCGGGATCGCGCTCTCCGAAGGAACCGGCGACACACCCGAGACCCTGCTCCGCAACGCGGACGCAGCGATGTACCACGCCAAGGATCTCGGCCGCGACCGCGCCGAGCTCTTCGACGCGCCGACGCATCACCGCGCCGTCGACAACCTCCGCACCGGGAACGCGCTGCACCGCGCGCTCGAGCGCGGTGAGCTTCGCGTGCACTACCAGCCCGTGCTCGACCTCACGTCGACGAAGCTCACCGGGTTCGAAGCGTTGATCCGCTGGCAGCACCCCGAACGGGGTCTCATCCCGCCCAACGACTTCATCCCACTGGCCGAGGAGACGGGTCTCATCGTGCCGCTCGGAATGTGGGCCCTCGAGGAGTCGTGTCGCCAGGCGGCCCGTTGGCATCGGGCGTCGAAGGACGGCACCCGCATCGCCATCAGCGTGAACCTCTCACCGCGCCAACTCGCCGAGCCGGCGTTGCCCAACGACGTGGCACGCGTGCTGTCGGAGACGGGCCTGCACCCGGATTCGCTGTGGCTCGAGATCACCGAGAGCACCCTGATGCGCGACACGGAGTCGGCGTTGAGCGCGCTCGGTGCGCTTCGCTCGCTCGGCGTGCACCTGTCGGTCGACGACTTCGGTTCTGGCTACTCGTCGCTCGCGTACCTCGAACAGCTCCCGGTGGAGGCCTTGAAGGTCGACCGATCGTTCGTGACCGGTGTGCCCACCCGCGCCGACAGCACCGCGATCACCACCGCCATCGTGCACCTGGCACGCGCGCTCAACCTCGTCACGATCGCCGAAGGCATCGAGCAGCCCGAGCAGCTCGACGCGCTGCGCGTGATGGGCTGCGACATGGGGCAGGGCTATCTCTTCAGCCGCCCTCGCCCGGCGGAGCACTTCGGCCCCGACCCGGCGAGTGCGCTCCGCGTGCGGCGCGGCATCGCGGCCGGGCCCGACGGTGTCGATGCCGTCGACGGCTCGTCGCCGGTCGCCGCGCATCGCACCTCTTGACACACTTGAGGCCGTTTCATACACTCTGACACACCTCGGGATGCACGGTCGACGGACCGGCTCCTCACACTTCCCCGAACGTTGGATTCGCTCCCTTTTTCGCGTCCGGAGAAGTGCCATGCCCGCCACGCTCACCATCCAGCCTTGGAACGACCCGATCATCGACACCTTGGGCTACGACCCGCGGTCGCGCTACGTCGAGACGTTCTGGCTCCCCACGCTCGGCCCCACCGCGTTGCTCCTGCTGCGGCACCTCGCCGACCGCTTCGATCATCACCCCGGTGGCATCGAGCTGACCGTGTCCGACGCGTCGCAGGCCCTCGGCCTCGGCCAGCGCGACGGCACGAGCTCGCCCATCGTGCGCACCCTCGCTCGGTTGGCGCAGTTCGACCTCGCGTGCGACGACGGCATGACGACCGTGGCGGTGCGGCGCAACATCCCGCCCGTGAACCGGCGACACGTCAAGCGTCTCCCGACCGACCTCCAGGTCGCGCACGCCGAGTGGGTCGACGCCGACCTCGCCGACGCGCCGCTCGCGACCGCCCGGCGCAATGCACGACGGATCGCCTTCACGCTGCTCGAGCAAGGTGACGATGCAGATCACGTCGAGCGGGTGCTGCACAGCGTGGGCTTTCACCCGTCGATCGCCCACGAGAGCGCCCGCTGGGCATACGACCGTCACCGCGAGGCACTCGACCACGTGACCGCGTCGGCGCTCGACCGCAATCCAGCTGCCTGACCCGCGACGTACTCCAGGAAGGTCTCGGCCGGTCCCCCACCCCACCGGCCGCGACGAGCGGCGCGCCCTTCTCCCCGGGGCGCGCCGCTCGCTTCTCCTTCTCACGTTCCTTCTCACGAAATTGCGTTCCCAGCGCGCGCTCTGCGTGCACTTCCAACGCAATTTCGACGGCCGGTGGGCGCGGGTACGGTGCGCGGCATGGCCGACGAGCTGGACCGGATCGCGGACGCGCTGCGCGGCGCGCGTCAGATCGTGGTGCTCACGGGCGCGGGGGTGTCGACCGAGTCGGGCATCCCCGACTTCCGCGGACCCAACGGCGTGTGGACGAAAGACCCGACTGCAGAGCGACGCGCCACCATCCAGCACTACGTGGCCGATCCCAACCATCGCCGCGACGTGTGGCGTCGACGCGCCGACGGGGAGCGGTACGGCGGTGAGCCCAACGCCGCCCACTACGCGTTCGCCGAGCTGGAACGTCGTGCCGCGCTGCACACGCTCGTCACCCAGAACATCGACGGGCTCCACCAGACGGCCGGGCTGTCGCCCGAGCGCATCATCGAGATCCACGGCAACGTGCACGGCGTCAAGTGCCTCAGCTGCTCCTGGCACGGACCGATGGAGGAGACGCTCGACCGCGTGCGCGCAGGTGAGGACGACCCGAGATGTCTCGAGTGCGGCGGCATCTTGAAGTCGTCGACCATCTCGTTCGGGGAGAGCCTCGTGGCCGCCGATCTCGAACGCGCCCAGCTCGCGGCGCGCGGTGCCGACGTGTTCATCGCGGCCGGCACCTCGCTGGGGGTCTACCCGGCCGCTGCGCTGCCGGAGATCGCGATGCAGGCCGACGCCGCGGCTCGTGATCCTCAACGCCCAGGAGACCCCGTTCGACCGCTACGCCGACGCCGTCGTGCGGGAGCAGCTGGGCACCGTGCTCCCCGCCATCGTCGACCGCGTGTGAACCGTCGCGATCGATCGCGGTTGGGAATACCCGACCATGCGGGTAGGCTTTTACAGCTGTCCGGCTGATCGGCCGACGCCCCTTGCCGCACCACTCGCACGCAACGCACGAGGAACCCCATGCCCAGCTATCGCGACCTGCTTCGCCAGGCCAAGGCCAACATCCGTGAGGTCTCCCCGGAGGAGGCCGAAGCGCAACTCGGCGCGGCCACGTTCCTCGACGTGCGCGAGCAGGACGAGTACGACCAGGGCACCATCCCCGGTTCGGTGTTCATCCCCCGCGGCCACCTCGAGGGTCAGGTCGAGCCCAAGCTCCCGACGAAGGACGCCCCCGTGGTGATCTTCTGCGCGGGTGGCAACCGCTCGGCGTTCGCGGCCGAGACGCTCTCGGAGCTCGGCTACACCGACGTCGTCTCCATGGCCGGCGGCTTCAGTCGCTGGAAGAACGAGGGTCGCACCTGGATCACGCCCGCGGTGCTCAGCGCCGAGCAGCGCGACCGGTACGGCCGTCACATCCTGTTGCCCGAAGTCGGCGAGGCCGGCCAGCAGAAGCTGCTCGAGTCGAAGGTGTTGCTCCTCGGCGCCGGCGGGCTCGGCTCCCCCGCCGCGCTCTACCTCGCCGCGGCGGGCGTCGGCACGCTCGGCATCGTCGACATGGACGTCGTCGACGCGTCGAACCTGCAACGCCAGATCCTGCACAACATGGACCGCATCGGCGACCGCAAGGTCGACTCGGCCAAGAAGACGATCACACAGCTGAACCCCGACGTCGACGTCGTCACCTACGACGTGCGCTTCGGCGCCGACAACGTGCTCGACATCATCGACGGCTACGACGTGATCATCGACGGCACCGACAACTTCCCCACCCGGTACCTGCTGAACGACGCGTCGTTGCTCAAGCGCATCCCGGTGGTCCACGGCTCGATCTTCCGGTTCGAGGGTCAGGTGTCGGTGTTCGATCCCTACGTCGGCCCGTGCTACCGGTGCCTGCTCCCAGAACCACCGCCGCCGGAGCTCGCCCCGAGCTGCTCCGAGGCCGGTGTGCTCGGTGTGCTGCCCGGCATCGTCGGCTCGTTGCAGGCCCTCGAGGCGATCAAGATCATCCTCGGCCTGGGCGACCCGCTCGTCGGACGGCTCCTCGCCTACGACGCACTCGAGACCAGCTTCCGGGCGTTCAAGGTGCGACGCGACCCGCACTGCCCGGCGTGCGGGCCCGACGTCACCGAGATCGTCATCTCGGAGTACGACGACCTCTGCCTGCCGCATGCCGTCCTCGCCGACGGCACCAGCACCGATCACTGACCGGCAACCACCACCCCGCACTCTGACGTCTTCCTGACGTCAGCCCGGTGCGACCCGTGCCTCCTGGCCCTTGTGGCTCAAGGAGGGTCCTCCGCACGTCGATGCTCCCAGCAAGAGCCGTGGGCAGACGCTCGGCAGGACTGAACGGGGACGGGCATGAGCAGGTTGGTATTGGCAACGGCAGACACGGAATTCGAGGGCCGCGTCCGCAACGCGTTCAAGGGGGAGTTCGAAGGGCAGTTGCGCTTCTGGCGCGACGACCTGGTCGACTCCGAACCCGCCAACACGATCCGCCACATCGCCCAGGACGGCGTCGAGGTGGTCGCGCTCGGTCCGGGCCTGTCCGAAGAGGCGGCGCTCGAGCTCGCCCGCGAGTTCGACAGCACCCGCCCCGACATCAGCGTCGTCATCGTGGCCGAACCGTCGACCGACCTGTTGCGGTCCGCGTTGCACGCCGGCGCCCGCGACGTGATCGCACCCGACGCGTCGCCGACGGTGCTTGAAGGCCGCGCTCGATCGGGCGTTCGAGGCGGCCGACCGCTCGTCGCCTCGCGTTCGAGGCCGAAGAGGTCGACCACGACACGCCGCGCGTGATCGTCACGCTGTGTCCGAAGGGTGGTGCAGGGAAGACGACCGTGTCGTCGAACCTCGCACTCGGGCTCGCGCAGGCCATGCCCGGCGAAGTGGTGATCATCGACCTCGACCTGCAGTTCGGTGACGTCGCCAGCGCACTCGGCATCAAGCCCGAGGGAACGTTCAGCGAAGCGGTCAAGCAGATCGACAAGCTCGACGCCACGCGACTCAAGGCCAACCTGACCGTATCACGAGTCGGGTCTGTTCGTGCTCTGCGCGCCGGCCAAGCCGACCGAAGCCGACGACCTGACGATCGAACACGTCAACAAGGTGCTCGCGCTGCTCACGCAGGCGTTTCGCTACGTGATCGTCGACACGGCGTCGGGGCTCGACCAGTACACGCTCGCCGCGCTCGACTACGCGACCGACCTCGTGGTGCTCTCGGCCACCGACATCCCGAGCATCCGCAGCACGCAGAAGGAGATCGAGGCGCTGCGCGTGCTCGGCAACGCGGAACAGCGCTGGCACTTCGTGCTCAACCGGGCCGACGCCAAGACCGGGCTCACCATCGGCGCCATCGAGAGTGCGGTCGGCGTGAGCGTCGACGTCGCCATCCCGAGCTCCCGCGCGGTACCGCTGTCGCTCAACCACGGCACCCCGGTGATCGAGAACGACCCGCGTGCGCCCGTGTCGCTCGCGATGGCACAGCTCGTGCGTCGAATGGCGCCGCAGCTCAACGACTGACGCCAAGCCGAACTTCTGGCGCCGAGGGAAGGTGACCACATGAAGCTGAGCGAACGCCTCAAGCAGTCCGAAGGCGAAACGCCCGAACCGATCGCGTCGAACACCGTGTCGCGCAGTCACGTCGAGCAACGCGAGACCGCACCGACCGACGATCCGCTCGCGCAGCTCAAGGAGCGCGCCCAGGTCGCGCTTCATGGTGCGCATGGGCCCGCGCTCTTCGACACCTCCTTGAGCGCGGTGCAGCTCGACAACCTCGTCGTGGCCGAGCTCGGTCAGGTGTTGCGCGACGAGAAGATCCCGCTGACACCCGGCGAGCGCGACAAGCTCGTGTCGTCGATCACCGACCAGGTGCTCGGGTACGGCCCGATCGAGCGCTACCTCGACGACCCGACGGTCACCGAGATCATGGTGAACTCGCTCGACGGCGTGTACGTGGAGCGCAACGGTCTCCTCGAGCTCACCGACTCGGCCTTCTTGTCGCACGACCACATCCTGCGTGTGATCGACCGCATCGTCGCGCCGATCGGCCGTCGCATCGACGAGACGTCACCGATGGTCGACGCACGGCTGCCCGACGGCTCGCGCGTCAACGCGATCATCCCGCCGTTGGCGCTCGACGGCCCGGTGCTGACCGTCCGCAAGTTCCCGACCCACGCCTTCGAGCTCGAAGACCTCGTCGAGATGGGCACCATCACCGAAGGCGTCGGCACCTTCCTCTCCGCGTGCGTCGCGGGCAGGGCGAACATCCTCGTGAGCGGTGGAACCGGTACGGGCAAGACCACGCTGCTCAACGTGCTGTCGTCGATGATCCCCGAGCGACGAGCGCATCGTGACCATCGAGGACGCGGCTGAGCTGCGGTTGCGCCAACGTCACGTGGTGCGGCTCGAAGTCGCGTCCGGCGAACGTGGAAGGTCGCGGCGAGATCGTGGCGCGCGACCTGATGCGCAACGCGTTGCGCATGCGTCCCGACCGCATCGTCGTCGGCGAGGTGCGCGGCGCCGAGGCGCTCGACATGCTTCAGGCCATGAACACCGGCCACGACGGGTCGTTGTCGACGCTGCACGCGAACTCGCCGCGCGACGCGCTGTCCCGGATCGAGACCATGGTGCTCATGGCCGGAGTCGACTTGCCGATGCGGGCGATCCGCGAGCAGGCGGCATCGGCAGTCGACCTCCTCGTGCACATCAGCCGCATGCGCGACGGCACCCGTCGCATCACGCGGGTGTGCGGTGTCGAAGGGATGGAAGGCGACGTCATCACGCTTGCCGACATCTTCGTGTTCGAGCACGGCGAACGTGGCGACGATGGTTCGATCGACGGCGAGCTGCGTCCGACCGGTCTGCGACCTCGCTTCGACGAGGAGCTGCGCGACCACGGCATCGAGATCTCCCCGGAGGTGTTCGACCCGAAGGCGTCCATCCACCACGTGGCCTGAGCGACGACGGAGCGACGCGGCGCGAGGTTCGAGCGGGCCCGCGTCAGGGCCGACGGAGGAACGCGGCGATCGCGCCGGCCGTGATGTCGACCGCTTCGGGTCGCGCGCTCTCGGTGCGACCATCGACACCGAGCGCCTCGAGGATCGCGAGCACGATCAGCCCGTCGTCGACCGGATCCTGCTCGGTCTTCACGCCGAGGTTGTGCAGGTGGAGCCCGATCCGTCGGGCGTGATACCGGCGGTTGGCGCGCCCGGAGTCGAGCACGCCATGGTCGGTTCGCCGCGCCTCGTGCCACACGAGCACCCACGGCCCGTGGAGCTCGACGAACTCGAAGTACGAGCGCACCCACATGGCCAGGTCGTCGGTCGTCCAGTCGGGTCCGAGGCCTCCGAGGCCGTCGAAGACCCGCTCCGCCGCGTCCGACGTGGTGAGCGCCACCGCGTCGAAGATCTCTCGCTTCGACCGGAAGTAGGTGTAGAAGGTCGGTCGTGAGACCTCCGCCGCCTCGGTGATGTGCTCGATGCTGGTGTCGACGTAGCCGCGCGCGAGAAACTCCGCCTTCGCGGTTGCGACCAACATCTCCCGCGTCCGCGCCGCTTTGGGCCCCGACAGGGTCTCCGTCGCCGGTGGACGGTCGGGCACAACGCGGGCCATCGCCCACGAACCTACATCGGCGCCGAGCGACTCGATCACACCGTGGTGGCGTCGACTCCCATCACCTGCGCGAGCGTGCCGCCCATGATCATCGCCTGGTCCTCGGGCGTCATCCCGGCGACGACCTCCGAGTACGAGAGCGGATCGGCCATGCCTTCGGGGTGCGGGAAGTCGGAACCGAACATCAGGTGGTCGACGGGGATCCCCAGGTCGAGCAGCCCCTGCGGGTCGGTCTCGTGAAACACGTGGATGTAGACCGCGCGGGTGAACGTGTCGAAGGGGTTCTCCTGGAACACGTTCGGCGACCGCTCATAGGCACGCTGGAGGCGCTCGACGAACGGTCGCACCCAGGTGGCCATGAACTCGACCGGCAGGAACTTCAGCTTCGGGAACCGCGTGGCGAGACCGTGCCCGATGATCGACGCCATCGCATCGATGAGGTTGTCCTTCTCCGACGCCAACGCCCGGAACGCGGGGTTCCCGATGTTGCCGAAGTTGAATTCGAAGTCGTTGCCTTCCCAGTCGTTCGTGTAGCGCACGTAGCCCGAGTCGCCGGAGTGCATCCCGACGACCATGCCGAGCTCTTGCACGCGCTCCCAGAACGGGTCGAACTCCGGAAGTGCGAACGAGCGACGACCGCGCAGCGTGGGCACCGGCGCCACCCGGATCAGGAAGATCTTCGCTCCGTTGTCGTGGACGTACTCGAGCTCGTCCAACGCCGCGTCGAGCTTCGCCAGCGAGATGATCGGCGTCGCGAAGATCGCGCCCTCGTAGTTGTACGTCCAGTGCTCGAGCATCCACTGGTTGAGCGCGTGGATCACGACGCACACGGCGTCGGGGTCTTCGGCCAGTCGCTCTTCGAGCGCGCTCGCCAGCGTCGGCCACAGCAGCGTGCGGTCGATCCCCATGTCGCGCATCAACGCGAGCCGCGGCTCGGGGTCGAAGAAGGCGTCGAGGCCCGGCATCGCCTGCACCTTGCGGCCGCCGGTCTGATTGGGACGGCGCACCGACGGGTCGGACTTCTGGGTGGGGTCGATCCCGTAGCCGCCGGGCACCGCCACCTTCGAGAACGTGGGGTTCGGGATGTAGTTCGTGAGGCGGTCCTTGATCGCGAGCTTGGTGCGCCCGCCCACCTCGACGTACTTGATGATCCCGCTGTACGAGGGCGGGAGGAACTTCGTCATCGCGTCCTGGTTCTCGTACAGGTGGTTGTCGGCGTCGAACGTCATGTACGGCAGGTCTCGATCGCGCACGTAGATCAGTTCGTCAGCGTCGGTGGTCGCCATGGATCGTTCCCCTCGTCTGCTTGTCTCTCCAGGGTGTCACTGAATTTGACGGACTGTCAAGTTCTGATTTGACGCACTGTCAACTCCATGGAAGGCTCGACGGTTGCTCGGGTCGGCACGGTTCGTGAGCACAGAGGGGCGAGCACTGATGGCATCTCTTCGCGGGCGGGTGCACTGATGGAACTCGAGCTCAGCTCGGACCAGGCGTTCTTCGCCGAGACGACACGCAAATTCTTGGAAGACAAGGTGCCGCCGGCAGCGTTGCGGGCGTTGCGCGACGACCCCGCGGGGTTCGCTCCGGCGTACTGGACGCAGGGTGCCGAGCTCGGCTGGACGTCGCTGCTCGTCGACGAGGCCCACGGCGGCGGCAGCCTCTCGGGGCATCCCGTCGTCGATCTGGGCATCGTCGCGTTCGAGCTGGGTCGCCACGCGGCACCCGGCCCGCTCGTGCCGGCCAGCATCGTCGCCGGTGCCCTGTCGCGCTCCGGTACCGCGGCACAGCAGACCGGGCCCCTGGCGCACATGCTCGCGGGCGACGAGATCGGTACCTGGGGATTCGCCGAGCCTCGCCCGAACGACCGCTTCGGCGACATCACCGTGACCGCAGTCGTCGACGGCGACACCGTCCGACTCGACGGTGTGAAGGCACCGGTCGAGTCGGCCGCGCAAGCCCAGCACGTGTTGGTGTCGGCGCGCACCGGTGACGGTCTCACCCAGGTGCTCGTACCGATCGGCACGCAGGGCGTGACGGTGACGCCGATGAGCAGCGTCGACCTCACCCGCCACTTCGCGAAGGTCAGCTTCGACGGTGTCGAGCTCCCAGCCTCCGCGGTGGTCGGCGAGGTCGGCGGCGCGGCGTCCGACGTCGACTGGCAGATGCAGGTGGCCGTCGCACTCGAGGTGGCCCAGATGGTCGGCGCGATGGACCGCGCGTTCGCGATGACCGTCGAGTGGTCGTTCGACCGCTACACGTTCGGCCGCCCGATCGCCTCGTACCAGGCGCTGAAGCACCGGTTCGCCGACATGAAGCTGTGGCTCGAGGCGAGCCACGCCATCGCCGACGGCGCGATGAACGCGATCGACGACGGCGACCCGGACGCATGGGATCTCGTCTCGGCGGCGAAGGCGTACGTGAGTCACCACGGCCCCGAGCTGATGCAGGAGTGCGTGCAGCTGCACGGCGGCATCGGCGTCACGTTCGAGCACGACCTGCACCTGTACCTGCGACGGGTGGTGCTCGGGTCCGGCCTGCACGGCACGGTCACGGAGCACCGTCAACGTCTGACCACGTCACTGGAACAGCAGGAGGACGCGCGATGACCGACGAACACGCACCCGACGCGCAGGCCGTCGACACCGAGATCGAGGATGTCGAGAGCTTCCGGCTGCGCGCCCGTGCCTGGTTGCGGGACAACATGGCGCCGCGCAGCGGGCACGCGATGCGCGGCGCGCAGACCGACGAGCAGGAGCTCGAGGCGATGCAGCGACAGCGCGCGCTCCAGCGTCAGCTGTTCGACGCCGGCTTCGCCGGTCTCGTCGTGGAGAAGGAGTACGGCGGCCAAGGCCTCACCCCCGCCCACGCACTGGCGTTCAGCGAGGAAGCGCAGGGCTACGAGCACCCGATGATGCTGCAGATCCCGAACTTCACGCCGTGCATGGCAGTGATCCTGGAGTTCGGCACCCACGAGCAGAAGCTTCGCCACGTGCCGCCGATCCTCAAGGGTGAGCACGTGTGGGTGCAGTACCTCTCGGAGCCGAGCAGTGGCTCCGACGCAGCCGGCGCACAGACCACGGCCGTGCGCGACGGCGACGAGTGGGTGTTGAACGGCTCGAAGATGTGGTCGTCGGGCGCCTGGCTCGGCGACTATGGGCTCACGTTGGTGCGCACCAACCAAGACGTGCCGAAGCATCGCGGCCTGAGCGTGTTCATGGTGCCGGCGCACGCGCCGGGCGTCGAGATGCACCGCATCGAGATGCTGAACGGCGGCAAGCACTTCTGCCAGGAGTTCTTCACCGATGTGCGCATCCCGGAATCGGAGCGCCTCGGCATCGTCGACGACGGGTGGACGATCGGTACCCGGTGGTTGTACTTCGAACGCAGCTTCGCCATGTCGCCGCACGTGATCCATCGGAGTGGCGCGGGCGACCCGTCGGCCGTGGCCGGTCGCGACCTCTTGGAGCTCGCCCGTCGAGTGGGCCGGATCGACGACCCGATCGCCCGCGACATGCTCGGCGAGGTGCTGGCCGACGGCCTGGTGGGCGCACTGACGCAACGACGGATCGGGCAGGGCATCCGCACCGGCCACCTCAACAACCAAGCGGCCGCGTTGTCACGGCTCCTCGCCGCAGTCACGAGCATTCGTTCCACGACGGTGGCCTACGAGCTGGCCGGATCAGGCGGCGTCGTGTACGACGACGCCGACACCGAGGTCGGACGACGAGGGCAGGGCTACCTCTCGCGCCAGGCCATCGCGATCGGCGGCGGCACCATCGAAATGGCCCGCAACGCCATCAGCGAGCGCGTGTTGGGGATGCCCCGCGAGCGTGACGCGTCGCGCGAGCTTCCGTTCCGTGAAGTGCCGAAGGGCCCGAGCAAGAGCTGAGCCAGCAGGGCTGAGCGCGTGGCGCGCGTCGAGCGCGCTCAGATCTTGCCGACGTGGAACGGCGGCACGCCCGCGTCACGGTTGGCGAACAGCGTGTCGCGTCCGCCGGCGAGCGCGTCGATCGTCCACTTCTCGTCGGACTCGATCTGGGTGACGGGCGTCCACCCCTGCACGATCTGCGCCACTCCCCCGCTGATCTTCAACACCTGCCCGGTGATCCCTTCCGCGAGCGGTGACGCGAGCCACACCGCGCCGGCCGCGGGGTTGTCGGGCGAGAGCATCGGGTTCTCCGCCATCTCCTCGCCGCGACCGACCGTGCCGAGGAGTCGCGTTGCCGCGACCGGCGCGATCGCGTTCACGCGCACGCCCGAGCGCGCGAGCTCGCGCGCCAACACGATGGTCATCGACGCGATGCCCATCTTGGCGGCCGCGTAGTTCACCTGTCCGGCGTTGCCGTAGAGCCCCGACTCCGACGACGTCATCACGATCGCCGCGTTCGTGGGCTCACCCGACGACTTGGCCTTCTCCCGCCAGTAGCGACCGGCGAAGTGCGCGGGGCCGAAGTGGCCCTTGAGGTGCACGCGCACGACCGAGTCGAACTCGTCCTCGGTCATGTTGAAGCTCATCTTGTCGCGCAGGATCCCGGCGTTGCAGATGAGCACGTCGAGCCCGCCGAAGGTATCGATCGCCTGGTTCACCAGCGCCTCGGCACCGGACCACGACGCGCAGTCGTCGTAGTTCGCGGCCGCCTCGCCACCGGCGGCGACGATCTCGTCGACCACCTGCTGCGCGGGCGTCTGGTCGGCGCCCTCGCCGTCGCCCGAACCACCGAGGTCGTTGACGACCACTCGCGCGCCTTCGTGCGCGAGGAGCAGGGCCTCGGCGCGGCCGATACCACGCCCCGCACCCGTGACGATCGCGACCTTGCCGTCGAACTGTGCCATTGCTTCCCCCACCGTCCAGTGATCGCGGGCGACCCCCGCGCGCGCACGGGAACCTACCCGGCGCTGCACCGTCGGGTCATCCCGTCGAGCGCGAGCGGTAGTGTCCGCCGCCATGAGCGCGCCAGGTGGAGCCGAGTCGCTCCCCGATCTCCTCACCCTCGAGACGCTCGACACCAACCTGTACCGAGCGCGGAATCCGGCGAACCGCGGCGACCCACGACCGCGGCTGTTCGGCGGGCAGGTCGCCGCCCAGGCGTTGGCCGCGGCGGCCGCGACCGTCGACGACGACCGCCCCGCGCACTCGCTGCACGGCTACTTCCTGCGGCTCGGTCGACCGGATCGCCCCACCATCATCACCGTCGACCGCGACCGCGACGGCCGCTCGTTCTCGGCGCGCCACGTGAACGCGCGCCAGGACGGCAAGGTGATCTTCAGTGCGCTGGCGTCCTTCCAACTCGAGGCGGGCACGCGCGACGTGCAGGAGCCCGTCCTCGCCGCCGACGCGGGCGACCCCGACACGCTCCCCCAGATCGAGCGCGACCAGCACCTGAACACGGTGCTCGACATCCGCTACCTCACCGACACGGGCTCGGAGCCGTGGCGCGCCACGCGATTCTGGGTCCGCCCCCGTGACCCGCTGCCCGCCGACTCGACCACCCGGTCGTGCGTGCTGACGTACATCTCCGACCTCGGTTGGCCCTTCGGTTGGCTCAACGACGGGAGCGCGCCCGCCGTCGGGGGCACGAGTCTCGATCACGCCGTGTGGCTGCACCGCCCGATCGACGTCACCGATTGGATGTTCATCGACTTGGTGCCCGTCTCGATCATCGGCGAGCGCGGCGTCTTCAACGGCACGATCCACGCCCGCGACGGCGCCCTCGGGGCCTACCTCACCCAAGAGGTGCTGTTGCGCCCGGCGTGAGCCGAGGGCCGGGGGTCAGTTGCGGAGCGTCTTGCTCCACGGCACACCCTTGTCGACCGAGGGCTCCCGCGGGAGGCCGAGGACGCGGTCACCGATGATGTTGCGCTGGATGTCGTCGGTGCCACCGGCGATCGCCATGCTCGGGCTCGCGACGAGCGAGTGTTGGATCCCGAACGGACTGCCGCCGGCGGCGCCCGGGCGACCTCTCGCGGTGCGACCTTCGTACGCGTCGATGAGCATCGAGTCGGTGCCCAGGATCGACGGGGCGAACTCGGCGAGTCGCCGACCGATGACGGAGTTGGCGAGCTTGCCGAGCGATCCCTCGGGGCCGCCACCGCCCGCCGCGCGCAGCATCGCCGCGCGCGCCTGCAACAGCCGGAGCGCCTCGGCATCGACCCAGTGGCGCATGAGCTGATCCTTCAGCGCGACCGCCACGGGCGACGTCTTGTCGGCGCGCGCCTGCCACGCGGCGACGACCATGCCGATCGCGCCGTCGCCCCGGTTGGGCATGCGCGGCATGTTGTAGCGCTCCTGGGTGAGGGTCGCGTTCGACACCAGCCATCCGGCGCCGATCTCGCCGAGACGCTCGGCGTCGGGGATGCGCACGTCGTTGAGGAACACCTCGCTGAAGTCGGTGCCACCGTTCATCTGACGGAGCGGCCGCACCTCGACACCCGGCGCGTGCATGTCGACCGCGAACGCGGTGATGCCCGCGTGCTTCTCCGCGTCGGGATCGGTGCGGGCCAACATGAGCGCGTAGCTGGCGTACTGCGCGCCGCTCGTCCACACCTTCTGGCCGTTCACGATCCACTCGTCGCCGTCGCGCACGGCACGGGTCGCGAGCGACGAGAGGTCCGAGCCACTGCCGGGCTCACTGAAGAGCTGGCACCACGGTCCCTCGCCGGTGAAGAGCGCGGGCAGATATCGCTCCTGCTGTGCCGGGCTGCCGAACGCGAGCACCGTGGCGGCGCACTGTCCGGCACCGATCGGGTTGGTGATCTTGCCACTGGGCGGCGCTTTTGCCTCGGCGAGCCGTTCGTCGACCGCCGTCTGCAACTCCATCGACGTGCCGGAGCCGCCCCGGCCGACGGGATTGCGCACCCAGGCCAGGCCGGCGTCGTACTGCGCCCGGAGGAACACATGGGCATCCGTGGTGGCCGGGGGATACTGCTCGAGAAGGGCTTCGACTCGTTGTGCCAACGTGGATGCGTCAGGCACTGATCCATCGAGCACTGACGCGTCGCGTGCATGATCCATCGGCGCAACGTATCGCGGAGCCGGCCGGCGCCGCGCCGACGAACACCAGGAGCAACCATGCACGATGACGCAGCGACGCCGGCGGCCCTCCGCCTGGAGCCGATCGACGAACATCGTTTCGCCGCACCCAACGAGGGCAACGCCGAGATCCACGACGTCGTGTTCGGCGGCCAGCTGCTCGGTCAGTCGATCATCGCCGCGGCGCGCTGCCATCCGGACCAGCACGTGCGATCCATCCAGACGATCTTCGCTCGCACGGCGCGCGTCAGTGGTGCAACCGAGCTCCAGGTCGATCCCATGCACGCGGGCCGATCGTTCGCCAGCGACAGCATCACCGCGTGGCAGGGCGATCGGCTCTGCGCGCGTTCGCTCGTGCTGCTCGACGTCGACGAGCCCGACCTGATCCGTCACGCGCCGTCGATGCCCGACGTCGCCGGCCCGGAGCAGTCCGCCGACGGTGGCGCGCGCGGCGCGGTGTTCCCCGGCTCGGAGCTGCGCATCGTCGACGACGTCGACCTCTACAGCCTCGACGCGCCGGTGGCCTCCGCCGACCTGTTTCTCTGGACCCGCTTCGCGGACGCGCCCGATGACGTCACCATCAACCAGGCCGTGCTCGCGTGGGCGACCGACGGCTACCTGATCGCGACCCGCGATGCGCCCGCACGCGGGGATCAACCAGAACGCCGCGCATCGAACCGTGTCCACCGGCGTGCTCGCGCAGACCGTGGTGTTCCACGAGCCGTTCACCACCCGCGACTGGCTGCTGATCGCGCATCACAGCACGGCCGCCGGTCGCGGCCGTACGTACGGTCAGGCCGAGGTGTTCCAAGCCGACGGCACGCTGGTCGCATCGTTCACGCAGACCAACATGATCCGCGCCATGCCCGACCCGGCGGCAGGAGGCGGGCGTCCACCTCTCTGAGAGCTCGCCCTCTCACACTCGGCCCTCTGAGAACGGGCGCACGGAATCCTGGCCTCGATCGATCAAACTTCAACGGTCGTGACAGTTCTTCAACGTCACTGTAGATTGGATGGATGGTCGACACGCTCGCCCCCGACGTCCGTTCGGGGGCGCCCGCGGCTCCGCGTACCCGGCCGGTGCGGTGCCTGACCGCGGCCAGCCTCTTCGACGGCCACGACGCGGCGATCAACATGGTCCGCCGACTCCTGCAGACCCAGGGCGCGGAGGTGATCCACCTCGGACACGACCGCGGGGTCGACGAGGTCGTCGACGCGGCCATCGAGGAAGACGTCGACGGCGTCGCGGTCAGCTCGTACCAGGGCGGGCACATGGAGTACTTCCGGTACCTCGTCGACCGTCTGCGCGATCAGGGCGCGGGCCACGTGCGCGTCTTCGGCGGCGGCGGCGGCGTGATCGTGCCCGCGGAGATCGCCGAGCTCGAGGCCTACGGCGTGAGTCGGGTGTTCTCTCCCCAAGACGGTCAGCGCCTCGGTCTCGACGGGATGATCGCCTCGATGCTCGAGGTGTGTCGCGCGAGCGGCGATGCGCCACGCCCGCTCGTCACCGCTCGACGAGCTCCGCGCAGGGTTCCTCCCACGCGTTGGCGCGCATGATCACGCAACTCGAGCGCGGACTGCTCGACGCGGGCGAGGTCGCTGAGCTCCGGGCCGTCGCTGCGGCGCGCGACCGTGCCCGTGCTGGGGATCACCGGCACCGGCGGCTCGGGCAAGTCGTCACTCACCGACGAGCTCGTCCGGCGGATGCGGCTCGACCAGGACGACGCGCTGCGCATCGCGATCATCGCGGTGGACCCCACTCGACGTCGCAGCGGCGGCGCGCTGTTGGGCGATCGCATCCGCATGAACGCGATCGACTCGCCCCGGATCTACTTCCGGTCACTCGCGACGCGCGGCTCGTCGACCGAGCTGCCCGAGGTGGTGCCGTTGGTCGTGGACGCGGCCAAGGCGGCGGGCGCCGACCTCGTGATCGTGGAGACGCCCGGGATCGGCCAGGGCGACGCGGCGATCGTGCCCCACGTCGACGTGTCGCTCTACGTGATGACACCCGAGTTCGGCGCCGCGACCCAGCTCGAGAAGATCGACATGCTGGAGCTCGCCGATGTCGTCGCCATCAACAAGTTCGAACGTCCCGGTGCGGAGGACGCGCTGCGCGACGTCCGTCGCGAGGTGGGGCGCAGCCGGGGGATCCGCGGACCCGCCATCGAAGACCTTCCGGTGTTCGGCACCACCGCGGCGCGTTTCAACGACAACGGTGTCACCGCGCTCTTCCACGAGCTCGCCGAGCGGCTCGACATCGGTGGCGCTCGTATGCCGTCGACGACCAAGACGTCGGCGCGCCACGCCGACCTCGTGCCCAACGCGCGGGTGCGGTACCTGGCCGAGATCGCCGAAGGCGTGCGCGAGTACCACGCCACGACGACGACGCACGTCGAGATCGTGCGACGCCGCCAGGCCCTCGGCGCGGTCGCGGAGCTCCTGACGACCGAACCCGCGGCGCGCGACGTCGTCGTCGACCATCTCGACGCGACGGACCGGTCGCTTCCGCCCGACGCGCGGGCGCTGCTCGACGGATGGCCGGCACAACGCGACGCATGCGCCGCCGACGACGCGGATCTCGTCTCGCCGTCCGGCACGCGCGTGGCCAAGGTCGCGCTCCCCCGTTTCGAGGACGACGGCGAGCTCGTTCGCTGGCTGCGCGCCGAGAACGCTGCCCGGCCACTTCCCGTTCACCGCAGGGGTGTTCCCGTTCAAGCGCACGGGCGAGGAGCCCGCGCGGATGTTCGCGGGCGAAGGTGGTCCGTCACGGACGAACCGTCGGTTCCACATGCTGTCGCACGGGCAGCCGGCAACCCGGCTCTCGACCGCATTCGACTCGGTGACGCTCTACGGCTTCGACCCCGACGAGCGGCCTGACATCTACGGGAAGATCGGAACGTCGGGCGTGTCGATCGCGACGCTCGACGACATGAAGCAGCTCTTCGCCGGCTTCGACCTGTGCGACGAGGCCACGTCGGTGTCGATGACGATCAACGGCCCGGCGCCCACCGTGTTGGCCATGTTCCTCAACACCGCGATCGACCAGCAACTCGATCGGTTCGCCGACGAGCACACGCGGGTGCCGACGGCCGACGAGACGGCCACCATCCGCGCCGGCGTCCTCGCGCGAGTGCGCGGCACCGTGCAGGCCGACATCCTCAAGGAGGATCAGGCGCAGAACACGTGCATCTTCTCCACCGAGTTCTCACTCGGGGTCATGGCGAACATGCAGGAGTGGTTCATCGACCACGGCGTGCGCAACTTCTACTCGGTGTCGATCTCCGGCTATCACATGGCCGAAGCCGGCGCGAACCCGATCTCGCAGCTCGCCTTCACGCTCGCCAACGGCTTCACCTACGTGGAGGCCTATCTCGCGCGCGGCATGCACATCGACGACTTCGCGCCGAGCCTGTCGTTCTTCTTCTCGAACGGCATGGATCCCGAGTACACCGTGGTCGGGCGAGTAGCGCGCCGCATCTGGGCCATCACCATGCGCGACCGCTACGGCGCGAACGAGCGCTCACAGAAGCTCAAGTACCACGTGCAGACGTCGGGGCGCTCGCTGCACGCGCAGGAGATGGCGTTCAACGACATCCGCACCACGTTGCAGGCGCTGTGCGCGATCTACGACAACTCCAACAGCCTGCACACCAACGCGTTCGACGAAGCGGTCACCACACCCAGCGAGGACTCCGTGCGCCGCGCGCTGGCGATCCAGCTCATCATCAACCGCGAGTGGGGCCTCGCGATGAACGAGAACCCGCTGCAGGGCAGCTTCATCGTCGAGGAGCTCACCGATCTCGTGGAGGCCGCCGTGCTCGCCGAGCTCGAGCACCTCAACGATCGCGGCGGCGTGCTCGGCGCGATGGAGCGGGGCTACCAACGCGGGCGCATCCAGGACGAGTCCATGCTCTACGAGCAGGCGAAGCACGACGGCACCCTTCCGATCATCGGGGTCAACGTCTTCCGCAACCCCAACGGCGACCAGACGCCCGACGATCTCGAGCTCGCGCCGCGCCGACGACGACGAGAAGAACGAGCAGCTCGACCGCCTGCGCGACTTCCAGGCGCGCCACGCCTCCGAGCGCCCCGCGGCGCTCGAACGTCTCCACCGCGCCGCGCTCGACGGGGACAACGTGTTCGCCGTGTTGATGGACACCGTTCGGTGCGCCAGCCTCGGCGAGATCACCCACGCCCTGTTCGAGGTGGGTGGCCGCTACCGACGCAACGTCTGAGATGCCAGCTGCAGGTGGACACCTTGGTGGCGCGCCGCGGGTCGTGAGCCTCGTCCCCTCCGCGACCGAGACACTGCTCGCGTGGGGCGTCGCGCCGGTGGCCGTCACCCGGTTCTGTGAGCACCCCGAGCTCCCCGCGGTCGGTGGCACCAAGAACCCCGACCTGGACGCGATCGTTGCGATCAGGCCCGACCTCGTGGTGATGTGCGTCGAGGAGAACCGGCGCGAGGATGCCGAACACCTCCGCGGCGCGGGGCTCGTGGTCCACGCGGTCGACATCGACACCGTCGACGACGTCGCGACGGCGCTCACGGGCCTGGCCGACGCGCTCGGTCTCCCCGCGCCGCCGAGCCGCCCACTGCCCGACGCCGTCCCCGTGCGGATGCGCGCCTTCGTCCCGATCTGGCGTCGACCGTGGATGACGATCAGCGGTCGCTGCTACGGCGCTTCGATCCTCGCGCGCGTCGGCGTCGACACCGTGTTCGCCGACGCACCCGATCGGTATCCCACCGTCGAGCTCACCGACGCGCGCGCACGTTCGGCCGACGTGGTGCTCGCGCCGAGTGAGCCGTACGCGTTCGGCGAGCGGCATCGCGCCGAGCTCGAGGCAATCGCGCCCGTGCAGTTCGTCGACGGCAAGGATCTGTTCTGGTGGGGTGCGCGCACCCCGGACGCGTTGCGCCGTCTCGCGTCGACCATCGCCGGCCGCGCCTGACCACCTCGTGTCAGTGGGACGTGCTCGAGCTCCTGTTCAGGACGCGTCCGTCCGTGTGCCGTGCCACGGGGCGGTGATGGTGGTCTGGTCCGGTGCGCCGGCGCGCGCCGGTGGTGGCCGGGCAGGTGGTGCATGGTGGCGCCGCAACGGGAAGCGCGCCGGGATAGGTGGCGAACGACACGAGTGCGTCGGTCTTGTCGAACCACGTGAACGGCTTCGTCGGATACGTGCCAGCGAGATAGCGCTTGGCGTTGCCGACGAACCAGGCCACGCCCTTGCCTTCGAGGCCCACCGCCTGCGACGGTCCGGTGGTCTCGGTGTCCCACCAGATCGGCGCGAAATCCGTACCGGTCGTCACGTACTCGTCGTAGGGCAGCCCTGCCGTCTTGCCGTAGCCGTTCATCATGCTGATGGGTGATCCCACCGCGGCACCGCCGGTGGCGGGCGCGGAGAACAGCCCCTGCTGAAACGTCTTCGGCGTCAGGTTCGGCCCGGCGGTCTGGATGCCGAGCATGAGCCAGTTCAGGAAGGCTGCACTCCCAGCCGAGGTGCCCTGGCTCGGCCCCCAGTACCAGTCCGCCACGCTCGCACCCGGTGCCAGCGCGGGCGGCAGGAACGGCGCGAAGTTCGAGAGTCCGAAGGCGTGCGCCATCTCGTCGGCAGGATTGCCGCGAGTGAGCACGGCGAGGTCCTGGAAGAACGAGCCGGTGTAGAACCACTCCGGGTACCAGGCCTGCTTGCTCGCCTCGTTCATCAGCGCCGTGTTCATCGCCAAGTCGGAGAACAACACCACCGTGGTGACACCGTCGGCCTTGAGGTGCTGCGCGATCGTCGGTGCGGACGCGGCGGCCTGGACGGGATCGCCGCGAGCGGATCCGTTGCTCACGTACGAGTTGTCGGACACCGACTTGCCCTTGTACTTCGCGAAGTCCTTGGTGAACTGGTTGATGTCGATCGTGCCGTCGAGGTACACGGTGGCGAACACCCGCTTCAATCCCTTGACGTCGTCACCGCCGAACTCCGCCTTCTTCCCGACCAGCTGCTTGCCGAGCACCTCCGACGCGTTGATCACCGCGGCTTGGGGGTCGTTCGCGCCCCATCGATACGGCGCCTGCGCGGTGGCCTCCGCGCTCGATGCCGAGAAGCCCCACACCGGGATCTTGGCGCTCGCGATGCCGGCGTCGAGGAAGTCGAGGCCGGTGGTCATCGTGTCCATCACTGCGAACGGCTTGAGCGCCTTGATCGCGACCACGTCGGCGCGCTGTGCGGCCTCGTCGGCGCCGCTCGACTGGAAGACCTTCACCTCGATGTCGCGGCCCCACGTCTCGTAGTACTCCATCATCGGCTGCAACTGGTCGTTGATGGTGTCGGCATAGGTGCCGACCTTGCCGGTGGCCCGGTCCTGCGGCACCGTGGTGTGTGCCGCGACCTGCGCGTCGAGCTGCGCCTGGTTCGGCACCACGGCGACCACCGTGACCTTGTCGGCCGTCACCCCTGAGGAAGTCGCGCCTCCGTTGTTGGCGCCCGCCTTCCACGGCTTCACGCAGACCGGTCCGCCGCCCTCGGTCGCGGCGTCGAACTGGCCATACACGCCGAAGGTCGGTTGCGAGGTGTTGCACAGCGGGTTCTTCAACGCCGCCGAGGTGCCCATGCCCGTCGCGGCCACCGGGGTACCGGTGCCGCTGGGCTGGGCCGCGCGCTGCCACCGAGGGCGACGCGGCCGATGCCGCGGCCGTACTCAGCGAGGCGAGCGCGACCGCGAGGGCCATGGCCCCTGCGACGGCGATGGACACGTGCCGTCCCTTGCGGTGCGATCGACCATTGGACGACGTCCGACTCAGCAGTTCCGTACGCACGGTTTCCCCCCTTGCGACCGGCAGCGTTGTGAGTGTCACACGGACTTGACATCTCGTCAAATATGTGGAGAACTCCATCCCACGGCGCGGATGCACGAGCACCAGCGAGCCGCGGTGCGCAGCGTATCGGTCTTGAACGCTGTTGTCGATTGCTCAACGTATGAGTCGACCAGACCGGAAGACCGGCAGGTCAGCCCGGATTTTCGAGAGGACGCCATGACGAACACCGAGCCCTCCTCACCGTACGGCGACCCCGCCGACGTGCGGACGGTGGGTGTGGTCGGCACGGGATCGGTCGGTTCGAGCTGGATCACGTTCGGGCTCGCCCGAGGTTTCGACGTGCTCGCGGACGATCCCCGCCCCGACGCGCCGACGACGGTCCGGGCGTTCGTCGACGCGGCCTGGGCATCGATGCTCGAGTTGGGGCTCACGACGGAACCGATGCCTCCGTTCGAACGTCTCCGGTTCGTCGACGACACCACCGACCTGGCGGCGGCCGACCTGATCTTCGAGGCGGTTCCGGAACGACCCGACGAGAAGGCCGCCGTGCTCGAAGCGCTCGACCGGATCGCCGCGCCGTCCACGATCATCGCGACGAGCAGCGGCGGGATGCAGGTCAGCGCACTCCAAGCCGGATGCTCCCACCCCGAACGGCTCGTGCTGCTCCATCCGCTCAATCCCGCTCACCTGGTTCCGCTCGTGGAGGTGTGCGGCGGCGATCACACCGACCCGCGCGTCGTGGAGTGGGTGGCCGAGTTCTGTCGCCTCCAAGGAAAGGCTCCCGTGGTCCTGCGCCAGGAGGTCGTGGGCCACCTCACCAACCGCTTGCAGGCGGCCCTGCTCCGCGAGGCCGTGTTCTGTCTGCTCGAAGGCATCGCGAGCGCCGACGACATCGACACGGTCGTGACGATGGGCCTCGGTGCGCGCTGGTCGGCGATCGGTCCACTGATGACACTGCACCTGGCCGGTGGGCCCGACGGCACCGCGGGCATCCTCGCCCACGCGGGCGACGCGATGAGCACATGGTGGGACGCGCTCGGCGAGCTGCGGCTCACCCCGGAGGTGCGCGATCGTCTGATCGTGGCATCGCGTGACTTCGGCGGCGACACGCCCATCGACGAGCTGGTGCGAGCGCGCGACCGTCGCCTCGTGAGCCTGTTCCGCGACACGACCGCCGGATCGCCATGACCGCAACCGCATTGACGACCTCCAAGACGATCGGCGAGATCTACCGAACGAACGCGACCGCGCACCCCGACAAGCTCGCGCTGGTCGGGACGTCGCGCACGCTCACGTTCGGCGCACTGAACGAGCGCTCGAACCGCTTGAACGCCGCGCTGGCAACGGCCGGGTTGCAGCCCGGTGATCGGGTCGCGGTGGTGTCTCGCAATCGGCCCGAGCTGTTCGAGATCTTCGGCATCGTGAAGGGCGGCTTCATCCCCGTCCCCCTCAACTGGCGGCTCGCGCCCGACGAGCTGCGTGCGGTGCTGCGCGACTGCCGGCCCGCCGCGACGATCGTGGAACCCGACTTCGAGTCGGCCCTCGACGCGCTCGACCGCGACGAAGTGGCCCCGCTGCACCTCACGTTCGCCACCGCCGACGACGCCGGCACGTACGACGCGTTCGTCGACTCGGGCGCGAACGACGAGCCGACCTTGGTCGTGGATCCCGACGACGTCGCGTGCATCGTGTACACGAGCGGCACGACCGGTGCGCCGAAAGGTGCGCAGCTCACACACCGCGCGCTGATCGACAACGCGCAGGTGCTCGTCGGCGAGACCGACATGCTGCGCCCGGACGACACCGTCCTCGCGGTGATGCCGATCTTCCACGTCGGCGGGATGTGGTACTACGCGTTTCCGGCGCTCGCGCTCGGCTGCACCACGATCGTGCTCGCGATGTTCGATCCCGAAGCGGTGCTCGCTGCGATCGCCGCGCACCGGATCACCGCCGCGCACCTCGTGCCCACCATGCTCGGCGACGTGCTGTCACGTGACGAGGTCGCCACGCGCGCGAGCACGCTGCGCATGGTGTTCTACGCGGGGTCGCCGATCCCCCTCGCGACGCTCCAGCGCGCGTTGACCACGCTCACCGACTGCGACTTCGTCCAGGGCTATGGCTCGACCGAGGCCGCCGCGATCCACGTTTCTCAACGCGGCCGACCACCGCCGCGCGTTCAACGACGCCGCGCACCAAGGGCTCTTGTCGTCGTGTGGTCGTGCCTTCGCGGCAACCGAGATCCGGATCGACGCGCTCGAGGGGGGCGATGGAGTCGGCGAGATCGTGGTGCGGTCGCCCAACATCATGCAGGGGTACTGGGGAAACCCGGAGGCCACGCCGCGCCGTCGTCGACGACGGTTGGCTCCACACCGGCGACGTGGGTCACTTCGACGCCGACGGCTACCTCCACCTCGTCGACCGCAAGAGCGACATGATCGTGACCGGCGGCGAGAACGTGTTTCCGTACGAGGTCGAAGCCGCGTTGCAACAACATCCCGACGTGGCTGACGCCGCGGTCTTCGGAGTGCCCGACCCGCGGTGGGTCGAACGGGTCGTCGCCGCCGTGGTGCCGGTCGACCCCGCGCATGCGTCGGCCGAACGCATCCTGCACGACGTGCGTGACCAGATCGCTGGCTACAAGTGCCCCAAGGAGCTGATCTTCGTGGAGCACCTTCCGCGCAGCGCCACGGGCAAGGTGTTGCGCCGGGAGCTGCGCCGGAACCACTCGTCGGCGTGACCATCGCCGCTCACGCCCGGCCGACCGCCAGATCACAGGAGAGTTCACGTGCTGCCTGAACTAGCGCCCGCCCACGAGGAATTCAGGTCGCACCTGGCCCGCTGGGTCGACGAGCGCCTGGCGCCGGCCGCGGACGAGATCGACCGCACCGGCACGTTCGCCATCGACCTCTTCCGGGAGCTCGGAAGCCTCGGCTACTTCGGGATCATGTACTCGGAGGAGTACGGCGGGAGCGCGGTCGAATCGAAGAACGTGCTGTTCACGATCATGATCGAGGAGCTGTCACGCGCCTCGATGGCGTTCGCAGGCACCGTCGGCATGCACTCGTCGACGGCGACCCACGGGATCTTCGTGTGGGGCAGCGAAGCGCTGAAGCAGCGCTACCTCGTGCCATCGATCCGCGGCGAGATGATCGGCGCGTTCGCGCTCACGGAGGCGAACGCGGGGTCGGACGCGGCGGCGATCACGACGCGGGTGCGCGTGGTCGACGGCGGCTACGTGATCAGCGGCACGAAGATGTTCACGTCGAGCTCGCCGATCGCCGACTTCATCATCGTGGCGGCGACCACGGATCCCGCGAAGGGTGCCCGCGGGATCGGGCTCTTCCTCGTCGACACCGACTCTCCTGGCTTCTCCATCGGTCGCACGATCGAGAAGTTCCTGATCCACGGCAGCGACACCGCGGAGACCATCTACGACGACGTCTTCGTGCCCGAGGAGTGCCGCCTCGGCGACGAGCAGGGCTTCATCAACGCCTACGAGTCGCTCACGGTCGACCGCATCTTCACCGCCGCACTGGCGCTCGGGAACGCGCCGCTGCCGCCTACGAGGCGGCCCTTCGCTACGCCGGCCAACGCGAGCAGTTCGGTCGGCCGATCGGCAAGTTCCAAGCCGTGCAGTTCAAGCTCGTCGACATGTTGGCGCTGCTCGAACAGGCGCGGCTGTACGTGTTCGAGGCCGCGAAGCTCGCCGACCAGGGGCGCGCCATCACCCGCGAAGCGGCACAGGCGAAGATGATCGCGGCGGAGAACGGCATCCAGATCTGCCAGAAGGCGCTCCAGATCTTCGGCGGCTACGGGCTCACCCGCGACTTCCCGGTGGAGCGCTACCTCCGCGACTCCTACTTCCCCGGCGTCGGTGGCGGCACGAGTGACATCATGCGGGTCGTCGCCGCGAAGGAGCTGGGGCTGTGACCCACAACGAGTTGCCGTCGACGCTTCGACTCGAGCAGCGCGGGCCGGTCGCGCTGCTGTCGATCGCGTGGCCCGAGAAGCGCAACGCGATCGACAGCGCGACGTTGCACGGACTCGACGCGTTCCTGTCCGATCCGCCGGGCGACGTCCGATGCGTCGTGCTCCACAGCGACGGCGACCACTTCTCCGCCGGGCTCGACCTCAACGAGGTCGGTGATCGCGACGCGGTCGAAGGGCTGCACTACTCACAGCTGTGGCACCGCGCGCTGCAGTCGATGGAGTTCGGTCAGGTCCCTGTGATCTCGGTGCTCAAGGGGGCGACGATCGGCGCCGGATTGGAGATCGCGAGCGCGACGCACGTGCGCATCGCGGAGACCAGCACCTTCTTCGCGCTCCCGGAGGGCCAGCGGGGCATCTTCGTCGGCGGCGGCGGATCGGTGCGCATCCCCAGGCTCATCGGCGCCTCGCGGATGATGGAGATGATGTTGACCGGTCGCACGTACGGCGCGGCGGAGGGGCTCGCGATCGGGCTCGTGCACTACGTCGTCGACGACGGCACCGGCCTCGACGTCGCAGTGGAGCTCGCGGAGCGCGTCGCGACCAACGAGGCGTTCACGAACTTCGCGATCATCCATGCCATCCCACGCATTCGCGATGCCGATCCGGCCACGGGGTACCTGCTCGAGGCGGCGATCGGCGGCGCCGCGCAGAGCGCACCCGCCGCGAAGCAGCGGGTGCGCGATTTCCTCGACAAACGAGCGGGCACGGTCGAACATCGGTCCGACTGACACCTCGACGCGACCGATCACCGCCGCGGATCCCCACGACCCCGTGGGCGATCGACTGGCGCGTCGATATATTGACGATGCTGACGACCTCAAGTAGCTTGGCCGGAACCGAAAGGCTTCGTGCCAGACGAGAACGGAGCGCCCGTGCGGGTCGAGATCATCCCGACGCGTTGCACGAACCAGCGCAAGTGCTTCCGGCTCGCGCCGGAGTGGTTCGACGAGGACGAGTACGGCTTCCCGTGGACCCGAGGCACCGAGGTGCCGCCCGAGCACGAGGACGCCGTGCGCAAGGCTGCCTATGCGTGCCCGACCAAGGCCATCATGATCGACCGCCCATGATCGACCCGTCCATGATCGACCCGTCCATGATCGACGGCCAGTAGCCCTCACGTGTGGATCGACGAAGGACCGACACCATGTCTGTTGCACCGGCTTCGACCCAGGAGCTCCCGACGCGTCAGTACGCGCCACGCCAGTTCGAGGCGGGCGATCCGCTCCCGTCCGACGACTACTACAAGCTGCTCGTCAAGCTCGTGCTCGACACCGGTGAAGCCGGTCCACCCGAGTGGCTCGACGTGTTGGTCGAGACGTTCCAACGCATGCTCACCCTTGCGCCCGACGTGGCGAGCAAACTCCGCGCCGCCGACTACCTCGCCGACGAGCTCCGCCACTGCATGCTGTTCGACGGCATCCTGCACGGTCTCGGTCTCGAACCACAGGCCGAGGGGCTGACCAGCCTCGAGCTGCTGCACGTGATGACGCGCAGCAGCAGCTGGCCCGAGTACTGCATGCTCAACGCACTCGGCGACCGCGCCGCGTCGTTCCAGATCGCCGACTACGTGAACTCGAGCTACGCGCCGCTCGCGCGGGTCTGCAAGTCGGTGGCACGCGACGAACGTGGCCACTGCGTGATGGGCGACCTGCACCTGCGCGCGGCTCTGCGAGGGCTCGACCGGTCGGTCGGAAGCCCAGGAGCTCCTGACCACGTGGTACCCGCAGGCGCTCGACATGTTCGGCCGCTCCGACAGCACGCGCCAGTACCGCTTCATCGAATACGGCCTCAAGGAGACACCGAACCAGGTGATGCGCGAGCGCTACCTCGCCGACCTGAACCCTCTGCTCGAGTCGTGTGGGCTCGAGCTTCCCGACCCGCTCGAGCACCGTCGCGTCCTGTAGCGGCGCGAAACCCGAGCGAGCCCTCCCCGAAAGGTCCGTGTGCCTGCCGCCCTGTACGTCCTCGACTGCCCCGAGTTCGCGCCGCTCGTCAACGCCGGGCGTCTCGCCGCGGACGTGACGGTCGAAGCGCACGGCCAGTACCAGCGACTCTCGTCGCAGCGTCAGCTGCGCCTCGAGCGCGCGACGACGGGTCTCAACGACGCGGTGTGGTTCGCGGCACCGACCGGTGGCATCGAAGGTCGCATCGTGCGGTTCGACGAGGACGTGCTCGAGATCGCCCCCGACGACCCCGCCGCGTAGCCATGGCCCGGATCGGCTGGTACGACAACGCCGCCGCCATCGTCAACTTCGCGCCCGGCTCGCTCCCCGAGCAGGCGACCGTCGAGCCGCGTTGGTTCCCGACCCCCGATGGCGCGGTGACGAGCGGACTGCTCTATCGCCCGCCGACACCGAGTCGCGCGATCGTGTGCGTGATGCACCCGCGCGTCGACTGCTCGCACCACTACCTGGTGCCCTTGCTGCTCGAGGCCGGCATCGCGGTGTGGGGCCAGCGGAGCCGCTCGGTCAACAACGACCTCGACCTCGTGCACGAGCGTGTGCTCGTCGACGTGATGACCGCGCACGCCGCGCTCGCGGCCGAGGGCTTCGACCAACAGGTGCTGATCGGGAACTCCGGCGGCGCGAGCCTCTACTGCCTCTATGCCCAGCAGGCCGGCCGCCAACCGGGCGACCGCCTGGCCGACGACGCGAGCGGGGCGGCGCTCGATCTCACGGGGGCGATGCCCGCGCCGAGCGGCGTCGTGCTCCTGGCGCCTCATCCAGGCCAGGCCGACATGCTGCGGATGTCGATCGACCCCGCAGTCGTCGACGAGCGGGATCCTGGGCTCAGCGATCCTGCGCTCGATCTGTTCTCGCGCGACAACGGGTTCGAGGAACCGCCGACGTCGGCGCGCTACTCGGCCGACTTCCTCGACCGCTACCGGGACGCGCAGCTGGCGCGGGTGCGCCGCATCGACGAGATCGTCGACCACATCCTTGCCGAGCAGGAAGCGCAGCGAGGCGGCGACACCGCGTCGCGCCGTCGGGCGCGCGCCGCGCGCTACATCGAGGTGCACCGCACCGACGCCGACCCGCGCTTCACCGACCTCTCCCTCGACCCGTCGGAACGGTCCTACGGATCGTTGCTGGGTCGTCGACCCGACGTCACGAACTTCGGTTCCGTCGGCTTCGCCAAGCTCTCGACGCCGCGGGCCTGGCTCTCGAACTGGTCGTACGACCGCACGCGCGTGGCCCTGCGCCACACCGTTCCCGACATCGAGGCGCCGACACTGGTCATCGGGTACCGGGGCGACACCTGCGTGTTCCCCGGCGAGCTCGAAGCGACCACCGCCTCGCTCGGTTCGAGCGACACCCGCCTCGAGTGGCTCTCGGGCGACCACTACGGCCTGCGATCGGACGGCACCGACGACAGCCCGCGCCACGCCGCCGCGAACCTCATCACCGAGTGGATCCACGGGCTCGGCTGACGCAGCAGAGGTGCCAGGTACCATCAGCGCCGCGGCGGAGATCATGTCGCCTGGTGTGGAGCGGAGGTCCTCGCGTGGCGAACCGGAGCGGCAAGCGGCGCGAGCTCGTGGAGGCCGAGATCCTCGAGCGGGCGGCGCTGGTGTTCGCGACTCGAGGGTTCGCGTCATCGAGCCTCCAAGACGTCGCCGACGCCGCCGAGATCAGCCGTCCGGCGCTGTACCACTACATCAGCAGCAAGGAAGACCTGCTGGTGAAGTTGGTCGAGGGCGTGACGTTCCGCATCGCCCAGGACCTCCAGGACATCGCGGCCCAACCGGCGCCCGCCCGTGAGCGTCTCGAGCAGGCGATCGGGCGCATCGCCACGCTCATGATCGAGCAACCGTCGCGGTTCCGCCTCCTCGAGCGCGCCGAGAGCGAGCTCCCGCACGATCTCGCGGAGCAGCACCGCAAGGCTCGGATCATGGCCCGCGACGCGGTGACCGGGATCGTCGACGACGGGGTGAAGGACGGCACCTTCGTGCCGTGCGAGCCGCGCGTCGTCGCCTTCGCCGTGCTCGGCATGACCAACTGGATCGCGTGGTGGATCCACTCGGAACCCGATCTCACCGTCGATCAGATCGTCGACACCATGACGAGCCTGGTCACCAGTGGCCTGGTCGCGCGCTCCGGTGACACGTTCGCCGCGGGCGCTGACGATCTGCCCCGCGTCATCCGGGCGATGAAGGCGAACATCGCGCAGCTCGAGCGTCTCCTGGCCGAGCGCGGCTGAATCAACGTCACTGTCGGATCATTGACGCTGTCGACGACCGCCCGGTAGGGTGGATGCCGGTCTCGATTGGGGAAGTGATGGGTCCACATTCCGTTGGCGAGTGCTTCACGACGTGTGGTCGTACCGTGACCGAGACCGACCTCGTGCAATTCAGTGGTCTCACCTGGGACATCAACCTGGCCCACACCGATGCGGTGGCTGCCGCGGAGCTGCCGTTCGGCGAACGGGTGGCGCACGGCACGCTCGTCATGAGCCTCGCGCTCGGTCTCGCCGTGGTCGACGGCCCGCGCTATCCCTGGCGCGCCGGCCTGTCGCTCGGCTGGCAGTTCGTCCGACCCGTGCGCATCGGCGACACGATCCACACCGAGTGGACGATCGCGGACGTCGCCACGACGAAGCGCGACGAGGTGGTGCGGGTGACGTCGACGTGTCGGGTCATCAACCAGGACGGTGAGCTGGTCCAAGAGGGAGAGGTGGTGCGGCTCGCTGCCGCGTCCGGCCCCGAAAGGCTGGGATCGTGAGCACGCCCCGGCTCTCGAGCGGCGTGGATCACGTCGCGTACGTCACCTTCGATCCCGAAGCGACGGTGAAGTTCTACACGGAGGTGTTGCGAGCACCGCTGATCCACTGCATCACGGCGCGAGGCTGGGGCTCGTCGACCTATCCCGATTTCGTCCACTTCTTCTTCGACATCGGCGCCCATGCCAGCATCGCGTTCTTCTACTACTTCGGGCTCGAGGAAGAGCCGCTGCACGTGGCCGGGTCTCGGATTCCTCGCGTCGCGCGCCACCTCTCGTTGCACTGCGACGACCTCACGGAGCTCGCGGAGTGGGAGGCACACCTCCGCGCCGAAGGTTGCCGCGTGTCGCGCACCGAACACGAGACGATCACGTCGATCTACTTCAAGGACCCCAACGGGATCCAGCTCGAGCTCACCGCGCCGAACCGTCGCCTGACCGACGCCGACCGCGACGACGCCCGACGCAGCCTCGACGCACTCATCGAAGCAGTGCGCTCGGGCGATCCCACGCTCGAGCGCGTGTGGCAGCTCAAGGGAGCCCGCCTGGGCTCCGACGGCGCCGGCGACGGGGCCGACGGTCACGGGAACCCGCTCGTCCTTCCATCGACACCCGCGTCGATCTCTTGACTTGAGTGACGAGGGTCGGTAGCGTCGACCTCGTCCCGCGCTGAGCAAGGCCGTCTCCAGGGGGTTCGACGCATGTCCGACGCCGCGCAAGGTGATTGTGACGATCGCTCCGACGGGGGGCATGGCGAACAAGACCATGAATCCCGCGCTCCCGACCCAACCCGAGGAGATCGCCGAGTCGGTCTACCGGTCGTGGCAGGCCGGGGCGTCAGTCGTCGCCCTCCACGCGCGCCGCCCCGACGACGAGGCCACGTGCGATCCCGCGATCTACGCCCGCACCAACGAGCTGGTGCGCGAGCGCTGCGACATCATCATCAACAACAGCACCGGCGGCGGCATCAACGGCGACATGGTCAAGGAGTACGCACCCGGCCGGTTCGAGATCAGCTTCGAGGAACGCATCAAGGGCACCGAGGCCGGCGCCGAGATGTGCACCTTCGACCCGCAGACGCTGTCGGTGCACATGGGCGAGACCAACCTGCTCAACGAGACCTCGCTGCAGCAGTGCATCCGACTGGCCGAGGCGATGCGGGATCGCAACATCAAGCCGGAGTGGGAGTGCTATTCGAACGCCGACCTCGGCGTGGTGCAGCGATTGATCGGGATGGGCTTCGACCAGGCGCCCTACTACATCAACATCGTGCTCGGCACCGACCGCAACTTCTCCGGCACGCTGCCCTACTCGCCGGTGATCCTGCAGCGGTTCGTCGACGACCTTCCGCCCGACTCGGTGTTCGGCGTGTCGGCGATCGGTCCGTCGCAGCTCGCGGCGTCGGTGCACAGCGTGCTGCTCGGCGGTCACGCGCGCGTCGGCCTCGAGGACAACCTCTACTACCGCCACGGCGAGCTCGCCACCAACGAGCAGCTCGTCGAGCGGATGGTGCGCATCCTGCACGAGCTCAACCTCGAGGCCGCCACGCCCACCGAAGCCCGCGAGATCCTCGGGCTGCGGGCGCTCGTCGCCACCAACGCGTAGCGCCCGGTCGGTCGCCCTGGGGTCGCCCGGCGTCGCCCGTCGGGGCTCACTCGTCGGGATAGGCGATGATCCCCTGGTCGCGGTACGACACGATCGTGTCGTCGTCGTAGCCGAGCCACTCCATGATCTCGCGCGTGTGCTGACCCGCGACCGGTGGCGCGTACTGCACGCGCCCCGGCGTGTCGGCGAACGTGACGAGTTGGCCGACCTGGCGGAGCTTCCCGTGCACGCGATGCTCGGTCTCCGCGACGAGGCCGAGCGCGACGTTCTCGTCGTCGAACAACACCGTCTCACCGCCGAGCGTGTCGATCACGAGCTCACACGGCACCCCGACGGTGTCGAGCCGTCGTCGCCACTGCAGCGGGGTTTGCGTCGCGAAGATCGGGACGAGCTCGCCCTCGAGCTCGGCGCGGTGCGCGCGCCGCGCGTCGGGTGTCGCGAAGCGCGCGTCGTCGGCGAGGTCGGTTCGACCGAGCTCCGCGCACAGCGCGTCCCAGTGCGCGGGTGTGACCGCGGCGAGCTGCACCCAACCTCCGTGGGCCTGGTACTGCCGGTACAGCGCGTCGAGGCCGGTCTGCTGCTGGTCGAGACGTGGGCAGTCGGACGGTCCGTCACTCGTCTCGTACACGCCTGACGACCACAGCGCGGTCGCGTGGAGGAGCGAGGCCCACAGCGGTTGTCCACGGCCGGTCTGCTTGCGGTGGTACAGCGCGAGCAGGACGCCGACGACCGACGACAACGCGTTGGCGGTGTCGCCGTGGCCGAAGCGGCCCCACAGCGGCGGGTTGCCCGCTTCGACGGGCCCCGCTTCGTACTCGAGGCCAGCGGCAGCCTGGGCGAGCGGGTCGAGCCCACCGAGGTCGGACAGCGGTCCTTCGGGGCCGTACATGAAGCTGTTGCAGCAGATGATGTCGTGCTTGATCGCCTGCAGGGTCGCGTAGTCGATCCCGAGTCGTTCGGCGACGCCCTTGGTCATGTTGTGGTGGACCACGTCGGAGCGCGCCACGAGCTCGTGCAGGATGCGCGTGCCCTCCGGCCGCTTGAGGTCGACCGAGATCCACCGCTTGCCCTGACCACACCCGAGCTCGGGACCGCCGTACATGCCCGGGAACCCCGGCGCCTGCACCTTGATCACGTCGGCGCCGAGGCTCGCGAGCACCATCGCCGCGAACGGGCCTGCGAACGCGCGGCCGAAGTCGAGCACCCGGATGTCGCCCAACGCGTGCGCGTGCGCGTGGGCGGTCCCCTCGGTCGTCGCGTCGCGTTCGTTCGTGCGCGGTGACGGCGGCGTCGTGAGGGACGCGAGCACCTCGCTCGTGTGCTCGCCGGCCGCGGGACGCGGCCCCACGACGCGCCCCGGCGTGTCGAGCAACCGGACGGTGATGCCGAGTTGCGTGGTGGGGCCGACCTCCGGATCGTCGACCTCGACGACCGAACCGGTCGCGCGCAGCTGCTCGTGGTGCAGCACCTCGCCCATCGACACGATGGCCTCCGCGCCGAGACCGTTGGCGTGCATCTCGTCGACGAGCGCGTCGCGCGATTGCCGACCGAACGCAGCCGCGACCGCATCAGGGTCGGCATCAGGTGCCACGCCGAGGATCTCCTGGAGGCTCCGGCCCGTGCTCCGACCATGGGCGAGGTGCACCCACCCGTCGGCCACCTGGTACACGCTGCGTTGGTGCACGCCCGGCGGATACGACTTCTCCATGATGTGCTGGCTCTCGCGCTGGCCGTGCTCGGCGTTGACCCAGAGCATGGTGGTGAGCGCCATCGCGCCTTGGAACAACGACGTCTCCACGTGCTGCCCGCGCCCGGTCTCCTCGCGGGCGGAGAGCGCAGCCAGGATCCCGATCGGTACGAGGTACGCGGCGGCCATGCTCGGCAACGGGCTGTGCAAGAAGATCGGGCCCTCGCGCCACCCGGGCTGTTCGTATTGCAAACCCGATCGTGCTTGCACGAGGGCATCCCACCCCGGGCGTGACGCGTGGCGGCTGGCCGACGGATACGCGGGCACCGACAGGTACACGAGCTGCGGGCAGGTCGGCGCGAGCGACGCGTGGTCGAGACCGAGGCGCTGCATCGTGCCCGGGGCGAAGCTCTCGACCAACACGTCGGCACGCGCGGCGAGCGCGGCGAGCTGCTCCTTGCCCGCGGACGACCGGAGGTCGAGTGTGATCGAGCGGCGGCTGCGATTCCACACCCGCTGCTCCGGGCGGTCGCGGCCCGGATCGCCGCCCGGCGGCTCCACCTTGATGACGTCAGC
Source organism: uncultured Actinomycetes bacterium (assembly GCA_963827385.1). Lineage (GTDB taxonomy): Bacteria > Actinomycetota > Acidimicrobiia > IMCC26256 > DASPTH01 > DASUMF01. Next base: position 942,822 of record CAWHAR010000002.1, read on the forward strand.
ACCGTGCTCGGCGAGCTGGAGCACGCCGAGCGGGCCCGCCACGCCTCGCGTGAGATCCAGGATCGTCACGCCCTCGAGGGCATCCATGCCGTCTCCACTTCTCTCATCGGCCGGGCGTCGCTGCTGGCGCGTCGGACGTTGCTTGCTTGTGCTGTCGGAAGTTGGACGATACCGTCATTGTCGATCGGTGCGCTTCGTTCCCGGCATCGAACACCCATCGAGGAGAGCACCATGGTCGAGCGCACCCGCATCGTCTCCGCGGATTCCCACGTGACGATCCCACGGGAGCAGCTGCTCGCGCATCTCCCGACGCGGCTTCACGAACCACTCGCCGCGGCCGAGATGGCGTACTACCAGAAGATGCTGGCGACGAAGCCCCAGAAGAAGCACCAGCAGCAGAGGCAGCAGGAAGCCGCGGCGCGGCCGAACATGGGCGCGGGGGCTCCGTGGTCGGCGGCTGGTCGGCCGGGCGAGCACGATCCCGTCGAGCGCCTGAAGGACATGGACATCGACGGCGTCGAGTCGGAGATCCTCTACGTGGGCTCCGGCGGCGCCGGCTACTACGGGCTCGGCGCCGACCACGTCGAGGCGTTCCGCGCCGCGAACTCGGCAGCCATCGAGTGGGCGTCGATCGATCCGAAGCGCCTCATGCCCGTGTACATCCTGCCGATCGCCGACGTGAAGGTGGCGGTGCAGGAGGTCGAGCGCATCGTGGCCGAGCACGGCAAAGCCGTGCAGCTGCCGCTCGTACCGCGCGAGATCGGGTGCCCTCCGTACTGGGACGAGTCGTACGACCCCCTCTGGGAAGCGCTGTCCGACGCCCAGCTGCCGATCAGCCAACACGTCGGCGTCAACGACTACATCAACACCATCCTCGACGAGGACGCGACGCCGTTCAAGGGGATCACGCAGTCGCTGCCACCGATCTACATGGCCGAGTGCGTGGCCGACTGGTGCGTGAGCGGCGTGCTCGAGCGCTGGCCCGAGTTGAAGGTCGTGCTGGTCGAAGCGGGCATCGGTTGGATCCCCTACTTCCTCGAGCGCCTCGACACGATGGCCGTGAATCACGGCTGGGACACGTTCCCGGGCAAGGCCATCACCGAGAAGCCGAGCTTCTACTGGCACCGCAACATGGCCGCGACGTTCGAGGAAGACATCATCGGCATGCGCGTCCGCGACGCGATCGGCATCGAGAACCTGATGTGGGCCACCGACTACCCGCACCCCGACAGCACGTGGCCGCGCAGCCACGAGGTGCTGGCGGAGCACTTCAAAGACGTGCCGACCGACGAGGTCGAGCTGATCGCCGCCGGCAACGCCACCCGCATCTATCACCTGTAGCCCATCGCCTGGCACGTCAGGCTCCGATGCGCGCCGTCATCGGAAGCGCGCCGCGGCCCAAACGCGTGTCGACACGAGGAGTCTCCGTTTCATGACCGACTACAAGTACCTCGCGATCGAGCGTCACGACGACGGCGCGATCGTGCGCATCCTGTTGAACCGTCCTGAGTCGCGCAACGCGCAGAGCCGTGGCCTGCTGGTGGAGCTCGGCGAAGCGTTCCTCGAAGCGGAAGCCGACGACACCGTGCGCGTGGTGATCCTCGGTGGTGCGGGTCCGATGTTCTCGTCGGGTCACGACATGGGATCGAAGGAGTCGATCGCCGAACGAACGCCCGGCCCGGATCGACATTCCACGTTCCAGATCAACGGGGCGACGCGCAAGGGTGCCGAGCAGCGGATGCTCCAGGAGTGGCATTACTTCTACGAGAACACGAAGCGGTGGCGGAACCTGCGCAAGATCACCATCGCGCAGGTGAACGGCACGGTGTTCGCGGCCGGGTTGATGCTGATGTGGGCGTGTGACTTGATCGTGGCGTCGGAAGACACCAGCTTCGCGGATGTGGTGGGCACGCGCCTCGGGATGTGTGGGGTGGAGTACTTCGGTCACCCGTGGGAGTTCGGCCCCCGCAAGGCCAAGGAGCTGCTGCTGACGGGTGATTCGCTCAGCGTGGACGAGGCGCACCAGCTCGGGATGGTGTCGAAGGTGTTCCCCAACGACGAGCTCGGTGACCGCACCCTGGAGTTCGCCGCGACGCATCGCCGCGTTGCCGACGATGACGGCGTTGTTGATCAAGGAGTCAGTGAACCAGTCGGTCGACAACATGGGCTTCCAGAACGCGTTGCAGGCGTGCTTCACCATCCACGAGCTGAACCACTCGCACTGGGCCGAAGTCCACGACACCCACTACCCCGCTGGGATGCCCGAAGACGGCATCCCGAACTGGCGCGACGCACCCCCCGTGGTGCCCGCGGTCAAGGACCAGGCGCGGGCATAGCGCAGGGATAGCGCGGGCATCGCATGCGCCAGCTGTTGAGCGACGTGCGGGTCGTCGACCTCTCCGACGAACCCGCCGGCGCGTACGCGACGAAGGTCTTCGCCGATCTCGGTGCCGACGTGGTCAAGGTGGAGCCAGCGGGTGGCGGCGAGCTGCGCCGCCGTCGGCCACTGGCGCTCCTGCACCTCGACACGAACAAGCGCGCCGTGGTGGCCGACGTCACCGGCGATGCGGGGCGTGCACGGGTCGCCTGGCTCCTCGACCGCGCCGATCTCGTGGTCGAGAGCCCCGGCATGGGCGACCTCGCGGCCTTCGGCGTGGATCGCGACGAGCTGCGCTCGCGTCACCCGGGCGTGGTCGTCACGTCCATCAGCGGCTTCGGCGTCGACGGCCCCTACGCCGGCTACCGGTGGTCCGATCTGATTGCCCAAACCGCATCGTGGTTGACCTACCCGCAGGGGCGCTCCGACACCGTGCCCGTGAAGCTGCCCGGCATCGTCGCCCTGTGCGCACTTGGCCACACCGCAGCGCTCGGCGGACTCGCCGGCGTGCTGCGAGCGCGTGCGAGCGGCGTGGGCGCGCACGTCGACTGCGCGGCGTCCGAGGCACTGGGCACCGCGCCGATGCGAGTCGGGCGTTTCCTCGTGTGGGAGTACCGCGGGCGGTCCGAGGTCACGACCGTGCCGAGCCGGGGCAGTTCCGGTTACCTCCTCCCCAACGGGTTGCACCCGTGCGCCGACGGCTACGTCGCGCTGATGTCGACGCCACAGCAGATGAAAGAGATGGTGGCCGTCCTCGACGACGAAGCGCTGCGCAAGGCGTTCGAGCAGCCGGACACGTTCGTGCGTCCCGAGACCAAGGAGATCCTCGACGCCGCGCTCTACCCCTGGCTGTTCTCGCACACCCGCGTGGAGCTGACCGCCGCCGCGCAGGCCGGCGGCTGGCCGTTCGCGCACGTCAACTCGCCGGCCGACGTGCTCGAAGCCGATCACTTCCACCAGCGCGACTTCTGGGCCGAGGTTCCTCACGGCGACGGCCGCCTGTTGCTCGCCGGTCCGCCCTACCGTCACGCCGAGGGCGGCTGGCAGCTGCATCGCACGAGCCCCGCGGTCGGCGAGCACGACACCGAGATCGACACCGAGATCGCCGCCGCTGCCGCGATCGATTCGGGGTCGCGGGCGGCGACGGCGCGGCCCACCGCACCCACACGGCACACGGCCGCGTCGACGCCACCGCTCGCGGGGATCCGCGTCCTCGACTTCACCCAGGTCTGGTCGGGCCCGTACCTCACGCAGCTCCTCGCCGATCTCGGCGCGGAGGTGATCCGGATCGAGAACCCGTCGGTGTTCCCCCCGACCACCAAGGGCTACGTGCCCCGGCCCGCCGACCTCCGGAAGTTGCCGAGCCCCATGATGGCGTACGGCCCGATCGCGGAAGGCCGGCCCGACCGGCCGTACAACCGCCAGGCGGTCAACAACTCACTGGCGCGCAACAAGCTCTCGTGCACGCTCGACCCCCGGCGTCCGGAGGCGCTCGAGCTGTTCCTGCGGCTCGTCGAACGCTCCGACCTCGTCGTGGAGAACCTCAAGACGAAGACCCTCCACTCGATCGGGATCCACGAGAGCCAGCTCCTGGAACGCAACCCGCGCCTGCTCGTGCTGCGCGTCCCCGGCGCGGGCCTCACCGGCGACTGGGCGAACTACACCGGGTTCGGCGGGCAGTTCGACGGCCTCAGCGGGCTCGCCTTCCTCACCGGCCACCACGGCAGCGCGATGGTGGAGACCCCCGGCACCACCTACTCCGACGTCGCCACCGGTCCGGCCGGTGCGTTCGCAGTGCTCGCCGCGCTGCACTACCGGGCCGCGACGGGTCGGGGCCAGGTGATCGAACTGGCGCAGATCGAGAACGTGCTCGCCCAACTCGGCGACGTGTTCGTCGAGACCCAGCTGGTCGGCGAGGGCGAGAAGATGGGCAACCGCGACCCCCTCCAGGCTCCGCAGGGCATCTATGCCTGCCGCGGCGACCACGAGTGGCTGGCGATCACGGTGTCCGATGACGACCAGTGGATCGCTCTTGCCCAGGTGCTCGGCACGCCCGGCCTCGATGCAGACGCGCGCTTCGCCGACGTGCACGGCCGCTACGAGCACCACGACGAGCTCGACGCCGTGATCGGTGCCTGGGCCGCGACCCAGGACGTCACGGAGGCGTTCCACACCCTGCAGGCCGCGGGCATCGCGGCCGCGCCCCAGCTCGACGACGCGGCGCTGTTCGACGACCCCAACGTGGTCGCTCGCGAGTGGATCCGGCCCCTCACGACGACCGACGTCGAGGGATCGCACGCCCACATCGGTCACGCCTTCCCCGGCCTGCCCCAGGCGTGGACGCGCGGCTCCCCGTCACTCGGCGAGGACAACGAGTACGTCTACCGCGAGCTGATCGGCCTCGACGCCGACGAGTACGCGCAGATCGTGGCCGACGGCATCGCCACCGACGACTACCTCGACGCCGACGGCAACCCGGTCTGACACGCTTCGCGCTGTGGGGCCCTATCCCTTGGTCAGCAGTGCCGCGCCCGCGAACGGGCCGACCGCGTTGGTGAACACCGACACCTCGGCACCCTCCACCTGACGCTCGCCCGATTGACCGCGGAGCTGACGCGTTGCCTCGATGCAGAAGTTCGCCCCGTGGCGACGCCCCACGTTGCACGCACCGCCATCGGTGTTCACCGGCAGCGAACCGCCGAGGCGCGTGTGCCCGGCCTCGACGAACGGCCCGGCCTCGCCGAGGCCGCAGAAGCCGAGCGCTTCGAGCCACTGGAACACGATGATCGAGAACCCGTCGTAGAGCTGCGCGGTGTCGACGTCGCTCGGTTTCAGGTCGGTACGCGACCAGAGCGAGCCGCGCGCATCGGCGGGCGCGGTGTTCACCATGTCCTCTTGCATCTCGAACTGACCACCCGTCGAGGTCAACGCGTACGACTCGACGAGCACCACCGGCTGGTCGAGGTCGCGCGCACGTTCCTCGGTGGTGAAGATCACCGCGGAACCGGCGTCGACGGGATAGTCGCAGTCGAGGATGCGCACCGGCTTCGACACGTAGCGCGCTGCGAGGTAGTCGTCCATCGTGATCGGCTCACGAAAGATCGCGTTGTCGTTGAGCGACGCGTGCTCGCGTTCCGCGATCACGTGGTGACCGAACTGCTCCTCGGTCGTGCCGAACTCGGACATGTGCCGTTGGGTGAACAGACCGGCCCACTGGGTCGGGTTGCCGGCACCGAACGGACCAACGAACTGGCGGTCGCCGCCGCCCATCATCGCGGCCATCATCTGCGCCATCCCGCCGCCACCACCACGCCCACCGGCGCCCGCAGCCATCGCGGAGCCGCTGGGCTGCTGCTGGATCACACGGAGCGCGAGCGCGGTGTGGCAGAACCCGGAAGCGACCGCGGCGATCGCGTTCATCGCCGCGAACGAGAACGCGGGCACGGCCATCCCGGAGGCGAACCAATTGAGTGGCTCGATGCCGAGCATGTAGCCGTCGCCCAACGGATCGGTGCCGACCGACGTGATCCCGTCGATGTCGCGTGTGGTGAGCCCCGCGTCGGCGAGCGCGGCCTTGGTGGCCTGGATCGTGAGCTCCTCGGTGGACAGCCCCGTCTTGCGGCCGACCGTCGAGTAGCCGACGCCGACGATCGCGACCCGGTTTCCTGTGACCATGTCGCGCGGGACCTCTGCTTCTCAGCCTTGTGCCGGACGGAACAGTGGGAGCGTGAGCTCAGGAGACAACTCGCGGAACGTGACCTCGAGCGGCATGCCCGCCGCGAGGTCGTCCTCCGCGCAGTCGACGACCTGGCTCAGGAACATGAGCCGCGGCTGCTCGACCAGCTCGACCGTCGCGATGACGTACGGCACCTTGTCGACGTAGAACGGGTGGAACGGCTGCTCCGCGACCGTCCAGCTGTACAAGGTCGCGCGCCCCGACACCTGCTCGTCGGTGAGGTCCTGCGAACCGCAGTAACGACAGATGATCTTGGGGGTGTGGAGGTAGTGCCCACACGGTCGACAGCGCTGGATGCGCAGCTCGCCGCGCGACGCCGTCCCAGAAGAATTGGGTCACCGGATCCGGCACCGGCATCGGCGGTGCGGGCGGTTGCGCAGGATCGGCCGTTCGGGAAGAAGTCTCAGGCATCGTCACTCGATCGGATCGCGGCGTGTGGTCGCCGATGAGCAATACTGACCGCCTGAGGTCCACTTCCACCAATGCGGTGGAACGAAGCGGGATCGTGACCGGGGGGTCGCACGACGGTGACACGAGTTCTGGACGGCATCCGAGTTCTCGACGTCACCCAGTGGGCGTTCGTGCCGTCGGCCGGTGCGGTGCTCGCCGACTGGGGTGCGACCGTGCTCAAGATCGAGCATCCCGAGCAGGGCGACCCGATGCGCGGATTGCAGATCCCTGGGATGGTGCCCGCCGGCGGGTCCCCGGCCAACGTGATGTGGGAGCTCCCGAATCGCGGCAAGCAGAGCGTGGGGATCGACCTCGCGCAGCCCGACGGGCGCGACCTGCTTCACCGCCTCGCCGCCACGTGTGACGTGTTCCTCACCAGCTTCCTCCCCGGAGCCCGCCGCCGGCTCGGCATCGACGTCGACGACATCCGGAAGGTCAACCCGAAGATCGTGTACGCCCGCGGTCATGGTCAAGGGTCGGTCGGTCCCGAAGCCGAAGACGGCGGCTACGACAGCTCCGCGTTCTGGGCGCGGGGCGGTGTGTCGATGGCGACCACCCCGGCCGGCGCATCGACGCCGACCGCGATGCCGGGCCCCGCATACGGCGACCTCACCTCGGGCATGGCCCTCGCCGGTGGAATCGCCGGCGCGCTGTTGCACCGGGAGCGAACCGGCGAGGCGGTGGTCGTCGACGTGTCGCTCCTCGGGATGTCGATGTGGTCGATGGCACCGCGCATCGCGATGGCCGACCTCTATGGTTCGCCGCCGCCGGCCCCGCTCGGCCCGCCGCGTGAACGCACCGCGAGCGGCAACCCGCTCGTGAACGTGTTCCGCACGAAGGACGACCGGTTCATCAACCTCGTGTTCCTGCAACCCGACCGCTACTGGGACGAGTTCTGCACCCACATCGGGCGCGCTGATCTCGCCGCCGATCCGCGCTTCGCCGACATGGCCACGCCGCGCAGCACAGCGTGGAGTGCCAGGACGCGCTCGACGAGGAGTTCGCGACCCGCACGCTCGCCGAATGGCGCGAGATCCTCGACCGCGGCGAGGGCGTGTGGGCGGCGTTCCAGCTCCCTGGCGACCTCACCGAAGACCGGCAGGCCGTCGCCAACGGCTACCTCCGCGAGATCGACGCCGGCGGCGAGACCCTCACGCTGGTCGCGAGCCCGGTCGTGTTCGACGAGGCGCAACCCGAGCTGAGCCGCGCCCCCGAGCTCGGCGAGCACACCGACGACACGCTCCTCGAGCTCGGGCTCGACTGGGATGCGCTCATCGCCCTGAAGCAGAAGGGCACCATCTACTGACGGCTCGGCGCCCCTGAGCCGTTACGGACGTGCGTCTCGCGGTCGTCGGCGTCGAGCGGGTACGCGGCCGAGCAACGGGTGTGGAATCGCAGCCGACGCTCGATCACGCTCGATCTGAAGTCGCACTCGGGTCAGGCGCACTTCCACGCGCTCGCGGCGCGTCGCCGACGTGGTCGTCGAGAGCTTCGCGCGCCGGCACGATGGAAGGTTTCGGCCTCGACTACGCGGTCGGCTCGAAGGTGTCACGATCCTCGACCTGGCGCGCGGCGTGTCGGGCCCGCTTGGCGTGCTGCTGCGCGTCCATGCGGCGCGTCACTTCAACAGCGGGTCGCGCGGGAGTCCGAGGATGCGCTCACCGATCTGGCTGCGCGTGATCTCCGAGGTTCCACCCGCGATCGTCAACGCACGCGGTGAACAACATCGTCGAGCCGACGAGTTGCCCCTCGCCTTCGAGGACGGCGCCCTCGGGCCCGAGCAGCGCCAGGCCGAGCTCGGCCGAGCGCTGCGAGTGCTCGGCGGTGAGCAGCTTGCTGATGTTGCCCTCGGGTCCGGGCTCGCCACCGGTCACCGCCCGCTCGACTCGTCGCAGCTCGAGCGCGCGCATCGACATCGCCTCGGCGACGTGCATCCCGATCGCCTTCGCGGTCGCCTCGTCACCACCGTGGCGTCGGTAGAGGTCGACCACGTCGGGCCCGTACGCAGCACCGCTGCCGATGCTCACACGCTCGTTGCCGAGCGTCGACCGCGCCACCGCCCACCCGTTGTCGACCGCTCCGACGACGTCGTCGTCGGGGACGAAGACCCGATCGAAGAACACCTCGTTGAACATCGCGGCGCCGGTGGCTTCGCGCAAGGGACGTACTTCGACACCTTCCGCGTGCATGTCGACGACGACCGCGGTGATCCCGGCGTGCTTGGGCGCATCGGGGTTGGTGCGCACGGTGGCGAGTCCGCGGTGACAGAACTGCGCGCCACTGGTCCAGACCTTCTGGCCGGTGATCTCCCACCCTCCGTCGACTCGCACCGCCCGCGTGCGCACCCCTGCGGCGTCCGAGCCCGCATCCGGCTCACTGAACAACTGGCACCACACGAGCTCTCGTTCGAGCGTCGGACGGGTCCAGCGCTCGATCTGCTCCTCGGTGCCGTGTTGGAGCATCGTGAGCACGATCCAGCCGGTGATGCCGTAGTTGGGTCGTTGCACACCGGCACGCGCGAACTCCGCGTCGATCACGAGCTGCTCGACCGCCGGCGCGGCACGCCCCCACGGCTTCGGCCAGTGAGGCTGCACGTAGCCGGTGTCGATCAGTCGCGTGAGCTGCGCGTCGGGCTCGAGCGCCGCGAGCTCGGCCGCGATCGCGCGTACCTCCTCGCGGTACGCGTCGGCTTCGGGCGGGAGCTCGAAGTCGTGGTGTCGCGTGGTTCCGTCGACCGACGCACGTGTCACGGTGGACGCCGCGACATCCACGTCGTGGAGCGCGGCGAGCGTGGCGGCGCGGCGGAGGAACACGTGCCCGTCGTGCTCCCACGTGAACCCGACACCACCGTGGACCTGGATGTTGAGCTGCGCGTTCCGAGTGAACGCAGGGATCGCGTACCGCCGCGGCAGCACCGCGAGCTCGAACTCGTCAGGGCCGCCGCCCGCGGCGCGCGCGGCATCCCACACCGCGGCAGTGGCGGTCTCCGCCGCCACCAGCATGTTGGCGCAGTGGTGCTTGACCGCTTGGAACATCCCGATCGGGCGACCGAACTGCTGACGGTCCTTGGCGTACACGCTCGCCATCGCGACGCACTCCTGCGCGCCGCCCGCAGCGTCGGCAGCCGCCAGGAGCCATCCAACCGAACGCGCCACAGGAACTGCGTCGCGCAGCCACGCGTCGGGCTCGACCGCGACGTTCGTCAGCCGCACGCGCCCGACCCGACGCGTCGGGTCGAGCGACGCGGGAGCCTCGACCGTGACGCCGGGTGCGTGGCATTCGACGATGACGAGGTCGTCGTCGACCCGCAGCAGGAACAGGTCGGCGAGCCCCGCGCCGAGCACGAGCCCCGCCTCGCCGTTGAGCGAGCCGTCGGCAGCAACGCGCAGATCACCGCCGAGCCCGAGCGCGGCGACGCGAGACCCGTCGGCCAGGCTGGGGAGGTGCCGGGTCCGTTGCGCGGCACTGCCCGTGCGCACGAGCACGGCCGACGCCGTGACCGTGGGGAGGAACGGTCCGGCCGCCAGCGCGCGGCCCAGCTCCTCCATCACCACGACGAGCTCACTCAGCCCGTATCCCGTGCCGCCGTGTTCCTCGGGCACGTGCAGGCCCAACCAGCCGAGGTCGGCCGGCGGGCTTCCAGTAGGGCGGCATCGTCTCGTCGGGCGCGTCGAGCAGCTCACGCGCCTGCGCACGGGCGCCGTGCCGCGTCGAGGAACGAGCGCGTGACCGATGCCAGCTCGCGGTGGGCATCGGTGATCGCGATTGCCATTGGTGTCCTCATTTGCTCGGGGCCGGCAGCGGCGGCCGTCGAGCGTCGACGCTACGTGGGCGCGCGGCGTGCCCGCAACGGCACCCGCAGCATCACGGCGTCGGGTTCATGCCATCATCTCGACGGGTTGTGACTCCGTCGCGACAACCGAGGGACGCCCGCCATGAGGAACCCACCGTCACGCACGCTGCAGATCGGTGCCGCGCTCGTGGTCTTGGCCGGGGTCGGACTCCTCGTGGGCACGTTCCTGCCCTGGACCACCGCCTCGTTCGAACAGTTGGACGGTCGCCAGGACACCGCGCACTCCCGCGGGGTCGGATCGTTCTCAGGGTGGGACTTGATCGTCGACTGCGCGCATCGTGAGGCACCGAGCGTGTGCGTGATCGAGGATCCGAGCACGGTCATCTCGTCGGAATGGATTCCGACCCGCGTGACCTCGGGCGAGTGGAGCCTCGTCATCGGCGTCGCCACCGCGGGCGTCGGCGTCGCCCTGTCGGTGTGCGCCCGCCGACGTGGGTCGTGTCCTCGCGGGCTCGTCGGCGTCGGATGGCTCGTCAGCGTCGCCGGCTTTGCGGGCACCCTCGCGATGTTCGCGACGATGTTCGATCAGCCGAACGGCACGAGCGTGATGCACACCGAAGGCGGCGTCGTCCTGATCGCAGCCAGCGCGACGCTCGGCATCGTCGCCATGACCGTCGTGCAGGTTGGCGTGCAGATCCGCGCGCAGATCGGCGATTCGTGTGAGGCCGAGCTGGCGCCCGGAGCGGTCAGCTCGTCGGTGGGGTGAACGTGTCGGCGAGCTCGATGAGGGTGCGCACGCCGAACCCGGTGCCGCCCTTGGTGTTGTGGCCATCGTCACCGTTGATGAACGCCGGCCCCGCGATGTCGAGGTGCACCCACGGCGCGCCTTCGACGAACTCCTGCAGGAACAACCCCGCGGTGAGCGCGCCGCCTTCACGCGGGCCCGTGTTCTTGATGTCAGCGATCGGTGAGTCGATCCCGCGCCGGTAGTCGGCCGGGAGCGGCAACGTCCACACGCGCTCCCCGGCGCGGCCCGCCGCGTCCTTCACCTGCTCCGACCACGCGTCGTCGTTGCCCATGAGCCCGGCGATCTTCTCGCCCAGCGCCACCACGCACGCGCCGGTGAGCGTGGCGAGATCGACGATCGCCGCCGGCTTCTCGTCGGACGCGAGCGTGAGCGCGTCGGCGAGAATGAGACGACCTTCGGCGTCGGTGTTGAGCACCTCAACGGTCTTGCCGTTGCGGATGCGCAACACGTCGCCGGGGCGGATCGCGGTGCCACTCGGCATGTTCTCGACCAGCGGCACGTACCCCGTGACCTTCTGCTTCACGCCGAGCGCCTTCAGTGCCGACATCGCACCGAGCACGGCCGCGGCACCCGACATGTCGCACTTCATGGTCTCCATGCCGCCGGCGGGCTTGAGCGAGAGACCGCCGGAGTCGAACACCACACCCTTGCCGACGAACGCGAGCTGCTTGCCGCGTGCACCGGTGGGCGCGTAGGTGAGCTTCAGGAAACGCGGCACCTGCGCCGACCCCTGCCCGACGCCGAGCACGCCACCCATCTTCTTCTGCCGCATCTGGGCGACGTCGAACACCTGCACGTTCACGCCACGACCGCGCATCAACGCACGCGCCTCGTTGACCACGTCGACCGGCGCCTTGTCCTTCGAGGGCGTGTTCACGAGGTCGCGGGCCCAGCACACGGCGTCGGTGATGGCTTCGGCGCGGGCCAAGGCGGCCTTCACGCCCGCGGTCGCACTGCCGAGCAGCGTGACCTTCTGCAACTTCGACGGCGTGGCCTTCGGCTTGTAGTCGAGGAACTGGTAGGCGCCGAGCGCCAGACCTTCGGCGACGGCCTGCGCGGCTTCCGCCGCGTCGAGCCCCGACGTGTCGGCGGCCGCGGCCAGCGTGGTCGCGAGCGATGCGGCCTTGGCGGCGCGGCGCGCGACCGCGGCGCCGGCGCGGCGCAGGGCGTCGGCCGTGAGCTCCGACGGATCGCCGATGCCGACGATGATCGCCGCCTTGGCGCGCAGGTTGCCGTTGGTGGGCACCGCGATCGCCTCACCGAGCCTGCCCTCGAAACCGGCTTCGTCGAGGAACGCGATCAGGCCGCCACCGAGTGCGGCGTCGACCACGTCGGCACCGGGGCCGAGCACCCGCTCGGGCGCGGCGTCGCGCGCGGCTCTTTCCTTCGCGCTGGCCCCCTTCGCGGCCGACGCGGGCGCGATGCCGACGGGCACGGCGAGCAGCTCGGCCGCGACGCGGTCGGCAGCGGTGGTGCTGGCTGAGAACGAGAGCGGCACGGTTCCTCCGTTTGCGGTGTGGTCAGGTGGGAGTGGTGGGGCGAAACGTCACGTGGTGCGAACGGGCCGGAAGTGGCCTTCCTGCCAGCGAGCAAGGGTGTAGACGAGGTCGGCCAAACGGTTGAGGTAGGGCACGACTTCGCTCCCACTGGCACTCCCACTGGCGCCGACGGTGAGCCACCCCTCGTCGGCGGCGGCCACGCAGCGCCGTTCGGCGCGCCGCACCGTCGCGCGCGCGACGTCGAGCGCGGCAGCAATGCGATTCTCGCCCGGGAGCACGAACTCGGTGGGAGGGTCGTAGCGCGAGGTGATGTCGTCGATCACCGGCTCGAGCGCAGCGACCATCGCCGCGGTCACGAGCGACACGCCCGGCTCGAGCTTGCGGCGGTTGTCGGGAGCGGTCGCGAGCTCCGCGCCCACCACGAACAGCTCACGTTGGAAGCGCACGAGCAAGGTGTCGAGCTCCGAGCCACGCTCCGCCTCGGCCCGGGCGACGCCGAGCGCGGACACCGCTTCGTCGACCGCGCCGTAGGCATCGGGCCCGGTGGTGTGCTTGGCCACCCGCCCTCCGAACAGCAACCCCGTGGTGCCGTCGTCGCCCGTACGCGTGTAGACCGGCCGCGCGTTCGAGTCGGACGTCGATGATCGAGCCATGAAGGGCGGAGTCTACGGCTCGATCAGACCTAGCCTGGCGGCGATGTCGGCGGTCCCTCAACCTTCACCTGTCGGCCCGCCCGAGGATTCGTCCGCTCCCTCCACGTGGCGCGCCGCACTGCGCACGGCCCGTCCGAAGCAGTGGACCAAGAACGTGCTCGTGTTCGCCGCACCCGCCGCCGCGGGCGTGCTCACGGAGCGCGACGCCTTCCTCCAGACGCTGGTCGCGTTCGTGGCCTTCTGCTTCGCCGCCAGCGGCCTGTACCTGTTGAACGACGCCGCCGACGCCGACGCCGATCGCTTGCACCCGACCAAGCGACACCGGCCCATCGCGGCCGGGCACCTGGAGCCGAACACCGCACGGGGGATCGCCGTCGGGCTCATCGTGATCTCCTTTGCCATCACCGCACCGATCAACGACGGCCTGCTCACCGCGGTGGTCGCCGGCTACGTGTTCGTCACCATGGCGTACACGCTGTGGCTCAAGAACGAACCGGTGATCGATCTCGTCGCCGTCGCATCGGGGTTCGTGTTCCGCGCCATCGCGGGTGGCGTGGCAACGGGCGTGCCGCTGTCGGACTGGTTCCTCATCGTGGCGGGCGCGGGATCGTTGTTCATCGTCACCGGCAAGCGTCATGCCGAGCAGGTGGAGCTCGGCTCCGACTCGCTCGCGCATCGCAGCACGCTCGGCGCCTACTCCACCGCGTACCTCGGGTACGTGCGCTCTGTGGCGTCGGGCGTGATGATCACCGCGTACTGCTTGTGGGCGTTCGAGAACGCCAACGCCACCGGTGACGACACGTGGTTCCGCTTGTCGATCGTGCCGCTCGTGATCGCCGTGCTGCGCTACGCGCTCGTGGTGGAAAGCGGCGGCGGCGGGGCTCCCGAAGAAGTCGTGTTGAGCGATCGGGTGCTCCAGGTCCTCGGGGTGTTGTGGGTCGCCACGTTCATGCTCGGTGTGGCCGGATGACCATGACGCGCGCCGCGACGCGACGATGACGGAATCGCACGAGACTCTGCTCACGGGCTGGAGCCGAACCGCACCCACCTCGGCGGACGTGGTGTCGGTCGACACCGTGGCCGACGTCGACCCGTTGCTCACCAACGCGGCCCGCGCGGACTCGTCGCACGCGGCCTCGGGCGCTCCTACGGCGACGCCGCCCAGAACGCGGGCGGGACCGTGCTCGACGCCACCTCACTGGCCCAGGTGCACGACATCGACCTCGAGCGCGGCGTCGTGCGCGTCGATGCCGGTGTCAGCCTCGACACCCTGATGCGGGTGCTGCTGCCGCTGGGGTGGTTCGTCCCCGTCACCCCCGGGACTCGCCTGGTCACCGTGGGTGGTGCGCTGGCCGCCGACGTGCACGGCAAGAACCACCACGTCGACGGCAGCATCGCGAACCACGTCGAGTCATTCACGCTGCACACGCCGAAGGGCGTCGTCGAGGTCACGCCGACGAGCGATCCCGACCTGTTCTGGGGCACCGCCGGTGCGCTCGGGCTCACCGGCGTGATCACCAGCGTCACGTTGCGTCTCCTGGCGGTCGAGACCGCGTACATCCGCGCGCGCCACACCCGTCACCCGGATCTCGACGCCACGATGGCGCAGATGGCCGACGGTGCGGATGCCGACGACCGCTACACGGTCGCGTGGATCGACTGCCTCGCGACCGGCGCGTCGCTCGGGCGCTCGGTGCTGTCGCGCGGCGACCACGCCCGCCTCGACGACCTCCCCAAGAAGCTCACACGACGCGCCGCGCGAGTTCGCGCCGAAGGAACTCGTGCAGCGCGCCGCCGTGGGTGCCGAACGGTCTGCTCAACCGCCTCACCATCGCCGCGTTCAACGAGATGTGGTACCGCGTCACGCCTTCGCTGCACGGACACGTCGAGACGATCTCGTCGTTCTTCCATCCGCTCGACGGCGTGCGCGACTGGAACCGCATGTACGGCAGCCGCGGCTTCCTCCAGTACCAGTACGTCGTGCCCGACGCGGCCACCGACGCAGTGCGACGCTCGATCGAGATGCTCAGCGCGGCCCGTGCGGCGTCGTTCCTCGCGGTGTTGAAGCGCTTCGGTCCGGGCAATCCCGGGCCGCTGTCGTTCCCGGCACCGGGATGGACGCTCGCGCTCGACATCCCGTGCACCGTGCCCGGCCTCGCGGCGCTGCTCGACGAGCTCGACGAGCTCGTCGCCGACGTCGGCGGACGCGTGTACCTCGCCAAGGACTCCCGTCTGCGTCCCGAGCTGCTCCCCGTGATGTATCCCGAGCTCCACCGGTTCGCCGACCTGCGCGCCCGCGTCGACCCCGCCGGTGTGCTCCAATCCGACCTGCAGCGCCGCCTCGGCCTGCCCTGACCCACCCCCAACCCCCGTTTTTGCGTCAGCAGCGCGTAGATATCACGCGTGTGCGACGCCAAAACAGAAGGAAAAGACGGACAGACATGAAGGATGCGTTGGGATCGGTGCAGTCGGTGCTCGTGCTGGGCGCGGGTCCGACATCGCGCAGGCCACGGTGCGCAAGCTCGTTGCGGGTCGTGCCCGCACCATCCTGCTCGCGGTGCGCGAGCCCGACTCGGTCGCGGCGTTCGCCGACGAGCTGCGCGCGCTCGGCGCCACCAACGTCGACGCGATCGCGTTCGACGCCCACGACACCGAACATCACGAAGCCTTCGTCAACGATCTGTTCGCACGAGCCGGTGACATCGACCTGGCGATCCTCGCGTTCGGAGTGTTGGGCGACCAGGAAGTCGCCGAGCGCGACGGTGCGGCGGCGATCGAGATCGCGCAGGTGAACTATCTCGGTTCGGTGTCGACGGCAGTGCCCATCTCCCAGCGCATGCGCGACCAGGGTCACGGCACGATCGTGGCCCTGTCGTCGGTCGCCGGGGAACGCGCGCGACGCTCGAACTTCGTGTACGGATCGTCGAAGGCCGGGATGGACGCGTTCTTCCAGGGCCTTGGTGACGCGCTCGTCGGCAGTGGCGTGAACGTGATGATCGTGCGACCCGGGTTCGTGCACACGAAGATGACCGAAGGCATGGAGGCGGCGCCGCTCTCCACCACGCCCGAGGCCGTCGCCGACGCCATCGTGAAGGGCATCGAACGCGGCACCGAGACGGTGTGGGTGCCGTCCACCTTGCGCTATGTGATGTCGGTGCTGCGCCACGTGCCCCGTCCAGTGTTCCGCAAGCTCCCGATCTGACTCCGAGCGCCCACGTCGAGGAGCCGACACGTCGAGAAGGGAGGGCCGTGAAGTCGACCGAGCGACCGTTCGACCACGCGCCGATCCACACCGACGACCTCCCGGCGACGCCGCAGCGTGAGCGCACCATCCACGCCGATGCGTGGATCGAGGCGCCCGGGTCGCTGCGCGAGCTCGGCGCCGACATCGGCCAGCCCGACGCGGGTTATCTCCGTCGGATCCATGGATGGCTGCTCTGGCGCGCGGGCCCGCCGACGCACGGCGACGCGCGCTACCTCGCCATCGCGTCCGATGACCTCACCACCACGTGGACCTTCCGCCTGTTCGCCGACGGCACCGGCGAAGGCGCGGGTCCCGACGGCGCCGTCCATCACCGCTTCCGCGCCTGGAAGGAAGCCCTCCGCGACCACGGACGGGAGGATCCGGAATGAGCCCACCCATCGTCACCGTGTTCCGCTCTCGGCTGCGAGACGACGGCGACGGCAGCTACGACACCACGGCAGCCGCGCTGGAGGCACCGCGCGAGATGCCGGGCTTCGTCGACTTCAAGGCGTTCGTCGCGGCTGACGGCGAGCGCGTGTCACTCGTCACCTTCGAGTCGCGGGCCACGCACGACGCCTGGCGCGACGACCCCGAGCACCGAGCCGCGCAGCGACGGGGCCGCGACGAGTGGTACGCGTCGGTACGCGATCCAGGTGTGCGAGCTCGTCGACGAACGACTGTTCCCCTGACCCATCCGGGCGCGCACGAGGAACGAGCGTTCCCCGCGGGTCCCATACCGTGGTGAGCATGAACCGGGTCGGTGTGGACGAACTCCGCACGCCGGTGGGTGCTCCGACCGGGGCGTCGCCGACGTGAGCAGCCCTCCCCACGAGGGACTGGCCGGCACCGTCGCCGCGTTCGACTTCGACGGGACGCTTTCGACCCGCGACAACTTCGTGCCGTTCCTGCGGCGGGTCGCGGGCACGACCGCGGTGACCCGCGCCATGGCCACGAGCACCGCCCGGCTCGCCCGTCCCCCGCGCCACCTGGTCACGCGACGAGATGAAGGCCCTCGTGCTCCACGATCTCTTCGCCGGTTACGACGGTGAAGCGCTCGACGAGATCGGGCGCGGCTTCGCGTTCGAGATCATCCAACGCCACCTCGCCCCCGACATGGTGCAGCGCGCCGACTGGCATCGCACGCAGGGCCACGCGCTCGTGATCATCTCCGCGTCGCTCGGCGTGTACCTCCGCCCGATCGCAGAGCACCTGCGCTTCGACAGCGTGCTGTGCACGGAGCTCGAGGTCGGTGCCGACGGTGTGCTCACCGGCGAGATCGATGGACCGAACGTGCGCGGCGCCGAGAAGGCACGCCGTCTCGACCTGTGGATCGGCGACGACGACATGTTCGTGTGGGGCTACGGCGACAGCTCGGGTGACCGCGAGCTGTGGGAGCGCGCGGACCGCGCAGTGAAGGTGAAGAAGGGCCGCGCGGTCGGGAAACCGTAGGAAGGTACGCGATCGCGCTCCGGTAGCCTTGACCACAATGTCCGACTTTCTCAGCACCCTGCGTGAGCGCGTCCTCGTGTTCGACGGCGCCTTCGGCACCTGGGTCCAGGGCCACGACCTCGGGCCTGACGACTTCGGCGGCGCCGCACTCGAGGGCTGCAACGAGCACCTCGTGCTCACCCGGCCCGACCTCATCCGTCAGATGCACGCCGAGTACTTCGAGGTGGGCGTCGACGCGGTCGAGACCGCCACCTTCGGCGCGTTCGGCACCGTGCTCGCCGAGTACGGCATCGGCGAGCAGACCTACGAGATCAACGAGCAGGCGGCGCGGATCGCGAAGGACGTCGCCTCCGACTTCTCCACCCCGGATCGTCCTCGCTTCGTCATCGCCTCCGTCGGGCCGGGCACCAAGCTCCCGTCGCTCGGCCAGATCGGCTTCGTCGACCTCCGCGACTCCTACGAGGTCATGCTCGACGGCCTGCTCGCGGGCGGCGTCGACGTCATCTTGATCGAGACGGTGCAGGACCTCCTCCAGGGCAAAGCGGCGATCGTCGCCGCCCGCCGCTCGATGCAGCGCGCCGGCCGTGCTGTGCCGATCATGGTGCAGGTCACGGTCGAGACCACCGGTCGCCTGCTCGTCGGCTCCGAGATCGGCGCGGCGCTCACGTCGCTCGAGGCGCTCCGACCCGACGTGATCGGCATGAACTGTGCGACCGGTCCGGGCGAGATGACCGAGCACCTGCGCTATCTCGCGCAGCACGCGCGCACGTTCCTGTCGTGCCTGCCCAACGCGGGCCTGCCGTCGATCGTCGACGGTCACATGCACTACGACCTCACCCCCGAGGCATTGGCCGACGCGCACGAGCGCTTCATCCCCGAGTTCGGCCTCAACATCGTGGGCGGTTGCTGCGGCACCACCCCCGCGCACCTGAAGGCAGTGGTCGACCGCATCGGCGACCCGCGCGCCGTCGAGCGCACCATCGACTTCGAACCGAGCTGCTCGTCGATCTACAGCCCGGTCACGTTCCACCAGGACAGCGCGTTCCTCGCCATCGGCGAACGCATGAACGCCAACAGCTCGAAGAAGTTCCGCAACGCGATGCTCGACGGCGACTGGGACGTCGGCGTGCAGATGGCGCGCGAGCAGGTGAAGGAAGGCGCACACGTGCTCGACCTGTGCGTCGACTACGTCGGACGCGATGGCGGCGTCGACATGGACGAGCTCGCGAGCCGCCTCGCCACCCAGGCCGGGCTCCCCCTCGTGTTCGACTCCACCGAACCGCACGTGCTCGAAGCCGGCCTGCAGCACTCGGGCGGCAAGGCGATCCTCAACTCCGCCAACCTCGAAGAGGGCGAAGAGGAGGGCAAGCGCTTCGACCGCGTGATGTCGCTGGCGCGCGACTACGGCGCGGCGGTGGTGTGCATGTGCATCGACGAAGAGGGTCAGGCGCGCAGCGCGGACCGCAAGGTCGAGATCGCCCGTCGCATCCGCGACCTCGCGGCCGAGCGGTACGGCCTCGACCCGACCGACCTCTTGTTCGACTGCAACACGCTCACCCTCGCCACCGGCATCGAGGAGAGCCGCCAGGACGGCATCGAGACCATCGAGGGCATCCGCCGCATCAAGGCGGAGCTCCCCGGCGTGTGGACGGTGCTCGGCGTCTCGAACATCAGCTTCGGCTTCAAGCCGGTGATCCGGCACGTGTTGAACAGCGTGTTCCTCCACGAGTGCCGGGAAGCCGGCCTCGACGCCGCCATCGTGCATGCGGCGCGCATCATGCCCATGCACAAGATCGACGACCACGTGCGCGAGGTCACGCTCGACCTCATCTACGACCGTCGCCGTGACGACTACGACCCGCTCACCGAGCTCATGGCGCTGTTCGAAGGCGTCGACGCCGCCGCGGTGGTCCGGGAGGACCGCTCGGGCTGGACGGTCGAGGAGCGCCTCAAGCACCGGATCATCGACGGCGACCGTGACGGCATCGAAGCCGACCTCGAGACGCAGCTCACCACGCTGCCGGCGCTCGCGATCGTCAACGACGTCCTGCTCGAAGGCATGAAGGTGGTCGGCGACCTGTTCGGATCGGGCGAGATGCAGCTGCCGTTCGTGCTGCAGAGCGCGGAAACGATGAAGACGGCGGTCGCCTACCTCGAGCCGCACATGGAGAAGGCCGATGCCGGCGGCAAGGGTCGCCTCGTGATCGGCACGGTCAAGGGTGACGTGCACGACATCGGCAAGAACCTCGTCGACATCATCCTGACCAACAACGGCTACGAGGTCCACAACATCGGGATCAAGGCGCCGCTGTCGGCGTTCGTCGACAAAGCCAAAGAGGTGAACGCCGACGCGATCGGCATGAGCGGTCTGCTCGTGAAGAGCACCCTGATCATGCGCGAGAACCTCGAGGAGCTCAACGTGCAGGGGCTGGCCGAGACCCCCGTGCTGCTCGGTGGCGCCGCGCTCACGCGCACCTACGTCGAGCGCGACCTGCGCGAGATCTACGACGGTCGGCTGTTCTACGGCAAGGACGCGTTCGAGGGCCTCCACACCATGGACACCCTCATGGAGGGCAAGCGCTCCGGCGTGATCGACCCCGACTTCGGCCGCGCGCTCGGTGGACGCGACGTCCCGCGCCGCGAACCTCGCGGCGCGCGCACCGATGATCTCCCTCCCAACACCACTCGTTCCGACGTCGCCTCCGACGTGACGGTGTTCACCCCGCCGTTCCTCGGCACGCGCGTGGCGAAGGGCATCGCGCTCGACGAGATCGCCGGGTACATCAACGAGACCGCGCTGTTCCGCAACCAGTGGCAGTTCCGACCCGACAAGACGATCGGCGAGAACGACACGGAATTCAAGGAGCGCGTGCGCGCGACCCTGCGTGCCGAGCTCGACAGCGCGAAGGCCGAAGGCTGGTTGGTGCCGTCAGTCGCGTGGGGCTACTTCCCGGTGAACGCCGACGGCAACGACCTCGTCGTGTGGACCGACGACGACCGCCGCACCGAGCGCCTGCGCTTCTCGTTCCCCCGTCAGCGCGCCGACCGCAACCTCTGCATCAGCGACTTCTTCCGCTCCGTCGACAGCGGTGACGCCGACTACGCGGGCTTCCACGTGGTCACCGTCGGCGAAGTCGCCTCGGAGCGCGAACGCGAGCTGTTCGCCGAGAACCGCTACGCGGAGTACCTCTTGTGCCATGGCCTCTCGGTGGAGATGACCGAGGCGCTCGCGGAGCTGTGGCACCGACGCATCCGCGAAGAGTGGGGTTTCGCCGACGAGGACGGCCCGTCGCTCGCCGGGCTCTTCCGCCAGCAGTACCGCGGCTCCCGCTACTCCTGGGGTTATCCCGCCTGCCCTGACCTCGACGACCAGGTGAAGCTCGACGAGCTGCTCGACCTGCACAGCATCGGCGTGAAGCTCACCGAGGAGTTCCAGCTCGAGCCGGAGCAGAGCACCAGCGCCATCATCGTGCCCCACCCGGAGGCCAAGTACTTCGTCGTGTAGCCCCGCCGTCGGCTGCGGTGAGAGGCGGCTACGCGTTGCGGCAGTCGACGAGTGCCGCGCTCACCGCTTTCGTGAACGGGCCGAGCACGTCGCTGGAGGGCTCCGCGCTCGGGTCGTCGACCGAGGCGGCGAGCAGGGGCTGGAAGCTCGCGTCGCCCAGCGCGCGGTGCACCACGCAGGATGCGGTCTTCTCCCCGACCGAGCCGATGGCCTGGGCGAGCAACGCGTTGCGCACGACGGCCACGGTGAGCGCGGCCACCGGCGTCTGCGCCGGGTCGACAGCCGCCACGCCGGGATCGCACGTGGTGAGCGTGGTGGTCTCCCCCGACGCGTCGATGCTGGCGCTGCCGGCGCGCCGCGCGGTCCACGCCGCGAGCGCATCGTGGATCGCGCTTGATGCCGCCGCGTCGGAGCCGACGAACGCAGACCGGAAGCACGTGGTGGAATCGCGCGTGAACGAGACCATCGAATCGGTGCCCCACCCGTCGGCGACGTCCAGCGCGTGCAGCGGATCCCCGTCGGTGGCCAACAACAGGTAGAGCCCGAACGCACCGAACACGTCGCGTGCGCCGACCTGCTTCTCACCCGCGCCCAGCTTTGGTGACTTCACCGTGACCGTCGACTGGTCGCGGAGCAGCGAACGGGGATCGAGGTACGCGAGGTCCGACAGGGGCGCCGCACGGAACAGACCGTCGACTGCGTCGGCGTTCTTGACCGCGATCAGCACGTTGAGCATCTCCGGCC
The DNA here is from genome assembly GCA_963827385.1 of uncultured Actinomycetes bacterium. Classification (GTDB taxonomy): domain Bacteria; phylum Actinomycetota; class Acidimicrobiia; order IMCC26256; family DASPTH01; genus DASUMF01. Next base: position 965,080 of record CAWHAR010000002.1, read on the forward strand.
CCAGCGCGTACGGAGCCTGGAACAACGCCACCAGCGACGCCGGGACGTCGTCGCTCGCCAGCGACGTGCTGAAGTCGGCCCCCTCGGTGGCTTGGGACTGCGTGTACTCGGCCTGGTCGGCGTCGGAGAGCTGCGCTTCGTATGCGCGTTGCACGCGCACCGCGTCGCCCTCGATCAGCGCCTGCTCGGCGGACGACGCGTTCGCCTTGCGGGCCGCGCGCTGCAACGCGACGAGATCGAAGTGCTGATCCTGAAGTGCGTGCGTGAGCTCGTGGGCGAGCGTGACGCGAGTTGCCACGTCGAGCTTCGTGCCTCGCACGGTGACGCGCTTGGTCCGCGGGTCGTAGTAGGCGAGCACGCCCGATTCCTGGAGGTCCGACGTCGACTTCAGGATGTCGAAGTCGCCGGCCACGAGACCGGCAGCGCGCAGCGTCGCCGCGCTCTGCTCGGCATCCTTCTTGTCGTCGGCGGACAACGTGTCCTGATCGATCGCGACCCGCTTCGTGAAGGCCGCATCCGCGAGGTACTCGACCTTCACCGGGTGCTCGAACTTCAACCCGCGCAGCGCTTCGACCTTCTGCGCGATCGGAAGGAGCTTTCGGTCCCACCCCGCGGGAGGGCCGGCCGCGTCGGCCGAGGTCGGGAACCAGCCAGGCAGGACTCCCGCGAGCAGAACGACGACGACGAAGCCGACGAAGGTGCTGGTGCAGAGCCGGGACTGCGTGATCGAACGCACCATAACCTCCTCCTGGTGAATGGCTCTGTATCGTCACACGATCGCCCCGGCCTGACCGCGCGGCACATACCTCACGAAATTGGGGGCCTTGACGGCGCGCCGTGGGGTGCCTCGTGATCCCACTCGTCGGAGTCGTCGTCGTCAACTACAACGGCGGGCAGCTCACGATCGAATGCCTGCAGAGCCTGTTGCGCACGGAATGGCCCGCCGACAAGTTGCGCGGTGGTGCTCGTCGACAACGCATCGAGCGACGGTGTCGTGGCCCGGGTTCGTCGAGAGCTCCCGGGCGTGGGCGTCCTCGAGAGTCCCTGTGAACGGCGGATTCGGCGCAGGCTGCAACCTCGGGATCTCGCACCTGGGTGCGGTTGACCACGTGGCCCTCGTGAACAACGACGCGGCCGTCGATCCAGGCTGGCTGGCACCGCTCGTCGATGCGCTCAGCAACGACTCGCGATTGGGTGCGGCGTGCCCGAAGATCCTGTTTGCCGACCGCTTCGTCGAGATCGAGGTGGAGTCCGAGACCCACCGCCGGGGTCGCGGCGACACCGCTCGCTCGGTGTGACATCGCCGGCGCGCAGGTCGACGGGAACGAGTCTGGCAACGAACGCAGCTCGTCGACGGTTTCTGGGGCTCGGAGCCGACGCGTCGGAGCGAGCAGGAGCGAATGGACCGGTTCGCGCGGCAGTCTCCGCCTTCCGCAGTCGATGATCGGGAGGCACCACCGGCTCCCTGCTCCTGTCGGCCGATCGAACCACCCGGGTACGACTCCGATCGGGCGCGTGCGGTGGCCGAGCACGTCGTCGACGAGAGCGCTCGCTGGGCCGACGTGGAACTCGGTGGACCCACGGTCGATGTCGTCAACAACGTCGGCAGCGAGCTCACGCCCGAAGGGTTCGGCGTCGATCGCGGGCGACCAACAGCTCGACGGTCCGGCCTTCGACGCGCCAGCCGACGTGTTCGCGTGGAGCGGCGGCGCGGTGCTGCTTCGTCGCGAGTACCTCGACGACGTCGGACGCTTCGACGAGCGCCTCTTCATGTACTGCGAAGATCTCGACCTGTCGTGGCGGGGTTCAGCACCGTGGGTGGCGCTACCGCTCGGTGCCGTCGTCGGTCGTTCGCCACGTCCACGCCGCGTCGAGCATCGACGGATCGCGCTTCAAGCGCTACTACGACGCGCGCAACCACCTCGTGGTGCTCAGCACACACACGTCGACCGTCCGCACCGTGCACGCGGCGGCGAAGTACCTGCTCGTGACCCGTCGTACGCCCGTCGCGACGTGGTGGCACGTTGGCTCGCAGGTCGGAAGCCCGATCCGACCGTCGCCGCCGTGCGACTCGAGGCCTTCGCCGGCTTCGTGCAGATGCTGCCGACGACCCTTGCACGCCGCCGGCACCCAGATCGGGTCGGTGACCGGAGCCCGACTGCAGCCGACAGACCGCGGTAGCCTCCTGGCGTTCCCTTGCTCGTTCACCGATCACCCACACACCGAGGAGGGTCCTTGGCGGCCAACAGCGCCCAGCCGACGGGCTTTCCCGCGGCTGAGACATCGAACGCTCCGTTGGAGCCCGTGATCGACGCCTCGCGATCGGCCGCGGCCGCGTTCGATTCTGCCTCGGAGTCACTGTCGGTGCTCATCCCGGCGTTCAACGAGGAGCTCCACGTGCGGGAGGCGCTGACCGCGCCTGCTCCCGGTGCTCGACGAGATCGGCCTCCCCTACGAAGTGCTCGTCGTGTCCGACGGCAGCACCGACCGGACCGAGGCCGAGGCGCAATCCGTCGACTGCCCCCGCATCAAGGTCCTGTCGTACGCGAAGCGGCGCGGCAAGGGTCACGCCGTCCGATACGCCTGGGAACGCTGCTCCGGCAGGTACGTCGCATTCCTCGACGCCGACCTCGACCTGCACCCCGAGGGCGTGCGGTCGCTGCTCCGACTGGTGCGCGACACCGGCGTCGACGCGGCGGTGGGTTCGAAGACCCATCCCGATTCGAAGGTCGTGTACCCGACGACGCGTCGGTTCCAAAGCAAGGTCTTCCGCGCGATCGTGCGCGCCCGCTTCCGGCTCGACGTGAGCGACACGCAGACGGGCTTGAAGGTGTTCCGGCGCGAGGTGCTCGAAGCGGTGATGCCAATCCTCGAGAGCGACGGCTTCGCGCTCGACCTCGAGCTGCTCGTGTTCGCGAACGACGACGGGTTCCGCATCGTGGAAGGGCCGATCGAGCTCGACTACGGGTTCGCGAGCACCACCGGCGCACGTGCGGTGGTCGACGTGCTTCGCGAGATGCGCCATGTCGGGCGCCGCCGCAAGGCGTTGCAGCGCAGCGGCAGCATCGGTCTGCAACGCACCAACCCGCTCCCGCCCCGATGACCAGGGTGCGCACCCGACGGAGCTGACCGCCGTTCGCTGCCACCTGCACGCTAGGTTGGGAGGCGATTCTTCGGCGGAACGCGGCAACCAGATTGGCAAGGCTCGTGGACATCGAGGACTACGCCCGGGAGCACCCGCAGCTCGATGAGGGCGATGCCACGGCGCAGGTACCGTCGCTGGTGCGCGGCGCATTTGCAGCGCTGCCGCGAGCGACGTCCTGGACGTCGGATGCGGAGAAGGTCGCTTTCGCGAGCCTCGCGACCGGATCGGCGCGCGGATGGTCGGTGTCGATCTGTCGCCGACACGGGTCGCGCTTTCTCGAGAACGCGGCATCGACGCGTCCGTCGGGACGGCAGACAAGCTCGACTTCCCGCACCGCGTCCTTCGATCTCGTCATCTGCTGCCATGTCATCGAACACGTCGAAGATCAGCTCGCCGTGGCCCGAGAGCTCGCCCGCGTCACCCGATCCGACGGCCTCGTCTACATCGGCGCACCACTCCGCCTCCGGGGGGCCTGGTACCCGTATCGCCTTCCGAACGGTGGCTGGGGTCTCGATCCCACGCATGTCCGGGAGTACACGTCGCCGACACAGCTGCAGACGTCTGTGTGCAAGCCGGAATGACCGTGCTGCGAATTGGACACGAGCTCGCTGTCGTTCCCAGTGAGCCACATCGCCCAACGCGGAGTGGCGCTCGCCGCCAAGGGTGCCGATTCGTCGAAGCTCAATGCCCTGCCCGGCCGTGTGCACATCCCGCGGTACCGCACCTTGCATCTGCTGGCGCTCCCCGCGAGACCCCGTAGTTGCGTTCTTGCGGCTGCACGTGACGGTTTCAGGAATCGCGAGGCGCCTAGAGTGCGCCGCCGTGCGAAGGACGGGCGGCGTTGTCGCGGCCAACGTGGTCTTCGTGTTGGGATCGGCCGGCGGTCTGAGCGGGGGCGACGTGCACGCCCTGCGACTCGCCGAGGCGTGGAACGAAATTGGCGCCGGGAACCGTCTCGCTCTTCGGACCGGAGCTCCTCCGACCGTTCGTCGCACCCGCCGTACCGCTGGTAGCCATCGAGAGCGCCGTTCGCGGAGGCGATGCGGACCCAGCTTCCGCGTTGATCGCCGGCCTGGCATGGCGGGGCGCCCGTGCAGCCTGGCGAGCTCGCCGGTGCAAGCGGATCGTTGCGTCGTCGCACCTGGTGTTCGACGTCGCACCTGCGGCTGTCGTACACATCGCCACCGGGGCGCGGGTCACCGCGTTCGTGTACCACCTGATCGTGGACAGCGACCGGCCGCCTGGGCTGCGCAATCGCAGCGCACTGCTCCTCGAAGCGTGCTCGCTCTGGATGCTCCGAACGATTGGAGCAACAATTTGGGTGGACAATCACGAGACCCACGCAGCGCTCGTCAAGCGTGGGTTCTCGTCGTCCCGCCTCGTCCCGACCACGAATGCGTACGACCCAATCGTGGAGATCCCCGCGAGGCAAGTCACGATGCCACCTCGGCTGGTGTTCATCGGCCGACTCGTGGCCCAGAAGGGCATCGACGAGGTCGTGGACCTCGCCCGACGTCTTCGTGACGACGGTGTCGACGCCACAATCGACGTCATCGGAGACGGTCCGGAGTGGAACTCCCTTTCCGCGATCGTCCGCGACGAGAGCCTGGGCAACATCTCGTTGCACGGGTTCGTCGACGAAACGACGAAGTGGAACCTCTTGAGCCGCCGCCGCTCTTCATCGCACCGAGCAAGGAAGAAGGTTGGGGCATCGCAGTCGGTGAAGCGCTTCTCGCCGGCACTCCCGTCATCGCCTACGACCTGCCGGCCTACTCGAACCTCGGCGACGCCGTGCTGCGCGTGCCGACGCGGAGTGGCGAGTTCGTCACCACCGCACGATCGCTCCTCGATGACCACGAGGCGCTCGAACGGTTGACGACTCGCGTGTCGAGGCGCGCTCAACGCTTCCCCGGTGGGCCGAGATCGTGTCGCTCGACCTCGAATCGATCATGTCTGAACCCGCACATCCGTGAGCACCGCGTCGACGTCCTCGTCACCGGCAACCCAGCCGGATGGCGCGTAGCGAGCCCGTCATCGATCGGGCGCCCAGCCGCGGCACGCGAGGTCGATTCGCAATCTGGCTCGTCATCACCACGATGGTGCTGAGCGGGTTCACCGGGATGTACATGCAGGGGGCGATCTCCGACTGCAGCAACACCGTCCGCGGAGCACCCGGCGACGGCACGACCGGCGGCGTGTGGACGAACTGGGTGTGGCAACAAGAAGACAGCGGGATGTTCTCAGGGACTCAGGCGCTGACAGGGGCAGGGCGGGGCGATCCACTGTGGCAGCCAACCATGATCGTAAACGCCGTGTGGTCGGTCCCGATCGCGTGCTGAGCGACCTCACCAGCCCCGCGTGCGGTTACAACCTGACGATCTCGTTCGGCTACGTGTTCAGCGGGCTTTCGATGTTCGCGCTCGTCTATGCCTTGACCAGCAGCGGGTACGCGGCGCTGTTCTCCGCGGTCGCCTTCGCGTTCACGGCCTTCTCACAGATGAAGGGCGAGGGCCACGTCAGCGGCGTGTACACGGGATGGTTCGCGCTGCTCGTCCTCGCACTTCTCCTGCTCTGGCGAAAACCGAGCTGGTGGGCGCGTCCCCGTCGTGTCACTGACCTGGGCCGCGCTCGTCTACACCGACGGCTACTACCTGCCTTTCGCGCTTGGTCGTCGCGGCGTTCGTCACCGGCGCGACCCTCGTCGAGGCTTTGGCGCGGACGCCGTGGCGCGACATCGTTCGACATTGGCGCGACGTGATCGTCGCGGGGCTCGGCGCGCTCCTGCTGCTCGTTCCCTACGCCGAACTCCTGCTCGGCAACCGAGCGTCGATCAGCGCCGAGAGAACGAGATCGCTCGAAGACGTCGCAACCTTCTCCCCGCGACTCTTCGAGTTCTTCGTCCCGCCGTACAGCAATCCGTTCATGCCTGCCGGCTTCGACCAGTGGCGCATCGATCGTCTGCACGGGTCGAATTTCACCGAGTCGACGCTGTACCTGGGCTCGGTCGCGCTGATCCTCGCGGCGGTCGCGGTCGTCACGACGTTCTCGCCGCGGCTCCGGGCGTGGAAGGCACGCGGGCGCGCGAGCGAAGGCGAGATCGAGGCAACGGAACCACGTTCGCCACGGATGATGGCGTTGGCGGTCGTCACCCTGGTCGTGATCGGGCTGGCGGGATTCGTGATCAGCCTCCGCCGTCGATCGAGCGATTCGGTGTGACCCTTTCCATGCCTTCGCGATCATCCACGCGGTGTTTCCCGAGATCCGCGTCATGTCGCGTGCCGTCGTGATCGTCAGCGTCGGTGTCGTGGCCTTGGCAGGGATCGGGCTCGCATTCCTGTTGTCGCGAGTACGCGCCTCGTGCGGCCGAATCGCCGTCACGGCACTCTTGATCGTCGTGGCTTCTGCCGAATCGTTCACATTCCTCCCGGGGCAAGCGCCGCAATGGTCGTACCGCCAGGCGCCGCGCCACGACCGCGACCTGAGTCGGTCGCGGCACGTCGACCTGGTGGCGCGGTACCCGATGACGACGCAGAGCGAAGACCCGAACAGCCTGTATCTGACCTTCCAGCCCGTGCTCGACAAGCCCCTGGTCAATTCGATCGCCGACACCGCTGCGCCCGATGACCCGACCGACCTGGCGCGGGGCATCGCCCAGCTCGGAGTTCCCAGCACGGTGCAGGTCCTCCGTTCACTCGGCACTGATCGCGTGCTCGTCGAGCGCCAGGTGCTCGGCGTGCCGACGCCCGAGCTCCTCGACACCCTGGGCCTCAGCCTGGTTCGCTCGTACCACTACGCCACCGACGACGCAGCCAACCAGATCAACGGCGGCCCACAACGGTGGGCATACCTCTCCCGGTACTACGACGTCGATGTCTACAGGGTGGATCCGGGTGTCGGCGCTCTGGCGGGCCCCGCTTTGGGCGACGGTTGGTTCGGGTTCGACAACGACGGCTGGGGCGGTCACCGTTGGATGTCGAGCCACGCCCAGTTCACGGCTGTCCCGTTCACACAGAAGCAGGGCAACGTCACGGTGTCGTTCCATGCGAGCGCGTCGCGGTGAATCGCAACCTCAGCGTGCGCCGCGGCGGCCACACGATCGCGACCTTCGCGGTTCCGGTCGAGGGAACTACGGTGACGTTCGAAGCGCCGGTCGGCGTGACCCTCGATCTCCAGGCCGACTCGGGACCACGACCCTCCGATGTGGGTCCTGGATCGACGGACACACGACCGCTGACCATTGCCGTCTCGGACTTGACCATCACCGGTGCCAACGACCCGTAGCCACGCCACTCGCATTTCGTTGGTTTCGTCGAGCGCACACCGGCGCGGCCGAGTACCGTCCGGCCACGCAGGACCGAGAACGCCTTGCTCACCCGACCGTGGCCACGCGTGATTCGGTGCCCAGGTGGCGCCGTTGTCGCCCGACGGCTGGATCTCGCAACGCGGCGGTCGCTGCCGATCCTTCCACGGAGTCGACGCCCGATACTGGACAGAGCGACCGCCACCCATTCCGCCCGGCTGGTCGGAACGAGAGCTGCGAGATGTGCTCGAGAGCTTCTCGCGCGACGACGCCGCACCTGGCCAGCTCGACGACTACGTCGCCGACACGTTCTGGCGGTTTCTGCACACCTGGGGGATGACGCGCAACGACCCCGCGGAAAGGCACTGGAGCTCGGCTCGAACCCGTACTTCACCTCATGGCTGTTGCGCGAGTTCACCGACCTCGAGCTGACCCTCGCGAACTACTTCGGCCACGCGACGGCGACGGAACCCAGGTTCTGAATTCACGGGCGGAGATGGATCGAGCCCGATCTCACGTTCACAGCGATCACTTCGACATCGAGGGTGCGTCGTTCCCGTAATACCAGACGGGATCCTTCGACGTAGTGCTCTTCTGCGAGATCGTCGAGCATCTGCTTTTGGACCCGCTGCACGCGCTTCACGAGATCCATCGCGTCCTGCGACCGTCTGGTCTCCTCGTGCTGACCACGCCGAACGTCGCTCGGCTGGGAAATGTGCTGGCGCTCGTCGCCGGTGCCAACATCTACGACCCGTACTCGGGTTTCGGACCGCTCGGGCGCCACAACCGTGAGTACACGCGGCACGAGCTCGTCGCCCTGCTCCGGTTCGCGGGATTCACGGTGGAAGCGGCGTTCACCGCGCGCGCCACGCACGACCCGGCAGCAGGTCTCCCGTCGTTCCTCTAGCGGAGCTGGCCCGCAGACCACCCACTGGTCGACGTGTTCGACACGATCTGACGCGCTCACACGACGACACCGCGCTCCAGCCTGCGCGGAGGGGTGGCGTCGGAGATTGACCGCCTACGGACGGCGACCTACCAACACGGAAGTCGGGCCGAAGATCGGGAAGCGCACGGCCCGGACGTGTCGGGAGTGCCTCCACACCAATGGTGGATTGAGCACAGGGACGACCCGCACGTCGACCAGCGAGGCATCGCGGAACGCCTTTGCCCATCTGCGTGGCGACAACACGCTCACGTGGGTGTCGTCGGACCACGCGGTCGTACACGGGAAGCAGCGAGGAAAACGGGTTCGGTGTGGTCGCGAGCAGCGTGCCACCTCGCTTCAGGACGCGAATGAGCTCATCGAGCGCGCGAAGCGGGTTCGGTACGTGTTCGAGCATCTCGAAGCTCGTGACGACGTCGAACACTTGATCGCGAATCGGCAGGTCGATCGCGCTCGCTTGGACCAGCGGAACGCCCAGACCCCGCGTCGAGCGAGTGCGTAGTGCGCAAGGTCTGCGCCGACCACCTCGCAACCGTGGGCGCGGATGACCTCGAGCGTCGGTCCGAAGCCACACCCGACGTCGAACACGGAGCTACCGCTTGGGACGACTGGACCGATCGTGTGCTCGACACCCCGCAGGAGTGCCTCGTACCACGACTCGAGCTCGATCGTGGACGACTCGGCGTAGCGTCCGTAGACGGAGTGGTCGTCGAAGTACGACTGACCGAATGGACCGACGCCTTGGCCGTGGAGCGTCATCCGTGCTCGAACTCCGCGGCAAGGCTCAATCGAAGTTCTTCGGGGGGTGCGACCTCACCTTCGCGGAAGAGCGGACCGCTCAGCGCGACGAGCACGATCAAGTCGGCGATTGCGGTGACCACCGTGAACGCCACACCCGTGGGTGGTACGAGCGCCAGCGCAACGACATACCCGATCAAGATCACCGTGAGCGGGATCAGGAAGCGGGCCTGGTGGCGCGCCAACTTCTCGAAGAGGAGCAGGTTCGCCAGACCGAGCGGGATGCCCGCGAGCGCCAACTTCCAGGAGAGAGACGCGGCATCTGGATACTTCGCTCCGTACAGCACCGAGAAGAGCGGCGTGCCGAAGACGACGAGGAACGCGACCACGAGCAGCGACAACACCAAGGAGATCAGCACGGCGACTCGGAGGATGTGCCGGGTGTCGCGGCCTTCGTGAACGTTCGCCACGAGGCGAGGGAACACGACGAGTGCGACGAGTGATGGGATCCAGACGACCGATCGCCCCAGCGTGGCGGCCGCCGCGTACTGGCCCGCTTCACCCGCCGCGAATCGGATGGGCGCGAGCGCGACGTCGACGAATCCGAGAGTCCAGAACAAGATGAAGGCAACCAGCGGAAGCCGCGTCTGGGGTCCGGTGACCCGCAGTGTGATGTCTCCATGACGCGCGCCCATGCGAAGTGACACAATCGCGACGAGTCCCGTCGCGACGACGAGACTGGCCATGATCTCGGTGACGCCGAGCCCGGCGAGACCAGCAACGGCAGCAATCGCGACCTTCATGAGGGCGAGTCCGAGACCGACCGCGGCCAGCGCGATGAAGTCTTCGGCTCCCTGCATCTTGCCGAAGCCGACTGGCAAGAGGACGGTGGGGATCAGGTACGCACCAAGGCACAAGAGCGTGATCGCGCTGATCCCGAACGCCGGCGCAATGAGGGGCGAGAGGACGGTCAGCAGCGCCGCGACCGCAATGCCTGCAATCAGCGCAGAACGAGCGAAGGTGTCGAGCACCTTGCCCGCAGGCGCAACCCCACGGGTCGCCACCTCGCGGGCTCCCGCGGTTTGCAGCGCCGCGGATGCGAGGCCTGCCATCCCCATGATCGAGAGCAGGGCCGCCAGGACCCCGTATTCATCGGGCCCGAGAGCACGTCCCGAGAGCACCTGGAAGGCATAGTTGCTCAAGTTGCCGCCGACGACGGATACGCCGAGGGCGACCGCCGCCACACCGAGGTGGCGTCGTTTCATGCCGTGCGAGAGTAGTCCGGCCTCGCAGGCTTCCTTTGATTCCCTTTGGAGGCATTGCCCCGAGGCCGATGGCCGTCTGACCTCACGGGTCGGGCTCGACGCAGCTGGCCCGTTTCGTCACGGTGATCCGAATGTCTGGCATCCTCTTGTCGTGTCCACGCCCTCCTCGCCTCGACGCCGATGACCGAGAACGCCCCCAGCCTCTCGGTCGTCATCCCGGTGCACAACGGCGAGGGATGGATCGGTCGTGCATCGAGCGCATCGCGCACACGATCGATCGTTCGCCGTTCGCGCCGTCGGAGATCGTCGTCGTCGACGACGGCTCCACCGATGCCACCGCGGCAGACGCGAAGGCGGCACGAGGTCGACGTACCGATCATGGTGATCCAAGGGCCGAACACCGGGCGGTTCCGCGCCCGCCGCACCGGTCTCGACGCCGCGAACCATGACGTCGTGTTGCTGATCGACACTCGTGTCTTCCTCCACGAGGACGCCCTCGAGTTCGTCTCCGCCGGTTGGACCATCTGGAGACGAGCGTGTGGACCTCACACGTGGTCGCCAACACCGACGAGAGCCCGTTCGCAGGGTTCTGGCAGGCCATCGAGCACGTCGCATGGCGAAGGTATTGGCGCACGCCGTCGACCACCAGCTATCGCATCGACGAGTTCGACTACTTCCCGAAAGGCACGACCGCGCTCCTGGCGCCCCGAACGCTGCTGATCGACGCGTTCGATGCGTTCGAGCCGACCATCACCGACTGGAGCAAGGCCAACGACGACACGGCCGTGCTGCGATGGGTCGCCGAACGGGTCCCGATCAACATCTCGCCCAGCTACGCGAGCACCTATCACGCCCGCGTCGATCTCGCGAGCTTCCTCCGTCACGCCAACCACCGGGGCACAGTGCTCATCGACGGCTACCTGCGGCCGGGCACTCGCTTCGCGGTACCGATCGTGATCGTGCTCGCGGCGTCGCCGGTCGGGGCGGTGATCGCGCTCCGTCATCCGAAGGTGGCGCTCGGGCTGGCAGCCACCGGCACGTTGCGGCAGGGGTCACGGTGCGCGCGCTCGGGGCGCGTCGCGAAGACGCCGATCACCCTCGCCAAGCTCTCCGTCCCGTTCGGGCTCTGCTACCTCGCCGGCATGTGGCGCGGCGTCGTGCTGCGACTTCGCGGGCGTGTGGCCGAACCGACCGTCGACGCGTGAGGATCCTCGACGCGTGAAGATCCTCATCTACAACTGGAAGGACCTCGATCACCCCGCAGCCGGCGGTGCCGAGGTGTTCACCGAACGCGTCGCGGCGGAGCTGGTGCACCGCGGCCACGAGGTGACGTTGTTCTGCGCGGCAGTCGAGGGACGACCCGAGCGCGAGACACGTGACGGGATCCGCATCGTGCGTGCTGGCGGACGCTTCACCGTGTACCGCGCGGCGCGATCGTTCTGGCGCGACGAAGGCGACGGATGGGCCGACGTCGTCATCGACGAGGTGAACACCAGACCGTTCCTTACACCGCGCTACGTGCGGTCACGTGCCGATCCTCGCGCTCGTGCACCAGCTCGCACGCGAGATCTGGAAGTACGAGATGCCATTCCCGGTCTCGGTGGCGGGGCGCTACGTGTTCGAGCCCCATTGGCTACGAACGTACCGCGATGTCCCGACTATCACGGACGGCCCGTCGTCAGCCGAGTCGTTGCGCGACTACGGGCTGCGCAACGTCGAGCCGGTCCCGATGGGCGCCGACCCGATGACGCCACCGGTGGACACGACCAAGGAGGCAACCCCGACGGTCGTGTTCCTCGGGCGACTCGCCCCGATGAAACGGCCCGATCACGTGATCGAAGCCGTGGCCATGCTCCGGGCCTCGGTGCCCGACGCGCGCTCTGTGGGTGCTCGGAGACGGACCCATGCGCGCGTCGCTGGAACGCTCGAAGCCCAGCTTCGTCGACATCCTCGGCCACGTGCCGAGCATCGAACGCGAGCAACGTCTGGCTCGAGCCCACGTGCTCGCGGCGACCTCGGTGCGCGAAGGGTGGGGACTCAACGTGAGCGAGGCTGCCGCCTGCGGCACGCCCGCGATCGGTTATCGCGTCCCGGGTCTCGTCGATTCCGTGCCCGCGAGCGGCGGCGCGGTGGTCGATGCCAACCCCACCGCGCTCGCCGATGCACTGGGCGTGTTCTTTGGGGGGAGCTCCCGCTCGAGCCGCGACCGTCCACGGTGTCGTGGCCCGTGGTCGCCGACGAGGTCGAAGCGAAGCTCGAGCGACTCGTCGTCCAGCGCTCCCGTTCAGCCTGAACGCGACCTCACGCGGGCAGACGTGGTCGTGCCAGAACGTGGATCGTGCGATAGCGCGGGATCCTGACGTGCCCAGGGAGCTCCGCGAGGCCACGGGCGTCGACGTCGCGCGACGAGCGCTGCGGTCCGATAGAGGAGGTGGCCGAGCGGGAACGTGAGTGGGGTGACGACGACGTCGAGCACCTCCAGGCCTGCGTGTTGGCACACCGCGACGAGCTCGTCCGGCGACGCGTACTCACGCATGTGCGTGGGGTCGAGACCCCAACCACCGCGCGGCAGGCGATACGGGTACCACCCGCCGCGTAGGCGTTGCGGCGCCTCGATGTACACGAGACCATCGTTTCTCGTGACCCGTGCGAGTTCGCGCGCGACCGCGACGTCGTCGACGACGTGCTCGATCACATGGGAACAGATGACCAGGTCGAAGGATCGATCGAGATAGTCGAGCGCCTCGGCTTCGGCGACGGAAGCGTCCACACCGCGTTCGGCGCGCTCGATCAACGCGGGTCGCAGACAAGTCGACGCCGACCAACCGTGCATCCGTTCCCCGAGCGAGCGCAGCGAGAAGGCGCCCCTCGCCGCAACCGACGTCGAGCACGTCGCGCGGACGGCGCGCCGCGAACGCTGCCCGCAAGGTGAGCGGGAGCTCAGAAGCCGACAGGTCGTCGAGTTGCGGATGATCGTGCGCGTACTGCTCAATCCCGAGATGTTGCATCGATCTGCTCCCGTGGCGAACTGCGACTGTACCGGAGCCAACCGCGGTAGCAGATCACGCGGCGAGTAAGGTCGCCGGCGGCTGGCGCCGACAACTCTGGAGATCATGACCACCGCTGCACGACGCCCGCGCTCCATCGTGTTCCTCGCGGTGATCGCGCTCGCTCTGCTCACCACGACGACACCGACGCTCGCGGCAACACCTGCGACGTCGCAAGGCGACATGATCGCCGGGCAGTACGTGGTGACGTTGCGTTCGGTTCAGCCCGGCACCGAGGCCGCTGCCGCCGAGCAACTCGTCGAGCGCTACGGCGGCGCACGTGACCGCCGTCTACACCACTGCGCTCCAAGGGTTCGCGCTGCAGGCGTCGGAGACGACCGCATCCGCGATCCGTGAGGATGCGGCGGTCGCCGCCATGGAATCAGACCAGGTGACGTACGCAACATCGACGCATGCCGACGACGGATCTTCGACACGTCCTCGTGTCCCGGTCTCACCAGTTGTCCCGTCCGACGATCCTCGAGTAGAACCCCGGGGCGCCGAGCATCTTCGTCGTCGACTCGGGGATCCGCTTCGACCACCGCGACTTCACGGGCCGCGCCATGAGCGGCTTCGATGCGGTCGGCGACGGTTGGAACGGTGACGACTGCTTCGGCCAGGGAACTGCCGTCGCTGACATCGCAGGCGGCACGCGCGGGGTGCTCGCCACGAATGCCGCGCTCATCTCCGTGCGTGTGCTCGACTGCGACGGTCGCGGCCAGCTCTCTCGCCTGCTCGCGGGCATCGACTGGGTCGCCGCCCACGCGGCTGCGCCCGCGGTGGCGGCAATCGGCGCTCGCACCGGTCCATCGGTCGCACTCGACGCGGCGGTCGACGTCGTGCGTCGGGGCGGCACCACGACCATCGCCGCCGCCGGTGACGACGCTCGCGACGCGTGCGAATCATCGCCGGGACGGGTCCCCGGCGTCGTGACCGTCAGTACGGCCGACGGCAGTCGATCGCGTGCCGAGTCCTCGAACCGCGGCCCGTGCGTCGACCTCTTCGCGCCGGGCGTGAACGTCACGGCGGCGAGCAACGACGGCCCCGACACGACCACGGCGCTGTCGGGTTCCGCGCTCGCCGCGGCCCGCGTCGCGGGCGCTTCTGCGCTCGTCGGCCCGGTGCACCGACGCTCACTCCCGACGAGGTCACCGCCGCCATCCTCGAGCACGCGACGACGGGCGCGCTCGGCGACGACGGACTCGGCTCACCCGACCGTCTGCTCGACACCGACGTTCCTCGCACCCGCGTCGGGTCCACCGGAATCCTCCGCGCCATCGACCACCACCGCGCCGAGCACCGTCCCCTCGACGACCGTGCCGACGACCGGACCGACCACCGTGCCGGCCACCGGACCGACTCCGGGCTCGGACCCGGTCATCCCGCCCGGCGCCGAGCCCGGCAGCACCCGAAGCGTCTTCGGCCAGGACGTGCCGAGCGGCGTGGGGATGAACGAGTTCTCACGCGCCACCGACGGCGCGCTGTGGTGGCGCCAGCTCACCCAGAGCGGCTGGTCGGCGTGGCAGTCGTTCGGCGGCGCGATGCTCGGCGACGCCACCGCGGCTGCGGGCCCGGACGGCAGTCTGGGTGTTCGTGCGGGGTACGGACAGTTCGGTCTACGCGCAGCGCTACGACGGCGTCCGCTGGTCAGGATGGCTCGGGCTCGGCGGATCGCTCACAACCGATCCGGTGGCCTACGCCACGCCGAGCGGCACCTACCTCTTCGGTCGCGGCACCGACGGCGCGCTCTACTGGGGCCGGATCAGTACCGGCGGCGCATGGTCGGGTTGGCGTTTCGCCGGCGGCTGGATGGCCGGTCGGGCTGCAGTCGCGGCCGACGGGAGCGGCGTGCATGCGTTCGTGATCGGCAGCGACGCCGGCGTGTACACGCAGCTCTTCGCCGGTGACGTCGCGACGGGCTGGGTCGCGCTCGGTGGAGGCGCCACGTTCGATCCTGCGGCCGCAGTCGACTCCACCGGCCTGTCGGTGATCGTGCGAGGTACTGACGGCGCCGCATACCAACGTCGACTCGCCGGTGCGAATTTCGGCCCCTGGCAGAACCTCGGCGGCTTCTTGACCTCGTCGCCCACCGTGGCCCCCTCGGGTTCCACGATCCACCTGTTCGTGCGGGGCAGCGATCTCTCGCTCTACTGGCAGCGCATCGTGGACGGCGCACCGCAGGGATGGCAGTCCCTCGGCGGAGGACTCGCGTCGAACCCCGCATCGGCCGCCGACGCCACAGGCGTCTCGGTCTTCGCGCAACGGCACCGACGGATACCTCTACACGCGGCGCTGGGAAGGCAGCTGGTCAGCGTGGCAGCAGTTGCCCAACGTCCGGGTCGCCAGCCATCCGTTCGCACTGTCCGCCCCGGTCATCACCGCCGCACCACCTGCTCCGGGCACCGGGGTCGGATTCGATGCGTGCGAGGCCCCATCCACGGACACGATGCGGACGTGGCGTCTGGCTTCGCCCTACACCAGCATCGGGATCTACATCGGGGGAGCGAACCGCTCGTGTTCGAATGCGGCCCTCAACTCGAACGGGTGGGTCAACACCGTGGTCGCGCAGGGCTGGCGGTTGATCCCGATCTACGTCGGGCGCCAGGCGCCGTGCGCACCTGACTACGTCGGGTCAACTCGCCTCAGCAGTGACCCGGGCACGGCCTTCTGGCAGGGCGTGTCTGATTCTGTCGACGCGATGTCGCGAGCCCAGATCGCGGGGATCTCGCCAGGCGCGCCCATCTACTTCGACATGGAGGGATACGACAGCTCCAATCGCCCTTGCGCGTCGGCGGTCCAGTCGTTCATGGCCGGCTGGTCGGCCAACCTCCACAACCGTGCCTTCCGCTCGGGGCTGTACAGCAGCCTGTGCTCGGGCATCGTCGACATGGCCGCGGTGTACGACGACCCCGCGTACGACCGCCTCGATGCGATCTGGATCGCAGCGTGGGCCTTCAACGACCAGAACGACCCGCGCTACGCGAGCTACCAACCGACCTTGTTCGGCTTCACGGGTTGTGGCGCGCCACTCTCGGATGGCATGTGGGGCTACCACCAACGCATCCGCCAGTTCCGCGGCGGACACACCGAGAGCTATGGCGGGGTCGCCATCAACGTCGACACGAACGCGGTCGACGGTCCGCTGTACCCCTGAGTCACTTGACCGGCGCCACCGCGGGATCGTTGTCGGCGACGCCGGAGAGCTGGGCCCAACCTCCGGACGACGCCTTGCGCCAGTAGAGCCCGTTGTCGGTGCCGCGGACCACGACTCGAACGCTACTGCCGTCGAACACAGCCTCCGGGTTCGACGCGCTCCCACCACCGAGGATTGCCCAACCTGGGTTGGCAGTGGCGCTCGTGAACGACTGGCCGTAGATCGCAAGATCCGTGCCGCGGACGAAGACGGACGTGGCCGTGCCGTCGAACACCGCCGACGGACTGGCAGTGAGGGAGCCACCGACACCGACCCAACCGGCCGGCGGTGCCGTTCGCAGCGACGTGCTGGCGGTAGAGGCCGAGGTCGGAGCCACGCACGAACAGCGAGACCCCGCCACCACTGATGGAATCGGGAGCGGCGCCGATGTCGGAGGTGATGAACCCACCGAGGGCCTGCCATACGCCGACCGAGTTGGTGACGCGCTGCATGTAGACCCCGCCGTCGCTGCCCCGCACGAACACGAACTTGGTCGGAGCCGATCACCGTGGCCGCGGGATTGCCACTTGCGAAGCCTCCCAGGTACGAGAAGCCCTGGAGCGAACGGCGCGGCGACGGTCCCACCGATGCGATACCAGTACACGGCATTGTCGGTTCCACGCACGAACACCGAGATCTCGGACCCGGTCGACACTGCAGCCGGGTCCGCCGAGAGTCCGCCACCCAGCGCCTGCCACCCCTGGGGAACACCGTTGACGACCCGCTGCATGTAGAGCTGGTCGTCGGTTCCACGGACGAACACCGCGGTCCCGGTGGCGTCGGAGATCGCCGACGGGCTGCCCACGACGCCGCCACCGAGCGTCTGTGGCGCGGCTGCGTTCGCGCCGTTCAGGTGCTGTGCAACGATGCCCAACGAGGGCTGCAAGGAGAACACGTCGACCGATGCGCCGACGATCACGGTCTGGGTGATCGACGCCCGAGTGCCGAGCGCGTTGGTCACGTCCACACGGTACGCATACGTCGTGCCGTTGGTCACGGTCGCGTCGTCGAAGGCGGTGGCACTCGGGCCCGGGCCCGGGCCCGGGAGGGGCGCCGGCGTGGCGGGCAGAACGGCTCGGGAGATCGTGAAGCCCGTGATGGGCGAGCCGCCGTCGTTCGCGACCGACCACGCGAGGTGAACCGACCCGATGTGCGGCGTGACGGTGACGATCGGCGGCGACGGCGCGACCGACTGGCGCGGCGGAGCGCTCGTTCGACGGCGCCGACTGCCCGGCCAGGTTCACCGCGGCGACCTTGTAGTAGTACGTGACGCCGTTGGTGACAGTGGTGTCGTCGAACACCGGGGTTGCGGAGGCGGGGGCGGTCGCCAGTGGCGTGGCGCTCTCTGCGCCCGACGACGTGCCGCGGAAGATCTGGTACGACGTGATCGGTTGACCGCCGTTCGGCGGTACCGACCACGCGAGATGCGTCACTCCGTCGCCGACGCTCGGCGCGCCGAGATTGGGCGCGTCGGGCGGCCGTGCCGGCACGACCGACTGCTCGAGCGATTTCGTCTCGGCCGGCAGTGAGGTCACCGCGCCCACTTGGTAGTAGTAGGTCGTGCCGTTGGTGAGTCCGGTGTCGGGAAAGGACGTGGTCGACGGTCCGACGCTCGTGAGCAACAACTCAGTCCCCGGCGACGCGCCGCGGTAGATGTTGTACGCCGTGATCGGTGAGCTTCCGGACGACGGGCACCGTCCACGCGAGATCAGCCCGCTGGTTCGACGGAGTGACGGTGAGCACCGGCGGATCCGGCGGCGAACCGATGAAGTTGGAGTAGAGCAGCAGATTGGGTGATGCGGGCGTGACGGGGAGGCCCGTGATCTTCCCCGCGGAGGCATTGCCGGTGATCGCGGCGGCGACGCTTGCGGGCGATGCAAGTGGGTTCTGGCTCAGATAGGCGGCCGCCTCGCCCGCGACGTGCGGCGACGCCATCGACGTGCCGGACTTCGTCGCCGACCCACCCCCGGGTGCGTCGGACACGATGTTCACACCCGGGGCGAACAGATCCACGCAGGCGCCGAAGTTCGAGCACGCCGGCATCACGTCGTTGCGGTCGGTGGCGCCGACGGTGAGTGCGGCAGGGAGCCGGGCCGGGACCGTGGCGCACGCATTGGCGCCCGAGTTGCCCGCCGAGACCGCATAGCTGACGCCCGACGCGATGGAGGTCGTCATCGCTGTCTCCATCGCGGTCGTCGGGAGAACCGAGGAGGACGTCCAAACCAAGGCTCATGTTCGCAATCGCCGGCTTCATTGCGTGCGCGGTCACCCAGTCGATCGCGGCGATGACGCCGGCCGTGGAGCCACTCCCATCGCAGCCGAGCACCCGGAGCGAGACGAGTGACACGTTCTTGGCGATCCCGTAGCGCTGCCCGCCGATCGTTCCCGCGACGTGGGTGGCGTGGCCGTTGCAGTCGGTGGTCTGCGAACCGGAGAGCACCGAGAACCCTGGTGCTGCGCTGGCGCGACCACCGAAGTCGGCGTTCGCGACGTCAACACCCGTGTCGATGACGTACGCGTGGACGCCACTCCCATCGGCCACGTACTGGAACGCACCGTCGAGCGGGAGGTCGCGCTGGTCGACGCGGTCGAGGCCCCACGAGTCGGGTGGCTCGGTGATCGTCTGCGTGGTCGTGGCATGGACATATTGGTTCGGCTCGACCGACGCGACGCGGGGATCAGCGGCGATCGCCCCCGCCGTGGCAGCATCAGCGTCGACCGCGAAGCCCTGCAGCGCATGCGCGTACACCTCGGACACCTCGCCGCCGTGCGCCCGGGCCAGCTCCGCCGCCGCCGGTGCCGCACGGGTGGGGTCGGGGTCCTTGAGCGTCACGATGTACTCGCCCGGCACCGAGTCCGTCGCCGGGACCACCGTGTTGGCCGCTGGCTGCGAATCGGACGAGCCAGGGTCCAATCGCACCGATTCGCCGACCGCGGCGGGAACCATCACGCCCAGAACGGCCACGACGATGAGGAGGACGAGGAGGAGACGTCTGGTCACTGCCCCCTCCTGGTCTCCACGGTGACGGGTCATTCCACGCTCCATCGGCCTGACAAAACACACGAGCGACCACGCTAACCAACGGCCCGACCCGTGCCGGGGCGCCCGGCGCCCTCTTCGTACATCGGAACGCAGGAGCCTCGTCCTGAGCACGACGAGCACCTCGGCCGCAGGGGCCGTCGGAACGTTGCGAAATCGGGCACCTAGACTTCTTGTCCGTGACCGACCGACCCAGTGGCAACACCGATCTCGAGCGTGTGCTCGCGGAGATCCGCGCGACGGTGGAGGAGAGCACCGAATCAGGCGTCTACTCCGAATCGCTCGAAGAGGAGCTTCGGAGCCACTTCTCCCGAATACTCGATCGGACCGATCTCGACCAGCTCGGTGGGGTGCAGACGGCCGTCGACGACCTCGACTCGTTACGGTCGCTTCCTGTCGCGCCGAAGCACACCGCGTCGCGCGTGCCCGGCGGCGAGATCGTCCACAAGGCGACCGGACGCCTCGTCGACCGCCAGCTCGCGGGCGCCGCCGATCGCTCAGAGCTGATGTGGCAGGCAACTGTCGTGGCGCTCCGTTCGATCGCCTCGGTCCTCGACCAGCCGCTCAGCCACACGCACGTCGAGCTGCTCCACGAGCTCGACACCCTGCAGGACCGCCTTGCGCTCGTCGAGCGCCAGCTCACCCGGGCGATGACGGCCGCCTCAGCCGCACCGCCAAAGCCGCCATACTCGAGCCTCGAGTTCGACGACACCGCCCGAGGAGCACGGGCAGACATCCTGGCCGAGTACGCGGACCCTCGCGGATCGTCTGGTCAATGCACCGGGACCGGTGCTCGACATCGGCGCCGGGCGGGGCGAGCTGGTCGAGCTGCTCGTCGAACGCGGCGTCACCGTCGTCGGAGTCGAGATGGACCGTGCGCTCGTCACGGCCGCTCACAGTCGTGGGCTCGACATCCGGGAGACGACCGCGGCGTTCGCGCTCGGCACTGCTGTGTCGCAATCACTCGGCGCAATCACGATGATTCACGTCATCGAGCACCTGCCACCGAACGAATTGTTCGACCTCATCGAGCTCGTGTACGACCGCCTCGTGCCCGGTGGCGTGCTCGTGATGGAGACGCCGAACCCGCAGTCGCTCTACGCGCACGCGGGGCGATGTGGCTGGATCCGACACACATGAAGCCGGTGCACCCCGTCTACCTCGAGTTCCTGATTCGACAGGGCGGCTTCGAGCAGCTCGAGTTCGAGTGGACGGCAACACCACCCGACGACGACCGATTGCTGACGATCGATGGCGACGATCCCGGGGCTGCAGTCGCGAACGAGAACGTACGGCGCTTGAATCAGCTGATCTTCGCCGCGCAGAACTATCGGGTGACCGCAACTCGGTGATGCACGTCGACCAGATCGTGGCGGGCGCAGTGCCAGGCGACGCCGTCACCGAGTCCGCGTTGCAGATTCGCGACGCTTTGCGATCGGCCGTCGACGCGGACGTGTACGCGTTCCATCTCGACGGACGTCTCGGGCACACCGTCGGCTGGACCGGCCACTATCCGCTCGCACATGACCGGCGGCGCAACGACATCATCGTCTACCACGTGAGCATCACCCAGGAAGGCCTGGCCGACTTCGTGGTGCGACGCCACGAAAAGCTGCTCGTCGTGTATCACAACATCACACCGGCGTCGTACTTCGAACGTCTCGATCCGCGCTTTGCGGGGTACCTCCACGAAGCGCGCAACGACCTGCCGCGCCTCCTCGCGTGGGCCGGGTGTGTGGTGGCCGACTCGGAATTCAACGCCCGGGAACTGCGCCACCTCGGCCGTGACGACGTCCAGGTGGTCCCGCCGCCCATCAACCTCGACCGGCTGCTGGAAACCCCGCCCGACCCCACCTTCGCCTCCGCGCTGGCGCAACGCACCAAGGGTCAAGTGGTCCTCTTCGTCGGTCAACTCCTCCCTCACAAGCGGCCCGATCTCCTGCTCGCGGCGCACCACTTGCTCGTGGCCAATTCGCTGCCCGACACGCTGCTGGTCCTCGCGGGAAGCGGCAGGAACAACCGCTATCTGCAAGCGATCCACCGATACCGCACGGAGATGGCGCTCGACAACGTGTGGATCACGGGCGAAGTCACCGACGCCGAGCTCTCAGCGCTGTTCCGCGGCGCCGACGTGTTCGTGACTGCCAGCGAACACGAAGGGTTCTGCGTACCACTCGTCGAAGCGTTCGCGTTCGGCGTGCCGGTGGTCGCCCGCGACTTCGGGGCGATCACCGAGACGGCCGGCGACGCCGCGGTCGGTGCTCCCACCCGACAGTGGCGCGCGGGAGCTCTCGGAGGCCATTCATCGTGTGCTCACCGATGACGGCCTGCGCGCCACCCTGATCGAGCGGGGACACGAACGAGCCCACGCGTTCGCTCGTGACCGCACCCTCCCCCGCATGCTCGAGATCATCCTCGAGTTCATGCGGAGCCCGGCGTAGCCGTGCGACTTCTCTTCTGCGTGCAGCGCTACGGCGTCGACGTCGCCGGGGGCTCGGAAGCCGCGTGCAGGGCGGTCGCCGAGCGCCTCGCAGCACGCGGACACGACGTGCATGTCATCACCTCCCGAGCACGCAGCTACGTCGATTGGGCCGACTACTACCCAGAGGGCACCGAGGTGCTCGCCGGCGTCTCGGTGCACCGGCTCTCCGTCCGCGACATCCGCCGCCACGAGCAGTTCGCGCCGCTGCACGGGCGCATGATCACCCAGCCGCTCGCGGCTCTGTTCGTCCAACGCGACTGGCTCCGGATCCAGGGCCCCGACCTTCCGGGCCTGAACCCCTGGCTCGACGCGCACGCAGGGGAGTTCGACGCCGCGATCTTCTTCACCTACCTCTATCCGACGACCGCGTTCGGTCTCCCCGTCGCGGCGCGGCACTGTCCCACGGTCCTCGTGCCCACCGCGCACGACGAGCCCATGCTCCGGTTTCGCGTCTTCGATCAAGCGGTACGACGCGCCGACGGCATCGTGTGCCTCACGCCTGAGGAACTGGAGCTCATCGAGCGGCGATTCCGGTTCACGCCGCGCGCCGAGGTCATCGGCCTCGGCCTCGAACCCGACGTGCATGCCGATCCTCGTCGGTTCCGCGACCGCTTCGGGCTCGACGACCGCCCGTATGTGCTCTTCCTCGGACGGGTCGACCCAGGGAAGGGCAGCGACGAGGTGGTGCGGTACTTCAGCGAGTACCAACGACGCACGCCGTCCGATCTCCGGCTCGTCGTCGTCGGTGAACCAGTGACGCGCCCCGAGCCTCGCGACGACATCGTCGTCACCGGCTTCGTCGACGAGCAGACCAAGCTCGACGCCCTCGCCGGATCCACGGTGCTCGTGCAACCGTCCTACTTCGAGAGCTTCTCACTCGCGCTGTGCGAGGGTTGGTTGGCCGAGAAGCCCGCGCTCGTGCAGGGTCGCTGCGCGGTGTTGGCCGGCCAGTCGGCACGCAGCGGCGGCGGGATCCCGTATCGAAGCTTCGCCGAGTTCGCTGAAGGGCTCACGCGGCTCCTCGCCGACGCACCACTGCGCGTGGCGATGGGACGCGTGGGACGGCAGTACGTGATCGAGCAGTACGGCTGGGACCGCGTGCTCGACCGCTACGAAGCGTTCATCGGCGACATCGCGGCGAACACCACGCCCAAGATGGTTCACGACTCGCACCGAGAGGGTTTTGCGCCGTCGCTCCCACCTCCGGAGGCCAACCCTCGATGAAGCAGTCCCTGCGATCGCTCGCGAAACGTCTCGCGTCGCCATGGCTCGGCGCGCTCGATCGCCGGTTTGCCGAAGCGAACGAGCTCCAACGCACAGAGCTCGAACGCCTCGATGAACGTGTGGCCATCGAGTTGCGCGTCGTCGACGAACACCTCATCGCGATCCGACGGCTCGCACACCGAGTCGATCCGACGATCAGCAGCCTGCACGAGGCGTTCGCCTCGCAGCTTGTTGATGCGCTCGCCTCGGATCAGCCGGGGATGATCGTCGTCGCGACGCCCGCCCAGCCCCTCGTCGTTCCCGACGGGTACGCCGTCGAGGTCGAGGTGGCCTTTCGTGCCGGTGACGACGGTTCGTGGAGTCCGGTCGCGGTGAGCGACGACCCGTCGACGCTCCGCGTCGCTCGGCTGCACGCCCAGCTCTAGGAGCAACCGGCACCGATGCCGCTCCCCATCGCCATCGACCTCCAAGCGGCGCAGAACCCTTCGCACGCCGGACGCGGAATCGCGCGGTACAGCGTGGAGCTCACCCTCGCGATGCTCGCCGTGGGCATGCCCATCGAAGCCATCGCGCTCGAGTCCGCACTTCGTGGCGCCGAACCTCCCCAGCGAGCTCGCGGAGTCTCCCCTGCTCCAGCGTCGAACTTCGGCCGGACTGGCAGCGATCGCCGAGCGCGGACCGTTCGCGTACCACCTGATGTCGCCCATGGAGCTCGACCTCTCCCCGTCGCGCACCATTCCGGCATCGGTCATGGAACGGGCCGACGTGGTCGCGTCGGTCGTCTACGACTTCATTCCGTTGCTGTTCCCCGATCGTTACCTCGTCTCGCCCCGTTCACGCGCACTCTACGACGCCCGACTCGCGTTGCTGCCTGAGCTCGACCTGCTGTTGGCTATCTCCGAGCACACACGGCGCGACGCCATCGAGCTCCTCGACATCGCGCCCGAGCGCGTCGCCGTGATCGGCGGCGCTGCGTCGGACTTCTTCCGGATGCCCGGTCCCGATGACGAGGCGCTCGAGGTGCTCGCCGCACTCGCTCCGTCGATCACGTCCGGATACGTGCTGACGGTTGCCGCGTGGGAATGGCGCAAGAACCTCGAGACCCTCGTCCGTGCAGTCGCCCGTTTGCCCGACCTGACACGCCACGACACCCGCCTCGTCGTGGTGTGTTCAGGGTTGCCCGCCGGTGATCGCACCTGGGAGCTCGCCGCGGCCGACGCCGGCCTCGCGCCAGGCCAATTCACGGTGGTCGGGCCGGTCAGTGATGTCGTGCTGCGCGCCCTGTATCAGAACGCGCGGTTGTTCGTGCTTCCGTCGCGCTACGAGGGCTTCGGGCTCCCAGCGATCGAGGCCGCGCGTTGTGGCGCGGCAGTGCTCACGTCGTCGACGTCGTCACTTCCCGAGATCCTGGCGCTTCCCGAGTCGACGTTTCCCCCCGACGACGACGTTGCGATGGCCGCGGCCATCGAGCGCGGGCTCACCGACGACGACTTCCGTGCGTCGCTGCTCGACGCCGGCGCACGGGCGAGCGCGCGTCACACGTGGACGGCCGTCGGCGCGGCGTGCGCGACGCGTACGCCGCCTTCTCCGAGCATCGTCCGTACCGCGCAGCGGCGTCGACCACGCCGGCGCCGGCACGCGTCGCGCTCGGTGTCGACGGGCGCGAGCGCGAGCGGGGTCGCTCGGGCGCTCGCCGGAGCCCGCGACCTGTCACCCACGATCTTCGTGGTGGATCGAGCACCTGTCGGGGGTGGCGAGAGGTCGATCGCGACCTATCCGACCGGGGCCCTCGACGAACACCTCGATCCGTACGACTACGACGCGTTCGTGGCCGTCGACGACGACCCTCGCGTCGCTCAGGTGGTCACGCGACTCGGCACGACCCATCACGGGATCGTCTGGCGGACGATCCCGTCCCCTGACACATGTGCCGACGCCGCGCGCAGCGCGGTACGCGAAGCCGTCGGCGCGGCGGCCTCGGGCGCGGATTTGATCAACGACGAGGCGCGCTGATCCGGTCGGGCGCGACCTGCTGCGGGTAGTCGTACGAGTCGTCGGCGGAGATTCCGAGCTGCTCGGCTTCTCGCATCACAGCCGCGGCCCGCTCCCCACGCTCGCGAATGATCACACCTCGCGGCGGGGCGCCGACGATGCCGCACACCGACGCGAGCGCCGCGTCGGCCGCTCCGATGGGCCAACGCGCCACGAAACCGCCCCACGCCGCTTCGATCGATCCGTGCGCGACGTCCGGTGTGACGACGAATGCGACCGGGTCATCGGGTGCGTCGCGCACCGACGAGATCCACGACACCTCGACCACGTAACCCTGCTCCCGAGCGCGCCCGACGACCAGCGCCTCCGTCGCCTCGGCGCGAGCGGCCGACACCTCGGCGCTCGGCGCCCCGTCGACCGGTCCCTGGTCGTCGCCGTGACGGAGCGTCAAGACACCTCCGTCGACGCCAACGAGCACGAGCGCAGGACCGGGATTGTCCGACACGTCAGCGTGGGCCCCGTCCTGGTGATGGACCACGACGCCCGGCGCGAGCGTGGCAGAGCGGCCGGTGTGCCGGGCACGGGTGATCCAGTCGATCTGGGCGCCGCGGATCGTCTCGAACAGCGGATCGAATTTGCCAGCCTCGCGTACCGCGGTGATCGGGAACAGCAGACACGGGCTCGCGATCGCCCGCGACGGCACGCTTCGAACGCCGAAGTGCCGATCGAGCACATCCGAGACCCGCTGCACATCGCCGGCCTCACCAAGATTGGCATCGGGATGCGAGTTGGCGAGCCCCGTCGGCCCGCGACCACTGGTCCACGGGGTCACTACCGCGACGTCAGGGGCGAGCGCGGCACGGAGCGCTTCAACGAGACCGCCCGGCACCAGGGTGCCCGGTTCGCACAGCACGAGGTGTTCGTAGCTCCCCTGCGCGGCGAACTCGAACACCAGGTTCGCGACACGCACCTCACCGAGCCGGCACGGCGGTCGGTAGTAGCCAATGCCGGTCGCCCGGCAACGATCGGCGAGCGCCGCGGGCTCCGCTTCCCCGTCGGCATCGCGCGCGCGTCGTCGACGACGAGGATGTCGACATGGTCTGCACCGAGGCGCGCCGCGGTGTCGACGACATCGTCATGCGGCTCCGAACGCGCCACGACGGCGACGAGCGAGCGGCGGGCAACGCCTCCGGTGATTCCGCTCACGCGCGGAGGCGGCCGCGAACCTTGCGCGCGATCTCCGACAAGCGAAAGGTGGCGGAGGCGCGGATCTCTTCGTTTTCGCGGCGCGCCACCGACAGGTCGCGCTGCGTGTGGACGAGCTCTTCGTGGAGCGTCGCGATCTCCTCGGAAGCGTCGACGAGGCGTCCGGTCAGATCACGAGCGCGTGCGTTCGCGACCTCGAAGTCACGCACTGCTTGCGAGTAGACCAGACCGTCGAGCTGGCGGTCGACCTCGGTACCCAGTTCGCTCGTGGATGCGCTTGAACCGTCGTGCACGAGTGCTCTTCTCGCTCGAGGGACTAGCGAACAGGGCGAGCCAACACATCTCGGTACATGGCGAGGAGCTGGTCGATGGTGCGATCCCAACTATACCGAGCACCCATCGCTGAGCGTGGCGTCGACCTGGGAGCGACGCAGACCCGGATCGCGCACCAGCGCATCCACCGCGTTCGCGAACTCCTCGACTGACCAGGACCCCACCGAGACGGGCACGCCGCTCGTGGTCTCGAGCAGTGGTCCGAATCCCACGCTCACCGTCGGCGTGCCGAAACGGGCTGCTTCGAATGGCACCAGCCCGAAGCCCTCGGCCGACGTGGGGTACAGCACGGCGACCGCGTGGCGGAGCAACCAGTTGCGTTCCGCTGACGCGACGTTCGGCAACACGATCACACCGTCGTCGGTGCGCAACATCTGGCGCTCGACGTCGCGCGTGCAGCCGAAGGGCACCGACGGACCCGCGAGCACGAGCGTCACGTCGTGGCCGCGGCTGCGCAGAAGACGATGGACCGCGATCGCGAGGTCGCGGTTCTTGTGGGCGTAATCGGTGCCCAGGCACAGCACGAACTCGCCCGCGATACGGTCGCGCGGTGGCGAGCTGGCTCGGTACGGACGCGGCTTCCTTGCCCGTGAGGTGCTCGGTGCCGTACAGGATCGGCAAGATCCGATCACGCTCGCCGGCAGGCCTTCAAGGCGCAGCATGTCGGCGACGTCTTCGGAGATCGTCGTGACCCCGTCGGCGGCGGCGATCGCGGCACGGAGCGCCTCGCGGTACTCGAGCCAGTCGTCGCCGGTCGCGTGGTAGCTGCCGGCGCGGTACGCGATCAGATCGAGGATCGACACCACCACCCGACGCGCCGCGACCCGAGCCGCGCTCGACCGAGAAGTGGTTGTCGGGTTGGGTGGTGCGATGCAGCACGTCGTAGTGCGTGAACGTCGCCGTAGTCGGGTCCGGAGCGGATCGCCAGCGTGAGCTTGGGGTGCCCGAGCACGTCGTCGCGTACGCGGGAACATGGTGCCCGAGTGCAACTCCCACCTCCGCGACATCGGGATGACTTGCGCCAGCGTGTCGACGATCGCGAGCGTCGTGACCTGCGCGCCGGTCTCGTAGGGTCCCAAGGTCGTGTCGTCGACCAGGATTCGCAAGCCCACTGCTTTGACCCGAGCGACGCGGCTCGCGATCGCGAGCGGCGTCTCGCCATCAGCGGTGACGGCCCGGAACGCCGCCATCAGTTGGGGGTGTCGCTCGCTGAGCCACGCCGACGCGGCGTCGGTCAACGGAGGGCGGTCGACCGCCACCCCGGGCGGCGGGGGATCGATACACGTAGGTCGCGGGATCGAGGAGATCGAGCAAGCCGCGCTCGCGACCGCGCAGCGAGAAATCGGCGAGTGACGCGTCGAAACCGGGGTCGCCGGGCACCGGCACTGGCGCGCCCACCAACGACAGCCCCACCGCCGACAGCATCACTGCCCCACCGGCGGCGTACGGGATGGCCGTCGGAGCGACGACCGGTGACACGGAGCGGAGCCGGTCGGTGAGCGACTGCGCATCATGGCCGGCCGGCATCGACGGACCGGGCGTGTGGTCGGGGAAGCTGTGCGGTCCCGAGTCGTTCGAGAAGAAGGACACGCTGGAGACGCGGAGATCACTGGCAACGATCTGCTCCGCGCGCGCGATCGCGTCGTCGGGCAGCACGACGGGGTCGGTCACGACGAACACGTCGCTGCCCCGTGCCGCGACCGCGGCCACTGCCTCGGCCGCCGATGCGGCCTCGATCGTCTCCAGTGCGTCGGTCGACGAGCCCCCAACGCCTTGGAGCTGCAACCCTGCAGGTCCGGCGACGACCACCGGGCGATCGGAGCGATCGAGCAGGTCGAGCAGGGTGGCCGTGAACCGCGCCGGATCACCCGTGACGAACACCAGCACCGTGGAGCGTGCGCCAAGCGGCTGCTTCGCTTCGCCCCCAGGGGCCACGGTCATGCCTTCGGTGCATTCATCGGGAGATGACCCGACGAACACGTCCGATCGCCTTGCGCACCATGAGCATGAGCTCACCGCGGCGAACGTGGTTGACCACCGTGAGGATGTCTTCGTGCACGTGCAGCACGCGCAGCGGTCGCGTCACTCGGGAACGCCCGACCCCGATGAGCTCGTCCATGTCGGGCGACACGAGGTCGGGGGCGCGCCGCGGTGCCCGACAGAAGCGACCAGCGGTTCGAGCGCCTTCGACCACCGGAACTCGTCGGCCAGCGCGGTGCTCGCCCGCCGACACTCGGCGTTGCGCTCGTCGTCGGTGAGCAGCGTGAACAGCGCCGCCTCGAGGGCGTCGACGTCACCGGGCGGCACGGTGATGCCCGCGCCACCGCTCCTCGATGAGCTCGGCGAGCGAGTCGCCTCCGGTCGCGACCACCGGCAGCCCCGCCCAGAAGTAGTCGAGGATGCGGGTGCGGAACGAGAACTCGGTCTCGACGTGGTCGAGGTGGGTGCTCACGCCGACGTCGGCCTCGAGCAGGAAGTTCTGGCGGTCGTCGTACTCGACCCATCCCTCGTTGAAGAACACGTGGGTGCCGGTGAGGCCGAGCTCGTCGGCGAGCGCTCGGGTCTCGACCGCCATGCGCATCTCGGGGACGTGGGGGTTCGGGTGCTTCATGCCGAGGAAGAAGAGGCGCACCTCCGGGACCCGGGCGCGGAGCTTGTCGACCGCGTGCAGCAGGGTGAGCGGGTCGAACCAGTTGTAGATCGCCGCCACCCCAGAGGATGACCTTGTCGTCGCGGCCG
This sequence comes from uncultured Actinomycetes bacterium, assembly GCA_963827385.1. Lineage (GTDB taxonomy): Bacteria > Actinomycetota > Acidimicrobiia > IMCC26256 > DASPTH01 > DASUMF01. The sequence goes on from CAWHAR010000002.1 coordinate 994,730, forward strand.
ATGCCCGGCACGACGCCCCGCAGCACAGGGCGAGCGTGCACGGGCGCGGTGTCGCTCACCCCGAACGGCACGACCTTGACGAGGTCGCTCGAGCGACTCGTCGGCGTCGTAGGTCAAGCGGGTTCACCCGCCCGACCGCGGCGAGCTGCCCGAGCCAGAAGTCGCGCTGCTTCGCGCTCGCGCACAGGAACAGATCGCCCCGGGCGAGCTGCTCGTTGAGCACCTCGGTCGCCGACCGCACGACGTTGCGGCGAGCACCGGGTCGAGGTCGCGCGCCTGCTCGAGCTGCTCGAGGTGGAACGGGTCGTAGATGTCGGCGACGACGATCTTGTCCGACGTGCGCGATCGACGGGTGCTCGAACATCGAGTAGCCCTGGAAGACGATGATGTCGCACCACTTCACGAGCCGCCGGAGTTGCCAGTCGTTGACCTTGCGCACCTGGAAGTCGGGGTGCGAGAGCCCGCTGCACTTCGTCGTGCTCGACGAGCACGACTTCGTGCTCGCGCGCACAGCGCGCAGGCGATCTGCCACGCGCGGATCGCGGGCCCGGCCATCGCCGGCTGCAGCGTGTCGCCGGTGATCGACCACGATCTGCAGCGCCGGGTGAACACCGCGTCGACATCGAAAGCTTCCACCAACGCAACGGTATCCCTCGAGGAACCCGGTGTCGTCGCCATTGGCGAGGAGCGGCGTTCGGAACAGCGGCAGGATCTCGTGATCTCCTCGCCGCCGGGCACCCTGCAGCTCGAGGCGGGAGCGATGCAGACCGTCGAGACCCTCGACGAACCCGTCGACCGCGTACGCGCCCGCCAAGGTGTGCTTGCTCACGCTCTCGCGGTGGCCTTCGTCTGACGTGGCGTCGCGGACTTCGAGCGAGTGCGTGTCGTCACCGCCGCGGGCGACCCCGCGACGGATCGCGAGCGCGAGCGCGGCCGGCAGCAACCGCGCGAGGTTCTCGTCGTCGTAGTTCTTGTAGATCGTGAAGAGCGCGTTGCGCTCGAGCAGGTAGTGCTCGCGCCACGGGCGGACCGCCGTCATCGATCCGTGGTGACGGTGGTAGACGAGCGACGCCGGGACGTACCTCACCTCGTAGCCGAGCAGCCACAGACGCCACCCGAGGTCGACGTCTTCGAAGAACATGAAGTAGCGCTCGTCGAATCCGCCGACCGCCGCGAACACATCGAGCGTCGACGACCATCGCCGCGCCCGACGCGAAGAGCACGTCGGCGTCGTCCCCGAAACGGCCACCGTGGGGTTGCTCCTGATGCAGCTTGAAGCCGTGCCCGTAGAACGACAGTGCGGCGTCGACGAAGTCGACGTTCTCGCCGTCCCAGTCGAGGACCTTGCTCGCGACGCACGCGACCGAGGCATGACGTTCGAGCACTGGCACCGCGGCCGCCAGCCAACGAGCATCGGGACGGGCGTCGTTGTTGAGGAACGCGACGTACTGGCCCGTCGCGGCCGCCGCGCCCCGGTTGCAGCCACCGGCGAAGCCGAGGTTCTCCTCGGCCTCGATGAGCACGGCTTCGGGAGCCGACGCCGCGATGCGCGCCGCGCTCGGCGTCGCCCGACGCGTTCTCGACCACGATCACTTCGAGGCGCTCGCGCGGCCATTCCAGGGCGCGCAGCGCTTCGAGGCACGCGATCGTGTCGTCGGCGCCGCGGTAGTTCACCAACACGACCGACACGAGCGGCACGCCGACGAGTGCGTCGTCGGGCGCGATCACCGCTCGCCTTGCGACTCGAGCCCGTGCCAGGCACCGCCGAGCGACACGACACCGGCAGTGTCTGACGGCGCGCCGCGCAGCACGTCGAAGCGGAACGAACGGTGTCGCTCGTCGATCGTCTGCGTGCACGTCCAGTCGAGCAGCGTGGCGCTGGCGTCGTAGGTGCCTGGGACGAGCAGGAGGCGATCGATCCGCAGATCGACGTGGCCCGCGCCGGCGACGCGATCGGGGACCATCCCGCCATCACGCGTGTTGGTGCCGGTCACGTGCACGCCATCGATGGTGTGGATGTCGAACGCGAACACCGGCTTGGCGATCGGCTCGAGCATCTCGTAGTGGAACCGGAACGTGACGGGGTCACCGGTGCCGCACTGTCGCGACCGGCTCCTCCGCCGCGTCGAGCAGCTCGATGGTGTCGATGCGTCCTTCGCCCGAACCCCACCGCGTGCCGTGCTCACCGTCGGCGACGCGGTCGACGTGAACGTCGCCCAGGTAGGTGTCGATGACGTGCTCGGCCGGACCGACCTGCGACGAGCGTGCCGTGCTCGAGCAGCGCGAGCCGATCGCAGAGGTGCGCATGGTGCCGAGCGCGTGCGACACGACGACGATCGTCTTCCCCGCTCTCGCTTGAGGTCGGCGAACTTCTCCGAGCACTTGCGTTGGAACTGCCTCGTCGCCGACCGCGAGCACCTCGTCGACCAGGAGGATGTCGGGATCCACGTTGATCGCGACCGAGAACCCGAGCCGCACGTACATCCCCGACGAGTAGTTCTTCACCGGCGAGTCGATGAACTGCTCGAGCCCGGCGAAGTCGACGATCTCGTCGAAACGTTGGTCGAGCTCGCGTCTTCGACATCCCGAGGATCGCGCCGTTGAGGTACACGTTCTCGCGGCCCGAGAGCTCCGGGTGGAACCCGGCACCCAGCTCGAGCAGGGCGGAGATCTTGCCCGTCGTGGTGATCGCGCCTGATTCGGGCCGCAGGATCCGCGCGATGCACTTCAGCAGCGTGCTCTTGCCCGAACCGTTCTCGCCGATGAGGCCGAACGTGGTGCCCTGGGCTCGATCTCGAACGACACGCCCTTGAGCGCGTCGAACTCCTGGTACCGCGCGCGCCGCCCGCGCATGACCGCGGCCTTCAGCGACTGGTTGCGTTCGTCGTAGAGGCGGAACTTCTTCCAGACGCCGTCGACACTGATCGCGGGATCCACGCTCAGACTTCCTCGGCGAGACGGCGGTCGAGCCGACTGAAGACCCAGAGGCCGAGGGCGAGCATCGCTGCTGCCCACACGGTCACGTAGCCGAGGTCCCACAGCGGCGGGAAGCGCAGGTTGTAGAGCACGTCGCGGAACGCCTCGATGAACCGCACCAGCGGGTTGAGCTCGTAGATGCCGCAGCAGCGGGATCTCGAGCGCCCGAGCCACGTGCGCGTGCTCCGGCACGTACCGAGATCGGGTAGACGATCGGGCAGGTGTAGAAGAGCACCTGGAGCAGGATCGCGATCAGGTGCTGCACGTCGCGGAAGTACACGTTGCACACCGACGAGCACGAGCGCGATCCCGAGCACGAAGACCGTCTCGATCGCGACGAGCACGAGCACCACCGGGATCCACGGCAGCACCATGTTCCCGAACAAGCAGCAGGATCGCGCAGAGCACGCCGAGCTCGATGAGCATCGTGACCACCAGCGAGGCGATGGTCGACGCGACGAGGAGCTCGCGTGGGAAGTACACCTTCTTGATGAGGTTGCCGTTGGCGACCAGAGCATCCCAGGCCCATGAGTGAGACCGCTCTGGAAGCAAGTTCCACGGGATGAGCGCGCAGAGCAGGAACAGCGCGAACGAATGGAGCCCGCTGGGATGCCCGATCGGCGGCTCGACCTTCAGGAAGTACGAGAAGACGAGCGAGTAGATGAGGACGGTCGCCAGCGGGTTGAGCAGCGACCAGGTCCAGCCGAGGACGGAGCGCTTGTAGCGGCTGCGCAGCTCGCGGAGCGTGAGATTGAGGGTCAGATCGCGGGTGCCCGCGAAGTCGCTCAGGCGAGACACTGTCGCGTAACGCTAGTGGGAATCGTCTCTTCCCGACCGGGCCCGCGCGGCCCTGGATCGAGGCGGTCACGACAGCAGCGCCCGCGGGAGAAGATCCATCCCGAAGCCGGTGAGGATGGCCAGGTACATCAACCCGGTCACCGCCATGACGGCCGAGTACGACGGCTCGTCGAGCGCGTACCACGCCGCGACGACGAGGCCGATCGTGGTGACCGAGGCGACCACCCACATCCAGCCGATGAGGCCTGCGTACCCGTCGTCGATCGTGCCCGACAGCACCGAGAGCATGCCCATGGGGATCAGCCACACCACCACCTCGAACGGCCAGATCCACGCGACGATCTTCACCATCTCCCGGATCGGGTCGCGTCCGCAGCCCGGGCTGCACGAGATACCAGTGGCCCAGCAGCATGGCGTCGGTGACCGCGCCGAGGAACGCCGCGCCCACCACGAGGCGAGCGAGGCTCAGCGTGTACGTGTCGCCGACGAACGCAGCTGCGCCGAACAGCGCGACCGTGCCGGCGACGGGCGCGACGAGGTCGAGACGAGGGTCGAAGCCGTCGAGTCCGCGCGCGCGGTTGCGAAACGACACGGCGAACGCGATGAACGCGCCGAGCGCGACGACCGCCGCGCCGACGTTGCGCAGCGCCGCGCCCGTGCCCGGCGTCGCCGAATCCCGCGGCCAACGCGCCCACGGCCATCACCCCGTAGACGAGACGCAGCAGCCAGCCATAGCCGAGGCCGAGCTCGCGGTCGACGGGTGGTGACCCAGCAGAACGCCAGCCCACCGACCGCCCACTGGAGCAGCAGCGTTGCAAGGTCGAACGTCACGACGTGATGAGGGTCCTGGAGAAGTTCAGCCGACAACCGCGAGATCGCGAGCGGCGCGGTTGAGGCGGTCGGGACCGTCGACGGTAGCGACCACGATGTCTTCGAGCCGGAACCCGAAGCGACCGGGCAGGTAGATCCCCGGCTCGATGCTGAAGGCGTGACCGGCCTCGAGCGGGGTGCGGTTCCCCGCGACCACGTACGGATCCTCGTGCGCCTCGGTGCCGATGCCATGCCCGGTGCGGTGCACGAAGAAGTCGCCGTAGCCGGCCGCCTCGATCACCCGACGAGCTGCCGCGTCGACGGCTTCGCAGGTGGCGCCCAAGGTGGCCGCCTGCACCCCCGCCTCCTGGGCCTCGACCAGCACGGCGTACACGTCGCGCATCTCCTGGGTGGGCTCCCCCACCACGAACATCCTCGTGATGTCGGAGCAGTAGCCGCTCATGGTGCCGCCGAAGTCGCACAACACGACGTCGCCGGGATGGATCATCCGCTCGCCTGGATCGTGGTGAGGGCTCGCCGCGTTCTCGCCCGCGGCGACGATGGCGAAGTTCACCCGATCGTGGCCGGTGTCGAGGATGCGCTCCACCAGCTCGCGGTGCACATCGATCTCACGCCGCCCGGCAAACGGTCGTTCGCGCAACTCCCACGCGATCGAATCCACCGCGTGCGCCGCGGCGCGCAGGGCGTCGATCTCGGCCTCACCCTTCACAACTCGCAGCGGGCCGGTGACGTCGACCGCGCGTCGGAACCGCACGTGCGGCGCCGCCGTCTGGAGGTCCACGAGGAAGCGAGCCCACGTCTGATCGCCGATCGCCGCCTCGGTCACGTCGGCCAGCAACGCGGCGACGATCGCGATCGGATCGTCGGTCTCACCCCACGGACGCAGCACGAACGCGTCGTCGACCACGTGCGACGCGTGGCGCTTCCAGTGCTGGGATCACGAGGACGGCATCGCCGTCGGCGAGCACGACCAGCATGGTGAGCCGTTCGAGGGGCATGGCCTCGTACCCGGTGAGGTACGGGAGATCGGCACCGGTCGACAGCAGCAACGCGTCGACACCGAGCTCCCGCATGCGGACCCGGGCGCGGCTGAGGCGATCCGCGAACACGTTCACGCTGGCGTCCTCACGCCGACACGCGGTCCGCCGCCCGCCGATCCGCGGGTGAGGTGCCGGACGGAGTCGCGGCGTCGGTCGCCCGCTTGGCGTGGTAGCTCGACCGGACGAGCGGGCCCGACTCGACGTGCGCGAAGCCGAGCGACTCGGCGAACGCGCCGAGCTCGGCGAACTCGTCTGGCGACCACCAGTGCGCGACCGGCAGATGGCGCGGCGAAGGGCGGAGATACTGGCCGATGGTGAGGATGTCGACGCCGACCGCTGCGGAGATCGACGATGGCGCCGCGGACCTCGTCCGGCCGCTCGCCCATCCCGAGGATGATCCCCGACTTCACCACGAGCCCGGCGCGCTTGGCCCGCGCCAACACGGTGAGTGAACGCGGAGTAATCGGCCGACGGCCGCGCGGCACGTTGGAGTCGTGCCACCGTCTCGAGGTTGTGGTTGAGCACGTCGGGACGCGCGGCGAAGATCGTGGCGAGCGAGTCGGCGTCGCCTTTGCAGTCGGAGATGAGCACCTCGACGCGCGTGCTCGGCGACTGCGCGCGCACCGCGGCGATGGTGGCCGCGAACACGGAGGCGCCACCGTCGTCGAGATCGTCACGCGCGACGCATCGTGATCACCGCGTGCTCGAGTCCGAGGGTCGCGATGGCAGCGGCGACTCTTGCCGGTTCGTCGGGGTCGACGGGCAACGGCTTGCGCGTGTCGACCAGGCAGAACCCACACGCGCGGGTGCACCGCTCGCCCAGGATCATGAACGTCGCGGTGCCGTCGGCCCAGCACTCGTAGATGTTCGGGCACCCGGCCTCCTCGCACACCGTGTGCAGATCGAGGCTGCGCACCAGGCGCTTGGTCTCCCGGTAGCCGGGCCCGAGGTCGGCACGCACCCGCATCCACTCGGGACGACGAGTCTCCGCGGTGTCGGCCTCGACGCCGGCCTCCGCCAGTCGGCCGAGGAGCCGCACGGGCGTGCTGGTCGTCGCCGGCGCGGCCGGGCTGTCGTGGCGACCGCTCAGCGCGTCGAGGGTGAACTGGCTGAGCTGATCGTGGTGCTCGCGCCACACGACATCTTGACGCTCGACGTCGGCGTCGTTCCACCCGAACTGCTCGATGGCGTGGCCCACGACCGCGTCGACCACGCGCTGCATGTCGGGAACGGGATCGCCGTGTGCTGAGAGCTCCCGCGCCAGCGACGTGACGCCGCGATCGGGGATGCCGCACGGGACGATGTGGTCGAACATCGTGAGGTCGGGGTCGACGTTGAGCGCGAACCCGTGCCGCGTGCGGCCCCGTGAGACGCGGACACCCACCGCGGCGATCTTCGTCGTCGCCGACCCACACACCGGGATACTTCTGCTCCCGACGGGCCTCGACACCGAACTCCGCGAGCGTGTCGATGACGACCGCTTCCATCCGACGGACGTGCGCGACCACGTCGCGCATCCCGGCGCGCCACTCGGGCAGCGTGACGATCGGATACCCCACCAATTGCCCCGGACCGTGGTACGTGACGTCGCCACCACGGTCGGCGTGCACCAGGTCGGCGCCGACCAGCGCGGGCGGCACCAGCACGTGCTCGAGGTGCGCGTTCGAACCGAGCGTGTACACGTGAGGGTGCTCGAGCAGGAGCAGGTAGTCGTCGTCGGCACGCTCGTGCAGCGCGCGTTGGAGCTCATCGGCCTCGCGGTATGGAACGCGACCGAGCCATCGCACCCGTGCCATCAGTCGAGCTCGGCTTCCCAATCACGTTGTTCGAGCACTTCCCGCAGCGCGTGGAGGAAGGCGGCTGCGTACGCCCCGTCGAACGCGCGGTGGTCCCAGGCGAGCGCGAGCACGCCGGTGTGGTGGATGGCGATTGCGTCGCCCTCCGGCCCCGACACGACCACCGGCCGCTTCGTGATCCCGTCGGTGGAGAGGATCGCGACCTGCGGCTGGTTGATGATCGGCAACGTCATGAACGTGCCGAACGGACCGGGGTTCGTGATGGTGAAGGTGCCGCCGAGCACGTCGTCGGGCATCAGCTGACGGCCGCGTGCACGTGCCGCGAGGTCGTGGATCTCGTGCGCGAGCAGTCGGAGGCGCTTGCCATCCGCGCTCGCGGATCACCGGCGCGACGAGCCCGTTGAAATCGAGGTCGACGGCGATCGACAGGTTCACGTCGCGGTGCACGACCAGGGAGTCGTCACCGACACTCGCGTTGACGTGCGGGAAGTCGTTCACCACGTCGCAGAACGCCCGGGCGATGAACGGGAGATACGTGAGCGAGAAGCCCTTCGGTCGCCTTCCACGCGTCGCGATGCGCGGCGCGCACCCGTTCGATGCGCTCGAAGTCGACCTCGACCGAGGTGTACACGTGCGCGCTCGTCGCCAACGAGCGCACCATGTGCTCGGCGGTGCGACGACGGATGTTGTCGAAGGGAATGATCTCGTCGCGTGCACCGCCGGCCGGCGCCGGCGCGGCCGGCTGCGGGCGCCGGCGGCGGCGCGGCGGTTGCCGCTGGTGCAGGGGCGGGGCGCCGGCGCGACCGGTGCGGGTAGCCGGCCGGTGCGGCCGGGTGCGGCGGGCGCGACCGGAGCCGGCGCCGCAGCACCCGAGGTGGGCGCGTCGAGGACGTCCTTGCGCGTGAGGCGTCCGCCGGGGCCCGTGCCGACGATGGCGGCCGGATCCAGGCCGCGCTCGGCGATCAGGCGCCGCACGATGGGCGACGTGAGCGTGAGCTCCGACGCGGAATCGTCGGCGGGTGCCGCCGCGGGCGCGGGTTCGGGTGCCGTCGGCTGCTCGACGGTGGCCGCAGCGACCGGCTCGGGTGCGGGCGCAGGAGCCGGTGCGGGCGCGGTGCTCGCCGCCGGCGCCGGCAGCGGCCTCGGGAGCGGGAGGAGGCGGCGGCGCGGCAGCCGCGGCCGGAGCACCGGCGCGGCGGCGCGGCCAGGGCTCGGCAGGAGCCGCGGGCGCGTCGCCGGCGTCGCCGAGGACCGCGAGGCGGGTGCCGACCTCGACCGTCTCGCCCTCGGGCACGAGGATCTCGCTCACGATCCCCGCGCCGGGCGCGGGCACCTCGGAGTCGACCTTGTCGGTCGACACCTCGAACAACGGCTCGTCGGCTTCGACCGACTCGCCCACCTGCTTCAACCAACGGGTGATCGTGCCTTCGGTGACCGTCTCCCCCAGCTGGGGCATCGTCACGTCCACGCGTGTCTCCTACGTACTTCGAGTGCTCGGAGGTATCCGATTCTCAGTGCAACGAACGACCGGTCAGGGCCAGCGCAGCCTCGCCGAACACCTCGCTCAACGTCGGGTGCGGATGGATGAGCGCGGCGATGTCGGCCGCGTTGGCCTCCCAGTTCACCGAGAGGTAGCCCTCGGCCAGCAGCTCGGTGGCCCACGGACCCACGAAGTGCGCGCCGAGCAGCAAGCCGTCGGCATCGGTGACGAGCTTCACCAGGCCGTCGGTCTCGCCGAGGATCACCGCACGGGCGTCGCCACCGAAACGATGCGTCGACACGACCACGTCGTGGCCCTGCTCGCGCGCCTGCTCCTCGGTGAGTCCGCACCACGCGACCTCCGGGTGCGAGTACACGACCCACGGCACCTTGGCGTAGTCGATCGGCGTGACCGCCTCGCCCAGGATCGTCTTCACCACCACGATGGCCTCGGCGAAGCCCACGTGCGCGAGCTGTGGGCGTGTTGACCACGTCGCCGGCCGCAAACACACCGTCGACGTTGGTGCGCAGTTGGCCGTCGACGACGACGAACCCACGGTCGTCGAGATCGACCGAACCTTCGAGCCCGATGCCGCTGCGACAGCGGTGAGCGCCCGACCGACACGATCACCTTGTCGACGGTGACCGACTGCTCGCCCGTCCCCGTGTCCCACGACACGGTCAGCTCCCGTGTGCCCTCGATGCCGGTGACGCGCGCGCCCACGTGCACGCTCACGCCGCGCTTGCGGAACGATCGCGCCACCACCCCGCCGACGTCCTTGTCGGTCGGCGCGAGGATGCGAGGCAGCGCCTCGATCATCGTCACGTCGCTGCCCATGTCGACGAGCATCGACGCGAACTCCACGCCGATCACCCCGCCACCGATGATGGCCACGCGAGGCGGCAGCTCCGTGAGGCTGAGCACGTGGTCGGACGAGAGGACGCGCACGCCGTCGAAGTCGAGCCCGGGGAGCGCGTTGGGCGTGGAACCGGTCGCGATCAGGAGATTCGCGCCCGGCCACCTCGGTGCCGTCGGTGAGACGCACCCGGTGAGCGGCGGCGTCGACGACCTCACCGCGCGACGCGTACAGCGTGACGTTGCGGCCGCGCAGCAGGGTCTCGACCCCCTTCGCCAGGCGGTCGACCACCTCCTGCTTGCGACTCTGCGATCGGCCCAGATCGAGCGTGGGGAGACCCACCTCCACGCCGAAGTCGTGCGCGGTCTGGATGGTCCGCAACACCTCGGCCGTCTGGAGCAGCTCCTTGGCCGGCACGCAGCCCCGGTGCAGGCACGTCCCGCCGATGCGGTCCTCCTCCACCAGCGCGACATCGAGGCCGGCGGCCGCTCCGTAGAGCGCCGCGCCGTAGCCGGCGGGTCCGCCGCCGAGCACTACCAGATCGTGGTCCTGGCCCAGGACGGCCACCTCCTCATTTCGTCTCGATGTGCGTCTCGATGACGGCTCGGTCGTGCTCGACGGGTCGCCGGTACCTCGGGGATCCCTAGTGATCCTTCGGCCCAACCGCCCGTTGGCTTCACATTCTTCCCGCTGGGCCCCCTCAGCGTGCCAGGAGGATCTGGATCGCCCCTGCCGCGAGGATCGCGAACCCGGTGATCGCGGCGAGGACGAGCAGCGTGCGGGTGCTCATGGGGCGTCATCCTCGCACGCGTCGCCTGAGAGCGTTCCATTCGCACCACCCGTCTCGACGGCCAACCACGACGGGTGGTGCCGAGTGACGGCGGCGCGCGCCGATATCCTGCCCCGGGGCGCTCGCGGCCGCACTCGGCGGCGACGCGAGCACGAGCACCCTGGACACGAATGTCTGGCGAGAAGCCACAACGCACACGGCGCCTGATCGAAGCGGCCAAACGGGTGCCCGTGCCCGAGGGCACGTACGCCGTCGGGTTCGGCCTGATCATCTCGGGCATCACGGCCTACGCCTTCCAGATCCTGTCGTTCCGAGGACTGTCGAAGACCGACTACGCCGCGCTGAACGGGCTCTGGATCTTCGTGTTCGTCGTCGCGCCGGGTTTCTTCCTCCCACTGGAGCAGGAGGTCGGCCGGGCGGTCGCCGACCGTCGAGCGCGCGGGGTCGGTGGCGGACCGGTCGTGCGCAAGGCCGCCATCGCCGGCGTGGTGCTCACCACGTCGCTCATCGTGATCACCCTGGTCGCGGCGGCCATCTTCCCGCTCACCGACCGGCTGTTCCACGACCAGAGCGTGCTGCTGCTCTGCTTCGTGATCGCGTTGGCCACCTACGCGTTCCAGCACCTCACGCGCGGGGTCCTGTCGGGCAACGGCCGCTTCGGGCCCTACGGGATGATCCTCGCTGTCGAAGGTCTCGTGCGCGTGCTCCCGCTGATCCTGCTGGTCGCCTTCGGCGTGGAGGATCTCGTCTGGTACGGCCTGGCGCTCGCGATCCCGCCGCTGATCGCAGCGCTGGTGTCGCTCCGCGGCCAACACCACCTCATGGACCCGGGCCCGGAGGCCCAGTGGTCGGAGCTCACCGCCAACCTCACCATGCTGTTCCTCGGGTCGCTCACCGCGCAGGCGCTCAGCTACTCGGCCGCGATCGGCGCGATCGTCCTCGCCAAGGGCCACGTGGAACGCGAAGCGGCCGCCGACTTCATCGTCGGGTTCTTCCTCGCCCGCATCCCCATCCTGCTCTTCCAGGCCGTGCAGGCCGCGCTGCTCCCGAAGCTCGCCGGCCTCGCCGGAACGGGCCAGCACGACGACTTCAAGAGCGTGCTCAAGAAGCTCGTGGCGATCGTCACCGGGATCGGCATCCTCGGTGTCGTCTGCGGCGTCACGATCGGGCCCGAGGTGGGCAAGATCCTGTTCGGCACCAGCTTCAAGCTCAGCTGGGAGGACCTCGGGCTCCTCTTCGCCGGCAGCGCCGCCTTCATCCTCGCCCTCACGTTGGCCCAGGCGCTCATCGCCCTCCACGGTCACGGACGCACGCTGATCGGGTGGGTCATCGGCTTGTCGGTCACCGTGGCCGTGATCGCGGCCACCGCGGGGAGCTACTTCCTCGACCGGGTCGAGTACGGCTTCCTCGCCGGCTGCTTGGCCGCCGCCGTGGCCATGGGCCTGCTGCTCCTCACCCGGATCCGCACCGCCACCGCCGAGAGCCTCACCCTCCTCGTCGAACAAATTGAACATGAACCCTTGGAGATCTGAGTCGGTCGCTGCTTGACGGCCTCTTCTCGCTCGCTCGCTGTTTGACTGCGGCTTCTGCGGCGAGCTGGACACGCTCGCTCCCGGCGTCCCTACGCTCGCTGGCGCTCGCTTCGGAGACGCTGCTCGCTGCGCTCGCGGGGTCGAATTCGTGCGCTCACGCGTCGAGCCGATCGTCCAACAATCGGGCGATGCTCTCGCCGATCACGAGTGACGCGGTCGCGGCCGGCGACGGCGCGTTGAGCACGTGCACCGCACGCGCGGTCTCGTGGAGCACGAAGTCGTCGTAGAGCGTGCCGTCGCGGCCGAGGGCCTGCGCACGCACACCCGCGGGTGACGGTTGCAGGTCGCGGGCGCGAACGCCTGGGACCATGCGCGACACCGCCCGCGCCAACGCGTGCCGGCTGGCTGATCGCACGATCTCCTCGGCCGACGTGCGCCAGTACCGGCGAGCGAGCTTCCAGATCCCCGGGTAGCGCGCCAGGCTCGCCAGCTCGGCGATGTCGACCCGGCCCCAGGTGTACCCCTCCCGCGCCAGGGCGAGCACCGCGTTCGGACCGACGTGCACGTGACCGTGCACGCCGCGCGACACGTGCACCCCGAGGAACGGCAGGTCGGGATCGGGCACTGGGTACACGAGGCCGCGCACGAGGTCGGCCGCATCACCGACGAGCTCGTGGTATTCGCCGCGGAACGGCACGATGCGCACATCGGGTCGCCGACCGAGTGCGGCGGTCGCGACCTCGTCGGCGTGCAGCCCCGCGCAGTTGACCACCAACGCGCTGCGCACCACACCGCGTGCCGTCTCGATCACGACGCCGTCGGCGCGTTCTCTGATCGCCTCCACCCGGTCACCGAACTGCAGATCGGCACCCGCGGCGCGCAGCGCGTCGGCGAGCGCTTCGGAGACCCGGCCGAAGTCGACGATGCCGGTGTCGGGCACGTGCAGTGCCGCCACCCCCCGCACGTGCGGCTCCAGCTCACGGAGGCGGCCCACGCTGATGCGCTCGGCCGTCACGCCGTTGGCCTCGGCTCGTTGCTCGAGCTGGGCGAGCCGCGGGAGCTCACGCGGGTCGACGGCCACGATCACCTTCCCGCAGCGTTCGTAGTGCACGCCGTGCTCGCGGCAGAACTGCTCCATGGCCAGGCGGCCGGCGACCGCGGTCGACGCCTTGAGCGATCCCGGGCGGTAGTAGATGCCGGAGTGGATCACACCTGAGTTCCGGCCCGTCTGGTGGCGGGCCACGCCGGGTTCCTTCTCGAGCAGCGCCAGCCGCAGGTGGGGACGCTCCCGGAGCACCGCGTGCGCGGTCGCGAGCCCGACGATCCCGCCCCCGATCACCACGACGTCGTATCCGTCGTCTCGTGTGCGGGATCCGTTCACCGACGCGACCTCCGAGTGTCGTCACACGTAGCATCCGGGCAATGCGACGCAGCCCGTCGGGCGCACCAGGCACGCCGGTGTCCGACGCTCGACCACACGAGGTCGAGCCCGAAGCACGTCCGCGACTCCGCGTCGCGGTGGACGGTACTCCGTTGCTCGGCGTGCGCACGGGTGTCGGGCACACCGTCGCCGCGCGAGATCGAGGCCTGCAGCGCGCGCCGCGGAGCTCGACCTGACGGTGTACGCGATCACGTGGCGGGGACGACGCGCACTCGCCACCTCGGTGACTTCGAGCACGCGGATCGGCGTACGGCCGATTCCCGCACGCGCGGTCCAGGCTGCGTGGCGACGCACGAACGCGCCGCGGATCGAGTGGTGGACCGGTGAGGTCGACGTGGTGCACGGCACCAACTACGTGGGCCCGCCGGCGCGAGTGCCGGTCGTGGTGAGCGTGTACGACCTCACGTTCGCGTTCCACCCGGAGCTGGCCGCCGCGAACCACAACGTCGAGCTCATCCGTCGCGCGCTCGACCGCGGCGCCACGTTGCACACGAACAGCAACCACGTGGCCACGCAGATCCGCGACCTGTTCACCCTGCCGGCCGAACGTGTCGTGTCCATCGCTCCTGGCCTGCTCACCACAGGAAGTGGCGACGCGACGCGCGGCCGTGCCCACGCCGGGGCCGACCGCTACGCCCTGTTCCTCGGTGAGCTCGGGCCGCGCAAGAACCTCGTGCACCTCGTCGGCGCGTTCGACGAGGTCGCCGGCGCAGACCCTTCGTTGCACCTCGTGTTGGCCGGGCCTGACGGCGCCGACGCCGACAAGGTCGGCCTCGCGATCGCCGACGCCACACATGGGCAACGGGTGCACCGGCTCGGGTACGTGTCGGCGTCGGAACGGCTCGATCTCCTCGCCGGTGCGACCGTGTTCACCTTTCCGTCGCTCGACGAGGGCTTCGGCCACCCACCCCTCGAGGCGATGCAGGCCGGTGTCCCCGTGGTGGCCGCCGCGGCCGGGTCGTTGCCGGAGGTGCTCGGCGATGCCGCGCTGCTGGTCGCACCCACCGACATCGACGCGCTCGCGGATGCGATCACCCGCGCGTTGACGCCCGACGTCGCCGCCGATCTCGTGACGCGCGGCCATGCGCAGGCCGGGCGCTATCGGTGGGATCGCACCGCGGCCGAGCTGTCGGCGCTCTACACCAGGCTCGCGAGCTGACTGCGATGCGGGCACTGGTCACCGGCTCCGGCGGGTTCGTCGGACGCCATCTCCTGCAGCACCTCCGGGCGGAGGGCGACGACGTGGTGGAGCTCGACGTGCACGGCGCCGAGTCGGTCGACATCACCGATCACGACGCGTTGCTCGCGCACGTCGCCCGGGTCGCACCCGACGCCGTCTACCACCTCGCCGCGCGCTCGCACGTCGGCGAGTCGTGGGGCGAGGAAGGCACGGTGGAACGCGTCAACGTCGGCGGGACCGCCAACGTGCTGGCGGCCGCGCAGGCGGCTGGCGTCGACCGGGTGCTGGTGATCGGCAGCTCGGAGCAGTACGGCGTCGTCGATCCTCACGACGTGCCGCTCACCGAAGCTGCGCCGCTCCGACCGGTGTCGCCGTACGCCCGCACCAAAGCCGCGGCCGAAGAACTCGCACGACGCGCGGCCGACGACGGCCTGGGCGTCGTGTGCGTGCGCGCGTTCAGCCACACCGGCCCCGGCCAGTCGGCGCGCTTCCTCGTGCCTGCCATCGCGGCACGCGTCGCCGCCGCCGAGCGCGACGGCACGGTCGAGATCGCGGTGGGCCGCACCGATCCGGTGCGCGACTTCTCCGACGTGCGCGACGTGGTGCGCGCCTATCGGCTCCTCGTGCTCCGCGGCGAGGCGGGCAGCGTCTACAACGTGTGCTCCGGCTCGGGCGTGTCGGTCGGCGAGCTCTCGACGCGCCTCCTCGACCTCGCCACGACGCAGCTGGAGCTGGTGGTGGATCCCGCGCTCGTGCGCGACACCGATGTCGCCGTGCTCATCGGCGATCGAACCAGGCTGTCGACGGCCACCGGGTGGCAACCGCAGATCACCCTCGACGAGACCTTGCGTGACGTGCTCGAGCACGCGCGCCGTCAGCTCACCTGACGTTCGAGCCAGCCGAGCAAGGTCGCGATCGCGCGCGGATCGTGGCGCAGCCGGTGACCGGCGCCGTGCACGAGCCGAAGCTCGGCGTTCGGGCCACCGGCGTCGACGAGCGCGCGCGCTTCGGCCACCGGGACTTCGGCGTCGTCGACGCCGTGCAACGCGAGCAGCGGACGGCCGTCGAAGTGCTTCGCCGCGTCCACCGCGTCCATGCGCGGCCACCTCGCGCACCCACGCCGACCGGTCGCGCGGAAAGTCGGTCGAACGGATCATGCCCATGTCGCGCGCGCGTTCCATGAGGTGTCCGGGATCGCGTGCCCAATCGAGCAGGGTGTTCGGACCGGCGATCGTGGCGACGCCGCGCACCAACGGGTCTTCGGCGGCTTCGCACACCGCGAACGTCCCACCGTGACCGAAGCCCGCCGTCCACACACCGCGAACGTCGTCGCGCGCGTCGAGCACGCGCACCGCGGCGTGCAGGTCGTCGAGCCAGCCCCGCGCGGAGAAGTCGCCTTCCGACGTGCCCGTGCCGCGGAAGTTGAACGTGAGCACGAGCCATCCCGTCTCGCCGGCGATGCGGTCCGCGAGGTCGGGATAGGTGTTGCCGACTGCCGACGCGCCGCGCGGGCCATTCGGCAAGCCGTGGCACAGCACCAGCCCGAGCGAGCGCGCCGGGGGCGGCGGCGCCGCGATGTGCGCCGAGAGGCGGAGGTCTCCGGAGAGGATGCTGTCGTCCATGTGCAACGTATTCTGGACACATGGCACCCGCGTACAAGGAATGGGCGACGATCGTGCACGCGTTGCTCACCGGCGAGCAGGTGCTCGACGTGCGCAAAGGCGGGATCCGCGAGGACGGTCGGCACTTCTCGGTGCAGGCCAACCGCTTCTGGCTCTATCCCACCGCCGAGCACCAGAAGCCCGAGCTGCTCAAGGACGCCGTACCGCCACTGGATCGAGCTGGCGCACGCGGCGCCGGTCGGCGAGGCCATTCGCCTCGAGGGCTGGGCCGACCTCGTGCGCGTCGCCACCATCACCGAGCCGGAGCAGCTCGACGCCATCGCGTCGAAGCTGGTGTGGACGCCCGACTACGCCGCCTCCCGCCTCGGATGGAAGAAGCGCGACCCGCTCTACGTGTTCGCCCTGCGGGCGCACCGCCTGCTCGAGCCGGTCACGGTGCCGTGGCGCGAGTCGTACGGCGGGTGCACGTCGTGGGTCGAGCTCGACGGTCTCCCCGACGACCCCGCGTCGTTGTCGAGCGAACCGGCGTTGTCCGACGTCGCGTTCGAGTCACGCCTGAAGGGCGCGGTCGACGCGCTGCCCCAGGCTGCAGCCTCCGACCTGATCGGCGTCAGTCCTTGCCGGTCAGTCCTTGCCGGTCAATCATCGACAGCGTCGGCGAGGAACGGCCGGTAGCCGCGATTGCGGGCCTCGGCGAGCGTGTCAGGGCCGAACGCGGTGAACTGCTGCGAGGCGACGAGCTCGGCGACGCGGCTGCGGCTCGCGTCGTCGGTCGGCGTCGAGGTCGTACACCACCTGGTTGCGCTTGTCGCCCAGGTAACGGTTGTCCTCGAATCGCGTCGGTCTGCTCATGACGCGCACGATAACGCTACGTCGCGTGAGAACGGCGATGCACGCAAGCGCGCAACGAGCCCGGAGCGAGAACGGGAGCACCCGAAGGTGCTCCCGCTCTCAACACTGCACTCTGGAAAGTGCGTCCAACGGACGGTACGTGTAGGGGGGACCAGCTCCCACCCGCCCGGTGGCGGTGCGGCGGTTGAATTCCGCCAGGCGGTCCAGCTGTTCACTGGGTCCCGGCCTAGCGGCCGCGCACCTCCAGGGTCCCATGTCGATCATGCATGTACGGACCACCTCCTTTCCCTGGTACGCAAATTTGTACCACGGTCGCGTGCGTGCGTGCTCGCACTTCGACGTCGGTCATCGCGGGCGTCACCGGGTCGCGTCGGGGTCGCCGCCGGGCGTCGGGGCCGACGGCGGGTCCGATCGCCCCGATGGTGCGCAGGTAGCTGCAGCTGGGTGTCGACCACCCCGTAGACCTGCTCGGGCAGGTAGGCCTCGCCGGTGGCCGCGGAGCGCTCGAGGATGTAGTCGACGGTCTCCGCACCACCGATCACCACGGTGCCGGGCGGATACGCGGTGGAGCCGTTCGACGACACGCCCTTGCGCTTGAAGTACTCCACCTGGAAGTCGAGGATGCGGCGCACGTCGTCGGGTGTGAGGGTGGCGGCGACGTCATCGGGCACGTTGGCGACGACCCAGTCGAATGCGTCATCGAGGTCGAACAGCGCGGGAGGTGGGCGCTTCGCGATTCGCCCGGCTTCGCGGGCCACGACGAACGCCGCGATCGCGATCACGATCCCGATCACGAGGAACCCGGCGACCACCTCCACGCGCGCGAGACTACCGATCGGGTGTGCCGCGCGCCGCGACGACGTAGCTCGGACACAACTCGGTGAACTTCATGGTCAGCGGCACGGCCGAGCCGGCGCGCACCTTGGCCCGATCGACCGTGTTCGACGTGGCGACCGCGGGTCGCCCGGCCTCGTTGAGGCACACGACCTGCACGGTCAGAGGACCGTTGATGGTCTTGGCGGTCGAGTTCGTCGCATCGAAGGTGAGGGCCTGCGCGACCGCGCCGGTCTTCGGCGGCGACAGCGCGAGGTTGCTGATGGCCAATCGCGACGGGTCGCCCGTCGACGTCGCCGCACGCGTCCGGACCATCCAGGTGAACGTGGCATCGGGGGCCAACGTCGTGGCGCGGAACGCGACCTGCCCGATTGCCTGCTCACCGGGCGCGAGGACCGCCGGCGCGACCGCGGTGGTCGACGCCCGCGAGGCCTGGGCGCCGCCCGACTGGGACGCCAGCGCGGTGACCCGCACGACGCGCGCCGTCTTCGCCGAGCCGTTGGCGACGACGAACGCCACCTTGCCCCTCACCGGCGCCGACGACGCCACCACCGCGACCGCGCCGTTCGACGCATCGACCGTCGGCGTCGCATTGCCGTCGAGCGCGAACGCGACACCTCCCAGGCTCGCAATCACCGTCGACACCACAACTGCGACACCTGCAGCCCGAGCTGGCCCGGATGAGCGGACGTTCACGGCGTCGCGCGGATCGGCGAGAGACCGCCGCCGAGATCCACCCATCCGGAGAAGACATCGCCGGCCAAACCAGCCTGATACACCTTGCCGTCGCCGCGGACGAACAAGTTCGTCGAACCGCTCCCGGCGCTCGCTGTGACCGCATCGGCGGTGATCCCCCCACCGAGGCTCATCCAGCCGGTCCATGATCCGCCGCTGCGTCGATTGTGGTAGAGCGCTTCGTCGGTACCGCGAACGATCACGTGGACGCCGGTGTCATCGACGAACATCACCGGATCGCTCGTGCTCACGCCGGCCAGGTTGCCCCACGACCCCCATCCAGCTCCGCTGTTCTCCGTCCAGTGCACCGATCCGTCGGGAGCCCGGGTCGTGGCCACCGCGCCCGATGCCGTCCCCACCACCGCCGGGTTCGATGCACCGATCCCGCCCGTGTCGCTCCATCCTTGGAACGATCCAGCGGAGAGCTGGTTGGCGTAGATGTGCAGGTCGGGGCCGCGGGCCATGACGTGGACCACCCCTCCCGGACCGACTCCGATGGCCGGTTCCGAATCGATGCCACCGCCGCCGTCGATCCAGCCCTGCCAACTCGACCCGTCGAACCGGTTCGCGTAGAGCCGGTTGTCGGTGCCGCGGAGCAACAGCACGATCCCGCCGGGCACCGCGAGTGCGACCGGATCGGAGTTCGATGCGCCAGGCAGGGTGTGCCACCCCGACCACGTGTTGCCGTCTCGTCGATTGCCGTACAGGTCCTTGTTGGTGCCTCGCGCCACCAGGTAGGTGGTGTCGTTCACGACCGCGGCGGTGATCCCGGAGGTGATGAATCCTCCTAGCCACTGCCAGTCACCCCATCCGCCGGAGTTGTCACGGTGATAGACGGCCCCGTCGGTCCCGCGGACGAACACCGAGAGTCGTCCACCTGCGTCCTGCACCGCGGCGCCCGTCGAGGCGAGCATCGCCGCGATCCGTGGGGGTGGAGGGGGTGGCGGCGGAGGGGGCGGGCAATGGCCCGAGTGTTCGGCCGTGGCATTGTCGACTGCGGCGACGTTGTCACAGTCCCATTCAGCCACCGTGTACGGCGCCACGCAGGTGACGATCCGGCACGCGATCGGACCCGACGTCGGCTGGTCGTCGACGTGACACTGCCCGTAGCGGAAGTAGTTGCAGTACACCCGCCGCGTGTCACAGCCGTTCGCGCACCGGCACTCCTGCGTGCTGGAGCAGAAGTTCTGGTAGCCGGTGAGCGGACCACTGCAGTACTGCATGCAGTCGATGTAGTAGCGAGTGCCGTTGCAGAAGGTCGAGAAGTCGGCGCGCCACCAACCGCCGGCGAACGAGTCCGACGGGCACACGTTGAGTCCGCCGGTGAGCGAACAACAGAACTCCGTGTAGCCGTCGTTGCAGAACGACCCGGCACAGTCGGTGATGTGGGTGTATGGCGGGCCCGGTTGCGTGATGGGCACACACCCGGCGATCGCCACTGCCGACCCCGCCATCGCGGACCCGACGAGGAAGCCGCGGCGGCTGGTCGTCCGTTCGAGGATGCCGCTGGCGCGACTCACCATCCAGTTGGTGATGGCGACGCCCTTGCTCCCCTTCTTCTGGGGCGCCGGGCGCTTGGGCGCCGGCATCGGAAGCGCCGCCAGGGGGTTCGGGGTGGGTTCCGATACGTCGGTCATTGCATCTCCCGCACGGCCGCGAACGTACGCGGCAGGGAGCTGAACGCGAGGAACACCAACCCGGATCCGATCACGACGAGCATGACGAACGGCACTCCGGCCATCGGCTGCTGCGGCAGCACAGTGGGCAACGACACATCGGTGCCCACGATCGCGGCAGCGGCCGCCACGATCGCGACAAGACCATCGATGACCACGTGCACGCGGCTCGGCGGCGTGTCGATCGTGCCGAAGCACCCACACGTGCTGATCGGCGATCCCGCGCGCAAGGCCCGCACCACGAACACGGTGAACGCGAGATACGACAGCGCAACGAGTGCGGCGAAGAGCGGCGACGCCACCAGGAGCAGCCCGATGCCCACGAGGCATTCGAACACGGCGCCGGCGCGCACCAGCCAGAACGGCATGCTGATTCCGACCGCATGCAACGCGCGTGCGGTGTCGCCAGGCGTACGCGCCTTGGCGACGCCACCGACCATGAGCAGGACCGCCGCGATCGCCAGCGGTCCGGCGAGCGCGTTCATCGCGGCGCCTCGAACAAGCCGCCGGTCGCGTACACGAGGCCGTTTGCCGCCTCGGCAGGCGGCGGCACCACGATGACCCCACCGACCGAGATCGTCGAGTCTCCGCTGACGACGACCGCGAGCATGCCGTCGGCCGCCGTCGTGAGTGACCTCCGTGTGGTGAGGACTCCCACGGGGAGCCGCTCGTGTACGACATGCTGCAACATCGTGCGACGCAACAGCTCGGCGTCTGCGCGCAGCACGGTGATCGCACTTGCGTCGAGCACGGCGTCGACCGGCCCGAACACGGTGACGTTCGGCTCGGCCGCGAGCAGGGTCACCACGCCACTCGCATCGAGCAGCGACGTGAAGGTCGTGAGGTCGGGGCGGGCGCGGATCACGTCGATCACAGTGCCCAGCGGCGGCGCGACCCCGCCGGCGGCCGCGTTGCCCATCGGCGGCGCGACCGGGCCGTCGATCGCGAACGTGGCGAGCACCTGGTTGACCTGGGGCACCACCTGCGCGCGGTTCTGATACGAGCCGAGCACCACGTAGAGGCAGAACGCACGGTCAGCCTCGTGGAAGAAGTGCTGTACGCCGGCCTGGCCGCGCAAGGCCCGCTGGAGCACAGATGGGCTGAAGTCGGCCAACGCCAGAGAGCGGGGGAGGCCCTCGGCCGCGAAGAGGGCCTTCGTCGCCGACTCCGGCGAGTACTCGAACAACACGATCAGCGCATCCGACGGACCGAGCTCTTCCACCGCGCCGCTCGCGAAATCGCCGACACCCATCGGCAGCGGGATGGTCGCGACGTGTACGACTGCGTGGGTGACCTCGCCCAGCGGGGCGGGCGGGCCATCGGCGGCGGTGGCAGCCAATTCGCCCGCCGCCGGACGACGGAACACGCGACCTTCCCACCCGCTTGGGAGCGTGACGCTGAGACCGTGCGCGTCGAGTTGGGTCACGAGGCGCCGCGCACGTGGCCGGGCCTCGCGTCGTCGCTCGGGCCATCGATGATCGAGCTGTCGACGCTCGGCAGCGCGTAGAGACTCGGATCGCCGGGTTGGATGCCGGCCGCGAGCAGGTCACGGTCTACACGCTGCTCGCGTTCCGCGTCGGCGCGCGGTCGAATCTTCGCGCCGACTTTGAGCTTGCCCTTGCGATCGAGCATGCCCGCGTCGTCGAGCGCGTTGTGCAACAGCGCGGCGACCTGTTGCCAGTCGTTGGCCGCGCCTTCACCGACCACTGCACCGGACTCGCCATCGACCAGCACGAAGAACGGCGCGACCGGAACGTCGTACGCGTCCCACGCGTCGCTCGACATCACCACGGGCACCGCATCCGGCGCGAGCTTGCGCACCATGCCCACCTGTTCGGCCGCTCCACCCTTCGTGACCACGATGAGGCGCGGCGTCACCCGGCACCGTCAGCTCTGGCTCAGCGAACGCGTCCCAGAAGTAGTGGCAGCTGCTGCACCCGCTGGTGAGGAAGGCCAGCAGCGTGAGCCCGCTGCGACCCGAGATCGCGTAGCTCACCGACGACTGGTCGGGCGACGTGCCGACCACGTCGACCGCGCGCGACGCGACGGACGCGTCGGCACCTGGTGGGACCGCACGGTGGAGCCGTTCGCCGTCGATCGGACCGTCGGGCTGCCCACCGCGGTGATCACCTCGTCGTCGCGTGCCGGGTCGAGGTCGACACCGATCTCGTGCAGTGCCCGGAGGATCTCGGCGTGACTGCGGAGCAACCCGGCGACCAGGAGCCCGAGCAGCGCGACCACCACCCCCAGGAGCACGACCAGCACCGCCATTGCTCAAAGGGTACCGAACAACCGTCCTCACTCTCGGGTGGCGATGCGTCTCCGAATGAGCGCAGCGAGCGTAGGGACGCCAGGAGCGAGCGGGTTCCCCTTGCCGCAGAAGCCGCAGCCAACAGCGGCGAGTTAAAGACCGATGCGTTGGGCGAGAAGCTCCCGGTGGTACGTCGCGTCGCCGAGGAGCAGCTCGGAGCTCTTGGCCCGCTTGAAGTAGAGGTGGGCGTCGTGCTCCCAGGTGAAGCCGATGCCGCCGTGGATCTGGATGTTCTCCGCCGCAGCGTGGAAGTAGGCGTCGGAGCAGTAGGCCTTGGCCAAGCTCGCCGACACCGGGAGCTCCTCGTTGTCCTCGGCGGCAGCCCAGGCCGCGTAGTACGCCGCCGACTTGCTCGACTCGACCTCGAGCAACATGTCGGCGCACTTGTGCTTGATGGCTTGGAACGACCCGATCGGACGGCCGAACTGCACGCGCACCTTGGCGTACTCGACCGACATGTTCAGCACGTTCTGCGCGCCACCGACGCTCTCGTTGGCGAGGGCGACCGCGGCCTGGTCGAGGGTCTTCGACAGGGCGGGCCACGCGGCGCCGGGCTCGCCGATCGCGGTGGCGGCGACGCCGGCGAACTCGAGCTTGGCCTGCTTGCGCGTCTGGTCGAGGGTGGCGAGCGGCGTGCGGGTGAGACCGGCGGCGTCGCCGTCGACGGCGAAGAAGGACACGCCGTCCTCGCCGGTGGTGCCGGCAAGGCGCGCCGCGACCACGATCAGGTTCGCGGTGTGACCATCGAGCACGAACATCTTGGTGCCGTCGAGGGTGTAGCCGTCACCTGACGGGGTCGCGACCATCTCGATGCCCGACGCGTCCCACTTGCCGTTGGGCTCGGTGAACGCCAGCGTGGCGATGGTCTCGCCCGACGCGATGCCCGGCAACAGCTCACCCTGTTGGGCGGGCGTGCCCGCGTTCATGATCGCATCGGCTGCCAGCACCACGGTGGAGAAGTAGGGCGCGCACAGCAGCGTGCGACCCATCTCTTCGAGCACGATGGCGAGCTCCACGAACGTGAAGCCCTGACCGCCGTACTCCTCGGGGATGTGCAAGCTCTGCAGGCCGAGCTCGTTGGCCATCTGCGCACCACACCGCGGGGTCGTAGCCGTCGACGGTGTCCATGAGACGACGAACCTCGGTCGACGGCGACTTGGCGTCGAGAAAGCGACCCACTGCCTCACGCAACTGGTCCTGCTCTTCGGAGAACGCGAAGTTCACGGCGGTCGCTCCTGTGCGTCGTGGCGGGGTGGCGCGCAGCTCGCGCGCGGTCGAACAAAGCGAGCGAACGGTACCGGAACGACCCGCCCACCGCCACACGGAGCCAGAGCCATCGACGGCAGGCGGAGGTACCCTGGCGGGCATGGCGCAACCTGCTCATTACGAGACCACCGACGTGCGAATCGACAAGCTCGTCGTGGGACCGGTCGAGAACAACGTGTTCGTCGTGCGATGCACGAGCACCGGCGATGCACTGATCATCGACGCGGCCAACGAGCACGAGCTCCTGCTCGAGGTGAGCAAGGCCACGGGCGTTCGCCGTGTGCTCACCACGCACGGCCACTGGGACCACATCCAGGCGGTCGAGGCCCTGCGCAACGCCGGAATCGACGTCGGCATCTCCGACGAGACGCGTCGATGCTCCCGGCGTACGACTTCGTGATCCCCGACGACGACGTGATCGAGGTCGGCGACCTCCGCCTGCGCACCATCCACAACCCCGGTCACACGCGCGGGGTCGATGTCGTTCCTGCTCGAGGGCCACCCGCTCTGTTCAGCGGCGACACGCTGTTCCCCGGCGGCCCCGGCAACACCAAGCTCCCCGGCGGCGACTTCGCGCAGATCATCGAGTCGATCGACCGCAGGCTCTTCACCCTCCCCGCCGACATGCTCGTGCTCCCCGGCCACGGCCTCGACACCACCATCGGCGACGAGCGCCCGCATCTCCAGGAATGGGTCGACCGCGGATGGTGACCACCGTCTCGCGCCCGTGCGCCACGATGCGCGGCAACGACGACTGCTGGTGTGGCAGCGGCAAGAAGTACAAGCGCTGCCACCGCCTCCAGCTCGTGCAGCCGGGCGCCGTCGGCCCGTGCGCGACGGTGCCCGACGAGATCACCCGGCCCGACTACGTCGCGACCGGCTCCCCGGTTCGCCGCACCGAGTCCGAGGTGAAGTCGGCCGACGTCATCGAGCGCATGCGCGCCGCCTGCCTGATCGCGCGCGACGTGCTCGCCGAGACCGGCGCGGCCGTCGCACCCGGCGTCACCACCGACGAGCTCGACCGCGTCGCGCACGAGGCGCATCTGTCACGCGGCGTGTACCCGAGTCCGCTCGGCTACCACGGCTTCCCGAAGTCGGTGTGCACGTCGGTCAACGAGGTGATCTGCCACGGCATCCCCGACGACCGTGCCGCTCGTCGACGGCGACATCGTCAACGTCGACGTCACCGTGTACGTCGACGGCGTGCACGGCGACACCAACGCCACGTTCCTCGTCGGCAACGTCGACCACGCTCGAAGCGCCTCGTCACGGTGACGCGCGAGTGCCTCGACGCGCCATCGACGTCGGTGCGACCGGGCGTCGCCGGTGTCCGACATCGGCCGCGCCATCGAGCAGCACGCGACGCCGACGGCTTCTTCGTGGTGCGAGTCGTTCGTCGGCCACGGGATCGGCGAGGTGTTCCACGGCCCGCCGCAGGTGCCGCACTACTACGACCCCGCGGCGAGCACCGTGCTCGAACCGGGGATGACGTTCACCATCGAGCCGATGATCACGATGGGCAGCATCGAACCACTGATCTGGGACGACGGCTGGACCGCGGTCACCGCCGACGGGTCGCGCACCGCGCAGTTCGAGCACACCGTGCTCGTCACCGACTCCGGCGTCGACGTCCTCACCCGCTGAGCTCCGGAGTTCGCGTCAGAAACGCCGTCGCGCGTATCTGACGGCAAGGGCGTCGTCGTAGACGGCGACGGTGCGCGCCGCGCACCGGTCCCACGAGAACTGCGCGGCCTGCGCCGGGCCGCGCGACGCGCAGCTCGACGCTGGGCGGTCGGGTCGGTGAGCAGCTCGATGAGCGCGTCGCGCCACGCGTCGCCGTCGGTGGGTGAGACGAAGCGCGCCGCGTCGCCGCCCACCTCGTGCAGTGCCGGGATGTCGCTGACGAGCACCGCGGTGCCCTGTGCCATCGCTTCCAACACGGGGAGGCCGAAACCTTCGTGCAGGCTCGGAAACGCAAGCAGATCCGCGCCTGCGTACAACGCCGACAGGTCGGCGCGACCGACCGAGCCGGGCACCACCAACCGGTCGCCCAGACCGGCATCGCCCGCGTCGCGGTCGTCGAGCCAGCCCCGCGGCCCGACGAGCACGAACGCGTGCGGCACGCCCGTATCGGCCACCGCGCGGGCGAACGCATCGACCAGCACCTGCACGTTCTTGCGCGGCTGGACGTCGCCGACCCAGAACACGTACGGCCGATCACCCGATCCCGACCGTGCCCGCGCCGCGGCTCGACCTCGTCGTCGGACGCCGCGAGCACAGCTCCACGCCGTTGGGCACCACCCGGATCTGTTCGCGCCGGATCGGCGTGTGCGCGATGAGCTCGTCGGCCGAGAACTCCGACACCGCGATCACGAACCGGCGCGACGTGCCGCCGCCGCGAACCCACGTTCGTGGAACCACCGACCGCGTCGCGTGTACGTCTCGGGCCACGTGACCGGCGCGGCGTCGTGCGCGGTGACCACGAGCGGCACGTCGGAGATCGGCGGCACCGCCACCGACGGCGCATGCACGAGATCGACCGGCGCGATGCGCCGCAACGGGCTGGCCCCACCGACGGTGTGCCACGCGTCGTAGAGCACGGGACGCGGCAGTGGCAACACGACCGGGTGCACGTGCCTCAGATCGGCCGCCGCCAGCGCCGCATCCACCTCGTCACGCCCGTGCCGAGCTGTGAACGCGGTGACGTCCCAGCCGATCCCGGGCAGACGGCGCACCAACTCGGCGGTGTACGTGGCGATGCCGCTCACGCCGTCCTGCACGATCTGCTCGACGTTGAACCCGACGCGCATCAACGCCTCCCGGCCGCGTCGACCTGCCGATACACGTCGAGATGCGCGTGCGCGGCGGCCTCCCACGTGTACGGCGCCGCCTGCGGCGGGCCCCGCCGCGCCATCTCCTCGCCCTGCTTCGCGTCGAGCGCGCGGTGCAGCGCATCGGCCAGTGCCGCGGCATCGCCCGGTGGAACGAGGATCGCGGCGTCGCCCACGAACTCCTGGATCGACGATCCTGACGTCGTCACCACGGGTGCCGCACACGCGAGCGCTTCGAGCGCGGGAAGCCCGAACCCCTCTTCGAGCGACGGGTACACGAACACCGCGGCGCGGCGCATCAGTGCGGGGAGGACGTCGTCGTCGACGAAGCCGGTCCGCACGATTCGGTGGGCAACGCCGCTCGACGCGATGGCGTCGTGCACCGGGGTCGCGTCCCACCCGACGCCGCCGGCCAGCACCAGACGGAGGTCGGGCTGACCGGACGCAACGCGCGCGAACGCGTGCACCAACGACGGCACATCCTTGCGCGGCTCGATGGTGCCGACGAACGCGATGTAGGGCGGCTGAATTCCGAGCGCGGCCAAGGCGTCGAGATCGGCGGCGGGGTCGGCCTCGGGTCGGAACCGCTCGTGATCGACGCCGTGTGGGATGACGACCACGTCGCGCGACGCGGCACCCGTACGAGTGGGAACCACGGCTTCGAGCCGGCGCGCGGTGTGGTGGCTCACACACACGCACACCTCCGCGCGCGCCACCGCCGCCGGGATCATGTGCCCGAAGAACCGCGCTTTGGCGCTGACGTGCCACTCGGGGTGCTCGAGCAGGGTGAGGTCGTGCACGGTGACCACGCGCGGCGTGCCCATGTGCAGCGGCACGGTGTAGTGCGGCCCGTGCCAGACGTCGGCTGCATCACGGCGGGCGATCCTCGGCCCGATGGTCTGCTCCCAGGCCAGGCGCACCGGCCGTGGACCGGGCACGGCGGCGTCCACCGCCACCGTGGTCGACGACCCACCGCCGAGCCCGGCCCAGCGGTCGGAATCGTCGCGACGCGTCAACAGCACGAGGTCGAGATCGGACACATCGAGCAGAGCCAGGTGGCGGGCGAGCTCGAGGATGTAACGCCCGGCCCCTCTCGGCTCACTGGGTACTGCCGAGACGTCGAGCAGCACGCGCACCGACACGACGCTACCGCGGAGTCATCCGTACGGGCGTCGAGGAGCGAACCATCCTTCACCGATCGTTCACCAGGACACGGGGTACCGTGATCTGGCCAGCACCCTGGTCACCGAGAGGAGCGCACATGACGTTGCACGAATGGCTCGCACCCGTGCGCAACCTCGGTTGGGTCGCCGCCCTGTTCGGGTATCGCTAGCCCATGCCGTCACCGACCCGCCGCATCACCACGCGCGACGTGCGCCGCTTCGTCGACGAGCAGGTCTTCACGCCCGCCGACGGTGGGCGTGCAGCGACGGGGCCCGTCAGTGGTCGAGTCGGCATCGAGCTGGAGTGGATCACCCGCGCTGATGGCCACATGCCGTCGGCGTCACCCGACGACCTGCGGGCGGCACTCGGCGACGCGCTCCCGGAGCGATCACGGATCACCTTCGAGCCCGGCGGTCAACTCGAACTGAGCGGTCCCGCCCATCGCGACGCCGATGCCGCGATCTGCGCGATGCGCGCCGACGTGCTCGGCGCGCGCGTCGTTCGCTCGCTGCCCACGGCGTCGACCTCGTGGGCATCGGTCTCGATCCGTCCGGGGTTCGTGAACGGGTGATCGACGGCGCCCGCTACCCGCGATGGAGCAGTACTTCGACACGCGATGGCCCGACGGTCGCGTCATGATGCGCAACACCGCGTCGGTGCAGGTGAACGTCGATCTCGGCGCACCGGCGCTCGTGGAATCGCGCTGGACGCGCGCCCACGACCTCGTGCCCGTGCTCGCGGCGGCGTTCGCCAACTCCCCCTTCGACGCCCACCGGCGCGGCCACGGGATGGCGTTCGTCGCGACTCGGCGTGTGGCACCGCATCGATCCGCACCGCACGCGCGCGTCGCGCGCAACGGTGCTGAGCGCGGCGTCGGCGTGGACCGACTACGCGCTCGACGCCCCGGTGATGATGATCGCCACCGAGTCCGGGTTCGCCCCCATGCGCGCGTCCGCTGCCGTTCTCGCGTTGGATCCACGAAGGCCACGAACTCGGATGGCCGACCCTCGACGACTTCGAGTACCACCTCACCACGCTGTTCCCGCCGGTACGTCCCCGTGGATGGCTCGAGCTGCGCACTATCGATGCGCTCCCCGACGAGTGGTGGCCGGTGGCGGTCGCGGTCACCGCGGCCCTGCTCGACGACGCGGAGGCCGCCGACGTGGTGACCCGCATGGTCACGCCGGTGCGTGACCGAGGCGTCGACGCGGCCAGGGACGCGTGCTCCGACCTCGAGCTGCGCCGGGTCGTCGACCAGTGCTTCGTGGCGGCCATCGACGCGCTGCCACGAGTCGGCGCGGCGGCAGCACTCGCGGCCACCGAGACCTACTACGACCGATACGTCGCCCGCGGACGCTGTCCCGGCCGACGATCTCTTCGAGAACCCCAGCCGGCTGTCGGCGGTCACCTGACGTGACCGCGCACGGAGTGCACGACCCCGAGACCCGTCTCGATGCGCGCCCGGCGATCGCCGACGCCCTGGCGGAGGCACGGTCGCGCACGCTGCGTCTCCTCGCTCCGGTGCCCGACGCCCGACCAGGCGCGCCAGGTGTCGGAGCTCATGTCGCCGCTGTGCTGGGACCTCGCGCACATCGGCCACTACGAAGAGCTGTGGCTGGTGCGCAGCCTCGCCGACGCGGCCCCGACCGAACCGCGCTTCGACGACGTGTACGACGCGTTCAAGCATCCGCGTCGCGAACGGAGCGGCCTCCCGATCCTCGACGCCGCCGGCGCGCGCCGCTACGTGGCTGCGATGCGCGCTCGTTCGCTCGACGTGCTCTGGTCGCTCGATCCGCGCTCGACCGCGCTCGATCACGACAGCGACGACCCGCTCCTCGCCGACGGGTTCGTGTACGGCATGGTCGTCCAGCACGAACATCAGCACGACGAGACCATCCTCGCCACGTTGCAGCTCATGACGACGTTCGTGCACCCCGATGCCGACGGTGACGACGACAACGCCGCCCCCCGTCGCGTCGTCCGCGCTCCCCGCCGATGTGCTCGTACCCGGTGGCACCTTCGTGATGGGCACCGACGTCGATCCGTGGGCGTACGACAACGAACGACCCGCGCACCCGGTGGCCGTCGCACCGTTCCGCATCGACACGACACCGGTCACCAACGCGGCCTACGCCGCGTTCGTCGACGACGGCGGGTACGACGACGAGCGCCACTGGTCGCCCGACGGCTGGGCATGGCGCAGCGAAGCTGGCCTCACCGCACCCGAGTTCTGGGCGCGCGACCGCCCGCGGCTCGTGGACGCGGCGCCGCTTCGGGCGGACCGAGCCCGTGCCGCCAGCCGAACCGGTGCAACACGTGTGCTGGTACGAAGCCGACGCCTACGCGCGCTGGTCGGGCGCGCGCCTCCCCACCGAAGCCGAATGGGAACGCGCCGCGCAGGGTGCCGACCCGCGCGCCGCGAACCTCTGGCCGTCAGCGAGTGCCGCGCCCCACCGATGGGCACCGTCACCCGCCGGCACACGTGCACTCGGCGCGAGCGCCGTGGGCGCGCAACAGATGCTGGGCGACGTGTGGGAGTGGACGGCGTCGACGTTCGGCGGATACCCGGGCTTCCGGTCGTTTCCCTACCGCGAGTACTCCGAGGTGTTCTTCGCTTCCGACGACCGCGCCGACGACCTCCCGACCTACAAGGTGCTGCGCGGGGGCTCGTGGGCGACCCATCCGTCGGCGGTGCGCACCACGTTCCGCAACTGGGACTTCCCCATCCGCCGCCAGATCTTCGCCGGCTTCCGCTGCTGCGCGCGACGTCTGACCCATGTGCCGCCACCTCGCCTACCTCGGTCCGCCCGTGAAGTTGCACGACCTCGCTGTTCGGCGCGCCGCACTCGCTCGCAGCCCAGGCGCGCCGACCGCGGCACCAGGACTGGGGTGACACCAACCCCGACGGCTGGGGCATCGGCTGGTACGACGACGAGCGCGACACGCCCGCGCTGCACCGCACCACCTCGCCCGATCTGGGAGGACGACGCTTTTGCCGAGCAAGCCCGCGGCATCGAGCACGCGCGCGTTCATCGCCGCGGCACGCCTGGCGTCGCCGGGCGCGACCATCGCGAAGACCGGCAACGCGCCGTTCCGTGACGGCCGATGGCTCTTCTCACTCAACGGCATCGTCCACGGGTTCGCCGACGCCGTCGGACCCAAGCTCCGCGCGCGAGATGAGCGCCCAGCGTCGGGCACGCCTCCGCGGCGACGCCGACACCGAGGTGCTGTTCGCGCTGGTGCTCGACCGCATCGACGCGGGCGAGACACCCACCGACGCACTCCGCGCCGTCACCGCCGACGTCGCGCGCGATGGCCGACGCGAACCTCAACCTCCTGCTCACCGACGGGCACCAGATCGTGGCGACGCGATCGGGACGCTCCCTGTTCGTGCGCACGGGCACCGCGATGGGCGACGCCGCCATCGTGGTGTCGGAACCGCTCGACGACGATCCGAACTGGCGTCCGGTACCCGACGAGTCGTTGCTCACCCTGACCATCGGGTCCGACGGACCCCGTTCCACGTTGGAGGACCTCGCGTGAGCGACGCCATCCGAGTCGACGTCCACCTCGCACCCGACGACGCCGCGCGGGCCCTGGAGCACGACGTGCGCGCCGGCCTCGGCGCGACGCCGAAGACGTTGCCGCCCAAGTGGTTCTACGACGACCGCGGCAGCGACCTGTTCGACGAGATCACGCGGCTTCCCGAGTACTACCCGACGCGCACCGAGCGCGCCATCCTCGACGCCCACGCGACCGACATCGCGACCGCCACCCGGGCCGACACGCTCGTCGAGCTCGGGTCGGGCACGTCGGAGAAGACGCGGATCCTGCTCGACGCGCTGCGCCAAGGAAGGCTCGCTGCGGCGCTTCGTGCCGTTCGACGTGAGCGAAGCCACGTTGCGCGCGTCCGCCGCCGACGATCGCACGCGAGTACGCGGGCATCGACGTGCACGCGGTCGTCGGCGACTTCGAACGCCACCTCGGCGATCTCCCGCGCGACGGTCGACGCATCGTCGCGTTCCTCGGCAGCACCATCGGCAACCTCGACCCCGACGCGCGCCGACGAGTTCTTCGGTGAGATCGCAACGGGCCTCTCGCCCGGCGACGCGCTGTTGCTCGGCACCGACCTCGTGAAGGAACCCGCCCGTCTCGTCGCCGCGTACGACGACGCGGCGGGGGTCACCGCGGAGTTCAACCGCAACGTGTTGCACGTGATCAACCGCGACCTCGGCGCCGACTTCGACGTCGACGCCTTCACCCATGTCGCGCGTTGGGACCCCGACGCCGAGTGGATGGAGATGCGCTTGCGTGCCACGGGCGCCCAGCGCGTCACCATCGCCGCCCTCGATCTCGCCGTCGAGTTCGCCGACGCCGAAGAGGTGCGCACCGAGATCAGCGCCAAGTTCCGCCGCGACCGCATCACCACCGAGTTGGCCGACGCCGGGTTGACCGTCACCGAGTGGTGGACCGACCCCGCCGGCGACTTCGCGCTGTCGCTCTCGACGCCGTCGTGACCCGTCAGGTCTCGGGGCTCGCCGGCGGCGACGGCGTCGCGCCGGGGAACGCCGTCGTCCACCCGCCGTCGACGACGAACTCCACGCCGGTGCAGTAGGAGGCGCGATCGGAGGCCAGGAAGCCGACGACCTCCGCCACCTCGCCGGGCTCCGCCATGCGCCCGAGCGGGATCGAGTCGCCGATCGGATTGCTGGCCGGGTTGCTCCCCGCCGGGCGGTTGGCGTCGGCCATCGGCGTGCGCATCGCACCGGGGCACACTGCGACCACGCGGACACCGAACGGGGCAACTTCGAGCGCGACGGCGTGGGTGAGCCCCAGCACCGCGTGCTTGGTGGCCGCGTAGATGGCAGAGCCGGCACGGCCCCTGATCCCACCGACCGACGCGATGTTCACCACCGCGCCGCGCCGCTGCTCGGTCATCACCGGCGTGACCGCACGCAGCCCGAGGAACACGCCGGTCTGGTTCACGGCGACGATGCGTTCGTAGTCGTGCGTCGTGGCGACGTCGAGCGGGATCGAACCGAACACGCCGGCGTTGTTCACCAGCACGTCGATGCTGCCCAGCTCGCCTGTGACCCGCTCGACCATGGCCGTCCAAGCGTGCTCGTCGGTGACGTCGAGCTCGACGAATCGAGCGCCGCGACCGAGGCGACGGGCAACGTCGCGACCTTCGTCGTGACGAACGTCGGCGACCACGACCTGCGCTCCTTCACGGGCCATCACCTCCGCAACGGCCGCGCCCAGGCCCTGGGCGGCTCCCGTCACCACCGCCACGCGACCGTCGAGCTCGCCCATCTCGGGGTTCACGCCACGTCGACGCGGAGACGAGTGAGCTTCAAGGTGTCGATGTGCCAGCCGTCGTCGAGCTTCACGTAGGTCTCGTGGTAGTGGCCCCAGCCGTGGAGCGACGTGCGGGCGCCGTCGACGAGCGGCCACTGGAGGAGATCCTCCATCGCCCAGATCCCCGATGCGGAGGTGGGCGACGTGATCTCGATCTCGGGCATGTGACCGTGATGGCAGGTCACGAGCTCGCTGAGGTTGCCCCGGACGAACTCCACGATCGCCGCCGCGCCCTGCACACGGCCGGCGTCGCCCGCCTCGTCGCTGACGTCCATGCGGGCCTCGCCGGTGAAGACGCCTTGCCAGGCGTCCCAGTCCTTGGTGTCGAGGAAGCGGAAGTAGCGAGCCTTCAGCTGCTTGATGCTCTCGATCTCGGTGAGGCGTGTCACGTCATCCATGCGCGGGACACTACGCACGATCGAGGTGTCGCCGCCTTTCCCTGGCGTCCTCTCCCGGATTTCTCCTACGGCCGTAGTGTTATTACACTGGAGCGGATGTCCGGAGCCTCTGACACCCCTCAATCCTTGCCCGAGCCCGTGCTCGAGATCGACGACCTCCACGTTGCGGTGGAAGGGCGGGAGATCCTGCGCGGCGTGAGCCTCGACTGTCGCGAGGGCGAGCTCCACGCCCTGATGGGCCCGAACGGCTCGGGCAAGTCGACCCTCGCCAACACGCTGCTCGCCAACCCGCACTACGAGGTCACCGGCGGCACCATCCGCTTCCGCGGCGAGGACATCACTCCCCTCCCCACCGCCGAGCGGGCGGCCCGCGGCATGTTCCTCGGTTTCCAGCACCCCGAGGAGATCCCCGGCGTCAGCGTGTTCAACTTCCTGCGCCAGGCCCTGGCGGCCCGCAAGGGCATCCCGGACCTCTCGGTGCTCGAGGTGCGCCTCGAGCTGATGGAGTGGACGAAGCGGCTCGGCATGGACGACCGTTCACCGAGCGCTACCTCAACGAGGGGTTCTCCGGCGGCGAGAAGAAGCGCAACGAGATCCTGCAGATGGCGCTGATGGAACCCGACGTGGCGGTGCTCGACGAGACCGACTCCGGTCTCGACATCGACGCGCTTCGCGCCGTCGCCACCGGCATCGGCGAGGTCCGCGCGGCGCGCCCCGCGCTCGGCATCCTGCTGATCACGCACTACCAGCGCATCCTCGATCACCTCACGCCCGACGTCGTCCACGTGCTGCTCGACGGCCGCATCGTCGCGACCGGCGGCCCCGAGCTCGCCGCGCAGATCGAGCGCGAGGGTTTCGACGCGCTAAAGTCGGCAGCCGGCGCGACCGCGCAGGTGGCCTGACATGGGCCTCGACGTCGCACGCATCAAGGCCGACTTCCCGATCCTGAAGCGACAGGTGCACGGCAAGCGGCTCGTCTACCTCGACTCCGCCGGCGTCGTCGCAGAAGCCCGTCCGCGTGCTCGACGCGATGGACGACGCTACTACCGCACGTCGTACGCCAACATGCACCGCGGCGTGTACACGATCGCCGAGGAGGCGACCGCCGCCTACGAGGCCGCCCGCGCCAAGGTGGCGGCGTTCGTCGACGCGCGTCGAGCCCGAGCGAGATCGTGTTCGTGCGCAACGCCACCGAGGCGATCAACCTCGTCGCCTACTCGTGGGCCCGCGCACAACCTGGTCGAGGGCGATGCCATCGTGCTCACCCAGATGGAGCACCACGCCAACATCGTGCCGTGGCACATGCTCGCCGCCGAGCGCGGCATCGAGCTGCGCTGGATCCCGCTCACCGACGACTTCCAGCTCGACCTCACCGACCTCGACGCAGCTGCTCGACGGCGCCAAGCTGCTCGCGTTCACCGCGATGTCGAACGTGCTCGGCACCATCAACGACATCCGCCGCCTCGCCGACTGCCGCGCCACGCCGCCGGCGCGCCGTCGCTGGTCGACGCGTGCCAGGCCGTGCCGCACTTGCCGGTCGACGTGCAGGCGTGGGACGCCGACTTCGTCGCCTTCTCCGTCGCACAAGATGTGCGGCCCGACCGGCATCGGCGCGCTGTGGGCACGCCGTGCGCTGCTCGACGCCATGCCGCCGTTCCTGGGCGGCGGCGAGATGATCAGCCAGGTCACGCTCGACGGCTTCACCACCAACGAGGTGCCGTGGAAGTTCGAGGCGGGCACGATGCCCATCGCGGAGGCAGTCGGCTTCGCCGCCGCGGTCGACTACGTCACCGACCTCGGCATGGCCAACATCCGTGCGCACGAGAAGCACCTCACCGCGTACACCCTCGCCGCGCTCGACGCGCGCTTCGGCGCCGACCTCACGATCTACGGCCCGCGCGACGTGAACGTGCGCGGCGGGGCCATCTCGTTCCTGTTCGAGGGCATCCACGCCCACGACATCTCGCAAGTCGTCGACGAGGAGGGCATCTGCGTGCGCGCCGGCCACCACTGCGCGAAGCCGCTCATGAAGGTCCTCGGCGTTCCTGCCACCACCCGCGCTTCGTTCTACGTGTACAACGACGAGGCCGACGCCGACGCACTGGTCGACGCGCTGGCACGCGCCGAACAGTTCTTCGCCATCTAAGGAGCACGACCGATGCCCGGCCTCGAAGACCTCTACCGCGAGATCATCCTCGACCACTACCGCGCCCCGCGGAACCGCGGTGAGCTCGCGGTTCCGCCCGCCCACAAGGTCGAGGGGTTCAACCCGCTGTGCGGCGACGAGGTCGTGCTCTACCTCGACGTCGACGGCGACACCGTCACCGACCTCAAGATCGCCGGGCAGGGCTGCTCGATCAGCCAGGCGTCCACGTCGATGATGTCGGCCGCGGTGAAGGGCAAGTCGGTCGACGAGGCTCGCCGCTCATCCGAGCGTTCAAGGCCCTCATGTCGATCCACGAGTCGAAGCTCGAAGGCGAGAGCGACGGCGAGGATCTGCAATCCGAGCTCGAAGGCGTGCGCCTCGGCGACCTCGAGGCGCTGCAGGGCGTCGTGAAGTTCCCAGTGCGCATCAAGTGCGCCACGCTGGCGTGGAACACCCTGCAACAGGGTCTCGACGAAGTTGACGCCGACGTGGTTGATCTGATCGCGCTGCTGACGATCGTGCATCGACACGAAACGCGACACGTAGGGGAAACGTCGGGCCACTAGCGTGGTACTCAACACTTGGAGGTGTGATCAGCATGGGTCGAGAGCAGCTCACGCAAGTGGTCGATCAAGCCCTGGAACGATTCCGTGGACGCGACCTCGTCACTTCGGTCGAAGTCACCGATGTCCTCCTCGATCTGCGTCTCCTCTTGCTCGACGACGAGGCGCTCACCGATGAGACCATCGCCGACGAAGCACTCCACGAGTTGCTCGAGGAACCCGCTCCCACCGTCGCCGGCTGACGCCGGGCCGGCTCACCGCCGGTTTCCAGGAGGGCGCTGTCCGCCCGCCGAGGCGGTCGGTAGCATTGCACCATGGCAGAGCCGACACGGGTAGAACGACGCCGTCGCAGCAACCGACTGCGAACGGTCGAGATCGTGGTGGTCGTGCTCGTCATCGCGGTCGGTGCGGGCATCTTCGCGCTCACCCGCGGCGGTGACGACCACGCCAAGGCGGCGCCGGGTTCGACCACCACCGAGCAGGCACCCGCCGGCGCGAACGTCGCGGCCGACCTCGGCAGCCAGCAGTTCGTCACCGCGTCCACGCTCGGCAAGGACATCCCCGTGTACGCAGCGCCCGACGCCAACGCTGCGCCGATCAACACGTTGAGCACGCGCACCGAATACCTGCTGCCGCGCACGCTGCTCGCCTTCAACACCACCCCGGACTGGGCGCAGGTGTACCTGCCGACTCGGCCGAACAGCTCGACCGGCTGGGTGAAGACGACCGACGTGCGGCTGTCGTCGCAGCCGCTCGAATGGGCGGTGAAGGTCGACCTCGCCGACTACAAGGTCACCGTGCTGCACAACGGCGTCGTCGACTTCGAGACCACCGCCGCCATCGGGTCACCGCAGTACCCGACGCCCACCGGCACCTTCTACATCACTGATCCGCTCGACCTGCAGAAGCAGCCGGGCACCGGGTACGGCGCGTTCGCGCTCGGGTTGTCGGGCCACTCCGACGTGCTCACCGAGTTCGGCGGTGGCGACGGCCAGATCGCGTTGCACGGCACCGACAACCCCAGTGACGTCGGTCAGGCCATCTCGCACGGATGCGTCCGGCTCAAGAACGCCGACATCCTGCGCCTGTCGACCCTGCCGCTCGGCACCCCCGTCTTCATCACCTAGATGTCCGCTCGGCGCTGAGGCCTGCTCGTCTGTCGCTCGCCGCTGAGGCCACGCGACTCGGTCATGAGTGGCCTGGTCAGGCGTCGGAGCCGCTCGCGCGACGGTGGTGTCGCTCTCGCTCTAGAAGCCCGGCTCGGCGAAGGGGTCATCGGCCTCGGAGGCCGGTTCGACGGTGAGAGTCTCGACGCCGAGCTCGGCGGCGAGGCCTTCGTAGCCGGTCTGCTCGAGCTTCTGCGCCAGTTCGGGGCCACCGTTGGCCACGACCCGCCCCGCCATCAACACGTGCACCTGGTCGGCCCGCAGCTCGTCGAGCAGGCGGGCGTAGTGCGTGATGGCCAGCACACCGAGACCGGTCTCGGAGGTCATGGCCTCGATGCGGCGGGCGACGTCGCGTAGGGCATCGACGTCGAGGCCGCTGTCGATCTCGTCGAGCAGCGCGAACGCCGGCTGGAGCACGGCGAGCTGCAATGTCTCGGCGCGCTTCTGCTCGCCGCCCGAGAACTCGACGTTGAGGCCGCGGTCGAGGAACTGTTGCGCCACCCCGAGCCGGGCGGCTTCGCCGTCGATGCGGGCGTCGAGGTCCTCGACGCTGCGGCCTTGCCCGCGCAGCGCGGTGGTGAGGAAGTCGGCGATGCGCACCCCAGGAAGCTCCACCGGGTACTGCAGGGCGAGGAAGAGCCCACGCGCGGCGCGCTCGTGGGTGGGCAACCCGAGCAGCTCCTCGCCGTCGATCGTGACCGAGCCGTCGATCACCTCGTAGTCGCCGCGGCCCATGAGCACGTGCGACAACGTCGACTTCCCGGAGCCGTTCGGCCCCATGAGCGCGTGCACCTCACCCGACGCCACCTCGAGATCGACGCCCCGCAGGATCTCCCGCCCCTCGACCGACGCCCGCAACCCTCGATCCGCAACACACTCATGAGGTCACCGCCCACCCTCCTGGAAATTGCCAGGAGTAGCGTTCGGGCATTGGCCAACGCAATTTCGGAGCGAGGGGCAGTCATGGGAGGGTCACGATCACGGCGTCGCCGTCGATGCGGACGGGGTAGACGGGCACGGGCTTGGTCGCGGGGAGGCTCTGCGGCTCGCCGGTGAGCAACGAGAACGTGGAGCCGTGCTTCCAGCACTCCACCTCGCGCTCGTCGGGCCACAGCTCGCCGTCGCACAGCGAGTAGTCCTCGTGCGAGCAGATGTCGTTGATCGCGTACCAGCCGTCGTCGAGGTGCACCACGCACACCTGCACGCCGTCGAGCTCGAACGCACGCGTGCGCGGGCGACGCGACGTCGGTGACCGAGCAGGCGCGCACCTCTGCCATCACTCGCTCGCTTCCGAGCGCGCGACCGCGTCGCGGTGCTCGATCTTCTCGATCACCGATCGACGCAGCGGCGCCACCAACGACGGCAACGGCAGACGCTCGAACACGTCGTCGAAGAACCCGAGCACGATGAGGCGCTCGGCTTCGTCGGGCGGCACGCCACGCGTGGCGAGGTAGTAGAGCTGGTCGTCGTCGATGGGGCCGACGGTGCTGGCGTGCGAGCAGCGCACGTCGTCGGCCTCGATCTCGAGGTTCGGC
This sequence comes from uncultured Actinomycetes bacterium, assembly GCA_963827385.1. GTDB lineage: Bacteria > Actinomycetota > Acidimicrobiia > IMCC26256 > DASPTH01 > DASUMF01. The sequence goes on from CAWHAR010000002.1 coordinate 1,033,907, forward strand.
ACCGACTTCGCCTCGGCGCCCTCGCTCAGCACCAGGTTGCGGTTGGTCTGGAACGCCTGGGTCTTCTGCGCGACCTTCCGCACCCGGATCAGGCCCGAGTACACCGATTGCGCGACATCTTCCACCGCTCCCTTGAACAACAGGTCGCTGCGGGTGTTGGGCGCAGCGTGGTCCTGCAGCGTTCGGAAGTCGAGCATCTGGTGGCCGTCGCCGAAGTACACCGCGGTGAGCTCGCTCTCGGCGCCCTGGCCCGCGAGCAACGACTCGGAGCGCAGCCGGGCGTAGTGCCCGCCCAGCGCGACCACCGACGACTTCAACGACGCGTCGCGCCCGAGGTGCGCGCGCTGCAACGCGATCTGCCACGTGTGGGGACCGTGCTCCTGCACCGACACGTAGCGCACGTGCGCGCCGTCGCCGACGATCAGTTCGACGACCGCGTCGACGAGATGGCCGGGCGCGTCGTCGGCCGCGCGCCCTCGTCCGCGCTGGCACCCGACCCGTAGCGGTCGAACACCGTGACTTCCGACGCCTCGCCCGCGACCACCAGCGTGTGCGGGAAGCTGGCGAAGCCCTCGCCCTCCGACCAGTGCAGCACCACGATCGGTTGCTCGACCACCACGCCGGCCGGCACCTTCACCACCGCGCCGCCGACGAGGAACGCGTCGTGCAGCACGGTGAACGCGTCGGGCGACGCGTCGGAGCAGGTGCCGAGCAGCCCCGCGATCTCACTCTCGTCGCACGTGGCGAGCCCGCACACTCGCACACCCTTGGCGACGAGCGCCTCGTCGAGCGAGTGGTGCACCACCCGGCCGTTGCGCACGACGATCAGCCCCGCACGTTCCCCCGCCTCGGCCGCGAGCGGACCGCCACCGGGTGCGTCCTCCACCCCGGGATCGCCGAGCAGCTCGGCGGGCACCGGCGCGAAGGCGTCGAGGTCGAGCTCGCCGATGCGGCTGTAGCGCCAGATCTCCTCGGACGTGGTGGGCCACGCCACGTCGGCGAGCCGCTCCGCGGCCGCGACACGGCGCGCCGCGAGCCACTCGGGCCCCGGCAGTGCCTGTGCTGCATCGAGCGTGAAGTTGGCGGCCACTAGCCGACCGCGCCCTCCATGTTCAGCTCGATGAGACGAGACAGCTCGACGGCGTACTCCATCGGCAACGTCTTGGTGATCGGCTCGATGAAGCCGTTCACGATCATCGCAGTGGCCTGTTGCTCGGTGAGGCCGCGGCTCATCAGATAGAAGAGCTGGTCGTCGCCGACCTTCGAGACGGTGGCCTCGTGGCCGATGCGCGCGTCCTTCTCGTCGATCTCCATGTACGGGTACGTGTCGGAACGGCTGTGGTCGTCGAGGATGCAGCGCGTCGCAGCGCACGTGGCTCTTCACGTGGTGCGCACCTTCCTCGACCTTCACCAGGCCGCGATAGGTGGTGCGGCCGCCGTCCTTCGAGATCGACTTCGAGTCGATGATCGACGTGGTCTCCGGCGCGACGTGGGTCATCTTGGCCCCGGCGTCCTGGTGCTGCCCGGCACCCGCGTAGGCAACCGACAGCACCTCGCCGTGCGCCTTCGGGCCCGTCATCACCACTGCCGGGTACTTCATCGTGAGCTTCGAGCCGAGGTTGCCGTCGATCCACTCGACGGTGGCCTCGGTCTGCGCGACCGCGCCCGCTTGGTGACGAGGTTGTACACGTTGGGCGACCAGTTCTGGATCGTGGTGTAGCGGATGCGCGCACCCGGCTTGGCGATCAGCTCGACCACCGCGGAGTGCAACGAGTCGGTGGAGTACACCGGCGCCGAGCATCCCTCCACGTAGTGCACCGACGAGCCCTCGTCGGCGATGATCAGCGTGCGCTCGAACTGGCCGGCGTTCTCCGCGTTGATGCGGAAGTAGGCCTGCAACGGCATGTCGACGTGCACGCCCGGCGGCACGTAGATGAACGAGCCACCGCTCCACACCGCGGAGTTGAGCGCGGCGAACTTGTTGTCACCCGGCGGGATGATCGTGCCGAAGTGCTCGCGCACGAGATCGGGGTAGTCGATCAGCGCTTGGTCCATGCTCGTGAAGAGCACGCCGATGCGCTCCAGGTCTTCGCGGTTCTTGTGGTACACGACTTCCGACTCGAACTGTGCGGTGACCCCGGCGAGGTACTTGCGCTCGGCCTCGGGGATGCCCAGCTTCTCGTAGGTGGCCTTCATGTCGTCCGGGAGCATGTCCCAGTCGTTGACCTGGCCGCCCTTGTTGGGCTTGAGGTAGTAGTAGATGTCGTCGAAGTCGATGTCGGGCATGTTCGTCGCGAACCACTCGAGCATCGGCTTGCGCTCGAAGCGCGCGAGCGCGTTGAGCCGGAACTTGGTCATCCAGTCGGGCTCGCTCTTGCGATGCGAGATCTCCTGGACGATCTCTTCGTTCAGGCCCTTGGTGGGCGTGTACTCGTAGTCGTCGGTGCTGTCGTGCCAACCGAGCTTGTACTTGCCGAGATCGATCCCGGAGACGGCCATGGGCGATGTCCTTCGTGGTGCAAGCACCTGGGGATTTCCACTACCGCCATAGTAACAATCCCCGAACCCTTGCCCCCAACGAGTCCGTCGCCTAGCCGCCGCCTCCCGCGAGCTGCGTCTGCGCCTGCTTGACGAGCGCCCGCGCCTGCGTCGACCTGCTGCTGGTACGTGGCGAGGTCCTTCGCCGCGAGGGCTGCGTCGGCCTGGTCGAACAGCGCGGCGGCCTGGTTGAGCTTGTCCTGCGCCGAACCGCTGGCAGCCGGCGTGGTGGTGGTGGTGGTCGACCCCGGTGTGGTGGTCGTGGTGGTCGAGGTCGACGTGCCACCGCTCGAGTCGCTGCCTGGGGTGACCGCCGCCAGCTGTGTGGTGCACGCGGTGGCCTGCTGACCCGGGCTGGTCACGAAGAGCCGGTCGATCGCCTCTTGGATCGTCGGCGCGCACACCGCGTCCTTGCCCTGGGTGTACACCGCGACGAACTGGAACTGCGGGAAGCCGCTCTCGCTCGGAGCTGCGCACGTAGATCGGTCGCACGTAGATGATCGAGTTGCCGACCGGGATCAGCTGCAGGCTGCCCTTGATCACGGTGGAGCCCTGTTGGTTCAGGAACGTGAACGCCTGGGAGATCTGCTGTTGGCTGTTGATCCGGTTGTCGACCTGCGACGGGCCCGTCGACGTTCGTGCTGGTGGGCATCACGAACGACTGCAACTTGCCGTAGGAGCCCGGATCGGACTTCGCGGTGAGGAACGACACCAACCGGTTGATGCTGTTGCCCGACGACACCGGCACGAACGGCTCGAGGGCGACGAAGCTCTGCCTTGTCGTCGCCGGGAAGCTTGAGGTAGAGGTAGTACGGGTCGATGCGCCTGCCGCTCGACGACGCTGCCTGCGGCTGGTTGTTGGCGCCCGCCGCGCCACCGGTGTCGACGAACAACGAGGGGTCGCTCCACCGACGAACCCGGGTCGGACGACACCAGCCACTTGGCGCTGCCGTCGTAGAACCGGCGCGGCTCGGTGACGTGGTAGCGGCCGTACATGTTCGACTGCACCTTGAACAGGTCTTCGGGGTAGCGCAGGTGCTTCACGAGTTCTTCGGGCATCTGCGACTTGGGCGTGAACAGGTCGGGGAACGCCTTGCTGCCAGGCCCGGATGATCGGGTCCTTCTGGTCGAACACGTAGAACTTCACGGTGCCCTGGTAGGCGTCGACCGTGACCTTCACCGAGTTGCGCACGTAGTTGATGTCGGCGGCCAGCCCGCCCTCACCGGTGTTCGCCTGCGAGTACGGGTACATGTTGGTGGCGGTGTAGCCGTCCATCATCCAGACGGTCTTGTTGCCGAGCACCACCGGATAGGGGTCGGCGTCGAAACGCAGGAACGGCGCGAGCTTCTCGACGCGTGAACGGATGTCGCGTTCCATCAACACGCGCGTCTTCGACGTGACCTGCCCCGAGATCAGCGGGTCGATGCTGCCGAAGCGCAGCGCGAACGCCGCGCGGCGCACGAGGTTCGACATCTGCACACCGTCGGCGCCGCGGTAGCGTGTGAACTTGTCGGTCTTGCCCTGCGTTTGGTAGTTGAACTCCTTCGACTGGGCGTCGACGAGCACGTAGCTCGAGAACCCCTCGCCGAAGTAGATCTCCGACGCGGGACCCTTCTCCAGCGCGATGCCGTTCGGCACCGTCTCGACGGGCACGTCGCTTGAGGAAGTAGCTCGGTGATCCCGCGATCGCTTCGTTGCTCGGCGACGCGACGACCCCGTAGCCGTGGGTGTACACGATGTGGCGGTTCACGAACGACTGGCTCGGCAGGTCGGCGCTGTTGAGGTTTCTCGCCGCGACGAGCACCTGGCGCGTGCTGGTTGTCGATCAGGTAGCGGTCGACGTCGACATCACCGATCTGGTAGTAGGTCTGCAGGTTCTGCACCTGGTTGTAGGTCGCGGCGATCACCGCCGGGTCCCACAGGCGCACGTTGTCGAGCGTGCTGGCGTTGGCGTCGCCGACGATCTGGTCGGGCGACGACACCGAGGCGAACGACGTGAACTTGAACTGCTGCGGCGTCGACCTCGTCGAGGCCGAACGCGCCTGCGGGTCGCGCGGATGTTGCGGTCGATGTACTTGGCCTCGGTCTGGTACTCGTTGGGGCCGACCTTGAACTGCTGGATCAGGGCCGGGTAGACGGTGCCGACGACGACCGAGACGAACGCCCACAGGCCGACCGCGAGAACCGGGAGCATCCAGCCGCGCCGCCAGATGTTCCAGATGAACAGCGCGGCGGCGAACACCGAGATCACCATCAGCAGCTGCAGCGCCGGAAGCTCGGCCTTCACGTCGGTGTAGCCGGCGCCCTCGACCACGCCTCGCGTGGAGAGCGTGAGCTCGTAGCGCCCGAGCCAGTACTGCGCCGTCTTGACCAGCGCCATCAACGCCAGGATCACCGAGAGGTGCGCCTTCACCTGCGGCGTGACTCGCTGGAACGGGCTCTGGAAGCGGATGCCGCCGTTCATGTAGTGCTCGACCGCGGTGACGATCAGCACGATCACGAGGCCGGCGAACAACCACTGGGTGATGAACTCGAGGAACGGCAGCTTGAACACGTAGAAGCCGACGTCCATGTGGAACTGCGGGTCTTTCACGCCGAAGTCGGTGGCGTGGGTGAACAGCACCCACTGCTTCCACTGCGACGACACGCCGATCCCGGCGACCAACGCGAAGAACAGGGCGACGCCGATGCGGATGCGCCCGGCGTAGCGGCCGGTGGCGGTCTGGTAGCGGGCGATGAGCTCGTCTTCGGGGCCCATCGAGCGGTACTTCGGCGCGAGGCGGTCGGCGACCACGAGGTTCACGTACATGATCGCGAAGAACACGACCGTGAACACGAGGGCGGGCGCGACCTTGGCGGCCAGGAGGCTGCTCCAGGTGTTGCCCTGGCCCAGCGAGTCGAACCACAGGTAGTCGGTGAAGAACCCGGCGAGGCCGCGCAGGCTCAACAAGACGAGCACGGCGATGACGACGAGGGCGATCAGCCAGCCGCGGAGACGGAATCGGCGGCGCCTGGGCACCTCGGTCGGGACGCGCATCGGGCCGCAGCCTATCCAGCTCCCTCACCAGGAAGCGTTCGGCGCGTTCGGACCCGACGTGGAGGTGTCGGGCGCGAACTCAGGGGGTGTCGGCGCCCACGACCACGAGCAGGCACCGACATCCCGGATGCGCGGGTGGGAACGCCTGCCCGGTCGGGAAGTCGGCTCCGCGCGCCGTGGGCTCGAGCGCGTTGTCGTCGCAGTCGGGGCACTTGCCCTCGCGTGCCGGCACCCAGCGCAGCATGGTGCCCTTGGACACCGCGTCGTAGGTGCCCCGGGCGTACGCGATGGCGAGCGCGTCGCCGAGCACGACGTCGAGATCCTGCGTTCTCCACTCGCGGTACCGCGCGCCGAGGGCCTGCGCGATGGCGAGCTCGGTGTCGGCCGGCGACCGCGTGTCGACCGACGCGAGCGAGTCGACGAGTCGGCTGCGCAACGTGGTGACCGCCGAGTCGGCGAGCTCGCCGAGCAGCCCGCTGGGCGCAGCCTTGTCGCCGGCGCCGCCGACGCTGGCTGCCCCGGCTGCGTAGGCACCGTCGGCGGCCGGTTGCAGCACGTGGGCCCAGCGGGCGAGCTGCTCGTCGGCGGGCGGGAGGACCTTGGTGGTGTCGATCTTGCCCCGCTGGCGTCGCAGCCCGTCGAGCACGTCGTTCTGCTCGTCCTGGATCGCCCGCTTGGCCCGACGCGAGAGGTCGTCGGCCACCGACGCCAAGGCGACGTCACGTGCGTGCAGCAGCGCGGCGTCGCCTTCGAGCGGCACGTCCTCCGCGTCGTCGTCCTCGGTGTCGTCGCTGGGGCCGTCGGCGGCGTCGCTCTCGGTGCGGCGGCGTTGTCGTCCGACGATGACTCGGCGCGCGCTGTCGGTGTCGACGGCCGCCGACGGCGTCGGCTCCGTGTCGCCCGCCGAACGCAACTTCTCGAACAGCGCGCCGACATCCGGGGCACTGGCATCCGGGGCACTGGCATCCGGGGCACTGGCATCGCGGCACTGGCATCGGGGCACTGGCCTCGGCGAACTGGCGTCAGGACTCCGGCCTCGGCGTTCGACGCGGTGGCGTCGGACTCGCCGGTCGCCGCGGGCTCGGGCTCCGAGGTCGCGGCCTCCTCCACCTCGTCGCGAGCGTGGTCGGGCTCGTCGGGCGTGAGCGCCGGCACGTCGTCGACCGGCGCGCTGGGCGAGGGACCCGACGACGGCGACGACGGTGCGGGTTCGTCGGCCATGAGGCGCGTCGCCTGCATCGAGCGCGCGCTCGACCACCTGGTACGTCTCGACCAATCGTCCCCGACCGGCGCGCAGCTCCGTGATCTGACGTTCGAGCTCGGCGCGTCGATCACTCAGGTCGGCAAGCACACGCTCGCGCAACGTGCGCGCCTCGCCGACGATCTCCTTGGCACGCGGCGCGTGCGGAGTCCTCCGCTTCACGCGTCTTCGTCTCGACGGCCTGCTGGGTGGAGGCACGCAGCTCGCGTGCGCTCTCCTGCGCCTCGCGCACCACCCGTCGAGCGTGCTCCTCCGCCTTCGTGCGCAGCTCGATGGCCGACTCACGCGCCTGGCCGAGCACGCGCGCGGTCTCCTCACCGAGTTGGGTGATCAGGTCCTGGTCGCTCGGGGGCGGTTTCGGCGCGGCCAGGCGCTCTTCGAGCGACCGGACGCGAGTGGTCAGCTCGCGCTCACGCCCGACCACCGCGGAGAGCTCGTCGGCGACCATCCGGAGATAGGCGCGCACCTCCGATTCGGAGTACCCACGCTTGACCTGGCTGAAGTCGCGTGCGGCAACTGCCTCGGGCGTCAGACGTGAATCGCGCGAGGGAACGAGGGGTCGCGAGGTGTCGGCCATGCCGTCATGATCGCGCCGGTGTCGTCGTCGGTGGCGGCACCGGCGCGCCGCCTGCCGCTTGCAACGCCGCGAGAGCTTCGTCGAGCGTGGACACGCCGACCACGGGCACGTCACCGGCGCCCTTCCGGGCGTCGGCAACTTCCGACTTCGGCACGATCATCAACTTCACACCACTCGTGCGCGCGGTGATCGCCTTCTGCTCCACGCCACCCACCTCTTGCACCGTCCCGTCGGCGGCGATCGCGCCGGTCACCGCGACCGGCTTGCCACCGGTGAGGTCACCCGGCGTGAGGTCGTCGATGATCGCGAGCGTGAACGCCAGGCCAGCCGAGGGGCCACCGACGCGCTCGATGTCGAAGTCGACCTGAATGGGAAACTCGTAGTTCACCGACCCTTGCACCACGATGCCGAGGCACGGATCACCGGCGGAACGGCCCTCGACGCACGAACCATCGGCGGATCGACCGCCCGCGGTGACGTCGACCGTGCTGGTCACGCCCTCCCGCACGATCGTGACCTTGATCACGTCACCCGGGTGGTGCATTCCGACGAGCTCACCCACCGACGTCGCATCGGTGACGGGCTGACCGTCGATCGCCACGAGCCGATCGCCCGCACGCAACACGCCCTCGGACGGGCCGCCACCGCAGCCCTTCGGGCTGCCGCGCACATCGGCCACGAACACCTGCGGCGACGACGCGGTGACCGTGTACCCGAGTCGTTCGAGCGCGACCTTCGTCGCGTCGTCTTGCGACTGATCCATGAGCTGCGCGTTCAACGACACGTTCTCCGCGTCGGACAGACACCCGACGACCGTCGTGCGGTCCTCGACGGTGGCGTCGGGGTCGAGCCAGGCCGCCACCAGCCGCCACACGTTCGGGTCGGAACCGCTGACGCGCACCGTGAGGTATCGCACGCCGCCGCTGTGCGGATACGTGGTGGCGCCCTGGATCGAGATCGAGTCGTTGAGCGGAGTAGCGGTGCCCGGCGAGATCACCACGTAGGGAAGGTGGATGAAGAACCCGGCGACGAGCACCACCACCAGCAGCACGCCGACGATCGACACCGCCCACGCGGCGATCCGCCGTGCACGACCCGGCGGACGCGGGCCGTTCGCGCCGCCGACCTGGTTGTCGTCCGCCTGGTTGTCGCCGGCCTGATTGTCGTCCGCCGGATCGCCATCGGCCAGATCGCCGTCCATTCGGGCGTGATCCGCCCGCACGTCATCGCCCGGCGACGGCAACGACTCCTCGCTCGACTCCTCGTGCATGACGCTCCGGTGCGCAGACGGGATACCGTGGCGAACCGTATGACGCTCGTCTTCGCCTCGGGCTCCCCGCCATCCGGCTTGGTGTCCGCGAGAGCCCGATGAACAGCGGCACGCGGGGCCAGCCTGCCACGCCGATGGTGTATTCGCGCGCGCGGGCTCGCCCGAACCTCGGCGTTCGCACCGCGAAGCGGGGTTGGGCGCTGGTGCGCGCCGTCGTGCTCATCGGGTTGACCGGTTTCCTGATCGCCAGCGTGCTGGCGACGATCTTCGCCGGCCTCGTGATCGCCATCAACGGCAAGCTCCCGTGACCCCGCCGGGCCCCGTGGCCCGGGCTGCCGACTTCGCGTCGCTCGCGCGCGTCGGCCCGCTGACTGGTGACGAGATCGATCGCGCCGTCGACGCCTGTCCGCGTGACGAGGATCCCGCGCGTCGCGCGCCGCGGCGCTCGGCAGCGTTGGTTCGCGGCGCATCGGACGCGCAGGCTCACGCGGCATGGGACACGGCGGTCCGCGATCGAGCCCCCGCAGTACGGCGGCGGGCCGCCGAGCTCGCGCCGGACCTCGACGGCGGATCCGACCGCGTTGCCCCGCTCCTCCGCTCGCTCGACGACGACGACGTCACAGTGGTCGAAGCCGCAGCGTGGGCACTCGGCGAGCTCGGCGACACGGTGGTCGCGCACCGCGGCGCGGTGACGAAGATCGCGACGGTCACGACCGATCACCCCGATCCGCTCGCCGCGAAGCCGCGGTCGCAGCACTCGGCGCGCTCGGCAGCGCTGACGGCCTCGCCGCCATCGTGCAGGCAACCCACGACAAACCCGCGGTGCGACGTCGCGCGGTGCTCGCCCTGGCACCGTTCGAGGGCCCCGAGGTCGACACCGCACTCGCGGCGGCCCTCGAGGACAAAGACTGGCAAGTCCGCCAAGCCGCCGAAGACCTGCTCGGCATCGACGCCGCGCCGGCGAGCAACGAAATCGGAGCCTCGAAGCGAAGAAGGAGCGAGCGAGTGAAATCCTCGGACCCGAAGCGACGCGAGGAGCGAGCGAAAGTGAATGACTCGGAGTCCCGAAGCGACGAAGGAGCGTAGGGACGCACGAGCGAGCGTGTCCACCTGCCGCAGAAGCCGCCGCAAAACAGCGAGCGAGTGAATTAGAGAGGGTCGAGAAACAGTTCGCCGTCCCGGCTGACGTGTTCGGTCCAGGTGTAGCCGGTCCAGTACCGCAGCGGGAAGCGGCCCGTGGGGTCTTCGTACCAGTCGGGCGCGGTGATCGGCGCGAACGACTGCGCGCCCGCCGACTGCACCCGCTCGGTCCACGCGCCGCCGTCCCAGTAGCGCTGGTCGTGACGACCGCTCGGATCGCGGTACCACCCGGCGTCGCCCGGGATGTCCGGCGACGGCACGTAGGTGGGGTGGCCAGTTCCGATCGGCATGGGGTGCAGATCGTGCTGCGCGTTCTGACGTCGTGCGATCTCGGTGACCACCGCGATGGTGAGCACCGCGGCGAGCGCGCTGACCGTGTGCCCGATCGTCGAGCAGCGTGTCGGTCTCGTCGACGCCATTGCGGCCGGTCACTGCGAGGAGCACCGCGAGCGCAGTGATCACCTGTGCTCCCGCGAAGCACACCCACCAGGCGCGAACGAGCACCGCGCCAGGGAGCTGGCGCCACTCGGTGCCGCGCGCCGGCACGGGTGTCGGAGCTGCGCCAGAGGTCGGACACGACGAGGTACGGCAACACGAACGACGCGATCGGGATGAACCAGCCGAAGACGCCGAGCAGCGGAGAGATGCGCTCGCCGGTGCGGCCCAACGCCCGGGCGTTCTTGGCGGTGCGCCACGTCCACATCACGAGCAGCACCATCATCACGACGCTCACGAAGTTCACGAGCGACACGACGCTGCTCCCCGAGTCGTTCACCTGCGACGACAAACGGTTGGCCTGTTCGAGGTGACCGTCCAAGGCGGCTTGGAACGCCGGGTGCATCTGCACCAACGACTCACCGGAGTCGAACGGGATCGCGAGGAGGTGACCCACGGCGTAGACGCCGAGGACCCAGACCAGCACGCGGGTCAACGCCGCTGTCGGCCGCCAGTTCATCTGCTCCCTCGCCTCGCGTTCGCATTCATGTCCGCACACTCACGGTCGCAGCCGCGAGCTACATGAACATGTCTTTGAGCCGGTCGAACGACTCGAGGCACCGACCGGCGCCGAGCACGACCGTCTCCAGCGGGAGATCGACGAGCTGCGCGCGCACGGCGGTCTCCTTCTCGATCCGCAGATCGAAGCCGCGCAGCATGGCGCCACCGCCGACCAGGTTGATGCCCTCGGCGAGCAGGTCTTGCGCGAGCTCGGGGGGTGTGCGCGCCAGCGCCGACTTCACCGCGCCGAGGATCGCTTGGATCGGCTCGTCAATCGCTTCGCGGATCTCCTCGGGCGTGAGCACGACGGTCTTCGGCATCCCGCTCATCAGGTCGCGGCCGCGGACCTCCGCCTTGTACTCGTCGTCGGTCGGGAACACCGATCCGATCGCGAGCTTCACCTCTTCGGCGGTGCGTTCGCCGATGGCAAGCCCGTATTCGCGCCGCACGTAGCTCTGGATGGCGGCGTCGATGTCGAACGAGCCGACCCGCACCGCTTCGAGCGCGACCACGCCACCGAGTGAGATCACCGCGACTTCGCTCGTGCCGCCGCCGATGTCGACGACCATGTTGCCGAGCGGTTCGTGGATCGGGAGCGACGCACCGATCGCCGCGGCCATCGGCTGCTCGATCAGGAACGTCTGCCGCGGCGCCCGCGCGGCGCGCGGCTTCGAGCACCACGCGCTGCTCGACGTGCGTGATGGCGGACGGCACGCAGATGAGCACCCGGGCTCGCTGCAGCCGTGAGATCCCCGCGCGCTGGAACAGCATGCGGATCAGGCGCTGCGTGATCTCGAAGTCGGTGATCGCGCCGCCGCGCAGCGGCCTCACCGCGACGATGTAGCCCGGCGTGCGGCCGATCATCTGCCACGCCTCTTGGCCGAGCGCGAGCACCTCGTGGGTGCGCGTGTTCATCGCGATCACGGTGGGCTCGTTCAGGATGATGCCGCGTCCACGCGCGTAGACCAACGTGTTGGCCGTGCCGAGATCGATGGCCAGGTCGCGGGACAGGGAGAGCTCCTCTTCGCCGTGCTCGTCAGCCGCGCACGGCAGGGGCGACGGCTGATGCGACGGCGTGCGTGGCACCCGATCCGTCGGCCGCGAATTCAGCGTCGACCGGTCGGATGTCGTGCGCGCACTGCCCCCAGTCGGAGCCGCCCTCCCAGTGCTCGCGCTTCCAGATCGGCACGGTCTCCTTGAGGGTGTCGATGCAGAACCGTGCCGCTTCGAACGCCTCGGGACGATGCGGCGACGACGCGACCACCGCGACCGACGCCTCGGAGAGCGCCAGATCACCGACCCGATGCAGGAGGGCCAAGCGCTCGAGCACGGGCCAGCGGCGGCGGGCTTCGGCCGCGACCGCGCCGAGACGCGCCGTGGCCTCGTCCTCGTAGGCCTCGTACGTGAGGCCCTTCACCCCGTGCCGACCCTCGGAGTGGTCGCGTACGACGCCCAGGAAGACGACGACCGCGCCCGACGACGGGGTGGTGGCCCAGGCGGTCGCGGCGTCGATGGGAAGCGAGTCGGAAATGACGGCGATCCAGTCGCCGCCGGCGGGCGGTACCACGTCGCCATGGTAGTGAACCTGGCTTTCCTCACTCACTCGCTGTCTGAAGGCGGCTTCTGCCCCAGTCCGGACACGCTCGCTCCTTGCAGGGCGACGATTCAGGCAAAACAACCGTCGGTACACTCCGCGGCGATGGCGGGCCTCGACGACGACGATGCGGGTGACGACCCAGGCGACGACGAGCCGGTCGGCCCGCGCCCGGATCCGCTCGACCGCCCGTGGGTGCATCCCGCCGAACTCCAGTCGTTCGTCGCCGCGCCGGCCAAGCCCGCCGAGCCGCCCCGTCCACGCGAATGGATGATCGGCGTGGTCTCGGGCCTGGTCGGCGTGGCCGCCACGATCCTGCTCCTCGTTGCGTTCGGCGCGATCGGCGAACGCAGCCGCGCCGCGCTTCCGCCTCCCGTCGTCACCACCCCCAACTCACCGATCGACTACGCGCTCGGCCAACGCGTCGCCGAGAACGCGGCGCCCGCGATCGTCACCGTGAACACGAATCAGCCGTCGACCGCAGGCCAGGCCGGCGCGCCGGGATCGGGCGGCCAGGGATCGGGCGTCGTGCTTCGAACCGACCGGGTCGTCACGAGCGCGCATCTCATCGACGGGGCAACCAGCGTGAAGGTGATCACGAGGGACGGCACGACCTACGACGCGCAGGTGATCGGCAGCGATCCGACCACTGATGTGTGCGTGCTCGAGGTCGACGGCGTCGGCAACGACCTGCCGGATCCCGAGCTCACGGCAACGGCCGGCATCGGCGACCCGGTCGTGGCCGTGGCCGCGGGCCGCGGCAACGTCGGCTGGATCAGCATGGGCGTGGTGCAGGAACGCAACTGGTTGGCGTCGAACGCAAACGGCACCGTCGCGGTGGCCGGGCTCCTCGCGACGAGCACCGACACCACGCCGACCACGACCGGCGGCGGGCTGTTCGACCCGAACGGCCGCCTCATCGGGATCCTCACCACCGCGCCGGGCGCGACCCGGACCGGCCTCGCGGTCACCATCGATGTGGTCCTCGACGTCGCCGACCAGCTCGAGCGCTCGAAGTCGGTCACCCATGGCGCGCTCGGCGTGTTCCTCGGTCCCGATCATCAGGGCGGCTCGGGCGGCGCCCTCGTCAGCAGCGTGACCGAGGACGGCCCGGCCGCCAAAGCCGACCCTCCCCTGCAAGCGGGTGACGTCATCACCCGCGCCGGTGACTCGTCGATCCACGGGTGGCTCGATCTCGTCGCGGAAGCCCGGCGACGACGGCCCACCGACTCGCTCGAGGTGGCGTTCCAACGCAACGGACGCACCCAGCACACGGTGATCGCACTCGGGAGCGCCCTTCCGGCCGTCGCCACCGAGTACGGCCCCCTTGGTTGAACTCGCTCGCTGCGCTCGCTTCGGAACTCCGAGTCCTCGATTGACGTCCGTCGGGTCCCGGAGTGTGGCCGAGGACGCGCGGGTGCGATGATGGTCGGATGACCCAGCCCGATGACCAGCTCGTCGACCTCGATCGTGAGCTGCTGAACGCGGTGCAGTGGGACTTCCCCCTCGACCCGCGTCCGTATGCAGTGCTCGGCGAGCGTCTCGGCCTCAGCGAGCCCGACACGCGGGCGCGTGTTGCGCACGTCAAGGAGCTGGGCGTGCTGCGCCAGCTCTCGGCGATCTTCGACACGCGGGCGCTCGGCTACGGATCGTCGCTCGTCGCCGCCCAGATCGACCCCGACCGCGTCGACGAGGCAGCCGCGGTGATCAACGCGCACCCCGGCGTGAGCCACAACTACAAGCGCAACCACCGCTACAACCTCTGGTACACGATCGCGGTGCCGCCGGGTGACTCACTCGAAGATCACGTGAACGAGCTCCACCGGCAGTCCGGTGCGCTCGTCACCCGACGTCTGCCCACGCTCACGCTCTACAAGATCGGCGTGAAGCTCGACATGACGGGGAACACCGCCGCCGACGCCAAGGCCGAGGTGCTCGAGCACGAACGTCCGGAGCGACGCGAGATCATGGACGCCCCCGAGCTCTCCGACCTCGAGGTCGCGACGATCAGCATCGTGCAGGAAGACCTCCCGCTCGTCGAGCGTCCGTTCGCGGCCTACGGCGAGATGATCGGTTGCGACGAGGCCACCGTGCTCGAGCTCATCGCGTCGTTCAAGGAGCGCAAGCTGATGCGCCGGTTCGCGGCGGTGATGAACCACCGCAGCGCGGGCTTCAAGGCGAACGCGATGGGCGTCTGGGCAGTCCCCGACGCGCAGCTCGACGCCGTGGGCCCGCAGATGGCCGGGTTCGCACTGGTGAGTCACTGCTACAAGCGACCCACCTACGACGACTGGCCCTACTCCATCTTCACGATGGTCCACGGCAAGAACGCGAAAGACTGCGAAGCCACCATCGCGGCGATCCACGACGAGACGGGGATCGACGAGTACGCCTTGTTGTGGTCGATCAAGGAGTACAAGAAGACTCGGGTGCGCTACTTCACCAACGAGTGGGACGCCTGGCGCCAGGAGAACCTGGAGTCGCCGGCCGCGGCGCGCTGAGCACGATCGACGTCGAACGGGTCCGGGCGGCAACGCCCGGCTGTCACGACGTCGTGCACCTCAACAACGCCGGCGCCGCACTGCCGACCCGCCACGTGCTCGACACCGTGATCGAGCACCTCGAGCTCGAGGCGCGCGTCGGCGGGTACGCCGCTGGCGACGACACCTACGAACGACGCGAAGCCGTGTACGACTCGGTGGCCGCACTCGTCGGTGCGCATCGCGACGAGGTCGCGCTGGTCGAGAGCGCGACCCGCGCGTGGGACATGGCGTTCTACGCGCTCGCGAGCACGTTCGAACCGGGTGACGTGATCCTCACGTCGCGCGCCGAATACGCCAGCAACGTGCTCGCGTTCCTCCAGGTCGCGAAGCGCATCGGCGTCGAAGTGCAGGTGATCCCCGACGACGCGCAGGGCGCGCTCTCGGTCGACGCGCTGCGCCACCTCCTCGCCACGATGCCACGGGTGCGGTTGGTCGCGATCTCGTGGATCCCCACCCAGGGTGGGCTCGTGAACCCGGCCGCCGCTGTCGGCGAGGCAACACGCGAGGCGGGCGTGCCATACCTCCTCGACGCGTGCCAAGCAGTCGGCCATCTCCCTGTCGACGTGAACGCGCTCGGCTGCGACTTCCTCTCGGCCACGGGTCGCAAGTACCTGCGCGCGCCCCGCGGTACCGGATTCCTCTACGTTCGCCGTCCGTGGATCACCAACCTGGATCCGCCATTCGTCGACGTGCACGCCGCGACGTGGACCAGCCACGACACGTTCGAGATCCGCGCTGACGCGCGCCGCTTCGAGAGCTGGGAACACAACGTCGCGGGGCGACTCGGGCTCGGCGCCGCGGTCGACGAAGCGCGCGCGCTCGGCGCCGACGCGATCGCGCAACGGATCCTCGCGCTCGCCACATCGTTGCGATCACAACTCGCCGCATTGCCGGGCGTGACGCTGCGCGACCTCGGCACCGAGCATTGCGGCATCGTCACCTTCACCGTCGACGGAGTGGAACCTCACGAGCTCGCGACGCGCCTGCGCACCGAGCACATCAACATCGGTGTGTCCACGATCGACTTCGCCGCGCTACGACCTGGGCGCACGCGGGCTCGACGCGGTCGCGCGCGCGTCGGTGCACTACTACAACACCGACGAGGAGCTCACGCGGTTCGTCGCAGCGGTCACGTCCCTACACTGAACGTGTGACCGACCTCCCCGTCCCCGGCGATCCTGACCCCGGCGATTCCGAGCCCGACGGCCCGGGGAACGGCCCGGGAACGGCCCAGGAAACCAGGAGCCGGCGGGAACCCCGTTCGGCATGGGCCTTCCCTTCGGCGCCGGCATGGGCGCGTCCGGCCCGGGCGGCTTCGACTTCTCCCAGGTCGACCTCAATCAGGTCATGCGGATGCTCCAGTCGACCGGCCCCGTCAACTGGGAAGTGGCTCGCCAGACCGCCGAGTGGGTGGCGCTCGAAGGCAAGCCCGAGCCGACCGTCGCGACCGACGACCGGGTGCAGTTCGAGGAGCTGGCCCAGGCGGCCCAGACCCTCGTGGTCGGCGAAACCGGCCTCACCGCCACGTTCGCCACCCGCGTGCAGACCGTCGGGCCGAAGGGATGGGTCGACCTGCATCTCGTCGCGCTGCGTCCGGTGCTCGAAGCGCTGGCCTCCAACCTCGGGCAGGCCCTCGACGTCGGCGACGACGAGAGCGACGACGCGCTCGATGACGACCTCGCCGGCATCGCGGGACTGAGCGGCCTCGGCGATCTCGGTGCGCTCGCCGGTCTCGGTGGAGGGGGGTTGATCAAGATGATCGCTCCAGCCCTCCTCGGCGTGCAGTCGGGGTCGATGATCGGATATCTCGCCCAACACGCGCTCGGCCGCTACGACCTGCCGCTGCCGACCGGGCCGCTGCCGTCACCGTCCTCTGCTGCGGCGCACCCCACGGGGCCACCGGCTGATCAACCGACAGGCGGTGACGAACCGAGCCTCTGCTTCGTCGTGAGCAACATCGATGCGTTCGGTGACGAGTGGTCACTGCCGCGCGACGACCTTCGCTTCGCCGTCGTGCTGCACGAAGTGGTGCACGCGGCAGAACGATCGGTCCCCTGGGTGCGCGCACGGCTCGTGCGTCTCGCGGCCGACTACGTGTCGAGCTACGAGATCGATCCGTCGGCGTTCGAGTCGGAGTTCGGTGCGTTCGACCCCAGCGATCCGTCGTCGATGGAAGCCATGGCGTCGAGCCCGGAGCGCGTCCTCGGCGCGATGCAGTCGCCGCGACAGGCCGCGCCACGCGAAGAGCTGCAACGTCTCACCGCCGTCATCGAGGGCTACGCAGATCACGTCGCGGCACTCATCGGTCGCCGGTTGATCCCCGAGTACGACCGCATCAACGAGGCGATGCAGCGTCACCGAGTGGAGCGCGGCGAGGCCGAACGATTCATCGAGGGTCTCCTCGGGCTCAAGCTCGAACGCGCGCACTACGAGCAGGGCCAAGCGTTCTGTGACGGCGTGATCGAACGCGCCGGGCTCGACGGGCTGAACCGTCTGTGGGAGAGCGAGGCGATGCTCCCCACACCGAACGAGCTCGCCGCGCCCGGCCTCTGGCTGGCGCGCATCGACCTCCCGGATCAGTAGCCCGCGGTCAGCGCTGCGGGTCGGGCGGTCGCTGGTTCGACGGCGGCGGCCACACCGGAGGCGGTTCGTCGGGTGGCGGGTCCACCGACGTCGTCGGGGGCGACTTGCGGAACCGACTGCGCACCTTGCCGATGGCGTGTGTGCGGGAACGGGCGATGGCGCGATCGACCGAGTCGGGCAACAACTTCGAGCGCATGCCGCGCTTGCCGGCCGCTCGAAGCGCGCCCACATAGGACACCGCGGCGAAGCCGAGCACGATCGACAACAGCAGCAACCCGACCGACTCCGCGAGCGGGAGCAGCCCGAGGATGCCTCCCACGACCCACACGAGCTGGAAGCGGGTCTCGAACCGAGCGAAGGCACGCCCCCGCACGGCATCCGGGCCGTCGCGCTGCAGCACGCTGTCGAAGCCGAGCCGCCCAGCCGCGGCGCCGATGGCGAGTGCGAATGCGGCGACCACGAAGCCGGTGGCTCCACCGAACAATCCGCCCAACAACGCGAACACGGCGGGCAGCACGAGCGCCGACGCGAGGATCACCTCTTCACGCATCGACCGGCGGAGCACGGGCGCGGCGAGCACACCGATGAACCCCCGAGCGCGCTGGCCGCCAGCGCCATGCCGAGCCCGAACAGGTTGTCTTTCAGCGCGAACGCCACGAAGAACGCGACGAACCCCACGCTCCCGCGCAGCACCGCGGTCGCGCTCCCAGCAAGCAGGATGCTCGGCTGGTGGATCTCTTCGTTCTCGAGCTGGCGCTGCCGCTGATCGGTCTTGGCGCGCTGGGTCTTCGGAATGCGCGTCGCCAACAACGCGGCGACGACGAACACGACGGCCGCGACTCGCAACGACCAGTCGGCGCCGAAGAGCTGCTGGATCGCCGCGGCTGGGAGGCCACCGACGGTCGCCGCGATCACGCTGAACAGCGCAAGTCGCGAGTTCGCGTTGACCAGCTCGTCGTCGCTCTTCACCAATGCGGGAACGAGCGCGCTCTTCGCGATGGAGTGCCCTTTGGCGAGCACGAGCGCACCGAACGCGAGCGGATACACCAGCAGGCCTTCCGGCGCGGCCTTGCTCACGTACATCGCCATGAACAGACACAGCACCGCGCGACCCGCCGCCGCTGCCACCACGAGGAGGCGCCGACCCCCCTCTGTGCGGTCGATCATCGGGCCGAGGATCGGCGCCACGATGGCGAACGGCGCCATCGTCAACAGCAGGTAGAGCAGCACTTTCTCACGCGCGGAGTTCGTCGGGCTCTGGAAGAACAGCGAGCCGGCGAGTGACACCGTGAGGCACGCGTCGCCCGCGACGCTGACTGCGTGCGCATAGACGAGCCGGGCGAACGGGGTGGGCTCGGCGAAGCGGGGGTCGGTGCTCATCGCCGGAATCAATCTATTTCACTCGCTCGCTGTTTCAAGGCGGCTTCTCCCTCAGCCCGGCACGTCGGCACCCATGTGCCGGTAGAATCGCCGGGTGACTGGGCTGGAGGTGGCGGTCGACGAAGGTACCGACGATCCCCTTCCACACGCGCCCGCGAAGGAGCCCGCAGGCCACACGCCGACCGCAGGGCCCACCGGCGCCGACCGCTTCTTGAACCGCGAGCTGTCGTTCCTCGACTACGTCGCGCGAGTGCTGGCCGTCGCCGAAGATCCTGAGCTCCCGGTGCTCGAACGGGCCAAATTCGTCGCCATCGTCGCCAACCACCTCGATGAGTTCTTCGAGGTTCGGGTCGCAGGCCTGCTCGAGCAGGTGGCCGCCGGGCTGCGCACCACCTCGCCCGACGGGCTCGACCTCGTCGACCAGCTCCGGGCCATCCGCGCACGGGTCGACGCGCTCGTCGCACGCAAGTATCAGGTGTTCACCCACGAGATCACGCCCGCCCTCGCCGAGGCCGGCATCCACTTCGTGTCCTTCGACGACCTCTCCCCCGCCGACCGCGCGTCGGTCGACGAGATGTTCGCCGAGCGGATCTTCCCCGTGCTCACTCCCCTCGCCGTCGACCCCGCGCATCCGTTCCCCTACATCTCGAATCTGTCCCTGAGCCTCGCGGTGTCGGTGCGCGATCCGGCCAACGGTGAGGTGCGGTTCGCGCGCGTGAAGGTGCCGCCGCTGCTGCCGCGCTTCCTCGCGTTGCCCGACCAACGTTTCGTGTTGCTCGAGCAGGTGATCGCGGCGCGCCTCGACTCACTGTTCCCGGGCATGGAGATCCTGTCGCGCTTCGCGTTCCGCGTCACCCGCGACACCGACTTCGAGATCGAGGACGAAGCCGAGGACCTTCTCGAAGCGGTCGCGTCGGTGCTCCGGCGTCGCAGTCGGTTCGGTCGCGTCGTGCGCCTCGAGGTCGACGCCACGATGACCGACGAGGTGCTCGATCTGTTGCGCCGCGAGCTCGAGCTCTCCGATGCCGACGTCACCGTGGTCGACGGTCCGCTCGACCTCGGCGGGCTGTTCGCGCTGCACGGCCTCGACCGGCCCGACCTCAAGGCCGACGTGTGGGTGCCACAGACGCAACACGCGTTGAGCGGCGATCCCGCCCCCGACTTCTTCCGGCTGCTCGCCGCCGGCGACGTGTTGGTGCACCACCCGTACGACTCGTTCACCACCTCGGTGGAGCAGTTCGTGGAGCAGGCGGCCAGCGACCCGTCGGTGCTCGCGATCAAGCAGACGATCTACCGCACTGCGGGCCCCGAGAGCGCGCTGGTGCGATCGCTGATCAAGGCCGCCGAGCAGGGCAAGCAGGTCGTCACGCTCGTGGAGTTGAAGGCCCGCTTCGACGAACAGGCCAACATCGAGCGCGCCCGCATCCTCGAAGAGGCGGGCGTGCACGTGGTGTACGGCCTCGTCGGGTTGAAGACCCACGCCAAGGTGCTGCTCGTCGTGCGTCAGGAGCCCGACGGGATCCGTCGCTACTGCCACGTCGGCACCGGCAACTACAACCCGAAGACGGCCCACCTCTACGAGGACGTCGGCTTGTTCTCCGCCGACCCCGACCTCGGCCACGACCTCACCGACCTGTTCAACCACCTCACCGGGTACAGCTACCAAGGTGCCTACCGCAAGCTGCTGGTCGCGCCGACCCACATGCCGCGGCGCTGCTCGAGCGCGTCGCCGCGCAGGCCGCACTCGGATCGGCCGGCCGCATCGTGATGAAGATGAACAGCCTCGTCGACATCGCGATGATCACCGCGCTCTACGACGCGTCCTCCGCCGGCGTCGCCATCGACCTCGTCGTCCGCGGCATCTCGTGCCTGCGCCCCGGCGTGCCCGGCCTGTCGGAGAACATCCGCGTGCGATCGATCGTGGGCGAGTTCCTCGAGCACTCGCGTGTGTACCGCTTCGGTGCCGACCCGGTCGACGCCGAGTACCTGATCGGTTCGGCCGATCTCATGCCCCGCAACCTCGACCGTCGCGTCGAGGCCATCGTCCCCGTCGACGATCCCAAGCTGCCGCGCTCGTCTCGCCGAGATGCTCGACGTGACGCTCGCCGATGACGAGCTCGCGTGGAGCCTCGGTTCCGACGGAGCGTGGAGCAAAGTCACCGGCGACGCAGGCGTGAGCACCCAGCGACGGCTGCGCGACCTCGCCCTGTCGCACGCCGCCGCGACGCCCTGACCTCGATGCTGGAGCGCGAGCTCAAGTTCTCCCCCGGCCCGTCGTTCACGCTTCCCGAGCTGTCCGACGAGGCAACCGGACTCGTCGCCGACGAGCCGGTCACGAGCAAGCTCGTCGCTGCCTACTTCGACACCCCCGACCTCCGACTCGCACGCGCCGGCGCCAGCCTTCGCCACCGCAATGACGAAGGCTGGCTCGTGAAGCTCCCGGTCGCGCGCGACGAAGGGCTCACCCGGGTCGAGCAACGCATCGCGGGGGAAGGCACCGAACCGCCCGCGGCCGCGATCGATCTCGTCCACGCCCTTGCCCGCACCGCGCCGATCCAGCTCATCGCGCGCCTCACCACGGTGCGCACCACGGTGACCGTCCGCGACGCGTCGGGCGCGCTCGTCGCCGAGGTCGCCGACGACGAGGTCTCGGTGATCGACGGCGTACGCCTCACCGCCCGGTTCCGCGAGCTCGAGGTGGAGATCGCCGAGGATGCCGACGACGACGCCGTCGCGTCGATCGTCCGGCGCGTGCAGGGTGCGGGCGCGGGTCAACCCGATCCCGTCCCGAAGATCGTGCGCGCCATCGGTCCCCGCGCCCTCGACGCGCCCGATCTCGGGTCGGCGCGATCGCTCGACCTCGCGTCCACCGCGCTCGAGGTGCTGGCGGCCGCGGTGTCGGGCTCCGTCGCACGTCTGATCGCCAACGACCCCGGCGTGCGCCTCGGGGAAGACCCCGAAGCGGTGCACCAGGCCCGGGTCGCGACGCGCCGCCTGCGCTCCGACCTCCGCACCTTCCACGCGGTGGTCGACGACCAGTGGAGCGAACCGCTCCGCGTCGAGCTGGCATGGATCGGCGAGCGACTCGGCGAGGTCCGCGACGCCGACGTGCTGCTGGCCCGGCTCATCGATCGGCTCGACGCATTGCCGCACGCGGACGCGGCGGGCGCCAAGGATCTGCTCGACACGTTGCGCGCCCAACGCGGCGCGGCGCTCGACGCCCTCCTGGTCACGCTGCGTTCGGATCGCTACGTCGCGTTGCTCGACCGGCTCGTCGCCGCGACGCACCACATCCCCCACGAGCCCGATCGCGACGACCTCGACGAGATCGAGCTCGAGGCGCTCGTGCGTCCGCCGTGGAAGAAGTTGCGTCGGGCCGTCGACGCGCTCGATGTCGATCCACCCGACGCGGCGCTGCACGAGGTGCGCATCCGGGCCAAGCGAGCCCGGTACGCCACCGAAGCCGTCGCGCCGGCCATCGGACAGCGATGCCCGTCGACTGGCGAAGCGGATCGCCGACGTGCAGGACGTGCTCGGCGAACACCAGGACGCGGTCGTTGCCGAGCAATGGCTCCGTGACCAGCTCGGGCCGAACGCGAGCGGGCCGATGCTCTTCGTCGCCGGGGAGCTCGCGGCCATCGAACGAGCATCGGCACGCACCGCACGCGCGCAGTTCCCGGCGGTGTGGAAGCGGGCCCGGCGCAAGCGACTGCGCGACTGGCTGTGAGTCGCACACCCACGCCCACCGTGCGCGCCGCAGGCGGCATCGTCGTGCGCCACGAGGGCGAGCAGCTGATGATCCTGCTCGTGCACCGACCGCGGTACGACGACTGGAGCCTGCCGAAGGGCAAGGCCGAGAGCGGCGAGCAGCCGGAGGCCACCGCGCTCCGCGAGGTCGAGGAGGAGACCGGGCTGCGGTGTCGCCTGGGCCGCGAGCTCGATCGCACCCGGTACGTGGATGGTCGCGGCCGCGACAAGGAAGTGCGCTACTGGCTCATGGAGCCGAAGGATCCTGATCGCCGGTTCGTTCCCAACGACGAGGTGGACGAGATCTTCTGGTGCACGCCGAGTGACGCCGCGAAGCTCTTGACGTACGATCACGATCGACGATTGGTGGCGTCGGTGGTGCTGGAGGGGGCGTGACGATCTATCTGGTGCGCCACGCCAAGGCGGGCAGCCGTCGGAACTGGTCGGGCAACGACGCGCTCCGGCCGGTGTCGAAGCCCGGCCAGCGGCAGGCCGATGCGCTCGCGGCCGAGCTCCGTGCGTCGGGCGTGACGCGCATCCTCTCGAGTCCGTACGTGCGGTGCGTGCAGACCGTCGATCCGCTCGCCGCCGCGCTCGGCCTCCCGGTCGACCGCACCGAGGCGTTGGCCGAAGGCGCGGCCCTCACCGATGCCGTGACCTTGCTCGACAAGTTGATCGACGAGGACGTCGTGTGTTGCAGTCACGGCGACGTGATCGGCGATCTCCTCATGCACCTCACCGATCACGGCGTCCGCCTCGACGACTTCCGCATCGAGAAGGGCAGCGTGTGGAGGCTCGAGTGCGCCGACAACCGCGTCGTCGGTGCGCGCTACCTCCCGCCGCTCGACGGCTGAACCAGCCAGGCTGATCGGGCGACGATCACCGGTCGCCAAGGGTTCACGCCCACGCCTGCCCCGCGTCGCCCGCCGTTCACCCGCGTTCGTCATGATCCGAAGTGCGCCGTCGAGCGCAGACGCGGAGGCAGACATGGCACACCACCGACTCACGCGTGGCAACCATCCGTCGCTCGGACACACGCCCGAGGCGCACGTCACGAAGATGCGATTGGTGTTCGGCCCGGCATCGACGGTTCCGGAGCTGCTGGCTGCTGCGGCAGCCGCACTCGATCCGTTCGACCTGGTGCCGACGGCGCTCGAGTACGCAGCCACGCACGACGGATACCGGCTCCGAGTGAGCTTCGAGCTCGACACCCGCCACACCGACGTCAGTGGTGTCCTGGCCCGGCTCTTGCCCGCGTCGTGGATGTGCCGCGAGACGGACCCGTTCCGCACCGCCACGCCGCGCCGCCTAGGTCGATGCGCCGAGTGCCGCGCCGTGGGTCGCCGGTAGCGTGGGCGCGATGAGAATCCTGGTCACCAACGACGACGGCGTGCATGCGCCGGGTCTTCCGCCGCTCGCCGTCGCGCTCGTCGAGGCAGGCCACGACGTGTTCGTCGTCGCGCCCACGAGCGACCGCAGCGGTTCGGGCGCCGCGCTGGGCAAATTCTGGGGCGACAAGCCCCCGCCCGTGATGGCGGTCGAATGGGAGGAGCACCCCGACATCGCGGTGCATGCGATCGACGCGCCCCCCGCCACCGCGGTGCTCGCGGCGGCGCTGCGCGCCTTCGGTGAGCCGCCCGACCTCGTGATGTCAGGCATCAACCCCGGCGCCAACACCGGACACCTCGTCGTGCACTCCGGCACCGTCGGCGCCGCGCTCACCGGCGTGGGTCTCGGCATCGCCGGAGTCGCCGTGAGCCTCACCTGGGGCGACGAAGACGCCTACCACTGGGACACCGCCGCGGCGATGGCCGTGGCGGCCATCGACTGGGCGTGCGAATCCGACGGCGGCCCGCGCTTGCTCAACATCAACGTGCCCAACGTGGCGATCGACGCGATCCTGGGAGTGAAGGAAGCAGAGCTCGCCCCGCACGGCGAAGTGTGGATCGCATCCGCTGACGTGTCGCAGGGCGACCTTCGCCTCGAGTTCAGTGGCCGCGCCGACGCCGCGCCGCACACCGACGTCGGCATCCTGCAGGCGGGCTACGTGTCGGTCACGCCGCTCGTGAGCGTCGCTCACGCGTCGCTCACCGGTGCTGCCGATGCCGTTGCAAACACGCTTCCTCACCTCTCGGCCACGCTGACCGACTAGTCAGCGTCGTCAGCGCAGCACCGCTGCCGGTGCGAGGGCGGTGCGCACGGCGTCGATCCGTTCGGGCACGATCGTCCACCACACCCAGCGGCCGCGCTTCTCACCCACGATCAGCCCAGCGTCGGCCAACACCTTGGTGTGGTGTGACACCGTCGGCTGCGACTTCCCGAGCGGCTCCAGCAGGTTGCACGAGCACACCTCGCCCGCCTCCGCCACCATGCTCAGGATCCGCAGTCGCACGGGGTCGGCCAACGCGGCGAAGAGCTCCGCGAGCTCGTCGGCCGCGTCGGCGTCGAGCGGCGCGGCCAACACCGGCGCACAGCACGACTCCGACGATGCATTGACGTTCATCGATTGATCCACTATCCTCGATACATCGATACTCGATCAATGTAACAGCCCAACGCAACAGGAGC
The DNA here is from genome assembly GCA_963827385.1 of uncultured Actinomycetes bacterium. GTDB lineage: Bacteria > Actinomycetota > Acidimicrobiia > IMCC26256 > DASPTH01 > DASUMF01. The sequence continues at coordinate 1,059,142 of CAWHAR010000002.1, forward strand.
GACCATGAGTCGAGTCCAGCTCGCCCTCAACGTGTCCGACCTCGACGAAGCGGTCACCTTCTACACCAAGCTGTTCGCCACCCCGCCGGCCAAGGTGCGGGCCGGGTACGCCAACTTCGCCATCGCCGAGCCACCGTTGAAGCTCGTGCTGATCGAAGGCAGCGACGCGCCGGGCACGCTCAACCACCTCGGCGTCGAGGTCGGAGACCACGAGTGAGGTGGCGGCGACGCAGGCACGCCTCACCGACGTCGGTCTGGCCACCGCGGTCGAAGATCAGGTGGAGTGCTGCTTCGCGTTGCAGGACAAGGTGTGGGTCGACGGCCCCGACGCGGAGCCGTGGGAGATCTACACCGTGCTCGCCGATGTCGAGCATGCCGGCGGGCGAGCTGCGCACCGTCGCATCCGCGGACGAGTGTGACGAGCGAGCCGATGTCGGTTGCACGCTGCTGCTGAGCCGTGGTCGGACGCGCATGCGACGACCGCGGAAGCGGGGGTGGGCACGGCATTCCTCGTCGCGATCGTCGTCGGCTCCGGCATCGCCGCGCAACGCCTCTCCCCGACGACGTCGGGCTGCAGCTGTTGGAGAACTCGATCGCGACCGGCGCGGGCCTCGTGGCGTTGATCCTCGCGTTCGGGTCGGTGTCAGGCGCGCACTTCAACCCGGTGGTCACGATGGCCGATCGCTGCTCGGTGGAATCGGCGACGCGCGACGCCGGCGTGTACGTGGTGGCGCAGGTCGTTGGTGCGTGCGTCGGCGCGATGGTCGCCAACGTGATGTTCGAGCTGCCGGCGATCAACGTCTCCACGCAACGACCGATCGTCGGGCGCGCACTGGTTCTCCGAAGTGGTCGCGACCTTCGGACTGTTGCTCGTGATCCTGGGCGTGGTGCGCGCCGGTCGCGCGACGAGCGGCCGCTTCGCCGTCGGTGGCTACATCGCCGCCGCGTACTGGTTCACGTCGTCGACGAGCTTTGCCAACCCCGCGGTCACGGTCGGGCGAACTCTCTCGAACACGTTCGCCGGCATTGCGCCCGAGAGCGTGCCCGGCTTCGTCGCCGCCCAGGTCATCGGCGCGCTGCTCGCGGTCGCGCTCGCGTTGTACCTGTTCCCCAACGTCCACGCCGCCGACCTCGTGCTCCCCCACGACGAACCGGGAGGATCCGCTCGATGACCAGCGACGAGCTCGGCGACGACGCTCGATCGACGAGCGGCCGACCGTGCTGTTCCTGTGCGTGCACAACGCGGGTCGCTCGCAGATGGCGCTGGGCTGGTTCGAACATCTCGCCGGCGATCGGGCGGTGGCGTGGTCCGGTGGCTCGGAGCCGGCGGCCGAGGTGAACCCGGCGGCGGTCGCGGCCATGGCCGAGGTCGGCATCGACATCGCGGCGCGCAGCCCAAGCGCTGGACCGACGACATCGTGCGCGCCGCCGACGTGGTGATCACCATGGGGTGTGGCGACACGTGTCCGGTGTTCCCCGGCACAGCGCTACGAGGACTGGGTGCTCGAGGACCCCGCCGGCAAGCGCGTCGACGCGGTGCGCCCGGTCCGCGACGAGATCGAGCATCGGGTGCGCGTGCTCCTGGCCAGCCTGGACGTGTCCGTCGCCCCGTAGCGCGGGACAACCATGAGGTGCGGCACCAACGAACCGCCGCCCGGCACAACCCCGGGCAGTCCTTCGACCGTCGCGCATCCCGGCACGCGACCTCGGGCCATCGCCCGATGAGCGCGTAGCCTGGGCATCCCTTTCGCGAGTCACGTTCAGGAGTTGTCATGCCCGGTGTCGGAGACCTTGCCCCCGATTTCACGTTGAAGAACCAGGACGGTGAGGACGTCACCCTGTCGGAGCTGCGCGGCAAACCGATCGTGATCGTCTTCTACCCCTTCACGTTCACGGGCGTGTGCCAAGGCGAGCTGTGCGAGATCCGCGACGACCCGTCGGCGTTCACGCACGCGGGTGCTCAGGTTCTCGCGATCTCCTGCGACAGCCGTCATGCGCAGCGCACGTGGGCGGAGGCGCAGGGCTTCACCTTCCCGGTGCTCAGCGACTTCTGGCCTCACGGCGAGGTGGCGAAGGCCTACGGCGTGTTCAACGACACGCTCGGCTGCGCGAACCGCGCCACGTTCGTGATCGACGCCGAGGGCGTGATCGCCAGCACCTTCTCGTCGCCCGACCTCGGCACGCCGCGCGCCAAGGCCGAGTACGAAGCCGCGCTGAGCCGCGTCAGTTGAAGGTCAGCTGACCGAGTGGGTCTGATCGACGCCTCGTCGTTCAGACCCGCTCGTAGCGGTAGCCCACGCCGCGGACGGTGACGATCCGCTCCGGCGAGCCCGGGTCGTCCTCGACCTTGGCGCGCAGACGCTTCACGTGCACGTCGAGCGTCTTGGTGTCGCCGTAGTAGTTCGGCCCCCACACACGGTCGATGAGCACGTCGCGGGTGAGCACCCGACCGGCATTCGCCAAGAGGATCTCGAGCAGCTCGAATTCCTTCAGCGGCAGGCCGACCTGTTCACCACGAACCCTCACCTCGTGACGGCCCGCGTCGAGGCGTACGTCACCGATCTCGAGGACCTCGCCGTGTTGTGCGACCGCACCGCCGTCCTCGGCCTTGCCGCGCCGCAACGCGGCGCGCACGCGCGCCACGAGCTCGCGCAGACGGAACGGCTTGGCGATGTAGTCGTCGGCTCCGACCTCGAGACCCGACGACCGCGTCGATCTCCGCGTTGCGCGCGGTGACCATGATGATCGGCACCTGCGATCGCGTGCGGATCTCGCGGCACACGTCGACACCCGAGATGCGCGGCAGCATCACGTCGAGCAGCACGAGTTGCGGGTTGCTCTGCGTCGAACATCTCGATCGCCTCGGCACCGTCAGCGGCCGTCTCGACGCGGAACCCTTCGCGTTCGAGCGCAACGCGCAGCGCGTCGCGGTACGACTGCTCGTCGTCGACCACCAGGATGAGCGGCGCGTCAGCCATCAGACGGCCTCCTGACGCGACGGGTCAGTCGGCGGCGACATGCCGGAGTCGGCCCGGGAAGCGATGACGGAAGTCGAACCTTGGCCCTCGACCGACGACACGGTGACTTCGCCACCGTGCGCATGCGCGACGTGACGCACGATCGCGAGCCCGAGACCGGTGCCGCCGGTCGTCACGACTGCGCGCCTGGTCGACCCGGTAGAACCGCTCGAAGATCCGCTCGAGATCGCGCGCGGGATCCCGATGCCGTGGTCGGCGACTCGAAGATCGACACGCTGGTCGTCGAGCGGCGGCGCGACGACGTCGATCGTGCTTCCGCGCTCCGAGTACTTCACCGCGTTGTCGAGCAGGTTGGTGAGCGCGCTCACGATCTGCCGGCGATCGCACGCATCAACGTCTCGTCTCCCGGCCGCGTTCGCGACCGCGGATCCCGATGCCTGCCGCGGCCGCCGCCGGCTCCATGCGATCGACCGCTTCGGTCGACCAACACTCGAGCCCGGCATCCGGTCACGCGCTCGGCGATTCCTGGATCTCGATGAGGCTGAGGTCGAGGAGGTCGTCGACGATGTGGCCCAAGCCGCTCCGCTTCCTTGGCCAGCCGTTCGGCCAGCGGCCGCATGACCGACGGGATCGGTCTCGCCGGCGAGCGTCTCGGCCAGCAGCTCCAGCGCGCCGATCGGCGTCTTGAGCTCGTGGCTCACGTTGGCCACGAAGTCGCGACGCACACTCTCGATGCGGCGCAGCTCCGAGACGTCCTGCACAAACGCCGCCGCGCCGAGCAGCGTGTCACCGTCGAACAACGGAGACGCCCGCAAACGCAGCACGACGCGCGGCGGGCCGAACAGCTGCAGCTCGCGGTCGCATCGACCCACCTGCGCACGCGCCACTCGAGGATGGCGTCGATCTGCGGACGCGGCGACGCGCGTCCGACGCCGCGCGTCGCGATACCGCTCGGCGGGCCCGTTGCGAAACACCTCGTCGCCATCGGCATCGACGACGACGACGCCATCGGCCACTTCGCCGAGCGCCGCGGCCAGACGGTTTCGCTGATCTTCGAGGTTCGCGGTGTCGTCGGTCACCTCGGCCAGCGCCTGTTCGAGCGCAGCGACCGACGATTGCTGCTCGCGGCGCGAGAGGGCTCATTGGGGATCAGCCGAACCGGCCGGTGATGTAGCCCTCGGTGCGGGAATCGCTCGGCGCGGTGAACAGGCGATCGGTCACGTCGTACTCGACGAGCTTCCCGACGCGACGGCCTTCGTCGTCGGCCTCGGCAGTGAAGAACGCGGTGCGATCCGACACACGCGCCGCCTGTTGCATGTTGTGCGTGACGATCACGATCGTGAAGTCGCGCTTGAGCTCCTCCATGAGGTCTTCGATGCGCGCGGTCGCGATCGGGTCGAGCGCGGAGCACGGCTCGTCCATCAGCACCACGTCGGGCTCGACCGCGAGCGCTCGGGCGATGCACAGACGCTGCTGCTGCCCGCCGGAGAGGGACGAGCCCGCTGTGCTTCAGCTTGTCCTTCACCTCGTCCCACAAGCGCGGCGCGCGTCAGTGCATGCTCCACGATGTCGTGCATCTCGGAGCGCTTCCGACCGTTGAGCTTCGGCCCGTACGCGACGTTGTCGAAGATCGTCTTCGGAAACGGGTTCGGCTTCTGGAAGACCATGCCGATCCGGCGGCGCACCTCGGCCGGGTCGACCTTCGGGCCGTAGAGGTCTTCGCCGTGGTACCGGACACTGCCGCCCACCTGGGCACCGGGCGTGAGGTCGTGCATGCGGTTGAGCGTGCGCAGCACGGTGGTCTTGCCGCAGCCCGACGGACCGATGAACGCGGTGATCTCGTTGGCGGCGATGTCGAGACCGACATCGTCGGACCGCGAGGTGCCCGCTGTAGTGCACCTGGAGCGCCGACAGCTCGAAGACGATCTCGCGTTGCGCCTCGGACTCCTCGCCCGATGCTCCGCGATCGTGGTGCGGTACCGCGACGTGGATCCGTGACGGAGCTCCGGGATCGACGTCGGCTCGTTGGGCAACGTCACCACGGAGGCGACAGTAGTGGGCAGGTCGACCGTGGTCTCCATGTCTCTCCTGGGATCGTTCATGCGCCTTGGCGACGGGCGAAGAACGCGGTCACGAGGCGGGCGAGGATCGTGAACACGAACACGATCACGATGAGGGTGAGGGCGGCGGCCCACGCGCGATCCTGCGCGGGGACGAAGGGCTGGTTCGCGTTGCGGAAGATCTGCACCGAGAGCGCGGTGTTCGGGCCGTTGAACAGGTTGGTGTTCGGCGTGGTGGTGATCCCGATCGCGAACAGCAAGGGCGCGGTCTCGCCGGCGGCGCGCGCCACGGCGATCAACGCGCCGCTCACGATGCCCGGCGCGGCGTGCGGCAACACCACGGTGCGGATCGTTCGCGCCCGTCGGCTCCCGAGCGCCTGGCTGCCCTCGCGCAGCTCGCTGGGCACGAGGGACAACATCTGGTCGGTGGTCCGGATCACGATCGGGAGCATCAGGCACGCCAGCGCCAGGGCACCGGCGAAGCCGTTCTGCTGCTTCGTGTGGAGCACGACGAAGGTGTAGATGAACAGCCCCATCACGATCGACGGCACGCCGGTCATCACCTCCGACAGGAACCGGATGAGCCGAGCGAGTGGGCTCCGCCGCCGTACTCGTTGAGGTAGATGCCGCCGAGCACGCCGAGCGGGATCGCCATGAGCGCCGCGGCACCGGTGATCAGCAGCGTGCCGACCACCGCGGGGCCATCCCGCCGCCCGGCAGGCGATCGCTGAACGGAGGATTCTCGGAGAGGAAGCTCCAACCGAACGCTGCGCTGCCACGCTGCACGACGTAGACCACGAGGAAGATGAGCGGGATGATCGCCACCACGAACGTCGAGCGCGATGGCGACGCTCGCGACCCAGTTCCTGACGCGACGACGGCGTGCCCGCGGCCCCGGCGTGAGGCGCGACGGTCGAGTGATCTCGGCCGCCGTCACAACGTGGCTCCCGTGCGTCGGTCGAACCGCGCCACGATGGTGCGGGCCATCATCCCCACCACGACCGTGAGCACGAAGAGCACCACACCCATTCCGATCAGCGCTGACCGGTAGGTTCCGGTGGCTTCACCGAACTGGTTGGCGATGATGCTCGCAAGCGTCTCGCCCGGGTCCGAACAGGTGCGCGCTGATGTTCGGCGAGCTGCCGATGAGCAACGCCACCGCAATGGTCTCACCGATGGCGCGACCGAGGCCGATCATCACCGCGGAGACGACGCCGCCCCGGCTGTGCGGAAACACCGACCCGCGGATCATCTCCCAGCGGGTCGCGCCCAGTCCGTACGCCGCTTCCTTCAGGGGCTGCGGGGTGGTCGCGAACACCTCACGCGTGAGCGAGGTGATGATCGGCGTGATCATGATCGCGACGATCAACCCAGCGGTCATGAACGAGAGACCGACCGGACTCGGATCGGCGAACAGCGTGCCGAGGATCGGGACGCCACTCGTCGCCGACGAGATGCTCGAGTAGATGTCGGCGAGCGGCTGGCGGAGCACTGCGAGCGCCCAGAGCCCGTAGACCACCGAAGGAATGGCGGCAAGCAGATCGACGGTGTAGACGATCGGCTTGCGGAGCCGTCGCGGCGCGATCTCGGTGACGAACAACGCGATGCCGACACTCACCGGCACCGAGATCACCAAGGCGATGATCCCGACGAGGAACGTGCCGTAGATCATCGCCCCGGCACCGAACTTGCCCTTGGCCGGATCCCAGTCGTCCGCGAACACGCCGAGGCCCTCGGAACGGAACCAGGGCCACGCTTCCTTCGTCATCGAATAGAGGATCAGCGCGAGGACCACGAGCACGACGAGCCCGCTCGCGAGCGCGAGCCACCGGAAGGCACGGTCGGTCGCGATGCCTGGCGGTCGCGGCCCTTGTCCGAGCGGGACCGGTTGCGGGACGGGGTCCCGTTCTCGGGGTGGAGCAGTGACGGTCATGTACAGAAGCTCGAGCTCTCAGACGACGACGATCCACGGGCCGACCGGAGCCGACCCGTGGAGCACCGTACGACAGTCGATGATCAGCTCGCCGAGATGACGAGGTTGTTGACCTGCGCCTTGGCCTGCTTCAGCAGCGCCTTGGGCAGTGGGGAGTAGTCCACCGAGGAGGCCAACGTCTGGCCGTCGCCGTAGATGTAGTTCAGGAAGCCCTTGATCGCCTTGCCCTTCGCCGCGTCGCTCTGCGTCGTGTAGGCCATGATCCAGGTCGGCGACGTGATCGGGTAGGCCGCCGCGCCTTGAGCGTTGATCGGGTCGAAGGTGAGATCGGCGTTGACGGTCGCACCGGCGGCCGCGGCACTCGCACCGGCGAGCGTCGGAGCGATGTACTTGCCCGCCGCGTTCTTCACCGTTGCAAAGGTGAGTTCGCTGGCGTCGGCATCGGAGAGGTCGACGTAGCCGATCGCACCGTCAGTGGTCTTCACCAGGTTGGCCACACCAGTGCTGCCCGTGGCACCCGTGGTGTTGCCCGGCCACGACACCGTGGAGCCCGTGCCGAGCGTCCACACCGTCGGTGCCGCTTTCACCAGGAAGTTGGTGAAGTTGGCCGTGGTGCCCGAACCGTCGGAGCGGTGCACGACGGTGATCTTGGTGCTCGGCAGCTTGGCCTTGGGGTTCTCGGCCTTGATCGCCGCGTCGTCCCAGGTGGTGATCGTGGTGTTGAAGATCTTGGCGATGGTGTCGGCCGAGAGGTTCAACTTCTTCACGCCGGACAGGTTGTACGACACCGTGATCGGCGCCACGACGGTCGGGAAGTAGAGGAACGGCGCCGGCGGTTGCGGATCGGTCGCCTTGTAGGGGGCGTCGGATGCGCCGAAGTCGGTCACCTTGTTCACGAAGTCGGTACGACCCTGGCCGGAGCCGACGGCGTTGAAGTTGACCGTGACCGACGGCTGGGCCTGCTTGAAGCCGCCTTGCATCACCTGGATGAAGCCGTACTGGAAGGTCGAGCCACTCCCGTTGAGCGTCGCCGAGGCGAGCTTGCTGCTGGAGCTGGCAGCGGATGCCGGGCCGATGAGCAGCACCGGCAGCACCAAGGCTGCGGCCAGGGCGCCGCAGCGGCGAACGAGCGAACCACGCATGTGGATGTTCCTCCTGGAACGTTGGATGTTCATCGCTGCGGAGCGTACGGATGGGTCCTGGCCGGGCTCTTGCATCGCCGTGGCGCGAAGGTGAACAACAAGGAAACAGTGAAGGTGGACGCGGATGCTGACGGCCTTCCTCCGGGAAGATGACGGCATGACCCAGTGCGGTGTCGGCCTGAGCGGAGACACGTGACCGCGCACGCCACCACCACCGTCGCCACCCGGGCCCGGATCGACGAGCTGCGCGTTGAGATCGTCCGCCTCGCCGCCCTCGTCACCGGGGCCATCGCGTCGGCGTCAGAAGCCTTGGCTGAGAGCGACCTCGAGGAGGCCGATCGCGTCATCGCCGACGATGACGCCGTCGACGCCCAACGTCATGGCATCGAGGACGAGTGCCTCCGCCTCCTCGGGATGCCGGGGCTCGACGAGACCGACCTGCGGTTCGTGGCGTGCACCTTGCGGGTGGCCCACGAGCTCGAACGCAGCGCCGACCTGATGGTCAACGTGGCGCGTGGTGCATGGCGGCTCTTCCCCACCGCGCTCGACGAGCCAACGCGTCAACTCGTCCGCCGCCTCGGCCGTCAGACGGCGCTGCAGATCCGCGTCGGCGTCAACGCCTTCGTCGACGGCGACACGATGTCTGCCAGTGCGCTCGGCGACATGGACGACACCGTCGACGAGCTGCACGACCTCTTGGTGCGTCACGCGCTCGTGCAGCCCTCGGAGCTCGTCGACGACCACACCCTGCAACGAGCCGTGCAGCTCACGCTCGTGGCCCGGCACTTCGAACGAACCGGCGATCACGCCGTCACCATCGCGGAGCTCACTCCGTTCGTGGTCACCGGCACGCACGTCTCCCGGCCCCACGCCACCTGACCCCGAGCGCACACGCGGAACGCGACCTTGTCCCCTGACCCGACCGACAGGTCCGCTCACGGACTGGTGCGGGCCTGCGAAGAATGCGGAGAGTGTGGGGCTCGGGATCGGGGGGATGGTCCCGGCCCCACACACTCCGCCGTTGCCCTCCGGGCTACGCACGGAACCCGATGGAGGACTACGCCTTCCGACCCTGCCGTTCCTCACCCCGAGGGGGGATTCGAGGTGAGCAACGGGTGGACCGGTGTGATCAAGAATCTACGGACGTCCTGTTTCCAACTCGTTGCCTCGACGTAGCGCGCGGGTGAACGACGGCCGAAGATGTGGTGCCCGAGCCACCTCAGGATGCAGCGCGCCCGTTGGGAAGGCACACTGGGGGTGCTGTACCCCCACTGACCGGAGACGCACGTGGCGACCACACCAATTCCCGACAGTGATGTCGCGGTCGAGAATCGCAAGACCTTTCAGGAGCAGCTCGACGACTTGCGCGTCGACGTGATCCGCCTGGCCGCGCTCACCACCGAAGCGATCGCGGGCGGTACCCAAGCCCTCCTCGACGGCAACCTCACCGCGGCGGAGCACGTCATCGAAGCCGACGACGTGATCGACGAGCTCACGCACTCGATCGAGAGCCGAACGTTCACCACGCTCGCGACGCAACAGCCGCTCGCCAAGGACTTGCGCTTCCTCGTGACGGTGATGCGAATCGCGCACGAGCTCGAGCGCAGTGCCGACCTGATGGTCAACGTGGCGAAGACGACCCGCCGTCTCTACCCGCATCCGCTCGACCCGAAGTTGCGCGGGATCATCGACCGGATGGGCACGCAGGCGAGCAACCAGACGCGCGTCGCGATCGACGCGTTCGCCGACGCCGACCCGTCACAAGCCGCGGCGCTCGCCGACATGGACGACGCGATGGACGAGCTCACGAAGAGCCTGTTCCGGCACATCCTCGCGGGGGACGGCAGCGACGAAGGTGCCGTGCTCCTCGCGGTGCAGATGGCACTGGTGGGTCGTCACTTCGAACGCACCGCGGACCACGCCGTCACCATCGCCGAGCGCGTCGGCTTCATGGTGACCGGTGAGCACCCGTCGGCCGAAGACGCGACGGCCTGACCTTCCTATTCCTCGTCGTAGCCGAGGTCCCACTCGAGGATGAGGTGCTCGCGCTCCGCGTCGCGCGCCACTCGCTCGCGGTTGCGGCGGAACTGCGGGTCGTGCGGCGGGAGCAGCTGCAGACGCGCCAGCGCGCGCTGACGGAAATTGTCGATCATCCGACCGTCTCCGTAGACGCCCTGCACCTCCCAGTGGGGTGACACCGGGCCGAGGTACACGACCTTCACGTGCCCCTGGGGCGGGACTGCTTCGAGTGCTTCGGGCTCCATCGCCATGAGGCCACGTTAGCTGCGGCACCCCGAGCGTCTCCGAGCAACGGGCCGATCCCAGCACCGGCGTACGTCAGCTGGCGCCCGGGTCCTGCTCGAACTTCACGTGGAGCGTCACACGGTCGCCGTCGCGGTCGACGATCACCTCGGCCGTCGACCCAGGCGTGTTGCGACGGATGGCGGGACGCAGCTCTTCCCACGACGTCACGTCCTGATCTCCGATGCGCGTGATCACGTCACCCACCCGGAAGCCGGCCCGCGAAGCGGGCGAGTCCGACGCCACGCTCTGCACCCGCGCGCCCGCCACGGTCGCCGACGTGTCGATCGTGACCCCCAGGTAGGCGGGTCGGTTCCCGGCACGCAGCGCGTCGATGATGGGTTTGGCCTGCGAAATCGGGATGGCGAAGCCCACGTTCTGCGCGCTCGTCGGATCGGCGATGGCGGTGTTGATCGCGATCACCCGTCCGCGGGAGTCGACGAGCGGACCGCCGGAGTTCCCCGGGTTGATCGCCGCGTCGGTCTGGATCACGTCGACCAGCGCACTGTTGCGGCTGGTCGGCACCGTGCGATGCAGCCCCGACACGATCCCGCGTGTCACGCTCAGCCCACCTTCCAGTGCGAGCGCGTTGCCGATGGCGACGACGTCGTCGCCCACCTGCACCGCGTCGGAGTCTCCGAGCTCGACGGCGGGAAGCCCGGCGCCGTCGACGTGGAGCACTGCCAGGTCGCTGGCCGCGTCGGTGCCGAGCACCCGGGCCACCAACGACGTGCCGTCGGAGAAGCGCGCTTCGATCCGACTCGAGCCCTCGACCACGTGGTTGTTGGTGACCACCACGCCGTCCTCGGAGATGACGAAGCCGGTGCCCGCGGCGCCGCCGACGTTCGGACCACCGTCGGCCACGATGGCGACCACCGCGGGCACGTCCGCCGCGAGGATCGTCGCCAGGTCGCCGGCGCGGGCCACCTCACGCGACGGGCGGGTGAACACCTCGGTGCTCGGTCCGAGTCCGGTGGTGGTGGTGCGACCGTCGTCGACGGCCACGAACACGCCGGTGGCGATGAGCGCTCCCACCACACCACCGACCAGGCCGGCGAGCAACGACGGTCGCAGGGAGTGCCACGACCGCGCACGGTCGCCGGTCGTCGACTCGTCCGCGGCCGGCTCGTCGTCGACCGATTCGCGGGTCGCGTCCGGATCGACGGTCGCATTGGGATCGAGGCTGTCCCCACGCTCGGGTTGGTCCGCGTCGGCGGCGGTCCGCCACGGCGCCGGCGGCGGCGCCATCGGCTCGTGGGCCAAGGGCCACTCCGTCGGGGGCCCGGGCTGCGCCGGCTCGAGCGGCGCGGGGTCGGAGGCGGGGGTTGTGACTTGGCCCGAGGGGACCGACGCCGGGGAGAGGGTGTCGGCGCCGGCCACCTCGGGTGGGCTCGTCTCGTCGGCGCCGGTGCCCTGGTGATCCTCGTGGTCCTTCAGGCTCACGGGGTTCCTCCCTCGGGTTTGGCCGTTGGTGGGCTGGCCGGTGTGGGAGGGGCGGCACGCAGACGAGACATGTGCTGTGAGTGTGAACGCCACGAACGCCGGGAAGGTTCCCACCAGGGGTGCGAAACCATGCCTACGCTGCCGACTGTGCAGTTTCCGTCAGTTCTGTCAGGCTATGGGAACCGCAGACCCGTCCCCACCGTTGAAGTAGGCAACCGCCTCTCCAAACGAGCACCGAGGTGCGCATGGACGACCTGACCCCTCCCCCCGATCACAGCGAACAACAGTGGATGCTGAAGGCCCGCTGTCGCTCGCTCGCCGCGTCGGAATTCTTCCCGTCCGACGGCGTCGGGGTCGACAAGGCTCGCAAGATCTGCGCCGAGTGCGAGGTGCAAGCTGCCTGCCTCGAGTACGCCCTCACCTACCGCGTCGACCACGGCGTGTGGGGCGGTGCGTCGGAGCGCGAGCGTCGCCGCATCCTGCGGAAGCGCCGCATCGAAGGCGCAGCACCCGCGCCCCAGCGCGTCCGCATCTCCCACTGACCCACCCACCGCAATTCAAACTGGCGTCGCACCGGTTCGTTCGTTCCGAACCTGTGCGACGCCAGTTTGTCGTTGTGGACGAGTCGGCCAGGGCTTGTCGGCCCGGCCAGGCGAGGCGTCAGTCGAAGCCGAACGGGCCCAGCACGAAGTCAGCGACCTGGGTGGCGACGCCCCGTTCCGGGGTGAGCCCGGCAGCCATCGACGCCAACACGTCGGTCGGCGCGTCCGACACGCATGTGTACACCACGCCATCGCGCTCCCACACGAGCACGTCGCCCGCCGCTTCCACGTAGCGACGGGCGTGCAGCCCGTCGACGTCGGTGGTGACCCCGCCGCTCGGCATCGCGTCCCAGTCGAGGTCGCCGCGCTGTTCGGTGACCGACACCGTGAACAACCCGTCGCTGTAGACGAGGTGCACGCCGTCGTCGTGACGCGATTGGCTCACCAACGCGTAGCCAGCGCCTGCGACGTCGGGCGCGTGGTACCCCGAGGGGACGTGGTCGATCGCGGTCGCCGTGTGCGACGCGTCGCTCGGAACCGCAGCCGCGACCGGCGCGACGTCACCCGGGTCGAGGTCGATCGACACGAACTCAAAGGCGCGCAGCACGCGGCCGTGCGTGTCGAGCACCTGGCGCGCGAGCGGCAGGTGGGTGGCGTCGTCGATCACGACCCGGGCAGCGACACTGCCGTCGCGACGGGTCGCCATCACCGTCGACACGTCGCGATCGTGCGACGTGCCGTGGCGCACGACGAGCTTCCACCGTGCGTCGGGCGACGGCCGGTGCTCGGGCGTGGGCTCACTCACGGGGCTCGTCCAACCGAGGTCGTCTTGGAGGAAGGTGTGGTCACCCTCGTCGAGCACCACCTGACCGTCGTCGGTGACCTCGACCACGCCATTGGCGGCGCGCACGTCGACGGTGGAGTGCTTCAGACGCCCATCGGCGTTGCGCCAGGCGACGGTGACCTCGCCCGAGAAGTTGGTCTGCGCGGTGGCCGTCCGCATCGAGAGGAGGAGGCGCGCCGCAGCACTCGGCGGTGACCCGGCGTCGCGCATTGCTGCCGATGCCGGCCAACGCGACCGCCGCGAGCACGCAGGCGCCGGCGATGAGGCCGCGGGTCCGGCCCGTCATCCGGCCCGTGATCCGGCCCGTGATCCGGCCAGTGATCGGGCTGGTCATCGCCCGGCTCGCATCGGCGCGAGGCCCACGAGACCGCTGATCGGGTCGCCCAGGTCGGAGTTGGACGCCGCGTGTTGCGTTGCCACCGCCGTCACGTTGGGTCGCACCTGGCCCCGGCCGGGGAGCACGAACATCGCCAGCGCGATCACCACCGCGGCGGCCGCGCCGACCATCCAACCGACAGCGCGGCGGCGCGAGCGCTCGCGGCGGGGCGCGAGCTCGATCGGCTGCGCGATTGACTCCGCGGCGTCCGCCTCCACGGCGACGTCGGGGGTGGACGCCACCGCGGCAGTGACCCGATCCATGAACCCGAGGGGCACGTCACGCATGGCCAAGCTGCGCACCGCGTCACGCGCCACGCGGACCTCGTCGAGCTCGGCCCGCCACGCAGGTGACGCGGCGAGACGGGCCTCGACGGCCGCGCGCTGTTCGGCGTCGAGCTCGCCGTCGAGATAGCCCGAGAGCAACGAATGGTCGTCGTCACCCGGGTCGGAGGGCGCGACGTCGATGCGGGTCACGTCGCTCATGATCCCGTGACTCCCTGTGCGGTCAGCGTGGCCCGCAGCATTCGACGGCCGCGATGGATGCGCGACCGCACCGTGCCGATCGGCACACCGGTGCTCGCCGCGATCTGTTCGTACGACAGGTCGCTCACGTCGCAGAGCACGACCGGCACGCGGAAGTCTTCGGGGAGCGCGGCCAGCGCCTCCTCGACCTCGGTGGAGAGGCCGGTCGGAATCTCGTCGGCCGCCGGGCTCGGCGGGAGCACGCGTCCCGGGTCATCCGGGAGGGCATCCTCTGGTCGACGGCGTTTGCGCCGCACCTCGTCGAGGAACACGTTCGTCACGATGCGAGCCAACCATCCCTGGAGCGAGCCGGGCTCGTACCGTTCGAGGCCCCGCCGAATGCGGAGCAACGATTCCTGTACGAGGTCCTGCGCGTCCGTGTCGTTGCCGGTGAGGCGATACGCCACGTTGTAGAGGAAGCGCCCGTGTTCGCGCGCCACCTCTTCCCACGTGGGAACACCATCGGTCATGGTGCAGAACGACGCGGAGGGGCGATGGGTTCCCCGGCTGACGACACTGCTCCGCGCGGGGCTCGAACGAGCGAGCCCCGTGGCAGGGGTGAGCGGGGACTAGGCCGACTTCGAGTCGGGCTTCGTGTCGGGCGAGTCGTCGGAGCTGCCGCCCTCGTCGACGCCCTTCTTGAACTCGTTGCTCGCCTGGCCGAGCGAACGGGCCAGTTTCGGCAACTTCGTGCTCCCGAAGAACAGGAGGACGACCGCCAACACGATGAGCAGTTCGGGGACACCGACGTTCATTGGTCCAGCCCTTTCGAAGGCACGCACTCAGGCTACCGGCAATCCTGTCCGAACTCGACGGCGGGCCCGCGTCCGGCTCCCCGGTTCCGCAATTGCCCGATTTCACGCAACCACTCCCGCCGGCCTCGCGCCGGCGCCACCGACCGCGTGGGCGAGGAGCTCCACGTCGTCGAGCCCGGTCACCGCGAACGGCACCGCGCCGGCACCGACGATCAGCGTGTCGATCCCGAGGTCGGCCCAGCCGGCGACCTGTTCGCGCACCTGCTCGACCGTGCCGACCAAACGGCCGACGCGCCACTCATTGAGCGTCATGCCGTCGAGCACTCCCGGCGGCGTCGCCTCGACCAGGAGCGCGAAGCGACGCGCGAGATCCGCCTCGTCCTCCCCGCACAGCGCGTACAAGCCCAGCGAACGCGACACGGTCGTCGGGGTCGCGGTCGACGGCGTCGCAGGCGCGTGTCGAGCACGTCGACGCGTTCGGCGTACTGGTCGGGCGTCCACACCCAACACGTGTTCCAGCCGTCGGCGAGCTCGGCGACCAGCCGCAGGAGACGGTCGCCCTTCCCACCCACGATGATCGGCGGCGCCGGTCGTTGGCGCGCCGCGGGTTGGTTCACCGCGTCGTGGGCTCGGTGGTACACGCCGTCGTACGTGAACGGCCCGCCACCGACCAACCCGCGCATCACCGTCAACGCGTCGCGGAGCCGCGCCAGTCGCACGCCCGGCGGCGGGAGATCCATGCCGATGGCGTGGTACTCGGGTTCGTACCATCCCGCGCCGAGCCCGATGTCGATGCGGCCGTCGGAGATCACGTCGAGCGACGCGAACGCCTTGGCGAGCACCGAGGCCGGACGCAACGCCTCGCACACCACGAGGGTGCCGAGGCGAGCGCGCCAGGTGACGCGGGCGAGCGCGCCGAGCGTCGCGATCGGTTCGAAGCCGGCGAACGGACCCGCGGGGCCGCCGTACTTGTCGAGACCGAGGAACAGATGGTCGCAGAGCCACAACGAGTCGTAGCCCGCGGCTTCGGCACCGATCGCGTAGTCGGCGAGGGTCGACCATGGCAGCGGCGTGTGACCCGCCACCGAGTAGTCGAATTGGGGCAACGCGAGGCCGACACGCATGCGAGGCGGAGCCTATCGGTGCCGCCGTACCCTGCTGACGTGCTCGAGTGCGTGCCGAACGTGTCGGAGGGCCGCGACCTGACGGTGGTCGACGAACTCGCGACCGCGTGCGGGCCGTCCTTGCTCGACGTGCACGTCGACGTCGACCATCACCGCAGCGTGTTCACCCTCGCCGGGCCGGACGGCCGCGACTGCGAGACCGCGGTGCGCGCATTGGCGCGAGCGGCCGCCGACACGCATCGACCTGGCGCGCCACGACGGCGTGCACCCGCGCATCGGCGCGCTCGATGTGGTGCCGTTCGTCGCGCTCGACGGCACCGACACCGTCGTCGCACGCGCGACGCGGCTCGAGCTTTCGGCGCGTGGGCCGCACGCGAGCTCGGTGCCCCCGTGTTCTTCTACGGCGATGCCGACGACCAGCAGCGCACCCTGCCGACGCTGCGAGCCGAAGCGTTCGACGTTCGCCCGCCCGACGTGGTGCCGTCACGACCCGATCCCCACATCGGGGCGATCGCGGTGGGGGCACGACCGGTGTTGGTGGCTCTCAACTGCGAGCTCGACCGCGACGACCTTGCTCTCGCGCGCGCCGTCGCCAGTGAGATCCGCGAGCGCGACGGCGGGCTCCCCGGGGTGCGCGCGCTGGGGTTGCGCCTCGCGTCGCGCTCCCGCGTACAGGTGTCGATGAACCTCGTCGCGCTCGAACGCACGGGCGTGGAAGCGGCGTGCACCGAGGTGCGCGACCGAGCACAGGCGGCCGGCGCGGAAATCGCCCGCGTCGAGCTGGTCGGACTGCTCCCCGCCGCTGAGCTCGCTCGTTGCCGCGCCGACTTCCTCGCGTGGTCAGGGCTCTCCGCCGCCCAGACCATCGAGTCACGCCTCGCGTCTCCGCCTTTTCCCCGTTTTGGCGTCACCAGCGCGTAGATATCACGCGCTGCTGACGCCAAAACGACGGGAGGGTGGGTCGACCTCGTCAGGCGGGGTCGAGCTCGAACTGCTGGGCTTCGCCGCCGTACCCGCGCGTGCCGAGTCGACGGCCCGCGCCGTCGAGGTGGGCCCGACTTCGACGGATCGCGTCGCGATCGATGGTGGGGACGACGTCACCCGGCCGGGGAGCCTGCCCGAAGTTCGTGTACACGACCCGTCGCTCGCGACTGACGGGCGGGCGACTCATGTGCAAGGTGCACGAACAGTGGATCGTGACGTCGCCGGCGTCGGCCGGAAGCGCCACCCGCGGGAGATCGAGATCGGCGCGCACGCCGCCACCCTGGACGTTGGCGCGGTGCGATCCCGCGATCACGCCCAACTCGCCGCTCTCCCGGTCGGCCGGCGTGAGGCACATCCCGATGGTGAGCCCGCAGCACCGGAACGAGTGGCCGCCCGGTGAGCAGTCCTTGTGCCACGGCACGTCAGAGATGCCGTCGGTCACACCGATGCGCTTGGTGAGCCCTTCAGCCGCGTCGGTGGTGTCGGGATCGCGACGGGTGAACTCGTCGTCGGTGAGCCGAGCGAGACGCGCGAACCGCTCGTCGTGCATCACCGCGCAACGCAGGCGACTTCTCGTTGAATCCGAGCACGCGGGCCGCGTACCACTCACCCGAGCCGTCGCGTGCCCACCACGACTGACCGTCGTCGCGCTCCGCCTCGGCGGTTGCCGCGTCGAGCTCGGTCACGATCGCGGCCATCTCGTCAGGTGCGAACACACCGCGCAGCGTGAGGAAACCAGCCGCAGCGAGAAAGGTGGCGATCCGCTCCGGGTCGTCGGCGAGCGTGAAGCTCTGATGGAGATCGAGCGGGTGCCCGCGGTCGTCGAGCAGCTCGACCATCCCGGGCTCGTGGACGGGACGACCGTCGAACAACGCGCGCAGCACCGGCTCCCAGGCCACGAACCCGTCGAGTCGTCCTTGCGCCATCTCGACCTTGCCCGCCATCCCGAGCCCGAGCGTGGAGATGACGTCGTTCACCAAGTTCGAGAACCCCTCGCGGTCGAGCACGACCGCGGTCGCGTCCTCGTGCACTCCCGGGCGTTGCTCGAGCGTGTCACCGACGCGCACGAGCGTGAACGACACGTCGTCGACGGTGAAGGCGAGCGGACCCAGGCCCAACGTCGCGACGCCGCGCGCGGCGAGGGCGCCGTGCTCGTGCAGCAGTGCGGGCAACCGCTCGTCGCGAAACTCGCCGACCTCGATCGCGGTGGCGCTGCCCTGCAGACGGGTGCGGAAATCGACGGTCACCATCGGAACCCCCAGTGCGTCGTCAAGTAACGACGTTACTGCGCCCGATGGCTCCCCGCTCAGGCCCCGATCGCGGCGCTGCGCTCGAGGGCGCGCGCCCGGCGCACCCGGCGGCGCTCACGTTCCGAGAGGCCACCCCAGATGCCGAACTTCTCGCCGTGGGCGAGGGCGTACTCGAGGCAATCGCCTTGCACCTCGCAGCTGCGGCACACGGCCTTGGCCTCACGCGTGGAGGCACCGCGCTCCGGGAAGAAGAGGTCGGGGTCGACGCCGAGGCAGTTGGCCTGCTCCTGCCAGCGCCGCTCGCCGTTGGGCGGCCGCTGCGTCGCCACCAGCGACACCAGACCGGTCGGCATCGGCGCCGTCGACGGTGCGTTGACGGTTGCTCCGCTGATCGCCACAGTTTCAGTCATCGGCGTTGCTCCTCGTGCTCCTCGTCCTCCCCACCCGCTGCCTTGCGGGCGAGGCCTCTCCCCGAGGTCGAAATGACGCCCCTGGAATTACAATGGTGTTACTATGCTCGGTTGTGAGCCCGCGCGCAAGGGGTTTCTTCCTCGCGTCGGGTGGGGCACAGGGGTCGGCAGCTGTGCACACCCACCGAGTGGCCCAGTCGGGTGTGCGCGCGCTCGGGCCCTGTAGCGCCTCGGTGTCGGAACGTACGCTCCACACCGTGGGCCCTCGACTCGAAGTCGCGCTGGGCGACATCACCGCGGAGCACGTCGACGCGATCGTCAACGCGGGCAACACCTCGCTGTTGGGTGGCGGCGGCGTCGACGGCGCCATCCACCGCGCCGCCGGCCCTGGCCTGCGCGACGCCTGCCGCGCCCTCAACGGCTGTGCGTACGGCGACGCCAAGGCCACCCGCGGGTTCGAGCTCCCGGCCAAATTCGTGATCCACACCGTCGGCCCGGTGTGGGACGGCGGCGACCACGGCGAGGCCCGGCTCCTGGCGAGCTGCTACCGGCGCTGCCTCGAGGTCGCCGACGAGGTCGGCGCCGCATCGGTCGCCTTCCCTGCCATCAGCACCGGCGCCTACCGGTATCCGATCGCCGCGGCCACCCGCATCGCGGTGGCCACCGTGCGGGCCACCATCACGAGCGTCGAGCTGGTGCGCTTCGTGTGCTTCGACGGCGCGGTGCACGAGCGCTACCTCCGCGAGCTCGCCAGCTAGCGGCTCAGCTGGCGCGGCGTGACGAGCGACGGTGGTCGAGGAAGTCGACCAGCACGTAGTCGCCCAGGGTGTCGGCGTTGGTGAAGAAGGCGCGACCACCGTTGAGCTGGGTCATGCGCTCGACGAAGTCGCGCAGGTAGTAGCTCTCGTCGAGCATGAAGGTGTTGATGCGGATGCCGTCGCGCGTGCAGCGCATCACCTCCTTCATCGTCTCTTCGATCGTGATCGGCGACGGCGGGTACTCGAAGTAGGCCTCGCCGTGCTCGATGTGCGCGGTGGGTTCGCCGTCGGTGACCATGATGATCTGCTTGGTGCCGCTCTGACGGGCGAGTTGACGGCGAGCCAACAGCAACGCGTGCTGCATGTTCGTGCCCCACTCGAAGTCCCAGCTCATCTCGGGCAGCAGCTCGGGCTTCACCTCGCGTGCCACACGACCGAACGACACCAGGCCGAAGTAGTCGCGCGGGAACTGGCTCGTGATGAGCGAGTACAGCGCCATCGCGACCTTCTTGGCGGGCAGGAAGTTGTCGCGCATCGGCATCGACATCGACACGTCGAGCATCAACACCGTGGCGGAACGCGTGAGCGACTCGGTGCGCTCCACCTCGAAGTCGTCGGGCGACAGCCGCACCGGCGTGCCGGCACCTGAGCGCCAGATCGCGTTCTTCACCGTCTCCTGCACGTTGAGGTGGAACGGATCGCCGAACTCGTACGGCTTGTGGTCGTGCGCGTGCTCATTGCCGACCCCGGCGCGCTCCACCTCGTGACGGCCGGCGCGGTCCTTCATCAACTTGCGATAGATGTCGCCCAGCGCCTTGTTGCCGATGCTGCGGATGCGCGCGCGGCGTGAGCTCGAGCCGTCCTTCGCGTTGCTCGATGAGCCCGGCATCTTCGAGCATCTTGGTGAGCTCACGCAGACGGTCGAGTGATTTCGCCGCGTCTTCACCGAGCAGTTCGCGGCGCGGTCGAGGTCGACCTCCGCGAGCTCGCCGGGCTGCGTGGCGTTGCGCATCATGTGCTCGAGTGCGTCGAGGTCGCCCATCGTGTTGAGCAGACCCGGCATCTCCCCCATCTGCAACGGGTTGTCGCCGCTGAAGTTCTGTGCACGGTCCCACGGCATGTCGGGGAACGCCTGCTGCAGGTTGCGCGCCAGCTGGTCGACCTGCCAGCGGAGATCCATGTCTTCGAGCAACGAGTCGGAGAGCGCCATCAGCTGCGCACGCTGCTCGGGCGTCATCGAGTTGAGCATCTGCTGCATCTGCGCCATCGACTGCGCCATCTGCTCGAGCAACTCGTCGAGGGTCTCCGGGTTGCCCGGGAAGAACTCGCCGTGGCGTTCCATGAAGCCCTCGAAGTCGGGCTCCTCACCTTGCGCACGCTGCTCGAGCATCTGGTTCAGCTCGTTCATCATGTCTTTCATCTGCTGCATGCGCTCGGGCGTGAGGTTCTGCATGCCTTCAGACATCTGGTTGAAGTGACTCTGCATGATCTGCTCGCGCAGCTCATCCATGAGCTCTTCGAACCGTTGTCGCGCCGCGTCGTCCATGAACTCGTAGTTCTGCAGTGACTGCACCTTGCCCGCGAGGTCGGGCGGGAGCATGTCGAGCTCCATCTGGTGCGTCTGCGCGGAGTCTTCGAGGATCTCCTGGCGACGCCGGTCGCCCGAGGCGGTCGCCTCGTCGACGCGACGCTCGATGCCTTCGCGCTCCATGTCGACCACTTCGTCGAGTTGCTGCGCGATGTCGTCGTACACACCGCCGAGGTCGCGGTTCTCGAGCTCCTGACGACGCCGCTCCCGCAGCTTCTGCAGCATCTCGCGCAGACCCATCAGCTGTTCGTCGTTGCGGTCGCGGAACCCCTGCTGCATCATCCGGCGCAACGCCGCGTTGAGATCGCCGTGGTAGAGCAGGTCGTCGCCCATCTCGTCGAGGAGCGACTCGGCATCGAGGTCGAAACCGGTCTGGGTGCCGTCCCAGGCCGAGTAGCGGTATCCGGAGTCTTGGCCTCGACGGAACCACTTCACGGGCTCGACCTCATGGTCGCCACGCTACTCATCACACGCGCGACCGGGTACCCGACCAACGATTCGGCCGACTGACGATTTACCTGGCCGCTCGATCACAATGGCGTCATGCGCCGCTCGCGCCTCGCCGCCTCGGTGGCACTCGCCGGGATCCTCGCCGCCACCGCCGTGTCGTGCTCTGAGGATCAGACATCGGGCCTGCCCACGCCGAAGGCCGCGTTCTGTGAAGCCGCGTGGAACTACGACCACCGCATCGAGCGCGGCACGTCCATCCCCGAGCAGATCACCATCCTCGAGAAGGTCGAGCGCAACGCGCCGAAGGACGTTGCCACCGACGCGTCGCTCTTCCTCGACACGATGCGAGAGGGCGAGCACGCCACCGAGAAGCAGCGGGCGAAGCTGCAAGAAGACCCGAAGTTCAAGCAGGCGGTGAACAACGTGAACCGTCGCGCGATCAACGGCTGCGACTTCTTCAAGAAGGAGCCCGGCGAGGGCGGGATCTGACCCGCGACGTCAGCCGCGGCCACGGTACGCGGCACGACCGCCCGCGGAGTCCTTGTTGAGTCGCTTCGAGAGATGCAGGCCTTCGAGCACGAACTCGACGGCCGACGCGGTGCCCGCCGCCGACTCACCGACGTCGAGATCGACGAGCGTCGAGCGCAGCGCGGGGACATCGCCGACCAGGCGCGTGTACTCCGACGACGCGATGTCTTCGCCGGTGTGCACGATCTGGCCACCGTCGAACGCCTCGACCACCTCGGTGAGCTTCTCCGGACGGGTGCGGGCGCGGAACGTCTCGAGCACCGACGCGTGCACGATGCGATCGAGGATCTGCTCCTCGCGTCCGTCGTCGACCGTCTCGAACTCCACCTTGCCCGCGGTGCTCGCGACCAGCGCTTCGAGGTCGCTGATCCGCGGCACCACCTCGTGCTCGCCGTGGCGCAACGCCCGCCGGGCCGCGTTCGCGACCAACGTCTCGTAGTTGGCGATCGAGAGGCGCACCGACACACCCGAACGCTGGTTGATGTGGGGCGATCGGCGGGCCTGCTGGCTCATCTCGGCGACGATCTCGGTCATGAACGCGGGAACGTTCACGTTGAGCTGATCGGCGATGAGCGGGTTCGCTTCCTGCACGATCACCGACGCCTCGAGCTCGGCGTCGAGCGGGTAGTGCGTGCGGATCTGGGCGCCGAAGCGGTCCTTCAGCGGCGTGATGATGCGACCGCGGTTGGTGTAGTCCTCCGGGTTCGCCGACGCGAGCAGCATGACGTCGATGGGGAGACGGATCTTGTAACCCCGGATCTGCACGTCGCGCTCTTCGAGCACGTTGAGCAGACCCACCTGGATGCGCTCGGCGAGGTCGGGGAGCTCGTTGATCGAGAAGATGCCACGGTTGGTGCGCGGCACGAGCCCGTAGTGGATGGTGAGCTCGTCGGAGAGGTAGCGACCTTCGGCGACCTTGATCGGGTCGACTTCGCCGATGAGGTCCGCGATCGACGTGTCGGGCGTGGCCAACTTCTCGCCGAAGCGGCGCTCGCGGTGCACCCACTCGATGGGCGTGTCGTCGCCCCGCTCGGCCACGAGCAGGCGCGCGTGATGCGACACCGGGTCGTACGGGTCGTCGTTGATCTCGCTCCCGGCGACGATGGGCATCCACTCGTCGAGCAACGCGGTGAGCGAGCGGATCATGCGGGTCTTGGCCTGGCCGCGCTCGCCGAGGAAGATCACGTCGTGGCCGGCGATGAGCGCGTTCTCGAGCTGTGGGAGGACGGTCTCCTCGTACCCGATGACGCCGTCGACGAGCGGCGTGCCGTCGGTGATGCGCTTGAGGGCGTTCTCGCGCACCTCTTCTTTGACGGGGCGCGAGACCCAGCCGCTGGCCTTGAGCTCGCCGAGCGTTCCCGGACGTGACATCTGGCGGTACTCCCCTGTTCGGAGTCGCGGTCGTTGCGGCCAAG
The DNA here is from genome assembly GCA_963827385.1 of uncultured Actinomycetes bacterium. Classification (GTDB taxonomy): domain Bacteria; phylum Actinomycetota; class Acidimicrobiia; order IMCC26256; family DASPTH01; genus DASUMF01. Next base: position 1,082,547 of record CAWHAR010000002.1, read on the forward strand.
GTATCAGCGGTGCCCGAACAGGCCTCCGGGGCCTCCAGCCGGCTCAACGCTCGCGCGGCTCCACTCGTCGCTCTGGGCCTGACGCCCACCGAGCCAGCGCGGCGACGAGTTGCGGTGGGCTCAGCGCCGAGCGGGGGGTGTTTGAGAAAAGTTGCACAATCGGTTCGGTTGCTGCGCCGAGGGCTACTTTTCCGCCGTGGCGAAGACTGAAGAAGAAGTGTCCACGGCGAACCAGCTCCCCGATGCCGATGCGGCCGGCGCGCTGTACCGCTATGAAGGCGCACCCATCCCGCGGAAGAAGAACGAGGGGCACTTCCTGCTCCGGTTCTGGCGTTCCGCGGTCGGCAAGAAGTGGGTGATGGCCGTCACCGGCATCATGTTGCTGGGCTTCGTGCTCGTGCACATGATCGGCAACCTCAAGGTGTTCTTGGGGATGGAGCACCTCAACACCTACGCCGAGTGGCTGCGCGACCTGGGTGAGCCGGCGTTCCCGCGCACCGTGCTGCTGTGGGCATTGCGGCTCAGCTTGCTCGCCGCGGTGTTCCTGCACATCGTCGCCGCCGCACAGCTCACGCGCATGAACCACAAGGCGCGCCCGGTGAAGTACCAGTCGCCGCGCGACTACGCGGCGGCCAACTTCGCTTCACGGTCGATGCGCTGGACCGGCATCATCATCGTGCTGTTCGTGATCTTCCACCTCGCGGATCTCACGTGGGGCTCGGCCAACCCGCACTTCGTGCGCGGCGATCCGTACAACAACCTGTTCAACAGCTTCGAGCGGGTGCCCGTCGCCATCGCGTACATCGCAGCGATGATCGCGATCTCCATCCACATCTTCCACGGCGCGTGGGCGATGTTCAACAGCCTCGGGCTCAACAACCCGAAGTACAACGAATGGAAGCGCGCGTTCGCCGCCGGCTTCGCGCTCGTGATCCTCGTCGGCAACGTGAGCATGCCGTTGCTGATCGTGACCGGGGCGGTGACTCGATGACACTCGTCGGCTCGTTCGACGCACACATCCCCGACGGTCCGATCGAAGAGAAGTGGGACCAGCACAAGTTCGACGTGAAGCTGGTCAACCCGGCCAACAAGCGTCGCTACTCGATCATCGTCGTGGGCAGCGGTCTCGCCGGCGCATCAGCAGCCGCGACGCTCGGCGAGCTCGGCTACAACGTCGAGCTGTTCACCTTTCACGACTCCCCGCGCCGCGCGCACAGCATCGCGGCGCAGGGTGGCATCAACGCCGCCAAGAACTACAAGAACGACGGCGACAGCGTGTACCGCCTCTTCTACGACACCGTGAAGGGTGGCGACTTCCGCGCACGCGAAGCCAACGTGTACCGGCTTGCGCAGCTCAGCGTGAACATCATCGACCAGTGCGTCGCGCAGGGCGTGCCGTTCGCGCGTGAGTACGGCGGCCTCCTGGCCAACCGCTCGTTCGGTGGCGCGCAGGTGTCGCGCACGTTCTACGCGCGTGGACAGACCGGCCAGCAGCTGCTGCTCGGCGCCTACTCCGCGCTCGCGCACCAGGTGGCGCTCGGCTCGGTGAAGCTCCACGAACGCACCGAGATGCTCGACCTGGTGGTGAAAGATGGCAAGGCCGCCGGCATCGTCACCCGCGACCTGATCAACGGCTCGGTGCGCTCGCACGCCGCGCACGCAGTGGTGTTGGCCACGGGCGGCTACGGCAACGCGTTCTACCTGTCGACCAACGCCAAGGCCAGCAACGTGACCGCGGCGTGGCGCGGCGCACAAGCGTGGCGCGCTGTTCGCCAACCCCTGTTACACGCAGATCCACCCCACCTGCATCCCGCGCAGCGACGACTTCCAGTCGAAGCTCACGTTGATGTCGGAGTCGCTGCGCAACGACGGTCGCGTGTGGGTCCCGGCGAAGATGGACGACACGCGTTCGCCCGACCAGATCCCCGAAGCCGACCGCGACTACTACCTCGAGCGCCGCTACCCGGCGTTCGGCAACCTGGTGCCGCGCGACGTGGCGTCGCGCGCGGCCAAGCACGAGGTCGACGCCGGTCGTGGGGTCGGTCCGCAGAAGAACGGCGTGTACCTCGACTTCGCCGACGCGATCGGTCGGGTCGGGCGCGACGTCATCAGCGAGCGCTACGACAACCTGTTCGAGATGTACGAGCGCATCACCGACGAAGACCCGTTCAAGGTGCCCATGCGCATCTACCCCGCCGTCCACTACACGATGGGTGGGCTCTGGGTGGATTACAACCTCATGAGCAACGTGCCCGGGCTCTACGTGCTCGGCGAGGCCAACTTCTCCGACCACGGCGCGAACCGTCTCGGTGCGAGCGCGCTCATGCAGGGCCTCGCCGACGGATACTTCGTGCTGCCGTCCACGATCTCCGACTACCTCGCACCCCGACTCGGCGAGACGATCGCGTCGACCGACGAGCCGGAGTTCAAGGCGGCCGAAGCCAACGTCGCCGACGTCACGCGGCGACTGATGTCGATCAAGGGACGCCACTCCGTCGACCACTTCCACCGTCAACTCGGCGACATCTTGTGGGACAACTGCGGCATGGCCCGCAGCGACGAGAGCTTGAGCAAGGCGATCAGCGACATCCCGGCGCTGCGCGAGGAGTTCTACGCCGACGTCAACATCCTCGGCGACGACCAGACGCTCAACCAGTCGCTGGAGAAGGCGCAGCGCGTCGCCGACTTCCTCGAGTTCGGCGAGCTGCTGTGTCGGGATGCGCTCCACCGCGAGGAGAGCTGCGGCGGGCACTTCCGTCTCGAGCACCAGACTCCCGACGGCGAGGCGTTGCGCAACGACGAGGACTTCTCGTACGTCGGCGCGTGGGAGTTCACCGGCGTCGACTCGATGCCCGAGCTCCACAAGGAACAGCTCGAGTTCGACCACGTCCACCTCGCCGAACGGAACTACAAGTAGCCACGGTTCATCCCGTTTTGGCGTCAGAAACCTGCCGTAGTGGCTGGTTATTGACGCCAAAACGATGAGAAAGGCACCGGATCGATGCAGTTGAAGTTGAAGGTGTGGCGGCAGGAGTCTCCCGTCGTCGACGGTCACTTCGAGGAGTACGACGTCCCGGACGTGAGCGAGGAGATGTCGTTCCTCGAGATGTTCGACGTGCTCAACGACCGGCTGACCGAACAGGGCAAGGAGCCCATCGCGTTCGACCACGACTGCCGCGAGGGCATCTGCGGTTCGTGCTCGATGATGATCAACGGCCGCGCCCACGGCCCGGAGACGGGCACCGCCACCTGCCAGCTGCACATGCGCAAGTTCCGCGACGGCGACAGCATCACCGTCGAGCCGTGGCGCGCCCGGGCGTTCCCGGTGCTGCGCGACCTCGTCGTCGACCGCAGCCCACTCGATCGCATCATCGAAGCGGGCGGCTACATCAGCGCCCCCACCGGCAGCGCGCCCGACGGCAACTTGATCCTCGTGCCCAAGGAAGCGTCCGACGCGGCGATGGACGCGGCGGCCTGCATCGGCTGCGGCGCGTGCGTCGCGGCATGCCCCAACGGCGCGGCCCAGCTGTTCACCGCGGCCAAGGTGTCGCACCTCGGCCTGCTCCCCCAGGGTCAGCCCGAGCGCTACGCGCGGGTGCAGGCGATGGTCGACGAGATGGAGCGGTGGTTCGGCTCGTGCACGCTGCACGGCGAGTGCGAGGCGGCGTGCCCGAAGCAGATCAGCATCGACTTCATCGCGATGTTGAACCGCGACTACGTCAAGGCGCAGTTCAAGAACCGCAAGCTCGCCGGCCAGGTCAAGTAACCCCACCCCCTCCTCCTCCTCCTCTCGAACTTGCGTGACCAAACCCGGTCATAGGTGGGTCTGCTCACGCCGGTTTGATGTTGGGAACGCAGGTTTGGGGGTCGGGATGCCGGTTTGAGGCGCGGGGGGATCGGGCAGGGTTCAGGGCATGTGGAAAACACTTCCCCGCCCCGTCCGTCGTTGGCTGTTCCTCGCGGTGCTCCTGCCGGTCGCGGCGTGGGGCCTGAGTCGCCTCGGCGACGAGCTCGCCGAGCGGCGAGGAGAGAACGGCGCGACCAAGGCGATGCGTGCGCCGCGCCGCATGCTGAAGTCGACCGGCATCACCTGACCGAGCGCCGCCCGCGCCTCAGTTGGCGCGGTGCGTCGTCAGACGTCGGCATCCGCGTCGATCGCGGCCGCTCCCGAGGTGGGCGCGAACGACTCGAGGTCGACCACGATCCGGTCGACGTCGGTCTGCGCCCGAGCGATGCGGCCACGACACAGCGCGATGAGCTCGCTGGCGCGCTTGACCCGGTCGGCCAGCACGTCGACGTCGAGGTCGTCGCGCTCGAGCTCGTCGAGGATCTCCTCGAGCTCGGTCATCGCCTGGGCGTAGCCCGGTGCGTCTTCGCCCGGCATGGCCTGGTCTGGCATGTCAGTGGTCCCCTTCGGTGATGTCGATCGACTCGACGCGGCTGACCAGCGCGCCGTCGGCGAGCTCGGTGTGCAGGGTGGCGCCGACGGCGGCGCCTTCGGCGCGACGGATCGCGCGACCTCGCTCGTCGCGCGTGATGCTGTAGCCGCGGTCGAGCACGCGCCGCGGATCGAGGGCTCGCACCGTCGCGGCGCTCGTGTCGAGCGCCAGCAACGACTCGCGGAGACGAGCTCGCGCCTGTTCCGTCGCGCGACGGGCACAGTCGTCGAGGTCGCGCGACGCGTCGCGCAGGTGACCGCGGGCCAGCTCGGGCACGCGGCGTGAACGATCGTCGAGTCGACGTGAGGCATCGCGCAGGCGCAACCGAGCGAGCTCGTCGAGCCGCCCGTGCCGACGCTCGACCTGCGCGCGCTCACGCCCCAGCGCGGCCGGGAGCCCGCGCTGCACGCGGCGCGTGGCCTCGTCGAGCTCGCGGCGCGCCATCGCGGTTCGGGCGCGGGCCCGACTCACCACCCGGTGCGATGCCGCGCCGAGCCGACCCTCGAACGCCTGCACCCGCGCCACCAACACCTGCGCGCACGCGGTCGGCGTCTTGCACGACGTGTGCGCGGCCTCGTCGGCCACGCTGCGATCGATCTCGTGCCCGACCCCGGTGATCACCGGCATCGGCATCGCCGCGATCACCCGAGCGACGACGTCGGTGTCGAACGGCGCGAGATCGGCCCGTGAGCCGCCGCCGCGCACGACCACCACCACGTCGAGATCACGAAGCGCGAGCTGGCGGAGGCCGTAGACGATCCGGCGCGACGCGGCTGCGCCCTGCACGCGCACGTCGACCACCCCCACCTCGAACGCGAAGCCGCTGGTGGAGAGCTCCTGGATGAAGTCGTGATAGGCCGCGCTCCCTGCGCTGGTGACGAGCCCGACGCGCAGCGGCACCAACGGCATCGGGAGGCGCCCGTTCACGTCGAGCACGCCCTCGGCGGCGAGCGCGCGCAACACCCGCTCGCGGCCCGCGGCGATCCCGCCGACGGTGAACACCGGGTCGATCCCGGTCATCACCACCTGCACCCGACCCTGCGGCGCGTACAGCTCGATACGACCGCGGATCCGCACCTCGACGTCGTTGCCGAGCTCGGCACCGGGCACTTCCTTGATCGCGCGGTCGACGGACCGACGGTCGTCGCGGAAGAGCGTCACGTCGATCTTCGCCCGCACCTGGTCGCCCCGTCCGCCGGCCTTCTCCACGAGGGTGAAGTAGGTGTGGCCGTTCTGCGAGCGCTTCAGGTTCTGCACCTCGCCGCGCACCCAGACCTCGTCGGGGATCGCGACGCGCATCGCGTCGCGGAGACGCCCGATCAGCTCGAGCACCGACAGCGTGACGGCCGGCTCGGATTCGGGCTCGAATTCGAGGTCGAACGATGCCTGCTCCACGCCAGGCAATGTAACGGCCCAGTGCAACTCAGCCGATCGGGCGGCTCAGCCGATCGCCCGGCCCACCTCGTCGCGCGCTGCAGGGTCGTCGGTGTAGACGAGCACCCACACCTCGCGGGCGCCGTCGCGCACGAGCGCCTCGTAGCGGTGGTTGCCGTCCTGGAGGAGCAGCCGGCCGCGTTGGTACTCGACCAACAGGGGCGGCGGTTCCCACCCATCCTCGAGGCTCTCCGTCATCGACGACACGTCGTCTTCCCACTCGTCGGTGTCGACCGGCACGAGCACATCGTCCTCGGGGCCGGCGAGACGCACGAGGTCGTCGGCCGGCACGAGCACCGGCCCCCACCACCAGTGCTCACGAGTGGCGAGCGCGGCCGCGAGCACTGCGTTGTCGCTTCCCGGACTGGCGAGCAGCGCACCGACCCACTCGGCGATGCGGTCATCGGCCGCTGCGCGCCGCGCCGATGCGAGCGAGAACTGGCTCGACGTCACGCCTTCGGCGATCGCTTGAACACGCGTGCCAAGCGACCGGGCCGACGCACCGGCTCCTCGAGCAGACCGCGCTTCGATCACCTCTTGCTCGGTGGTGTGCGTGGAGATCAGCGCTTGCACCACCGCGGCGGTCGGCAGCGCGAGCACCGCGCCGACGCCGCCCAGCAGCAACCCGCCCGCGAACACCGTGCCGATGGCCACCGCCGGGTGGACCTCCATGGTGCGCTTCGTGATGCGCGGTCCGAGCACGTAGTTCTCGAACTGCTGGTAGAGCACGAGGAACAGCAGCACCCACAGCGCCGTCACCGGATCCTGCGCGAGCGCGACGATCACGGGCAACACCATCGCGATGTACGTGCCGACGGTCGGGATGAACTGCGACACGATGCCGACCCACAACCCGAGCGCCAGCCCGTACGGCACGCCCATCAGCACGAGGAACGCCCACGTCGCGAGCGCGGAGATCACCGCTTGGATCCCGCGAGTAGAGGTAGCCGCCCGTCTTGTCGATGGCGAGCTCCCACGTGCTCAGCACGACAGCTTGATGTCGTTGTGGCAAGCGCGAGCAGATCGTGCGGCGCAGGCGTGGTCCGTCGGCCGTCATGTAGAACGCGAAGATCAGCACCGTCACGATCTCGAGCAGTGCCGCGGCGATCGCCACGCCCACGTCGAGCGCGTTCGACACGACGGTGTCGGTGTCGATGCTGCCGAACGCGTCGCCGGTCTTCAGCTCCTTCACGATCTTGTCGGCGTCCCACTCGATGCCGAGATCGTCGTTGACGAAGCCTTCGAAGTCGCGCACGTACTTCGGCGCCCGGTCGGCGAGGTCCGACACCTGTCCGACCACCACCGAGCCGGCGGCCGCCGCGAACAGGAGGCCGCCGATGATCACCCCGCCGAGCACCAGGGCGGTGGCATGGCCGCGTCGCCAGCCGTGGCGCGCGAGCGATGTGACGGCCGGTTCCATCGCCAGTGACAGGAACAGCGCCACGAACACCATCACGATCAGCGTGCGGAGCTCGCGCACCATCCACCAGCCGACGAAGAACAGCACCACCGCGCCGAGCGCGAGCAGGATGGCGCGCTGGCACCCACTGGGCATGGCGTCGGCACTGCGTGATGTTCCTGCCGGGCGTTCGGGTGTTGCCGCCTCGGTGGATGCGTCCGTCACACCGTCACGTTCCCGATTGAATGCCGGGCGACCCGGCGCGAACAGCAGGGCGAACATACCGTGCGGTCACGACTGCGCCGATGATGCTCGCTCGATGCACGTGTCCGTTCACCTCGGCGGACACCTGGGAGGTCTCCTGTGCCTGACCCGTCCGACGCCAACGTGGTGCGCAACGACGAGCGTTCGCGCGTACGAGTTGCTGATCGACGGTGAGGTCCGCGGCCTGGCCGACGTGCGCGTGCTTCCCGACGGTCGCATCGGCTTTCCGCACACCGAGGTGGACCATCGCCTCCGCGAACAGGGGTACGGGTCATTGCTGGTGTCACGAGCGCTCGACGACGTCCGCGCACGAGGCGAGCATGCGGTCGCACAATGCAGCTTCGTGCGCGACTTCGAGCGCGAGCACCCCGAGTATGCCGACGTGTTCGGTTCGTGACCGTATGGTCGTAGGCTCCGACCATGAGTGACTACGTGGCGAGCGTGGAACGGGTCATCCCAGCGGCGCCGGAAGCGATCTTCGACCTGATCGCCGATCCAACCCGGCATCGCGACATCGACGGCTCGGGCACCGTGCGCGACGCCAAGGAAGGGTCGCAGCGCCTCGCGCTCGGCGACTCGTTCGGCATGTCGATGCACGCCGGGTTCGGCTATTCGATGGTGAGCACCGTCATCGAGTTCGAGGAGAACCGGCGGCTGGCCTGGCAGACGCGCCCGCCGGGCAAGGTGGCATCGGTGCTCGGTGGACGCATCTGGCGCTACGAGCTCGAGCCCACCGACGGGGGCACGCGGGTGCGCGAGTCGTGGGACCTCTCCGAGGAGCACGGCAAGGCGCTCGTGTGGCGCTTCGGGCGCGCCAAGACCGAAAAGGGCATGACAGCGACGCTCGAGCGGATCGAGCAGGTCGTCGGCCGCGGCGCGCCAGCCTGAAGAGGGGCGAGCCCGAAGGGGCTACCCGAGGCGACGCTATTGCGCGGCGAGCCTCATGATGGTCTCCATGTCGAGCTCTTCTTGCGTCTTCGGACGATCAGGGGTGGGCTCCGGCGCGACGGCCTCGAGCTCCTTGCCCTGACGGCGGGCGCGCTTCTCGGCCTGGCGCTCCTGCCGCGCACGCTCGCGCTGCAGCTTCTCGAACGTCACTCTGCCGTTGCTGCGTCCAGCCATCGTCTGCTCCTTACCTGCTCATCCGTGCGTCGTCGCTGTGGCTCGTCCGTGCGTCGCCGCGCCGGTGCCAGTCGTGCTGGTGGGCGGCCGTGCGTGTGCGTTGTGTGTGGTGCGGTGGTGCGAGCTGCGAGGTGGGTGGGCGCCGAAGCGGCGCCCACCCCCTCACCAGGATTGCCGTCTCAGATGGCGCGAACGTTCTGGGCCTCTTCGCCCTTGCGACCAGGAGCGACGTCGAACTCGACGCGCTGACCCTCGTCGAGGCTGCGGTATCCGTCGCCCTGGATGGCGGAGAAGTGGACGAAGACGTCCTCCCCACCCTCACGTGCGATGAAGCCGTAGCCCTTCTCAGCGTTGAACCACTTGACGGTGCCTTGAGTTGCCATTGCTGTCTCCCAATCCGCAGCCGGTGTCAGCCACCCGGACGTGCGGATGTGCTTCTGATTGAGTTTCGATGCGGAGCTCACGGACAGGTCACACAGGGTGAAACCGAACCCCTGGGACGCTTGCCCGCAAAGCGGGAGCGCGGAGATCGTCTTACCGTGCTGTCACGTGTCGCTTGACTTCGCGACCGAGCTGACCCCGCCAGACTAGTCGCCAGGGGCCCCGGATCCGGTCACCGGGCTCCCGGCCCGGCCGGCGGGCTACGGAGCCCGTTGGGCGGCGGTGCACACGGGGATGACCTTGGGATCGTCGATGGCGCCCCCCGGTCGCGACGTACGGCGACGCGACCCACGCGCTCGGCGCGAGCGACGTGACCCGGAGCCACGACGTGCTCGGACCGGCCGGCCCGGCGTAGGTGGGACCGTCGGGGACCACACAGATCGCCATCGACCGTGAACCCGGTCTCGACCAGCCCGATGACGGGGTACGTCGGGCCCGGGCCGCTGCGCACGTTCACGCCGGTGATCACCTTGTACGGGCCCGCCGGTGCCAGGGTGGTCGTGGTGATCGACGACGTGCTCGACGCGCCCGCCACCTTCTTCGGTGCATCGCTGCTCGTCGAAGTGGCGATGTACACGCCCAGCGCGGCGACGACCCCGACGAACACCAGCACGCCGATGACCCGGCGGCGCCGACGCCACTTCCGAGCGCGCACTCTCGCCCGAGCCGCCGGCGTGGGCGCCGCGAGCGGCGCGCCGCAGTGGGTGCAGAAGCGGTCAGCGCCGTCGAGCGGCTGACCACACACCTCGCAGAGCGGTTCGCCGTGCGGGTCGTCGGACATCGCGGGTCGCTTCCGTCGCCGGGTTGCAGCCGTCTCCATGGGTGGAGACGCCGGGCACTCAGGACTGATGTGCCCCAATAGTTCCACGTCGCACGACCGCTCGCGGTTCACTTCCTCGCACGGTGGGAACAACCTCGTCATGGCCGACCAGGTGACCACCACCGAAGTCGAGCAGCTGCGCGAGCAGGGTGCCCTGCTCGTCGAGGTGCTCCCCAAGGATGCGTTCGAGCGCGAGCACATCGCGGGCGCGATCAACCTGCCGTTCTCCACACTCGACTCTGGCGCAGTCGCCGATCTCGACCGCACCCGCCCGACCATCGCGTACTGCTACGACCACGAGTGCGATCTCAGCGCCCGCGCCGCCCACCGACTCGTCGCGCTCGGCTTCACCGAGGTGTACGACTACGCGGCGAGCAAGGTGGCGTGGCTCGCGTTCGACCTCCCCCACGAGGGCACGGTCCCCGACAGCAGCCGGGCGGGGTCGATGGCGCACGCCGTGCCGACGTGCACGAGCGATGCAACCGTCGGCGACATCGCGTCCGAGCTGTCCGACCATCCTCGCGTCGTCGTGCTCGACGACGACGGCGTCGTGCTCGGGGTGGTCCGCGCCGAGGCGGCAGCGTTGCCCGATGACACCGCGGTGCTCGACGCCATGCACGGCGCGCCGCCGACCGTGCGGCCGAGCGTCACCGCCGACGAACTGGCCAAGAGCATGGACGACGACTCCAGGACCTTCGTGCTCGTGACGACTCCCAACGGCACGCTGTTCGGGGTGATCGAACGCGACGACCTGTACGACGCGCGGTGACGGCGACGACGCGACGTCCACGTGCGACGCCGGCGCTCGGCGATCCGTCTCGCCTCGAGTTGGGCTACTGGCTCTCCAGCGAGGAGCACGCCCCGAACACGTTGGTCGCCAACGCACGAGCCGCCGAGGATGCGGGGTTCGCCACCGCGATGATCTCCGACCACTTCGCGCCGTGGGTGCCGCAGCAGCATCACTCCTCGTTCGTGTGGTCCGTGCTCGGCGGCATCGCCGGTGCGACCGACCACCTGCGCATCGGCACGGGAGTGACCGCGCCGGTGTATCGGATGCACCCGGTCGCGATCGCCCAGGCCGCCGCGACCGTGGCCACGATGATGCCCGGTCGCTTCTTCCTGGGCCTCGGCACGGGCGAGCGGCTCAACGAGCATGCCGTCGGACGCGGGTGGCCACCGCCATCCGAGCGCACCACGATGCTGCGCGACGCGTTCGACGTGATCCGCGCCCTGCTCGACGGCGACACCGTCACACGCGACGGGGCGCACTTCCGCGTGGAGCGCGCCACGTTGCACACCCTTCCCGCCACGCCCCCACCGATCGCGGTGGCCGCAGGCGGTCCGGGCAACGCGCAGCTCGCGGGCGAGCTGGCCGACGCCATGGTCGCGACGGCTCCCGACGCGGAGCTGGTCACCGCGTTCGAGAGTGCGGGAGGCATGGGGAAGCCGCGTGTCGGTCAGCTCGACGTGTGTTGGGCGACCACCGAACACGAGGCCCGAGCCACCGCTCACCACTGGTGGCCGAACGGCGCCCTGCCGTTCTGCACTCGGAGCTCGCGTCCGTCGGAGTTCGCGGAGGCGGCCGAACTCGTCACCGAGGACGCCGTCGCTCGGAACGTGGTGTGTGGGCCCGACCCGCAACCGATCGCCCACGCGATCGACCGTTACGTCGCCGCCGGGTTCACCACCGTGTACCTCCACCAGGTCGGCCCCGACCAGCTCGGGTTCCTCGACTTCGCCAAGGGTGAGCTGCTGCCACGGTTCAGGGCGTGATCCGTTCGCGGTCAGGTTTGGCGACTCTGGGCCGTGGGCAGCACAAGACGACCGGAGATCACGAGGTGGGCGACAGGTTCGATGCGGCGAAGGAGAGGGGCGGCTGACAGCTTCGGCTGAGGACGACCATTCCAGCGTCATCGTGTGACGGTGCCCCGGCGATCGTGCCGGGGCACCGTCGCGCCACGAGGAGCGCTCGAGCTGCACCGCGTGTCTCGCCGGGCGTCAGCGTGCGAGTGCATGATGCACGGATGACCGAACCGGTGGCGCTGGCGCTGCCCCCGCACGTGACGAAGAGCTCGTCGACATCGTTGGCCGCGCGCACGTGCTCACCGATCCCGAGCTGATCGCAGGCGCGACCACCGACTGGACCGGTCGCTTCGTCGGCTCGTCGCCCGCGTTGGTGCGGCCGGCGTCGACTGACGAGGTCGCCGCGATCGTGCGCGTCTGCGGCGCGCACGGCGTTGCGATCGTGCCCCAGGGCGGCAACACCGGGTTGGTCGGCGGCAGCGTGCCACTCGAGGGAGAGGTGGTGGTGAGCCTCACCCGGCTGGCGTCGCTCGACGACGTGGACCGCGCTGCGTCGCAAGTGACCGTGGCTGCGGGCGTGTCGATCGCCGCGTTGCACGGAGCTGCGGCCGCGTGCGGCCTTGCCTACGGGATCGACCTCGCCAGTCGAGACTCGGCCACCGTGGGCGGAACGATCGCCACCAACGCGGGTGGTCTGCGCGTCCTGCGTTACGGCGACACGCACGCGCAGGTCATGGGCGTGGAAGCCGTGTTGGGAGATGGGTCAGTGGTGTCACACCTCTCCGGGCTCCCGCGGGACAACACCGGCTACCACCTTCCCTCGTTGATGGCGGGCAGCGAGGGCACGTTGGCGGTCGTCACGGCAGCACGGGTGCGACTGGTGCCCGCAGTGACTGATCGCACGGTCGCGCTGCTGGCGTTCGCGTCGACCGATGACGCGGTGGCGAGCATCGCGACGTTGCGCGCCTCGTGTGCAACCGTCGAGGCGATCGAGCTCGTCGTCCCCGCCGGCGTGGCGTTGGTCTGCGACGTCATGGGCCTGGCGCCGCCGTTCGCGTCGTCGACCGCGCACGGCGCCTACCTCGTGGTGGAAGCAGCCACGCGGCGCGACACCGCGGGTGATCTCGCCGAGGCGGTCGCGTCGCTCGAACGGGTGCTCGACGTCGCCGTGGCAGTCGACGCGCCGCGCCGCGCGCCGCGCTCTGGGCGTACCGCGAGCTGCACACCGAGGCGATCAACCGCGTCGGCACGCCCCACAAGCTCGACGTGGCGGTGCCGCTCAGCACGCTCGCGTCGTTCCTCGACGAGGTGCCGTCGGTGGTGGCGAGCGGGTTTCCCGACGCGCGGACGTGGCTGTTCGGTCACGCCGCCGACGGCAATGTGCACGTCAACGTGACCGGAGTCGACCCGAGCGACGAGCGGGTCGACGACGCGGTGTTGCGGTTCACCGCGTCGCTCGGCGGCAGCATCAGCGCGGAGCATGGCATCGGTCGCGCCAAGCGGCAGTGGTTGCACCTCAACCGCACTGACGCGGAGATCGCCGCGTTCCGTGCCATCAAGTACGCGCTCGACCCCAACGGCATCCTCAACCCCGGAGTGCTCCTCGCGTCGGCGTGATCGCAGACGGTGACATGCGAGCGCTCAGGGCATCGCGGACCCGGCGCCGCGCCCGAGATGATCGACCTCTTCGCCGCGCTTCTGCGCGGCGAGTGCCTTCTCGTAGTCGCCGTGGTACTTCTCGAGCAGCGCTGCGAAGTAGACGCTCTGCTCGTCCGCGTCGTGCCAGGTCTTGGCCTTCCCTGGCGTGTGCGCGGGCTGGTCCTCGGTCGCCATCGCGAACCTCCATCTCGACTGCTCGAACCGTATACCCCGCGCCGCGGGCCTTCGATCCACGACGACGGTTTGCGCGCGCGGTGTTGCGGGAAGCATGGGAGCAGGGTCGACCGTGGGTCGACACGGGCACGGAAGGCGGCGCATGATGCTCGACGATCGTCCGATGGAAATGGTGTTCGCCGGTTCGTCGATCACACCGGCCGAGCTCCTCGACTTGGCCGAGTTCGCCACCCCGGCGCGGCGCATGACCGACGCGGAGCTTCGTGACGAGGCCGACAACCTCGCGGAGTGGTGCGATGACGACGACCAGCTCGCCGCCCACACACTGATGCTCGCGCAGACCCGCCACAGTCGCTCCGGCGTGCTCGACGTGCTGGCGCTGGTCGCGTCGCGCCGCACGCCCGTCGTCGGGACGTCATCGCTGGCGGCAACCGCATGAGCACCCTCAGTGCGAAGCAACGCGCCAAACTGCCGGCCAAGGCGTTCGGCCTCCCCGAGCGGGCGCGCACCACCGCGGCGAAGAGGGAGTCGGGGAACTACCCGATCCCCGACAAGGATCACGCGATCAGCGCCAAGGGGCGGGCCCGCCGTGAGCGCAAGGCCGGCAACCTCACCAAGGACGAGTTCGAGCGCATCAACCGCAAGGCCGACAAGGTCCTCCGCGGCAAGAAGAACACGACGAAGCCCACCAAGAAGACGAAGCCCACCAAGAAGAAGTCGGGCCGGAAGAATTCGAGCACGAAGAAGTCGAGCAAGAAGAAGGCGAACGCCTGAACACCCCAACTTACGGGAGGCGTTGGACGGCGAGGGGCATGACCTCTCGGGCGCCCGCAGAGCGCAGGAGCGCGGCCGCGACGGTCATGGTCCAGCCGGTGCGGTAGGTGTCGTCGACGAGCAGGATCGGGCCGGACGGGAACGCGACGCCGGGGACGACGGCCAACGTGTCGATCAACGCCTGCACGCGCGGGCCCGACGCCACGTCGGTCGGCGCACGTGGCCCGCTCACGGTGAGCGCATCGATGAACTCGAGCTTGCCGACGCCGGCGAGCCGTTCGGCGAGGTCGCGCACCAGCAACGGATGACGACGCGACGGCATCGGCACCACCGCGACCGGCCGGTCGTTCCACTGCTGGCGCCAACGCGTGAGCACGCCGACCATGCCGTCGAACGAATCGGCCGGCAGCGGCGCGTCGGCCGCATGCAACGCGGCGACCGCGTCGAGCCAACCCGGCGTGTCGGCGTAGGTCGAGCGCGCGTCCGTGGGTGGCGCCGACGATCACACCCTTGCGACCGTCGGACAACCCGTTGGGCCACCGCTTGCGCGGCTCGAGCACGGTGTCGACGCCACGAAGGTGCTGCCGCGCCGCGTCGACGACCGCAGGATCGATCTCGCGGCCCGGTTCGGGCAGCTCGCCGGTGCACACCGAGCACCGTCCGCACGGTCCGGGGTCGGGATCGTCGAGCGCTCGTTGGAGGAACTCCATGAGGCAGCCGCGTCCACCGGCGTACGCACGCATGAGGTCGGCCTCGGCTTCGCGGGTGGCACGGATGGCCGCCCACTTGTCGGTGTCGAACACGTAGGGCGTGCCCGTCGCGATCCATCCGTCGGTGGTGCGCTCCACCGCCCCTTCGACCGCGATCACCTTCAACAAGGCTTCGAGTCGACCGCGTCGCAACCCGGTGAGCGACTCGAGCGCGGGCACACTCATCGGGGCGCCCCCATGAGTATTGGCGTGCGTGAGCGCGTCGAGCACCGGCTCCACGTACTTGGCCTCGGGGATCGCCGCGGTGGCGAAGTACTCCCAGATGCGTTCGTCGGTCTCGGCGGGGAGCAGCACCGCGTCGGCGCTCTCGATCGCACGCCCGGCCCGACCAACCTGTTGGTAGTAGGCGACGGGCGAGTCCGGTGAGCCCAAGTGCACGCAGAACCCGAGGTCGGGTTTGTCGTAGCCCATCCCGAGCGCCGACGTGGCGACCACGCACTTGAGCTCGTTGGCGCGCAACGCGTCTTCGATCTGCTCGCGCGATGCGGTGTCGAGTTGTCCGGAGTACGCGGCCACCGCGTGACCGCGCGACGACAGGTAGCCCGCGAGGCGATCGGTCTCGGCGACGGTCGGCACGTAGACGATGCCGGAGCCGGGCAAGGTGCGCAGCGCGGTGTCGATCCACGCGTAGCGCTCGAGCACGCTCAGGCCGTCGACCACCGACAACCGCAACGACGAGCGGGCCAACCCGCCGCGCAGCACGACGGTCGCGTCACCGAGCTGCGTCGCGACGTCGGTGGTGACGCGCGCGTTTGCCGTGGCCGTGGTCGCGAGCACCGGCGTGCCGGGCACGCTGGTGAGCACCTTGGACAGGCGCTGGTAGTCGGGACGGAAATCGAAGCCCCAGTCGGAGATGCAGTGCGCTTCGTCGATCACCACCATCCCCACGCTGGCGACGAGCGGGCCGATACGGCGCGCGAAGCCAGGGTTGGCGAGCCGCTCCGGAGACACGAGCAACACATCGACGGTGCCCGCGTCGACGGCGGCGAGCACGTCGGCCCACTCGCCGGTGTTGGTGGAGTTGATGGTGACTGCGTGCAACCCGGCGCGCTCGGCCGCCGCGATCTGGTCGCGCATCAAGGCGAGCAACGGCGACACCACGAGCGTCGGGCCGCCGCCGAGCGCGCGGATCGCAGACGTCGCAGCCCAGTACACCGCCGACTTGCCCCACCCGGTTGCCTGCACCACCAGCACCCGCGCCCGGTCGGCGACCAACGCCTCGACCGCGGCGAGCTGGTCGGCGTGCGCGACCGCGGTGTCCCCCGCCATCGCCAACAACACCGACGCCACGTGCTCGTCGGCGACGCGCGCGAGCTCCTCGCGATCCCGCGCCGCCCAGGCCGGCGGGGTCGCACCGATGGGCGATGGCGTCATGTGAGCTCCGGACGTTCAGGTGGGGTCATCACCGCCAGCATGGCGGACCGGTGTGACATCCACCGTGACGAGCCGGAGATCAGGCGAGGTGCAGGTGTCACCAAGGCCGGTTGGGTGCGGGCACGAAGGCCTGGGAGAGCGCGTCGGCGGGCACGGCGTCGAGCGGCACCTTGACTTCCTCGACGGTCGGCGCGTTGATCTCGGACGCGACCTTGCGCAGCTGGTCGACGTCGAAGTCGTACACGTCGAATGCGTTGCCACCGAGCATCGCCGCCACCTCGTCCTCGGGCACGTCGTGGAACGTGAACCGCAGCGCTTCCCGCGTGTACGGGTAGGTGGCCTCGGTGTGCGGGTAGTCGTTGCCCCACATGATCCGGTCGACACCGATGTCGTGACGGGCGGCCGCCTCGCGCGGCGCAGTGAAGCTGGAGCCGATCCACACGTTGCGCTCGAAGTACTCGTTGGGAGTCTTCTTCGGAATCGACATCGCACCGAACGCGCCGGCCATGCGACGGCGGCGGACGGCCTCCTCACTGTCGTCGTCGGCGTCCTCCCCGTCCTTGGGCGGCTTCATGTACGCGAACGGGCCACCGCCCGTGCCGTTCACGACGCGGTTGTAGTTGTGCTGGAGGAACTTCATGATCGGCGGCGCCCACTCCGCACCGCCCTCGGTGAGGACGAGCTTGAGGTTGGGGTTGCGGTCGAACACGCCCGCGAAGATGAGCATCCACAGCGCGCGGTGCGAGAAGAAACCGGTCTCGACGAAGAACATCCATCCAGTTGCCGGGTGCATGCCGTAGTCGGGGCCCGCGTTGGCGGAGTGGTGGTTGACCGGCATGTCGAGCTCGTTGCAGATCTGCCAGATCGGCTCGTACTTCGTCGAGATGAGCGGCTCGAGCCCGCTGTCGGGCGGCACACCCGGGAGCATGATGCCGCCGAAGAGGCCAGCTTCCTTGCCCCACTTGATCTCCTCGACGGCGGCGTCGACGTCGTTCAGCAGGATCTGCACGAGGCCGGCGCGACGGCCCGGCGTGTCGTTGCAGAAGTCGGCCATCCAGCGGTTGTGGGCCTTGAGACCCTCCCACCGCAGGCCGAGCTCGTTCGCGTCCGGCGGGCGCGCGGTGAGGTTGGCGTTCGGGAAGAAGGGCGGGACGGTGTTCGGGAAGAGGACCTCGGCGACGACGCCGTCGGCCTCGAGCTCCGCGAGGCGACGCTGCGAGTCCCAGTTGCGGTAGGCGGTCTCGTTCTCGAGGTCGGCGAACGGGTTCTCGAACTTCTTCACCCACTCGTCGAACTCGCCCTGCAACTTGGCCGGCAGGTAGTCGCGGTACGCCATGATCGAACCGCCGCAGTGGCCGTCGGCCGACACGATCACGTAGTGGCCGTCGACGATCGTGTCGGCGGTGGCGCGCTCGGGAATGGTGGCAGTCATCGTCGGTCCCCCGGCTCATTTTCGAATCACTTTTGGTATCTCTTGTGTACCACGCGGAGGCCGACGGCCGCTAGCGCCGGACCACCTCGGGCGTGGCGTGGCACGTCGGAGGGACCGCGGGGGGTCAGCTGCCGGTGACGCAGAACTCGTTGCCCTCGGGGTCGGCCATCACCACCCATTCCAGGCCCATCTCCGCGTGGTGGCCGACCACAGTGCCGCCGGCCTGCTCGAGCTGCTCGACCTTCTCATCGCGACCGTCACCGGCACGGATGTCGAGGTGCACGCGGTTCTTCACCGTCTTGTCTTCGGGGACGCGCTGGAACAGCATCCGCGGGCCATCGCCGTCGGGATCGACGATCGCGCTCATCGAACCCGCGGGCGGCGCCGGATGTCCCTGGGCCTCGATGAACGCGGGCCAGTCGTCGAACCCGGGCGGTGGCGGCTGCACGATGCGATCGAGTGCGGTCGCCCAGAACGCCGCGAGCACATCCGCGTCGTGACAGTCGAACGTGACTTGGAAGTCGAGGCTCATCGGCAGCTCCGATCATCGACGTGGTGGTGCAGTCCCACCACCGAACTGGCGTCGCTGGATGTCGCTCTGCCACAGGGAGCGACGCCAGTTCATGCTGGGGTGCAGCGAGGTCAGGTCGACGGATCGCGACCGCTGTAGGCGAGGAACTTGTCCTGCGCGGACGCGTCGGGGCCGACGGCGACCTCGGGCTTGAAGATCCCCTTGCGCTGCTCCTCGGTGAACCGACCATGGATCATCTCGTAGGCAGCCTCGGGAAGACCGTCGGGCATCGTCGCGTCTTGTCCGGTTGCCTGGGCGAGATCCCAACCGTGCAACAGCTGGTCGCTGAACGCGATGCCGAGCGACGGCCCGGTCTTCTCGATCACGCCCGGTTCCGCGAAGGTGCGCAGCGTCTCGTCGCGGGCCGCGTTCGAAGTCGGCGACGGGATCGTCGCTCAGCAGCGCGGGTGGCGGCGTGGCCGGCAGCGTTGCCTCTTCACCGCGCGCCGAGTTCACGAAGTAGCGCTGCGTGTCGAGCAGGTGGTTGAGCAGGGCGCGGACGTCCCAGTCGTCGCACGGTGTCGGGGCGTCGAGCTTGGTGGTCGCACCCTTCACGTGATCGACCGTCCACTGGCTGGCGCTTTCGTAGTGCTCGAGCAGTTCGGAATCCATCGCAGTCACCTCCGGGGACCGTGGCCCATCAGGAGTACCTACCCATCCGACCGTTCCCCGCAACCGGCCACGCGTCGATCTGTGACGGAGGACCGCGGCGCACGGCTCAAGCGATTCCGCGTCGGCGTCGATACCGCGCCATGGAGATCTCCTTTGACATCGCAGGTACTCCGGCCGAGTTTCGGAGGAAGGCCAGCACCGGCGCCGCCGAGCTGGTGGTGGGCGACGAGGTGGTGAAGCTCGCCAACCCGCTCAACCCGGCGACGCACTTCAGCATCAAGACCGAAGAAACCTGGCAGTGCGAGATCGGCGACCACGCGGTCGAGATCGTGAAGGAGCGCCCTCGGGTCGTCGGCGGACTGCGCGACAACACCTACACGGTGCTCGTCGACGACGACGTCGTCGCCATCGCCACCGGCAAGTAGCTCGCGGCGCCGCGCCACCGGGCCCGGTCGCCACGTCACCGAATGCGACGCGACGCGTCGACGCGCGCGCAGCGGGCATGCTGGGGGCGATGACGCGGGGCAGGGAGTGGGTGGTTCGGGCGTTCTCCGGCGCGCTCGCTGCGCTCCTCGCCTTCACGCTCGTCGCCCAAGTGCTGTTGACGAGCCGTGAGCACCGCAGTCTCGTCAACATGTTCAGCTACTTCACGATCCAGTCGAACGTGCTGGTGTTCGTGATGTCGGTCGTGCTCCTCGTGCGCCCACGCGTGTCGGGCGCGCTCTGGCGTGTCGTACGACTCGCCGCGCTGTGCGGGATCACGCTCACCGGCATCGTCTACGCAACCGTGATCGCGCCGTACGTGCACCTCTCGGGCGAAGCGCTGGTGTACGACTACATCTTCCACTACGTGGTGCCGATCGCGACGGTGGTCGGGTACGTGTTCGTGGGACCGCGTCTCGCGTTCCAACGCCGCGACCTGGTGTTCCTCGTGTGGCCGGTGCTCTGGCTCGTGTACACGATGGTGCGCGGCGCCGTGGCCGACCCGATCTTCAAAGGGCTCGGCGAGACGCCGAGCCACTACCCCTACCGTTTCCTCGACGTCGATGCGGTGTCGACGGGTGAGGTGGTGGGTTCGATCGTGGTGATCACCGTGGTGCTCGTCGGTCTCGGCTTCGCGTACATCGCGGGCGAGCGGTGGCTCGACACGCGATCGCAGCGAACGATGACATAGCGCGCCGTCGCTCGGCGACGAATTGCTCGTGATGACGAAGTGCGATGGGCTGACCAACGGCAGGAGGTCGTGATGGTGGAACTGGCGGACGGACAGGGCGAGGTGCTATGCGCGGGCTGGCGTCGGCCGTGCGCAACGACGGCGCGCTCACGCCGACGCAGTCCGCGCTGCTGAGTGCGGTCGGCTCGGCGCTGCTCGGCTGCGACACACCGGTCGACGCGCTGGCGCCCATCACGCCGGGTGAGCTCGCCGACGCGATCACCGACGACGCGGTTCGGATGCGCGTGGTGCACGGCATGGTCACCATGGAGATCATTGCGAACCCCGTGCCGCCGGCGGTGCACGAACAGGTGGCGGCATTCGCCGAGGCGTTGCACATCGACGAAGCGATGCTGAGCGTGGCGCAGGACTACGCGCACGGCGCGATGGACCAGGCCACGCAAGACTTCCTGCGGAACTCCTACATCGCCCAGTACTACAGCGAGCATCCGCCGGCCGACGCGCCGTCGCCGACGGGCGTCGCCACCCCCGCCGACCACAAGGGCCTCGACCCGGCGCTCGCCGCGAAGTGGGCGGCGCTCGAGCACGTGCCCGAGCGGAACGCTGGGGCGCACGGTGTGGGACTTCTACGAGATGCGCGGGTTCTCGTTCCCGGGCACCGAGGGCGCGGTCGATCCGCTGCTCGCGCAGCACGACTGGGTGCACTGCCTGGCCGACTACGGCAGTTCGGCCACCGGCGAGATCGAGGTGTTCACCTTCCTCGGCTCGGCCATTCCCGATCCCAAGGGCTTCAGCTACTGCGTGGTGATCCTCGGGTTGTTCGAGACGGGCTACGTGCCGTTCGTGCCCGGCGTCGCGACGGCACGCCCAGGGCACCTCAGCGAGCCGGGTGGCACCACGCGGTTCGCCGACGCGCTGCGCCGCGGCCTCGCGCTCGACCTCGACGTGATGGGCGGCATCGACTGGTTCCAGTACGCCGACACGCCGATCGACGACGTGCGCGCCACGCTGGGTGTCGTGCCAAAGAGCGCCGACGCGCTCGCCGCGGGATCCCTCTCGGCCATGGACCCGAACGCCGTGTTCAGCAAGTCGGAGTGAGCGCTGCGCCCGACCGTCAATTGAGCCGTCGCCGGCTGACATCCGATTGAGATGTGCCGCATCGCCACGTAACGTGCGCACGAAGGCGGGCGATCGGGAAGTTGGCTGTGGACGTCACGTTCTGGGGTACGCGGGGCTCGATCGCCAAAGCGGGGCCGACGACGGTCCGCTACGGCGGCAACACCTCGTGCGTGTCGGTGCGCACCGCGGCGCGGCACGCTCCTGATCCTCGACTGCGGGACGGGCATCCACGAGTTGGGCCAGGAGCTCACCCGCGACGGCGGTCGCTGCCGACGGGCACATCCTCATCGGGCACACGCACTGGGACCACATCCAGGGTCTGCCGTTCTTCGCCCCGCTCTTCGTGCCCGGCAACGTGTGGCACGTGTACGGGCCCCGCGGGCTCGACTCGTCGATCGACAAGGCGCTCGCCGGGCAGATGCAATACACGTACTTCCCGGTGCAGTTGCTCGATTTCGGCGCCACGCTCATGTACCACGACCTCGTCGAGGGTCAGTTCGAGATCGACGACGTCACCATCACCACGCAGTACCTCCATCACCCGGCGTTGACCCTCGGGTATCGGATCGAAGCCGACGGCGCCACGCTCGTGTACTCGACCGACCACGAGCAGAGCGCGACGGCCGAGGCCGACCCCGACGAGCTCGAGGACGCGAACCGCGAGGAGGCGAAGCACGTCGCCTTCCTCCGTGACGCCGACCTCGTGATCCACGACGCGGAGTACCTCGCCGAGGAGTACGCCGACAAGGTCGGCTGGGGCCACAGCACGGTCGAATACGCGGTGGAGGTCGCGCACGCGGCCGACGCGCAACGGCTCGCGCTGTTCCACCACGACCCGACCCGCACCGACGACGCGGTCGACGCGCTCGCGGCGCGCGCACGGTCGCACGCCGCCGACCTCGAGTTCGAGAGTGACGTGTTCGCGGCGACCGAGGGAATCGACCATCACGCTGTCGTCGCGCGGTGAGACAGAACCCCAGGAAGGGATCGACACCGCGACGCGCACGCCCGCGCTCGCCGAGCTGCCGCGCGTGGTGCTGCTCGCGGTCAGCGACGCCGAGATCGAAGCCGAGCTCCGCGAGGCCGCTCACGCCGAGGGGTTCGACACGCTCACCAGCGACGGGTTCGACGACGCCCTCCAGCTCGCCCGGGAGGAGCAACCGCCGATCGTGGTGCTCGAGGCCGCGCCGGATCGCGCCCTCGACGACTTGGCCGACGAGGCGCGGGCCATCGTGGAGAGCTATCCGGAGGGCGCGACGGTCGTGTACGTGACCACGAGCACGCCACCACCCGACGGCATCCGCGCCGAGATCACCGACTGGCTGGTGTGGCCGGCGTCGCAGTCGCAGGTGCGCACCAAGCTGCGCGCGTGGTTGCTGCGGCGCGCGTGCCGTTGGCAGAGCGCGGCGCTGCCCGCCAACGAGTCGGAGCGCCTCAGCGCGTTGTGGGACTTGGGCATCCTCGACACCGAGACCGAGGCGCGCTTCGACCGCTTCACCGAGGTGGCGTGCTCCACGTTCGAGGTGCCGATCGCGTTGGTGACGCTGGTCGACGAGGACCGCCAGTGGTTCAAGTCGCACGCGGGGCTCGGCGTGGTGGAGACGCCGCGCGACGAGTCGATGTGCGCGCACGCAATTCTCGACGAGGACGACGTGTTCGTGGTCACCGACGCGCTGCGTGACGACCGTTTCGCCGACAACCCGCACGTCGCAAGCAACGCGCGGCTGCGCTTCTACGCCGGTGTGCCGCTCACGTTGCCCGACGGCCATCGCGTCGGCACCCTTTGCATCATGGACCACCGCCCTCGGGTGCTCGATGACGAGCAGATCGAACGGTTGCGGGACCTCGGGCGCATGGTCGAGGCAGAGCTGCAGTAGCAGCGCGTCTTGCGAGGCGGCACAACCAGCGATTCGAAGTAGGTTCTCGTGCGTTCGTGACTGGCGAGGAGGACACCATGCCTCGGTATCTCATTCGACGAAACTTCGGGCCCGTCGACGACGACGCGATGGAGCAGGTCGGCACCGCGTCGAACCGCGTGATCGCCGAGCACACCCCCGACGTCGTGTGGGAAGTCAGCCACGTCGTCGCCAGCCCCGACGGCGACATCCTCACCTTCTGCGTGTACCAGGCGCCGAACGAGGAGCGGGTCCGCGAGCACGCGGAGCTGCTCGGTGGTCATCTCGTCGAAGCGATCTACGAGATCGGCGGCGACGTCGCACCGGCCGACTTCCCCACCTGACTCAACGCGGCGGGCTCGCCTCGATGCCGCTCGCCCCACTGCCGGCTTGCAGGCGCGGGCACGTCGCCGAATCGGATGTGGTCGATCGACACCTGCGCGAGCGCGAGCTTCATCTTGACGGCGCGAATCCGGCTGTCTCCGTCGGGCAGGAGGCCGAGCACCTGCTTGTAGTGGCGGACCGCTTCGACCTTGGCCCAGGCCTGGTCGGCCTGCTCCGCGGCGCGCAGGTAGCACTCGATCGCGCGCGGCATGTCGCCGGCTTCTCGCCAGTGATAGGCGAGGATCGGCGTCAGCGCGGTCGAGCCGCCCGGGAACGCCGCCTCGGCGAGTTGGGCCACCGCCGCGTGACGGTCGCGGCGTTCGGCCTTCGGCAACATGTTGTACGCGACCTCGCGCAGCGACATGTGCCGGAACGAGAACGCGTCGTCGCCTTCGAGCACCGACACCGGCTCGCGCTGGATGAAGTCGCGATCCTCCAGGTCGGTGAGGGCGCGTTCGACGTCGACCCCGGGATCGAGCAACGCGAGCAGGCTGCGCCAGAACGTGCGCCCGATCACGGAGGCGTCGAGCAGGAGACGGCGTTCGTCGGGGGGCAAGCCGTCCAAGCGGGCCGCGATGATCGAGATGATGCTGGTGGGCAGACCGCGTGCCGGATCGGTCGTTCCCTCGGCCACTGAGGTGGCGAGCTCCTCGAGAAAGAGCGGGTTCCCGCCACCCGCCTCGCTGATCCGCTCCACGACGGCGGGCGGGAGGGCGCGACCGTGGAGCAGCTCGCGCGTGAGCGAGTCGGCGGCCGCGTCGCTCAGCGCGTCGAGGGACAGCGCGAGGTACTGCGACACGTCGCGGCCAAAGGTGGGGCGCACCTGGAACAGCTCGGGGCGAGCCGAGGCGAGGATCAGCACGGGCACGTCGCGCACCTGCGCGATGAGGTGCTCGATCAGATCGAGGAGGCTCGTGTCGGCCCAGTGCAGGTCTTCGAAGCCGAGGATCGTCGGTTGTTCCGAGCCCAACGCCTCGACGAACTGGCTGGCGGCGTCGAAGAGCACCGCGCGGTTGTCGATCCGCCCGGTGACGTATCCGATGAACACCTCGAGCGCCTCGGCGCCGACGGCCGGACCGCCCCGCCACGGCAGGGTCGACACACGACTGCGGAGCTTGTCCGCCGCCGCCCCGTCGTCGTCGGTGTCGAAGATGTCGGCAGCGCGCCGCACGAGCGACGCGAACGCGCCGTAGGGCTCGTTCTCGCCGTAGGGCAGCGATCTCGCCTTGAGCACGGTGACGCCCTCGGACTCCGCGAGCTCACGGAACTCGCGGCACAGCCGGCTCTTGCCGATGCCGGGCGCGCCCGACACCACGACGAGGTGTGGTCGGTGGTCGTCGACCACGCGCGCCCACACCTCGGTCAACGCTTCGAGCTCGTCGGCGCGACCGACCATCGGCACGTTCGACAACGGCCGTTCGGCCGCGTCGTGTTCGAGTGCTTCGAGCGCGAGCCAGGCGTCGATCGGCGTGTCCCGGCCCTTGACCACGAAGGGTTCGACCTGCTCGTAGCGAATGGCGCGCCGCGTCGCGCGCCAGGTTTCCTCGCCGGCGAGGATGCCGCCGCGCGGCGCCGAGGTCTGCAGTCGGCTCGCCATGTTGACGACGTCGCCGATGACCGTCGTGTGGCGACTGGCTTCGGGCCCGACGGGCGCGAACATCAGCTCACCAGTGTTGACGCCGATGCGGAGCTCGAGGCCGCCGAAGTCGTCGGCGCGCTCGCGTGCGCACGACTGCATCTGGAGCGCAGCCCGAACCGCACGTTCGGCGTGGTCCTCGTGCGCGATCGGCACGCCCCAGAGCGCGAGCACGGCGTCGCCGATGATGTTGTCGACCGTGCCGCCGAGCGAATCGACGATCTCACCGAGCAGGGTCATGCATCGATCGACGAGCGCTCGCATCTCCTCGGGGTCGGTGTGTCCCGACAACGCGGTGTAGCCCGAGAGGTCGGCGAACAGCACGGTGGCAACGCGCCGCTCTTCGAGCCGCGGCAACTGCGCGGCGGTGGTGGCCGCCGCGCCTGGGTGCCGCAGGTCCTGCCCGCACGTGCCGCAGAAGTTGGCGGTGGGCGGCGCCGGCGTGCCGCAGCGGGGACACGGAACCATCAGCTCGTTGCCGCAGTTGCTGCAGAAGCGCTGCGCACCGTCGTTCTCGTGACCACACGAACTGCAGCGAATGGTGTCGGACACGGGCTCGGCCTCGTGAAGGTCACGGGGAGGTGGGCGGACCGAATGCTACGACGCGATCGAGGTGCGGATGTCGTGATGCGCGCCCGACGGTCAGCTGACGGAGCTGAGGGCGCGCACCGGGAAGCGCAGCACGGCGAGCCGCGAGCCCAATGCAGCCGCGAGCACTGACTCGGGCTGCGCGAGGAAGCACAGCGAGGCGGGATCGCCGCGGACGACCCCGTCGTCGTCGACGATCGCACCGTGCACGACGACCACGTACGCGCCCGTGACGCCGGGGTCGATGGTGATCGACTGGTCGGCATCGAGATCGATCACCTCGATCTGCATGCCGTCGTCGTCGGACGCGACGATCCCGGGCGCGACGTCGTCGAGCGAGGCGGTCACGTTGCGGTGCGGCGCGCCGTCGGGCTCGAGCGCGCGCCGCTCACCGAGCTGCGCTTGGGCTTCGGGCATGAACTCCGCGCCGCGATCGTTCGATGCGCGCAGGGTGAGGAAGCACACGCGGTCGCCATCGGGCGCGAGCGGGCCGTAGGGCGTGCCGGGATCGGCGTAGTGCACGGTGCCGGGTCGCACGTCGTGCGCACCGAACCGGGCGTCCCCGCTCACGATGTACTGGAACTGCGGCACGGGATGCCAGTGCACGCGGAGCGGTCCCACCGACGCCGGATAGCGCACCAGGAACGCCTGCGGTTCGGTTCGGTCGAACTCGTCGGTGGCCGACGGATGCGGCGACGTGCCCAGGTACGACTCCGCACCGACGGCGGGGTCGTCGGTCTCGCTGCTCGTGAACCACTTCACCATCGGGTCCCCCTCCGCTCAGCGGGAGGGTATCGCCACCGTCGACCCGGCGCACGAGCGGTCACCACGCGTGCCACGGAAGCGCCGAAGGGCTCCGAGGCCACGTGGGCGTCGGGCGGAGTCGTGGGCGCTGGCATGATGCGTGACGAGTCACGCGGCACGCGTGCGACGAGAGGACCTCGATGACCACGTTTCCGTTGATCGCGGACTACGCCTTCCTGTCCGACTGCGAGGTCAACGCGCTGGTCGCGCCCGACGGTTCGGTCGAGTGGCTCTGTCTCCCCCGGCCGGATTCCCCGAGCGTGTTCGGCGCGCTGCTGGATCGTTCGGCGGGTTTCTTCTCCTTCGGGCCGTCGACGGTCGAGGTGCCCGATCAGCGGCGCTACCTGCCGGGCACGAACGTGCTCGAGACCACGTGGCACACGAGCACCGGCTGGATGACCGTGTGCGACCTGCTCGTGGTCGGCACGTCGTCGTCGGTGGAGCGCGAGGCGATCTGGCGGCGGGTGCCGGGCGAGTCGATGCCGCAGCAGACGTTGCTGCGAGTGGCCACGTGCTTCGACGGGCACGTCGAGCTCCAAGCGAACTGTCTGCCGCTGTTCGACTACGGGCGCACCGCCGGCACCTGGGAGTACAGCGGTACCGGCTACGACAACTTGAGCGTGACGAGCGGCGACCTGAGCCTGCACCTGGCGAGCAACATGCGCTTGGGAACGGTGGGTGCGCGCGCGTACGGGCGTCAGACGCTGCACCGCGGCGAGACCGCGTGGATCGCACTGTCGTGGGACGGCGAACACGCACTCGACGGTCTCGACGAAGACGCCGTCATCGAGCTGCTGCACGGCACGGAGCAGTACTGGCGCGATTGGCTGAGCCTCGCGACCGTGCCCGACCATCCGTGGCGTCCCTACATCGAACGCAGCGCGCTCGCGCTCAAGGGCCTGAGCTACGCGCCGACGGGCGCGATCATGGCGGCCGCGACCACGTCGCTGCCCGAGACCGTGGGCGGCGAACGCAACTGGGACTACCGCTACACGTGGATCCGCGACAGCGGCTTCATGTTGCGCGCGCTCCACGCACTCGGCTTCGAGTGGGAGGCGTTCGAGTACTTCGCGTTCCTGCTCGAGACGGTGGCCGCGTCCGAGAGCGACGGGCAGTGGACCATCCAGATCATGTACGGCATCGGCGGGGAGACCGACCTCACCGAAGCGACGCTCGACCACCTCTCCGGCTACCGCGACTCGAAGCCCGTCCGCACCGGCAACGGTGCGTTCGACCAACACCAACACGACGTGTGGGGCATGTTGCTCGACTCGTTGGCGACGCACTCGCGGCGCGGCGGTGCGATGCCCGAGCACATCTGGGCGGGCATCTCGAACCTCGTGGATCAAGCCATCGCCGGCGCGGTGGAGCCCGATCAAGGGATCTGGGAGATGCGCGGCGACCCGCAGCACTTCGTGGCCTCGAAGGTGATGTGCTGGGTGGCCGCCGATCGCGGCGCGCAGCTCGCGGCCGCGCGTAGCGACGACGAGCGGACGGCGTCGTGGCAGAAGGCCGCGGATGCCATCAAGGCCGACGTGCTCGAGCACGGACTCGACGACCGCGGCGTGTTCGTGCAGCACTACGGCACCACCGATCTCGACGCCGCGAACCTCTTGATCCCGATCATGGGGTTCCTGCCGCCCGACGACGAGCGGGTGCGCGCAACCGTGCTCGCCATCGCCGACGAGCTCACCGAAGACGGCCTCGTGCTGCGGTACCGCGTCGACAGCGCCGACGACGGACTCTCGAACGACGAGGAGGGCACGTTCACGATCTGCTCGTTCTGGCTCGTCTCCGCGCTCGCCATGATCGGCGAGACGGCCCGCGCCCGCGCCCTGTTCGAGAAGCTGCTGTCGTTCGCCGGCCCGCTGCACCTCTACGCCGAGGAGATCGACGCCGAGAGCGGCCAGCACCTGGGGAACTACCCCCAGGCGTTCACGCATCTCGCCCTGATCGACGCCGCGCTTCGTCTCATCGACGTCACGGGCGCCTGACCGAGCGATCCGCGGGTCGGCGGTCAGATCCGCGGGTTGGCGGGGCGCGCTTGGTCAGAAGTTCTTCGCGGCGCGGAGGTCGCGCGGGCGGCCGTCGGGGTCGACGAACAGGCGGTGTGCCGCCCGTGCCCACGCGTGCTGCATCGTGGGCACGTGCTGCGGTCGGTGTGGTCGCGCGTGTCCAGGGGGACGAGGTCCGTGGCAACCGTCGCGGTGCCACACGTCGAGCGTGTGGGCCGACTCCTGCCAGGCAACGAACCCGGCATCGAGATCGACGAGATCGGCGTCGTCACCATCGTCACGACCGAGGTGCTCGCGCCACAGTCGCAGACGGGTGTCGCGGCGCCAACACGCGGGCGTGGTCGCCGAGCCTGCCTGGGTCGAGCGGTTGTCGTTCGTCGAAGGTGGTGTCGAGCACGGCGCACGACAACTCGGAGTCGTGCGTCCACGAACGGCGGTTCAGGTTGTCGGATCCGAGCTCGAGCCACACGTCGTCGATCACGCAGATCTTGGCGTGCACGTAGATCGGCGTGCCGTGCCGGTTCTCGAGGTCGTAGATCGCGACCCGGTTGCTGCCGAAGGCGCACAGGTCGTCGATGACACGCTGACGCCCGATGTTCTCGGCGTTCGCCGAGAGCGTGCCGCCGCGCTCCGCGAAGCGGGGCACGACCGCGATGAGTCGCAGGTCGTCGTGCGCTCGGAGCGCGTCGGTGATCGTCGCGGTCCAGTCGGACGACCACAGGTACTGGTCTTCCACGTAGATGAGCTTGCGCGCCCGACCGATCGCCTTGCGGTAGGCGCGTGCGATGCTGCGTTCGCCGTCGGGCGCGAAGGGATAGGGCGGCTGCTTGGCGGGATACGTGCGCATGACCTGCACCGCGTGCGGACCCGCCGGGGCCGGGTCGTCGCGTGCGGGCGGGAGCGGATCGGGATGCCGCGGCTCACGGGTGAGCGTGCGGGCCGCGACCCGGATCGGGTTCCGGTGGTCGAAGGGCGTCGGGTCTTCCCAACGCTCGCGGAACGTGTGCGCGAGGTCGCCGATCGCCGGGCCGTGCACCTCGAGCTGGAGGTCGTGCCACGGCGGATGTTCGCCGTACCGAGGGTCGAGCTCGACCGCTTGCGGATCGCCGTCGTGGACTGCGTCGTCGTGTCGGCCGTGGCAGAGGTCGATGCCGCCGACGAAGGCGACGTCGTCGTCGGGACCGGCGTCGTTCAGCGGAGCGACGCACGTAGACGAGCTTCTGATGGTGGCTCCCGCCGCGCCGCACGCGCTCGTCGAGCAACACCTCCCCGCCCGCGTCGTTGATCTCGCGCACGAGCTTCGTGTTCTGCTGCTCGCTGAAGTGCGCTTGGCGTGGGTGCGACCGCCACAGCAGCCCGCGCACGTGGGCGCCGTCGCGTGCGAGGTCGGCGAGCACGTGCCCGAGCGCGGTGCCCGGCCCGACGAGACGCTCGTCGGGGTCACCCTCCCAATCGGTGAAGTGCACCCAGTCATCGGCGCCGACGGTGCTGAGCTCGTCGTAGAGCCGAGCGAAGTAGTTCGCGCCGTCGATGAGCACCTCGACGCGATTGCCTTCGGTCCACGCCAAGCCGTCGGAGTGGCGACGGTCGATCTCGGTGGCCGGGTTGCCGCGTTCCTCAGCGGTGAGGAACCAGTCGTCGAAACGCATGCGCACAGCGTTCCCCGAATCGCCCAGCGGCACTCAGGGTGCATCCGGTTCGACGGGAGCGCTTCTGGGCACGACGTGACGATGACCAAGGAACCCGATCCGCAGCGAGTGCAGCAACGCGCCGACCAGCTCACCGCTGATGAGCTCAAGGTGGGCAGCGACGACCCGGAAGCGCAGGCCGAGGAGATCCTCCTCGAGTCCGACGAGCGCACCGACGACCGTGTGTCTCCACCCGGTCAACCGGTGGAGCATCGACACTCCGAGGACACGGTCGACCCCACCGACTGACCACGTACCTTCTCAAACAAGCGCGGCACCTGCGAAGTCACCGTCGACCTTCACTCAGGTGGACGGACAGGCAACCGCAGGTACCAGACGCACCCGACCAAGAGCGAGAGCGTGAGGGTGGTGCCGATGATCCCTCCGAGCTCGTCGCCGCGGACGATCGCGCCGATGGCGAAGGTGGGGACCATCAGACATCCAAAGCCGATCGAAAACCAGATCTTCTGCTGCGCGACGCGACGCCCGTACGGAGCCGATGTGAACTCCTTGAGGCCGAACCGAGCACGATCGATGGGCAGACGGCTCATTGGCCACACGAACTTCACGGCAGCATCTTCGCGTAACCGTTGGTACAGCGAGACGACACAGCGCCGCACGGCGGGCTCCTCCGTGAGGTCAGCTCTTGGCGCGCAGGACGTCGCGGCGCTGACGGAACTCGGTCTCGTCGATCTCGCCGCGGGCGTAGCGCTCGGCCAGCACCGACTCGCCGGTGCGGCCGGGGAACGCACGGCAGCGGCGACGTCCGAACACCACGAACACCGTGAAGAACAGGGCGAAGAACGCGAGCGGGATCAGCGGGAACCACGGGAACCAGTGGTGGTCGTGGGTGGCGAGCATCAGTGCGGTGGTCATGCGGTCACGTCCCTTCGGGTGACGAGCACGAGCGCGACGGTTGCCGCGATCGCGGAGTAGATGAGTGCGGTGACGACGGCGCGTCCGAAGCTGATCTCGGTGGTGCCGCCGTTGATGAGCGCCGCGAGCACGCGGCCGGGGAACACGCGGTTGCCGGTGTCCCACGAGCGGGAGACGATGTTCTCGAACGGCCCGGCCCACGCGAAGCCGACCGCGAGTGCGATGGGCACCGAGCGGAAGATCACCGCCAGCGTGGTGCCGAGCACGGCCCACCCGGCGACGCCGAGCATGACCGCGCCGTAGTCGCCGAGCGCGTGGCCGAGGCCGTCGAGCGAGAACCACACGCCGGGGTCGATGTCGCGCGACCCGGCGAGCAGGATCGACAACACGAAGCTCGCGACTTCGGTGAACGCGACGAGCCCGGCGGCGACGAGCAGCAGGCCGACGACCTTGCCGACGATCACGCGTCGACGGTTGGGTTCGCGCATCACCAGTGCTCGGAACGTGCCGTCGGAGAACTCGCGCGCCATGAGCCCGATGAACGTCACGAACACGAGGAAGCCGGCGAACGACGTGCCGGTCGCGAACGCGACGGTGCCACCACCGGGTGCGGCGAGGTCGGCGAGCGTGGCGCCCTGGCCGTTGCTGTCGGCGCCCAACGTGTCGCCCGCGGAGCTGAAGATCGCGACGGTGGCGACCACCGCGAACACCGCGACGACCGCGGCGGCGATCAGCAGCGTGCGACGGCGACCCGAGCGCACGAGCTCGGCGTGGATGATGGCGGTCATCGCGCACCTCCTGCGGTCATGGCGAGGAATCGGTCTTCGAGCGACGTGCGCATCGGGTGCAGCACCGCGAGGGTGATGCCGGCGTCGAACGCGCAGCGGTTGACGGCCGCGGCCCACGCGTCTGCGTCGACGGTCGTGCCGGCGCGTGACGACGAGCGTGTCGTCGCGTCGTTCGGTGGTGAAGCCGGCGGCGCGCAGCGCGTCGATGAGCGCGCGTTCGTCGGACGGATGTTGCGGTGCGACGGCGAGCTCGGCGTGTCCGGCGTCGAGCAGGTCGCGCGTCGGGCCTTGGTAGAGCACGGTGCCGGTGTCGATGAGCAGCAGCCAGTCGCACACCTGCTCGAGCTCGCTGAGGTCGTGCGACGACACGAGCACGGTGCGGCCGTCGCCCGCGAGCCGGCCGACCAGCGCGCGCATCTCGCGCACGCCTTGGGGGTCGAGGCCGTTGGTGGGTTCGTCGAGGATGAGCAGCTCGGGGTCGCCGAGCAGCGCGGCGGCGATGCCGAGGCGTTGCTTCATGCCGAGGGAGTAGGTGCGGGCGCGGTCGTCGCCGCGGCCGGTGAGCCCGACGAGGTCGAGGAGGTCGTCGATGCGCGCGGGGTCGTGACGGCCGGCGATGGCGAACACGCGCAGGTTCTCGCGTCCGGTGAGCGCGGGATAGAAGGCGGGCGTCTCGATGAGCGCGCCGACCCGGTGCAGGTAGGCGCCGGGGTCGGTGATGGGCTCGCCGAGCACGGTGCCGGTGCCCGCCGACGGGCGGACCAGGCCGAGCAGCATGCCCATCGTGGTGGTCTTGCCGGAGCCGTTGGGCCCGACGAACCCGGCGACCACGCCGCGGGGCAGTTCGAAGTCGAGGTGGTCGACGGCGGTGCGGGAGCCGTAGCGCTTGGTGAGGCCGGTGACGGCCAGGGCGGATGTGGTGCTGGTTGCGATGCTCATGACGCCATGGTGAGCGTCGATGCCGCGCCGGTCGTCAGCCCTCGGGAGGCTTCCTCGCTACGACGTAAGCCTGATCACGTAATGGCCGGCGGATCTGGTTCCAGGACAGCGCCGGCGCCACGGAAAGCGGGTTAGCCCGTTGTCGCGTAGACGCACTGCACCTGCCACCGCTTCGTGACGTCTCGTCGATTGCGCCAGATCGAACCCTTGCGATCCCCGAACGTGCCTGGGCTTCCCGGCGAGAGTCATGTACGGCGCCCTCGGAGTTGAGCGGCGGCTTGCCGTGGAGCAGGATCGAGCAGAGGTGTTCGTTGTCGGTCACGGTGTCCTTCCGGGAGTCCGGAACTTCCGCCCCCGCTAGCAGGGGTGTCGTGTCCCCTCAAACAGTCGCTTCGTGGGGGACTCGACCGAACACGCGCGTACGCGAGGCACGGCTAGTCCGGAAGTGAGCTGCCGAGCCGGAAGCGCCGAGATCAGTCTCCGATTGAATGATCGCGCTGTGTAGGCAAACCACAGGTCTTCGTTGTCTCCAGACCACGCCGAGCACTGGTCGAGGCTCGGGAGAATGGTCGAGGCGACCGTCTCCGTCACGGCGAACGGGTTTGGCAACAGCCGAAGAAAGAGCCTGCACAGGACCTCAGTACTCGAGGTCGAGGTCGGCAGATCTAGCCACACCCACTCGTTCCACACCGCGTCGAGGCGGTCGTCGAATGGCCACGCCACGAGACGCTGAGCACCCTCGCCCTCGAAGTTGACGGTAGGCCGCTGCAAGACGCCGACGGTTGATGTCGGCTACGTGGGCGTCGAAGAAGTCTTCACGCAGGGGGTCATGACTGATGCCGTCCTTGCGCTCGCGAATCACGGCATACAAGGCGCGACTCGAACCAGATCCGACTGTAGCGACCTGCTGGGTCCGCTCTTCGAGCGTGCGCATTCAGCGCTCGAACTCGCTGACGCGCTACAGGCACCGCTGCTCTTGACAGACTGTTAAGAGCCGCTCCGCTGGCTTTGTGGTCGAGACGCATCCTCGAGACAGCTACGGACCCGTACTCGAGAGGAGCCGCGCCGCGCGCGGGGCTAGTCGCGGTATCGGCCTCACTGGACCCTTAGCTTGAGTCGCACTGCTCACGCTGTCAAGGATCGCGCAGCCGACTTCACCCAGAAGTTCACCGCGTCGCTCGTCCTATTTGGGCCATGTTGTTCCGGTGAGCCGTGTACTCGCATTGCCCTTCTTAGGCCTGCCAGCCGGGGCGCACGAGGCCGCTCTCGTAGGCGAACACCACGAGTTGGGCGCGGTCGCGGGCCGCAAGCTTGCCCATGGCGCGGCTCACGTGGGTCTTCGCGGTCGCGCTGCTCACGAAGAGGCGCGTACCGATCTCGTCGTTGGAGAGTCCTTCGGCCACGAGCGCGACCACTTCACGTTCGCGATCGGTGAGCACCGAGAGGTCGCGCCCACTGTCGGCCGCGGGTTCACGCGCCCGCGTCGCGAACTCTTCGATGAGACGACGGGTGACCTGCGGCGAGAGCAGGGCGTCACCCGCCACCACGGCGCGCACCGCGCGCACGAGCTCCTCGGGCTCGGTGTCCTTCACGAGGAAGCCGTTGGCGCCGGCGCGGATGGCTTCGAACACGTACTCGTCGAGGTCGAAGGTGGTGAGGATGACGACCTTCACGTCGGCGAGGCGCTCGTCTTCGGTGATGCGGCGGGTGGCGGTGAGGCCGTCGGTGCCGGGCATGCGGATGTCCATGAGCATCACGTCGGGGCGGTGCTCGAGCGCGAGCGCGACGGCCGCGTCGCCGTCGGCGGCTTCACCGACCACCGCGATGTCGTCCTGCGCGTCGAGCAGCGCGCGGAAGCCGCCGCGCACGAGGGCTTGATCGTCGGCGAGCACGACGGTGATCACGCCCACTCCCCCGGCAGGTCGGCGACGACGCGGAACCCACCGTCGGGCGCGGGCCCGACGCTCACGGTGCCGCCGACCGACGCGGCACGCTCGCGCATGCCGGTGATGCCGTTGCCTTCGACGGGCGCGTCGCCGCGACCTTCGCCGTCGTCGGAGATCTCGAGGTGGACGCGTCGCACGTGCCCGTCGACGCGCACGTCGACGACCGCGGTGTGTGCGTGCGAGTGACGGGTCACGTTGGTGAGTGCTTCCTGCACGATGCGGTAGGCGGCGACCTCGGTGGCGGGCAGGAAGCACTCGGCGACTCGTTCGACATGTTGCTCGAGACGAACATCGAGTCCGCTGGCGCGCACGGAGTCGACGAGCGCAGGCAGGTCGGCGAGACGCGGCGCGGGTGAGCGGGGTGCGGCGTCGCCGCGGCGGAGCACGTCGAGCGCGACGCGCAGCTCGCCGAGGGCTTCGCTGCTGTGGTGCTTGATCTCGGTGAGGGCGGGGCGGGCGCGCTCGGGCTGCTCGTCGAGGAGGTGGAGGGCGACGCTGGCCTGCACGTTGATGAGCGAGATGGTGTGGGCGAGCACGTCGTGCAGCTCCTGGGCGAGGTCGAGGCGTTGCTCGTCGACGCGACGTTGTCGGTCGATCTCGGTGAGGCGGCGCCGCTCCACCACTTGGTCGCGACGCTGAACGTGCCACCTCGGCGAGCGCGAGCACGAGGAGCAACCATCCGGCGACGACGATTGCGGGCCACCAGATGCTGTCGTGACCGTTCGGGTCGACCGCCATGGCAACGAGGAACCCGACGTATCCGGCCGCCGCGACCACCCACGTCTCGCGGCGATGTCCCATCAGCACCGCGGTGATCAGCGCGACGATCACGCTCAACACGATCGGTCCGTACGCGAAGCCGAACGCGATCCACAGGTCGGCGGCAGCCATCGTGACTGCGACCGCGAACACCGGCCAGCGGTCGCGCACGGCGAGCGCAGCAGGACCGATCAGCACCAGCACGATCGCCAGCACGTCGATGCCGCGACGATCGGGTTGGTTGTCCGCCGCCCCGAACGAACCGATCACCTGGAAGACCGCCGACGCCGAGCGCGCTTCCCCAGATCACCCGACGAGAGGGCAACGGCCCGCCGCTTAGCGCAAAGGGGTCGCCGACCATGTGGCCACCGTAGATCCGCGCGACGACTGGCGTGGCCCGCGGGCGCAAGTTGATCTACGCCGGTAGGTGTACGGCGTGCCTAGTGCCATGCTGAACAGATGGCATGGGATGAGTTCTTCCTCGCGCTGACGGATGACGAGGTGCTGCAAATCTGGTCGAGATCTGAAAGAGCTCAAGGATCGCTCACTCGTTCGATCATCGAACAACCCGGTAGCGGACACTGCGGAACGATTGGTTGCGCAGGTTCTCGACCTTGAGCTCGCGCCTCAGTCGGCTCAGGGCTACGACGCGACAGACCATACCGGCCTGCGATACCAGATCAAATCGCGAAGGTTGACGGCTCACAACCAGAGTCGAGTACTTGGCGTCATCCGCAAACTCAAGAGCGTCGAGTTCGACTTCCTGGTCGCCGTCCTATTCAACGAGGACCTCACGCTGCTCGAAATGTGGAAGATTCCCTATGCCGTCGTCGCGGCTCACGGGAAGTGGGTGCCAACCCTCAACGGACACCGCATCAGTGTCCAGGGCGCAGTCTTGAGCGATGACAGAGTCGAACGCATTCGTTAGCTCGGCAGGCCCGGCGCCTTCACGCATCTGGACTGAGTGTCAGGAACTGTCTGTATTCGCTAAACAGAACAGTCTGGCCCAGAACCGGTCGAGTACTCCTGATATGCTGGTCCTGCACCAGACCTGTCACATCGCTCTCTTGAATGGCCGTCACGCCGCCGGCACCGCCGCCTCCGGTGAGGGGGAAAATCGGTTGCGTGGTACGCACGTCGCGAACGCGAAGCGTGGTTGTGGACGGGGGCACCGCCCAGGTTTCTTCAAACTGAATTTTTCCGTCACTGCTGTACTTGACGGAGTATTGGGCCGCGGGCACGGCATCGGTGGTAGGGGTCAACTGGACGAAGAGGTTGCCATCGATGATACGCACAGTCTTCATCTGCTGTGCGATGTTGGACCCGTTGCCGGATTCAAAAGTGACCCAGGTAAAATTAGCCAGGCCGTTGAAGCGTGTGCCGTCCGCCTTGAACAGGACGTCGGAAATTGTAGTCAAGGCCGGCTGCGACCAGGCTATGGCTCTGAACAGGGCGCAGAGCGCCCCGCAGTGAAATAATTTGCGCGCGAACATGAACATCCTCCCGGTGAAAGTCATTTTCTCTCGTGCTCAGTGTAAACTTCCGTATAGGCGATTCCGAACCATCGTGATTTGGGTGTCCGGCGCTAAGTTATACTGCTGTTTAGGTTTGGAGTGGTTTAAATTTTTCTTAAAAAGGACGTGACTGGCTATGAGCAAGAATGACAGAAGAGGGTTTTTGAAGGTTGGAGTGGCTGCTGCGGCCGGCGCGGGGGCGGCGCAGGGGCAGTCCGGCGGAATGGTGAAAAAGGTGCACCGCAGGGGCCCCAAGCCCGCGAAGGGTCTTTTCAACCGGGCGGTTTCCTACGGCAACCTGCTCTTCATCGCAGGCGTTGGATACCACAAAGAGGGTGACATCAAGGTGCACACGAAGGCGGTTCTGGACGAGATTCAGGCAGATCTGGAAAACGCAGGCTCGTCGATGAACAAGGTGCTGCAGTGCCGCGTGTTTCTCGCCGACGGGAAGGACTACGACGGCATGAACGAGATGTTCAAAGGCCGCTTCGGCGACGAGCCTCCGGTGCGCACGACCATCGCGGCGGCGTGGATACCGGGCAACTCGCTGGTTGAGATCGACGTGGTCGCCTACATCTGACAGGCCAACGGCGATCGGCTGAAGCTGGATTGTGGCACAGGCTTTCAAGCCTGTGCCTGGAGATTGGCCAGTTTCAAAAACCAATTGAGCGAGTCGAACCAGCTCAGTTCAACTCAGGCCGCAAGTGTGGCGAGTGTCTCAGCGTTCAGAGGGGGTTTCGAGGACTGCACTGCGGGGGATGTAGGTTCAGATGCGAAGTCATCGAAATTCGCGGTTTGTGCGTCCACGCCGCGAGCAAAAATCTGATGGCGAAGCAGATTGAGAAGATCCAGTAAAGAGGGACGAGCCGCCTGGCTCCGCCACTTCGGTAGAGGTAGATAATCGACCGTGCGCGGGAAGCCGTAACTGAGCAAGGATGCCAGCAGCAGCAGACTATAAGCCGCCACTTGAAACTGCGGCAAGCGACTGACGGCCTGGGGACTTCGCACCTGCCCCTGCGCCACGCCCAGCAGTGACTTTTCATCGCGGTGGTTGCACTCGATTTCCCAACGGTAGATGAAGGACTGAACTAATACCTGCAGCTCTAAACTCGGATCGGTGCAGATGAGAAAAGCTGGCTGGCGGTACAGCAGTTTGGAGCCGTTGCGGAGACGGTAGCCGAGTGGTTTGATGACCACCAGAAGTAGAGGAACATCCACCCCGGCTTTACGCCAAAAAACCTGGCCCAAAACTTTCACGGGAATTTCTCGAAGTTGCCCCGCGGCGAAGCAATGGATGTGCACCACGGGAATCGAATCATCTTTGAGGATTTGCTCAGGGGTGGGGGCCTGCGGGCCATAGAGGCGCGGTCGCCCCACGATGGCGCCCTCGCGCTCCGGCAAGGGCCAGTGCAACTTGGCATCCTTGCGAATGCGTCCGATGAACGTGGTCCGCGGCGGCAGATTGCGTAGCACGGGTTTATTGGTGTAGCTGCCGTCGCCGCTGAAGATCAACTGCCGCTGGGCCGTTTCGATGCGCGCGTCCAAACTCTGACGCACACTGGTAATAGCAGCCAAACCGGCCAAGGGAAGGGCTCGTAGTTTCTTCTCTTTTTTGTAGGCTTCGTGCATTTCCGGCGCGGCGTTCTTTTTCGGTTTGACCGCTGGAGGGGCGAAATCGAAACGCACGGGCAAAGCGCGAGCCGCCCCCGGCGCTTGGGTCGAGCTGACCAGCAGCGACACTTGCACAAAACGAAGTCCGTAGCAGAGATTGACGTGGAAGGGCGGCGACATCGGATCGCGCGCCATGCCCACGCCGGGGATATGCCTCCCGGTTTTCTTGCAGAGTGTGTCATCCAAGGCGGCGATCACGGGGGACGACGGGGAAGCCAACAGGGCTGGCAGCCGGTCAAAGATCGGATCGAAGAGTTGATGGGGATTCCAGGGACTGCGCGAGCAGAGACGGTAATCGGCGCTCCAATCGACAAACTGGCGTCCGGTGGCGCAAATGGCCCTGGAAGTCAGGTGTAGACGCAGGCACACCAGCAAGCCGAAGGTGAGCCGGCGGGCGCGCGCAAAGATGCGATCTTGCGAGAACACGGGGCGCCATTCCTGGAGCAGGTTATCGTAGTTTTCCAGCAGGTTCATCGACACTCCTTGGCAGAGATCGGGACCGATCACACAAGCGCTCTCGCCAATGGCGGTGGAGCGGAAACAGGAAGATGTGCTTGCGTACCCCTTGCGCCTTGCCGCTGCGATCCATGCGGCCGCGGCCCTATGCTCGGCGGCCAGGGACCGAAGTTCACCAACGTGCTGTGGTACCAGCCGCAGATCACGCAGAAGAACCTCAACACGTTCTACAAGGCCGGCACCAAGCCGACGGACCCGGGAACGGTCGAGAACCCGCCGTCGACGTACCTCCCGAAGAGCGTGGTGGACTCGCTGTTCAACAATCCCAACAGGAAGCCGGTCGGCTGACCGTCGTACCGTATGACGCGGTGGAAGCACCTCAGGGCGGCGACCCTGAGGTGCTTCTGCGTGTGCGGTCGGTCGCCAAGGCGTTCGGGCCGACGCGGGCGCTGCGCGATTGCTCGCTGGATGTTCGCCGTGGCGAGGTCCACGCGATCATCGGTGAGAACGGGTCGGGCAAGTCCACGCTGGTCAAGTTGCTGACCGGCGTCCATGTCGCTGATCGCGGCGAGCTCGAGATCGCCGGTACGACGATGCGCGGCATCCGCTCGCCGCGCGCCGCGCGGGAGCTCGGCATCGGCGTCGTTCTGCAGGAGATCCTCGTCGCAGCGCCGCGCTCGGTTCTCGACAACGTGTGGCTGGGCTATGACGGGCTGCTGCGTGATCGCATCGCTCGCGAGGACAAGGTGAAGCGCGCCACCGCCGTGCTCGCCGAGCTGCTCGAGGCCCCGCCGCCGCTGGAGCGCCCGATCGAGGAGCTGTCGATCAGCGATCGACAGGCGTGCTGCATCGCCCGTGCGCTGGTTCGTGACCCGCGGGTGCTGATTCTCGACGAGGCGACGTCGGCGCTCGACGTCGCGACGCGCGAGTCGCTGTTTGCGATCCTGCGGCGTCTGGCCTCGGCCGGGGTCAGTGTGATCTTCATCTCGCACC
Organism: uncultured Actinomycetes bacterium; assembly: GCA_963827385.1. Classification (GTDB taxonomy): domain Bacteria; phylum Actinomycetota; class Acidimicrobiia; order IMCC26256; family DASPTH01; genus DASUMF01. Next base: position 1,122,880 of record CAWHAR010000002.1, read on the forward strand.
GCATGGACGAGATCGAGGACATCGCGGATCGCATCACCGTGCTGCGCTCCGGCGAGTCGGTGGCGACCCTGGAGCGCAGCGCGGCGGACCCGCGTGAGCTCGTGCGGCTGATGACCGGTCAGGATCATCTCGTGGACGCGGCGGCGCGGCGCGCCGTCGATTCCGGTGAGGGCGACGCGGTGCTGCGCGTGAGTGGCGTCGCGCTGCGGCCTGATGCAGCGCCGTTCGACTTCACGCTGCGGGCCGGGGAGATCGTCGGCGTCGCGGGGCTCGAGGGCCATGGGCAGGATGCGTTCTTGCACGTGCTGCGCGGTGTCGCCACGGGCTCGGGCACGGTCTATGCGATCGACGGCGGTATCGACGCGCATGCGGTCGGCTCGCCGCGCGCCGCGGCGGGCCAAGGGATCGCCTATGTGCCTCGTGAGCGTCGGGCCGAGGCGCTGTTCGAGACCCTGTCGATCCGCGAGAACTTCGCCGTCCCGACGATCGCCGACGATGTGCGGGCCGGGCTGATCGGCCGCCGGCGAACCGAGCGGCGCCTGCGCGACTACGTCGACCGGCTGCGCATCCGCCTCGCCGACACCTCCAACCCGATCACGACGCTGAGCGGCGGCAATCAGCAGAAGGTCGTCATGGCCCGCTGGCTGGCGGCCAAGCCGCGGATCCTCGTCCTCAATGATCCGACGCGCGGCGTCGATCTCGGCGCCAAGCGCGACTTCTACGTGCTGCTCGGCGAGCTCGCCGGCCAGGGCGTCGCGGTCGTGATGCTCTCGACTGAGCTCGATGAGCACGTCGAGCTGATGGATCGCGTGCTCGTGTTCCGCGACCACGAGCTGTTGCGTGAGCTCCCCGCGGCGGCCGTCACCCGTGAGTCGCTGGTCGCGAGCTTCTTCGGTCAGGAGCTCGGTGGTGCCTGACCTGCGGCGCCTGCTGCGCACTCACAGCTACCTGTTCGCGCTGGTCTTGGCGGTCGGGTTGCTGATCGCCAACGTCATCGCGCTGCCCGCGTTCGGCTCGCCCGACAACTGGACACACGACCTTGTCCTGTTCGCGCCATTCATGCTCGTCGCGGCGGCGAGCACGCCGGCGATCCTCGTCGGCGGTGGTGGCCTGGACATCTCGGTCGGGCCGATGGCGACGGTCATCAATGTCTTCCTCGTGACCAAGCTGCTGGGCAACCACTCGCTGCACTCGCCGTTGATCGCGATCCCGATCGTGCTCGCCCTCGGCAGCGCGATCGGGCTGATCAACGGCATCACGGTCGGCATCCTGCGCTTCCCTCCGGTGATCGCGACGCTGTGCATGTTCTTCGTCCTCAACGGTGTCGCGCTCGACCTCGCGCCCGAGCCCGTCGCCGCGCCGGCCTCGGGCTGGACGAGCGATCTCGCCAGCAACGTGTTCGGCATCCCGGGGCCGCTGTTCCTGATCGCGGCGGCGATCCTCGTCTGGGTGGGGCTGCGGCGCACGCCGCTGATCCGCCATCTCTACGCGGTCGGGGCGAGCGATACGGCGGCGTTCTCGGCCGGCGTCGACGTCACCGCGGTGCGGATGTTCGCCTACATGCTCGACGGCTTCTTTGCCGCGATCGCCGGCATCGCGCTGACCGTGCTCGTCCAGAGCGCCGACCCGACGCTCGCCACCCAGTACTCGCTCATCGCGATCGCCTCGGTCGTGCTCGGCGGCACGCCGGTCGGCGGCGGGCGCGGAGGGCTGCTGGGCTCGGTGCTCGGCGCGGCGACGATCTTCCTGCTGCAGAACTTCCTGACCTCGATCCACGTCCCGGCGGTCTGGCTGCAGGTCGCCTACGGAACGATGCTGCTGGCCGGCGTGCTGATCGGCGCCTCGGTGACCGCGCCGCGCGCGCCACGCGCGAGGGCGGCGGCAACATGAGCGCGCTCCCCGAGATCAGCGACCCCGTACCCGGCCCGGATATCTACGGCGATAGCGGCGCGCGGGGTGCCCTCCAGCGCGCCGCGGGTCTCCAGCGCGACTACCCGATCGCGCAGGTCGTCGCGCTCGTCGCGATCTTCATCTACGGGCGCTCGTCGCTGGAGGGATTTGGCTCCAAGCAGTCGATCTACGCGATGCTGATCCTTGCGACGCTGCTCGGACTGGCGGCGGCGGGCCAGACCGTGGTCCTGCTGATCGGCGGCATCGACTTCTCGATCCCCGCATTCATCGTCGGCGGCGCGACGCTGATGGTCCAGCTGACCGGAACCAAGGGCTGGTCGTTCGGTCCGGCATTGATCCTGATCATCGTCCTGTCGGCGACGATCGGCGGCGTCTCCGGGTATCTGTCGCATCGCTTCCGCGTCCAGCCGCTGATCGTCACGCTCGCCGTCGGCTCGATCGTCCTGGGCGGCATCCTCGTCTGGGCGCAGGGCCTGGTCACCGGCACGGCGCCGGCGTGGCTGTCGACGTTCACGTCGCCGGCGACCAAGACGTTCGGCCTGGACTTCCCGCCGCTCGTCGTGCTGTGGGCGGTCGTCGCGATCGTCATCGGCGTCGTCCTTCACCGGACGGTCGCCGGGCGCTGGGTCTATGCGACGGGCTCCAACCCGCGGGCCGCCGACCTCGCGCTTGTCCCGACGCGGCGAGTGTGGACGCTGACCTTCGCGTTCAGCGCGTTCATGGCCGCGATGGTCGGGATTCTGCTCGCCGGCTTCTCGGGCTCGGGCGACAGCAGCATCGGCGACCCGTACCTGTTCCAGTCCCTGACCGCGGTCGTCATCGGCGGGACTGCGTTCGGCGCGCGCGGCGACTACTGGCGCACCGTCCTCGGCACGCTGATCCTGACCGAGCTGACGACGGTGCTCATCGGCGGCGGCGCGACGTATGCGACCCAGCAGATTCTGTCCGGCGTTCTGATCCTCGTCGTCGTCGCGCTCTACGGACGCGAGCGCCGCGTACGAGACCGAGTCTGAGGAGCACGTCCATGACGCTCGTCGTCGATCACCAAGCGCACTGGTACCCGGAGGCTCACCTCGCGGCCCTGTCCGGTGATTCCTGGCCCCGAGCGACGAAGCTGTCGGATGGCGGCTACCGATACGAAGCCGCGCCGGGCATCGCGTTCGACATGGGCCCTGGTCATCTAGATCTCGACCTGGCGTTGGCGGACATGGACGCCCATGACATCGATGTGATGGTCTGCAGTCCCGCGCCGCTTGGCGATGTCCAAGGGATGGCCGCCGACGAGGCCGCTGCGCTCTGCCGCTCGCTCAACAACGAAACCGCACGCGCGCAGAGTCTGCATCCGACGCGCTTCGTCGGCCTCGCGATGCTGCCGCTCGGACAGCCTGACGCCGCGATAGCGGAACTCGACCGTGCCGTCGGAGACCTGGGCCTGCGCGGCGTCTGCGTGATCTCGAGTGATCCCTCGCGCCCGCTGACGCAGCCGGGCGCGGTGCCGCTGCTGAAACGGATCGAGTCGCTCGGCGTGCCGATCTTCCTGCACCCGGCGTTTCAGTCGCTGACGGCCGACGTCGGCTATCCGCCCGTGATCGACGTGGCCCTCGGGTGGTTGTCCGATACCAGCGCCCTAGCGCTCGATCTGATCGTCAGCGGCGTGCTCGAGGAGGTGCCCAGCCTGACCGTGGTCCATCCGCATCTCGGTGGCGTGGTTCCGTATCTCCGCGGCCGGATCGGCGCCCTGACCGCGCGCCTGCCACTCGCTCGCCCGTTCGACGAGGTGCTGCGAACCCAGTTCATGGTCGACTGCGCCAACAACACGCCGGGAGCGATGGCCCTGGCCGCAGCCGCCTACGGGTGGGACCGCATCCTGTTCGCAACCGACTACCCGTGGGTGCCGCGAGGCTTGACCGATGCCTATCTGGCCGCCGAGCTCGAGGCTAAGCAACAAGCGCTGGTGAAGCGCAATCACGCGGTGACGCTGGTCCCGTGAGCCAAGATCAACATGATGAGCCCCGCCCACCAGGGAGGAGAAACAATGTCCCGTGACACGGTCTTTCACGCCGATGTGGTGGGCTCGATGCTGCGGCCGCCGGAACTCGTGGAGGCGCGAGCCGCATTGCGCGCCGGGTCGCTTGCCAATCCCGAGTACCGCGCGATTGAGGATGTCGCGGTCGACCAGGCGCTGCGCATCCAAGAGGACGCCGAGGTGGACGTCGTCACCGACGGTGAGATGCGGCGCGACATCTTCTTCGACGTCCTCGTGAAGGGCTTCGCGTCTGACGCGTTCGTGCTCGGTTCGCCGTACACGGTCCGGTTCCACGGTCACGGGGACAGAGAGATGAGCGTCGACGTCCCGTTTACCGTGGTCGCGCCGCTGGAGGTTCAGGCCTGCCCCGCGATCGACGAGCTGGCGTACGCCAAGCAGCGTACGAGCCGTCCGCTGAAGGTCACGCTGCCCGGCCCAGGGATGATGCTGGGGTTCTGGGGCGACGCCTCCCGCGAGGCATACCCTGATCCGCTCACGCTCGTCGCGCAGGCGGGTGAGGCGGTCAAGCGCTGGATCGGGGAGCTCGGCGACGCCGGTTGCGAGTACATCCAGCTTGACGCGCCGGAGCTGATCGACATCTACTGCGACCCCAAGGTCGCGGCCGAGTACGACGAGCGAGGGATCCCGGCTGCCGACCTGCGCGAACTGCTCACCGACCTGGTCGTAGCGTTCGGGCAGGTCCCGCGCGGCGACGCGAAACTCGGGATGCACCTGTGCCGCGGAAACGGGACCCAGGCGTGGATCGCCGAGGGCGGCTACGAGTCGTTCTCCGAGCACGTCTTCGCGCGCGCAGCCGGGTTCGACGTCTTCCACCTCGAATACGACGACGAACGGTCAGGCGGCTTCGAGCCCCTCGAGGCGCTACCCGACGACAAGGTCGCTGTCCTCGGCCTTGTATCGACAAAGTGGACGCGCCTCGAGGCTCCCGACGTTGTTCGCGCGCGTGTACACGAGGCAGCCCGGTTCCATCCCATGGAGAATCTCGGACTCGCGACGCAATGCGGCTTCGCGTCGGCCAACGAGACGGCCGAGCAGCGCAGGATCACGCCGCGGACCCAATCCGACAAGCTGAGACTCGTTGCCGACGTCGCGCGCTCGATCTGGTCGGAGTGAGCCGTGCCGTTCGACGACGCCAGGGTGAGCGGCTACGACGCGTCGGTGATCGTCGCGGGCGGCGGGCGGGTCGGCTTGACGCTGGCGATGGATCTGGCGTTGCGGGGCGTTGACGTGCTGGTGATCGAGCGTCGCGGGCGCGCCGAGCCGCCGAGCGTGAAGTGCAATCACATCTCGGCGCGCTCGATGGAGATCTTCCGGCGTCTGGGCGTCGCCGCCGAGTTGCGCGCGTCGGGTCTCGGTGCCGACCACCCGCACGACTGCGCGTATCGCACGACGTTCGTCGGGCCCGACCTGTCGCGCACGATCCTGCCCTCGCCCGCTGGCCGCGCGCGCGGCGGGGCCGGCGCCGACACCTGGTGGCCGACGCCGGGCCGCCGCACCGGGTCAACCAGGTCGTGACCGAGCCGATCCTGACCCGCCACGCCGTCGCGATGGACGGCCTGACGCTGCGCAACCGCGCCCAGGTCGAGGCGATCGCGCAGGATGCCGACGGGGTGACCGTCACCGTGCGCGACCTCGAGCGGGACGAGACGCAGACGCTGACCGCGCGGTTCGCGTTGGCTGCGACGGCCCGCGCTCGACCGTCCGCGGGCTGATCGGGGCGACGCTCGACGGGCCGCCGCTGGAGGGGCGGGTGCTGTCGACGCTGATCCACGCGCCGGGGCTGATGGAGCTGCCGCCCGACGGCCCGGCGTGGGCGACCGGAGTCTGGAACCCGCGACGCAGCGGCGCGGTGTTCGCGATCAACGGCTCCGACCGGTTCCTCGTCCACGTGCCGCTGCGACCCGACGAGGGCGACTTCGAGTCTCAGGATCGCGACCTCGCGGTGCGCACCGTGCTCGGCGTCGGGC
>CAWHAR010000003.1:0-1163491 GCA_963827385.1 uncultured Actinomycetes bacterium
CCCGCGGCCGCGGACAGCACGATCTCGAGATGCTCCTTGAGCCGCGGCTGGCCGACGAACTCGTCGAGACGACGCGGCCGCAGGCTCGTCTCCTCGGCGACCTCGATCGGGTCGGCCTGCGGGCCCAGCAACTCGTCTCTCATCGCGCGACCGCCAGCACCTTCAAGGCTTCGCGCAGCAGTTCCTCGACGCTCGCGTCTGCCTCGGCGTCGTTGCCGACGGCGTTCAACGCGTCGCGCACCTCGTCGGGCGCGTACCCCAGGCCCTCGAGCGCGGCGCGCACCTCCGCACGCGCCGATGGCGCACCGCCGTCGGTGAGGTCGAGGTCGGGCACGTCGAGACGCGATTTCAGCTCGACGAGCAGGCGCTGCGCGGTGCGCGGCCCGACGCCGGGCACGAGGGTGAGGGTGGCCTTGTCGTCGTCGAGCACCGCGCGTCGCAACGCGTTGGGTGAGTGCACCGACAACATCGCCAGCGCGAGCTTCGGGCCCACGCCGGTGGCGGCGATCAGTGACTCGAACGTGTCGCGCTCGTCGCGCGTGGTGAAGGCGTAGATGGTCATGGCGTCTTCGCGCACATGGAGATGGGTGAACACGAACGCGGGATGGTTCGGGATCAGCGTGGCCAGCGCGCCGAGCGGCACCAACACGCGGTAGCCCACCCCGCCGACCTCGATGAGCACCTCGCCGGTGGGTGTGCGCTCCAACACGATGCCGCGCAACGACCCGATCACGACTTCGCCACCTTCGACTTCGCCGCGGCGATCGCGGCTTCCAGACGCGCGTCTCACCCGCGGCGGCCTGGGGCACCGCGGCCTGCAACGGCGCGCGCCAGAGGTGGCAGAGCGCGAGGGCGAGCGCGTCGGCCGCGTCGGGCGGGCGGGGCACCTCACGGAGTCGCAGCAGCCGCGTGACCATCGCTTGCACCTCTTCCTTGGCCGCGCCGCCGTCGCCCGCCACTGCGAGCTTCACCTCGTTGGGGCTGTACTGCACCACCGGGATGCGTTCGCGACCGGCGATCGCGAGCGCCAACCCGCTGGCCTGGCCCACCGACATGGCCGTGCGCACGTTCACCTGGAACAGCACGCGTTCCACCGCCATCGACTGCGGGCGGAGCTCGGCAACGAGCAGATCGAGCTCACGAGCGAGTGCCGCGAGCCGATCGGGCAACGGATCGTCGGGCGGCGTGCGAATCACCCCACACGCGACCGCCACGAACTGCCCGCCCTCGCGACGCACCGCGCCGTACCCGCAACGCGACAGACCCGGGTCGATGCCGAGCACCACACCGTGGTCGGCTGCTCCCGAACCCGCTGGGTCGTGACTGGCCGAGGCCTCCTGATCGAACACGGGTTCGATCCTACGACACTCGGCCGGCGGCCCCGGGGATTCGGCGCGCCGAGGTGCCGCGGGGAACCCGGTCAGTCGTCGCGGCGCTTCTTGTGGCGCTTGAGCATCGTGCGGATGGCGAGCAACGTGATCAGCGCCGCAACGATCGGCACCACCCGCTTGATCAGGGCGTCGCTCGACGCCTCGAGCAGGTCGACGGGCTGCGCTTCGGGCGAGTCGATGGTGCGGACGCCGTCCTTCGTCGCATCCGACGTCGTGTCGGTGGCAGCCGCGTCACCCGATGACGTTGCCGCGGCTGGCTGCTCGGCCGGCGGATCAGTCGGTGCACCCGAGAGATGGGTGGTCTGGAGGCAGTCGGCGAACTGGCCGAGCAACTTGCTCGACACGTCGGCCATGACACCCCGGCCGAACTGCGCGACCTTGCCGGTGACGTTGAGGTCGGTGTCGATCTTCACCACGGTGCCGGTGCCGTCGGGCTCGAGCACCGCGGTCACGGTGGCCGACGCGTTGCCCTGCCCCGCGTGTCACGCCCTTCGGCCTTGATCACCACGGTGTGCGTCGCCTCGTCGGCCGACTCGATGCGCGCCGCGCCCTTGTACTGCGCGGTGATCGGTCCGACCTTCACCTTCACGATGCCGCGGAACTCGTCGCCCTCGATCTCTTGGAGCTGCGCACCAGGCATGCACGGTGCGATGCGCTCGACGTCGAGCAGCACCTTCCACGCCTCGTCGACCGGCACGGTCACGCGGGAATTGGTCTTCGATCTTCACGGGTGCTCCTGTACATCGAGGTTCTTGAGGTCTTCGGGCGTGTCGACGTCGATCGCGCTGCCGGTGTCGGCGCACGGGACCTCGACGACGGGGTGTCGTTGCATCAACACCCGGGCGCCGACATCGCCGCGGAGCTCGTCGGCTTCCGCCCAGAGGCTACGCGCCAAGAGCACCGGGTTCCCCCGGGTGCCGTCGTAGGTGGCGACGGCGAGCGACGCGCCCTGTGCGTACGCGAGAGCCAGGCGGCGGTAGGCATCAGCGCCGATCGCGCGGCTGGTCGGCCAGGCCGATGCACACCGCACCGACCGACGCGTATCCGTCGAGGGCGGCGAGCGCGGCGCGCAGGCTGTGGGCGATCCCGTCGCGCCAATGACGGTTGTGCACGACGTCGACGCCGGCGGGTGCCGCCGCGTCGACCCGGCGGTGCTCGTAGCCGGTGACGAGCATCACCGGATGCAACCCGGACGCCACCGCGGCGTCGAGCGCCCACGTGACGAGCGGACGGCCGTGCCACTCCTCGAGGCACTTGGGACCGTCGCCACCGAAGCGACTCCCCCGCCCTGCCGCCAGCACCGCGATGGCGACGGACCCGTCGCCCGTCGCGTCGCGCGACCGGTTCGACTCGACGCCCGATTCGGGGCCCAGTTCGACACGAGGTGGGTCGTACGTCACCCGGAGACGTCCGGGCCCGCCCGGTCGATGCGGATGCGCAGCACCAGCCGCTGGTCGCGCACCATGGCCGCGCGGTAGTCGTCCCAGTCGTCGTGCTCGCCGCTCACCGTCCGGTAGTAGTCGACCAGCGGTTCCATCGCCTCGGGCAACGACACCACCTCAGCCTCACCGTCGATCTGGATCCACTGACCGAAGAACCCGTCGCTCAGCACGCACAGCGACGCCGCCGGATCACGACGGAGGTTCTTGGCCTTCACCGCGGTCTCGCGCGTGCTGATCACGACCATGCCGTCGGCGTCGATCGCGCACGCCACCGGCGACATCTGCGGAGAGCCGTCGGCCCGCCGCGTGGTCAGCACCGCGTGATGGTGCGTCCGTACGAACTCCCGCGCCGCGTCGATGTCCATCGCAGTCTCCCTTCGAGCAGGTGGGAGTTCAGTATCGCCGGTGAAGGCTCACCCGACCCGTGCTCGTGCGTGGAGGTCAGGCGTAGACCGAGGCGAGCACGTCGTCGGGGATGTCGAAGTTCGCGTAGACGTTCTGCACGTCGTCGTGTTCTTCGAGCGCGTCGATCACCCGCAACACCGACTTCGCCTTCGACGCCTCGTCGAGCTCGACCGACGTGCTGGGCAGCATCGTCTGATCGGCGCTGGCGACGGCGATCCCGGCTGCGTCGAGCGCGACCCGCACCGAGTGCAGGTCGGTGGCCGCGGTGGTGACCTGCCAGGTGTCACCGAGGTCGGCGATGTCCTCGGCGCCCGCGTCGAGCGCAGCGAGCATGAGGTCGTCTTCGCTCGCTGCGGCCTTGTCGATGATGATCAAGCCCTTGCGCTCGAACTGCCAGGCCACCGCGCCCGGCTCGGCGAGTGACCCGCCGTTGCTCTTGAACACGTTCTTGACCTCGGCGCCGGTGCGGTTCCGGTTGTCGGTGAGCACCTCCACGTACACGGCGACGCCGTTGGTGGCGTAGCCCTCGTAGGTGATGCTCTCGTAGGTGACGCCCTCGAGATCACCGGTGCCGCGCTTGATCGCACGCTCGATGTTGTCCTTGGGCATCGAACCGTCGCGCGCCTTCTGCACCATGGTGCGCAGGGTCGGGTTGGCTTCGACGTCACCCCCGCCGTCGCGCGCCGCCACCTCGATCTGGCGGGCCAGCCGGGCGAAGAGCTTGCCGCGCGCCGCGTCGGTCGCGCCCTTGGCGTGCTTGATCGAATGCCACTTGGAATGACCACTCATGACGTCACCTCGTCGAGGAAGAGCTGGTGGAGGCGGAAGTCGCCGGCCAGCTCGGGATGGAACGTCGACACGAACGCGACACCTTCGCGGACGAACACCGGCCGACCGTCATGGACGGCCAGGACCTCGACGTCGGGACCGCAGCGTTCGATGCCCGGCGCCCGGATGAACACGCCGTGGAACGGTCCGCCCGCCACGTCGGAGCCGTCGAGCCCGTGCACGTCGAGGTCGGCTTCGAACGAGTCGCGCTGGCGTCCGTAGGCGTTGCGCCGCGCGGTGACGTCGACGACACCGAACGAACGCTGGTCGGCGCGCCCGTCGACGACATCAGCGGCGAGCAGGATCAGCCCCGCGCACGTGCCGAGCACGGGCATGCCGTCGCGCAAGCGGTCGGCGATCGGCGCACGCAACCCCGACGAGTCGAGCAGCTTGCTCATCGTGGTCGACTCGCCACCGGGGAGGATCAGCGCGTCGAGCGCGTCGACCATCTCCGGCGTGCGCACTTCGACCACCTCGACGCCGAGCGCGTCGAGCACCTCACGATGCTCGCGGAACGCCCCCTGCAGCGCGAGAACTCCTATTTTCACCTGGCGGCCTCACGCCAGATCCGACATGTAGGCGTTCACCAGCCGCGATCGGCGAGCTTCACGCTCGCCGTGGAGACCTGCTCGCCGCGCATGGCCTCACCGAGACCGGTGGAGACCTTGGCAACGATGGAGGGATCGGCGAAGTGCGTGGTGGCCTCGACGATCGCCTTGGCCCGCACGGCCGGATCGTCGCTCTTGAAGATGCCGCTGCCCACGAACACGGCCTGGGCGCCGAGCTGCATCACGAGGGCGGCGTCGGCCGGCGTGGCGAGGCCACCGGCGCAGAACAACGGCACCGGCAACTCCCCGCGCTCCGCGACCTCCTGCACCAGCTCCACCGGTGCCCGCAGCTCCTTGGCCCAGCCGTAGAGCTCCGAGGCGTCAGCCACGGTGAGCTTCTTCACGTCGCCGAGCACCGAACGCAGGTGGTGCACCGCGACCGACACGTCGCCGGTGCCGGCTTCACCCTTCGAGCGGATCATGCACGCACCCTCGGAGATGCGCCGCAGCGCCTCACCCAGGTTGGTGGCGCCGCACACGAACGGCACGGTGAACGCCCACTTGTCGACGTGGTACGCGTTGTCGGCCGGCGTGAGCACTTCGCTCTCGTCGATGTAGTCGACGCCGAGCGACTCGAGCACCTGCGCCTCGGCGATGTGGCCGATGCGGCACTTCGCCATCACCGGGATCGTCACCGCCGCCTGAATGCCCTGGATCATGGCCGGGTCGCTCATGCGGGCCACGCCACCGTCGCGTCGGATGTCGGACGGCACCCGCTCGAGTGCCATCACCGCCACCGCGCCGGCGTCTTCGGCGATGCGGGCCTGCTCGGGGGTGACGACGTCCATGATGACGCCGCCGCGGAGCATCTCCGCCAGCCCTCGCTTCACGCGAACCGAACCGGTTTCAGCCATGGGAATCATCGTACCGGCGACGCCACGCGGAGGTCACGGCGTTACTTCTTCTTCGGCTTCGTCGTGGTCACCGGCACCGTCGTCGCGGGCGGTGCCGTGGTGACCGGCACCGGTGCGTACTCGACGTCGACCGCGCTGCCGTTCGGGAGGAGCTCGACCCACGTCGGCCCGGGACGCAACAGGATCGGCTGACCCGCAGCATCCACGTAGCGCGCGGGCTGGTTGTGATCGGGGCGGGTCCAGCGTCCCATCCGCACCGTGCCGTCGCTGAACACCCACACATCACCCTGCCCGACGGTCTGGCCGTCCGACTCCTCGGGGTAGTCGGTGAACTGCACCACCACGTTGGTCGGGGCGAGCTGATTGCCGTTCGACGCGGTGTGCGGTTCGCCGTTCATCGAACGCTTCCACGTGCCCGACGCCGCGTCCCACACGTAGGTCGGGTCGTACGTCGCGGCGAAGCCGACGTGCATGCTGATCACGCCGGGCGCCTGCGCAGGCGGGGCACCCTTGGCGAAGTACTGGAACAGCGCCGGGCTCGGGACGGGCTTGGCACCCACCGCGAACAGTTGCGGACCGAGCGCGTAGAGGTTGTGCGGCGCCTCGCGCGCCGGCTGTCCGGGCGCGTTGCGGACCAACACGTCTTCGTTGTTCTCGGTGACGATCGTGACGGGCGCCGCCGTCGCGGCGTCGATGTTCCCCGAGGTTCCGCCGGAGAACGCGAAGATCCCCCCGAGGGGCCAGATGATGTCGGGGTCCATCGCTCGCACCGAGCGCACCGGTCCGATCACGTCGGGCACCTGCGAGTTGAACATGGCGACGAGCCGGGTGATGCCGCTCTCGACCACCTCTTCGTAGACCACGTCGGCCTGGTCGAGCCCGGCCTGCGGACGCGCGAACGAGGTGTTCTCGACCTTCACCGACACTGCGGGGCGCGTGAGGCTCTGGCCACCCGGGTCGTCCAGCCCGGTCAGTGGCGCGACCGGCGCTGGCGACGTGGTGGTGGTGGCCGCGGCCGTCGTGGTGGTCTTCTTCACGGCTGCCTTGTCGTCACCGCCCGAACAGGCGGCGAGTGCGAACAGGGCGAGCGCGATCGTCAGCGCCACCCCGGCCGTGCGGCGGGCGGCGATCCGGTTGGTGCGAGTCAACTACATCTCCTGGAGACGGGCGATCCGGTCTTCGAGTGGGGGGTGCGTGTCGAACATGGTGTCGAAGTGGCGACGCTTGCCCTTCTCGGGCGCGGTCTCGAGCGGCTGCTCGATCCACATCTGCGCGGTGGCCTTCGTCGCGTAGTGCACGACGGCTTTGTCGTCGCGGCAACTTCTCGAGCGCCGAGATCAGGCCGGGCGGGTAGCGCGTCAGCTGCACCCCGCTCGCGTCGGCGAGGTACTCGCGGTTGCGACTCATCGCGAACTGCATGAGGTACGCGGCGAACGGGGCGAGCACGATGAGCGCGAGCGCGAGCACCGCGATGATCCCGCCGAGCGGCGAGTTGTCGTTGTTGTCGCGTCGACCGCTCGCACCACCCCAGAACGCGAAGCGCAGGCCGATGTCGGAGATGAGCGCGATGGCGCCGACCGCGACCACGGCCACGGTGGTCACGAGGATGTCGTAGTTCTTGATGTGCGACAGCTCGTGCGCCAGCACGCCCTCGAGCTCCACCCGGTTCATCTTCTCGAGCAGACCCGTGGTGACCGCGATCGCCGCGTGCTCCGGGTTGCGACCGGTCGCGAACGCGTTGGGTGCCGGGTCGTCGACCACGAAGAGCCGGGGCTTCGGCAAGCCCGCCGCGATGCACAGGCCTTCGACGAGGTTGTGGTAGCGGCGGTACTCGTTCTCGTCGGCCGGCTTGGCGTGGCTCGCCGCCAACGCCACCTTGTCGGAGTTGAAGTAGGAGAAGAACGCGAGGCCGCCTGCGATGATCGCGGCGATGACCACGCCCACCCAGCCGGCGGAGAACAGCACCGTGAAGGCCAGCGCGACCAGGGCGACGAGGCCGACGAAGGCCGCGAGGATGACGAAGGTACGGCGCTTGTTGCGCCCGATCTGCTCGTACACGGGAAGTCGATGCGGCGCCGGCGCCGGCGCCTAGAACTGCACCTGCACGGGCTCCGTGTCGCCGGGCTCGGCGTCGAAGAAGGCGCGTGCAGTGAAGTTGAACTGATTGGCGATGACCTTCGCCGGGAACTGCTGGATCTTGGTGTTGAAGCTCAACACGCTGTCGTTGTAGAACTGCCGCGCGTACGCGATGCGGTCCTCGGTCGACGTGAGCTCTTCTTGCAGGCTGAGGAAGTTCTGGTTCGCCTTGAGGTCGGGGTACTGCTCCGACACCGCGAACAAGCTCTTCAGCGTGCCACTCAGCGCGTTCTCGGCCTGCGCCTGGGCTTCCGGTCCCTGCGCGTTGATCGCGTTGGCGCGGGCCTGGGTGACGGCTTCGAAGGTGCCCCGCTCGTGCGCCGCGTACCCCTTGACCGTCTCCACCAGGTTCGGGATGAGGTCGTGGCGGCGCTTGAGCTGCACGTCGATCTGCGACCAGGCGTTGTCGACCTTGTTGCGGCGCGAGACGAGCCCGTTGTAGGCGAACACCGCCCAGAGGCCGAGGAGCGCCAGGACGATGACCACGATGATGACGACGATCATGGGGCGAGTGTATTGGCCAAGCGGGCGATCCCGGTGTCGATCGCTTCGAGCAGCAGCGCATGCAGCTCGGCGTTCGACGCACCCAGCACCGCCAGGCCGTGCACCCGGCTGGAGCCGACCGCCGGATGGTCGTGCGAGGTCACGCCCGTCGGCGTGGGTGACCACCCCACCCGCCTCCTGCACGATCAGCGCGGCCGCGGCGACGTCGTAGGGGAAATTCGTGCAGATCGACCCCTCCCCCGCTCGCAGGAACGCGTCCTCGGTGGACGGCACCTCGTCGACGACCCGGCGGCCGACGTCGACGTAGGCGTCGAGCTGGCCGGTGACGAGCCGGGTGAGGTTGAACGTGGCCGAGCCGAGGTCGAAGTAGCCGCCGCCCATCCCGGAGCCGTCGACGAGCTCCTCGAGCACGATGCTCACCGGCAACAGCGGCCGGCCGCGGAGCCCCGCGGTCCAGAACAGCGCGTCGAGGTCGGTGTTCGGCGACGGGAGCAACGGGATCGGCGTGCCGCCACTCCGACCATTGGCGGCGCGTTCACCGACCGCGCCCATGCCGCGCGTCGCGTGGAACCGATCGCCGCTCTTCAATTCGTGGACCACGCCGAACGTCACGTCGCCGAGGCGGGCGTCCTCCGACGGCGGCACCACCGCCACCGACACGCAACACGACTCGAGCCCCGCGGCGGCGGGGCGCGTGCCGTCGACCGGGTCGATCACGAAGAACGCGCGGGGGTGGCCGTACGTGACGAGGCCACGGTCCTCGGAGTAGAAGCCGATGTTGCCGGCCGCCTCGAGGGTCTGCTCGACCACCTGCTCCGCGACCTCGTCGATGTGCAGCGTGGCATCGCCGCCCGGCGCGCGTCCGACACGCGCTCGCGCGGCGGCGGTCCCGAGCAAGGGCGCAACTGCAGCCCGGACCAGCGAGGCGACCTCGAGCGCCAGCGCACGCAGCTCGCCGTCAGCAGGGTCGGCGGCGCGGTCGACCTCGGTCACTTCACCGGATCAGGGGTGGCCGGACGGGCCAGGGCGCGCTCGTAGGTCTCGAGGAATTGTCCGGCCAACCACGTCATCGAGAACTCGGCGGCGCGCGCGTGACCGGCCTTGGCCAGCGCGGCCCGCTTGGCGTCGTCGTCGATCACAAGGCGCAGCGCCGCGGCGAGGGCAGCGGGATTGCCGGGTTCCACCAGCAACGCCTCCTCGTCGTGACGGGCGACCGTGCGATACCCGTCGATGTCGGAAGCCACCACCGCGGCACCGCTTGCCATCGCCTCGAGCAGCACCACCCCGAACGACTCCCCTTCGACCGACGGGAAGCAGCCGATGGTCGCGGCGCGCAATCGGCGCGCTTTCTCGTCGTCGCTCACTCGTCCGAGCCACGACACGTTGCGCACGCCGCGGCCGCGCAACGCGTCGGTCTGCGGGCCGTCGCCGATCACCCACAACTCGGCGTCGCGGTCGAGCTGCGCGAACGCGTCGAGCAGCACCGCCAGTCCCTTCCGCGGCTCGTGTCGGCCGACGAACATGATCACCGGTCGGTCGGAGCCAGACATGGGCCACGGCTCGGCGTCCTCGTAGCGCTCGACCTCGACGCCGTTGGGCAGGATCTCACACTCGGTGCGGAACGTGAGCGCGACCTGACGGGCCGCGTCGTCGGACACCGCCGTCGCGACCGAGAGGCGTCGCAACATCGGGCGCAGTCCGGTGCGGAACGTGTCGTAGAGCGCGTTGCGCCCCGACCGGGCCGAGTGGAACGTGCCGACCGCGGGCAGCGTGGTGCCGACCAGCGCGGCGTGGTTGGCACCGGGAGCGAAGGGCTCGTGGAGGTGCAACACGTCGGGCGCGAACGACCGGAGCGCCTCGAGCGTCCGGCGGGCGACGGGTCGTCCCGACGCGATGGGCGCCACCGATCCGTTGGTCTGGACCCGCGTGCTCGGCCCGACGCTCACGATGCCCGGCGCGGGGGGCGGGCCGTCGCACGGGCCGATGATGCGGGCGTCGACGCCGAGCTCCCGCAGGGCGTCGGCGAGCCCGAGCACTTGGCCCTGCACCCCGCCGACCAGCGACAACGAGTACGGGCACGAGAGCATCACCCTCAGACGCGACTCTCCCGACAGCCTCCCCACGGGTTCATCATCGCATCCCTCAGCCGATTCGTCCGGAGCCGGGCGCGGCGCCAGGCAGACACGCGCGGGACCTCGCCGCGAGAGGGTCGGCACCGGGTGCGACGAGCAGGAGACGGAGTTGCCCGTCACGAGCCAGCACGCGTTCGCGCTCGCGCTCCTCGGGCCAGTGCACCAGCGAAACCGGGAGGTCGAGCGGCGTCACGTTCTGGGGAATTCGGTGCCGTGATGACGAGCCCATTCCGCCACCACATCGCACCCAGTGATCGACGCGCGTCATTGTCGTGAACCTGGTCGTTGTGATACAGCAATACCACGAGCGGCGCATTGCCGAAAATGCGTCGCCAACCCAACGCTGGGCGCGTGCCGGCGACGCAATTCCGGGCGGTGGCTACAGAGCGTCGCCCCCGGTCTCGCCGGTGCGGACCCGCATGAGCCGGTCGACTTCGAACGCCCACACCTTGCCGTCGCCGATCTTGCCGGTCTGCGCGGCGGCGGCGAGCGCGGTGATCGTCGCGTCGACCTTGTCGCTGTCGACCAGCACCTCGACCTTCACTTTGGGAACGAACTCGACCGTGTACTCCGAGCCACGGAAGGTCTCGCTCTTGCCACCCTGGCGGCCGAAGCCTTGGACCTCGGAGACGGTCAGGCCGAGCGCGCCGCTCTGGCGCAGCGATTCCTTCACGTCGCCGAGCTTGTGGGGCTTGATGATGGCGGTGATGAGATGGACCATCGGACACACTCCTGCATTCTGGTGACGAGGACGAGTGGGTGATCGTCGTGTCCGGCCGGCGGCCTCCCATGGGTGGGAGGCCGCCGACTCGGCACGGTCGAGCGGTGCGCGGGGTCGGGCTCAGGTGCCTACGGTGACGACGGGGACGTGGATCCCGCCTCGCCACTCGGATCACCCACACCACTCGAGACGCCTGCGGTCGAGTAGCTGAAGCCCTGGCCGAACTCCATGTGATAGGCGGGGAGTCCGTGGCAGTAGATGTCGATCCCTTCGAGCTCGGCCTCTCGGGCGAGTCGCAGGTTCCAACTGCCCTTGATGCTGCGGAGCGTGTACATCAGGATCAGCGCCAGAATTCCCGCACACGCCAGGGCGGCAAGGTTGCCGATGACCTGGGCCACCAGTTGGTCGGTGCCGCCGCCGTAGAACAGCCCCGACACCGGGTTGGCGTTGTCGGCGCCCGTGGCGGTCGGGATCCCGTAGTCGCCGGTGGCGAACAGACCGACGGCCCAGGTGCCCCAGATCCCGCACGCGAGGTGCACGGGCACGGCACCCACCGGGTCGTCGATGCGCAGGTGCTCGATGAGGTCGGTGGCCAACGGCACCAGGATGCCGGCCGCCACACCGATGAAGAACGCTCCGGTCGGACTCACCCAGTAACAGGGCGCCGTGATGGCCACGAGTCCGCCCAGGAAACCGTTGATCGTGATCCCCACGTCCCACTTCTTGATCCGCGGGTAGGTGAAGAACACCGCGGCCAGGCCGCCGGCGGCGGCGGCGAGCGTGGTGTTGAACGCCACTCGGCCGATGCCCTCGTAGTCCATCGCCGACAACGTCGAACCCGGGTTGAAGCCGTACCAGCCGAACCAGAGGAGCACCGCGCCGATCGCCGCGATGTTGATGTCGTGGGGGGGCAGTGGGCCACCGCCGTCGCGAGCGAACCTTCGTCCGATGCGCGGGCCGAGGGCCACGGCACCGACGAGGGCGATCACGCCGCCGACGGTGTGCACCGCGGTCGAGCCGGCGAAGTCGCGGAACACGACGCCGTCGGGCACGAGACCGGAGAACCAGCCCATGGTGTTGCCGAGCCACCCACCCGGTCCCCAGATCCAGTGGACGGTGATCGGGTAGATCAGCGCGGAGACGAACAGGCTGTAGATGATGTCGCCCTTGAAGCTGGTGCGACCGACCATCGCGCCCGACGTGATCGTCGAGGCGGTGTCGGCGAACGCGAACTGGAACAGCACGAAGGCGTAGAACGCGATGCCCGTGCCGTTGTAGTCAGCGCCGTTGTGGTGCAGGAAGAACATCGAGTGCCCGATGATGCTGTTGCCCACACCGAACTCGAAGGCGAAGCCGACGGCCCAGTACACGACGCCGCACAGGCAGGTGTCGAAGATGCACTCCATCATCACGTTGACGGATTCCTTCGACCGGGCGAAGCCCGCTTCCAGTGCCATGAACCCGGCCTGCATGAAGAACACCAGGAACGCGGCCACCAGGACCCACACCGTGTTCAGCGGGTCGATGATGTCGGCAGCCTTCGACGCCACCTCCGGCGTCGACGCACCGGCGGCCGTCTCGAACAGGTAGAACCCGAGGAGCACCACCCCGGCCGCCCCGAGCACGCCGAGCATCTTCGCGGCGAGCAACACGCCGAACCGCTTTTGCGTCTCCCGTTCCTTGAATGAACGTATCGGAAGACGAGTTCTCTCCAGAATGACAGGGTCCGATGGAACCTGAATCGTTGGCAAGGTCGTGGCGTGCTGCATGAGTTGGGTCATGGCCACGCAAGCTAAATATCCCCTGTTTCTCCTCCGCGTCCGTGACGTGAATGTGACGATTCCAGTCGGGGGACGGTACGGGACTGCTTCATGAGCGGATCCTTTCCGCGTCGTCGGTCACGCTGACGACGAGATCCGCGTCGATGGCCAAGAAGTAGCCACGCTGACGCACGGTGTGGATCGAGAGCCCCACCGGCGAGATGCGCCGGCGAAGTCGCTTGACGTAGCTGTCGACGACGCGGTCGTTCGACACGCCCTCGGGCCACACCAGGCGGGCGAGCTGGCGGCGGCTGAACACCTCTCCCGGTCGCTCGAGCAGCGGCGCGACGACTCGGGCTTCGACCGGCGCCAGGGCCACCCAGTGGCGACCACGCCACACGACGCCGAACTCGTCGAGGCGCGGCGGCGGACGGCGCCGTGCCCGCCGCTGGAGGGCCGCGACGCGCGCCCAGATGTCCTGGGGATCGGCGGGGAGCCGGATCCAGTCGGTGAGACCGTCCCAGTCGTCGGGCGGGCTGACGCCCTCAGCGACGAGGAGCAGCTTTGGCGTCCCGGCGTGCGTGAGCGCAGCCGCCCGTTCTCGTTCGTCGGGCCAGTCCACGATGGCGACGGTCACGTCGGTCGAATCGAGCCGGTCCGGGGACGCGGCGTCGTCGAGGCGATGCATGATGTGATCCTCCAGGCGCGGGAACGCACATCAGCGCTCCCGGCGTCGCGAGCAACGCGCCGAGCACGGCTCGGCGTCGAGTTGTCAGGCAGCGCTGGAGGAGGGGTGGTCCGCGTTGCTGGACCGTGAAGGTGCACGCACGGATGCCCGGGCTCCGGCCGGGACGACGCCGCGACCAGAGCACGAGGCACGCCGCGGCGCCGAGCGCCGCGAGCAAGGTGCCGTTCAGACCGTGGTGGCCGTTCTTGGGTACGCGGCAGTCGTTCGACGCCAGCAGCACCGCGTCGCAGTTCGCGGTGGCGTGCGAGCCGTGACGCCCCGCGGCGGGAACGCGTGCCCCACCGCTCGAACCCACGCTCGACGCCACGACCGAATCCGACGCCGCCGCGACCCCGAGGCCACACCCGAGCGCGAGGGCGAGCGCGACCAGGAACACTCGGCCACTCGTCCGACGGACCCGATCGACGACGGTCACCATCACGAGACCCGAAGATCCACGACCGTGGGCGGACGCGGCGGCTCGTCGTCATCGTCGGCGAAACCGTCGCGCGCCGTCGCGCCCCATGCGGGCGAGGCGGCGACAACGCGACGCGATCTCGTCGTCGTCGGCCGGGAGCCGAACCCAGTCCTCGAGCTCGCCGCCAAGGATCGGCGGCGGCGCCCCCGGTGCGACGAGCACCAGGCAGGGAATGGCGGCCGAGCGCACGGCATCGAGACGTGACGCGTCGTCGGGCCACGCCAGCAGCTCCACCCGATCACCCACGCCCGTCAACCTACGGAACGAGGACGTCGGCGGATGACGCCCACGAGACGCACCCGTTGCTATGTGCTTGCGGCCCGCTGATCGACGTGTTGGGAAGTCGTTGAGAGCGAACCGAGTCGGTGGCTCAGGCGGATTGGGCGGGTCGAGCGAGGCGGCGGAGCCCGAGGATCCCGCTCACGAGGAGGAACACGCCGCACACGATGGTGACGACGTTCCAGCCGCTCAGACCGTCGGTGGCAGCATCCAGGCTGTCCGAGACGATGATGAGGATTCCGACGAGCACCAACGCGATTGATCGGATCTGCATCGGGGCACAGTATCGAACGCCACACGCTCCCCGACCGATGTCGCTACGAGCGGTCGGACGGCCAGTTGGGTTGCATCAGGTGCCAGTCCTCGGGCGCAGCCCGGATGAGCCCCTCGAACTGATGGGCGAGGTCCTGGGTGATCCGTGACACGTCGGCGCGGATGGTGCCGAGGCGGGAGGTGTCGATCGGCGCGCCGATCTGGAGCCGATGGCGACCCTTCGCCAGGAAGTAGCACCCGACCGGGATGAGCGGTGCACCACTGCGCAGCGCCATCAACGCCGGCCCGCCCGGCAGCGTGGTGTGCTCGCCGAAGAACTCGACGTCGACGCCGTCACCGGTGAGGTCGCGGTCGCACAGCAGGCACACCGCCTCGTTGGCGCGCAGCGACTGCAACACCTCGCTTCCCGCGGTCGATGACAGCGGGATCACGCGCATCCCGAGTGTGGCGCGGGTGCTCACGAACCAGTCGAAGAGCTCCGGCGGCTCGAGCGGCTCGGCCACCACGGTGGTCGTGACGCGTTGCACACCGGCCAACCACGCGCCGGCGAAGTCCCAGTTCCCGAGGTGCGGCAGCGCCAGCACCACACCCTTCCCACCTTCGAGCGCGGTGCGGATGTGGTGGAAGCCGTCCTCGTCGACGTGCCGGTCGAGGTACTCAGGTGTCGCGCCCGGCAGTCGGAACAGCTCGTAGAAGTACCGACCGTACGACTCGAACGTCGACGCGACTTCGTGTGACCGCGGACCGGGCGGGACCGAGGTGCCGTGCACCCGGGCCAGGTTGCGTTGCACCTGGCGGACGCGGGCGCCCATGAAGCCGAGGCCGACGAGTTGCGAGATGCCCCGAGCCATCGGGGCGCCGATCGGCCCGGGCACGACGGCGCGCCACCTCGGCGCCCGCGCGATACGCGTAGTAGGAGCTGCGAGCGGCCACGAGCTGCGTCGAGGACTGGGCCGAGAGGCGCGGGAAGGCGCGACGGGGACCGCGCTAGGAGCGCGGTGACGACCCGGAGCGGCCGCGCGGTCGGTCAGGCTGCGGACGGCGGGCCGCCCACCATTCGGCCAGCGTGGTGGCGCGCTCGCCGTCGGCGGCCGCGCGAGCGCGCACGTGACGCGCGCGGCGGGTGCGGCGCGGGCGCTCCGAGCGGGGGTGGCCTGGCGCCACACCATCACGAAGCGCTGCACCGCGGTGAACGCGGTGAGCACGAGCATGATCCAGAGCACGGGCACGAGGATGTCGAAGGCGAGGCCGATCCCGAGCAGCACGAGCCGTTCGGCGCGCTCCATGAGCCCGCCGCGGGCGACGAAGCCCAACGACTCGGCGCGGGCCCGCTCGTAGGTGATGAGCATCGACAGCGCGAGCACCGCCATCGCGAGCACGGCCAGGTGCTCGCCCTGACTCGACAGGTACCACGCCACCCCGACGAAGATCGACGCATCGGCCACGCGGTCACACACGGAGTCGAAGAACGCGCCACGCGGTGAGGCCTTGCCACTGGTGCGAGCGACCGAGCCGTCGAGGATGTCGGGCAGACCGGTGAGGATGAGCCCGAACACGCCGAGCAGGAGGTGCCCGTCGGCGATGACGAGGGCGGTGGCCACGGCGAAGCCGAGCCCGATGAGCGTGAGCCCGTCGGCGCTGATGCCGGCGCGGCCGAGGCCGCGTCCGACGGGTTCGAGGCCACGCTCGACCGAGACTCGCAGACGGCCGTCGAGCATGAGGTGCTCCTCAGCAAAGGGGTGGGAGCGCCAAGTGCGGGCCGGAATGTGGTGCGGGCGCACGAGGCAGCTCGTGGGATGAACGACACCCCCACGCTACCAGCCCCTCCTGGCGGTTTCGTTCACCTGGGCTCCCGAGACAGCGGCGACGAGATCGGCGTACACTCCGCCCAGGACGGACACCGACGTTGCTCGACCACTGGACCCTGGGGGGTGGCGGTGCCGACACAGTCGTTCTCGACCGCAGAGATCCGCAACGTGGCGCTGGTCGGCCACGGCCGCGCGGGCAAGACCTCGCTCGCCGAGGCGCTGCTGTTCACCGCCGGCACGATCGCCCGCCTCGGTTCGGTCGACGACGCCACCACCGTCACCGACTTCGACCCCGAGGAGGCCCGCCGCGGCATCTCGGTGTCGCTGGCGCTGGCGCCGATCGATACCGAGGGCGTCAAGGTCAACCTGATCGACACACCCGGCTACGCCGACTTCATCGGCGACGTCGCGGCCGCGCTCGCGGGTGGCCGACCTCGCGGTGTTCGTGGTGTCGGCGGTCGAGGGCGTCGAGGTGCAGACGGAGGTCGCGTGGCGGATGGCCGAGGAGCTCGGACTCCCCCGCGCCATCTTCGTCAACAAGCTCGATCGTGAGCGGGCGTCGTTCGATCGGACGCTCGACCAGCTGAAGGAGCTGTTCGGCGCGGGCGTCGCGCCGCTGCAGCTGCCGATCGGCGAGGAAGCCGGGCTCCGCGGCGTGATCGAGCTGCTCGACGACACCGCGGTGCTCTACGACGATGCCACGGGCACCGGCACGATTGGTCCGGTCCCCGACGAGCTCGGACACCGTCGAGCACTCGGTGCACGACGCGCTCGGTGGAAGGGATCGTCGTCGCCGACGACGACCTCATGGAGCGCTACCTCGCCGACGAGACGATCGCCATCGACGAGCTCGCCGGCGCGTTGGCCTCGGGGATCGCCCAGGCGACGGTGTTCCCCGTGCTGTGCGGCAGCGCGACGAAGCTCGTCGGCATCGACCGGCTCGCCCACTTCATCGTCGCGCGAAGGCCCGGCGCCGACGCGGCGTGACGCTGAGACGACGCGCACGACGGCGAACCGGTCGCATTGGTGTTCAAGACCATCGTCGATCCGTACGTCGGGCGGGTGAACCTCTTCAAGGTGCTCCAGGGAACGGTGAAGGCCGACGCGACCCTGGTGAACGGCCGCACCGTGCACGACGAGCGGCTCCACCAGCTCACGATCATGCGCGGCAAGGAGCACGGGCCGGTGCGCGAGGTGCCGGCCCGGTGACATCGCCGCGGTCGCCAAGCTGGTCGACACCACCACCGGCGACGTGCTCGGGCGCGCGGGGCGCCACGATCGCCGTCGCGCCGTTCGACGCCGCCCGACGCCGGTGCTGGCCGATCGCGATCCGCGCCCGGTCGAAGGGCGACGAGGACAAGCTCGCGAACGCGCTCCACCGCCTGCTCGACGAGGACCCGGCGCTGCGGCTCGACCGGAACGCGTGAGACGCACCAGACGTTGTTCTGCGGGATGGGCGAGACCCACCTCTCGATCGCGCTCGAGCGCCTGCACCGCAAGTTCGGTGTCGAGGTCGACACCGACGACGTGCTCGTCGCGTACCGCGAGACGATCACCGAGCACGGCGGAGGCCGAAGGGAAGTACAAGAAGCAGACGGGCGGCCACGGGCAGTTCGGCATCGCGTTCCTGCGCGTCGAGCCGTTCGAACGCGGCGCGGGCTTCGAGTTCGTCGACCGGATCGTCGGCGGCGCGATCCCCCGCCAGTTCATCCCCGCGGTCGAGAAGGGCGTGCACGAGGTGATGGAGCACGGCGGCGTGTTCGGCTATCCCGTGGTCGACGTGAAGGTCACGGTGCTTCGACGGCAAGTACCACGCCGTCGACTCCTCCGAGATGAGCTTCAAGATGGCCGGCTCGCTCGGGTTCAAGGACGCGATGGCGCACGGCGACGCCGATCCTGCTCGAGCCGGTGAGCGAGCTCGTGGTCACCGTGCCCGAGGCGAGCCAGGGCGACGTCATGGGCGACCTCAACGCCAAGCGCGGCCGCATCCAGGGCACCAGCGCCCTGGGTCGCGGCGAGGTCGAGATCGTCGCGCTGGTGCCCGACGTCGGAGATGCTGCGCTACGCGATCGATCTCCGTTCACTCACCGGCGGTCGCGGTCGGTTCACGAGCGAGCACTCGCACTACGACCCGATGCCCGCACACCTCGCCGAGAAGGTCGTCGCAGAAGATGTCCGGAGGGCGCGCCGAGCCGGCCCGGCACGCGTCCGCCTGACCGAGCGAACTGAACCTCAGGAGACGTCGAGGCCGAACTCCGACCAGTCCTCGGGGTTCGGCTCGGTGTACTCGCCGATCACGTGCCCGTCGACCGCGTCGAGCTCGACGAGCCCGCGCATGGTCGGCGGGTCGTCGGCGCTGTAGAGCAGGATCGCCAGACCGGCCGCGACCGCAGCCCGCACCAGGCAGCTGCGCGCTGGCGTGTCCGACCGGGAACCCGACCGTGCGCGTCGCGATCAGCAGCGCTTCGGTCTGGTCGATCTCGAGCTGCCAGCCGTGCGACGAAGTGGTACAGCGACACCAGCGCGAGGAGGATCGCCGCCGCGAGCAGGCCGCCGTTGTCGCCGAGCAGCCATCCGCCCGGCAGGCACAGCACGGCGAGGATCAGGTACATCGTGGCCGGGATGCGGCGCCGGCGCGGCGTCGGGAAGAGGTCGGGCCGACGTAAGTCGGTGACGTCGAGATCCTCGGGCAGCGCGTCGCCCGTGGGCGGCTTGCGGATCGGCTCGTCGGTCACGAGATCCAAAGTTAGGCGGAGATGGAGCGGAGTCGCTCACGGCGTCGACCCTCATGCCGGCCAGGCGGCGCGGAGCTTGTCGTAGCTGGTGCGCAGGCTCTCGGGAGCACCCGGGCCTCGGCGACCGCGGTCATGAAGTTCGTGTCGCCGTTCCAGCGGGGCAGCGCGTGCACGTGGACGTGGCCGGGGACCCCGGCACCGGCGGCGCGACCGATGTTGACCCCGACGTTGATGCCCTCGGGCGCGGTAGGCGGCGTCGAGCGCCGCGGTCGCGTCCTGGGTCGCGTGCCATCAGCGCCGCCGCCTCGTCCCGCTCGAGCTCGACGAGCGTGGCCGACGTGGCGCAGCGGCGCGACCAGCAGGTGACCGGACGTGTACGGGTACGCGTTCATCACCGTGAACGCGTGCGTCGTGCGCGTCGAGGATCATCGCCTCGGCGTCGATCGGCGGCGGCCAGCGCGCAGAACAAGCACTCGTCCGGTCGGCGGCTCTGCGCCGTGACGCCCGCGATGTACGTCGACGCGCCACCCGGCCCACAGGTGGTCGAGCGTCACGCGTCGGGTCGCACGCGCTCGACGATTCGACGACGAAGCCGCTCGACGAAGTCGTCGAGCCGCGACGCCGCGCTCGGGCCGTTCGCTGCCGCGCGCGTTGACGCCGACGGTGCCGTCGTCCGCGTCCTCGTCGCCGACGACGAGCACGTACGGGATCTTCTCGATCTTGGCGCGCCGGACGCGGTTGCCGAGGGTGTCGTGGTGCGCGTCGAGCGACCTCGGCGCGGAAGCCCTCGGCCTGCAGCCGGTCGGCGAGCCGGGACGCGTACGCGTCGTGGCGGTCGGCGACCGGGAGCACGCTGACCTGCACCGGCGCGAGCCAGGGCGGGAACGCGCCCGCGTAGTGCTCGAGCAGGATCGCGAAGAACCGCTCGATCGTGCCGAACAGCGCGCGGTGGATCATGATCGGGCTGGTGGCGCTCGTTGTCGGCGCCGACGTACTGCAGGTCGAAGCGCTGCGGCAGCTGGAAGTCGAGCTGGATCGTCGACATCTGCCAGGTGCGGCCGATCGCGTCACGCGCCTGCACCGAGATCTTCGGGCCGTAGAACGCGCCGCCGCCCTCGTCCATCACCAGCTCGAGGCCCGTCTGCCTCGCGGCGACGTCGCGCAGCGCCTCGGTCGCCTCGTCCCACTCCTCGTCGGTGCCCGACCGCCTTGCCCTCGGGCTTGGTCGACAGCTCGAGGTAGAAGTCGTCGAGGCCGTAGTCGCGCAGCACGTCGAGCACGAACGCGAGCGCGACGCGCAGCTCGGCGTCCATCTGCTCCTTGGTGCAGAAGATGTGCGCGTCGTCCTGGGTCATGCCGCGCACGCGGGTGAGGCCGTGCACGACGCCCGACTTCTCGTAGCGGTACACCGTGCCGAACTCGAACAGCCGCAGCGGCAGCTCGCGGTACGAGCGCGTCCGGCTCTGGTAGATCAGGATGTGGAACGGGCAGTTCATCGGCTTGAGGTAGTACTCCGTGCCGCCGTCGAGCTCCATCGGCGGGTACATGCCGTCGGCGAACCAGTCGAGGTGGCCCGACGTCCTCGAACAGGTGCCGACTTCGTGATGTGCGGCGAGTTGACGAACTCGTAGCCCGCGTCCACGTGGCGCTTGCGGCAGTAGTCCTCCATCACCCGGCGGACGGTGCCGCCCTTCGGGTGGAAGACCGCGAGCCCGGAGCCGATCTCGTCGGGGAACGAGAACAGGTCGAGCTCGACGCCGAGCTTGCGGTGGTCGCGCCGCTCGGCCTCCTCGAGCCGGTGCAGGTGCTCCTCGAGCGCGGCCTTCGATCTCCCACGCGGTGCCGTAGATGCGCTGCAGCATCGGGCGCTTCTCGTCGCCCCGCCAGTACGCGCCCGGCGACCTTGGTCAGCTTGAACGCGCCGAGCTTGCCGGTGGACGGCACGTGCGGACCGCGGCACAGGTCGACGAACTGCCGTGCCGTCCGTGCGCAGGTTCTTGTGGACGCCGACGGTGCCGTCGCCCGTGACCTCGCCGGCGTCGTCCTCGTCCGACGCGCGCCGGCGATCGACGTTGCCGATGATCTCGTGCTTGTAGGGCTGGTCGGCGAACAGCTGCGAGCGCCGCGTCGTCGAAGTCGTACTCCTCGCGCACGAACGGCTCGTCCTCGGCCACGATCTCGCGCATGCGCGCCTCGATGCGCTCGAGGTCGTCGTCGGTGAAGTGCTGCGCCGTCCGGGCAGCTCGAAGTCGTAGTAGAAGCCGTCGGCGATCGCGGGGCCGATCGCGTACTTCGCGCCCGGGAACAGGTCGAACACCGCCTGGGCCATCACGTGCGCGGTCGAGTGGCGCAGCACCTCGCGGCCGTCGTCGGAGCTGGCGGTGACGATCGCGACGGTGGCGTCGTGGTCGATCGGGCGGTCGAGGTCGACCTCGTCGCCGTCGACCTTCGCCGCAGGGCGGCCTTGGCCAGGCCCTGGCCGATCGAGGCCGCCAGCTCGCCGCCGGTGGTACCCACGCCCGACCTCGCGGGCGGAACCGTCAGGCAGCGTGAGCGTGATCTGGCCCAAATCGTCGTGGCTCGGCATGCGGAGACGGTACCCGGCGCCGATTCAGCTCACCCGACGCAATAGGCCGCGAGAGGTCGAGGCCCATGAGCGCACCCAGCTCGCGCAGCACCTCGGGCGCCGAGGCGTCGCCGCCACCGGAGAGCACGGCGCTCGGCGAGGTCGTCGAGTGCGTCGAGCGCCCGGGGCGCGTCGAGGTCGTCGTCGATCGCCGCGCGCACCCGTGCGGCGAACGGACGCGGGTCGGCGCCGTCGGGACGTTGGCCGCGGCCGCGAGGAGCCGGTGCAGGAGCGCGGTGCCGTCCTCGAGATCGGTGTCGTGCCACTCGAAGCCGGCGCGGTAGTGGTGGTGCATGAGCGCGAGCCGGATCGCGCGTGGGTCGGCACGCTTCAGCAGGTCGCTGACGAACACGAGGTTGCCGAGCGACTTGCTCATCTTCTCGCCCTCGTAGCTCACCATCGCCGAGTGCAGCCAGTGGCGACGAAGGGCTCGCCGTTGGCGGTCTCGCTCTGCGCGACCTCGCACTCGTGGTGCGGGAAGATCAGGTCGGTGCCGCCGCCGTGGAGGTCGATGCGTGGTGCCGAGCTCTGCCATCGACATCGCCGAGCACTCGACGTGCCAGCCCGGGCGGCCGACGCCGAACGGCGCCTCCCACGCCGGCTCGTCGGGCAACGAGGGCTGCCACAGCACGAAGTCGAGCGGGTCGCGGCGGTGCGGGTCGTCGGGGTTGCCGCCGCGCTGGCGCGCCAGCTGCACCATCTCGTCGCGCGAGAAGTGCGACAGCGCACCGAAGCGAGGGAACGTGGACACCTCGAAGTACGTGGTGCCGTGCGTCGGTGTACGCGTGACCCGGAGTCGACGCAGCCGTTCGACCATGTCGACCATGCCGTCGATCGACTCGGTGGCGCGCGGCTCCGCGACCGGCGGGCGCATCTCGAGCGCCTCCATGTCGGAGCGGAAGCGGGCCAGCTCGCTGTCGGCCAGCTCGAGGTAGGGCACGCCGAGCTCACGCGCCTTGGGGAGGATCGAGTCGTCGACGTCGGTCACGTTGCGCACCATGCGCACCCGATGGCCGAGCTCCTCGAGCCGTCGGATGAGCAGGTCGTAGGTGAGATACGTCGCGGCGTGACCGAGGTGGGTGGAGTCGTAGGGCGTGATGCCGCACACGTACATGCTCACGTCGGGGCCGACGTCGAAGGGGACGACGGCCTGGCGCGCGGTGTCGTGGAGACGGATGGTCAACGGTGTTCGCCGATACCAACGAGGCGGAGCCGGGCCTCGCCCTTGTGACGGAGGTTCACCGTGAGCATCGCGGCCGCGAACGTCTCGATGCCCTGCGCGTTGACGAGGCCGCCGGCGTCGAGGCCGCGCAGGCCGTCGATCTCGTCGACGAGCGCGAGCACCGTCGTACGGGCTTCGTCGTCGTCGCCGGCCACCAGCACGTCGCATTCGAGGGTGCCGTCGAGGTCGCGCAACGACGCCGCCGGCACGTGTTGGAACGCGGCCACCACCCGCGCGCCGGGCGCGGCCGCCTGCACCGCCGCCGTGATCGAGCCTTCGGGCGGGAGCACGGGCGAGAACTGGCGACCGACCTTGGTGAGACCGTTGGCGACGCAGATCACGATCCGACCGTCGAGGTCGGCAGCGAGGTCGGCGGCGGTGGTGACCGCGGCGTCCCAGACCGTGGCGAGCACCACCACCTCGGCCGCGGTGGCGTCGGCGTTCGCGCCCGGGGTGAGCCCGGCGATCCGTGTTCCCCACTGCTCCTGGAGCTCGGCCACGATGCCCGCCGAGCGCTCCGCGTCGCGCGATCCGAGCACGACGTCGTGACCGCCACCGGCCAGGCGGACGGCGATCCCCTGGCCGAGCGGCCCCGTCCCTCCGAGCACCCCGATCTTCATGCGTCCATCCCCGTTCGAGTCACCATGCCGAGAGCTTCGCACACCAGTCCGCGACGGCTGCACCCGCGCCCGGTCTGCCGTCCGACGTTCGCCAAGAGAGCGGAGGGGATCAGGCGATGCAGTCGGAGCCGAGGAGGACGCGCAGCTCCGCGAACAGGCCGTTGCCGGCATCGACCAGGTGCTCGTCACCGAGGCGCAGCACGGTGGTCTTCTCGGGGCTCTCGAGGTGCACGAACACCGGGCTGTCTCCGGGGTGAGTCGACAGCAGCTCCTTGAGCCGCGTGACCTTGGCGTCGGACAGGCCGTTGATCCGCACCTTGATGCGCACCGGGGGCCCGCCGTCGAGCACCAGCTCGGGGCGGGTCACCTCCATCGCGATGACCTTCACGATGTCGTCGCGCTGATCGACCCGGCCCTTGATGACGACGATGGCGTCGTCGGCCAGCAGGTGCCCGTATTGCGACATCGTCTTCGGGAACACCATCACCTCGAGCGCGGCGGCCAGGTCTTCGAGCACGAACGTGCCCATGAGGTCGCCGCGCTTGGTGTACTTCCGGTTCATCGCGGTGACGACACCGCCGACCGACCGCATCTCGCCCTCACGCGCGTCTCGGAGCTCCGACAACGTGCAGTCGATGTACTTGCGCAGCGCGCGCTCCGCACCGAGCATCGGATGCTCGCTCACGTAGAGACCGAGCATCTCCTTCTCGAACGCGAGGCGCACCGACTTCGCGTACTCGACGTCGGGGATCTCGGTGCGACTGCCCGCGCCGAGATCGGCGGCGGCGCCCGTCGAGCCATTGGCAGCCGGATCGGCGGCGAGCGCGGAGAACAGGTCGAACTGGCCGTCGGCTTCCTTGCGGCGACGGCCGATCACCGTGTCGAGGATGAGCTCGTGCACCTCGACGAGTCCCTGACGGGGATGTCCGAGCGAATCGAACCCGCCCGCCTTCGCCAACGACTCGATGGTGCGCTTGTTCAGCACCGACGGGTCGACGCGATCGCAGAAGTCGTAGAAGTCGCCGAACGGGCCGCTCTCGTCGCGCGCCGCGACGATCTGCGCGACGACACCCTCCCCCACGTTGCGCACCGCCGACATGCCGAAGTGGATCGCCGGCTTGTCGTGTCCCGACCCCACCTCCGCCTCCGGGTCCGCGGGGCGCACCGAGAAGTCGGACAACGACGCGTTCACGTCGGGAACCAACACGTCGATGCCGAGTTGGCGACACTCGTTGAGGAAGATCGCCGTCTGGTCCTTGTTGGTCTTGACGCTGGTGAGCAACGCCGCCAGGTACTCGACCGGGTGGTTCGCCTTGAGGTAGGCGGTCTGGTACGCCACGAGCCCATAGCCGGTGGCGTGCGCCTTCGGGAACGAGTAGTCGGCGAACGGCTCGATCACCGCGAACATCTCGCCGGCGAACTTGGGCGTGTGGCCGTTGTCGACGCAGCCTTCGACGAAGCGGTCGCGCTCCTTCGCCATCTGCTCGCGCTGCTTCTTCGACGCGACCTTGCGCAGCGCGTTCGCCTCGGCGAGCGAATACCCGGCGAGGCGCTGGGCGACTCGCATCAGCTGCTCTTGGTAGATCATCAGCCCGTACGTGGGCGCGAGGATCTCCTCGACGTCGGGGTGGTAGTAGGTGATCGGCTTGCGGCCGTTCTTGCGATCGGCGTACTCGTTGTGCATGTTGGTGCCCATCGGGCCCGGGCGGTACAGCGCGACGAGGGCGGCAACATCTTCGAAGTTCGTGGGGGCGAGCGAGCGCAGCAACGCGCGCATCGGGCCGCCTTCGAGTTGGAACACGCCAATCGTCTCGCCGCGACGCAGGAGCTCGAACGTGCGGTCGTCGTCGAGGGCAACGCGGTCGATGTCGGGCCGTCGGCCCGACGTGTGCTCGATGAGGTCGAGCGTGACCTCCATGACGTCGAGGTTGCGCAGACCGAGGAAGTCCATCTTCAACAGCCCGAGATCGGCGACGCCGTTCATCTCGTACTGGGTGACGATCGGCGCGTCTTCCAACTTGCCGCCGTCGGGCTTGCGTTGGATCGGGAGGTACTCGGTGAGCGGTTCCGGCGTGATCACCACCGCGGCCGCGTGGATGCCGTCTTGGCGCCGCAGGCCCTCGAGGCCGCGCGCGACGTCGATGACGCGCTTGGCGTCGGGATCGGCGTCGTAGAGCGTGCGAAGGTCGGCGGCCATCTTGAAGCCCTCTTCGAACTTCGGGGTGAGCTCGAGGCACGCGGCGAGCGGGGTGTCGCGGCCCATGACGAGCGGCGGCATCAGCTTGGCGATCTTGTCGCCGACGACGTACGGGATAGCCGAGCACGCGCGCCGAGTCGCGCACCGCAGCGCGCGCCTTGATGGTGGAGAACGTGACGACCTGCGCGACGTGATCGCTCCCGTAGCGCTCGGCGGCGTAGCGGATCATCTCCCCCCGATACCGGGAGTCGAAGTCCATGTCGATGTCGGGCATCTCCTTGCGGTCGACGTTGAGGAACCGTTCGAAGAGCAGGTCGTAGTGGATGGGGTCGATGTCGACGATGCGCAGGCAGTACGCGACACACGACCCCGCCGCGCTCCCTCGACCCGGGCCGACGCGGATGTTGCGCGAGCGGGCGTAGCGCACGAGGTCGGCGACGATGAGGAAGTACGCCGAGAACCCCATCGTCTTCACGATGCCGAGCTCGAACTCGACCCGCTCGAGGACCTCGGCGCCCGGCGCATGGCCGTAGCGCTCCTTCACGCCTTCGAGCACCAGCTCACGCAGGTAGGAGTCTTCGTCGTGTCCCTCGGGCACCGGGAAGCGCGGCAGCGCGTAGTTGCCGAACTCGATCTCGACGTTGGCGCGCTCCGCGATCAGCAGCGTGTTGTCGCACGCCTCCTCGTAGTCGCGGAAGAGGTGGCGCATCTCCGACGACGACTTCAGATAGAACTCCTCGGCGTCGAACTTGAAGCGCTTCGGATCGTCGATGGTGCTGCCGGTCTGCACACACAGCAGCGCCGCGTGCGACTCGGCATCCTCCCGGTGCGTGTAGTGGCTGTCGTTGGTGGCGAGCAGGGGCGCGCGCAGGTCGCGCGCCAACCTGATCAGCTGCGGGTTGACGTCGTGCTGCTCGGGAAGACCGTGGTCCTGCAGCTCGATGAAGAACGAGTCACGCCCGAACACGTGTTGGAACCGCGCCACCAGGTCGCGCGCGCCGTCGTAGTCGTCCTTCAACAACGCTTGCGACACCGCACCGCCGAGACAGCCGCTCGTGGCGACGAGGCCCTCGTGATGCTGCTCGAGCAGCTCGAAGTCGACGCGCGGCTTCTGGTGGAAACCGTCGAGGTAGGCGTGCGACGACACCTTGATGAGGTTGCGATACCCCTGCGTGGATTCGGCGAGCAACGTGAGGTGGTAGATGTCGTGGTCGTCGCGACGAGGACGGTCGAACCGACTGGTGGTGACCATGTACGCCTCGGTGCCGATCACGGGCGTGAGGTCGAGCGCGCGGGCCGCCTTGTAGAAGTCGAGGACGCCGTACATGTTGCCGTGGTCGGTGATGCCGACCGCGGGCTGGCCGTCGGCGGCGGCGGTGGCGACGACGTCGGCGATGCGCGCCGCACCGTCGAGCATCGAGAACTCGGTGTGCAGGTGGAGGTGGACGAACGACTTGTTGCTCACGAGTTGTTGCTCATGGGGCTTTCCGTTGTGCACAGGCCTGTGGAAAGGCCTGTGGAGAATCACACGACTGTGATTCGACGTTAGCGCGCCGCCACGGGCGCGCGCCGGGAGTGCCCGACGAGCCCGTCACGGCTCAGGGCCAATGCTTCATGACCAGTGCTCCGGCCCGGTGCTCATGACCCCCGGTGCTCACGCCCGGCCGCGCGCGGCGAGCAGGGGCACGTTCATCTCCGCCGCGGTGAGCGAACCGTGCGCCGACATGAGGCGAGCCTCCTGCGGCCAGGTGGGATCGACGAACCCGCACCCGGCGCGGGCCGCCAACACGACGTCGCCCACCCGCCCACGCATCGCGCCCGATGGATCGGGTCCCATCCAGCCTTCGTCGAGCAGCTGCTCGCGCGTGAACACCCACGCGTTCGCGTCCGTGCTCCTCGAGCGCGGCCACCGCCAGCTCCCCCGCGGCACCGCGTCGCGCGTGGAGGTAGCGGAAGCGACCGTCGCCGGCGTACAGATCGACGAGACGATCGAGCGCACCGAGGCCGACCCACCCGTCGGGACCGACCTGCATCTGCCCGTGGTCGGCGGTGACGAGCAGCACGACGTCGTCGGGCAGCACGTCGAGCACCGCGCCGACGAGCCGGTCGGCGGCCGCGAGCTCGGCGGCGAACCACGAGCCCTCGAGCCCGTAGGCGTGTGCGACCTCGTCGATGCCCGGGTAGTACGCGTACACGAGCGGCTCCCCACGCGCGACGAGCGTGCGCACCTGCTCCACGAGCACCGCGGTGGTCTGCCACCCACGGAACTCGGCCCCCCGGAGATGCACCGCGGTGAACCCGCTGTTGCGAAACTCGTGCTTCGTGACCACCGGGACCGAGCGTCCGACGAACGGCTCGGCGCGCTGCACGAGGGTCGGTTCCGGCGCGCGACGACCGTCGGCGCGCTGCCAGCGGATGACGTTGAGCACGTCGTCGTCGACCCGCATCCGGTAGCCGGTGACGCCGTGTTGTGACGGGGCGAGCCCGGTGGTGATCGACGTGAGCGCGGCCGGCGTGGTCGACGGCACCACGGTGGTGATCGAACGCCCGTCCATCGCGGCCAGCTCGGGCGGTGCGAGTGGCGACGCGACGACGTCGGCGCCGAGCCCGTCGAGCACCAGCACCACGGTGGCGCGTGCGCCCTCGACCGCTGTCGGGAGCCAGTCGACGGGCCGGATCCCGAGCAACGCGGGGATCAGATTCACGACGTTCGCGCCCGAATAGTCGGGCTTCACCGGCTGCATTTCCCCAAACCTAGGAGCCACGCCCAGATCCGAAGACGGGGAATCACCGCGTCGCCCGCGCCCTGCGGAACGAGAAATTCGCTCCACGGGCGGGACAAGACCCGGACCAGCGCCCCGACGCGCGACGATGTGACATGCACGCGGGCAACAGCCGAGCGCCAGCGAGGCCAGAGTGAAGGTGTCCACCAGAGGCGACTACGCCGCGCGCGCCTTGCTGTCGTTGGCTCTCCACGGCTCCGACCGACCCACGTCGGTGAAGGAGATCGCCGAGCGCACCGGGCTGCCCCAGCCCTACCTGGAGCAGATCCTCCTGGCGGTCAAGGGCGCCGGGTTGGTGCGATCGAAGCGAGGGGTGGGCGGTGGCTACGTGCTCGCCCGCCCGCCGACGGAGATCACCCTGGCCGACATCGTCGCGTCGGTCGACGGCCCGCTCACCACGTTGCTCGGCGAGCACGACCACTGCGAGGGCCACTGCATCCTGCAGGAGGTGTGGGTCGGCGTCTCGGAGGACACCCGTCAGATCCTCGAACGCATCACGCTCGACGACCTGGTGGCCCGGACCCGCATCGGTCACCCCGAGGTCGTCGACAGCTGACGTTCGTCGGGCATCGTCGCGTCGGGATCCGAGCGTGCACCGCCCAGCGGGCCCGCCGATGCGTGCGTTGGTGACACGTTCGGCCGCGTCGACGACGGCTCGGCGCCACGCAGCTGCACCGTGACGGCCAGGCCGTGCGGCACGACGGCGCGCAACGCGATGTCGCCCCCGTCGCCGACGACGAGCTCGCGCACGATGGCCAATCCGAGACCGAAGTGGCCGTTCGGACGCCCGTCACGACGTGCCACGCCCGATTGCCAGAACCGATCGAAGGCGCGCCGCGCACTCCTCATCCGACATGCCCGGGCCTTCGTCACGCACGACGAGCTCGACGACGCCGTTGCGCGCCGCGGCGTCGAGCCGGACCACGCTGTCGGCGGGAGCAACTTCGAGCGCGTTGTTCAACAGGTTGTCGACGACCTGCTCGAGCCGCCCGGGCGTGGCGTAGGCCCAGAGGTCTCGATCGACGGACGACTCCACCCGCACGTGGCGTTCTGCCGCGAACGCGTCCCACGCCTCGCGACGTCCCGCGATGATCTCCTCGATCGACACCGGCACGGCCTCCGACACCGCTTGTTCGGCACGCGCCAACGCGAGCAGGCCGTCGACGAGGCGCGACAGGCGTTCGACCTCGGCGAGCGCGCCGTCGAGGTCGTCGGCGACCGCACCGTCGACGTCGGATTCGAGGATCTCGAGCCGGAGACGGAGCGCGGCGAGGGGCGTGCGCAGTTGATGGGACGCGTCGGCAACGAAGCCGCGTTGCGCGTTGACGAGCTGTTCGAGTCGCGACGCGGTGGTGTTGAACGACTCGGCGAGCTCGCTCAGCTCGGTCGGGCCACGGGGCACCTCGGCACGGACGCCGAGATCACCACCGCCGAGGCGCATCGCCGCGTCGCGCAGGTCGCCGAGCGGTTTGGCCATCGAGCGCGCCAACAACAGGCTCACGAGGAACACGATGCCGAGCACCACGCCGCCGGTCGCGGCGAGGAGCAGCCAGATCTCCCGGATGCGGTCCCCCACGACCGACGCGGGGTAGGTGATGCGCACCGCGCCCTGGATGCCGGCCGCCGACGCCACCGGGAGCGCGACGTAGAGCAGGTCGGTGCCCAGGGTGCGTGACGAGCGGATGCCGCTCACCTGCGACCCGGCGAGCGCGCTCCTGATCTCGGGGCGCGACGAGAAGTCTTCGGGCGCACCGGACGTGCCGGTCGAGCCGGACGTCGTGCCGCTGCCCGTCGTCGAGCCCCCCGTCGAGCCCGTCGTCGGGCCCGTGGTCTGGCCCGTGGTCTGGCCCGTGGTCGGCGTGGTCAGCGGCGCGTCGGAGTCGGCCACGGCGCGGCCGCCCGCGTCGACGATGACGACGCGTCCACCCGCCGCCGCGTGGTACTCCCGCGCCAGGGTCTCGAGCCGCGCCAGCGACGCGGTGCTGGTCGTGCCGTTCCCGGTCGTCCCCGAGACTCCACCGGGCGCAGCAGTTGCGGGAGGCGTGACGATGTGCGAAAGAGCGTCGAGCGGGCTCTGGGTGCGGATCGCGAGCGCGAACGCGTCGTGCTGGATGTCACTCGTCAGCCGGCGCTCCACCGAGTTCGCGTACGACACGCCCAACGGGATCTCGAGGACGAGCAGCACGAACGCCGTGATCGTGAGGTAGCTCCAGAGCAGTCGGCGTTTCATTCGCCCGGCTTCATTCGCCCGGCGTCAACGGGACGCGTCGGCGGGTTCACGAAGGCGGAACCCGACGCCGCGCACGGTTTCGATCCATCTCGGATCACCGAGCTTCTTGCGCAACGACGCGACGTGCACGTCGAGCGTCTTGGTCGGGCCGTACCAGTGGGGATCCCAGACCTGTTCGAGCACCTGCTGACGCGCGCACACCGCGCCGGGATCCTCCGCGAGGTACGCGAGGAGATCGAACTCCTTCGGCGTGAGCGTGACGTCGGTGCCTTCCACCTCGACGCGTCGCGTCCGACGGTCGACGCGCAGCCCGCCGAGCTCGCTCGCGTTCGTGGTGCGGTCGCCGTGCACGCCGTCTCCGGCCAGGTCGTTCGGGAGGTCGTGCCGCGGCGCGCGGCGACGGGCGACGGCGCGGATGCGCGCCACCAGCTCGCGGAACCCGAAGGGCTTCACCAGGTAGTCGTCGGCGCCGAGCTCGAGGCCGACGACCCGGTCGACCTCCTCGGAACGTGCGGTGACCACGATGATCGGCACGTCGGAACGCGCCCGCAGCTGACGGCACACGTCGAAGCCGTCGGTGTCGGGCAGCCCGAGGTCGAGCAGCACGACATCGAACTCGGTGGTCGCGGCGCGTTCGAGCGCCGCCGACCCGGTCTCGACGCGATCCACCGTCAGACCTTCTCGAACGAGGCCCTTCGCGAGCGGGGTCGCGATCGCGTCGTCATCTTCCACGATCAACACATGCATATGACAGCTCCTGCATGAGTGGTCGGCGTTCCACGGCCCCCGCTTGACCGATTCCTGGCGCCGTTCGTCGGCCCGCCGTGAGACGGTCCTCCGTCACACCACCTTCAGTCCGCCTCGCCCGATGCCGACAGTGCGCACAGCAGGAGCGGCGCTGGGAGGGCGGATGCAAGCACGGAGATCGGTGGCGGTGGCCGGCGCGGCCGTGGCGGTCGCGTTCGCGACGACGCTGGGGCTCGGGACGAGCTTCGGCCTGTTCGCGGCGGCGCAGCCCGGTTCGCCCGCCGGGCATCTCGGCGCGCAGCACACCACCGAGGCGCACGACGACCAGTCGCGCCCCGTCGCCGCCGACGACTGATCAGTCGAGCGTCGCGAGCAACGACACCAGTTCGTCGGGGAGGGGTTCTTCCACGCGGATCTGCTCCCCCGACACGGGGTGTGCGAACGCCAGCGCCGCCGCGTGCAGGAACGGGCGGTCGAGCACCAACGCGGCGCGCACACCGCTGTAGGCCGAGTCACCCACCACCGGGTGTCCGATGGCTTGGAGGTGGACCCTGATCTGGTGGGTGCGGCCGGTCTCGAGCGAACACGCCACCAGCGAGACCACCGGCACCTGGTACTCCGTGGCAACCTCGTAGTGCGTGCGCGCGACCGCGCCCACCCTCGCGCACCGACATGCGCGTCGGACGACGCACCGACCGACCGATCGGCGCATCGATGACCCCGCGCGGTGAGTCGAGGTGGCCCCACACCAACGCGGTGTAGTCACGCGTGACGTCGTGCGCGCTGAGCGCTTCGACCAGGGCGACGTACGCGAGCTGCGTGCGGGCCACCACGAGCAGGCCACTGGTGTCGCGGTCGAGTCGATGCACGATTCCAGGTCGTTGCGGTTCCCCGACGCCGGCCAGCTCCGGGTAGCGCGCCAGCAGCCCGTTGACCAGCGTGCCGTCCGGGTGACCGGCACCCGGGTGCACGACCAGGCCGGCGGGCTTGGCGATCACGATCACGTCGTCGTCCTCGTAGCGCACGGTCACCGCGACGTCGGGCTCGGCCTCCGGGAGCCCCGGCACCGCCGGCTCGGCCAACAGCTCGACCACCTCACCCTCGGCGAGCTTGCGACTCTTCATCACGGTCGCGCCGTCCACGAGCACCGCGCCGGCCTCGACGAGCGTCTGCACCTCGCTGCGGCTCCACCCGGTCAACAGCGCGACCGCGCGGTCGACCCGCTCACCAGCCAGGGCCGACGGCACCGGCAGCTCCTCAGCCATCGGTGGCCACGTCACCTCGGAGGTCGTCGTTGCCGTCGTCGGAGGTACCGACCTCGTTGCCGCCCACGAACGCCCACACGATCACGAGCCCGGCACCGATGGTGATCGCCGAGTCGGCGACGTTGAACGTGGGAAACGACCCGACGTGCACGAAGTCGACCACCGCGCCCCGGAGGACGCCCGGCGATCGGAACACGCGGTCGATGAGGTTGCCGAGCGCGCCACCGAGCACCAGCGACAACGCGACGACCAGCAACGTGTCGTGGGTGCGGCGCACGGTTCGGATCAAGAAGAACGCGACCACGCCGGCGACGATGGCGAGGAACGGTGTGATCCCCTGGAAGAGGCTGAACGCTCCTCCGGAGTTCCGCGCGAGCCGGAACCCGACGTCGTCGCCGAACACCGCGACCGGTCCGTCCGACAGGCGGTGCACCGCCCAGAGCTTGGTGAGCAGGTCGAGGACCAGCACGCCGACGACGATCGCGGCCGCCAGCCCAGGACGGGTGCGCCTATCGGCGTCGCTCTGCACGCGCCTTGCAGTCGACGCAGGTGTCGGCATAGGGCAACGCCTCGAGTCGTTCGAGCGAGATCCGGCGTCCGGCCGGGACACACAGACCGTAGGTGCCGGCCGCGATCCGCTCGAGCGCACGATCGATCTCCTCGACGGTCTGGCGAGCCGACGCCGAGAGCAGCAGATCACGTTCGCGCTCGATGTTGACGGTGTCACCCTCACCCGACTCCTCGTCGAACTGGGTGTCGCCGCCTTCCCGGTCGACCGCGAGGGCCTCGGCCTCCGCAGCCAGCTCGTCGGCTTGGTGGAGATGGCGTTCGCGCTCCTCGACCAGGAGCGCCTGGAGGCGCTCGACCGTCTTGGGCGACAGGTTGGCCTTGTCGGGCTTGACGTCGAAACCCGAGAGCGGGCAGATCACCGTGCCCGACGGGCGCGGCGTGCGAGCGGTCATGACGCCGCGGGCCGACACCTTCGCTTCCGGTGCCGCCGCGACCGCCTTCTTGGCCGGAGCCGCCTTCTTGGCCACGGCCTTGGCCGGCGCCGCTGCTTGCTTCTTCGCCGGCACGACCTTCTTGGCCGGCGCGGCCTTCTTCGCCGGTGCCTTCGCGGCTGCGACCGCCTTCTTGGCCGGCGCGGCCTTCTTCGCCGGTGCCTTCGCGGCTGCGACCGCCTTCTTGGCCGGCGCGGCCTTCTTCGCCGGTGCCTTCGCGGCTGCGACCGCCTTCTTGGCGGGCGCGGCGGCGGGCTTCCTCGCCGGCACGGCCTTCTTGGCGGCGGCCTGCTTGACCGGCGCTGACTTCTTGGCGGGGACGGCGTTCTTGGCCACTGCTGCCTTCTTCGAGGAAACGACCGGCGTGCGTGCCGCGGTCCGCGGGCATCGAGCCACCCGGTGAGCGAGCGCCGGAGTGTAGTGGTCCGGGGCACGGGTTCCCGGGCTTTCGTGCCCACCTCGAGCGCCCCCCGGCCAGTGAGGAACGCCCCGCAACGGCCTGAGCGTCGATGTCCGGGTCTTCGCCGCCGGCTCTAGGAGCGCGCGATCTCGATCCCATCGCCGTCGCCGACCTCGATGCCGGTGGCCAGCGTCTCGGCGGCGATCCGGTCGGAGTACTGCAGCAGGTCGGCGTCCTGGCGCGGGATGCGGAGCTCGATGCGATCGGAGATGGCGAGCCCTCGCTCCTTGCGCAAAACGTTGACCGCGTGCATGAGATCGTGGACGCGCCCTTCGCGCCGCAGCTCGTCGTCGAGCCCGATGTCGAGGGCGACGCTGAGCCCGAGGGTCGACGCCACCGCCCAGCCCGCCTTCTCGCTGCGTTCCACCAGCACGTCGTCGACGCCGAGGTCGTGCCCGGCCACGCGGAAGCCGCCGTCGGGCAGTTCTTCCCACTCGCCGGCGTCGAGCGCCTTGCGCACCGGTGCGAGCTCCGCCCCCAGGCGCGGGCCGAGCACCTTGAGGTTGGGCCGCACCCGGAGCTCGGTCGCCTCGATCGCGCCGAGGTCGACCGCCTTCACGCGCAGCTCGTCAGCGATCATCCCCCGGTAGCGCTCGACCCGGTCGGCGCCTTCGACGACGAGGCGGCGCAGCGGCTGACGGACGCGCATCTTCGACGCAACCCGCGCTTGGCGCCCCAGCTCCACCACTTGGCGCACCTCCGCGACGTCGTCGAGGAGCTCGCGATCCGGCTCGACCAACGACGGCCACCCGGCCAGGAAGATCGACTGGCGGCACTTCGTGACCGGGCGCAGCCCCGACCACCACGAGGAACTGCCACAGGTGCTCGGCGAGGAACGGCATCACGGGCGCCACCACGCGCAGCGCGTTGACGAGCACCGACCACAGCGTGCGCAGCGCGGCGTCGTCGCCGTCCCAGAAGCGGCGACGCGACCCGCGGACGTACCAGTTCGACAGATCGTCGACGTACTGCTCG
The DNA here is from genome assembly GCA_963827385.1 of uncultured Actinomycetes bacterium. Lineage (GTDB taxonomy): Bacteria > Actinomycetota > Acidimicrobiia > IMCC26256 > DASPTH01 > DASUMF01. Next base: position 35,208 of record CAWHAR010000003.1, read on the forward strand.
AACGCGCGCAGCACCTCCACCGTCAGGTAGCGCTCGTACGCGTCGGTCACGTCGGTCACCAGCAGTTGCGTGCGCTCGACGATCCAGCGGTCGAGCAGCTCGTCCTGCGCCGGCGAAGCGTCGAGGTCGGCCCACGCCAAATCCGAGAACGTCGGCGTGAAGCCGGCGATGTTCGCGTACTGCACGAGGAACGACGCGGTGTTCCAGAGCGTGAGCAGCTTGCGCTGGATCTCCTTGCCCGGCCCGAACCCGAACAGCAGGTTCTGACTCGGCGGCTGCATGCAGTACTGCCAGCGCATGACGTCGGCGCCCATCCGCGTGAACGCATCCTCGGCGTCGATCATGTTGCCCCACGAGCCGTGCATCTCCCGGCCCGTCTCGTCGAGCATCTTCTCGTACCCGAGCACCTTGCGGTACGGCGCTCGTCCGGTGAGCGCGACCGACATGAACAGCTGCGAGTAGAACCACAGCCGGATCTGCTCGCGCATCTCCGAGACCCAGTCGGCGGGGAACCACGCCTCCCAGTAGTCGTGGTCTGGGAGGTCGGCCGTCGTGAGGCCCTTGGCCGCGCCGGTGGCGGAGCCCTCGGCCACGAACGACGGGTTCTCCCAGCCGAGCGTGGAGAACGGCACGATGCCGGCGTCGAGCCACACGTCGCCGACCTCGGTGACGCGGCGCACGATCTCGCCACACTGCGCACACCGGATGTCGACCCGGTCGATCCACGGTCGACGAAGCTCCGCGAGCCCGTCGAGGGGCTCGGTGGCGAGGTCGGCCAGTTCCGACTTCGAACCGACCACGGTGACATGCCCACACGAGCACGGGTAGAAAGGCAGCGGCAACCCGTAGTAGCGGCGACGCGAGATGTTCCAGTCGCCCATGTTGACGAGCCAGTCGTCCATGCGCTTGCCCATGTAGTCGGGCGTCCACTCCACCGTGCGGTTCGCCTCGCGCAGCTGCTCGCGGATCTCGGCCACCGAGATGTACCAGTCGTCAGCGAGTCGGAAGATCAACGGGGTGTGGCAACGCCAGCACTCCGGATAGCGGTGGACGATCGTTCTCGCTTCGACGAGCAGCTCGCGCTTGCGCAGGTCGTCGGTGATGTCGTCGTTGGCGTCGCGGGCGGCACGCCCGTCGAGCCAGCCGTAGTCCTCGACGAAGCGACCCGCTTCGTCGACGGGCGAGAGCACCGCCAGCCCTTCGACCTTGCTCAGCTCGTAGTCCTCGGCACCGCATCCCGGCGCGATGTGCACGATGCCGGTGCCCTCGTCGAGGCTCACCTCGCTCCACCCGATCACACGATGGTCGACGGTGCCGCCGGGGCCGAGGGCGTCGAACGGCCCGCGGTACCGCCATCCGACGAGCTCACTCCCCTTTTTGATCTCCTCGGGCTCGATCGCGTCGTCGCCGGCGCGGGCGACCGCGACCCAGTCGCCGTTCGGCCGTCGCCCGTAGTCGGCGTCGGGATGAACGGCCGCCGCGACGTTCGCCGGCAGCGTCCACGGGGTGGTGGTCCAGATGACGACGGCCTCGCCGGGACGGTCGAGCAGCGGGAAGCGCACGGACAGCGCCGGGTCTTCCTGGTCGACGTAGCTCCCGGCCAGCTCATGGGCGCTGATCGACGTGCCGCAGCGCGGGCACCACTCGGTGAGCCGGTGTCCTCGGTAGAGCCAGCCGCGCTCGTTGACGATCGCGAGGAACCGCCAGATGTACTCGATGTTCGTGTCGGAGAAGGTGAAGTAGTCGCGGCCCCAGTCCATCCACTGGCCGAGGCGGATCGAGCCCTTGGTGAGCTCGGCCGACGACTTCTCCACCACGGCGCGACACTCACGCGCGAACGCCTCGAGGCCGTACTCCTCGATCTCACGCTTCGAGTTGAGGCCGAGTTGCTTCTCGACGCCGACCTCGATCCAGAGCCCTTGGCAGTCGAAGCCGTTCTGATAGCGCTGGTGGTAGCCGCGCAGCGCCTTGTAGCGCTGGAACACGTCTTTGAGCGTGCGTCCCCACACGGTGTGCACCGCGAGCGACTTGTTGGCGGTGACCGGCCCGTCGATGAAGCTGAACCGTGGGCCGTGCTCGTTCAGGGCGCGGACGGCAGCAAACGTTCCCTCGCGCTCCCAGAGCTCGAGGACCGCTCGTTCGAGCGCGTCATGGTCCGGCTTGTCCGGAAGCGCGGCGAACATCGTTGGGTGAGTCTACGAGAGGGATCGCCGGCGGCCGGGCAGTATGACGCGGCGAGCCGTCACGCGCGGGGGACCGGTGCGCCGGGTGGTCAGCGGCGGCGGCGGAAGCGGCGGCGGTCGTCGTCGGCGTCGCCGTCGAAGAACGCGTTCGGCTCGTCGCGGGCCGAGCGGTTCGTCGTCGCGCACCGCGTCGCGCAACGACGCGAAGAACGCGTCGTCGTCGAGTGCATCGCCGTCGATGGCGTTCGCTTCCATGGCCACTTCCGACGTGAACGGCTCGGACGTGAACGGCTCGTGGGTGGCCGTGGCCTGCTCCCACGGCAGCGCGTCGCCGAACGGCACGTCGGAGGCGGCCCAGTCGTCGTTGCCGGCCAGCCAGGCGCCCGTGCCCACCGAGGTGGAGCCCTGCGGCGACGACGAGGCGGCGCTCTCGGGAGCCGGTGGCCACGTCGAGTCGGCGGGACGGGGCGGAGCCGCCACCGGCGACGGCGACGGCTCGGCCGAGAAGGAGTGCGTCGACGCCGAGCTGTCGATCGTGATCACGCGGGTGTCGGAACCGAGCGGCTCGTCATGCGCGCCACCGGAGCGGCTGGCGGACCGGTCGTCGGCCCCCCACCCGGTGTCGGGAGCGTCTCGTTCGGGCGCGACCTCGTCGGGAGCGCCGTACGAGGTGGAGTCGGCGGCGGCCTCCGGCTCGGCGGCCGGCGCGCGCTCCGGGATCTCCACGTCGTGGAGCTCCGGACGAGGCGACGGCGCGTCGATGGCGCCCGAGCCGAGGGTGGCAAGGTCGGCTTCGATCGCGGCACGAACCCGGTCGCGGTACGCGCCGGCGTACTCCTCGAGCGCGTCGGCGTCGACCTGCAGCGCGTCGCGACGCGCCACCAACATGAGGATCTCGTCCTCGAGTCGGCGACGCTCGCTCTCGGCGATGCGGCGGGCGGTCGCCTCCGCTTCACCGACGAGGGTCTGCCGCCGCGCTTCGGACTCTTCGATCAACGTGCGCGCCTGCGCCTGCGCCTCGTTCACCGCGTCGTCGGCGGCGCGCTGCGCGAGCAACAACGTGCGTTGCAGCATCTCGGCGTCGTCGCGGTTGATCGGCATGGGCGACGACGTCGGGCGCCGCGGCCGCTGCCGGCGCGGGACGCGACGACACCGTGGCGAGCTGTTGGGTCAATCCCTCGATCGTGATCGCGGCTCGTTCGAGGAGCTCGTCGACCTCGTCGCGGTGATAGCCCCGCCACGCTTCTTTGATCTCGCTCCCGCGGAGTTCCTGAGGGGTCACATCCATGCGGTCATGGTAGCGACGACCCCCGGAAGAATCGAGAATGCCCCGCCGACGGCGAGCCGCCGGCGATCAGGAGCTCGCGAGGACCTCACGCAAGATGATGATTGCGAAGAACACGATGATGAAGGACGTATCGAGCATCCCGGCCGGTGGCACGACGCGACGCACCGGGCGCAGCACCGGCTCGGTGAGATCGAAGACGAGCGAGTTGAGCCCGGCGAAGAACGTGCCGGGACGGATCGGGAACCACGACAGGATCGCCCGCAGCACGAGGACGACGAGATAGACGGTGAGGAACCACGCCGAGGATCGGACCCACGATCAGGCCTGATACAGACCGCGTGCCTGCAGCCGCTCCTTCTCCTCTTGGGAGACCTCGACGTCGCTCGGCTTGAGAAGGAACACGTCGGTGTTGACCCGAGCCATCTGGCCACCGACCGCATACGCGAGGCCGCTCGAGAAGTCGATGAGGCGGCGCTGCAGCTCGCGTGACAGACCTTGGAGGTTCAAGATGACCGGCTGGTTGGCCTTGAGCCGGTCGCCGACCTCCTGCGCGTCGTTGAACCCTTGCGGTTCGACGATGTGGACCCGCGCGGCGGTGGTCGGGCCGATCGTGCGCACGACCGACGGACGCGGGGTGGGCGGCGACGCGGGTTCGTCGCGCACGCGACCTGAGGTGCCGGGCCGGCGCTCGGGGGCCGGTGCGGGGGCGCCGGTCGACCGTGCTCACGGTGCGACTGCCGGTGTCGGGCTCGTAGCCAGGCTGGTCGCGCCGGGCACGATCGTTGCGATCCACGGGCTCGTCGTCGGTGCCGTAGCCGTCGTCGTGGTCGTCGTCGGGCGCGTCGGCGTAGCCGGCGCCCGCGTACGACTCGTAGTCGCCGTGGTCGTCGGGCTCATCGTCCTGCAAGCCCAGGTAGATCATGGTTCGATGCCACATTGAAGCCATCGCGGGTCAGCCTATCGTCGGGGCCGGGTTCGGTGGGGTTTGGGCTGCCGGGGTCCGGGTTGGCCGGGTGTGCGGCCGGCGCCGCCCGCTCGCCGAAGAGCGCTCGACCGACGCGAACCATGGTGGCACCCTCTTCCACCGCCACCTCGAAGTCGTCGGTCATGCCCATCGAGAGCTCCTCGAGCCCGAGATCAGACGCCACGCCACGCAACGCGGCGAACCAGCGACGGGGCTCGGAATCGCGGGGCGGCACCGTCATGAGCCCGCCGACCGAGAGTCCGAGCTCGCTGAGCCCGTCGACGAGCGCCGCCACCCCGTCGGGGTCGCAGCCACCCTTCTGGGGCTCGCCGCCGAGGTTGACCTCCACCAGCACCCGGGCGCCGGGGCGCGCCGCGCGATCTCGTCGCCCAACACGAGGCGGTCGACGGTGTGCCACCAGGCGACGTGCGGCGCCAACGTTCGCACCTTGTTGCGCTGCAGCTGCCCGAGGAAGTGCCAGCGCGCCGGGAGATCGGTGCAGCTCCGGCGCCTTGGCCAGCAGTTCCTGGGCGCGGTTCTCGCCGACGTCGGGCACGCCGGCCTCGAGCACGGCGCGCACGACCGACGTGGGCATCGTCTTCGTCGCGGCCACCAGCGTGATCGCCGCCGGATCGCGACCGGCGCGCCCCGCAGCGGCCGCGATCCGCGCCGCGCACGTCGCGGACCGCCGCCGCGACCGCAGCGCTCGCTCGCGGCCTCGGGGGTGTCGTCGTGTGCCGACGGGTCGACCACGCTCATCAGCGCGAGCACCGCGACGACGGCTTGGCGGCCGGTGACGCCGTCGCGTCGATACGAGAAGTGGTCGGGCGACGACGCCGTGCACACGTCGACGTCGGTGAGGTCGTCGACGCCCTCGCGTGCGAACGCGACGCGCACCGCGGCGGGAAGGTCGAACGCCGGGCGCATCGTGCTCGGTGGTGGCCGCGACCGTCGGGCCCGAACCGCGCGACGAGGCGCTCGAGGTCGGCGGCGCCGAACTCGTAGCGTCGAGGGTGGATGCACGGCCCGAGTACCGCGCGCAGCGCAGTGCCGCGTCGCCACCCGCGAGCGCGTCGCCACGCGGAGGGCCGCGACGGCGCGGCCGACGATGCCGCGCTCGAGCCCCTGCCATCCCGCGTGCACCACGGCCACCGCGCGGTCAGCGACCACGGCGATCGGCGCGCAGTCGGCGACCAGCACCACGAGCGGCAGCCCGACCACGTCGGTCACGGCTGCGTCACCCTGCTCGCCTGACGCTCGGCGCTGCGCCACGCGGCGGTGAGCGCCGCGGTCGGTGGGGCGTCAGTGTCGTTGCGCGGCTCGTGACCTGCGTCGACGACATGATCGCCGTGGACCTGGCGCAGCCACTGCCAGCGCGACGGATCCGGGAGGCCCAGGCCGCGCCGCGAGTCGGCGCGGTTCTCCGCCACCGTCGTCGGCGTCGTCGCCGACGTGGTCTGCCAGGTTGTCGCACGCGTACTCCGCGATCGACACCCCGTCGTGGCGATCGGTGAACCACACCCGCGCCCGACCGATCTGGGTGTCGACCCGTCCGATCAGCGGAGGAACTCGGGCACGTCGAACTGGTCGTCGTCGCCCTCGTCGTCGCCGTCGCCGGTGACCGAGCTGATCGAGAAGTCGATCCCACCGTCGTCGAGGTCGTCGTCGTCGAGACCGAGCGACGAGATGCGCGGGCGGCGCTCGCCTTCGAAGCGGTCGAAGCCCGCGGCGATGACGGTGATGCGCACCTCGTCACCCAGGCTGTCGTCGATCACGGCACCGAAGATGATGTTGGCGTCGGGGTGTGCCGCCTTGGCGACGATCTCCGCGGCTTCGTTCACCTCGAAGAGGCCGAGGTCGGACGGGCCGGACACGTTGAGCAGCATCCCCCGCGCACCTTCGACGCTGGCTTCCAGCATCGGGCTCGAGATGGCGGTCCGTGCCGCGTTGACCGCGCGGCCGTCGCCCGACGCGTAGCCGATGCCCATGAGCGCGCTCCCGGCGTTGCTCATGATCATGCGCACGTCGGCGAAGTCGGTGTTGATCGAGCCCGGGCGTGGTGATGAGGTCGGTGATGCCCTGGACACCCTGGAGCAGCACCTCGTCGCACGTCTTGAACACGTTGAGCATCGAGGTCTTCTCGTCGGACACGGTGAGGAGACGGTCGTTCGGGATGACGATCAGCGTGTCGACCTTCTCACGCATCTTCTGGATGCCGTTCTCGGCCTGCACCGAGCGGCGCCGTCCCTCGAAGCCGAACGGCCGGGTGACGATGCCGATGGTGAGCGCGCCGGCCGCCTTGGCGATCTCGGCCACGACCGGACCCGCACCGGTGCCGGTCCCGCCGCCCTCGCCCAGGGTGATGAACACCATGTCGGCGCCGCGGAGCACCTCTTCGATCTCGTCGCGGTGATCCTCGGCGGCCTGGCGGCCGATCTCGGGATCCGAGCCCGGCGCCGAGCCCACGGGTGATCTGGCGCCCGATGTCGAGCTTCACGTCGCCGTCGCTCATGAGCAGCGACTGCGCATCGGTGTTCACCGCGATGAACTCGACACCCTTGAGCCCGGCGTCGATCATCCGGTTGACGGCGTTGCATCCACCGCCGCCGACGCCGATCACCTTGATCACCGCGAGGTAGTTCTGCGGCTCACCCAGCATGTGTCGTCCACCTTGACATCGGGAAAACGCCAACGTGATCACGTCGGCGTCGAGGAAACCATTGGATTGTGGTTCGGAGAGTGCCTTGGAAGTGCCGGAAAGTGTGCGCCACCGCTTGCTGCAGCCCGTCGAACCGGGCCAACCCTGAACCTCGACTCGAGGTTGAGAGTTATGTCAAGCTGTGGTGACGGTTGATACTTTACTCCTGCAACATTGGCCGGTCAACAACTCACGCTCAACAACCTGTGCGCGTGCCGTCACGGTCAGCCCGCGACCGGGTTCGAAGGTGCGCTCACGTCGAGGTACTGGGCGCCCTCGGCCTGCGGTGTGGCCAGCACCGCGATCGCCGAGCGGAGCTTGGCCGCCACGTCGGTGGCGCGTCCGAGGCGGATCTCGGTGCCCGACGGCGTGTGCAGCGTGACGCCCGTGTCGGTGACCTCGATCGTGCCCGCGAGCGTCGCGTCGAGGGTCACCATCACCCCTGCGACCCGCGCCGCGGTGGCCGGCGTGATCATCGCACCCACCGGCACCGCGCCGGTCACGTGCAGCAGCTGCGGCAGACCCACGGGCGGCGCCGGTTCGATCGCCAACACCCGCCCCGCAGCGTCGAGCACCAAGGCGCTCCCTGCGCCGGAGCCGTCGTCGGCCCAGGCGACGGGCACCCGCTCCGACACGGTGATACGCACCGTGTCGGGCCACTCGCGCGTGACCGTGGCCCGTTGCACCCACGGCAACGCCTCGATGCCGCGCCACGGCGTCCTGCGGATCGATCCACACCATCGGGTCACCGGTGTGGAGGCCGGCGGCGGCAAAGACCTCGTCGGGCGTCTCGCGGGTGTTGCCGCGCACCGAGAGGTGATCGACGTCGAGCAGCGGCGATCGTGTCGCGACCCACGCCCCGGTCGCGAGGGTGGCCACCACGATCACCACCGCCAACACCCGCCGGCGTCGCCGGCCCACCACACGCGCGGTCATCGGCGCGCTGCGACGCGCCGTCGACGCCGCGGGCCGCGTCGGGGTACTCGTGCTCACTCCCTCGCCTGCTCGTCCATTGGCTCGTCCATTGGCTCGTCCATTGGCTCGTCCATTGGCTGTCGTCCACCGGCTCGGGCCCGTCGTCGAAGCCGACGAGGCGCAGCTCGGTTCGCAGCTCGATGCCAGTGGAGTCGGCCACCCGGCGGCGCACCTCCCCCACCAGACGATGGACGTCGTCGGCGGTCGCGCCGGCGTCGGCCTGGAAGAAGTTGGCGTGCTTCTCCGACACCACCGCGCCACCCACCCGGAGGCCCTTCAAGCCGAGCGAATCGATGAGCCGTCCCGCCGAGTCGCCCGGCGGGTTCGCGAACACGGATCCTGCGTTCGAACCGCCCGGTTGGTGCTCGCGCCGCCAGCGCACGATCTCGTCGATCGCTTCGACGCACTCCGACGGCGCCGCGGCGAACACGCGGAAGTCGGCGGCGACCACGACGTCGAGCGGACCGAGCCGGCTGCGGCGATATCCGAACCCGAGCTCCTCCGCCGTGAACGCACGGGCCGTTCCGCCGGCGCCGAGATCCACCACCAGCGCGGTGTGGAGCACCTCGGCGGTCTCGCGGCCGTGACCCCCGGCGTTCATCCGCACCGCCCCGCCGACGCTGCCCGGGATCCCGACGAAGAACTCCAGGCCACCCAGCCCCGCCGCCGCCAGCTGCCGGGCGAGCCTCGGCAGCGGCACGGCGGCGCCGGCCCGCACCGTGCCGAGCGCGGCGGCACCGGCGGGGTCGAACCGTTCGAAGTCGCCGGTGAGCACCACCGCGATGCCGGGAAACCCTGCGTCCGACACGAGGAGGTTGGATCCCCGGCCGACGACCAACACGGGCGGCGCCTGCTCGGCCACGACCGCGGCGAGCTCCACCAGGTCGGCCAGCGTGCCCGCCCGCACGAGCACGGCAGCGGATCCGCCCAGGTGGTAGGTGGTGAGGGCGGCGAGCGAGCCATTGCGCTCGACCGCGCCGGGAGGCGCGCCGCGAGCTCGTCGCCGAGCGAAGCGAGTGATTCGGTCATCGTCACACCCCGCACGCCGCGGACCGGGGCCGTGACGGCCGATCGGTCGTCGACGGGCGGATCATCGACCGGGTCATCGCACACTCGCCAGCCACGCGTCGGGCAGCGTGGTGAGATCGCCGGCGCCGAGCGTGAGCACCACGTCGCCCGTGCGCGCCAGGTTCGGCACGTGGGCGAGGAGGTCGGCGCGCTCGGGGAGGTACACAACGGGCTGCTCGGGATGCGCGTCGAGCACCGCGCGCAGGATCAAACGCCCCGACACCCCTTCGATCACCGGCTCGTTGAACCCGTACACGTCGGTGAGCACGAGCAGATCGGCGCCGACGAACGAGTCGGCGAAGTCGCGCCACAGCTCCTCGGTGCGCGAGTAGCGGTGAGGTTGGAACACCGCGACCACGCGGCGCCACCCACCCTCGCGCGGCGGCATCGATCGCGGCCGCGACCTCGCCCGGCAGATGCGCGTAGTCGTCGACGAACGTGACGCCGGCGCGCTCGCCGCGCAGCTCGAAGCGACGCGCCAGGCCTTCGAACGCGAGGAGCCCTTCCTGCACGGCGTCGACCGCCACGCCGAGCTCCATCGCCATCGCCGCGGCTCCGCCGGCATTCGCGCGCGTTGTGGCGGCCCGGGATTCGCACCACGAACGGGCCCAGATGTTTCCCGTCGTGATCGAGGTGGAACGACGCACTCGTCCGCGCCCCGACGTAGTCGGAGATTCGGTAGTCGGCGCCGTCGGTGAACCCGTACGTGATCGCGTCAGGCGTGACCGCCGCGAGGCGAGCGGTGGCCACGTCGTCGACGCAGAGCACTCGAACACCCGGCACCGCCGCGACGAAGCGGACGAAGGCGTCCTCGAGCTCGATGAGGCCGCCGTAGTGGCGGAGGTGGTCGGCCTCGATGCTCGTGACGATGGCCGCCTCGGGTGCGAGCTCGAGGAACGTGCCGTCGCTCTCGTCGGCCTCGACCACGAGCCACTCGCCATCGTGCACGGCGGCGGTGGCACCGAGCTGCGCGACGTCGCCGCCCACGAGGAAGCTCGGGTCCCAGCCCGCGGCGCGCAGGATCAACGTGAGCATGGTGGTGGTGGTCGTCTTGCCGTGACTCCCCGCGATCGCGATCCCCCGACGCGTGGCGACGATGGCGCGTTGCGCGTCCGCGCGTCGTGCGACCGCGATGCCGCGGCGACGCGCCTCGATCACCTCGGGGTTGTCGTCACCGATCGCGCTCGACACGATCACGAGGTCGACCTCGTCGCCGACGTTGGACGCGTCATGACCCGTGGTGACGATGACGCCGTGGGCGCGCAGCGCGTCGATGCGCGGCGACTCGGCGAGGTCGGAACCGCTCACGCGATGTCCGAGCGCGACCAGCACCGCGGCGATCCCGCTCATGGCGGAGCCGCCGATCGCGACCACGTGCACGACCAGCGGCGAGCCGAGGTCGATGTCGACTCGCTCGAGCCTCCCGTCACCGACCGGCACCGGCCACCTCCTGCACCAGGTCGGCGAAGCGGGCCGTGGCATCGGGTCGGCCCAACGTGCGCGCCGCGTCGCTCATCACGGCCAGCGCGCTCGGGTCGGCGAGCAAGGCGCTGAGCACCGAGGCGAGGCGCGCGCCGTCGAGCTCGGCGTCGGGCACCAGCACGGCGGCGCCGGCGCCGACGAACACCTCGGCGTTCTTCGTCTGGTGGTCGCCGGGCGCGTCGGGGAGGGGCACCAGCACCGACGGCATCCCGACCGCGGCGAGCTCAGCGGTCATCCCACCCGATCGGGTGACCATCATGCTGGCGTCCGCGTACAACCCGTCCATCTGATCCTCGTAGCGCACGAGCCGGTAGTCGAGCGCGTCGCCCGGCGCGCGCAGCGCGGCGAGGCGACGTCGACACTCTTCGTAGTCGCGGGCACCGCTCACGTGGTGGATCACGACGTCGTCGCGGCGCCGCCACTGGTCGTAGAGCTCGAGGGTGGCGTCGTTGATGCGGCGGGCGCCGAGGCTGCCGCCGACCACCGCCACCAACGGCGGCGAGACCGGCCGGTGCCGCACCTGCGTGATCCCGGGGCGGATCGGGTTCCCGGTGACCACGGCGCCGCGCAACGGCGTGCCCGGGAGCGACACCGCGGGACGTGCGCCCAGGGCCACGGCGATCCGGTTGGCAAGACCCGGGTGCGCGTCCGACTCGTGCACCACCACCGGGATGCGCCGCAACCGCGCCGCGACGACACCAGGAAGCGACGCGTAACCGCCCACGCCGACGACGACGCTCGGATGCAGGCGACCGACCAAGCGGTTCGCCCCGACGAACGCCCGCATGGTGTCGAACACCGTGCGCACGTTCTGCCCGAGGGCCTGGCGGGTGCGTCCTCGCTGCAGGCCGCGTCCGGGCAGCAGCTCGATCTCGTAGCCGGCCGCAGGCACCGCATCCCGTTCGATCCCGCGGCTCGCGCCGACGAAGTGGATCGACTCGACGCGGCGTGCCGCGCGCGACGAGCTCGTCGGCGAGCGCGAGCGCCGGGTAGACGTGACCGCCGGTCCCACCGCCGCTGATCAACACGCCCGTGATGCTCGACGGCGCCACACTCAACGGGGGCACGCTCGACGCCGCCGCGTCGCGAGGTGCTTCACGAGCGGGCCCTCGTCAACGGGTGGCCTTGCCGTGACGCGGCGATGTTCGCCAGCACGCCGACCGAGAACATCGTGCTCACGAGCGCCGTGCCGCCGAACGAGATGAACGGCAGCGGGATGCCGGTGATCGGCAACAGACCCGACACCGCGCCGACGTTGATGACGGCCTGGCCGACCACCCACGCGGTGATGCCGATGGCGAGCAACGCGCCGAACCGGTCGGACGCGCGCGCCGCGGTGCGCACGCCGAGCACCGCGAAGACGGCGAACATCGACAACACGAGGAGACCACCGAGCAGACCCAGCTCTTCGGCAATGATCGCGAAGATGAAGTCGGTGTGGGCGTTGGGCAGGAAGTTCCACTTCGCGCGGCTGGCGCCGAGGCCGACGCCGGTCCATCCCCCGCTGCCGATTGCGATGAGCGACTGCGCGATCTGGTAGCCCTCGTTGCCGCGGTCAGCGAACGGGTGCAGGAACGTGAGCATGCGTGCCCGCCGGTAGGGCTCGGCGAACGCGAGCACGGTGACGAGCGACGCGCCGACCACGCCGATGAACGCGAGGTGCTTCGGTCGGGTGCCCGCCGCGATGAGCACGGTGAAGGTGATCAACGCGAGCACGAGCGCGGAGCCGAGGTCGGGTTGACGCATCACCAGCAGCGAGAACCCGCCCAGCACGATCATCACGGGCTTCACGACCCGTCGCCAGTCGCCGATCTCGCGACCGCGACGGCTGGCGATGTCGGCGGCGTAGAGCAGGAGCGCGAGCTTCGCCAACTCGCTCGGTTGGAATCGGAACATCCCTGCGCCGATCCAACGCTGCGAGCCCGACACACTCACGCCGACGCCCGGCACCAACACCACGAGCAGGAACGCGCCGCTCACGATGAGCAGCGGCCGTACGAAGCGGCGCAGCGTTCGGTAGTCGATCCGGATCCCGACCACGAAGGCCACGATCCCGAGCACGGTCCAGAGCAGTTGCCGCGAGAAGAAGTACCAGGGCGATCCGTAGTCGGTGAGCGACGCCACCGACGACGCCGACAACACCATCACCACACCGATGATGTTGAGCACGCCGACGGTGAGCACGAGGAGCAGGGGCGTCGACGACCACCGCGACGTGCCGGCGCTCGAGCGCGCAGTCGACCGCGTCTTGGTGTCGGACGCCCGCTTGGCGTGCCGGGCCGACGAGCCGCGTCGAGGTGCCGTGAATGCCGTCACGTTTCACGCTCCAGGGTCGCGACTTCGCGAGCAAAGTCGTCGCCGCGTTCGGCGTAGTTGGCGTACCAGTCGAGCGAAGCGCACGCCGGTGACAGGAGCACCGTGTCCCCCGGCACGGCGCGCGCCGCGGCTTCACGCACGGCGGCACGCATCGACGCGGCGCGCACGACCGGGACCACGTCGGCGAACACCGCTTCCACCGTCGACGCCGCCTCCCCGATGGCGACGACCGCGCGCAGGTGCGTCGCGTAGGGGCGGAGCACGTCGAGGTTGCGGGAACGGTCACGTCCGCCCGCGAGCAGCACCACGTGTTCGAGACCGTCGAGGGCGCTGGCGGTGGCGTGGGCGTTGGTGGCTTTCGAGTCGTCCACGAAGTCGACGCCACCGAACGTGGCGACCAGCTCGACGCGGTGCGGGAGCGTGGTCCACGCGGCGAGGGTCGACTCGACGCCTGCGATCGTCGCGCCGGCTTCGAGCGCGGCGGCGGTCGCGGCGAGTGCGTTGTCGATGTCGTGCGCAGCTCGGAACGGCGGAAGTGTGATGCGCAGCCCATCGGGGCCGGTGAGCGTGTCGCCGACGACGTGATACGTCGCCTCGGCATCGATGCGCGAACACGTGACGACGCGGCCCGGCGCGGCGCGGGACAGGTCGCGCGCCACCGGATCGTCGAGGTTGACGACGAGCACCTGATCGGCCCGCTGATGCGTGAACACCTTCGCCTTCGCCGCCGCGTAGGCCTCGACGCTGCCGTGCCAGTCGATGTGGTCCTGCGCGACGTTCAACAACACCGCCACGTCGGGCGCGAACGCCGCGGTGGTGAACTCGAGTTGGAACGTCGAGACCTCGACCACCACGACGTCGACGTCGGCGCGTGACACGGCCACGAGCGGCGGTCCGATGTTGCCGACCGCCGGGCTCCGCAACCCGGATGCAACGCCCATGGCCGCGACCATCGACGTCACGGTGGTCTTGCCGTTGGTCCCGGTGACCGCGACGATCGTGGGCGCGGCGCGGCGTTCGCCGACATCACCGGCGTCGAGCGGTGCGGTGAGCCGTTCCACGGCCAGGTCGATCTCGGAGCGAATCGGGATGCCCGCGGCCGTCCCGGCAACGATCGCCGGGTGCGACGGGGGAACCCCAGGGCTGGGCACGACGAGGTCGGCGTGGGCGACCAGCGCGCGCACTCGCGTGTCGTCGGGTGCTTCGACCACCTCGACCCCGAGCTCACGCGCGCGTGCCGCTCGGGCGCCGTACGCGTCGCCCCCGGGCCGGTCCTCAGCCACCACCACGGCGTCGCCGCGTGCGACCGCGTCTTCGACGACCGCCGCGCCGGTGCCGGCCAACCCGATCACCAGGAGGCGCATCAGTCGATCGCTCCCGGGATCTTGATGAAGTCGGCGTAGAAGATGCCCAACGCGACCGCGACGCACAGCGCGCTGATCAACCAGAACCGTACGATCACCGTGAACTCGGGCCAGCCGCCCACCTCGAAGTGATGGTGGATCGGCGCCATTCGCAGCACCCGACGGTGGAACAGTCGGAACGAGACCACCTGCGCGATCACGCTGACCGTCTCGATCACGTAGATGCCGCCGAGGATCGGCAGCAACAGGATCGTCTGCGTGAAGAGGGCCAGGCCGGCCATGGCCGCGCCCAACGCCAACGATCCGACGTCGCCCATGAACACCTGCGCGGGCGCCGCGTTCCACCACAGGAAGCCCACACACGCTCCGAACATCGCGGCGGAGACCACCGCGAGGTCGAGCGACGCGGCGGGGAGCACGTGGTAGATGCCGGGATGGCGGAACTGCCAGAACGCGATCACGACGAACGCGGCGAACACCATGGCCGCAGTGCCCGCGGCGAGCCCGTCGGCGCCATCGGTGAGGTTCACACCGTTGCTCGACGCGTAGATCACGAGGATGGCCATCACGAACCATCCGGCGGTGCCCAGGTTGAAGTCGATCACGCGGGTGAACGACAGATGGGTCGACACGTTGAGGTACTGGAGCGCGAGGAGCGCGAAGCCGGCGGCCACCACCAGCTCCCCTGCCGTCTTGCCGCGCTTGCGGAGGCCCATGTTCCGCGACTTGCGCACGCCCAGGTAGTCGTCGATGAACCCCACGATCGCCATGCCCACGATCAGCGCCATCAACGTGACACCCGCGCGCGAAGCGAATCTGCTCGGTGCGGATGTGCGCGACCAGGTACGCCACGACCGCGCTGCCGACGATGGCGATGCCGCCCATGACGGGCGTCCCTGTCTTCGCGGCGTGGGGGTGCGCGAAGGGTCCGTCGTCGCGGATCTGTTGACCGATGCCGTTGCGCACCAGGATGCGGATCAGCAGGGGTGTGCCGAGGATGCTCAGCATGAACGCAACGCCGAGCGCGACGAGGAGCGCGATCACCGGACACGCTCCGGCGCGGGCTGCGGGCCGTCCGTGCTGCGCCCCGCGCCCACTACGTCGCCGCGGGCGATCGCGTCGGCGAGCGCCTCGAGGCCGACCGCTCGGCTGCCCTTGACGAGGACCGCGTCGTCGTGCTGGAGGAGCTCGCGCATGGCCTGCAGCGCGCCCTCGGCGTCGGCGACGACGACCACGCGCGTCGCGTCGTTGCGCTCGGCGGCCTCCGCGATCGGCGCGGCTTCCGCCCCCACCGCCACCACGACATCGATGCCCAACTGCGCCGCCAGACGGCCGAGCCGACCGTGCTCCTCGGCGCTGTGCTCGCCGAGCTCGCGCATGTCGCCGAGCACCGCGACGCGCCGGCCGTCGGTGTCGATCTGGGCGAGTGCGCGCACCGCCGCCGCCATCGACGACGGGTTGGCGTTGTACGCGTCGTTGAGCACCACCGCCCCCGTCGGGGTGTGGAGGATCTCCATCCGCCACGGCGCCGGTTGCGCCGCCTCCAGACCGCCGACCACGTCGGCGAAGGGCACCTGCAGGTGCAGCGCGACCGCCGCGGCCTGCAGCGCGTTCACGACCTGGTGGTCGCCGTGGACCGAGAGCTGGACGCGGCCCGTTCCCCACGGCGTTTCGAGCGTGAATGCCGGCCGCAGCTCGCCATCGAGCGTGATGTCGGCGGCGCGGATGTCGA
Source organism: uncultured Actinomycetes bacterium (assembly GCA_963827385.1). Lineage (GTDB taxonomy): Bacteria > Actinomycetota > Acidimicrobiia > IMCC26256 > DASPTH01 > DASUMF01. Next base: position 51,278 of record CAWHAR010000003.1, read on the forward strand.
CGCCCGCCGTGCCGCGCGCACTCACCTGCACGACGAGTGCCGACGTGCGCGCCGCGATGCCGGTGGTGGCCGCGTCGTCGGCGTCGAGCACGCCGAGGCCGCGCTTCGGCAACGCCTCGAAGAGCTCACCCTTCGTGAGCGCCACGCCGGCGGGGCCGCCGAGGGTCTCGGCGTGGGCCAGCCCGACGTTGGTGATCACGCCGACCGTGGGGCGGGCGATCGTGCACAGCGCCGCGATGTCGCCACGCGCGCGGGCACCCATCTCGAGCACCACTGCGCTCGCGTCCCTCGGCGCGTCGAGGAGCGTGAGAGGAAGCCCGGCTTCGTTGTTGAACGAGCCCGGGCTGGCATGCACCTTCGGGCCGCCGGCCGGCGACGTGGCGTGCGAACCACCCAGCGCCGCCGCGGTGAGATCCTTGGTGCCGGTCTTGCCCGCCGACCCCGTGATGCCGACCACCGGCACGCCGTCGAGGGCGTCACGCGCTCGCGCGCCGAGCGCGCCGAGCGCCTGGAGCGGGTCCGCGACGCGCACCATCGTGATCGGCGACGCGTCACCCAGGTGGAGTCGGCGCGCCACGAGTGCGATCGACGCACCACGCGCCGCCGCGTCGGCCACGAACTCGTGGCCGTCGCGCTCGGCCACGAGGGCCACGAAGCACGCGCCCTCGGCGAGAACCCGAGAGTCGATCGCGTACGAGGTCGCGCGCGCCGCGGGATCGCCGTCGATCACCTCGCCGCCGGTGACGTGAGCGATCTCGCGCGCGGTCAGGTCCATCCGAGCGCTCCGAGCTCCTCGGCCACCACGACGCGGTCGTCGAAGGGGAACGTACGCGTGCCGATGGTCTGACCCGTCTCGTGGCCCTTGCCTGCGACGACCACGACGTCGCCCGCGGCGCGGGTGAGCGCGGCGCGGATCGCGACACGACGGTCGAGCTCCACCATCACCTCGGCGCGGCCGTCAGCCAACCCGTCGAGCACGGCGTCGGCAATTGCGTCGGGCGCTTCCGTGCGCGGGTTGTCGGACGTGAGGACCGCCACGTCGGCGGCACGCCCGACCGCGCGGCCCATGAGCGGACGCTTGGCCCGATCGCGGTCACCGCCGGCCCCGAACACCGCGAGCACCCGACCACCGTCGGCGAGCGCACGGGCCGCGGCCAGCACCCCGTCGAGCGCGTCGGGCGTGTGGGCGTAGTCGACGAGCACGGCGAAGCCCTGACCCTGATCGACCGATTGCATCCGGCCGGGGACGCCCTGCGCTGCACCGAGACCCGCGACGACCGCATCGAACTCGAAGCCGGCAGCCCGCGCGGTGGCCGCCGCCGCGAGCGAGTTCGCCACGTTGAACGGCCCCAAGAGCGAGGAACGCACCGACGCCGACCGCAGGGTCGGTGCGCCGAGCTCGGCCGCGGCGCGCTCCACCAACGCGAACGACGTGCCCTGCGCGTCGTAGCGGATGTCAACCGCTGTGATGGTCGCACCCGCGTCGAGCCCGAACGTCCACACGGCCGCGTCGGTGTGCTCGACCCGTTCGAGCAAGGTGCGCCCCGCGGCGTCGTCGAGGTTGATCGCGACCGCGGGCGCGAAGGTGCCGTCGAAGAGACGGGCCTTCGCGGCGAAGTACGCGTCGAGAGTGCCGTGGTAGTCGAGGTGCTCGTGACTCAGGTTCGTGAAGCACACCGCGGTGAACTCGGTGCCGTCGACCTCGCGACGATCGAGACCATGCGAAGACACCTCCATCGCCACCGTCGCGACACCGGCGTCGCGCATGCTGGCGAGCAGCTGTTGGAGATCGCATGCTTCGGGCGTGGTGGGCGTGACCTGCGCGCTGGCGAACGGCGCGCCGTCGACCCGCGCACCCACCGTGCCGATCACCCCCGGCACCTGGCCGGCTGCACGCGCGATCGCTTCGAGGATGAACGTGGTGGTGGTCTTGCCGTTGGTGCCCGTGACGCCCAGGCACCGCATCGAACGCGAGGGGTGCGCGAAGAGGTTGGCGGCGGCGGCGCCGAGCTCGTCGCGCACGCGAGCGACGAGCACCTGTGCGACGTCACCGACCACGGAGTGATCGAGTGGCCGTTCGACGAGCAGCGCGGTCGCGCCCGCGCGCACGGCATCGGCCGCGAAGTCGTGCCCGTCGACTCGCGCACCGGGGATGCTTGCGTACCAGGCACCGGGCGTGACGCGACGGCTGTCGTTGGTGATCGACGTCACCTCCACATCAGGTCCGCTCACGTCGATCACGTCGAGGCCGACGAGCAGGTCGTGCAAACGCACGCGCGCAGGTCCTTTCTCCGTTCGACCGCGGTCAGGGTACCGGCGTGCGTCACCCACACTCGGCCTGGTGTCGCCTCGGAGCGGCCTCGCCAGCAGGGCACCAGCGGCCGACGACGGACGGGTCATCGAGCAACGGGTTGGCTCGGCGCGATCCGTTGGGTGGTGAGCGCGTACTGCATCACCTGCTTGAACACGGGGGCCGCGATGTCGGCGGCGAAGTAGCTCCCTCCACCCGAGGGCTCGTCGAGCACCACGATCGCCGCGAGCGAGGGGGAATCGGCCGGCGCAAAGCCCGCGAACGACGCGACGTACTTGTACGGCGGCTTGTCGTAGGGAGGCTTGCGGGCGGTGCCGGTCTTGCCGGCGGCCAGGTATCCGTCGAGCTTGGCCTTGGTACCCGTGCCCAGCGGGTCGTTCACGACGCCTTGCAGCATCGTGTTGACCTGCGATGCGGTGGAGGCCGACACGACCTGGTGCGGCGCGGCGAGGGGCTCGTCGTGGCGCTTGCCGTCGGCGTCGACGGTCGCTTCCACGAGGCGAGGCGCGCGCGCCATCCCGCCATTCGCAATCGTCATGTACACGTCGAGCATCTGCATCGCGGTCACGGCGATGCCGCTGCCGATCGGCATCGAGCCCATGCTCGTGTCGTTGTAGTTCTGGAGCGGCAGCAGGATCCCGCCGCTCTCACCGGCGAAGTCCAACGCGGTCTTCTGGCCGAAGCCGAAGGCGCGGAGGTAGTGATCGAATCGATCCTTGCCGAGCATCTTCGCGATCTTGATCGTCCCGACGTTCGACGACTCCTTGAGAATGTCCGCGACCGACATCGTCGACGAGTGGTCTTCCACGTCCTCGTAGTTGACGCCGCCGACGTTGACCGAGTGGTAGATGTCGTCGAAGGTGGTGTCGGGCGACACGAGACCGTCTTCGATCGCGCCGGCCATCGTGATCACCTTGTTGGTCGACCCTGGTTCGAACACGCTGGTGACGGGCGTGTTGTTGGCCTTGTTGTCGGCGCGGCTCGCCGGGCGGGTCGGGTCGGAGCCGTCGACGGTGACCATGGCGAGGATGTCGCCGGTGTGCACGTCGGCCACGATGGCCATCCCGCCCTTGGCGCTGGACGCCGCGACCTGTTGGGTGAGCACCTGCTCGGTGTTCCACTGGATCGACTGGTCGATCGTCAGCACGAGGTCGGCGCCCGGCTGCGCCGCTTTCACGAGCGTGCTGCTGCCCGGGATCTCGTTGCCCTGCGGGTCGCGTTCCACCCGCACCTCGCCAGTGGTGCCGAGCAGTTGATCCTCGTACTGCGATTCGACCCCGCCGAGGCCGGTGTTGTCGGTGCCCACGAACCCGATGACCGGCCCGGCCAGCGAACCCGACGGATAGAAGCGCTTCGACTCCGGCGTGTAGTAGAGGCCGGTGAGGTGCAGGGCCTTCACCTTGGCGACGGTCTGGTCGTCGAGCTGGCGACCGACGTACGCGAAGTGGCTCTTCTTGTCGGCGAGGTGCTCCGCCAGTGTCGTCTGGTCGGTGACCACGATCGGCGCGAGCTTGGCGGCGTACGCGACCGGGTCGTCGATCACGCGGGGGTCGGCGGAGATGGTGGTCTGCGGCACCGACATGGCGAGCTCCACGCCGTTGCGGTCGAAGATGCTGCCGCGTTGTGCAGGCAGTTCGATCGTGCGGACCCGTTGATCGACGCCGAGCGAGCTGAGGTGCGGGCGGTCGCGCGTCTGGAGGTCGTAGAGGCGCATGCCGATCGCCGCGAACGCGACGAGCATCGCCACGAGGAGCGCGCCGAGTCGGAGGCGGATGGGTGGCATCGTCGCGCGACGCGACGCGCGTGCCGCGGACGGCGCAACCCGCGGCCGCACCGGCCGGGTCGGCCCCGAACGAGCGCGCTGGTGGACGGGGCGGCCAGCCTGTGTGGCTGAACCAGCCGCGGTCTTCGTGACCGGACGCCGAACCGGCTGTGCACGCGACGAGCCCGGCTGCGTGCCTGAACGCGACGAAGAGGTGGCGGAACGCGCAGCTGGCGTGCCTGAACGCCGGCTGGGCTGGGTGCTCACGGCGCGGTGTCGCTCGTGCTCGCCTTGACCTGCTTCCAGTCGCCGAGGGTGCTCGTCGGGTTGGCCGTGCGGGCGTCGGCCGCCTTGGCTCCCGGCACCTCGAGGTAGGTGGGGGGCTCGGCGGGAATCACCAAGCCGAGCTTCTGAGCTTCTTCGATGACGCGCGGAGGCGATCCGAGGTTGGCGACCTCGAGGCGGCGCTGCTCGTATTCGCGGCGCGCTGCGGTGATCTCCTGGTCGAGGTGGTCGAGTTGGAGTTGGCCCTGGGCGAGGAACACATGGAACACGACCGCGCTGACGAGCACGAACACGATCGCCAGCGCAACGAACACACCGACGCCCGCGCGGGAACGCCGCGCCGCGACAGCCTTCTTGGTGCGAACCGGCGGCCGCGACGCAGGCCGAGTTGCACTCCGCGCCGGAGCCGCCTTCGCCACCGAACGCCGAGGAGCGACCTTCGTTGCCGAACGCCGCACGGGCTCAGCGCGCACTGGCTGTCGTGTCCCCTGCGTGGCTGAACGCGACGAGGAGGCCGAACGCCGAGCCGCGACCTTTGTGGCCGGACGCCGAACGGTCTGTACCCCGGATCGGTCTCGACGCGCCTCCGTGGCCGAACGGAGTGTGGAGGTCATCCGAGCCGCTCGACCGCGCGCAGTCGCACGCTGCCGGCGCGCGGGTTGGTCGTGAGCTCGTCGTCGGACGGGCGCAGGGCCTTCCGCGTGAGCAGCTTGGTGAGCGGATTGCGTGTCTCGCGCGGCAGGCCCCGCGGGACGTAGCCGGGGGCTTCGACGCGCGACCAGTCGGCGAAGCGCTCCTTGACCATGCGGTCTTCGAGCGAGTGGTAGGCGAGCACGATCTCCCGGCCCTGCGGGCCGAGCAGGTGCACGGACTCGTCGAGCCCGGCCGCGAGGTTGGGCAGCTCGCGGTTGACCTCCATGCGGATGGCCTGGAACGAGCGACGGGCCGGGTGGCCACCGCGACGCGGCGCGCCGGCGCGGGGATGCCGCGCTTGATCGCCTCGACGAGCTCACCGGTGGTCTGCAACGGCCGCGCCGCGACGATCTCCGCGGCGATGCGTCGGGCGTAGCGCTCCTCGCCGTTGCGTGCGATGAGCGCGGCGAGGTCGGACTCCGCGTAGTCGTTCACGACGGTCGCCGCGGTGAGGTCCTCCGCGCTGTCCATCCGCATGTCGAGCGGCGCTTCGTCGGCCCAGTACGAGAAGCCGCGCACCGGTCGGTCCAGCTGCGGGCTGCTGACGCCCAGATCGAACAGGATTCCCACGATTCCCTCGCTTCTCTCTCCGGCGTTTCCCGGCTCGGTTCCCGCTGCGGATGCGTCGGATGACGCCTCTGCCATTGCCGTTCTCACGATCGCCGCGACCTCTTCGAACCCGCCGTTGACGATCCGGACCCGGTCACCGAAGTGCCGGAGCCGCTCCCCTGCCGCTGCCACCGCGGCGGGGTCCCGGTCGATGCCGAGGAGATGGAGGTCGGGACGAGCGGTGAGAATGGCGGTGGCGTGGCCACCTCCCCCCAACGTCGCATCGACGAACAACCCGGTCGGGACCGGTCGGACGAGCTCGACCACCTCGTCGAGCATCACCGGCTCGTGTTGGAAGGCCGGCTGCGCTCCCGCTCCTGTCGTCACCGGCCCCTCTCCTCTGGGTTCAGATCCTCGTGTTCGGGTCCTCGTGTTCGATCGAGACCGCCAACAGCCCCCCGGACGCGTCGACGAAAGCGAAGCGGGCGGAAGGGGTGCTTGCGCCGTGCCTTCCGGGGGGCTGGTGGCGAGCCCGAAGGCTTGCCGCTGTCAAGGTGCTGCTTGGTGCCAGTTCGATCGTTCGCCTAGATGCCGAACTCCGGGAGGTCTTCCGAGTCGGTCAGCGCGAGGTCGCCCACGCTGTCGTGCTCCAACCACCGATCTCGGTCCCAGATCTCGATGCGGGAGAACACCCCGGTGACGACGACCTCACGGGTGAGGCCGGCGTAGCTGCGCAGGTTGGCGGGGAGCGCGACCCGGCCCTGCTTGTCGGGATTGATCTCGCTGGCGCCACTGAAGAAGGAGCGCGCTGCGTTGAGGTCCTTCGACCCCCGCTTCGACAGCTCCCGCACCTGGCTCGCCACGTTTTCGAACTCCTCCGGGGTGAACACCGAGAGACACCCGCCCCGGCCCTTGGTGACGACGCCGCCGGCGGTGAGTTGGTCCCGGAATTTCGCCGGGAGGATCACACGGCCCTTCACGTCGAGGGAGTGCTCGTACTCCCCCAGGAACATCTGGATCCCTCACCTTCCGCCACTCGTCGCCCACGGCCGGCCCGGAACTCCCGAGCCACTCCACTTGCTGCTTCGTTCGGTGGTCGACGGCACCCGCTGCCGCCCTCAGCCACCACTTCACGCCACTTCGTGGCACCCTACACCCTCTTCCCCCACTGTTCAACCCTCTCGCTCCCTTTTTCGTTCGGCACGCAGCCCAATTGCTCCCCGGGCGCGTTTGGGCCCCGTCCGGCGTCCGGCCACTCAGCTCACGCGGCGAGCGAAGATCACCGGACGTGCGGGCGCAACTACCTGGCTGGACGCCGAACGGGCTCGCGCGCGACCGAACGACGCTGGGCTGCGTGCCGAACGCAGCAGTGCAGGAACGAGAAGCCAGACGACCTAGAAACTCGCGGCAGGAAGGTACGGCTCCCAGGCCGGGTCGATGGTGCCGGCGGTGGCGACGACCCACAGGTTGGCGTGCGGCTCACGGGGGGTGCGGCGCAAGCGGAACCCGGCCTCCGACGGCAGGCGGTCCTCCTTGCGTGCGTTGCAGGATCGGCACGAGGCCACGACGTTGTCCCATGCGTGCGGGCCGCCGCGCGACCGGGGCACCACGTGGTCGATGTTCTCAGCTGCGCGGTTGCAGTACTGGCAGCTGGTGACCGTCGCGGGCGAAGATCGCTCGGCGCGACAGCGGTACCCGGTTGCGGTGCGGCACGCGGACGAACTGATTCAGCCGGATCACGGCCGGCACAGGCATGGTGGCGCGCTCGGAGTGCAGCTCGGCGCCGTTGCGCGCGAGGATCTCCGCTTTCTCCTTCAGCACGAGCACGACGGCCCGCCGCATGGGCACGACGCAGAGCGGCTCGAAGCTGGCGTTGAGCAGCAGCGCTCTTCCCAAGCCTCCGGCACCTCCACGTCTGACTGGCTCGCGGGTGTACGGCGATCATCTGCATCGCGTCGTCTCGGAGATCCTACCGGCGTGCCGGCGGTCCGGCGCTCAGGCGTGCCGGTTCAAGCGGCCGGTTCGAGCGGGCCGGCTCAGGGCTGCATGCTCCGGCACCACTCGAGATACGTCACGACATCGTCGGCCACGGGTGGAGCGTCGCCGTACTGGGTCTCGAAGCGGAAGTGGAGGTAGTCGGCTTCGGGCAACGGGAGGAACGGGCAGACGGCGCCACCATCGCGGCCGGGCGAGCCGGAACACCTGACGCATCGCCGTCGACCACAGCGAGGGACGACACACCACGAGGATCGTCGCGCGCCACCAGAACGTCCACGACGGAGTGCGGGGAGACGGGGTGGGCGCGGGAAGGGGCTCGATCGCTGCAACCTACCGTGACATCTCCCCGGGACATCGGCTTGTGACGCAGGGTCGCACACCTCGCCTGGTACCGTCGCCGGGTGGTTCAGCCCGCAACCGCGCCGAGCCGCGAGTCGTCGTTCGGTCGCCTGTTCGCCGCGCTGCTCGCCAACGTGGAGCTGGCCATCCAGGGCAAGCGCGACCAGATCCACCTCGCGCTCGTGTGCCTGCTCGCTGAGGGCCACCTCCTCGTCGAAGACGTCCCCGGCGTCGGCAAGACGTCGCTGGCCAAGTCGATCGCGCGCTCGATCGGCGGCGCCTGGCAGCGCATCCAGTTCACCCCCGACCTCCTGCCCTCGGACGTGACCGGCGTGTCGGTGTGGAACCGCAACACCAACGACTTCGAGTTCCGCCCGGGCGGCGTGTTCGCCAACATCGTGCTGGCCGACGAGATCAACCGCGCGTCGCCGAAGACGCAGTCGGCGTTGCTCGAGGCGATGGAGGAACGCCAGGTCACGGTTGACGCGCACACCTACCTGTTGCCGCGTCCGTTCATGGTCATCGCGACCCAGAACCCCATCGAGCTCGAAGGCACGTATCCCCTGCCCGAGGCCCAGCTCGACCGCTTCTTGATGCGCATCCCGATGGGCTATCCCGATCGAGCGGCCGAGCTGTCGATCCTCGAAGCCCAGGGCACGCGCAACGCACCCGCCGACGACCTCCAACCCGTCGTGAGCGTCGCCGACGTGGCCGAGGCGGCGGCATCGGTGGCACGCGTGCACATGGCACCCGAGCTCCGGGGCTACGTGCTCGACCTCGTCGAAGCATCCCGGCGCCACCCCGACCTCCTCCTCGGCGCCAGCCCGCGTGGCGCGCTCGCGCTGCAACGCGCGGCGCGAGCACTCGCCGCGAGCTTCGGCCGGGCGTTCGTGATCCCTGACGACGTGAAGCGCATCGTGCCCGCGGTCCTCGAGCACCGCCTCCTGCTCGCGCCCGACGCCCAGCTCCGCGGCGTCGCCACCAGCGACGTCGTCGACGCCATCCTCGGGGCGACCCCGGTGCCGGGTGCCTCGGGGCGCTGACGCGCCCGTCATGACGCGCCCGACATGACGCGCTGGGCATGATCGGGCGCGTGTCGTTGACGCGTCGCGGCTGGTCGCTCGTCGGCGCGGCCGGCGGACTCGCCGTCGGCAGCTTCCTGCTCGGCACCGTCGAGCTGCTCGTGCTCGCCGTGGCCGCCGTCGCACTCGTCGCGGGTGGCGCGCTCTGGCTCGCGTTCGCTCATTCGCTCGACTTGGCCATGACCCGCCGCGTCCGACCGCAGCGCCTGCACGTCGGTTCCGACGGACGCATCGATCTCACCGTCGCGAATCGCGATCAGCGCGCCACCCCGTTGCTGGCCGCCACCGACTGGTTCGACGAGGGGCGCCGCGCGGCGCGCTTCCTGGTGCCACCCCTCGCAGCCGGCGCGACGGCGCGAGCTGCGTATCGCATCCCGACGAGACGCCGCGGTCGCTACCAGGTTGGACCCCTCGTCGTGCGAGCATCGGACCCGTTCGGCATGACTCGCCGATCCCTCGCTGAAGTGGAGGCCAGCGAGGTGCTCGTGCGCCCGCGCATCCACGACATCGTCGCGCCGGTCGCGGTGGGCAGTCGGGTGAGCAGCGACAGTGAAGCGGTCGCCGCGCGGGCGCTGGTGAGTGACCTCGGCAACGAGTTCCTCACATTGCGCGACTACGAGGTCGGCGACGACCTGCGGCGGGTGCACTGGCGCGCGACCGCGCGCACCGGCGACCTCATGATCCGCCAGGACGAAGCGCGCTGGCGCTCGCGTGCTGCGATCGTGCTCGACGTACATCCCGACGGTCACGACGACGCGTCGTTCGAGGTCGCGGTGGAAGCCGCGGCGTCGGTCGTCGCGCGGTTGGTGCGCCTGCAGCGACGCGTCGAGGTGATCACCAGCGCCGGCACCATCCTCGGCACGGGTGGCGACCCGCGTCACGACGTGATCGACCGGCTCGCCACCGTCGACACCGACGCCGACGACCGGCTGGCCACCGTGCTCGAGAACCTGCGCGCGCATCGCCGCGTCGACCTCGTCGTCGCGGTGCTCGGCCGCGTCGGCAACGACGTCACTCGCGCGCTCGGCGGCCTGGTCGGCATCGACGCGATCGTCGTGCTCACCCAACCGGTCGCGTTGGCGACCACGTCGTCGCTGATGGTCGTGGACGCGTCGACCGCGCCCTTCCCCGACGCCTGGAACCAGGCGTACGTCGGCGCGGCGGCGCGGGCCCGCGCCGCGGCCGTGCACCGCTCCCCACCCGACGGCCCACCTGATGCTCACCCGGGCCCGACTCATCGCCCCCTTCACCCTCGCCGCGCTGAGCGCGGCCGCGGCACTGTCGCTCGGCCGCGTGTTCGCATCGAGCCGCTTCGTCGTGCCCGTGCTGGTCGCCGTCGCACTCGCTCATGCGGTCGGCGCGCTGGCTCGGTGGCGACGCTGGCCGCTGTGGGCCACGCTGCTCCTCGACGTCGTGGTGCTCGGCGCGTTCGTCGCGCTCACGCGTGGGCCGCATGTGCACGTGCTCGGCACCGAGCTCGGTGGTTCGTCGCGATCGCTCGGGACACAGCTCGACGCAGGGTGGCAACTGTTGCGCACCGCGCCCCCGCCGGCGCCCGTCACCGATGGCGCGCTGCTCCTCGCGGTGATCGTGACGTTCGTCATTGCCGCCATGGGCGACTGGTTGGCGTTCCGCCGCGAGGCAGTGTTGGCAGCCACCGCGCCGGCGCTGGTGCTCTTCGTGTGGGCCACCACCCTCGGCACCGGCGACGACGAGGTGCTCACCGTGCTCGGCTTCGCCGCCGCCGCGGCCGCGTTCCTCCTCGTTCAGAACCTCGCTGTGCTCGACAAGGGCCGGAGCTGGTTGGTCTCGCAGCAGGCGCAGCGGCGCCATTGGCTCGCGCCCGCCGCGCTGCTCGCCGTGCTGGCGGTGGGCATCGGCGTGGTGCTCGCTCCTGCCCTCCCGGGCGCGGGCGCCGATCCGATCCTCGACTTCGCCAACCAGGGCGATCACGGCGCCGGCGGGAGCAGCTACCGCACTGGCATCCCACCGCTTGTCGACGTGAGCGCCAAGCTGAACGACGCCGCCAACCGGGAGCTGTTCACGGTGACGGCCGACCACGCCGACTACTGGCGAGTCGCCGCGCTCGACCGGTTCACCGCGGGCGGCGGCGGCCAGTGGACCCTGCAGGCCGAAGGTGGCGAGGTCGATGTCGGCCTGCCCGAGCACGGGCCGTCCGGGTCGTTCCATCAGGAATACGTCATCGGACCCATGGGCGAGCGCTGGCTGCCGGCGGCCTACCGTCCGGTCGCGGTGAGCCTGGCCGACACGCTCGTGGTGCGGTCGTCGTCGACGCTGGTGGCGAACGCCGACTCCGTGGAAGGCCTGAAGTACTCGGTCGACTCGATCGTGCCGCCGACCGCGTCGGCGGTGACGCCCGCGATGGCCGCGGCCACCGCGGCGCCGACGCCGGCACGCCTGACGCCGTACACCCAGGTGCCCTCGGGAATGCCCGACACCATCAAGACCACCGCGGAGGCCGCCGTGGCCGGAGCCACGACCCCATACGCGCAAGCCGAGGCGCTGCGCGACTACTTCCGATCCGGCGCGTTCGTCTACGACACGAAGGTCGATCCGGTCGACACGCCCGACGCGGTGGTCGCCTTCCTCCGCGACAAGCGCGGGTTCTGCGTGCAGTTCGCCACCGCCTACGCGCTGATGGCCCGCACGCTCGGGATCCCCACGCGCATCGCCGTCGGGTTCACCCCGGGTGCGTTGCGCGACGGCGTGTTCCACGTGAGCACGCACGACGCACACGCCTGGCCCGAGGTGTGGCTGGCGGGCATGGGCTGGACGCACATGTTCGATCCGACGCCTCCGGCCGCCACCGTGGCAGCCGAGCTCGCGGCGGGTGGCAGCGCCGTGCCGTCCGAGACGCCGGTGAAGCCGACCACGGTGCCGTCGATCGGGGCTCCGATCACGACCGTTCCGCCGGTGGTGACCTCGCCCAGCGGGCCGACGGGCACGACACCCGTCACGCCGTCGAGCGCGCCCGGCGCCACCACACCCGGCGCCACGAACGTTCCGGCCACGACCACGCCGAACGCGGCGACGCCCGAGGTGACCACCGAGTCACCGGGCGCGGACCGGTCACCCTGGTTGGTGGTCGCGCTGGTCCTGCTCCTGGTGGTCCTGGTCGTCGCGGCATGCCTCGGGTTCGTGCTCAGCGCCAAGGCGCGCCGCCGTACCCGCCGTCGCAGCGGCGCGCCCAACGACGCGGTGCTCGGTGCATGGGAGGAGGCGCTCGACCAGCTGCGCGACGCGCGCATTCCCACCAACGCGGCCCTGACCCCACTCGAGCTCGGACGGCGAATCCCGACTGCGCCGGGCGCGCACCGACCGCTCCGCGACCTGGCCCGCTCCTACACCACCACGCGCTACGGCAACGTCGACGCAACGACCGACGACGCGGCCCTCGCGTGGCAAGCCGTCGACGCGTTCAGCGATGCGCTCGAGGCCGACATCACGTGGCGCGAGCGGTGGCGGCGACGCTTCGATCCGTCGACCCTCGTCACCTCGTCGAGCGCACGCCGCTCCCGCTGACGTCAGCTGGACCCGGCGTCAGGTCGTCGGGCGTCAGGTCGTCGGGCGTCAGGTCGTCGGGCGTCAGGTCGTCGGGCGTCAGCTCGACGGGTCGTCGCGACCCCAGCGGTCACGCCAACGCTCGCCCGCGTTGCCGAGCATGTTCTTCAGGGCGCCGTTGCGCATCGACCCGGTGAGGCTCTCGATCCCGGCCCGTCCCAGCTTGCGCAGGTTGTGCTCGATCGCGAGCGCGCACCCGAGCATCACCGCGAACCCCACCACGCCGAGCACCAGCGTCGAAGTGAACGTGAACAGCATCAACACGAGACCGAGAACGAACCCCACCGCCGACCACTTGATGGCGCGAGCGGCATGGCGGTACAGCGTGGTGTCGGAGACCTGCTGCACCAACTTGGGGTCGGTGGCAGAGAGGTTCTCTTCGATCTCTTTGAGGATCCGCTGTTCGTCTTCGGAGAGCGGCATCGATCCCAGCTTCTTGGCGGGTCTTGAGGGGTTCCATTGTCGCGCACGCCGCAGGGCCTGCCAACGCGTGGACAGGCACAACGGCAAGCCGCAGCGTAGGTCAGGGCCCAGGGTTCACGGGGCAGGGGGCGAGGTGCGCACCACGTGGACCTCGTCGCGATGGCTCCCGAACACGTCGTACGCGTAGTCGCGCCGCGCGTCGGGCCCCCAGCGATGCTCGAGCCAGTCGGCGAGCGGTTCACGCACCCACAGGGAACAGCCGTCGAGCAGCGCGGCCCACCGGTCGCTGGGGGCGAAGCAGGCGTCGATCACGATGCCATCGGGGTCGTCGAGGTGCAGCTCGCCACTGAAGTCGACCGCCCGATGCACCTCGCAGCGCATCGACCACCCCAGGTCGATCGCCGTGGCCCGCACCTCGTAGAGCGGGCCTTCCCACGACCGCACCTCGAGCCCGGTCTCCTCTCGCACCTCGCGCGCCAACCCGTCGAGGAGTGACGGGTCGGTGGCGTCGATCACGCCGCCGGGCGTGCTCCAATCGAGTGAGCCGTTCCGCCGCTGGTTGCGAACGAGCAGGAGGCCGTCGGACGATTCGACCAGCGCACCTGCGACGGTGAACTCGTCGAGGCCCATCCCCTCAGTGTCGCACCTGGTGCCCGACAGAGGCGAGCGTGGTGTCGCGCCGCGGGTGCCGCAGGTGACGCACGCGGTCACGCACTCCCCACCACGTCACCAGCACCAGGGCTTCGATCACGATCCGGCTCGACATCTTCGAGGTGCCGAGGGTGCGATCCCGGAAGCAGATCGGTACCTCGGCGATCGTGCCGTGCTGACGCTCCGTGAGATAGGTCATCTCCACCTGGAAGCCGTAGCCGTCGGCACGCACCCGATCGAGATCCAGCGCCGCGAGGTTGCGCCGGTGGTAGGCCCGGAAGCCCGCGGTGGCGTCGTGCACCGAGAGGCCGAGCATGATCCGCGCGTACTGGCACCCGATGCGCGAGATGGCCCGCCGCCCGATCTTCCAGTCGGGGATGGAGCCGCCGGGCACGTACCGCGAGCCGATGGCCAGATCGGCACCGGCTTCGATCGCGGCGACCAGTTCGGGGAGCACGGCGGGGTCGTGCGAGAGGTCGGAGTCCATCTCGATCATGACGTCGTAGCCACGAGCGAGACCGACGCGGAACCCCGCCCGGTACGCCGAGCCGAGTCCCGACTTGGCCGCCCGGCGCAGCACTTCGATCCCGCCCAGTTCCTGGTCGAGCTTCTCGGCGCGGTCGGCGGTGCCGTCGGGGCTGCCGTCGTCGATCACCAGCACGTCGGCCTCGGGCAGCGACGCTCGGGTGCGACGCAGGACGTCTTCGATGTTCTCGATCTCGTTGTACGTCGGCAGCAGCACGAGCACGCGCATCGTGGGGGAGGCTACCGGCCACATGGCCGCGACTTCCTGCATGCCTCTACCATCGGCCGGTGAACGACACGCCTGAACACCAGTCATGAACCCCCCGGATCGACCTCGGGGCCGCGGCCCCGACGTGGTGCCGCCGATGCTGCCGTCGCGCGGCGCGTTCCTGCTCGCCTTCTCGGCGGTGGTCCTCGCCGGGATCCTGGGCGCGATCATCGGATTCGGCATCGCCGACGTGACCTCCGATTCGGCGTCGCCCAATTCGTCGGCGCCGTCATCGGCGGGCTGATCGGTGCGGGCGGCGTGGGGATCGTGGCCGTGCTCGTGCTCCGGGCCATGGCCGAGTGGAAGCGCAACCCGAACCCCCGCCCGCGCGGTCGGGCACGAAGCTGAAGCGGCGAGCGCGCGGAACGAAGCTCCGAAGCGAGCGCCAGCGAGCGTAGGGGCGCAGGAGCGAGCGTGTCCGGACTGACGCAGAAGCCGCAGTCAATCAGCGAGCGAGTGTGAGAAGAGCAGCCGACGGAACGACTCGGTGTAGCGCGCGCCGACGTGGCGCTGGCCTCTTCGGCACGGTCGCGCAGGAACTGGCGGAACCACTCCCCCGTGTCGCGCAACTGGCTGGTGTGACAGAACAAGGCATCGATCTTGCGTTCGAGCGTGTCGCCGATGTCGATCCACGTGTTCGGCTCGAGGGTGCCGGTGAGGTACACCGCGCGACTTGATGCACCGCGAGCCCCTCGCCGATCTGCTCCGGGAAGTAGTGCGGGTTGGCCGCCGCCGACGCGACCGCGTCGAGCGTGGCCCAGCCGGTGACCCGGTGGTCGTGGTGATTGAAGTAGCCGTCACCGAACAACACCGACGTCGGGTCGGGGCACAGCACCACTTCGGGCTGCAGCTCGCGCACCGTGCGGACGATGGCGCCGCGCAGCGCCCGGTCGTCGGGCACCTCGCCGTCGCGATAGCCCAGATGGCGATGGCCCGCGAAGCCCAGGAGCGCCGCCGCGTCCGGCGGTCTCCTGCACCCGCTGCGCGGCGAGCGCGGTCGAGATCGGCCGTCGGGGTCGAGCGTGCCCTTCTCGCCCTGCGCCACGATCAGCACCCACACCTCGGTGCCCGCCGCGGCCCATTTGGCGAGGGTGCCACCGGCGGCGATCTCAGGATCGTCGGGGTGGGCGTACACCGCGAGCGCGCAGGTGGGCACGTCGTCGGCGAGCGGCACGGTCAGAACCTATCCCCGCTCGAGCGCAACCTGGTCGAGGGCGTCACGGACCCGCGCCATCGCGTCGTCGTCGACGTCCTTGTGGGTGACGAACCGCACGGTGTTCGTGTCGATCGCGGCGACGCGCACGCCACGCTCCGCCAGGTCGGCAACGATCGTCGACGGCAGCGCCGCGGCACGGGCGCACACGATGTTGGTGCGAACCGTCTCCGGATCGACGCTGCCCGGAAACCGCTCCGCGAGCCAGCCCGCGAGCCGATGGGCGCGTTCGTGGTCGTCGGCGAGGCGCTCGACCATCGTCTCGAGCGCGACGACGCCGGCCGCGGCGATCACACCGGCCTGACGCATCCCGCCGCCGAGGCGCGACCGGTCGAC
The DNA here is from genome assembly GCA_963827385.1 of uncultured Actinomycetes bacterium. Taxonomy (GTDB): domain Bacteria; phylum Actinomycetota; class Acidimicrobiia; order IMCC26256; family DASPTH01; genus DASUMF01. Next base: position 67,295 of record CAWHAR010000003.1, read on the forward strand.
ACGCGCGTCGGCGATGAGTGCACGACCGCCGCACAGCAGTGATCCGACCGGCGCGCCGAGGCCCTTCGAGAGGCAGAACATCACGGTGTCGACGCCGGCGGCCAGCACGCTGGGTGCCGTCTCCAGCGCAATCGCCGCGTTCCAGATGCGCGCGCCGTCGCAGTGGACCGCGATCGACGCGGCGCGTGCGACCTGCACGACGGCGTCGACGTCGTCGACACTCCACGGCCGTCCGCCCGCCGGCATGTGGGTGTTCTCGAACGCAGAGCGCCGAGATCTCGGGGAGGTGGTGCGCCTGTTGCCGCGAGCGCGTCACGTACATCGTTCGGGTCGAGCAGGCCCGACCCGTCGGGCAGCGGATGGAGTTGCACGCGGGTGTTCCCTGCCGCCGCCGCCCGCTCGTAGCGGTACACGTGCGCACGCGCGCCACACAGCACCTCGGTGCCGGCGCGCCCGAGCGATCGCAGCGCGAGCTGGTTCGCCATCGTGCCCGACGGCACGTAGAGCGCGGCCTCCATGCCGAGCAACCCCGCGGCGAGGGACTCGAGGCGGCGGACGGTCGGGTCTTCGCCGTAGCCGTCGTCACCCACCTCGGCGTCGGCCATGGCGCGCCGCATCTCGGGCGTCGGTGTGGTGACGGTGTCGGAGCGCAGGTCGACGGCGGGCATGCCAGTGAGCGTCATCGGGTGATCGTCATCGGGCGGGGGTCATCGACGTCGTGGCTCATCGCAACGGACGAACCAGGCCTTCTTGCGCGATGCTCACGCACAGCGTGCCGTCCTGGCGGAAGACCTCGCCGCGTGCGAAGCCCCGCGCCTCGGCGGTGACCGGGCTGTGGCAGTGGTACAGCAGCCATTCGTCGGCGCGACACGGGCGGTGGAACCACATGGCGTGGTCGAGGCTCGCCATCATGTGCGTCGCTGATTCTGCCGCGTTCCGCCGCCGCGGTGGTGTGGCAACGTCGCCGTGCCCAGCAGCATGATGTCGGAGGCGTACGCCACCATCGCTGCGTGCACGAGCGGGTCGTCGGGCAACGATCCCGAGGCGCGCACCCACACGTCCTGATTCGGATCACGCGGCCCCGACATCCAGTGGGGCGCCTGCACGAAGCGCAGATCGAACGGCCGCACGCCGGGCCACGGATCGGGCGTGACCGGCAGACCGTCGACGGTCGTCGCGACGTCGGGTCGGAACATCGCGGGCAGCGACTCCGGGTCGGGGACGTCGGGCATGTCGTCGCGGTGCTCCGGCCCGGACTCGAGCACCTGGAACGACGTCTGGAGGTTGAAGATCGCCTGGCCGTGCTGGATGGCGACGACACGACGCGTGGTGAAGCTCCGGCCGTCGCGAATGCGGTCGACGTCGAAGATGATCGGCGCGGCGACGTCTCCCGCCCGCAGGAAGTACGAGTGCAACGAATGCACGTGCCGGTCGCTCTCGACCGTACGGCCGGCGGCCACCAAGGCTTGCGCCATCACCTGCCCGCCGAACACGCGCACGCGCGTGTCGTCGACCGGGCTCTTCCCGCGGAACAGGTTGACCTCGAGCGACTCGAGATCGAGGAGTTCGACAACGCGGTCGATGTCGGAACCCATGGATCGCAATGTAGTGGCAGGTCCGCTCCCGAAATTGCGTGAACCAATGCCCGCATTCGTACATCCGTCCACGCAATTTCGGACGGGCGGGTGGATCAGCCGAAGAACACGCTCGCCACGTCGAGCAGCGCGGGGTCGACGGTCTTCGAGTGCCCGGTGGCTCCGCGATCGGCACCCGCACGATGTCGGTGCCGCGCAGCGCGACCATCACACCGAACTCCTCGTCGTGGACGGCGTCGATCGCATCGATCCCGAACCGGGTTGCCAGCACGCGATCGAAGGCAGTGGGCGTGCCGCCTCGGAGCACGTGACCGAGGATGGTGACGCGGGTCTCGAACCCCGTGCGGCGGCCGATCTCGTCCGCCACCACGTTGCTGATTCCCCCGAGGCGCTGGTTCCCGAAGGCATCGACGCCACCGTCCTGCACGGTGATCGTGCCGTCGAGCGGTCGGGAGCCTTCGGCGACGACGACGATCGAGAAGCTCGTGCCGCCCCGATGCCGTTGCTCGATGCGTGCGCACACCGCCTCGATGTCGAACGGCTGCTCCGGCACCAGCACGATGTCGGCACCGCCGGCGATCCCCGAGTACACCGCGATCCAGCCGGCGTGGCGACCCATCACCTCGACCACCATCACGCGGTCGTGGCTCTCGGCCGTGGTGTGCAGGCGATCGATCGCATCGGTCGCGATCTGCACCGCGGTGTGGAAGCCGAACGTGAAGTCGGTGGCCGAGAGGTCGTTGTCGATCGTCTTGGGCACGCCGACGGCCCGCACGCCGTGCTCACCCAGTCGCGACGCGACCCCGAGCGTGTCGTCCCCACCGATCGCGACGAGCGCGTCGACCTGCTCGCGCCCGAGGGTTGCCAGCACCCGGTCGACGCCGTCGTCGACCGCGAAGGGGTTGGTTCGCGACGTGCCGAGGATCGTGCCGCCGCGATGCACGAGCCCCCGCGTGCGGTCGATCGTGAGGGGCACCGTGTCGCCGTCGAGCACGCCGCGCCAGCCGTGGCGAAACCCGACGATCTCGTAGCCGTAGTCGGTGACGCCCTTGCGCACCACCGCGCGGATGACCGCGTTGAGACCCGGACAATCGCCGCCGCCCGTGAGCACTCCGATGCGCATGCGTTCCACCGTAACCTTCGCGATCCATGGCCTCACCGATGCCCATCGTCCTCGCCGTCGACGCCGGCACCACCGGTGTGCGCACGGTCGCCGTCGACTCGTCCGGACGCGCGGACCGCGTTCGCGTACCGCGAGTTTCCGCAGCACTTTCCCCGCCCCGGATGGGTCGAGCACGACGCGCTCGACATCTGGCGCGCCGCGCACGACACGCTCGTCGACGTGGTCGCGCAGCTCGACGCGACCGGCGTGTCCGCGAGTGACATCACCACGATCGGGATCACCAACCAGCGCGAGACGATCGTCGCGTGGGACCGCACGACGGGACGACCGGTGCACCGAGCCCTGGTGTGGCAGGACCGCCGCACCAGCGCCCGCTGCGAGGAGCTCCGTGCTGCCGGCGACGAGCCGATGGTGCGCGCCCGCACCGGCCTCGTGCTCGACCCGTACTTCTCCGCGACCAAGCTCGAGTGGATGTTCACGCGAGGGCGGCGTCGATCCCGGCCCCGACCTCGCGGTCGGTACGGTCGACTCCTGGATCCTGTGGAACCTCACCGGAGGTTCCGATCGCACGGGCGCCGGCCACGTCGACCGTGGTGGCGCGGTGCACGCGACCGAGCCGTCGAACGCGCGCCGGCACGATGTTGTTCGACATCGACACGCTGGAGTGGTCCGACGAGCTGTGTGAACGCTTCGGCGTGCCCCGCGCGTGCTCCCCACGGTGAGGTCGAGCTCGGGCCGCTTCGGCGTGACCGCACCCGGCGCCGCCGCGGGCCTGGCCGTGCCGGTCAGCGGCATGGCGGGCGACCAGCAGGCGGCGCTGTTCGGCCAGGCCTGCTTCACCCGCGGCATGGCCAAGAACACGTACGGCACCGGCTCGTTCGTGTTGGTGAACGAAGGCTCGCGACGCCCCACACCCGTCGACGGGCTTCTCACCACCGTGGCCTGGACGCTCGACGGCACCGTCACCTACGCCCTCGAGGGGTCGATCTTCGTCACCGGCGCGGCCATCCAATGGATGCGCGACGGTCTCGGCATCCTGGAAACGGCGGCGGAGGCGGGCCCCCTCGCCGCATCGGTGCCCGACACCGACGGCGTGGTGTTCGTCCCTGCCCTCACCGGTCTGGGCGCGCCGTGGTGGGACGCCGACGCACGCGGCACGATCGTCGGGATCACACGAGGCACCACGCGCGCGCACCTCGTCGCGCGCCGCGGTCGAGGCGATGGCGTGGCAGACCGCCGACGTGGTCGATGCGATCGCGCACTCCGACAACGGGCCGATCACCGAGCTGCGCATCGACGGCGGCGCCGAGCGCGATGGACGTGCTCGGTCAGTTCCAGGCCGACGTCCTCGGCATCACCGTGCGGCGTTCGCACGTGCGTGAGTCGACGGCGCTCGGCGCCGCGTTCCTGGCCGGCATCGCCGAGGGCGTCTGGGCATCACCCGATGACGCGGCGACCGCGTGGCACGAAGACGCGCACTTCGTGCCCTCACCATCCCGCCGATCTCGACGACCGTCGCCGGGCCTGGCGTCGCGCGGTCGAGCTCAGCCGAGCTTGGTGAGCGCGCGCTTCACGCCGCGCACCGCCTGCCCGATCCGGTGCTCGTTCTCGACGAGCGCGAATCGAACGAAACCCTCGCCGCCGGGCCCGAACCCGACGCCGGGCGACACCGCCACCTTGGCCTCGCGCACGAGGAGCTTGGCGAACTCGAGGCTGCCCATCTCCACGTACGGCGCCGGGATGGGCGCCCACACGAACATCGTGCCCTTCGGCTTCTCGATCTCCCACCCGACGCGAGCGAGACCGTCGACGAGCGCGTCACGTCGGCCGCAGTAGATCGCGTTCGCTTCCTGCGGGTAGTCGGGCGACCTCGTTCATCGCGACGGTGGCCGCGATCTGGATCGGCTGGAACGTGCCGTAGTCGAGGTAGCTCTTCAGCTTGGCGAGCGCGGCCACCACCTCGGCGTTCCCGAGCAGGAACCCGACGCGCCACCCCGCCATCGAGAACGACTTCGTGAGGGTGTAGAGCTCGACCGCGACGTCGGTCGCGCCGGGGACCTGCAGGATCGACGGCGGCTCGTAGCCGTCGAAGCCGAGGTCGGCGTACGCGAAGTCGTGCACGAGCAGCACGTCGTGCTCGCGCGCGAACTCGACGATGCGCGTCATGAACTCGAGGTCGACGCACGCGGTGGTCGGGTTGTGCGGGAACGACAGCACGATCACGCGCGGGCGCGGCCACGAGTCCTCCCACGCCTCGAGCAGGTTGGCGAAGAAGTCCTGCTCGGGACCGAGACGCACGTGGCGCACCTCGGCGCCGGCGAGGATCGGGCCCCAGATGTGGATCGGGTACGACGGGCTCGGCACCAGCGCGGCGTCGCCCGGCCCGAGCAGCACCCACATCAGGTGCGAGAAGCCCTCCTTCGCCCCGATGGTGGCGCACGCCTGCGTCTCGGGGTCGAGCTCGACGCCGAACTTCCGCCGGTAGAGGTCGGTGATGGCCAGGCGCAGCTTCGGGATGCCCCGGCTCGCCGAGTAGCGGTGGTTGCGCGGGTTCTCGACCGCCTCGGCCAGCTTCTTCACCGCGATGTCGGGCGACGGGAGTCAGGGTTGCCGAACCCGAGGTCGATGACGTCCTCGCCGGCCCGCCGGGCCTCGATCTTGAGGGCATCCATGATCGCCGAACACGTACGGCGGGAGGGCGTTGATGCGGCGGAATTCCATCGCCCCGACGGTACCAGCGCACCCGTCCGCGACCTCGTGCATTGTCGGCGTCGCGGCGATGCTGCGGATCTCGCGGGTCAGGCGTCGCGGAGCAGCGGCATGACCAGCTCACCGAACATCGTCGCGTTCGCCGGATCCGACGAGTCGACGGGCGCGACGGTGAGGTACTCGGCACCCGCGTCGACGTACACCTGGAGCGCGGCGGCCACCGTGGCCGGTCCTCCGACGATCACGTCCGACGACGCCTGCAGGCGTTCCGCCTTCGCGTCGGCGCGCGAGTCGTCGGTGTCGAGCACGACGAGCCCGCCCCACGACACCGTGAACCCCGGCCGTTGCGACGGCGTCGCGCACGACCGCGGCGCGCTCGCGGAACCGATCGATGCCGGTGCCCCAGAAGTTCCAGCCGTCGGCGTGGATGGCGGCGAGATCGCGCACCTGACGGGTCGTGGCCACCCACCCACACCGGGTAGCCACGGTCGCGCGTCGCGTCGACCGTCTCGCGCAACGACTCGACGCGCACGTCCATGGTGCCGAACGACAGCCCGAAGCTCTCGTTCTCCTCCTCGCTCTGGCCGTCGCCCGCGCCGATGGTCACGAGGAGGCGATCCGCACCGGCGATGCGCGCCACGGTGTCGAAGCCATGCGCGAGGGTCGCGGCGGGGCGCAACGTCGCCGCGCGACGAGCGAGCCCACTGCGACGCGCGAGGTCTCGCGCCGCGACGGCACCGAGGAGCGCGAACATCTCGAGTGCGGGACGACGCGCAGCCGTCGGCCGCGCGGCGGAAGAGGTGGTCGTACGCGAACACCGAGTCGACGCCGGGCTCCTCGGCCGCGCGGGCGACGGCGATCGCGGGCTCCGCGGTGTCGCGAAACGACGGAAGGGTGATGCCCAGCCGGATCACGTGTGAGCCGCCGCGGCGAGCCGGTACCGGTGCGCAGCGATCATGGGAGCTCGCGCGCGAGCACCGCGGCGCCGACCATCCCGGCGTCGTCGCCCAGGGCGGCCGCCACGATCGGCACCTCGGGCCGGTGGTGTGCGCCTTCGAGGTGGCCGCGGAACGCTTCCCGGATCGGGTCGAGCAAGACGTCGCCGAGCCCGATCAGCCCACCCGACACCACGATGAGCTCCGAGTCGAGGATGTTCACCAGCCCGACCAACCCGATGGCGACCTGGACCGCGTACTCGCGCACCAGGGCGACGGCATCGGGCGCGCCCGCGAGCGCGGCGTCGCCGACGTCCATGCCGGTGATGGCGCCGACCACACCTCCCGCGCGTGCCAACACCGACGGCGCGGCGCCCTCCCCGCCCGCGCCCGTGCCGAACGCGCCGAGGGCGTGGCCCGACGCCGACGCCTCCCAGTGGCCGCGCTCGCCGCACGCGCATGCGGGCCCGTGGGGATCGATCTGGAAGTGCCCGACCTCGCCGCCGAAACCGTGCGCGCCCCGCAGCACCTTCCCGCGCGTCACGATCCCACCGCCCACTCCCGTGCCCAGCGTGATCACCAACGCCTCACGGTGGCCGCGCGCGCACCGTGCACCACTTCCGCCAGCGCGGCCACGTTGGCGTCGTTGTCGACCGCCACCGGAAGCGCGAGCGCGCCTCCAGGCGTGCCTTCACCGGCGCGCCGATGAAGGCCGGCACGTTCGGTGAGTAGTGGATGACGCCGTCGCGATCCACCATGCCGGCCGCGCCGATGCCGAGCGCGTCGGTCACCGTTCGTGGGCGCTCGACGCGTCGCGCGCAACTTGGCCACCGCGTCGGTGATCGTGTCGATGATCCCATCGAGCGTGGCGGGCGTGTTCGCTCGCACCTTCTCGATCACACGACCCGCGTCGTCGACCCGTCCGATCCGCACGTGGGTGCCACCGAGGTCGACGCCGAAGGTGGTGGTGCCGGGCGCATGGGCGCGGTGGGCGCGGTGTTCGCCGCGTTCGTCGTCATGGTCGCGGCGCTCCCGGGTCGTCGGTCGGCTCGGTCGGCGAGGGGTTCCAGGCACGTTCGGCCGCGTCGATGAGCGTCCGCGCCACGTCGAGCAGCGAGTCGGCCGCCGAGAGCGCCGCATCGCGCACCTCGGGCGACCACGCCGGCCAGCTCGTCGATCAGCGCCTGGAGCGGCGCCGGCACGGGGCGCGGCCGTTCGTCGCCGCCCACGTCGTCCGGGGTTCGATCGTGCGCCCGCGCCTTCCGCGACGCGCTTGAGGTCGGCGAGCGCCGCGGCGATGATCCGGCCCGCTGCGCGACGCTTGAGCATCCCCGGGAGCGGCACCGCGAGATCGATGGTCAAGTCGTAGCTCGACGAGCGTGGCACCGTCATGCGGGCCGAACGTGTACCGGCCGTCGATCGCGCGCAGCATGTCGCCCTCCACCAGCGTCCAGGAGAACGCCGCCGGCGCCTGGGCGAAGTCGTAGTCGAGCACGTAGCGGATGGCCTTGCCGAGCGCCGATGCGTGGTACTCGACGCGGTTGCTCGCCCGGCGTCGTCACGCGCTGACGACGGCGACCGACGTGACATCGGTGGCCCACGTCGGGTACTCCTCGAAGTCGGCCGCGATCCCGAAGCACATCGCGGGCGACGCGTCCACCACGATCTCCTCGTGCGTCTCGTCGGCCACGGCAGGAATCTATCGGCGGGTCGGAGGCAGACGAGGCGGGAACGTGCCGTACCGCGCGCGCCCACATCCCGGCGAGCCCGATGGGCAGCATCGGCACGAGGAAGCTGAACGGCGTCCACACGACCGTCGCCATGGCGACGAGCAGGCACACCACGAACATCCACAGGAAGTTGCGCTGCACGTCGCGCGGCGCCGAGCCCTGCAGGAAGAAGAGGTTCGCCACCGCGATGTTGTCGCCGTTGGCGCTGCGCGCGGCGGCCACCACGAACGCGTACACGAACGCGCCGATCGCCGTGAAGAACAGCACGAGCGCGACCAACACGGAGACCGCGCCGAACGCGTCGATTCCCAATGCGGCCGGTACCGCGGTCACGATGAACACCGCGTTCGCCACCCACCCGAACCGAAGGATCCCGCGTCCGGCCGCGTCGGTCACGACAGCAGCCTCGAGGTGGTCGAGCTCGCCACGCGTGATCGGCAGCAAGCGCTGGACGAGGGTGTCGTACGAGAACTCGTGCGTCGGCGCGCACGCGCGCGCGGCGGCCCCCATGGCGTCCCGAGCGTCGTCGTCGGCAAGGATGCCCGCGATCGCGTCACGCACGGCCTCGACCCGATCGCTGTCGACGACCACCCCCGTGACGCCGTCGGCCACCGCTTCGTGCGAGCCGCCACTGCGTCCGGCCACCACCGGCACGCCGGCCGCGGCAGCCTCGAGGAACACGATCCCGAACCCTTCGGCTTCCAACCCGCCCCAACGGTCGCGACACGGCATGGCGAACACGTCGCCGCACCCGAAGAGCGCGGGGAGATCCGGCTCCGCGACGCGCCCGAGGAAGTGCACCCGGTCGACCAGTCCGCCCCTCGCCGCGTGCTGCTCCAACCGGCGTCGATCGCGACCCGCTCCCCCGAGCGCGAGGTGCACGCCCGGCAGCTGCTCCACCGCATCAATGAGCACGTCGAAGCCCTTCCGCGGCACCAGACGGCTGACACCCACCACGAGGGGCGCGTCGGGATCGAGCCCGAACCCGGCGCGCGCGTCCGCGCGGTTCGCCGCGCCTCGAGCGGCCGGAACCGGTCGGCGTCGACTCCAGGAGGGATCACGACCCCCGGCAGCGCGCGGCGCGCCGCGCGCACCGCCTCCCGCGCCGGGTACTCACCGATCGCGACCGTCGCAGCCGCACCGTGCAGCACGCGTGCCCCCAGCGCCCTCGAACCAGGCAGCCGTCCCGGCACGGTCACCTCGGCACCGTGCACCACCACCGCGTAGGGGGCGGCGCGCAGTCGCGGCGCCAGTGCACCCAGCGGCAACCACGGGTCGAGGAAGATCACGTCGGCACGCACGTCGCGCGCGAGCGCATCGATGTCGGCGGCGAGCGAGCGCGTGGGCAGGAACTGCGAGTGACGCGAGCGCACGATCGAGAACGGTTGGTCGGCGTCCCAGTCGAGATCACCGGGAAAGCGCGTGGTGAACACGGTGGTCTCCGTCGCGGGGAGACGGCGCCAGAGCTCGTGGAGCACCGACTGGATCCCCCCGTGCTTCGGCGGGAAGTCGTTGGTGACGAGCAGGGAGGTCATGGCGACGTCGCGGAGCTCACGCGGCCGCGCCGCGTGCGCGAGCGCGTCGGCGAAGGTGGCGCGCTCGGCGATCATCCGTCGGTACTGCATGAGCTTCGCCGGCATGGAGATGCCGAGGGTGCCGACGAGCCGGCCCTCCCGGCCGAACAGCGCGACGAAGCGACGGTCGTCGAGCGACCCGTGCACCACTTCCATCGTGTCGTCGCCCCGGAACTGCCCGGCGGTCTGGATCTTGCGGTCGTACTGGTCGGACCACACGAACGGCACCGGCGCGAACTCCGCCGGGGCCGCGCCCTCGCCGTGCAACAGGCGCCGGGCGGCGGCGACCCCTTGTTCCGACGCGTTCGTCCAGTGCTCGAGCCGCGCGAGCTCGCCGTCGAACAACGGGTTGGGCCACCGGGCGACGTCGCCCGCCGCGACCACGCCGGGCGCGGCGAGCAGCGTGGCGTCGCACACCACGCCGTTCTCCATCGTGAGCCCGGATCCATCGAGCCAGTCGGTCACGGGGGCGACGCCCACGCCGACCACCACCACGTCGGCGTCGACCGCACTGCCGTCGTCGAGGCGCACCCGTTCGACTCGCCCCGCACCCTCGAACCCGGCCACACCGACGCCGAGTCGCAGGTCGACCCCGTGATCGCGATGGAGCTCACCGCACACCGCGCCGAGCACCGGTCCGAGCCCGCGCACCAGCGGAGCCGACAGGGCTTCGAGCACGGTCACCTCGAGGCCCCGTGACCGGCAGGTCGCCGCCACCTCCGAGCCGATGAACCCGGCGCCCACCACGACGACCTTCGGGCCGCCGTCGAGTCGCGCCCGGAGCGCGAGCGCATCGTCGAGCGTGCGGAGCACGAACACACCGTCAGGCATCGCGGCGGCGTCCATCCCCATCAGCATCCGGGGTGCGGCACCGGTGGCGATCACCAGGCCGTCGAAGCCCAGCGCCTGCACGCCTCGACCGTCGTCGCGGTCGATCGCGACCTGGCGGGCGTCGAGGTCGAGCCCGACGGCACGAACCCCGAGCTCGAGGTCGAGGTCGAGGTCGTCGTAGCCCGTGCGACGCAACGCCACGCCGGCCGGCTCGAGTTCGCCGGCGAGCAGCTGCTTCGACAACGGCGGACGGTCGTAGGGCTCGTGGGCCTCGGCGCCGACGAGGACCACCCGCCCGTCGAAGCCCTCCCGACGCAGCGTCTCCACCGCGCGGAGTCCCGCCAGCGATGCTCCGACGACCACCACCGAACGCAACGACACCGCCAACGCCTTTCCGTCTCGTGGCGCAACCGGTCCGGACGCGCATCGATCCCCGTCCAGGGGGGCCGGACAAGGACCGATGCTACGGCGCACACCACATCTCAGGCACGAACCTGCATGCGGGCGCTCGTTCTGTTCCGGGGTGGTGCCCTGACCGAGTTCCTGGCGGACGTCCACTCCGGTGTACTGACATCCAGAGTATCTACTCCATAGTATACGAGTCAAATGAACACCGACTCGAATTCCCCCGCCTCGCCCTCGTCCGAACCACCGGGTGCCGACGAGGCCGACCACGGCCACGACCGACCCGGCCACGACGGACGAGGCCGACGGTTGGCGCATCGACGACCTCGCCCACCGCGCCGGCATCGCCGTCGACACCATCCGCTACTACCAGCGCGAAGGCCTGCTCCCGAACAGCGACCGGGTCGGGCGCACCCTCCGCTACTCCCAGGTGCACCTCGACCGGCTCGAGCGCATCAAGGCGCTCCAGGCTCGACGCTTCTCACTCGCGGCGATCCGTGCCCTCCTCGACCACGACGGACCGGTGGAGCACCTTCTCGACGGGCGCGACGGTGAGATCTACGACCACGACTCGCTGGTCGAGGCCGCGGGCGTGTCGCTCGATCTCGCCCGCGGGCTCGAGAAGGCCGGCGTGCTCCTGTCGCCGGAGGTCCACGGGCGCGCCGGCTACGACGCCGAGGATCTCGGCATGCTCGAAGCGTTCGGCGACCTCGCGGCGCTCGGCGCGCCCAACGAGATCCTGGTGGAGCTGGCGGATCTGTTCGCCCGCGGGATCCGCCAACTCCAAGCCGACGTCGCCGGCTTCTTCGCGGACAATGGGTACGCCAACTGGCCCCGCGAGGAACGCGTTCGGTTCGGCATGAACACCCGCGACCACCCCGATCGCGTCGTGCACGACATGCACGTGATCAACAACTACGTGCAGCACCGCACCATTCAGCGCATCGTGATGGCACGGTTGAGCACCGACGTCGACGCGGAACCCGTCGACGGAAACGTCGACGCTCCCGTCGACGAGGCGGACTAGGCCTTCAACAGCACGTAGAAGACCAGGTACACGACCACGATCAGCACGCCGCTCGTGATGAGCGCGTTCTTGTGGTGGTCGTAGATCCAGTTGGTGCCGCCCGGACCCGTGCCGCCGATCACGCCCAGCGCGTTGAGCTCGAACAGTGCCGCGATCACGAGGATGATCAGCCAGTAGCCCGCACGCGTGCCGCCACTCGGCGCGATCTTCCACTCACCGCCGCCGCCGAAGAAGTGGGCCGCACCCACCATGAACATCAGCATGGTGAACGAGAAGATGGTGTTCTGCCGTGATGCCAGGAGCGCCTTGCGCCACACGCCGCGGCGTTCGGATCGGCCTCACCGCCCGCCTGCACGTTGCGGGCGTTCGCGATCACGACCTTCTGGTTGCGCCAGATCACGCCCCACACGTTGACGAACATGATCAGCGCGAAGAGGATGCCGGTGGCGATCGCCATGCCCTGGACGGACTTCCAGTAGTCGCCGTCGATGAGCTGCGGGTCGTTCGACGAGTAGCGCTGGAACAGCAGGATCAGCAGGCCGGTGACGACCGTGGCGACGGCGGCCCAGCGGAACCACCACAGCGCGCCGCGAGGCGAGCTTGTCGGTGGCGTTGTTGCGTGCGGCCGCCTCCATCTCCGCGAAGGACGGCACCTGCACGAAGTTGAAGTAGTAGAGGAGCCCGATCCACGTGATGCCGACGACGACGTGGAGCCATCGACCGACGAACGCTCCCCCGTCGCGACTGATGATGATCAACACGTCTGCGAGCACGCCGCTCCCCATGAACCCCACACCCCCAACGACCCCCCAGAGGGGCCATTGCCTCGTCCGGCACGTACGCGGCGCAACGTACCACCGAGCACGCGACTCGTGACGGACTTCTGATCGACTTCTCGTCCACGCACCTCGTCCTGGGATTTCTTCTGTCCGATTTCATTGATTCTCACCTTTTCGCTCACTACAGTCGATCCGTGCACTCTCGGCGCCGCGTCGCCACCACCGCGTTCCTCCTCGCCGTCGAGACCGCGGCGCTCGCCATGCTGGTCAGGCTGGGAGAGCGACCGCCCTTCGACCTCGGGCTTCCGGTCGATCGCTCCGCCCTCGACACGTGGCGCGGCGCCACACCCGAGGCCGCGCTGTCGACGGTGCTCCGCTGGGTCGCGGTCGTCGCGGTCGCGTGGCTCGTGTTCGTCACCGTGGTGTGCGCGCTCGCAGCCCTCACCGAACGTGATGCCTGCACGATCGAGCACCGCAACCGGCGCGGTGCGATCCACGCGCTGCGACGACTGGTCGACCACGCGGTGCTCACGGGCGTGATCGCGGGCGTCATCGCGGCGCCGGGACCGGCCTCAGCCGGGGCGGCCACCCGTACCGGCACGGGCACCGGGAGCCCCACGCCCATCGTCACGATCGTGCGCGACGGGCGGAGCGGACCGCTCGATGCCCTCCCATCCAACCCCACTCCCCCCAACACCACTCCCCCCGACTCCACGCCCGCCGACACCACTCCCCCTGTGCCCGCGCCGTTCCCGGTACCCGTCGCGACCGCGCCGCACACGGCGGTGGTCGGCCTGGGCGACTCCCTCTGGGAGCTCGCGGCCGCGCGAGCTGGCGACGGACGCGGGGTGTCGATCGGCACGAACTCGGCGACGCCGACATCGCGCGCTACTGGGTCGTCGTGTGCGACGCCAACCGGGCATCGCTCCCGTCGGGCGACGTGAACGTCGTGCACCCAGGCGAGTCGGTGGTGCTACCCGCGTCGTTCTGAGCGGAGCGCGGCGAGCACCTCGTCGTGGAGCACGCCGTTGGTCGCGACGACGTTGCCGCCATCCGCCCGAGCGACCCCGGCGAGATCGGTGAAGCGCCCCCCGGCTTCCTGCACCACCACCATCGGCGCCGCAAGATCCCACCGCTGCAACGGCGGCGCGTGTCCGCTCACCTCGATCGCGATGTCGATCGAGCCCTCGGCCACGAGCACGTGGCCCCAGAAGTCACCGAACCCGCGGGACCGAGAGCACCGGCGCGCGAGCGCGAGGAACTCCGCGGCGATTCCCTCTTCTTCGAACACGCGCACGGAGTCGTACGCCAGGTGCGCATCGTCGATCCGCGCCACACGCGACACGGCGATCGGTGCGCCGTCGCGGAACGCGCCGAGTCCGCGTGCCGCCCACCAGCGCGTCCCGAGCGCAGGGGCCGACACCACTCCGACCACCGGCACCGTGTCGACTTCGAGTGCGATCAAGGTGGCCCACACCGGGATCCCGCGCACGTAGCTCTTGGTGCCGTCGATCGGGTCGATCACCCACCGGCGCGTCGTGGCGCCCTCGCCGGTCGCGGTCTCCCCCGCTTCCTCTCCGAGCACCCCGTCGTCCGGCCGCTCCCGCGCGAGGTGTGACCGCAGCGCGGCCTCGACGGCGCGGTCGGCTTCGGTGACCGGCGTGAGGTCGGGCTTGGTCTCCACCACCAGATCGGCGGCGCGAAACCGGTCACGCGTGATCGCGTCGGCGACGTCGGCGAGCTCGAGCGCCAGCGCCAGATCGGCAGCCAGGTGCGGGGCGGGTGCGGCGGTTCGGTCGACAGCGATCCGCGGAATGTAGCCAACGCGCCGCCGTCGTCCGCGAGACTGCACCAATGGCACGCCGATGGATCGTCGCAGCAGTGATCGTGGCGGTGTTCGTCGCGGTCGGCGCGGGGGTGGCATGGGTGACCCACGACGACGACACCAGCTCGTCCGATGCGTCGCGCAGCACCACGACCACCTCGGCGGCCGTCTCCACCACCGCGCCGGCCTCCACCTCGTCGACGACGAACGTTCCCGGGAGCACCACCACCACCGAGGCGCCGAAGTCGCCCCTCGCCGACCCCTGCGGCGCGGAGACCGCGGCGATCCGTGCCGCGATCGAGAACGGGGTCACCGGGGCACGCGACCAAGCGACGCTGAGCACCTGCCGTCAGGCGCCGACCGACGCCTCGTGGGCCGTCGTCACCCTCGTCGCCAAGCCGGGTGCCAATTTCAGCCCGACGATCGTCGTGCTGCACGGCGGTGGCGGGTCGTGGGCCATCGTCGACAGCGGCACCGCCAACGTGGCCTGCGGGAAGGTGCCCCAACAGGTCGCCGTCGACCTCGGCACCGTGTGCACGGGCGGCGGAGGCGGCGGGGGCCTCTGACCCCGGCACGTCAGTCGAGGAAGTCGGGCTGCTCGCGGACGATCTTGGCGTAGAGCGTCTGGAACGAGACGTAGCCGGCGACGTCCGCGCCGACCTGCGAATGCGTCAGGCGCGCCATGTCGGCGTCGATGAGCACTGGGGTCCCCGCTGACTGCGCGAGCAGCTGCGCCTGACACGTTCGTTCCATGGTGGTGAACCACCACACCGCTTCGTCGACCGACTTTCCGACCGTGAGCAGACCGTGGTTGCGCAGGATGACAGCCTTGGCGTCGCCGAGCGCGTGCGCGATGCGCTTGCCCTCTTCGAGGTCGAGCACCACGCCGGTGTAGTCGTCGAACAAGGCATGGTCCTCGTAGAACGCGCACGCGTCCTGGGTGAGCGGATCGAGGAGACGTCCGAGCGCGGAGAACGACTTGCCGTGGATCGAATGCGAGTGCGCGGCCGAGATCACGTCGGGCCGCGCGGCGTGCACCGCGGCGTGGATGGCGAACGCAGCCTGATTCACGCCGCCTTCACCTTCGACGACCTTGCCTTCGTGGTTCACCAGCACGAGATCGGACGACGCGGATGAGTCCGAACGCGGTGCCGAACGGGTTCACCCAGAAGTGGTCGAGGTGCTCGGGATCGCGGATCGTGATGTGTCCGGCGATGCCTTCCTCGAACCCGAACTTCGCGAACAGCCGGAACCCGCCGGCCAGTCGCTGCTTGCGGTGCAGCCGCTCTTCCTCGACCGATTCGAACGTCGGGAGGTACCAGCCCGCAGCAGTCGGCAGCTCGTCAGCCATGCGAAAAAGGCTACTCACACGCGGAACGCCGCGACACCGGCGAGATCCTCCACGCGGCCGTCGTCGTGCACCAGCACGCCGGTCAGCCCGAGGCGCTCGACGAGCGCCGCGCCGTCGGCCGGACCGAGCACGAACGCGGCTTTCGCCACCACCTCGGCACGAGCGGCGGATCCGGCCAGCACCGTCACCGACGCAAGGCCCGTGGTCGCCGGTGCGCCGGTGCGGGGGTCGACGAGGTGGTGCATCGCCCGCCCGGAGCGGGTCCACGTCCGGCGCAGGCGCGAGCTCGTCGCGATCGCACCGTCGGCGAGCACGAGCCGCCCGGTCGCCCCGGTGCCGAGCGGATCGTCGATGCCGACGACCCAGCCGCGCGCCTTCCCATTTCTCTCGGGCCCGCTTCCTCCCTTCGGGCCCATTTCCCTCGGGCCCATTTCCCTCGGGCCCGCTTCCCTCGGGCCCATTTCCCTCGGGCTCATTTTCCTCGGGCTCACGTGCCGCGTGCTGATCACCTCCCGCGGGCACGAGCAGCGGCGCTTCGCCCGCGACGCGCAGGTCACCGCCGAGGTCGACGAGCAGCCCACCGCGCCGCGCTCGACGAGCTCGAGGGCCAGGAGGTCGGCGGCGCGCCCCTTGCCGATCCCGCCGAGGTCGATCGCGACGCCGGGCGGAAGCCGGATCGCGCCGACCGTTGCGTCGAGCTCGATCCCGCCGCATCCCGGGGTCGGCGTCGCCTCGTCCGACGCGGCGCCCAGTTCCTCTCCGGCTGATTCCTCTC
The DNA here is from genome assembly GCA_963827385.1 of uncultured Actinomycetes bacterium. GTDB lineage: Bacteria > Actinomycetota > Acidimicrobiia > IMCC26256 > DASPTH01 > DASUMF01. Next base: position 83,954 of record CAWHAR010000003.1, read on the forward strand.
CGGCTGCCTGCGCTCGAACGAGTGCGTCGAAGTCGCGGTCGTACCCCGCGGCGATCAGCGCGGGAAGCACGGTCGGGTCGAACGCGCCGCCCGTCACGCGCCACGCGTCGACCGCTCGTTCGACCAACGCGAAGGTCTCGGGCGCGACCACCACCGGTCGACCGCCCGCGGCGTTGAGCACCGACACGTCGCTCGACGATCGGAACCGGCTCCACCGCGCTTCGAGATGCTCGAGGCGGTCGACCACGTACCGCGACAGCTCGTCGAGCGGGGCGCCGACGTGCCCGTCGGTGCGCACGAGCACCAGCACGTCGGTGCCCATGGCGCGGCACTCCAGCCGTTCCAGATCGACGTCGGAGCCTCCGGAGCTCGCCACCGCGCGACGGTAGGTCACGGGCCGTCCGACGACCGGTGATCGATCACACGCCGATCGACGTCGGGCTGGTCGGGGTGTCTAGCCTCGATCGTGATCCGCGTCGCCGCCCTCGACCTCGGCACGAACTCGTTCCACCTGCTGATCGCGGACGCGCACGCGGACGGCCACATCGACCCGATCGTGCGCGAGAAGGAGATGTTGCGCCTCGGCGAAGTGGTGAGCCGCCACGGGATGATCCCGCCCACCGCCTCCGACCAGGCCGTCGCGACCGTCCGTCGCTTCCGTCTCCTGGCCGACGCGGCCGGGGCCGACGAGATCCTCGCCTGCGCGACGAGCGCCATTCGTCGCGCCACCAACGGCGGCGACGTCGTCGATCGCATCGAAGCCGAGACGGGCGTGCACGTCGAGGTGATCAGCGGTCACGAGGAAGCGCGCCTCATCTTCGGAGCGGTGCGCTCCTCGGTGGTGCTCGATCCCACCCCGGCGCTGTGCTTCGACCTGGGCGGCGGCAGCCTCGAGGTGATGGTCGGCGACACGCGCGGGATGCAGTGGGCCACCAGCGTGCCCCTCGGTGTGGCGCGCCTCACCGCCGAGCTCGTGCGCTCCGACCCGATCGACAAGCGCGACCGCCGCGCGTTGCGCGACCACATCGTCGCCACCCTCGAACCGAGCCGCGAACTGGTCCGCGGGCTCGGCCCCCAGATGGCGGTGGGCAGCAGCGGCACGATCGAGTCGCTCGCCCAGATGGTCACGGCCCGTCGAGACGACGACCCTCCCGCAACGCTCAACCAGGTCACCATCACGCGGGAGGAGCTGTTCGAGCTCCATGCCGAGATCGTCGCCTCGACCGCCAACGACCGGCTGCGCCTCGACGGCCTCGATGCCCGCCGGGTCGATCTCGTGGTCGCAGGGTCCACGGTCATCACGACCGCGATGGAGCTGTTCGACCTCGACTCGCTCACGATCTCGGAGTGGGCCCTGCGCGAGGGCATCGTGCTCGACGCGGTGAGCCGCCATCACCCCAGCGACAGCTCCGACGACCCGCGCGCGATTCGCCGCGATTCGGTCGAGGGCCTGGCTCGGCGATGCAACTGGGCCGAGCACCATGCGCGCCGCGTCGCGCACCTCGCCATGGAATTGTTCGACGCCACCACCGACTCGATCGTCGGGCTCGGTCCGGCCGACCGCGACCTGCTCGAGCACGCGGCGCTCCTGCACGACATCGGAGAACACGTGTCGAGCACCGGTCACCATCGCCACGGTGCGTACCTCGTGCGCAACGGCCAACTGCGTGGCTTCACCCCCGACGAGATCGAGATGCTCGGCGCCATCGTGCGCTGGCACCGACGCGGGGAACCACGCGTGTCCGACGAGTTCCCGTTGCTCGACGCCGCCGCCATGACCCGGGTGCGCGCGCTCGCTGCGCTGCTCCGCGTCGCCGACGGCCTCGATCGCAGTCGTGAGGGCAACGTGACCGGGATCGACGTCGCGGTGAACCCGTCACTCGTGCTCATCCGCCCCCGCACCGCCGTTGGTCACGACACCGAGCTCGAGGTGTGGGGCGCGCGCCGCAAGCGAGAGTTGCTCGAGAAGGTGCTCGACCGCGAGGTCGAGCTTGCCACCCTGCCATTGGGAGATGTCGTATGACCTGCACACGATCGACCGCACTCACCGGATGGCGACGCGCCCAACTCGGCGCGGCCGGGTTCGTGACCGTCGGCGCGCTCGTGATCGTCGGCATCCCGGTCATCGGCGTGTCGGCCGCCGTCGCCCAGACGACGACGACCACGGTCGCCACGGCCGCGACGAAGCGCGTGATCAACGTGTCGGCGCGCAGCTACAAGTTCACTCCGTCGAAGCTGCGCGTGACCAAGGGCGAATCGGTCACCATCGCGCTGAAGTCGACGGATGCGTTGCACGATTTCGTGGTCACGGGTCCGGGCAACAGCAACCGCGTCGTCGTCTCGCCGACCGGGCCGGGCCAGACCAAGCGCGGCACGCTCAGGATCGCGAAGCCCGGCACCTACCAGTTCTACTGCTCGCTTCCCGGCCATCGGGCCGCGGGCATGCGGGGTACGATCACGGTCTCGTGACGGGCGAACCGCAGCCGCTCCCACCGCGCGACCCGCATCCGCTCGCGATGCACGTCGCGGTCGACAGCGCAGTGGCGTTCCTCGCCATCCTCGTGCTCGGTCTCATCTGGAGTCTCTCGATCGGCGTGATCATCGCGATCGCGCTGCTCGCAGGGATCGGCCTGGCGCCCTGGACGCGTCGCACAGAAGTGCGCCAGCTCGCTGCCCGAGCCCGGACCGACGACGACGCCCTCGACCCGGGCGAGGACGCGTCGGCGTGAGCGCGCCCGGCACTCCTCCCGCCGACGCCCCTGGGGCCGACGTTCGCCGCGCCCGGCACCCCCGCGCCGGTCAAGCCGCGCCTGCGGGGCGTGTCGCACTTCTACGGTTTCTTCGTGGCCCTCGCGCTCGGCGCGGTCGCGATCGCCATCGCCCCGCCCGGCATCGCCACGTTCGCCGCGGTGGTGTACTCGGTGGGTCTCGTCGCCATGTTCGGCGCCGAGCGCGCTCTACCACCGGCCGGCGTGGACGGCATCCCAAGCGGCGCGGTTCCTCAAGCTCGACCACACGGCGATCTTCGTGATGATCGCGGGCACGTGCACCGCGGTGGCACTGCTCGCACTCGACGGGCTCGTCGGCGTGATCGTGCTCGTCGCGGTGTGGGCCATCACCGCGTTCGGCATCGTGTTCGAGTGGTCGCCGTTGCGCGCACCCCAGGGATACGTGACTGCGGTGTACCTGACCCTCGGATGGATCGGGGCGATCGGAGTGGTCGGTCTGTGGGCCACCACCGGCGTGCTGGGGGTGGCGCTCATCGCGGTCGGCGGCGTGCTCTACACCGTCGGCGCGATCATCCACGCCGCGCACCGTCCCGATCCGTGGCCGACGGTGTTCGGCTACCACGAGATCTTCCACGCCTTCGTGATCGGCGGCGCGGTGCTCCACTACATCGCGGTCACCGCGCTCGTCCTGCCGCGCGGCGCGTGAACCACGAGCAGCACAACCGGGCGTTCTGGGACGCCGACGCCGACGACTACCAGGCCACCCACGGCGTGCTGCTCGACGCCACCCCCGAGGCATGGGGCGTCTGGCGGATCCCGGAGGAGCAGATCGGCGCGCTCGGCGACGTCGAGGGTGCCGATGTACTCGAGTACGGGTGCGGTGCCGCGCAGTGGTCGATCGCGCTGGCGCGCCGCGGCGCGCGGGCGGTCGGGCTCGATCAGTCACGGGCGCAGCTGAAGCACGCGCGTCGGCTCCAACGCGCCGCGGCGGTCGAGTTCCCGTTGGTGTGCGCGAGTGCGACCCGTGTGCCGGTCGTCGATCGTGCGTACGACCTCGTGTTCTGCGACCACGGCGCGATGTCGTTCTGCGATCCGTTCGACACCGTGCCCGAGGTCGCACGCCTGTTGCGCCCGGGGGGACGGCTGGTGTTCTGCCACGCCACGCCGTGGATCTACGTGACCGACGATCCCGGAACCGGACGAACCTCGCGGCGGCTGCACCAGTCGTACTTCGGGATGCACACCCAGGTGTCGCCCGACGGCACCGCCGACTTCGTGCTCCCGACCGGCGACTGGGTGCGGCTCTTCCGCGCCGCGGGGCTGGTGATCGACGACCTGCACGAGCTGCAGGCCCCTGCCGATGCCGTCACCACCTACGGCTGGAGCCCAAAATGGGCCCGACGGTGGCCGGCGGAACAGGTCTGGGTCGTCCGCAAGCCGTGACTCCCCCGCCACCGAACAGCTGAGGCCGACGCGACCTCAGCCTGGCGTTATCAACAGCGGGTCACCGCGCGCGCCGACTTCGGGGCGTCGAGATACGCGGTGACGGCGGCGTCGACGCACCCGTTGCCCGACGCGAACGCGGTGTGACGGCTCCCGCGAGCTGTCACGAGCGACGCACCACCCAGGGTGCTCGCGAGGTTGCGGGCCGACACCAGCGGCGTGGCGGGGTCACCCGATGTTCCCACGACCAGCGCGGTCGGCGCGACGCCCGCGATGGACGGTGGGGTCGCGGTCGGCGCCACCGGCCACTCCGCGCACGCGAGGCTGAAGTTCACCACGAACGCGCCGAGACGCGGCGCGACGCCGCGTGCCTCGTCGTCGAGCGCGTGCATCTGCTCGGCGTCGCCGAAGGCGGGCCCGTCGAGACAGCTGATGGCCCAGAACGCCTCGACCGAGTCGTCGTCCTTGCCGCCGGCCTGGCGGCCCACGAACTCGTCGGCGATCGCGAGCAGCGTCGCGCCGTCGCCGTGGTCGGCCGCGTCGAGCGCGTCGGCCAACTCCCCCCACGATGCCTGTCCGCCGTAGAGCACCTCGAGCACCGCGGCATCGAACCGCGTGTCGTTGAGCGTGCGGCCGTTCGACCGCGACGCTCGCAACGGTGCCCGCGTGATCCGGCGCCGCAACGCGTCGTACGCCCGCGCCGAGTGACCGTCGCGATGGAATCGGCAGTCGGGGTCGCGAGCACAGGAGTGCAGGAACGCGTCGAGGCTCTGCTCGAATCCACGCGCTTGCAGGAGCGTCGACTGGGTGGCGTCGAGCGTCGGATCGACGGCGCCGTCCAGCACCAACGCCCGCACCCGATCAGGGAACAGCGCCGCGTACAGCGCCCCGAGGTACGTGCCGTAGGAGAAGCCGAGGTAGTTGAGCTTGTCATCGCCGAGCGCCGCACGCAGCAGGTCGAGATCTCGCGCGGTGTCGAGCGTCGACACCTGCTCGAGACGCGCACCATTGCGCTGCGCGCATGCCGCGGTCACCGCGTCGGTCGCCGCCACCAGGTCGGCGCGCTGGTGCTCGTTGGTGGGCGAGAACGAGGTGTCGAACAACGGGTCCAGCGAATCGACGCAGTCGATCGGCAGGGTCGCTCCGGTGCCGCGCGGATCGAACGACACGAGATCGAACCGGTCACGCAGCTCGTCGGGCAGCGCGGCAGCGATCCCGTCGAGCCGGGCGATGCCCGGCGCACCCGGCCCACCCGGATTCATCACGAGCGATCCACCCGCTGCCGGTTGCTCGCGCGCGGACACGTCCGACTGCCATCTCCACCTGCGCACCCGTCGGGTCGCGATGGTCGACCGGCACCGCCAGCGTCGCGCACTCGACGTCGGCACCCGCAGCCACGCTCGGGTCGCAGTCGTGCCACGCAAGCGCGGGCTCGACCGTCGCGACCGTCGGCGCCGCAGTCCGCTCCGCCGCGTCCGCCGCCGCCACCACACCCGGGCCGCCCGGAACGACGCCCGAGATCACGATGCCGGCGCCGACGACCGCCGCAACGATGCCGCCGAGTCGTCGGCGGATCCAACGTCCACGCCGCCCGGCTCGGCGGGCGTGCTGATGGGCGCGAATCACGACGCCGCAGCGTACGCGGGCGTCGACGTCAGACGAGGTCGGAGCGCGGCTCCGCCGTCTGCGCGACGCCGAGCGTCGCCGACGGAGTGTCGCCGTAGTCGATGGCGGGTCGCGCGGGGCCGAACAGGCGCCCCTGCCCGAGCTCGCACCCGATGGCGCGCAACGATGCGAATTGCTCCATCGTTTCGACGCCTTCCGCGATCGCACACAGTCCGAGGGAGTGCGCGAGCTCCACGATCGCGCTGCAGATCGCGTCGCTGTCGCGGTTCGCGCCGAGGTCGGCCACGAAGGCGCGATCGATCTTGATCGCGTCGAGCGGGAACTGCTTGAGCGACACCAGCGACGACGCGCCCGCACCGAAGTCGTCGATCACGAGATGCACGCCGATCTCGTGCAGACGGCTGAGCGTGCGATCGGCGCTCTCGCGATCGTGGAGGAGCGTCTCCTCGGTGATCTCGAGCCACACCGCACCGGCGGGAAGCCCGGTCTCGCCGATCACCCGCTTGATGTCGCGCGGGCAGCGACGGCTCGGAGAATTCGCGCGCCGACAGGTTCATGTTGAGCTTGAGTGTCGTGCCCGAACCTCGGTGCCATTCGGCCATCTGACGGCATGCCTGCTCGATGGCCCAGGTGCCGATGGCGACGATCGCGCCGTTGCGTTCGGCCTGCGGGCAGGAACTCGGCCGGCAGCAACATGCCGCGATCCGGATGCTCCCAACGCACCAGCGTCTCGAAGCCGGCGACGCGACCCGTCGCGCAACTCACGATGGGCAGGTAGTGGAGGCGGAGCTCACCCTCGGTGAGCGCCCGCCGCGAACTCGGCGTCGGCGAGCGAGGGTGACACCGCGTCTTCGCAGATCTCGATGCGGGCGCCACCGAGCGAGCGGGCACGGTTCCCGGCCTTGATGGCACGGCGCAGCACGCCTTCCGGACGTTCGTGGGCGTCGGAGGCCAACGCCACGCCGATGCTCGCGGTGACTTCCGCGACGCCGGCGACCACCACCGACGGGTGCGCGACTCCCATGGCGATGCGTTCCGACAGCGCCTCGGCGGCCGCGTGGTCCGGCACATCACGACACACGAGCACGAACCGCTCCTGGTTCACGTGCGCGACCACGTCGCGCGGTCGCGTGACCGAGCGCAGGCGCTGGGTGATCGCTTCGATCAGGTGTGCTCCGGCGCGGTACCCGAGCCGCTCGTTCACGTAGGAGAGGTTGTCGATCTCGACCGACACCACCGCGATGCGGCCGAGCCGCACGTTCTCGTCGGTCAGCCACGCACGCAGCCGATCGAGGTCGAACACGGGGATGCGCGGCTGGTTGGGGTCGGACCCGGTCCGGCACGTCGTCGGGCACGGCTGCCGCGGCAGGCGCCCCGGCTGCGGACCGCACGGAGTCGGGCTCGAACCCGGACGGGACGAACTCGCCCTCGACCAACTCCCCCTGGACGTGCTCGGTGCGGTCGGCGACCACATCGGACGGACACCGACGCGGTCACGAACTCGGGGACGACCGTTCCTGCGAACCTCGGCTCCGCCGCGACGGTGCCCGCGACCGACGATGCCGTGACCGCTGGTGCCGCGACCGCTGGTCCGGCAACCGCGACGGCGGCCGGGGCGGGTACCACGACGACCGGCGGGTCGAGGAGCTGGGCGACGAGTTCCGCCGCACGGGCGGCACGTCGACCCGACCGCAAGGCCACGATCGTCGCACCGACTGCGATCGCGACGGCAATGATGGTCGCACCGACGAGCAACGTGTTGTCCACGCCACGTTGTCGGAGCGCAGTCGGGTCATCTTGAGCACGGAGCCTCGGAGGGTCCCGTGCGTCACGACCCGGCCGACGTGCTCAGCGCCGGTGTGTCACCGGCGCGTGATGCCGGCAGTGCCGCGGATCGTCAGATCGCGCGGACGTTCTGCGCCTCGTCACCCTTGCGGCCGGGACCGACGTCGAACTCGACCGCCTGACCCTCCTCGAGGCTGCGGTACCCGCTGCCCTGAATGGCCGAGAAGTGCACGAACACGTCGTCGCCACCCTCGCGGGCGATGAACCCGAAGCCCTTCTCAGCGTTGAACCATTTCACGGTACCGGTCGTCAACGTCGTGCTCCTTGCTCGCTCCGTGGCAGAAGCTCGCGAACGTAGCAGTCACTCCGGGCCGCGCCAAAGGCCGCTCGCACCCGATTCGATCGCGTGTGCTTGCATGGGCTGATGGCCTCGACGATCGTCTGCTTCCACGCCCATCCCGACGACGAGACGATCGTCACCGGAGGCACGATGGCGCGCGCCGCCGACGACGGTCACCGCGTCGTCGCGGTGTTCGCGACGCGCGGCGAGCTCGGCGAAGTCGATGACGGAGTGCTCGCACCGGCGGAGTCGCTCGGCGACCGTCGCGAGGCCGAGAGCCAGCGGTCCGCCGACGTGCTCGGCGTCGCGCGCGTCGCGTTCCTCGGCTACCACGACTCGGGCATGGTCGGTGAGCCGACGAACGACGCCGACGGCGCCTTCGCCGCCGCCGATCTCGAGGAGGCGGCCCAACGCCTCGCGGAGATCCTGCGCGCCGAGCAGGCGGACGTGCTCACCACCTACGACGAACGGGGCGGCTACGGCCACCCCGACCACATCAAGGTGCACGACGTCGGCGTGCGCGCGGCAGAGCTGGCGGGCACCGAACGCGTGTACTGCGCCACCATCAGTCGTCAACACTTCGAGCGGGTGTCGGCGGCGCACGCCGGCGACATGCCCGGCGACGCGCCCGATCCCGAGAACATGGAGCTCGGCGTCGACGAGGCGCGCATCACCACGTTCGTCGACGTCCATGGTGTGCTCGACCGCAAGCGCGCTGCCATGGCTGCGCACGCCAGTCAGATCAGCGCCGAGTCGTTCTTCCTCGCCATGGCCGACGACGTCTTCGCCGACTTCTTCGGTACCGAGTGGTTCATCCGCGTCGGCCACGATCCGAGCGACCGCGAGACTTGGATCCTCTGAGCGAGATCACGTGTCGGCGCACGCGCGCGTCGATCGATCCGACGACCACGGTGCGTACGGCGCCATCACCAGTCCGGCGAGCGCGAGCAGCGGCACGTCGTAGTTCACCCGCCAGCCCACGAAGTCGCGCCACGCCTGCGTCGCGATCGGCCCGCACTGGGATGCCCGCGGCGACGAGCGCACGACATGCCTCGTCGAACTCGTCCCGCGTGATGCTGATCGGGTCGGTCGGCGCCGGGTCGGGATCGAAGTCGATGGCGAAGTACTCGGCAACGGCCATGAGCGCGACGAATCCCGATCGCACGCAGAGGCCGGCCTGCGGCTCGAAGCCGAGGTCGACCGCGGCGAGTCGCAGCGAAGCGGCATCGAGCACCGCGCCACTCGACGTGACCCACGACCGGTGCGCGAGCGGCGAGCGGAAGAAGCTGAGCACGCCGAGCGACGTGTGCGTCTCCTCCAGCTCGGCGAACCACGCCTGCCATGGCACCCAGATGTCGGCGAGCAGCTCGAAGCGCTCCATCTCCTGAGCCCGCACCAGCAGTGACACGCCCGACGGTGGCTCCACGGTGCGGGCGCCGAGCTGGGCGACGAGCACCTCGCGCCGCGAGAAGGCGCCGTAGATCGTGGGCAGGTACGCGATCAGGAGCGCCAGCAACCCGAGACCGGTGGCGGCCTCGATGAAGGCAACGGTGGTGGTCGCGAGGTCCGGCGGGCGGATGAACCCGAGGGTGAACAACGACGAGCCGCTCATCTCGAACGCCCGCTCGAAGCCCGACACGCCGAGCCCGTGGAAGATCGCCGTGAACGCCAGGATGACGATCACCATCCACGCGAGCGGCAGCACCAGCAACCCGATCGGCGCGTAGAGCGCCATCACGCGGTCGCGACCGTCGTAGGAGCGGCGCGTGCCGGCCACCAGGTCGAACCCGGCGCGCAACCCCACGAACACGCCGCGGGTGAGCAACGGCGACACCGCCCGCGGCAGCACGAAGGTCCGCAACGCCGAGTCGAACACGGGCACGAGCATCAGCACGCCGACGACGATCCACACGACCTCGACCGCGACATCCATCCGGGCAGTCTCGCCGCTCAGTCGTCGCCGGTCGGACGCCGGCGATCGCGCTTGCGGTCGGAGCGGCGCCGCTTCGCGTCGAGACGGCGTGTCCGAGCGCCCATGCTCGGTCGGGTCGGACGCCGGGCGCGTTCGACGTGGAGCCCCTCGGCCAGCACACTGCGGAGCCGCTCGAGCGCCACCTCGCGGTTGCGGGCCTGCGAGCGTGAGTCACCCGCCGCCGCGCTCACCACCGGCCCGAGGCGCTCGAGCAGGCGGGCGCGTTGGCGGGGTCCGAGCGACTCCGACGTGGTCACGTCGAAGCGCACCTCGGCGCGCGTGTCACTGGTGTTGGCATGCTGACCGCCCGGGCCACCGGAGCGATCGAAGCGCCACTGCAACTCGTCGAGCCGGATCGAACACGTCGGCGTGACCCGCAGGATTCCATCCACACCCACCACGGTACGAGGCACAAGGTGACTTCCGGTCGACTTGGTGCGCACGGATCCTCCGCTGCGCGCGCGTCGAACCTCACGCCACGTGGTTACAGTGACCCGGAAGTGGGGAGTACGTCTTCGTGGGGGGCACGCGGATGAGCGTTGGAAGCACGCACGGGCAGACGCGACGTCGCGGTCGCGGCGCGGGAGCGGTCGCAGTCGCGGTGGTGTGGTCGACGGCGACCGCCCTGCTTGTCGGAACGGCCGCCGCAACGCCCACCGCAGCACCGACGGCGGCGCCCAGCGCGGCCAAGGTGAAGCCAGGTGGCGAGATCACCTACGGGCTCGAAGCCGAGACCGGCGGTGGTTGGTGCCCGCGACGGCTCGCCTCGCGATCTCCGGCATCGAAGTGGCAGCCGCGATCTACGACACCCTCACCGCACCCAACACCAAGGGCGAGATCAAGCCGTACCTCGCGAAGTCGGTCACGCCGAACGCCGACTTCACCCAGTGGACCATCACGCTGCGTGACGGCGTGAAGTTCCACGACGGCACCCCGGTCGACGCCGCCTCCGTCGCGGCCAACATCGACGCATACCGCAAGAACGTGCTGGTGGGTCAGGCGCTTCAAAACATCGCCAGCGTGACGGTGACGAGCCCGACCGTGGTCACCGTGGCCACCACCACGACGTGGCCCGAGTTCGGGTGGTACCTCTACCTCGACGGTCGCATGGGGATCGTGGCGCCCAAGCAGCTGAACGGTTCCGACGAAGACTGCGCCTCGGACCTGGTCGGCAGTGGGCCGTTCAAGCTCGCCGAGCCCTGGATCGTGAACCAGAAGCTGGTGGCCGCCAAGAACGCCGACTACTGGCAGAAGGACGCCAAAGGGGTGCAGCTCCCCTACCTGAACCAGATCACCTTCGTGCCCACGCCCGAAGCCGTGCAGCGCGTCAACGGACTGCAGGGCGGGTCGCTCGACGTGATCCACACCTCCGACGGCCAACAGGTCGACCAGCTCAACCAGCTGAAGAGCAGCCTCACGCTGCTCCAGGAGAAGCCGGGGCGCCGCGAGGTGCGCAACTACCTGATGAACACCGCGCCCGACAAGCCGGTCGCCGGCAACCCGCTCGCCGACCTCAACGCCCGCAAGGCCGTCGCGATGGCGATCGACCGCAACCAGGTGAACGAGCTGCGCAACAACGGCGTGTTCCAGGTGGCGAACGGCCCGTTCGACTCGTCGGTCATGGGCTACCTGAAGAACCCCGGCTTCCCGAAGTACAACCCGACGGAAGCCAAGAAGCTCGTCACGGCCTACAAGGCGGCGCACGACGGCCAGTTCAGCGTGGTGCTCGAGCACACCGACGACCCGGCCAACACCGAGGAAGCGGCGCTGCTCAAGCAGCAACTCGCCAAGGTCGGGATCGACTCCACGCTCAAGGGTGAGGACCAGACCGCGTTCATCCTCTCGGCGGTCACCGGCAACTACAGCATCCTGCTGTGGCGCAACTACCCCGGCGACGACCCCGACGTGAACTACCAGTGGTGGCAGAACGGCTCACTGTTGAACTTCAACGACTTCATCGACAACGACATGCAGGCGCTGCTCGACCAGGGCCGCGTGTCCACCGACGTCAAGACGCGCGACGCAGGCCTACCAGGCGATCAACAAGCGCTTCGCGGAGCAGGTCTACAACGTGTGGGCGTACTACTCGGCATGGACCATCGCGGCGAACAAGAAGGTCCAGGGCCTCGCCGGTCCGCCCCTTCCCGACGGCGGTGGTCAACCGGCGTTCCTCTACGGCCGCCACCCGCTGCTCGGGATCTCGGTGTCGTCGTAACGCGACATGCTGGTCGCGCGACGTCGATCCTGGTAGACCGACACCGCAATGGGAGCGATCGCACGCCGGCTCGCGCAGCTCGTCGTCGTCGTCATCTTGTCAACGCTGTTCGCGTTCAGCTTGCTCCGGTTGTTCCCGGGCGACGTCGCCGACGCGGTCGTGCCGTTCGGCACCCCCGCGCAGAAGCAGCAGTTCCGCGAAGACAACGGCCTCGACAAGCCGTTCTTCGAGCAGTACGCGACGTGGCTGAACAACCTCGTCCACGGTGACCTGGGCAAGGACTACCAGTCGAACACCCCGGTGAGCACCAAGCTCGAGGCCGCGCTGCCGGTGTCGCTGCAGCTGATGCTCTACGCACAGCTCATCGCGCTGATCGTCGCGATCCCGCTCGGAGTGCTGACCGCGTACCGGGCCAACACCGCGACCGACCGGGCGGTGAACGCGGGCGCATTCGCGCTGCTCGCGTTGCCGAGCTTCGTGCTCGCGTTGTTCTTCGCCTATCTCATCGGGGTCAAGCTGCATCCCGACCTGCCGTTCCTCGGCCGGATTCCCGTCAACGGCTATGAACCGGGCTGGCTCGAAGCGGTGTTCGGTCGCCCGACGGGCGACATCGGGCATCACTTCGGCACCATGCTGCTGCCCGCGGTGGCGCTGGCCGCCGGGCTCATCGCGGTGTACATGCGCCTGCTGCGCAGCGACATGATCGCGACGTTGCAGGAGAACTTCATCACGATGGCGCGCGCGAAGGGCCTGTCGAATCGACGCATCCTCTGGCGTCACGCGTTGCGACCGTCGAGCCTGACACTGCTCACGGTGGCCGGGCTCAACTTCGGCACGTTGATCGGCGGCGCGGTGGCCGTCGAGGTGATCTTCGGGATCCCCGGCCTCGGCACCCTGATCTACCAGGCGATCAACGCGCGCCAGATCGTCGAGCTCCAGAGCTACATCGCGATCATCGCCATCTTCTACGTGGTGTTGAACTTCGTGATCGACGCGCTCTACGTGGTGCTCGATCCGCGGATCCGGCGAGCTCATGCCTGACGAACCTCTGTCGGGCCCCGTGTCCGACCCGTTGCCCGGCTTCGTCGGTGACGCCACCGGACGTGGCATGCCCGTCGACGCGGGCACCATCGAGATGACCGCGGTGACCACCGGCCCCGAAGTCGCGAGCTGCGCGGCCGGCGCCGACGCGGCAAGGGGCTCGGCATCACCGGGTGGCTGTCGATCGGCTGGATCGCGCTCGGTGGTCGGCCTCGCGCTGCTCGCGCCGGTGCTCCCGCTCGACGACCCGAGGGAGAGCATCACCGCGATCGCGCGCCGCGGCCCGTTCGCCGACGCCGGCAGCGCGCCCGGTCATCTCCTGGGCGGCGACGGCAACGGCCGCGACATGCTGTCGCGCCTGATCTGGGGCGGACGCACCACGTTGCTGGTCGCCACGCTGGCAGTGATGATCGGTCTGGTGTTCGGTGGCGCGCTCGGTCTGATCGGCGGCTACTTCCGCGGCAAGGTCGACGTGGTGGTGAGTGGCTTGCTCGACGTGTTCCTCGCCATCCCCGCGGTGATCCTCGCCCTCGCGCTCGTGGTGATCCTGCGCACCGACCCGTCGAACCCGAGCGCGGGCGGGGTCGATCCCACCACCGCGTTGATCCTCGCCATCGGGTTGGTGTCGATCCCGGTGTTGGGGCGCATCACGCGCGCCAGCACCCTCGCATGGTCGGAGCGAGAGTTCGTGCTCGCCGCCCGCGCACAGGGTGCGACCCATCGGCGGATCATCCTGCGCGAGGTGCTCCCCAACGTGTTGCCCGCGATGGTCTCGATCGCGTTGTTGTCGGTGGCGGTGGCGATCGTCGCCGAAGGCACGCTCAGCATCCTCGGCGCGAGTGTGGAGCCCGACACGCCCACGTGGGGCAACATGATCGCCCTGGGGCGCATCAACCTCCAACGCGCGCCCTATGTGGTGTTCGAACCGGCCCTGATGATCTTCTTCACCGTGCTCGCGCTGAACATGCTCGGCGACGTCGTGCGCAGCCGGTTCGACGTGCGCGAGGGCGGCCTGTCATGACCGCCGCCGCACCCGACCGTCAGCGAGAGCCGTCGAACCCGGCGGCCGGCGCTCCCCTGCTCGAGCTCGACGACGTGAAGACCCACTTCGACACCGACCGTGGGCTGGTCCGTGCCGTCGACGGGGTGTCGTTCACCCTCGAACAGGGCCGCACGTTGGGCATCGTCGGCGAGTCGGGGTCGGGCAAGACCGTGTTGTCACGCTCGATCATGGGACTCCTCGCGAAACGGGGCGTGGTGCGCCACGGTTCGATCCGCTTCGAGGGCACCGAGATCGGCAACCTCGGACCGAAGGCGATGCGCAAGTACTGGGGCGCGCACATGGCCATGGTGTTCCAGGATCCGATGACGTCGTTGAACCCGGTGATGAAGATCGGCAAGCAGATCACCGAGACGATCCACACGCACCTCGACGTCACCCGCGACTTTGCCAACGACCTCGCCGTCTCACTGCTCACGTCGGTGCGCGTGCCCGACGCCGAACGCCGCATGGACGAGTATCCGCATCAGTTGTCGGGCGGACTGCGCCAACGCGTGTGCATCGCCGTGGCGCTGGCGGCAGGCCCGCAGCTGCTCCTCGCCGACGAACCCACGACCGCGCTCGACGTGACCGTGCAGGCCCAGGTGCTCGACCTGCTCGAGGCCCAGCAGCGTGAACGGTTCATGGCGCTCGTGCTCGTCACCCACGACCTCGGCGTGGTGGCCGGTCGGACCGACGACGTCGTGGTGATGTACGCCGGACAGGTGGTCGAGCAGGCTCCGACGCCCACCCTGTTCGCGCACATGCGCATGCCGTACACCGAAGCGCTGTTGCAGTCGATTCCCAAGATCACCGACGCGCCGCACACGCGCCTGCACGCGATCCCCGGGCGACCGCCCGATCTGGTCGACGTCCCCACGGGCTGTCGCTTCGCGGCGCGCTGCGCGTACGTGCAGGACCGGTGTCTCGTCGAGCAACCGCCGCTCCTCCCAGGCCCGACGCCCGGCCACTTCTACCGCTGCTGGTTCCCGGTGGGCACCCCCGAGGGCGCTGCCGCCCTCCGCGCCAACGCTGCCTCAACCGAGAGCAACGGAGGCGAGCACTAGTGGCGGGGATCGGCACCGCGCATCTCCGACCCGACGGCACCGCGTCTGCTGCGCGCCGACGAGCTGCGCGTCGAGTTCCCCGCGGGTGGTCGAGCGAAGGTGCAGGCCGTCTCCGGGATCAGCCTCGACCTGCTCGCCGGTGAGACGGTGGGGCTGGTCGGAGAGTCGGGCTGCGGCAAGTCGACGACCGGCCGCGCGCTGATCCAGCTCCCGCCGCCCACGAGCGGCCGCGTGGAGTTCGACGGCGTCGAGCTCACGAAGCTCGGCACGCGTGCCATGCGCGCGGTTCGCCCGCAGATGCAGATGATCTTCCAGGACCCGATCTCGTCGTTGAACCCGCGCCGCAAGGTCGGCGACATCGTGTCGGAGGGCCTCGACATCTGGAAGCTGGGCGACCGCGCGTCGCGCGCGACCCGCGTCGACAACATGCTCGCCACCGTCGGCCTCGATCCCGACACCGCGCGCGATCGCCGTCCGCACGAGTTCTCCGGCGGTCAGTGCCAACGCATCTCGATCGCCCGCGCGGTGATCTCGGAACCGAAGCTCATCATCTGTGACGAGCCGGTGTCCGCCCTCGACGTGTCGGTGCAAGCCCAGATCCTCAACCTGCTCGCCGACATGAAGCGCGACTACGGACTCACCCTGCTGTTCATCGCGCACGATCTCGCCGTCGTGAAGAACGTGAGCGACCGCGTGGTCGTGATGTACCTCGGCAAGCTGTGCGAGGTCGGCCCGCCCGCCACGCTCTACGACCGGCCCGCGCACCCGTACACCGCCGCGCTACTCGCCGCGATCCCCGTGCCCGACCCCGACCGTCGCCCCGACGACTCGACGTTGCTCGCCGGCGAGATCCCCTCGAACACGAACCCACCGAGTGGTTGCCGCTTCCGCACCCGCTGCCCCAAGGCCCAGCCGATCTGCGCCGACGAAGAACCGGTGATGCGCCCCGTCCCCATCACCTTCAGCTCGGGCACCCGTGCCTCTGGCACCTTCACCTCGGGGCGAACTGCGCCCACCGCAGCGAGCACTGCCGCGTCGGGTCAATTCGTGGCGTGTCACTTCCCCCTTGCTCCCGGCGAGCACCTCGACTTCTCCCACTGACCGCCCGCGCGAGCCCATCGACCCGCGCGTCACCAAGCCTCAGCGCGCCGCTCTCATTCCGTTGTCAAGGTGCGGTGTCTCGCGCGTCGTTGGACGAGACGGGCAGTGGTCGACGGACGCGTGTCGGGTCGGGTCGGGTCGGGTCAGGCGGCGGTGTTGGGTGGTGCGTTGGCGTGTTCGGCGAGTTGGTCACGGGTGATCAATCGCAGGCCGTCGGGCAGGTTGGGGTTGCCGAGCAACAAGAGGTGGCCGTGGGGTACGAGTTGTTGGTGGTGGTCAGTGCCGCCGCCGACGCACACCGCCGCAAGGTTCGAGATCTCGTCGGTGCCGCCCCACGAACGCGGCCAGAGGTGATGGATCTGCAGGCCGGTGCGCCGATCGCAGCCGGGCCAGCGACACTGTCCGTCTCGCAACCGAACGGAACGGGCGATCTTGTTCGACAGCGCAGCGGTGACTCGCCGGGTCACGACCGGCGTGCCAAGTTCGTTCATCAGGGCGGGTTCGAGGTTTGCCGACGCGCGCAGGCTCTCGACGATCGAGTCCGGCAACGGGACCCCGGCAACCTCCGCCGGGCCGGTCGGCGGAACACTGACCGAGAACAACGGTTTCGCGGCGCCGTGCACGGCGGCATCAACGTCGGCGTAGTTGCGGCACAACTCCACAAGTGCGTCGGCGCCGCGTTGATCGCGCGGCGCCCACGGTTGTCCCTTGCTGGGGCGCATCCGGTCGATCACCTTGTTGAGTTGCTCCTCGATGATCGCACCATCGATCGCGGCGAACTGACCGCGGATGTTGAGGAACCTCTTGTTCTCGTCCCACCACATCCGCACCGACCGCGCCGCGTGTTGCTTGGCGTAGTCCTCCGACATCGGCTTCGCCTTCGACCGCGCCAAGTGCGCCAGATCAGCGGGTGGAGTGTTCGGTGCCCGCGCCGCCCACTCCGCATCCGACTCGGAGTCGGCAAGCTTCGTCAAGGGGCCTAATTGCTCGAGGCTCACGTCACCGGCGTACGCAGCGGCAGCAACCTTGGGGAGCTCCTCGAGCCGGTGGGCCTCATCGATCATCTCCCGCATCGACCGTACCGACACCCCATCTGCTGCCGCAGTCGTGTCACTCACCGCGCCGCGCACGTCCAGCACCGCGATCACCGCCAACTCGCGGACGTGGAGGCGACGTTGCTCGCGAACCAGGTCGTCGCGCAGCTCCACCAGCCGAGGCGTTTCGTGGCACGAGAGCTCGTCGACCAGATCCGAATACGAGAACGTTTCCATCACCCCTGCACCATCTCATAGGGGTATGACACTTATCGTCGGTATCCGACCATCCCGGCAAGAAATTCCGGGATCTCTTCTCTCCGTTTCGGTCGCCGCCCGGTAGCGACGCGGCACCAATGATCTCGTCAACTTGGTCAGCACCACGTTCCCCGATCAGGCAGGATGCGCTCGTGGGCGAGTCGGACTCCTACGCACATCGGGCGCGAGTCACGTCACTGGGTCAATGGACTCTTGGCAGCTTGTCGGTCTTGGCGATCATTGTCGGATGCATCGGGTTCATCGCTGACTCGCTGGCATTCGCGATCGTGGCCACGGCGTCCGGAACCTTCTTCGCCTATCGGATCGGTTGGTGTTGGGCCGACGCGATCGAGATTCGCGACAACGAACTGCAATGGCACGCTCCGTTCAGAAACGGGACCGTGCCGACCTCGGCGGTGACCAGAGCCTCATGGCGCGTCGTACGATCCCTGGTCTACCCACCGATCGTGGTGGTCAAGGTACAGAATGCGCGCAACGTGTCGGTGTGGTTCGACCGCACACTCCCATCGTTCCTCGCGGAACACGGAATGCCCATGACGAGAACGCTTCGCTCCTGGTAGCCGCGCAATGGTCACCGCGCGAGCGAATGGTACGTACACGAAACCTTTGGTCAACACGGCTGGCTCGAGACAGGGCACTATGGGCAGATGCCAAGCCGGGATCCGAAGGACGTCGTCGAGGAGCTGTTCCGGCGGGTCGAGGCGCGGGACGACGCTGCGATCGATGAACTGATGGCAGAAGACCTGGTCAACCACGCTGCGGGCGGCGCGGACGACCTGCAGGGCCCGCAAGGCCGAGAAGGTTGGAAGCAGATCCTGGCGACGCTCATCAACGACTTCGGAGACGACATCATCGTCGATCACCATCACATCGTCGCTGAGGGCGACTTGGTGGTCGATCACATGACGATCCGCGGCCACCACCGAGCATCGACCATGGGTTTGCTCGCCGGTGCGGAACCCACGGATGCTCCTGTCGTGTGGACGTACATTCACATCTGGCGCGTTGTCGACGGAATGGTTGTCGAGCACTGGGCATGCCGCGACGACGTTGGCTTGCTTCGACAGGTCGGGGCGATGCCGCCCCGGCACACGTAATAACTGCCGTTCGGTCGCTTGCCGAATGCTGCGTCAACGAAGGGTGGTCAGCGCTGCTGGCTCCAGATCGGCAATATGCGTGCGCCAGCGGAGAGGGGCGTGCGAGTGTGGCCGCTGTGCGCGAAGCCCGACTGATTCTGACCTGCGGTTTGCCCGGGTCAGGCAAGACCACCCTCGCGAGACGGTTGGCCGCGGACCGGAGCGCGGTGCGCCTCACGAAGGATGAATGGCTCTGGGCCCTCGGCGCCAGCCCCTGGGATACGCCGACCAACGACAAGGTCGAACACGAGCTCTGGCGGATCGCCCAAGAGGTTCTCGGCCTCGGCGTGAGCGTCGTCCTCGACTTCGGGCTGTGGGCGCGTGTCGAACGAGACGAGATGCGAACCGTGGCTCGCGGCCTTGGTGTCGGCGTCGAACTGCACTACCTGTCCGCACCCATCGACGAACTCTGGCGGCGCATCCAGAACCGGAATCTGGAGCCACCGTGGGACCGCGAGCCGATCCTCCACGCCCACCTCGTCGAGTGGGCTTCCACCTTTCAAGAACCCAGCGCCGCGGAACTGGCCTTGTTCGATGCTCCCCCAGCCCCCGACTGAGCCTGCCCAACTCGTCGCGTGAACGCCGACGAGCGCCGACACGAACTGCACCTCGTGGTCCATGAGTAGCGTCCACACCGTGAGCGCGAGGAACGAGCCGGTGCCCTTCGAGGTGTACGAGCCTGGCGTGTACTTGCACGGCACGAAGGCCGACCTCGCGGTGGGCGAGATGCTGGCCTCCGGCCGCGAGTCGAACTTCGAAAAGGGCCGGGTGATGAACTACGTCTACTTCACCGCGACGCTTGACGCTGCGACGTGGGGCGCCGAGCTCGCCTCGGGTGAAGGCCGCGGGCGAATCTACGTGGTCGAGCCGATGGGCGAGTTCGAAGACGACCCCAATGTCACGAACAAGAAGTTCCCTGGGAATCCGACGCAGTCATACCGCAGCCGCGAACCGCTGCGTGTCGTCGGGGAGCTCGTCGCGTGGGTCGGTCATTCGCCGGAGAAGCTGCAGATCATGCGCGGCGCCGTACAACGGAAAGGAACGGGGCAGATCGAGGACTGATGGGCGGCGAGACGTCGCACGCACGCCCGCTCCGATCGGTCGCTCTGTCGCACGGTGCAACAACGAAGAGTTGGTCAGCGCGTCGGCCCCGGACCGCCGTCGTGGTCGAACGCTCGGCGGACGCTGCGGCGCGAGCCGTTGAGGAGCCGTCGCCCCAGCTGGAGGTCAGGCGAGCGCGAAGGCGACTGAATCGGGCAGCTGGTGATGATGGGTGTTGATGTACAACGCGAACTTCAGTTCGCCGCTCGGCACTCGCTGCACAATCCAGTCTTCGCCAACGACCACCTTGATGAGGCCGCGCTCGCCGCCGAGCTGTCGACCTTGCCAGAGCACGCTGCCGACCGCACGCGCACGTTCGGGATCGTCGCAGAGCTGTGTGACGTTCCACGGCTCGAGATGGAGGAACTCTTCGTCACCGATGTCCTGGTGGATCTCGAAGTTCGCCTGCAGCGTGAGATCGCTCGCGTGTTCGACGTAGATGACCGGATTCGGATGGACGAAGAATTCCGCTTGCGCAGACGCGTCGCCTTTCTCGACACCCGTGACGTGGTGGTAGCGGCTCGACAGATCGAGGATGTCATCGAGTGAGATCGCCATCGTCGCTCCTTTGTGCCCTCGCGGGACCTCGCACTCGAGCCACACCGCAACCGGCAAGGCTGTGTCACCGCAGATCGTACGAAAGAGTCGAGTTGGCCGGCGCTGCCGGATCGCGTCGGCCAAACCGACCCGCGAGCGCTCACCGCACATCCGCTCAGGAATAGCCTGCGGCGGATGACCGAGGACGTCTTCACCGAACCGGAGCTCGACCACGACACGCTGGCGAACCTCGGTCCGCTCACCGGGATGGCGGGCATCTGGGAAGGCACGGCCGGAGCCGACGTGCACCCGTCGCCGTCGGCCACGAAGCCGACGCCTACGTCGAGCGCTACGAGCTCCAGCCGATCGACCCGCAGACGAACGGGCCCCAGTACTTCTACGGTCTGCGGTACCACAAACACATCACGAAACCTGGCGAGGTGGAGACGTTCCACGACCAGGTCGGCTACTGGCTCTGGAACCCGGTCGAAGAGACCATCACCCTCACGATCGCGATCCCACGTGCCCAGGTTGCGCTGGCGTCCGGTCGCGTCACCGCGGATCAGACCACGTTCGCATTGCACGCCGAACGTGGCGAGACGACGTACGGCATCTGTTCGAACCCGTTCCTCGAACGTGCCTTCACCACCCTCTCGTTCGATGTGACGGTGACAACGCACGCCGACGGAACCTGGCGCTACGACGAGGACACCGTGTTGCAGGTGCTCGGCCGCGAAGAGCCCGTTTCATCACACCGACCGACACACGTTGCACAAGGTCGCGGAGCCCACTCCGAACCCGCTCGCCCGCTGAGCACCGCCACCTGACGCGAGAACCGCGCACGGCGGGTTGATTCGGCCTAGTGTGCCGCCGATCGGGCGTGGTCGACGACACCGCCGATCACACCTGCACAACTGCTCGCACAACTGCTCGCACAACTGCTCGCACAACTGGAGGCACGGTCATGGTGTTCGCGTACGAATGGCACGTCGGGCAGGTCCTCCTGTCGATGTTGTGGTTCTTCATGTTCTTCATCATGATCTGGCTGCTGATCCTGGTGTTCTCCGACATCTTCCGCGACCACAAGATGTCGGGTTGGGCCAAAGCGGCGTGGATCATCTTCGTGATCGTGCTCCCCTACCTCGGCATCTTCGTGTACCTGATCGCCCGGGGCGGGTCGATGCACGAGCGTGCGCTCGCCCAACAGGCGCAACAGAAGCAGCAGTTCGACTCGTACGTGAAGGAAGTCGCGGCCACCACGGGTGGCGGTGGCACGAATGTGGCGGATGAACTCGCTCGCCTCGCCGACCTCAAGGCGCAGGGCGTGATCTCCGATGAAGAGTTTGCCACCCTCAAGGCGAAGGCGATGGCGAGTTCCTGAGAGGCACCCTGTGCAGAGTGACGCAACGACCGTCGAGCAGTACCTGAGCGAGCTCTCCGAGGATCGCCGCGTCGCGATCGAAGCCGTCCGTCACGTCATCCTCACCAACCTGCCGACCGGCTTCGTGGAGGGGATGCAGTACGGGATGATCGGTTACTACCTCCCGCTGGAGCTGCTACCCCGACACGTACAACGGTGAGCCGCTCGCCATCGCGTCACTCGCGAGCCAGAAGCGCCACATGGCCGTCTACCTGATGGGCATCTACTCGAACGACTACGACGCGCGCTGGTTCCGCGAGCGTTGGGAGTCGACGGGCAAGCGCCTCGACATGGGGAAGAGCTGTGTGCGCTTCCGCAAGATCGACGACGTCGCGCTCGACGTGATCGGTGAAGCGGTGGCACGGACGTCGGCCGATGAATTCATCGCGGCGTACGAAGACGCGCGCAACCACGTCACGTCGACCTGACACCGTGGATCAGAGCCGACCCCACACCAGGATGCGCTTGAACGCGTAGAAGTACGGCTCGTGATCGCCCAGGGTCTCGAGCAACCGTGTGCGGTATGCGGCGAGGAAGCGATCGAAGTCGGCCGGCGTGAGGACGCGCTGGAAGCGCGTGAGGCTCGTGCCCTTGACCCATTCGACGACCTCGCTCGTCGACGCCAGATGGTGGCCGTACACCTGCAGCCGCACGTGCTGGTGGGCGTAGCCGAGCTCGTCGAGCACTTCGGCGTACCGCTCGGGCGGGAGCACGTGATGCACGGCGTCGAGCGGCGGACCACCAGCTGACGCGAATGCCTCCTCGAACTCGGACTCGGCCGCCACCTCTGCCGCGACCTGGTGTGACGCGTGGTCGACGTTGGCCGGCACCTGGACTGCGAGTTGGCCGCTCTCGGCGAGCCGCGCTGGTCCATCGCGCGAGCACGCGCTCGTGATCCGGCACCCATTGGAGCGCCGCATTCGAGAGCACGATGTCGAACGACCCACCGTCGGGCGCCGGAAACTCGGCGAGGTCACCTTCGACGAAGGTCAGCCGGTCGCCGGCCGACCCCGCCGCGCCCTCGAGCATCGCGGGCGAGTTGTCGACACCGATCGTGGCGCGCGCGCCGAGGATGCGGTGCGCCTCCGCGGTGAGCTCGCCCGTCCCACACCCCAGATCGACGACCCTCGGGCCGCCGAGCGCGACGCAGTCACGCTCGAGCAGGTCGAGGAGGTCGTAGAACGGCTGCGAGCGTTGCGCCCGGAACCGGTGGTACTGGTCGGGATCCCAGGCATCGCTCTGCGCACTCATCGGGTCATTCTTCTCCTGAGGTCGACCGCATCGCCAGTTCGAAGGTGTGGAGTGCAGTCCACCCGAGCACTTCGCGTGCGCGTGTCGTGTCAACGAGCGCACGCCGCCCGTGGTCGTCGATCGGCAGTGCACCACGCCACTCGACGTCGGGAAGCAACGCGCCGATCAACTCCGACGTGCGGCGTGACGCGGCGATGTCGGGGCTGCACAACGACACCGCGTCGTAGCCGGTCTGCGGTCGCACCAACGCGGCGGCCACCGCGGCACACACGTCGCGCACGTCGACGAAGGCGCCGAACTCCCAGAACGGCTCCCACTCGGTCGCCGGGTCAGACTGCCACCGTTCAGCGAGTTGACGACGGCCATCGGGCGCGAGCACGAGGAACGGGCGCAGCGCGACGACGGCGACGTCGAAGCGCGCCGCGTGCGCGCGGCACAGGTCTTCTCCGACACACTTCGACCGACCGTACGCGCGTGCGGCGCGTCGGGGATGGTCGTCGTCGATCGGGAGGTAGTCGGGTGCACGCTCTCCGTCGGCGATCCCGAACACCTGCGCACTCGAGAAGTACACAATCCGCGCGCCCACCGCGCCCGCGGCGTCGAGGACGGTGCGCGTTCCGTCGACGTTCACGGACCTGATCTGCTCGGGTGTGCCACGCGAGTCGTGCGCGATGGCAGCCGCATGGACAACCGAATCGCATCCATCGACGCGATCACGCACGGTTCGCCCATCGCACACGTCGTCGCCGTCGGCGACGTCGAGTCCGATCACCTCGTGTCCGGCGGCGAGCAGATGCTCGTGCACATGGACACCGACCATGCCGCGATGGCCGGTGAGCAGGCAGCGCATCAACGGATGCGCGGGTGCGCGCGACGAGTGATCACGGACTCATGGTCGCGCAGGAGTGCGTGCGGAGGTGGCCTCGGCGAGGCCACCTCCGCGTCGTCACGCTGCTTCGGCCACCACCGCCGACTCGGGCTCGAGCGCGAGCTCGAGCACGTCGCGCACGTCGTCGGCCAGGTGGAAGGTCATCACCTCTCGCACGGCCTCGGGCACGTCGTCGAGGTCGTCGCCGTTGCGCTGCGGGAGCACCACAGTGTCGATCCCCGCGCGTTGCGCCGCGAGCACCTTCTGCTTCACCCCGCCGATGGGCAACACCCGGCCCTGGAGCGTGACCTCGCCGGTCATCGCCACCCCGGCCTTGACCGGCCGACCGGTGAGCAGGCTCACCAGCGCGGTGGTCATGGTGATGCCGGCGGAGGGTCCGTCCTTCGGGATCGCCCCCGCGGGCACGTGGAGGTGGAAGCGACGACGGGTCGCGTCGGGGTCGATGCCCAGTGCCGCCGCATGCGACTGCACGTACGACAGCGCGATCTGGGCCGACTCCTTCATCACGTCACCGAGCTGACCGGTGAGGGTGAGGCCCTCGCCGTCCATCGTGCTCGCTTCGACGAACAACACGTCGCCACCGGCACCGGTGACGGCAAGTCCGGTGACCACGCCGGGCACACCGGTGCGGTCCGCCACCTCGGCGTGGAACTTCGGCCGGCCGAGCGCCACCGCGACGTCGTCGACGTCGATGGTGATCGGTTGCCCGTCATCGGCGGATGCCGGATCGGCACCCGCGATGCGTGCCGCGGTCTTGCGCAACACCTTGCCGAGCTCGCGCTCGAGGTTCCGCACGCCCGCCTCTCGGGTGTAGTCGACCACCACCCGACGCACCGCGTCGTCGGTGACCACCACATCGTCGGACGTCAGACCATTTCGTTCGAGCTGACGCGCCAACAGGTGGTCACGGCCGATCGCGACCTTCTCGTCTTCGGTGTAGCCGTCGAGCCGGATGATCTCGAGCCGGTCGAGCAGCGGACCGGGGATGGTGTCGAACACGTTCGCGGTGGCGAGGAACACCACGTCGGACAGGTCGAGGTCCACCTCGAGGTAGTGGTCGCGGAACGTGTGGTTCTGCGCCGGGTCGAGCACCTCGAGCAACGCCGACGACGGATCGCCCCGCCAATCTGCACCGAGCTTGTCGACCTCGTCGAGCAGCACGACGGGGTTCATCGTGCCCGCGTCGGTGAGCGCGCGCACCACACGGCCCGGCCTCGCACCCACGTAGGTGCGACGGTGACCGCGCAACTCAGCCTCGTCGTGCACGCCACCGAGCGCGACCCGCACGAACTCGCGACCGAGTGCCCGCGCCACCGACTCGCCGAGCGACGTCTTCCCCACGCCCGGAGGACCGACCAATGCGAGTATCGCGCCAGCACCCTTCCGACCAGCTCCTTCGTCGCTCGTCACGCCTCGCTCCGCGCGCAGCTTGCGCACGGCGAGGAACTCGACGATGCGGTCCTTCACGTCGCTCAACCCGGTGTGATCGGCGTCGAGCACGGCGCGCGCGGCACCCAGGTCGAACTGGTCGTCGGAACGGGTGCCCCACGGGATGTCGAGCACGGTGTCGAGCCACGTGCGGATCCAACTGTGCTCAGGGCTCTGCTCGCTCGTGCGCTCGAGCCGATCGATCTCTCGCGTGACCGACGTGCGCACGTCGTCGGGAACGGTCGCCCCGGCCAAGCGGGTGCGGTACTCCTCGACGACGTCGGCGTCGTCGCCCGCGCTCTCACCCAGCTCGGCGCGGATCGCGTCGAGCTGTTGGCGCAGCATGTACTCGCGCTGCGTCTTCTCCATGCCGTCGGTGACGCGGCTGCGGATCTGCTCGCCCACCTCGAGCTCGGCGAGCACCTCACGCGCCCACTCGAGCGCCTTCTCGATGCGCGCGTCGGGGTCGACAGTCTCCAGCAGCTCGATCTTGCGCTCCACGCTCAGGTCGGGCGACCAGCCCGCCGTGTCGGCCAGCGCGCCCGGGTCATCGACGCCTTGGAGCGCGTCGGCGATGCGCGGCGATCCGACCTTGGCCGCGATCCCACGCACGATGGCCTTGTACTCGCGTGCCATCTCGCGGGCGCGGCCCGACACCTCGGCGCGCTCGGTGACAGGATCGACGTGCACCCACACACCAGCGCGCTCGGCGCCATCGGCGTCGATCGGGGCGGGGCCACCGACGTACGCACGGGCCAACCCGCGGAACACGACGGCCCGTTGGCCGTTCGGCAGCTCACCGTCGCTCTCGATGCGGGCGATCGTGCCGACGGAGGCGAACGTTCCCGCGCCCGAACGCGGCACGAGCACGACGCGGCCGCCCACGTCGAGGGCGCCATCGGCCGCGTCACGAGCCTCGGGCGACTCGAGCGCCAGGGTGACGACCATCTGGGGCAGCACGACGCCGGTCAGCAGCGGCAGCAGCGGGAGGGCAAGGCCCTCCGACGCCGCGTCGGAGCTGGTGTCAGTGGGGCCACCGTCAGGAACGGCGGATTCCGGGGTCTCGGTCTCAGGCATCTCATCTCCACGGTTCGCCGTCAGGACCCGCCCGACGGCTGGTGATTACACCATTACGTGGAGTCAGAACCGCGGCGACCGCCCGCGCATTCCCGACCGAGACACTCAGCTTTCACCAACCCCTCGAAATTGCGCCCCCAGGCCGCGGATTCCGCGGTGTGGGGGCGCAGCTTCGGAGGAGAGAGGGGTTCAGCTGGGGAGGTTGGCCTCGATCGCCGCGACGAGCGCGTCGTCGTTGGGCTGCACCTGGGGACGGAAGCGCTCGACGACTTCGCCGTCGGGCGACACGAGGAACTTCTCGAAGTTCCACTTCACGTCACCGGCTTCGCCGTCGGCGTCGGCCTTGGCCGTGAGCACCTCGTAGACCGGGTGGCGCTGCTGGCCGTTCACATCGATCTTCTCGAAGATCGGGAACGACACGTTGTAGCTGGTGTCGCAGAACTCGCGGATCTCCTCCGCGGTACCCGGCTCCTGGCCCATGAACTGGTTGCAGGGGAAGCCCAGCACCTCGAAGCCCTGGTCCGCGTACTTGTCGTGCAGGGCCTGCAGGCCCTCGTACTGCGGCGTGAGGCCGCACTTCGACGCCACGTTGACCATCAACAGCGCCTTGCCCTGGTACTGCGAGAGGTCGGCCGTCTCGCCTTCGAGCGTCTTGATGTCACCGTCGTACAGACCCATGTGGAGGAACCCCCGAAAATCGAATATGCAAAGAGTTGCGGAAAACCTACTCCCCCGGGCTGGTCATCTTGCTGGGAACCACCAGCCGGTCGAATTCCTCGGCGGTGAGATGGCCCAGGCCGACCACCGCTTCCTTCAGCGACGACTTGTGCTTGTGCGCGTGCTTCGCGCTCTCGGCCGCCTTGTCGTATCCGATGTGCGGGTTGAGCGCGGTGACGACCATCAGCGACTCGTCGACGTAGCGCTGGATGCGCTCCTCGTCGGCCTGCACGCCCTCGATGGCGAACTCGCGGAACGAATCGCACGCATCGGTGAGCAGGTCGACCGAGTGGAGGAAGTTGAACACCATCACCGGCTTGAACACGTTGAGCTCGAAGTTGCCCTGTGATCCGGCGATCCCGATGGTGGCGTCGTTGCCGAGCACCTGCACGCAGACCATCGTCATGGCTTCGCTCTGCGTGGGGTTCACCTTGCCCGGCATGATCGACGAGCCCGGCTCGTTCTCCGGGAGGATGAGCTCACCGAGGCCCGGCGCGCGGCCCGGAGGCGAGCCAGCGGATGTCGTTGGCGATCTTCATCAGCGACACCGCGAGCGTCTTCAGCGCGCCACTCGCGAACACCAACGCGTCGTGCGCGGCGAGCGCGGCGAACTTGTCGGGTGCGGACACGAACGGCAGGCCGGTGAGCTTCGCGATCTCCGCCGCGCACAGCTCGGCGAAGTCCTTGTGCGTGTTGAGGCCCGTGCCGACGGCGGTGCCGCCGATCGCGAGCTCGTAGATGCCGGGCAGCACCTGCTCGATGCGCGCCAGGTCGGCATCGAGCTGCGCGACGTAGCCACCGAACTCTTGACCGAGGGTGAGCGGCACCGCGTC
This sequence comes from uncultured Actinomycetes bacterium, assembly GCA_963827385.1. Taxonomy (GTDB): domain Bacteria; phylum Actinomycetota; class Acidimicrobiia; order IMCC26256; family DASPTH01; genus DASUMF01. The sequence continues at coordinate 112,014 of CAWHAR010000003.1, forward strand.
CTGCAGGTGCGTGCGGCCGATCTTCACGATGTCGTCGAACTCCGCGGCCTTGGCTGCGATCGCGTCGCGCAGACGACGCACCGACGGCACCAGCTCGCGCACCACTTCTTCCGCGGCCGCGATGTGCATCGCGGTGGGGAACGTGTCGTTCGACGACTGCGACATGTTCACGTCGTCGTTGGGGTGCACCGGCTTCTTCGAGCCTCGCTCGCCACCGGCGAGCTCGATCGCGCGGTTGGAGATCACCTCGTTGACGTTCATGTTCGTCTGCGTGCCGCTGCCCGTCTGCCACACGTAGAGCGGGAACTCGTCGGAGAGGTCGCCGGCGATCACCTCGTCGGCGGCGCGCACGATGAGATCGGCCTTCTCGTCGGAGAGCTTGCCGAGCTGCTGGTTGACCAGCGCGGCGGCCTTCTTCAACACGGCCATGGCGCGCACCACCGCTTCGGGCATGCGGTCGTCGCCGATGGAGAAGTGGTGCAGCGATCGTTGGGTCTGCGCGCCCCAGTACCGGTCGGCCGGTACCTCGATCGCGCCCATGGTGTCGGTTTCGGTGCGTGTGGTCATGGCCGAAACGTACCCGTCTCTCGCTGTGCCTTTCGAACAGTGCGGTCCATCGACCAGCGCACGTAGGGGCCCAGGATCCCGCCGGCGCGGGCGAGCGCAGCGGTCTGCACGTCGGCGGTGATCACGAGGTGGTCGCGCTCGATCCCCCGCACGATCGCCGCGGCCACGGACGCGGCGTCACGAGGCTTGATCGCCTCCGAGATCTGCACCGTCTCGGGCGGCTTGGTGAGGTTCTCCTCGGCCAGCCCGGGCGTGTCGGTGTCGGGTGGATACGCGCACGCGACGACGATGCCCTGCGGTGCGAGCTCGGAACGCAGCGTCTCGCTGAGGCCGCGCACCGCGTACTTCGCCGGCGCGTAGGCCGAGTATCCGAACACGCCGACCAGCGCAGCAGTCGACGCGATCGTCACCACGTGACCGCGCCTGCGCTCGATCATCGACGGCACCACCGCGCGGACCGCGTGCAACGTGCCGAAGTAGTCGACGTCCATCTGCTCGCGGAACACCGCGTCGTCGAGCTCCACGAAGTATCCGGGGCGCGCGCTGCCGGCCGACGTGATCAGCACGTCACATGGCCCGCGCGCGGCACTGACCGCCGCCACCGCGTCGACCACCGTGGCGCGGTCGCACACGTCGCACGAGACCGCCCCCACGTCGGCGTCGGGCGTCGCGGCGCGCAGCGCCGACTCCGCCCCGGCCAAACGGTCCTGATCGCGCGCCAGCAATGACACGCGCGCCCTGCGCGCCACGAGCACGTGGGCGGTCGCGAGGCCGATGCCGCTCGACCCACCGGTGACGAGCGCGTGCGTTCCTCGAAGTTGCGTCATGGGGCGATGCTTGCACGTCAACGCGGTCGGGTACCGTCCGCAGGGTGACGCGGCGCCTCTGGTCAAGCTTCGCGGCGGCCTCGCTCGCCGTCGGCGCCCTCGTGCTGTCGGTCTCCCCCGTCGGCGCAACCAGCCGAATCGCGGACGCCGCGACCGCCACCCCGGAGGCGTCGTCCGCCGGGTCGGGCCCCGTCGCGCAGGGCAGCGTCGAACAGGTTGCCGTGGTGGGCGCGCCTGCCAACACCGCCGCGCGTCTCCTCAACCACGCCGGCACCGCGGTTGCGAACAAACGGACCGACCGCACCGGCGCGCTCCTCTTCCGACAGGTCCCGCCCGGTGACGGCTACGTCGTCGACGTCGGCGGTACCCGGACCGCGCCGGTGGCCGTGACCGCGGTCGACGCCACACCGCCCACCGCCTCGTACGCGGCACAGACCATCAACGACGGCTACGGGTACCTCCGCACGCGAGACGGCACGCTGCTCTCGATCAACGTGCACCTGCCGGGCCCCGCGGCCGCCGGTCCGTACCCCACGGTCGTCGAGTACTCGGGGTACGACCCGTCGAACCCCGACGGTCAAGCGCCGGCGTCGACGGTGGCACGGCTGTTCGGCTTCGCCACCGTCGGTGTGAACGTGCGCGGCACGGGGTGCTCGGGCGGCGCATGGGACTACTTCGAACCGCTGCAGTCGCTCGATGGCTACGACGCGATCGAGACGATCGCCGCGCAACCCTGGGTCGCGCACCATGCGGTCGGCATGGTCGGCGTGTCGTACCCCGGTATCACGCAGTTGTTCGTCGCGGGAACCCGACCGCCCGACCTCGCCGCCATCACACCGCTCTCGGCGATCGACGACACCCGCAACACGGTCTATCCGGGCGGGATCTTCAACGACGGCTTCGCCAAGCAGTGGGCCAAGGACCGGTCGGCCGACGCCCGCCCTTCGGCGTCGAAGTGGACCCGCGAGCGCATCGCCGACGGCGACACCACGTGCGAGGCGAACCAAGCGCTCCGTCTCCAGGCGCCCCGCGTGAGCGAACGCCTTCCCGACTACGAGTTCGCACCCGTCACCCCGCCGACCACGCCGACCTCGGTGACGGACGGGTCAGCAGCGCCGGCTCCCACCGCGTTCGCGTCCAAGATCGCGGTACCGGTGTTCCTTGCCGGCTCGTGGCAGGACGAGGAGACGGGACCGACGTTCGTACATCTGCTCAACGCGCTGCCGGCGGGAATCCCGGTGAAGGCCGTCGTGCAGAACGGAATCCACGCCGACTCGCTGTCGCCCGAGATCGTTCCCCGGTGGCTCGAGTTCCTCGACTTCTACGTGGCGCGCGAGGTGCCGCACATCACGGCTTCACAGCGTCTCCTCGCCGGCGTCCTGCTGAGCTCGCTGTACGACGACAACATCACCATCCCTGAAGACCGCTTCGATCCCGACGCGAGCTTCGCGTCGCAGCTCGCGCGCTACGAGTCAGAACCCAAGGTGTGGGCCCGCTTCGATGTGGGTGCGGGCACGAAACAGGGCGCGCCGGTCGCCGGCTTCGACACGAACGTGTCGGCATGGCCGCCCGCCAACACCGAGGCCACGACGTGGTACTTCGGCGACGACGGCACGCTCGCGACGAAGCCGTCCGACCGCACGACGAGCGCTTCGTACCAGTACGACCCGACGGCGTTCCCGCGCACGCTCGCGACGAGCACGTCGAGCGGCGACCAGTCGGCGCTCGGCGATGCGCCCGACTACGTCTGGAGAGCGCTGCCGAAGGGCAAGGCGCTCGTCTTCGACACGCCGCCGCTGACCAGCGACACCGTGATGCTCGGACCGGGCAGCGTCGATCTGTGGCTGCGCTCGAACGTCAACGACGTCGACCTCGAGGTGACCGTGTCCGAGGTGCGTCCCGACGGTGAGGAGACCTACGTGCAGAGCGGGTGGATGCGGGCCAGTCGCCGCACCCTCGACCCGCATCGCTCGACGGCCCTCGAACCGGTCCCCACGTATCTCGCCGCCGACGTCACCCGGCTCCCCGCGAAGCGTGCCGCGCTCGTGCGCGTGCCCATCTCGCCGTTCGGACACGCGTTCCGCGAAGGATCGCAAGTGCGGATCACCGTGCAGGCGCCGGGCGGCAACCGCCCCGCATGGGCGTTCGACGCGCTGACCTACAAGAAGCCGGTCACCAACCGGGTCACGCTCGGAGGGCGGCAGGCGTCGAAGGTGGTCCTGCCGGTCCTTCCCGGGGTGCAGGTGCCCACGCCGCTGCCCGCGTGTGGCACGCTGCGCGGCCAACCTTGTCGTCCCGCGGAGTCCTGACATGAGCGCACCACGCGATCCGTCCTCACCTGTGTTCGCCCTCGCCGACCGCTACGTCGAGCGCTTCGCCGCACTCGACCCGCTCAGCGCGACCGGTGAAGGCATCACCGGCCACGACCACGAGATGACCGACCTGTCGCCGGCCGGCAGCGACGAGCGCGCCCAGCACGATCGGGCCACGTTGCGAGAGCTCGACGCCATGGCGAGCGCGGGCGACATCAGCAGCGATGGTGACCGGATCGCGGCCGAGGTGCTGCGCGAACGACTCGTCCTCGCGCTCGAGGAGCACGACGCCGGCGAGCGCCTGCGCGACCTGCCGCGTGCTCGGCAGCCCCGTGCAGTACGTGCGCATGGCGTTCGATCTCATGGCGCGCGACTCCCTCGACGACTGGCGCGTCATCGCCGAACGCATGGCGCTGGTGCCCCAAGGCCTCACGTCGCTCGAGGACGGGTTCACCGAAGGCGTGGCGCAGGGAATCGTGGCGGCGCGCCGACAGGCGGTGGCGTGTGCGCAACAGGCCGACACCTGGGGAGGCGTCAGCGGCAACGGACGCCCGTTCTTCCATGCACTCGTCGACGAGTTCGACGCGTCGGGCCACAGCGACGCGGCGCTGCGGGGCCGTCTCGACCAGGTCGCGACGCGCGCGACGGAGGCGTACGCGGCGCTCGGCCGCTACCTCGTGGAGGAGTACGCGCCGCACGCCGACGACCGCGACCCGGTCGGACGCGAGCGCTACGGGTTGTACGCGCGCGACTTCAACGGGATCGATCTCGACCTCGACGAGACGTACGCCTGGGGTTGGGACGAGCTGCACCGCATCGAGCACGCCATGCAGTCGGTGGCCGAACGCATCCTCCCCGGGGAGTCGGTCGACGCGGTGATCGAGTACCTCGAACACGACCCGTCCCGCACCATCGAAGGGGTCGACGAGTTCCGGACGTGGAACCAGGAGCTGCTCGACACCACGGTCGCCGAGCTCGATGGCACCCACTTCGACATCCCGGATCGCGTGAAGCGGGTCGAGGCGATGATCGCGCCCCCAGGGGGCGCGGCCGCCATGTACTACACGGGTCCGTCGGAAGACTTCAGCCGTCCCGGCCGCACCTGGTACCCCACCCTCGGCAAGACGACCTTCCCGCTCTGGGGTGAGGTGTCGATCTGTTACCACGAAGGGGTGCCGGGCCATCACCTGCAGATCGCCCAGGTGCGCCACCTCGCAGACGAGTTGAGCCGCTACCAGCGCACGCTGGCCGGCACGTCGGGGCACGCCGAAGGGTGGGCGCTCTACGCCGAACGGCTCATGGGTGAGCTCGGCTACCTCGACGATCCGGCCTACGAGCTGGGCATGCTGCGCGCGCAGGCGATGCGCGCGGTGCGCGTCGTCGTCGACATCGGCATGCACCTCGAGCTCGCGATCCCCGCGCACGAGGCGTACCACCCCGGGGCCACCTGGACACCCGAGCTCGCACTCCCGTTCGTCATCGAACGCAGCAAGTTCCCCGCCGACTTCATGGCCAGCGAGGTGGATCGCTACCTCGGGTTGCCCGGGCAGGCGATCAGCTACAAGGTCGGCGAACGGGTGTGGCTCACCGGGCGCGACGACGCTCGCGCCCGCGCCGGCGCCGACTTCGACCTCAAGGCGTTCCACCGCCGCGCCCTCGACCTCGGGCCGATGGGCCTCGGTCAGCTCCAGCGCGAGCTGGCGCGCCTCTGAGGCAGGCCGTCCGGCCAGCCGCAGCACGATCAGGCGTCAGTCGGCGCTGCGCCGCTGCAGCTGGGCCACCACGTCGGCCTCGTTGCCGTACTGCCGGAATCGGCGGATGCGATCGCCGTCGAATTCGGCGACGGTCACGCCCTCGAGCCTGACCCGCTCGCCGGTGGGCGCGAGCGCGACCTCGTCGTCGAGGTGAAGCGACCCCGAGTGCGTGGCCGTGGCCTGCCACTCGACGCACGCGCACGCGCCGCCGACGTCGAGCGGGTTCACCACGAGCTCGACGTCGGAGAACGCGTCGTCACGGTCTTCGAACTCGACCGCCAACTCGACGGCCGACGTCACGCGCAGTGCGTGCGACATCCCGTCGACATCGTCGGTGTACAGCTCGGCAACCACCGAGCTGTCACCGACGATGCTGGCTTCGATGCCGCGCACCAACGCCGCGGCGCGCGCCGCGTTCGACGACGGCGTCATCGGGTCAGACGGTTGCATCGTCTCCGACGAGACGTCCGCCGTGCACGATGATCGCCCAGATCACGAGGAAGTCGACGATGATCATCGTGAACGACCAGAACGTGTTGTGCTGGAGGTAGCCGAGCTGCACGATGGCGTTCACGCTCGCCGCGATCACACCGACGATGCGTCCGAACATGTTGCCGGCGAAGATCAACAGGGCCGACAGGATCATCACCGCACCGATGATGAGCACCACCCAGCTCCAGGTCTTGATGTTGTTGGTGAGCGGCAGCAGACCGCCAGTACGGGCTTCGACCTGCGCGGTCTGCGTGAGCCCGACCAGACCGTCGATGAAGTTGAACGTGCCGCCGATCAGGATCATCAGAGCGGCGAAGATCTTCCAGCCGCTCTCGGTGGTCTCTTCCATGTGGAACCCTCCCCAAGGGTGTGCGTACGGTCGCGCCAGTCAAGGCCGGTGCAAGGTTCCCGTCATCACCCACAACGGACGATTCAGTGGGCGAACCCACCTCGGTGACCGGAGCCCGGAAGCGGCTTGTCGAGCTGGTCGAGATAGGTGATGTGGCGTTGCAGGTCGGCCACCAGCAGGTCGGACAGGTCGCGTGAGAACCCGTTGCGCACGACGACGCGCAGCGCGGCGAGATCCTGACGGTTCTCGGGGAACGTGTACGCCGGCACCAGCCAGCCGCGGTCGCGCAGACGCTCCGACACGTCGAACACCGAGTACTTGAGATCGGGGTCCTTCAAGGCGAACGCGAACACCGGGAGCTCGCTGCCGTCGGTGATGAGCTCGAACGGGCCCATGGCCGCGATCGCGTCGGCGGTGTAGCGGGCGACGTCGCGCGACGTCTGCTGCACTCGGCGGTAGCCGTCGAACCCGAGGCGCAGGAAGTTGTAGTACTGCGCGGCGACCTGGTTGCCGGGGCGCGAGAAGTTGAGCGCGAACGTGGGCATGTTGCCGCCCAGGTAGTTCACGTTGAACACGAGCTCCTCGGGCAGGGCGTCGGGGTCGCGCCAGATGATCCAGCCGACGCCCGGGTACACCAGGCCGTACTTGTGGCCCGACGCGTTGATCGACTGCACGCGCGGGAGGCGGAAGTCCCACTCCAGGTCGGGATCGATGAACGGCGCGATGAACCCGCCCGACGCGCCGTCGACGTGCACCGGGATGTCGAGCCCGGTCTCGGACTGCAGCGCATCGAGCGCGGCGCAGATGTCTTTCACCGGCTCGTACGAGCCGTCGAACGTGGAGCCGAGCACCGCGACCACACCGATGGTGTTCTCGTCGCACGCCGCACGCGCCGGCCCCGGCGTGAGGTGATACGTCGTGCCCTCCATCGGCACCAGGCGCATCTCGACGTCCCAGTAGCGGCAGAACTTCTCCCAACACACCTGCACGTTCGCGCCCATCACCATGTTCGGGCGATCGGAGGGCAGGCCCTTGGCCTTCTGCCGGGCTCGCCAGCGCCACTTCAGCGCCATGCCGGCCAGCATGGCGGCCTCGCTGGATCCGGTGGTCGACGTGCCAGTGGCCTCGTCCTCGTCGGGTGAGTTCCACAGGCGGCTCAACATGTTCACGCAGCGCTGCTCGAGCTCCGCCGTACGCGGGTACTCGTCCTTGTCGATCATGTTCTTGTCGAACGTCTCGGCCATCAGCCGGCCGGCTTGCGGCTCCATCCACGTGCTCACGAACGTGGCGAGGTTCAGCCGGGCGTTGCCGTCGAGCATCAGCTCGTCGCGCACGAACTGGTACGCCGTGTCGGGGTCCATCTCGAGCGCGGGCATCGTGTGACGCGGCGCGTGCTCGGCCTCGCCCGGGCGCGAGTACATCGGGCTCAACAACAGCGGCGTGAGATCTTCGACGAGCTTCTTGTGCAGGGCCATCAGTCAGTGCTCCTTCGCGAGGGGTCCATCCAACCCGGTCGGGCGCGTGGGTGCATCATCCCGTTGGGGTGAACGCGTCGCCGCATCCTCGCGTGTGCACGGCGGCCGCCCAGGAGCGAGGATGTCAGGTCCTCGACCCATGCTCACCGACACGCCCATTCACCCTGCACTCGCGAAACGGAGCGACCCGTGTCCTACGGATCCGGCACCACCCCGACACCCCTCGAACGTTGGCTCGAAGACCGGCTCCCTGGATATCGGTTCGGCACGGTGCTGGCGTTGCTCTTCATCACCTTCGTGTTCATGGCATCGGGCGTCGAAGGAGCGTGGGCGCGGGTCGTGACCGTCGGGCTCCAAGGGCTCACGTTGTTGGCCGCGCTGCTGGCTTCGCGCACGGGTCGACACCTGTTCCGGCTGGCGTCGGTCATCGTGCTCGTCGCGTTCGTTTCCACCGTCGCGTCCGCGTTCTTCCACGGGAGCGACGGCATGGACGGCGTGTTCTTCGTCCTCAACGTGCTGCTCGTCGCCGGCGCGCCGGTCGTCATCGGGCGCGCGCTCTGGAAACGTCAAGTGGTCGACATCCACACGGTGCTCGGCGCGATCTGCATCTACGTGTTGATCGGGATGATGTTCGCGTTCATCTACTCGTCGATCGGGCTGATCGGCAACGAGGCGTTCTTCGCGCAGACCAACGAAGCCAACATCGCCGATTTCCTCTACTTCGCGTTCATCACCCTCACCACCGTCGGCTACGGCGACTTCACCGCTGCTCATGGCATGGGACGAGCGCTCTCGTCGGTCGAGGCCCTGCTCGGCCAGCTCTACCTCGTGACCATCGTGGCGGTGCTGGTGAGCCGCATGGCCCGGGTCGACCGCGCCGTGCCGCCGCCCGATGCACCCGAACCGGACGCCCCCGCGTGATCGCACGCGTGGCCCTGCGGCGGTTCACCCGGTTCGGGTGATGGCTCGCGCCGGAAGTGGTGCCAACATGAGCTATGGCCATCACTGAAGCTCTCGATCCCGACGCACCGGTCGACCACCCTCTGCCCGAGGAGCGGGTTGCCACCGGGCGAGCCGCGCGACGCGCGGTCCCCCGGTCGAGCCACGGCGTGTGGGAGCCGTCGGCCACCCGCGCGCACCCCGGCGACCTGCTCGCCGCCCAGGAGACGACGCGGGTCACCGAACTGGTGCCGCTCCGTCACGAACGGATGCTCGTGTCGCCGTTCACCTTCTACCGCGGCGCGGCGGTGATCATGGCCGCCGACCTCGCGCGCAGCCGAAACTCGGTCTGCAGCGTGCAGGCGTCGGTGACGCGCACCTGTCAATTTCGGTGGATTCGCCTCGCCTGACCGCGAGCTCGTCTTCGACATCAACGACTTCGACGAGACGAGCCCCGGGCCGTTCGAGTGGGACCTCAAGCGACTCGGTGCGAGCTTCGAGATCGCGGCACGGTCGCGCGAGCTCGTCCGAGCCAGGAAGCGCGCGTCGCTCAGGATGTGCGCCGCGGGCGTACCGCGAGGCGATGGCAGATTTCGCGGGGATGACCAACCTCGAGGTCTGGTACGCACGGCTCGACGCCAAGCGGTGATCGAACGTTGCGTTCGCAAGTCGTGCCCGACGAAGTGAAGCGATTCCAGCGGACCACCGCGAAGGCGCAGACCAAAGACAACATGAAGGCGCTCGAACAAGCTCACCGAGTAGGTCGACGGCGAGCTACCGCATCAAGGACGATCCGCCGGTCGTCGTCCGCATCGCGACCTGTTCGCCGACGGAGGCCGACTCGACGAACATCATCGAGTGGCTGGAAGATCGGTTCCGCGCCTACCGCGGACGCTGCCAACCGGATCGCCGCACCTGATCGAGAGCTACCGACTGGTCGACTTCGCCCGCAAGGTGGTCGGCGTGGGCAGTGTCGGGAACGCGGTGCTGGATCGCGCTGTTGTTCGGCAAGTGATGACAGCGACCCGCTGTTCCTGCAGATCAAGGAAGCCGAGCCGTCGGTGCTCGAGGCGCACGCCGGCGGAGCGGGTTCGCCAACCACGGCCAGCGAGTGGTCGAGGGACAGCGTCTGCTGCAGGCCGCGAGCGACATCCTGCTCGGCTGGGCGCGCACGCCCGGGGTCGACGGGGTCGAGCCGCGACTTCTACGTCCGACAGCTCTGGGACTGGAAGTTCTCGGCCGATATCGAGCAGATGACTCCGCCGCCATCCTGCAGGTGTACGCGCAACTCTGTGGTTGGACGCTGGCGCGCGGTCACGCCCGTTCCGGTGACCGCCTCGCGATCGCGCGCGTACCTCGGCTCGAGCGACGTGTTCGACCGCGCCTCGCCGACTTCTGCGCCGCCTACGCCGACCAGAACGAGCGTGACTACGACGCGGTGAAGGCGCAGCTCGCAGCCAACGCGTGAGCGCGGTCGTCGACTGGCTGTCCGACCTCAACGCGATCGTTCGCTTCCTGGGATGATCGCGGTTGGTCAGGCGTCGATCGAGGCGGCGTCGGCCTCGACCAGGTTCTTCTGGTCGAGGAAGTAGAGCAGCCCGAGCGACGGCAGGATCACGATCGCCGCGACCACGAACACCACGAGGATGCTGGCGAGGGTCGGGTCGGGCGCGGCGGCGGCCGACACGGTCAGGCTCGTCGGCAACATGTACGGCCACTGCGCGACGCCCCAGCCCAGCACCACGCTCGCGACCGCGGCCATGGCGAGGATGCGAGCCCCGCGATGCGCGGCATGCGTGAGCAACCACAGTGACCCGAGCCCTCCGAGCGCGGAGATGATCACGAGCGGCAAGGCGCGTGACGTGAGGCCGTCGAACACGTAGCGCGCATCCTCGTAGAGCACGTACACGCCGACCACTGCGACCACGCCCGCAACGATCGACGTGATCACCGCGCGTCGGCGGAAGTACTCGACCATGTCACCGTCGGCAAGCCGTTGGGCGTCCCACACCAGGTACACCGCGGAGAGGAACGCGCACGCCACCACCGCCAACACCCCGCCGAGGATCGACGTCGGGTTGACCCAACTCGACCACGGGTCGCCTGCCTTGCCCCCCGCCGGCACGCGTCCCGGACGCGATTGCGCCGGCGACTGCACCCATGCAGTACGGCACGAGCACCGACGACGACGCGAACGCGGCGCCGAAGTTGCGCTGGCTCGACAGACGCGTGACCTCCTTGCGGAACGCGAAGCTCGACCCGCGCAGCACGATCCCGAGCGCGGCGAGGCTGAGCGGCACGAACAACGTGAGCGTGATCGACGCGAACGCCTCGGAGAACCCGGTCCACATCACGACGAGCACGAAGATCAACCACACGTGGTTGGCCTCCCACACCGGCCCGATGGCGTGGCTGATCACCGAACGCGGGCGCGCCCCGCGGTGGGCGCCGCCCGCGATCAGATCCCAGAACCCTGCGCCGAAGTCGGCCCCGCCGAACAGCGCGTAGGCGGTGATCCCGAACATCAGCACGACCGCGACGGCGTCAGTCATCGGCCGCCCCCGTCGAGGTGCTCACCAGCGCGCGCGGACCGTACGGGCCATCGAGCTCGACGAGCTCGCCCTGCCGCGGAACCGTCGGCTCATCGTGCGCAGCACCAACACGAGCGTGACGGCCACACCGATGTAGAGCGCAGCCACGGCCAGGAACGTGATCCACACGCCGGTGTTGCCGGTGGCCGCCTGCGCGACCTTCATGTAGCCGACGACGATCCACGGTTGTCGTCCGACCTCGGTGACCACCCAGCCCGCCTCCATTGCGACCACCGCGGCGACGCCCGACAGCGCGGCGGGCCACAGGAACCACTTGGTCTGCGGGAAGTTGCGGCGGAACACCCACGCCGCCGCGTACCAGAGCGACAACAGGAACAACAGCGTGCCCAGACCGACCATCGCGTCCCACGCCAGGTGCACCGTGTTCACCTGGCGGGTGGTCGGTCGCTCGTTCTTCGGGACCGAGTCGAGGCCCTCGATCGACGTGCTCGTGCCATCGGCCGGATCGGAGAGGATGGATGCCAGCCCGGGGATCGGGATCCCGCCGCTCACCGTGCCGTTGCTGTTCAGATGCCCGAACAGCGTCTCGGGGACGTCGGTGGCCGTGTCGGGCACGAGCTCGATGGCTGCGAACTTGGTCGGCTCGTTGTTGTACACCCAGCGGGCCAGCTCGTCACCCACGAACATCTGCACCGGGGTGGCTATCGCCGCGACGGTGAACGCGATGAGGAAGCCGACGCGGTGGTAGCGGTCGCGGCGTCCACGCAACATCCCCGCGGCGTACACCGACGCGATCATGAACCCGCCCACGAGGTACGCGGCGATCAACATGTGCAGCGACTGGAGCGGCATGGCGTCGTTGAAGATCACCTTCAAGGGATCGACGTCGACGACCTGGCCCGCACTGTTCAGCGTGAACCCGGCGGGCTGGTTCATCCACGCGTTCGCCGCCACCACCGAGATGGTGCCGCCGATGCCGGCGATGACGATGGGCACGCCGGTCCAGAAGTGCTGCCACGGCTTCAGGCGCTTCCAGCCGTAGATGTAGATGGCGATGAAGATCGCCTCGAGGAAGAAGAACAAGCCCTCGATCGTGAACGGGATCCCGAACGCGTCGCCGAACTTGCCCATGAAGTGCGGCCACAGCAATCCGAACTCGAACGTGAGCACGGTCCCGGTGACGGCGCCGACCGCGAACGTGACCGCCATGTACTTCGACCACCGTTGCGCGAGCAGCAACGCGTCACGATCGCCGTGCTTGATGGCGCGGTAGTTGGCGATGAGTGTCATGCACGCCCACGACACTCCGAGCGGCACGAGGATGATGTGCGTCGCCAGCGTGAACGCCATCTGCGCGCGAGCCCACGGCAACGGGTCGACCGCCAGCACCACGACCGACGCGACACTCGTCATCGGGCGATCCTACGGGTCTCCGAATGACCGGTGCTTGAATCACCTCCTTCGGGTGACGACACCGTGGCTCCGAACGGCGTAGGTTCTCCGGCGTGACCGACACCGCTGGCACCGCCGCACCGACCCCTGCACCGGATCCCTCGGCGAGCGCCCAACCTGACCGCGCCAAGCTGGTCCTGATCGCGCTGATCCTCGTCGCCGCGGTCGCCAACCTCAACCTCGCCGTCGCCAACGTCGCGCTGCCCGACATCGGGAAAGCGTTCAACTCGTCGCAGACCACCCTCGACCTGATCGCGGTCGGGTACTCGCTCGGGCTCGCAGCATCGGTGTTGTGGCTCGGCGCACTCGGCGACCGCTACGGGCGCAAGTTGATGCTGGTGATCGGCACCTCGTTGTCGATCCCGGCGTGTCTGCTCGCGGCCTGGGCACCGACCGACGTCGTGCTCTTCCTCGCCCGGCTGCTCGGTGGTGTCTCCGCCGGCATGGCCTACCCCACCACGCTGGCGTTGATCACCGCGCTGTGGGCGGGGCAGCCTCGTACCCGGTCGATCGCGCTGTGGTCGGCGCTCGGGGGTGCCATCTCGTCGCTCGGGCCGCTCGTCGCCGGCGCCCTGCTCGAGAAGTACTGGTGGGGCTCGGTGTTCCTGGTGACAGTGCCCCTCGCGCTCGTCGCGCTCGTGCTCGCGGTGAAGTTCGTTCCCGGCCACGTGAACGAAACGACGGATCCGGTCGACAACTTCGGCGGCATCCTTCCGCATTGCTCGTGGGTGGGGTGATCCTCGCCATCAACTTCGCCGCCGGTCCCGACGAAGGAACGCTCGTGTTCGGGCTGGTGGCGATCGCCGTCGCCGCAGGCATCGCGTTCATCATTCGCCAGAAGCGGGCCCACAATCCGCTGTACGACCTGCACATCGCGGCGCGGCGCATCTTCTGGGTCGCGGCGGTCGCAGGCATCATCGTGTTCGGATCACTGATGGCGGCGATGTTCATCGGACAGCAGTTCCTGCAGAACGTGCTCGGCTACGACACGCTCGAAGCGGGAGCCGCCATCCTGCCCGCGGCGGTGATGATGGTGCTGATCGCGCCACGCTCAGCCAAGCTCGTCGGCGCCAAGGGCGCGCGGTTCACGCTGCTGATCGGTTACCTGTTCTGCCTGCTCGGGTTCCTGGTGATGCTCGTGCTCTGGCGAGACGGACGCGAGCTACTGGGCCATCGCGCTGGGCTACACGCTGGTGGGCACCGGTGTCGGGTTCGCCGGAACGCCCGCATCGCACTCGCTCACCGGGTCGGTGCCCGTGCAGCGCGCCGGTATGGCGTCAGGCACTGCGGATCTCCAACGAGATCTCGGCGGCGCGATCATGCAGTCGATCCTCGGCGCGCTGCTCACCGCCGGGTACGTCGCAGCGATGAGCGCGCAGGTCCCGTCGTCGGTGTCGCAGTCGACCGAGGCGACCCTCACCAAGTCGTTCTCCAGTGCCGAGAACCTGGCCAGTCAGTATCCGCAGTACGCCAAGCAGATCACCGCCGCGGCGAAGCAGTCGTTCGTCGACGGCCAGGACTGGGCCTACGTCGCGGGCATCATCGCCATCGTGGCCGGCTTCGCGCTGGTGTACTTCATGTTCCCGAAGAAGGACGCCGAAGAGGCGTTGCTGCGCGGGTACGCAGAAGACGATCAGGCCGCACGTCTCGCCGCCTCGTCGGGCGCGACATAGCTCATCGTTCGAGCAGGCCGAGTTCGCGCGCCGTGTCGACCGCCGGCGTGCGCGACGACACCCCGAGCTTGCGGTAGATGGCGATCGCCTGCGTCTTCACCGTGTTGCGCGACACGAAGAGCTCGTCGGCGATCGCCGCGAACGTGAGGTGCGTCGGGAGGTAGCGCAGCACGCGCATCTCCGCGGGCGTGAGCGGCGTGGCCGTGATCCCGAGGGGCCCGCCGTCGTGTTCGGTCATCTGCAGCAGATGGTCGAGCCGCTCGTGCAACGACGTCGCGTCGGGAACCAGCGCCGCGTACCCGACCGCTTCCTTGGCCAACATCCTCGCGGTGTCCGACTCACCCAGGAGCAACCCGGCACGCGCCAGGAGCCCGCGCGACTCGGCCGCCATCCATGGCGCCATCGCCGGATCCATCGACAGGAGCCAGAGGCCACCTTTCAGCTCCCGGTCCGCGTCTTCGTGACGCCCCGTGTGCGCGTGCACGAACGCGCCGATGGCGAACACCTCGACCTGGTTCCCACGGTCTTGCAAGTGGAACTCCTCGGCGATCCGAAGTGCCGAGTCGATGAGCTTCGTGGCTTGCGACCAGTCGCCGGCATCGCCCGCGATCGTCGCCAGCTCCGCGAGACACTGCGTCTGCGTCGCGGGTACGAACAACTCCCCCAGGTCGGCACCCTCGCGCAAGCGCCGAATCGCGGCATCCGGTTCACCCGCCAACCGGAGGGCCACGCCTTCGAGCAAGCACGCGACGGATCGGTACGGGCTCTGCAAGGGATGCAGCTCGTTGGCGGCTGCGGCGTCTCGCGCATGGCCGCGAGCCCGTCCGTCGCGACGAGCGCCCGGAGCAGGTGGACGCTGGCGACGAGTGGCGTGCCGTCGGGGAGGACGAGCGTGTCGCTGATGCGTTCGGCGACACCGAGCCAGTAGGCGACGCGCGTCGAGTCACGCGAGGTCAACGCGGTCCACGCGGCGGTGATCACGAGCGCCGGACGTCGCGCGACGTCTTCGGGCGACACCGCGGACAGCCAGCCTTCGACCGTCGCGGTGCGACCACTGCCCATGAGGAAGGGGGCGGCGCGCCACACCAAGGCGTCGAACCGCTCGTCGTCGCCTGACGCGTACACGTGCAGGACTGCATCGGCGTACAGGCCGTTCGCGGCGTACCAATCGGCGGCTCGTCCGTGGAGCACGCGTTCGAACGCGGCATCATGTCGGTGCAACACGCGGCGGAGCTCGTCGCGCAGCAGCGCGTGGTAGCGGAACTGCTCGCACGCGTCCGGTCGAGTGGCATCACGAGCAGGTTCGACTGCTCGAGCACCTCCAACATCTGCGCCGAGCCCTCGGTGGCGAGCAGTGCGTCGCACACCCCGCCCGAGAGGACCTCGAGGATCGAGGTGGCGACGAGGAACTCGGTGATCTCGTCGGAGAGGAGCGCGAGCAATTCGTCGCGGAGGTAGTCGACGACGACCCGGTCGTCGCCTGCGAACGCGGCCGCCGCCGCGTCGACGTCGGGCTCGTCTCGGAGTGCGACGGCAGCCAGGTAGAGGCCGACGGGCCAGCCTTCCGTCCGCTCGACGAGCACTTCGACCACGTCGTCTTTGACATCGAGCCCGGCGCGCCGGAGCAGTTCGGCCGCCTCGTCGAGGGTCATCGTGAGATCGGTGGCGTCGAGGACACACACACTCGGGCGGGCCCGCAGGGCGCCCAGTCGCAATGCCGTGCCGTCACGGGTACCGAACATCACCTGCGAGCCGTCGGGCACGGCTTCGAGGATCACCGAGAGGGTGGTGACGGTCTCGTCACCGACCAGGCGATGGACATCGTCGAGGACGAGCACGAACGGCTCGATCCGCTCGGCGAGCAGTCGGCGGAGGCGAGGCAGCCGGACGCTGTTGAAGTCGACGGTGGTGGCGAGGATCTGAGCGCGCGTGCGCGCGGGGATCGGCTCGATCGCGGCCAGTGCGTCGGTGACCCGCTCGAGCAGCACCGTGGGGTCGTCGTCGCTCGCGGTGAGTGGCACCCAGGCGACCGGACGTGGGTCCGCGTTCGCGGCCTCGAGCAGCAACGTGGTCTTCCCGCACCCCGCCCCGCGACCAGCGCCACGACCGGGCAGTCATGCGCGGCACGGATGCGATCCACGAGTCGAGGCCGAGTGACCACGCCCGCATCGCAGTTCCGGCACCTGTCTGTGTTGTGGGTTCCACCGTGCTGGACACTACCGGGATCGCATCGATGCATTCACGCACGAGGATGATTGCGTGCCACACGCGCGCCCCATATGGTGCGGCGTGACTTGGATCAGAGACACCGGTGAGCCGGTCGAGCGACGCCGTACCGACGTCGCCCGGCTCGCGATTGCGGCCGTCGCCACCACCATCGTCGGCATGTGGGCGCAGACCCAGTCGACGCGTCGACCTCAACCTCTTCCACGTCGTCAACGGCGTCGACCGACGAGCCTCGAAGGCGTGGCCAAGGTGGGCGTACGCGCTGGGCTCGATCTGGGCGGTGCTCGTCGTCGCCGTCGGGCCTGCTCGCGCTCCGCCAGATCCAGATGGCGTGGCGAGTCGCGGTCGACCGGCGCGGCCGCGTGGGGCATCGCCGAGCTGCTGAACGACGTGCTCGGCACCCACAGCGTCGCACGGGCTGGCCGTCACGTGCGGCTCGGCGACGGTCCGGCCATTCCCGTGCCGCCAACGTCGCCATCGTCAGGCGGCCTCAACCGCGGTCCTGTCCCCGTACGTCGGTGCGGCCGCTCCGGCGGATCCTTGCCTGGTGATCCTCGTGGTCGCGCACGCCACCATGTACCTGGGCGCGGCTTCCCGTCCGACGTGCTCGGCGGGCTCTTGCTCGGGGTCGCGGTGGCTGCGCTGGTCACGCGGTGTTCGGTGCGCCGCCCGGCCGACTGTCGATCGGCGGAGGTCCGCGCGGCGCTGACCGAGCTCGGGAACGAGGTCGCCGTGAGATCGAGCTCGCCGACGTTCACGATCCCGCGGGCGTCGGTGATGGATGCGACGCTCGACACGGGTGACCGGTCCGGGTCGACGCGTACGGTCGCGATCAGCGTGACGCGAGATCTTCGCCCGCCTGTGGCACCGAGTGATGTACCGCGAGCCCGGCCTCGCCGTGTTCGGGAGCCGGACTCCAGCAGGTGGAACACGTCGGCTACGCGCTCGATGCTCGCCGAGCGTGCCGGCGTGCACGCGCCGCGGTCCTGCGCACCGGCATCGGCGGCGCCGAAGCCGCGCTCCTCGTCGACGACCCCGCCGACCGGCACCCCGCTCGCCGACGTCGACGCCGAGCGGGTCACCGACGACGTGCTCAGCGCTCGCTGCGATCTGGCACGAGGTCACCGACGCTGCACGCGCCGGGCATCAGCCACGGCAACCTCGATCCGCAGCGCGTGCTCGTGGCCGACGACGGCGCGCGGTCGCGCTCGACGACTTCGCCAACGCCGACGTCGGCGGCGAGTCGTACTGGCGCGACCGTGACGACGCCGCCGATCCTCGTGCATGACGGCGCTCCTCGTCGGCAACGACCGCGCCGATCGCCGCGGCGCGTCGCCGCGCTCGGCAAGGAGCGCATCGCCGCGCTGCTCCCCCTCATCCAGCCCGCGGCGATGCCGGCAGGGATCACCGACGGGCGCAGAAGCACTTCGGCAAGGCGCTCAAGGCGCTGCGCACCGAGGTGGCCACCGCGACCGGCGTCGAGGACGTGCCGCCCCTCAAGGTGAAGCGGCTCACCTGGACGAACATCGGGATGCTCGCCGGCGTGCTGCTCGCGCTCGCCATCGCGATCCCGAGCCTCGAGAACGTCGACTGGGCACGGTCCAGAAGGAGTTCGAGACACGCGACCTGGGGCTGGGCGGTGCTCGCGTTGGTCCTCTATCCGCTCGTCCCGATCGTCGTGGGCCACTGCGCTCATGGGCTGCGTGGACCTCGACCTCGCCTTCGTCCCGACCGTGCTCGCCCAGCTCGCGTGCAGCTTCTTGAACCTCATCACGCCGAACGGCATCGGCGGCACCGCGCTGCAGCTCGACTACCTCCACAAGCAGGGCGTGCCCGCTCGCGTCGGGCGCGAGCGCCATGGTGCTGAGCACCGGGGTCGGCGGCGCGATCCAGATGGTGCTGTTCCTGTCGCGCTGTCGATCACCGCGACCACGTTCGACTCAAGCTCCGGTTCCTCGGGCGGCAGCGCAGCCTCTGGCGCGATCGCCATCGTCGCCGCGCTGATCGGCATCGTGCTCGGCGGTCCCCAAGATCCGCGGCAAGGTGGTGCCGGCGGTCAAGCGGGCCGCTAGCGACATCTGGTCGGTGCTGCGCAACCCGAAGAAGGCGCTGCAGCTCTTCGGCGGCGACACGGCCGGCAACCTCATCTATCCGGCGCTGCTCGGCCTGTGCCTGCTGGCGTTCGGCGCCGCATCTCGACTTCGCCCAGCTCATCGTCGTGCAGGTCGGCGCAGGCATGCTCGGCAACGTCGCGCCGGTGCCCGGCGGGATCGGCGTGCAGGAAGCGGCGCTCACCGCTGGGCTCACCAGCTTCGGCATCGACGCCAACACCGCGCTCGCCACGGTGATCGTCTTCCGCGGCATCACGTTCGCGCTGCCGCCGGTGTTCGGCTTCTTCACGCTGCGCTACCTCCGCAACAAGGGCACCGTCTGACCGACACTCACACCCAGTCAGTGGGTGGGCATGGTCCCGAGTTGGACGAGGCCGTAGATCAAGAACACCGTCGCCAGCGTGAGCATCGCCATGCGCAGGCGCAACCACTCGAACCGCAACGAGATCCCGGCGAAGAAGAGCACCGCAGCGAAGAACACCGTGGTGTACACGTACTTGTCGGCGTTCTCGGTCGCGGACTTGCCCTGCTCGAAGCGCACGTCGGCGAGCTTCTCGAGCTTCTCCGCGTGTTGCTCGCTCGCCAACACGTATTGCGGCATGAGCAGCGGTGACGGGACCGCCTTGTCGTTGTTCAGTGGGTCCTGCGCGATCCACGCGTCGAACGCGGGACGGAACTCGTCGCGGAACCGACGCTCGTAGAGACTCTGCAGCTGCGTGTTGCCCTGCGTCGTCACCTCGAGCCAACGATTGAAGTTCAACAGGTCCTGGATCCGAGCCTGCGAGCCCGTGGTCTGGTCGCGGTTGGCCAAGCTGCGCGCGGCACTCGCCTGCGTGTACCGACGGGCTTGCAGACCACTCCACTTCGCGGCCTGATAGCCGCTCCACGCGATGCACAGCGTGGTGACCGCGAGCAGGAACGCGGCGACGATCTCGAGCCACCGTTCGGTGTTCGACGTGCGACCGTGGGCATCGTGTCCGCCGTTGCCCTCGTGACCCTCGAGCTCGTGCGGCACGTGAACGTGGACGTGCTCGGGCATCAGGCCGAGGCGGCCAGGTCGTCGATGATGGCGTTGAACGTGGGGCTCGGGCGCATGGCCGCGATCGTGAGCTCGGGATCGGGGAAGTAGTAGCCGCCGATGTCGACAGGCTTGCCCTGCACGCCGTTGAGCTCGGCAACGATCGTCGCTTCGTTGTCGGCCAGCGTCGGCCGCGACCGGAGCGAACAGCGCGGCGCAGCGCGGGATCGTCGGTCTGCGCCGCGAGCGCCTGCGCCCAGTACAACGCGAGGTAGAAGTGGCTGCCCCGGTTGTCGAGCTCGTCCGACCTTGCGCGACGGCGAGCGGTCCTCGTCGAGCAGCGTGCCGGTGGCTTGGTCGAGCGTGTCGGCCAGCACCTGGGCGGTCGCGTTGTCAGTCGACGTCGCGCGAGGTGCTCGAGCGAGGCGGCCAGCGCGAGGAACTCACCGAGCGAATCCCAGCGCAGGTGCTCTTCTCGCACGAACTGCTGCACGTGCTTGGGCGCCGAACCGCCCGCACCGGTCTCGAACAGGCCGCCGCCGTTCATCAGCGGCACGATCGAGAGCATCTTGGCGCTGGTGCCGAGCTCCATGATCGGGAACAGGTCGGTGAGGTAGTCGCGCAACACGTTGCCGGTGACCGAAATCGTGTCTTCGCCGCGCGCGGATGCGCTCGAGGGAGTAGGCGGTCGCCTCCTCGGGCGCCATGAGCTCGATCTGCAGCCCGTCGGTGTCGTGGTCGCCGAGGTACTGCTCGACCTTGGCGATGAGTTGCGCGTCGTGCGCACGTGTGCCGTCGAGCCAGAACACCGCGGGCGTCGCCGGTGGCACGCGCGCGATTCACGGCCAGCTTCACCCAGTCGCGGATCGGCGCGTCCTTGGTCTGGCACGCGCGCCAGATGTCGCCCGCCGCGACGGTGTGCTCCATCAGCACCGCGCCGCTGCCGTCAACCACCCGGACGACGCCGGCGGCGGGAATCTCGAACGTCTTGTCGTGCGAGCCGTACTCCTCGGCCGCCTGCGCCATGAGCCCGACGTTGGGCACCGAACCCATCGTGGCCGGATCGAACGCGCCGTTGACCTTGCAGTCCTCGATCACCACGTCGTAGACGCCCGCGTAGCTGCGGTCGGGGATCACCGCCAGGGTGTCCTGCTGATCACCCGCCGGCGTTCCACATCTGACCCGACGTACGGATCATGGCGGGCATCGACGCGTCGACGATCACGTCGCTCGGCACGTGGAGGTTGGTGATGCCCTTGTCCGAGTCGACCATCGCCAGTGACGGGCCGGACTCGAGTGCGGCCGCGATGTCGGCTTCGATCTCGGCGCGCGGTCGCGGCAGGGACCGCGTCGAGGCGCGCGGGGAGGTCGCCCATGCCGTTGTCGGCGTCGAACCCGATCGACGCGAACACCTCGGCGTGCTTGGCGAACACCTCCGCGAAGTACGCCTTCACCGCGTGCCCGAAGATGATCGGGATCGGACACCTTCATCATCGTGGCTTTGAGGTGCACCGAGAAGAGGATGCCGTTCGCACGGGCAACCTCGAGCTGCTCGGCGAGGAAGGCGTCGAGCGCGGCGGCGCGCATCACGGTGGCGTCGACCACCTCACCGGCGAGCACCGGAATCGACTCCTTCAGCACCGTGACCGCGCCGTCGTCGCCCACCAGCTCGACGCGCAACGATCCGCCGCGGCGATGGTGACCGACTGCTCGTTGGAGCGGAAGTCGCCGCCGGCCATGTGCGCGACGTGCGTGCTGCGAGTCGGGCGCCCAGGCGCCCATCGAGTGCGGGTGGCTGCGGGCGTAGTGCTTGACCGACGCCGGGGCGCGACGATCCGAGTTGCCCTCGCGCAGCACCGGGTTGACGGCCGAGCCCTTGATCTTGTCGTAGCGGGCGCGAATCGAACGCTCGTCGTCGGTGGACGGCTCGTCGGGGAATTCGGGGACCAGGAGCCCCTTGGCCCGCAGTTCCTCGATGGTGGCCTTGAGCTGGGGAATCGAGGCCGAGATGTTCGGCAGCTTGATCACGTTGGCCTCGGGCTGCTGCACGAGGGTGCCGAGCTCGGCGAGGTCGTCGCTGACCTGCTGCTCGGCGCTCAGGAAGTCGGGGAACGACGCCAGGACCCGCCCGGCGAGCGAGATGTCACGCAGCTCGACCTCGACACCCGCGACCTTGGTGAAGGCCTCGATGACGGGGAGCAGCGACGCCGTCGCCAGCGCGGGCGCCTCGTCGGTCTGGGTGTAGATGATGGTGTGGATCGTGTCAGCCATGTTGGTCCAGTCGCGTCGAAATCGTGGTTCGGTGAGACTACGTGGGAGGGGATGAGTGACTCAGACCCGGCCGGCGTCTCGGGCGGCGGCTTCGGCGGCGTCGAGCTGCTCGGCCACGATCGTGAGGCCGCCTTCCCAGAACTTCGGGTCTGCGAGGTCGAGCCCGACCATCGCGCCCAGTTCCTCGGGTGACTTCGATCCGCCACTGGCCAACAGGTCGAGGTAGCGGGGCACGAACTCGGTGCCCTGTTCCTCGTAGGCCCGGTAGACCGACAACGCGAGGAGCTGCCCGTAGGAGTACGCGTACACGTACCCGGGGGTGCCCATGAAGTGCGGGATGTACGACCACCAGGTGCGGTAGCCCTCGGTGAGCTCGACCGCCTCACCGAGCATCGCCGCCTGCGTGGTGGTCCACTCCTCGTTGAACTGCTCGACCGACAGCTCCCCCTCGTCGCGCCGACGGGTGTGCACGCGATCCTCGAAGCGGTTCATCGCGACCTGGCGGAACACGGTGGCGATCTGGCCTTCGAGCGATTCGGCGAGCAGCGCGAGGCGTTGCGCAGGGTCGGTGGTGGCATCGAGCAGCCGGCCGAACGTGACCGTCTCACCGAACACCGACGCGGTCTCCGCGAGGGTGAGGGGCGTGGTCTGGTGGAAGATCCCCTGGTCGCGGGCGAGGTACGCGTGCAAGCCGTGACCCATCTCGTGCGCGAGGGTGAGCACGTCGCGCCGGCGCGAGGTCCAGTTCAACAACAGGTACGGGTGCTGGCTCGGCACGGTGTACGCGCAGAACGCACCGGGGCGCTTGCCGGGCCGGATCGGCGCGTCGATCCACGACTCGTCGAAGAACCGTTGCGCGGCGGTGGCCAGCTGGGGTGAGAACGATGCGTACGCATCGAGCACGAGGTCGCGGGCTTCGTCCCACCCGAACTCCTCGTCGGCGTCGGCGACCGACGCCATGCGGTCGTAGTCGGCGATGCGATCGACGCCCAGCAGCTGTGCCTTCAGCGCGTACCACCGCTGCGGGATGTCGTAGCGGGCCTGCACCGCGGTGACGAGTGCCTCCACCGACTCGTCGCTCGCTTCGTTGCTGAGGTTGCGACTCGCGATCCAGGAGTCGTAGTGGTGCAGCCGGTCGTCGATCGACTTGTCGAGCAGCAACGTGTTGAACACGAACGCACGCGTGCGCAGGCCGGGCGCGAGCGCGGCGGTGACCGCCTCCGCCGACGCCCGGCGCACGGCCCGGTCGGGCGACTGCAGGCGCGAGAGGCCTTCCTCGAGGCTCATCGAGGTGCCGTCGACCTCGACCTCGATCACCGACGTGAGGTCGGAGAAGAGCCGGACCCACGCACCGGTGGCGGTGAGCGACTTGTCAGCGAGGATGCGCTCCTCGGCTTCGCTCAACAGATGTGGGCGGTACCGGCGCACGGAGGCGAGGTAGTGACGGCAGAACGCGAGCCGCTCGTCGGCCAGCAACGCGTCGGCGGTGTCGTCATCGACCTCGGCCCATTCGAGCTCCACGAAGAGGATCTCGTTGCCGATCGCGGTCGACTTCTCCTCCGCGCGCGCCATCAGCGCGCCGACCGCGGGATCCTGCGTGTCGACCGCGAACCGCAATCCCGCGTACGACCCCGCGCGGCCGACCAGGTCGCCGATCGCCGCGAGCTCGTGCATCAGCTCGGCAAGACCTTCGGCATCGAGCGATGCGACCTTGCCGCGATGCGCGGCCAGGGCGTCGGCTCGTGTCTGCGCTTCGGCCAGCTGCGCGTCGACGCCGGCTTCGCCGGCGCCATCGACGAGCGGCTCGAGATCCCAGGCGACATCGGACGCGAGGTGGTCGGCTTCGGTGGTGGTCATGAGGAGGCAAACCTTCTGTCAGGCGAGTCGAGTGCTTCGGGCAGTGGTTGCGAGTGCACCACTGACAACGTTCGAGTGGCTCGGGTGAGCACGACGTAGAGGAGACGGAGCCCCGCCTGATCGGCGGTGACCATGGCTGCGGGCTCGACCACCACGACGTGGTCGAACTCGAGGCCCTTCGAGTCGGACGGACCCAGCACCGCGACGCCGGCGTCGATCGCTTCGACGGAGTCGGACACCGCGTCGCGGTCGCGCAGCGCGGCTGTGATCGCATCGTGGAGCTCGGGGCCCGCGATCACTGCGATGGTGCCGTTGTCGACGGCCGCGTCGCGCACGGCACGCGCCGCGGTGTCGACGAGCTGATCGACCGCGACCGTCTGCACCGTCGGGTACACGCCGGTGCTGCGCACCGGGCGCGCCGGCTCGACGCCGGGCGCGGCGACCGGAAGCAGGCGGTTGGCGAACTCCATGATCTCGGCGGGGGTGCGGTAGTTGACCGACAGGTTCACCCGGCGCGGCGCGGCACGGTCGGGCAGCTCGCGCAGCACCTCGTCCCACCCTGCGAGCACGCCCGGTCGACTCGCCTGGCCGAAGTCGCCGACGATGGTCATCGATCCCGACGGGCAGCGACGAGCGAGCATGCGCCACTGCATCGCGGTGAGGTCCTGGGCCTCGTCGACGATCACGTGCCCGAACGTGCGGGGCTCGTCGTCTTCGGGTGCGGCGACGGCGTCGCTGCCGTAGCGGTCGAGCACCTGCGCGGCGCTGACCGCGCCGCTCACCCCGAGCTCCGACACCGTGCGTTGGGCCTGCTCGAGCGCCTGATCACGGTTGCGACGCCGACGCGCGACGCGGGCGTGCCGCGCCGGGAGGCCCGAGGATCGCGTCGGCTTCGTCGATCAACGGCAGATCGGCTTCGGCCCATGCGACCGCGCTCACGTCGGGATCACGAGTGCGCGACAGCAGCTGTTGCTCCTGCAGTGTGAGCACGTCGCGCGACGCGGAGCGGATCAACGCGTCGAACCCGAAGAGGTCGTTGACCAGCTCGGCGCCGTTGAGCACCGGCCACATTCGATCGAGCACGGCGCGGATCTCGGGCGTCGCGCCGCAGCCGCACCGTGAGCTCTTGTTCCCACTCGAGTGGTGCGCGCTCGCCCTTCGCCAACATCGCGGCCACCGCGACCTCTTCGCCGTCTTGCGCTTCCCGCATCGGCAGGCGCGCGATGCCGGCGTCGAGTCGCTCGCGCGAGCGACGGAACTCGGCGACCAGCGCACGCTGGTACTCCCGGCGGAAGTGATCGAAGACGAGACTGGTCAGGTAGGGACGTCGCTCGTTGTGCGAGCCTCGACGCGCCCGCGTGCGTTCGACGATGCGACGCGCCTCGCGTCGTCGCAACGTGACGCGGTGGCCGTCGATCACCGCGGTCACATCGCGCGGCATCGGACGTTCGCGGTCGCGGATCGCGTTGGCGATCACCTGCGCCATGCGCCGATCACCCTTGAGCACCGCAGTGGGACGCGGATCGACCGACCGCACCACGAGGCGCGGCTTCAACGACGACGGCACGGCGAGCATCACTTCGTCTTCACCGAGCGACGGCAGCACCTCGTCGATGTAGCGCAGGAAGATCGGGCTCGGACCGACGAGCAACACGCCTTGTGACGCGAGCCGCTTGCGGTACGTGTAGAGCAGGTACGCGGCGCGGTGCAACGCCACCGCGGTCTTGCCGGTGCCGGGGCCGCCGGCGACCACGAGCGGGCCGGGCAGCGGCGAGCGGATGGCTTCGTCCTGTTCGGCCTGGATGGTGGCGACGATGTCGTGCATGCGCCCGGTGCGTTCCCGCCCGAGGGCTGCGAGCAACGCCCCCTCCCCCACCACCGTGAACCCCTCGGCATCCGCGGCCTCGTGGTCGAACACCTCGTCGTCGAGACCGGTGATGGTCCGTCCGTGGGTCTGGAAGTGACGTCGACGGGCCACGCCCATGGGCTCCACCCCCGTGGCGCGGTAGAAGGGCTCCGCGACGGGGGCACGCCAGTCGATCACGAGTGGCGTGAGGTCTTCGTCGGCCACCGAGATCCTGCCCACGTAGAACGGGCCGTCGGGCGCGCGTTCGCGGCCGTCGGCATCGACGCGTGCCGCGAGGTCGAGCCGGCCGAAGCACAGCGGCGTGTCACCGATCTCGAGGCTGGCCAGGCGGCGGCGGGTGTACGCCTCGGCCGCCTCCCGTTCCAGGCGAGCCTGATGCGTGCCGCCGCGCTGCACGTCGGAATAGCCCTCCGACACCCGTTCGGCCGCCCGCCGCATGCCGTCGAGACGCGCGTAGGCCGCATCGAGATGCCGCTGTTCGGCCTCGAGCTCCGACTGTGCGACATCGGGACGGGCGATGTCGGCCTCGGGCTCCGACGTCGCCACGTCGACCGGATCGGTGGCGGATGCAGACAGGTCGCGGTCGAGCAAGGGCGCGCTCCGGGTTTGGGGAACTGGTCAGTCTACCCGCCGCGAGGAAAGCGCCGGCCGGCTGCTCAGAGTTGGCCCGGCACCGTGATGGTGTCTTCGCCCAGCAGGAGCACCGCCTCGCCCAGTGTCCACGACGTGTCCTGGCGATGCAGTCGGCGCCCGGAGAGATTCGGGATGAGCCCTCGCTCGTGGTCACCGAAGTGCACCTCGAGCTGACGGATCACCCCGCCATGGGTGACGAGCACCACGCGCTCACCGGGATGCGCGGCCGCGAGGTCGTCGAGCGCGGCGAGGGCGCGAACAACCACGTCGGCGTCGGGCTCGTAGCCTTCGGGCCGCTGACCCGACGACAGGTAGCCGGGCCACTGCTCTTCGATCTCGTCGCGCCGCAACCCCTGCCACCGCCCCGCGTGCCGTTCGCGCAGACGGGGGTCGACCGTGAGCGCGACGCCCGCATGCTCTGCGATCGTGGTGCCGGTGTGCCGGGCGCGTTCGAGGCTGGACGCCCACACCGCGTCGACCGGTTGGAGCCTCATGACGTGGGCCGCGGCCTCGACCGCCTGCTGCACGCCCAGCGCGGCTGAGCGGCGGATCGGCCTGCCCCTGCCATCGGCCCTCGGCGTTCCAGGTGGACTGCCCATGACGCACGAGCAACACCGTCGTCGGCGGCGCGTCGGCCGGAGGGTCGGAAGGCACCGGCCGACGCTAATTGACGTTCGGGTTGGTGGGCTGGTTGGCGGCCATGGCGAGGCTGCCGCCCTGGCGACGCAGCACGCGGCGCCACAGCTCCGACGGCGTCGGGGTGAGCAGGTCGTCGGGATCGGCGTCGAGCACGTGCCAGCCGCCTCGCTCGAGCTCGCCATCGAGCTGACCGGGCCCCCAGCCCGCGTACCCCGAGAACACACGGAGCGCTTCGAGGTGCGGGTGCGCGTCGCCGGGCCCTTCGGCCAGGTCGATGCTGCCGACCCGCCCAAGGAGTGGCTGCCACGCGTCGGAGGGTTCGACGCGCGCGACGCGACCGAGCGCGATCGTGGCTTCGCCCAACTGCACCGGGCCACCGACGAACACCACCGCGGGCGTCGTGCACGAAGGCTTCCCACTCCTCGCGGCAGATGGTGGGGCGCGGTGTCGCTCGGACGGTTCAACACGATGCCCAACGCGCCGTCGTGGTTGTGCTCCACCATGAAGATCACGGTGCGCGAGAAGTTGGGGTCCGACATCTCGGGTGCCGCCACCAGCAGGTGACGTGCAACTGATTCCGGAGTTCGCGATTCGGGCTCCACCACGTCAGGCGAGCCAGAAGTCGCGGAGCTCGTCGACGTCTTCGACGGCCTGCGCGGTGCCCAGCGCCACCGCGGGCAGGCACTTCGGCCGGGTCCATGAGGTCGATGGTCTCGGGGAGCCGGCTGTGGCGAACCGCCACTTCGGTGCCCGCGGCGCGGAACGCGGCAACTTCGCGGTCGGTGGCATCGGGAGCGATCGTGAACCGCGGCTCGACGAGTGTTCCCACGATCGGCAGCACCAGCGCGCGCTGTGCACCGGCCACGAGGTCGGCGTGGATCCCACTTCCCGACACCCCACCGTCCATGGCCCGTCGATCGAGCAGCGGTTGGGGCGCGAACAGGCCAGGGACCGATGCACTCGCCGCCACCGCGCGGAGCAGCGGCACTCCTGACGCGCGTGAGAGCGCGAGCCGTTCTCCGGTGAAAGCATCGGCCGCAGTGACCACCAGTTGATCGCTCGGCCAGCGCCAGGTCTGCACCATGAGGAGGATGCCCGCCGGGAGGCGCTCGACGCCCGGCGTCGATGCGGCGAGCGCCGCGGCGCCGATGGCGGTGAGCGTGGCTGGCTCCGCGTCGGAGGCACCCGCGAAGAGCTCCGACGCGGCGCAGCTGGCTGTGCGACAACGATGCCGCGGGCGCCAACTTGGAGATCATGCTTGGTCGGGCCTCGATGAGCTTCACGAGGCGCTCGAAGCGCGCCAACCGGTTGTGTGCGATCACGGTGGCGAGCACCGAGCCGGCCGACGTTCCCACGATGCGATCGGCGTCGTGCATGCGCACGCCTCGTCGGGCGAGCTCGCCGAGGTAGGCGGTGAGCCAAGCGACGAACACCACACCGCCACCACCGAGCACCACGGCGCGACGCGTGCCGGCGCCGTAGCGCGCTGTCGAACGAGATCGGTCGCGCCAGCCCGTCGTCAGCCGATGATGCCGATGATGCCGATGACTCCGATGACGACGTCACGCGAACGGGCTCCCTGCAGTGGGCGAGTTGGCGATGAAGTCGACGACCGCGAGATCGAGCGGAAGCTGTTGCGTTCGCGGCACCGAACGGGCGAAGCGGTTCCCCGCGTAGTCGCCGTTGAGACCGTCCTGCGCGAGACGAGTGGGGTCGAGTTGACCCGAGTAGGCGAAGCGTTTGAACACGAACGGAAGTCCGTCGCCGCCGACCATCGACGGTCCGTCCATGAGGTGGAAGTGCAGGTGGGGCGAAGCACCGTCGCCGCTCAACCCGAGTCGCGCGATCGGTTGGCCGCGCCGAACGTGGTCGCCCACCTTCACGATGATCGAACCCGCTTGGAGCTGACCGAAGAACGCGTACGTGCCGTCACCGTGATCGATGACCACCGAGTTGCCCTCGCGCGTGTCCGGATCGAAGGTGCCGTCGGGCGCCGCGATGCCCGGGACCTCTTCGGGGAACGTGGAGACGACCGAGACGACCTTGCCCGGCGCGACCGCCAACACGTTGGCGCCGTCGCCGGTGTAGCTCGCGGGGTTCGTCGGGTCGCCCTCGAGGAAGTGACCCGACGGGTTGAGCTGACGGAAGTCGATGGCGAACCGCTCCGCGGCCGACAAGCCGGCGTCGGTCGGCAGGATCAAGGTGCGATGCTCGGTGGTCGGCGAGCAACATCCGTTGGTGACGACCCAGTTCTTGCCGTCGACCGGCGGCCCGATGGCGAGCGGCGTCGCGCCATTGAGCGCGATGTTGGCAACGGTGTAGGCACGCTCGGCGCCACCGGCACTGGTCGGCGCGAGCGTCACCCGGTGCTCGAACGCGGCCGGCAGGTCGCCGTACGACGCGATGGTGAGATCAACGAGGAGCAGGAGCTGCGAGCGGGCGTCGACGACCGCGGCATCGACCGCTTCCCCGTCGAGCCGGCGCAGCCGCGACACGAGATCGGCGCCTCCGTAGGTGACGATCGAGCTGCGCGGATCCACACCGAGCACCTCGATGCTCGTGATCGGGGCTGCGACCGACTGGGTGTTGACGAGCTGCAGCTCGTAGGCCACGTGGAGGCGACCGTCGGTGCCGGGCACAGGTATGGGCGACGCGGTGCTGACGGGGGTGACGACCACCGGCGTGAGCTGTGGCTTCGTCGCCGCCCCTGCTCGCTCCGTGACGGCTGGCGCGACCCGCGGCGAGCGTGGACGCGACGACCATCAGCGAGGACACCAGTGCGAGTCGCAGAGCCACACGGCGCATCCGCCCACGGTACGCCACCCGTCGCCGGCCCCGGGCAGGTCGGACCGGTCAGGCGGGAAACCAGTTGCCGTGCAGTCCGTTGGGAATCCGCTGCGGCACGATCACCCGTGCGCGCGGCGTCGCCGGGAAGTCGGCCGCATCCCACACGAAGAGCGCCGAGTGGCCGTCGACGGCTGACGTTGCGAACGTGAGGTAGTAACCGTCGAGCTCGTCGGTGCCGCCATCACGCGGCGCGAACACGGTCTCGCCGATGGATGCCTCCACCCGATGCTCGACCCACTCCCCGGTGCTGAGATCGATGCGCGCCAACACGTCGTGCTCGCGCGTGAAGCCCGGCAGGCCCGACGACCGGGTGACCACGGAGTAGCGATGCTGGGCGCCGAGACGTCGGTCGTCGATGCGCGGGAACTCGCTCGTCGCGGCGTGCAGCTCGGCGATCGAGACGGTGCGTGTCGTCGGGTTGATCCGAGCCTGTTGGTACGAACCGGTGACCGGCTGATCCGGAACGAGGAACCCCGGCGCGCTCCACGCCGGGAAGTCGACCACGACGTCGTCGCCGTCGTCGTATGCATTGGCGAAGTGCCACACCCAGAACGCGTCGGTGTCGATCCAAATGGTGTCGCTGCCGTCGCGCGGGACCAGCGCGATGCGTGTGCCGAGCTCCGGTTGCCACTTCAGCACCTGGCCGCCGCTCATCATCGCGTCGATGTCGAACGTGACGGGTCCGATCACCAACACGACGTAGCGCTCGGTGAGCGCGGAGTCGTGCACCATGTAGCCCACGTCGACCGGCTCGATCGGCGTGTGCGGACGCGCCACCGTGCCGTCGGCGGCGATCACCGCCCACGTGAGGAACGGCGCCTCGACGTCGTAGCGGAAGATCACCATCTCGCCGGTGCGCGGATCGACCTTGGGGTGCGCGGCACATCCCGGCCGGCAGCGCACCGGCGAAGTCGTAGCGCCCGATCGTCTCGAGGTCGGCCGTCACCTCATACGGCGGCGTGCCCTCCTCCAACGCGAGGTAGCGGCCGCCGTGGCGCACGATGTTGATGAACGCGTCGAGCCGGATGGGCCAGCCCGGATCCGGATCGTCGCCGAGCAGCGACATGTCGACGAACGCCGGGGTCATGATCCCGCCGAAGATCGCCTTCCCCGCGCGTTCCTCCGCTTCCATGCTCCGGGTGCGCACCCATCGGTTCTTGTACCGGGGCGTGGCGCCGTCGAGCCACAGGGCGTGCACCATGCCGTCGCCCTCCATCGGAAACGTGTAGCTGCCGAGCGGCGGGAACTTCGCGTTCGGGCCGTTGCGCATGTACACGCCGGTGAGATCGGCGGGGAGATCGCCCTCGACGCGGAGATCGGTGGTGTCGATCTCGCGGTGCACCGGCGCGAAGCGCCCAGAGAGGAACTGGTTGGTCGTGGGATCGACGAGCTGGAGATCTGCCATGCAGAAATTCTTAGCAAGCCCTTGACTTCAAGTCTGCTTGAAGTCGTACCGTGCGCTGATGCACATCGAACACGTGAACCTCACCGTCACCGACCTCGACCGATCGATCGCGTTCTACTGCGATCTCCTCGACCTGCACCTGCGTTGGAAAGGCGAGATCCGCAACGGTCTGCTCGGCGCGCACGTGGGCGACGACCACAGCTACCTCGCGCTCTTCACCGCCAGCGCCGACGGCACCGTCGACGTCGACTACACACGACCGGGGATGAACCACGTCGGCTTCGAAGTCGACGACCTCGACGAGACGCGCCGTCGTGCCGAGCAGCTCGGCGCGGCCGTGCACATGGAAGCCGACTACGACCCGGGCCGGCGGATCTACCTCCTCGACCCCGACGGCTACGAGCTCGAGCTCGTGCAGTACTGAACGCGAACACGTGACGCTCGACCACCGCGGACGGTGGTGTTGCGTCACGTGCTCCGGTGTTGGTCGTGGGTGGGGCGGTGAAACTGGTCGATCTACGAGCAGCCGCTGGTGGCGCCGCAGCTGGGGCAGGCGTGACAGCTGCCGGCCCGCTGCATGATGTCGCCGCACACGTGGCACAGCACCGTCTCCGCCGGACGCGCCGCCGGCTTGTTCGGCACGACGGGCGGGGCGACCGGCGTGGGCCTGACGCGGCCGACGGGGCCTGGTCGTCGAGCGGGAGCTGGGCGAACCCGGGGCCGGGCTCGTCGACCACCGACTGCTCCTCGACGCCCGGCAACGTCGGCTGCATGCGCTCACTGGTGGTGAGCACGCCGATCTCTTCGCGCTTGGCGAGCGGCAGGTACTCGATGGCCAGCTTGCGGAACACGTAGTCGACCAGGCTGGTGCGCGATGCGCAGGTCGGGGTCGTCGGTCATGCCCGCCGGCTCGAAGCGCCGGTTGGTGAACGTCTGCACGAACGCCTCGAGCGGCACGCCGTACTGCAGGCCGTGGCTCACCGAGATGGCGAACGAGTCCATGATGCCGGCGAGCGTGGAACCCGGCTTCGACACATGCAGCCACAGCTCACCCGGACGGCCGTCCTCGTACTCGGCGACCGTCGCGTAGCCCTTGGTGTCGGCGACACGGAACGAGAACGTCTTCGAGTTGCGGGTGCGCGGCAGCTTCTGGCGCACCGGCTCCTGCACGATGACGTGCTCGATGATCCGCTCCACCTCGCCGCCGGCGCACCAGCATCAACACTGGCGCCAGCCTTCTTCTGCGTGGACAGCGGCTGCGCGACCTTGCAGTTGTCGCGGTAGATGGCGATCGCCTTCACGCCGAGCTTCCAGGCGTCGATGTGGAGCTGCTCGACGTCTTCGACCGACACGTCCTCGGGCATGTTGACGGTCTTCGAGATCGCACCCGAGATGAACGGCTGCACCGCACCCATCATCGTGACGTGACCCATGTAGTGGATCGTGTTGTCACCCATCGAGCACGCGAACACCGGCAGGTGCTCGGGGTTGAACCCCGGCGCGCCCATGATCGTCTTGTGCTCGTCGATGTGGGCGATGATCGCGTCGACCTGGTCGTCGGTGTAGTTCAGGTTGCGCAGCGCACGCGGGATCGTCTGGTTGACGATGAACATCGTGCCGCCACCGACGAGCTTCTTCGCCTTGGTGAGCGCGAGGTCGGGCTCCACGCCGGTGGTGTCGCAGTCCATCATGAGGCCGATGGTGCCGGTGGGTGCGAGCACGGTGGCCTGCGAGTTGCGCACGCCGTAGGTCTCGCCGGTGCTCACGGCGTCGTCCCACGAACGCTGGGCGGCGCCGAGCAGTGCGGGCGGCACGAGCTCCTCGTCGATCTTCGCGGCCTCGGCCCGGTGCATGCGCAGCACGTTGAGCATCGGCTCGGCGTTGTCGGCGAAGCCGGCGAACGGCCCCATGCGTCCGGCGGTGCGCGCGCTGGTGGCGTACGCGTGGCCGGTCATCAGCGCGGTGATGGCGGCGGCCCAGGCGCGCCCGCCCTCGGAGTCGTAGGGCAGGCCCTGCGACATGAGCAGCGCGCCGAGGTTGGCGTAGCCGAGGCCGAGCTGACGGAACTTGCGGCTGTTCTCCGCGATGGGCTCGGTCGGGTAATCCGCGTTGCCGACGAGGATCTCCTGGGCGGTGAACATCACCTCGACGGTGTGCTCGAACGCCGGCACGTCGAACTCGCCGTTCTCGACGATGTACTTGAGCAGGTTGATGCTGGCGAGGTTGCACGCCGAGTTGTCGATGTGCATGTACTCGCTGCACGGGTTGGAGCCGTTGATGCGGCCCGTGTTGGGCGACGTGTGCCACGTGTTGATCG
Organism: uncultured Actinomycetes bacterium; assembly: GCA_963827385.1. Lineage (GTDB taxonomy): Bacteria > Actinomycetota > Acidimicrobiia > IMCC26256 > DASPTH01 > DASUMF01. The sequence goes on from CAWHAR010000003.1 coordinate 145,597, forward strand.
TGGTGTCGAACTGCATGCCCGGGTCGGCGCACTGCCACGCCGACTCCGAGAACTGGCGCATGAGGTCGCGCGCACGGATGCGGCGGACGGTCTCGCCGGTGGTGACACCGATGAGGTCCCAGTCCTTGTCGTCGAGGACGGCCTGCATGAACGCGTCGGTGACGCGGATCGAGTTGTTGGCGTTCTGGTACTGGATCGAGTGCGAGTCCCTGCCGTCGAGGTCCATGTCGAACCCGGCGTCGGCGAGGGCACGCGCCTTGCGCTCCTCGAGCGCCTTGCACCAGATGAACTCTTCGATGTCGGGGTGGTCGGCGTTGAGGATCACCATCTTCGCGGCGCGGCGGGTCTTGCCGCCCGACTTGATGGTGCCGGCCGACGCGTCGGCGCCGCGCATGAAGCTCACCGGACCGCTCGCGGTGCCGCCGCCCTTGAGGTGCTCGAACGACGAGCGGATGTTCGAGAGGTTGATCCCCGAGCCCGACCCACCCTTGAAGATGGTGCCTTCCTCGCGGTACCAGTTGAGGATGCCGTCCATCGTGTCTTCCACGGCGAGGATGAAGCACGCGCTCGCCTGCTGCGGCACGCCCTGCACGCCGATGTTGAACCACACCGGCGAGTTGAACGCGGCGCGCTGGCTGAGGAGCAGGTACTTGAGCTCGTTGCGGAACGCCGCGCCCTCGATGTCGTCGACGAAGTAGCCGTCGCGCATGCCCCATGCGGTGATCGTGTCGGCGATGCGGTCGATCACCTGCTTGAGCGACGTCTCACGCTCGTCGGTGCCGAGCGTGCCCCGGAAGTACTTCTGGGCGACGATGTTGGTGGAGTTCTGCGACCACGTGGCAGGGAACTCCACGTCGGGCTGGAAGAACGCGTCAGTGCCGTCCTTGTAGTTCTGGATCCTCGCCTCGCGCCGTTCCCACTCGACCATGTCGTAGGGATGGACATCAGGGTCCGTGAAGTGTCGACGGATCCCGATCCCGATCTGCTCCGGCGCGATTGCCATCCCGACCATGCTCCCTCTCCGGCCCCTTCGAGCCGGTTCCCGTCCCTCACCACCGCTGCACGCGATCGCGCCAACCACAAGATGTTGTGGTTGTCGGTGGCTCGCACCCCACATCAGGTGCGGGACGCTCACCTTAGAACTACACCGATGTCATTGCAAGGGTTTCGCGGTCACCGGCGCGAATTTCGCCGCGACCAGGGATTACTCGGCCGGATGACCCTCGTCCGCGCCTGACGTGCGGCCCGGTTTCGGCGCCGTCTGCTTCTGCAACTCGTCGAGCTCGCGCTCGAAGTCACCGACGTCTTCGAAGCCCTTGTAGACCGACGCGAACCGCATGTACGACACGAGGTCGAGCGTGCGGAGCCGCTCGAGCACTGCCCGGCCGATCGCCTCGCTCGGCACCTCGGGCCCCAGGGCGCGCACCTGCTCCTCGATCTCGGCCGACAGCGCGTCGACCGCGGCCTGGATCGACACCGCTGCCCGCCACTGCGTGCTCGATGCCCGCGTGCAACTTCTCGGGGTCGAACGGCACCACCGCACCGGAGCGCTTGACCACCGTGAGCATGATCTCCTCGAACCGCTCGTAGGTGGTGAAGCGCTTCCCGCAGTGCAGGCACTCTCGCCGCCGTCGGACGGCCGCGCCGTCGTCGGCCGGGCGAGAGTCGACGACCTTGTCGTCGTCGTTCGCGCAGTAGGGGCAGCGCATTGCGCCACCGTAGCCCGGTGATGCACCGGGGAGGAGCGCAGCCGCGGCGACCCGGACCCTGTGCCCAGGCCGCCGCGGGCGGACTAGCCGTTCCACCGGAGGGTCTCCCCCGGCAGCAACGGAGCACCGTGGCGAGCCTGCGCCAGGGCGTCGACGATGGGGCGAGGATCCTCGCCCGGCGCGAGCCGCTCGGCCACCGACCACAGCGAATCGCCGGGTCGGACGACCTCGGTGGCGAAGGCAGGGGCGCGCCCGGGAGCCTCGTGGGTGGAGCTCCCGAGCGCCGCGCCCGCCTGGGCCGTCACGAGCACGACCACGATCGCGATCACCGCGGTGGCGAACCGGCGGCGGAGATACGTGGCGCGGGACACCCGCCCGTGAGGCAGTACCCGGCCGGTGGCGACGGCAGGGCGACGGGAGGTGATGGCAATCGTGACGGCGGTCATGTCGTGCGTGCTCCTGAGATGGTGTCGTGGTTCCAGCGGCGTGAACCGCCCGCTGGAGAGATCGAACCACGGGGGTGTGACAGTTATCCTGAGGTGCCCGCCTCGAACGCCTGTTCGACACCATCGAACCACGAACACGGGTTCGGGTCAAGGGATTTTTCCGAACAGGTGTTTGTCACGAACGCACGATCGTGGTACCGTCGCCCCATGGACGAATTGACCACCCGCCAGCGTCAGGTCCTCGAGTTCGTGGAGTCGGAGGTCGCCCACCGCGGCTACCCCCCCACGGTGCGAGAGATCGGTGAAGCCCTCGGCTTGTCGTCGAGCTCCACCGTGCACGCGCACCTCGCCGCCCTGCAGGACAAGGGCTACCTCACCCGCGACCCCACGAAGCCCCGAGCGCTCGAGATCCACTACGACGCCGAGTCTGGTGCCGCGGTCGAGCGCCGGTCGGCCCGGTACGTGCCCCTCGTCGGTGACGTCGCCGCCGGCACCGGCGTGCTCGCGATGGAGAACGTCGAGGAGACGCTCCCGATCCCCGAGGACTTCACCGTCGACGGCGAGCTGTTCATGCTCCGGGTCCGCGGCGAGTCGATGATCGACGCCGGCATCCTCGACGGCGACTTCGTCGTCGTGAAGAGCCAGCCCACCGCCGAGAACGGCGACACCGTCGTCGCGGGCATCCCCGGCGAGGAAGGCACGGTCAAGACGTTCCTGCGTCGGCGCAACAAGATCGTGCTGCGCCCCGAGAACCCCGCGCTCGACGAGATGATCTTCGACCCGCACGAGGTCACCATCTACGGCAAGGTCGTGTCACTCCTGCGCCGTCTCTGACACACTCGCAGCCATGACGGTGCAACCGCAGCCCCTGATCGTGCTCGACCACGTCGAGGCCGGATCCCGCTGGTTCCAGGAAGTGCTCGGGCTCGGGTCCGGCCACGGCGGATCCGAGTACGAGATGCTGATGAGCGGCGACACGCTCGTCGCGCAGCTGCACCGCTGGGACGCCCACGAGCACGCGCACCTCGGTGATCGCACCAACCCGTCACGCGGCAACGGCGTGGTGCTGTGGTTCCAAGCCGACGACTTCGACGACGTCGTGCGCCGGGCCGAGAACGCCGACGTCGAGTTCCTCGAAGGCCCGCACTTCAACGCCTCTGCACACCAGCACGAGATGTGGCTGCGCGGCCCCGAGGGCTACGTGGTCGTGGTCGCCAGCACGCGGGCTTGACCCCCACTCGTCGCGTCAGACGCCGACGAACCCGGCGAGGGCGGCGTAGGCCTGCTCGATCGATTGACGGGTGACGTGCTCCCCCGCCGTGTGCGCGATCTCGGGGTCGCCGGGGCCGAAGTTGACCGCCGGCACGCCGCGTGACGCGAAGCGAGCCACGTCGGTCCAACCCAGCTTGGGATGCACCTCGAGCCCGACCGACTCGACGAAGTCGGCAACGAGCGGGTTGGTCAGGTTGGGTGGAGCGCCGGGCTGCGACTGCAGCACCTCCACGTGATCGGCACCGTCGAGCAGCAGCCGCACCTGGTTCTCGGCCTCGGCCTCCGAGTAACACGGTGCGAACCGTCGCCCCACGGCCAACGTGCAGCCGTCGGGCACCACGTTGAACTTGCCGGCGATGCCGCCATCGATCCGCACCACCTGCAGCGACTCGCGGTAGCGCAGTCCGTCGACCACGACGCCGTCGGTCTCGTGCAGCGACAGCCGCGCCAGCACGTCGGTGGCGCGGTGGATCGCGTTGCGGCCCATCCACGGCCGCGCGGTGTGCGCCCGCTCGCCGTCGAAGCGCGCTTCGAGCACCACCACGCCTTGGCAACCCGCCTCGACCGCGCCGGCCGGTGGGTTCGAGCAGCACCGCGAAGTCGGCGGCGAGCAACGCGGCGTCGTGCTCGAAGATGCGACGCAGACCGTTGAACTGGTCGGCCACCTCTTCGCACTCGTAGAACGCGAGCGTGACGTCGTGACGGGCCTGCGACCCGTCGGCGTGCAGCGCCTCGGCCAGCGCGAGCAACACCGCCAGGCCGCCCTTCATGTCGGCCGAGCCGAGCCCGTGCAGCACGTCGCCATCGACCCGAGGCGTCGCGTTGCCGTTCGCAGGCACGGTGTCGAGATGTCCACCCAAGACGACGCGCCGATCGCGACCGAACTGGGTGCGCGCGATCACGTTGTTGCCGATCACATCGATCGCGAGTGATGGCGCGCGCTCGCGCAACCGCCGTTCCACGATGCGCGCCAGCTCCGCCTCGTGGTGGCTCTCCGACGGGACCGCGACCAGCGCGGTGGTCAAACCGAACACGTCGGCCGCGTCGTGCTCGAGCACTGCGGTGGCGAGCGACGCGCTCATGTCAGACCGACACGCCGTGCTCGCGCAGGATGTCGTTGATGTTGGCCTTGTCGCTGCGCTCGCCTTCCGACAAGCGGCGGATGATCAAGGCGCACGGCAACGTGAACTCGCCGCCGGGGAACTCGCGCTTGCGGCCCGCCTGCACCACGATGCACCACGGCGGCACCACCCCACGCGACACCTCGTCGCCCGTCTCGGCGTCGATCACCGGGATGCCGGGGTTGAGGATGGTGCCTTCGCCGAGCACGGCACCGTTGCCGATCCGCGCGCCCTGCGTGACCATGCAACGTGAACCGATGGTGACGTCGTCACCCACCATCACCGGCGACGCCTGCGCGGGCTCCAACACGCCGCCGATGCCGACGCCGCCCGACAGGTGCACGCGCTCACCGATCTGCGCGCACGAACCGACGGTGGCCCACGTGTCGACCATGGTGTCGGCGCCGACGCGGGCGCCGATGTTCACGTAGCTCGGCATCAGGATCGCGCCGGGTGCGAGGTACGAGCCCCAGCGCGCCGACGCGCCGGGGACGACCCGCACACCAGCCTTCTCGTAGTGGCGCTTCAGCGGGATCTTGTCGTGGTACTCGAACGGTCCGAGCTCGGTGGTCTCCATGTGGGAGAGCCGGAACAGCAACAGCACCGCGTACTTGAGCCACTGGTGCACGACCACTTCGTCGTCGACGATCTCGGCGACGCGGGCTTCGCCCGAATCGAGCGCATCGATCGCGTCATGGATCGCCCGCCGAGCTTCCCCCTCGGGCATCACCGAGGCGAGGTCGTCGCGCCCGTCCCACAGCGCGGTGATGGTCTGCTCGAGGTCCGACACGTGTACTCCTGAATCGAAAGCGAAAGAACGGTTCAGCCTACGGAAGCGCCGCGTGCTTTTCGGCCACGGAGGCGCCAAGGCGCTCGCACGTGAGCGCCACCTGCTCGTCGGTAAGCGTGAGGGCGACGCGGGCGTGGTGCGCGCCGGCCGGGCCGTAGAAGTCGCCCGGCGCGACAAGGAGGCCGGTGTCGGCGAGGTCGGCGGCGATCGCCCAGCCGTCGCTCGGGCCGTCGGCGGTGCGCAACCAGAGATAGAAGGCGGAGGGTCCCCCGTCGTGCACCAGGCCCCGCGCCTCGAGCGCGGGAAGCGCGACCGCACGCCGCGCCGCGTACCGCTGCTGTTGCTCGCGCACGTGCGCATCGTCGCCCAGCGCAGCCGCCGCCGCCGCTTGCACCGGCTCCGGCGTGATCAACCCACCGTGCTTGCGCACCTCACCGAGGTAGGTGATGAGCTCGAGATCACCGGCGAAGAACCCCGCCCGCAACCCGGCCATGTTGGATCGCTTCGACAAGGAGTGCACCGCGAGCACACCGTCGACCCCCGCGGTCAGGGCAGTGACGGGCGCCGCGGCCGCGCCGGACTCGTCGTACGTGAACTCGGCGTAGCACTCGTCGCTCGCCACCACGATGCCCCGCTCGCGAGCCCAGGCCACCGCCGCGGCCATCGCGCTCGGCGTGGCGGTGACGCCAGTGGGGTTGCTCGGATCGTTCAGCCACAGCAAGAGTGCGCGGTCGGCGTCGGCAGGATCGACCGCGGCGAGATCGAGGTGCCACGTGTCGTCGACCGGCACGGGGACGGCGCGCAGGCCGGCCAACGTCGCACCCATGGCGTAGGTGGGATACGACACCGCGGGGAACAGCACCACGTCGCGGGACGGATCGCGCAGCGACAGCGCACGCGGCAGCGAGGCCACCGCTTCCTTCGTCCCGATGCAGGCGCAGATCTGGGCAGCGGTGAGCTCGCAACCGAATCGACGCTGGATCCATGCCGCCGCGGCCACGCGATAGGAGGCGCTGCCAATGGTGGCCGGGTAGCCGGTGGCGCCGGGCGTGGCGTCGATCAACGCCTGGACCGCGACCGCCGGCATCGGGTCGACCGGCGTGCCGACCGACACGTCGACCAGGCCGCCGGGCGCGACTTCGGCCCGAGCCTTGAGCTCGGCGAGCCGATCGTGCGGGTACGGCGGCGGCACGAAACCCCCGTTGGTGGCCATCGGCCGAGACTAACCGTGCGACGGGTCGAGCCGAGGCCCCGAATCGCCGGCCTCGTACTGCTCGATGCGCGCACGACCACGGTCCTTGGCGGTGTACATCGCGACGTCGGCTCGGCGCAGCAGCTCCGAAGGGGTTTCGTCACCGGTGTCACTGAACGCGATCCCCACGCTCGCGGTGCCGACCAGCTCGCTGCCGTCGAGCGCCATCGGGAGCGCGATGGCGGCCAGGAGCCGTTCCGCCACCGCGACCGCTTCGGCCGTGTCGCTCAGGTTCGCGAGCACCGCGGCGAACTCGTCGCCGCCGAGGCGCGCCACCGTGTCGGACGGGCGCATGGCGTCGGAGATCCGCACCGCGACGGTGCTGAGCACACGGTCGCCGATCTCGTGGCCCAGGTTGTCGTTGACCGTCTTGAACCGGTCGAGGTCGATGTAGAGCACGGCGAGCGCGTCGTGGTCGTTGGCGCGCGTGGTGCCGAGCGCCCGCTCCAGCGCTTCGAGCAAGCTGGCGCGGTTGGCGAGGCCGGTGAGGGGATCGTGCAGCGCCTGGTAGCTGAGATCGGCTTCCTTGGTCATGCGCACGGTCACGTCGCGCACGATGCCTTCGAGGGCCACCACGGTGCGACCCTCGGTGATCGGCACGACTTGGTACTCGGTCCAGATGGTGGTGCCGTCACGGCGCAGCATTCGCACGATGATCGGCTCGATCTCCTCGGCGCCGTCGCTCACCACCGAACCGAGGACGCCCTGCACGTTGGGCCGGTCGTCGGGGTGCATCAGCCGGAGCGCGAGCTCGTAGTCGGCATAGAACTCGCTCGGGTCGTAGCCGAGCAGGGCTTGCACCGCGGGGTTGACGTATTCGAATCCGAAGTCGGGCGACACCCGGACGCGGAAGATCATGTCGGCCGCGTTCTCGGCGAGCAGCCGGAAGCGTCGTTCGCTGTCGAGCAGCGCAGTCTGCGCGGCGCGTTGCGCCGTGACGTCGAGGAACGTGGAGATGAGGTTGACGACCTCACCGGAATTGCCGCGCACGACGTGCGTGCCGATGAGCATCCACGTGACGTTGCCTCGCGCGTGGCCACGCTCGCCGAAACCCATGACCGTGTTGATCACCGACTCGCCCGACTTCATCGCGCGCGTGATGGGAAGCTGGTCTCGGTTGACTGGGTGTCCGTCGATGTCGAACATCTCGAACACTTCGTCGGCGCGGTCGATGCTCGCGAACACACCGGGCTGGATGGTGACCATGTCTTTCGCCCGCTGGTTCGACTCGATGACCGCGCCGTCGGCATCGAAGACGACGACGCCGACACCGAGCTCGGACAGGATCGGCTGCAGCGCGACGGATACCGAGAGCTCGCTACTCGCGGAGTCAGGCATGCCGGTGGGGATCACGTGACCGCGCCGGCCACGACGAACTCCTCGAAGCGCGCGACATCGAAGTGCGGCAGGCGCGCCCGCACCGCGTGCCGCCGTCGTCGTGCACCTCGACGAGCACCTCGCCGTCGCGGTGCAGCGCTGCGATCACGTCGCCGCGGTCGTACGGCACTCGCAGCTCGATCACCGGCACCAAGGCGCGGAGCGCACTTGCGATCGCCGCCAACAGGTCGTCGAGACCGGAACCATCGACCGCTGACACCGCGACCGCGTTGCGGTGGGCGCGCACCAGGGCGTGCACGTCGTCGCCATGCGCGGTGTCGATCTTGTTCACCACCACCAACTCAGGGACGTCCCCCGCGCCGATCTCCGCCAGCACGCGGCGCACTGCCGCGATCTGCAGCTCGGCATCGGTCGACGCGCCATCGACCACGTGCACGAGCAGGTCGGCGTCGGCCACCTCGTCGAGCGTGGAACGAAAGGCCTCCACCAACTGGTGCGGAAGCCGCTGCACGAACCCGACCGTGTCGGACACCAGAACGACCTCACCGCCGGGCATCTCGAGCCGGCGGGTGGTGGGATCCAGGGTGGAGAAGAGGCGGTCTTCGACGAGCACGTTCGAGTGGGTGAGGCGATTGAGGAGCGTGCTCTTGCCCGCGTTGGTGTACCCGACGAGCGCGATGCGCGACAGATCGCGCCGGCGACGCGCCTTGCGTTGCGTCGCGCGATTGCGCCCGAGGCGCACGAGATCGCGTTCGAGCTTGCGGACGCGCTCCTGGATGCGGCGCCGATCGACCTCGAGCTGCGTCTCACCCGGACCGCGGGTCCCCACCAAGCCGCCGCGCGCGCCACCACCCGCGCCTTGCTGGCTCAGCTGCAACCCGCGTCCGCGCAGACGCGGCAGGCGGTAGCGGAGCTGCGCGAGCTCCACCTGCACCATGCCCTCCTGGCTGTGCGCGTGCTGGGCGAAGATGTCGAGGATCAGCGCGACACGGTCGACCACGTCGACTTCGAAGAGCTTCTCGAGGTTGCGTTGCTGCGCGGGCGAGAGCTCGTTGTCGAACACGACGAGGTCGATGTCGAGCCCGAGCACGAGCTCACGGAGCTCCGCGGCCTTGCCCGACCCGATGTACGTCGCGGCGTCGGGCGCGTGGCGACGTTGCAGCACGAGCTCGACGGGAATCGCGCCGGCGGTGTCGACCAGCTGGGCGAGCTCGTCGAGTGACGCTTCGGCTTCCTCCGCACTCCGGGTGCCGATCCCGGTGCCGACCAGCAAGGCCCGTTGGCGGAGGACGTCGAAGTCGGTCTCCGACGCGGTGAGCAGTCGGCGCGGGACTCATGCGTGATCTCCCGAGGGAATGCGGACCCGAGATCCACGTCGACGTCGAACACGTGCACCACCGGCCCGCCCAACTGCACGGTGTCACCGAGATCCACCACCAGCTCGCCGCCTGGGACCCGCACGACGACGTGGTCGCCGACCAGCCCTCGCCGGTGCGCGACTGCGGCCGATGCGCATGCTCCGGTGCCGCAGCTCAACGTCTCCCCCACTCCTCGTTCCCAGACCCGCATGGTGATTTCGTTCTCGCCAGTGATCTGGATGAATTCCACGTTGGTCAATTTCGGGAAGCGAACGTCGTGCTCGAGGTGCGGACCGTGCTGGGTGACGCGCGCGCTGGCGGGATCGTCAACGAACACCACGAGGTGAGGATTCCCCATTCCGGCCGCATCCCCCTCATATGCGACGCCGTGAAACTCGGCCGTGAGCCCGAACGCGCTGGGCGCATCGAGCGGGATGGCGGCCGGGTCGAAGGTGACCGGACCCATGTCGACGGTGGCGGCGACCACCTCGCCGGCGTCGCTGAGCGTGTACGCGACCTCGCGGCGGCCACCGTCGGTGTCGACCACGAGCCGACGGCCGTCGCCGCAGCCGTCGCGCACTGCCACCGCAGCGAGGCAGCGGATGCCGTTGCCGCTCATCTCGGCCACGCCGCCGTCGGCGTTGAACAGGGTCATGCGCACATCGGCGCCGTCAGCACCCCGCGTGACGACCATGAGCCCGTCGGCGCCGACGCCCCGGTGGCGGTCGCACAACGCAGCGGCAACCTCACCGGTGATGCCCAGCGAGCTGGCGTCACGATCGAGGAGTGACCACACGAGGAAGTCGTTCCCGGTGGCGTGGAACTTGGAGAGGTGGACCGTGGTCATGCTGCCCACCATGCCAGCAGGCTCGGCACCACAGCACAGGGATTGTCCGACGCCGCCAACCATGTGATCCGCGGGTCGCGCCGGAACCACATGCGTTGGCGCCGGGCGAACGCTCGGGTGCGGTCGGTCACCGTGGTGAAGGTGTCGTCGAGCGAGGGTTGCGAACCGTCGAGATGGGCCATCACTTCCTTGTACCCGATCGCCTGGGTCGCTGTGCGCGACAGGGAATCGGTGTCGGCAAGCCCGTGGACCTCGTCGACGAGACCGTCGGCGCGCATCTGCGCCACCCGGGCCTCGATCCGGCGGCCCAGCACGGCCCGGGAGAGCCACACGCCCGCCATCCGCACCGGGAAGACCGTGTCGCCGCCGCACAGCACCCCTGGCCCGTACGACGAGAACCGCCGACCGGTGATGCGGATCACTTCGAGCGCCCGGGCGATACGACGGACGTTGCCGGGTTCGATGCGTTCGGCCGCGGTCGGATCGATGCGCTGCAGCTCGGCGTACGCAGCGGTGAGCCCCGCGGGGTCGTCCATCGTGTGCTCGATCTCCGCGCGCGACCGCGAGGTCGCGAGGAGGGAACTCGAGCGGATCGATCACCGCCTGCACGTACAGGCCGGTGCCGCCGACCAGCAACGCTCGCTTGCCCCTGGCTTCGATGTCGGCCACCGCGGCGCGCGCTTCGCGCTGGAACACGGCAACCGACCATTCGTCGGTGGGGTCGGCGACGTCGATCAGGTGGTGCGGCACCGCGGCGCGTTCAGCGCGGGACGGCTTGGCCGTGCCGATGTCGAGGTGCCGGTACACCTGCATCGAGTCGATCGACACGATCTCGACGTCGCCGAGCGCCTGGGCGACCGCCAACGCGATGGCCGACTTCCCCGACGCGGTAGGCCCGATCAGCGCAAGATGGCTGGACGCGAGGTGGCGCGGCGCGTTGGTCAAGGTGCCGCCGCGACCGGGATGCGTTGGCGAGGACGACGGGTGGCAGGCGTGACTTCGAGCAGCTCGCCGCGCAGGAAGTGCGGTGCGGCGCTCGTGACGCGTACGTTGCCCGTGTCACCGATGCGCGCGCTCCGGCCGTCGAGCGCGAAGTGCACCAACTTGTTCTGGCGGGTGCGGCCCGACCACATGGCCGCGTTGTTCTTCGATTCACCTTCGAGCACCACGTGCTCGACCCGGCCGATGCGCGCCTCGTGGCGCACCAGGGCGTGGCCTTCGACGACGGCCATGAGCCGCTCCATGCGCTCCTTCGCCACCTCGGGATCCACGAAGAGGTCGGTCATCTCGGCCGCCGGCGTGCCCGGTCGCGGTGAGAACACGAACGTGTAGGCCGCGTCGTAGGCAGCCTCGTCGGCCACGTCGAGCGTGCGGGCGAAGTCGTCGTCGGTCTCGCCGGGGAACCCCACGATGATGTCGGTGGTGACGGCAAGGTCGGGGATCGCCGCCCGTGCGGCAGCCAGCTTCTCCAGGTAGCGCGCCGCGGTGTAACCGCGGTGCATGCGCGCCAGGGTGCGATCGCTCCCCGACTGCAACGGGAGGTGCAGGTGCTCGCACACCGCGCCGCACTCCGCCATCGCGGCGATGGTGTCGGCGCGGAGGTCCTTGGGGTGCGGCGACGTGAAGCGGATGCGCTCGATCCCGTCGACGGCGTCGAGCGCACGCAACAGATCGGCGAACTGCGGGCGGTACTGGCCGGCGCCGAGATCGCGGCCGTACGAGTTGACGTTCTGACCGAGCACGGTGATCTCGCTCACCCCGTCGGCCGCCAGCTCCTCGACCTCGCGCACGATGTCGCCCATACGGCGACTCACCTCGGCACCGCGGACCAGCGGCACGATGCAGAACGTGCACGAGTTGTCGCAGCCGACCTGGATGGTGACCCACGCCGAGTGCGCCTGATCGCGCTGCGCGGGCAGCGCCGAGGGGTACGCCTCGTGCTCTTCGAGGATCTCGACCACCGGGCCGTCGGTGCGGGCGCGCTCGAGGAGTGCTGGCGCATGGGCGAGGTTGTGCGTGCCGAACACCACGTCGACGTGCCCCGCCCGCTCCACGATGAGCTCGCGGTCCTTCTGGGCGAGACAGCCGCCCACCGCGATCTGCAGGTCGGGGCGCTCCACCTTCAGCGCCTTGAGCCGACCGAGGTGCCCGTAGAACTTGTTGTCGGCGTTCTCGCGGATGCAACAGGTGTTGAGCACCACCACGTCGGCATGCTCGAGATCGTCGGTGGCGACCATCCCGTCGGCCGCGAGCAGGCCCGCGATGCGCTCGGAGTCGTGTTCGTTCATCTGGCACCCGTAGGTGCGGATGTAGAACCGGCGCGGTTCGGGCTCAGGCCTGGACACAGTGCTCCCAGTCTACGGGGCGAATTCTTGCATTCCGCCCCGGTGTGACACGTGTATCAGGCCTCGAAGCGCTCGGGAAACAGCTCCCGCAGGGTCGGGTTGGCCCGGTCGCGATCCGAGAGGATCGGGTCGTCGATCGGCCAGTCGATCGCCAGGTCGGGGTCGTCCCACGCCACGGCTCGCAGGTCGGTGCCGTCGTAGTACGAGTCGACCAGGTAGAGGTAGTTGACCGGCTGGTCGCCGGCCACACAGATCGAGTTGGCCAAGCCCTTCGGGATGAAGAGCGCGGTGGGCTCCGACGCGTCGAGCGTGAGCGTCTCGATGATGCCGAAGCGTGTCGAGCTCCGGACGGATGTCGACGATCGCCGCGAACATCGTGCCCGTGACCGGATAGACCAGCTTGTTCCACGACTCGGCATGCAGCGCGCGCAGCACGCCGGGACGCGATTCCGAGTGGTTCCACTGCACCGGCGTGAACGACTCTCCGCGCGTCTTCGAGCTCGTTCCACCGGGCGACCTCGCGGAAGAAACCGCGTTCGTCGCGCTGGGTGACCCGTTCGACGACGAACAGACCGGGGATCGAGAGCTCGCGGACACTCACGCCGAGCAAGCTAGACGACGTGTCTGACGGCCACGCGATGCGCGGTGGGCACCGATGGCTGCACGATCCGATGTGGTCCGGGGTGCAGGGCACCGCTCCCCGGACCATCGCATCAGCTGTTGATCTCGACCGCGTCCTCGTCGACGATGTCGATCTCGACCTCGCCCTCGGGAGCGTCGTCGATGCCGACCTCCGTGCGGACCTTGTCGCTGATCTCCACCATCATCTCGAGGTTGTCAGCGAGGAAGTTCTTGGCGTTCTCGCGACCCTGGCCGAGTTGCTCACCCTCGTAGGTGAACCACGCGCCCGACTTCTTCACGATGGCGAGATCGACCGCGGCGTCGAGCAGCGAGCCTTCGCGACTGATGCCCTTGCCGTACATGATGTCGAACTCGGCCTGCTTGAACGGCGGCGACACCTTGTTCTTGACCACCTTCACCCGCGTGCGGTTGCCGGTGATCTCTGCGCCGTCCTTGATCGACTCGACCCGACGGATGTCGAGACGGACCGACGAGTAGAACTTCAGCGCCCGGCCGCCCGGTGTGGTCTCGGGCGAGCCCCACATCACACCGATCTTCTCGCGCAGCTGGTTGATGAACACGCAGACGGTGCGCGAGCGGTTGAGGTTGGCGGTGAGCTTGCGCAGCGCCTGGCTCATCAATCGGGCCTGTAGACCGACGTGGGTGTCGCCCATCTCGCCTTCGATCTCGGCCTTCGGCGTGAGGGCCGCCACCGAGTCGATGACGATCACGTCGAGCGCACCCGATCGGATGAGCATGTCGGTGATCTCGAGCGCCTGCTCGCCGGTGTCGGGCTGCGAGATCAGCAACTCGTCGACGTTGACGCCGATGGCAGCGGCGTAGACCGGGTCCATCGCGTGCTCGGCGTCGATGTAGGCGCAGATGCCGCCGGTGCGCTGCGCCTCGGCGACGACGTGCATGGCGAGCGTCGACTTGCCCGACGACTCCGGACCGAAGATCTCCACGACGCGCCCACGGGGCAGACCACCGATGCCGAGCGCGATGTCGAGTGCCAGCGCGCCGGTGGAGATGGCGGCCACCCCGACGTTGCCGTGCTCGCCGAGGCGCATGATGGCGCCCTTGCCGTAGTTCTTCTCGATCTGACCGATCGCCATCTCGAGTGCCTGGTCACGTTCCACTCTGGAACCCTCCTGGGGTGGGCTGGAAAGCCTGCTGGCCTTGCTGCGACTGGTGGGGGAAGTTGTTGGCAGGAACCTACGACTGGGGTGTGACAGTTATCCCGGGACGTGCCTCGACCGTTCCCGGACCGCGGACGGACTCGCCGACCGGGCGAATCACACACCTGGAACTTAGCCGAACAGACGTTCGGACGCAAGCACCTCGCGACCCCGAATGCTCGCAGCGCGGGCCAGGGTGTGACAGGGGTGGCCTCCACCTCGCCCTGGTCGCTCGCTCGGCTCGCGGAACTGCCGGACTGGCGTACCGTGACGCGGTGGACGACCTCGCGGAGCGACTCCGAAGCGCGTTCGACGGCGGGGACATCGACACCCTGCGGTCGATGCTCGCCGAGGACGCGACCTGGGGTGATGACCCAGAGAGCGAATCGTTCTGCCACGACCGGGGCGAGGTGGTCGCCCACGTCAAGCGGCTGCTGGACGGCGGCGTCGACGCGACGATCGTGGAGACCGCCACGGGACCGCGAGGGATCGCCGTTCAGCTCCACGTCGACTGGCCCGGCTCCGACGACCAGCGACCCGAACTCCAGACCATCCACCAGAGCTATGTGGTCAGCAATGGCTTCGTCACCGAGATCCACGGCCACGACGACGCAGCGTCCGCCCTCGCCGCCGTCTCCGGCTGAGCCAACGTCCTGCTGCACGGCGGTCGCGCGCCGACACCGCGTCTTCGCGAGACTGGCGCAATGAGCGATCCAGTGATCGACGCGGCGCGTGACTTCCTGCTCACCTCGGGACGGCTCCTCGAGCAACGGCGGTTCGCCGCCGAGTTCGAGGGCGCATCGCCCGATGGCGTGCTCGACGCACTGGTCGGCTTCCGCAACACCGACGGTGGCTTCGGCCACGGGCTCGAGCCCGACAAGCGAGCACCCGACAGCCAGCCGCTCGACGTGCAGTTCGCGCTCGAAGCGCTGCTTCACATCGATGTCGTGCCGGCGCAGCTCACCGCGCTCGTCGCACCGGCGTGCGACTTCCTGGCCTCGATCGCGCAACCCGACACGATGGTGCCGCTCGTTGTGCCCGGGTTCGAGCGCGTTCCCACACGCACCGCACGTCACCGAGGACGCGTTCCCGCCCGGGCTGAACCCGACCGCGATGCTCGCGGGGCTGCTGTACGAGCTCGGCGTCGAACATCGGTGGCGCGAGCAGGCCGCCGAGTCGTGCTTCGGCGCGCTCGAGGGTGACGGCGTGCCACCCGAGGCCCACACCATCCACGCGATCCTCGTGTTCCTCGAACACGTGCCCGACCGTGCGCGCGCTGACGCGCTGCTGCCCCGCGTCGCCGATGCGCTCGACGGCGCCGCGTTCCTGCGTGTCGATCCCGATGATGCGGAGTACGGCGTCTCCCCCACTGAGCTCGCACCGACGCCCTCGAGCATCGGACGCGCACTCTTCGACGACACCGCGTTCGACGCCCACCTCGACCGCCTTGCACGCGATCAGCAACCCGACGGCGGATGGCCGATCAGCTGGCCGGCAGTGAGCGACGCCACCCGCGACGAGTACCGCGGCATCCGCACCCTCGATGCGCTGCAGGTGCTCCGCGCGTACGGCCGCCTCCAGCCATGACCGACACCGACGCGCTTTGCGGGATGGTCAGCCCGTGAACGCCGGCGCGACCTCGATCGGTACCGGTACCGCGACCGGGACCACGACCACTGATGCGGGGCAGCTGTCGGTGGTCGTGTCGTAGCTGATCGTGACCTGGCCGTCACCGGTGCGGCTGCTCGTGACCGACGACGTGCTGAGCGCCGTGGTGATCGCGTACGACGAACCGCCCGCGCCGCCCGTGCCGCTCGCACCACCGCCACCGCCGTAGCCTGCGCCACCGCCGCCACCGGCAGTCGAGGCACCGCCGCCACCGCCGAAACCGAGGCCGCCACCACCACCCCCACCGGACTGCGCGCCGGTGTTGGCGACGTTTCCGCCGTTGCCGCCGGTCTTCCAGCCCCCGCCGCCATTCCCGCCGGAGCTTCCGGTGCCGCCGGTCGCGCTCCCTGGCACGGTTCCGCCGGCGCCACCGGTGCCGGAACCGCCGAAGCCGCTGTTGCCGCCCGCACCACCGCCACCGCCGGTGCCGCCCGCAACCGAGGTACCGGCCGCGCCCGCGCCACCGCCGGTGCTCGCGGTGCCGGCGCTGAAGACGCCGCCACCACCACCACCGCTGTACGACGCGTCACCAACGGAGAAGCCGGGGATCCCGCCGTTGCCGGACGATGAACCGCCCATCGCGTTGCCCGGACCGTTCGCGCCGCCGCCTTGACCATTGCTTCCCGGCTGGCCCAGGAGACCACCGTTGCCGCCGTTCGACGTGCCGGCGAAGGTGTCGATGCCCGAGCCGCCGCCGCCACCCGCCACCACGAGCACCGTGCCGCCGGCCGTGCCAACGACCGACACTCCGCCGCCGCCGCCGCCACCTTCGTTCAGGGAGCCGTTGGAACCACCACCGCCACCACCGCCGGCACCACCGTCACCGCCGATGGACGAACCTGAGTTCACGGCGTCGCCACCCTTGCCTGCGACCAGAATCGCCAGGGTGGTCTGCGGCGTCACGGTGACGTGAGCCGTGACCGATGCGGCCGTACCGCCGACCGAGCCTCCGCTGTCGGAACCACCCGCGCCGCCGTGACCGCCATCCGCGCTGATGGTCACCGAGCAGATCCCCGCGGGAACGGTGAAGCCAGTGGCCTGCACGCCTGGGGTCGTGAACGACGACTGCGTGACCGCAGCACCCGACGAGCTCACACCGACGAGCAGCGGCGCGGCCGCAAGGCCGGCGACGGCACCCGCCAACGCGACTCGTCGGGTCCACCGGTTCGTTCGCATTGGAGCACCTCGCATCGGGGTCTACCTTCTGGTTCCATCGCACGCCGTTCGGCGTCGAGACGTTACCGTTTCGGCGTGTTCGACCCCTGGATTGACGACGCGCCCCAAAAAAGCAGGCAGGAAAGGCGGCGCTACGTGTCGCAGAGGGGGAAGCGCGCCACTTCGCGGTAGGCGGCGCCCGAGGGGAGGGTGTCGCTCTCCAGCAGGCGCACCTCGGTGACGTTCCACATCGGACCGATCGGACCGTCGCCGATCGAGCCGAGCATCGAGCCCACTGCGAGCGGTCGACGCGCACTCGCCATCGTGATGTGCGGCGTGAACGTGGGCTTGTCGGCGGTGCAGCCGACCGATCCGCTCGCAGATTCGACGACGCGCGCCAGCGTGGCGAGCTCGTCGACGCCCTGATCGATCCCGATCCAGACGACCGACGCCTCCAACGGCGACGGGAACGCGCCCGCGCCGCCGAGCCCGACCCGCGCGACCGGCGCATCCGCGAGCTGGGTGCCCAACGCGTCGACGAGCGGCGCGACGTTCTCGACCCGGCCGAGGAACTGCAGCGTGACGTGCCACTGGCCGCGACGCGTCCACGCGAGACGTGGCGGCGCGGCGGCGCGCACCGGCGTGAGCGTCTCGTCGAGCGCGGTGATCACCTCACGTGGCGGCACGAGCGCGACGAACGCGCGCGAGAGCCCGTTGGCCCACAACGACCCGCTCACGGGAGCGCAAGCATGCGCATCCTCAGCAGGTTGAGGATGGAGATGGTCGAGAACTGGCGGATGCGCTCACGGTCGAACGGGAGCTTGTTCGACACGACCTCCGTGGGCAGTCCGGGAATCGCGAAGGCGTAGAACACGGTGCCCACGGGTTGTCCTTCCATCTCGTCGGGCCCGGCCACGCCGGTGGCGGCGATGCCGACATCGGCACCGAGCACGCGTTGCGCCGCTTCAGCCATCTGCTTGGCAGCTTCTTCCGACACGACGTGCTCGGCAGTGACGCCCAGCACCTCGCGCTTCACCTCGGTCGCGTACGACGCGACCGAACCACGGTAGGTCTGCGAGGCGCCCGGCACGTTCGCGATGCGGCCACCGATGAACCCACCGGTGAGCGACTCGGCGACGCCGAGGGTCCAGCCGCGCGACTCGCAGAGCCGCAACACCTCCGACTCCATGGTGTCGTCGTCGACCGCGAACACCAGCTCACCGAGCACCGAACGCAACTCGGCGTCTTCAGCATCGAGCA
Source organism: uncultured Actinomycetes bacterium (assembly GCA_963827385.1). Classification (GTDB taxonomy): domain Bacteria; phylum Actinomycetota; class Acidimicrobiia; order IMCC26256; family DASPTH01; genus DASUMF01. Next base: position 163,957 of record CAWHAR010000003.1, read on the forward strand.
GTTCGACTGCTTCCGCTTCGGTGGCCGCCTTGGCCGTCATGCGCACGTAGATGCCCTCGATGCCGCGAGCGAGGAATGCGATGGTGGGGTTGGTCTGCTGGTCGACGCGGTCCGCGATCATCTCGGCGAGCCCCGACTCCGACGCACCCCAGGTCTTCAGCGAGCGCGACACGATCACCGCGCGCTGCCCTGATCGCTCCAAGAGATCCGGCAACACGTGGTCGTTGATCATCTGCGTCATCTCGTAGGGCACGCCGGGCACCGCGTAGACGACCTTGGTGACACCGCCGATCTCGACCTCGCACTGCAGGCCGGGCGCGGTGCCGATCGGGTTCGGGATGACGTCGCCGCCCTTGGGCACGTCGGCTTGACGCAGGTTGTTCTCCGGCATCGGACGACCGCGGCCACCGAAGATCCGCTGGATGTCTTCGATGAGGTCCTCGCGGCGCTCGAGCTCGACGCCCATCACCTGCGCGATCGCTTCGCGGGTGACGTCGTCGGGCGTGGGGCCGAGGCCGCCGCACACGATCACGGCGTCGGCGCGCTCGAGCAGCTCGCCCAGGCAGTCGACCATGCGACCGAGGTTGTCGCCGACCTTGCGGTGTTCGCAGGTGTCGATCCCCGCGGCGGAGAGGTGCTCACCGATCCACGAGCTGTTCGTGTCGACGATCTGGCCGAGCAACAGCTCGGTGCCGATCGCCAGGACGTCACATCGCATGGGGCTCCTGTTGTTTGAAACCGTGGCGGAGGATCTGCAGCGCCGACACCACGGTGAGGACGATGGCGGTCCAGAGGATGATGTCATGCACGGTGGCCCACTCGTAGGTCCAGGGCAAGAGCACCACGCCGACCGCGAGGAACTGGAAGAAGGCCTTCCACTTGCCGAGCTTCTGCGCCGGCAACGAGATGCCTCGACGGATCGCGAACGACCGGTACATCGAGATGCCCACTTCGCGCACCGCGATGATGGTGACGGCGAGCCACGAGAAGTCGCCCCGCACACCGAGCGCGGCGAACCCGCCGATGACGAGGAACTTGTCGGCGAGCGGGTCGAGGAATGCTCCCGAGCGGGTGGTGCCGTCGCGGCGGGCGAGCCACCCATCGAGGCGGTCGGTGCAGGCGAGCACGAACCACAGCCCGACCGTGAGCCACGACGACCCCTGGTCGGCGATGAGCAGCACGGTGGGCACCGCGAGGAGGAGGCGAGCGATGGTGATGAGGTTGGCGGGCGTGAGGATGGCCTCTTCACCGAAGCGGTAGCTGCGCTCCGAGGGCACCGGCTCGGCGCTCACGACTTGGCCACGAGATCCGGGCCGACCGCGTCGGTCACGTGCGCACGAACGATGGCGCCCGGACGCGCGTGCAGCGCGCCGCCACCCGCGCTCTCGACCCGCACCACGCCGTCGATCTCCGGCGCCTCGCGGTGCGTGCGTCCGACCGCGACGTGGTGGTCGGGATCGGTGGCATCGATCTCGTCGATCAGCACGTCGACCTCGATGCCGACGAGCTCGTCGCGGGCCGCGCGCGTGATCGGGTCTTGCATCTCGTCACACTCGCGGAGCCACTCCCCGACCAGGCGGTCGTCGACGGTGTCGGTGAGCGATGCGGCGGCCGTGCCGTCTTCGCGTGAGTAGGAGAAGAAGCCGGCCCAGTCGAGCTCGGCGGCGGCGAGGAACCCGAGCAAGGCGTCGTGCGCGGCTTCGGTCTCGCCGGGAAAACCGACGATGAACGACGACCGGAACGCGGCGGTGGGCTCCTGCGCGCGGATCGCGCCGATCATCTCGAGGAAGCGGTCGCCGCTCCCCCATCGCTTCATGGCGCGCAACAACGTGGCATCGGCGTGCTGCAGCGAGAGGTCGAAGTAGGGCACGACGGTGTCGAGCTCGAGCATGGTCGACACGAGAGGGTCGCGCACCTCGCTCGGGTACAGATACAGCAGCCGCACACGTTGCAGCCCGTGCGGGCGCAGCGTGTCGAGTCGTCGCAACAACGGCGCGAGCGATCCGGGTTCGCCGATGTCGCGGCCGTACCACGCGAGGTCCTGGGCGACGAGCACGATCTCGGCCACACCGCCCTCGACCAGCCCGCGCACCTCGGCTTCGATCGACTCGATCGTGCGCGAACGCTGCTTGCCACGGAACGACGGGATGGCGCAGAAGGCGCAGGCGCGATCGCAGCCCTCCGCCACCTTCACGTACGCCCAGGGCAGCGACGAGACGGGGCGCGCAGAGCTCGAGCAGATCGCGCACGCCCGTCGGTTTGACCTTGGGCATCGCGAGCCCCACGCGCGTGCCGATCGAACCTTCCTCTGCGAACCCGACCACCGCGTCGACTTCCGGCAGGGCCGCGGCGAGCTCGTCGCCGTAGCGCTCCGCCATGCAGCCGGTGACCACGACCTTGGCACCCGGCTTGCGGACCGCGGTGAGCGCCAGCACGGTGTCGATCGACTCCTGACGGGCGGCCTCGATGAACGCGCAGGTGTTGACCACCACCACGTCGGCGTCGGCAGCGTCCGCCGTGGGGACCAACCCGTCGGCGAGCAGCGACGCCACGACTTTGTCGGAGTCGACGGCGTTCTTGGGGCAGCCGAGCGTCTCGATGTAGAAGCCGGCCATCCGGCCAGACTACCGACCTCCCCCACCAGAGCCCGGTCCTACAGGGACCCGCCCGGACCGTGCGGTCAGGTGGTGGCGGTGGCGGGGACGTCGGCCATCTGCGCGTGACGAAGGGCCCCTTCGACCAGGAGCACCAGCGTCTCCTTCACGTGGAGACGATTCCGCGCGTCGCACAGCACGACGGGCACGTTGGCCGGCACGTTGAGCGCTTCTCGCACCTCACGCGGATGGTGGCGGTACACGCCGTGGAACAGGTTGACCGCGACCACGAACGGGATGCCGAGATGCTCGAAGTAGTCGACGGCAGGAAAGCAGTCCTCGATGCGGCGCGTGTCGACGAGCACGATCCCGCCCACTGCGCCCTTGACCAGCTCGTCCCACAAGAACAGGAACCGGTCCTGGCCCGGCGTGCCGAACAGGTAGAGCACCATGTCGGGGCCGAGCGTGATGCGTCCGAAGTCCATCGCGACGGTGGTGCCCGTCTTGGTGGTGACCGGGCCGGGGAAGTCGATCCCCAGGCTCTCGACCGTGATGTCGGCTTCAGTGGTGAGCGGCTCGATCTCCGAGATCGTCCCCACCAGCGTCGTCTTGCCGACGGCGTACCCACCGGCGACGACGATCTTCATCGAGACGGGAAGTTCAGAGGCCACGGATCCCCTCCAGCAAACGCTCGAGCAGACGCACGTCGCGGTGCTCCAACCGGTCTTCCGTCTCGCGAACCTGCACCATCCGCGCGTCGGCGAGATCACCGATGAGCACGCGGACGACACCGACGGGCGCGCCGAGTCGCGCCGAGATCTCGGCGACCGACGTGGGCGTCTGGCACAACTCGATGATGCGACGGTCCTCGGGCGTTGCGTTGCGTCGCAGTTGCTCCGGTCCGATCAGAGCCAGGACCGGCGCGTGGAGCGCGATCACGCCGAGTGACGAGGTGGTGCGGCCGCGGGTGAGCACGTACGGGCGCACCACGGAACGCTTGCCGACGCCGTCGTCGCGGCGAGCGGGTCCGCTCATCGGATCGCCGATCGTGGCAGCGCGGTCTGCAACTCCGACACCAGCCCGGGTGTGAGCGCGCTCGAGCACTTCTCCACCAACACCGCCATCTCGTATCCGACGAGCCCCACGTCGCACGGGCGACTGGTGGTGACCGCGAGCACTGACGTGTCGCTCACGCGCATCACGAAGAGCATGGCCTCGTCCATCTCGACGATGACCTCGTGCACACGACCGCCGCCGATCGGCGCCGCGCCTCCCTTGGCGATGCTGAGCAGACCGGCCGACACCGCGGCGAGCCGATCACCCGAGCTGCGGTCGAGCCCGTCGGACAGCGCCACGAGCAACCCGTCGGAGGACACCACGGTGGCCTCCTTCACTCCGGGCACACGCTCGACGAAGTTCGACACGAGCCAGTTGAGATTTCGCGCCTCAGCGCTGAGCTGCATCATCGCTCACCCCTCCGAAGGGTGGTCATCGGAATCGAACATCTGCGGATCGAGCACATCGGCTTCAGCTCGGCCGCGACGCTTGCCCTGGTCGTGACGGCTCAAGAATTCGTGAACCCGATACGGTCGAAGGGGGTCGGCCTCGGGCACCGGCGGGGCATCCACCGTCAACGGGGCGTGGCTGAGGTTGCTACCCGGCACGCGGGTCGGCAGCGGCGAGTCGTCGTCGAGATCGTCGAGGTCGTCGATGGTCGGCTTCGTCATGACGCAGGTCGTCGGCGGTCATTCGGGCCTCATCGAAGACGGGTTCGGTGAACGCGGCGGGCTCCGTGAACGTCGGGGTGTCGGCGAACGACGCGGGCTCGGTGAAGGCGGCGGGAGGCGCGACCGGCTCGGAATCCTGATCGTTGCTCGGTTGCTGCGCGGTCGGCTCCACGAACGACGGCGCCACCGTCGGGTGTGCCTCTCCTTCGCGGCGCCATTCCTCGACCGGCGGCTCGTCCGGCGGGCGCCACGCGACACGGCGCGCGCCGAGCGGCGCCGGTTCGCCGTTGTCGCCGAGGTCGGGCGCGAACACGGGCTCGGCCGGCGCGACGTCGGCTCCGGTGCGCTCGAGCACCTTGGTCGGCAGGCTCACCAGCGCCACGGTGCCGACCGGCGCGCCCGGACGCAGCTCGACGGCGATGCCGTGCCGAGCGGCGAGCGACGCGACCACGTGCAACCCGAGGGCGCGGGACAAGGCGAGACCCACGGCCGGCGGACGAGCGAGGAGCTCGTTGGCCTCCTGCATCCGTTCGGCCGGCATCCCGATGCCCTGATCGGACACCGCCAGCACGAATCCGGTCGCGGTCGGTGCACCCGACACGACGACCGCAGAGTCGGGTGGTGAGAACGCAGTCGCGTTCTCGAGCAGTTCGGCCACGAGGTGCGCGACGTCGGCGACCGCGCGACCCGCGATCGCAAGGTCGTCGTCGATGCCGACCAGCTCCACCCGTGGGAAGTCGGCGATCTCCGCGGCGGCGGCGCGCACCACGTCGAGCAGCGCGATCGGCTGCTGCCATTGGCGCGGCTGCTCGGCACCGGACAGCACGAGCAGGCTCTCCGCGTTGCGGCGCATGCGGGTGGCCATGTGATCGAGCTTGAACAGTGAGTCGAGGGCGGAGGGGTCGTGCTCGTTGCGCTCGAGGTCGTCGAGCAGCTCGAGCTGACGCTCGAGCAGGCTCTGGTTGCGGCGGGCCAGGTTCACGAACAGGTCGCCCATTCCCTTGCGCAACAGGCGCGACTGCTCCTGGGCGACTTCGATGGTCACGGCCTGCACGTCTTCGAACGCGCGCGCCAGCTCACCGATCTCGTCCTCCGACTGCACGTCGATGTGGGTGAGCTCGATGTTCGACACGTCACCACCCACGCGGAGCTGCTCGACGAGCTGCGGGAGCTGCTCCTGTGAGATCTCGCGTGCGCCTTCGGTCAGCTTGCGCAGCGGTCGCACCACCGCTCGGGCGACGAGCCACGTGAGCGCAATCGTGAGCAGCATCGCGAACACCGCGAGGCCGCCGTAGATCCACACGTCCTCACGAGCGCTCGCCGACGATGCCGTCGAGGTGCGCGCGATCTCTGCGCTCACGGCCGTGATCGCGCTGTCCAACTGCTTCGACTGACGGTCGTAGGACGCGTAGTAGGAGGCCGGAGGGACCCAACGTGAGGAATCAGGGAACGCGGTGGGGAGTTGCTCCACCGCGTCGCTCAGACGAAGGAGGTCGGGCGCCAAGGTGCCCGACGCGAACGCCTGCTTGAAGGCGTCGATGTCGGCGTTGTTCGCGGTGGCCAGGAACTGTTGACGATTTCGCCCCTCAGCCGCGATGGCCCGAACCCAGGACGAGAACCCGGATTGATCGCCGGTCGCGAGCAGCGGAATGATTGCCGATGCCTCGCGTGCGAGTGCGGTCTGCTCCTGTTGCAAGGCGAACACACCGGAGACCGACGAAGCGATCTCGGGGTCTTGCAGCTCCCGAGCGACCCCCTGGCCGAAGTCGATGATCTTGTCGTTGGCGACGAGCAACAGGAGCGGTGGCGTGACTCCCTCGAGACCCTGATGGTCGATTCGGTTGCGCTCCTTGGCGATCGGCCGCAGTCCGATGACGGCCTGATCGAGCGCGTCGGTGCTCGCCGCGCTCAGACCGGCGGCGCGGAATCGAGCCTCGGTGAGCCGGAACTGCGCAATCGCAGCGTCGGTCGCGGCCCGGGCGTTGGCGATCGGGATGGCGCCGTCGTGCGAGGTGTTCACGTACCACTGGTTGATGACCGCTTCGTGTTGCAACGCGCTGGTCAGGTCGCGCAGTTGGGCGAACGGCTGCTCGAGGTTGCCGTACTGCTCCTGCGCGCGCAGCACCGAGAACCGGTCGCGCAACCCCGCACCCGCGATCACGACCAGGGCGAGGAACGGCACGAACAGGATCAGCAGCAGCTTGGATCGAAAGCTGAAGTTCCTCAGCACGCAGCTTCTCCCTCGGACGCCTCGAACGGCGGCTCGCCGCCCAGTCACCTGGTGTCGGCAGGGATGGAGCCGCGCTTGAGTTGTGCCCTACGGCACGTCCCGCGCGAGATGTCCAACGAGCGGCGAATCAGGCGCGCTCGTGCATCTCCTCGAGCTCCTCGACGGTCATCAGCACCGTCCGCGCCTTCGAGCCTTCCGACGGCCCGACCACGCCTCGCCGCTCGAGCAGGTCCATGAGCCGACCGGCCCGCGAGAACCCGACGCGCAGCTTGCGCTGCAACATGCTGGTGGAGCCGAGCCCGCTGCGCACGACGAGATCCATCGCTTCGCCGAGCAGGTCGTCGGTGTCGGCCGGGTCTCCCGAACTGCCGGGGCCAGTGCCCGCGGCATCGTCACCGGCGATGCCCTCCACGTAGGTGGGTTCGATCGCCTGGCGTCGCCAATGGGCGACGACCTTGCGCACGCAGTCCTCGTCGACCCACGAGCCCTGGATGCGTTGCGCCCGTCCGGAGCCGGCCGCGACCAGCAGCATGTCGCCCTGACCGATCAACTTCTCGGCGCCGGCCTGGTCGAGGATCACGCGCGAGTCGGCGAGGCTGCTCACCGAGAACGCCATGCGGCTCGGCACATTGGCCTTGATCACACCGGTGATCACGTCGACCGACGGTCGCTGGGTGGCGATCATCAGGTGGATGCCGACGGCGCGGGCCATCTGCGCGATGCGGCAGATGCTCGCCTCCACGTCGCGCGCCGCGACCATCATGAGGTCGTTCAGCTCGTCGACCACGATCACGATGTACGGCAGACGCTCGTATCCGCGGCCGGTGGCGGGATCGGGTTCGTCCTTCGTGGGGAGCTCGGCGCGGTCGAACATCGCGTTGTAGCCCGAGATGTCGCGCACGCCCACTTCGGCGAGCAGCTCGTAGCGCATGTCCATCTCGCGCACGGCCCAGTCGAGCGCGTTGGCTGCCTTCTTCGGGTTGGTGACCACCTCGGTGAGGAGGTGGGGAAGGCCGTTGTAGGCCCCGAGCTCGACGCGCTTGGGGTCGACCAGGATGAGGCGCACCTGATCCGGCGTGTAGCGCATCAACAACGACGTGATGATGGAGTTGATGCAGCTCGACTTGCCTGCGCCGGTGGCGCCCGCGATGAGCACGTGCGGCAGTGTGGTCACGTCGAGCATCACCGACTTGCCCGCGATGTCGCGACCGAGCCCGACACCGAGCCCGGTCGCGGCGCGAGCGGCTTCCGGCGCCGCGAGCACGTCGCCGAGGGTGACGATGACGCGCTCCTTGTTCGGCACCTCGACGCCCACCGCGCTCCGCCCCGGGATCGGCGCGAGGATCCGCACGTCGAGCGACGCCATCGCGTACTGGATGTCGTGACCGAGGTTCGTGACGCGGCTGACCTTCACGCCGGGGCCGAGCTCGAGCTCGTAGCGGGTGACGGTGGGGCCGATGGTGGTGCCGACCAGCTTGGCTTCGACGCCGTGGTGCGCCAGGGTGGCTTCGAGGACCCGGCCGCCTTCTTCGACGACGCGGCGGTCGAGCTCCTTGTTGGACCCGCGCTTGAGCACGTTGGCGGGCGGGAGCTTCCAGTCGCCGTGGCGGGTCGCGGCGTCGTCACCCAGCTCGATGACGAGTTGCCCACCCGGTTCTTCGACGAGGTCGACGACGGGGGCAGCGACCGCACTCACCGCTTCGGGCTCCAGCTCGATGACCTGCTCGAGCTCGATGACGGGTTCCGGCTCGAGCTCGGGGAGCGACTCGATGTCGAACACGGGCGGCAGGTCGTCGGCCGCGGGCGCAGGCGCCACGGCGCCGCCGTCGGTGCTCGGATTCGGGGCGAGCACGACGCGCAGCCACGCGGTGGCGGTGGTGGCGCCGGTCGCCGACGCGCTCGATGATGGTGCGCAGCGACACGCCGAGGGCGAGCAATGCACCGAGCAGCGCCAGGCCGCCGAGGATCACCGCCGCACCGACGACGCCGGTGCCGGCGACGAGCGGCGTGGTGAGCACCGCCCCCGCGTACCCGCCGGCGTCGCGCAGGGCGTCGACGGATCCGTCGAGCGCGGGGCGTCCGTAGGCGAGGGCAAGGATGCCGACGTCGGCGACGATCAGGAGCAGCGCGCCGATGGCGATGCGGATGGTGGCGCGCTCGTCGGACGCCCGGAGCTCACCGGTGGTGGCCGCGTCCAGGTCGTCGTCGTCAGTGGCCGACCACCCGGTGCGCTTGGGCCAGAGCAACAGCAGCGCGAAGGCGATGCATGCCACGGGCAGCGCCACGCGGGCGCGCCCGAACGCGGCGCCCAGGCCGTCGGCCACGCCTTCGCCGATCGGGCCGGCGAGGTTGGTCCAGAGCCCGAGCGCGACCAGCACTCCCACCACGACGAGCGCCACCGCGATGGCATCGGCGCGGTGCCCGGCGAGCTGGCGCCCGGCCGCATCGCGGGTGCGGGACAGCGCGGTGGGATCGGTGCGCGACTTCGCCGCGCGCGACCTCGTGGTGGTGCGCCCGGCCGATCGACGGCCTGTACTCCGCTTGCGGGAACGGCTCGAGGCGCGCGTGCGACCCTTGCGCCGCGTGGTGGTCGCTGGCATCACCCGAAGGTAACACCGCCAACACCAGCCACAGCAGCATTCTCGAGGACCACGGGGAACAGACACGGCATGCGGCCTGCCTCACAGGTAGCCTCGACCGGATGCCGGACGACCAGGAAACACAAGGCGCCGAGCCGTCCGAGGCACCCGAGGAAGAGGAAGAAGCCGGGTTCACGTCCGCATTCCTCACCGAGCAACGCCGCCTGCGGCTCCAGAAGCTCGACGACCTCCGCGCCGAAGGGATCGACCCCTACCCCGTGCGGTTCGATCGCACCATCACGGCCGGCGCCATCCGGGCTGCACATCCCGACCTCGAACCCGGCACCGAGACCGAGGAGCAGGTGAGCATCGCGGGCCGCGTGATGCTGCTCCGCCGTCAAGGCAAGCTCAGCTTCGCCACGCTCCAAGATCGCGACGGCGACATCCAACTCTTCGTGAGCACCGACGGCGTCGGCCAAGCGGCGCACGAGGCGTTCGATCGTCTCGACCGCGGCGACTGGGTCGGCGTGATCGGCACCGTGATGACCACCCGACGCGGCGAGCTGTCGATCAAGGTCGCCACGTTCGAGCTGCTGTCGAAGGTGATCCGACCGCTGCCCGACAAATGGCACGGCCTCAGCGACACCGACATGCGCTTCCGCCAGCGCGAGCTCGACCTCGTGATGAACGAAGAGGCGCGACGCATCGCGCGACTCCGCATCGACACCGTCGCGCGCGTGCGGGAGCACCTCGTCGCCAACGACTTCCTCGAAGTCGAGGGGCCCACCATGCTGACGGCGCAGGGCGGCGAGACCGCGCGCCCGTTCGTCGCCCATCACAACGCGCTCGACGTCGACCTCTACCTGCGCATCTCGTTGGAGCTGCGGCTCAAGCGCCTCATCGTGGGCGGGCTCGACCGTGTCTTCGAGATCGGGCGCGTGTACCGCAACGAAGGCACCGACACCACGCACAATCCCGAGTTCACGATGCTCGAGGCCTATCAAGCGTTCGCCGACTACGGCGACATGATGGATCTCATGGAGGCGATCGTCGTCGCGACCGCGCGGCCCATCCTCCCCGATCTTCGCGTGAAGTACGGCGAGCACACGATCGACTTCACGCCGCCGTACGCGCGTGCGACGATGGTTGATCTGATCCGCCAGCACGCGGGCGTCGACATCAGCCCGTCGATGCCAGTCACCGAGGCGCGCGCGGTGCTCGACGGGCTCGGACTCCCCTACGAAGCGTCGTGGGGATCCGGGCGAATGACGAACGAGGTCTACGACGCGTTCGTCGAGGACAAGATCGTCGAACCCACCTTCGTGCTCGACCACCCGCGCGAGGTCACGCCGCTCGCTCGCGCACACCGCGACGACCCGACGTTGGTCGAGCGCTTCGAGCTCGTCGTTGCGGGCACTGAGCTCGCGAACGCATACAGCGAGCTCAATGACCCAGTCGACCAACTCGAGCGCTTCGAGGCCCAGGCACGCGCGCAAGGCGGGAGCGACAACGGCGCGCTCGATCTCGGCTACGTGCGGGCGCTCGAGTACGGCCTCCCGCCGACCGGCGGCCTCGGATTCGGCATCGACCGGCTCGTGATGTTCCTGAGCGGCACCCCGAGCATCCGTGAAGTGATCCTGTTCCCCACGCTGCGCCCAGAGCCGGTGATCGGTGACCTCGCTGACGACGCTGACGACGCCGACGACGCCGACGACATCGCCGACCTCTCACGCACCGCGTCGCGCGGTGACGACCCGACCGAGATGACGGCGACGGTGCACGCGCTCACCACCGCGCCGCCGCCTCCTCCGAGGCCGTCTCGATTACCGGTCCGCGCGATCGCTTGGCTCGTCGCCTTCGGCGGCATCATCGCGATCGCGTCGTTGGTGCCCTGGGTGCACCGCGGTGCCGAGCCTCTCCGCAACAACTTCCTCCCACTCTGGCCACGCGTCACGGGTCACATCACCGTGATGCTGCTCGGGATGGTGCTGCTGTTCGCTGCCGACCAGCTGTCGCGGCGCAAACACCGCGCGTGGCTGGTCGCAACCGTCGTCACGGGCGCCGCGTTCGTGATGCACCTGCTGAAAGGCCCGCATCCGTTCGCGGCGGCGTACACCGGCTTGGTGTTCGTGCTGCTGTTGGGGTTCCGACGCAAGTTCGATGCGCCGTCGGATCCGCCGTCGGCATTGCGGCTCGTGCGCGCGGTTCCGATGTATCTCGGGATCGTCTACAGCGTCGGCATCGTCGCGTTGGTCGTGGAGCGCGACCACATCGCGCCGTCGCTCACCATCGGTGGCGCGTTCGAGACCGTCACACTCGGGTTGTTCGGGATCTCAGGTCCGTACACCTACGAGAACCGCTACTTCAACCACTTGTATCCCGCCGCGCTGCTCGCCTTCGGTGTGTTCGGGCTCGTCGGGTTGCTCTGGTTGCTGTTCCGCCCGCTCACGGCCCAGACCCCACACCGCGCGGAGGACTGGGCGGAAGCCCAACGCCTCGTGCGTCACTACGGCTGGGACACCCTCGCCTACTTCGCGCTGCGCGACGACAAGAGCTTCTTCTTCTCTTCCGACGGCGAAGCCATGATCGCCTACACGTACATGGGCGGCCATGGCCTGGTCGCGGGTGACCCGATCGGTCGTCCCGAATCGATCTCGCTCGTGGTCGACGAGTTCATCGCCTTCTGCCGCTCACGCGCGTGGCAACCAGGGTTCCTCGCAGTCCGCGAGTCCGACCTTCCGCTTTACGCGTCGCGCGGTCTCCGCCACATCTATCTCGGTGACGAAGCGATCATCCACTGCAAGCGGTTCAACCTCGACACACCCGCGTCGCGCAGCGTTCGCCAGGCCGTGAATCGCGGCGACCGCACGCACACGTTCCGCGTGTTGTCGGAGTCGACCGCCACGCCCGCGGTGATCGCCGCCCTCAACACGATCAGCGCACGGTGGCGCGGCAAGAACCCCGAACGCGGCTTCACCATGGATCTCAGTCAAGACGTGACCGGCAGGAACGCCGAGTTCCTGTTGTGCGTCGCGTTCGATCAGCAGGAGCGACCGAGCGCCTTCCTCCGGCTCGTCCCTGTGTACGGGCGCGACCCCGGGTACACGCTCGACCTGATGCGTCACGACCCGGGGGCGCCGAACGGCATCACCGAGTTCCTCATCGCGCACACCGCGCTCGAGTTGCGTCGACGCGGCGTCGACCGGTTGTCGCTCAACTTCGCCGCGTGGGGGCGGCTGCTCGACGGTGATGTGCAACACACCCCCAGCCAGCACCTTGCCGCGTGGGCGTTGCGCAAGCTCAGCCCCTTCTTCCAGATCGAGTCGCTGCGCACCTTCAACGAGAAGTTCTCGCCGGAGTGGTTGCCGCGGAGCATCGTGTACTCCGACGCTGCCGACCTACCGCGCCTCGGACTCCTCTACGCCGGCGTCGAGGGATTCCTCGCGGCGCCGGTCTTGCGCAACCTCTTCGTGCCGAAGCCGGTCGGCGGTGTGCACTCGCCCAACCAAGGACACGTCGGGCCGCCGGTGTCCGCTTCAACCTCCGTGGCGTGAACCAGCGGGAGTCGGGATACCCGCGCGGCGAGTGCACCGGTCCCCAGCACCATCACGACCACACTGACGCCGATCACGATCCAGGTGAGGCCATCGGCCTGGATTCGCTCGTGCAGCACGGCCATGCCGATGAGTGCCGCACTGACGACCTCGAGCACGGTGGCGGCAGGGAACGAGATCTCGAGCGACCCGGCTTGGAAGGCGAGCTGCCGTGCCACGAAGCCGCCGACGCCCAACGCGATGAGCGCGTACGTCTCCCATGAGTGAGCCAGTGCGCTCACACCGTCACCGAACTGATCGGTCACCGTCTTGGTGAGCGCGGAGACCAAGCCAAAGAGCACGCCCGTGACCATCGCGAGACCGAGCGCGCGGCGTCGCCCCGGTCGCGCCGCGATGAACAGGCCGGCGACCACCGCTCCCCCGCACACTGCGAGTGACACCGTCCAGTCGCGCCACGGCGCGTTGTCGACGCCGGCATCGGGGGTCCCCGCGATCAGGAACACGGCGAGCGACACTGCCAGCGCGACGGCCCACCACAGCGAAGCGCGGGAGATGCGTCGCCCCGAGTAGCGCGCCCCGAGCGGGAGCGCGAACAGCAACATCGTCACCAGCAACGGCTGCACCAACAGCAGCGAACCGACGGCGAGCGCCCCGGCCTGCACCAGGTAGCCGACGTTGTCGGACACCGTGCCCGCCCACCAGCGCGGGCTCTTGACCAGTGCCAGGAACAGCCGCGCGCCGTGCGCATCGGCCGTCGACGCTTCCTTCTGCTGCGCCACCGCGGCGATCGCGAACAGCAACGCCGCGAGCAACGCGAGGAAGACGGCGAGCCAGGTCATCGCCGGACGCTAGCGCCGTATGCTCGCTGTCGGTCTCGCCGAGAGGAGCGCTCGATGCCGATCAGCAGCGGCTTCAACCACGTCGCCACCCTCACCACCGACGTCGAACGGCACGCCGAGTGGTACCACCGCGTCTTCGGCGCCGAGATCGTCTTCCAGATGGACGCGACACCCGATCACCCGCGCATGTTCATCCTCGACCTGGGGGGCGGGGCCGCACTCAACGTGTTCGAGACCACGGCGGAGGAGATCATCGGCGAGCAACGACGCCAGGGCGGCCGAGGCGCGATCGACCACTTCGCCATCGCGGTCGATTCGCGCGCCACCCTCGACGAGGTCGAGCAGCGACTGATCGACGCCGGCGCCGACATCGGCGAGATCCAGCAGCTCGGCCACGAGTGGTCGCTGTTCTTCCGCGACGTCGACGGCATGGAGCTCGAGGTCTGCACCCCGGTCGTCGGCTGAAGCTCCCGACCAGCACGAAACTGGCGGGGTCAGACCTCGATGACGACGGGGATGATCGTGGGACGACGACGGGTGCGCTCGCTGATGAACTTGCCGAGCGACTTCGCGCGCGTGGCGGCGGATGGTTTCGAAGTCGGTGGCGCCTTCGTCGGCGGCGTCCTGGAGCGAGGCGCGCACCGCGGCCTTGGCGTCTTCGAGCAGGTCTTCGGCTTCGGGCGCGTAGACCCAGCCGCGTGTGACGATCTCGGGACCGGTGATCAGGTCGCCGGTGGCCGCGTCGACGGTGACGATCACCACCACGAGACCTTCCTCGGCCAGGTTGCGCCGATCGCGCAGCACGCCGAGCCCGATGTCGCCCAGGATGCCGTCGACGTACTGGTAGCCGTGGGGCACGGCGCGCCGCTCGACGGTGATGTCGTCGTCGATCGTGAGCGCGTCGCCGTCTTCACAGATGATCACGTGGTCCTTGGGCACACCGACCGATTCAGCCAGACGCGCGTGGTGGATCATGTGCGTGTACTCGCCGTGCACCGGCACGAACCACTCCGGGTCGACGATGTTGAGGAGCATCTTCAGCTCCTCCTGCGACGCGTGACCGGACACGTGCACCGGCGAGCTGCCGCCGTGGAGCACGTCGGCGCCGGCGCGGTGCAGGGCGTCGATGATGCGAGTGACGCTCGTCTCGTTGCCGGGGATCGCGTGCGCGGAGATCACGACGCAGTCGTCGCTGCTGATCTTCACGTGCTTGTGCTCGTGCGCGGCCATGAGCGACAGCGCGCTCATCGGCTCACCCTGCGACCCGGTGCAGATGATGCACACCTCGCCCGGCGCGTACCGCGGCACCTCTTCGATGTCGATCACGCTGCTCACCGGGATGTCGAGCATGCCCATCTCACGGCCGAGCGCGACGTTGTTCACCATCGACCGGCCGAGGAACACGATCTTGCGACCTGACATGACCGCGGCGTCGGCGACCTGGCGGACCCGGTGGAGGTGCGACGCGAAGCTGGCGACGATCATGCGCTGGTTCGGGTAGTCGCGGAACACCGAACGCAACGTGTCGCCCACCGTGGACTCCGACGGCGTGAACCCGGGGCGGCACGCGTTGGTGGAGTCGGACAGCAGCAGCTTCACGCCACCGACCCGGTTGGCGATCGCACCGAGGAGCGAGAGGTCGGTCTTGCGGCCGTCGACCGGAGTGGGGTCGAGCTTGAAGTCACCGCTGTGGATGATCGTGCCCGCAGGCGTGTGATAGGCGGTGGCGAACGCGTGCGGCACCGAGTGAGTCACCGGGATGAACTCGCAGTCGAACGGCCCGATCTCGCGCCGCTCGCCGTCGTGCACCGGGATGAGCTCGGTGGCGCCCATCAAGCCGGCTTCTTCGATGCGGTTGCGGGCAAGGCCCAGGGAGAGTGGCGAGCCGTAGATCGGCACCGGCACGTCGCGCAGTAGCCACGACAGCCCGCCGGCGTGATCCTCGTGCGCGTGGGTGAGGAACACGCCCTCGACCCGGTCAGCGTTCTCGCGCAGGTAGGTGAAGTCGGGGAGCACGAGATCGACGCCGGGCATGTCGACGTCGGGGAACATGATCCCGCAGTCGATGACGAGGATGCGGCCCTCGACCTCGAGGCACATGCAGTTGCGCCCGATCTCGCCGAGCCCGCCGAGGAACGTCAAAGTCACCGGGCTGGTCATGAAACAGGCAGGCTAGCTCCCGGAACTTGGGCTTCAATCCCCTGTCCGGCAATCCCCGGCCCGGCGAGCACTTCCGTCTCGGTGTCGATCCAGTCTTCGAACTGGATCACGCCGAGCTCGGTGAACCGATCGCGCAACCAACCGTCGCCCGCGTCGAGGAGGCCGAGCTTCTTGCAGTTGGGCACGATCTTCGAGAACAACATGGCTTGGAAGATCGGGCGTTCGGGCGAGCGCTGCATCGCCTTCACCGCTTCCTTCACGTCGACACCCATGCGCTCCCACGTTTCCTGTTGCATGAAGCGATCACGCATGCGCACCGCGGCTTCGAACGCGAACTCCTGGCGTTCACGGATCTCGGCGTTGGTGAGCTGTTGGTAGTACTCCTGCAGCGACAGCACACCGAACGCGACGTGACGCGCTTCGTCGCTCATCACCTGGCGCAACAGCTGCTTGAGCAGCGGCTCGGTGGTCATCTGGTGCAGGAACCCGAACGCGGCGAGCGCGAGGCCTTCCACCATGATCTGCATGCCGAGGTAGGTCATGTCCCAACGCGAATCGGCGATGATCTCGTCGAGCAGCATCTTCAGGTGCGCGTTGATCGGGTAGTGCCCCGACAACTTGGTGTCGAGGTAGCGCGCGAACACCTCGACGTGGCGCGCTTCGTCCATCACCTGCGTGGCCGCGTAGTACTTGGCGTCGATCCACGGCACCGTCTCGACGATCTGCGCGGTGCAGATCAACGCGCCCTGCTCGCCGTGCATGAACTGCGACAGTGTCCAGTTCTGGCTCTCGACCCCGAACGGGATCCACTCCTTGTCGCCCCATGTGGCGAACGGCGTGTCGGCGTGATCGCCGTGACGGTCGAACCCGTTCTGGTTCTGGTTCGCCTCCGCCACCTTCTCCTGGTCGACCTCGATCTCCCACGGGAGGTCGTTGGCGTTCCACATGGAGTTCTTGGCCTTCTCGTAGAGCTTGCCGAGCGCGGGGCGCGTGCGCTCGTAGTCCCACGTGAAGATGGCGTCGGCTTCGGCGCGGACGGTGTGCGCGACCTCGTCGACGTCGGAATTGGTGATGGCCAGGATCTCGTCGAGATCGTCGACGTCGGCGCGCCCGATGATGCCGGTGTGATCGAACCCGGTGTGATCGAGGCCGGAAGGGTCGCTCATCGCCACCTCCAACGGTCGAGTGGGCGGCTCCCCACGAAGTTACCACCGGGTAACCGCGTCGATCAGCGCGACCGGATCCTCGAGCAAGGTGGCGGCCTTCGGGTCACAAGCCGAGCAGCGCGTCGAGGCCGAAGGTGAGACCGGGACGTTCGCCCACGCCGCGGACGGCAAGCAGCACGCCGGGCATGAAGCACGAGGTGCGGTCGTACGAATCGTGGCGGATGGTGAGCGACTGGCCGTCCTTGCCCAGCAGCACTTCCTGGTGCGCGACCAGGCCGCGCAGGCGTACCGAGTGGATCGGGATCCCCGCCGCGCCCGACGCGCCACGCGCTCCGTCGAGCGTGCGCTTGGTGGTGGGATCGGGAAGCCAGTCGCTCGATGCTGCGGCCATGCGCTCCGCGGTGTTGATCGCGGTTCCCGACGGCGCGTCGACCTTGCCGTCGTGGTGGAGCTCGATGATCTCCGCGCTGTCGAAGTAGGGCGCGGCCATCTCGGCGAACCGCATCATCAGGACCGCGCCGATCGCGAAGTTCGGCGCGATCACCGCGTTGGCCTCCGACGCGTCGAAGCGCGCCGCGAGGGCCTCGATCTCCGCCGCCTCGAATCCACTCGTTCCGACGACCGCGTGCACGCCATGGTCGGCGCACCACTCGAGGTTGCCGCGGGCGGCATCGAGCACGGTGAAGTCGACGGCGACCTCGGCGCCCGCGTGGAGCAGCGCATCCGCGGTGCGCTCGACGTTGAGGCGTGCGCCCTGGACGCCCAGCTGACGGAGATCGATCCCGACCTGGTGGGGGTCGACCGCCGCGACGAGCTCCATCCCCGGATCGTCGGCGACGGCCTGGCACACCGTGATGCCCATGCGTCCACCGGCGCCGAGCACACCGACTTTGATCATGGGGGGAATCTAGGCGGAGTGCGTGAGGTCGAGCCCGGCGATAGGCCCGACTGCCGCCAACGTGCGCTCCCCCGGTGCCAAGACCGCGCTCGACGACGCGCGCCACGTCGTCGGCGGTGACGTGCTCGACCTGCGCGACGACCTCGTCGATGTCGGGCACGATCCCGAGCGTGAGCTCGGCACGCCCGATGCGATGCATCCGGCTCGACGAGCTCTCGAGCCCGAGCGCCATCGACCCTGCGAGGTGGCCGATCGCGCCCTGCAGCTCGTGGTCGGTGATCCCGCCGTCGGCGACGAGGCGGTCGAGCTCGGCGTGGAGCACGTCGAGCACTTCCTCGACCCGCTCCGGCGCGGTGCCGCTGTACACCGCGAACGTGCCGGTGTCGGCGAACGCGCTGCGGTACGAGAACACGGAGTACGCGAGGCCGCGACGCTCGCGCACCTCTTGGAACAACCGCGAGCTCATGCCGCCACCGAGCACTTGGTCGAGCACGGCCAACGCGAAACGATCAGCGTCGTCGCGTGGCAACGACCGCATCCCGAGCACGAGGTGGGCCTGCTCCAGCGAACGCTCGATGAGCGCGAACGGCGCAGGGGCAACCACCGCGCCGCCGTTGACGCGCGGAGGGCGATCGGCGAACGGGGCGGTGGGCAACGCGCGCTCCACCATCGCGACCACGTCGTCGTGACGCAGGTTGCCGGCCGCCGCGACCACGATGTTCGTGGGCTGGTAGTGCGCGCGGTGATAGCCCGCGATCGCGTCGCGTGACATCTCCGTGATCGACTCGATGGTGCCGGCGATCTCGCGGCCGAGCGGATGCTCGGGGAACAGTGCGCCGGCGAAGGCTTCGTGCACGAGATCATCGGGCGTGTCGTCACGCATCCGGATCTCCTCGAGGATCACCTGGCGTTCCGACTCCACGTCTTCGTCGCGCAACGCGGGCGTCCACACGATGTCGGAGAGGATGTCGAGCGCGAGCTCCAGGTGACGATCGGGCACGCGCACGTAGAAGGCCGTGACCTCTTGGCCGGTGAACGCGTTCATGTCACCACCGACCGACTCGACCGCCTCGGCGATCTCCGAGGCGCGTCGAGTGGCAGTGCCCTTGAACAACAGATGTTCGAGGAAGTGACTGGCCCCCGCGAGCGGACCGACCTCGTCGCGCGAGCCGGTGCCGACCCAGAAACCGACCGCGGCCGATCTCAGCCCGGGCAGGCGCTCCGTGACGACCCGCAACCCCGAATCGAGCGTGGTACGGCGGATGCCGTGGTCGTCACCGCCAGCGTCAACGCCGGCGCGGTCGACCACGTCCTCCACCACTGCCGGCCGGGCGGTCGCCGCCACGGCCACCGCCGCTGCGACCGGCTTCCTCGGGACCGAGGTCGCCGAACTCCTCGCGGACTTGGTTGTCCCACGACGCCTCGAACGACGCCACTTCGGCGTCACCCGCCGCACTGGCACCGTTGCCGCTACCGCGGTCGCTGGACTCGCCACGCTCCGAGCGAGGCGCACGGTCGCTCGACGACGGTGCCGCCGCGTCCGAATCGCCACTGGCCTCGGGGGCGTCGCCGGCGAGTGACAACGAGAGCTTGCCCGAGTTGTCGATGTCGTCGACGCGCACCGTGACCTCGTCGCCGAGGTTGACGACGTCTTCGACCCGCTCGACGCGCTTGCCGCGACCGAGCTTCGAGATGTGCAGCAGACCGTCGCGACCCGGAAGGATGTTGACGAACGCACCGAACTTGGTGACGTTCACCACCCGGCCGGTGTACTCGGCCCCGAGCTCCGCGGTGGGCGGGTCGAGGATGAGCTCGATGCGGCGACGCGCTTCTTCGACCGCCGCGCCGTCCTTGGAACCGATGCTCACCGTGCCGACCACGCCGTCGTCGCTCACCGACACATCGGCGCCGGTCTCCTGGGTGATGGTGTTGATGACCTTGCCCTTGGGCCCGATCACCTCACCGATCTTGTCCATCGGGATCTCGAAGCTGACGATCTTCGGTGCGGTCTCGCGCACGTCGGAGCGGTGCGTGGAGATCGCGCTGTCCATCACGTCGAGGATGGTCATGCGTGCCTCGCGTGCCTGCAGCAGCGCCGCCTTCAGCACGTCGGAGGGCAGGCCGTCGATCTTGGTGTCGAGCTGCAACGCGGTGACGAAGTCGCGCGTGCCGGCGACCTTGAAGTCCATGTCGCCGAACGCGTCTTCCTGGCCGAGGATGTCGGTGAGGGTGGTGTACTTGCCCTCTGCGTACACCAGACCCATCGCGATGCCGGCGACCGGCGCCTTGAGCGGCACACCGCCGTCGAGCATCGAGAGCGTGGAACCGCACACCGACGCCATCGAGGTGGAGCCGTTGGAGCTGAGCACGTCGGAGACGATGCGCAACACGTAGGGCCACTCTTCCTGGCTCGGCACGACCGGCAGCAGTGCCCGCTCGGCGAGCGCGCCGTGCCCGATCTCGCGACGCTTCGGCGAACCGACGCGGCCCGTCTCACCGGTGGAGTACGGCGGGAAGTTGTAGTGGTGGATGTAGCGCTTGGTGGTGCCGCGCAGCTCGTCGAGACCGATGAACTGCTCCATGCGAGGCATGCCGAGCGTGAGCACGCTCAACACCTGAGTCTCACCACGCTGGAAGAGGCCCGAACCGTGCGACGTGGGCAGGATCTCGACCTCGGCGCTGAGCTGGCGGAGCTCGGTGGTGCCGCGACCGTCGATGCGCACACCTTCGTTGACGATGCGGCTGCGGACGACCTTCTTCTGCAGCGATCGGAACGCGGGCTTGATCTGCTTGGCCCGACCGGCGTACTGCTGCGGCTCGTCGGCGGTACCGACCATCGCGAGCAGGAGGCCTTCGAGGATCTGGTCGAGGCGGTTGTTGCGGTCCGTCTTGTCCGCGGTCGACATCGCCTCCTTGGTGGAGTCGGTGGCGATCTCGGCGACGGCGTCGAACACCTCGTCGTCGTAGTCGGAGTGGATCTCGTAGGGGATGTCGGCGATCGGGCCACGCTCGCGGATCACCGCGGCGCGCAGCTGCTTCTGGAGCTCGATCGACGCCGCGATCCACTGCTTGGCCTCGTCGAGACCACCGGCGATCACTTCTTCGTCGACCTTCGGCGCGCCCGCTTCGTAGAGGCGCCACGTGGCCTCGGTGCCGCCGGCCTCCACCATCATGATGGCGATGTCGCCGTCTTCGAGCATGCGCCCCGCGACGACGAGCTCGAAGGTGGACTCGGTGCTCTCCTCGAACGTGGGGTGCGCAATCCAGTGGTCACCCTGGCGCGACAGGCGCACCGCGCCGATCGGGCCGTCGAACGGGATGCCCGACACGGTGAGGGCGGCCGACGCGCCGTTGATGGAGAGCACGTCGTGCGGGTTGATCAGGTCGGCCCCGAGGATGGTGGCGACCACCTGCACCTCATTGCGGAACCCTTCGGGGAACGACGGCCGCAGCGGGCGGTCGGTGAGCCGACAGGTGAGGATCGCGGGCTCGCCGGGGCGACCCTCGCGGCGGAACACGCCACCGGGGATCTTGCCCGCGGCGTACATGCGCTCCTCGACGTCGACGGTGAGGGGGAAGAAGTCGATGCCCTCGCGCGGCTTGCTGGTGACCACGGTGCTGAGGATGGTGGTGTCGCCCACCTTCACCAACACGGCGCCGTGCGCCTGCGGTGCCAACTTGCCGGTCTCGAGGGTCATCGTGAGGCCGGCCGCGTTGATCGGGCCGCTCACTTGAATGGGGGAAGTCGCCATGTGGCGCGTCCTTTCTGTTGCCTTGCCCCTGAGATCAGCTCAGGCGGCAGGTGAAGGGTGAGCGCCGAGCGGTTCTCAGTTGTCGCCGTCCGGAACTGCCTCGTGAGGGCTCCCGGGCGGTGGCGACTGACAACCAACGCGTGCGCTCAGGTTTGATCTGAGACGCGGAACGGACCGGCGCGAGGCCGGTCCGAGCTTCCGTGTTACCGCCGCAATCCGAGCTTGGCGATCAGGGCCCGGTATCGCTCGATGTCGTTGCGGCGCAAGTAGTCGAGGAGACGCCGACGCCGACCGACCAGCATGAGCAGCCCGCGGCGGGAGTGGTGATCCTTGCCGTGGACCTTGAGGTGCTCGGTGAGGTGGTCGATCCGGCCACTGAGCAGGGCAACCTGCACCTCCGGCGAACCGGTGTCGGTGTCGTGGAGACGGTGCTCGGTGATCGTTGCGGTGGTGTCGGGCATGGGTTGGAAGAGTTCTCTCGTGCAGAGGTGTACGGAAACGCGCCCGGCCGCGTGCCGGAACGCAACCGGGAACCCTACCAGGTGGCTGCTCGGCGACGGGTCTCCGCCACGTCGATCTCCATGCGCTCCACCAGCGCCTCGACGGAGTCGAATCGCTCCTGGCCCCGGATGAGGCTGTGGAAGCGCACCGAGGCCGTGCGGTCGTAGAGATCGCCGTCGAAATCGAGGAGATGGGCCTCGAGGAGCAGGAGCCCGTTCTCCTCGTAGAACGTCGGGCGCCGCCCGAGGGAGATGGCCGTGATGCCGACCACACCCTCGGCAACGAACGTTCCCGCGTAGACGCCATCGGCCGGGAGGCAGGTGCGTTCGGGCACGGCGACGTTGGCCGTCGGGAAGCCGAGCTCCCTCCCCCGCTCGTCACCGTGCTCGACCACTCCCCGCACCTCGTGGGGACGGCCGAGCAGCGCAGCCGCGCTCTCGACATCTCCCTCGGCGAGGAGATCACGGATGCGCGTCGACGAGTAGACCACGCCGCCGGGTTCCGCGATCAAGCCGACGCCGATCACCTCGAAGCCGAGGTCGACACCCATGCGCTCGAGGAGCGCGACGTTGCCGCCGCGCCCCTTGCCGAAGTGGAAGTCGGCGCCGACCACCACCACGCGCGCGCCGGCGGCGTCGACGAGCACCTCCTGCACGAACTCCTCGGCCGACTCCGTACTGCGCTCGGCGTCGAATCGGATCACCGAGCAACGATCGACGTATCCCGTCGCCGCGAGCAGCTCCAGCTTCTGCTCGGGCGAGGTGAGCAGCTTCGGCGCCGACTCGGGGCGCACGACCTCGGCCGGGTGACGGTCGAAGGTGACGCACACCGCGTCGAGGTCGCGAGCGTCGGCGAGCTCCCGCACGAGACGCAACACCGATTGGTGTCCCAGGTGCACGCCGTCGTACACGCCGATCGTGACCACCGAACCGCGCGCAGTGCGCAGGTCGGCGAGCCGGTCGAAGATCTCCATCATCGCCCCATCACGTTGGTTGGCACCGTCGCGACTCTGCCACGTCGGCGGTCATGCGAGCACCACCGAAGGCCGGCACGCAGCGCCGACCCGTTCGTACACCGCGACCAGCGACGGTGCGTCACCCGTGACGAGCGCCAGCGCGCCGTGCTCCGGGATCGCGACCGCCGCGTCGCCGAGCGCGCGAGCGGGGAACGACTTCCCATGCGACGCCGCGACTGCCTGCTCCGGGTCGACGGGCACATGGGGGAGGTCACGCATCATCTCGGTGAGGCCGAGCAACGCCGCGTCGGGCGCGGCGACGACGTCGTCGAGTGGACGCGACTCGTCGACGGTGAACGACCCCACGCGCGTGCGCCGCAGCGTGCCCAGGTGCGCGCACCCTCCGAGCGCCACGCCCAGGTCGGCGGCCAGGGTGCGGATGTAGGTGCCGCTGCCGCAGTCGACGACGACGGTGGCCACGGGGTGGTCGCCGGATGCGAAGTCCTCCACGTCGAACCGGTCGATGTGCACCGGTCGCGGCGGTCGTTCGACCTCGATGCCCTCCCGTGCCAACTCGTGCAGTCGCTTGCCGTCGATCTTGATGGCCGACACCATCGGGGGCACCTGCTCGATGTCGCCGAGGAACTGGTGCGTGGCACCTTCGACCTCGCGCGCGGTCGAGGGGCATCGGGTGCTCGACGAGCACATCGCCCGCCGCGTCGAGCGTGCTGGTGGCGATGCCGAACACGATCGTGCCGCGGTACGACTTCCCGGCCTCCTGCAGGTAGCGCAGCAGGCGCGTCCCGCGACCGAGACCGACCAGCAACACGCCGGTGGCGTCGGGGTCGAGCGTGCCGGCGTGGCCGATGCGCTTCTGGCCGTAGACGCCGCGCAACTTCGCCACCACGTCGTGCGACGTCCACCCCGCGGGCTTGTCGACGACGATCAGGCCATCACGCATCGACGCGTCTCGCGAAGCCACCGGCGCGCCGGATCAGAGTGCGGCGCGGATGCGAGCGACGACGTCGGGGATCGCGAGCGTCGATTCGAAGCCGGCCGCGAAGCGATGGCCGCCACCGCCCTGGGCGTCGGCGATCGCCTGCACGTCGACGTCACCGAGCGACCGGAGGCTCACGCGAACGCCTTGGCCGGCTGGTTCCTCTTTGATCACGCACGTGACTTCGGCCTCGGTGGTCCGCCGCAGGATGTCGATGAGACCTTCGACCTCCTCGACGGTCACGTCGTGACGATCGAGCATGTCTCGCGTGACGGCCGTCCACACGAAGCGTCGCTCGACGTCGAGCTCGGCGTTGGCGAGCGCCTCGCTGAGCAGCTTGAGGTAGGCGAAGCGGTGCTCCTCGAACAGCTGACGCGACAGGCGCGAGACCGGCACGTCGTACTCGACGAGCTCGCGCGCGAGGTCGAACACGCGCGGCGTGGTGGTGTCGTATTGGAAGCGGCCCGTGTCGCACACGAGCGCGGCGTAGAGCGCGACCGCGGCATCGTCGTTGAGGTGAAGGCCGAGCTCGTGGGCCAGTCGGCGCACGAGCACACCGGTCGCCGCGGCGTCGGGATCGATCACGTTGATGGTGCCGTAGCGGGTGTTGGACACGTGGTGGTCGAGCACGATCAGCTCGCTCGCCGCCGCGAGCGTTGGGCTCGAGCTCACCGAGGCGCCCGAACGACCCGCAGTCGAACGTGACCATCACCTCGGGGACGGCCGGGAAGTCGCCCGGCTTCGTGAGCAGGTCGAGGCCCGGCAGCTCGCGGTAGTGGGGTGCCACGTGGAAAGGCGACGAGAACGACGCGACCACGTTGCGGCCGTCGGCGCGCAGCACGTGGAGCAGGCCGAGCATCGAGCCCAGCGCGTCGCCATCGGGATTGATGTGACACGCGAGCGCGACCGATGACGCGCCGTCGATCGCAGCAACGGCGTCGGCGAGCGCGCCGTCGACCGCGGGGTCGCGAGGGTTCACGTGAGGTCGTCCTCCGCGTGCCCATCCTCCGCGTGCCCATCCTCCGCATGCAGGCGCTGGATGATCTCTTCGATGCGGCGTCCCTCTTCGATCGAGGGATCCTCGCGGAAGGTGAGCTCGGGCACGTACTTCATCTTCACCTGGCGACCGAGCTCGGCACGGAGATGCGGCGTGGCCGACACGAGCGCGTCACGGGTGGCGGACCGGGTGTCGTCGTTGGTGGTCAGCACCGGCTCTCCCCCACCTCGACGCTCGGGCACGACGAGAGACGAATAGTAGACCGTTGCATATCGCAGATCAGGGCTCACCTCGACGCCGGTGAGGGTCACGAGCCCGAGCCGCGGATCGGACAGACGCTCGATCTGCTCGGCGAGTGCTTCGCGCACCACCTCGTTCACGCGCGCGACGCGCGGGTACTTGCGCGGCGCTTGACGACGTCGGGTCACACCCAGTCCTTCAGTTGATCGGCACTTTCCAACCACGCGACCTCGGTGCCGATGACTTCGACGTCGGTCGCGCCGTTCACAGAACGATCGACAGCGTCGAGGAGTTCCTGCACGCGACCGTCGCTCTCGGCGATCACGGCGACGCCGATCACGGCGCGCTGCCACTGGTCCTGGTGGTCGACCTCGGCCACCGAGAGGCGGAACCGGTGGCGCAGCCCGTCGACGATCGGGCGGATCACTGCCCGCTTCGCCTTCAGCGACCGGCTCTGCGGGATGTGGAGGTCGAACGTGATGGCGGCGGCGTGCACGTCCCCATTGTGGTGCCTGGGTGCTGGTGCGGGGAAGCGGCGAGATCGCGCCCTCGTGCGGCGTGCGCTAGACCGACCAGTCATGACGCAACGACCCGATGCCGACCTCGGCGCCGTCGACCGCGCGTGGGCGCTCGTGAAAGCCCGTCTCGACTCGCTCGACGACACCGCGGCACGCGGCGCATCGCTGCTGCCCGGATGGACGCGAGGCCACGTGCTCACGCACCTGGCGCGCAGCGCCGACGGCGACCGGCGATGCGCCGAACACGCGGCTCGGGGCGAGATCGGCGTGAAGTACCCCGGCGGGATGGACGGGCGAGCCACCGACATCGAGGTCGGTGCGGCACGGCCTTCCGTCGACCTCGTCGCCGACCTCGCGACGGCGCAGCACGAACTCGCCGCAACCTGGTCGACGCTCTCGGACGACGCGTGGCTCGTCCTCGCCGACACACCCACTGGCCGCCGCCCGATCGCGGAGCTCGTGGCGGGCCGTCGACGCGAGCTGCTCGTGCACCTCGTCGATCTCGACCTCGGCGTGAGCCCGCGCGAACTGCCGGCCGACTACCTCAGCACCGACTCGGAGTGGATCGCCGAGCACCGACCTGACTGGTGACGCACAGCATCGCCGGCGACCTGCGTTCCGCGGAACGCATCCGACTGGTGACGTCTACGCCGTGCGGGCGATCTCGCGGAGCTCGTAGGTCTCGATCACGTCGCCGCCCTTGAGGTCCTGGTAGTTCTCGAGGCCGATGCCGCACTCGAAGCCCGACTGCACTTCGCGAACGTCTTCCTTGAAGCGGCGCAGCGATGCGATCGCACCGTTCCAGATGACGACACCGTCGCGGAGGAAGCGGACACGGGAACCGCGGGTGATCGTGCCGTTGCGCACGAAGCAGCCTGCGACCCGACCGACACGCGGCACCGAGAACACCTCGCGGACCTCGGCATCGCCGGTGACCACTTCTTGGAACTCGGGCTTGAGCATGCCGAGCAGTGCCGACTGCACGTCTTCGATGATCTGGTAGATCACCTCGTAGAGGCGCATGTCGACGCCTTCGAGCTGCGCGAGCTCACGCGCCTTGCGGTCGGGACGCACGTTGAAGCCGATCACCGTGGCGTTCGACACCGCGGCGAGGTTCACGTCTGACTCGGTGATACCGCCGACGGCGCGGTGCACGAACGACAGCCGCACCTCGTCGTGGGTCTGGTCGAGCTTGCGCAACGTTTCGGTGAGCGCTTCGAGCGAACCCTGCATGTCGGCCTTGATGACGAGGTTCAGCGTGGCGACCTCGCCGCGCTGGACCATCGCGAAGATGTCTTCGAGGCGCGCACCGCCCGACAGGCTCATCGGGTGCTTGAGACTCGCGGCTCGACGGCGGTAGGCGCGTGCCTCCGCGACCGTGCGTGCGGTCTTCTCGTCGGGCGCGACGCGCAACTCGTCACCGGCAAGCGGGACGTCGTCGAGACCGAGCACCTCGACGGGCACCGACGGTCCGGCTTCGGCGACCGACGCGCCGGTCTCGTCGAACATGGCGCGGATCTTCCCCCACGCACCACCGG
Organism: uncultured Actinomycetes bacterium; assembly: GCA_963827385.1. GTDB lineage: Bacteria > Actinomycetota > Acidimicrobiia > IMCC26256 > DASPTH01 > DASUMF01. The sequence continues at coordinate 191,202 of CAWHAR010000003.1, forward strand.
CGACGATCGGGTCGCCGACGCGCAACGTGCCGGTGTCGACGAGGGCGGTGACCACCGGGCCGCGGCCCTGGTCGAGGTTGGACTCGAGCACGAGTGCACGAGCAGGAGCCTTGGGGTTCGCTACGAACTCCTCGACCTCGGCCACGAGCAGCAGTGCGTCGAGCAGTTCGTTGACGCCTTCACCGGTGGGCGGCGCGACGTCGACGACGATCGTGTCGCCACCCCAGGCCTCGGGCACCAGCTCACGCTCGACGAGCTGCTGACGCACACGGGTGGGGTCGGCGTCTTCACGGTCGACCTTGGTGATCGCCACCACGATCGGCACGTCGGCCGCGCGGGCGTGGTTGATCGCCTCGACCGTCTGCGGCATCACGCCGTCGTCGGCCGCGACCACCAACACCGCGATGTCGGTGGCGCGCGCACCGCGAGCACGCATGGCGGTGAACGCCTCGTGACCCGGGGTGTCGATGAACGTGATGGTCTGGCCGTTGTGCAACGCCTGGTACGCGCCGATGTGCTGGGTGATGCCACCGGCCTCGCCCGCGACCACGTTGGCGCTGCGGATGCGGTCGAGCAGCGTGGTCTTGCCGTGGTCGACGTGACCCATGACGGTGACGATCGGTGCGCGCGGCTCGTCGTTGGCGTCGTCGTACTCCTCGTCGTCACCGAGCAGCGCCTGCAACTCGAGCTCGGCCTCCTGGCCGGGCTCGACGAGCAGCACTTCGGCGCCGAGCGACTCGGCGATGAGCTCGACCATCTCGTCGGCGAGCGACTGCGTGCCGGTGACCATCTCGCCCGCGTCGAACAGCAGGCGCACGAGGTCGGCCGACGTGCGGTTCAGCTTCGGCGCGAGCTCCTGGATGGTGCTGCCGCGCTCGACGACGATCTCGCCCTCGGGGATGGGTGCATCGGCCGGCGTGAGCTGCGGCAACGACGCCGGACCGAGGTCCTCGAAGTCGCGACGACGACGCTTCTTGCGCCGGGGCCGTTGTCCCTGCGGGCCGGGACGACCACGGCCGCCACCAGGACCACCAGGGCCGCCACCGGGACCACCGCGGCCACCGGGACCGCCCGGGCCGCCGCCAGGACCACCACCCGGACGTTGTCCGAACCCACCGGGGCCGCCGCCGCCGGGGCGTTGGCCGTAGCCACCACCACCGGGACCCCCACCACCACCGGGCCGTTGTCCACCGAAGCCACCACCGCCGCCGGGACCGCCGGTGCGAGGCGCGCCAGGGGTGCCCGGAGGAACCCGAGGACCAGGCGGGGGCGGGATCTTGCGGCCGCCCGGAGGCGGCGGAATGGGCTTGCCCGACACGCTGCGCGGCGGGCCGGCCGTCGGCTCGGGCTGACCCGGAGCCTCGGGCGCCGCGGGCGCGGCGGGAGGTGCAGGTGCGGACGCCGCTGCCGCCGGAGGCGCAACCGGCGGGGCCGGAGCGGGCGCGGGCGCGGGAGCGGGCGCCGGCGCGGACGGCGCAGCCGCGATGGGCGCGGGCGGGGCGACAGGCGGAGCGGGAGGTGCCGGCACCGGCGCAGGACGCGTGGCACCGTCGGGGATGACCCCGGTGGAGCGCACGACGCGATGCGGTGCGGCCGGGGGTGCGGGCGGAGCCGAGGGTGCTGTGGCCGGCGCGGATGCGGCGACCGCGGGCTGCTCGGCGCGGGAAGTGCCGGGCTCAGCCGTGGACGCGGCGGGAGCGAGCGTGCCGGGTTCGGGCGCGGAGGGCGCGACCGGCGTGGGCGTGCTGTCGGGCGCGACGTCAACCTTGGGCGCAGCCTTCTTCTTCGGCGCTTCCTTCGGCGGTTCGGGCTCGTCGACGATCGGCTCGCGCCGAAGTCCCTCGGCGTCGGCCATACGTCGGACGCGGTCCGCGGACGGATCGTCGATGCTCGACGAATGGCTCTTGACGCCGATCTTCAAGCGTTCTGCGAGGTCGAGGACCACTTGGTTCTCGACACCGAGCTCTCGTGCGAGCTCGTAGACCCTGATCTTCTTGGTGGCCAAAGCCGGTTCGTCCTCTTCTTCTGCTTGCTCGTGGTGCGCTGCGTCGTCGTCTTCGTTGCCGGGAGACGGTTGTCAGCCCCCCAGTCTCGCACGTAACCGCTCCATCTCACCGCCTGAAACCTGCGTGCGCAGCGCCCGGGCCAACCCGGAGCGCTTCGCAGCTCGGTTCGAGACACTCGATCGGGTGCTCGGCGCAGAGCCAGGCTCCTCGTCCGGGACCCGGCCCCACCACGAGCTCGCCACCGTCGTGGCGAACCCTCAGGAGCTCGTCGTTGGGAGCGACGCGTCGGCACCCCACACAGGTGCGACGCGGGCTGTCACGCGTCGCTTGCCTCCGTTTCAGCTGGCTGCGGGGCATCCGCGGCGGCCGTGTCGACCGGCGCGGCGTCGGTCTGTGCGTCGACCGGAGCATCCACCGGGACGTCGGTCCCAGGAGCGTCCGCGGCCGGCGCATCGGTCGCCGGCGCATCGGCCTCGACCACCGCGGCCTCTGCTGCACCTTCGGCGGCGCCTTCCGGTGCTTCGTACCCGGCTTCCGCGGCCGAGATGGTCTCGCCACCCTCGGCCGGCTGCCAGACCAGCTCGCCGTCGTCGGACGTGACCCACTCGCCCTCGGCGTACTCGACGCCGCCGCCCGCCTCTTCCTCTGCGAGCTGCGCTTCGCTCTTGATGTCGACCCGCCACCCGCTGAGCCGCGCTGCCAGGCGCGCGTTCTGGCCTTCCTTGCCGATCGCGAGCGACAGCTGGAAGTCGGGGACGATCACCTCGGCGGTGCCGGTGTCGGGGTGGATGCGCACCTCGCGCACCCGGGCCGGGGCGAGCGCCTTCATCACGAACTCGGCCGGGTCGTCGCTGTAGGGGACGATGTCGACCTTCTCGCCGCGCAACTCGTTGACGACCATGCGGACGCGCGACCCGCGCGCACCGACGCACGCGCCGACCGGGTCGACGTTGTTGTCGTTCGACGACACCGCGATCTTGGTGCGGTGACCGGGCTCGCGGGCGATGGCCTTGAGCTCGACGACCCCGTCGACGATCTCGGGGACCTCGAGCTCGAAGAGACGCTTCACCAGACCGGGGTGCGTGCGCGACACGACGATCTGCGGGCCCTTGGCCGTCTTGCGCACCTCGACGATGTACGCCTTGAGACGACTGCCGTGGTCGTAGTGCTCGTTCTGAACCTGCTCGGCCTGCGGAAGCAGTGCTTCCACCTTGCCGAGGTCGAGGAGCGTGTAGCGGGCGTCGGTCTGCTGGATGATCCCGGTGACGATGTCACCCTCGCGACCCGCGTACTCCTCGTACTTCATCTCGCGCTCGGCTTCACGGATGCGCTGGAAGATGACCTGCTTGGCCGTCTGCGCCGCGATGCGACCGAAGTCGGTGGGCGTGTCGTCCCACTCGCGGGTGACGTTGCCCTCTTCGTCGAGCTCCTGGGCGATCACCTTGATCGCGCCGGTCTCCATGTCGATCTCGACCAGCGCTTCTTCGGCGGCCTCGGGCTGACGCTTGTAGGCCGTGAGGAGCGCGTTGGCCAACGCCTCCAACATGATCTCGATCGAGATGCCCTTCTCACGCTCGATGTTCTCGAGCGCTTCCATCATTTCGGAGTTCATCGTCGTGCCTCTTCTCGCGGGATGGGCTCTCGCGTGGGGGTCGAGGCGCGGGGAGGTCGCGCCCCATTCGAAGACGGTGCGCGCCTGCACCACGTCGGTGAACGCGATGTGGTGCGGGTGCCGTCGTCGGCCGCGCCGTCGAGGTGGAGGTCGAAGCCGGTGTCGTCGGACGGCGATGACGCTGCCCCGCATGCGTTCGGCGTCGTGCACCTTCACCGAGATGGTCTCGCCGATCGCACCCTGGAAGTGCTCGGGGCGGCGGAGCGGTCGTTCGAGGCCGGGGCTGCTCACCTCGAGCGCGTACGGCCCGGGAAGCGCCGCGGCAACCGCAGGCTCGTCGAGCACAGGCGAGATCGCCTCGGTGGCCGCGGCGATGGCGTCGAGGTCGAGACCGCCATCACCCTCGTTGGTGACGAGGACCCGTACGACCCTTGCCTTGCCGGCGCCGGAGATCTCGATGTCGTAGAGCGACAGGCCGCGCGCGACCAACACAGGGGCCACGGCGTCGACGATGGTCGAGTTGTCCTGCATGGGCAAAGAAAAAACGTGGGCTCAACGCCCACGTACTCCCGAAATCCGGTGGGTGGTGAATGGTGCGATCGAACCCATTGACTATAGCGGAGGGAGGCCCTCGTCGCCGTGCCGTCACTGCCGCCGGAGCCCGTCCACCGGCTTCCTGCAGCGGCGCCGACTCAGCTCCCAGGCGGGCGCACCTGCTGCAAGGCCTCCTCGACGAGGGCCGCGGTGATGCGGGGTTCGAACTCCTCGAGGTGCGCGGACGACGACCTCGTCGGGCTCACCCGGGTAGGCGTTCCGGGCCCGAGCGAACCGGTCCTCGTGGTTGAGCTGCTCGGCCAACTCCGCCGCAGTGCCCTCGGCGAGCCGCGGCCGCTCCTCGAACAGGTAGCGCAGTTGCCCGGCGATGAGACCGGCGGACGGCGGGGTGTCGCTCATGGTGAGATCTCCTTGGATACCTGGTGCGTGGATTCCTCAGGCGCCGACGCCCTGCGGATGACGAAGAACCAGGCCAGTCCGAGCATCGCGGCCAGCACGAGTCCGACGACCAGCGTGTGCACGATCACGCTGCGGTGGAAGGTATCGGGTCCGGCAAGGTGGCCGTCGACGATCACGAACTGCACATGCGCGAGATCGAAGACGCCTCGTGGCCCCCCTCGCGTCACGGTGTTCAGCGCGAGCTGGTCCCAGCGGATCGCGCCGCCGGTGAAGAAGCCGACGAGTGCGGCCACCAACGCGACCGCGAGCGCCAGCGCGCCACCACGCCCGAGCGTGACCCGGCGGGTGAGCCACATCGCCAGCGCGACGAGCACCAGCACGATCAAGGCATACGACGAACATCGGTGCACGTCCCCGACCCACTGCGAACCGCGGGGGCGATAACGGAACGTTTCGTACGCGCCAGTCGCGGCGACCACCACGAAGATGACGCTGAGGGCGATCAGAACCTTGCGCACTTCACACCTCGGATGGCGGGAACGTCAGCAGTTGCCGTCACGTTGCTGGAGCTTGACCCGATTCGGTGCCGGCGGGTGCACGTGCACGACGATGCACCGCTCACGCCCGGCAGCCTCGACGAGGTAGGCCGCCGCGAAGGTGCCGTCGGGTGCGAACTTCCGCACGCTCAGGGTCGACTCACTCGTCGGCGGGAAGAGCTGCTCCTCGGCGCTGTAGTCGCCGTCGTTCGCGACGAAGGCCTTGTCCTCCGCGGCCGCGTACGAAGCATGGAGCGCGGCGAGGTCGACGGGGCGCCAACCTCGACGCAGCTCTGCGGTCGCAGCGTCGGTCTTGTCATCGAGGGCGCGATTCTGGAAGTAGCGGACGGCACCTCCTGCGACCAGGATCACGAAGACGACGACGAAGATGATGATGAGGCGTCGGCCGCGGGCGCGGGATTCGGTCGGTTCGAGCGCTTGCGCCACGTACGCACGCTACCGGGGTCAGACGCCGAAGACTTCGCGCAGCTCGACGGGGACCGGCGTGTCGAGTTGCTCATAGGTGCACGACGCGGTGTCGCGGTCGGGACGCCAGCGTTGGAAGCGCGCGGTGTGACGGAAGCGGTCGCCTTGGAGGTGCTCGAACGCCACCTCGGCGACCAGCTCGATGCGCAGCGGCTCCCAGCTCAGGTCCTTGCCGGTGTTCCAGCGGCTCTGCGCGCCGGGCCGTCGCTGACTCGCCGATTGAGGTTGGGCCCCTTCGACCGCGAACTCCGCCCACTCCCGCCACGGGTGCTCCGACATCGCACGATCGCGGTACGGCGCGAGCTCCGCCTCGAGCTGCGCGCGCATCTCGCCCTTGAAGCTGCTCGCCACGCCGACGTGATGGAGCACGCCCTCGGAGTCGTAGAGGCCGAGCAACAACGAACCGACGCCACCGTCCTTGTGCTCGCGGTAGCCCGCGACCACGCAGTCGGCAGTGCGGAGGTGCTTCACCTTCAACATGGTGCGCTTGCCCTCGAGGTACTCCCCGTCGAGCGGCTTGGCGATCACGCCGTCGAGCCCCGCACCTTCGAACCGGTCGAACCACTCCGCCGCGAGCGCCGGATCGAGCGTGGCCGGAGTGAGGTGCACCGGCGGCGCGGCATGCGCGAGCGCCTGCTCCAGGCGAACTCGACGCTCGGCGAACCGCACGGCGCGCAGGTCGTCGTCGTCCTCGGCGAGCAGGTCGAAAGCGACGAACGACGCGGGGTGCTCGTCGGCCAACATCGCGACGCGCGAGGCCGCAGGGTGGATGCGCAAGGAGAGGAGGTCGAAGTCGAGGCCGTGGTCGGTGGCGATCACGATCTCGCCGTCGACCACGCAACGATCGGGCAGCGACGCGCGGAGCGCGTCGGGCAGGTCGGGGAAGTAGCGCGTGAGCGGCTTCTCGTTGCGACTGCCGATCTCCACGGAGTCGCCGTCGCGGAACACGATGGCGCGAAAGCCATCCCACTTCGGTTCGTAGAGGTACTCCCCCGTCGGCATCTCGCGCGCCAACTTCGCCAGCATCGGCGACACCGGCGGACCAACCGGCAAGGTCATCGAGGGAGCGACATCTCAGTAGGAGCGGGCCACGGTGGCGACGAGGTCGGGCTCGTCATCGGCGTCGGGGACGGTGCCGTCGGCGCGGGTGAGGCACCGAACGGTGATACCGGCGGTCGCGAGCTCGGTCTCGCCTTCTTCGCCCACCAATGCCCACGGGATGCGCGCCCAGCCCGTGGTCGCGGCTTCGCGTGCCTCGTCGAGCGACTTCACATCCGCGGTGTTGTTCTCACGGTGCGCGACGGCCTCGCCCAACAGCGCCATCTGCTGACGGTCGAGCTCGGCGCGCACGTGGTCGATGAGCCCGTCGAGCGACACCGCCGACTTCTCGCCGGTGATGCGGCACACCACGGTGGCCGCGCCCTCCGCGAGGTCGCGGGGCCCGAGCTCGATGCGGATCGGCACGCCCTTGAGCTCCCAGCCCATGAGGCGACGCCCGGCCGACACACTCGTCTTGTCGTCGAGGATGGCGCGCACGCCCGCGGCCGCGAGCTCACTGGTGATGGCTCGGGCGCGCTCGACCACCGCGTCGTCGTCGCGCACCACGACCACGACCACCTGCGTGGCCGCCAGCACGGGCGGCACGCGCAGGCCCGCGTCGTCGCCGTGGGCGAGGATCAGCCCACCCATCATGCGGGTCGACACACCCCACGACGTGGTCCACGCGGTCTGCTGCGCGCCGGCGTCGTCGAGGAACTCGATCCCGAACGCGGTGGCGAAGTTCTGGCCGAGCTCGTGGCTCGTGCCCATCTGCAACGCCTTGCCGTCGCCCATCATCCCTTCGAGGGTGAGCGTGTTGACCGCGCCGGGGAACCGCTCACGCGGCGTCTTCATGCCGACGAGCACCGGCATCGCCAACACGTTGATCATGAAGTCTTCGTAGACGTCGTGGAGGATCTGCATCGCGTAGACGTGCGCGTCGTCTGCGCGTCGCGTGCGCAGTGTGGCCTTCTTGCCAGAGGAACTCCGTGGTGCGCAGGAACGTGCGGGGACGGAGCTCCCAGCGCACGACATTGGCCCACTGGTTCAAGAGCAACGGCAGGTCGCGGTAGCTCTGGATCCACTTGGCCATGAATTCGCCGATGACCGTCTCGCTGGTGGGGCGCACCACGATCGGTTCGTCGAGCTCCTTGCCGCCGGCGTGGGTGACCACGGCCACCTCAGGGCTGAAGCCCTCCACGTGCTCGGCCTCACGCTTGAGGTACGACTCGGGGATGAACAGCGGGAAGTACGCGTTCTCGGCGCCCGCCACCTTGATGCGAGCGTCGACCTCGGCCTGCATCCGCTCCCAGATCGCGTAGCCGTAGGGGCGGATCACCATGGTGCCGCGCACCGGCCCGTTGTCGGCCAGCTCCGCCTTGTTGAGGATCTCCTGGTACCAGCGAGGGAAGTCGTCGGCTCGGGGGGTGAGCACCTGCTTGGCCATGTGCGGCAGGCTACCGACCCACTGTCGGCGCCGTGCTCGCCATTCCGGGCCGGCTGCTCGGGCATCGGCCCGTCGCCTTCTCGACCAATCCGATTGCCTTGATTCCCGACTAGTTCACTGGTATTTTCGCCGAAACCCGAGTAACTTCCTCGGGTATGGCGATCGATGTGCGCGACCTCCGGGCCCAACCCCTCGACTCCGAGATCGAGGAGGAGATCGAGAAGTTCGAAGACGGTGCTCGCCGGTTCATCGCGGGCGAGATCGACGACGACGTGTTCCGGGTGATGCGGCTGAACCAAGGCGTGTACGGCCAGCGTCAAGGCGGCTTCAACCAGATGCTGCGGGTGAAGATCCCCTTCGGCAAGATCGAACCCGACCAGCTCGAGATGTGCGCCTACATCGGTGAGACGTACTCGCGCGGGTGGGGCCACCTCACCACGCGCCAGAACGTGCAATTCCACTTCGTGCAGCTCGCCGATGTCGGCGAGGTGCTGCGTCTTCTCGCGTCGGTCGACCTCACCAGCTCGCGAGGCCTGCGGTGACACCGTGCGCAACGTGATGGGTTGCCACCTCGCCGGCGCGTGCCCCTACGAGGTGCTCGACATCTCGCCGTGGGCCGAGGCCGCCAAGGACCTCTTCTTGCGCAACCCGATCTCGCAGCGCCTCCCCCGCAAGTTCAAGATCAACTTCTCGGGCTGCGCCACCGACTGCGGCCAGGCGATGTTCAACGACGTCGGCATCATCGCGGTGCAACGCCCGAACGCGGACGGCACCACCGAGGCGGGGTTCAAGGTGTTCCTCGCCGGCGGGCTGGGCGCCAACCCGCACCCCGCACAGGCGCTCGAGGAGTTCACCACCCGCGAGGATCTGCTGCCCACCATCGAGGCGATCCTGCGCGTCGAAGGCAACTTCGGGAACCGCGACAACAAGCTGCGCGCCCGCCTCAAGTGGCTCGTCGACACGATGGGCATCGAGGAGCTGCGCGAGCGCGTGATCAAGGAGCGCAAGTTCCTGCCCGCGTCGGCCACCTACCCGGGCGGCATCCCCGCCATCGTCGAGGCCCAGGGCGACGCGCCCGCGGGCATCGGCACCGCGGTCAGCGCCGACGGCGGCCTCACGCGCCTCGTCGGATCGAACGCGTCGCCGGTCGAGTTCCGCAACCTCACGCCGCTGCAGCGCTGGGACACCGCCAACGTGGTGCGCGGCCGCGCCAACGGCACGGTCAGTGCCTACGCCTACTGCCGCCTCGGCGACATCACCGGCGACCAGTTCCGCGGCCTGGCGCAGATCCAACGCGACTTCAACCTCGAGGTGCGCATCACCAACCGGCAGAACTTCGTGCTGCGTGGGCTCACCGACGAGCAGATCCCCGAGGTGCACGCCCGGCTCGACGCGCTCGGCATGGCCGAAGCGGGCGCCGAGCTCGTGCGCGACGTGGTGAGCTGCCCCGGCGCCGACACGTGCAACCTCGCGGTCACCCAGTCGCGTGGCCTCGCTGCCGACATCGGCAACGCGCTCGAGGAGTCGGGCCTCGCCGAGGTGGGTGGCGTACGCATCAACATCTCGGGCTGCACCAACTCGTGCGGCCAGCATCACATCGCCGACATCGGGTTCCTGGGCATCGAGCGTCGTGCGCACGGTCGGGCCGCGCCCGGCTACCACATGCTGCTCGGCGGTCGCGTCGGCAACATGGAGATCGAATTCGGTCAGAAGTCGGTGAAGCTGCCGGCCAAGAACGCGGCGAAGGCCGTCGTGCGGGTGGTCGAGCAGTTCGCCGGCGAGCGCGATGCCGGCGAGACGTTCGGCGAGTGGCTCGTGCGCGTCGGCGGCGTCGACACGGTGAACCGCACGCTCGAAGATCTCGACTTCTTCCCGTCGCCCGACGACGCGCCCGACTTCTTCGTCGACTTCGACGAGACCGGCCCCTACGTGGCCGAGGTGGGCGACTCGGAGTGCGCGACATGACCGGCACGCTGCAGTCGGTCGACGAGGAGTTCGCGCTCCCACACGTCGCATCCGTTCCGGACCTGGCCGAGCTGGCCAAGGTCTCGACCGAGCTCGAGAAGAAGGCCGCGTCGGAAGCGGTGCGTTGGGCGTGGGAGACCTACAAGGACCAGGCCGTGCTCGCGGCGTCGTTCCAGGACTGCGTGCTCATCGACGTGGCCATGCAGGTCGCGCCCGACATCGAAGTGGTGTTCCTCGACACGCAGTACCACTTCGCCGAGACCAAGTGGTACGTGGAACAGGTGCGCGACCACTACGACCTCAACCTGCGCGTGATGGAGCCGCTCATCGCGCCCGACAACCTGTGGCAGACCAACGCCGACGAGTGCTGCGCGATGCGCAAGGTCGAACCGCTCGCCCGCGCGCTCGAAGGCAAGGCGGCGTGGCTCACGGGCTTGCGCCGTGACGAAGCACCCACGCGTGCCAACGCGCCGATCGTCGGCTTCGACATCGGGCGCGGCATCGTGAAGGTGAATCCGATCGCCCCGTGGACCCACGACGACATCGACGCCTACGTGGCCGATCGCAACCTGCCGCAGCACCCGCTGCGTGACAAGGGCTACCCGTCGATCGGCTGCTGGCCGTGCACCAAGCCGGTCGCCGACGGCGACGACCCGCGGGCCGGCCGTTGGTCGGGCAGCGGCAAGCTCGAGTGCGGCCTCCACGGCTGGACCCCCAGCCAAGGCTGAGCCGCGGTTCACGTCCGCCTCACGTTCTCGGCGGACACGTCGCACCCGGTGCGCGAGCGATGAGCTCACAGACCGTCGCACGCGACACACGCCACTGGCCGTCGATGCGCACCACCATGCCGTCGTTCACCGGGACGGTGTAGCTCCCGCCGACTGCGTTAAGTCGAACACGGGCGTGGTCGGCATCGATCAGCGACACCGACTGGATCTGCGCGGCGGAATCCAGGCAGGCCTTGCGCCTGGCGATACGCGACCGCCTTCGCGACGGCGTCCGCGATCCCGGCGCCATCCTCCACCACCGCGAGGTTCATGCCGGGCGGCGCACCTTGCAGCCAGTCGTTGATCGTCGCACGCACCGCGGCCTCGTCGTCGGCCGAGATCGGGGTCGTGACCTCGGGCGTCGTCGACGTGGTCGGCGCTGGGTCGGCTCGGGTCGTCGTCGTCGGGTTGCTGGTCTCGGCGGGCTTCGTGGTCGGCGTGACCAGGGCACTGACCCGCAGGGTGTCGAGCACTTCGACTCCCACCTTCAAGCCAGCTCCCTCGACGCCACCGTTCTCGGTGATGGTTGCCACGAAGGCTCGGCCATGATCGAGAAATTCGAAGCGAACGCCTCGACGGAGGCGCTGCTCCGGGGTTCCTGTCACATCGGCCGGACACGGGTCGAACGTGGAATACGTCGAGTCATCGATCGCAAAACGCGTCGGGCGTTCAACGAGTCCGGCTGTGTTTGCTGAGATCTCATGCAATGCGACCCAGGTCGATGGCGCGTCGCTCGGCGTCGCCACGGAGCACGGGGGCGGAGCATCGTCGAAGTAACTGTCGGAGTTACCCACCACGAGCACCTCCCCGTAGAGCCGTTGGGTCGCTTCAGGGTCGAGGCGATACCAAGCTTCGGGCACATCGATCGTGAGCCCGGCGTCGGGCGCGTCGACGCGCTTCCAGCCGTCGGCGGGCGGGGGAACATCGTTCGACCCCTCGCCGGCGACCGCGGCGTTCACCGTCGCTCCGTTGTCCCCCGAACGCACGACGACCACGGCCAGCATGGAGGCGACCACCAGCGCGCTCGACGCCACCACCGCGCCCAACCGTTGCCGGCGACGTCGCGCTCGTGCCATCAAGCCGTCGACGTCGACGCTTCGACGCGGCGGTGCGGCGGCGTCGTGCAACACGTCGTGAATCTGCTCGCTCATCCGATGTCCTCCGCGATCTGCAACCTGGTGATGACGATGGGTTCGTCGGCCGGTTCGATCCCGGCAACGTCGTCGTGGTCGTCGAGCAGCCCGCTGTCGCGCAGGACCGCCAGTGCGCGACGGGTGTGGGTTTTGACCGTGTTCTCCGGGCACCGCATGAGCGTCGCCACGTCACGCACCGACAGGTCGGCGTAGTAACGAAGCACCAGCGCTTCACGTTGGTTCGGCGGCAACGTCTGGAGCGCGTCGCGAGTCGCGATCGCGGCGGCGTTGTTGAGGTGCACCACCTCAGCCCGCTCGGCCGCGCGGACCTGCACGCGACGCCACACCGCGGCGCGACGGAAGTGTGATTTCGCGAGATTGAACGCGACTCGGTGCGCCCACGCCGACGGTGAATCGGCGGCGCGCACCGTCGACCACCGCTGGCACACGCGCACGAGCGCATCCTGCGCGAGCTCCTCGGCCAGATCACGGCTGCCGGTGAAAAGGCTCAACGAGCCGACGAGCCGGGGCCATTCGGCACCGCAGAAGTCGGCCAGGGCGTCGTCAGCCATCAAAGGGAAGACGATTGGGGCGCCCCGCAGGTTTCAGCGATTCGAGCGCACGTCGGACCAATGGCAGGATCAGGAGTGATGCCGCAGTCTCTCGCGTCGTATGAGGTCACAGTTCGATCGTCGGCCGAGCCTGGGGTCGTGTTCGAGGTGATCGGCGACGCACCGGGTTGGCCCGCCTGGGCAGGGTGGATGATCGCTCGCGCGGAATGGGAACGAGCCGGGGCGCCGAGTCCTGGCGGCGTGGGCGCGATCCGCAGAATGGGCCGTTGGCCGCAGTTCACTCGCGAGGAGATCCTCGAGTACGAGCCGCCACTGCACGTTGCCTACACGGTGGTGTCGGGGTTTCCGGTGCGCGACTACCGGGCCGACATCGACCTCTCGCCGGGCCCCGATGGCAACGGCACCGTCATCTCGTGGCGCGGCTCGTTTCGCGAGGCGATCCCGCACACGGGGAGGATCGTCGCCGCCGTGCTTGAACAGCGTGGTGCGCGGGTTTGCCACGGCGACCCGGAGGCCAAGCGGCGAGTGAGGGCATGAGACGGGAGCGCGGATGATAGCGACTGATCGATTTCTGAGAAATCTGGTGGAAGCACCCGAATCCGGCGGATAAGTGTCACACCCCCGTGTTTGGATGATCTCGTGACCTTCGATCTCCGGGACCGCCTGCACGAGCTCGAGTGCTGGGAGACCCAGCGGCTGCGCGCCCGCCGTGAGGAACTGGTCCGCGAACAACGACGCCTGCACGTAGAAGAGCTCGCCGTCGTCGCGGTGCTCGATCGGCGCGGCGCGATCGACGAGTGCATGGCCGCCCACGACGGCGTGTCATCTCGCACCGTGCGCCACACGGTCGACACCGCACGTTCACTCGCGGGGCTGCCGCACCTTGCGGCGGCTGCGCACGACGGTGCGTTGAGCGCCGAGCAGCTGGGATCGGTGGTGCAACTCGCCGACGAGACCACCGACGCCGATTGGGCAGCCCGCGCACCGGGCGTCGCGCCGGTGGACCTGTCGCAGATGGTGCGCGAGCAACGCAAGCCCACGGCGGAAGAAGCGCAAGCGCGGTGGCGGGCACGCAGCCTGCGCACATGGTGGAACGACGACAACACCGTGCTCCATGTGCACGGCGAGCTCCCCGATCTCCTCGGCGCGACGTTCGAGGCCACGCTCAACGAAGTGATGGAGGAGATGCGGCCGGCGAAGGGTGAGGCCTGGAGCGCTCGCGACCAACGAGCCGCCGACGCACTCGGCGCGTTGTGTGAGCGCGACGACTCGCCTGATCACGGGCCAACGCCGAGCGCGAAAGCCAGTGCTGTCGGTGCACGTCCCGCTCACCGGCCCCGCCACCGTCGGCGGTGTGCCACTGCCCGACACCGTGGTCGAACAACTTCGCGCCAACGCCACCCTCGAACCCACCCTCGTCGACGACGCCGGCACGCCGGTCGCGGTCGGTCGTTGCACCTCTGCCCTCTCGCCCAAGATCGTCCGATCCGTGCGGCTGCGCGACGGGCACTGCCGCTGTGGCAACTGCGAGATTCGACACGGCCTCGAGATCCACCACCTCGTCCCGCGCTCCTGGGGCGGCACCGACGACATCTCCAACCTCGCCGCGGTGTTCGCACCGCACCACCGGGAGCTCATCCCCCATGGGCCCTGGGCCTTGGTCGGCAACCCCAACCAGCCTGACGGCCTCCGCATGATCCGCTACGACGCTCTGACCCCCGAGCAAGCCCGCCAGTACGGGCTCCCGCCCCCGTCACGACCACCGCCCTCCCGACGCCGGCCCTGACCGGCGGAGGCACCGTGTGTCAGCACCTCGAACATCGAACGTGAAGCACCGACGACTCGATGACCGACGGGGCGGGCCCCCGAACGCGGGCGTTCTCCCGACCTTTGACAACTGAATCGTGGCGGCCGGAGTGCACGCTCGCTCTACGACGCGTGCTCGGCCGTCGGCACGACGTCGAGCGCATCGCAGCGGCGCCACCAGGTGAACTGCACGTAGATCAGCACGCTCACCACCGCCGCCCACGCGCACCACACCGACGTGAGCCCTTCGTCCTGGATGACGACGATCGCGGCCACTGCGAACACGTTGGCAACCCCGAACCAGAAGATGGCACGGAACCCCGAGATCAGCGGCGCGCCGCACGTCGCGACCACGTAGAGCACCGTGGCCTGCACCGCCCACTTCCCCGCGCCCCCGTACTGCAGCGTGTGCTCGGCTGCATGCGCGGTGACGTCGCCGGAGAACACGGCCTGCGCGAGGTACACGCCGGCGATCGCACCCATGCCCACGAGCACGCCGATGGCCCGTCGGCGCCATCCCGGCGGTTCGACGAGCATGATGGAGAGCGGCGCCAGCACCGGCAGCACCATCCATGCGAACGCGACGTACAAGAACACTGCGGTACCGCCGACGCGAGGCACACCGGCGTCGATGTCGCGCCACACGAACCCTTCGATCACCTGATGCAACGCGAACGCCAGCGGCATCGCGGCCAACGGGATCTCGCGCGGGTACTTCACCTTGGCGAGCGTCGCCACCCCGACGGCGCCGATCACTGCCCCACTCACGAAGTCGGCTTCGGCGGAGAAGCACACGGTGCGGCCTCGTCTCTTCCTGAGGTTCCGACCGCGCCGTTTGCTTGACTGCGGTCTTACTGCGTTTGGATGTCGCGGATCCGTTCGATGGTGTCGCTGGTGTGGTTGACGTCGGTGCCTTGGATCTGGAGCAGCTCGCTGCGGGTGGCCGCCGCGATCTCCTCGGCGTGCTCGTCGGCCGCGGCCAGGCGCGCCTCGATGCCCTCCGACACGATGAGCTCCGCTTCGCGCACCAGTGCGTCGACCATCTCGGCCTCCGGCACCACGCGCACCACTTGGCCGCGCACGAAGAGGTGACCCTTGCCGCGGCCCGCCGCGATGCCGAGATCGGCGTCGCGCGCCTCCCCGGGCCCGTTCACCACGCACCCCATCACCGCGACCTGCAACGGGATGTTGCGCGCCTCGAGCGCGTCCTGCGCCTCACGTGCGACCCGGATCACGTCGACCTCGGCGCGGCCACACGACGGGCACGCGATGAGGTCGAGACCCTTGCGTTCGCGGAGGCCCATCGCTTCGAGCAGCTGACGACCGGCCTTCGCTTCCTCGACGGGATCGGCGGTGAGCGAGAACCGGATCGTGTCGCCGATGCCCTCGGCGAGCAGCGTGGCGATGCCCGCGGTGGCCTTCACCAGGCCGCCGGGCAGCGGGCCGGCCTCGGTGACCCCGAGGTGCAGCGGATAGTCGACCGTTTCGGAGAGCAGTCGGTAGGCATCGATCATCACCGGCACGTTCGACGACTTCACCGAGATCTTGACGTCGTAGAAGTCGACCTCGGCGAAGTAGGCGAGCTCGCGCTGCGCCGACGCGACGAGCGCCTCGGGCGTGGCACCGCCGTGTGCCTCGGCGATGTCGGGATCGAGCGACCCGGCGTTGACCCCGATGCGCACCGGGATCCCGCGGTCCTTCGCCTCCTTGGCGACGAGCTTGATGTGATCGGCCTTGCGGATGTTGCCCGGGTTGAGCCGCAGGCCCTGCACCCCTGCTTCCATCGCGGCCAGCGCCAGCGTGTGCTGGAAGTGGATGTCGGCCACGATCGGCACCGGCGAACGGGGCACGATCTGCGCCAGCCCCTCGGCGGCGGCTTCCTCGTTGCACGTGCAGCGCACGATGTCGCACCCGGCGGCGGCGAGGGAGTAGATCTGCGCCAAGGTGCCGTCGACGTCGGCGGTCTTCGTGGTGGTCATCGACTGCACGGAGACGCGCGCGTCGCCTCCCACCGCGACGTCACCCACGTGGATCTGGCGGGTGACGCGCCGTTCGTCGCACGTGCGCGGTGGCGTCGGTCGGTCGTCGATCATCGGGCACCAGTCATTGGCCACCCATCATCGCAGGCCGATCACTGGCCGCCCCATTACTGCCCGCCCCACTACTGCCCGACGGCCTGGCGGATGTCGAGGAACATCGCCGACAGACTCAGCGTGACGAGCAGCGCGAGCACGACGGCCGCCACCGGCAGGAGCTTGCGGTAGTCGGCTTCGACCTTGCGGTGCGTGATCTTCGACGCCGCCCACTCGTAGACAACGATGGCGGCGTGGCCGCCGTCGAACGGGGGCAGCGGGATCAGGTTGAAGAGAGCAAGGATCAGCGAGATGCCGCCGAGCAGCCACAGGAGCGCCCACACGTTGTTGTCGACGATCGCGCTGCCCTGGTCGACGATCCCGACCAGCGAGCGCGGGCGTTCGAGATCGGCGGTCGAACCTGCTTTCGGCGCGTCGGACGTGAAGTTCTTGCTGTAGGTGGAGACTCCAGCCGGGGAGAACAGGTGCCCGAGTGACTCGCCGGTGTTGACTGCAACATCCTTCAGCGTCGTGAGCGACTTCGGCACCGCATCGAGGAGACCGACTCGCTCGTAGTGGCTCGCCGGTGACACGCCGAGGAACCCTTCGCCGTTGCGGGATCCGATGACGGCAGTCAGCTCGAGGGTCTGCCCATCGCGGACGACGGTGATTGGGGTGTCCTGCTTCGCGCGATGTTCGATCGCGACCTTGAGCTCGTCCCAGTTGGCGATCTTCTCGCCCGCGATGCCGACGATCTTGTCGCCGGCTTGGAGTCCAGCCACGTGCGCGGCGCTGTCGAGGGTGACCGAGCTCACCGTGGTGTTCGGCGCGGCCAGCCCGTGACCGACCAGCACGGCGCCGAAGAGCAGGAACGCGATGATGAGGTTGACGGTGACACCCGCCAGCACGACCATCAGGCGGTTGCGATAGCGGCCGGCGCGGTAGGTGCGGGGCTCGTCGGCGGGATCGACCTCTTCGGTGTTGTTCATGCCGATGATGCGCACGTAGCCACCGAGGGGCAGCGCCTTCACGCCGTATTCGGTCTCGCCGCGTTGGAACGACCACAGGCGCGGCCCGAAGCCGAGGAAGAACTCGGTGACCTTCATGCCGGAGCGCTTGGCGGCCCAGTAGTGACCTGCCTCGTGCAGCATCACCATCAAGATGATGCCGGTGACGATGGCCAGCGGAATGCGCGCACCGGGCCGGAAGACGGCCAACGCCACGAGCCCGAGAACCACCGCGATCAGGATCTTGGTCGCGATCCCGCGATCAACCTTCACGTCCGACTCTTCGAGCGCGGTTTCCAGCGGATCCTTCACTCGCCCATCCTCATTCGTGGGCCTTCACAGCAATGGACGCGCGTTCACGCGCCACCCGGTCTGCCTCGAGAACGTCGGCCACTTCGGAAACGTTCCCGGTGCCGGCGTCGAGCACCTCGGCCACGACCGCGGCGATGGCCGTCCACGGAATGCGCCCGTCGAGGAAGGCGGCGACCGCGATCTCGTTGGCTCCGCTCAGCGTGGCCGGTGCTCCCCCGCCGGCGCGGCCGGCCGCGAACGCCAGGCGCAGGCACGGGAACGCGTCGAGGTCGGGGGCCTCGAACGTGAGCTCCGAGAGGGTGGTCCAGTCGATGGCGCCGAACGCCTCGTCGAGCCGGGCCGGCGCGCCGAGGGCGAGGCCGATCGGAAGGCGCATGTCGGGCATGGAGAGCTGCGCGATGGTGGCGCCGTCGGTGAACTCCACCATGGAGTGGATGATCGACTGCGGGTGCACCACCACGTCGATGTGGTCGAAGTCGATCCCGAACAGCTCGCGCGCCTCGATGACCTCGAGACCCTTGTTCATGAGCGTCGACGAGTCGATGGTGATCTTGTCGCCCATGCTCCAGGTGGGATGCGCGAGCGCGTCGGCGATCGTGACGTGGGCGAGCTCGGCAGCCGAGCGGCCGCGGAACGGTCCGCCGCTGGCCGTGAGGATCAGACGGCGCACCTCGTCGTGGGCACCCGAACGCAGGCACTGGTAGAGCGCGGAGTGCTCGCTGTCGACGGGCACGATCTCGCCGTTCCCGCGTTCGCGCGCAGCGGCGACCACCGGACCGCCGGCGATGAGGCTCTCCTTGTTGGCCAGCGCCAGCACCTTGCTGTGCTCGAGCGCGGCAAGGGTGGCCGGGAGACCTGCGAACCCCACCACCCCGTTCAACACCACGTCGACGTCGGGAAGCGCGGCCAGCTCGGCCAGCACCGTGGCGTCGTCAGCGCAGAGCCGGGCGCGTTCCGGGGCGACACCGAACTCCGCGGCCTGGCGCGCGAGCAGGTCCGCGTTGCGACCGGCGGCGAGCGCCACCACCTCGAACTCGTCGCGGTGGCTGCGGACGACGTCGAGCGCCTGCGTGCCGATCGAACCGGTCGAGCCGAGGACGGCGACGCGGCGGGTCATCAGAAGTGCCGCGTCATCGGACAGTCCGCGCCATCAGACGAGCCGCGCCATCACTCACGTGAGGCCGAGCGCGAGGACCAGGTAGAAGACAGCCGGCAGGCAGAACAGGATCGCGTCGAAGCGGTCGAGCACCCCGCCGTGACCGGGAAGCATGGTGCCGAAGTCCTTCAGGCCGAGGTCGCGCTTGAGCATCGACTCGCAGAGGTCGCCGAGCGGGGCGAAGATCGCCACGACCAATCCCAGCATGAAGCCGTCACCGATCGAGTTCCACGGTGTGATGCCGACGCCACCGATGAGGATGCCGAGCACCACCGCGGCCCCCATGCCCGCGGCCAGGCCTTCCATGGTCTTGTTCGGAGACCACTCGGGCGACAAGCGACGTTTGCCGATCCGCGACCCGACGAGGTAGCCGGCGATGTCGTAACCGATCGCGCACACCACCACGCCGATGAGCATGCCGATGCCGTCGGGATACACGAGCAACATCCCGGCGAACCCACCGAGCACGCCGACGTAGACGAAGCCGAGCACCGTGACGGCGGCGTTCACCATCGGGCGTGCGTTGACCACCTTGAACAGGTACCAGAGCAAGGTGAAGATCATCACCAGCGCGGTGACCAGCCCGAAGGCACGATCGCCGTGGTTGTACGCGATGCCCACGATCGACACGCACCCCAGCAAACCGATGAGCGTGGCGGGTTGGAACCCGGCACGTCGGAACCCTTCGTAGAGCTCGAAGCCCGCCGCAGTGACGATCACGGTGACGAGCACCGCAGTGGCCGGACGACCGAGCGCGAAGCAGATCGAGCGCGACGACTGCGAGCACGACGCCGGTGATGACACGCGTGGTGAGGTCGTCGCGCGACGGCGGCACCGGTGTGACGGGCGACTGGTCCTCGCGACGATTGCGGGGGCGAGCACCGGCGCGGGTGCGGGTGCGGCGCTCCGGCGCACGTCGAGCGTCGACCTCGGCGGCGAAGACCTCGTCTTCGTCGACTTCGGGGAGGTCGACCAGCGAACCGAGCGCAGTGGTGTCGTCGTGGAGGCGGTCGTCGTCGAACACCGCGTCGGACCAGTCGGCGCTGTCACCTCGGAAGCGCGGGGCGCTGCTCGCGGCCCACACGTCCTCGTCGGCGTCGGGGTCGAGGTCGACCTCGCTCGCGATCTGGGGGACTTCCCCGGTGGGAGGCTCGGTCCAGTGCGGAAGGCGGATCGGTCCGCTCTCGGGGAGCGGCGGCGCGGGAGTGGGGCGAGGAGTGGGAATCCGCTCGGTCGACTCGCGCCCGGGCGGCAACGGGAAGCGGGCGGCCGGCTGGGTGCCCGGCGGCGGCGCGGGCCGGCGGCGCGGCATGTCGGCCGGGCGCACGTTGGGCTCGGCTTCCGCCGCGGCCTGAGCTTCGTCGGATCCGAGAATCCGCACGCCCTCGGGGTCAGGCTGCTCGGGCGGGTTGTCGTCGAAATCGGACACTGATCCTCCAGACCGGTGGACCCACCAGGCTAGACCCGCGGCGGCCCCAGGATTCCGGATGCACGGGTCGCCACCACCAGCGACAACCCCCATGACCCGACACGACGTGGGGACATCTAGACCTGCAGGAGCTCGTGTTCCTTGTGCTTCAGCAGCTCGTCGATCTCCGCCACCACCTCGTGGGTGTGCTTCTCGAGGTCCTTCTCGGCCCGGTCGAGATCGTCCTGGCTGATCTCGCCGCCCTTCTCGAGCTCCTCGAGCTCGTGACGGGCCTGGCGACGCAGGTTGCGGACCGCCACCTTGCCTTCCTCGGCCTTGGTGCGCACCACCTTCACGAAGTCGCGGCGCCGCTCCTCGGTGAGCTCGGGGAACGTGATGCGGATGATCGCGCCATCGTTCGACGGGTTCACGCCGAGGTCGCTCTGCTGGATCGCCTTCTCGATCGACGAGATCGCGTTCTTGTCGTAGGGCGAGATGGTGAGCACACGCGCTTCGGGCACACCGAAGCTGGCGAGCTGCTGGAGGGTGTTCTCCACGCCGTAGAACTCGACTCTGCAGCTTCTCGACCAGTGCGGAGGACGCCCGGCCGGTGCGCACCGCCGCGAACTCGCTGCTCACGTGCGAGACGGCGCGTCGCATCTTGTCGCGACAGTCCTCGAGGACCAGATCGCGCATCTCGTCGCCGTCACCAGCCATCCCGGCTCCTCCCGTGCTGGCTCCTGACGCACTGGCTCTTCACGGACGCGCGCCCGAGCTCACCAGCGTGCCGATGCCTTCACCCTGCAGCGCGCGGGCGATGTTGCCGGGCGCGCTCACGTCGAACACGATGATCGGCAACTCGTTGTCCATGCAGAACGTGATGGCGGTGGAGTCCATCACCTTCAGCCCCTTGGTGAGCACCTCGAAGTGGCTCACCTCGATCAGCTTCACCGCGGTGGGGTCGGTGCGGGGATCGGCGCTGTAGACACCGTCGACGCCTGAGTGCGTGCCCTTCAGCAACGCCTCGGCACCGATCTCGGCGGCGCGCAACGCGGCGGTGGTGTCGGTGGTGAAGTAGGGGTTGCCGTTGCCCGCCGCGAACACGACGATGCGGCCCTTCTCGAGGTGACGGATCGCACGCAGCGGCACGAACGGCTCGGCCACCTGCGCCATCGTGATCGCCGTCTGCACGCGCGTGGGCTGGCCGACCGCTTCGAGCGCGTCCTGCAGCGCCAGCGCGTTGATCACCGTGGCGAGCATCCCCATGTAGTCGGCCCGGGCGCGATCCATGCCGCGGGTCGCGCCGGTCATGCCGCGCCAGATGTTGCCGCCGCCGACGACGACCGCGATCTCGACGCCGAGCTGTTGACGCGCTTCCGCGATCTCGTCGGCGATGCGCTGCACGACCGCGGCGTCGATGCCGAACCCCGTGGTGGGATCGGCGAACGCCTCACCCGAGAGCTTCAGCACCACCCGCCGGAACCCGCTGTCGGCCATGGGATTCGAACCTAGTCCTCGCCGACCTTCACGCGAGCGAACCGCGTGACTGACGCGCCGCCACCGAGACCCTCGACGAGCTTGCCGATCGAGACCTTCGGATCCTTCACCGACGGCTGCTCGAGCAGCACGCTCTCCTTGTAGAAGCCGTTCATGCGGCCCATGACCGCACCTTCGAGCTTCGCCTCGGGCACACCCTCGTTGCGGCTCTTCGCTTCGATGATGCCGCGCTCGTGCGCCACCACGTCGGCAGGGACCTCGTCGCGCGTGAGGTAGGCCGGTGCCGCGAACGACACGTGCAACACGATCTCGTGCGCCACCTCGCGGGCCGCCGCGCTCGACGGGTCGACGCCCGCCAGCTCGACGAGCACACCGATGGTGCCGCGGTCGCTCTGCACGTGCTTGTACGCGTCGACCAGGCCGTCGGTGGCCTCGAAGCGCACGACGCGCCCGAGGGTCACGTTCTCGCCCAGCTTGGCGGCGAGCTGCGTGAGCGTGTCGCCCACCGTGGAACCGTCGAGCGCGAGCGCGGCGACGTCGGCGTCACCGTGCGCCACGACCGCGTTCGCGATCGCGGTGACGGTGCCGGTGAAGTCGCTGCCCTTGGCCACGAAGTCGGTGTTGCAGTTCAGCTCGACGATCACGCCGACGTTGCCGTCGACGAGCGCCTCGACCGAACCCTCGGTGGCCTCACGCTCGGAGAGCTTTCCAGCTTTGCTGAGGCCCTTCTCGCGCAGGAAGTCGAGCGCCTTCTCGAGGTCGCCCTCGGTGGCCTCGAGGGCCGACTTGCAGTCCATCATCCCGGCGCCGGTCGCCTTGCGCAGCTTGGCGACGTCGGCCGCTGCCACCTCAGCCATTCGTGTCGCTCTCCTGGGTCTCCGCTGCCGCAGCAGCGGGCTCGGTCGTCGCTTCCGTCTCCGCAGCCGGTGCGTCGGCGGCGGTTGCCTCGGCGGCAGGAGCTGCCTTCTCGGCTTCCTTCGCCGCGAGCAGACGCTCTTCGCGCTCACGCTGCTGCGCGGCAGCCTTGTTGCGGGCCTCCTGCTGGGCCGCGTCCTTGGCCGCACGCTCTTCGGGCGTGAGCTTGGGCGGGGCGGGCTGGGCGGGAGTGGCCATCGCGGACGGCTTGGCGTCGGCCGCCTTGGCGCCGCCGCTCGCGCGGCCTGCTTGCGCTGCTGGAGCCACTTGCCCTCGACGATCGCGTCGGCGAGCACCCGGCACATCAGGTTGGCCGAGCGGATGGCGTCGTCGTTGCCCGGGATCACGAAGTCGATCAGGTCGGGGTCGCAGTTGGTGTCGACCACGGCGATCACCGGGATGCCGAGACGGTTGGCCTCGGTGACCGCGATGTGCTCCTTCTTCGTGTCGATCACGAACACCGCGTCGGGCGCCTTCTCGAGCGAGCGGATGCCACCGAGGTTGCGCTCGAGCTTCGCGAGATCGCGCTTGACCTTCAGACCTTCCTTCTTGATCATCTGGTCGGTCTCGCCGGTCTCGACCATCTTCTCGAGCTCGCGCATCTTCGCGACACGCTGGTGCACCGTCTGGAAGTTGGTGAGCATGCCGCCGAGCCAGCGGTAGTTCACGTAGGGCGAGTTCGACCGGTCGGCCTGGGTCTGGATCGGCTCCTGGGTCTGCTTCTTCGTGCCGACGAACAGCACGGTGCCGCCGTTCTCGACGGTCTTGCGCACGAAGCGGTAGGCGTCGTCGATCCGCGCGAGCGTCTGCTGGAGGTCGATGATGTAGATGCCGTTGCGCTCACCGAAGATGAAGCGCTTCATCTTGGGGTTCCAGCGCCGGGTCTGGTGTCCGAAGTGGACGCCGGCCTCGAGCAGCTGCTTCATGGTGACGACGGGTTCGGTCGCCAAGGCTTGAGTCACGGTGGATCCTTTGGTTTCGTGCGCCGCGACGACCCAGGGCGCGTGGCCATGGCGTCGTGGTGCTCCTCGGTTGTACGTCCACCCGCCCGACACCGGGAGTCGGGGCCGCCGAAGCGGAACCCGGTCCGGATGACCGTAGGAATGATGCGGGTGTGAGAGATCCCGGGCCGGAGCCCGAGTCGGGATCAAGTGTAGTGGGCGGCCCTGTCGCCCTTCCCTGCCAGGCCCCGCCCCTCCCTGCCAGGCCCCGCCCCAGCGAGCCGTCCCGGCCCGGCCCGCCGAGCCGTCCCGGCGGGTGGCGAAGCAGGGTTACCAGGCGTAGGCCTCGGGCGCGGGACCGCCCGGACCAGGGAAGATCCGGTCGAGCTCGGCGAGCACGTCGTCGGTGAGGTGCACGTCGAGCGCGCCCATGCGCGTCGTCGACCTGGGCGACGGTGCGCGGGCCCGATGATCGGCGCGGTGACCGTCGGGTTGTGCAGCAGCCACGCCAGCGCGACGTCGGCAGGCGGTGCCCCGATCTCCGCGCAGAGCTTCTCCCACGCCTCGAGCTTCGGGCGCTGAGCGTCGATCCTGGCCTGGATTCGCTCACCGCCGCGTCGCCCACCCCGTTCGCGGTCGGCGAGGACACCACCGAGCAGTCCACCGCCGAGCGGGCTCCACGGGATCACGCCGAGTCCGTAGTCGGCGCACGCGGGGAGCACTTCGAGCTCGATCGTGCGTGCGTTGAGGTTGTAGAGGCTCTGCTCGGACACGAGCCCGAACGAGCTGCCGCCGCGCCGCAGCCTCGTTGGCCTTGGCGATGTGCCAGCCGGCGAAGTTGCTGCTCCCGACGTAGAGGACCTTGCCCTGCCGCGACGAGGAGGTCCATGGCCTGCCAGATCTCGTCCCACGGTGTGTCGCGGTCGACGTGGTGCATCTGGTAGAGGTCGATGTGGTCGGTCTGCATGCGGCGCAGGCTGTCTTCGCACGCCTGGCGGATGTGCAACGCCGACAGCGTCGCCTCGTTCGGCCACGAGCTCCGCGCTGTTGTAGACCTTCGTCGCGATCACGACCTGCTCGCGACGGCGGTCGCCCTGCGCGAACCACCGGCCGACGATCGCCTCGGTGCGCCCGCTGCCTCGCCGTAGACGTTCGCGGTGTCGAAGAAGTTGATGCCGAGCTCGAGGCCGCGGTCCATGATCCGGAAGGCCTCGTCCTCTTCGGTCTGCACGCCCCCGCCCGCCTTGTCCATCCCGAAGTTCATGGTGCCGAGCATCAAGGGGCTCACCCGCAGCCCCGTGCGTCCGAGCTTTCGATATTCCATGGCGGTACCTCTTCGGGTGCTGGGGGGAGTTGGCAACGATCCGCGCCGACACTACCGGGACGCTCGTGGAGCCCGACCGGGACGATCGACCCGTGACCGACCCGGCGTTCAGCGGCGACCTCCCAGGGCGGTCGAGACGTCAGTACCGATGGTGTGCTCGATTCGGCTGATCACCACCGGCGCGATCGCGCTGCGCAATGCGGTGTCGAGCCCGACGCAGGGCGGCGCTCGCCCCTCGAGTGCTGCCCGCATCGCCCGCAGCCCGTCGGGATCGTCGAGGATCGCGCTGTGCTGGCTCAGGTCGTTCACTGCCACGACCGTCTCGCGAGCACCCGACCACGACAGATGGTCGGCCGGCACGACCACGTCTTCGGACGCACCGATGGACGTCACGTCGAAGTGGTCGGGCACTCCCCGCCGCTGGAGCTCGGCGATCAGCTTCGAGCGTTCGGAGAGGTCCTTCACGGCAGGACTGTTGGGCGGAGGTAACGACGACGCCTGGTCGCCAAGGGCCTCGAGCGCGTCCTCGCCCAGCGGTGAGGAACGGATCGAGTCGCCTGCCGGTCGCGAGCGGAGCGCCCTCGTGCGGCGACGAGATCGTGACCACCGTGCCGAGCGGGGGCAGGGTCGGGTCGGATGCCTTGTAGAACAGGGTGAGGAACGCGTCGACCACCACGCCGCCCTGCGAGTGCGCGATGAGGTCGACCTCGCGACCTGGTTGGTCGCGCTGCATGGCCTCGAGTTGATCGCGGAGCAGCGCGGCGGCGTCGACGATCGGACCAAAGGTGTCGTCGGCGCGATAGGCGCCCCCGTCGGGGGCGTAGGAGAACCACTGCACTTCGCCGTCGGCGGGTCGGTAGCCCAACTTGGTCACGTCGAGGCCGACGGTGCGACCGCGGTCGCCGGCTTCGCCGGAGCTGGTGATCCCAGCGACGACCATCACACGGTGCATCGACCCACCCGCGCCGTTCGCGTCGGGCGCGTCGGTGCTGCACTCCGCGGTGACCGTGTGCACGAAGCGTCGGCCCATCGCGACCAGGTCGAGTGCCATCGTGGCGATGGGCGTGCGCGCCATTCCGCGAGCGATCGCGTCGGGCAACCTGCGCAACGCGTCGAGGGTGGCCGCGAGCGGCGCGCGCGATCGTGTCGAGCGTGCTCGTGGCGATCCCGGTGAAGGCGTGAACGGTGTCGAGCCCGACATCGAGCGCCCTGCCCGCGCGATCACCCACCCACGCGCCGACGTCGCACCCCGCGCTGACCACGCCGCCCACGATCGGGATCGAATCGCCGCATCCGTGGTCGTCGGCCGGCGCAGCGGCCGCGTGACCGGGCGTGGGGAGGCGAAGTGACAACGAGAGCTCGCGGCGCTCATCGGCCGCGGTCCACGGTTGTTCGTTCGGTGGATCAACGGGCGCCAGATGCACGGCACGGGCCAGGTCGACGGGACGGAACAGCACCATCGGGTCGAGGTACTGCTCGCCGAGGCGCAGGCCCAGGTGCAGCACGTTGCCGTCGTGGTCGTCGTTCGCTCCGCCGGTGGTGCCGAGCACGTCGCCACGCGTGACGTGCGCGCCCGTGCGCACACTGACGGACTGCAGGAACGAGTACGACGTGCGCAGCCCTCCTGCGTGTGTGACGGTGACGTGCAGCGTGCCGGCCACCGATCCGGCGAACGTGATCTCACCGTCGTTGGCGGCGCGCACCGACGTGCCCGGCGGAGCGGCAAGGTCGGCGCCGCGGTGCCCGGCGCCGTATACCGACGTCGGTTCCTGGAACGGTCGAACGAGCGGACCATCGACCGGACGCATCCACGCACCGGTCGCGTCGACCTCCGCTGCGCGCGTGGGAGCGATCGTGGAGACGAGCAAGAGGGTGGCGCACGCGAGGAACGCGCCGCGCCGGAGAGCGGAACCCATCGGCAACCCCGTGATCGGTGATGTTCACGACACGGGGAAGCGCCGGGGAGTGGGACCAATCGTACCGATGTGTGACGCGGTCGACAAGGGGTACGTGCAGTCGCTCTCCGCTCAGTGATCGCCTTCGAGCAGATCTGCTTCTAAGAGACCCCGCCGATAGATCGGCTCGAAACCTGGTTCCATCCAGAGGTGCTCGAGAAGGTCGCCGCAGGCACCACGCGACGATGGGGAATCTCGAATTTCGGCTGCCATGGCAACAGTTCCACCTCTGCCCTCCAGGTGGAGCGAACAAGTACGAGTCCGGTCTCCGGCCCTTTGACGGCGATGGAACGAGAGAACCCGAGCAATCGCGCGCTGATGACCAACGCACAGGTCTCTTCGAGGACCTCTCGGTGGAGGGTCTCCGCCCACGACTCATCGCCTTCGGGTCGACCACCTGGCCATTCCCACGTCTGCTCGTCTCGGCTGATGAGAACAACGTGATCATCTGAGGTGACGCACCATGCGCTCGCTCCGTGAGGAGTCCCTAGCGGACATGCGAGCGGAGGGTGCCAGGAGATGGACCATTCGCCACCGCTGGCGACGACGGCGTGCTCCTCACCGTCGCTTGCAACTGGCGCACTGGAGTGCATGGGTCTCCCCCGGGCGCACAACTACGACACGCGGGTTGGGAGCGTGTGAGCGACATGCGTCGCGGTGAAACCGGTCAGCGGACGGAGCCGGGCTCTCGGTCGGGGTCGCCCATGCGTCCGCGGAGCTGCAGGATGGCCTTGGTGTGGATCTGGCACACGCGGCTCTCGGTGACGCTGAGGATGGCGCCGATCTCCGCGAGGGTGAGGCCCTCGTAGTAGTAGAGCGTGAGCACGAGACGTTCACGGTCGGGCATGCGGTTGATCGCATCGGCGAGGAGTTGCTTCATCTCGTCGACCTCGTACGACTGCACCGGATCGTGGACGCCGTCCGACGGGATGCTGTCGCCGCGCGTCGCGCCGCCCGACCGTTCACTCGAGCTCGCCTGGAGGAGCTCGTCGAGCGCGACCAGACCGGTGAGCGAGATCTGCGACAGCGTCGATGCAAGTTCGCCACGGGTCATCTCGAGCTCCGCGGCCACCTCGTCTTCGTCGGGACTTCGCTTCAACTCGTTCTCGAGCTTCGAGTACGCGCGCTCGATGGAACGGGCCTTGGCGCGCACCGAGCGCGGCACCCAGTCGATCGAGCGCAGCTCGTCGATGATCGCGCCTTTGATGCGCGAGATCGCGTACGTCTCGAACTTGAAGCCGCGTCCGGGATCGAACTTGTCGATGGCGTCGATCAGCCCGAAGATGCCGTAGCTCACGAGGTCGGTCTGCTCGATGCTCTGCGGCAGACCGGCAGCGACCCGCCCGGCCACGAACTTCACCAGCGGCGAGTAGTGGAGGATGAGTCGCTCGCGCGCGGCCTTGGTGTCGTTGGCCTTGTAGTCGGCCCAGAGCTCGGCAACCGCGTCGGCTGCTTCGGTGCTGTCGTCAGGCACGGGGATGTGTCGCCTCGTAGACGGACCGCAGTCGATCGCGGGTCACATGGGTGTAGATCTGGGTGGTCGCCAGATCGGCGTGGCCGAGCAGCTCTTGCACCGCTCGCAGGTCGGCCCCGCCCTCGAGCAGGTGCGTAGCGTACGCGTGACGCAGGGCGTGCGGGTGGAGGGTCCGGCCGTCGGGAAGAGAGTGGCGTTCCACCACCCGGCGGGCATCGCGAGTGGTGAGCTCCCGCCCCCGGCGGTTGAGGAACACCGACTGCGGGGGCGTGGCAGCGGTGGCGAGCTGCGGACGGCCGTCGCACAGCCACTCGGTGAGCGCCTCGACCGCCGGCTCCCCCACCGGCACACGACGGATCTTGGCCCGCTTGCCGTGGACCGTGAGCAGGCCGCGGCTGAGGTCGCAGTCGTCGCGGGTGAGGCTGCACGCCTCCGCCACGCGCAGACCCGCGCCGTAGAGCACCTCGAACAGCGCGACGTCGCGCAGGTGCACCGCGTGCTCGACCAGGTCGACCTCGCCGTCGGGCCCGGCGCGTTCCGGCGCCGCCGCCACGGCGTCGAGCAGATCGTCGGCCTCGTCGGCGCGAACGACTCGCGGAAGCCGGGCGACGCCCTTCGGCGTTCGCAGTGAGCGACCGGGATCGGTGTCGATCACGCCGTGACGATGGAGGTAGCGCAGATAGGCGCGCACCGCGGCCGCCTTGCGGGCGATGGTGGTGCGCGCGAACCCGCGGGTGTCGAGATACGCGAGGTAGCGGCGCAGGGTGCGGTGGTCGACGGCGTTCGGTTCGATCTCGCCGCGGTCGGCCCAGTTCACGAACTCGGCGACGTCGTGGCCGTACGCGGCGCGCGTGTGCTCGCTGCTGCCCGACAGAGACGACGCGAAGCCGTCGGTCGCCCACAGGGTGACCGTCGTCGGGTGACCGTCATGCTCGTCCACCGGCATGCGCGGCATCTGGGCAAATCTAGCCCCGTTGATCCAATGGTCTGAGCGTTCGCCCGTGCGGGTCTCTCAGGCGCGCGTCCCCGCGAAGGTGGCGTTTCCGAACGCGCCGAGCGCGACGTCTCCCGAGATCGCGTCGCCGTCGACGGTCGCGGTGAACTCGAGCGTCATCGCCATCGGCGACGTCATCGACGCCTTCCACGCGAGCGACGATCCGTCGACGGTGCCGTCGGTGATCTCGAGCGCCTCGGGCGCAGCGGCAGCCGACATAGTGCCCGTGAGTGACGCGCCGTCCTCGACCAGGTCGAGCTTGGCTTCCTGTGCCCCCATCGGCGTCGTCATCGAGATGTTCCAAGTGCCACTCGCGGTCATGTGCGTCCCCTCCCTGAGAGTTCCGAGTTCACGGTCGTGCGTGCCGGGCACAGCATGACATGAATCGGATAAGTGTCACACCTCGGCGCGAAGGTGAGTCCACCGTCGAGTGGCCCCGGTCATGGCCCTCCATCTGATCGACCGGCCGCGCCGGTCACACCGATCACTGGAGGTGCGCCGTGCTCGCCGCGGTCCGCAGCGCCACTCTCGTCGGGGTCGACGGTCAGCCCGTCACCGTCGAGGTCCACGTCTCCCAAGGTCTGCCGTCGTATTCGGTGGTCGGCCTGCCCGACACCGCGGTACGCGAGTCGCACGCGAACGGTGCGTGCGGCCTTGCTGTCATCAGGGCTTCCCTGGCCACAACAGCGCATCACGGTGAACCTCTGCAAAACCCATACGGCGCGGCGACAGATCGACAGTTTCTGGTGCGGAGTGACACGTCCCTGATCCGGCGTTTGGGGATGTGCGCTGCGCGTTCAGTCAGTCGACGGTTGGCGGGTCTTGTCTGGCGACGCTCGACGAAAGATGCGCTCTGGTGGTGGCGCGCCGAAGAACATCGCCGACCGATCGCCACCCAGCTTGTCTGCCACGTCACCGATCGCGTTCCAGGTCGTTTCGCTTTCCAAGCACGTGACCCGTAGCTCAAACAAGCCAGCCAGGATCAGGTCCAGATCTCGGTTTCTCTTCCTCACACCACTCCCGAGTTCACGAATTGTCCGACGGGATAGTTCAGTCGACGACGGACACGATTGGTCGTCACTAGACAGTGCCCGTGGAACTGCGATCCCCTGGGGCGCGTGTCGTGCGGGCCCGCCGGTGCGTCCGCTATTGCTGACGCATGACCAATACGCCGAGCTGATCGGTGCTGAAATCCACTTCCGTGCGTCGAAGCGCGGGTTTCTGTTCGCCGGGTAAGCGTGAACGCATCTGGTACAGACACACGACCTATTGCTCGTCCGCGTGCAAGCAACCCGCGTACCGGGAGCACAGGAACGCGGAATCGACGCGGTGAAGGGCGTCCCCGTACTGATCCCGGGTCCCGAATCGTCGGGCTGCGCGCGCCACCCGCTCTTCGCCCACAACGACGCGATCTCAGCCACGACCGTCGGTTTCGGTCACGCGGTGGGCTTCGCGCGAGGCCATCACGTCGAAGCCATTGGTGGCGACGCTGATCGTGCAGCGCAGGTCGCGTGCGACGTTCTTCGCTGGCTTCGGTCAAGACGAAGAAAATTCTCAAGTCAGGCAAATCGGTTGCCGACTCTCTTGGGGAGACGCGAGGCCAGCCTGGCGAGCCTTGGTGGTTGCTGGTCGGGGCGAGGGTTCTGGGAGCTGATGTGGCGGACGTGCCTGAACAAAACGGGCAGCGAAGCGAACTGACAAGACCTGCGGGCTCGCCGTCGGTGCTCCGAATCGGCGAGCTGTTGGTCCGATACGGGTTGATTGATCACGACGATCTCGCGCTCGGCACTCGCCGAACAGGAGCTCACCTCAAACAGTCCGCCGCTCGGGCGGGTGTTGGTTCGCCTAGGTGCCATCGACGAGGACGAACTGACAGCGACTCTCGCGGAACAGTTCGGAATGCGCGTAGTAGATCTCAGTCACGAGGCGAAACCCGATCCGGCGACCCTGGCCCGGTTCCCACGCGAAGCGGCGTATCGACTGCAGGCACTGCCATTGCGATACGAGGACGGCCGCCTGATCGTGGTCGTCACCGAACCCCCGACTCGAGAGACGCAGCGAGAGGTCCTGAGATTGTCGGGTCGCCAGGCGGCGTTCGTCTTGGCGAGCACCAAGACCGTCTTGGAGGCGCTCGAGGAATGGTTCCCCCATCCCTCAACGGTCGTCGGAGACCTATGTGAAGGAACGGACACGACCATCGACGTCGGCCCACTCAGCGACGAAGTTCACGCGCACCGGTCACCCGCGCAACCCCAGCGTTCGGAGTGGACTCTGGCGGAGACATCGGTGCACTTGCCGACCGCAGGCAGAGTGAACATCAACGAGCCCAGAGGCCGACCAAAATCCGGCGAGGATGCGGACCGACCTGCGAGCACGGGCGTACGTGTCGACGACCCCATAGTTGCGTGGCTCCTTACTCATGCGGGCGATCTCGGCGCGGCCTCGGTTCACCTCGTCGACGAATCGTCAAGGCTGCGCGTCCGTGTACGAGTCAACCGGAAGATGCAAGAAACGACGATGCTGCCCGGTTCGGCTGGGACCATCCTGGTGCGACGGATCCTCCACGCGAGCGGACTCGACGTCGAGTCCCGAGAGACACAGCGCGGTTGGCTCCCCGCCGTGCCCGGCGTCAGAGAACAGTGGCATGTACGCAGCACACTGATGCCGTCGGGACGTGTCTTGATACTCAGGCCCACAAAGCCCGCGCCACCGAACGGTTGACGTTCCTGCAGCTCGATTCTCGCCGGACGCAACGCCACTAACCAACACGCAGAGGCTGTCGGAACACAACAGGAGTCGAGGCGAGGGTGTTCAGACTCAGGACGCGCGCTACCAAGGAACGGCGGCGTCACCCGCGTAAGGCCGCGATCTGGACCGGCTACGTCGAGATCGACCCCACAGGCCATCCGGTTCAGTTCACCCTTGCCGACATCTCGCAAGGCGGCGCGCTGCTCGAGCTCGCCGCCGAGACGGTGATTCAACCTGGAGATCATCTGATGCTCACGGTGGAGCGGATGGGCAAGACCCCGGTGTTGTTTACGCTCTCCGGAACGGCACAGCGCGTCGTGCATACACCGAGCGGTCCGCGCATCGCCATCGAGCTGCGCGGACCACAACGCACGAAGACAAACCCGCTCAGCTCGATCCTGGACGACGACGGATAGAACCGGTCAGCCGCTACGGCCGGGCGCTCGGCAAATTCGGTTGCAACAGAACAGCGGCCAGACGGACAACGGCTCGAGAAGCTGGTCGATGGTGTCCCCGACGTGCCTTACAGCCACGATCGCAAACGCTGCACAGCCGGCGTTAGGGGACACGGCACGGAGGTTCAGCGACTGCTCGCCGCGAGGCCGAACAGCGGTCATCTGAACCGTCGGACTCTCATCGGGCGAGTTGGATCTGTTGGCGGGCGTAGACGACGGCGTCGACGAGGGTCATGTGCCGGGCAGGTAGGTGTCACACCCCGGTGCGAAGGTGTGTTCACCGTCGAGCGGCCCCGGTCACGGCCCTCCGTCTGATCGACCGGCACGCGCCGGTCACACCGATCACTGGAGGTGCGCCGTGCTCGCCGCGGTCCGCAGCGCCACTCTCGTCGGCGTCGACGGTCAACCCGTCACCGTCGAGGTCCACGTCTCTCCCGGCCTGCCGTCGTACTCGGTGGTCGGCATGCCCGACACCGCGGTACGCGAATCGCGCGAACGCGTGCGCGCCGCCTTGCTGTCATCAGGGCTTCCCTGGCCACAACAGCGCATCACCGTGAACCTCGCACCCGGCGCGGTGCGCAAGACCGGCGCAGGGCTCGAGCTCGCGGTCGCGCTCGGGCTGCTCGGCGGCGAGCGACGAACTGCCCGCTGGCGCGCTCGACGGCGTGGGCGTGCTCGGCGAGCTCGGCCTCGACGGCTCGGTACGCGCGGTGCCCGGCACGTTGGCGCTGGTCGACGTGCTCGCTCGTATGGGCACCGAGTCGATGGTGGTGCCGTTGGCGAATGCGGCGGAAGCGGCGTTGGTGCGCGACGTGCACGTGCGCGGCGCCGGTCCCTGGGTGAGCTGCGTGCGTGCATCAAGGGCGAAACGACGTGGCCCGACTGGGACACGCCCCGCACGGAGAGCGACGACGCGGTTGACGACGAGCCGCTCGACCTGCGCGACGTGCGCGGGCTCCCGTTCGCTCGTCGGCGCGCTCGAAGTGGCCGCCGCAGGATCTCATCACCTCTTGTTCGTCGGACCACCCGGCACGGGCAAGACGATGCTCGCCCGTCGCCTGCCCACGATCCTCCCACCACTCGAACACCATCGACGCGCTCGAGGTCACGCGCATCCACTCCGCTGCGGGCCAAGCGGTGGGCGGCCGGCTCGTGACGCGCCGACCGTTCCGGGCCCCTCACCACACCGCGTCCACGCCGGCGTTGGTCGGTGGTGGGAGTGGCCGGCCTCGGCCCGGAGAAGTCACGCTCGCACATCGCGGCACCTTGTTCCTCGACGAGCTCGGCGAGTTCGCGCCCACCGCGCTCGACGCGCTGCGTCAACCGCTCGAGGAGCGCGTCGTGCGCATCTCGCGCCAGCCTGCCTCGCTCACGTTCCCCGCCGCCTTCCAACTCGTCGCCTGCACGAACCCGTGTCCGTGCGGGCTCGGCCATCCGAACTGTCGCTGCACCGAGGCGCAGCGATCGCGGTACCTCCGACGGCTCGAGCGCGCCGTTCCTCGACCGCTTCGACCTCCGCGTGCGCGTCACGGCACCCGAAGCATCCGACGGTCTGGGCGAGACGTCGGCGGCGGTCGCGACGCGAGTCGCTGCCGCAGTCGAACGTCAGCGAGCCCGGTACGCCGACTGGTCGTGGTCGTCCAATGCGTACGTCCCCGCGGGCGCGGTCGATCGGTTGCTGCCGCTGTCGAGTGACGCCTACGACGCCTGGCGCAGCCTGATCGCGACACAGGTGCTCACCGGACGTGGTGCGGCACGCGTGCGGAGGGTCGCGCGCACCCTCGCCGATCTCGACGACGTGATCGACATCGCCGATGCCCACGTGGAGAGCGCGGCGTCGCTCCGCGGAGACGTGCCGTGAGCCGCGACCAACGTTCGACCCGCCCGCCGCCGTCGCCGCTCGACCCAGTGCAGGTCGCCGCGGCCGTGCTGGCGTGCCTGCCCGACATGACCACGGGACGGTTGCCGCGATCTCGTCGCTCGATGGCACGGGCCGATCGGCGCCCTGAACGCGGTGCAACAAGGCTTGGCCGCGGGGGTGCTCTGCGCGAACGCCTCGGCTGAGCAGATGCCCGCGCGTGCCGCGCTCGGGCGCCACTGGCAGGAGCTCGCGCGCCGATCGCGGGTGCCTGAGCTCCTCGTCGCACGGCGCACGCACGTGTTCGTGAAGGGTCGCGACGGGTACCCGATCGCCGACGACCTGCCCGGCATGCCGGAGGTGCTGCTCGCGGAAGGCACCGGCGCGGCTGTGTTCGACCAGCCGCGGGTTGCGATCGTCGGCACGAGGGCGGCCACACCTCACGGCTTGGCCGACGCGCGCGAGATCGGCGCGGTGCTCGCCGACGCGGGCATCACCGTGGTGAGCGGCCTCGCGATCGGCATCGACGCCGCCGCGCACGAAGGCGCGCTCGACGCGGGCGGCCCGGTGGTCGGAGTGGTCGGCACGGGCCTCGATGTGGTGTATCCACGACGTCATCACGCGCTGTTCGACCGGGTGCGACGAGGCGGGTTGCTGGTAAGCGAACTCGGCTACGGCGTGCAACCACGGCGCGAGTCGTTCCCGATTCGCAACCGCATCATCGCTGCCCTCGCCGATGTGGTGGTCGTGGTCGAGGCCACGATGAAGGGTGGCGCCCGCATCACCGCGGAACGCGCGGTGGAGTACGACCGGCCCGTGCTCGCCATGCCGGGGCGCGACGCAACCCCGCCGCTGCGGGCACCAACGCGCTGATCGCCGACGGCGCGCACCCGCTGCTCGAACCGTCCGACGTGTTGCTCGCGCTCGGCATCACACCCGGGGTTCGCGGCGCACGACACCCGGCGGGCGCCGGAGGGCAACGCGGCCGCCGTGCTGCGCGCGTGCGGCGGCGAGGCCGCGTCGATCGACCAGCTCGCCAGTCGTACGGGCCTCGGACCCGACCAGGTCGCAGTCGCCGTGCGCGACCTCGAACGAGGAGGCTGGCTCGAACGCTCACGCGGCCTGTGCTGGCCGAAGTAGTGAGGCACACTGTCGAACGTGCTGCGTCGGATGTTGCTCATCGGGCCGGCCGCGGTGCTCATGGTCGTGGCATTCGCCGTGCTGCTCATGTCGTTCGACCTCACGGTGAGATCAGGACCAGAGGGCAAACCCACCGTGTTGACGCGGTGCGCGCCGCCGCTCACGCAGGTCGTGAGCGCCCCACAACACAACGAGGACGACGGTGACGCGAACGCGCTGCAGCGTCCAATGGATCGACAATCTCCAACCGCAGTGTGAGCAGGTGGGAAGGGCCCGAGCCGCGACCGCCGGCGCGTTGATCGTCGCCGCCGCATTCGCGGCGGGAGTCGCGTTCCTCCTTGAACGTCGACGTACGCCGTCCGAACCAGGTGACGTGCAGGTCGCGACGAGCCGCCCGTCGAACGACTGAGCGACACGCCACCTCTCGACCTCGACCGGTACCGTTTGACCGTGGGACTCAACCCGTTCCGGGCACAACAGAAGCGTGGCACCGACGTGGTGATCGTCGGCGTCGCGCTCGTGGTGATCGCAGCGCTCGTGCTGTGGGGCCTGTTCGGCTGATCAGCGTGGGCGAACATGGGTGGGGCGACGGGTTCGGCGAGCATCACGACGTGGTGCACCTCGAGGTCCGTCATGTGCAGCCGTACCAGGCGGTCAAGGTCTACCGCTGCCCGGGCTGCGACCACGAGATCCCGACCGGGCAGGGCCATGAGGTGGTGGTACCGCTCGCCACGCCCGAGGAACGACGGCACTGGCACACCGGGTGCTGGCGCCGGGCCGAACGCCACCAGCGCTAGTCAGAACGCCGCTTCGATCACCTCGATCTCGGGACGACGTCCGCGCACGGCCTGCACCGACGCCACGTCGAAGCGCACCGTGGCCGCCGCGTTGCCCGGGTGCTCGGCCAACCACCGGGCCGCGAGGCCACGGATCCGCCGCTGCTTTGCCCACGTGACCGCTTCGTACGGCGCGCCGTACGCGCTGCCTCGGCGGGTCTTCACCTCGCAGAACACGATCACGGCGGAGTCGAGCAACCACGAGGTCGAGCTCACCGTCGCGGCAGCGCCAGTTGCGATCGAGGACCGAGTAGCCCGCATCGACGTACCAGGCGGCGGCGAATGCTTCACCGGCGTCGCCGAGCGTGCGCCTGCGATCTCGAGCCGACTCCTCCATCGTGTGAACAACGACGGCGGCGCGAGTGTGTCACGCGTCTTTGGCGACCTCTTCGATGTTCACGTCCTTGAACGTGACCACACGCACGGTCTGCACGAAGCGCGCCGGGCGGTACATGTCCCACACCCAGGCGTCGTTGAGCACGAGCTCGAAGTAGACCTGTCCGCCCTCGTTGCGGGCGTCGAGCTTCACCGAGTTCGTGAGGTAGAAGCGACGCTCCGTCTCCACGACGTAGGAGAACATCGGGAGCACATCGCGGTACTCCTTGTAGAGCTGGAGTTCGATCTCCGTCTCGTACCGCTCGAGATCCTCAGCGCTCACCTCGGCTCCTTCCGCGGCGCCAGCATACGGCCGACGCGCGCTGTTGAAGGAGGATCACCGCCCAAAGAGTCAGTCGCGCTTCTCTTTGATCTTCGCGGCCTTCCCGATGCGATCACGCAGGTAGTAGAGCTTCGCCCGGCGGACGTCACCGCGGGTGACGACCTCGATCTGGGCGATGATCGGCGAGTGCACCGGGAAGGTGCGCTCCACGCCGACGCCGAAGCTCACCTTGCGCACGCTGAACGTCTCGCGGCTGCCGCTGCCCTGGCGCCGGATCACTGCGCCCTGGAACACCTGCACGCGCTCACGGTTGCCTTCCACGACGCGGACGTGAACCTTGAGCGTGTCGCCGGGGGCGAACTGGGGGATGTCGTCACGAAGTTGTGTGCGGTCGACGAGATCGGTGGCGTTCATCGCAGAAGTGCTCCGTGGCGGGCGTTGGGGCGAGAGTGAGACGGTCCAGCCTACGCGTCGGGCCCCGTCGGTGGGAATTCGGCCGGCGGGAACTCGTCGAGCGTGGCCTGCTCCTCGGGGGTGAGGTCGCGACCGCCGAGCAGGTCGGGGCGCCGATCGAGGGTGCGGCGCAACGCCTCGGCGCGACGCCAGCGGGCGATCCGAGCGTGGTCGCCGCTGCGCAGCACGTCGGGCACGGTTTGGCCCCGGAACTCCGCCGGGCGGGTGTACTGCGGGTACTCGAGCAGGCCGGCCGCAGCGGACGAGTCCGAGAACGACTCGTCAGTGGCCGACTCGTCGTTGCCCATCACGCCCGGCACCAGGCGGGTCACCGCGTCGATCACGATCACCGCGGCGGCCTCGCCCCCGGCGAGCACGAAGTCGCCGACCGACAGCTCACCGTCGCAGAGGTGATCCGCGACGCGCTGGTCGACGCCCTCGTAGCGACCGCAGAGGAGCGAGAAGCCGTCGCCTGCGGCGAGCTCACGCGCCATCGCCTGGTCGAAGCGACGACCCCCGGCCGCGAGCAGGAACAGCGGGCGCGGCGGATCGGCCGCCTCCACCGACGCGAACAACGGCTCGGGCATCATCACCATCCCCGCCCCCCCGCCGTACGGCGTGTCGTCGACGGTGCGGTGACGATCGGTGGTGTGCTCACGTAGGTCGTGCAATCGCACGTCGAGCACACCGTCGGTGCGGGCCCGACCGAGTAGCGACGCGTCGAGCGGACCGGTGAAGAACTCCGGGAAGATCGAGAACACGTCGACGCGCATCAGAGGTCGAACAATCCCTCGGGCACGTCGACCACCACGGTGCCGTCGCGTCGTTCGACCACGAAGGCGATCGGCACGAGCGCGCCGCTGCGCAACACGAGTTGGTCGTGCGCGGGGTTGGCCTCGATCGATGCAACGGTGCCGAGCTCGTTGCCGGCCGGATCGACGACCGCGCAGCCGATCAGCTCGTGCACCCAGTACTCGCCGTCGTCGAGCACCTCGTCGTCGAGCGGATCGGCGCGCAACATGACGCCGTTGAGCGCCTCGGCCGCGGTGCGATCCGTGATGCCTTCGAAGCAGAGCAACCAACGCCCTTGATGCGGGCGTGCCGGCGGTGACGACGAGCGTGCGATCGCCGGCGCGGAACACCGCGCCAGGCGCGTGCCGTTCAGGCCGGTTACTGGAGAACGTGACGGCGATTTCGCCGCGGAGGCCGTGCGCGCGGCCGATGTCGGCCGACTTCGAGCTCGCCCGAAGGGGGCGGCGCGTTCACTCCACGACGTCGACGTTGGCCTTCACACCGTCGGCGGAGCCCGCGGCACGCACCAGTTGGCGCAGCGCCTGGATCACCCGACCGCGTCGCCCGATGAGGCGGCCCATGTCGTCGGGGTTCGCGTGCACGAGCAGCGCGATCTCGCCGCGGCGCTCCTCCACGTCGACCTCGATCGAGTCGGGGTCGTCGGCGAGCTGACGCGTGACGTGCTCGACCACCGCAAGGGCGCGGGCGCCGCTGATGCGGTTGCCCTCGCCGCCGACCTCGTCCTCGAAGTCGTCGTCCTCGAACTCTTCTTCGGCGTCGTCGAACTCGTCGGTCATTCGGACGACTCGTCAGCGGCAGCGTCGTCGGAAGCAGGCGCATCGTCGGCGACGGGCGCATCGGCTGCCGGTGCTTCGGCGGCCGGTGCGGCTGCCTCGGCCTTGACCGGCTTCTCGGCCTTCACACCCACCGCGACCTTGCCGGTGAGGTAGCCGCGACGAGAGAGCTTGGTGACGGCGGGCTTCGAACGCTCCGACTGGTACTGCTCCCACACACCCGTCTGGGTGAGGAGCTTCTGGACCTGCTCGGTGGGCTGGGCGCCCTTGCGCAGCCAGGCCAGCGCCGACTCGCCGTTGATCTCGACGAACGACGGCTCCTGACGCGGCTGGTACTGGCCGATGATCTCGATGAACCGGCCGTCGCGCGGCGAGCGGCCGTCGGCGACCACCACGCGGTAGGTCGGTTGCTTCTTCTTTCCCACCCGCATGAGGCGGATCTTCACGGCCACGGTCAGGGGTTCCCTCTGTTGATGATCTTCGTCGTCACGTGCGGCGCATCAGGCTAGCGGGTGGCGCCAGGTTCGGTCCTGCCGGGATCAGCTGAGCTGGCTCAGATCCATGTCGGCCAGCTCCTTGGGCATGCGGGGCATCTTCCCCTTGCCCATGCCCTTCATCATCTGCTGGACCATCTTGAACTGCTTGAGCAGGCCGTTCACGTCGGC
Organism: uncultured Actinomycetes bacterium; assembly: GCA_963827385.1. Taxonomy (GTDB): domain Bacteria; phylum Actinomycetota; class Acidimicrobiia; order IMCC26256; family DASPTH01; genus DASUMF01. The sequence goes on from CAWHAR010000003.1 coordinate 230,978, forward strand.
GGTGGTGACCCCGCTGCCTGCGGCGATCCGCTGGCGGCGCGATCCATTGATGAGCGACGGATTCTCCCGCTCGTCCGGCGTCATGGAGCAGATGATCGCCTCGATCCGGGCGATCTCGCCGTCGTCGATCTCGGCGTTCTTGAGCTCCTTCGGCACGCCCGGCAGCATCCCGAGCACGTTCTGGAGCGGGCCCATCTTCTTCACCTGGCGCATCTGGTCGAGGAAGTCCTGCAGGGTCAGCTGGCCCTTGCTGAGCTTCTCCGCCGACTTCGCCATCTCCTCCTGATCGAAGGTCTCCTCCGCCTTCTCGATGAGGGTGAGCACGTCGCCCATGCCGAGGATGCGACTCGCCATGCGGTCGGGGTGGAACGGCTCGAAGTCTTCGAGCTTCTCCCCCGTGCCCGCGAACAGGATCGGCTTGCCGACCACTTCCTTCACCGACAGCGCCGCACCGCCACGCGCGTCGCCGTCGATCTTGGTGAGCACCACACCGGTGAGCCCGACGATCTCGTTGAACTCGCTGGCGACGTTGACTGCTTCCTGGCCGGTCATCGCGTCGACCACGAGCAGGGTGTCGTGCGGCTTCACCGCGTCGCGCACCTGCAGCAATTCGTCCATGAGATCGGCGTCGATCTGCAGACGACCGGCGGTGTCGACGATCACGATGTCGCGACCGAGGCGCGCCGCCTCTTCGAGACCACCGAGCGCCACACTCACCGGATCGGACGGCTCGGAGTACACCGGCACGCCCACACGCTCGCCGAGCACGCGCAGTTGCTCGACCGCGGCCGGGCGCTGGAGGTCGGCGCCGACCAGCAGCGGGCGACGGCCCTGGCTCTTGAGCAACTTGGCGAGCTTGGCTGAGGCGGTCGTCTTTCCGGAACCTTGGAGACCCGCCATCATGATCACGGTCGGCGGCTTCGACGACACCGCGAGCTTGCCGGTGGTGCCACCGAGCGTCTCGACGAGCTCCTCGTTGACGATCTTGATGACCTGCTGCGCGGGGCTGAGGCTCTTGGCCACTTCCGCGCCCGCGGCGCGTTCCTTGACCCGTGCGATGAAGTTGCGGGCGACCTTGACGTTGACGTCGGCTTCGAGGAGGGCGACGCGCAGCTCGCGCGCGACCTCGTCGATCTCCTTGTCGGTCAGCTTGCCGCGACTGCGCAGCTTCTTGAAGATGCCGTCGAAACGGTCGGAGAGGGCGTCGAACATCGAAGACGAGGCTAGGCGAGCAACCCTGCGCCCTGGTCCCCAGGTCGTTCCTCAGCCTGACAGCAGGTCCAGGAAGCGCTGCTGAGCACCGCGAGTCCGGAAGCGGTGGAGAACGGTCGTCGCATTCATCTTGGCCACGGCGGCGGCAGTCTCGCGGCGACCGTGTCGCGAGTAGCGGAACGTCCATCGGAGGCAGTCACGCGTGGGCGCAGGGTTGGTGCCGGAGCGTTGAAGGATCTGCATGACTCGGCGCCAGAGCGGTGTGTCGATCCACACGACGGTGTCGGCTCGCTCGAATCGGGGTGGCGCGGTTGCGCGGTGATCGCCGTCGATGATCCATTGATCGCTCGCGATCAAGCCGGCGTGCTTCACGCTCCACTCGTCATCGGGCGGAATCGGGCCGTCGCGCCAGTACAAGTCGTCCAGCACGATCAGAGGCAGTCCGGTGCGCGCAGCCAGCGCGCGGGCGAAGGTTGACTTGCCGGACCCGACACCACCGACGACCGCGACGCGCCTCGACGTCCCGCGTCGTCTACGACAACAGCGCGTCGATGAAGTTGGCGGGGTCGAACTCGACGAGGTCGGCCGCCGATTCGCCCAGGCCGACGAGCTTCACCGGGATACCGAGCTCGGCCTCGATGGCGAGCACGATGCCGCCCTTGGCGGTGCCGTCGAGCTTGGTGAGCACCACGCCGGTCACCTCGACCGCCTCGGTGAACTGACGCGCCTGCGTGAGACCGTTCTGGCCGGTGCTGGCGTCGAGCACGAGCAGCATCTCCTTGAGCGCGCCGGGCGTGCGCTCCACGATGCGGCGCAGCTTCTCCAGCTCGTTCATGAGGTTGACCTTGGTGTGGAGACGGCCTGCCGTGTCGACCAACACCAGGTCGGCATTGCGGCTCTCGGCCGAGCTCATGGCGTCGAACACCACCGACCCCGGATCGGCGCCTTCCTGACCCTTCACGATGCCGGCGCCGACCTTCTCGGCCCAGTGCGTGAGCTGATCGGCCGCCGCGGCGCGGAAGGTGTCGGCGGCAGCGAGCACCACGGTGTGACCCTCGTGCACCTCGCGTTGGGCGACCTTGGCGATGGTCGTGGTCTTGCCCACGCCGTTGACGCCGACGAACATCCACACGTTGGGCTCACCCGCGGTGGTGGCCAGCGTGCGTGCGCCGGTCGACTCGAGCAGGCTGACGAGCTCGTCGCGCAGCGCAGTGATGAGCGTCTCGGGATCGGCGATGCGTTCTTCGCGCGCACGGGCGCGGAGGTCGGTGAGGATGCGCTCGGTGGTGGGCAGGCCGACGTCGGCGAGGAGCAACGTCTCCTCGAGCTCGTCCCACGTCGCGTCGTCGACGGTGGCGCGACCGCGTACCGCGGCGAGCGAGCGGAGGAACGACCCGCGGGTGCGGCCAAGGCGATCGCGCAGCTTCGGCGGCTCACCCTCGACGACGACGTCGACTTCGACTTCCGCATCGACGGCGGGCTCGACCGCACCATCGCGTTCGGGGGCCTCGACGGGCGGCGCGTCGGCGACGACCGAGGTCACCGGGGTGACCGGTGGCGCAGGGCTGACCGGGCGGGTCGGCGCCGGCGCGACTTCGCCCCGACGCTCGGTGCGCTGCGACCGACGGGACAACACGACGCCCACCGTCGCCAATGCGATCGCGAGCAGGAAGATGAGGGCGACGGTGATGGCAGGGTTCATGGGGAACGCGATCCTAGGTTCGAGACCCGCGGGAGCCGGACGTCACCGACCCAGGGCGAACGCCCAGTGCAGTCAGGCCGACGCGGGCGGCGGTGCGGGGATGCCGGCAGCGTCGAGGGCGGCCTTCAGCCGCACCCGGATCGCCCGCGCCACCGGTGCCTGCTCCTGCGGCAACGTGCGGGCCACGACCCGCAGCACCACCCGCTCGGAGGCCATCGACTCGACACCGAGCACCGTCGGTTCCTCCACGAGGAGGTCACCGAGCGCGTCGTCGGCCCGGAGCTCAGCGAGCACGCCACGGATCACCTCGGTGGCCTGCTCGACGTCGGCGTCGTACGCGATGGCGACATCGACGAGCGCGCGTGCCCACTGCTGTGACTTGTTGCCGACGCGCGATCACGGTGCCGTTGGGCACGTGCCACACCACACCGTCGAGGTCTCGCAGCCGTGTGGTGCGCAAGCTCACGCCTTCGACGGTGCCCGACGCCGCACCGAGATCGACCACGTCACCGACGCCGAACTGGTTCTCGAGCAGCATGAACAGCCCGGACAAGAAGTCGCGCACGATCGACTGCGCGCCGAAGCCGAGCGCGACGCCCACGATCCCGGCGCCTGCGATCAGCGGGGCGAGGTTGACGCCGAGCTCGCCCAGCACCGTGAGCAGTGCGATCGACCAGATCGTCACCGCGACCACGTTGCGCAGCACGGCACCGATGGTGTGCGCCCGCTGTGCCCGCCGCGCCTGCGACATCGGCCCGGTGTCGACCAACGACACGTTCAGCGCGCTCGGCGTGGGCATCGCCGCGAGACGCTCGACCCCTCCGCTGAGCCGTTTCACCAAGCGGTCGCACAGGTGGCGCGACACCACCACCAGGATCCACGCGACCAACAGGATGACGACGATGCGCAGCGGTTTGGCCAGCGCGTCGGCCACGTCGGCCGCGTGGGTGTTGCCCGTGATCCGGTACACCGCGCTGCATGCCCACGACTGCTGACCCTTCGGCCCGCATGCCTGGATCAAGCCGGGATCGTTCGCGCCCGCAGCGAGCACGAGCGACGGTGTCACGAGATCGTGATCTCGTCGCGCACGCGCTGGCTCACCACCCGGCTCGACCCACCCGGCGGCATCGAGACGCCGTACAGGCAGTCGGCTGCTTCCATCGTGCGCTTCTGGTGCGACACGACGAGGAGTTGAGCCTCGTTGCGGAACTCGTGGAGGAGGTCGAGGAACCGGTGCAGGTTCACGTCGTCGAGCGCGGCCTCGACCTCGTCCATCAGATAGAACGGCGACGGACGGGCCCGGAACACCGCGAACAGGAACGCCATCGCGGTGAGCGAACGCTCACCGCCCGAGAGCAGCGACAACCGGCGCACGTTCTTGCCCGACGGCCGCGCTTCCATCTCGATGCCGGTGTTCAACAGGTCGCCGGGATCGGTGAGCGTCAAGCGCCCACCACCGCCGGGGAACAACGTGGCGAAGAGCGACTCGAAGTGCTCGGCCACATCGGCGAACGCGCCCTCGAACACCGAGGTGATCTCGTGGTCGACGGCGCGGATCACGCGCATGAGCTCGCGCCGGCTGGCCTTCACGTCTTCGAGCTGCTCTTGCAGGAACACGTGGCGTTCCTGCAGCGCGTCGTGCTCCTCGAGCGCGAGCGGGTTGATCGGGCCCATGAGGCGGAGGTCGCGCTCGAGGTCGCGGGCGCGACCGGCAAGCGTGGTGCCCTCCGGAACGTCGGGCGCCGGCGCATCGAGCGCCGCGGCGGGTTCGACGTCGTACTCGTTGCGAAGCCGTTCGACCGCGGTCTCGAGCCGCAGACGCGACTCGGCATCGTCGACCTCGCGGCGTTGCAGGCGCTCACGGATCTCGACCAGTTCGCGTTCCGCGACGGCGCGGGTCTGGCGAATCTGCTGCAGCTGGTTGCTCGCCACGGCCGCGCGTTCCGCTTCGGCGCGACGAGCGACCCGCCACCGTTCGAGCAACCCGTCGACCCGCGACGCGAACACGGCCAGCCGTTCTGACACGCCGGCGTACCCCTCGCCACGTTGTTCGAGCGCGACGCGGTGCCGTTCGGCCTGGGCTCGACGCTCGGGGTCGCGCGCGAGCCGATCCTCGACCTCGCCCAGTCGTCGTTCGAGCACTTCGCGTCGCTCGGCCAGCTGCGCCGCGGTGACGTCGATGGTGCGGCGCTGCTGCCCCACGTCGCGCGTCTGCGCGTCGAGCGCACGCCGGGCTTCGGTGTGCGCCTCGTGACGGGCTTGGGCATCGAGATCGGCTTGCTCGAGCGCGGGAGACGCGAGGCCAACGATTCGATCAGCGCCTCATCACGGGCACGTTCGTCGAGCAGCGCGGCTTGTTCGGCGCGGACCGTCGCGTCGTCGACGCCGCGTTGCGCACGCTCAGCGTCGAGTTGGACCAGCGCGCGTTCGGCGGCGTCGAGCTCGGCGACCAGTCGCCGTTCCGCCTCGGCGGTGTCGGCCGCCGCGCGACGGGCACCGAGCAACTGTGCATCCGCTTCACGCTTCGCGACATCGGCGGTCTCTGCGGCCGCAGCCGCGTCACGGGCCCGATCGGTTGCTTCGTCGAGCGCGGCACGGGTCGCGCCGAGCGCGTCGCCACCGAGACGCCACGGCGCAGTGCCGCCGAAGCGATCGCCCGACGCGGTGACCACGGTGAGCTCGGGGTGGTCGAGTGCGAGGTCGAGCGCGGCCGACCAGCCCTGCTCGCACAAGCACGGCGCCGTCGAGCATCCGGGCCAACGTGGCTTCGAGCCCGGGGACGGAGCTGTGCACAGTGGTCGCCAACGCCACCGCGCCGGCGGGAACCGGCCGGGCCACGACCGGACTCGACGCGGCACCCGCGATCACCAGGAGAGCGCGCAGGTCGCCATCGGCAAGTCGCGACACCACCGCTCGCGCAGCCGGGCGGCTGTCGACCACGACCGCACCCAACGCATCGCCGAGCACCGCCGCGACCGCAGCGGCCGCACCGTCGTCGATCTGGAGATGGTCGACGAGCGGGCCGACCACCCCGGGCAGTCCATCGATCGCGTCGATCCCTGAAGTGCTGCGCGCCGCCCCCAACGCTTGGTCGAGCGCTTCGGCTCGCGCTTGCCAGCGCGCCGCGTCGCGGTGAGCGCTCCGCGAGGCCGCATCGGCCTGCGTGCGCGCGCTCTTCGCTCGCGGCAGAGCCGTGCATCCGCGCTGACGCGCTGCTCGCCGCGCTGCGACGAGCGACGCGGTGTGCTGTTCGCGACTGACCCTGAGCTCGTCGAACGTGCGTTGAGCCTCAACCCCGCGCGCGAACGACGTGGCGAGGCGCGCGGCGACCCGTTCGAGCTCGGCGTCGACGCACGCCAACGCGGTGCGGCGCGATTCCAGCTCGCGACGCACTTCACGCGCGTGCTCCGCATGGGCTTGGGCATCGGTACCGGCGTCAGTGCCCGCGCCGTCGCCCGAGTCGACCGGCGCGAGGGCGGCGAGCGCGGCGGCGAGCTCGTGCTCGGCGTGCTCCACCGCGGCGCGTGCCTCGACGAGGCGCGCGCCTTCGCCGTCGAGGATCTCGAGTTGGCGGCGCACGTCGGCGGCGTCGGCGACCAGGGTCTCGAACACACCTTCGTCGGCCACCGCAGCAAGCTCGCGGCGCAAGCCGCGCGACTTCTCGTCGAGCAGCGCGCCCAGGCCCGATCGCGCGCGCGTGCAGCGACTCGATGCGCGCCAGCGCATCGGCAAGGTCGCCGTGCCCGGCGATGGTGAGCGCACTCTCGGCGTCGAGCACGGCGACGTCGAGGTCGCGCAGGCGAACGCGCACCGCCGCCTCGGCGGCGGCGAACTCGGTGCCCTGATCGCGCAGGCGTTCGATGCGAGCTTGGAGCCCCGCGATCTCGTGACCGGCGAGGTGCAGCCTCAGCCCGCGCAGCTCGGCCACCACGCCGTCGTGACGACGGGCCGCGTCGGCCTGCTTCTGCAGCGGTGTGAGTTGGCGACGGACCTCGCGCAGGAGGTCGTTGAGGCGGAGGAGGCTGCCCTCGGTGGACTCGAGCCGGCGTTCCGCCCGCTCGCGACGCTTCCGGAACTTCAGGATCCCCGCCGCCTCCTCGATGATGGCGCGGCGATCTTCGGGGCGGGCGTTCAGCACCGCATCGATCTGGCCCTGGCCGACGATCACGTGCTGCTGGCGGCCGATGCCGGTGTCGGACAACAGCTCCTGGATGTCGAGCAGGCGGCACGGTGCGTCGTTGATCCGGTACTCCGAGTCACCCGCGCGGAACAACGTGCGCGTGATGGTGACCTCGGTGAACTCGATGGGCAGGAGCCCCGCGGAGTTGTCGATGGTGAGCGACACCTCGGCGCGCCCGAGCGCGGCGCGCTGCGGCGTGCCCGCGAACACGACGTCGTCCATCTTGCCGCCGCGCACGGTGCGGGGACCTTGTGCCCCGAGCACCCAGGCGACTGCGTCGACCAGATTCGACTTGCCCGAACCGTTGGGTCCCACCACCACCGTGACACCGGGTTCGAATTCGAGGACCGTCTTGTCGGCGAACGACTTGAAGCCTCGAAGCGTCAGCGCTTTCAGGAACACGCGGGCGGCTCCTCGTACCCCATTCGTGGATGGGGTCGGATCAGGTGGTGGTCAGGTGGTGGTTCGGCCGCAGCGTAGCGAGACGCTGCCGGGGTGCCGCGGCATCAGCGGACGTGGAAGCCGGGTTCCCCGGTGGCGGCCTCGCGAAGCACCTCCACGCCGTCGACCCGGGCGTGGGACGGGCCTTCGTGACACCATGCGACCAGGCGTTCGACCGCTGCCTCGGGGCCCTCGATCACCACTTCAACCCGCCCGTCCGACCGGTTCCGCACCCACCCGCCGAGGCCGAGCGCGACCGCCTGCTCGCGACAGGACTCGCGGAACCACACGCCCTGGACGCGACCGCTCACGAACACCCGTGCCCGCACGCGCACCGGGTCGGGCCCCGCCGGACCAGGAGAGGTGCTGTCGTTCAGACCTGGCACTCGCCGCAGTAGAACGCCGAGCGACCCGCCACCTTCTCGCGGATGATCTTGTGGCGACAGCGAGGGCAGGCCTCGCCCTCGCGGGCATAGACGTTGTGGTGGTGCTGGTACTCCCCCGACTTGCCGAAGAGATCGACGTACTGCTCATCCGCGAGTGACGACCCGCGGTACTTCACCGCGTCCTGCAGCGTCTCCATCATCGAGCGGTAGAGGCGTCGCACCTCCTGCGCGGTGAGCGAGTCGCTCGGGCGATCCCAGCGCAAGCCTGCGCCCCAGAGGATCTCGTCGCTGTAGATGTTGCCGATGCCGGCGATGAACTTCTGGTCCATCAGCAGCGGCTTCAACTTGGCGTGACGCTCGGCGAGGAGGTTGCCGAAGTGCTCCCACGACATGGCCGTCTCGAGCGGATCGATCCCGAGGTGCGCGAGCTCGGGCACCTCCTCATTCACCGTGTCGAGCTCGGTGACGAACATCTCGCCGAACGTGCGCGGGTCGACGAATCGCAGTTGACCGCCTTGCGTGAACGTGATCACCACGTGCGTGTGCTTCGCCGTGGTGTCGCGTGCCGTCTTGGCCCGCAGCAGCTGTCCCGACATGCCGAGATGGACCACGAGCACGTCGCCGTCGTCGAGCTTGCACAGCAGGTACTTGCCGCGACGTTGCACCGCGGTGAACTTGTTGCCCACCAGGCGCTGCGCGAACTGCTTGCGATTGTGATGACGGCGCACGCTGCGCATGCCGTCGACGTCGACCGTCTTGACCTTCTTGCCGACGATCTCACGTTCGAGGTCGCGGCGCAGGACTTCGACTTCGGGTAGCTCAGGCATCCGTGGCTCCGGTTCGGGTGCTCGCGTGGGTCGCGGCTCCGGACGCAGCGATCTCGTCCTGGAGCTGTTGCCACGCGACGCGTGCGGCCGCCTGTTCGGCGGCCTTCTTCGAGCGTCCCTCACCGTCGCCGTACGTCACCCCGCGCAACTGCACGGTGGCGAAGAACCGCTTCGAGTGATCGGGACCCTCGTGACGAACCTGGTACCGGGGGAGTTGGTCGAGCAGTTGGGCCGCGAGCTCCTGGAGACGGGTCTTGAAGTCGCCTCCGCCGGGGCCGGCGGCTTGTTCACGAATGGACTGACCGAGCGCGCTGAGGATCACAGTGCCGGCGGCTTCGAGCCCGCCGTCGAGATAGACCGCGGCGAACACCGCCTCCATCGCGTCGGCGAGGATCGACGGCTTGGCCCGCCCGCCCGACGCATCCTCGCCCTTGCCGAGCCGCAGCGCAGATCCGAGCTCGATGCGAGCCGCGAGCTCGGCGAGCGTTTCCGCGCTCACGACTGCCGCGCGCAACTTGGCGAGCTCACCCTCGGGAAGCGTCGGATACTCGTCGAACACGAAGGCGGTGACGACGAAGCCGAGCACCGAATCGCCGAGGAACTCGAGACGTTCGTTCGACTCGGCGACACCGTGCTCCGCGCAGTACGAACGGTGCGTGAGGGCACGATCGAGCAGCGAGTCGTCGGCGAACGTCCAACCGAGCGCCGCCTCGAGGCGACGGTCGCGGTCGTCCGCGGGCGCGCGTCCGCACCAGTCCGGTCATTGCGCGTTCCTCGTCACGACCCGGGCCTCGTCATGACGCCTTCTACCCGCTCTTCTCGATGCGGTGGACCACGTAGTCGACCGCATCGCGCACCGTACGGAGGTCGCCGAGGTCGTCGTCGTCGATGGTGAAGCCGACAGTGCGCTCCCCCAGCTCCTGCTCGAGTGCTTCGACCAGCTCGATGAGCGCGAGTGAGTCGGCGTCGAGGTCGTCAGCGAAGTTCGAGTCGAGTGTGATCACGCTCTCGTCGATCTCGAGGATCTCGGCCAGACGATCGCGGACCATCTGGAACACCTCGTCGGGTCCGATGGGGCTGCGCTCGACATGGGTTTCAGCGGGCATGTTCGACAGCCTCCTTCGCGCGCGCCACCACGTGCTGCTCGACGCACTCGATGGCACGGTCAACGGCGTTCACGATTGCGATCTCGGTGGATGATCCGTGTGCGACCACGCACACACCATCGACGCCGAGCAACACCGCGCCGCCCTCGGTGTCGGGGTCGAGCCCGGCCGCGGCAGCCAGCAGCGCGGGCATCACCTCGGCCGCCGCATCCTTGATCGCGGGGTCGTCGAGCGCCGCGAACACCAAGCGGGCGGTGCCACGGATCGTGCCTTCGATGGTCTTCAGCGCCACGTTGCCGGTGAAGCCGTCGGTGACGATGACGTCGACGCCCGGGTGCATGAAGTCGCGCCCTTCGACGTTGCCGATGAAGCCCGGCACCGACTGGAGCAGCACGCTCGCCTTCTTGCGCAGCTCGTCACCCTTGCCGGGTTCCTCGCCGTTCGACAACAACCCGATCCGCGGCTCGTCGACGCCGAACCGCATGCGGGCGTACTCGCGGCCGAGGATCGCGAACTGCAACAACCACTCGGCGGTGCAGTCGACCGTGGCGCCACCGTCGACCAGGATCTGCGGATGGTGCCCGGGCACCGGGATCGGGACGCCGATCGCCGGACGCGCCACGCCACGGATCCGGCCGATGCGCAACAGCGCGGCCGCCATCGTGGCCCCGGTGTTGCCGGCGCTCACGAAGCCGTCGGCGTCGCCGTCCTTGACCAGTTGGGCGCAGCGAGCGATCGACGAGTCCTTCTTGGATCGCACCGCGGTGGGTGCTTCGTCCATCCCGACGACCTCCGACGCGGCCACCACCTCGATGCGCACCGAGCCAGACGGGATCAAGGGCGCGACGACATCGGGAAGCCCGACGACGAGGATGCGTACGTCGAGCTCCGCCGCGGCGCGTACTGCACCGGCCACGATGGCCTCGGGCGCGCGATCGCCGCCCATGGCGTCGATCGCGATGGTGGTGTGCTGGGTCATCGGGTCGGCGCGGGAGACCCGCTAGTCGACCTCGATCACCTGCCGGCCGGCGTACCAACCACAGTTGTTGCACACGATGTGTGGCTGCTTCACCGCGCCGCAGTTCGAGCACGTGGAGCGAGAGGGGGCCACGAGACGCCAGTTCGACGCGCGCCGCTGGCGCGTCTTGGCTCTCGGGGTCTTGCGCTTCGGGACGGCCATCGGTGCTCCGTTCTCAGAGTTCGAGTTGTGACAGGACGGCCCACCGCGGATCCGCGGGGGCTTGACGATCTTCGGTGTCGAGCGAGCTCGCGCTCGCGCCGGATCCGGCCAGGACCACGACGTCGGACCCGGCCGGAACATCGGGTGCGCAGACCGGGTCGCCGACGCTGGAGCACGTGGGCGCAAGCGGCAATTCGAGCAGGAGTGCGTCACGTACCAGTTGCTCGAGATCGATGACGTGGCCTTCGAGGGCATACGTCTCGCCGTCGACGGGATGGTCTTCGAAGAGCTCGGACACCTCGACGGCCAGATCGCCGACGATCGCACGCAGGCAGATGCCGCACTCGGCGTCGAAGCGGGTGGCGATGGTGCCGCGAGCGACGATGCCCTCGGGAACCCGCTCCAGCATGAGGTCGAGCACCACCGGGGCGTCGATCCGCGCCGCGTGCGCACCCAGGCCGACGAGCGCGCCCTCGAGGCGCAGCGCCCGGCGCGCGCCAGGGTGCGTCAGGAGGTCGGCGACGTCGATGCGGAAAGGGTTCATCTCACAGGCAACCGTTGGAAGAGGGACTCGGGCGAACGTCGGTGGCACCTCGGGTGGGCGGCCGAGGCGGGCGGCCCACATGGGCGGCGATGCGGTGCAGCATGTGGACACGATCGCAGGAGCCGACCGCACAGGATAGCAGCCAGGGCCTTCGCTGGTCAGTTGGGCGATGGTCGGCCATACGGGCGAATCGCCCCGAATGTGCCCCCTGATCGGGCGTCGGCCGCACGTCCGCGGCCCGTCGGGGGCTGAGTCACGGGGCGATCTGGAGCGCCCCCGTCGGACAGCTGCGCACCGCGAGCTCCACCTCCGCGTCGTGGTCGGCCGACCAGGCCTCCTGCACCAGGACCACGACGCCGTCGTCGTCGACGTCGAACACGTCGGGCGCCACGGCGACGCACCCGCGTTGCCGAGGCAACGGTCGACGTCGATCAGCACCCGCATCGGGTCAGCCCGACACGATCAGCGAGCGCGGGCTGCGCAGCAGGCCCATGGGCGGGTATTCAAGGTCTTCGTCGGACGTGAGCACTTCGAGCGCCGGCGCCATCTGGAGCAGCTCCTCGAACGCGATGCGCGTCCGCGCCGCGCGAGGGGCGCCCCGAGGCAGTAGTGGATGCCGTGGCCGAACGCGATGTGCAGGTTGTCGGTGCGGCCCACGTCGAACACGTCGGGGTCGACGAACGCCTCGGGGTCGCGGTTGGCGGCGCCCAACATCGTGAGCACGAACTCGCCCTTCGGGATCTCGACGTCGCCGACGACGTGGTCGCGCTTGGCCGCACGGAACAGCATCTGCACCGGGCCGTCGAAGCGCAGCGTCTCCTCGATGCCGGTGCCGATGAGCTCCGGATCGGCCACGAGACGTTCGAGTTGCTCACGATTGCGCGACACGGCGAGCGTCATGTTGGAGATGAGTCGCATGGTGGTCTCGTTCCCTGCGATCAGCAGGAGCACGCACGCGGCCACCACCTCGGCATCGCTCATGATCTGGTCTTCGTTCGCGACCACCATGCGACCGATCAGGTCGTCGGTCGGCGCACCCTTGCGTGCCGCCACCTGGTCGGCGAGGTACCGGCGGAGGTCGGTCCCGGCGCGCTCGTGCTCCTCCGACGTCAAGCGGGTTCGGACGTTGGTGCCCGTGACCGCCTCGCTCCACGCGGTGGAACTGTTCGCCGTCCTCCGGCGGGATCCCGAGCAGCTCGGCGATCACGATGGTCGGGAAGGGGGCGGCGAAGTCGGCGACGAGGTCGAAGGGCTCGCCCTTGGCCACGGGGGCGAGCAGCTCGCGGGCCACCTCGCGGCACACGGGGCTCGATGGACGCGATCGAACGCGGGGTGAACGCGCGGTTCACGACCCTGCGCAGGCGCTCGTGATCCGGCGGATCCGCGGTGAGCATCGTGTTGGCGCCCACGAACGAGTCGGGTTCGATGTCGTCGACCTCGACCTCGACGTCGTCGGCCTGCGCCGCACCCACCATGCGCGCCGCGATGTCGACGCCCGACATGCTGAACGCTTCGTAGTCGCCGTGCGTCTCGCGCACGTCGGCGTACCGATGCACGATCACTGCGCCCATTCGCGAGCGCAGCACCCGCCCCGCAGACCGCATCTCGCGGTACATCGGGTAGGGATCCGCGCTCGCGGCGAGCGGCACGAAGTCGAACTCCACCATCTCCACTGGTTCCCCCGAACGTCGTGCCGTGATCGCCGTGCATGCCGCGAAGCAGACGAACGCGACGCGTCAGGGAACTGTAACCACGCGGCGTCGGGTGTGCGTCGAGGGCTTAGAGGTCGTCCTGGTCGAAGACCGCGGCGTCGAGGAGGTCGTTCGGCTCCTCGTCGACCTCGCCGTCGACGCCAGTGAGCGGGGCAACCACCGCTTGCAGCTGCTCGCGGCCGCGCACCACGGTGGCCATGGTGCGCTCCAGCACCACCTCGAACGCGGCGAGCTTCTGATCGATGTAGTCCTCGGCTTCGTGGCGAATGCGCCGGCTGTCGCCTTCGGCGTGTGCCACCACCTGCTGTGCCACCCGGCGCGCCTCGCGCGCCACTTCGGTGCGCTCGACCATGCGCTCGGCCTGCACGCGGGCTTCTTCGACGATGTCTTCGGCATCACGCCGAGCCTGCGACAGATACTCGTCGCGCTCCTTGAGCAACCAGCGGGCGTGGCGCAGCTCCTCGGGCATCGCGTGCAATGCCTCGTCGATGAGCTCGATGGCCTCGTCGCGGTTCACGAGCACCGACGCCGACATGGGCATCGTGCGCGCCGAGTCGATCATCTCGCGGATCTGCAAGAGCATCGTCTCGAAGTCGTAGGCCTCCTGCTCGCTCATTCGCCGTCCTCCTGTTCGAGGTGCGCGAACCGGTGCTGGAGGCGGACGGCCACATGCGGGGGCACCATGTTCGACACGTCGCCGCCGAACTTCGCCACCTCACACACCAGGCTCGACGACAGGAACGAGTACTCGGGGCTCGTCGAGATGAAGAAGGTGTCGACGCCCGAGAGCTTCTGGTTCATCTGCGCCATCTGCAACTCGTAGTCGAAGTCGGAGACCGCGCGCAGGCCCTTCACGATCGCGGTGGCGTTGTGCTCACGGGCGAAATCGACCACGAGGCCGGTGCAGCCACTCGATGCGCACGTTGGTGAGATGCCCGATCGTCTCGAGCAGCATCTCCTGGCGGTCTTCGATCGAGAAGCGCGACCCGGCCTTCTGCGGATTCCTGGTGACCGCGACGATGACGTCGTCGAAATGCCGCGCGGTTCGCTCGATGATGTCGAGGTGGCCGTTGGTCACGGGGTCGAACGAGCCCGGACAGAGTGCGGTTGCCACGAAGACCTAGCTCCTGTCGTGGCCCGGAGGGCCGTCGTGCGCGGTCGCGACGACGAGGAGCGTATCGCCGTAGACGCGCGCTCCCTCTCGACTCGCCAACCTCCGGGGAGCATCGGCCGAGCCGCCGTCCGGCACTCGAGCACGACCGTCGCGCCCGGACTGAGCCAGCCGTTGGTGTCCAGAGCGTTCAAGATCTCGGCGGTGTCGGTGACGGGCGCGTCGTAGGGAGGATCGAGCAGCACGAGGTCGAACGGCGCTTCTGATGGAGGTTTGCGCACGAAGGTCGACGCCGCCGTGCCCTGCACGCGGGATTGATCGGTGAACCCAGTGGTGGCGAGGTTCGCCCGGATCGCGTCGACCGCGTGGCGGTCGCGGTCGACGAACACGGCTCGGGCTGCGCCCCGCGACAGCGCCTCGATCCCGAGCGCGCCGCTGCCAGCGTAGAGATCGAGCACGATCGCGTCGTCGACGACGCCGCCGAGCGACGCGAACAGCGCTTCCTTCGTGCGATCGGTCGACGGCCGCGCCCCTTCGGCGCGACGAGGTGCAATCCACCCACCGCGCCAGCGACCACCCGCAACCCGCGCGCCATCAGCTCTTGAAGAGGAACTCGACGGCGTCGCCGAGGAGGTCTTCGACCTCTTCGCGCAACTGCGCGTGGGCTTCGAGGTCGGGGTCGTCGTCGAGGATGTGCTCGGCCGCCGCGCGCGCGGCGATGACGATGGGTTCGTCGTGTGGGTAGTCGACCCAGCTTCAGGTCGGACCACCCGGCCTGGCGCTCGCCGAACACCTCACCCGCGCCCCGGATAGCGAGGTCTCGTTCCGCGAGCTCGAAGCCGTCACCCGACTCCACCATCGCCGCCATGCGCGCCTCGCCGTGCGGCGTGGTGGGATCGGCGAGCAGGTAGCAACGCGACGCGTGCGCACCACGACCGATGCGACCACGGAGCTGGTGCAGCTGCAACAACCCGAACCGGTCGGCGTCTTCGACCACCATCACCGTCGCGTTGGGCACGTCGACACCCACTTCGATCACGGTGGTGGCGACGAGCACATCGATGTCTCCAGCGCGGAAAGCGCGCCATCACCGCTTCCTTCTCCGCCGACGGCATCTGCCCGTGCAACAGCCCGAGCCGAAGACCGGCGAGATCCTCGGCTTCGAGGCGCTCGATCTCCTCGGTGGCCGCACGCGCCTCCAGCTTGGGCGAGCCCTCGACGAGTGGGCACACCACGTAGGCCTGGCGACCGGATTCCACCTCGGCACGCACGTGCGCGTACACCGCCACCCGCTCGAGCGGGCCGGTGCCGACCGCCTCGGTGGCGATCGGTGAACGACCCTTCGGGAGCTCGCGCAGCTCGGTCTTGTCGAGGTCGCCGTAGATGAGCATCGCCGCGGTGCGCGGGATCGGTGTGGCCGTCATCACCAACACGTCGGGGCTGTCGCCCTTGCCGCGCAGCAGGTCGCGTTGCTCGACGCCGAAGCGGTGTTGCTCGTCGATCACGGCCAGGCCGAGCTCTCGCGAACTCGACGCCGCCGTAGATCAGCGCGTGGGTGCCGACGATGATGTCGACTGCGCCGGTACGCAGTCCGTCGGCGATCCGCCGGCGTTCGGCCGCGGGCGTGCGGTTGGTGAGCAGCGCCACGCCGATCGGGCGCTCGGCCGAGAAGTGTTCCCTCTTCGCCGGGAACGCTCAGCCCCGCGAGCACCGAGCGCATGGTGAGCTCGTGTTGCTCGGCCAACACCTCGGTCGGCGCCATGAACGCGCCTTGGTACCCGCCCTGCACCGCGGTGAGCAGCGCGGTGAGTGCAACGACCGTCTTCCCCGAACCCACCTCTCCCTGGAGCAGCCGGTGCATCGGTGCGGGCGCGGCCAGGTCGCGGTGATCTCCGCGATGGCGCGCTCCTGGTCGCGGGTGAGCGGGAACGGCAGCTGCGCGTGGAACTGCGCTCACCAGATCCCCGTCGACCACATGACGGATTCCCGACGCCTGCGCGGCGAGCGCGCGCTTGCGCGCCACCAACCCGAGCTGCATGCGAAGGAACTCGTCGAACTTGAGTCGGCTCGCCGCGCGCCACGCATCGTTGATGACGGCGGGACGATGGATGTCGTGGTACGCGGTGGAGCGGTCGACGATCTCCTGGTCGGCGCGCAGCGCGGCGTCGAGCGGATCGGCGAACCCCGCGCCTTCGTGCGCTCGAGGCAGTCGCGACCCGCGGCGCAGCTGCCACGTGTGCACCTCGGCCTTGCCCGACTGCGGGTACACCGACACCACGGTGCCGGTGATGTCGCTCGCAGTCAGGCCCGCATCGCCCAACTCGTCGGTGGGCACGCTCAACACGTCGACCACCGGGTTGGTGATCTGGCGTTTGCCCCGGTACGACTCGACCTTGCCGAACAGCGACACCTGCGTGCCCGGCTTCAGCTGACGTTCTCGCCACCCCTGGTTGAAGAAGACGAGCTCCAAGAGACCGGTGCCGTCGTAGACCGTGCCGTTCACGATCGTGCGCTTGCCGTCGCGCGTGCGGCGCGAGCGCATCGAGCGCACCTCGGCGTCGATGGTGGCTTCGTCGCCGATGGCCAGCTCTGCGATCTCAGCGCGCTGCGTGCGATCGACGTAGCGCCGCGGGTAGTGCTCGAGCAGGTCGAGCACCGACGTGATGCCCATCTCGGCCAAGCCGACCTGCAACTTCTCCCCCACGCTGCGAAGCTCGGTGACCGGCTTCGCCGCCAATTCGCGTAGCGTCAAACCCGAAGGTGCCGCTTCCGTCACTCGACGCCGACGAGATACGGATAGAGAGGCTGTCCTCCCTCGTGCACCTCGAGCTCCACGTCGGGGTGAGCGCTCGCGAGGTGCGCCGCGATGCGCTCGGTGCCCGAGGGGTCGGCGGCCTCCCCCACCACCAGGGTGACGAGCTCACCGTCGTCGTCGAGCAGCACGTCGAGCATCACGATGGCGGCCGCATCGGCTGAGTCGGTGGCGACGCAGATGCCCGCGCGGTGATCGCGATCCAATCGCCGGTGGCGATGGGGCCGCACTCGGCGCTGCTGTCGCGCACCGCTTGGGTGACTTCGCCGGCGCGCACGCGTCGGCTGCTTCTTGCATCGCGGCCACGTTGTCATCGAGCGACGCGTCGGGCTGATACACGACCATCGCCGCAAGTGCCTCGACCACCGCGGCGGTCGGCACCACGCCGACCGGTCGATCCGTGAGCTCGGGCACCTGACGCGCCACCGGCACGATGTTCTTGTTGTTCGGCAACACGATCACGGCGTCGGCCACGCAGCGGTCGACCGCGTCGAGGAGCTGCGCGGTGGACGGGTTCATCGACTGGCCGCCCGACACCACGTGCTGCACGCCGAGCGCGCTCAGCAGCGCCGACAGACCGTCGCCGATCGCGACCGCGACCACCGCGGTGACGACATGCATCGGCGGATCGTGAGCGACAACCTTCTGGTCGTCGCCCGCCGGTGTGGGCTCGCACCCAGTCAGCTTCTTCGAGGTCGGCCACCTGTTCGAACAGATCGGTGACCCGGATGGTCTCGGGTCGACCGGCCGCAATGCCGGCCTCGATCGCGCCGCCGATGTCGTTGGTGTGCACGTGGCAGTTCCACAGACCGTCGCCACCGACCACCACGATCGAGTCGCCCAGCGCGCCCCACGTGGACTTGAACGTGTCGATGTGCTCATCGGGTGCGTGGAGGAAGTACATGACCTCGTAGCGCATGTCGGCAACACCGCTGGCGCCTGCGCCCTGCGCCGGAGCGGCGTGGCCGTGCTCCGCGTGCAGGTGCGCGGCCACCGACGGCGGTGTCGCCACCGCTTCCGGCTCGGGCACCGGGCGCTCGCTGACCACGTTGAGGCACGCCGCGAGCAGGAGCTCGAAGCCGCGCCCACCCGCGTCGACCACACCCGCGTCGCGCAGGACGGGCAGGAGGTCGGGGGTGTGGGCGACCGCATCGCGTGCCGCCTCGGCGGCGCGCTCCAACACGTCGGACAAGGAGACGTCGACGCCGGCGAACCCCTGCTCCACCGCTTCGGCCGCGGCACGCACCACGGTGAGGATGGTGCCCTCCACCGGGCGGAGCACTGCCTCGTACGCCGCGTCGCTGGCTCGGCGCAGACCGGCCACCACGTCGGCGCCCGACACCGAATCGAGCGGCGCGAAGGTGTCGGCGAGCCCCCGCAGGATCTGGGAGAGAATCACACCGGAGTTCCCGCGGGCGCCCATGAGCGACCCGTGCTTGATGGCGGCGCACGTGTCGGCCATGTCGGAATCGCCGTTGGCGGAGCTCGCGCGCGCGATGTCGAGGCCCGACAGCTCGCCCACCACCGATTCGAGGGTGAGCGCCATGTTGGTGCCGGTGTCGCCGTCGGGCACCGGGTAGACGTTCAGGCGGTTGAGCTCGTCCTGATGGGACCTGAGGGCGTCGCGGTAGGTGGACACGACCTGCCGCAGGTCGGACGGCGCCAGTACCTGCAAGACCCCCACGGCTGCGGATGGTACAACCCGAGCTGGTAGCCTCTACCGTTTCCAGCACCAGTTCTCCTGCACCAACTCGTCAGGATCACCGGTTCTGATCACCAGTTCTGAACATCGGTCGCCACACGGCGCCCGATGCACGACACAACGACACAGAGGTTCGTTCGATGGCGTCCGTCTGCGACATCTGCGGCAAGAAGCCGCAGTTCGGCATGCGCCTGAGCCACTCGCACCGCCGCACCAAGCGCCGTTGGAACCCCAACGTGCAGCGGGTCCGTGCGATCGTGAATGGCTCACCCAAGCGCGTCCAGGTGTGCACCTCCTGCCTCAAGGCAGGCAAGGTCCAGAAGCCGTAGTCGCCGCTGTCATGCAGGGCGTCGTCCGCATCTTCGACCCCCAGACCGGCGAGGGCATCGTCGTACGCGACACCGACCGCGCCGAGCTCGTGCTGGCTGCCGACGCCCTCGAGGGCTCGTTGTTCCGCATGCTGCGTCAGGGCCAGCGCGTCAACTTCGTGCTCGACGACGACGGCCGGGTCACCCAGGTTCGCATCGGGTCCGAACCCGACATGGGCCTCCCCACCGCTCAAGTCTGAGCCGGTCAGGTCTGCAACAGCGCGTCCGCCTCGGCTGCGTTCGACGCGTCGAGGCCGACGGAGACGTCGAGCTCGTCCTCGACGATCTCCTCCGTGCGTGACGCGCCGCGGAACCACACGAACGCGGTGCCGAACAGCAGCAGGGCGACACGACGAACAGCGCGTAGCGCATCCCGACCACGAACGCTTCTCGTGACGCGTCGGCGAGCGCGGCGCTACCCTTGGCAGACCGCGCGCGACCTGAGCAGCGATCGCGGGCGCCTCGCGGGCCTGGTCGGCGATGCCGAGGACAGTCCACCGAGGTGGGCGTCGATCTCGTGGCGGTACCCGATGTTGAACACACTGCCCAGAATCGCGATGCCGAAAGCGGCGCCGAGCTCGCGTGCGGTGTCGTTGACGGCGGAGGCCACACCCTGCTTGGCCGAGCGGCAGCGACGACACGATGGCGTTGGTCGCCGGCGTCATCGCCAGGGCCGCGCCCGGCGCCGATCACCAACGTGGTGAGCGATGAAGTGCAAGAAGTCACTGTCGACGCCGAGCGGTCGCGAACAGCGCCGAACCCGATCGCGGAGACGAACAGACCGAGCACCGCCGACGAGCTTGTGCCCGTAGCGCTCCGACAACGTGCCCGACACGACGCGACAGCGGCAGCATGATCACCGTCATCGGCATCAGGGCGAGCGCGGCGGTGAAGCGTGCTGTAGCCGAGCACGAGTCTGCAGGAACTGCAACGACACGAAGAAGAAGCCGAACATGGCGAAGAACTGCAGGAACAGCGACGCCGACCCGGTCGCGAAGCCGTGGTGCTTGAACAGGCCGCGGATCGAGCAGCGGTGCGTCGGTGCGCAGCTCGGCGACGAGGAACACCACGAGGAACGCCACCCCGCCGAGCGATGCCAGCCAGGGTGATCGGATCGGTCCACCCGCGGTCCGGACCTTCGATGATGCCGAACACGAGCAGTCCGATGCCGATCGCGGACACGATGGCGCCGAGCGGGTCGAGGTTCGGACCGGTTCGGTCGAGCACGGGTCGACGGCACCAGCGCGATGATCGCGACGAACGCGACGCAGCGAGCACGGCGGTCATCACGAAGATGGAGCCCCAGTAGAACTCCTCGAGCAGCGCGCCCGACACGAGGATGCCGAGCGTGCCGCCCGCGCCGGCGAACCCGGCCCAGATGCCGACGGCCTTGGCACGCTCCTCGGGCGGGAAGACGCTCGTGATGGTGGACAAGGTGCCGGGCATGAGCAGCGCGGCGCCGATGCCCATGACCGCGCGCCAGGCGATCAGCTCGGTGGCCGACCCGGCCACCGCGGACAGCGCCGCGGCGACCCCGAACAGCGACGACCCCCGCGATCAGCGCACCGCGGCGACCGTACCGGTCGCCCAGCGCGCCGGCGGGCAGGAGCAGGGCGGCGAGCGTGAGCGCATACGCGTCGACGATCCATTGCTGCGACGACTGGCTCGCACCGAGGTCGGCGGCGAGGATCGGGAAGCGAGTTGGCGAGCATCGACACGCCCGCCACGACCATCACCAGCGCCAGGCACATGGCGGCGAGGATGAGGTTGCGGCGTGCGTAACTCGGGCGGCACGTCCTCGTGCGTGGTACCGGTCGAGCCGGTGGGTGCACCGGTCGATCCAGCCGGCACCGGGGTGGTGGTCGTCATGGGTGGCTCCGCGCTACACTCGGTGCTCAATACGGATGAAGCCTCCGGTTACTATACGGAGGATGCCTCCGCTTTGCAACCCAGTTCCGTGTACGGGGGGATCCGCGTGAGCACGACCGACGCACCGACTGCACCGGCGCCGCGACCGCAGCGTGCCGACGCCCAGCGCAACGCCCAGCGCCTCGTCGACACCGCCCGGATCGCGTTCACGGAGCACGGCGACGACGTGCCCCTCGAGGAGATCGCCGCGGCGCCGGCGTGGGGATCGGCACCCTCTATCGCCACTTCCCCACCCGAGATGCGCTCGTGCAGGCCGTGTTCCAGGACCGCGTCGATGCGATGCGCGCGCGGGCCGACGAGCTCGCGGAAGCCGACGATCCCGCCGACGCGCTGGCGACGTGGCTGCGCGAGCAGCTACAAGAGGCGAGCGCCTGCCGCGGTCTCGGCGCCACCGCGATGCTGCGCATGCTCGACGACGACGAACCGAGCCCGTGCGAGGCGCTCCGTGCAGGTGGCGCACGCCTGCTGGCGCGCGCGACAGGCGTCCGGCTCGGTGCGCCCCGACACCGACATCGACGACCTGATGCATCTCGTCAACGCGATCGGCCTCACCGCCGACGGCGATCCGGATGACGCGGAACGCGCTCAGCGACTCCTTGCCGTGGTGATCGACGGCGTCCGCGCCTGATCCGACACCGTGTCGCAGCCCCGCTCGAGTGGTGGCGGGGGCGCCGGATTGCCGGGAATCGCCAGGGGCGTCGGTAGACTCGACGGACCCCAAATGCGGCCGGTCAGCGACCGCAGGCACGCACAGTGCACGATCCGTGCACGATCCGGAGGCAGCGATCAATGACGCTCGTGGACGCCCCCACCGAGAACCAGCAGCTCCTGCGCTGGGTCGGCGAGATGGCCGAGTTGCTCGAGCCCGAGTCGATCCACTGGTTCGACGGCTCCGAGTCTGAGCGCGACATGCTGTGCAAGCAGCTCGTCGATGCCGGCACCTTTGTCGAGCTCGACCCGGTGAAGCGTCCCGGGTCGTACTGGGCACACACCGACCCGAGCGACGTCGCACGCGTCGAGGACCGCACCTTCATCTGCTCCGAGCGCGAGATCGACGCCGGCCCCACCAACAACTGGCGCGACCCGTCCGAGATGCGCGAGTCGCTCGAGAAGCTGTTCCGGGGCGCGATGCGCGGCCGCACGATGTACGTGGTGCCGTTCAGCATGGGCCCGCTCGGCTCACCGTTGTCGTACATCGGCGTGGAGATCACCGACTCGCCCTACGTGGCGGTGAGCATGGGCGTGATGACCCGCGCCGGCCAGGGTGCCCTCGACGTGCTCGGCACCGACGGCGACTTCGTGCCGTGCGTGCACTCGCTCGGCGCGCCGCTGGCCGCGGGTGAGGAAGACTCGTCGTGGCCGTGCAACCCCGACGAGAAGTGGATCGTGCATTTCCCCGAGACGCGCGAGATCTGGTCGTACGGCTCGGGATACGGCGGCAACGCCCTCCTCGGCAAGAAGTGCTTCGCGCTGCGCATCGCGTCGGTGATCGCGCGCGACGAGGGTTGGCTCGCGGAGCACATGTTGGTGCTCAAGCTCACGAGCCCGACCGGCTCGGTGCGCTACATCGCCGCCGCGTTCCCGTCGGCGTGCGGCAAGACCAACCTGGCGATGCTCGTGCCCACCATTCCGGGCTGGACGGTCGAGACGATCGGCGACGACATCGCCTGGATGAAGTTCGGCGCCGACGGCCGCCTCTACGCGATCAATCCCGAGTTCGGGTTCTTCGGCGTGGCGCCCGGCACCAACGAGCACTCCAACCCGAACGCGATGCACACGCTCGAGCGCAACACCGTGTTCACCAACACCGCACTCACCGACGACGGTGACATCTGGTGGGAGGACATGAGCGACGCGCCTGCGCACGCCACCGACTGGCGCGGCAACTCGTGGACGCCCGACGCCGACGCACCGGCCGCGCACCCCAATTCACGCTTCTGCGTGCCCGCGTCGCAGTGCCCGTCGATCGCACCGGAGTGGCAGGACCCGACCGGGGTGCCGATCTCGGCGTTCTTGTTCGGCGGCCGTCGTGCGACCACCGTGCCGCTGGTGTTCGAGTCGAACGACTGGCGTCACGGAGTGCTCGTCGCGGCGACCATGGGCTCCGAGAAGACGGCGGCGGCGTTCGGCGGCCTCGGCGACCTGCGGCGCGACCCGTTCGCGATGTTGCCGTTCTGTGGTTACAACATGGCCGACTACTTCGCGCACTGGCTCAGCATGACGGGGCGCACCGACGAGTCGAAGCTGCCGCGCGTCTACGGGGTCAACTGGTTCCGCAAGGATGCCGACGGCTCGTTCCTGTGGCCCGGCTTCGGCGAGAACTCCCGCGTGCTCGAGTGGATCTGCCGTCGTCTCGACGGTGAGGCCGCCGGCACGAGCACACCGATCGGCACCGTGCCCTCGGCCAGTGACCTCAACCTCGAGGGTCTCGACATCGAGCCGTCGCAGGTCGAGACCGCACTCACGGTGAACCTCGACGAGTGGCGCGCCGAGCTCCCGGGCATCCGGGCCTACTTCGACGAGTTGGGCGAGCGCATGCCCGACGGCCTGCGCGACGAGCTCGCCGCCCTCGAACAACGGCTCGGCTGACCCACTCTCTGACGCTCGCCGCTGAGGCCGACGCAACCACACGCGCAACATTCGGTTGGGCGTCAGTGTCGGTCGGGCTCCGATCCTGACGCCTGACCAGGCGACCACGCGCCGAGTCGCGGTGGCCTCACCGGCGAGCGTCAACGTATGGTTTGGTCATGACGGTCACGGCGTACGTGCTCATCCAGACCGAGGTCGGAGCGGCGGAACGAGTGGCCAGCGCCGCACGTGCCCTCGCCGGTGTGGTCACCGCCGACACCGTCGCCGGGCCCTACGACGTGATCATCAAGGCCGAGTCGACGTCGCTCGACGACCTCGGCAAGCTCGTGTTGAGCGAGATCCAGAAGGTCGACGGCATCACCCGCACCTTCACCTGTCCAATTGTGAATCTCTAGCGCTGACGTCCGGCGCGGCGTGCGCGACGGGCGTGGCGGTCGATCGCGAGCTCGATGAGGCGATCGAGCAACGCGGGATAGGCGAGGCCCGACACCTCCCACAGACGCGGATACATCGACAGCGGCGTGAAGCCCGGGATGGTGTTCACCTCGTTGACGAGGAAGCCGCGGCCGGGTGAGCCGTCGGGCGCGGCGTCCTCGAGGAACAGATCGACGCGTGCCATCGCCTCGAGGCGACATGCTTCGAAGGCGGCGAGCGCGACCCGTTGGGCCGCGTCGACCTCGTCGGGGGTGAGCGGCGCGGGCGCGAGCAACTGCGCGGCCTCGGCCTCGTACTTGTCGGCGTAGGAGTAGAAGTCGTCGCCGGGCACGATCTCGCCCGGGACCGACGCGACCGGCGGGTCGTCGCCGAGCACGGCCACTTCGATCTCGCGCCCGGCGATCGCCTCCTCGACAATGATCCACTCGTCGAACTCGAGCGCGCGCGCACACGCCGCGTCGAGCTCGGCGCGCGTGCGCGCCTTCGACACCCCGACCGACGAACCGAGGTTGGCGGGCTTCACGAAGCACGGAAGGCCGAGGTCGCGCTCGACGGCGTCGGCGAACGCGGCGAGGTCGTGACCGTCGCGGAACGCCAGGTGCGCCGGCGTGGGCAGACCGCACGCCGCGAACGCGCGCTTCATCATCACCTTGTCCATGCCCACCGCGGACCCCACCACGCCGGAGCCGACGTAGGGAAGGTCGGCCAGCTCGAGCAGGCCCTGCACCGTGCCGTCTTCGCCGTACGGACCGTGCAACAGCGGGAAGACCACGTCGACATCGAACGGGTTGACCGCGCTCGCCGGCGCGCCGCGACGCAGGGTCGGCCACCAGGTCGCCCATCCCCGGAGCGGTGGTGCCATCGATCGCGAACTGCGACGGCAGTGGACGGGCGGCGCCTTCGGCTGCACGCGCGTCGATCGCGTGCCGGGCGGAGTCGGCCGTGAGCCAGCGGCCGTCGGTGGTGATCGCCACCGGCACGATCTCGTAGCGAGTGGGATCGAGCGCGCCCGCCACCGCGACCGCGGTGGTGCGCGACACGTCGTGCTCGGCCGAGCGACCGCCGAACAGCAGGAGCACCCGCCGACGGCCCGAAGCGTCGCGACCAGCCACGTCAGACGACCTGCATCACCGCGCGGATGCCGAGGCCCATGAGGAAGAGCCCGACGAACCCGTAGAACATCTCGAGACGCCCGCGCATCGAACGACGGTACTGGTACGCGAGCCCGACGGTGATGAACGCCACGAACCCGTAGAACATGTGGAACCGCACCGGCTTGTAGTGACCCGCCGCCACGAGGATGGTGCCGACCAGCACCTGCAGCATCATCGCCCCCTCGGCGATGATGATCGAGATCCACAGCCAGCGTCCGCGCACCGCGCGCACGCGCCAGGCGACGAGCGCGAGCACACCCACGATCGCGTTGGCCACGATCGCCGTGTACCCCCAGAATTTGTGGAAGCTGAGGAGCGTTTCCACTACGTGGCGGGCGCGTCCTCGTGCTGCACCACGTCGAATGCCCACAGCTCCGCATCGGTGCTGACCGGGCCCTGCGTGCTGTGGGCCTGGTGGCCCGCTCCGAACGCGGCGCTCGACATCCAGGCCTGGAAGTCGTCTTCGGACGCCCACCGCGTGTAGACGAGGAACACGTCACGGTCGTCGGCCGGGCGCAACAACTCGAACGCTTCGAAGCCGGGCGACCCCGACACCGCGCCGGCCCGAGCCGCGAACCGCGCCTCGAGCTCGTCGTGACGCTCCTTCGGCACCGTGATGGCGTTGATCTTGACGACGCTCATGGATCTCCTCGACTCGTGGAACGGGGGATGCGAACGGGGTCAGCCCTGGCCGCGCAGGAACTTCTCGATCTCCGACGCCAGCTCGTCGCCACTCGGCAATTCACCCTCGTTGATCTCTTGGGCGAACGCGGCGGTGTCGGTGGCGTCGGACTCGATGGCGTCGATCGCCTCCATCACGTCGGGCCGCTCCGCGATGCTGTCCTCGACGCGTCGGACGTAGGCCGCGGCCTGGTCGTCGAGCTCGTCGAGGTCGACGGTGATCCCGGCGAGATCGCGCAACTTCGCGAGCACCGCACGCATCGACGGCGGCGAGGGCCCGGCGGCCACGTAGTGGGGAACCTGGGCCCACAACGACATCGTGGGGATCCCCGCTTCGCCCAGCAGCACCTGCAGCACGGTCTGTGCCCCGGTCGGCCCGGTGTAGTCGGTGCGCCATGCGGTCGGTTCATCGAGCAACTCGGGGCTCGACGCGGTGCTCATCACCTGGATCGGCCGCCGGTGCGACGCCATGCTGGGGATTCCCCCGAGCGTGAAGGCACGCGACACGCCGAGCCGGGTGGCGACCTCGGTGATCTCGCCGAGGATGGCCTGCCACCGCAACGATGGTTCGGGCCCGCGGCAGAGCACGACGTCGCGGCCCGCGTTCCCGGCGACGAACTCGATCGACGGCCACGTGATCTCGCGGGTGAGCCCATCGGCGAGGTGCACGCTCGGACGGGTCTGCTGCAGGTCCATCAGGTCGGCGAGATCGAGGCGGGCGAACGTTCGCCGAGCGCGGAGTTGGCCGTCCAGCAACGCAATCGCGCCGCTGCCGGTGGCGCCCGCGTCGACCCACCCCGACAGCACGATCACGAAGATCGGGCGGTCGAGCTCCGGCCAGCTGTCGACGTCGAGCAGAGGTGCCATGGTTCCTCCACCCTATTGGCCGACCTTTGCGCTAGCTCGGGCCGGAGCCGCCGCCGAAGCCAGGGCGACGGATCCGCTTCGGACGGAACGCAGCTTGGAAGTCGGTGCCCGCGAACTCGGCGGGCGCCGAACCGGTCGTCGCGTAGCGGTAGAGCGCGGTGCGGTAGATCCCGTTCAGGGCGCTCATGATCGTCGCGGTGACGACGATCCACACCAACCCGAGGCCGCCGAGCACGATCAGCCCCGCCGTTCCCAGCGCCGCGCCCACCCCGAACAACGCGAGGGCGGGCAGCACCACGAGAAACCCGATGGCACCGAGACCGAACTGGCCGGCCACGTTCTCACCCCACGTCTGCTTGAACAGATCCTTCGAGCGCGTGAACGCGGCACCCACGCCGATGTCTTCGATGACGAGGATCGGGACGGTGAGGAACGTCACCAGGTTCCAGGCCAACCCGACGAGGCCGGCGATGATGCGCCCGACGATCCCGTAGCGCTCGAGCATGCTGATGACGATCGACACCGTGGCCGACACGACCGCCCACGGCAGCAACCGGTGCAGTCGCGAGTTCGCCACCCGCAGCGCGCTGCTCACCGTGGAGTCCTGACCGCGGAGGCGCTGGTCGGCACCGGCGACGAGGGCGGCGAGGAAGTACGTCTGCACGAAGGCGAGCCCGAGATACCCGACCGCGATGAGCACCCAGCCGATCGGCTGCAGCGACGAGCCGGTCGGCGAATTGTCGATGCCCATCAACGCGATCAGACCGCCGATGACGGCCATCACGGCGACGGAGCCCCCGAACGAGAACACGGGGAACCATGCGAGCGACTTGTCGCTCTTGAGCACGGCCCACGACTGCTTGGCGATCTGCCACGAGGTTGCGATGCGTCCCATGGACACCAGTATCGACGATGGACCCCCGCGGGTGAACCCCATCTCCTGAGATGTGTGACTCCCTCTGCGGCCGCTGGAGTGCGTGGCCGGACACGGCCAAGCACTTGCTCTTGCGCGCACCGTCGGCCATGCTGCGCGGGAGCTTGTGGCGAGGTACGTCGCGAATGAACGTGGAGGTTCCTATGGGTGGACATGCGAACATCGAGGGGCCGATCGTGGGAGGCGCGCACGGCTGGGCGTTCGGTGCCGCGGGCGACGAGCTCGCGCCGGGCTACGTCGAAGAGGAGTACTTCGCCGACGGAGTCGCGACGCACTACGCGGAGACGGACCAGCCACCCCGGCCCGCCCACGGTCGCTGGGCGGTCGAAGCCACCGACACGTCGCCGTTCACGACGCGTTTCATCGTGCGACGCCCCGCACGCCAAGAAGACTTCAACGGCACCGTCGTGGTGTGCTGGAACAACGTCTCGGCCGGACTCGACATGGTCGGCCCCGAGAACAGCGAGCTCGCCGAAGGCGGCTTCGCGTTCGTGGGGGTGACTCCCCAGCGGATCGGCATCGAGGGGCACCCCTGGGCCCCGCAGCTCGGTCTCAAGGGCTGGGACCCCGAGCGCTACGGCAGCCTGTCCATCCCGTCCGACCTCTTCTCGGGCGACATCTTCAGCCAGGTGGGGCGGCTCGTGGGTCGCGACCGGCCACGCTCACCGATCGACCCGATGGGTGGCCTCGAGGTCGGAAACGTCATCGCCTACGGGGCATCGCAGTCGGCGCAGGTCCTCGGCCTCTACGTGAACACGCTCCAAGCGCTCGATCACGTCTACGACGGCTTCATCCTCGACGTGTTCTTCGGCGCCTCCATCAACGTCGCCGACGCCGGCGAAACGGTGTTGTTCACCGACCCGAGCGACTTCGTCACCGCGCTCGCGGCGATGCGAGGAGGACCGGCGATCCTTCGCACCGATGTGGGCGTGCCGATCCTCGTGATCACCACCGAGAGCGAAGCACCGATGTACTACCCGGCACGACAGCCCGACTCCGACATCTTCCGTCTGTGGGAGGTCGCGGGCGGATCACACGCCGGAGGCACCGGCATGGGGATGCCGGCAAGCCTGGCCCACGATCTCGGAATGCCCGAGCTTCCCATCGAACTCGGTGACACGGATCCGCCGAGCGCGATCTCCATCGAGCCGGTCCGCTCGGCGGCCTTCCACCAGATGCACCACTGGGTGGCCGACGGCACCGTCCCCCCGGCCTTCCCGCGGCTCGAGATGGGTGACGGCGACCCGCCCGTGGTCTTTCGTGACGAGCACGACAACGGGATCGGCGGCATCCGCCTTCCCGACATGGCGGTGCCGACGGCGACGAACAAGGGTGATGCGATCGACGGCACACGGTCACTCACCGGCTCGCATCAGCCGTTCTCACCCGAGACGCTGCGCGAGCTGTATCCCGACCACGAGACCTACGTCGCCCTCGTCGAGCGGTCGGCGAAGGAGGGCGTCGCCGCGGGTTACCTGCTCCCCCGCCACGCCGACGAGTACGTGCACGCGGCGCAGGACGCGCCGATCCCGTGATTCGATCAGCTCGAGGCTGACACCAACACCGCGCCCGAAAACCCCCCGGCGCCGGTCGCGGCGACCGCGAGGCGGGGCCCGCCCTTGACCTGACGGTCGCCGCCGTCGCCGCGCAGTTGCACGCAGGCTTCGTAGAGCTGCAGGAGCCCGTGGAGACGGCCGGCCGACAGGTGTCCTCCACCGGTGTTCATCGGCAGGTCACCGTCGAGACCGATGCGGTGGCCACCCTCGATGAACCGTCCGCCGTCACC
The DNA here is from genome assembly GCA_963827385.1 of uncultured Actinomycetes bacterium. Lineage (GTDB taxonomy): Bacteria > Actinomycetota > Acidimicrobiia > IMCC26256 > DASPTH01 > DASUMF01. The sequence continues at coordinate 260,636 of CAWHAR010000003.1, forward strand.
CGGAGGGCACAGCCCGAGGGCCTCGAGCCAGAGCAACGCGAGGATGCTCCACCCGTCGTAGAGCTCGGCGATGTCGACGTCGCTCGGTCGATACGCGGTGCGCGACCACATCATCTCCGCGTTCCGTTCCAGCCCCATCGCGGAGCCGACCGCCTCGAAGTGGATCGGCGGCCGAGTGCTGGCGACGTTGTCGCGCCGTGAGATCACCATCGCGATCGAACCGTCGGCGGTCGGGTCGTTGTCGTAGAGGCACATCGGTTCCGAGATCATGCGCGACGAGAGGTAGTCGGCCATCGTGAGCGGCTCCCGGAACACCGCGTCCGGGTTGCCGGCCGCGTTCGCTCGGGCCACCGAGCGCGATCTGCGCCAACTGCTCGCGCGTGGTGCCCGTCTCGTGGAAGTAGCGCTGCGCGAGCAACGCGCCGTGGCACACGTACCCGGCGCCGTACGGCAACGTGACCGCCCGCTGTCCCTCGACCCCGTCGGCAGCACCGACGCTCACCGCAGCGGCTCGGCCCATGTGCATCTGCGCGGTGGACTCCCAGACCGTACGGAACACGAGGACGTGGTCGGCGAGGCCAGTGGAGACCGCCATCATCGCGTTCACGACGCAGCCGATCTGTCCGGGAAGCTCCACACCCCCTGTGTGCCAGCGCGGGTGGAGTCCGAGGAGGCTGACCGCCTCACCGACGCCGGCGCCCGTCAACCCGGGGGTCGGCGAGGACCCGCCCGGATAGGTGGACACGCCGTCGATGTCGTCGGGGGTGAGGCCCACGTCGCTGATCGCGGCCAGTGCCGCGTCGGAGGTGAGCACCAACGGATCGCGCCCCAGACGGCGGCCGACCTCGGAGATCCCGATGCCGCTGATCGCGCAGTCCTGCTCGAATCGGCACGTCATCGCGGGCCCCTGGTCAGCGATCCGTCGGCCGGACGGAAGATCGGGATGTACACGTCGCGGTGGTGCGCGAACAGCACCTCCACCTCGAGATCGCACCGCAACTCGTCGTCGGGGCAGTCGATCAGGTTCGTGATCAGGTGCAGGTCGGACTGTTCGTCGAGCTCAACCGTCGCGACCACATAGGGCGGGACGAACCCGGGGACCCACTGGTAGTGGTTGATCGTGTACGAGTACACGTGGCCGCGCCCGCTCACCGGCTCTGGTGCCACCGCCGTCGAACGACACCGGCGGCACACCGGCCGAGGGGGGTGGAGGTAGAGCCCACAGTTCGTGCAGCGCAAGATGTGCAGCCGGCCGTCGGCGCCGCCCTGCCAGAAGTGTCGGTTGGACTCGGTGATCTTGGGAACGACGCGATCCCAGCTCTCGGTGATGATGTCGCCGACGGGCGGGACCTCAGTTGATGACACCCTGGTCCTTCCATGCCGCGATCTCGTCCCACGAGTGACCGAGCTCGAGCAGGATCTCCTCGGTGTTCTCACCGTGCTCGGGTGCGCCGCGCATCTCGGCGGGCTCCTCGTCGAACTGCACCGGGCTGGCGACCAGCTTGATCGGCGTCTTGCCCTGGGCCATCACCGGCACGAGGTAGCCGTTCGCCTCGACCTGCACGTCGTCGTGCACCTCGTGCGCGGTCTGCACCACGCTCCACGGCGTGGTGAGGTTGTCGAGCGCGGTGCGCCAGTCCGCGAGGTCCTTCGACGCGAACACCTCGTCGAGCATCGCAATGCACTCGGACCGGTTCGCGATACGGGCCTGGCCGTCGGCGAACCGTTCATCGGTGAGCAGGTCGAGGCGATCGATGCACGTGCAGAAGTTCTCCCAGTCGCCGTCGGTGCGCACGCCGGCGAGGTACACGTGGCGCCCGTCGCTCGTCTCGTAGGCCGCAACCAGCGGGTTGGGAAGATCGGCATGACGGTTGCGCGGGATGTTGTCGATGTCGTACAGGTCGCTCGCGACGACGCCCGGGCTGAGCATGTAGAGCCCGGTGTTGAGAAGCGATGCGTCGACGATGGCAGGCTTCCCGGTGCGCTCGCGGCGGTACAGCGCCCCGACCACACCCGACGCGAGCGTGAAGCCGCTGACGAGGTCGCCGAACGCGGGACCGAGCTGCGGGATGAACTCCGGGCTCGACTGCGCCACCGCGTGCGCGATGCCGGTACGGCACCAGTACGACGTGTGGTCGTACCCGCCCTTGTCGGCCTCGGGTCCCCGGGGGCCCTGCCCGGTGGCCCGGGCGTAGATGATCTTCTCGTTGACCGCACGCACGTCGTCGACCTCGAGGCGGAGGTTGCGACGGCTGCGAGGCAGGAAGTTGGTGAGGAACACATCCGCGGCGGCGATCAGCTCGTCGAGCAGCGCACGTCCCTCGTCGGTGCCCATGTCGATCGCCACCGACCGCTTGTTGCGGTTGAGGATCTCCCACATGAACGACAGGTCGTCGTCGCGCTTCGGGAGACCAGCGATGGCCTGGGCGCGCATCGGGTCGCCGAACTTCGGGTGCACCACCTTGATCACATCAGCGCCCCAGTCGCCGAGCATCGCCGCCGCCGAGGGACCGAACGCGTACATCGAGACATCGACGACGCGCACGCCTTCCAGGATGTCGTACATGGACGAGCCTCCGAGCTCTTACTGCTGGGACTCCAGGACGAATTCGTCCCTGAGCTGTTGCTTGAGCACCTTGCCCATCGGGTTGCGCGGGATCGCGGTGACGATCTGCAGCGCTTCCGGTGTCTTCTGGCGCGCCAACCCTTGTCCGCGACAGTGATCGGCGATGACCTCGAGCGTGAGCGCCGAATTCTCGGCTGCCACCACCACCGCCGCGACCCGCTCGCCCGTGCGCACGTCCGGGAGACCGATGACGGCGACGTCGACGACGTCCGGATGGGTCAGCAGCGCCGACTCGACTTCGAGCGCCGAGATGTTCTCGGCGTTGCGGATGATGATGTCCTTCAAGCGGCCGGTGATGTGCACGTTGCCGTCGCCGTCGACGTGGCCGAGATCGCCCGTGCGGAACCACCCGTCGTCGTCGAACGCTTCGGCGTCGAGGGTGGCGTCGACGTAGCCCTGGAAGCACTGCGGACCCCGCAGTCGCAACTCACCGTCGACCACACGCACCGCGGCGCCCGCGACCGGTCGCCCCGAGGTGAGCAGCAACGCCTCGGAGCTGTCGTCGGGAGATGCGCACGTGGCCATGGGGAACTCGGTGAGGCCCCAGGCCTGCACGACGCCGTGCACGCCGAACACCTGCTCCAACTCGTGGACGATCTCGGCGGGAGTCGGCGCGCCACCGGCGGTGCAGACGCGCAGCTCGGGGTAGAGCGGTTCGTCGCCCTCGCGAGCCTGGGCGTCGAGGTAGGCGCGGAAGAACGGCTGCGCGGAGCCGAGAACCGTCGGTCGGTGGGTCGCCATGCGCTCGGGCGTGGTCTGGTCGAAGCGATCGAACACAACGAGGGCCCCGCCGGCACGCAGGCACGCGGTGAGCACCGTGATCCCGCCGATGTGAGTGACGGGCCAGGCGATGGGATAGCGATCGCCGGCGCCGAACCCGAGATGGTCGGTGATCGCGACCGCCGACGACATCACCGACGCGTCGGTGTGGCGCGCGCCCTTGGGCGCAGCCGTCGTGCCCGACGAGTAGTAGATCCACCGGACGGCATCATCATCGGTCGGGGGCGCCGCCAGCTCCGAGGGGTCGGACTGCGGGAGGCGAAGTTCGGGGCCCACGTCGCCTTCGAGGTCGAGCGCGATCACCTCGATGCCGTCGAGGTCGCGGGCCATGGCGCCGTGAGAGAAGCCGCGCCACGTCTCCGGAACGATCAGCAGCTCGGTCGCGAGCTGCGTGGTGATGAGCGCGACCTCGCTCTCGCGTAGCACCGGGATGATCGGGTTCTGCACCGCGCCGACGCGAGCCAGCGCGGCCAGGACCACCACCGCTTCGAGGGTCGTCGGCAACTGCCACGACACGACCTGGCCGGGACGCACCCCGAGCCCGGCCGCCACGCGCTCCGCGGCGTCGCGCAGCTGGAGCGAGGTGAGCGACCGACCGAAGTCGTCCGCGACGACCACCCGGTCGGGTGCGTCGTCGGCGGCCGTCGAGACCAGATCCCAGAACGTCATCCGACGAGTCTCGCGCCCGCAGTCGAAACGCTCAGACGACCGACGGCGCGGCGTCCTGTTCGGCACGCCACGCGTCCACCTTGGCCACGTAGTCGGGCTCGAACAGGCGGCTGCGGTCGAAGATCTGGTTCGCCATCTGGATGGCGATCTGGATCTCGAAGTCGCCCTGCATCACGTGCTGCACCGCGACCTGCTGGAGGTCGGCGAGGTACTGGGTCTTGGCCGCGAGCTCGGGGGTCTGCACGGGACGCTCGCCCACCGTGGCCGGGAACTGGAAGTCGAAGTTGACCGCCGTCTCCCACGGGAACACCAGACGCTCCGCCAGCTGCGACTGGAAGTGGTTCGGGAGCCGTGCCAGGTCACCGTCGACCTCGCCGATCGACGCACCGAGGATGGTGGCGCCGAAGCATGCCGAGGAGATGCCCTGGCCGTTCATGGGGTTGAACGTGGAAGCGGCGTCGCCCACCACCACGAAGCCGGACGGCGGCTCCGCGATCCGCTCGTAGTGGCGCCACCGGTTCGCGGTGGAGCGCGAGGTGCGGATCTCCGAGACCGCCTCGGACCGCGACACGACGTGGTGGAGCACCGGGTTCGGGCACTGCTGCAAGAAGGCGTCGAACTCCGTCTCGTCGCTCGGCGGGTAGTCGCGCGACTGACCGAAGAGCGAGATCACGTAGTACCCGTTGTCTTGCGGGTAGAGGATCGCGCCCTTGGTGGACTCGGTGTTCGGCAGCTGCGCGGTGAACCGCATGTCTCCGGGCCAGGCATCCTCCGGCACATGGAGCCAACGGCTCGCGTAGCCGCCGAACGCGTTGACGACCGTCTCCTCGGGGATGGCGAAGCCTGCCGCCTCGAGCCACGCCGGCGCACCGGAGCCGCGTCCCGACGCTTCGACGACGAGGTCGGCGTCGATGGCTCGCGAGGCATCGCCGTCGGGGTCGGCGACGAGCAGGCCCACGACGCTGCGGCCCGGGCCGGTGACGAGCCCCGTGGCCTTTCCCCGCACGAATTCGACGTTGGGCAACGCACGCACCCGGCGACGCACGACGTACTCGAGCAGAGGCCGGCGCACGCCGTAGCCCCGGAGCTCGGACTTGAACCCCGCCCCCGCCCACTCCATCTGGTCGAAGAGGAGCGCACCTTCGCGCTTCGTCTCGTCGACGAAGCCCGGGAGGAGGTCGTCGAGGATCTCGCGGCCGAGCCGCAGAATGCCGTGCACGTGCGGGCCCTGGGGCACGCCCTTGCGCAGCTCGGGACCTTCGGGGAGCTCGTCGCGCTCGACGATCGTCACGTGATCGAAGTGGTCCGAGAGCACCCGTGCGCTCACCATGCCGGCGAAGCTGCCGCCGACGACGACGGCGTGGCCGAGATCGCTCCGACTCACGTGGTTCCCCCTGCATGCGTGTGTTGTGACGGATGCCCCGTGTGTCTTGCGCCGAGGCGTGATCGTCGGCGAGCATCGCGCGCGCTCAGCGACCATTCTCTGGCCACGCACTGGATTCGGAGCCAACCCCATGCCCACCGACGACTTCTTCGGACCGCCGTACATCGACATCGACGAGTGGCAGCGACGAGCCCGTCTCGCATCGCTACGTGCACGGCGGATTCGGGGGGACCGACACGCGCTTCTCCTTCTACTTCCCACCGCCGGAGCGCTACGAAGGACGCTTCCTGCACTTCCTCGAAGGAGGCCCGGGCGGCCACGAGACGTCGGCGACCGGACGCATGTCGTTCATCGCCGGACTCCCCCACGCCTTCGAGTGCGGCGCGTACTTCGTGGAGTCGAACCAGGGACACACGGGCGACCTCCTCGGCGCCAAGGGCGATGCCAGCATCATCACGTGGCGCGCCAGCGCGGCATCGGCGCGCTACTCGAAGGAGGTCGCGGCGGAGATGTACGGCGCCGAGCCGCACCACGGGTACATCTTCGGCGGCAGCGGCGGCGGGCACCGCTCGATCCGGTGCGTCGAGATGGTCGACGACCTCTGGAGCGGGAGCGTGTCATTCCTCGTGTCACCACCCATGCAGGGCACGCTGTTCTCGCTGATGCTCAACGGTGCACGGGTGCTCCACGATCGTCTCGACGACATCGCCGACGCGGTCGACGTGGGCGGCAGCGGCGACCCGTTCGCGGGCCTCACCGTCGACCAGCGCGACGTGTTGGCGCAGCTCTACCGAGCCGGGTTCGCGCGCGGCGTCGGGTTCGACCCGTCGATCGCCGTGCTGGCCTGGACGATGTTCGCCGGCCTGTTCGAGACGTCTGACCCCACGTACTTCGACGACTTCTGGACCCTGCCGGGCTATGCGGGTGCCGATCACCCCGAGCGCCTCGCCGACGACCTGGTCGAGGTCGAAGCCACCGTGGCCCGCGTCCTGCCGGCCGACGAGGTGATGACGTTCCAGCCCACCCGCCCAGGGCCCGACCGCTTCGGCGTGGGCGAGATGGCGCGCATGTTCTCGATGATCCTCGGCACCGACGGCCCGCCGTCGTCGATCGTGCTCGACGGCATCGACGACACCAGCGCCTTGGGGTGCGCCACCATCACGATGCTCGACGGCACCGCCGCCGGGCGTGACGTGGTCGTAGTCGGCGTGCTCGGTGAGCTGGTGGTCGGCCGTGGGCTCGAGGGCGAGAGCGTGAAGGTGTTCGAAGGCGTGCAACCCGGCGACCGGGTGCGCATCAGCAACCGCAACTACCTCGCGTTCTGTCACCACTACCTCCACCACGTCGACCTCGAATCCCCGGAATGGGCGCAGTTCACCGTCGATGGTCACGCCGTGTACCCCCAACGCCCGCATTTGAAGATCATCTACGGCGACTCGCTGTCGAACGACTTCGGCGACCGCAAGATGATCATCGTGCAGAGCCTCCTCGACCAGGCCACCTGGCCCCACGGTGGCGAGACCTACCGGCGAGCGACCGAGGCTCGGCTGGGGGCAGCGGCCGACGAGCACTTCCGAGTGTGGTTCACCGAGCATGCTCAACACGGTGGCGTCAAGATGATGCCTCCAGGGGGAGCACCGCCGGTGGCGACCACCGCTACGTGGACTACGACGGCTGCGTCGAGCAAGCCGTCCGCGACCTGATCGACTGGGTCGAAGAGGGCACGGCACCGCCGCCGTCGACGGGGTACGACTACTTCGACTCAGGTGTGCATCCCTATGCCGACGCTGACGCCCACGGTGGCATCCAGCCGTTGGTCGTCGCCACGGCCAACGGCGGCGAGCGGGCGACGGTTCGCGCGGGTGACACAGTGGAATTCGAGGCCAGGATCTCGGTGCCCAACCAGACCGGGTACGTGATCGCAGCGAGTTGGGACTTCGACGGAACCGGCGCCTACCCGGTGTCGCACCCTGAGCTCGACGGCACGGAGTCGAGCGTCGTGGTGAGCACGTCGCACACGTTCGACTCGCCCGGCACGTACTTCCCAGCCGTGCTCGCCACCTCACAGCGCCAGGGCGACACGACCACCGAGCACTACCGACTCAACAACCTCGGGAGGGTGCGCGTCGTCGTCGAGTGACCGACGACGTCAGACCTGGTGACAGGAGTGGTTGCGCACCGTGAGGAGGTCATCGGCGAGGCGCACGAGCCGCTCCGTCACGACCAGGGGGTCGATGTCCTCCATCCCGGTGACGCGCAGGAGATAGGGCTCGTACAGGTCCCACCCCATGGCGAGCACCAGGTAGGCGGCGACGAGGACGCGCTGGTCGATCTCCGCGTCCGATGTCGGCGGTGCGGTGGGGGTGGGATTCGCCTCGCCCAGATCGCCGTGGTGTGTCACTCGATCCGGATTGGTGAAGAGGAGTCCGAGGTCGGCCTCCTCGAGGACAGCCCAGGCCAGGGCCCACGCGCGTAGCCGGGGGCTTGGTGCGCGTATCGAAGCTTCAGGAGTGCGCCGATTCCGTCGGGCGCTTCGACGAAGTCGGTCTGGATCCTGCGGACCTGGGGGTAGAACACCGACCGAGCAGGTTCTCCTTGCTGCGGAAGTAGCGGTACACCAGGCTCTGCTGTACGCCGGCCGCCTCCGCCGATCTCGCGCAGCGACACATCAGCGGGACTGCGGTCACGGAACAACTGCTCGGCAGCCGCGATGACCGCCTCGCGGATCTCGGCTCGACCTCTCGGCTTGCGCACGGACCGCGTCACTCATGGGGATCTGGCTCCGCGGTTCAGGAACCCGAGCGCGTCGATGAACGCCTCGAGCTCACCGGGCACGTCCGGCCCCGCCGGGATGTAGACGATCTCGTCGACGCCACACGCGGCTGCCTCGCGCGCGCTGGCCTGCAGCGACTCGACGTCACCGGTCCATCCAGAGCCGAGGATCGCCGGCCCTGCGGCGGCGACTGCAGCGCGGTCGCGCATGGTCATCGCGGCGAGGTGTCCCTCGTGCACCGCGAGATGTCGCTCGCGCTCCGGGCGCGGGGCGAAGAGGCCGTCGCGCCACACGGCACCGCCGGGGATCTGCTCGAGCGCGTCGGGCTGGTACTCCCACACACCGTGGTAGACGGTGGAGAAGCACACCCCTGCCGCCTCGACCAGCCGCGCGCTCGTGTGATCCTCACCGGGCCGAATCACGGTGCCGGTCACCGTCATCGCCGCGTGGCCCAGTCCCGCTCGTGTTCGGGAGGCAGGGACGTGAGGAGAACGCTGTCACCGCCGAGCGCATGTGCGACCGCAAATCCCTTGGGCCCGCTCGGCGCGACCCACAGCGGCGTCGCGATCGGCCGGGACGGAGCGAATCCATCGGAATGCAACATGGCGCACGCGCGCGGCCGTCGATGTCGATCGTCTCGCCGTCGAGCAGTGCACGCACCTCGCGGGCGTACCGCTCGAGGTCGGACCACCGCATCGGCTTCTGACCCAACGTCTTGCGCGCCAGTGAATCCCGCTCCGTACGCGACGACGAGGCGACCGGCGCGATCTCCTCGACCGCGGCGATCGCCGACGCGGTGACCATCGGGTGGCGAAGACTGGGAACCGCGACCCCGGTGCCCAACCCGAGCGTGGTCGTGGCGTCGGCGGCGCGGGCGAGCGCGATCCAGATGTCGGTGTAGAGCGCCGGTGAGTCGAACGCCCAGAGACGCTCGTAGCCGAGCTGCTCGGCAATGACCGCGTGCGCAACGAACCGCGGGCTCGGTGGCAACGCGACCGAGCAACGAAGTGTGGTCACCGAGTCGCGCCTCCGCCGCTCACGGCTTCGGCGGGTGGAGCGCGAGCACGGCCATCACCTTCTCGCCGGTCTTGAACTGCGCGCTGAAGTCGTTGGTGATGTAGGCACGAATCTCGGTGATCAGGCCGTCGTCATCGACCTCGAACCAGGCGGAGTCGTGATCGCGGTAGCTCGTGTTGGTCGGTGGCAGGGTGAAGCCCGGCATCACGGGGTACGGCCCCGTCCACGTGCCGCTCTCGTCGAACTCGGCGGAGACGGTGTTCCCGGACTCCATGGAGTTCGTCATGTTGAAGGCGAAGACGTCGGGGAACGCCGACGCGAACGGTGCCCATGCTCAGGTACTCGGTCTTGTCCATGCAGTCCCACGGCCCGTTGCGGCCGACGCCGTAGCGCTTGCAGTCGGCATGCATGAGCTCACCCGCGCTGTCGATCTCGAACCGAGCGAGTCGCTCGGACCACTCGCGAACCGTTTCCGTCGGTGTGCACTTGGTGGATGCCATGTCAGATCCCCCTTCTCCGTGCTGGGCTTCCGGAACGAGTCAGTGGTTGATCTCGTAGACGACGCGAGGGGTCACCTCGCCGTTCAGGACTTCGTAGAGCGTCACCGCCTGCACGGTGTTGAGCCACGTGTACCGCTCGTCGGCGGTCTCGAAGATCGGGAAGTTCTTCACCGACATTCCGGTAGGCGTGGGGACCGCCGTGGCGGTGTAGCGCATGAGGATCTCGGCGTCGTCGTCGGTGATGAGCAGCAGGTGCACCTCGGCGACGACCACCCCGTCGGGGCGCGAGCGCGCGTTCGCTGCTCGGTCCCGGCTCGACGTGTCCGCGTAGCCGCTCACCCTCGAACTGGGCCTGATCGATCCACGTGTACATGCGTATCCCCGCAGGACCCTCGTTCACGACGTGGTTCCCACGCGTCCCGGTCACGGTGAACAGGTGCGTGACGTCGAGTTGCGTGAGCGGGGTGGATGTCATGAGTGCTCCTCTGGAGCGCAGGCGAATCGGTCCACGGCACATCGGTCCTTGGCGAACCGGTCGGCGCTGATCACGGTGCTGCGACTCGCACGACGAGCTTGCCCATCACCGTGCCGTCTTCGACGGATTGGACCGCGTCGGCCAGGTCGTCGAATGACACCGTGGTCACCGCCGGATCCAGTCGGCCCTCGGCGAAGAGCCCGATCAACGACTCGTGCGCCGCGAGGTTCTCCTCGGGGGTACCGGAATTCGCGATGACGCCGACGACCGAACGGTTGCTCATCGTGAGGTCGGCACCATCGACCTGGATCCACTCGCCACTCGCGTTCCCCACCACGAGGAAGCGACCGAAGCTGGCCGTGGCCCGGAGCGCATCGGTGGCGACCGGACCTCCGACGAGGTCGTAGACCACGTCGGCCCCGCGGCCATCGGTCGCCTCCTTGATCGCGTGGCGCACCGATCCGGCGGTGCGATCGATCACCTCATCGGCACCGAGGCGTGTGCAGAAGTCCAGCTTCTCCTTGCCGGCAGCCACCGCGATGACTCGAGCGCCGAGCGCCCGCCCGAGGATCACGGCCATCGAGCCCGAACCCCCGGATGCGCCGAGCACCACGAGGGTTTCACCGGCCTGGAGCGCGCCGGCGCCGGACGAGCCCGGCCTGCGCGGTGGAGAAGCCGATGCGAAACGCGGCCGCCGTCGCCGAGCTCATCGCCTCGGGCACGACGAACGCCGTGGTCGGATACAGGATCGCCGCCTCGGCAAAGCCACCCCGACCGGTGAAGAAGCTGGTCACTCCCATGACCCGTGTGCCGGGCGCAAGCTCCACACCGTCGCCGACCGCGTCGATCACGCCGCAGATCTCCTGGCCGGCGACGAACGGAACCTTGGGCGTGAGGCGATAGGTGCCCTCGCACATGAACACGTCGGGCGTGCCGATCGCCACGTGTTCGACACGCACCCGGAACTCCCCGGGGCCCGGCGTCGGCTCGTCGATGTCGACGAGCTGGAGCACGTCTCGCGGACGGCCGTGTTCACTGACCTGCCAGGCACGCATCGTCGGCCCCCCGTCGAGTCACCGCGGGGACGACACGCCTCCGTCAGGTGTTGTAGTCAACAACTACGAACGGGAGTGTATCCATCGCCGTGTTGCTGTCAACTCGTCGATTCCGCCCGCGCCTGATCCTTGACCGCCGGCACGATCGGCGGAGCGTCCTTCCAGCTCGGGATGCCGTCCTCGGGCACACGCGGCGCAGCTGTTCTCGTGGACCTCGGCCCAGTGCGAGTGGTTGAGCTGGTGGATGCGTGAAGCAGGCCTGCAGCGCGTTCTGGAAGCCCATGTTGTCGACGGTCTGGTTCACCGACTCCTTGATCAGCAGCGCCGTCATCGTCGGCAGCGCGGCGATGCGGCGGGCGAACTCCAGGGTGCGGTCGCCGAGCTCGTCGTCCGGGAACACCTTCGACACCATGCCGAGCCGGTGCGCCTCGTCGACGCTCGAGCGAGTCGCCGGTCAGCAGCAGCTCCTTGGCCTTGCGGGGGCCGAACTCCCACGGATGGGCGAAGTACTCGACCCCGCACATCCCGAGCCGGGTGCCCGACCACGTCGGCGAACTCGGCGTCGTCGGCCGCCACGATCAGGTCACACGCCCACATCAGCATCAGCCCGGCGGCGTACACCGTGCCGTTCACCTGCGCGATGGTGATCTTGCGCAGGTTCCGCCACCGCTTCGTGTTCTCGAAGAAGTAGTGCCACTCCTGCAGCATCCGGTACTCGGCACCCTTGCGGGTGCCGCCGTTGATCGTGTAGCGTCGGGTGCTGGTCCGGCCCCGGCATCTCCTCGGTAGCGTCCTTCGAGCCCAGGTCGTGACCCGACGAGAAGATCGGGCCCGTGCCACCGAGGATCACCACGCGCACCGTGTCGTCGGCCTCGGCCTCGAGGAACGCGTCGCCGAGCTCGACGAGCAGCCCGCGGTTCTGCGCGTTGCGCGTCTTCGGGCGGTTCAGCATGATCCGCACGATCGCGCCGTCGTCGTGGTTCTCGATCTGCGAGGAACTTGTAGTCGGTCATGGAACGGCTCCTCAGCTGCGGGGTTCGGGCGCGGGCCGGAATGCCCCGCGGTGACGTGGCAGGCCGAGAAACTGCTCGGCGATCAGGTTGCGCTGCATGTCCGTCGAACCTCCGTAGATCGAGGTTCCCTCCGCGAACCGGTGCGACGCCTCGAAGAGTCCGTTGGCCACGGCACCGGATTCACCCTTGCGCAGCAGGCCGGCCGGACCGACGAGATCGAGGAGGTCGGCGGTGTCACGGATCACGTTGTCGGACATGACGATCCGACCGTACGGGCTCGGCGAGGTCTCACCCACCTCGCGGTCGAACGCGACGCGCGCCAACCGGGCCCGCACCATCGGATCGTCGATGGGCAGGCTGCCGTCGAGCACGCGGCGTGGTGCGCGCCCACTCGACGGCTGCGTCGTGGGCGTCGGAGATGCAGCGGTCGGAGGGGCCGTGCGGGCCGCTGAGGGCGCGCACGAGGGAATAGTCGATCGCCACTTCGCGCCGGAGGGCCCCGTGCTCGGCGTCGAGTCCGTGCTCCGCGGCCAACGCGCCCGATGCCACCTGCCATCCCTGGTCGACCGGGCCGAGGCGGTGCGTGTCGGGGACGCGCGCTTCGTCGAAGTAGATGAAGTTGGTGCGCTCACCACCAAGCGTGGAGATGAGCTGCGTCTCCACGTTCGCGACGTCGAGAGGCATGAGGAACATCGTGATGCCCTTGTGCTTCGCGACGTCGGGGTTGCTCCTCGCCGTGATCATCACGTACTGCGCGAGGTGCGCGCCGGTGGAGAACATCTTCTGGCCGGTGATGACCCACTCGTCGCCGTCGCGCACGGCGCGCGTCTTCACTGCGGCCGCGTCGGTGCCGCAGTCGGGCTCGGTGTACCCAAGGCAGAAGTGGATGTCGCCGCGCCGCGTGCCCGGGAGCACCTCGGCCTTGAGCTCATCGCTGCCGAACGTCTGCACCACCGGCAGCACGAGACCATGCGAGCCCTTCACCGGGAAGCTGAAGACCCGGCGGTTCTGCTCCGCCGCGATCACTGCGGCGCGGACAGCGTCGAGCCCCGCGCCACCGTCCTCGACCGACGCCGTGGGATTGAGCCATCCCTTGGCCGCGAGTGCACGGTCGAGCGCGGGGATGAAGCCGTTGCCCTCTTCCTCCTCGCGGTCGAGGATCTCCTGCGACAGGTGCTCGTCGTAGAAGGGCACGACTTCGTCGTCCCAGAACTTCTGCACGTCGGGGGCGATGTCGATCGGACTGAAGTCCATGGTGAAATCTGCTCCGCGTCTCGGTGGGTTGGGTCTCGCGGGCTCAGGCGCCCGCGGGCCCGTACATGGCATCGGCGATCGCGAGGAGCTCCGCGTCGGGGTCACCCGCCACGAGGACCCACCCCTTCGCCCGCCGGAAGTAGAGCTGCATGTCGGACTCGAGGGTGAAGCCGAAGCCGCCCTGGGTGTGGATGCCGACGCTCGGGGACTTGTTCGCGGACTCGCACGCGTAGAGGTAGGCGATCGACACGTTGGCGGCGGCGCGGTCGGGCTCGTGGTCGAGGTACCACGCCGCCTTCCACACCAGGCGACGACCGGTTGCGACCGAACCTGCGACGTCGGCCAGGGGGTGAGACAAGGCCTGGAACGTGCCGATTGGCACGCCGAAGGCGATGCGATCGTTGGCGTACTGCACGCTGATGTCGAGCGCCCCCTTGGCCAGCCCGATCAGCGCGGCGCTGATCAGCACCTTCCACTCGAGGATCGCAGTGGCGTACAGCGCACGCGCCTGTTCCCCGCTGGCGAGCACGGTGCGCGTCGCGTCGGTGCCCGCGAGGTCACACCATCCGAGCGCGACGCCTCCGAGGTTGTCGGTGCGCTCCCCGGCGTGCGGTCGGTGATGATCACGAGGTCGTCGCCGTCGAGTCCGATCACCGCGTCGGCGACCGCACCCGCGGTGACCAGCTGCGGGCCCGATCCGGACGGATTGACCGCGATCGTGACGAGCACGTGCGCGTCGAGTGCCAGCTGATCGAGGACGGGTGCGTCGACCTGAGCGAGCAGCCGCGCCGAGACGACCGCTTCGGCCAACGGGATCGGGGCCAGACGCTGGCCCTGTTGCTCCACCACGAGCGCGAGGTCGACGAGTCCGGCGCCATCGCCGCCCCGGTCGGTCGGGACGCCCATCGTGAGGACGCCCATGTCGAGCAGCTGGTGCCAGAGCTTCTCGTCGAACCCGAGGGGTTCGCTCTCGCGCACCCGCACGCTCGGGCTCTCGCGTTCGAAGAACCCGGCGAACACCGTGCGCAAGTCTTCCTGCTCCTCGCTCAGCGAGAAGTCGCTCCGCCGCGGAGCCCTCAGACCTTGACCTTCGTTCACGCCGCCCCCTCCCGCCTGCGCCATCGCGACGAGAGGTCGCCGATGCCACGAGACAGGTCTCGATCGCCGTCAGTCCATGACGGGCACAATGTATCCGCCGATGCCGCGACCACTCCACCCTGTCGCGTGCACATCGCTACCGATTCGCTGCGCTTTCCTCCCACCGAGACTCGATGAGGGCGGCCAGCGCCGGCTTGTTCATCTTGGTGGAGAGCATCACCGGGAGCTCGTCTCGCGCGACGAACACGACCTTCCGCGGAACCTTGTAGCTGGAGAGGCGCGGCGCCAGCGTGTCGCGGATCATGGCTTCGTCGAGGGCAGCGCCCTCTTCCAGCACCACCGCGGCACCCACGACATGACCTCGCTGGGCGTCCGGCAGTCCGACGACGTGTGCCGACGCGACTCCCTCGATCCGAAGGATCTCGTGCTCGACCTCCGACGGCGACACGTTCGCGTTCGAGGTCTTGATCATGTCGCCGCGCCGGCCCATGAAGTAGACGACGTCGCCTTCGGTCTGACCCCAGTCGCCGGTGCGGTAGAACCCGTCGGCATCGAAATTCTCGTGTCGCTCGACCTTGTGCAGACCCAACGTGAGGGTGGGACCACGCACCAGGATCTCACCGGTCACCCCGTCCGGCACGACGACCCCGTCGTCGTCGACCACCTTGATCGCGTACCCGGGCTCGAACTCGATCATCGGGGTGCACAACGGCCGCTCGTCGTCCGGCTCGTCGCTGCCCCACGAGTACATCCCGAAGGTCTCGGTCATGCCGAGACCCAGCCGGAACCGCGCGCCTTCGACCGAAGAATCGGGCTTCTCCTTCGATGCGGCACCGAACACCCTGACGAGCTCGCCGGTCTCGTCGGGGCACACGACGGTGCCGCCGGCATCGAGCGTGGTGAACAGCGTCATGACGAGTCCCCCGATCCAGAAGAACGGAAGTCGTGCTTCGCCGACGTTCTCGGGCCCGATGCGCAGCATGTCGCGGATGTAGTGCGTCTTGGTCATCACGGTGGCCTGCGAGTGCAGGACGCCTTTGGGCGCTGCGCTCTGCCCCGACGTGTAGATCATCATCCCGGGATCACCGGGCGCGACCTCGGCTTCCGCCGCGCGCAGCATCTCGTCGCCAACACCATCATTGGCGCCGTCGTCGGCAGCGGACTCGAACCACGCGAGGTCGCGCGCCCACGGCGGAAGATCCTCGCCGGTGAATGCTGCCCAGCGCAGGAACGGCGCGGCGGTGAGGCGCAGTTCGGGTGACGTCGACGCGTGGACCTCGGGAAATCCGTCACCGAAGTTCTGGAGGAAGTCCTGCTTCAGGTATGCGCGTTGCGCGAACAGCCCGTGCAGGTCGGCGTGGCGCACCACCTTGGCGATCTCTGGTGCTTTGAAGAGCGTACTCATCGGCACGGCGACGGCGCCGATCCGGGTGATCGCCGCCCAGGTGAGCACCCACTCCTCGTTGTTGGCGAAGATGAATCCGATGCGCGCGCCCTTGGACGACGCCGCGAGCGAGGAGGCCCCGCGCGAGCACGGCTGAGCGGGCGTCCAACTCCCGGTAGGTCAGCGTGTGGTCGCCGCTCACCACCGCCGGCTTGTCGCCGTACGCCTCCGCGAGGGCGCGCACGAAGACCGGGATCGTCGGCGCGGCTGTCGGATTTCCACGTGTTCCCCCGGTTCGCTGAACGACTCCGTGTGCTCGGTGCCGACACTACCGAACCGAACCGGCGCTATTCCGTGGGGTCGGAGGCGGCCTCGGATCGAGTCGCCGAGCGTGCGAAGAACGGTGCCATCGCCGCGACGAAGATCTTTCGCTCCTCGACGAAGTCGAGCTCGCCCTGGTTCATCCACCCGGTGATGGCGAGGCCGCGCATGGTGCCGAACAAGATGCGGCGAAGCACCGGATCCTGCTCCTGCTGGTCGAAGGCCTTGCGCATCACACCGAGCCACAGCTCTTCGATGTCGCTCGTACCGGTTCGCAGGAGCCGGAGCGCGTCGTCGGACGTCGACGGGTCACGCATGAGGTTCGTGTGGATCTCCATGTAGACCAGGTTCTCCGGTCTCGACACGAAGCTCCACACGAGGTCGGCCACCGACCCGAGCCGCTCCTCGGTGGTCGTGCCCGTGATCTCGGCATTGGCCAGCAACGTCCTCAGCCGAACGCCCTCGCGCTGCACCGCCGCGAGCAGGACGGCCTCGTACGTGCCGAAGTGATGCTGGATCACGCCGAACGTGACGCCCGATCGTCGCGCGACCTCCCGAGAGCTGGCGCGGTTGAACCCGAGCTCGTGAATCGCTTCCTGGGCCGCGGAGATCAGACGCTCCCGCGTCTCGGCGCCTTTGCGGTAGCCGGTTCGCCCGTCGGCCGTCGTGGCCGGCACGGGCGCGACCGGCGGTGAGTCCACGTGCTCCAAAGGTGCCACCTCGACGCCGACGCTACCAGCGGACCACGCCATCCACTCGCTTGGTCAATCGAGCGGAATGTACACGTTCTTCTGGTGCACGTACTCCTCGATGCCGGCGCGGCCACCCTCGATGCCGAACCCGCTCAGCTTGGTGCCGCCGAACGGCGCCGTCGCCGGCATGGGCGGGAACGCGTTCACGCCGATGTACCCGGCCTCGAGATCGTCGACGACGCGGTGCGCACGCACCAGGTCGCGCGTGTGCACGTAGGCCGCGAGACCGAAACGAGTGTCGTTGGCGAGCCGGATCGCCTCTTCCTCGTCGTGGAAGCGGATGACGCTGAGCACCGGCCCGAAGACCTCTTCTTGGGCGATCGGGCTCGCGTTGTCGACGTCGACGAAGACCGTCGGCTCGATGAAGTAGCCGTCGGCGAGGTCGCCGCCCATCTTCGTGCCGCCGGTGAGCAGGCGCCCGGTGCGCGTGGACTTCGCTGCCTCGATGTACCCGAGGATGCGCGCGCACGCCGCCTCGCCGATCACCGGACCCATCGTCGTGTCGAAATCGAGCGGGTCACCGATGGTCGGCGACTCCGCCACCGCGCGCACTCGGTCGATGACTTCGTCGTACACCGAGTCCTGCACGAGAAGACGGGTCGGGTAGAGGCAACCTTGGCCCGCGCTCATGATCGTGCCCATCACCGCGGCCATCTCCGCGGCCGAATCGAGATCGGCATCCTCGAAGATGATGTTGGCCGACTTGCCGCCGAGCTCGAGCACGACCGGGGTGACCGACTCGGCGGCCACCGTCATCACGCGCCGCGCGACCTCGGGCCCGCCGGTGAACGAGACCTTCCGTACGTCGGGGTGTCGGATGATCGCCTCACCCGCCACCGCGCCGCCGGCGAGCACACTGAGCACGCCGTCGGGGATGCCCGCCTCCTGGCAGATCTCGGCCAGGCGCATCGGCGCGAACGGACCGAACTCCGGCGACTTGAGGATCACGCAGTTCCCGGCCGCGAACGCGGGTGCGAGCTTCGTGGCCGCGGTGACGATGGGCGCGTTCCACGGGATCAGCGCGCCGACCACGCCGTACGGCTCGTACTTCACGTAGTCGAGCGCGCGCCGCGGGTACGTGTGCACCAGCTCACCGGCGAACTTGTCGACCCAGCCGCCGTAGTACTCGAACTTGTCGACCGACGACGCGGTCCCGCTCCGGCTGATCGGCGCGCCGGTCTCCAACGCGATGATCTGGCGGACGTCTTCGTGGGCCTCCTCGAGCAGCCGCGCGATGCGGAAGAGGATCTTGCGCCGCTGGTCGGCGGGCATGCGCTTCCACGCGGGAAAGGCCTGCTTCGCCGCCTGCACGGCATCGTCGACCTCGGCGGCACCGGCGATCGGGAACGACGCCAGCGGCGTGCCGGTGGTCGGGTCGACGCGGTCCATCGACCCCGCGGACGACGTCGTCCGCCGCTCCCCGCCGATGAACAACGCCGCTTCGGGCAGGGCCTTGGCGGCCGTGCGGTGATCGATCGTGGTGGTCATGATGCTCCTGTCCCGGCGCCCGCGAGCTTCAGCATGTCCATCATACGGTCGAGCCCGTGCTGCGGAGCAGGCCGTTGATCAGCCCAGCGGAGCAGGCCGTCGATCAGCGGAGCAGGCCGAAGAACGCCCGAAGCTCCCCGACGAACAGCTCCGGCTGTTCGAACGCGGCGAAGTGCCCACCACGATCGAGCTCGTTCCAGTAGCGAACGTCGGTGTAGGTGTTCTCGGCCCAGTGGCGCGCGGACGACCGATCTCCTTGGGGAAGATCGAGGCGCCCATCGGGACGTCGACGCGACCGGTGAACGGCGCGGGTTGACCCTCCCAGTAGAGCCGAGCCGCCGACGTTCCGGTCGCGGTGAGCCAGTAGGTGGCGATGTTGTCGAGGAGGCGGTCGGCGCCGAACGCACGGACCGGGTCGCCGTCGCAGTCGGTCCATGCCTTGAACTTCTCGAGCACCCACGCGGACTGACCGGCGGGCGAGTCGTTGAGCCCGTACCCGAGCGTCTGGGGACGGGTGCGCTGCTGGTGCACATACCCCATCTCCCACATCATGTGGTGCTGCATGCGTTCGGACGACGCGGCCAGGAGCTCCTTCTCCTCGTCGGTGAACTCGGTCTGTCCGGGCTTCGGCCCGACGCTCACGAGGTTGATGTGGATCCCGGCGACGTGCTCGGGGTGGCGCTCACCCAGATGGTTGGAGACGCTCGCGCCCCAGTCGCCGCCCTGCGATCCGTAGCCGTCGTAGCCGAGACGATCCATCAGCACCGCCCACGCGTCGGCGATCCGCTCGCGGTTCCAGCCGGTGCCGGTCGGCTTGCCGCTGAAGCCGAAGCCCGGAAGCGACGGCACCACCAAGTGGAGCGCGTCGGACGCCTTGCCCCCGTGCGCCACCGGATCGGTGAGCGGCCCGATGACATCGAGGAACTCCATGATCGTGCCGGGCCAGCCGTGCGTGAGCAGGATCGGGAACGCGTCGGGTTCGGGAGATCGCACGTGCAGGAAGTGGATGTCAACGCCGTCGATCTCGGTGAGGAACTGGGGATACTCGTTCACCCGTGCCTCGGTGGCGCGCCAGTCGTACTCGTCCGCCCAGTACCGACACAGGTCCTGGAGGTACGCGAGCGGCACGCCCTGCGACCAGTCGGACACCGTCTCCTTCTCGGGCCACCGGGTGCGCGCAAGACGTTCGCGCAGGTCGACGAGATCCGCATCGGGGATGTCGATTCGAAACGGCCTGATGTCATCGGTCATGGTGCGGTGGTCCCCCCGGTCGGGCGCCCGTCGTCAAGGTCGAGCACGCAGGCGCGGAATATATACAAGTGTTGGTGATCTCGTCAGAGGCCGTCACTGGCGTCGGTGGTCTCGCCAACCGGGCACCAGGTCACGCTGGATCATCTGCTGTTGGTCGGGGCCGCCCCCCACGAACACGAAGTGGTCGACGCCCGCGTCGATGTACTCGCGCAGACGTGCATCGACCTCGTTCGGCGTGCCCGCCACCGTGATGTGATCGACCATCGCCGGATCGGTGATGTTCGGGTAGCGCTGCATGCTCTCGAACATCTCCTCTCGAGCGCGGTTCCCGTCGTCGTTCACGTTGACGTAGGTCCACAACGCCCAGACGAACCCGTCGAGGTCGCGCCCGGCGGCTTCGGCGTGCCCACGGATCTCGGTGACGGAGCGCGCGTACGCGCGTGGCGAGTACTGGTACGGGAACCAGCCGTCGCCGAGCGTGCCGGCCCGACGCATCGTGCGACCCTTGCGCCCGGCGACCAGGATCGGCGGACCGCCGGGCTGCGCGGGCGTGGGATGGATGCGCGCGTTGGTCATCGGATAGAAGGGCCCGTCGCTGTTCACCACGTCGCCGTTCCACAGCGCGTGGAGCAACGGGATCGACTCGTCGGTGCGACGGCCGCGCTCCTTCGGCGAGATCTGACACGCGGTGAAGTCGGACGCGAACTCGCCGCCGACGCCGATCCCCAGCACCGTGCGTCCGCCGGAGAACTGGTCGATCTCGGCCACCTGCTTGGCCGCGATCGCCGGCGCGTACAATGGCAAGAGCAAGATGGCGGTACCCACCACAGCGCGCGTGGTGATCGCAGAGAGCTGCGCGAGCGAGGTGATCGCCTCAGGGCCCGGGTTCGGCGACGCGATGTGCCCGGGGACCCACAACGAGTCCGCGCCCGCGTCCTCCAGCTGCTCGACCATGTCGCGCTCCGGGCGCCCGACCATGTACCCGAACGACCGAGTCGTGTCGCCCGGCCAGCGCGGGCCGCCTGCCGAGTCCGACGCTGCGTCGGGCGTCATGCCAACGCGGGTTCGGGCGTGGCGGTGATCTCCGCATCGAGGTCGAGACCGAAGTACCTGGCCGCGTTCCCGGCGACGAGTCGACGGCGCAGATCCGCGTCGACACCCCCGAGGTTGGCGCTGATCCATTCCTGCGAGCGCGGGAACGACGTGACCGAGTGTGGGAAGTCACTCCCCCAGATGAGGTTGTCGGTTGGAAGCAGGTCGAGCATGCGAGTGGCGGCCACGTCTTGGATGAAGCAGAAGAAGAAGTGGTCCACCACGTACTCGCTCGGCGCCTTCGACAGCGTCACCGGCAGCGTGTGCGCGTACAGGTCGTAGTTCTGGTCGATCTGTTCGAGCGCGTTGGGCAACCAGCTCGCGTTGGTCTCCGCGAAGTAGAACTGGAGCTCGGGGAACCGTTCGAACACGCCCGCGAAGATCAGCTGCGCGATCGTGTACAGCGGACGTTGAAAGGCCTGGCGCGTGCACAGCACGCCACCGAGCGCGCCTCCGGCTTGCGCCTGCGGCGTCGCGCCTGTGACGAAAGGCGGGTAGGGCGCACCGAAGTGCGTGTGGGCAGCGAGCGGCATCCGCAACTCGAGCGCCTTCTCCCAGAAGCGGTCGTCTTCAGGTGTGGCGTACGGCGAGCCGTTGGGGAACGCCGACAGCGCCACCGTCTTGAGTCCGAGCTCCGCGCACCGCTCGAGCTCGGCCACGGCCGAGTCGATGTCGCCGCGGGGATCACCCCGTTGGCGATCAACCGATCGGGCGCCACCGTGCAGTAGTCCTCGGCGAGGTAGGTGTTGTAGCCGCGCACGATCGCGTTGTACGCGGGGCGTTCGGAGATCCCCGACAGGGCACCGACCGCGAAGATCGGTGGAAACAGCACCTCGGCCGAGATCCCGTCGACGTCCTGCTCGCGGAGGCGCTGCGCGCCGTTGCCCGCACCCACCGACCGCGATCCGTCGGCCTGCCAGTACGACTTGCCCCGCGACTGCAGCGTGCCGCCGGCGGTGAGGTTCGACCCGGTGTGCACCAATGGCTGACCTTCGACCAACCAGCTGTCGCCGCCGCCGGGGGTGGGGACCCGGCGGGGTGCGTATTCACGGAACTCCTCGTCGATGTAGGGCAGATAGTCGTCGGGCGGACCCTCGAGGTGCCCATCGCCCGAGATCACTTCATAGCTGTGCGACACGTGGTCCCCCCTGGATGCATCACACCGGGTCGTGTGAATGAGCAATTCATAGCACACGTTCAGGTTTCCACGCCAGACCGTCGTCCTCGGTCAGGAGTTCGCGACCTCGTGCTCGATGTCGGCGGCGAGCTTGGCCCGTGCCGCGTCGCGCTTGGTGGGGAGGAACTCCGACGGCCAGAGGCCCTCGTGAGGGCTGTAGTCCTTCAGCATCTCTCGCGCGACCGTGATCTTGTGCACCTCGCTCGGTCCGTCGACCGCGGCCATCGACGGCACCCCGGCCCACATGCGGGCGAACGGCATCTCGTTGGACGTGCCGAGCGCACCGTGCACGTGCATGGCACGCCAGACGACGTCCTGGAGCACCTTCGGCGTGAGGAACTTGATCGTGGCGATGTCCTTGCGCACGCGCTTGTAGTCCTGGTAGCGGTCGATCTTCCACGCGGTGTAGAGCACCATCAAGCGGAACTGCATCAGGTCGGCGTAGCTGTCGGCGAGGTCCGACTGCACCATCTGCTTCTCGGCGAGCAACCCGCCCTGGGTCTCGCGCGAGAGCACGCGCTCGCACATCATGTCGAGTGCCTTCTGGCAGTTGCCGACCGTGCGCATCGCGTGATGGACCCGGCCGCCGCCCAACCGGGTCTGCGCGATCACGAACGCGTTCCCCTCGCCGCCGAGGAGGCTGTCGGCCGGCACGCGCACGTCGTCGTAGTGGATGAGCGCGTGGCTGCCCTCGCCTTCGGGTTCGGTGCCGATCCCGATGTTGCGGACCAGGTCGAAGCCGGGCGCATCGGTGGGGACGAGGAACATCGACATGCCTTGGTACGGGTGGACGTCGGGATTGCTCACCGCCATCACGATCACGAACCGCGCCGAGCGCGCGTTCGACGAGAAGTACTTCCAACCGCTGATCACCCACTCGTCGCCGTCGCGCGTGGCCGCGTGTGGTGAACATCTTGGGATCGGACCCGGCGCCCGGCTCGGTCATGGAATAGGCGGAGAAGCACTCCCCGTCGAGGAGCGGCCGCAGCCACTTCTCCTTCTGTTCCTCGGTGCCGTAGTGTGCGATGATCTCGGCGTTGCCGGTGTCGGGCGCGTTCGTGCCGAACACCACCGGTGCCCACTGCGACGTGCCGAGGATCTCGTTCATCAGCGCGAGCTTCACCTGCCCGTACCCCTTGCCCCCGAGCTCCGGGCCGAGGTGCGCGGCCCACAACCCGGCGTCCTTCACCTCCTGCTTGAGCGGCTCCACGTGCGGGCGCGTCTCGTCGTCGAGCGGTTCGAACTGTCGGCCGGGGAAGACGAGGTCGATCGGTTCGATCTGCTCCTTGGTGAAGGCGCGGATCCAGTCGAGCTTCTCTTGGAACTCAGGTTCGGTCTCGAAATCCCACACGATGCGTCAGCGCCCCTCGTTGTTCGATGTGAATGCAGTGGTCGATCCCGCGCCGTCGACCGGCTGGTCGACGGGTCGATTGGTCGTCACGACCTCGGGCGCGCCTTCGGAAGCCCGAGCTGTCGCTCCGCGACGATCTCGCGCATGATCTCCGACGAGCCGCCGTACACGGTCTTGATGACGTCGTCGCGGAACACTTCCTCGACCAGTGCGTTCAGTGGCGCGTCGCCCGCTTCGCGATGCAGCACCGCCTCGACGCCGAGGATGTCGAGGAAGTCGGAGTCGTGGGTCTGAGCGACTCCCTTGCTGTAGAGCTTCGCCGCCGCGCCACCGACACCCGACATGTCGCCCTGCTGCGCGACCCACGTGGCGTTGGCGAGCAGCAACCCTGCGACCTCTTCTTCGATCGCGATGCGCGTGAGCCGTTCACGAACGCTCGGGTCGTCCCACACCTTGGTGCCGTCGTCGCGCACGGTCGCCTGGGCCCAGCGGGCCACCTGCTGCGCCAGCGTCGGGCCACCGAAGTTGGGGTTTCCTCCACCGGCGGCACGCTCGTACACGAGCGCGGTGTGCATCACGCTCCAGCCGCCGTCGACCTCACCGACGCGGTAGCGATCCGACGTGCGCACGTCGGTGTAGAAGGTGGCGTTGCTGCGCTCGCCGCCCATGGTGTGCACCGGGTGGACCTCGATGCCCGGTGACGCGAGGCTCACGAGGATGGTGGTGAGTCCCTTGTGCTTGGGCACGTCGACGTTGGTGCGGGTGAGCATGAACACGTGCGTCGCGATGTCGGCGTGGGTGGTGAACATCTTCTGCCCGTTGATCACCCACTCGTCACCGTCGCGCACGGCGCGCGTCTTGGCCGCCGCGACGTCGGACCCCGAGTCGGGCTCGGTGTAGCCGAGCGCGATCAGGATCTCGCCGCGCAGCACGCCGACGACGATCTCGCGCTTCTGCTCTTCGGTACCGATGTCGAGGATCGTGTTGATCACGAACGTCGTCGTCAGCCACCCCGAGATCGCCAGGCCGGATCCCCGGATCTGCTGGATGATCGCCGCGGCGAGGTCGGGATCGTTGTCGGTCCCGCCGTACTCGGCGGGCCACCCGGCACCGAGCCACCCGGCGTCGGCGAGGCGACGGTGACACTCGAGCGTGATCCGGTCGCCGGTGACCCGCTGCTCCTCCACCCACTCGGGCAGCTCGGGCAGGTTGACGGCGACCCACTCCTGGGCCGCCGCCCGCTGTTCGGCGAGCCCGTCGACGACGGTGAAGTCCATGGTCAGCCTTCGGGGTAGAGGCGGGGCGCGAGCCTTTGGTACTCCCGGCGTGGGTCGCCCAGCGAGAGCGGCCACGCCTGGCCGCGGCGGAAGTAGAGCTGGATGTCGTACTCGAGCGTGTAGCCGTAGCCGCCGTGCAGTTGCACGCCTTCTTTGCATGTGGCGAACGCAAGCTCGGACAGGAACAGGAACGCCATCGCCGCGAGCTCGTCGCGATTCTCCTGCCCACTGTCACGCGCGCACGCGGCCTCGTAGACGAGCAGACGCGCACCGTCGCCCGCGACCGCGAGGTCGGCCAGGCGGTGCTGCACCGCTTGGAACCATCCGATCTGCACGCCGAACGCGTGACGCGTCTTCACGTACTCGACCGTCATGTCGAGCGCCGCGCTGCGCAGGCCGTCGAGCGCGGCGGCAATGAGAAGCTTCCACTCCGCGAGTGCGTCGGCGTAGGAGGCGCGGGCATCGACGCCACGCGCGATCGCCGTGCGCTCGTACGCCGGATCGTCGAGGCGTACGTCGGCAATCGGGCGACGAACCGAGGTTCGGCGGTGACGCGACGTACGGCCGCGTGCGCCTGCTCCGGTTCGGCCATCGGTGCGGTGCAGGGCGACGAGCTCGTCGCCGTCGAGCACGACCACGATGTCGGCGACCGCGCCCGCGGGCACCAAGCGACACCGGCCGGCGACCGGTGGGCACACCGCCATGGTGGCGAGTGCACCGTCAAGGATCGACGCGACCAGGTCGGTGGCGCCGACGCGGGCCAACAGGTTCCCCGCGACCGCCGCGTCCACGAAGGGCACCGGCGCCGACGCGCTTGCCCAGCTCCTGGGCGACGAGCACGGCATCCATGTGCTGCGCGCCGCCGCCACCGAGCGCTTCGGGGATGCCCATGGTCGTCGCACCCGAAGCCACCAGCCGCGACCAGAGCGCGTCGTCGAAACCGAGCGGTTCGGCCGCTCGCACCCGATCGGGTCCGGCTTCCTTGTCGAAGAAGTCGGCGAACGAGTCGCGAAGCAGGACTTGGTCCTGCCCCAGACTCAGATCCATCAGACGTCCTTCGGCGCGAACCGGTACATCGTGAAGTCTTCCTCGGGGATGTCCTCGTAGGCGATCTCGATCGGCATGCCGATCGAGACCGACTCCGGCGGGCAGTCGGCGACCATGTCGGCCAGCACGATCAGCGAGCGAGGCTCTTCGACGAGCTTGCCCAGCACCACCACGTAGGGGACTTCGTCGGCGAACACGCCCGGACCGCGGTGCACGATGCTGAAGCTCCACACCGTCGCGTCGCCGCTGACCTTCGTCCATTCGAGGTTCTCGGACAGGCAGGTGCGACACGCCGGGTAGGGCACCCAGCCGAAGTCGCCACAGTCCTGGCACTTCGGGACGAGGAACTCGTGGCGCTTCACACCGTCCCAGAACTCGGCGTTGGCGATGGTCGGGATCGGAAGGGGCTTGAGGTAGGTCATCGAATCGGCTCCGTTGCCTAGTCGGCGGCGAGAACGAGCGTGCCGGCGAGCCCGTGGACTGCGTAGCCCTGCTGCAGCGCGACGCCGATCTTGGCGTTCGGCACCTGGCGCGCGCCGCATTCGCCGCGGAGCTGACGCGTGACCTCGATCGTGTGCAGGGCCGACGGGTCACCGGGGTGGCTGTTCGACAGCAGGCCGCCGTCGGTGTTGGTGGGCATGCTCCCGCCGAGGCGACAGTTCCCTTCCTTCACGAAGTCTGCGCCTTCGCCGAGCTTGCAGAAGCCCATCTCCTCGAGGTCGCGAATCGTGGTGATGGTGAAGCAGTCGTAGAGGCCGGCGACGTCGATCTCGTCGCGCGTGACACCGGCGAGATCGAACGCCCGGTCCGTCGCGGCGCGGACGGCCTGGCCCTCTTCGGGGAACCACGGGTCGGTGATCGTGGCGTAGAAGTCGGTGTAGTACGCCTCGGAGCCGCCGAGGATCCAGATCGGCTTCTTCTTGCAGTCCTTGGCGCGGTCGGCGGAGGCGAGGACGACGGCGTAGCAACCGTCGTTGTCGATCGAGCAGTCGAACAAGTGCAACGGTTCACAGATGTAGCGCGAGTTCATCACCTGCTCCACGGTGATCTCGCCCTTGCCGCCCATGACCGAATCGGGGTTCAGCGTGGCGTGGTAGCGCGTGAAGACCGCGACCTCGGCGAGGTCCTCGCTGGTGACCCCGAACTCGTGCATGTAGCGCTGCGCCCAGAGGGCATAGAAGGTGCTCATGTACGCACCGTGCGGTTGGTAGCCCCACTCCGGCACCCGCGGCGCGCGGTCGGTGGGCATCGGCGTTCCCTGCGGGCCGACTCGCCGGTTGGCCTTCCCGTAGAAGGTGACCACGACGTCGGCCAGCCCGGCGGAGATGCAGGCCGCCGCGCGCGCCAGCGCACCGGCTGCGGGGCCCTCTTCGGCCAGCAGCAATGGGCGACCGCCAAGCTGCTCGGCCCAGAACTGGGGCGCCCGGTCGGTGCCTTCGAGGTGTGACGACTTCAGGAGCGGCGCGATGCCGTCGACGTCGGCGATCGTGAGCCCGGCGTCGTCGAGCGCGCCCTTGATCGCCTCGAGCTGCAGCGAGAAGCTCGTGCGCTCCGGCAGGCTCTTCGCAGCCATGCTGTACACGCCGACGATCGCGGCTTGCCGTTGCGGAAACCCCATGTGCTGAAACCCCCTCGGCGACGCGGCCGAGCCTCTCCGGTGCCGGTGTCGCGGCACGGTCCGACCGACGGAACTCGAGGCGAACGCTACCGCATTCAGGCCGATATATTCTCGGCCGTGGCTGACACCTTGATCACCGACGACATGCGCTCGATCCTCGGCACGACGATCGAGACGGCCGTGTCGTACCCCGTCTCTGCGTCGGACATCCGGCGCTGGGCGATCGCGGTGTACTACCCGGAATCGCCGCCGCCGATCTACACCGACGAGGACGACCCCGCGACGATCGCGCTCGGCGGCATCGTGGCGCCCGACGAATTCAATCCGTTCGCCTGGGGTGCGAAGCAGCGTGAGCTCGCGGTCGCTCCCCCGCCGGGCAGCGACACGGGGCCCGGCGGAAGCCCCGAGCTGCGCGCCGGCGTCGCGGCACCGGCGTTCACGAACGTGCTCAACGGTGGTCTCGAGCACCGCTACACCGGTGTGCCGATCCGCCCGGGCGACGTGATCACCTCGACCTCGGCGATCGTCGAGTACAAGGAACGCGAGGGACGGCTGGGGCTGATGCTGTTCACCACAATGGAGGCCCGCTACGTCAACCAACGCGGCGAGCTCGTGCGCACCCAGCGCATCACCCTGATCCGCTACTGAGCGCCGCCGGTTCGAACAACACCCGCGACCCACCCTTTCGAGACGAGAGCGAGCAACCATGCCAGTCGACGTCGACCAGGTCGCCGAAGGCCAGGAGCTCCCGCCGTTCGTGCGCACCGCCGACTTCCACGCCTTCAACCGCTACGCGGCGGTCAACGACGAGTTCGTCGACATCCACATGGACGACGACGCCGGGCGTGCGGCGGGGTATCCCGGTGCGTTCGGCATGGGCAACCTCACGTACGCGTGGATGCACTGCCTGGTGCGCGACTGGCTCGACGGCGCCGGGCACATCGTTCGCCTCGAGTGCCAGTTCCGCGGCCCGGCACTGCGCGGCGACACCGTCACGTGCAAGGCGAAGGTCACCCGCGTGTACGAGGAAGGCGGCGTCACGATGGCCGACCTCGAGGTGTGGAGCGAGAACCAGAAGGGCGAGCCGACCACGCCGGCCACGGCCACGGTCGCGTTCACGCGCTGAGGCGCGGGCGCGCCGACGCGCGGCGCCGCCGATCACTCAGTCGAGCGACGGCGTGAACGTGTCGGTGCCCGAACGGAGCACCTTCCCGGTGCGACTGCCCGTGAGCACGCCACCGGTCACGACCGGCGATCCGTTGACGACGACATCGTCGAGACCGTCGGCACCCGCGTAGAGCCGACCGTTGCCACCGGGGAGATCGAAGCGCATCGCGATCTCGTGGCTCGCGACGCGGGTGGGATCGAGCACGACCAGATCGGCGTACCAACCCTCGGCCACACGACCTCGTTCGCGGATGCCGTAGAGCTGGGCCGGCGCGTCGGTGAGCAGGTGCACTGCCTCCTCGAGCGAGAGGACGTCGTGGCGACGAACCGCCTCCGCGAGCAACACGGTCGCGTAGTTGAACGTGGCGAGCAGGTCGAGATGCGCGCCGGCGTCGGATCCGCCGACGACGGCGCGTCGGTCGCGCGCGACCGACGCGCGAGCCTCCCAATCGGCGCGGCTGAGCTCGGGCGCCGGCGCGCCGAAGCTCGTGCGCAACTCGTCAGCGACCGCGATGTCGCAGAGCACATTCCACGCGTCACGGCCCTCGTCGCGGCCGATGGCCCCGAGCGTGCGGCCCCGGTACTCCGCGTTCTCCGGGGCCACGACGTCGTACACCACCATGTTCGCCCAGTCGGAGAACACGGGCATGGGGTTGTCGGGACCGTGGGCGAGCTCGTCGAGCCGGGCTCGGCTCCCACGATCGGCGAGCGCCGCGAGCTTCTCGTCGCGCGGCGCCGCCATGATGGCTTCCCAGCCGGGGATGGCGTCGAGCAGGAAGCCGGACGCGAACGACAGCCGCACCGGGATACTCGACGGCATCGTGAGCGCGACGACCCTGCCGCCCCGCGCGGGCGACGTCACCAGCGTGGAGCTTCTCTTCCCCCGCGGCGAGCGAGCGGGCGTTCACCGTCAGCAAGTTCCAGTTCAACGGGCGCGCCGCGGCGGCGCTCATGTCGGCCATCAGTTCGACAGCCCACGGCTCGAACGCCCCGACCATCGGGATGAGCTCGAGCGAGGTGCCCGGGAACTGTCCGATGCGGCGCGACAGCTCGACGAGCTCATCGCGGGTCGCGTACCGCGACGGCACCATCTGCCCTTCGGCGTCGTTGTGCGTGCGCGCCCACGACGACGAGAACCCGAGGGCGCCCGCCTCGCAGGCATCGTCCACGGCGCGCCGCATCGCTTCCAACTCGTCGTCGGTCGCGGCCCGTTCGGTGGCGTCCGGTCCCATCACGAGTCGGCGGATGGCTGAGTGCCCCACCATGAACCCGGCGTTGATCCCGAGGCCTCCCTCGATCGCATCGAGGTAGCTGGCGGTCGACGTCCAATTCCACGGCACGTGCTGCTGCAGCACCTCGATCGACATGCCTTCGACGCGCGCCAGCATGTGCATCAGGTAGTCGCCGTCGGCTGCATCCCCGGTGAGCGGGGCGATGGAGAAACCGCAGTTGCCCGACAACACGGTCGTGACGCCGTGCAGCGGTGACGGCGTGAGATCGCCGTCCCAGAACACCTGCGCGTCGTAGTGGGTGTGCACGTCGACGAAGCCGGGCGTGACCACCTTGCCGGTGGCGTCGATCACGGTCGCGGCCTCGGCGCCGACGTCGCCGATGGCGACGATCCGCTCGCCCTGCACGCCGACGTCGGCGCGCCGACGGGGCGCGCCCGTGCCGTCGACCACCTCACCACCACGGATCACGAGATCGAGCATCGGCACCTCCGCTTCTCGGGCCCGCGCCGGCGTCGAGCAGCCGGCGGTCAACTCACGAGGTGAGCGCCCCACGCTGTGAGCACCCACGATGTAAGCGCGCCGGGGCGCTCATGACAACCGCGCCGGGTGGGTCAGCCGCCCAGGATCGCGGGGAGCGACCCGGAAGCCCCGAGCAGGAACACGATGCCGATGAACACGCTCGCCACCGCCGTCACCGCCGACGCCACCAGATAGCCGACCCCACCCTTGGTGGCGTTCAGGAAGCCGAAGGTGGCACCGATCGCGATCCCGGTGTTCGAGACCATGACACCGAGGATGAACACCGCGAGCACCACGACCCCGGCCGTCACCCCCGAGGCGCCGGCAGCCCCGAGCAGGATCACCACCTGGGTCGGCGTCTCGGCTCCAATGCCGTGGAGCGCGCCGATTCCCAGCGCCCCGGCCCGCCGGGTTGCCGGGAAAGGATCATCGGGTCCCGACACGTGGTGGGCATGGCGGTGGCTGTGGACCGCGCTCCGCCCGTGACCACCGACGGGTTGGGGCACCCGCTCGTGCGCGTGCTCGTGCGCCCCGAGCGCGGCGTGATCATGCTCGGCGATCGCGTCGGCGAGCGACCCCGCGTGATGGTCGTGGACGTGCTCGTGCTCGATCTCCACCACGTCGCCGGTGCGGGCGCGCGTCGGCGAGAACCTCGCCCCGGCTCGCCGCACGATCGCGAACACGAGGGTCCACCGGCTGCGCAGCCGGAAGTCGCGACCGCGGCGCACCAAGCCGACCGCGACGTACACGCCCAGCGCCAACAGCGTGACGCCGACGACTCGGCCCATCAGGTCGTCCATCGACTTCGGGATCCTCTCCCCGAACGCGATCGCGCCGATGCCCAGCACCAGGACGACCGCGCCGTGGCCGCACGCGTAGAGCGTCGACAGGAGCAACGAACGCCGCGGCGTCGTGGCGGTTCCGGCGATGTCGGTGATCGCTGCGAGGTGGTCCCAGTCGATGCCGTGACGCAGCCCGAGGAGGAACGCGGTCACGATCAGCCCGATCCCGAAACCGTCGCCCGACACCGCCAACGCCATCGCGCACGGGAAGGTAGCAGGATTCCCAGTCACGTACAGTATGAAGGCAATATGGGCGCCGGTCCGAGCGTCGGACCTGACCGGCCCGATCCTGTCCGTCGACCCCTGTCGGCCGGCCCGTCGGCAGTCGCCGTCCGGAGTAGTGGAGCACGAATGGATCTCGAGCTTTCGGACGACCAGGAATTCTTCCGGGAGACGACGCGCAAGTTCCTCGACGCCGAAGCGCCACTCACCAAGGTGCGCTCGCTCATCGACGATCCCATCGGGTTCGATCGCACGGCATGGTCCCAGGGCGCCGAGCTCGGCTGGTTCTCGCTGCTCGTCCCGGAGGCCGACGGTGGTGGCAGCGTGTCGGGTGACGGCGTGGTCGATCTGGCCATCGTCGCCGAGGAGCTGGGTCGGCTGGTCTTCCCCGGTCCGGTGCTGCCCACCAACCTCGTGGCCGCCGCCATCGCGAGCCGAGGGTCCGACGCGCAACGAGCCGAGCACCTCCCCGCCATCGTCGCCGGCGAGACCGTCGCGACCTGGGCGTTCGCCGAGCGCAACGACCGGTGGGACGCAGACGGCATCGCCCTCGACGCGGCGCGCGACGGTGACGCGTTCCGGCTCAGCGGAACGAAGACGACCGTGCAGGACGCGCACGTCGCCGACCTCTTCCTCGTGACCGCCCGCACCGCGGGTGGCCTCAGCCAGTTCCTCGTCCCTGCCGACACCGATGGCGTCATCATCGAGCCACTGCAGAGCCTCGATCTGGCGCGTCGATTCGCCGACGTGCGTTTCGACGGGGTGGCCGTCCCCGCGTCGGCGCTGGTCGGCGACGCAGACGTCGCGATCGACGACGTCGAACGGTTGTGCAACCTCGCCGTCGCCTTGCAGTGCGCGGAGTCGGTCGGCGCGGCCGACCGAACGTTCGAGTTCACCCTCGCGTACGCGCGGGATCGCAAGGCGTTCGGACGGCCGATCGGCGGCTTCCAAGCGATCAAGCATCGCTTCGCCGACATGCTCGGATGGCTCGAGAGCTCGAAGGCCGCGTCGTCAGCCGCCGTGCACGCGGTGCAACACGACGTCGACGCCGACGAGATGACGAGCGTCGCCAAGTCGTACGTCGGTGCACGCCTCCCGCAGCTCGCCTTGGACTGCCTGCAGGTCCACGGCGGCATCGGATACACCTGGGAGCACGACCTGCACCTCTATCTGCGCCGGCTCGAGTCGAACCGGGCGTTGTACGGCAGCCCCGAGCAGCACCTCGACCGGATCGCCGACCTGCTGGGCGTCTCGGCGGCGAACGGAGCGCACTGATGGCAAGTTCCGACACCGCTGGCACCCACACCGACGACGCACGCATGGAATCGGACGAGCTGCGCGACTACCGACTCCGCGCACGCGCGTGGCTCCGCGATCACATGACCCCGCTGCGCCGCCTCGACGACGGCTCGTTCGAGGATCCCGACGGCTTCGAGCCTTCGCCCGAACGGGTCGCGGAGGCGCGGCGCCTGCAGGCGCGCGTGTTCGAGGGTGGCTACGCGGGGATCACCTATCCGAGCGAGTACGGCGGCCAGGGGCTCACGCTCGACCACGAACGGATCTTCCTCGAGGAGTCGAGCGGTTACGACATGCCGACTCGCATCTTCGCCTACTCCCTCAACATCCTCGGCCCCACGCTGGTGGAGTTCGGCAACCACGCGCAGAAGACCAAGCACGTCGCCAAGATGCTGTCCGGCGAAGAGATGTGGGTGCAGTTCCTCTCCGAGCCGAGCGGCGGGTCCGACCTCGCCGGGCTCCTCACCCGCGCCGAGCGCGACGGCGACACCTACATCATGAACGGCCAGAAGATCTGGAGCACCGGCGCGCAGCACTCCGACTTCGCGCTCTGCTCGACGCGCACCCGATGGGACGTGCCCAAGCATCGCGGGATCTCGATGTTCATCGTCGACCTGCGCTCCCCCGGCATCGACATCCGCCCCATCCGCCAGATCAACGAGGGGTCCGAGTTCTGCGAGGAGTTCTTCACCGACGTCGTCATCCCCGCCGAGAACCTCGTCGGGCAGGAGAACGACGGGTGGAAGGTCACCCGTGGTCTCATCGGCATCGAGCACGAGTGGGTCGGGCGCAGCGGCGACGGCGGCGCGCCGAGCCAGGCCGGCGTCGACGACCTCATCGCGTTGGCCCGCAGCCGCGGCGTCGACCACGATCCCACCACGCGGCGCCAGATCGCGGAGATCCACGCCGCGCGCACGGTGCAGGAGCTCACCGCGGTGCGCATCTCCACCGA
Organism: uncultured Actinomycetes bacterium; assembly: GCA_963827385.1. Taxonomy (GTDB): domain Bacteria; phylum Actinomycetota; class Acidimicrobiia; order IMCC26256; family DASPTH01; genus DASUMF01. The sequence goes on from CAWHAR010000003.1 coordinate 294,268, forward strand.
GATGTCGGCGGGGCGCATGCATCACGCTTTCGGCGGCGTGCTCAAACTCACCAGCACCGAGCTGTTGCAGCACCAGACCGAGTTCAGTCTCGCGCTCGCCGGCTCGTCGGGCATCGCCTGGCGACCCGACGACCAGGCGTCGAAGGCCTGGTCGCTGGCGTTCCTCACGGCGCGGAGCTTCTCGATCGCCGGCGGCACCACCGAGGTGCAGGGCAACAACGTGGCCGAGGGAGTGCTCGGGCTGCCGCGTGAGCCGAGCGTCGATCGCGACGTGCCATTCAACGAGGTCCCGCGGAACTGACCCGTAGGCACGGCAGCGAACCGACAGGCCACCCGCGGGTGCAGCCGGTCGTCGTCGGACCATCCAACGAGGGGGAACACGTGCAACGCCAGGACGTCGAGTTCGAATCCGAAGGCTTCACCATGCGGGCCTGGCTCTATCTGCCCGATGGCCCGGGGCCGCACCCGGCGATCGCGGCAGGGCACGGCTTCACCGGGGTGAAGGAAGGGTTCATCCACCACGACTACCCCGGCCTGTTCGCCGCCGCCGGGTTCGCGGTGCTGGCGTTCGACTACCCCAACTCGGGTGCCAGTGACGGCCCGCTGCGCGGCGAGCTCGATCCGATCGCGCAACAGCGCGAGTACCGCGACGCGATCACGTACCTCATCGGGCGCGACGACATCGACGCCGAGCGCATCGGCGTGTGGGGCTGCAGCTACGGCGGCGGCCACGTGCTCACCGTCGCCGCGATCGACCGTCGCATCAAGTGCGTGGTGTCAATGGTGCCGACGATCAGTGGTTCCCGCAACAACATGCGCCGCAACACGCCGGACGGATTGCGTGACAAGCGGCGGCAGTGGGACGAGGACCGCCTCCACCGGTTCCGCGGCGGCGAGCCCGGCATGGTCAAGGCGCTGGCCGACGACAACATGTTCACACGGATGCCGCCGGAGTGCTCGGTGAACCTCGACACCCACGTGACGCTGCGCACGATGGAGATGTACGCCGAGTACGAGCCGGCGTCGATCATCGAGCGCATCGCGCCGACGCCGCTGCTCATGATCATTGCCAGCGACGACGAAATGACGTTCACCGACGACGAGCTCGCCGCCTACTCACGCGCCGGCGAGCCGAAGTCGCTCGTGATCGTGCCGGGCGACCACCGCGTCGTGTACTTCGAGCAGTACGAGCGCACGAGCACCGCGGCGCGCGACTGGTTCGTGCAGCACCTGCTCGGCTGACGCCCGCGCACGCGAGCGACGGGCGCGTCACGTCACGACGTAGTCCTCGGGCTCGGGGGTCCGGGTCTGCTCCCAGAACTCGTAGAGGTTGAACGGCCAGTTCTGCGCGATGCGGCCCTTCGAGTTCCGGTACCACGTGTGCACGTCAGCGGCACCCCACGCACGCAACTCGTTCGCCTCGTCGATGCGCGCGTTGTACGCGTCGTGCACGTCGTCGCGGGGGTCCATCGAGTGCGCGCCGCGCTCGAGCAACATCCGCACGCTCTCCACGATGTAGTGCGCCTGCGCCTCCGAGAAGAAGGTGACGCTGCCGGTGATGGCGATGTTCGTGTTCGGCCCGTACATCATGAACAGGTTGGGGAAGCCGGGCACGGTGAGCCCCAGGTAGGCGCGGGCGTCGCCGCCCCACCGCTCGTGCAGGTCGACCCCGTGCGCACCGACGACGCGCATCGGCATCAAGAAGTCGGATGCATGGAACCCGGTGCCGTAGACGATGACGTCGTATTCGAGCTCACGGCCGTCGACCGAACGGATGCCGGTGGGAGTGATCGCCGCGATCGGCTCGACATCGACGTCGACGTTGGGGCGTTGCAGCGACCCGGAGTACGAACCGTCGTCGACCACCATGCGCTTGCCGCCCCACGGATAGTTCGGCTTCATCTTCTCTTGCAGCTCGGGATCGCGGAACACGGCCTCGCGGTACTTGTCGAGCATTCGTGACGTCTGCTCGTTCGACTTGCTCACCGAACGACGCGACAGGTCCCACTCGGGGTCGACGATGGTGCGCGGGAGGTTCCCCTCCTGCAACATGGCGAAGATCAGGAGGCGGTCCCACCGCGCGTACTCCGGCACGTGACGCAGGAACCACCGCAAGTCGTCGGGCACGTCGTCCTGATAGCCGGGCACCGGCACCAACCACGGTGGCGTGCGCTGGTACACGGTGAGATGCTCGGCTCGTTCGGCCAGCCACGGGATGAACTGCGCCGCGCTCGCGCCACTGCCGATCACCGCGACGCGCTTGCCGGTGACGTCGACGTCGTAGTCCCAACGCGCCGAGTGGAACGACGCGCCCTGGAAGGTGTCGATGCCCTCGATCTCCGGGAGGTGCGGGCGGTTGAGCTGTCCGACCGCGCTGACCACCGCGTTCGCCAGCACGATGCGGTCGTCGCCCTCGGGGCCACGCACACGCAGCTCCCAGCGCTGGCGATCGTCACTCCACCGTGCCTCGACGATCTCGGACTCGTAGGAGATCGCGCCGGCGAGACCGAGCTCGTCGACACACGAACGGAAGTAGTCGTGGAGCACCGGTTGCGACGAGTGCATCTGCGGCCACTGGCACGACTGCGCGAACGAGTAGCTGTAGAAGTGGTTCTGGATGTCGACGCGACAGCCCGGGTAGTCGTTCTCGAACCATGTGCCACCGACGTCGGGGTTCTTCTCGTAGATGTGCGCCCCGACCCCCGCTTGCCGCAGCCGGTGGGCGGCCGCGAGCCCCGACATACCGGCGCCGATGATGGCGACGTTGAATTCGCGATCGGGATCGACCTCCGTCGCCTTCCAGGTGGGCACGCGGAGATCGGCACCGTCGAGGGCGAGCTCCTCCTCGAGCATGAGGAGGTACGCGTCGTCGACCGGGGCGCCGATGACGAACTCGACCAGCGTCCTCAGCTGGTCCCCGTCGAGCGCAGGCGCCGCCACCGACCCTCGGTCGCGATAGCGGATCAGCGCGTCGGTGGCGACCCGCCGGGCCTTCTCGAACTGCTCGGGTGAGTACCCGTCGTCCTTGATCACACCGACCCGGTCAGGGTTGGGGCGCAGGTCGTCGGTGAGGATCTCGAGCTCACCCGTGAGGTGCGCGACCGAGGTCAGCAGTGGGATGAGCGGGATCCCGCCGACGGCAGCCCTGATGGCGTCGTCGTCGTCGGTGATGGGATCACGAGGAAAGTCGAAGCGCATGTCAGGCGTTCCATCCGCCGTCGACGACGTAGTCGTTGCCGGTGCAGAAGCTCGCGTCGTCGGAGGCCAGGAAGATGACCATCCCGGCCACCTCGTCGACGCGCCCGATGCGCTTGAACGGCGACAGCTCCGCCAGGCGCGGCCGCGGGTCGGGGCGATCGCCCGGTTCGGTCATCGGGCTGTCGATGGCGCCCGGCAACACCGCGTTCACCCGGATCCCGAGCGGCGCGAGCTCGAGCGCTGCGGTGCGGCTCAGACCGCGCGACGCGAACTTGCTCGCTGCGTAGTGCGCCAGCCGTTCACCGCCACGGATGCCGTTCACCGAGGCGATGTTCACGATCGAGGAACCCTCCCCCATCATCGGCACGAACGTCTTGATGCCGAGGAACTGCCCGAGCGTGTTCACGTCGAACACCTTGTGGAAATCTTCGACCTCGAGCTCGAGGAGCGGAACGATGCGGCCGACGATGCCGGCGTTGTTCACCAGGATGTCGAGGCGCCCGTGCTGCTCGCGCACGCGCGCCCGCCGCCGCCCACGCGGCCGGGTCGCTCACGTCGAGCGTCAGGAACTCGGCGTTGGCACCGAGCTCGTCTGCGACCGGGCGACCGTCGAGCACGTCGGCGAGGTAGACGAACGCGCCTTCCCGGTGCAGCGCTCGCGCCTCCGCAGCACCTTGGCCCTGTGCCGCACCGGTGATCAGCGCGATCTTGCCGTCGAGTCGTCCCATGTCGTGGTCACCTTCTGATCGGGGCTCGAGGGCTGGGTGCCGGCTCGAGGCCGTGTCGGATCACTTCGGAGGGGAGGCCGCAGAGCGCCGAGACGGCGTGCGCGACCTCGTCGGAGGCGAGGGGCTGCACCATGTTCCGCTGCACCGCGCCGAGCAGGTAGTGATAGATCGAGCGGCCGCGTTCGTGCGGCTGGGTGACGTCGCAGCGGACGAGGGCCGACTCGAACAACACGCTGAAGATGTCGAAGCACGCGACGAGCTCCACGTGCACGCCCCGCGCAAACACGTTCGCGGTGTAAGCGGCCCACAGGGTGCGGTCCTGCATCTCGACGCCCCGCTCGTCGGGGTTGAGGAACATCCGAACGAGCGCGCACAGCGCGGCCGCGCCGTCGAGGGCCTCGCTCATCTGAATCCGGGCGTGCGCGGCGAGCCGCTCCATGCACGTGAACACCGCGAGATCGACCAGCTCGTTGGCGTCGTGGACGTAGTAGTGGACCGTGCTCTTCGTGAGGCCGGCTTCGTCGGCAACCGCGCGGATCGTGCACGCGCCGAGCCCGTCGCGCGCGACCAGCGTCGCGGCGGCGTCGGCGATCCGCGCACGCGCCGCCTGCTGGTTCGGCGACCACTCCTGGCGTTGGTCGCGCTCGGAGGTGGGGACCGCCGTGTTGGCGGTCAGCTTGGTGGTCACGCTCGTCGTTCCCCCCGGCGCCCTGTGCTCGACCTCGGACGTGTGTCCCGGATCATCGGACACACGTCCGACATGCTACGCCGGGACGGTCGACCCGGTCAACTGCCCTGCGCGGCTGCCGCGAAGGCCTCGAGCTCACGGGGGATGTCGGAGCCGGCCGGGTTGTACATGACTTCGAGCACGCCGCCGGCCGCAGCCCGTTCGAGCCGCTCGGGGATGCTCGACGCGGGACCGGTCCAACCGATGCTCAGGATCTCCGGGCCGGCCAGGTCGACCACCGGCTGATCGCGCTCGGTGACCGCCACGAGGTGACCCTCGTGCACGGCGAGATGACGCTCGCCCGGCGGGCGCTCCTCGACTCGAGCGCGCCACTCCTTGCCACCAGGCTTGTCATCGACCGATTCAGGCGCCCACTCCCACGCGGCGTGATAGCCGGTGGCGAAGTGCGCCCCGAGCGCGTCGCGCACACGCGGGGTGGTGTGGTCCTCGCCCGGGTCGAGCACGGTGCCGGCGATCAGCATGGCGCAGATGCCCCAGCGCGGATCCCGACCACCGGGCGGTTCCGACGCGACGACCACGCCGTCGCCGACCTCACGGGCGTGCTCGAAGCCCTTCGGCCCGATCGGCGCGAGCAGCAACGGCGTGGTGATCGGTCGCGGCGGGGCGAACCCGGGCGAGTGGATCATCTGACACGCCACGCCATCCACGTTCACGACCTCGCCGCCGAGCAGGCCGCGCAGCTGGGTGACGTACAGCGAGAGGTCGGCCCAGCGCATCGGCTTCTTGCCCAGCGCGATCGACGCGGTGAAACCAGTACCGAACGCGGTGACGAGGCGACCCGGCGCGAGCTCCTCGATCGACGCAATGGCTGACGCCGTGACCATCACGTGGCGCAACCACGGAACCGCCACACCGGTCCCGAATCCGATCCGCTCGGTGACCTCGGCGGCGCGCCCGATGGCGAGCCAGATGTCGCCGTAGAGCGCCGGCGAATCGAACACCCACATGCGCTCGTACCCGAGCGACTCGGCGATCCACGCGTATTCAGGCAGCTCCCACGATGGCGGGAGGACACACGAGACGAGCGGACGCGCGGGATCGGTTGTGTTGCTCGCGGTCGTCACGCGAGCGACGGACCCTGCGGCTTCATGTTGAACGACTCCACCAGCGCAGCGCGGATGAGGTCCTTCTCGGCCACGTCGTAGTCCATGTTCTGCACGTCCCAGCCCGGGTGCGTCACGCTCATGTCCCACACGTCGGTGGTGGGGTCGGCCGCGAAGTCGTGCACCGTGAAGCGCGGGATCTGCAGGAAGTCGCCTGCCTCGAGGCGCACGGTGGTGCCGTCCATCCATGCGTGGGCGATGCCGCTGATGATGATGAGGTAGTGGCTGGCGTCGGGGTGGCTGTGCGCACCCACGTTGAGCCCGGCACCGATGTGGGTGTAGTGGACCTCGATGTCCTCACTCTTGAGCGCTTGCCAGATCTGGAAGATCTCGCCGTTCGTGAGCGGATCGACCTCGTCGGGCGGCGTGTCGCCCTTCATGATCTCGTGACCCTTGGCGGTGTGGAAGTGCGGCACTGCACGCCTCGCTCTCGTTGTTGGGCCTCTCGGGCGTGGGCGACCACCCACCTGCATTGCGATCATAATGACCGCGACGTCAGCCGCGTCTCAACTCGCGACGGCCACGATCACCGCGCAGCTGCCGCCTTCGGTGCCGGGCACCGAGCCGCCCCGGGTGTGCGTGAGCGCGACGTCGGCGCCGTCGACCTGACGACCCCCGGCCCGACCCGAGAACTGCATCGCCACCTCGCAGACCTGGGCGACACCCGTGGCGCCGAGCGGGTGGCCCTTCGAGAGCAAGCCGCCACTCGGGTTGATCGGCAGCGCGCCGCCGACCTGCCAGCGGCCGTCGCGGAGATGGTCGAAGTAGGTGCCCTGCTCGCAGAGTCCGAGCCCCTCGACGCGGAACGGCTCGGCGATGGAGAAGCAGTCGTGCACCTCGGCGAACTTCACATCCGCGCGAGTCACCGCAGTGCCTTCGAACGCTGCCTGGGTGGTGCGCATCGTGATGTCCTCGAGCAATGGCGAATACGTGCCGTCGGGGCCGCCCGACGTGAGGCCCGCCCCCACGATCTGCGCGACGGTGCCGAACCGACTGCGAGCCGCGGCGGCCTGCTGAGCGTTGCCCAGGATCACTGCCGCGCCGCCGTCACCGATCGGGCAGCAGTCGAGGAGCCGCAACGGTGACGCGACGTCACGCGGACGCGCCCACGTCAGCGACCGTGATCGGCTTGGTGAACTGCGCGAGCGGGTTCTGCAGTCCGTGAGTGCGGTTCTTGACGGCAACGCCGGAGAGGTCGTCGCGGGTGACGCCGTACTCGTCCATGTAGAGGCGAGCGCGCATGGCGTGCCACGCCGGGAACACGAGGCCGAGTTGGCCCTCGTAGTCGTCCTCGGCCGGCGCGATCATCCCGGTGCTCCCACTCAACTTCTCGAATCCACACACCGCGACGCGGTCGTACCGACCGCTGCTGATCGCGTGGGCCGCCTCGATGACGGCCGACGATCCGCTCGCACACGCGTTCTCGATGTTGAGCGTGGGGATGCCCGCGAGCCCGGCGAGGGCACCGACGCGCTCCCCGCCACCATGCCACCGTGCACGTGGCCCACGTACAGGGCGTCGATGTCGGCGCGCTCCAACTCTGCCGCCTCGATCGCTTCTCGCAGTGCTTGCGCACCGAGCGCGACACCGGACTCGGCGTGGCGGCCGAAGGACGTCATCCCCCAGCCGATGACGTAGACGTCGTCGATTGCCATGGTGCCTACTTCCCTGACAGGTCGGGCTCGCTGGCCGCTCAGGCCTTCGGAGCAGGAACGAAGAAGTGGTGCATCCGCGACGGTCCGCCGTCTTCGGACGTGGTGAACGCGACCCGCACCGGCATGCGCAGCGCGAGCTGCTCCTCGTGCGCCTCGTCGATGCGCGGCGAACACCCGCACGGCGGCGTCGGGGTTGTCGGCCGCGCCGAGAAGCGCGTACCCGACGATGTACGGAGCCTCGCCCTTGGGCGCGATCCGCGACCACGTCTCGAGCACGCCCTCGTCGCGCAGGGTGGTCGCGTGACCGTCGCTCGACCCGCACGTCGGACACCGCTCGGCCAGGCCGAACGCGACGCGCCCACAGGCTTCGCACGACCACGCCAGGAGCACCCAGTCGTTCGGCCCCTGCCCGCGACCGACGAGGTTGGCGTCGAAGGGCTCGTTCCCCGGCTCGCCGGTTGCCGCACGTGCGTCGTCGCGCCACAGCGCCGGCTCGTCGACGCCGAGCAAGGGCGGCGGTGTCCACTCCGCCTCGGGCAGCGCGCCGGGCATCTTGATCGGGTTGCCGGGCAGGGTGATGGCGCCGTAGTCGGGCGATTCCATCTTCACCAGCATGCCGCGGGCGAGAATCTGCTCGTCGGTCGGAAGGTCGTCGAGGTCGTTCACCGGCGCGACCGGAATTCCACGTGGCGCTCGAACACGCGGAACCACTCGGCCTTCGTGTCACCGGCGAGCACGGCCTCCATCGCGTCCCGCAACGCGTCGCGGTTCAGGTGACGCGCGTCGGCGCTCGCGAACCGCTCGTCGTCGATCCACTCACGATGACCGAGCGCGTCGCACAGCTCCAACCAGAACTTCGGCGGCTCGGGCACGGCCGCGATCGCGAGGTACCCGTCGCTGCACTGGAAGATCCCGTAGGGAACCATGTTCTGGTGGAACGAGCCGACGCGCGGCAGGACCACACCCGACGCGTCGAAGTAGCTGTAGTGGTAATGCACCATCGCCAACTGCGCGTCGAGCATCGCCACCTCGACGCGTTGACCCTTCCCTGTTCGGTCGCGCTCGTGCAGCGCGGCCAGCGCACCCACCACCGCGTACACGCCGGCGACGAGGTCGCCGATGGGCGCCCCCGCCTTGAGCGGCGCGCCGTCGGCGTCACCGGTGAGGCTCATCATCCCCGAGCGGGCCTGCGCCAGGAGGTCGTACGCGGGGCTGTTCGCCTCGGGCGACCCTTCGCCGTAGCCCGTGATCGACACGCTGATCACCGAGGGGTTGATCGCCACGACCTGCTCGTAGTCGAGCCGCACGCGGTGCAACGTGGACGGGCGGAAGTTGTCGATCACGATGTCGGCTTCCGCGATCAACGCGTCGAGCGCCGGGCGGGTGTCGGGATCGTGGAGATCCAACACCACCGATCGCTTGTTGCGGTTCGACGCCGCGTAGAACGCACTCATCGGCCCGTAGTGAAAGCGCGTCATGCGCCGGGTCTCGTCACCGATCGGCGGTTCGATCTTCAAGACCTCGGCGCCGAGGTCGCCGAGGAGCATCGACGCGAAGGGCCCCGAGTGCATCCGGGTGAAGTCGAGCACCTTCACGTCACCGAGCGAGCTCATGCGGCGTCTCCGGCGTCGGCGGGGCGCCACATCGGCAGCCAGATCTCGTCGGTCTCCCGCACGAAGTCGACCACGACGGGCATGCCGATGGCCACCTCGTCGACGTCGATGCCGACGACGTTGCCCATCATGCGCACCCCCTCCTCGAGGTCGATCATCGCGAGCGCGTAGGGCACGAGGGAGTCGAACGGCGGCGTGCCGTTCTGGCGCACGATCGAGTACGTGTAGACCTCGCCGCGTCCCGACGCGTCGATCCACTCGACGTCACCGGCACACGCGGTGCAGAAGTAGCGCGGGTAGAACTGCGTGCGTCCACACGCGGTGCAACGCTGGATCTTCAGCGTGCCATTCCTCGTGCCCTCCCAGAACACCTCGGTGTCCTGGTCGGGCAGCGGCAGCGGCCTGGTCGTCGTCACGTTCCACCTCTTCGTCGGTGTTGCCGGGTTCGTCGGGATTGCCGGCTGGTTCGTGGTCGGCGTGCCGATGGGCCACGGGGATCACATCCCACGGTCCGCGCCTTCCCAGTAGCCGTCTCGCAAGGTGCGCTTCCGCAGCTTGCCGGTGGGCTCGCGTGGCAGGTCGTCGACCACATCGATCCTCACCGGAACCTTCTCTCGCGACAGTCGCGCGCGGCAGAACGCGAGCATCTCGTCCTCGTCGATCGGCCCGCGCGCTTCGATCACCGCGAGGACCGCTTCGCCGTACTCGTCGTCGGGAATCCCGATGACCGCCACGTCCTGCACCTGCGGATGGTCGATCAGCACCGCTTCGACCTCGGCCGACGCGATGTTCTCGCCGCCCCGAACGATCATGTCCTTCTCCCGATCGGTGAGGTACAGGTACCCGTCGTCATCGAGGTAGCCCATCTCGCCGAGGGTGAAGAGCTCGCCCCGCCACGCGCGCGGTCGCCTCGGGCGCGCCGGTGTACTCGAACCGCAGGGCGGGGTCGGGTTCGTGTCGGTAGATCGCCCCGACCTCGCCCGCCGGGAGCGAGTTGCCCTCGGCGTCGAGGATGCTGATGTCGCGCCCGGCGGTCGTTCGCCCCACGCTGCCGGGCTTCTGCTGCCACTCGTCGGGCCCGATGATCGTGAAGGTGCCTTCGGTGCCGCCGTACATCTCCCACAGTGCATCGGGGAAGATCTCCATGATCTCGCGCTTGACCGCGACCGAGACCGGGCTCGCCGAGTGCACGACGAAGCGGACGGTGGAGAGGTCGTAGCGATCGATCACGTCGCGGCCCAACTTCAGGATACGCACGAAGTGGATCGGTGCCATCGACGTCCACGTGACCCGTTCCCGCTCGATGAGCGCGAGCGCGGTCTCGGCGTCGAACGAGCGCATCATGACAACCGTGTGACCCCAGTCGAGCGCGGCATGCGTGAACAGCCGCGGCTGCGCGTGATACATCGGTGCCACACAGAGATGCACGCCGTCGCTCGACGCGATCGGGAACTGCTCGAGCCAGGCCTGCGGGTTCTGCGTGCTGATCCCGTCGGGGAACCCCGCGCGCCGCAGTGCCTTCGGCCGACCGGTCGTGCCCGACGTGTAGGGCAGGACGCGCTCGTCGAGCGGCGCCGCGTCCGCCGTGGCGGGTGCGGCGTCGTAGCCGCGCAGGCGGTTGGTGAACTCCGACCACGTGAGCGAGGGGATGCCGTGACGGGGCTGCGCGCCGTCGGGCTCGTTGAACACGATCGACAGGCTCGCGTCGTCGACGAGGTAGTCGAGCTCGTCCTGGGTCGATCGGTAGGCGAACGGCACCATCACGGCACCGCGCATCCACGCCGCGAGGTTGACCTCGAGGTACTCGAGCCGATTCCGCATCGCCAGCCCGACCCGATCGCCCGCTCCGATCCCCAGGTCGGCGAGGAGGCCCGCGCCACGCGTCGCGCCGGCGTGGAGCTCCGCGAACGTGACCCGGCCGTCCTCGTTGACGAGCGCGTCGACCGAGGGTCGCAGGGCCGCCCACCGGGGCACACCGAACGCGCCGTGCCCGGTCGCGTCGGGCGCCGACGTGGTCACGGCGCTTCCGAGCCGAGCACCACCGCCGCCATGCCCGACAGCGATCCGCCCGAGCCACAGGCCACCGAGAGCCGCGCGTCGGGGATCTGCGACTCACCCGCCTGGCCACGCAGCTGCTTGACCGCCTCCACCATGAGGAACAGCCCGCGCATCCCCGAGTGCAGCGCGGACAGCCCACCACCGTCGGTGTTCACCGGAAGGCTCCCGCCTGGTGCGAGCGTGCCGCCTTCGACGAAGGGGCCGCCCTCGCCCTTGGCGCAGAAGCCGAGGTCCTCGAGGAGGAGCAGCGCGGTGATGGTGAAGCTGTCGTAGAGGTGCACGGTGTCCATGTCGCCGGGGCCCACGCCGGCCTGCTCGAACGCCCGCGGTCCGCACGACGCCGCCGCGGTCGTGGTGAAGTCGGGCATCTCGCTGATGTTCCAGTGCGTCTGCGCGCCGGCCGCCCCGAGGATGTAGATGGGCGTCTGCGCGAGGTCGGCTGCTCGCTCCGCCGTGGTGATGATCATCGCGGCGCCGCCGTCGGAGATGACACAGCAGTCGAAGAGGTGCAACGGATCCGCGATCATGCGCGACGCGAGCACTTGCTCGACGGAGAGCGGCTTGCGGTACATCGCGTTCGGGTTCATGGCGGCCCACGAGCGGGCGGCGACTGCGATCTCGGCCAGCTGCTCGCTCGTGGTGCCGAACTCGTGCATGTGACGCCGGGCCGCCATCGCGTAGTTCGGGATGATGCCCGGGCCGAACGGCGCCTCGAACTGCTGGGGACCGGAGACGGGCTCGCCGTCCTTGAGCATGCTCGTGGTGCCGAGGGAGCGACCCGACTTGGTGAGGAGCGCGGAGCCGTACGACACGAGCGCGGTGTCGCACTGGCCGTCGCGGATGGCGGCAATCGCATGCTGGGTCGCGAACTCGAACACCGCGCCGCCGATGCCGGTGCCGCCGATGGCGTGGTGGTCGATGCCGAGGTACTCGGCCATCGTGATCGGGTCGTTCATTCCCCCGGGCATCCCCGCGGAGAAGAACGCGTCGATCGACGACTTCTCCACGCCGGCGTCGCGCAGCGCGCGCTGCGTGGCTTGCGCCTCGTGACCGAAGTCGTTGAGGTGCGGCGCCTTCGGCGCGTCACTGGTGCCGATCCCGACGATCACGGGTGCGCGCTTGTCAACCATTGCGGTGTCTCCTCCGGTGCGTACTCATCGATGCGTGCTCGGAACCGTCGCGTCAGGCGCGCAGGGCGCGGCCGTCGGCGGCGAACGGAAGCCGGGCCTGCATGAAGTCGAACTCCTCGTGCACGTTCGCGAGGACGAGCGACTCGTCGTTGTCCATGATCTCGCCGATGTGCGCGGCCACGTCTTCGGCCGTGAGCGTCGACGCGGCCCACCCGGGCGTCATCGCGACGTAGAACCTCGCCACGCGTCCACCGCCGGCCGAGAGGACCTCGCCGTTGACCGCGCACTCCTCGCTGCTGAGGTACGCGACGGCTTCGGCGACGAACGTGGGATCGAGCAGCTCGCGCAACTCGTCGGACATCGTGGGCTCGGTCATCCGTGTGCGCGCGAGCGGCGCGATGCAGTTCGACTTCACACCCTTCGACGCGCCCTCGATCGCGAGGACCTTCATGAGACCGAACATCCCGGCCTTGGCCGCGCCGTAGTTGGCCTGGCCGAAGTTGCCGAGGAGACCGGTCGTCGACGTGGTCAACACGATGCGACCGTAGGTCTGCTCACGCATGCGTCGGAACGCCGCCATCGTCAGCGCCGCCGAACCTCGCAGGTGCACGTCGAGCACCGCGTCGAACGTGTCCATGTCCATCTTGTGGAACGCCCGGTCGCGGATGATGCCCGCGTTGTTCACGAGGATGTCGATCGACCCGAACCGATCCAGCGCGGTCGCCACGATCTGCTCGCCCCCGTCGACCACGCTGTGGACGTCGGCGACTGCCTCGCCGCCGGCTGCGATGATCTCCGCGACGACGGTTTCGGCCGGGGTCGCGCTCGCACCCGAGCCGTCGAGGGCGCCGCCGACGTCGTTGACCACGACCCGGGCGCCCCGCCGTGCGAGCTCGATGGCGTGCGCCCGGCCGAGGCCGGTGCCCGCGCCCGTGACGACGGCGACGCGCCCTGACAGATCGATGCTCATGTCCCCCGCTCTCCCGGCGCCGCTGGTGTGGTCACGGCAAACGCATTATGGTTCACATACTACCGACCGGCTTTTTTGCCGGCGATGTGAACGAAGCACGTCAACGAACAGGTGACCGCCCACGGGCCAGCGCGCCGGGCCGTGACGGTCGAGCAACCTCAACGCGCGGCGCACACACCGACTTCGGGGGAAACGATCCATGGGGTTCATCGACAGCGACACACACGTCCTCGAGTGTGAGGAGACGTGGGACTACTTCGACCCGTCGGAACGTGAGTTCAAGCCGATCACCCTCGAGTACCCCGGCGCCGACGGCCCCGGCGCCGACTCGCGCAAGCAGTACTTCGTGATCGGCGACACGATCACCCGTCGCTTCGCGCCGAACGGCCAGACCTGGGGATACGGCAAGGACTACCCCGAAGAGGTGAGCTACCTCCGCGACCCATCCGTGCGCCTCGCCGAGATGGACGCCCTCGGCATCGACGTCCAAGTGCTGTTCACCACCGATTACCTCACCGTCGGCGTCGAGAACCCCGCCGCCGAAGCGGCCTGCGCCCGCAGCTACAACCGCTGGGTCGCCGACCGCACGGCCGACTCCGGTGGTCGCCTGCGCTGGACGATCATCCCGCCGTGCCTCGACATGGAGCGCACCTTCGAGGAGCTCGAGTTCGGTGCGGCCAACGGCGCGATCGGGGTGATGCTCAAGGGCGAGGAGCACGGCCGCAGCCTTGCCGACCCCTACTTCCACCCGCTCTACGAGAAGGCGCAAGACCTCGACCTCACCATCTGCGTCCACGTCGGCTTCGTCCGCACCCGCCTCGAAGGCCTGCCGTTCTCGAAGACGATGCCCAAGGGCGGCAACCTCCTCCAGCAGGGCTTCATGTCGATCCTCAACGCGGGCGCCGTCCGCGGCGGCGGCACGATGCGCGTCGGCCCGGGCGCGGGGCTGAACGACCAGTTCCCGAAACTCCGGTTCGCGTTCCTCGAGGGTGGTGCCTCGTGGCTGCCTGGTGTGTTCGAGGGCCGCAAGCGCGCCCGCTCGGCAACGCGCGCCGAGAACTGGGTGATGACCGACCAGGGCACCTCACTCGTGGTCGACCCCATCGACGTGCCGGGTGAGCTCGCCGATCACAACCTCTGGGTCGCCGGGTTCGCGAGTGACGACCTCCCGTACCTCACCAAGTACCTCGGCCCCGACCACCTGCTGATCGGGACCGACTACTGCCACAACGACACGGGCACCGACCCGCTGGCGCACTCCAAGATCATGAGCAACCCCGACCTCGATCCGGTGCTCGCGCGCAAGATCTGCGACGACAACGGACGGGCCGCCTACAACATCCCGGTCGACTTCACGCCGACCGGACCCACGAAGGTGGGCGAGTCGGTCGGGGTCTGATCGCCAGGTTCCGATCTCCCGAGCCGAGCCATGATCATCATTGCCGGTTGGGTCGAGGTACCGGTCGACGAACGCGACCGGTACCTCGAGGAACGCCGCGAGAAGACATTGCGCATTCGTGAGCGGCCTGGGTGCCTCACCTACACGTTGAGCGCCGACTCGATCGATCCTGGTCGGGTGCGGGTGTTCGAGTGCTGGGAGGACCAGGCCGCGATCGATGCGCGGCACGCCGACGAACGCTCACAACCGGCCGAGTCGTTCGCAGTGCGCGTCGCAGCCAAAGAGATCACCACCTACGACGTGATCTCCTCGGCGACGTGACGCCGACCACGCGGGCCTGAGCGGCGGTGTCCTCCAGCCACGCGGGCCTCGGCGTCTGCCAGAGCATGCTCCCGGGCATCGACATGGCCGCCGACCTCGACCTCGTGGCCTCCGCCGGCCTCGACGCCATCGGCGTGTCGAAGGGGACGCTCGAGCGCACGGGCCTCGACGCGACCATCGAGCTCCTGCGGGATCGATCGATGATCGCGTCGTCGTACGCCGGCGGCGTGAGCGTGCTCGGCCTGCCCGACGAGATGTTCGACGACGCGGTACGCGCCGCCGTCACCACCGCCGCCGCACTCGGCGCGCCCAGCGTCGTGGTGGTGACGGGTCTCCCCGGTGAACGCACGCCCGACGAGGCCGACGACGAGATCGTGGCGCGCCTCGGTCGCATGGCGCCGTTCGCCAGCGAGCACGGCGTGCGCTTCGCCATCGAGCCGCTCCACCCGTTCCTCCACACGCTCACCTACGTCCACACCTTCGGGCACGCCGCCGCGCTCGCGTCACACGTGGAGAGCGCTGGCAAATGAAGACTGGCGGTGTGGCGCTCGACGTCGTGCACACCCATTGGGACCGTCACATCCTCGACGACATCGCCGCGTGCGTCGACACGGTGGCCGTCGTCCACCTGGGCAACCTCAGCCGCGCCGCGCTCGACGACAAGGTGTGGCGCCGGTCGCCACCCGACGACGGCGTCATTCCCGTCGAGCAACTGGTTCGTGCGCTGGACGCGGCCGGCTACCGCGGGCCGTACGAGCTCGAGGTGATCACGCCGACCATGTCGGTCGACGACTGCCAGACCGTGATGCGGTCGGCCGGCGAGTGGTTCGCCGCCCTCTGGCAGAACTGAAGCTCAGACGGAAACCCGGTCCGCCGAGCCGGTCGCCGACTCGCTCGGCGTGAAGTCGGCCGGGATGTTGAACGCGCGGCGTGCGTTGGTGTCGGTGATCTTGCGGCTCAGCTCGTCGCTGACGTCGGGACGGCTGCGCAGCACCGTGTGCGCGAGCGGATCGCTGCCCACGTCGTTGTGGCACATGTCGCTGCCGATCATGATGTGGCCGTCACCGGCGTAGGCCGTGAGGTAGTTGACGTCCTCGTCGGCCTCGCACGACACGTAGAGGTTGTGGCGTTCCATCAAGTCGGCCGCGTCGATGTGCGGGATGAGCCGGGAAGGGCCCTGGTCCGTCATGACGTACGACTCGGGCGTCCGCGACGCCATGCCCCGCGCGTAGCTGTGGAACACCATCGGGAGCCAGGTCGCGCCCGACTCGACGAACGCCCACCGCAACGTCGGGAAACGAGCAGCGAGGTTGGCACCCATCACGGCGCGGAAGCCGCTGAGGAGAGTGTGCAGGTACTTGCCACCCGAACCGGCCGACGGCGGGATGCTCGAGATGCCCAGGCCTTCGATGTGCTCGCGCGTGGCGCCCAGGTGCACGACCATGGTGAGGTCGAGGTCCTGGGCGCGCTCGTAGAGCGGGAAGAAGTACGGGTTGTCGAGGTACATGCCGTGCTCGACGCCCTTGATCATGATCCCGGCCGCGCCGTTCGCGGCGCCGAACTCGAGCTCCTCGAAGGCGCGCTCCTGGTTGAGCGTGGGCGGGATGAGCGCCCAGCGCAAGCGGCCACCGGAGTCGGCGGTTCGCTCGGCCATCCAACGGTTCCAGCTGCGAGCGATCGCCGCGTCCGCGTCCGGGCGTTCGACCTCGGCGGCGATGAAGTTCGTCGAGATGACGAGTTGCACGTCGACGCCGTAGCCGTCCATCAGCTTCAGCCGCTCGGCCGGGTTCTCCAGGTGGCTCACGTCGCCCGTGTACTCCAGGCCGAAGCCCTCACCGCGGCAGTCGGTCGGGAACCGTCGGCACAGCGTGTCGCCGATGACGTACATCTCCCGCGGCGGACGGTCGGTGCCCTCCGGCGCCGGCGCTTCGAGCTTCATCGGGCGGAACTGCCGCTCCGACGGGTCGAAGTGGTCCCACGTGGCGTCGCTCTCCACCACGTGCGTGTCGACGTCGATGTATCCCATGAGAACCCTCCGGGTCCGTGTTCGTCAGTGGAAGAGGTTGCCGCCGTTGACCGCCAGCACCTGACCGGTCACGAAATCGCTGGCGCGCGACGCGAAGAAGAGCGCGACGTCGGCCATGTCGTCCATGGTGCCGACCCGTTTGATCGCCTGGCTCATGATCGTGCCGGCCTTCATGCGCTCGGCGTCCTCGAAGGAGTAGGTCTCCTTGGGGTGCGGAACCTCCACGTACCCGGGCGCGATCGCGTTCACGGTGATCCCGAACGGGCCGAGCTCCGCCGCCATGGTGCGGGTCGCGCTGATCACGCCGCCCTTGGCCGCCGCGTACGCGGCGCGACCAGCCACTGCGGAGAGCCCCGCGGTGCTGGCGATGTTGACGATCTTGCCTCGGCCGTTGTCGCGCATGGTCGGGAACACCGCCTTGCTGCACAACCACATGCCCTTGAGGTTGATCTCGACGATCTTGTCCCAGTCGGACTCGTCGACTTCCCACACCGACTTCACCGCGACGATGGCGCCGCCCGCGTTGTTGATCAGGATGTCGATGCGGCCGTACGCGTCGAGTGCCGCCGCGGCGAGGGCATCGACGTCGGCGGCAGACCGCACGTCACACGTGACGGCGATCGCGTCGGGCAACGTGGCCGCCGTCTCCTTCACCTTCTCTTCGCGCACGTCGGCGAGCACGAGCTTGGCGCCCTCGGCAGCCAGCCGCTCCGCGTAGAC
Source organism: uncultured Actinomycetes bacterium (assembly GCA_963827385.1). Taxonomy (GTDB): domain Bacteria; phylum Actinomycetota; class Acidimicrobiia; order IMCC26256; family DASPTH01; genus DASUMF01. Next base: position 311,937 of record CAWHAR010000003.1, read on the forward strand.
CTGCCCGATTCCCCACGCGCTGCCGGTGACGATGGCGACGAGTCCGTCGAAGCGCGGCGACGGGTCGGCCTGGCGAACCAGCTCGGCGTTGGTCAACGTGTTCTCCTGGTCAGACGTGGACTCGGTCGGGCTCAGTCGAGCCGGGCTCAGTCGAGGTGGTAGAGGCGTGCCGCGTTGTCGTGCAGGATCTTGCGCAGTACGTCGTCAGGGAGATCACCCAACGCCGACTGGATGTATTCCTGCGGCGTCACCGCGGTGGTGGCCGGTCCGGGCACCATGCACGTCGGGTGCGGGAAATCCGTCTCGTACAGGATGTGGTCGGGACCGAGCTGCTCGAGCGCGTGCTTGGCCGACGCCTGCTCGAACCAGAAGCACCCGTAGATCTGCCGCTGGAAGTACTCGCTCGGGAGCAGGCCGTACTCCGGGTGCTCCTGGGGCACGCCGCAGTTCTTCCACTGCCAGTCCATCGACTCCAACGCGAAGGGGAGCCAGCCGATCCCGCTCTCGACCGAGACGAAGTTGAGCTTGGGAAAGCGGTGGCAGATGCCGCCGTAGATGATCTTGGCCAAGGCGCCTGCGTTGCCGACGAAGAGCTGGACACCGAGCGACGCGTAGCGCGCCGACGGCCCGTAGTCCTCCATGCTTCCGCTGAACATCGGCGCCTTCGTGAAGTCTCCCGAAGCGATGTGGAAATTCACCGAGAGCTCGAGGTCCTGTGCGGCCGCCCAGATCGGGTCCCAGTGCCGGTCGGGCAGGTGCGGCTCGCCCCAGTCCTCCGGCTGGCTGCCCATCATGATGCCCTTGTGGCCCATGTCGGCGCAGCGCTTGATCTCGCGCACCGACGCGTCGACGTCCCAGAACGGCAACGCCGCGATCGACACGAACCGACCGGGCGCCGCGTTCGTGTACTCCTCGATCAGGAAGTCGTTGTAGGCCTGGACGCACGCGAGCATCAGCTCGGGGTCCTTCACGGTCATGAAGCGACCCGTGCCGAAACCCGCGACGTTGGGGTACAAGACGTGCGCGTGGATGCCGAAGTCGTCCATCAACTTCACGCGCTCCGCGACGTTCGTCGTGGTCGGGTGCGCCTCCTCGAGGGTCTTCGGGTGCCCCGGAGGGAATTCCTTCCAGAAGGCCATCGCCGGGTTGGCGGTGCCGGTGACCGGCGTGCCGCCGAAGTACCAGTACTCCTCGCCCGCGTCCTTGTCGAGGCGCACGTGCGGAACCCGGTCGCCCCAGCGCTTCACCGACACCCGGGAGGTCCAGAGATCCGCCGGCTCGATGACGTGGGTGTCGGTGTCGATGACCTGGATGTCATCGAGGATGGAAGTGGGCATCTCTTTTCCCCCAGAGGTGAAGCGTGTGCTGTCTGCGGCCGTACCGCGTCAACATTCGCGGCGGACATACCGTATCCCGCCACCCGCGCAGGACACCAGGATCCACGCCACACCGTGCCCGTCAGACGCCACCGGAGTCGGCGAGGGAATCGGCGACGGAACAGCGATGACGGGTGAAGCGCTGCGCGGCCGCGATCGCCGCCGCCGCGTCGGAGAAGCGCTCGAACATCGGGAGCCGCGACGCGGTCATCTGCTCGTGGATCTCGTCACGGAATCGGCCCGGCGCCTGCGCGAGGTTCCGCGTGACGATCGACACCCGCGTGCGCGCCCGAGCGCCGGCATCGGCATCGGCATCGGCATCGGCATCGGCGCCGAGGCTGGCGACCATCTCGACGAAGTGTTGGAGCCCGGGGAGACGTCCGGGCACCGTCGAGTTCCAGTAGTTCATCGCGTCGACGTGGAGCAGCACGTCGGGAAACGCCTGGATCGCCAACACGACGTCGAGCACGTCGCGCGCAGCGGTGGGCGGGCCGGCCGGGCCCATGCGGAGGTCGAGCGGGTTGGTCGGGATGCCGCCCTTCTTGTCGGCGAGCCGCGCCTGCAGCTCGTCGGACAACACCGGCACGCGCAACCCCGCGGCGTCGCACGCGTCGGCCGCCAGCACCGATGCGCCGCCGCCGAGCCCGAGGATCAGCACCGAGTCGTCGTCGACCGCGTCGAGATCTCGGTAGCGATCGAGGTACACGAGCGCGGCGAGGAACTGCTCGAACGACTCGGTGAGCACGACTCCGGTGGCCTCGGCCAGCGCGGCCCAGCTGCGGCGATCGCTGGTGAGCGCGCCGGTGTGCGACGCCGCGACCCGTGACCCGGTCGCGCTCAGGCCAGGGACGAGCACCACCACGGCCTTGTGGCCACGCGCGTCGTGCAGCGATTGCACGAGGCGCGCGTCGGCGCCGCCTTCGACGTGCAGCGCGATGGTCGAGATCGCCGCGTCGTGCACCAGGTGATGCACGAGGTCGCCGAGCCCCACATCGACTGCGTTGCCGGCCGAGACGACGCTGGCGAACCGGAGCCCGCTCGCCGCGCCTGCCTGGATGAGGTCGGTCGCGAGCCCGCCGCTCTGCAGCACCGCACCGACGGATCCCGCCTCGCCTCCGACCGCGCCGCTGAAGCCTTGCCGCCCGTCCGGCGAGTACACGCCCATGCAGTTCGGACCCACGAAGCGGATGCCGCCGACGACCGCCGCGTCGACCAACGCGTCTTCGAGTGCCTTGCCTTCGTCGCCGATCTCGGAGAAGCCCGCGGCGTTGACCGTCGCCGTCTTGACGTTCCCGCCCGCGGCGCGCAACACCGCGGGGCACTGCTCGGCCGACAGGCTGATCTCGGCGTAGTCGACACCGCCCGGAATCTCAGCGAGCGTTCGGTAGGTGGGAACGCCGTCGATCATCGTCCCCGACGGGTGCACGGCGTACAGGTGGTCGGTCCAGCCGAGCTCGCGGTACCGGGCGATGCTGCGATTGCCCCACGCCGATCGCGACGGAGACGCGCCGACGACGGCGATCGACTGCGGCGCGAGCAAGGCGGTGGGCTCGAACGGTCGGACGAGTCTGGCTGATTCCTCCGATGGCGACGTGCCCGATCGTGACTCGTCGGCGTCGTCGTGCACCACGAGGCGGGCATCGGCGGCCACCACCCCGTGCTCGCCGACGAAGAGCGGGTTGCACTCGAACTCCGCGAACGACGGACCCACCCGGTCGACGAGTCCCCCTGCTCCCGCCAAGGCCAGGATCACCGCCACGAGCGCGTCGCGATCGGCAGGCGGTGCCCCGCGGTGACCGTCGAGCAGCGCGGCGCCGCGGAACCCACCGACCATCGAGCGCGCGGTGTGCAGCGACAGCGGGCAGAGCCGCACGATCACGTCGTCGAGCAGCTCGGCCGCCGTGCCTCCCGAACCGAGGATGGCCAGCGTGCCGAACGGCGGTCGCGCCACCATCCCGAACAGCACCTCAGTGCCGCCCGGCGCCATCTCCTCCACGTACAACCGTGCGCCGACGACGCCGTGGTCGGCGACCGTTCGCAGAAGCGCGTCGGTCTCCACGTCGAGGGCGTCACGCGCGACACCGACCCGGACCGCGCCGAGCTCGCTCTTGTGCACGATGCCCGGTCCCCACGCCTTCAGCGCGAACGGCTCGCGCAGATCGCCGACCGCGCTGGAGGCGAGCGCGCCGGGTGCCACGACCGTGCCGCGTGGAACCGGGACGCCGAGCGACGCGAGCAGCTCCTTGACGAACGGCTCGGGAACACAGCGGTCGGTCGACCCCGGCATCGCGAAGGCGTGCTCGCGCAACGCCGGATCGAGGCCGTCCACGGATGCGGTCGAGTCGGCGCGCGTCATCGGCGGGTCGGCAACCGAACGGTGACCGGCCCACTCCCGAGCACCTTCCCCGTCTGACTGGTCATGGTCACCTCGACCGTGACCGTGCCCGACCCTGCTCCGGCGCCCGGCGACTCGCCGCGCTCGACCGCGGCCACCGTGGCCTGCACGGAGGTCATGTCGCCGACGAGCACCGGACTCCGATACTGGAGCGCGCTGTGCACGAGCTCGCCCGTCGCGCCGGCCCAGTTCGCGAGGTGGTCGAGGATGTACGCGCTCATCGAGGCTCCGTAGCCGAACGCCCGCGGCATCCCGACGAGGTTGGCGAAGCGCGCGTCGGTGTGCTTGCGCCCGCTTCCGAAGTAGATCCCGTCGCCGAAGCCGGGATCGCGCGACGCGTCACCGCGGCGGGACGCCATTCCGAGCTCCGATCCGCTGCCTGCGTCGTTGCCGCTGACGGCATCGGAGTGGGGCAGCCCGTCGTCGAACGTGTTTCCCCACACCGTGTAGAGGTACGCCCGTTGCTCAGTGGTGAAGCTCTGGATCGAGTGCGGCCCGATGGGGCGCGACCGGATCACGTCGCCGACGGCGACGTCGTCGATCGTGGGCACCGCGACGGCGCCGACCCATCGCTCGTGCACCCACTGCGCGTAGTCGGCGCGCTCGGCCTCGATCTCGGCCAGCTCGTCGTCGGACCACGCGGGGGCGTCTCGATCACCGGCCGCGGACGTCGTCGTGTCGGCCTGCTCCGCGCGTGCCTGCTTCGCGCGCTCCATGTTGGCGACGAGGTACCGGAACACCGTCGATCGTTGCCGGGCGAGCACCTCGCCCCGTTCGTTGAGGTAGGAGGTGTCACCGCGTTGGAAGACGGTCGGGCCCGCGAACTTCGTGGTCGTGAGCTTGTAGTCGAGCGCGTGACGCACCGACGTGACGCGATCACCAAGGCCGACACGCGATTCGAACCACCACTCGTCGCCACCGTTCATGTGGTGGCCGCCCGGGATCGTGCCCTGTAGCGCGGGCTTCACGCCGTGGTTGATGGCGCACGCGATGATGAACGACTGCGGGGCGACGACCTCGCCGAATGCGCTCCCAGACGCGACGTCGGCGTCGAAGTGGACGGGGTTGGGGTTCTGCAGCGCTTGCACCCAGCGGCGCACGTCGGTGATCGTCACCGGGGCCACGAGCTGCTTGCCGCCGATGGGGCGCCCGATCCACCGATCGAGATCGGACACGTCGATCGACTCGTATTCCACGCGTTCCGTCCCCCCAGCCTTCGCGACGCTCGTCGTCACCTCGTGGAGGACAGCGCGCCCTTGCCGTCGAGCACCGCGACGTCGCCCATCGCACCGGTGCCTTCAGGCGCCAAGCGCGCCACCAACCGCTCGACCATGCCCGGCGGGTAGGGATACGCGGCGTCGACCGCGGCGGTGATGCCGAGGCCGTCGACCGCGGCGGCGAGGAAGGCTGCTTCGTCGTCGGCGTCGAGGTCGGCACGGATCGACCCGTCCTGCTGCCCGGCACGGATCGTGGCCGCCAATCGCTGGCGCCACCGCTGCGCGTGCGTCGCGACCGCACCGGCGAGGCGCGGGTCGATCGTGGCCTGGGCCCAGAAGCAGATCCAGACCCTCCAGTAGTTGGCGCCGTCCTGGACGGTCGTCGGGACGCTGCGATGCAGGACCGCGGTCAGCCGATCGAGCACCGGGATGGAGGCCGACTGCTCGTCGAGCTGAACGGCCGTGCGTTCGGCCAGGTAGTCCACGGCTGCCGTGAGCAGCTCGCTCTTGTTGCGGAAGTAGTGCTGCACCACGCCGACCGACCACCCGCCCTCGTCGGCGACGGCGCGCAGGGTGGCACCCTCCAGCCCGGCGTCGGCGATGGAGTGCACCGCGGCGCGGGCGACCTCACGTCGACGAGTCGTGTGATCGGTGGCTGCTGGCACCTGGATCCTCCACGTCAGGGCGGTACGTGAATCCCTCGTCGCGCGGCGTCGACACGGCCGCTGCATTGCGGGCGTATCGTACTCCGAGTCGGGCGCGCGCTCGCTCGTTCGCGCACCGCGAGATGAGGGCCGCCTGCACCGCCGGGCCTCGGCGGCCGACCGGGCGACAGGGCTACACTCCATCGCAATTATGTAGGCGATAACGGCATCGCCGCGCCGGAGGAAAGGACGGGGGATGGCCAACGACTTCACCATCTTGGTCGGCACGATCGGCGACGGCATGTGGCGGAGCAGCGACGGAGGTGCGTCCTTCGAGCGCCCGCGGGGCATCAACTCGGTCGACATGCTCGTGAAGGGCTTCGGCGTCGACCCGTTCGACCCTCAGCACGTCATCGCGGGCATGGGGCTGGTCGCCACGCCGTTCAGCGACTGGGTCGCGACGCGCTTCCCCCTGCACCAGAGCTTCGACGGCGGCGCGACCTGGACCCCCGTCGAGACGTTCGAGCCGCAGCGTGAGGTGTGGCGCATCACGTTCGACCCCACCAAACAAGGTCGTTGGTTCGTCGGCACACGGACCGCCGGGATCTTCCGCACCGAGGACGCGGGCGCGTCGTTCGAGGAGCTCCCGATCGACGCGAGCGCATTCTGTCCCGGGATCGGGCTCACTCGCATCACGTCGATCACGCTGCACCCGCGCGACCCCGCGCAGATGTTCGCGACCGTCGAGATCGGCGGCGTCCGCCGCAGCCTCGACGGTGGCGACACCTGGGAGGTCGTCATGGACAACCTCGACACACCGCCGCCGAACGGCGCGGTCTACGGCGAGCACGGCCGCACCGACTGCCACTACTCCCGCATCTCGGCTGGTGATCCCGACGTGGTCGTCGTGTCCACACCCGACGGTCTCTACTCGAGCGACGACGTCGGCAAGACCTGGGCCAACTACCCGGTGCCGCAGTGCTTCCCGAAGCAGTACCACCGCGACATCGCGGTGAAGCTCGACGACCCGAACACGATCTTCGTGGGCGTCGGCGACGACGTCGGCGGCCAGCACGGCGCGGTCGTCCTCACACGCGACCGCGGCGCGACGTGGGAGGTTCCCGAGCTTCCCGACGACTTGAACTCACCGATCTGGTGCTTCGCGCAGCACTCGTCCGACCCCGACCGGATCGTCGCGTGCACCCACCAGGGGATGCTGTTCGGTTCGGGTGACGCGGGTCGGACCTGGACGAAGTACCGACGGGAGTTCACCGAGGTGCGCCAGATCTGCTGGCTCCCCGGCTGAGCCCACCTGTCTCGTCCCTTCGTCGCGCCCGTCGCGCTGGCGATCTTCATCACGACCGACCACCCGAGGTCCCCATGACCGTCGAGATCCCGCCCATCATCTCGGTCGACGACCACGTCGTCGAGCCCGCCGACCTGTGGGAGCGATGGCTGCCCGCACCCTTGCGTGACGCCGGACCCAAGCTGATCCGTGCCCCGTACTCGATGAGTGCGAGCGGCGCGATCTCGGTGGCCACCAGCGGTCCGGAGACCAACTTCTGGGCGTACGAGGATCTGCGCGCGCCGATCAAGAACGGCTCGGCCGCCGCCGGGCTCGACCCGAGCGAGATCGACTACCGGCCGGTCGCCTACGACGAGATGCGCCCAGGGTTCTACGACCTGAAGGCCCGGCTCGAAGACATGGACGAGAACGGGATCGAGCGGTCGCTCTGCTTCCCGACCTTCCCCCGCTTCTGCGGCCAGACCTTCTTCGAGGCGAAGGACAAAGACCTCGCGTTGGCCTGCGTGCGCGCGTACAACGACTGGACCGTCGAAGAGTGGGCGGGCGAGAGCGGTGGGCGGCTCATCCCACTGTGCCTCATCCCCCTGTGGGACCCGGCGGAGGCGGGCGCCGAGATCCGTCGCAACGCAGCGCGCGGCGTGCGCGCGGTGGCGTTCTCGGAGCTTCCCGCGATGCTCGGGCTGCCGAGCCTCTACGACACCGACGGATACTGGGACCCGTTCCTGGCGGCCTGCGACGAGACGGCGACCGCGATCAACATCCACATCGGCTCGGCGTCGAAGTTCTTCCACAGCTCCCCCGATTCACCGCGGGTCGCCAACCAGGCCGGCACCACGATCAACTCGCAGATGTCGTTCGTCGACTGGCTGATGTCGGGCGTGATGGTGCGCTACCCGAACCTGAAGATCGCGTTCTCGGAGAGCCAGATCGGGTGGATCCCGTTCGTGCTCGGGCGCCTCGACAACCTCTGGGAGAAGGGGCGGGCCGGTGCCGACATCAACCCGCTCATCACCGAGAAGCCGAGCACCTACGTCCCGGGCCGCATCTACGGCTGCTTCTTCGAGGACGACTTCGGGCTCGCATCGCGCGACGTGATCGGCATCGACCAGATCACGTTCGAGAGCGACTATCCGCACCAGGACTCGTTGTGGCCCAACACGGTGGCCTACGCCGAGAAGGCGATGGCCGACCTCACGCCGGAGGAGATCCACAAGGTCGTGCGCGGCAACGCCCTCACGCTGTTGCAGCTGCCCGACACGCTCGACGACGCGAAGGCGGGCGCGCGATGACTGCGTCGATCTTCGACGACATCTTGGTGATCGACACCGACACCCATGTGATCGAACCGCCCGACCTCTGGACGTCGCGCCTCTCCGTGCAGCGGTGGGGCGACATGGTGCCGCACGTCAAGTGGGACGAGGCGAGCGGCGAGGAGTCGTGGTTCTTCGGCGACAAGAAGATCTACGGCGCGGCGACACCGGCGATGGCGTTCTGGCACGAGTACCCGCCCAACCACCCGCGGCGGTTGAGCGACGCCGATCCGTCCACGTGGGACGCGTCGAAGCGGCTGGCGAAGATGGACGAGTTCGGCATCCACGCGCAGGTCCTGTACCCCAACGTCGCGGGATTCGGCACGGGTCGGTTCCTCGAGGTCGGCGACCCTGAGCTCATGCTCGCGTGCGTCCGGGCGTACAACGACTACCTCATCGACTTCGGGAGTGTCGCGCCCGACCGGTTCGTCGCGGTGGCCGCGGTGCCGTTCTGGGACGTCGACCTCTCGGTGCAGGAGATCCGTCGCGCCGCGTCGATCGGGCACAAGGGGATCATGTTCGGGAACCAGCCCGAGGCGTGGGGTGAACCCGACCTCACGTCTCGTCACTGGGATCCGATCTGGGCCGTCGCCCAGGAGCTCGAGCTGTCGATCAACTTCCACATCGCGGCGGGCGACGTGTCGAACGTCCGCACGGGCACGCCGGAACACGGCGAGCATGCTTCGTTCGCGTCCTTCGGCGTGCAGTTCTTCCTCGGGAACGCCGCCACGATCGCCAAGCTCGTCTGCGGCGGCATCTGCCACCGGTTCCCACGCCTCAACTTCGTGTCGGTCGAGAGCGGCATCGGTTGGATCCCGTTCGCGCTCGCGTCGCTCGACTGGCAGTGGAAAAACTGCGCGGTCGCGATCGAGCACCCCGAGTACGACCTGCTGCCGAGCGAGTACTTCCGGCGCCAGATCTACGGGTGCTTCTGGTTCGAGCAGGAGACCGCGTTGCAGGCGATCGACCTCCTCGGCCCCGACAACATCTTCTACGAGACCGACTTCCCGCACCCCACGAGCATGACGCCCGGACCGGCCACGTTCGCGCAGGCACCGCGCGACTACGCGGCCGCGGCGCTCGGGGGTCTGCCCGCCGACACGCTGCACAAGATCTTGCACGACAACGCGGCGAGGGTCTACCACCTCGACTGACGCGTCGCTTGAGCCTGCACGTGCGACACCACCACTGCCACATCGAGGGAGTGCATCACCCATGGCCTTGACCACCGACGACATCGTGGCGATCCACCAGCTGTACGCCGAGTACTGCCACGCGATCGACGAGGGCGACGGCGACGCGTTCGGCGCCTGCTTCGTGCCCGACGGCAAACTCGGTTCGGGCGGGCCCGCGCTCGAAGGTCGTGAAGCATTGGCCCGCTTCGGAGCGAAGACTCCGTTGCGCACGCCCGGCGTGCGTCACGCGGTGACGAATGTGCACGCACGCGGCGACGGCGATCGCGCCGAGGGCCGCGCCTACTTCGTCGGCTACACCGCAGTCGGCGGCGAGGTGGTCGTACGCAGCACTGGTCTGTACCGCGACGAGTTGCAGCGCGTCGATGGCACGTGGCTCTTCGTCGAGCGCTGCTTCACCGCCGACGCCTGAGCGATCAGGTCTCGCGCACCTCGATCGGCACCGCGGCCGGATCGCCGAGATCGGGAGTGATGTCGAGCGGCTCGGGACGTCGTACGTGCCCGATCCGGATCTCGAGCACGCCGTGTTGGTACGACGCCGCGCACGGCCGCGGGATCCGTGCCTTGCGGGAGCGCGATGCTGCCGTCGAAACGACCGTAGGTGCGCTCGGCGCGCATCGAGAGCTCGGGCGCGACGACCTCAGGGGCCCGCCGTTCGCCGTACACCCACAGCTCCCGACCGTCGACCTGCACGTGGATGTCGTCGGGTGCGACCCCCGCGAGCTCGTAGCGCAGCACCATGTCGTCCGCCGTGTGGAAGGCCTCCATCACGGGTCGCCAGGTGTCGTCCTGCTCCTGGCGCGAGCGGGTGGCGTGTGTCGCCGACGCCAACGAGCTCCCGATGGCGCGGTACGGGTCGAAGTGCTTCAGGTCCATGTCAGATCGCCCTCGCTGCGCCGGGTTTCGCTCGTTCCGCTCGGGCCATGACCCGGATGAGCTCGAGATCGCCGTTCATCTTGCGCGCCACGGACACGAGCACCGACAACGCCATGGCAGCAGCTTGTGGGTCGATCGGCGGAGTGGGCAACCCCACACTCACGGCCACGTCGTCCATGTGCACGATGAGCTCGTTCGCGCGGTTGGCCAGGAGCATCGCGAGCGAGCTCGCCATCGGTGGGAGGCGCGGCAGGTACACATGCTTCGCGGGATCCATCGCCGGGAGCACCCAGGTCAACTGCTCGAGCCATCCCGTCGCTGCCTCGACGACACGGTCCCGCCCGGCCTCAGCCATTCGCTCGGCGCCGGCGATCAACATCCGGTGACCCTCTGACGCGAGGTCCTCGCGTTTGTCGAGGCGCGCGGCGCGGGTGTACTCGACGATGCCGAGGAAGCGCGGGGTCGCCGGCTCCGGCCGTTCGCAGTCGTTGAGGATGTGTTCGAGGAGGCCGATGCCGTGGGCCGCGACCGCGCCCACCGTCATGCCCTCCAGGGCACTCGGCTGGGTCCACCGCGCCGCGACCTCGGGTTGGCGGATCAGCTCGATGAAGTCGCTCCCGGTGCGGAGGAACGCGGCCGGGTCGTACGCCGTCAACGGCATGTCATACGGACTCGTCATCGCAGTCCGATCTACTCGTCAGACTCAGGCTCAGGCTCGAGGTGCTCGAGATCGGCTCGGGTGCGGATCAGCGCGGCGAGATCCTGGCGGACCACCTTGCTGCTCGCGCCGAGCGGCACGTCATCCGCGCCGATCACGACGAGCAACCTCGGCACCTTGTAGCTGGACAAGCGCCCTTTGAGCGTGTCGAGCATCGCCGCCCGGTCGAGCGCCACGCCGTCCTCCGGGATCACCGCGGCGCCGACGAGCTGGCCGCGGTCCACGTCGTCGATCGCGACCACGTACGCATTGGCCACGCCGTCGAGCTCCAGGAGCTCCAGCTCGACCTCAGCCGGCGCGACGTTCGCCCCCGACGTCTTGATCATGTCGCCGAGCCGCGCCGTGAAGTAGATCCCGTCGCCGTCGACCTCGCCTTCGTCGCCGGTGTGGTAGAAGCCATCGGCGTCGAACACCGTCGTTCGATCGACCTTCTGGATCCCCAGCGTGACCGACGGACCGCGCACCATGATCTCGCCGCGTTCGCCATCGCCGACCCGCTCGCCGGAGGGGTCGACCACCTTCACGTCGTACCCAGGCTCGAACGAGTCGATCCGGGGACACCACGCGGAGCGCTCGAGGTCGGGGGGCTCACTGCCCCACGAATAGATCCCGAACGTCTCCGACATGCCGAGGCCCACCCACTTCCGCCCCTGCTGTGCCTGGACCTGCTCCTTCGACGGTTGGCCGACGCCGATCGCCATCCGCACCGCCGACGGCCCCTCCGCGCAGAGCACGGTGCCCCCGATCTCCATCGTCGTGAACAGGGTCATCACGAGACCACCGACCCAGAAGAACGGCATCGCCGCGGGCCGTTGCGATTCGGGGCCCACGTTCAACATGTTCCGGAGGTAGTGGGCCTTGCCGACGATCGTGCCCTGCGAGTGGAGCACTCCCTTGGGCAGCGCGCTCTGGCCCGACGTGTAGATCATCATCGCCGCGTCCTCGTGGAACACCTCCGCCTCGGCGGCGGCGAGCATCGCGTCGTCGAAGCCTTCAGCGCCGGTCTCGATCCACGCCTGGTCGTGGGCCCACGCCGGGAGGTCGCCGTCACCGGTGAACGCGATCCATCGCAGATACGGCGCGCCCTGCAATCGCAGCGACGTCGTCGATGTGGAAGCCAGGTCCGGGAACGCAGCCGCGAATCCACCCACGAAGTCCTGTCGCAGCATCTCGCGCTGCGCGATCACGCCACAGAGATCACCGTGGCGCACCGTCTTGGCCAGCTCGGGTGGCTTGAGGAACGTGCTCAACGGGACGGCCACCGCGCCGATCCGGGCGACCGCCGCCCACGCCACGACCCACTCCGGATTGTTGGCGAACAGGATTCCCACCCGAGCGCCCTTGCCGACTCCCCGCGCCAACAGACCTCGCGCGAGCACGGCCGAACGTTCCTGCAGGGCCCGATAGGTCAGCACGTCGTCACCGAGGACGACGGCGGCCTTGTCGCCGTACGCGTCGCCCATCGCGCGCACGAGCTCGGGAATCGTCGAGGCCTGCGTCGGGTCCGACGTCCCTGCTTCTCGCGTGTCACCTTGCGGGTTGCGCACGTTCACACTCCGATCGTGTCGAGACAGTCGTGGGCCGCCGCCGCGGCGCCGAGACGCTGGAGCAGCTTGGTGATGATGTCAGGCGCCACCCGCAACGTGATCGCCCAGAGGAAGTAGCCGAAGACGATTCCTTCGCGGTACTCCGTCCACGCATCATCCCATGCGGGTGCGTCGACGCCGTAGACGCGAAGTCGATCGAGGTAGTGGGTGAGCAGGTCGCGTTCGCTGCGCTCGCGGTCGACGGTCTCGAGTGCCGACGCGATGTGGTAGCCGACGTCGAGTCCCCAGTGGCCGCGTTGCACCAACTGCCAGTCGAGGAGACCAGGCCGCCCGTCTCCATCGAGGAACACGTTGCCAACATGACCGTCGCCGTGAATGACGCACTGCGCGCCGTCCGCACCACGGGTGGCGAGCACGCCGAACGCATCGACGACCCTCGCCGCGTCACGCACCTCGGCCGGGATCCCCGCGCCGATGGGTCCGTCGAAGCCGGTCTGGATGTCGTCGATGCTGCGGTACGAGAGGTACCCCGACAGACGCGGGTCGAGCCACCGGGCCGCGGCCCACTGCGGAGCGTTCCACGTGGACGCATGAAGTCGTGCCAGTTGGTCGAGGCTTTCGGCGGCCTGGTCCGGCGTGAACGGGCTCAGCGCGTCGAGGAACGTGCAGCCCTTCGCCACGATGTCTTCGGTGATGATCACGCCGAGCTGGGTGGTCGGATCGACCTCGGCGTACACGCTGCGCAGCGTGCGCACCCCGCTGGCCGCGGCCAGCTGACCGTAGAAATGCGCCTCCGGCGCGGCGATGTGCGCCACCTTCCTCCCCTCGGGAGAGAAGTAGCCCTTGACACACAGCGCCGAGGAGAGCCCATCGGGCATCCCGCCCGCGCACTCGATCGTGAAGCGGGCGTTGGTGGACACCCGGGCGACGACGGGACCAGGGGTCACGCGCGGTCACCTCGATTCCGGGGAAGCGGCGCGCGAGCGCGGCCGTGAGCCACTCCGGGGTGAGGATCTGTTCGAGAGTCTCGGGAATGTCCGGAACGGTCATGTCGATTCCTGTGGATGCGCTACGGGATCGCGCCTGCGCCCTGCAGCGCGCCGATGTCGTCCCACGAGTAGCCGAGCTCGATCAGGATCTCTTCAGTGTGTTGGCCCACCTCGGGCGCGTGGCCCATCGGCGGCGGCACGCCGTCGAAGTGCACTGGCGTGCGTACCATCCGCACCTTCTCGCCCCCGGGATACTCGACGTCGGCGATGTAGTCGTTGGCGTCGGCTTGCGCGTCGGCCGCAACCTCGCACGAGTTCTGCACGACCTCCCACGGTGCTCGGTAGGTCGCCAGGCGGATGCGCCACTCCTCGAGCGGCGCGGCGGCGAACGTCGCCGCGAGCTCCGCCGCGCACTCGGCGCTGTGCGCGGCGCGGCCGTCGTAATCGTGGAAGCGTGGATCCTCGAACAGATCGAGACGACCGATGTGGCGGCAGAGCTCCTCCCACCACGCTTCGGACCGGAGTATCGCGAACATGATCCAACGACCGTCGGCGGTGCGGTAGTGGTTGGAGACCGGATTGGTCACCTTGGTTTCCACGGAGCTCATGTCGCGGCCGAGCACGCCGGACTGCACGATGTCCATCGACGACGCCCACATCGCAGCGGCGAACAACGACGTGTCGATCACCGTCGCCCGACCGGTGCGCTCGCGCTCGAACAGCGCGGTGGCAACTCCGAACGCGATCGCCAGCGAGGCAGTTCGGTCGCCGACACCCGCGCGGCTGGCGCGGACGATCCCCATCGGCAGTGACTGCATTGAGAAGCCCGGACCGCGCCCAGAACACCCCAGGGTCGAAGCCGGCCTTGCCCGCTTCCGGGCCGGCGCGCCCGACGGCATCGGCACGCACGTAGATGAGGTCGGGGTTGCGCGCTCGAATGTGTTCCACGTCGATCTCGAGTGCCTGCCGCGACGGCTCCAGCATGCTCGTCACCAAGACGTCGGCCGTCTCGGCCAACCGGTACAGCACCTCGCGGCCCTCGGGGGTCGCGAGATCGAGGCACACGCTGCGCTTGCCGCGGTTGGCCTGCTCGGCCATCAGGTTGACGGAACCCGCATTGGGGTCGAGTCCGCCCATCACGATCCCGCGGATGGGATCGCCGCGCGGCGCGTGCTCCACCTTGATCACGTCGGCGCCGAGGTCGGCGAACGGCACGGTCGCCGTGGGCACCATCAGGAAGGTTCCCACGTCGAGAATTCGGATCCCCTCGAACACGTTCGTCGCTCCCCCCATCGCGAACGAGCGACAGTACGTTATGACGACCACGACGCGGGGAGACAGCGATGAAGTTCGGCACGCACATCATGGGGATGAGCCTGCGCCATGCTCCTGAGGTCGCGCACGCCTACGAGGCCAACGGGTTGGAATCGATCTGGGTACCCGAGCACCTGGTGTTCCCCGCGACGATGCCGCCCACGTACCCCTACACCGACTCGGGGTACCCGATCGTCAATCCGGACACGCCGTCGTACGACCCGTGGGTGCTGCTGTCGTTCCTCGCCCAGGCCACGAGCACCATCCGTCTCGGCACGAACGTCTACATCCTCCCGCTGCGCCACCCACTGCAGACCGCGCGCTCGGTGATCACCGTCGACCGGCTCTCCGGCGGCCGCGTCACGCTCGGCGCCGGGGTCGGCTGGCTCGAGGCCGAGTTCGACTACGTCGGCCAGCCGTTCCACACACGGGGGAAGCGTGCCGACTCGATCATCGAGATCCTGCGGCGTCTCTGGAGCGAGGACGAGATCGAGGTCCACGACGAGCACTTCGACTTCGGGCCGGTGAAGTTCCAACCCAAGCCCCTGCAGAAGCCGAGCATCCCGATCGAGATCGGCGGCTCGTCGAAGGGTGCGCTCCGGCGAGCCGGGCGCCTCGGCGACGGCTGGATCGAGATCGGCGTACACGACCTCGACGACTTCCGGGCCAAGTACGACATCATCATGGGCCACCGCGCCGAGGCGGGGCGCACCGGTCCGTTCGAGGTGACGGCCGGCAGCGAGCTGTCGGCGGGCATCGACGACTTCCGCCGGCTCCGCGACGCGGGCGCCACGAGAATCCTCGTCGGCGCAGCTCGTCCGGAGGGTCGACGACCCGAGCCCAAGGACTGGATCGACTGGTCGAAGCGCTTCGCCGACGAAGTGATCGCCAAGTTCGAGGACTGACGGAGCCGACCCTGGGAAACAGGGTGCTCCAGCAATACAATTGCACGCACTTATTGGGACGCGAGGAGCCACCATGGGATTCATCGACGCCGACGCCCACGTGCTCGAATGCGACGAGACGTGGGACTACCTGGACCCGTCGGAGCGCGAGTACAAGCCGGTCACCTTCGAGATCCCGGCGTCACCCGGGCAGGTGCTCCCCCCCACCCAGATCTGGTTGGTGGGCGACACGTTCGCGCGCCGCTTCCCGAGTGACGGCCGGCCGGGCGGCTTCGGCAAGGAGTACTCGGCGAGCGCGACCCATCTCCTCGACCCCGCCGGCCGCATCGCGGAAATGGATGCACTCGGCGTCGACGTCCAGGTGCTCACGTCCACGAACTTCATCGCCGTCGAGTTCGACGACCCGCTCGCCGAAGCTGCAGTCACGCGAAGCTGGAACCGCTGGATGGCCGACCGCACCTCCGACAGCGGTGGCCGTCTGCGATGGGTGATGGTCCCCCCGACCCTCACGATGGATCGCGCGTTCGAAGAGATGGAGTTCGCGAAGGCGAACGGCGCCGTGGGCGTGATGATCAAGGGGATCGAGCACGGCTTCTTCCTCGACCACCCGCGCTTCCACCCCCTGTACGAGCGCGCCGAAGCGCTCGACCTGGCGATGATCATCCACACCGGCGCGCGGCGCGAGCATCTCGAAGGACTGCCGATCGCGGGTCGCACCCCGCCTCCGCCCGCGAACAGCATCCACTACCTCGCCACGGTGATGCAGGGCTTCTACGCGGTCATGGCCTCCAACCTCAACCAGAAATTCCCGAACTTGCGCTGGGGCTTCCTCGAGTCGGGATCCACGTGGGTGCCCGCCGCAGTGCACCACTACGAGCGCACCCTGTCGGTGTCGAACCCCGACTCCTACGTGCAGACGCCGCAGGGCACGTCGATCGTCATCAACTCGCTCAGCGGCGCCACGCTCATGGAGGACCACAACCTCTACGTCGCGTGCGAGACCGACGAGGATCTGCCGTACCTCACGTCGATCCTCGGTGACCGCCACCTCGTCGCCGGCACTGACTTCTGCCACAACGACCGCGGCACCGACCCGCTCGCGCACACGATGATCATGAGCCGGACCGACATCAGTGAGGCAACCGCCCGTCGCATCACCGACGAGAACGGTCGTCGCCTGTTCGGCATCCCGGCCGACTACACACCGACCGCTCCCGTCGGCGCGGCGACCGACCACACCGGCGGCGCATAGCGCGTCCGTCGTGCGGACTGTCGCGACGATCGCTCGTCGCAGAGGAGGGGGGATCGTGCGCGGACTGGGCGGCAAGGTCATGCTCGTCGCGGGTGGTGCCGGGGGCATCGGTGCCGCGACCTGCACACGTCTCGCCGAAGAAGGCGCGTCGGTCGTCGTCGCCGACGTCGACGGCGCCGACGCCGATGCCGTGGCCGCGCGGATCCGCGACAACGGCGGAACGGCGACCGCGGTGCCGTTCGACATCAGCGATGAAGCGTCGGTCGTCGCGGTGTTCGATGCCACGATCGATGCGTACGGCGGTCTCGACGGCGTGCACGTCAATGCCGCCGACCTCACCGGGAACGCCGGCCGCGACGACAACCTCGTCGACATCGACCTCGCGATGTACGACCACACCCTCGCCGTGAACCTGCGCGGCCATCTCCTGGTCGCGCGCCACGCGGTCCCGCACCTGCTGCAGCGCGGCGGCGGCGCGATGGTGTTCACGAGCTCGGGCGCCGCCTTCACCGGTGGGCCGGAGCGGGTGGCGTACGCGGTGTCGAAGTCAGGCGTCAACTCGCTCGTGCGCCACGTGGCGTCGCGCTGGGGGAAGCAGGGCATCCGCGCCAACGGCGTCGCGCCAGGGCTGGTCCTCACCGATCGGGCGCGCGGAGGCTTCGACGACGCCGCGTTGGACGCGTTCGTCGCCGGCACCCGGAGCACCCGGCTCGGCTCCGGCGACGACATCGCCGCGCTGGTCGCGTTCCTCCTGTCCGACGACGGCTCGTGGATCAACGGTCAGATCATCAGCATCGACGGCGGCGTGCTCCTGCGCTAGGGTCCGCGAGAACTGAGCGCGCGCTCAGATTGTGTCCGTAATGGACGCCAACTACCGTGGCGTCCGCCGCCGTCCGAGCGGCTCGACCTCGGGTCCGGACGACCAACCATTCACGACCGACCATTTCACGACCAATCATTCAAAAGGGGAACGCGATGACGGGGCTGCTCGATGGCAAGGTGACGGTGATCACCGGCGCGGGGTCGGGAGTGGGGCGAGCCACCTCCTTGCTCTTCGCTTCGCAGGGCGCCAAGGTCGTGTGCGGTGACCTCCGCAAGGCGTGGGTCGACGACACGGTGGCGCTCATCACCGACGCCGGCGGCGAGGCCACGGCGGTCGAGTGCGACGTCACGTCGGAGTCCGATGTCGAAGGGCTGATCGCCGCTGCTCGGCGCACCTACGGCCGGGTCGACGTGGTCTACAACAACGCAGGGATCTCCGTCCCCGGGCTCTCCATCGAGGCGCACACCGACGAGTTCTGGGACAAGCTGATGGACGTCAACGTCCGTGGCGTGTTCTACGGCTGCAAGCACGCGGTCATCGCGTTCAAGGAGCAGGGCGACGGCGGCGCGATCATCAACACCAGCTCGATCGCCGGTCTCGTTGGCATCGGCGGCTTCGGGTACGGCGCGTCGAAGGGCGCGGTGACCCAACTCACCAGAGTGCTCGCCATCGAGGTGGCGCCCCTCAAGATCCGGGTGAACTCCATCGCGCCGGGCTTCATGCTCACCAACCTCACCAAGAGCGAGGAAGAAGCCTTCTCGGAGAACACCGAGGAAGAGCACGCGCGGTTCGGCCTCATGAACCCGATGCCGCTGCCGGTCGTGCCCGAGCACATCGCGAACGCAGCACTGTTCCTCGCGTCCGACATGGCCGCGGCCGTCACGGGTGTTTCGCTGCCCGTCGACTGCGGCTACACCGCCAAGTAGTCCACCGATGACCGACGCGTCGACCACGGTGTTGGTCGAGCAACTCGGCGCGGTGCGTCGACTGACGCTGAACCGCCCCGAGAAGCTCAACGCCATCAACGGCGAGATGTACCAGGCGATCTTCGCCTCCGTCGATGACGCGGTGGCCGATCCGGGCACTCGCGCGATCATCATCGCCGGCGCCGGGCGGGCGTTCACCGCCGGGGCCGACACGAAACCCCCGCCGCCCCCCGACCCGTCCGCGCCCGCCCGGTCGGGACCGCGGCCGCGGCCGCCCGTCTCGTACGAGGACGGCGAGGTGTTGTTGAAGAACGCCCCGCTCGACATGGCGCACAACCGCGGCCGCGTCGAGCAGTGGCTGCACCTGTGGTCCACGCCCAAGCCGCTCATCGTGGCGGTGCACGGCTACTGCCTTGGGCTCGGCAACGAGATCGCGGGTTGTGCCGACTTCGTCGTGGCCAGCGAGAGCGCGCGGTTCGGAATGCCCGAGGCACGCGACTTCGCACTTCCGCCCACGTTGGGGTTCTGGCCCGTGCGCGTGGGACCGGCACGCACGAAGGAGCTGCTCTGGACCGGGCGACTCGTCGACGGCAAGGAAGCGGTCGAGATCGGCCTCGCCGACATGGTGGTGAGCGACGACGCACTCGCGTCAGAAACTGAAACGCTCGCCGCCCGCATCGCCGAGGTGCCGGGCGCCCGACTCGCCGTCGTCAAGCAGGCCGTCAACTCGTGGGCCGAGACCTTCGGCGTCCGGGACGCGGCACTGCGGGGCGCGGAGTACCACGCGCTCTACCATCAAGTTCAGACGCGGACCGATGGCTGACACGGCCGGTCTCTCAGGAACGGAGTAGCCGATGACCACTCAGCTCGAGTCGACCACCACGGGTTCGCTCGCCGACACCCTCGGCATGGTGTCGGGCGACTCCCACGTCTCCGAGCCGCGCCACCTGTGGCGCGACAACCTCCCGGCGAAGTACAAGGACGAGGCCCTGAAGGGGATCGAAGCCGGCGAGGACGGCAGTTGGCAGGTGGTGCTCGAAGGTCAGCCGATGGGCAAGAGCGCTGAGGCCGAAGCCGCCCGGATGATCATGTCTGATCCCGAGCATCGCATGAAGATCATGCGCGAGGAAGGCATCGTCGGCGAGTGCATCTACCCCACGATCGGGCTCTACGTGTGGGAGCTGACCGACCCCGACATCGGCGCGGCGTCGTGTCGCGTGTACAACGAGTGGATCGCCGACACGCTCGGGCGGTCCCCTCGCTTCAAGTGTGCCGGCCTCGTCCCCACCTGGCGCGTCGAGGACGCGGTCGCCGAGGTGCGCTTCATCGCCGAGGCCGGCCTCGGGGCGATCATGATCCCGGCGGTCGCGGTTCCCGACTGGAACCACCGCACCTGGACACCCCTGTGGAAAGCGATCGAGGAGACCGGTCTCCCCGCGGTCGTCCACCAGGGCACCGGCCACAGCATGTTCTTCTATCGGGGCCCCGGCGCGGGAGTCGCGAACCTCCTGGCCACCCAGTCGATGGCGCCGCGCATGTCGGGCCTGCTCGCGACGTCGGGCGTGCTCGCGTTCCATCCCGAGCTGCACGTCGTCTTCGTGGAGTACAACATCGGTTGGCTCGGCTGGGCCATGGACACGCTCGACTTCTACACCGACGCCTTCGGGAAGTACGGCACGACCGGCGCGGGCAAGAAGTGGATCAACCCGGAGCTCCCCGAGCACCCGAGCTTCTACATCCGCCGCCAGATCCACTCGACGTTCCAGAAGGATCCGGTGGGCTCCACAACCTCAAGTTCACCGGCCCTGATTCGCTGATCTGGGGCTCCGACTACCCCCACAGCGAAGGCACCTACCCGAACTCGAAGGCCACCGTCAACGAGCTGGCCGCCGACCTCGACCCCGCGACCGCGGCGAAGGTGTTCCGGGAGACCGCAGCACGGCTCTTCCACTTCAGCGACGAGGTGCTCACCACACCGGTGTGACGCCAGCGCGATGCCAGAACGGGTGACGGTGCACCATCACCGCTTCGGGGGGAAGTGACACCGATCTGAGCGCGCGGTATGCTCCCGCGCTCGACGACGAACGAACGAAAACAAGGGGGACTCCCGTGGCTCGTACCTACCAAGCGATCTCGACCGACGGTCACCTGGAGATCCCGCCCGACGACTACCGACCGTTCATCGCCGAGATCTACCAGGACCGTGCACCCCGCAAGGTCGAGACCCCCGAGGGTGGCGACAGCTGGCTCATCGAGGGATCGCCGCTGCAGCACACGGCGTCGAACCTCACCGCCGGCCAGCCCATCACCCGTCGACGCTCGCACTGGAACCCCGACGGTTCGCGCTTCCCGGGCACCGGTGACGGCGCGCAACGACTGCACGAGCAGGACCAGGACGGCCTCGACGCCGAGAGTGATGTTCCCGCCGATCTTCGCCTCCATCGGGCTCTCCGGGATCTCCGACCCGAAGGCGTACCTCGCGATCATCGAGGGGTACAACCGCTACCTGGGCGAGTCGTACTGTGCCGTCGCGCGCGACCGGCTGATCGCCACCGGCGTGATCCCCGAGCGCGGCATCGAGGGCGCGCTCACCGAGTTGGAGCGCTGCTCGCAGATGGGCCTCAAGACGGTGTGCCTCTCCGCATTCCCGAACGGCGGCCTGAACCCGGCGCCTGAAGACGACCGCTTCTGGGAGACGGCGCTCGAGCTGGACATGCCAGTCAGCTCGCCACATCTACTTCGGCGCCCCGTATCCCCCCACCGTCACCGGCGTGCCGCAGCCCGCGCGCTCCGGGGAACGCCTTGACCCTGACCTCGCGTCAAGCGTCGTTGCGTCCGCTGTGGACGCTCGCGCAGCTCATCCTCACCGGCGTCTTCGACCGGTTCCCCGAGCTGAAGTTCTACTTCGCCGAGACCAACGCCAGTTGGCTGCCGATCGGGCTCCAGCAGATCGACGAGAACTACCAGTTGTACGAGCACCTGTACCCGCAAGAAGCTGGCGAAGCTCCCGAGCGAGTACGTGCTCGACCACGCGTACTTCACCATGATCAAGGACCCCGTGGTCACGAAGATGTTCGATCTGCTTCCGGTCGACAACCTCATGTGGGGCACCGACTTCCCCCACTCGGTCACCACGTTCCCGAACTCGCAGGCGTGGCTCGACGAGATGTTCGAGGGACAGGACCCCGCGCTGCGTCGAAAGATCCTGGTGGAGAACCCCGCCAAGTTCTTCCACCTCGACGCGAACGCCGAGATCACGGCAACTCCCGAACTCGTCACCGCCAGCGCGTAGCCGGAGCGCGCGTGCCTCGGTGGAGGCACGCGCGCGCATCGGGTGAACCACCACACGACCACGCACAGGTCTGCGTGGTCATCAGGGGGGCCTGATGGTTGCGACCACGATCGACTCGGTACCGGTGATCGACTGTGATTCCCACCTGATCGAGCCGCCCGACACCTTCACGTCGCCGCGTGGCAAAGCGATTCGTGGACGACGCTCCGCACCTCGAGCATGTGGCCGACACCGGCCGGTTGCACTGGCGGGTCGGACGGCACCTCCTGCAACCGATCACCAACGGCGCGTACGCGGGATGGAAGGAGCCCTTCCCGTCCATCCCCGACACCCTCGAGGAAGCCGACCCCGCGTGCTACGACCCGGTGGCGCGCATCCAGCGCATGGACGAGTACGGCGTCGAGCGCCAGCTGCTCTTCCCGAACCTCGTCGGCTTCCAGATCTTCGCGTTCGCCGACCTCGACGACGCGGAGCTCCGTCTCGAGTGCATCCGCGCCTACAACGACTTCCAGACCGACTTTGCCAGCGTGGCTCCCGACCGCCTGATCCCGCAGATGTTCCTCCCCATCTGGGACATCGACGCCTGCTTGGTCGAGATGCAGCGCTGCATCGAGCTCGGGCACAAGGCGATCAATTTCGGCGTCGAGGTCGACCGCATGGGTCTTCCCGCGTTCCGCTCCGGGCACTGGGACCCGCTGTTCGCCCAGGCGCAGGACTTCGGCCTGCCGCTCGTGTTCCACATCGGCTTCTCGCAGCTCACCGCGGACTCGGCGAAAGCCTTCTCGTCGGTCGACGCCACCGACATGTGCAAGAACGCGACGCTCTTCATGCTCGGGAATTCCTCCGGCATCGTCGAAGTGATCATGTCAGGCGTCGCGCACCGGTTCCCCACGCTCGACTTCGTGTCGATCGAGAGCGGGTACGGCTACGTGCCGTACCTCCTCGAGTCGCTCGACTGGCAGTTCCGCAACCTCGGCGTGCCGGCGCAGAAGCCCGACTGGTTGCTCCCCAGCGAGTACTTCCGTCGCCAGATCTACGCGTCGTTCTGGTTCGAGAGCAACCTCGACCTCCAGATCCACCTCTACCCCGACAACGTGATGTTCTCGTCGGATTTCCCACACCCGACGAGCTTGTCGCCCGGGCCAGGGTCGATCGCGTTGACCCCGCGGGAGACGATCGAGGCCAACCTCGCGAAGGTGCCGGTCGACATCCGCCGCAAGCTCATTCACGACACCGCCGCCGCGGGTCTACGGTCTGCCATAGTCGCCCTGATTACCCGGCCTGGTGAAGCGCTGACCGTGCCCGCCTGCCTCGTCGACGATTGGATCACCCTGTGAGTTCGTTCACGCAGTCCGGCGCGTCTCCGGTCTTCTCGAAGGGTCGCGACCTCGTCGCGACCCGCGCGGTGCTGGAGACCTGGCTCCGCGGTCGGATCGATGACGCAACCAAGGTCGAGGTCGGCGATCCGACGTACCCCGTGGGGTCTGGGCTCTCGAACGAGACGCTCCTCTTCGAGGCCCGCATCCATTCCGGCGGGCAGGTTCGCACCGAGGACCTCGTGTTGCGGGTCCACCCCGGCGACTTCCAGCTCTACCTCGACCCGAACTTCCGGACGCAGTTCGATCTGCTGGCGGCCCTGCACGCCGAGGGATCGGTGCGGGTGCCCGAGGTGCTCTGGTACGAGGACGACCGGAGCGTGCTCGGTCACGAGTTCTTCGTGATGCGCCGGATCTGGGGGCGGGTCCCCGTGAGCGCACCGGTGTACAACGTCGGCGGGTGGCTCGCCGACGCGACGCCCGCACAACGCCGCACCGCGTGGACCTCGGCGATGGAGCAGCTGTGCCGCATCCATCTGGTCCCGGTCGAGACGGTGTCGTTCCTCGACCGGCCCGACCTGGGGTCGGACACGCTGGAACAACAACTGAGCTACTGGGAGCAGGCGCTCGCGTGGTCGACCGGTGACAACCCGGGCGACGCCGCCCTCGAGACCCTGGGCTGGCTGCGCGCCCACGTGCCCGCTCAGGAGCCCGGTCTGTCGTGGGGCGACGCCCGCATCGGCAACATCATGTTCGGCGACGACTTCGAGGTGGTCGGCGTCGTCGACTGGGAGCAGGCGTCGCTCGGCGGCGCATTGCAGGACCTCGGTTGGTGGTTGCAGCTGGACGAGCACCACAGCACCAAACAGGGTGTGACGCGCCTCGAAGGCCTCGGCACCCGCGAAGAGACCATCGAGTTCTGGGAGCAACGCGTCGGGCGTCCGGTCGATCGCGACGACCTCCACTGGCACGAGGTGTTCGCCGCGTTCAAGCTGATGGTGATCGGCCGCCGAGTGGGCGAGCTCGGCGGGGCCGGCCCGCTCATGCCGAAATCCGGGCAGGGCTTCGACGACCAATCGGCGTTGATCGACACGGACAACGACACTCGCCTCGACACTGACGAACCGGAACGGAGCACCACATGACCGATGCATCGCCGAGCCCGGCACCCGACGAGCTCGAGGTGGTGCTGTCGCCCGAGTGGCTCAACACCGCGCTGTCGACACGCTTCCCCGGGATCGAGATCACCTCGACCACGGTCACCGAGACGCTCCAGACGATGGCCACCAAGGTGCGCTTCGACGTGGAGTACGCCAACGCCCCGCCGGACGCACCGGGGGCGTTCTGCATCAAGGGCTACTTCGGCGTGGGCGAGGGCTACCGAAAGACCGCCGGCCTCGGCGAGACCCGCTTCTACCGCGAGCTGGCGTCGACCCTGTCGGTGCGCGTGCCGCCATGCCACTACACGGGCATCGACCCCGACACCGGCCACGCCTTGATCATCATGGAGGACCTCGTCGCCTCGGGGAACCACTTCCTCACCGCGTTGAGCCCGTACTCCGTCGACCAGACCGCCGCCACCCTCGACCAGCTCGCGCAGCTCCACGCGCGCTACTGGGGCGACGAGAGCCTCGCGTCGTACGACTTTCTGCGACCCCGCCTCACCGGCATCACCAGCTACATCACTGAGGACGTGCTCCAGGAGCACCTCGACGGCCCGCGCGCGAACACATGCCCGACCAGGTCCGCAGCGCGGCGCGTGTCAACGCCAGCGTGTTGCCGCGCGGTGCAGCTCGCGGCCGACGACGTGAGTTGCCTCGTGCACGGCGACGCGCACGCCGGCAACCTCTTCGAAACGGCGGACGGACAGCCGGGACTCGTCGACTGGCAAGTGATCCAGCGCACCTCGTGGGCGCTCGACGTCGCGTATCACGTCGGTGCCGTCCTCGAAGTCGACGTCGCGAGCGCGCCGAACGCGATCTCCTCGCGCACTACCTCGAGCGCCTCGCGGCGTACGGCGTCGACGCGCCGAGCTGGGACGACGCGTGGTTCCGCTACCGGTGCGACCTCGTGTACGGCCTCTACATGTGGGCGGTCGCCCGGCTGGTCGATCCGCCCATCATCAAGGAGTTCTGCACCCGCTTGGGGAACGCGGTCGACCAGCACGACAGCTTCGGGCTGCTCGAACGCGGGCGATGACGCAGGATCCGTCAGCAGCGAAGCTCACCTCGAGCTCCGACGACTCGCCCGTCTTCTCGAAGGGCCGCGACCTCGACGCGCTCGAACGAACGCTGGTCGAGTGGCTCGCGCCCCGGGTTGGTGACGGACACGCGACCGACGTGCGCGTCGGCAACCTCGAGTTGCCGATCGGCGCGGGCGGGTCGAACGAGACGGTGTTGTTCGAGGCCACGTGGAGCGAAGGTGGGCGCGACGAGCGCGCCGCGTGGGTGTTGCGCATCCACCCCGCCCAGTTCCAGCTCTTCGTCGACACCGACTTCCGTGAGCAGTTCGAGCTGCTCTCGCTCCTTCACCGGGAGCACCTGGTCAAGGTGCCCGAGATGCACTGGTACGAAGCCGACCCGTCGGTGCTGGGTCAGCCGTTCTTCGTGATGTCGCGTCTGGCCGGCCGCGTCCCGGTGAGCTTTCCGCCGTACAACCGCATCGGTTGGGTGTTCGACGCAACGCCCGCGCAGCGTCGCGAGCTGTGGCACAGCGCGATCGTCGAGCTGGCTCGCATCCACACGGTGCCCGTCGAGCTCGTGCGCTTCCTCGACAAGCCTGATCTCGGCGCGACCGGGCTCGAGCAACAACTCGCGTACTGGGAAGGATCGATCCCGTGGTCGACGGGCGACGCGAACCCTGAGATCCTGTCCGAGATCGCCGAGTGGCTGCGAGCCAATCTGCCGGCGCGGCATGCCGACGGTCTGGCGTGGGGTGACGCCCGGATCGGCAACATGGCGTTCGGCGACGACTTCCGATTGGTCGGCGTCATGGACTGGGAGCAGGCGTCGCTCGCGGGTGGGCTGCACGACCTCGGCTGGTGGCTGTTCTTCGACGAATTCCACAGCGTCGACCAGGGAGTCCCCCGCCTCGACGGCCTCGGCACCCGCGCCGAGACGCTCGAGCTCTGGGCGGAGCTGGCGGGCCAGCCCACCGATGACCTGCACTGGCACGAGGTGTTCGCCGGGTTCACCCTGATCCAGCTCACGTGCCGCGCCCTCGTGCTCCGCGACGCAGTGATCGACGACGACGCGTTGGCGGCCAACCCGTTCCTCACCCGCACCTGCCGCCTACTGGATCTTCCGTCTTCGACGACACGCTGACCCGCCCGTTGCGCCCGAGCGTCGATCCGGCGCGCGCTCGAGTCAGGCACGCGCTCGAGTCAGGCCCTCGCCCAGTGACCGCCGTCGGCGGTGACCTCGGTTCCGGTGATGAACTCGGACTCGTCCGCTGCGAGCCACAACGCCGCATACGCGATGTCGCTCGGACGTCCGACTCGCGTGAGGTCGCCGCTCGGCTGCGGGCCGCGATCCTTCGAGTGTGACACCACGCGCCCCACCACGATCACGTTGCAACGGATGTGATGCTCTGCACCCTCCACTGCGATGACCCGCGTCAGGGCGTTCATGCCGCCCTTGGCCGCGCTGTAGGCCGAGAGGCCGGGAGACCCCATGACCGCGGTCCCCGCACCGACGTTGACGATCGATCCGATGCAAGGATCGGCACGGGACGTCTGACCGCTCGTAACATTCCCCGCATGTTCAAGACCCTGCGGTCAGTCCTCCGGTTCCGTCGGTTCCAACTCGACCCGGTTGCCCGTCGCCTCGCCCGCCGCGGCCAACGTCGCCGACCTGCGCCGGATGGCGCGACGGCGCCTGCCGCGCGGCGTGTTCGACTACATCGACGGTGGCGCCGAGGACGAGCGCACCATGGCCGAGAACTCGGCGGCGTTCGCGCGCATCGAGTTCCGGCCTCGGGTGCTCAAGGGCGTCGCCAGCGTCGACGCGTCGACCACGCTGCTCGGTCGTCCGATGCCGATCCCGCTCGTGCTCGCCCCCACCGGCTTCACCCGCATCGCGAATTCCGACGGTGAGCTCGCGGTCGCGCGTGCAGCCGACCGGGCCGGATTGCCCTACACCCTGTCCACGCTCGCGACCCGCTCGATCGAAGACGTCGCAGCCGTCGAGCGCGGGACGCAAGTGGTTCCAGCTGTACATGTTCCGCGACCGCGGCCTGGTCGAGGAGATGCTCAAGCGCGCGTCGGTCGCCGGGTTCGAAGCACTCGTGTTCACGATCGACTTCACCGTCACCGGCCGCCGCGAGCGCGACGTCCGCCGCGGGTTCTCGTTGCCACCCCAGATCGGCCTCGACACGATGCTCGACGGCGCGATCCATCCGAGCTGGACGTGGGACTTCGTCCGCGGTGAGCCCATCCGCTTCGCCAACGTGAGCGCCGACGTCGGCGACGGTTCCACCGCAGTGTCGTTGTCGCAGTACGTCAACGAGCAGATGGATCCGGGATTGTCGTGGGACGACGTCCAGTGGCTGCGCGGCGTGTGGGACGGCCCGATCGTCCTCAAGGGCATCCAGACGGTCGCCGACGCGCGCATCGCCGTCGATCAGGGCGTCGAGGCGATCGCGCTCTCGAACCACGGCGGCCGCCAGCTCGATTCCGCGCCCGCGATCATCGACCTCGTCGCGCCGGTCGCCGACGCGGTGGGCGACCGGATCGAGATCATCTGCGACGGGGGCATCCGTCGCGGCAGCGACATCGTCAAGGCAGTCGCCCTCGGCACGCGTGCGTGCATGGCCGGCCGGGCGTACCTCTACGGCCTCGGCGCGGCAGGCGAGCGCGGCGTCGACTTCGTGCTCGACATGCTCGCGGCCGACGTCCACCGGACCATGTCGCTGATCGGCGCACCCGATGTCGAGCACCTCGGCCGCGAGCTGGTGCGGCTGCCCGGCGACTGAGCACCGCCCCGATCGGCGACCACGACCGCTGGGCCTCCGGCAGCAAACCTCAACGCGTGCTATCGTTTGGAAAATTGGTCCCGACGGGGGGAAGGGCTTTCCATGTATGACGCGCTCGACGGCATCAAGGTCATCGAAGTCTCGATGTTCGCGTTCGTCCCGTCGGCGGGAGCGGTGCTCTCCGATTGGGGCGCGAACGTGGTCCGGGTGGTGCACCCCGACTACATGGATCCGCTCACCAACAACAAGTCGATCGCCGGGCTCCCCGACATCGACATCGGCGTGTCGTTCATGTGGGAGATCCTGAACCGGGGCAAGCGCAGCGTCGGCATCGACCTCGCAACTCCCGAAGGCCACGAGGTGCTCATGCGCCTGGTCGAGGATGCGGATGTGTTCCTCACCAACTTCCGCACCAAGGCCCGCAAGAAGCTGAAGATCGACATCGACGACATCCGCGCGGTGAACCCGAAGATCATCTACTCGCGTGGCACCGGCCACGGCCCGCGCGGGCCGCAAGCCGACAACGCCGGTTTCGATCACTCGTCGTTCTGGGCCCGATCGGGCATGGCCCACGCGGCGTCACAGGTGACCGGCGACTTCATCCAGCAGATCGGCCCGGCCTACGGCGACGTCGCCAGCGGCTTCACGCTCGCGTCGGGCACCGTCACCGCGTTGTTCAAGCGCGAGCGCACCGGCGAACCGTCGGTCGTCGACGTCTCGCTGCTCAGCACCGGGATGTGGCAGTTCGGACCGGCGATCGTCGCCGGCGGCCTCTACGACGTGCCGACCGTCCCGCGCCTGCCCCACCTCGAGCTGCCCAACCCGCTGGTCGCGGCCTACACGACCTCGGACAACCGGCAGATCTACATGTGCGGGATCCAGACCGACCGCGGCTGGGACGAGCTCTGTGAGCACATCGGTCGTCCCGACCTGGCCGACGACCCGCGGTTCGCCGAGGGTGCGAACCGCCTCCGGAACAGCCGCGAGTGCATCGAGCTGCTCGACGAGATCTTTGCGACGCGACCGTTGGCCGAGTGGGTCGAGGCGTTCGAGAATTTCGAGAGCTGCGCGTGGACGGTCGTGCAGACCGCCCAGGAGCTCCACCAGGACTCGATGGCGGTCGCCAACGACTTCCTTCCCGAGATCAAGCACCCCAACGGCACCGTCTATACGCTGGTGGCGAGCCCCGTGCAGTTCGACGAACGGGGAACGGATCTCCGCGCCGCGCCGACGCACGGCGAGCACACCGACGAGGTCCTGCTCGAAGCCGGCTACACCGAAGACGACCTGCTCCGCATGAAGGTGGCGAGCGCCATCTTGTGAGGACGTCGAGACGTGACACCGTGAGACCCACAACTGACACTCTGAGAACCTGAGCACGGGAGAGCCACCATGTTGCCTGCCAACGTCAAGCCGATGTCCGCGGACGACCACTTGATCGAGCCTCCCGACCTCTGGACCAACCGGTTGCCCGCGGCGTACCAGGAGCAGGGGCCCCACATCGTCGAGGTCGACGGCCGTGAGTACTGGGAGTACGAAGGCGTCCGGACGCCCAACATGATGGGCACGCGTCGACCCCTTCCCGGCTTCGTGCCCACCGGTCACCCCGACATGCCCGGCAAGGGCACCGCGCGCTACGACGAGATCCGTCCCGGTTGCTACAACCCGGTCGCCCGCCTTGCTGACATGGACATCGATGGGGTGTGGGGCCAGCTCTGCTTCCCCGACTACTCCCGCTTCGCCGGGCACCGCTTCTACCTCGGGGTCAAGGACCTCGACCTGGGACTGCTCTGCACCCGGGCCTACAACGACTACGTGCTCGACGAGTGGTGCGCCACCAACCCGGAGCGCCTGTTCGGTTCGGTGATCCTGCCGCTGTTCGACATCGACCTCGCGGTCGCCGAGCTCGAGCGCACCATCGCCAAGGGCGCGAGCGCGATCTCGTTCTCCGAGAACCCGACCGTCCTCGGCCTCCCCTCGGTGCACACCGACCACTGGGATCCGCTGTGGGCGGTCGCCAACGACGCCGGCATCCCCGTGTGCATGCACATCGGGAGCTCGTCGAAGCTGATCAACACGTCGGACGACGCGCCCACGTCGGTGTCGCTGACCCTCACCGGGATGAACTCGATCCTCGCGTGCGTCGACTGGCTCATGAGCGGCGCGTTCGAGCGGTTCGCGAAGCTGAACATCGTGCTCTCCGAAGGCGGAGCCGGCTGGGTGCCCTACGTGACCGAGCGCGCCGACAAGATGTTCCACGACAAGCGGTTCGAGGAGATGATGTCGCACGAGCGTCTCCCCAGCGAGCTGTTCGCCGAGCACGTGTACGTGTGCCTGGTCGACGAGTACTTCGCGCTGCGCTCGCTCGACGACATGCCGATCGACAACATGCTGTGGGAAGGCGACTACCCCCACGGCGACGGCTTGTGGCCCGACAACCTCGTGTACCTCGAGAAGGCGTTCGCCGACGTGCCCGAAGCCGACGCACAGAAGATCGTCGAGAGCAACTTCCGCCGACTCTTCGTCGACTGATCGGCAACTGATCGTCGCCGACTGAGGTCAGGCCGTTCGGAGGATCACTCCGGACGGGTTCCACACGATGCCGCCCGGCGTCCACAACGCGACCTTGGCGTCAGGCACCTGACGATCGCCGGTGGTGCCGCGCAGTTGGCGCACTGCCTCGCGCAATGCGCCGGATCCCTGCATGCCGCCCTCGGAGAGGTTCCCGCCGTGGGGGTTCACCGGGACCCGGCCATCGATCTCGATCCGGCTGCGGTCGTGGTTCCAGTGGTCGGCGATGAACGCGGCCGCTTCACCGCGAGCGCAGTAGCCGACCGACTCGATCCACAACGCGTTGATGATCGTGAAGCCGTCGTACGGCAAGAAGACGTCGACGTCCGCCAGCGTGAGGTCGCTCTTGGCCCACAGCGCCTCGACGACTATCTCCTGGCCGGTGTGGTGGAGGTCGGCCACCTGATCCTCGCGGCATTCGGCCGTGCGTCCCGACGTCGCGGCGTGGATCAACACCGGTCGCTGCGGGAGGTCGCGGCACGTTCCGCGGTGGTGACCACGAACGCGTCGGCGCCGGTGACCGGCATGTCGAGGTCGAACATGCCGTACGGCTCACGGACGAGCCGCGCGTTGGAGTAGTCGTCGATCGTCATGGGCTCGCGCAGGACGGCTTCGTCGTTCATGCCGGCATTGGTGCGGTTGTTCACCGCGATCGGACCGAACACGTCTTCGCGCCTGACGCCGAACTCGTAGAGGTAGCGCCCCGCCCACGACGCGTACCCGATCCCGCCCTGCATGGTGCCGGGCTCCGGGGTGCCGCCCCCGTAGCTGATCGTCGTCTTCCACGGCACGTCGGCGCCCGACCCGATGCTCGCCGCCCGCGCCCAGAGCGGCTCCGCCGCCCGGTCGCGCGGACCGCGCATCCTCGAGTGGTACACGAGCGCGGCATCGCACGATCCGCTCGCCACCGCTTGCATGCTTTCTTGGAGCTGGAAGCCGAACGGGATCCGTTGGTTCACGCTCCAGCGCACCGCGGGGAGGCCCAGCGCGAGCTGCATCTCGACGTCGGACACCGCGAGCGAACCGCACACGCCGTCGATGTCGGCGGCGGTGAGGCCGGCGTCGCGAATCGCGTCGACGCAGGCGTCGATCGTGAGCGCGGCGAGGCTCTTGCCCGGGTCGTCACGCCGATAGTTGAAGCGCCCGATACCGACGACCGCGACCTGGTCCTTGGCCGGGTTCCGGATCACGATCCACTCCCGCCGTCGACCAGGTGGAACACCGGGTATGGCGCACCGTCGCGGTCGACCCATCCGAGTTGCACGGGGAGCCCGATGCGCATCTCGCCCGGTGCCGATCCCGCGAGCATGGTGCTCACCCGCAAGCCGGCCTGTTCGGCGAGCTCGACCGTCGCGATCGGGTAGGGCACGCCGGGTTCGCCTCCGGGCGGAGCACCCTGGTGCAGCGCCACGGTCATGTAGATGACGCCGGCGCCGCTCACTTCGGTGGGCACCACGTCGCGTGACCAACAGCGCGGGCAGATCGACCGCGGCGGGAAGTGCCAGAACCCGCACTCACCACACCGGTTCGCCAGGAACCGCCGCTCGAGCAGGCCGCCGTAGAACGCGATGTTGTCGTGGTCGATCGCCGCGCGAGGAAACGCATCGAGCACTGTGCGGTCGTCCGTCTCCATCGCAGTCTCCCCTTCTTCGCAAGATTCGTGCGCGCTCGTTGCAGGAGCGCCGACCGCCGACGCGTGGAGGCGGCGACCGGACCCTACCAACCGGGCACCGAAGGGCGCGGGGCGTCGTGCGCGCTACGGCGTGACGAGGTCACGCCAGGGAACGTCCCGGTCGCTCGAGGGCTCACGAGGGAGCCCGAGCGTGCGCTCCGCGATCACGTTCTTCTGCACCTCGTCGGTGCCGCCGCCGAGCCGAATGGAGAACTGGCCCAGGAAGTAGTCCTGCCACCGTGAGTCGTCGGGCGCGTCGGATCCCCACAGCATTCCCTGCGCACCCATGATCTGCATCACGAGGTCACCGCTCAACGCGGTGTGCCGCGAGAACGCGAGCTTGAGCACCGAGGCCTCCGGACCCGGCATCCGCCCCATGCTCGTCGCGGTGCGCAGTCGGTAGCCGAGGTACTGCAGCGTCCCCGCCCGGATGTATGCCTGGGCGATGCCCTGGCGGACGCTCGGATCGTCGGCGGCGCCGCAGCGCCGCGCCAACTCGACGATGTCGTCGATCAGATCGCTGGTGGCGAAACCACCGATCATCGCCCGCTCGTTGCCGAGCGTGGTCTGCGCGATTCGCCACCCTTCGTCGATGTGCTGTCGCTTCTGCTCCTCGTTGCCGTGCGCGATCAACGTGGGCACGACCATCTGCAGCGCCACCGCGAACCCGCCGACCGTCACGTCGAACTTGGCCATCTCCTCGTTGAAGATGGTCTGTTCCATACCAGTTCCACCGCGACCGCCGTACTCCGTCGGCAGCGTGATGCCCGCCCAGCCGTGCTCGTACAGAGTGCGCTGCCAGTCCCGGGCCCGCTCGAGGTCCTGGCGCATCGACTCCTGGTCGCGATGGAAGTGCTCGGCCGTGAGCTGTGCTCCGTGCGCAGGGTCGCATGATCGGCGAGCCACGCGTGCGCCGCCGCGCGGAACGCCGCTTCGTCGGGCGAATCGCCGATCTCCATACCGCTTGGTCTCTCTGTGCTCATCACTGGCCCTTCGATCGAGCCGGATCGAGCGCGGCAAGGTCGATCTTGAGGAGATCGGCGCTTCCCGCGCCGTCGACCGCGATCACCTGTCCCGACACGAAGCGCGCCGCCGGGGTGCACAGGTAGAGCACCAGGTATGCGATGTCGGCGCCGTGGCCAACCAGACCCACCGGGTTCCTCGGCCGCGCGTCGTCGTCTGCCCGAGGGTTCGCGGCGGCGAAGCGACGGACCCCTTCGGTGTCGCCGATCATCCCTGGCGCGACCGCGTTCACCCGGATGCCGTACGGACCCCATTCCACCGCACTGGTCCGCGTGAACGAATCGACCCCGGCCTTGGCCGCGGCCACGTGAGCCTGCAGACCCGCGCCTTTGAGCTCGAACGGCGCGCTGATGTTCACCACGTTGCCTCCGTGCGCACCGAGCCAGGCCTCAAAGGCGGCTTTCGACACGTTGTAGGTGCCGAGGAGATCGATGTCGACCACCGCCTTGAAGCCGTTCGGTGAGATGTTGGTGATCGGTGCCGGGAAGTTCCCGGCGGCGTTGTTCACCACGATGTCGAGACGACCGAAGGCGTCGATGATGCCGTCGACGACGCGGGTCACCGCCGCGACATCGCGCACGTCGCACGTGTCGACGTGCACGTCGATGCCTTCGGCCCGGAGCTCGACCGCGGCCGCGTCGAGTACCTCCGGGCGCCGACTCGCGATCGCGATTCGTGCGCCGTGTCGGCCGAGAACCCGGCAGATCTCCTTGCCGATGCCGGTCGCACCACCGGTGACGAACGCGACGTGGCCGGCGAGCACGTCGGCGAGGAACGGGGATGGGGGAGCGTCGCTGATGGGGATTCCTTCCAACCTCGTCAACGCGGACCGCGGGTCGGGTTACGACGCGGCGGACGCTTCGCGAGCGGCCATTGCCTTCTCCACGACGTGATACGTGCGCTCGAGGTTGTTGGTGTAATAGGCGCGGATCGCGCGGATGAGGCCTTCGTCGTTGAGCTCGAAGATGATGCCGCACCGGTCGGTGTAGCTCAGACCCGTGGGCTCGAACACGAACCCGGGCACCGCGTCGTACACGCCGGTGTGCGTCGCACGCTCCTGGAACTCACACCAGACCTTGTTGTCGACCGACATGATGCTGAGCATCTCCCACGTCCAGTCGGGCCAGCCCTTCATGAACCCCTTCTGGACCTCGGCCCACTGGTCCTTGCCGACCGGCTGCCAGCCGTTGCTGTCACCGAGCCGGAAGAAGTCTTCGGCGAAGTACTTGATGCACTCGTCGATCTGCTGCGCGGCGTAGAGGTCGTTCCACGCGCGAACGGTCTCTTCGGGCGTCATCGTGGTTGCCATGCTGATGTCCTCCTAATGGGCTCAGAGATCTCGATCATCCGGTCGCGGAGCCGCGGCGCGCGGCGCCGCGGTCGATCGTTCGACACGAAGATGGGCGAAGCAGGCCTGGGCGCCACGTCGCGATGCTCGGCCTCGACGGGCCACGCCGCTCCCCCAACGAACTCCCCCCCACCGCTCGTCGACCCGCCCGATCACGCACGGAGTCCGTTCGCTCGATCAGGTCCGTCGTGCGTGTGCGACCCTACCGCGGGAAGACAAGTTTGTAGAGTCCTTCTGCGCCCGTCGAACGGGCGTCCGGCGCCGGACGGCAATTGTAGAGTCCGACGATGGGCATCGAATTCTTCGCGGCGGTCATCGGGCTCCCCCTGCGGTCCGCGGAAGTGGCGCGCCGGGCGGAGGCGCAGGGTTGGACCGGGCTGGCGTTCGCCGACTCCCAGAACCTGTTCAGTGATCCGTACGTCGCGATGGTCGTGGCGGCAGCGGCCACCACGACGCTCCGACTCGCCACCGGGGTCACCAATCCCGTCACCCGCCACGCCGCCACCACCGCGAACGTGATCACGAGCGTCGACCTCGAGTCGGGCGGTCGCGCCGAACTCGGCATCGGCCGGGGTGATTCTGCGCTCGCGCACATCGGCCTCGCGCCGACCTCGGTCGAGTACCTGGCCGAGTACGTGGACAACGTCCGGTCGTACCTGCGCGGCGACGCGATCTCCCTCGAGGCCGCCGCGGGCAGCTCGGCCCATCGGTCGATCTCGAGCCTGCCGCTCGGTGACGCCCCGGAAGACAGCCACCTCCACTGGCTCCCCGCGGATGACGCAACGCGAACGCCTGTCCCCGTCTACGTCGTCGCCTCCGGTCCCAAGATGATCGCGATGGCCGCAGCGCGCGCCGATCGGGTCACGCTCGCGGTCGGCGCCAACGTCGACCGGATCCGCTGGGCCGTCGACATCGCCAAGGCGGCCGATCCGACCGTCGCGGTGGGCGCCTACGTCAACGTCGTGGTCGACGACGACCGGGAACGTGGCGCCGAGCACGCCGCTGGCGCCGTGGCCGCGTTCGCCGCGCTTCTCCGTGATGCACGGACAGATCAACGGCCCGGTGTCGGATTCCGACCGGATCGCGATGCAAGGTCTCGCCGGCGACTACCAGACGAGCAAGCACGGCCAGTCGGGCAACTCCGCGGCCCAACGAGGACGCGAGCTCGCGGGGCACTATGCCATCATCGGCCCGGCGGGCCACTGCGCCGAACGCCTCCTCGAGCTCGCCGAGTTGGGTATCGATCGCTTCCACATCATCGAAGTGCCCACGGCGGCACCCGAGGACGGCTTTGCGGAGGCCGTGCTTCCCAGTTTCACGGGCTGAGCCCTCGCCAGTTGCTCGCGCACGCTGCGGGCGCGCGGAAGCGGTGACCAGACCCTACGAACCGGGTCCGATCACCGCTTCCGTCACACATGGTGCTGTGTTGGTCAGATGCTTGCTCAGGTGTTGCTCAGGTGGCGTGCGACGGCGTCGCTCCCGTTCCACCGTTGGCCGGGCAATCCTTGCATGGCACGACCGGTCCGTCCGGAACGACTGGGTTCTCTTGCTGGTAGACCGAACCGTTCTTGTCGAAGAAGGCGAACGTCTTCTTCGGGAACTGACCCGCCGTGTACGACTGGCCGCCGTTCACGTACCAGGTCACACCTGGTGCCACCGACAACCGCACCTGAGACGTACCCACGGTCGTCGCGTCGTACCACGCACCACTCGCGGTGCTGCCGATCCACATGTACTCGTCGTAGGGCAGACCGGCGGTCTTGCCGTACGCCGTGGCACCGCGGGCAGGCGTCGCGAAGTAGCCCTGCTGGAACGTCTTGGCCGACAGCTTCGGACCCGCGTACTGCAGGCCGTAGGCCAACCACCTCGTACCGAGCGACGCGTACGTGACCGACGTGCCCAGGGTGCCGTTCTTGCCCCAGTACCAGTCGAACACCGGTGCGGCGCTCACGGTGTTGATGTACGGACCAAGCCCGGAGAGCCCGAACGCGTGAGCCCATTGCGCCTGGTCGTAGCTCCGCGACAGCAGTCCGAGATCGGCGAACTGGAATGCGGTCAAGAGCCACTCAGGGTGGTAGTCCTGCACCGTGGCCTGGTTCGTGAGCGCCTTGTCCATCGCCGAATCAGAGAACAAGAACACCGAGGTGACACCGGATGCCTTCATCTTGGCGATGATCGTCGGCGCTTGCTGCTGGGCAGTGGTCGGGTCACCCAACGTGCCACCGGCCGCCTGGTACTGGTACGCCGCTGTGGCCAAGGTGCCACCGGTGCCGCCGTACTTCTTGAACGCCGTGGTGAACGGCTCGATCTTGATCAGGTTGCTGTAGACCGCACCGAACACGCGCGGCTTGGCCTGCGTCGCAGAATCACCTGCCCACTCTGCCTTCTTCCCAACCAGCTGCTTCCCTGCCCACTCCCCGACGAGCACCGCCGCGGCCTGCGCGTCGGTGGTGCCCCAACGGTACGGCGCCTGGGCGGTGGTGTCACTCGCAAAGACACCGGAGTTGGCGAACACGACGACCTTGTCGGCCGCCAGGACGGTCTGCAGGATCGACAGGCCTCCGGGCGAGTCGTCGATGAACGCGAACGGCTTCAGCGCCGCGATCGTCACCGCATCCGCACGCTGCGAGGCCTCGTCGTCACCCGACGACGTGACGAACGTGAACTGCGGTTCACGGCCCCAGTCCTCGAACTTGCCCTTGTAGGCAGACCACTCGTCGTTCCACGCATCCTCGAACGAGCCGTTCGCGCCGGTCGCCCGGTTCAACGGCTTGCTCGAACCCGCCGCGTACTGCGCCGCGTTCGGCAGGATCACCACGACCTTCACCGACGTCGCGGTCACACCCTGCGCAGTCGCCCCACCGTTGTTCTTCGGCGCCGGCGCCACGCAGAACGGGCCGTAGCCCTCAGTCACGAAGTCGAACGTGCCCCAACCCTTGATCGAGTCGGCATTGCACTTCGGGTTGTTCAGCGCCGCCTTCGTGCCGAGACCCGAACCGGGCGGCGGCTTTCCCACCCCGGTCGCGTTGACCGTGACTGGTTTGTACGCGGGTGCGGTCGTGGTCGTGGTCTGCGCGCCCGCGGTCGCGAGCCCCGCCACCGACATCCCCAAGACCACGCAACCGATCGCGAGTGATCGTGATGTGTTCAGCATTTTTCCCCCCGGAATTCGCTGCTCACACTGCTTGGGTCGACATGAGGCGATCCAAGTTCTTCATTTCGTTCAACTCAGTTGGTTCGAACGATCTCCCATCGATGGCGTCTCACCCAGGTCGTCGGACCGAGGATGGTGACCCGACCCACCGGGTCGGGTCACCCCCTCCGTGACGCGCTGCGTGCTCAACGAGTGCTCAGGTGGCGTGCGACGGTGTCGACGCCGTTCCACCCTGACTCGGGCAGTTGACGCACCCGATGACCGGTCCGTTCGGGATGACCGGGGTATCGAGCACGAACACCGAGCCGTTCTTGTCGAAGAAGTTGAACGTCTTCTTCGGGAACTCGCCGCCCTTGTAGCCCTTGGCCCCATTGACGTACCAGGTCACGCCGGCTGCAATCGACTCTCGCACCTGCGAGGTCCCCACCGTCACCGGGTCGTACCACGCTCCGCTGAGCGTCGTGCCGAGCATGAAGTACTCGGGGTACGGCTGCCCGGCGGTCTCGCCGTATGCGGTGCCGCCTCGTGCCGGGGTCGCGAAGTATCCCTGCTGGAACGTCTTGGCCGTCAGGGTCGGACCGGCGTACTGCAGGCCGTAGGCCAGCCACCGCACGCCGAGGTAGGCGAAGGTGACCGACGTGCCCAGGTTCGGTCCCCAGTACCAGTCGAAGACCGGCGCCGGGCTAGCGGTCCTGATGAACGGGCCGAGACTCGAGAGCCCGAACATGTGACCCCACTGCTCCTGGTCGTTCGAACGGGAGATCAGCCCGAGGTCGGCGTACTGGAACGCGGTGTCGAGCCATTCGGGGTGGTAGTCCTGCACCGTGGCCTGCAACGTGAGTTGCTTGTTCATCGCCGCGTCGGAGAACAGGAACACCGACGTGACGCCGGAGTCCTTCAGCTTGGCGATCATGATCGGCGCCTGCTGCTGCGCGGTGACCGGGTCACCCAACGTGCCGCCGCCGCCCTGGTACTCGAGCGCCGGTGTGGTCAACGTTCCGCCGTACTTCTTGAACGCCGTCGTGAACGGATCGATCTCGAACAGGCTGCTGTACACGGCACCGAAGGTGCGCGTCTTCGCCTGCGTCTCCGAGTTGCCCGCCCACTGTGCCTTCTTGTTGAGGAGCTGCTTCCCCGCCCACTCGGCCGTCAGCGACGCACTGGCCTGCGAGTCGGTGGTGCCCCACCGGTACGGAGCCTGGGCCACGGTGTCCTTGGCCAACACGCCGGAGTTGCCGTACACCACGATCTTGTCGGCCGCGACCGCGGTCTGCAGGATCGGCAAGCCGCCGGGAGAGTCGTCGACGAACGCAAACGGCTTCAGCGCCGCGATCGTCACTGCGTCGGCACGCTGCGAGGCCTCGTCATCACCCGTTGACGTGACGAACACGAACTCGGGCTTCCGACCCCACCACTCGAACTTGCCCTGGTAGGCGGCGAACTCGTCGTTCCATGCATCCTGGAACGAGCCGTTCGATGTGCCGGTCGCCCGGTTCAACGGCTTGCTCGAACCCGCCGCGTACTGCGCGGGGTTCGGCAGGATCACCGCGACCTTCACCGACGTCGCCGTGACGCCCTGGGCGGTTGCCCCACCGTTCTTCTTCGGCGCAGGTGCCACGCAGAACGGGCCGTAGCCCTCGTACACGAAGTCGAACGTGCCC
The DNA here is from genome assembly GCA_963827385.1 of uncultured Actinomycetes bacterium. Taxonomy (GTDB): domain Bacteria; phylum Actinomycetota; class Acidimicrobiia; order IMCC26256; family DASPTH01; genus DASUMF01. The sequence goes on from CAWHAR010000003.1 coordinate 351,736, forward strand.
CAGCCCTTGGCCGAGTCGGCGTTGCACTTCGGGTTGTCCAGCGCGGCCTTCGTGCCGAGCCCCGTGCCCGCCGGTGGCTTGCCCACCCCGGTGGCGTCCACCGGAATGGAGTACTGCGACGAAGCCGCGGTCGTGGTGGTCTGGGCGCCAGCGGTCGCGAGCCCCGCGACCGACACCCCCACCACGACGCAGCCGATCGCGAGCGATCGAACCGTTCTCAACATCGTTCCCCCCAAGGAATGTGACTCACCGAGCTGGTTATCCACGCGCACTATTACACAAAAGCGAGCGCGCGTTCAGTCGCGGGCCAGAATCCGACGGGCAAACGCGCTGAAGGCGACGACCGAACCCGCTGGGGTCCGGTCGCCGCCTCCAATCACGCAGTCGCAGAGTGCCTGAAGTTGCGTCAGGCGTTCGACGGTGCCGGGGTTGCCCCGCCCTGGCTCGGGCAGCCGACGCACCCGACGATCGCTCCGTTCGGAACGACCGGCGTGTCGAGCTGGAACGCCGCGTTCTTCTTCTCGAAGAAGTTGAACGTCTTCTTCGGGAACTGCCCCGCGGCCCACACCTCGCCGCCGTTCACGTACCAGGTCACACCCGCCGCAATCGACTCACGCACCTGCGAGCTTCCGACGGTGACCGGGTCGAACCACACCGCAGCCGCGCGTGTCCCCAGCCCGAAGTACGAGTCGTACGGCAGACCGGCGGTCTTGCCGTACGCCGTGGTCCCACGGGCGGGTGTCGCGAAGTAGCCCTGCTGGAACGTCTTGGCCGAGAGCTTCGGACCCGCGTACTGCAGGCCGTAGGCCAACCACCTCGTGCCCAGCGACGAGTACGAGGCCGACGTGCCTTTGTTCAGACCCCAGTACCAGTCGAACACCGGCGCCGGGGACGACGTCTTGATGAAGGGCCCCAGGCCCGAGAGCCCGAACGCGTGGCCCCACTGGTCCAAGTCGTTGCTCCGAGACAGCAGACCGAGGTCGGCGAACTGGAACGCGGTGAGCAGCCACTCGGGGTGGTAGTCCTGCGCGGTGGCCTGCAACGTGAGTTGCTTGTTCATCGCCGCGTCGGAGAACAGGAACACCGAGGTGATGCCGGCGTCCTTGAGCTTGGCGATGATGGTCGGAGCCTGCTGCTGTGCAGTCGCCGGGTCTCCGGTGGTGCCACCCGCGGCCTGGTACTCGAGCGCCGGCGTGGACAGCGTGCCGCCGTACTTCTTGAACTGCGCATCGAACAGATCGAGGTCGATCGCGTTGCTCTTGACGGCGCCGAACGTCCGCGTCTGTCCTTGCATCGCGGAGTCACCCGCCCACTGAGCCTTGCGCTTCGTGAGCTGCTTGCCCGCCCACTCTCCGGTGAGCACCGAGGACGCCAGCGCGTCCGTCGCGGCCCAACGGTACGGGGCCTGCGCAGTGGTGTCCTTGGCCAGCGTGCCGGTGTTGGCGTACACGACGATCTTCGAGGCCGCGACCGCGGTGTCCAACGTCGGGAGACCACCCGGCGTGTTGTCCACCATCGCGAACGGCTTCTCCGCCGCCACCTTCACCGCATCGGCGCGCTGCGCCGCCTCGTCGTTGCCACCCGAGGTGACGTACACGAACGAGGGCTGACGGCCCCACCACTCGAAGTTGCTGTGCGTGTAGGCCGCCCACTCGTCTTCCCACGACGCCTGGAACGTGCCGTTCGACGTGCCGGTCGCCCGGTTCAACGGCTTGCTCGAGCCCGCCGCGTACTGATCCGCGTTCGGGAGCACCACCACGACCTTCACCGAGGTCGCAGTCACACCGGGCGCTGTCGCGCCGCCGTTGTTCTTCGGCGCCGGCGCCACACAGAACGGGCCGTACGTTCCCTCGTACACGAAGTCGAACGTGCCCCAACCCGGCACCGAGGCAGCGTTGCACTTCGGGTTGTTCAGGGCGGCTTTCGTGCCGAGCCCCGAACCCGGCGGCGGCTTCCCCACCCCCGTGGCGTCCACCTCCACCGTGGCAGACGCAGCGCCGGTCGTGGTGGTGGTTTGTGCACCGGCGGTGGCGAGCCCCGCCACCGACAGCCCGACCACCACGCACCCAAGCGCGAGTGCCCTGAACGATCTCACCATGTTGAATTCCCCCTAAAGACATAGACGTGACAGCTTTGACCCTGGGATGGGTCCGGTCGAACGCAATTGATAGCGCGCGTGCAGTCGCGCGCCCGAACTCAGGCTCCCGACGAGCTCACTCGGCGATCGGAAGCTCCGCGATCGACTCCGGTTCGCCCATCAGCAACACCGTCTTGCTCTCGAGGTAGGGCATCAGGCCCTGGATGCCACCCTCGCGACCCACGCCCGACTGCTTGAAGCCACCGAAGCCGACCTGGAAGTTGTAGATCGCTCCGTTGTGCCCCACCGTCCCGGAGCGGAACTCACGGGCCACCGAGAGCGCCTTGTCGGCGTCGTTGGTGAACACCACGGCGTTCAGCCCGTACTCGGTGTCGTTGGCGATCTTCACCGCCTGCTCGTCGTCGTCCGCCGCGATCACACTGAGCACGGGCCCGAAGATCTCCTCCCGGGCGATCGTGGAGTGGTTGTCGACGTGACCGAACACGGTCGGTTCGATGAAGAAGCCGCGCGGCAGGTCGGCGGGCCGATGCCCTCCAGTGGCGAGGGTCGCGCCCTCCTCGATGCCCTTCGCGATGTAGTGCTCCACGCGGTCGCGCTGGCGACGCATCGCGAGCGGACCCATCTGCGTGGTCGGCTCGAAGGGGTCACCGACCTGCACCTTCGCGAGCTCCTCCGCGAGCGCCTCGACGAAGTCGTCGTGGCGGTTCTTGTTGATCACCAGGCGGGTGAGCGAAGCGCAGGTCTGGCCCGACATACGGGTCGATGATCCGGCCAACGTCTTGGCCGCGACCGCGATGTCGTAGTCCTCGAGGATGACCCCCGCCGACTTGCCACCGAGCTCGAGCGTGAAGCGCGCCATGCGCCCCCCGCACAACGAGCCGATGCGCCGACCGGCGGCGGCCGAGCCGGTGAAGGAGATCTTGTCGACGCGTGGGTCGGTGACGAGCAGCTCCGACACCTCGCGATCGGCGGTCACCACGTTGATCACGCCCGGCGGGAACCCGACCGCGTCGGCCACCTCGGCCAGCAACAGGTTCGCGGTCGGCGCCTCGGGCGACGACTTCAAGATGAGCGTGCACCCGGCGATCAGCGCCGGCGCGGCCTTCATCGCGGCTGCCGACGCCGGCGTGTTCCACGGGATGATGGCTCCCACGACACCGACCGGCTCCTGCACGAGCAGCGCGGTCTGGGCACCCATCCCGCCCGGCTCGTGGCGCTCGATGAACGGGAAGGTGTCGGCCAGGCTCGCGTAGTAGTCGTACATGCCGCCGGAACCGGCGCTGGCCATCTTCGCCATCGTGTAGACGACGCCGACTTCGCTCGTGTGGGAGAAGGCGAGCTCCGGCGTGCGCTCACGCAAACCGGCCGCGAGGGCGCGCATGTAGCCGGCGCGCTCGGCGTGGCTCATCCGGGGCCACGGCCCCTCGTCGAACGCAGCTCGTGCCGCGGCGACGGCGCGGCTGATGTCGTCGGCCTTGGCTTCCGCGACGCGGAGGAACAGCTCCTCGGTGCCCGGCTCGATGACCTCGATCGTGGCATCGGACGACGGTTCCACCCACTCGCCACCGATGTAGAACCGATCCGGGCTCCGCAACGACAGCTTCATTTCTTCGACGACGGTCATGATGGTTCGTTCTCCCCGACTCGAGCCGTAAAACGCGTCACTGTATCCATGAAATCGGTCACATGCTATGGGTCGCGCGCGAACCAGGAATCGACGAGGCATCAGCGCGGCATCACCGACAGCACCAGGTGCGACGGGTGTTCGGCGTCGTGGAGGATGCGTTGTTCGGCGACCACCAGCTCGGTCTCCGTGGCGATCTCTCGTCCGGTGTTCGGGTTGCGGTCGTACGCCGGGAAATTGCTCGAGCTGATCTCGACGCGGATCCGATGCCCCGGCAGGAACACGTGGCTGGTCGCCCAGAGGTCGATCGTGTACCGGGAGACCTCGCCGGGCTCGAGCAGCGACGGCGCACTCGCCGAGTCGCGGTAGCGGGCCCGGATGATCCCGTCGGCAAGGTTGTGGGCGTAGCCGTCGGGGCGGACGTCGACGAGCTTGGCGGTGAAGTCGGTGTCGGGCGTGGAGGACGCGGCCCACAGCTCGACGGTCACCGGGCCGGTCGCCTGCACCGCGCGCTCGAGCACGTCGCTGTTGAAGAAGAGCACGTCGTCGCGGCCCTCGATCGGGCGCTGGTCCATCACACCCAGCGGGACGGTGAGGTTGTTCCCACCGTGCGTCGGCACCGGGTCGTCGGGGTCGTAGGTGAACGTGTCGGCGGGCTCGTCGATCGGTGCATCGGTCGACAGCGTGCCGTCGCCGGACGCGGTGTTGGCGCTCCCGCCGCTGTGCAGGTAGTAGCGAATGAGACGCGCCTCGGGCGGCGGCCAGTCTTCGAGCTCCTGCCAACGGTTCTCGCCCATCGTGAACACGCTCACCGGCGGCCCGTCCATGATCCCGTTGTCGACGTCTTTCAACCAGTAGTCGAACCAGCGCAGCAGGATCTCGCGGAGGTTCAGGAGCGCCGCGTCACCGAAGTCGATGTCGCCGGCGCCCTCCGAGGTCGGGACGTCGTAGCGGGTGTGGCCCCAAGGACCCATGATCAGCCGCTGTCCGCGACCGCGCCTCGGCGGACGTGCTGCGATCACGGATGCTGCGATACGCGCTCGGCGCGCCCTCGGCGAAGATGTCGTACCAGGAGCTCACGTGGAGCATCGGCACGTTCACGTTCGGCGCCTGGACGTTCAGGTTGACCCGCTGCCAGTACGCGTCGTCATCGGGATGGCGGAGGTGCTCGGCGAAGTACGGGGCGGCGTCGGCGAGCAGGTCGCCGAAGTCGCTGATCGGCATGTGGCGGTACCACTCGTCGGTCAGCGCCTTGCCGAGGAATCCGATCTGCTCGCCGCTCAGCTCATCGAGCTTCGCGACCACCTCGGGGAGGTTCTCGCGCTCGAGCCGGTTCAGACCCTTGCTGATCGCGTAGGGAACCAACCACTCCCACATGAGCACGCCACCCGTGTGGTAGATCCAACTCGCGTGGAAGTCCGACGAGGCCGACACCGGCGCCATCGCCTGCAGTGAGGGTGGCAGCGGGTCGTGGCAGGCGGTCGCGTACTGCGTGAGGGCGAGGTACGACTGGCCGGCGGTCCCGACCCGACCGTTCGACCACGGCAGCCGCGCCGCCCACTCGACGCAGTCGTAGCCGTCGTTCACCTCTTGCTGGATGGTGTCGTACTCGCCCTCTGAGGTGAAGCGGCCGCGGCAGTCCTGGATGACGGTCGTGTAGCCGAACTGTGCGTAGTACTGCGTCGTGCGGTTCGGGTCGGCCGTCAGGACCTTGCCGTACGGGGTGCGAAGCACGATCGTCGGGAAGCGTCCGGGCGCGTCGGGGCGATAGACATCGGCATACAGCGTGATGCCGTCGCGCGTCGTCATCGGGACGTCGACCTCGCGAATGACGTCGTACGTGCGCCTGCCTTGCTCGATCATCGATGCTCCCGTTCGTGCAGCGGACGAACGGCGATGATGGCGCCGTCGACGCGCTTCACGCAATTGCTCGACGACACCGCGGATCGAGGTTGGTCAGCTCTCGATCTGTGCCGAGGTGACGTTCTTGATGTGCGGCCGGATCACGTCGGCGACCAGTTTCTGGTGGTCGGGATTTGCCGAGTACGCCTTGTAGTCGTCGACGCTCGCGAACTCGCCGATCAGCGCGATGGTCCAGCTCGCGTTGGGCGACGGCAGGGCGGCGCCCACGGTGTAGCTCTGGATCTCGGGGACGACGCCCTTCATGGACCGCAGACCGTCGACGATCGCATCGCGATCCGCGTCGGTGGCGGACTCGGACAGTTCGAAGAGCACGAGGTGATGAATCATGAGGCGGGAGACTACATGCGCCCCAGGAGCTCGGATTTCTTCTGTTCGTACTCGGCGTCGGTGATGTGACCCTGCGCCTTCAGCTGCGCGAGTTGCTCGATCTGCTCCGGCACGCTCGGAGCGGCCGCGGCCGCTGGCGCCGGCGCCGCCGCGGGCTGCGCGAAGTTCTGGGGCATGTTGCGCTTCTCCATCTCGCGGTAGATCTCGTGCTGCACGCCGTCGGGATGGCGCACGAAGTCGAAGTGGCTCTGGCCGTCCCTGCCCGCCGACTCGATGTCGAGATCACCCGCACCGATGATGCGGTCGATGACGCGCTGGTGGAAGTTGATGTTGTTGATGCGCTCGAGCGGGATCTCGACGCCGCGCTTCGACAGCACCCCGGTGCGGTAGATCACACGGCGGTCGGTGACCACGAAGTACGTCATCGTCCACTGGAAGTACTTCAGCACCAGCCAGGCCGCCCACGCGACGAGCAGGATCACGACGATCCAGCTCGACGCGTCGCGCACCACGCCGTCGCTGAGGTTCAAGATGAAGATCACGAGGATCGCGAGCGGGATCCCGGTGAAGATGTTGCGCGAGAAGTACCACCAGTGCGGACGGAGGTCGAGCGCGACCGTCTCGCCTTGTTGGATCAGATTCTTCGGGTACGCCATGCACGAAAGCGTACGGCAGCGCGCATGCGGCGCCGCGCACCGGTGGTGCAAGGAACGCTCGACGAGGTCATGCCCAGCCGAGCTCGTGGAGACGCGCGTCGTCCATGCCGAAGTAGTGGCCGACTTCGTGCAGCACCGTGACGCGCACCTGCGCCGCGAGCTCCGTGGCATCGCGCGCACGCGCGCACAGCGGGCCGCGGAAGATGGTGATGCGGTCGGGCATCGCGCCCGCGTACGACATCGGACCGCGCTTCGTCAGCGGCACGCCCTGGTAGAGCCCCAGCAAGGTGACACGGCCTTCATGGAAATCGGGTCCGCGCCGGTGCGGCGCGAGCTGCTCGGGCGTGGGCCAGTCCTGCACGACCACCGCGACGTTCTCCATCGAGACCGCGAGCTCGGGCGGGATCGAGTCGAGCGCGTCGGCGACCAACGCTTCGAACGCTTCGAGCGGGACGAGATCCATCGTGTCGCGCACCGTACCAACCCGAGAAATCCACAGGGTTTTCCTCTTGTCATCGCCTGTGCGCACCTGTATGGTGCTGAGACCGGCGCAAGCCGGTGCGGTCGACGAACGGAGCGGGACCACCCCCGCGAAGGGAAGCGACCGGCGGCGATGCCGAGGCGGAGCGCGCAGGGCAGTCCACTGGGGCAACCCACGGGGATGGACCGGCGCAGCGAGTCGGAGCAGCGCTACGAGGGACCGGCCCCGAGGAGATCCGAGCTGCGACGCAGCGGAGACTACTCGGGGCCTTCCTCGTTGCGGCGGGGCTCGTGCGGCCGGACTCCGTTGCCTTGCGATCGAAGGTGTCGTACCCCCTGGCTACGGTGCCACCGTGGACGATCTGCTGCGGGGACTCGACGCGTCGCAACGCGAGGCCGTCACCGCGGCCGGGACGCCGCTCGCCATCCTCGCCGGTGCCGGGTCGGGCAAGACCCGTGTCCTCACCCGTCGCATCGCGTGGCAGTCGCTGCACGGCGCCACCGATCCGCGTCACGTGCTCGCCGTCACGTTCACGCGCAAGGCCGCCGGCGAGCTGCGGTCACGCCTCGCGCACCTCGGTGTGCAGCAGTCGGTCACCGCGGGGACGTTCCACTCGATCGCGCTCGCGCAGCTCCGCAAGCGCGTCGACGACGCGGGGCGCACGATGCCCACGCTCCTCGAACGCAAGGTGCGCATCCTGCTCCCCCTCATGGGCGGCGTGCGCGGACGCGAAGCCGCGCTCGCCGCCGCCGACGTGGCCAGCGAGATCGAGTGGGCGAAGGCGAGCCTCGTGTCGCCCGAGCGCTATCCCGATGCTGCCACCGCGGCGGGGCGCAACCTCCCACGTCCCGCGGAGCAGATCGCCGACATCTACCGGTCGTACGAACGCGAGAAGCGCAAGCGCGTCCTCGTCGACTTCGACGACCTCATCTCGGGGTGCGCCGACGCCTTCGCGCGCGATCCCGACTTCGCCGCCGCCCAGCGCTGGCGGTTCCGCCACCTCTACGTCGACGAATTCCAGGACGCCAGCCCCTCGCAGTTCCGTCTGCTGCGCGCCTGGCTCGGCGACGGACACGACCTCTGCGTCGTGGGCGACGGCGATCAGGCGATCTACGGATTCGCCGGCGCCGATCCGTCGTTCCTGGTGCGGTTCAAGGCCCACTTCCCCACCGCCCAGCACCCTCAGGTGGAGGTCGTGCGCCTCGCGAGCAACTACCGCTCAACCCCTCAGGTGGTGGCCGCCGCCACGTCAGTGCTCGGCGCGCCGAACGCGCGGCGTCCCGAGATCCACGCCGCCCGTCCCGACGGACCGGTCCCGACCATCGTCGATTACGACGACGAGGGCAGCGAGGCGGCCGGCATCGCGAGCGCGGTGCGCGCCGCGCATCGCAACGGCGTGCGGTGGTCGCGCATCGCCGTGTTGTACCGCACGAACGCGCAGTCGGCGCACTTCGAGGAAGCCTTCACGCGCGCCGGGATCCCGCTCTCGGTGCGCGGCGGCACGCGCTTCCTCGATCGGCCGGAGGTGCAGGTGGCGCTCGAAGACCTGCGTGTCGCAGCTCGCACCGCGCCGGGCCGGTCGTTCGAGGAGCACATGTCCGACCTCGCCGCCGACGCGGAGGAGCAATCGGAGGAGCGACGCGAGCACGCCGACGCGCTGGTGCGCCTCGGGCGCGAGTACCTCGACGCCGACGGCAGTCAGGGTTCGGTCGACGGCTTCCTCGGCTTCTTGCACACCGCGCTGCGCAACGACGACAGCGACACGGCCCGCGACGACGCCGTCGAGCTGCTCACGTTCCACCGCGCCAAGGGGCTCGAGTTCGACACCGTCTTCGTCGCGGGCGTCGAGCGCGGGCTGGTGCCGATCTCCTACGCGAAGACCCCCGACACCCTCGACGAGGAACAACGACTCCTCTACGTCGCGCTGAGCCGCGCTGAGCGGGTGCTGCAGGTCAGCTGGGCACGACGGCGCACCGTCGGGTTGCGCACCGCCAACCGCACCGCCAGCCCATGGCTTGCGCGCGTCGAGCGTGCGGTCGACCGGCTCGAGGGACGCGAGCCCGACGCGGGATCTGATCCGTCGTCGAGCATCGAATCGGCACGGCGCAAGGTCGCCACCGCACGCGGCGCGAGCTCCGATCGCAGGAATCCCGCGCGCGATCTGTCGCCCGTCGACATGCCGCTGTACGAGGCCTTGGTCGAATGGCGTCGCCGCATCTCCAAGGCGTCGGGCGCGCCCGCCTACGTCGTGTTCCACGACGCGACCCTCGCAGCGGTCGCCGTCGCGCGGCCCCGGTCGCATCGTGATCTGCTGGCATTGGCCGGTGTCGGTCCCGTGAAGGTCGACCGCTACGGCGACGAGGTGCTCGCGCTGGTCGCCGCGCATCCGAACTCGTGACGCTGCGGATCTTCCGTGTGACCGTGCGGGGGCGCTTCGACGACCTCGACGCCGCGGCGCGCTCGCGGCTGTTCGCCGATGCCACCGGGCACGACGTCACGAAGGCCGCGTTCACCGAGGCAGGCACCCTCACCTACGACCCGTCGTTGCGCAGCTTCACGTTCCGGTTCCGCCTGCGAGACGACGCATCAGCTGCGTCCGACGCCGAAGCCAACGTGACGGCGATGGCGGTGTCGATGGTCGACGCGTGGTTGAGCGATCTGGCTGTCACCGGATCGCAGCTGCGCGTCGACGCGCACGACATGGCAGACGTCTGGGATCACCGCGTCTGATCAGGCCGGTCCCAGCCGCGATACTGGTGCGATGGCGGAGCGCAACGTGTTGGGTGGCGACCTCGAACCGTGTGGCACCGACCCGATGACCGGGTTCTACCGCGATGGCTGTTGCAGCACTGGCCCGGAGGATCTCGGCAGCCACACCATCTGCGCCGTCGTCACCAGCGAGTTCCTCGAACATCAGCGCAACATCGGCAACGACCTTTCCACGCCGATGCCGCAGTACCGGTTCCCTGGGTTGGTTCCCGGCGACCGTTGGTGCGTCACCGCGGCGAACTGGCTGCGAGCGCACCGAGACGGTGCCGCCGCGCACGTCGTGCTGGCATGCACCCACGAGCGCGCGCTCGAGATCGTGCCCCTCGATGCGTTGCAGGCACACGCGGTCGACGTGCCGTCCGACCCCGGCGCCCTCGACGGCTGACCCGCTCGAGATCACGTCGCAGTCGACGTCACCACCGCGCGCTCGGCCGCGCGCGCGGCACGGCTGGCGCGGTGGTGTGACCACCAGCGCAGCATCAGGCCGCAGGCGATGGTGCCACCGGCGCAGATCGCGAACACCGCGACGAGCTCGTCGGGTCCGCCGAGTGAACGCATGCTCGACCCGAGCACATAGCCGAACGTGAAGTGCAGCGACACCCACACGACGATGCCGATCACATCGGCCACGAGGAAGCGCCGGTACGGCAGCCGCAGATCGCCGGCGAGCAGGATCACGAGGAAGCGGATCCCAGGCACCATCCGCGCCACGGCCACCGCCCACATTCCCCATCGGGTGAAGGCGCGGTGGGCCTGGGCGACGCGTTCGTCGGTGATGCCGACGTGACCCACCAGCTTCCGGGTGATCGTCGGGCCGAAGCGCCGTCCGATGAGGTAGCCGAGTGAGTCGCCGGCGATCGCGCCGACCACGACCACGCCGATCACGAACGGCACCGAGAGGTGCCCGGTCGCGCACAGAGACGCCGCCGCGACGATCAACGTCTCCACCGGCAACATCAGCCCGACGCCGACGGAGTTCTCGGCGAACGCGCCCGCGAACAACACCAAGTAGGCCCACGGGCCGTGGAGGAACGAATCCATGCCCGGGGGGATCGGCAGGTCGCGCCGCCCGCTTCAGCGCGGAATCGACCAGTGCGGGCGGATCGATGCGCGTCCCGCGGAATCGACCGATCCGGCTACTGCTGCAATCGGTTGAGCCGTCCGAACACCTCGGGGCCGATCCGCAGCCCGTCGACCGCCGACACGGCGGGCGAGACGTCGATGTCGAAGACGTCCTCCCATTCGGCCGTGAGCTCCCACAGCGCCGCGATGTCGTCGGTCGTACAGATCACGACCACATCGAGGTCGGCGGCCATGGGCCAGTACTCCGCGAGCACGTCGACCCCCGCCGGGTACTCCCATCCGGCTCGACGCATCAGCGCGGCGTCTCGCTCCGCACCAGTCACCGATTCACGGAAATTCAGTCGGATGACGTAATCCATGAGGTGCTCCCTTTGTCCTCGCTGGCCCGCTGGAACCTAACCCTCGGTGCGCGTCACGTCGAGTCCGGGCAGGCACCCCAAAGGCCACGGCGATGCTGCTCCGCGTCGAGCTCCTCGTCGAGCATGGCGCGGGCGTGGGCACCGTTCGGGGCGATCACCAGGAGCCGTGCGTAGCCACGTCGCAACAGCACGTCGTCGAACCGCTGTCCGCGCAGGTACACATAGGCGAGGCGACGGTGGTAGATGTCGCGCCGCTGCACGTCGTCCTCCAGCGTCACGACCTGGCCGAACAACCGGCGGCTCGTGAACGCGGAGGCTTCGGGGCCGTAACAGCCCACCGGTTTCGTCGGGTGATGGGTCTCCGGGGTGTCGACGCCGAGGAGACGAATCGTCTCGTCGGCGCCGCCCGCGCGTCGCACGACGATGGTGTCACCGTCGAGCACGTCGACCACGCGGTACGGAACGTCGACGGCGCGGCGCTGCTCGCCGAACCACCAACCAAGCGCGGACGCGAGCGCGATGGCGACGCACAGGACCAACGGCTTCGATGCGAACGACATGACGACTCCTCGAGCAACTCGATCCATCGAGGGAAGTCGTCTGAACGTGTCGAGGGCAGCACCGTAGGGCGGGTGCAACGATTCGCCAAGGGCGCGCCGGTAGGGTGTCCCGGCCATGTGGCGCCGTCTCCGCTGGATCCTGCTCGCGATCGTCGTCGCCCTCGGCGCCGCGGCGGTCACCGCGGTGATCGTCGAGAAACCCACCCTCGACGACGACCAGAAGGCCGTCGACGCCCACTGGACGCCCCTCCGCACCTCCCTGAGCGGTCGGTACGACACGCTCGACGCCGCGGTGGCCCAACTCGGCGTCCTGGGCGAATCGGATCGGGCCGTCACCCAGGCCCTGGTCGCCGATCTCGCCGCATGGCGCAAGGCGGTCGCCAAGGGTTCGGCCACCGAACAGGCCGAAGCCGCCAACCAGCTCGAGGGCACCGGCCTGCGCCTGCGTGCCAACATCCTGGGGTCGGCGAAGCTCGCCCAGGACGGCACGCTCACCGGCGCCATCGCGGCGTTCGACGGCGCCTCCCCGCCCGCCGATCAGGTGAAGGCCTACAACACCTCGGTGCGCACCTACGAGGACGATCGCACCGACACGTTCCGCCGGGGCGTGGCCCTGATGTTCGGGTTCGGCGCCCGACCGCTCTTCTCGGTACCGGGCTAGGGATCCACCGGGCGGCCACGCCGAGCCTGCGATTCAGGATCTCGCGCTCGGATGCCGATACCTCCGGGATGACTGGACTCTCCGCTCCCGCCTGTCCCACCTGTCGCGCCGAGTTGACGCGCCAGACCGAGCGCACGTTCGACGCCTGGGTGTGTCCCGAGCACCACGGGCTCGCGTTCACGCTCAGCGAGGCCTACGAACGACTCAGCGACGACGAGGTGCACGCGATCTGGCGGGGGGCCAACGCCGATGACGCCACCCGCTCCACCCACGGCTGCCCGATGTGCGCGGCGACGATGGTCGCCGTGCCGTGCGAGGGCATCACGCTCGACGTCTGCGCGATCGACGAGGTGCTGTGGTTCGACGCCGGCGAGCTCGAGCAACTGCCACCCGACACCGGCGACGTCGCACCGTCGCCCGGCGAGCAGGCCGACATCGCGGCGATCACCGATCAGTTCGGCGATGCGCTCGACGAAGGCTGGGATGCCGAGGAACGCGGCACCATCACCGGGCGACTCACCGCCCACCTCCTGGGCGCCCACACCGCCTGACCCCAACTGAGCACGGTGAGCAGGGGTACGCGCCCACCCGTGCACGACCTCGTTGTCGTACTCGGGTGAGGCGCGATCTCTCGGCGCCGGACCTCGTGCGCGTTCGCGCGCTAGACGAGGGGGCGCGCGGTCGGGGGTATCGGCATCGGCAGTTGCGTGCGACCCATCAGCGCGGTGTCGACACCTGCCGCGCAGGCTCGGCCTTCGGCGATCGCCCACACGATGAGGCTCTGACCGCGGCCCATGTCGCCGCACGCGAACACCCCCGGCTCGCTGGTCGCGAACGACGCATCGCGCGCCACGTTGCCGCGCTCGTCGAGCTCGACGCCCAGGTCGTCGAGCAAGCCGGCGCGCTCGGGACCGACGAACCCGAGCGCGAGGTACACGCGCTCACACGGCAGCTCGAACTCGGAGCCTTCGACCTTCACGAACTTCCCGTCGACGAACTCCACTTCGTGGGCCTGCAGCGCGCGCACGTTGCCGTCGTCGTCGCCGAGGAAGCACTCGGTGTTCACGCTGTAGACGCGCTCGCCGCCCTCCTCGTGCGCTGAGGTGACACGGAAGATGTTCGAGAAGGTGGGCCACGGGTTGGCGTTCGCACGGGTGTCGGGCGGGCGGGGCAGGATCTCGAATTGGTGCACGGACGCCGCGCCCTGGCGGTGTGCGGTACCGAGGCAGTCGGCGCCGGTGTCGCCACCGCCGATGATCACGACGCGCTTGCCTTCCGACGTGATGGTCGGCTCGGTGAGATCGCCCTGCTGCACACGGTTCGCAGTGGGCAGGTACTCCATCGCCTGATGGATCCCCCCGAGCTCACGGCCCGGGATGTGGAGGTCGCGCCACGCGGTCGCGCCTCCGGCGAGCACGACGGCATCGAACTCGGCGCGCAACGCGCTCACGGTGATGTCGACGCCCACGTTCACGCTGGTGCGGAACTCGGTGCCCTCGGCCTCCATCTGCTCGATGCGACGGTCGAGGTGACGCTTCTCCATCTTGAACTCGGGGATGCCGTAGCGCATCAGTCCACCGATGCGGTCGGCACGCTCGAACACCACCACGTCGTGGCCCGCCGCGTGAGCTGTTGCGCGGCCGCCAGTCCCGAAGGTCCGGAACCGACCACCGCCACCCGCTTGTCGGTGCGAACCGTCGGCACGTGCGGCGCGATCCAGCCTTCCGACCACGCACGCTCGACGATCTCGACTTCGACCTGCTTGATGGCGACAGGGTCTTGGCTGATCCCCAGCACGCACGCCGACTCACACGGCGCCGGACAGAGTCGTCCGGTGAACTCCGGGAAGTTGTTGGTGGCATGCAACCGCTCGATCGCCTCGTGCCAATGTTCGCGGTACACGAGGTCGTTCCAGTCGGGGATGAGGTTCCCGAGCGGACATCCGTTGTTGCAGAACGGGATGCCGCAATCCATGCAGCGACCCGCTTGGAGCTGCAGCGTTTCGCGCGCGAACGGCTCGTACACCTCGCGCCAGTCGGTCAACCGCACCGGGACCGGCCGACGGGTCGGCACTTCACGCTCCCACCTGAGGAAGCCGGTGGTCTCACCCACGAGCTGCCGCCTCCATGATCATGCGGTCGCGCTCCTCGTCGTTCACGCCGAGCTGCTCCGCTTCGCGGATCACCTCGAGCACACGCTGGTAGTCGGTCGGCATCACCTTGCGAAACGCCGTCACCTCGGAATCCCACGCCGCCAGCAGCCGCTCGGCCACCGCGGAGCCGGTGAGCGCACGATGGCGCACCACGGTGGCGCGCAGCCACGTGCGGTCGTCGTCATCGGGCGTCTGGAGGTCGACGAGCTCATGGTTGACGAGCCCCGCGAACACGTCGGCGGGGTCGTACACGTACGCGACGCCGCCCGACATGCCCGCGGCGAAGTTGCGACCCGTCTCGCCGAGCACCACGACGCGTCCGCCGGTCATGTACTCGCAGCCGTGGTCGCCCACGCCTTCGACCACCGCGGTCGCACCTGAGTTGCGCACGCAGAAGCGCTCCCCCACCTTGCCGCGCAGGTAGGCCTCACCGCTCGTCGCGCCGTAGAGCGCGACGTTGCCTGCGATCACGTTGTCTTCCGCCACGAACGGCGCGTCACGGTCGGGGTGACAGATCACGATCCCGCCCGACAGTCCCTTGCCGAAGTAGTCGTTGGCGTCGCCTTCGAGCCGCAGCGTGATGCCACGGGGCACGAACGCACCGAAGCTCTGCCCGGCCGAGCCGCGCAGGTGCACGGAAATGGTGTCGTCGGGGAGACCGGCACTCCCGAAGCGCTTCGTGATCTCGCTGCCGAGCATGGTGCCGACGGTGCGGTTGGTGTTGCGCACCGGGTAGGACACGTGCACCCGCTCGCCGTGGTCGATCGCCGGGCCCACCACGTCGATGAGCTCGACGTCGAGCGCGCGGTCGAGGCCATGGTCCTGCGGCTTGGTCTGGAACAGCGTCTGGCCCTCGTACGGGTTCTCGGCGATCTCGAGAATCGGCGTGAGGTCGAGGCCGTCGGCCTTCCAGTGCTCGATGGCAGCTTTGGTGTCGAGCACCTCGGCGTGGCCGACCGCCTCCTCGATGGAGCGGAAGCCCAGCTGGGCGAGGTACTCGCGCACCTCGTCGGCGAGGAACTCGAAGAAGTTCACGACGAACTCGGGCTTGCCGGTGAACCGCTTGCGCAGCTCGGGATTCTGGGTGGCCACACCGACCGGACACGTGTCGAGGTGACACACGCGCATCATCACGCACCCGCTCACCACGAGCGGCGCGGTGGCGAACCCGAACTCTTCGGCGCCGAGCAGCGCGGCGATGACCACGTCGCGGCCCGTCTTGAGCTGACCGTCGCACTGCACGACGATGCGGTCGCGCAGCCCGTTCTTCACCAAGGTCTGCTGCGTCTCGGCGATGCCGAGCTCCCACGGCGCTCCCGCGTGCTTCAGCGACGTGAGGGGTGACGCGCCGGTTCCACCGTCGTGCCCCGAGATCAGCACGACGTCGCTGTGCGCCTTGGCCACGCCGGCCGCGACCGTCCCGACGCCCATCTGCGCGACCAGCTTCACGTGGACGCGCGCGGCGGGGTTGGAGTTCTTGAGGTCGTGGATGAGCTGCTTGATGTCTTCAATGGAGTAGATGTCGTGGTGTGGCGGCGGGCTGATGAGCCCGACACCGGGCGTGGAGTACCGGGTCTTGGCGATCCACGGGTAGATCTTGAAGCCCGGCAGCTGGCCACCCTCGCCCGGCTTGGCGCCCTGCGCCATCTTGATCTGCAGGTCGTCAGAGTTCACGAGGTACTCCGACGTCACGCCGAAGCGGCCCGACGCGACCTGCTTGATCGCGGAGCGGCGGAGATCGCCATTGGCGTCGGGTGTGAAGCGGTCGGCGTCTTCGCCACCCTCGCCGGTGTTCGACTTCCCGCCGATGCGGTTCATCGCGATGGCGAGCGTCTCGTGCGCTTCCTTCGAGATCGACCCGTACGACATCGCGCCGGTGGCGAAGCGCTTCACGATCTCCGACGCCGGCTCGACTTCGTCGATGGGCACCGGCGCTCGACCACCCGCCTCCGCCGCGTCCTTGAACCGGAACAGGCCGCGCAGCGTGGCGAGGTTGGTGGACTGGTCGTCGACGAGCTTGGTGTACTCGCGGTACACATCGACACGCTTGGCGCGCGTTGCGTGCTGCAACTTGAACACGGTCTGCGGGTTGAACAGGTGGTACTCGCCCTCGCGACGCCACTGATACTCGCCACCGAGATCGAGATCGCGATCCGCGCGCTCCTCGGGCCGGTCGGGATAGGCAATGGCATGACGCATCGCGCACTCCTGCGCGATCTGCTCAAGCGTGATACCACCGAGACGAGACACCGTGCCGGTGAAGTACTCCTCGACCAGCTCCTGGTCGAGACCGACCGCTTCGAACACCTCCGCGCCGCGGTACGACGCGATGGTGGAGATGCCCATCTTCGACATCACCTTCAGCACACCCTTGCTGGCCGCTTTGATGTACTGCTTGATCGCGAGCTTCGGATCCGCGCTCTCCAAGCCGTAGAGCCCCTGGCGCACGAGGTCTTCGACCGACTCGAACGCGAGGTACGGGTTGATGGCGCCGGCGCCGTAGCCCGCGAGCAATGCCATGTGGTGCACCTCGCGCGCATCGCCCGTCTCGACCACGAGGCCGACCATGGTGCGCGTCTTCTCGCGAATGAGGTGGTGATGCACCGCGGAGGTGAGGAGCAACGACGGGATCGGCGCCCACTCGGCGTCAGAGTCGCGGTCGGACAGCACCAGCACGCGCATGCCCGCGGCGATGGCAGCCGACGCTTCGTTGCGCACGCGGTCGAGCGCGTCACGCAACGCGTCGCCCCCACCGGCGACGCGGTACAAGCCGGAGATCACCTGGGAACGGAACTCGGGACGGTCGCCGTCGTGGTCGATGTGGATGAGCTTGGCCAACTCGTCGTTGTCGATCACCGGGAACGGCAATGCGATCTGCACGCACGACTCGGGCGTCGGTTCGAGCACGTTGCCCTCAGCGCCGATGGTGCACGCGAGCGACGTGACCAGCTCCTCGCGGATGGCGTCGAGCGGCGGGTTGGTGACTTGCGCGAACTGCTGCGCGAAGTAGTCGAACAACATCCGCGGGCGCTGCGACAGCACCGCGATCGGCGTATCGGTGCCCATCGACCCGAGCGCCTCGCCACCGGTGCGCGCCATCGGCGCCACGAGCAACCGGAGATCCTCGTGGGTGTAGCCGAACGTCTCCTGGCGACGGATCACCGACTCGTGCGTGGGCACATGATGCTCACGCTCGGGGAGGTCGCCGAGGTGCACGAGCCCCTGGTCGAGCCAGTCGCCGTAGGGGTGCTCGGCCGCGAGTTCGCTCTTGATCTCCTCGTCGTCGACGATGCGGCCCTGCGCGGTGTCGACGAGGAAGATCTTGCCCGGTTGCAGGCGTCCCTTCTTCACAACCCGCGCGGGGTCGACGTCGACCACGCCGGTCTCGCTCGCCATGATCACCCAGTCGTCGTCGGTGACCCAGAAGCGACTCGGGCGCAGACCGTTGCGGTCGAGCACCGCACCGATCACGGTGCCGTCGGTGAAGGCGATCGACGCGGGGCCGTCCCACGGCTCCATCAACGACGAGTGGTAGCGGTAGAACGCGCGCTTCTCGTCGGACATGGTGGCGTGGTTCTCCCACGCCTCCGGGATCATCATCAGCACCGAGTGCCAGATCGGGCGCCCACCGAGCGAGAGCAGTTCGAGGCACTCGTCGAAGCTGGCGGTGTCGGATGCGCCAGGTGTGACGATCGGGAACGCGCGCTCCAACCCGGGGAGCAACGGCGATTCCATCATCGCTTCGCGGGCCCGCATCCAGTTGCGGTTGCCCTGCACCGTGTTGATCTCACCGTTGTGCGCAACCACCCGGTACGGGTGGGCAAGGGGCCACGACGGGAACGTGTTGGTGGAGAAGCGGCTGTGCACGAGCGCGAGCGCCGACTCCACGCGCTCGTCGGCGAGATCGAGGAAGAACTCGCCGAGTTGCGGTGTGGTGAGCATGCCCTTGTACACCAGCGTCCGCGACGAGAACGACGGGAAGTAGATCGCGCCGTTCG
Source organism: uncultured Actinomycetes bacterium (assembly GCA_963827385.1). GTDB lineage: Bacteria > Actinomycetota > Acidimicrobiia > IMCC26256 > DASPTH01 > DASUMF01. The sequence continues at coordinate 370,427 of CAWHAR010000003.1, forward strand.
ACTCGGTGTCGGCAGCACCGAACTGCGCGTCGAGCACCTCGTGCTCGCAACGCTTGCGCACGACGAACAGCTTGCGGTCGAGCTCGATGCCCACCGCCCCGTCAGGATCGTCGACGAACAGGTGCCGGAAGCGCGGCATCACACCGGCCACGGTGGGCCCGAGCATCGAAGGATCGACGGGCACGTCGCGCCAGCCGAGCAGCCGGAGGCCCTCTTCGTCGACGATCTCCTCGACCCGCGCGGTGGTCTTCTCGGCGTCGTTGGCGTCGAGCGGGAGGAAGGCGAGCCCCACGCCGTAGGCACCAGCGGCGGGCAGGGCGAACGGCACCACCTCACGGAAGAAGCGATCGGGCACCTGGAGCAAGATGCCGGCGCCGTCGCCGGTGTTGACCTCGGCACCCGACGCACCCCGGTGGTCGAGGTTGCAGAGCGCATCGAGGGCGCTGGCCACGATGGCGCGGCTGCGTCGGCCTTTGATGTCGACGATGAACGACACCCCGCACGCGTCGTGTTCGAAGCGCGGGTCGTAGAGCCCGGACGCGGCCGGGAGTGCGCTGAACGGAACGCCGTGAGGCGCGTGAGACTCGTGGGGTTTCGTCATCCTCATCCACACGTGACGGCCGAGCGCGAACGCCGGGCCGGGAGCTGACTGGTGGACGCAGAGGGGACGACGTTGGCCTCGCTGCGAGTTGATCCAGGGTAGCGGAGGGGGTCCTGAGCAACGAAACCGAATTGCCCGGTACGCTGCCGCGCTTTCGACGCGCGAACGATCAACGGGGGGGCACGACATGGCATGGGACTTCTCCACTGAGCCGGAGTTCCAGGAGCAGCTCGACTGGGTCGCGCAGTTCTGCAAGGAGGAGATCGAGCCGCTCGACCTCGTGTTCCCCGGCGCGGTTCGCTCGAAGGAGCCCAAGGTGCGGGCGCTCGTGGAGCCGCTGCAACAGCAGGTGAAGGATCGCGGGCTGTGGGCCTTGTTCCTCGACGAGGAGCTCGGCGGCCCTGGCCTCGGCCAGCTCAAGCTGGCGCTGATCAACGAGGTGCTCGGCCGCTACGGCTCCGCGCCCTTGATCTTCGGCACGCAGGCTCCCGACACCGGCAACATGGAGATGCTCGCCGCCCACGGGACCGAGGAGCAGAAGGAGCGGTGGCTGTACCCGATGATGCGCCAGGAGATCTGGTCGGCGTACTCCATGACCGAGCCCGAGGGCGGCTCCGATCCCAACCTGTTCAAGACCCATGCCGTGCGCGACGGCGAGGAATGGGTCATCAACGGCGAGAAGTGGTTCACCAGCTCTGGCCTGGCCGCCGACATCATCTTCGTGATGGCGAACAACGGCATGTTCGTGGTGCCGCGCGACACGCCGGGGCTGGAGTTCATGCCCGACGCCCCGCGCGCGCACAACCACATCGTGTACAACGACGTGCGCGTGCCGCTCGACCACCTGCTCGGGCCCGAGGACGGCGCCAAGGTGCTCGCGCAACGACGTCTCGGCGGCGGACGGATCCACCACTGCATGCGCACGATCGCGCAGTGCAACCTGGCGATGGACATGATGTGCGAACGTGCCTTGAGCCGCGAGTCGCACGGCAGGATCATCGGCGAGCACCAGATGGTGCAGGAGGCGATCGCGCTGTCCTACGCCGAGATCAACATGCTGCGCCTCCTCGTGCTCTGGACGGCATGGTCGATCGACAACTCGAGCACCCAAGCCACCCGCACCCAGATCGCGGCCTGCAAGTACACCGCGGCGAAGACGCTGCGTGAGGTGACGTGGCGTTCCATCCACATCTTCGGCTCGCTCGGCGTCACCAACCTCACGCCGCTGTGGCAGCAGTGGACGAGCTCGCCGAACATGGCGGCGATGGACGGCGTCGACGAGGTGCACAAGGTCACCGTCGCCCGCAACGTGCTCAAGAACTACCGCCCGCACGAGGGCCCGTGGCCCACGGAGTACTACCCGACCAAGCGGGCGGCGGCTCGCGAGAAGTTCGCCGACCTGCTCGCCGCCGACCCCGACCTCGAGAAGTACGCCGACAACCTGGCTCGCTACATGGCGGCGCGGGGCGACCACTGAGCTCGTGAGCACCGACCGAGCCGTAGGCTCCGACTCGTCACCGGGAGACATCCCAGGGATCGACGTCGCGGCGGTCACCGAGTGGCTGGTCGCCAACGTCGACGGGGTCGTCGCGCCGTTCACGTTCGGATTGATCGCGGGCGGCAAGTCGAACCTCACGTATGGTGCGACGGACGCCGCGGGGCGTCGACTGGTCCTGCGACGCCCGCCGCTCAGCCACGTGCTCGCCAGCGCGCACGACATGGGGCGCGAACACCGCCTCATCACCGCGCTCCGCGACACCGATGTGCCGGTGCCCGCCACGCGGGGGCTCTGCACCGACGTCGACGTGAACGGCGCGCCCTTCTTCGTGATGGACTTCGTCGACGGCTCGATCCTGCGGGAGCCGTCGGAGGTCGAAGCGCAGTTCGACGAGAACGCGCGGCGCGCCATCGGACACGACCTGATCGATGTCCTGGCTGCGATCCACGCGGTCGACATCGACGCGGTGGGTCTGGGTGATCTTGCCCGGCGTGAGGGGTACGTGGCGCGTCAGCTCAAACGGTGGTCGAGTCAGTTCGAGCAGTCACAAGCGCAGCAACGCGACGCGGGCCTGGTGATTCCCGCCTATGGGCTCGACACCGTCCACGCGGCGTTGGCCGCTCGGATCCCGCCGCAGGGCCCCGCGACCATCGTGCACGCCGACTACCGCCTCGACAACACGATGATCGGCCACGACGCACGAGTGAGCGCGGTGCTCGACTGGGAGCTGTGCACGCTCGGCGACCCGCTCGCCGATCTCGGCACGTTCATCATGTACTGGCACGATCCCGAGCATCCCGCGCCGCTGCTCGACACCGTGAGCGTGACGGCCATCCCCGGGTTCCCCGCGCGCGCCGAGCTGATCGAGCGGTACGCGGCGGCATCAGGGCGCGACGTTGCCATGCTCCCCTACTTCGTCGCGTTCGCCATGTGGCGCCTCGCCTGCATCATGGACGGCGTGCGCGCCCGCTTCGCCGCCGGCGCGATGGGCGACACCACCCACGATGCTGACGACGAGATCGTCGCGAGCGTGCTGGCCACCGCGCAACGCGCGCAGGAAGCGCTCGAGCAGCTCTGACCTCGACCGCACGACGAGTCGTCATCTTGGCGCGAGCCACGTCGACGGGAAACCAGCAGTCGGTAGGATTGGCTGATGCGAGCCGATTGCGCGAGGCCGTTTGCGTGAGGCCGATCGACTGGCGCGTTCGGCGGCACCTCTTCGCCCTGTTCGCGTTGCTCGCGTTGGTTGGTGCGGGACTCGGCGTCGCGGCGTTTGCCGTCGACGCACCTCGGTCGCTCGAGACCGCTGAGCACGAACTCGCCACTGCTCGAGCGCGGATCCTGGATGCGAACGCGGTGGTTCCGTCGCTCGCGTCCGATCTGGAGCACGCGTCGCGTGGCACGGGCAAGCACGCTCGGCTGTCTGACACACCCTGGGGTTTCGTCGGTGTTGTCGGGCTGGGGCTCGGCCTGGTCGTCTGGTTCGCGCTGGCCGGTCGCGGATCGTCCGCGTTGGTGTCCGCGTTCGGGCGTTGGGTTCGCCGACCGCGCGGGCCGCCGATCTGCATGCCCGCGTTCTCCAGCTGATCCCAACCCTCGCGAACTGACTGCGGCTGACGGCCGGCACATCACTCGTCGGGTGCGACGTGGCGGGTCCACGTTCCTGTGATCGCTGGCGTGGCGCGGATGCACCGCCCATGACCGACGTCGGGCAGTCGCGCGTCGCGCGGACGCCACAGGAGGGAACGTGATGAAACACGCGGACGACATTGCTCTCGTGGCCTTTCTCGCCACGCTTGCGTGCGGGGTGATCGTGCTGCTCGTGGCCGCGGTCACCGGATCATGAGCACCAGCACGCTCGACCGGCCCACACGCGATCGCAGGTCACTGCGCCGCGGCGCCGCGGCGCTCGCGGTGCTGGCGATCGGCGCACTGGTCGCACTGGGCCTCACCCGATTGACGCACGAGCCAGAGTTCATCGACCGGATCACCGTCGTCAATCCGACCAACCGCGACATCGACGTCGAAGTCGGCAGCAACGCCGACGGCTGGCTGCCGATCGCGATCGTCGACGCCGATTCGACCGTCGTCACCAACGACGTGATCGACGCAGGCGACGTCTGGACGTTCCGCTTCCTCACCTACGGTCGGGTGCTGGGCCAGCTCCAACGAACCCGCGCCCAGCTCGAGCAGGCGGACTGGTTGGTCACCATCCCGGCACGGATCGCTCGGTCATGACGGTGCCGGCCACGAGCCTCACGAACCCCGGGTTCAGCCGGTCACCTGGATCGTGCACCACAGGGCGACGGTCGCGAGCACCAGTGCGGGCGGGGTGCTGAGCAGGGCGGCGCGGTAGAAGGACCGGTGGCTCGGTTCCACGGCCGCACCGCGCACGGCCTTGCGCCACAACAATGTGGCGAGGGATCCCGTGTAGGTCAGATTCGGGCCGATGTTCACCCCGATCAGGAGCGCGAGGAGGCGGGCCGGCGAACCCGCACCCGTCGCGCCCACCGCACCGAGCAGCACCAGCGTCGCCGGCACGTTGTTCACCAGGTTGGCCAGCAGCGCGCCGATCAGCGCGATCGTGAGCAAGGCGGGGACGCTCGCGCCATCGGGGATGGCGCGTTGGGCGGCGTCGCCCAGGCCGTGTCCGACGGCGGCGTCCACCACGATCGCCAACGCCGCCACGAACACCAGGAACCTCGGAGACGCGGCGCCGATCAGCGGGCGCAGCTGGCCGCGTTGGGCAATCAACGCGGCCCCGCCGAGGAACACCGCGAACCCGGCGGCCACCCATGCCGGCTCGACGCCGACCTGCGACGCCGCGAAAAACGCGATCACGAGCAGGCCGAGGGCGACCAACACGACCTGCGCGAAGCGATCGAGCACGATCGGTTCGCTGGGGGAACGATCCGGGTGCGTCGAGGTGGCGTCGCCGTGAGGTTCCGCGCGAGCACGGGTCAGCAGCACTGCGACGACGACGGCAGACGCCACCGCGGTCGGGAGCGCCATGCGCAACGCGAATCCGCCGAACGTCAAACCGGTCGCCGAGAACACGAGGAGGTTGGTGAGGTTCGACACCGGGAACCAGCCCGACGACGCATTGGCCAGCTGGGTGGTGACGAGGAGCGGCGGCTCGCGGTCGACGGCGTGTCGGGCGCCTCGCGTGACCACGACGAGGATCACCACCGGCGTGAACAACACGGCGGTGGCATCGAGGCTCATCACCGCGGTCACCACGATCGCGGCCGCCGACACCGCGAGCACGAGACGGCGGCCGGAGCTACCCGCGCTGCGGTCGATGAACGCACCGAGCGCCACGAACAGACCCGCGACGCGCGCCACTTCGGCCACCACCAGGATGGCGGCGAGGAACACCAGGGTGGACACGAGACGATCCAGCGTGTCGAGCGCGGTGTCGACGCTCACCAGCCCGAGCACGACGACCACCACGGCCGCGGGCACCGCGACGAGCGCGTCGGGTACCCGTCCCCACGCGACGAGTCCGAGCACGGCGAGGAGCACGAACACACTGCCCACCGTCGCCACAGCCTCGTTCTACCCGTGCGCCGCGCTAGACAGACCTCGTGGAAACCACTGCGACGATCGCCGTGCTCGGCGGCGGCCAACTCGGCCGCATGCTCGGGCTCGCCGGCATCCCCCTCGGCGTGGGGTTCCGGTTCCTCGACCCGTCACCCGACGCGCCCGCCGCCGCCGTCGGTGAACTGGTCGTCGGCGCCCTCGACGACGAGGCCGCGCTGGCGGAGGTGGCACGCGGCGCCGACGTCGTCACCTACGAGTGGGAGGGCGTGCCGGCGTCCGCGGCGCGGTTCCTGGGTCGCACCCTTCCCGTGCACCCCGGCAGTCGGTCGCTCGAGATGTCGCAGGACCGGCTCACCGAGAAGGACACCTTCCGCGCCCTCGGCATCGACACGCCGGAGTATCTCGCGGTCGAGTCACGCGGCGTCGCTCGAGGCCGCGGTCACCGAGCTCGGTCTCCCCGCGGTGTTGAAGACCCGCCGCGGCGGCTACGACGGCAAGGGACAAGCGGTCCTCCGCTCCACCGACGATCTCGACCCCGCGTGGGAGGCCCTCGGGGGCTCGCCGTTGATCCTCGAATCGTTCGTGGCGTTCGATCGCGAGGTCTCGGTGATCGCGGTACGCGGGATCGACGGCACCGTCGCCTGCTGGCCCGTCGCCGAGAACGAACACCGCGATGGCATCCTGCGCGTCGACGCGCGCCCCTGCTCCGCATCTGCATCACGACACCGCGCGTCATGCGGTCGAGATCGTCACCCGATTGCTCGTCGAGCTCGACCACGTGGGGGTCCTCGCCATCGAACTGTTCGACGTCGGTGGCAGGCTGCTCGCCAACGAGTTCGCGCCGCGTGTGCACAACTCCGGGCACTGGACGATCGAAGGCGCCGTCACCAGCCAGTTCGAGAACCACGTGCGCGCGGTGCTCGGTCTTCCCCTCGGCAGCACCGACGCGCGTGGAGCGTCCGCGATGCTCAACTGCATCGGCACCATGCCCGACACGGCCGCGGTGCTCGCCGTTCCCGGCGCGCACCTGCACGACTATGGCAAGTCACCCCGCGCGGGTCGCAAGCTCGGCCACGTCACCGTCGTCGCCGACTCCGAGCACCACCTCGCCGACCGCCTGACCCTCCTCCCCCCTGCTTTTGGCGTCGCAAACGCGTAGCATATCGCACGGGCTGCTGACGCCAAAACGGGAAAGCAGGACCGTCAGACCTGGACGATGGCGTTGGCGTCGTGGAGGGCGGCGATCTCGTCGGCGGAGAAGCCCCAGTCGGCGAGGGCGCGGTCGGTGTGCGCCCCGACGACGTCGGACGCGCTCTGGATCGCGCCGGGTGTGCGCGAGAAACGCGGTGACGGTGCGGGCTGCAGCAGACCTTCGTGCTCGACGATCGTGTCGCGCGCCACGATGTGCGGGTGCGTGGCCGCCTCGCTCATGGGCAACACGGGCGCGAAGCACACGTCGGTGCCCTCGAGCAACGCGCACCACTCGTCGCGCGTCTTCGACTTGAACAACGCGACGTAGTCGTCGCGCACGCCGCGCCACGTCTCCCGGTTCATCCGCGTGTCGTTCGGGTGGGTGGTGAGCCCGGTGAGCTCGAGGAACTGGGCGAAGAACTGGGGCTCGATCGAACCGAGGGCGACGAACTTCCCGTCCTTGGTCTCGTAGGTGTCGTAGAACGGCGCTCCGCTGTCGAGGATGTTGGTGCCCAGCTCTTCGTGCCACAGCCCGCGTGAGCTCATGCCCCAGATCGCCGCCATGAGCGTGGCGCTGCCGTCGACCATCGCAGCGTCGATCACCTGCCCGGTGCCCGACGTGCGCGCTTCGAGGATCGCGCAGACGATCCCGAACGCGAGCATCATCCCGCCGCCGCCGTAGTCGCCGACCATGTTGATCGGTGCCGTGGGCTTCCCGCCCTCGCGACCGAAGTGCGCGAGCGCACCGGCGAGCGCGATGTAGTTGATGTCGTGACCGGCCACCTGCGCGAGCGGGCCGTCCTGACCCCAGCCGGTCATGCGTCCGTACACGAGCCGCGGGTTGCGCGCCATGCAGGTGTCGGGCCCGACACCGAGCCGCTCGGCGACCCCAGGGCGGAACGGGTCGATGATCGCGTCAGCCTGCTCCACCATGCGCAGCACCGTGGCGATGCCGTCGGGGTGCTTGAGGTCGACGGCGATCGCCCGCCGGCCCCGCCCGTGACGGGATCGGTGCCGTGCTGCTTCCCCGACCGACGCGGAACGGTCGATCGGACGACTTCGGCGCCCAAGTCGGAGAGGAGCATGCCGGCGAACGGGCCGGGCCCGATTCCGCCGAGCTCGAGGATCTTCACACCAGCAAGAGGTCCCATGGGCGAAGGATGCCAGCGCAGCGTCACGAACCGCCAACCGTCGCGACGGCCGATTCACCAGGAGCCGCCGCCACCTCCGCCACCGCCACCACCCGAGAAGCCGCCACCGGAGAACCCACTCGACCCCGACGTCGACGGTGCCGAGGTGAGCGTGCCCGCGCTGCTCACGCTGAAGCTGTCGATCGCACCCGTGAACGCGAGATAGGTGAAGGCCTGTTGGCCGCGGTACCACGACATCGTGTCGGGCGGTTCGTCGTCGAGGCCGGCGAATGCGTTCGCCCACTTCTTGGTGGCGCCGAACACCACCGCGTACGGCAGGTACTCGGAGAACAGGTTCTTGCGTTCAGCGAACTGCGCGCGGCTCTTCTCCGACTCGTCGATGAAGCGGCGGAAGCCGTCGGCGTGCCGCAGCACCGCGTAGCCCTTGGCCGTGCGGCGCGGCATCCACTTCGCGGCGATGAGCAGCGCGATCCCGCCGACCACGATCGGAACCCCGATGAGCGCAGCGTGCGTGAACGCGGCGAGGCCCACGGTGATCGCGATACCCGCGCCGAGGAGCAGCACACCGGCGAGGATCCACAGCCCGTGCACGGTGCTCGGCTTCCTCGCGAACCACTTGCGCTTCATCGCGTCGTTCATCAGCGCCTGCTGCACGCTCTGCATCCGTGTGGCGAACGTGTTGTGCAATTCCGAGAGCTGCACCTCACGCCCGTCACGGAACAACCCCTGCAACAGGGTCCGCTCGTACTGCAACAACTCGCTGTCGGTCCCGAGACGTCCTGGGCGGCCACACCCTTGTCGGTCTCGGTGAGCTTCCAGTCGCCCTTGCGGAACAACCCCGGCTCGTCGGTCTCCTCGATCACGAGGTAGCCGCGCACCGCGAGGTCGACGATCGTCGCGGTCACGTCGAGCGGGTTCGCCACGAAGTCGACCAGCGTGCCGATCTGTCCGGGTCGCAGGCCATCGGGCGGCACGAACTCGACCGGCGTCTCGCTCTCGTGCAGCGGCGCCCGCTCCTCCGGTGTCCCCGGCTTGGCCGTGAACGCCGCGTCGACCGCCGAACCGCGGTAGCGCCGGTCGCGTCCGACCACGAACACGAGCACACCGATCAGCGCGAGGATCAGCACGAGCATCCCACCCGAGATGCCGGCGGTGGCAGGCGTCGCCCGGAACGCCGAGCCGATGTTGAAGCGCTCCTCGAGGATCGGCGCGGGTGGGGGTACCGCACCCTTCGGGATGCCAACCGTCACCGTCATGCCCTGGAATGGGAAGATCCCGAGCTCGGGCTGACGTGAACGTGGCCGTGGCGCCGGAGAACTCGGCCGGGCCGCACGGCAGGTTCGACCCGTAGGCGCCGGTGGTGCAGTTCACCGCGGTGATGTCGGCCGGCGCGTGCACCACCGCGGTCGCCGATTCGATCGTCACCGGCCACTTGTCGCCGATCACGTTCCACACCAGCTCGTCGTGATCGTCGAACGCGTTGTACGCGCCGCGCACGCGGTAGGTGATCCCGTAGGTGTGCGCACCGGTGACCGTGGCGTCAGGGTCGCCGATCTTGATGGTGAGATCGCCACCTGACTCCGACGTGGAGTACTGCGCCGATGCCCCGTCGGAGGCCGTGACCGACTGCACGTCGACGGGATACACGCGGTCGTAGTTGTCCTTCGGCGGGTAGTTCACCCGGACTGGGATCACCCGGAAGATGCCGTGGTGCGGCGTGCTCCCGAAGTCGTAGGCGATGGTCTCCGTGACGAGCAGGCCACCACTCGGCTCGATGGTGAGGTCGGTGTGGTAGCTGGTGATGCGCTCCGTGGTCTGCGCACTCGCGGGCATGGCGAGCGGCGCGGCGCTGCACAGAACCGCACCGACCGCCAGCATCGCGCCGAAACCGAACCGCTTGTACCGCGACAGTGTTCGCACGCTCGGCACCGTACTTCCGTCCGGTAGCGTCGGCGCGGTGCGCATCGCCACGTGGAACGTGAACTCGTTGAAGGCGCGCCAAGAGCGCGTCGAGGAGTGGCTCGGCTACGCGCGACCCGACGTGGTGTGTCTGCAGGAGACCAAGCTCAGCGACGACGCCTTCCCGCATCTCGCGTTCTCCGCCCTCGGCTACGACTCCGTGCACCACGGGTACAACCAGTGGAACGGCGTGGCGATCCTCTCCCGCGTCGGCATCGAGCACGTCACCAATGGCTTCGGCGACGGCATCGTCGACCCCTACGAGGGCGATGCTCGTCTGATCGCGGCCACGTGCGACGGCGTGCGCGTGATGAGCGTGTACGTGCCGAACGGGCGTGAGGTCGGTACCGAGTTCTACGACCGCAAGCTCGTGTGGTTCGGGCATCTCCACGACTGGATCGCCGCCAACGAATCGCCCGAAGCTCCGGTTGCGGTGCTCGGCGACTTCAACGTGGCGCCCGAGGATCGTGACGTCTGGTCGACCAAGGCGTTCGCCGGCTCCACCCATGTCACGGCGCCGGAGCGCGACGCGGTCGCCGCCTTGCGCGGCTGGGGCTTCGTCGACGCGTTCCGCGAGTGCTACGGCGACGACAAGCTCTTCACGTACTGGGACTACCGCCAGGGCGCGTTCCACCAGCACCGCGGCATGCGCATCGACCTCGCCCTCGTCACCGCGCCGCTCGCCGAGCGCATCACATGGGCCGTGGTCGACCGCAACGCCCGCAAGGGCAAGTCACCCTCCGACCACGCTCCACTGATCGTCGACTTCGCCTGACGATCCGAACATCCGCGTTTGGCATCGCCCTGTGCCGGGTACCGGCTCGAAATGGCGACGACACAGCCCACGACGACCCTTCCGATCATCCTCGCCATGATCGGCGTGATGGCATGTGGCGCGGCCTGGGTGCCGTGGCTCATCCGGGAGTCGCGGCGACCGATCGTGGTGCGCGTGCCCCGTGCGCCGCAGCCCCATGAGCACCGGGCCGTCTCGGCGATCGTGCTGTACGCCCGCTCGGTCGAGCTGTCGTTGTCACCGTCACGTGTCCATCCCGAACCCACCGTGGTCGCCGAGACCTGGCGGTCACTCCATGCGAAGGGAGCCGTCGAGATGCCGCCGCAAGCCTGGAGCGACGAAGCGCGAACGTCAGTACGAGCACATCGAGCAGGGCCTGGAGGCCCACGGCCGCTCGAAGAAGGTGGCCAAGGAGATCGCGGCACGCACCGTCAACAAGGAGCGGGCGCGCGCCGGTGAAGCTGCCACGTCGAGCCGCTCGTCGATCGACGACCTCTCGTCGGGTCGGCGCGGCGGCCTGCGATCGCATCACGGCCCGGGTGGTCGCACCAAGCAGCAGCTCTACAACGAGGCGAAGCACAAGCACGTGAAGGGGCGCTCGAAGATGAGCAAGGCCCAACTGCAACGCGCCGTCGATCGGTAGGTTCGCGAGTTCAGCGACGCCCGCGGGCGTCGCGCTTGGCGAGCGAGCGCCGCTCCTCTTCCGCCGCTTCGTCTTGCAGCTTGCGATACGCCGCGAGGCGCTGCGGGTTGAGCGTGCCGTCGGCGGCCGCCGCGATCACCGCGCACCCCGGTTCGCGGTCGTGCGCGCAGTCGGTGAAGCGACACGACGCGGCAAGCGCCTCGATGTCGGAGAACGCCGCGATCAGGCCGTCGTCGCTGAGGAGACCGAGGCTGCGAAGCCCGGGCGAGTCGATCAGCACACCACCGCTCGGAACGGCGACGAGCTCACGGGCGGTCGTGGTGTGTCGACCCCGTGAGTCGGACACACGCACATCTCCGGTCGAGAAGCGCTCCTCGCCGAGGAGCGCGTTCACGAGGGTCGTCTTGCCGGCTCCCGACGGGCCGAGCATCACGGCGGTGAGGTTGGGCGCGAGGCGCGCCGCCACGTCGTCGATGCCCTCCCCTCGCACGCTCGACGTGACGATCACGTCGACACCCACGAGCCGGCGAGCCAAGTCGGCGGACACCCCGGGGGCGGCAACGTCAGCCTTGGTGAGCACGACCAGCGGCGTCGCGCCGCTCCCCCACGCCAGCACCGTCTCGCGCTCCACCCGGGCCACACTCGGCCGATCGCCGGGCACGGCGATCACCACGAGGTCGATGTTCGCCGCCAGCACCTGCGCGAGCCCGGTGTCGGGATCGCGGCGCGCCAACTCCGACCACCGCTCGACCACGCCGTGCACCCGCGCGTGGTCACCGTCGTCGTCGGGCACCTCGAGCGCCACCCAGTCGCCGACCGCGGGGAGCGACTCGACGCTGGCGCGGCGGTCGCCGTCGGCCGTGGTCACGGTCACCGAGCCACGCGCACCACGCACCACCCGTCCAGGGACGTACGCGGCCGCGTCGGCACCGACGAGCGCGTCGATCAGCGCGCCGCGACCTTCGCGTCCCAGCCCAGCTGTTCCAGCACCCGACGACTCTACGAGCAGGCTGTACCGGCGTGCTGGAGAATCAGACTCACCGATCGACGCCGCGTCGGTACGATCACGCGGATGGCGCCCATCGAGCTCGTCGTCACCGATCTCGACGGCACGCTCTGGTCGTACGACTCGCGCGACGTGCCGCACGAGTCGACCCTGCGTGCCTGGCGCGAGCTCGAGCGGCGAGGAATCCCTGTCCTCGTCGCGACCGGTCGCCGGGCCGTCACCGCCCGTGACCCGCTCGCGGCCGTCGGACTCGCGCCGAGTGCGGTGGTGTTGAACGGCGCGTTGGCGCTGGATCTCGCGACGGGTGAGCGCTTCTACGCGCATCACCATGAGGCGGATGTGGCCGTCCAGGTGCTCCGTGCGTTCCGTGACCACGATCTCGATCCGTGCGTCTACGTCGACCACCCCGACCTCGACGTGTACATCACCGAGACGCCGTCCACGTCGGTCGAGCACCTTGCCGCGCTCGGACGTCACGCGGCGTGGTCGCCGACCTCGACGAGATCGTGGCCACCACTCCGGTGTTGTCGTTCGGTGTGTTCGGCCACGAGCGGTCGCGCCTGTCGCCGGTGTCGGAGCAGGTGCGGAGTCGGGCGTCGGCCTACGTCGTCGCCGACACCTGGAGCGACGGCGCGGGACTGACCATCACGCCGCTCGGGCTCTCGAAGTGGACGGGCGTGCTCGTCTACTGCGAGCGCCACGAGATCGACCCGTCACGCGTGCTCGCCATCGGCGACGAGGTCAACGACGTCGAGCTCCTCACCCACGCCACGGTCGGACTCGCCATGGCCGACGGCCATCCCGACGCCAGGGACGCGGCCGACCACATCGTGGCGCCGAGCGACGAGGGCGGCTGGGCCGCCCTCCTCGACTTCGTCTGACCACGCTTCCCGAAACTTCGACGAAATTGCGTTCCCGGTGCACGCAGAGCGCGACGCTGGGAACGCAGTTTCGGGGTCGAGCTGGCGGGAAGTGCGGCCCGCGGCTACTTGGCTTGGAGGGCGGCGATGAGCTGAGGGACGACCTTGTGCACGTCGCCCACGATGCCGAGATCGGCGATGCCGAAGATCGGCGCCTCGCCGTCCTTGTTGACCGCGATGATGTTGTCGGAGCCCTTCATGCCCACCATGTGCTGGGTGGCGCCCGAGATGCCGAGCGCGATGTAGAGCTTCGGCTTCACGACCTTGCCGGTCTGACCGACCTGCTTCGAGTACGGCACCCAGCCGGCGTCGACGATCGCGCGCGATGCGCCCGACGCTCCACCGAGCAGCTTGGCCAGCTCGTCGACCAGCGGACCGTACGCCTCGGCACTGCCGATGCCGCGACCACCGGACACGACCACGACGGCCTCTTCGAGCTTCGGGCCCTCGCGCTCTTCCACGTGGCGCTCGAGCACCTTGGCCTCGCCGGCACGCCCGGCGTCGGCAGCCGGCACACTCACGACCTCGCCGCGCCGCCACCCGCAGGCTCGGCCGCGAACGACTTCGGACGGATCACCGCGAGGTACGGGCCGTCGCCTTCGAATTCGGTGTCGACGAGCGTGTTGCCGCCGAAGATCGCGGTGCCGACGACCAGCTTGTCGCCGTCGACACGAAGCGCAGTGCCGTTGGTGAGCACCGGACGGTCGACCTTCACCGACAAGCGGGCGCTCGCGTCGCGACCGTCGTAGCTCTGCGCGAACAGCACGACGTCAGGCGAGTGCTCGGCGATGAGCGAGGCCAACGTCGCCGCGCCGATCACACCAGGGAGCACGTCACCCGGGTCGATCGCGTACACCTTCGTCGCACCGTGCTCACCGAGCCCGGCCGCCAGCGCGTCGCCGTTGGCGCCCACGTAGACGGCTTCGAGCGTGCCACCGAGCTCACGAGCCTTGGTCAGCAGCTCGAGCGTGCTCGTGGCCGGCTTGTCGCCGTCGGACTCTGCGAACACCCAGATCTTCGAGATCGCCACTGTTTCCTCTTTTCCGTTCTCGCTGCACGGCGAACCGGCGAGCGGACGACGGGGTCGTGTGAACCGGTCGTGAGCGTGTGGCTCAGACGACCTTGAGCTGCTCCAGGAACGCCACGATGCGGTTGAACGACTCGCCGTCGTCCTCGATCTTCTCGCCGGCTTCGCGTTCGGGCGCGGCGCCGACCGACACGATCTTCTGACGAGCGCCCGCCCATCCGACCTGGTCGGCGCCGAGGCCGAGGTCGGCGGCGGTGACCGCGTCGACCGGCTTGTTCTTGGCCGCCATGATCCCCTTGAACGAGGGGTACCGGGGCTCCACCACACCGGCCGTCACGCTCACGACCGTGGGCAGCGACGCGGCAACCACGTCGTAGCCCTCTTCGGTCTGGCGTTGGATGGTGACGGTGCCGTCGGCGAGCTCCACGTGCTTGGCGAAGGTGAGCGACGGCCAGCCGAGCAATTCCGCGACCTGCGCGGGAATCGTGCCGGTGTAGCCGTCGGTCGACTCGGTCGCGGTGAGGAGGAGGTCGACGCCCCCGGCGCGCTCCACCGCCTTGGCGATCACCTTGGCGGTCGACAGCGAATCGGAACCGGCGAGCGCGTCGTCGGACACGAGCACGGCACGCGCGGCACCCATGGCGAGCGCGGTGCGAAGACCCTTGACCGCACCGTTCGGTGCCATCGAGATGAGGATGACCTCACCCTCGCCGCCCGCCTTGTCGACGAGCTGCAGGGCCATCTCCACGCCGTAGGCGTCGGAGTCGTCGAGGATCGCCTCGCCCGCGCGATCGAGCGTGTGGTCGGCGTCGAGCTTCCCGGGCACTACCGGGTCGGGGATCTGCTTCACGCAGACGGCGATGTTCATGTGCGTCGACTCCCAGGTGCGTGTCGGGCCCGGTCGGGCCCGAGGCGGGCTCCCACTGCCACGCCGGAACGACGACGGGCGCAGTCGGCGTGATTCTTGCCGGTCCGGGCGCTTCGGTTCCAAACGAGCCCCGGCGGTACCGTCGCCGGGTGGGACGCGGCAAGCACGAGCGAGCCGGAGCACGAACGGGAACTGGTGATCGTGGGGGCGGGCCCTGCCGGCATCGCAGCGGGCATCACCGCTCGGCGCCTCGGCATCGACGCGCTGGTCGTCGACAAGGCGCAGTTTCCCCGCGACAAGACCTGCGGCGACGGCCTCACCACCGGCGCACTGCGAGCGCTCGATCGCCTCGGGCTCGACGTTCGCGCCCTGCCCTCGTACGTCGCGCGTCACCGAGACCGTGCTCGTGGCACCGTCGGGCCGGCACGTGTCGTTGCCGCTCCCGTCGCCCGACCGCGGCGAGTTCGCCGGCGTGGTGACACGCGCCGGAGCTCGATGACGCGCTCGTCACGCACGCGCGGCACTCTCGGGGTCGACGTGCGTGAGGGTGCGCGAGTCACCGGGGCCTCCCCCCACGACGAACGGTGCGATCTCGAATTCGACGACGGATCCACGGTGTCCGCCCGCTGGGTGATCGCGGCCGACGGCCACTACTCCGCGGTGCGACGCCTGCTCGCCGCGACCAGCTCGACGAGCGCATCGCACCACGCCTCGGCGAGTGACACGGCGACATCCGAGCTCGGCACGTGGCACGCGTTCCGTCAGTACTTCCGCGGGGTGCACGACCCGCGGCTCTGGGTGATCTTCGACGCCGAGCTCCTCCCCGGCTACGCCTGGGTGTTCCCCGTGGGTGACGGTCGCGCCAACGTGGGCTTCGGCGTGTTGCGTGATCCCGATCACGACGTGCCGAGCGGCAAGCGCCTCGCCGCGTTGTGGCGGGACGTGCTCGATCGTCCGGTGATGCGCGACATCCTCGGCCCGCACGCCGAGCCCGACGGCGCACATCGCGCGTGGCCGATCCCTGCGTCGTTCGACGTCGACCGTCTCACGCACGCACCACGCGCTCTTCGCCGGCGACGCGGCGAACGTGGTCGACCCCATGACCGGCGAGGGCATCGCGCAGGCGCTCGACACCGGGGTGCTCGCCGCGCGCGATCGCGTCACACTCGACACCCGACGCGGTGCGGGCGCGCTACCGCGGCGACGTCACCCGCCGACTCGGCACGGATCTGCGCTTCGCGTCGAGCCTGCAACGCATCCTCCGGTCCCGTGTGGGCGCGGAGACCGCGATCGGTGCGGCGGCGCTCACGCCGTGGACCCGGCGCAACTTCGCCCGCTGGATGTTCGAGGACTATCCCCGCGCCGCCCTGTTCACCCCGCGCCGGTGGCACGCCGGCATGTTCTCCGAGCCCGGTGCGTACCTCCCTACACTTGATCGATGGCCGTCACCGAGCACTGGCTGAAGACGCCCCACTGGTCGAGCGACATCCCGCTCGCCACGCCGCACGTGCGGCTCGACGCCCTGGCCGAACACGGATACGTGGTCTTGCGCGACGTCGACCCGCCCATCCCGGAGTCGGAGTGGATGGGGCTCGAGTACTTCGACTGGAAGAGCGGCGGCGACACCAACTTCGCACCGATCGCCACCGCCGACGGCGAGCTCGAGTGCCGCGGCTTCTGGAAGGAAGGCGACGAGCGCACCGACAAGGACGGGCTGCTCACGTCGAACGCCGCGCAGTGCCCGGCGATCGTCGCCGAGGTCACCTCCGTGGGCGCCAACTACGGGCGCGTGCGCGTGATCAAGCTCGAGCCGCAGAGCTACGACGATGCCCTGCGCCAGATCCACCGTGACGACAACAACCGCTTCAACCCCGACGGCGACGGATGGGTGGTGCGTTCGTGGATCGAGCTCACCGACAACCCCGACAGCTTCATGATCCTCATGGAACAGGGTCCCGACGGTCTCCCTGATCCGACCACCGAGATCCGCGTCCCGCTGCACCGTGGCGCGCGCTTCGTCGTCGACACGCAACGCCTGTGGCACGTCGTGTGCCACACCGGCACCGAGCCCCGCTACGCCCTCATCTCGAGCTTCGAGAGCGGACCCGCGCTCGACGACTGGATCGCGCGCAGCCGCTGACGCGGTTCATTGCTGCTGAGGTGCCGTCGAGGCGCGCACATGCGCACTGACCACGAGCAACGTCAGCCCTTGAGCGCGGCGACCGCCGCTCGGGTCACCTCTTCGTCGGCGCGATACGGCATGTAGAAGCTGACGCGGTCGAGCAGCAGCGCGTACCGGGCGCGGAACTTTCCCGCCACCTCGTCGGGCTCGCCGACCACTGCGAACGCGTCGAGGATGTCGTCGGTGATGAGGTCGGCCATCTCGACCCACTGCCCGCGCTTCGACATCACGTTGAGCTCGTCGCCCACCTCGCCCCAACCGTGCAGCTCGAGCACCGGCCGGTAGGCGGGCGTGGAGCCGTAGAACGCGATCTGCTGCTTGGTCGACTGCACCGCCTTGGCCATCTGCTCCTCGGTCTCGCCGGTGACCATGAAGATCGGGCCGCCCACCTCGAACCCGTCGCGCGACTTCCCGGCCTTGGCGAGCCCTCGGTCGACGTTCGGGAGGGTGACCTCGCGGAGGTAGCGCTCGGTGGTGAAGCCGTGCACGATCATCCCGTCGGCCACTTCGCCCGCCACCTCGGTCATGCGCTCGCCGACAGCAGCCAGCCACACCTTCGGCGCGCCGTACTCACTCGGCCCGGGGCTGAAGAACGGCGTCATGAGCGTGTGCGTGTAGAACTCGCCACGGAAGTCGAGCTTGGTCTCGTCGTGCCACGACGACCAGATCGCCCGCATCGCCAGCACGTACTCACGCATGCGCGCCGCGGGGTGCGACCACGGCATCGAGAAGCGGCGTTCGATGTGCGGCTTGATCTGGCTCCCGAGCCCGAGCACGAACCGGCCCTGGCTGCTCACCTGGAGGTCGTTGGCGGCGATGGCCATGGTCATCGGCGTGCGGGCGAATGCGACCGCGATCGAGGTGCCGAGCTCGATGGTCGACGTGGTCGTGGTGGCCACCGCGAGCGGCAGGAAGGCGTCGTGCTGGGTCTCGGCCGTGAAGGCGCCGTCGTACCCCACGGCCTCCAGCGCCGTGGCCCGCGCGCCGACCTCGTCGAGGGTCCCGCTCACCATGCTGTCGACCTTCACCGTGACTCCCCTGTTGACTCGAATCCCTGCGTCGACTCGACGCTATCCGCATGGGTGTCACACCCCCGGAGTACCGTCGCCTCCATGAGCTTTGCACCCCCTCGATCGCTCTCGCCGAGCTCGTGCTCGTCGTTCAAGGAGTGCCCCCTCGCGTTCCGCTTCTCCTACATCGAGCGTCTGCCCGAGCCTCCGTCGGTGGCCGCCAGTCGGGGCACGCTGGTGCATCGCGCACTCGAATTGCTCATGGATCGACCGCCCGACGAGCGGGTGATCGACGCCGCGCTCGTCGACCTCGACCGCGCGGTGCGCGACCTCGCCGATCACCCCGAGTTCACCGAGCTCGACCTGTCCGACGAGGACCGCGCCACCTTCCACGCCGACGCCGAGGTGCTGGTCCGCAAGTACTTCGAGATCGAAGACCCGCGCACGGTTCGTCCCATCGGCTTGGAGCTCAAGCTCGAAGCCGACCTGGGCGGCGTACGACTCCGCGGGGTGATCGACCGCCTCGAGCTCGACGAACACGGCGACCTCGTCGTCACCGACTACAAGACCGGGTCGGTGCCTTCAGAGTTCTGGGAGGCCAAGAGCCTCAGCGGCGTGCACATCTATGCGCTGTTGTGTGAGCGGATGCTCGGCAAGCGACCGGCGCGCGTGCAGCTCATGTACCTGTCGAAGCCCGAGCTCATCATCGCCACCCCCACCGACCAGTCGATCCGCGGCGTGGAACGCAAGACGTCCGCACTGCAGGTCGCGATCAAGACCGCGTGCGAGCGCGACGACTTCCGCCCGCATCCCGGCCGTCTGTGCGACTGGTGCTCCTTCAAGCCGTACTGCCCGGCCTACGGCGGGAACCCGATCGACGCCGCCGAGCTGCGCGGGCCAGGCACCGTGATCGCGTCCCCGCTCCCCATCAGCGTCTGACCCCGGCGGCACCGCGTCGCCCGTTTGGCATGCTGGGGCCATGAGCACCGCGAACGAACTCACGCTGATGGCCGTGCACGCGCATCCCGACGACGAGTCGAACAGCACGGGAGGCACCCTGGCGCGCTACTCGGCAGAAGGCGTGCGCACCGTGCTCGTCACCTGCACCAACGGCGAGTATGGCGACGCGCCCGGTCACATCAAGCCCGGCGAGGATGGCCACGACCCCGACGACGTCGCCCAGATCCGGCTGCGCGAGCTCGAGGTCGCCACCGAGGCGTTGGGCGTCTCCCACGTCGAGCTGCTCGGTTACCGCGACTCGGGCATGTTGGGCTGGCCCCAGAACGACCACCCCGACGCGTTCCACGCGCAACCCGACGACGTCGTGGTCGCGCGCGTGGTGGCGTTGATGGAGCAGTACCGGCCGCAGGTCGTGATCACCTACTTCGACAACTCCGGGTACAACCATCCCGATCACCTCAAGGCCCACGACGTCACTCGCCAGGCCATCGAAGCGTCGGGGATCCCCGCGAAGCTCTACCTCATCGCGCGTCCGCGTTCGTACCGCGAGCGCATGCGCGAGGTCGCGGCGCGCTACGACATCGAGATGCCGGCGCTGCCGACACCGCCGCCCGAACCGTCGACCGACGAGCCGGAGCCCGGCGCGCCGCCCGCGCCACCCCGCCCGTTCGGCGTCGACGACGACCTCATCACCACCCGCATCGACGCGTCGGCGTACGCATCGCAGAAGCAGGCAGCGCTCGGCGCGCACCTGAGTCAGCTCGAGGGCTCGTTCTTCCTGCGCTTCCCCGACGAAGCGTTCCCGCAGGTGTTCGGCATCGAGACGTTCATCCGCGATCTCGACACCACCGACGCGCCCCTTCCCGAAGACGATCTGTTCGCCGGCCTGCGCTGACCCGGGCCGGTCGTCGCCGGCGTCCACCACCGCATCTACGCTGCTGCGATGCCGCTGCCCGCACCGATGAGCCGCCTGGTCGGCCGTGTGCACGCGCTCGACCTGGCCATCGACGACTGGGTCGACCGGGTGCGCAGCCCGGCGCTCGATCCGGTGTTCTACGGCTTGTCGAGCGCGGCCGACCACGGACTGGTGTGGTTGGGGATCGGCGCGGTCGCGTCGGCGCGTGAGGGTGACCCCGGGGTGTTCGTCCGCCTCGGCACCGCGCTGGGCGTCGAGTCGGCGCTCACCAACGGCCCGATCAAGATGTGTTTTCGACGGGTACGGCCCATCCTCGACGAACCACACGAGCCGCTGCCCTACGGCATGCACCGGCCGGTCACGAGCTCGTTCCCGTCTGGCCACGCGGCGTCGGCCTTCACTGCCGCGGTCGTGCTCGCCGGATCTCCACTCACGCCCGCGTACTTCGCGCTCGCCACCGCGATCGCGGCCAGCCGCGTCTACGTGCGGCTCCACCACACCTCCGACATCGTCGCCGGCGCTGCGCTGGGCGTCGGGCTCGGCCTGATGGCCCGGCGGCTGCTCCCCCTGCGCTGAACTCCGAGCATTCTGGTCAACAATCGGGCGCGGGTGGGTATGGTGAAGGTCTTGCGTCCCCGCCCTCCCGGGGAGCCGACGAAGCGAGGTGCCCAATGGCGCGTTCCATCGCCGTCACATTCGACTACCGCTGCCCGTTCGCCTACAACGGCAATCTGGCCACGATCAATGCGATTCGTGCCGGCTCCGACATCGACTTCAGCTTCACCGCATTCTCACTCGACCAGAGTCACGTCCCCGAGGGCGAGACCGCGGTGTGGGACCGCGACCCCGAGGAGTGGACGAGTGGCGTGCGATCGATGCTCTACGGCATCGCCGTGCGCGACTCGTTCACTGACCACTTCTTCGATGCCCATCTCGCGATCTTCGGCGCCCGCCACGAGAAGGGCCTGCAGCTCCAGGACGAAGCGGTCCTGCGCGAGGCGGTGGCCTCCGTCGGCCTCGACCCGGACGCGGTTGCCGAGGAGGCACTGAGCGGTCGTCCGCTGAAGGCCCTCGCCGCCGAGCACACCGAGAGCGTCGAGCGCTACGGCGCGTTCGGTGTGCCCACGTTCTGCGAGGGCGAGCAGGCCGCGTTCGTGCGCTTCATGAAGCGCGGCGACGTCGCCGACCTCGAGCGCATGCTCGACCTGCTGCAGTGGGACGACCTCAACGAGTTCAAGCGGCCACGCATCCCTCGCTGACGTCTCCCAACTGGGCCTCGCCAGCTGCGTCTCGCCGGCAGACTCAGCGGGCCACGCTCGGCGGGTCGACGAGGTCGGCCATCACATCGGCCCACTCCTCCGCACCCGGGTCGCGCCACGCGCGGTGCTCGCACGGCGTCGCCAGATCACGCACGTAGAGGTGCAGGGTGGGTGCGTCCTCGGCCAGCTCCAGCAGCTCCCGCGCCCGCGCGAGCGGCGGGGCGTCGCCGAGGAGGTCGACCAACGCGACGGCCGCGATCACCCGGCTCCGACACGACGGACACGCCGAGACCGTGGCCGGTTCGAGCTGGTCGGTGACTGTGAGCAACGTCATAGCCTCGTCCGCGTCCAACACGATCGACTCGCCGTCGTCGTCGATCACACAGAGCGATGGCGGTTGCACAACGGAAGAGTACCGACATGCGCGCATTGGTCCTGACCGACGGAACGGTTGCCATCGAGGAACGTCCCGACCCGGTCCCGGGCGCGGGCGAGGTGCTCGTGCGCGTCCACGGCGCCGGCCTCAACCGCGGCGACCTTGCGCAGCGATCAGGCTTCTACCCCGCGCCGCCCGGCTCGCCGCCCGACATCATGGGACTCGAGTACTCCGGCGAGGTGGTCGCGCACGGTCCCGGTGTCAGGGCCGACTCGGGTGCGCCCGCGCTCGGTTCCCCCGTGTTCGGCATCGTGGGCGGCGGCGCCACCGCCGAGCTGCTCGTCGTTCCGGTCGGGCAGTGCGTTCCCGTCCCGACCAACATCGACCTCGTCGACGCCGGGGGCATCGCCGAGACGTTCGTCACCGCCCACGACGCGCTCATCACCATCGCTCACGCGCAGCGGGGCGAGATCATGTTCGTCAACGCGGTGGGGTCAGGTGTCGGCACGTCGGCCGTGCAGCTGGGCAAGGCGTTCGGGCTCACCGTGATCGGAAGTGCCCGCACCCAGGACAAGCTCGACCGTTGCGTCGACCTCGGCCTCGACCACGGGCTCCTCGCGCCGCGTGAGCTCGACGTCGATGCGTTCGCCCAGGAGCTCGGCGACGCGGCCGGACCGATCGACATCACGCTCGACCTCTGCGGAGGGCCCTACGTGACGGCGGAGATGCGTGCCGCGGCGCGACGCGGACGCATCGTGCAGATCGGCGTGCTCGCCGGCGGAGCAGCCCAGCTCGAGGTGGGTGAGCTGCTGTTCAAGAACCTTCGTCTCCAGGGAACCACGCTCCGGCCGCGCAGCGTGGAGGAGAAGAGCGCGGCGGTCGGTGCGTTCGCTCGCGACACGCTGGCGTGGTTCGCGAGCGGACAGCTCGCCCCGGTGATCGGAAATGTGATCAAGCTCGCCGACGGCGAATCCGCCTACCAGCTCCTGGCGACCGACGAGGTCTTCGGCAAGATCGTCCTCGACTGCACCTGACTCAGCCGATGTAGATGCTCACCCTGGGTGGGTTCATCGCCGAGTCGACGAGGAACGGCCGCATGCTGTCGAGGCCGATCACCCATTGCACGCTGTCTTTCGTGTCGGGCAGCTTCAGCACGCTGTCGAGATGGTTCGTCTTCCCGTACGAGAGCCGCAGGTTCCCGCGATAGGTCGGTGGATGATCGTCGACGCGGGGGTCGGTGCTCGCGGCCGGCGTCATCGTGACCACGAGGAACGCCGATCCCGGGGGGGCCGAGATCTCCGTGTCGCCGTCCTTGAGCGGCTCCGCGTTCAGGTCGCGGTATGCGACCGAGTACCCGGGGGGAAGGCCGTTGCCGAGGGTCTCGAAGGTGAACGTCACCTTGTCCAGGCACCCGATGCTCTCCGCGTCGGCGTCGATGAGCAGCGATGCCGGGCGTTCGCCCGTCGACGACAGCGACTGCGTGGCCCCCCGGAACGTCGCGCACGCCGAATCGGGTGTGGCGCTCGTCGGCACTGCGCCCGCCGTCGGCGCGGTGGTCGTCGTCGTGGTCGACGACGACGAGTCACCCGACCCACTGCTGCAGGCGCCGGTCAGGCACGCGACGACAACCGCGAGGGCGACCAGGCGCATCGATGCACCCTAGCGACGGCCCCGACCGTCGTCGCAGCGCCCTACGATCGGTGCGGATGACCACCCTCGCCGAGCGGCTCGGACACGCCCCCGACGCCACGTTGCTGATCGTCACGTGCGACGACCTCGGGTTCACGGCGTCGAGCAACGTCGCCGTGTACGAGGCACTGCGCGTCGGGGTGGCAACCAGCGCATCGCTGATGGTGCCGTGCCCGTGGGCTCGTCACGCCGCCGCGCTGTACCGCGGCGAGGACGTGGGTGTGAACCTCAGCCTCAACGCGGAGCACGACACGTACCGCTGGGGGCCCATCACCCATTCGCCGAGCCTGCTCGACGGCGACGGCGGGTTCCCCCGCACGGTCGAGGACGCGTGGGACCACGCCGACCTCGACGAGGTCCGCCGCGAGTGCCGGGCCCAGATCGAACGCTCGATCATGTGGGGCTTCGACATCAGCCACGTCACGAGCCATCTCGGCACCCTCGAGCTGCGCCCCGACTTCTTCGACGTCTACCTCGAGCTGGCGATCGACTTCGGGCTCCCGATGCGACTCGGCGATGCCGAGTCGGAACGCATCGCGGGGTTCCCGTTCCGGCGCCTGGCTGCCGAAGAGGGCGCGGTGTTCCCCGACCACGTGGTGCGCTGCGAACCCGGCGCGCAACGTCAGGTCGAGCGCGCGTTGTTCGATCTGGCACCAGGGGTCACCGAGCTCTGCCTGCATCCGAGCGTCGACACCTACGAGCTGCGCGCCGCCACCACCGACTGGGCCGGGCGCGTCGAAGACCATGCGTTGTTGAGCGGCGACCCGTCGTTGCGCGCGCTCATCGCGCGCACCGGCGCCACGCTCATCAGTTGGCGCGAGCTCCGCGACCTGCAGCGCGCCGGCTGACGCAGGCTCAGAACTCCGTCGCGGCGAGCACGTCGTCGCGCGCGACGCCGTACGCGGGGTGCGCCGTCGCTTCCAGCAGGTCGAGCAACACGCCGGGGTCACCGGCCGTCTTCATCCGACCTTGCATGAACGCGACACTCGGCGCGAGCTCACCGCGCACGACGGCCACCACGTCGTCGTAGGGCAACGTGACCGCGACGGTTGCGCCCGGGAGTGGCCCCGCGGCCGCGACCACGCGGCCGTCGGCCACGGTGAGATGCCACGCGACGTCGCCGCCTGGCGCGCGCAGCACCGTGATCTCCACGCTGCAATCGGAGACGCTGCGCGCGGACGTGCTCGGGGTGTCGCGCGCCAACACGTCGAACCAGTCGTCGGTGAGAAACGCTGCCATCAGGACCTCGGCACGTCTTTCCAGGGAACCCCGCGCACCGGGTCGGGTTCCTTCGGGAGCCCGAGCACCCGCTCGCCGAGGATGTTGCGCATGATGTCGGACGTGCCGCCCTCGATCGTGTTCGCCTGCGCCGCGCAGGAAGCCCCGCGCCACGCTCGAGGTGGTCGTCGTCAGCGGTGCCCGCCCAGCCGACGCGCCTCGGTACCGCCCAGGGCATCGCCCTCCCAGGCCATGCCGAATGCGCCTTCGAGGTCGAGGGCCAACTTCTGGAGCTTCTGGTTGTACACCGCCTGCTGCAACTTCGTGATCGAGCCCTCGGCGCCGACCTCACCTCCGGTCATGCGCTTGTCGGCCGCCCGTTGGTTGTTGAGGCGGATCAACGTACCTTCGACGTAGGCCTGCGCGAGCCGCTGCCGGAAGAGGGGATCGGCAACCGGACGGTGTCGTTCGATCACCCGTTGCACCGATCCGCCACCGACGGCGTCGCCACCGGCGGAGCCCGCACCCGACAACGACACGCGCTCGTTCATCAAGGTGGTGATCGCGACGCGCCACCCTTCACCCTCGGCGCCGATGCGCATCGAGTCGGGGACGCGCGCGCCGCTGAAGAACACCTCGTTGAACTCGGCCTCCCCGGTGATCTGCACGAGCGGCCGCACCTCGACCCCGGGAGCGTGCATGTCGATGATGAAGTAGGTGAGGCCGCGGTGCTTGGGCTGGTCGGGGTCGGTGCGCGCCACGAGCATCCCGTACTTGGCGAGATGTGCGAGCGTGGTCCACACCTTCTGGCCGTCGATCACCCACTCGTCACCGTCGCGCACGGCGCGGGTCGCGAGCGACGCCACGTCGGAACCGGCACCGGGCTCGCTGAACAACTGGCACCAGATCTCCTCGTTGGTGGCGATCCCGCGGACGAGACGTTGCTTCTGGTCTTCGGTGCCCCACTCGATGACGGTCGGGCCGCCCATGCCGATGCCGAGGATGTTGAAGGGCCGAGGCGACTGGTAGCGCTCGAGCACCTCGTTGATCGCGCGGGCCTGGCGCGGCGACACCCCCAGCCCGACGCCGTACGCAGCCGGCCAGGTCGGGGTGGCGAGCCCCGCCTCGGCGAGGTCGCGCAGATAGCCGGCGACGTTCATCGTGCCGCGGAGCGCGGCGATGGCCTCGTCGTCGCCCGCCTCGATCGCGTCCATCCAACCGTCGGGGAGATGCGCTCGCAACCACGCGGTGGTGTGCTCGGCGAGGTCGGCCGGCGGAGCGGCGGCCGTCGCGATGGTCATGATCGCCGATGCTACGGGTTCCACCTGCGCGACGTCGGGGCTGCGTAGTCTCGCCGGGTGATCAATGCCTGGCGTTACCAAGGCCGCGAGCCCGGGCGCACGGCAGTGGAACCCCATGACCTCGCCGGCGCGCTCGACCGCGACCGCGCCCTCGTGTGGATCGATGCGGTCGATCTCGACGACGACGAACGCGCTGCTGTTGCGCACGCAGCTGCGTGTCCCGACGAGTGTGGTCGACGCGTTCACCAACCCGTACGAGCGCACCAAGCTCCTGCGCTTCGGCGAGTGCTTCCACGTGGCGATCCACGACTGCGAGATGCGCGACAACGAACTCGAGAGTCGTGAGATCGACGTGGTGATCGGCCCTGGTTGGGTGCTCACGGTGCGGCACCCGACCGAGGGAGGCCAGCCGATCGACCTCGGACAGATCGGCCACCGCTTCGAGATGCAGCGCGCCGAGCACGACGCCACCGACGAGGGCCTGCTGCTGTGGGCGTTGTTCGACGCCGTCGTCGACCGCTACTTCGACGTGACCGACAACATCGACGACTGCCTCGACCACATCGAGGAGCTCGTGTTCGGCGACAACACGCCGACCGGCATCCCGCGCGACGCGTTCACGTTGCGACGGGTGCTCCAAGACTTCCGCCGTGCCGCGGCACCGTTGCGTGAGGTGTTGAACGCCATCGATCGACGCGAGGTGCCCTACGTCGAGGACGAGGCCCTCGTGCACTTTCGCGACCTCTACGACCGCGTGCTGCGGGTCGTCGACCTGATCGAGTCGCAGCGCGATCTGCTCACCGGTCTGCTCGAAGCCGAGCTCGCCATCATCTCGAATCGCACCAACGACGTGATGAAACGGATGACGTCGTGGGGCGCGATTCTGCTCGGCTCCACACTCATCGCCGGCATCTACGGCATGAACTTCCACGAGATGCCCGAGCTGCGCTGGGAGCTGGGCTACCCGTTCGCCCTGGGGTCGATGCTCCTGCTCACCGTGGTGCTCTACACCTGGTTCAAGAGAAGGACTGGCTCTGAGCCACCTGCTTCCTCGTTTTGGCGTCGCTCACGCGAGCTATCACGCGCTGCTGACGCCAAAACGGTGAGACGGACGGTCAGCTGGCGAGCTCGTCGAAGTTGCGACGCTGGCCGATCACACGGCTGAAGCGCCACCCCACTTCCAGCAGCACGATCGCGACACCGGCAACGAGCGCCGCCTCGAGGCCGATCCTCGTCGGCGGGAGCTGCAACGCGTAGAAGTGGCCGCAATGCCGGCACCAACAAGATCACGACCACCGCGCCCACCATCGACGCGACGAGCAGGGTCTTCCACCAGTTGAACGGGCGCGCCTGCAGCACAAGAATCCACAACCCGACGGCGCTCAACACCAACGTGGCAGTGGTCCGGGCTTCCACCACCGAGAGATCGTGGGCGTAGCGCGCCAACCAGTACGCCACCAGCGCCGCGACTGCCGCCACGGTGCCGGCGGGGATCGTGAAGCGCAGGACGCGCAGGATGAACCCGGGATGTAACGCCGATTGTTGGGCGCGAGCGCGAGGAAGAAGCCCGGGATGCCGATCGTGAACGTGCTCACGATGGTGAGATGACGAGGCAGGAACGGGTAGCGCCACCCGGCGATCACCACCACGATCGCGATGATCACCGCATAGGCCGTCTTCGACACGAAGAGGTTCGCTGATCGCTCGATGTTGGCGATGACCCGACGGCCCTCGGCCACGACGCCGGGCAGTGTTGCGAACTTCCCGTCGAGCAGCACGAGTTGTGCCACCGCGCGCGTCGCGGCGGCGCCCGAGCCCATCGCGACGCCGATGTCGGCGTCCTTCAACGCGAGCGCGTCGTTCACGCCGTCGCCGGTCATGGCGACCACGTGTCCCTTCGCCTGGAGCGCGCCGACCATGGCTCGCTTCTGTTGGGGCGTCACCCGACCGAACACCGCGTGCGTCTCGAGCACCTCGGCGAGCTCGGCCGGATCGTCGGGCAGTTGCCGGGCGTCGTAGCCCTCGCCCGCGTCGGGGAGCCCGACCTTCGCCGCCACCGCGGCCACCGTGCGCGGGTTGTCGCCCGAGATCACCTTGAGCGCCACGCCTTGCTCGTGGAAGTACGCCAGCGTCTCGGCCGCGTCGGGGCGAACCTTCTCGGAGAACATCACGAGCGCGACGGGCACCAGACCGGCCGGCCGGGTCTCGCCCGCCAATGGCTGGTCGGAACGGGCCAACACCAAGGTGCGGCGCC
This sequence comes from uncultured Actinomycetes bacterium, assembly GCA_963827385.1. Classification (GTDB taxonomy): domain Bacteria; phylum Actinomycetota; class Acidimicrobiia; order IMCC26256; family DASPTH01; genus DASUMF01. The sequence continues at coordinate 398,792 of CAWHAR010000003.1, forward strand.
CCCCGGCGGCGATCTCGTCGGCCTGCACGCGTGCAGCCGATGCCGGGTCGTCGAGCACCATCTCGGGCGCGCCCATCACCCAGGTGCCGTGACCGGCGAACGACGCCGCGCTCCACTTCCGCGCCGAGGAGAACGCCACGGTGGCCGTGCGCGTCCAACCGTCGGTGGTCGGCGGCGCGGCGAACGCGGGCGCCAACGCGGCCGCCGTCGCGTTCGGGTGCTCTTCGGCCGCCATCGCGCCGAGGGCCGCGGCACGACCCCGTCGTCGGGACGAGCCCCCTGACCATCGGGAGGGGGCCGTCGAGCAGCACGAGCTCGTCGAAGACGATCTCGCCTTCGGTGAGGGTGCCGGTCTTGTCGAGGCACACCACGTCGACGCGCGCAAGACCTTCGACCGCAGGGAGCTCCTGGACGAGCACGTTGCGCCGGGCGAGCGTGAGCGAGGCGACACCGAACGCGATGCTCGTGAGGAGCACGAGCCCTTCGGGCACCATGCCGACCACGCCGGCAACCGTGCCGCGGAGCGCTTCGTCGAGCGGGTGATCCGCGAGCTGACGCCAGAACAACAGCGCCGACACCGGGATGAGGATCCAGGTGATGATCCGCAAGATGAGGTTGATGCCGTCCATCAGCTCGGAGCTGGTGAGCTTGAACTTGCGCGCCTCCGCCGCCAGCTTGCGGGCGTAGGCGTCGCCACCGATGCGCGTGGCCTGGAACCGTCCGCTCCCGGCCACCACGAAGCTTCCCGACAACACCTCGGCATCGGCGACCTTGTCGACCGAGTCGCTCTCCCCGGTGAGCAGCGACTCGTCGATCTCGAGGCCGTCGGCGGTGCGCACGATGCCGTCGCACGGGATCTGGTCACCGAGTCGCAACTCGAGCAGGTCGTCGAGCACGACCGTCTCGACCGCGACGTCCTGCACCACGCCGTCGCGCACCACACGCGCGATCGGCGCGTTGAGCACCGCGAGCTGATCAAGGGTGCGCTTCGCCCGCAGCTCCTGGATGATCCCGATCAGCGCGTTGGCGACGAGCACGATGCCGAACAGGCCGTCCTGGATCGGACCGACCACGATGATCACGGCGAGCATCGTGCCGAGAATGGCGTTGAACCGCGTGAACACGTTGGCGCGGACGATCTCGCCCAGGGTGCGACTGGTGCGCTCCCCTGACTCGTTGACCAGCCCCGCGGCGGTGCGCTGCGCGACCTCTGCGGCGGTGAGGCCGTCGATGTGAGTGTCGATCAACGCTCAGGCAGGTCCGGTGAGCTTCACGAGGGCGATCTCGCCGGTGGCGTCGTCTTCCAGCACGCGGAACCCACCGAGCTCGGCGAGCCGCTCACGCCCTTCTTCAGGACCGATCGCGATCAGCTCGTCACCCGCATGGAGCGCCACCGGACCACGCGGCCGGTACACGTAGCGGCCGGCCCGACGGATGGCGAGCAGGTAGAAGCCGGTCTCGAGCTCGAGCTGGAGCTCGGCGAGCGTGCGCCCTTCGAGGAACGAGCCTTCCGAGACCGGCACGCGCACGATCACCTCGTCGCTCACACCGAGTGCGATCGCCAGCACCGGGTGCATCTCCTCGCCTTCTTCGACCAGCCACACCATCTGTTGCGCGGCATCACCGAGCTCTTCGGCCGCGCCGCCCAGGTGCAGCAGACCGCGGAGCGCGCTCGGCTCCACCTGTTCTGCCGCGCCGCGCAACACCCAGACCTCGAGCCGCTCGCGCATCTCGTCGAGACGATCTTCGAGCGCGCTCACCTCGGCGGCCAGGCTCTGGTCGTTGAAGAGCAGCGCCGAGTAGGCGAGACCGATCGCCACCTCCGACACGTTCTTCATCTCCACCAGCACGTCGACCGCGCGGTCGAGGTCGGTGATGATCGCGGGGTCGTCGTCGGTGCCCGGTGCGCGCCACTCGGGTGCTCCCGCGAGCTCTCGGAGCTCGGCGATGCCCTCGGGGGGCCCGCGCAGGATCACGACGTCGTCGGGCAACAGCATCTCGTCGCCGTCGGGATCGATGATCCATTCCTTGCCGCGTCGCATCGCGACCACGCGCATGCCCACCTCGGTGGGAAGCTCGACGTCGGCAAGGGTGCGGTGCGCGATCGGCGAGTTGGCGCGCACGCGCACGCGGTGAGAGATCTCCTCGGCGGCGGCCAGGTCGGCGATCAACGCAGCCGGGATGCCGAGACGCTTGGTGACGATCCGGGCGATGCCGACGGCCGCGTTGGCCATCCGCTCGATGGCCGAGAGCACGTGGAGCACGCTCGACATCTCCGACGCGTCGCGCGGCGAACGGGCCGCGAGCACGCACACCTCACGCATCGCGTGGGCCAGGTCTTCGAGGCGCTCCTGGAGCTCCTCGACCTCCTTGGCCATCCCCGCGTCGCCGAAGAACAGCGCGGCGTAGGCGAGGTCGACCATGAGCTCGGAGGTGTCTTTCGCCTCCGACAGCATGGCCTTGAGATTCCTGGGTTGATCGTCGGGTGCCATCAGCTCCTGGCCAGGGCTCCCGGCTCGGCCGGTTGCGCAACAGTAGCGCCCGTACCACTGAGCCGGATCATGTCTTCTTCTCCGAAACTGCGTTTCCAACGCGCGCTATACGTGCGCTCCCAACGCAGTTTCGAGAGGGGTGGGGTGAGGGTCGAGTGGGTCATGTCAGGCCGAGGGCCACGATCGCGAGGATGAGGGCGATCGCACCGAGGAAGTCGAGGCTCGACGTGACCATCGGGATCCCGACGTTGTCGGGGTCGAGGCCGAGGCGATACGACGCGACCGCGCCGTAGAAACCGACGAGCACGGCGAACGTGGTGGCGACCAGCCCGGCGAGCATGGACACGCCGATCATCTCGAACACGCCCGGGCTGCGCAGCCCGACCACGGCCGACGCGATGTCGGCCGTCACCCCGAGCAACAAGAACACTGGCACCGCGTAGAGGTAGATCAACATCACGTCCTCGGCGACGGCGTTGAGCCGCCACCGACGGGGCTCGAGCGTGCCGAGATGCAGCTTGGTGGACACGCGCGCGGCGAGGATGCTGCCCAACGCGCCCGAGTCCTCGAGGAACGGAGGGACGAGCACGAGCAACGCCGGGTAGAGGAGAAACGACGAGAAGCGCTTCTCGATGGTGAGCCCGGCGATCACGTCGATCGTTCCCGCCAACACGAGCACCGGCACCGACTCGCGCGCGATGCGACGCAGGATCGGGTACCGCGAACGCACGCTTCGCACGAGCGCCACGAGCCCGACGATCGCGCACAGCACCGCGATGATCGGCGTGACCCACCTGAACCCGACGAGGTACGTCGCGAGGAAGAGCGCCGGCAACGTGACCATGTCGCCTGCTGCCGTGACGATCGGCGACGACACGTTGTCGAGGTCCCAGTTGTGACGGGTGCTGAGCTGCGCCACACCGACCGTGATCGCCAGCACCACGATCGACGACAGGAACCCGCCGATCACCGAGATCACCACGAAGTCGGCGATCGAGATGGTGTTCTCGAGCCCGAACCCGACGCAGATCACCTTGGCCAGCACGGCCAGCACGAGCGAGATCGACAGTGACAACGAGATCGATGCGGCCAGGTTCTGCCCCACCACGGTGTCCATCCGGCGCGACAAGCGGAAGGTGCCGGTGTGGATCGCCGTGCCGAGCCGGCTGCCCAGCGCGCCGAACACGTTGCCGCGCATGCCGATCGCAGCAGGCACCAAGACCAGGAGCCCGGGCAGGCTCGCCAGCGTGTCGGTGATGGCGCCGAGGGTCAGACCGGCGAGGAGGTCACCGCCCGAGCTGATGAGGAGCGCGACGAACCCGGCCCGGACCCCCGCGGGATCCGAGCGCAACAGCGCGCGCAGGCGCGCAACAGCAGCTCGCCACGATCGCACCATGTGGACTCGGAGGTTCTGACTTCATCTCTGCTCGTGAGTTCGGTCGCGCCGCGAATCGGCTCCACGACGGCGTCCCAGGGTAACCCCTCGTCCGAGGCGCCCGGGGCACTCCTCCACGAGCACGTGTCACGTCGGCGCCACCGAGGTGCCTGCGAGTGGGGCGTGCCCCAAGGATCAGTGAAAGTCGCGGGAGTGGAGGTGCTCGTCGAGGCGGAGCGGCAATGCCACGACCCGGCGGGCGATCACGTTGATCACGCCCTGGTGACGTTCGAGCACGCCACGTACCTCCAACGCGGGGGCAGTGCGAGCGACCCGACGGAAGCGCTTCCACACGTCAGGGGTGCAGATCACGTTGACGAGGCCGGTCTCATCCTCGAGGTTGATGAACACCACGCCCTTCGACGTCTGTGGCTGCTGACGGTGGGTGACCACCCCGGCCACCTCCACCACCGAGCGGTCGGGCAGCTCCCGCAGCTCCCCCGCGGTCACCACGCCTCGTGCCGCCAGCCGCTCGCGCGCCAGCTCGGTGGGGTGACGCGCCGTCGACATGCCGGTGGCCCACAGGTCGGCCGCGGTCTCCTCGGTCTCGGTCATCCCAGGCAGCGTCGGCGCGTCGAGGCCGACCACCAACCCGGGCAGCGTGCCGGGACGACGCGTCGCGCAGCGCGCCCGCGGCCCACAACGCGGAACGTCGTGACTGCTCGAAGCACGCGAACGCGCCTGCCGTCGCGAGCGCTTCGAGCGCGTCGGATGGGGCGCCGGTACGACGAGTGAAGTCTTCCAGGTCGGAGAACGGCCGCTCCGCGCGCGCGTCGTCGATGCGGTCGAGCAACGCGTCGGCCAACCCGCGCACGTACCGCAGTCCGACGCGCACCGCGTGGATAGACGGATCGGCGTGCCAGCCGGGCTTCGGACGACCGACTGGGCCCGCCGCGGCCGAGCGCGGCTCCAACGTGCAATCACGCCTCGACGCCTGCACGCACGGGCCGATCGTCTCGACCCCGTGACGCACCGCGTCGCGCACGATGGTGTGCGGTGAGTAGAAGCCCATCGGTTGCGCATTGAGCAACGCGCACGCGAACTCAGCCGGGTAGTGCAGCTTGATCCACGAGCTCGAGTACACGAGGTAGGCGAAGCTCACCGAGTGGCTCTCGGGGAAGCCGAAATCGGCGAACGCCTCGAGCTTCTTGGCGATCTCCTCCGCGACGTCACCGACGATGCCCCGCTCGGCCATGCCCGCGAGCAACCGTTCGCGCATCGCGGCCATGCGTGTGCGCGATCGCTTCGAACCCATGGCCTGGCGCAACTTGTCGGACTCCCCCGGCGTGAACCCGGCCACGTCGATCGCCATCTGCATGAGCTGCTCCTGGAACAGCGGCACGCCGAGCGTCTTCTTCAAGCACGGCTCGAGGAGCGGGTGCGGATAGGTCACCTCTTCCTGACCGTTGCGCCGTCGCAGGTATGGGTGCACCGAGCCGCCCTGGATCGGGCCCGGTCGGATGAGCGCGACCTCCACCACCAGGTCGTAGAACTTCTCCGGCCGCAGGCGTGGCAGCGTGGCCATCTGGGCGCGGCTCTCCACCTGGAACACGCCGATGGTGTCGGCGGCACACAGCAGCGCGTACACCTCGGGCTCCTGGGGAATGGTGGCGAGATCCACCTCGACGCCTTCGTGGTCGCGCACGAGGTCGACGGCGAGGTGCAGCATGGTGAGCATCCCGAGCCCCAGCAGGTCGAACTTCACCAGGCCGGCCGATGCACAGTCGTCCTTGTCCCACTGCAACACCGAGCGGTTCTCCATGCGGGCCCACTCCACCGGGCAGAACTCCACCAGCGGACGGTCCGCCATCACCATCCCGCCCGAGTGGATGCCGAGGTGGCGCGGGAAGTCGAGCACCTGGGTGGCGAGCGACAGCGTGAGCGCTGGCACCGCGGGCGCGCCTTCGTCGGCCTGCAGGCCGTCGAACGAGTTGGTGGAGTGCCCCCAACGATCCACCCACTTGGTGATCGCGTCGGCCTGCCCCGGTGACATGCCGGTGGCCTTCGCCATCTCGCGCAGCGCCGAGCGCGGCCGGTAGGTGATCACGTTCGCCACTTGCGCGGCGCGCTCGCGGCCGTGCTTGTCGTAGACGTACTGGATCACCTCTTCGCGTCGCTGGTGCTCGATGTCGAGGTCGATGTCGGGCGGACCGTCACGCTCGAGCGACAGGAACCGCTCGAACAACAAGCCGAGCGCGACCGCGTCGGCCTTGGTGACGCCGAGCGCATAACACACCGCGCTGTTCGCTGCACTGCCCCGGCCCTGACAGTAGATGTCGTGCACGCGACAGAACTCGACGATGTCGACGAGCACGAGGAAGTAGCCGGGGAAGTTGAGCTGTTCGATCACGTCGAGCTCATGGGCGATCTGGCGCATCGCCTGATCGTGATCGGCATGCGTGCGCGGGTAGCGCAGCGCGGCGCCACGCATCGTGAGCTCACGCAGCCAGGTCATCTCGGTGTGACCGTCGGGCACGTCGTGATCGGGCAGCTCGGGTGACGCGAGCCGCAGGTCGAAGGCGCACGCGCGCGCGAGGTCGACGGTGCGTTCCACCGCGCCCGGCCAGCGCGCGAACCTCCTCATCTGTTCCGCCGCGCTGCGCAGATGCGCAAAGGGCGAGGCGGGCAGCCAACCGTCGATCTCGTCGAGTGATCTCCGCGCCCGCACCGCAGCCAGCGCATTGGCGAGCGGACGTTGCGCGGGCGTGGCGTAGTGCACGTTGTTGGTGGCGAGCACGTCGACGTTCGTGGCCATCGCCACCTGCGCGAGCGCGTCGTTGCGATGGCGGTCGAGTGGGTCGCCGTGGTCCCACAACTCCACCAACACGCGATCGCGACCGAACGCGTCGACCAGCTCGTCGAGCGCGCGCCGCGCCGCCTGCGGACCGTCACGCACCAACGCCGCGGGCACGGTGCCCTTGCGACAGCCGGTGAGCACGAACCACGTGTCGTTGTGCGCGCTCGCATGGGGATGGAGGTGCACTGCGGCACGTGCGTGCTCGGCCAGCGACGGGATCGCGCTGCGCGGGGCGCCCTTCTCCCCGGCCATCTGCGCGGCGCTGATCGCTCGCGCGAGACGCGCGTACCCAACGGCACCTTCGGCCAGCACCACCAGGTGCTCGCCCTCCGGGTCAGGTTCGCCGTTGGCAGGCTTGGTGATGCCGAGAGTGAGCTCGGTGCCGAACACCGTGGGCAGGCCGTGGTCGGCCGCTGCCAGCGCGAAGCGCACCACGCCGTAGAAGCCGTCGTGGTCGGTGACGGCCAGGCCGGCCAGGCCCAGGCGCGCCGCCTCGTCGGCCAGCTCCTCGGGATGGCTGGCGCCGTCGAGGAACGAGAAGTTGGTGTGGCAGTGGAGCTCGGCGTACCTCCCATTGCCCTGGTCGACCGACATGGCTCGACGGTAGGCGAACATATGTTCGTATTGCCAGACGAGCGCGACGCCAAGGGGCGTGCACCTGGAAAACGACCCGCGTCAGCCGCCTTCCGCGGTCCGCTTGATGGCGGCGAGCGTGGCCGTGATCCCCTCGAGGGCGGTGGCTCGCCGCGTCGCCAGCTCGTCTTCGGCCCGATCCTGGAAGATCCTCTCGTAGATCTCCGCACCGCTGGGCAGGAACTCCCACGACTCGGTGAGCTCGGTGCCGCCTTCCACCGCGGCGAACGTGTATCCCCACCGGGTGACGTTGCCGTTCACGACGAACGCGAACTCACGTCCGGGATCGGCGATCACCACCTCGCAGCGCGTGTCCCAGCTCCGGCCCTCCATCTCGTTGTGACCGACGAACCACGCACCGACCGCGGCACTCCCGCCGTCCTCCCAGTGACAGCGCGTGCACACCGGGCTCCACTCGCCCATGCGGGTGACGTCGGCGACGAGGTCGTAGAGCTCAGCGGGTGGCACGGCGACGGTGATCGATTCGGAGTGTGTGCGATTCGTCATCCGCGGAGTCTGCCCCACGGGTCACCACTGGTGCGAGTACGGTCCGACAGGTGAGCAGGCTCGCCGATGCGGCCGACGACGACTACTGCTACCTGACCACGCTCGGTCGGGTCAGCGGCGAGCCCCACGAGATCGAGATCTGGTTCGCGGTCGACGGCGCCACCGTGTTCATGCTCGCAGGCGCGGGTATGCGATCCGACTGGGTGCGCAACCTGCAACAGTCGCCCGAGGTGACGGTGCGAGTGCGCGACATCACGTATTCGGCACGCGGCCGGGTCGTCGAGGATCCGGTCGAAGACCGACTCGCCCGCACCCTGCTGTTCGACAAGTACGAGCCCCGCAACCCGGGCCTCGCGAGTTGGCGCGAGTCGGCGTTGCCAATTGCGTTGGGCATCACCGCTGCACCTTGATCAGACTGTCGCGATGAATCCGCCAGCGTCGGTCTACGACACGATCGGACGCTCGTACTCCGCGACGCGACGCCAAGACCCTCGTGTCGCCGCGCAGCTCTGGTCCGCGCTCGGATCGGCTCGATCGGTGTTGAACGTGGGTGCCGGGACCGGCAGCTACGAGCCGACCGATCGTACGGTGGTCGCGCTCGAGCCGTCGCCCACCATGATCGCCCAGCGGCGCGAACGGACTGACCGGGTCGTACGGGGCGTCGCGGGTGCACTGCCCTTCGCCGACGGTTCGTTCGACGCCACACTCGCGGTGTTCACAGTGCACCACTGGCCCGACCAGGTGGTCGGTCTGCGCGAGCTCCGCCGGGTCGGTCGGCGTCAGGTCATCTTGTTCTTCGAGTCGTTCGTCGACCACGACTACTGGGCGCTCGAGTACTGGCCCGAGGCCCTCGAGCTGCCCTCGGAACAGCACGCGCCGACGGCCGACTTCTTCCGTCTCCATCTCCAGGTACGTGAGCTGCAGCCCGTCCTCGTGCCGCGCGACTGCCTCGACGGGTTCGGTGCGGCGTACTGGGCACGCCCCGAGGCCTACCTCGACCCCGACGTGCAGGCCGGGATGTCGTGGTTGGCGCTGTTGCCGTCAGCGGTGCGCGCCCAGGGCACCACACGCCTCGCTGCCGACCTCGAGTCGGGCGAGTGGCACCGCAAGCACGCCGACCTGCTGTCGCTCGACGTCTACGACGCGGGCTACCGCATCCTCATCGCCGAAGGCTGACATCTCGGCGGGGGCGCTCGTCAGTCGTCGACGACGTGGAACTCGACGCGGTACACCAACGTGTCGTCATCGATCGGTCCGGCGTGCGCGGCACGTGCGCGCAACGACTCGAGATCGCGCTCACCCGCGCGACGCACGTCGGCCTTCGTGACGCTGGAGAATGGCACCAACTCGATGTCGTCGACCTCGATGCGCGTGCCGTGCGCGGTGTAGCGCCCACCGACGCGCACCTTCGGTCGGGTCCACAATCGGAACGACACGGTGATGTCACCGGCAGCCACGTCGTCACGCAACTCAGGGCTGAACTGCACGAGCGCGGAACCTAGTCGTAGACGGCCTCGAGCATCGCGTGACCGCGGCTCATCACCACGAGACATGCCGTCTCGTGCCCTCGTCGTCGTCATCACCAATGCCGACGAGATCGTGACGACCGATCACCAGTTGCCAGACCACCCGTCGTTTGCGTCGTTGGTCCCACCACCCCACATCGTGAGGCCACGGCCCACCGTGCGCCACGACGCGACCACCGCCACCGGCGAGCTCGCGGCACCGCAGCACCGCGGGCGCGGCCGACGGCTCCCCCCGCCCCGACACGGTGACCGGCGCGCCGTCGGCGTCGAGGAGCTCCGCGGGAATCGGCGGATCGAACACACGCGCCGGCGCCGGCCCGGGCACCCGACCCGGCCACGGCAGCGTCCGGGTCGCACGTCGCGCGATCGACGGTGTCGTCGCGCGGCTCGCCCCACGGCACCCACCTCACCTGCTCGGCAGGCATCCGTCCACCGGCCACGACCGCGGTGACGACCGCGTCGACCCCGAGCATGCCCTGCACGCGCGCGAGCGAGCGCCCGGCACGATCGGTCGCCGCGGGATCACTGCCCCAGAACCCGAGCTGACGCCCGACCGCGGGGATGACGTCGTCGGGCACGAGGCGCAACAACGTGATGCCACTGGTGACGATGTCATCGACATCGTCGGGCGTGACCACAGGGATGTCGCGTCCACTGAGCCACGCCTCGAGCTGCCACCGCACCCGGGTCACCAACGTGGCCGGGGTGAGCGCGCCGTCGTGTCGCCAGCAGCCGCGTCATCCGCTCGCCATGCTCGGTCTCCGCCTCCACCATCACGCGAGAACACGAGAGGCCGAGCTCGTCGAGGTGACCGAGCAGGCGGTCGGCGAGCATCTTGGCCGCGAACGCCGCCTCGTCGACGCGCACTGCGGGTGGGTCGAGCTCCACCGTCTCCACCAGTTCGGGCGGGATGGGCATCGGCTCGCCGCCCTGCACGCCCTCGCCACGCGCCAGCCGGTGCGCGTGCACCCCGGGGAGGCCGAAGCGGGCCAGCACCGACGGTTCGGGGAGCTCGGCGAACGCGCCGAGGGTACGCAGGCCGAGCCGTACGAGCAGATCGGCCAGCTCGATGCCGCCTTCCACGTGCGGGGCGACCACGCCGATCGACCACGGCGCGAGGAAGGCGGCCGACTCACCTGGCGGTACCACGATCACCTCGGTGGAGCGCGCCGCCAAGCTGGCGGCCAGCTCACCGTCGGCGATCCCGACCCGCGCCTCCTCCACCGCGGTCGCGTGCACCACCTCGCAGCACACGACGCGCGAGCGCGTCGTCACCACCGAAGTAGCGCGACGGCCCGCGCGTCGCGAACAGCAGACGCCCGGGTCGGTCGAGCACGAGCAACGGCACCAGCTGCTCGACCGCGCGCACCACCACGTCGAACGCGCGCGCATCGGCGTTGTCATCGGCGTCGATCACCGCGAGCCCTGCGCAGCGCGCCTCGGCTTCACGTCGACGCAACCCGCGCGTCACCCCTTCACGACGCGCTTCGATCGACGCCGCGCGCACGACCATCCCGCGCGCGCCCGTGCTCCACCACCGCGACCGGCGCGTCGCGCAACGACTCGTCGCGCACACGCGCGGCAACAATGGGCCAGTCAGGGCACCACAACGCGCAGACGCGCACGCGGGTGGAATCAGACGGCGCGCGCGAGCTCACCGGTGACGGCCCGCGCGGCAACCCCGCGCCCGACGACACGCACCTGCAGCGCGCGGCTCGTGAGATGCCCGGTGTCGGCGACGCCCGCCCACCGCGCGCCGATCGCCTCCAACGTGAGTGCGGCCTCGGCGGGCCACTGCGCCGCACGTTCGTGCAGCACGAGCACGGTCTCGCGTTCGCGTGCCGCGCGACGTCAGCCGACGGGCGTCGCCGAGCTGCACTCCACGTGGCACCTCGGCGAGCACGAGGCTCACCCCGTCGAGCAGTGCCGCGACCACGGTGGCCCAGCGGGCGGGGGGCACCCGCCGGACCACCGCGAACCGTTCGAGCGCCACCCCGGCCTCCGCCGCGGCCAGTGCGCCGAGTGAACCGTCGAGCTCCACCGCCGCCACCCACTCCCCGGCCGCGGTGACCGCCGCCGCCAGCTCGAAACCGACCGACGTGGCGCCCGCACCCGACGGGCGACCTGCCGTGGTGCCGACGACTCGCAGCACCGCACCCCGAGTCAACGCCGCACCGGGGATGAGCGAGCTCAGACCACCTGAACCAGCGCCCCGCGAGAGCTCGATGCTCCGGTCACGGGCCAGCACCAACGGCCGCGCCTGCACCCCCAGCTGCTCGAGCCGGTCACGTGCTTCGTCGTCACGTCGGGGAAGCGCTGCGAGTCCCATCGGACCAACGACGGTACACGAACACACGTTCGATCGTCAAGCCGTCCCGGTCAGGGTGCGGGCGGGTCCACCTGTTCGTGCGAAGCAGCACGGTCCGACGTGAGCACGTCGGCACGCCCGTAGTGACCGACCACGTCGAAGCTGCGCTTGGCGTGCAGCCCCTCTCGGAGGTCGCAGTCGGCGTAGAGCGTCACTTCGGTGTCGTAACACGGTCCGGCGATCACGTCGCCCCGAGGTGACACGACGCAGACGCCACCCCGACCGAGCACGTCGGTTCCTTCCGGAATCGAGAACGGGAAGTCGTCGGGATAGGCCGACGCCGGGATGAACTGCGGCACGCTCACGACGAAGGCGCCCGCCTCGATCGCGATGTGACGCATCGATGCGATCCAGCTGTCGCTGTCGTCAGCGGTGGGCGCGAGCCAGATCTGCGGACCGCCTTGGTACACCCGCCACCGTGCGAGGGGCATGCGGTTCTCCCAACAGATCAGACCGCCCACTCTCCCCACGTCGGGCACGTCGACCACGTCGAGGTCGTCGCCTCCACCCACCCCGTGGAACACACGCTCGTGCATCGTCGGCATCAGTTTGCGGTGTCGGTGCAACACACCGTGAGGACCGAGGACGAGCAGCGTGTTGTAGAGCGAACCCGGTCGGTCGTCTTCACGTTCGTTGACGCCGATCGCCACGTGCACATCGCGCGTCGCGCACGCCGACACCACGCGGGCGACGAGCGGCCCATTGACGTCGATGCTCGACTCCCACATCCGACCCCAGAGCTCGTCACACGCGTGCGACCACGTTGCCGCCTGCGATGCCCAGGACCCGGTCGGATACAGCGACACGAAGCACTCGGGGAAGACGACGAGCCGGGCACCGTGATCCGCCGCGTCCTCGACGAGCTCGATTGCTCGAGTGATCGTCGCCTCGGCATCCAGGATCACCGGCGTTGCCTGCACCGCCGCGACCCGTACGGTGTCGAATCTGACCACATCCAGACGCTAACCCGCCTGGGAACTCAGTGATGCACGACCCCCAGCGCTTCAGCGGACGAACGAACCGTCCTTCGCTGCGGCGAACGCGATCGAGTTTCCGTCGGGATCCTTGACCATCACCGTGTCGACACGATCGCCATGCACCGCTTCGGCGTCTGGGGCCAGCCCCGACTCGCGCAGGGTCCGCGACATTTCGTCGACGTCATCGACGACCATCGTGCACGTTCCGCGTCCGGCCCGCTCCGGCGCCAGGTACACCTGGAGACCGCCACCTTGCTCGAGCTTCCACTCCATCACCTCGGGCATGGGCTGCGTCCCCGGACCGAGCAGCGTCTCGTACCACGCGGCTGCGTTCGACAGGTCCCGCACGGCCAGGCTCGCGAGCGCGTTGGTGATCGGCACACCCTCGGCGTACCGCATCGGGGCCGAGCGCAAACACGGCAGACCTCACGACCCTCGACGCGCCGCAGTGTGCCCGACCAGTCGATCTCGACCAGATCGTGGCAGCCGCGTCGCAACCACCGGCCTGAGCACCGGCACCGGCGATCGTGTGGGTCAGTGCAAGAACGCCGGTGTGTGCCGACTCCACCAGCGGCCCAGCCCCCAATGGTTCCCTGCGTGGAGATACATCAGCAGCAGAATCGAGAGCCCAAACGCCATGTGCTCGCCGTCGAGCACCGGGTTGGAGGTCGGTGGGAACGCGCTGAACCAGAGCAACATGTTCAGCGCGAACCCGCCCCATCCTGCGATGCGCATGGCGATGCCGAAGGTCAGCGCCACCCCGAGTCCACCGATCGCGAACATCCACCCGAAGTCGTCGACGCCCGTGGGGAGCTCCTGCGACACGAAGGCAAGCGGGCCGTGCCCCTTGTCGACGTATCCGGCGGTGGGCGAGTGCTCGAAGCCCGACGTGATCCAGCCCGCGTCGCTGTCGTGGTCGAAGTTCCACCCGTAGTCGACGCTGCCGTCGGCCTTGGTCGTCGAGTTCGTGTAGACGATGCCGAACCCCTGAGCGAAGAACGCCCAGAGATACAGCAACCCGAGACCGATCCGCAGCAGCGCCGCCACGTTTGCGCCGCCGCGCGTGAGGCGAACACGATCGCGGTCATCGAGCACCAGCGTGCCCGACGGCACCGCACTCGCCGGTCGGTCCTCGATCGCCATCCTGTCCCCCGATCGTCGTGAGCTGTGATCATGACGCAAGTTGGGCGCCGCGACAACTGATCAGAGTGCGAACACGTGGGCGTGGATCGGTTCGTAATGCGTGTAGTGCTCGGAGTGCGGGCTCGAATCCTCGAGCGGGATGTCGAGCTGTTCAACCGCGGCATCGGTGACGAGCGCGTACGCGGTCGCGCCGAGCTCGTCGACAACGGTGTTCTTCAACAGCAGGTGCGCCATCGTCACGTCGGGCCCCAGCAACTCCTCGCGCCCGACGATCGACTGCATCACGTAGCTCCCGTGGTGCAACACGAACTTGAGCTCGAGCGTGCTGAGACGCGAGCACGCTTCGCATTCACAGAGCATGAGGTTCTCGGTCTTGTCTCGCCGATCTCGGTACGCGGCGTAGCAGCCACGTACGCAGTCGAGCACCTCGCCGCCGTGCAGGGAGAACGAGTCGGCCGAGGCGTATGCGAACACCGCGTCGCCCTCGAGCTTGGACAGCACGAACGCCGGCGTGAGGCTCTCGACGATGCCGTCGAGCAGGCTCGTCATCATCGGATACGCAGCCGGGACCTCGGGCGCGGCCGCCATCGCTTCACCGTGCGCCGCGCCCACCGACTGCAAGAACGCGGTGTAGCCGGAGATGTCCGCCAGCACGAACACGCCGCGTGAGCCGGTGGTGGCTGCGTCGCCCATGAGCGTCGGTGGCGAGCTACGCCGTCGGTTCAGGCGGAATGATGGGTTCGAAGCCGATCGCGCGGAGGTTGTCGGGCGACCAGCCGGCGTCGTCGCCGTAGTAGCCGAAGAGGTGCTCGATGGTCTCGATCACCTGCGGCTCGAGCGCGGCCCAGCGGTCCGGCGCGGCCATCACGGTCGTGGAGCTCGAGTACACGGTGACCGAGTCGACGCCGAGGTCGAACAGCCGCCTCGCCAACACGTCAGGCGGTCGCCCCTGAGTGATCTTCGCCACCGACGGGTAGCGCTCGATCGCCATGCCGGTGATCGAACGATTCAGGTTGAAGATGCGCGCCGACGGTGAGGCACCCGGCGTGACGGTCACGGTGATGTGTTGACCCATGGGGCGTGACGCTACCGGTTGATCCGGCGTGGGTCAGGCTTGGCGACCGAGGATGGCGAGCAGCTTCGTCTCGAGGTCGGCGTCGTCGGGGACGGTCTGCACGGTGCCGAACGCGCCGCTCGGGGTGAGCATCTCGATCTGCGGTTCCGTGACCGCCCAGCACGCCTCGACCAGCGCGGGATCAAGGGTGGTGTCCTGCCCGGTCGACTTGGCGACGTCCCACCCGTGGATCAACACGTCGATGAGTCGGTGCCCGCAATACACCGAGCCCGGCACCGGCCCGTACGACACCGCGCATGGCCGCTCCATCGCATCGGGCTCGCGGAACACGGCGGCCGCCACCAACGCCGAGTCGTCGTAGGCGCGCAACGGGTCCGTGCCGAGCACGTCACCGTCGAGCGCAGTGCCGACCTCCTCGATCGTCTTGCCGCCACCGAGCTCGAACGCCCAGTAGTTGCCGGTGACGACGTGATTCACGAGCTCGCGCACCGTCCACTCGTCGCACACCGAGATGATGTCCCACTGCTCGTCGCCGACACCGGCGACGAGGCGATGGGTCGCGTCGAGCGCATGTGCATGCACTTCGGGCAGGTCGACGTCCACGACGCACCTCCGATCGCTTCGGGACAAACGTTAGACAAACAGACGACCGGGTGCAGGCGCCACCCCACGCCAGCACAAGTGCTCCATGAAGATCCAGGAACGACGATGGATCGCGCTGGGTCCGTAGCCCGCCAGCGCGGCCTTGTGGGCAGGAGCGGGATACCCCACGTTCGACCCGAAGTCGTACGGCGGATAGTGCGCCGCGGCCTCCATCATCATCCGGTCGCGCGTCACCTTGGCCACACACGACGCGGCCGCAACGCCGAGGCACGACACGTCACCCTTCACGACCGTGCGCACGCGAGCGCCGAGGCCGAGGTAGTCGTGCTTCCCGTCAAGGACAATCCGATCCGCGGTGAACCCTTGCGCCTCGAGCTCTGCGAGCGCGCGCATCGCCGCGGCGCGCAGTGCCGCCGTCATCCCGAGTTCGTCGCACTCCTCGTGCGAGGCATGACCGACACCGACCGCGACGGCCCACGTGCGCACCGCCGACGCGGCACGCTCGCGCTCGGGGCGCGTGAGCTGCTTCGAGTCGCGCACCCCCTTGAGGTGCTCAGGCGCCGACACGACCGCACCGACGGTGACCGGCCCGGCCCACGCGCCCCGGCCGACCTCATCGATCCCGACCACGACACGGTCGCCTGCGTCCCACAGCTCTCGTTCGAATCGCAGCGTGGGGTACGGCTTGGCCATCGGGCCAGGGTACGAGGTCGGCCACGTGCCTCGGCGACGACCACCTCCCGTAGCCTGACCGACGTGGCCGTGCCCGCTCACAGCACCACCGAGGTGTCGATCGTTCCGCACACCCACTGGGATCGGGAGTGGTACGCCCCGTTCCAGACGTACCGACTCGCGTTGGTGCACCTCGTCGACGGCCTGCTCGATCTCATGGAGGCCGATCCGACCTACACGCGATTCCTCCTCGACGGCCAGACCGCACTGATCGACGACTATCTCGAGGTGCGTCCCGACGCCGCGCCGCGGATCGAACGGCTCGTGCGCGACGGGCGAGTGCAGGTCGGTCCGTGGATGGTGCTGATGGACGAGTTCATGGTGTCGGGAGAGACGATCGTCCGCGACCTGCAGCTCGGCATCGCCCGCACCCGCGAGCTCGGCGGCGATGCCACCGTCGGCTACCTCCCCGACATGTTCGGCCACGTCGCGCAAATGCCCCAGCTCTTGCGCCTCGCCGGCATCGAGCACGCGGTCGTGTGGCGGGGCGTGCCGTCGTCGATCGACCGCACCGCGTTCTGGTGGATCGCACCCGACCGATCACGGGTGCGGGCCGAATACCTCTATGGGTCGTACGCCAACGGTCGCGACCTCCCGCCCGATTCGGGGCTGCTCGTCGCCCGTGCACGTGGGTACGCGGCCGAGCTCGGCGCCGCCGCGCTCCCGGGCGGCGCCCTGCTCCTCATGAACGGTTCCGACCACCTGCTCCCGCAGTCGCACCTCGGTGCGCTGGTCGCCACCGCGAACGCCAAGGGCGGCGACCACCACTTCACGATCCGGTCGCTGGCCGAGCACGTCACGACGCAGCCGGTCGACGGACTGGCGTCATGGTCGGGCGAGCTGCGCTCCGGCGCGCGGGCCAACGTGCTGATGGGTGTGGCATCGAACCGGGTCGACGTGCACCAAGCGTGCGCGGCCGCCGAGCGCGCGCTCGAGCGTCGCGCAGAACCGCTCAGCGCGCTCTTCCTCCCACCCGACCGGTATCCCCACGCGTTGCTCGCGATCGGGTGGCGCAACCTCGTGCTCAACAGTGCCCACGACTCTGCGTGCGCGTGCAGTCATGACGAGGTCGTCGAGGCGGTGCGCGTGCGCTACCAGGAAGCGCGCCACGTCGGTGAGGCACTCGCCGACGACACGTTGGGCGCACTCGCGGCGCGGTCGACGCGCCCGCGGGTTCGTTCGTCGTGGCCAACGTCACCGCGCGTGCACACGACGGCGCGGTCACGGTGCGTGTGCCCGGCGCCGGGCCGTTGCAGCTGCGCGCCCTCGACGACGGCTCGCTGCACCCCGCGCAGGTGGTGCGCGAGGTCACCGGTACCGGCCTCGACACGATGGTGACGGGCACCAAGGTGCAGTGGGTCGTCGAGATGATGCGCGGCCCGGAGCTGGCCGGTGCGCGGATCGCGCGCGTCGAGCGAACCGACCGCGACGACGGCGTCGTCGAGTTCACGTTCCACGACGCGGGACCCGGCGATCCCGTCATCGACCTCGAGCACACCCGCGACGAGCTCCTCGCGCTCGGTGACGCCGGCGCCACCGTCGCCATCCGACAACACCGCGCCCCCGTCCGCGACGTCGTCGGTCGCCGTCCACGACATCCCCGCCTTCGGCTGGCGCACCTTCACTCCCGTCGACGGCCTCCCCACCGACGACTCCCCGGAAGACGCCGTCCCCGATTCTCCGAAATTGCGTCAAATGGATGCGACATCGGCACACGAACGACGCAGTTTCGGGGCAGCAGCGGTGGCGTACGGGCGGGTGATCGAGAACGGGTTGGTGCGGGTGGAGGTCGATGCGGTCGACGGCACGCTCACCATCGAGGCCGACGGCGTGCGCATCACCGGCGCGAACCGCTACGTCGACGGCGGCGACGGCGGCGACACCTACAACTACAGCCCGCCGGGTGACGACCTGATCGTGGACACCCCGGAATCCGTCACCGTCGAGGTCGCCGACAACGGCGGGGTGTGGGCGCAGCTGGTCGTGACCAGCCGCTTCCGCTGGCCCGCTCGCGCGGTGGGCGACGAGCGATCGTGCACCGAGCGCAGCTCCGACCTCGTTGACGTCGACATCCGCACCACCCTCGAGCTGCGCGCCGGTGAGCGGTTCCTGCGCGTCCGCGTCGACTTCGACAACCGAGCGAGGGATCACCGCCTGCGCGCCCACTACCCGCTGCCGACGCGCGTGACCGGCTCCGACGCCGAGTGTGCGTTCGCGGTGGTGCACCGCGACCTCACCGCGGAGGGCGGCCCGCACGAGCGCGGCCTCCCCACCTTCGTGTCGCGACGGTTCGTCGACTGCGCGTCGAACGACGGTGAATCCGACGGCCGCGCCGACCGCGACACCCAACCAGTCGGGCTCGCCCTCCTGCACGACGGACTGCTCGAGTACGAGGTGCTCGATGACGGCGCCGAGCTCGCCCTCACCCTGCTGCGCGCCACGGGCTACCTCTCGCGCTCCGAACCCGCCTACCGGCCGAATCCGGCCGGGCCCCTCCACACCCTCGAAGGCCCGCAACTCCAGCGTCCACTCACGCTGGAGTACGCGGTCCTCCCGCATCGTGGCGACTGGGAATCGGCTCGAGTCTCCGACGCCGCCGATGACTTCCTCGTTCCCCTCGAAGCGGTGCGCGTGCAAGGACCCAGCGGGTCGTTCGCGCACACGGGAGGCACGCTCACGATCGACGGCGCGCACGTGTCGGCGATCACACGCGACGCGAACACCGACGCGCTCACGCTGCGACTGGTGAACCTCTCCCCGTCCGCCCAGATTGCGTCAGTGGCCGACACCACCGGCGACGCTGCGAGCGGCGAGGTGATCGATCTGGTCGGCGAGCGTCTGCACGCCTTCACCGGGTCGGTCGAGCTCCGCCCATGGGAGATCGTCACGCTCAGGCTGGCGTCAGCCTGACGCCTCGTTCGGGCGGGCGAGCACGCCCACGTGCAGGCCTCGCCCGGTGAGCCCCTCTTCGCGGGCGTAGCGCAGCCCGACGCGCTCGAACGCCGCCCGGTACTGCTCGAAGGTGAACAGCCCCAGCCGATGCTCCTCCACCACGTGCTCGATGCCGTCGAGGGTGGCGATCACGTAGTGATAGTCGATCACGCTCACGTCCCCGTCGCGTCGACTCAACATCACCCGCGCGACGGCGGCTTCGTCACCGACCGCACTGTGTGCCGACGCGTGCCCTTCGAGGAACGAGTCGGGCGTGAGCCACCCCTCGACGATGAGCACCCCGCCCGGAGCGAGGTGCGACGCCATGTTCTCGATCGCGACGTCGAGATCGCGAGGCGTGGTCATGTAGCCGACCGCGCTGAAGAGACACGTGACCACGTCGAACGTGTCGTCGAGCACGAACGTGCGCATGTCACCTTCGCTGAATGCCAACTCGGGAAACGCGAGTCGCGCCTCGGCGAGCATCGACGGGCTCACGTCAACACCGACGACCCGCGGGTAGTGGGCCGCGAGGTGCGACAGATGCACCCCGGTGCCGCAGCCGACGTCGAGCAACGAACGACCGCCCAACGCGTACTGCTCTGCCAACGCGATCACCGCGCTCGCCTCCGCCGCATAGTCCTTCTCGCGGTAGAAGAGGTCGTAGGCGCGTGCCGCGCGCGTGTACGGATCGGTCGCGGTCATCGCCCGACCCTACCGACTCACTCCGCGGCCGCGAGCAGCGTTTCGCCCCGCTGGTCACTCGACGCCCACGACGGATCGAGGCCCGGCGCACACACCTGCGCGCCCGGCGGGACCTCCCACAGCAAGGCGGGGCGGTCACCGTGCCACCGCACCGAACACGACACCGGGCCCATGCGGGTGGGCGCGTCGCGCACGTCGACCGGTTGACCGTTCCACTCCGGCGGCCACTCGCTGAACAGCTGCACGGTGGAACCGTCCTCGGTGACCAGCTGCCGACGAATCGCGAGCAACCGCAACGCGGCCGTTCCGGCCGACGATCCCCGCGACGGTCCAGACGATGACGACATCGGCCGCCCCGCGCTGCCACGATCGCGCCGCGTGGCCCGTCGCTTGGCGAGAAATCCCAGACGGTGCCAGGCGGTCACGGCTTCGTCGTCGAAGCCCCAGTCTTCGAGCGCGGCGACCACCTCTGGCAATGGCCGGCCCGACTGACCGGCGAGCAACACCTGCGCACGCGCCGTGTCGACCTCCGCCTGGAGGGCCGGGTCGGGGAGCTGCACCCGCATCCCTCGATCGAGCTGTGCCTGCCAGCCGCGCACGACGGCCGCCGCGTCGGGGAGCGCGGTGAGATCGAGGTCGGTCACCTCGGGTCGATCATGACGGCCGAGCGCCACCGCGATGCGCAGCCGCGTCCGATGCGCGACCGGATACAGGAACGCCGCTTCGAGCCGCGCCGCTCGGTCGCGGCGCGGCGGCATGGGCAGGTCGAGCGCGCCACCCGACGTGACGACCTCGCGGATGGAGTCGCCTGCGGCCCAGCGTGACGGCGGACGGAGCGCCGTGAACGCGCGCACGCCATCGACCGTCACCGTCGTGTCATCGAGGCTCAACGATCCCGCGCCGCGCACCACGAACGCCACCACGAACGGCGCGGGCGATGCGTTCTCCACGTCGACGACCACCGCGTCACCGGCCACCCCGAACACCTCATGGACCGCGTCACCACCGGGGACCCGCATCGATGTCCGCACCACCGGCACGTCGTCGACGAGCGACTGACGCACCGCGGGTTCACGCGACGGCACGTGCCAACGATCGTCGCCTCCGATCCACCACTCGAGCTTCCACAACGCTCGCTCGGGCGACACCGTGCCGACCCGGTCGACGATCGCGCCACGCGATCCGCCGATCGTGCCCACGAGATGCTCACCCGCGCTCGCCGGACCCACGATGCTCACGCGGCCATGCTCGCAGGGCCGCGTGCAGAGGGGCCGCTCATCGGGGAGGAAGCCCGTACAGCTCCGACTTCGCTTCGCGCAGCATGAGCTCCGCCACGAGGTCGTTCGGCCGACGGCCGTCGTAGAGCACCGCGCCGACGATTCCCGCGATCGGCATCTCCACACCGACGCGTGCCGCGAGCGCGAGCACCGCGCTGGTGCTCCGCACCCCCTCGGCCACCATGTTCGACGACGCGATGATGTCGTCGAGTGACCGGCCGCGGCCGAGCTCCACACCCACGCTGCGATTGCGGCTCTTCGTGCTCGTGCACGTCGCGACGAGGTCACCGAGCCCGGCCAGACCCGCGAACGTGAGCGGCTCACCGCCCAGCGCCACCCCGAGGCGGGTGACTTCGGCCAGCCCGCGGGTGATGAGCGCCGCCTGCGTGTTGTCGCCGTAGCCCAGCCCCGCCGCCGTTCCCACGGCGATGGCGATCAGATTCTTGGTGGCGCCGGCGATCTCGCAGCCCACCACGTCAGGGTTCGTGTACACCCGGAACCGGTCGGTCATGAAGAGGTGTTGCAGTGCCTCTGACGTCGCCGGATCGGCACAGGCGACCACCGACGCGGCCGGTTGACCCTCGGCGATCTCGCGGGCCAGGTTGGGGCCGGTGAGCGTGGCGACGCGCACCGGATCGTGATCGGGGAGCACGTCGAGCACGACCTCGGTCATGCGCAACAACGAGTCGCGCTCGACGCCCTTCGCCAAGCTCACCACCGGCACGTGGGGTGCGATCACGTCGGCCACTTCGGCGAGCACGGCACGGAATCCGTGCGACGGCACCGCCATCACCACCACGTCGGCGTCCACACATGCTGTACGCAGATCGGCCGTGGCGCGCAACGTCGAGGGCAGCTCGACCCCTGCGAGGTAGGCGTCGTTGCGATGACGTCGGTCGATGTCGTCCGACACCGCGGGGTCGCGCGCCCACACCGTGGTGGGCGCGTTCGCGCTGAGGATCGCACCGATCGTCGTGCCCCACGATCCGGCGCCGACGACCGCAACCGATGTCACGGACGCCGCCGAATTCACGCTCGGTAGCATACGTGGCACCCCTCATGACGAGCCGATGACGCACTCAAGCAATTCACCCGCCGGTATCGCGATCCCGATCCGTGCGTTCGCACTGGGCAAGGCTCGGCTCGCCGACGAACTGACCCCCGAAGCTCGAGCCGATCTCGGCCGCCAGTGGGCCGATCACGTCGCCGCTGCCGCCGGCGGGCTCCCCGTCGTGGTGATCTCGTCCGATCCCGACGTGCGGGCGTGGGCCGCCGAGCGCGCGCTCCCGGTGATCGATGATCCCGGCACCCTCGACGCGGCAGCCGACGCCGGGCGCGCCTGGGTGGCTGCGCGCGGGCTCCGCCGCGTCGTCGTGGCCCACGCCGATCTCCCCGATGCACGCACCTTCGACGGCGTGGTGCGTGACGGAACTCAAAGGATCGTGACCATCGTGCCGTGCCATCGCGACGACGGCACCCCAGTGTTGAGCGTGCCCGTGGATCTCGGGTTCCGCTTTGCGTACGGGCCGGGATCGTTCCGCCGCCATGCCGCCGAAGCCCGACGCATCGGCGCCGCGGTGCGCGTCGTGCGCGACCCGTCGCTCGCGTTCGACGTCGACCTGCCGAGCGACCTCGCCCTGCTGCACACCGCGGCCATGCAGACGGCGACCCGTCGATGAGCACGAGCGATCTCCCCGTACCCGCCCGCGTCCTCGCCATCGGCGCGCACCCTGACGACGTCGAGTTCGGGTGCGGCGCCACGCTCGCCAAGTGGGCAGCACTCGGCGCACACTGCGAGCTCCTGGTGCTGACCGACGGTTCGAAAGGCACGTGGGATCCCGACGCCGACCTCAGCGTGCTCATCGCCACCCGCGAGCGCGAGCAGGCCGCCGCGGCCGACGCCCTCGGGGTCGTTGATGTGCACTTCGGACGGGCCGTCGACGGTGAGCTCGAGGTGACGCGTGATGCGCGTGCCCAGGTGTGCGCCGCCATCCGCGCGTCACGCCCCGACGTGGTTATCGGACACGATCCGTGGAAGCAGTACCGCTTGCATCCTGATCACCACGCGGCCGGCCAGTTGGTGATCGACGGGATCGTCGCCGCGCGCGACCCGCACTTCTTCCCTGATGCCGGCGTGCCGCACCGCCCGTCGGAGCTGTTGCTGTTCGAAGCCCAGGTGGTCGACCACGTCGAAACGCTCGACGACGCAGCGATCGACGCCAAGGTCGCCGCGCTGCTCGCGCACCACAGCCAATGGCGTTCCACGATGCAGATCGACCACGACGCGTCCGAGGTCGAGCTCCGGCGTCAGCGCGACGCGTTCATCGAACGTGTGCGGGCATCCTTGCGGGATCCCGATCCGGCGGTTCGCCAACCCGTCGAGTCGTTCAAGCGCATCACCGAGCTCTGAGGACGCGCTCCCGTCCCGCGAATTGCCTGAGGGGCCCCGGAGGGCCCCTCAGGCGACGCGCTTCGTTCGACGAGCGATGGTGCAGGGTCAGCGACGCTTGACGGCCCGCTTGACCGTGCGCTTCTTCGCCGGCTTGCGAGCGGTCGTCTTCTTCGCCGCCGCCTTCTTGACGGTACGACGCTTGACGGGCTTGCGAGCGGTGGTCTTCTTCGCCGCAGCCTTCTTGACCGTGCGCTTCTTCGCCGGCTTGCGAGCGGTGGTCTTCTTCGCCGCAGCCTTCTTGACCGTGCGCTTCTTCGCCGGCTTGCGAGCGGTCGTCTTCTTCGCCGCAGCCTTCTTGACCGTGCGCTTCTTCGCCGGCTTGCGTGCCGTGGTCTTCTTCGCCGCAGCCTTGCGTCGCCGGCGCCTTCTTCACGGTACGACGCTTGACGGGCTTGCGTGCGGTGGTCTTCTTCGCCGCAGCCTTCTTGACCGTGCGCTTCTTCGCCGGCTTGCGTGCCGTGGTCTTCTTCGCCGCAGCCTTGCGCGCCGGCGCCTTCTTCACGGTACGACGCTTGACGGGCTTGCGTGCGGTTGTCTTCTTGGCTGTCGTCTTGCGTGCTGTACGTCGCTTTGCAGGAGGCACAGTCACCACCTTTCTAAATGCTGCGGACTTGCAGCATGGACGCTCGACTCTCGAGCGTTCGATGTTGGTAGGAGCGGGAGCTTTGCTCGCCCTACTTGTTCACGGCGGACTTGAAAGCCGCTCCTGCGGAGAACTTCACGCCCTTCGATGCCGCGATCTGAACCGGCTCCCCGGTGCGCGGGTTGCGACCCGTGCGTGCCGCCCGCGACGAGCGCGAGAAGGAACCGAAGCCGGGCAACGTGACCTTGTCGTCCGAGGAAACCGCACCTTGGATCGTTTCGATGAACGCGTTCAACGCGCGCTCAGCCTCGGCCTTGTTGAGACCTGCTGTGTCCGCGATCTTGTCGACGAGTTCTGCTTTGTTCACACTTGCCTCCGGATGTGTGCGTGTACTCGGGAAGTTGAACGCATTTGCGCGCAAAGGTCAAGCACTCCATGTCGAACGCGACACGCTGCACGTCGTGTGCAACGCGCGTGACCGACCGGATGTCAGTGACGCGTCAACGCTATGACAGTGCGCGCAGCGAGTGGTGGATATGTCGCGTGCGCACGCAACCAGCGCACCGTGCGCGCGCGTGGTGCGATGCGAACTCTGCACTCGTCGCGCGTGCCGACGAACGAGCGGCGCGACGCTGCGCGTACCGACGTTTCCGCAGGTGACACCACGCGTCGACACGTGCGCGCGAAATGACACCGCTTCCCCACCGACCCGTTCGCGCACCGCGAACCGACGCAGCACGCGCAAGAGCCCGGCCACGCGGGCCGGGCTCTCTCGTGTAGCCCCGAGCAGATTCGAACTGCCGTTACCGCCTTGAGAGGGCGGCGTCCTAGGCCACTAGACGACGGGGCCAGGCCTCAGAAAATATTTCTCGAGTCGAGCTCGGGGGGGAGGACTCGAACCCCCAAAGGCAGGACCAGAACCTGCTGTGTTGCCGATTACACCACCCCCGAAAGGTGACGACGCAGACTAGCCGACGCCCTGTTCGGTGAGCCGCAAGCGGGCGGCGCGCAACCGTGCGAGCGCTCGGTCGCGGCCCAGCATCCAGATCGCGTCGTACGCCGGGAGGCCCTGCGCTCGACCCTCGATCGCGGCGTACACCGCGGGCATCGCTTTGCGCGGCTTCAGTTCGAGGCTCTCGATCACCGGCTTCAGATCGATCGCCTCGACGCTCCACTCGCACGCCTCGACGTGCGCGATCACCGCGTCGAGCACCTCACCCACTCGATCGACCGCGACCAGGCGCGTCCAGCCGTCAGGCTCGATCGCGAACTCGTCGTCGGCAACGAACAAGAAGTTCGTCTGGTCGACGAGTTGGACCAGGGTCGACGAACGTTCCTGGCCGATCGCGATCGCGTGCGCGAACACCTCGGCGTCGAAGCGATCACCGGCACGGGCGCGCACCTCGGGCTCCACCCGCGCCGCGAGCTCCACCGTGTCGAGGCGACGAATCCACTCGCCGTTCATCCATTCGAGCTTCTTCTCGTCGAACACCGCCGACGCATGCGTGACCCGCTCGAGCTCGAATAGTTCGGAGAGCTGGTCGAGGGACAGGATCTCGCCGGCGTCATCCCCCGGCGACCACCCCATGAGCGCGAGGTAGTTGACCAGCGTCTCGGGCAGATACCCACGGGCGCGGAACTCTTCCACCGCCACCGCGCCGTGACGCTTCGAGAGCTTCGAGCGATCGGCCGCGAGGATCAGTGGAAGGTGCGCGTACACCGGCTGCTCGGCCACCCCCAACGCGCGTCGCAGCGCGAGCACGCGGTGGGTCGTGTCGATGAGGTCCTCGCCACGGATCACGTGGGTGATCCCCTGGTCGATGTCGTCGACCGCATTGGCGAGGAAGAAGATCGGCGACCCGTCGGAGCGCAGGATCACGAAGTCGCCGATGTTGGCCCACTCGACGCGGACGTCACCGCGGATGAGGTCGGTGAACTCGCTCGCGCCTTCGTCGGGAGTGCGGAACCGCACGACGCGGCTGCGTCCCTCGGCCTCGAACGCAGCCCGTTCGCCGGCGCTCAACGTACGGCAATGACCGTCGTAGCCCGGCGTTCGGCCGTCGACCCGAGCCGCTTCGCCTCGTGCCTTCACCTCGTCGGCGGTGCAGAAGCACTCGTACGCCGCGCCCTCGGCGAGAAGTTGCCGCGCCGCTGCCACGTAGCGCTCGGTGCGCTCGCTCTGGCGGAACGGGCCCTCGTCCCAATCGAGGCCGAGCCAGCGCAGCGTGTCCTGGATCGCGCCGATCGACTCCTCACGGGTGCGGGCGGTGTCGGTGTCCTCGATGCGCAGCACAAAGGTGGCGTCGACGTGGCGGGCGAACAACCAGTTGAACAACGCGGTGCTCACGCTGCCGACGTGGAGCTCGCCGGTCGGCGCCGGGGAATAGCGAACGCGAAGGGGTGCCATCGCGGCCGAGTCTAGGAAGGAGCCACGCTCAGCTCGCGCTCGCCGTCAGCTCGGCGCGGAACTCCGCGACCTGGACGCCGCCGGCCGGCGGAACCCGCAGCGTGGCGTCGGACACCGAGTCGACCAGCGCGCGCCGCGCGCTGTACTCGTGCGACGCGCCATGCACTGCGTGGGTGCGCCACACCACGAACGTCGGGTCGACATCACCCAGGTACCCGAGCAACGTGGCGGCGATCTCGAGGTCGGGCATCACCGGTGCACGTCCGTACGACGCGGCACGCTTCATCGCCAGCTCCGACACCACCGCGAGCGCGTCGACGGCCGGCTCGTGCGCACCGAGCGCCAGCCGGTCCTTCAGACGGTTGGCCAACAGGACCGCGTAGCCCACGTTCGGGCCCGGGTCGTCCGAGCAGATCGCCCTTGGGCTGCCCGCCGACGAGATCGCCCGCGCGGTCGGCCACCCAACCGTGCGCCGCCGGCAACCGCACGCCGGGCGCCAGGTTGGGCTCGTTGCGCGGGTGGTCGTCGAGGGCGGGAGCGACGAACGGATCGGTCGGCATCGGTGCTCAGCTCTCGGAAGACGGGACGGGCTCGGCCAGGAGGAGACCGTAGAGCAGCGAGTCGAGCAACGCCTGCCACGACGCCTCGATGATGTTCTCGCTCACCCCGATCGTGGTCCACGAGCGATCGCCGTTGGTGGAGTCGACGAGCACACGCGTGATCGCGCCCGTGCCCTTCGCGGTGTCGAGCACGCGCACCTTGTAGTCGGTGAGGTGCACGAGGTCGAGCGCGGGGTAGCTGTCGCCCAGCGCCCCGCGCAATGCGGTGTCGAGCGCGTTCACCGGGCCGTTGCCCTCGGCCACCGCGATCCGGCGCTCGCCGCCCACGTGCACCTTCACCGTGGCTTCGGTCAACATCGTCGAGGTGGGCGTGCCACCCGCCACCGACGACGGATCGTCGTCGTCGCTGATCACGCGGAACGACTCGACCTCGAGCCACGGCTGGCGCCAACCGCCGGCGCGTCGCATGAGCAGCTCGAGCGACGCGTCGGCCACCTCGAAGTGGTAGCCCTCGTGCTCCATCCGCTTCAGGGTGTCGACCAGCTCGTTGACCTGGGGGCCGTCGAGCTCGAGTCCGAGCTCCTTGGCCTTGAGCACCAGCGTGCTGCGTCCCGCGAGCTCCGAGACCACGAACCGCGTGCCGTTGCCCACCGCGCCCGGCGATATGTGCTCGTACGCGTCGGACCGCTTGGCGATCGCACTCATGTGCAGGCCCGCCTTGTGCGCGAACGCCGAGCTGCCCACGTAGGCCGCTTGCGGGTTCAGCGCCATGTTCACGAGCTCGGCGACGTGGTGCGCGACCGGCGTGAGGCGCTCCAGACGATCAGCGGGGATCGTGGCGATGCCCATCTTCAACGTGAGGTTCGGGATGATCGTGGTGAGGTTGCAGTTGCCGGTTCGCTCGCCGTACCCGTTGATGGTGCCCTGCACCTGCATCGCGCCACCGCGCACACCCGCGAGCGCGTTGGCGACTCCGGTGCCCGCGTCGTCGTGGAGGTGCACCGCGATCCCGACGCCCTCGTCGGCCGCGAAGTGATCGACCACCGTGCGCACGATCCGTTCCACTTCGTCGGGCAACGTGCCGCCGTTGGTGTCGCACAGCACGAGACGGTTCGCGCCCGCCTGTGCGGCACCTTCGAGCACGCGCAGGCCGAACTCGGGGTTGCGGCGGTAGCCGTCGAAGAAGTGCTCGGCATCGAACATCACGACGCGGCCCTCGCCGCGCGAGGAACTCCACCGAGTCGGCCACCATCGCGACGCCTTCGTCGAGCGTGGTCTGCAGCGCTTCGAGCACGTGGTAGTCCCACGCCTTGCCGACGATGCACACCGTCGACGTGTCAGCGTCGAGCAGATGACGCAACGTGTCGTCGGAGTCGACCTTGCCCTTGGGGCGACGCGTCGACCCGAACGCCACGAGCGTGCTCGTGCTCAGCGGCAACTCGCGCTTCGCCCGTTCGAACAGCTCGTCGTCCTTCGGGTTGGCACCCGGCCAGCCCGCTTCGATGTAGTCGACGCCCAACCAGTCGAGCTGCTCGGCGATGCGCAGCTTGTCGTCGACGGTGAGCGAGATGCCTTCGAGCTGGCTGCCGTCACGCAGCGTGGTGTCGTAGATCTCAACCCTCCTGATGCGGTCGCTCTCTGCGCTCCTGGGTACCTCAACCGATGGAGCCGTTCGCTCCCTCGGCGAGCGCCCTTCGGGCGCCGCGTGTTCGTTAGACATCTTCGCACCAGTCCCTGTACTGCTCGACCTGACCGCGCACCGAGGCGAAGTAGGTCTCCTGAAGCTTGCGGGTCATCTCACCGGGGTCGCCGATCAACCGATCGTCGACCGAGCGAATCGGCACGAGCTCGGCCGCGGTGCCGGTGAGGAACGCCTCGTCCGCGAGATAGAGGTCCTGGCGCAGCAGGTTCTCCTCGCGCACCTCGTAGCCCAGGTCGCGCGCGATCGTCATGATCGAATCGCGCGTGATGCCCTCGAGCGCACCGCTCGACAACGGCGGCGTCTTCAACACACCCCTCTTCACGATGAAGAGGTTCTCGCCCGTGCACTCGGCGACGTAGCCCTGCGTGTTGAGGAGGATCGCCTCGTCGTACCCCGCGTGCACCGCCTCGACCTTCGCCAGGCTCGAGTTGATGTAGATGCCGGTGCCCTTGGCGGCGACCGGGTTCACGTTGGGGTCCATGCGCTTCCACGACGAGATCTTCGTGCGCACGCCCGTGCGCAGGCTCTCCTCGCCGAGGTACGCGCCCCACGGCCAGGCCGCGATCGACACGTTCACCTCACACGGCAACGGGTTGAGCCCGATCTCGCCGTAGCCGAGGAACGCGATGGGTCGCAGGTAGCACGAGTCGAGACCGCTCTCGCGCACGACGAGCTTGCACGCGTCGACGAGCTCGTCGAGCGAGTACGGGATCTCCATCATGATGAGCTTGGCGGAGTCGAGCAGTCGCGCGATGTGGTCGGTGAGACGGAACACTGCGGGCCCGCTGCTCGTCGCGTAGGTGCGGATGCCTTCGAACACACCCGACCCGTAGTGCAGCGCGTGCGACAGCACGTGCACCTTGGCTTCGCCCCACGGCACGAGGGTGCCGTCCATCCAGATCTTCTCGGTCTGTTCGATCGTCATGACGAGCCCTCCGCGATACCTGCTGCGATTGCACTGCCGATCTCCGTGGTGGAGCCGGTGACATCTTCGGAACCATCCAGCGCCACGAGTACTCGCTGCGCAGCGGCGTCTTCACCCAGGAACTCGAGCATCATCGCCACCGACGCGATCGCGGCGCGTGGATCCGCGGTGCCGGTGCCGGCGATGTCGGGCGCCGAGCCGTGCACCGGC
This sequence comes from uncultured Actinomycetes bacterium, assembly GCA_963827385.1. GTDB lineage: Bacteria > Actinomycetota > Acidimicrobiia > IMCC26256 > DASPTH01 > DASUMF01. Next base: position 428,832 of record CAWHAR010000003.1, read on the forward strand.
TCGAACATCGACGGACCGGTGCGTGCCGGGTTGAGGTTGGCCGATGCTGCCCGTCCGATCCCACCCGCGACCGCACCACCGAGATCGGTGATGATGTCGCCGAACATGTTGTCGGTGACGATCACGTCGTAGCGCCCGGGATCCTGCACGAAGTAGATGCACGCGGCATCGACGTGGTTGTACATGGTGGTCACGTCGGGGTACTCAGCCGCCACCTCGTCGAAGGTGCGTTGCCACAGGTCGCCGGCGAACGTGAGCACGTTCGTCTTGTGCACGAGGGTGAGGTGCTTGCGCTCACCCGCACGGGCGAGATCGAACGCAAAGCGAACGCAGCGCTCCACGCCCATGCGCGTGTTCACCGACCCTTGCGTCGCCACTTCGTGCGGCGTGCCTTTGCGCAGGAACCCGCCTTCGCCGGCGTACACACCCTCGGTGTTCTCACGGATCACCGTGAGCTTGATGTCGGGGTGACGGGCGTCGGGCGCGGCCACGAACGGTCGGAGGTTCACGTACAGATCGAGCTCGAAGCGCAAGCGAAGCAGGATGCCGCGCTCCACGATGCCGCCGCCCTGGCCGGCGGGCGCGCCCACCGCGCCGAGCAGCACCGCGTCGAGGCTGCGGATGCGCTCGAGGTCGGCGTCGTCGAGCACCACCCCGTCGCGCTCGTAGCGCTGCCACCCCAGGTCGAACGCGGTCGACTCGTAGGCCACCCCGGTGGCGTCGAGGCACTTCACTGCCTCCGCGGTGACTTCAGGGCCGATGAAGTCTCCCCCGATCACGCCCAACTTGTAGGTCATCTGTTGTGCGGTCCTTCTGCGTTCGTCTGCGGGTGGTGCTGCCCAGTGTTGCGCCACGCACGGAACGGGTCGACAACGAAAAGCCGCCCTACCCGGATCCCATGTGAGGGAAGGGTGGGACGGCTGGGAGCGAGCGCCGGGTGAGGCGCTCGCTACGGAATGGCGATTACTCGGAAGGCCGGTGCGGCCAGGGTGTTCATGGTCTATGCACGATATCAGGTCCCCGCCCGCGCATCACCCGACCAGTCCCGTGTCGTCGTAGGAGAACGACGTGTTGGTCGTCGTCGAGGTGTGGTGCGTCGCGACGTAGTAGTTCTTCGAGAGGTCGTACGCGAGCGTCACAGCCGATGGGTTGCCCTTCATCGTGAAGTTGTTCACCACGACCATGCTGGCCAGCGTGTAGCCGTTTCCCCGCAGGTCGAGCGTGCCGGCTTTCGCGTAGATGGTGCCGGAGCTGCCACTCTGCGGACCGCTCTCGTTGCTCCCGTTACCACGGAAGGTCAACGCCGACGCGTTGTTGCGGTCGGAGAAGATGGTGAGTCCCTTGTAGGTCCCCGACGTCGGTGCGGTGAGGCGCATCGACCCGTTGTCGATGTCCTTCTTCGCGCCGTTGCCGGTCGTCTTGATCCCGGCACCGGTTTCGCCCGGGTTGCAGTTGTAGCTCGGGTAGTGATCGCAGCCGAAGAAGAGCGTCACGCCATCGCCGGTGATCTGGTCGTTGCCGTTGAGCACGATGTCGCCCATCAGCACATAGACGCCGGGCGCCAGCGTGTGCGAGTTCTCGAACCCGTTGCGGTAGATGCCCGGCGTCAGGTTGGTCGGCAGGCTTTTTGCAGCGGTGTTGATGAACGTCGTCGGGCACTCGATCGGTGAGACGGTGCCCGGGCTTCCGTTGCCGCATTGAGGAACTGCCGCAAGCGGGTCATCGACCGGGGATTTCGCGACCGGCGCGGGCGAGAAGCCCGCGCCACTGAAGTTGGCGGGCGCGTTGGGGCCGCCGATCGTCTGGCATGTCGGTGGCGTGGTGGTGTTGTCGCACGGCAGCGTGATCTTCACGTGCCCGTTCGGGGCGAGCGACGCCGCGGTGCTCGAGGTCGAGTTCACCGTCACGCCTCCTCCTGTGATCGTGACATCGCCGTTCTGGCCGTCGAGGGTCAGCCCGGTCGGCGACAGGATGCACAGCGCACAGGGACCGCCCGGCGTCGTGGTGTCGAGCGTCGTCGTGATCGAGTGTGTGGTGCGCGTCACTGCAGCGGTTGCCGTCGCGCCGGTGCTGAGGCTGTTTGCTCCCAAGACGCTGCCGAACACGGTGCGGATCGACCGATCAGGAATGTGCACGCGGACACGATCGACGGTGTTGATGGGATCACCGGGCAACGGGGGCGACCACAGCGAAAAGTCGGCCGAGATGCACGTGTTTCCGTTCCCGTCGGGCCTGTATGCCAGCGCGCCAGCGTCATGGCACCCGTTCCAGTCCGACGCCTTGACGCCCCAGTTCTGCTTGGCATACCCCTTGACCTGGGTCACGACTTGGGCCCAAGTAGTCGGGAGGTCGAACACGAAGTCGTACGAGCGTGTCTCGAGAACCTCGGCAGCGGCAAGCGCCGACGCGTCGGCGGACGTCTGCGCCTGACGGCGCTGCTGCCGCCCGTTCCCGAGGTCGACCACGAGCGCGAGCATGCCGAGCATCACGGTCATGAGGATGAGGACGAAGACGAGCACGAGGCCCTTCTCGTCGGCGTGGAGCCGGCGCGAACGTGTGCGGCTGATCAGGGTGAGCTTGAGGAAACGGTGCACCAGTTCCAGTCACTTCCACTCGGTGGATTCTCTTCGCCTCCCGTGGCTGTGATGTCGTCCTTCTCGATGCGGATCGCCGCCTTGGTCCGCAGGTACTTCCCGCCCAGGAACGGACTGAACAACGACGTCATCGGAGTCAGCCGATACTGCGCGCAGACGATGAGGGAGTCGTTCGCCGACTTGCTGAACGTGCCCGCGCTGGTGAAGTCACTGCCGCCCGACAGGACCTTGACCTTGACTTTCGACGCGTCCAGGCCGACCTGCGACTTCGTGAGGCACATCAGGTTCTTGACGTTGTCGGTCGGTGAACCCCCCGCGAGGTCGAGGTGGCAGTTCGTGCTGGTCGGCGGCGCGTTGTACGCCGGACCGAAGTTGCCGACCGCCCCCTGGCGCGCCGCCTCACGCACACCCTGCCGGAGCGCTTGATAGTTGTTGAACGTCGCTCCGAACTCGATGATGCCGAACACGAACAGGATCAGCAGCGGCAGGATCAACGCGAACTCGACCATCGATGCGCCGCGCTCACCGCGTGCGCGGCCGTTCAGGAAGCACCTGCGTCGCGCAGTCATGGCGTCACATCCGACTTCTTGGCTTGGCCGGGAGGAGTGCCACCTTGTCCGGGTGGGTTGCCGCCTTGGCCAGGAGGCGTGATGGTCTGGCCGGGCGGGGTTCCGTCGTGGCCAGGTGGCGTGCCTTCGGGCCCGATGCCGATGCCGGGGTTGGGATCTTCGGTCGGCGTCGACGATGTTGGGCTGGTCTTCGTGACGGTCGACGTGTCGCTCGGTACGAACGTGGTCTCGGTCGGCGCGCTCGACGCCGCGGTCGGCGCCGCGGACGAACCGGTGGACACGGCCCCCGTCAGCGTGCCGGTCGGAGCGTCGGACGGCGTCGAGGTCGTGCTCGCGAAGGTGGTGGCGCCAGATGTCGGGGCGTCGTGGCGCACGACGGCCGGGGTCGAGTCGGGCCCGTCGTCGGCGGTGATGCCGACCGCGCTGGCAACCCTGCCGAACAGCGACTGGGCGGCGGCGGGGAGCACTTGGCCCATTCCCAGCGATGCGACCACCGCAAGCGACGCGACGCCCGCCATCCCGACACGCACACGCGACCGGAACCGGCACGCGGCGCGGCATGGAACGGCACCACGTTGCGGTCGGGCGCTACCAGCGCGGGGATCTCTTGGATCTTCTCGTTCGGAGCGAGGTGCACTCCGTCGAGGCGTTGCGGCGCACTGCCGCACGCCGGCGCGACCGCCGACACGATGCCAGCACGACAGCGAGGGCGGTCGTTCACCAGGAAGTCGGCGAGCTCGTCGCCGATCTCGATCGAAGGACCGACCCGGAATCGGTTCATCTGGTCGACGAAGGCGGCTGCCGGATCCCGCAGCGAGCGGCTGTTCTCGGCATCGCTGAGAACGAGGTGCGAGGGGAGGTCATCGCCGGGCAGGACGATGCCTTCCTCCGCGCCAAATTGCTGGTCGGGGATTCCGGCAGCCGTCTCGTCGATGATGGGGTCGTTGTCCATCGAGCAGGGAACCGTCATCGGGGCTCAGAGGGATACGGTCTGGGGCGAGAAATTCCGGCGGATCGCCGCGAGGCCCCGGTGCTGCAGGGATTTCACGGCTCCGTGGGTCTTCCCGAGCGAGGCCGCGACCTGCTCGATGCTGAGGTCGGCGACGATCCGCAGCACGAGCACTTCGCGCTGATCGGGAGCGAGGCCGTCGAGGGTGTCGCGCACCCAGTCGTCGCCGCAACGTGCGAGCACCGACGCCTCGGACGACGCGACCCGATGCGTCGCGTCGCCCTCGAGGCCGTGGCGCCCGGCGAACGGCTCGCACTGGGGACGACGGGCACGGGCGCGGCGCTCATCAATGAGCCGGCACCGCGCGATCGCGAAGGCCCAGGCTCGAAACCCACCTGCATCGCCGTCGAAGTCTGCGACGGAGCGAAACATGCGCAGCAACGTCTCGTTGGCGAGGCCGTCCGGATCGTCGGAGCCCTGGGCCCGGAAGTAGCTCACGAGCGGTTACGCGACGAAGTGGAACAGGCGATCGAACGCCCAAGCCTTCCCGTCCCTCGCTGCCCCGAGGACGAGCACGAATTCCTCGTCGCCGAGGAAGCCACTCGTCACGAGGGCTGTATCGACAGAACCACGACAGCGCTGAAGCGCATTGGCGCGGAGCCCCCGCTGGCGTGACATGCGTCGCAGAACGCGTGGGGTGGCAGCGTCAGGGTTGACAGCGCCGGGCGACGGGTAGCCTTCGCAGGCAATGGCATCCGAACCGGTACAACTGTCGCAACAGGCTCACGACCGTCTCCGCGAGGAGCTCGACGAGCGCTCGGCCCCCGGCGGCGGGAGATCTCGATGTGGATCGAGCGGGCACGCGAGCACGGCGACATCAAGGAGAACGCCGACTACGACGCCGCCAAGAACGAGCAGGGTCACAACGAGGGGCGGGTCCGTCAGCTCGAGCAGATCCTGAAAACCGCCATCGTCGTCGACGGTCCCTCCGGCGATGTCGTCGAGGCGGGCACCATCGTCGAGATCAAGATGGATGGCGATGACGACACGACCCGCTACCTCGTCGGGTCGATCGAGGAACGCCACGACGAGTTCGAGGTGCTGTCGGTTTCGTCGCCGCTCGGTCAGGCCCTCATGGGTCATGGCCCGGGCGACGTGGTGAGCTACGAGGGCCCCCGCCGCACGTTCGCGGTCGAGATCGTGAGCGTGCGTCCCAACACATGAACGCCGTCACGCCCGAGCACGGGTCGGGTCGGTCGAGGCACACCAGCTGAGCACGGAACGAGAGAAGTCCCCGGCCGGAGCCGGGGGACTTCTCCGTTCGTGCCTGCGTACTGTGTGCGGCTGGATCAGCCGGTGAACGCCGGCGACACCACGACCGGGTCGGCAACGGCCGCCGGGCGCACGACATCTGCCGGAGCAACTGCAATGCCGGCGAAGCTTTGGTCACGGTGACCTCAGCTTGGTCACCGCCGGCGATCTTGCGGCCGGGCCGGTCGCCGTGGTCGGCGAACCGCCCGTCACTTGGACGGCGATCCCGCCATTGACCGTGACCGTGGAGTGGTCGGGGAACAGGCCGAGTCCTGTTTCAGTGACCGTGCACGGTCGACGCCTGCAGCGATCGGGTAGACGACGACGATAGGGCCGTCGGCGATCGGGAATGAGGTGTCCGCCGCGTCGTCCGTGCAATCGACGGTGACGTTGTACGTGGTCGGCGGTGCGACTGCCGGCGTCGCGGTCACCGGAATGACTTCCTTGGTCACCGCGAGGGAGCCGAACGTGGGCTCCTCGCCACCCGTGTAGCAGACGAACCAGTGGCTCACCGTCGGGATGTGGCCCCCACCGTTGAGCGGCGAGATGTATTCCGTCGGGAGCGGCTCTGTCGGCGGAACATGATTGCCACGGTCGGCACCGACACTGCTCAAGGTGCTGTAGATGTTGTACCCGTGCCGCCCTTCACGACGACCGCGAGGATCGTGACGCCTCCAGGGGTCGTCGATGTTCACCGTCGTGCCATCGACGACGCTGCCCGCACGGGCCGGTGGTGATGGATCGGTGCCGTTCGCGAAGGCGAGCGTGCCGCCGACACCGATGCCGTTCTTGCCGCTTCCGCAGTTCGTGGCGTTCCCGCCGTGGAAGTCGGCACGAGTGTCGGAGGGACTGTCACCGAACGCGGCCGGCGCGACGAGTGCCATCGTCGCAGCGGAGACGACGGCGACCACACCGACCAGTGCAGCGACTCGCGACTTGCGGAACATGTGACGCATGGGACGAACCCTTTCGTTCGACTCGTTCGACTCTGGGTGCCCGAGGGCGCGCACCCTGTGGTGGTGAACATCGATTTCGTCGGGGCCGGGTTCGCTCTGACTCCTCGGCAGCAACGCGACCAATCACACTGCCGGATCAACGTCTCCCCTTGCCATCGGGCACGTCTGCCCCGCATTCCTGCGGCGTACGTCGAAGGCTGTGGGCACTCTATACCGATCCGCGTCCGCAAGTGAACACTCCGCGTGGTTTTCTGGACAAGAGTCACATCCCTAGGATTCAGAGAGTGAACCTCGTGGGCCATGTCGCCGTCGCCGTTCGGGACACCCCGACCGCTGCACCGCCCTATCTCCTCGGCTGCATGCTCCCCGACCTCGCGGCCATGGCGCGGCTCCGGATCGGCCCCGCCCCGGGTGAGCTGGGCGGTGGCGTGGCGTTCCACCACGCCACCGATGCGGCCTTTCACTCCTCGCGCTGGTTCAACCGGCACAACCAGTCTCTCCGTGACCACCTGCTCGAGGCAGGGGTGGATCGCGGTCCGGCGCGGGCATGCGCCCATGCCGGTCTCGAGATGCTCCTCGACGGGGAGCTCGCGGCCGACCCGCTGGTGTCCGACGCCGTCGCTCGGGCCTTCACGTCCGTCCACCGGCCGCCCACCGCGGCGGTCGTCAGGGATCTGGTGGCCGAGGATTCGCGCGGAGAGTGGTCGCAGCGTCTGACCATGATCGGCGAGTCGCTCGACCCGCTGTCCTATCGGTCGCCCGACGTCGTTGCCCACCGTCTGCACCGGATGACGAGCGGTCGGACCCGGATCGAGTTGCACGCGGCGCAGATTCCGGTGGTCGCCGCCGTCCTGGCCGCCTATCGGCCGGACGCCCTGGCCGATGCATTTGCAGTGGTCGACGAGGTGATCAGCGCGGTGCGCGCCTCGGAGCCGTCAGGCGTGTGACACGCCGCCCCGGGCGGGCTCCTCCATCGCCTGGAGCAGGTAGCCGCGGGCACGGACCGTGCGCACCTCGAGCCCGAGGCTGCCGATACGGCGACGGAGGCGGAGCATGTGCACGTCGAGCGCGTTGCGGGTGGGGCTGCCACCGGGCCATGCCCGTCGCACCAGCGTGTCGCGCCCCACGACCGCGCCGAAGCGATCGACGAGCGCAGCCGCGAGCGCGCGTTCGACTGGCGACAGCGTGACCCATCGGCCCCGGTAGCGGAGCAGGCCGTCGGCGTCGACCGTCGGGGCGACGAGCGCCTTGCCGGCGCGTGCCGACAGGGTGGCGACCCGGGCGCGGAGGTCTTCTTCGGCGGCCGGGAGACGGATCCAGTCCTCGAGCGGATCAATCGACGCAGGGGGCGCGAGCTCGCCGCCCACGAGCAGCAGCCGCGGAGATCCGGCGCCGCGGACGCGCTCCAGGCGCGCCTCTTCCTCCGGCCAGCGCAGGAGCACGACGTCGACCATCGGGCCATCATCGACGTTGGACTGCGCGGATGTTCGGGACTGGGCCGCCTCGCTGCTCACCATCGCCCTGGACGGTAAAGAGAGGTTGTTTCCTCCCGGTTACACGACAGTGAATGGCGGCTTGCTCGCTGGCTCACGCAGGCCAACAGCGAGCAGCCGGGCGAACGCAGCCCGCGGAATGCGCGATAGATAGGGGTACGAACTGTTCGCTACACTGCACACATGACCACTCCGGAAGTCGAGGTCGGACTCGATCGCGACATCCTCACGTTGGCGTCGGTCGCCCGGGTGCTCGAACGAGCCTGCGCCGACGTCACGTTGCCCCAGTGGCGCCTGCTCGCCCTCGTTGCTCGCGGGCGAAGAACGGGCCAGCGCCCTGGCGTCGCGGCTCGCGCTGGCCCGGCCCACCGTGTCGGCCACGATCGACACGCTCGTCGAGCGGGCGCTGCTCGAGCGCACCGCGGTCGACGGCGATCGCCGAGCCGTGCGGCTGAGCCTCACCGAGCTCGGTCGCGACACCATGGAAGACGCCGAGCGTGGCATGCGCGCCCGCCTCGACGAGCTCCTGACGTTCGTCGACGACCCAGTGCTCGTCGACCAACGCGCTCGCCCAGATCTCCGACGCACTCGCTGCCAACCACGCCGCGCGCCGGTCGACGTGAACGACGCCGGCTGGCTCCGCAAACTCTGGCCCTTCCTCGCGCGCCACAAGCGCAGCGCGATCATCGCGTTCGCCGTCGCCATCGGCGCCACCGCGATCACCACCGTCACCCCACTGATCGAGCGAGCGATCATCGACAACTCGGTGGTCGGCGACGCGCCCGCGGGACCCCTCCTCGTGCTGCTCGTCGGCATCGGCCTCGTGCAGTTCGTGCTCGCGTACGTGCGCCGGTTCGTGGGCGGCCGCTACGCGCTCGACGTGCAACACGATCTCCGACTCGTGTTGTTCGAGAAGCTGCAACACCTCGACTTCGCACGTCACGACGAGCTCCCGACCGGTCAGCTGGTCTCGCGAGCGAGCTCCGACCTGCAACTCGTCCAGATGCTCCTCTCGTTCCTCCCGATGCTCACCGGCAACGTGATCATGGTCATCCTGTCGCTCGCGGTGATGCTGTGGCTGTCGCCGCTGCTCACTCTGGTCGCACTGGTCACCGTGCCCGGCCTGTTGTTCGTCGTCGCTGAAGCTGCGCTCGACGATGTATCCCGCGCAATGGGACGCGCTGCAACCACGCCGGCGTGGTGGCCGGGGTGGTCGACGAGTCGGTGACCGGCGTGCGCGTCGTGAAAGGCTTCGGACAGGAAGACCGCGAGCTGGCGTCGCTCACCGACGCGTCACGCGACCTCTACCGCTCCCGCGTCCGCAACGTGTACATCCAGGCCAAGTACTCGTCGCTCCTGCAGTCGATCCCGTCGTTCGGGCAGGTCGGGGTGCTGGCGATCGGCGGGTGGCTCGCCGTGAACGGAGAGGTCACCCTCGGCACGTACATCGCCTTCTCCAGCTACCTCGTGCAGCTCCTCGCGCCGGTGCGGATGTTCGCCCAGATCATCGCGGTGTCGGCCCAGACCCGGGCCGCGGCCGAGCGCATCTTCGAGATCATCGACTCGAACCCTGACGTGGTCGAGAAGACCGATGCCGTCGACCTCGTCGTCACCGACGGCGTGATCGAGCTCGACCACGTGGGCTACGGCTACCTCGCCTCCGAGCCGGTGCTCGACGACTTCACCCTGCGCATCGCGGCGGGCGAGACCGTTGCCATCGTCGGCGCGTCGGGATCGGGCAAGAGCACCGTGAGCCTCCTCCTCCCCCGTTTCTACGACGTGCAGCGCGGCGCCATCCGCATCGATGGCACCGACGTGCGAGACGTCACGCTCGACTCGCTCCGACGCGAGGTGGGCGTGGTGTTCGAGGACGCGTTCCTCTTCTCCGACTCGGTGCGCAACAACATCGCCTACGGCCGCCCCGATGCCACCGACGCCGACGTCGAGCACGCCGCGCGCGTCGCCGGCGCGCACGAGTTCATCCTGAACCTGCCCGCCGGGTACGCCACCGCGGTCGGCGAACGCGGGCTCACGCTCTCGGGAGGTCAGCGCCAGCGCATCGCGATCGCGCGAGCGGTGATCACCGACCCGACCATCCTCCTGCTCGACGACGCGACCTCGGCGATCGACGCGCGTACCGAGGAGCAGATCCACGCGACGTTGCGCGAGATCATGGAGCATCGCACCACGCTGCTGATCGCTCACCGCCGCTCCACACTGCGGCTCGCGGACCGTGTCGTGATCGTCGAGAACGGACGGGTCGTCGAAGAAGGCACGCTCGACGTGTTGATGGCCACCTCGGATCGTCTGCGCACCCTCCTCGGCGGCCCGGACGACGGCGCCGAGGGCCCCGACGACGACGCCGTCGCGCCGACGCCCTTGCCGGTCACGCCGGAATTGTGGATCCGTGACGACTCGACCGAGGCCGTCCGCGCGTTCGTGGCCGTCGCGCCAGCGGCGCAGGCCATGGGCGGCGGCGCCATGGGTGGGGGCGGCGGCGGCGTGGGCGCTGGTGCGATGGGCGGCCCCGGAGGTGGCCGCGTGGCGAGCTCACTCACGTCGACCCCAGAGCTCGAAGCGGCGATCGCCGCGCTGCCACCGGCCGACGACGAGCCCAACATCGACGAGGCCGCGGAGGCGGCAGGGAGCGAGACCTTCCGCCTGCGCGCGTTCCTCCGTCCCTACCGCTGGCCGCTGTTCTTCGGCTTCTCGCTCGTCGCGGTCGACGCCGTGCTCATGTTGTTGGGTCCGCTGTTCGTGCGTGGCGGACTCACCCGCGGCGTGGCCCAGCATTCGACCCTCGTGGTCATGGCCTTCGCGGCGCTGTACTTCGCCACCACCGTGGGCGACTGGATGCTCACCTGGTGGTACACGCGCTACACGGGCCGCACCGCCGAGCGCCTGCTCTTCGGTCTTCGCATCCGCATCTTCGCCCACCTGCAACGGCTCGGCCTCGACTTCTACGACCGAGAGATGGCCGGGCGGGTGATGACCCGAATGACCACCGACGTCGACACGCTGTCGAACCTGCTCCAGAGTGGGTTGATCAACGCGTTGGTGAGCATGCTCAGCCTGGCCGGTGTCCTCGTCGTCCTCCTGTTCATGAGCCCACAGCTCGCGCTCGCGGTGCTCACGGTGATGCCGCCGCTCATCGTGCTCACCGTGTGGTTCCGCCGCCGCTCACGCCGCGCGTACCAGCGGGCCCGCGAGGCGATCTCCAACGTGAACGCGGAGTTCCAGGAGAACCTGTCCGGGATCCGCGTGACCCAGGCCTACGTGCGCGAGGACCGCAACATCGACTCGTTCCGCGCCACGTCGTCGACGTACCTGAAAGAGCGCATCACCGCTCAGCGGCTCCAGGCCTTCTACTTCCCACTCATCCAGTTCGTCTCCATCGTGGCCGAAGCGATCGTGTTCGGCTACGGCGCCAGTCTCGTGCACAGCGGCGCGATCACGTCGGCGACGGTGGCGGTCTTCGTGCTCTACCTCGACCAGTTCTTCTCACCGATCCAGCAGCTCTCCCAGGTGTTCGAGCAGTGGCAGCAGGCCACGTCGTCGCTCGACAAGATCGACGAGTTGATGCACATCCCGTGCAGCACTCCTGAGCCCGAGCACCCGCGGTCGGCTGCGAACCTGACCGGCGCGATCCGCTTCGACGACGTGCACTTCGCGTACCCGAACACGTCGCACGAGATCCTGCACGGCGTCAGCGTCGACATCGCCCCGGGCGAGACGGTGGCGCTGGTGGGCTCGACGGGAGCCGGCAAATCGACCTTCGTGAAGCTGGTCGCCCGGTTCTACGACGTCACCGGCGGCACGGTGCTGATCGACGGCACCCCCGTGCAGGACCTCGACCTGAGCGAGTTCCGGCGCAAGCTCGGCTACGTGCCGCAGGAGCCGTTCCTCTTCTCGGGCACCATCCGCGACAACATCGCCTACGGCCGCCCCGACGCCACCGACGAGACGGTGGAACGCGCGGCGCGCGCCGTCGGTGCGCACGAGTTCGTCGCCGAGCTGACCGGCGGGTACCTGCACCCGGTCACCGAGCGCGGTCGGTCGCTGTCGGCAGGGCAGAAGCAGCTCATCTGCCTGGCGCGCGCGGAGCTCGTCGACCCCGCCATCCTCATCCTCGACGAGGCGACGGCCAACCTCGACCTCAGCACCGAAGTGCGGGTGCAGCGCGCGATGGGCGTGGTCGCGCACGGTCGCACCACGCTGCTCATCGCCCACCGGCTTCCCACGGCCCGCAACGCCGATCGCATCCTCGTGATCGACGACGGACGCATCATCGAGCAGGGCAGCCACGACGAGTTGCTCGCGCTCAACGGTTCGTACGCCGAGCTGTGGGAGTCGTTCGCGGTCGCACCCAGCGCCGCCTGACGAACGCTCGTACCCCCGAATTTGTGTCATTCGTGTGCGGAATCCGTACACGAACGACGCAGTTTCGAATGGTCAGTGGTCTGAAGCGAGGTGGCGCGCTCGGCACGCCTCGATCTCGGCGAGTGCGGCCGCGTGGCCTTCGTAGCCGCGCGTCGCGGTGTCCTTGCCCGGCTCGAGCATCTTGTAGACGTCGAAGAAGTGGTGGATCTCGTCGAGCAGGTACGGCCGCAACTCGTCGAGTGCAGTGATGTTGTCGTAGACGGGGTCGTGCACCGGCACGCAGATGATCTTGGCGTCGGGGCCCTTCTCGTCTTCCATCCAGAACACGCCGATCGGCCGTGCCCGCACCCAGCAGCCGGGGAACGTGGGGTCTTCGAGGAGCACCAGCGCGTCGAGCGGGTCGCCGTCTTCCGCGAGCGTGTCGGGGATGAAGCCGTAGTCGGCGGGGTACACGGTGGCCGAGAACAGGCGTCGGTCGAGCCGGATCACGTGGTGCTCGTGGTCGTACTCGTACTTGTTGCGACTGCCGCGTGGGATCTCCACCACCACGTCGAGCGAACCGTCGGGACCATCCACAGCGACCATGCCGGAACCATACGCGGGGCGAACTCAGTGGGGCTTCTCGGCGGGTCGACTGGCAGAATCGTGGGCATGGCACAGACACTCAGCGAGAAAGTGTGGGACCGCCACCTCGTGCGCCACGCCGAAGGCGAACCCGATCTCCTCTACGTCGACCTGCACCTCGTGCACGAGGTCACGTCGCCGCAGGCCTTCGACGGGATCCGACTCGCCGGGCGCGGCGTGCGCCGACCCGACCTCACCGTCGCCACCATGGACCACAACGTGCCCACGAGCGACATCCACCTTCCGGTGCGCGACGCCGATCTCGGCGCAGCAGATGGCGGTGTTGGCGTCGAACTGCGAGGAGTTCGGGATCCGCTGCCACGCCATGGGTGAAGCGGGCCAGGGGATCGTGCACGTGATCGGCCCGGAGCAGGGCCTCACGCAGCCGGGCATGACCATCGTGTGCGGCGACAGTCACACGTCGACGCACGGCGCGTTCGGCGCGTTGGCGTTCGGCATCGGCACCAGCGAGGTCGAGCACGTGCTCGCCACCCAGACGCTGCCGCAGGCGCGTCCCGGCACCATGTCGATCACCGTCGACGGCGAGGTGCCGCCCGGCGTGACCGCCAAGGACATCGTGCTCGCGATCATCGGCCAGATCGGGACTGGCGGTGGCATCGGGTCGATCATCGAGTACCGCGGCTCGGCGATCCGCGCGCTGTCGATGGAAGGACGGATGACCGTCTGCAACATGTCGATCGAAGCCGGCGCGCGCGCCGGGATGATCGCGCCCGACGACACCACGTTCGAGTACCTGCGGGGCCGCGAGTTCGCGCCGAAAGGTGCGGCCTGGGACGCGGCAGTCGAGGAGTGGCGCTCCCTCGCCACCGACGAGGGTGCGACCTTCGACAAGGAAGTGGTGCTCGACGCCGCGACGCTGGCCCCGACCGTCACGTGGGGCACCAACCCCGCGCAGTCCGTCACCATCGACGACGTGGTGCCCAGCCCCGATGCGTTCGAGGGTGACGCCAAGGACAGCGCGCGCCGTGCGCTGGCCTACATGGGGCTGCAGGCCGGCACGCCGATCCGCGACATCGAAGTCGACACGGTGTTCATCGGGTCGTGCACCAACTCGCGCATCGAAGACCTGCGCGCCGCGGCGGCGGTCGCACGGGGACATCACGTGAAGGAAGGCGTGCGCACGCTCGTGGTGCCGGGTTCGGCGGCCGTGAAGCTGGCGGCCGAAGCCGAGGGTCTGCACGAGGTGTTCATCGCCGCGGGGTTCGACTGGCGGGAGGCCGGGTGCTCGATGTGCCTCGCCATGAACCCCGACAAGTTGGCCGTCGGCGAGCGGTGCGCGTCCACGTCGAACCGCAACTTCGAGGGTCGCCAGGGCAAGGGCGGACGAACGCATCTCGTGTCGCCCGAGGTCGCCGTCGCCACCGCGATCACCGGTCACTTCGCCACGCCCGCCGACTTGCCCGCCGGCGATCTGTCCGGCCCGAGCGTGAGCTGAGGAGGATCGATGGAACCAGTTCGTGAGATCGTCGCCCGGGGCATCCCGCTCGATCGTTCCGACGTCGACACCGACCAGATCATCCCGAGCGACTGGCTGAAGCGCGTCGAGCGCACCGGGTTCGGTGCCGGGCTGTTCTCGGAGTGGCGCGAGTCGTCGGACTTCGTGCTCAACCAGGAGCAGTACGACGGCGCGCAGATCCTCGTCGCCGGGCCCAACTTCGGCACCGGCTCGTCGCGCGAGCACGCGCCGTGGGCGCTCGAGGACTACGGCTTCCGCGCCGTGATCTCGCCGCGCTTCGCCGACATCTTCCGCAACAACTGCCTGAAGATCGGTCTGCTGCCCGTCACCCTGCCGGCCGACGTGGTCACGCGCATCATGCGCACCATCGAGGACGACCCGGCGGTGGAGATCGTGATCGACGTCGTCGACCGCCGCGTCGCGGTGCCCGCGATCGACCTCGACGAGCCGTTCGAGCTCGAGGACTTCCACCACTACCGGCTGCTCGAAGGCCTCGACGACATCGGCATCACGCTCCAACACGACCCCGACATCACCGCCTTCGAACTGACCCGCCCCGCCTGGCTCCCCGTCGTCACCTGATTCAGCAACAAACCTGCGTGACCAAACCCGGTCATAGGTGGGTCTGCTGACGCAGGTTTGAGTCTGAGCGTTTGAGACTGAACGCTCACTCGGCGATGAGTGACACACCCCGCGGCTTGAATCCCGCGATGACCGTCACCCGTATGAATTCATCCCGGCGCGATGCCGCCATCGCACGCTTCGCCGCTGCGCACCATGGGCACTTCAACGCCATGCATCTCGAGATCATGGGATTCAGCGATCGCGAACGCGAGCACCGCCTCGACGTTGGACGGTGGCTCCTCGTGCACGAGGGTGTCTATCGAATTGCCGGCGTGCCCACGACGTGGCGCGGTGACGTACTCGCAGCGTGCTGGGCGGGCGGAACCCGCGCGTCCGCGTCACATCGGTGCGCCGCGGTCTTCCACATGCTCCCGGGGCGGGTCGGCACAATGATCGAGCTCACGTGCCAGCGCTGGAAGCGAACTCAGCACGGCGGCTTGATCGTTCATGAGAGCCAAGCGCTCCCTGACCGCGACATCACATTCATCGACGGGATTCCTGTCACGACCGTCGAGCGGACCATCTTCGACCTCTGTGCTGTCGTCGGCCCGAAGACGATCGACCTCGCGATCGACAGCGCGCTCCGTCGTGAACTCACGACGTTCGAGAGACTCGCGGCGACGTCGCGGCGCGTCGGTCGGCGTGGCCTCAAAGGCACGCGTCTGCTCCGGCGCCTGCTGAGCGAACGCGATCCCGCGCACGCGCTCTCAGAGAGCGAGCAAGAACGGCTCCTTGTGCGTGTGCTGACGGACCACGGCTTCGCGCCACCGGTTCCGCAGTACGTGATCCGCGACCAGCGCGGCGAGTTCGTCGCTCGCGTCGACCTTGCGTATCCGAGTGCACAGATCGCGATCGAGTACGAGAGCTACCAACACCACGTCGGCAAGCACGCACTCGTGCGTGACAGCCGTCGACGGAATCAGATCGCCGCCCTGGGTTGGATGGTGTTGTCCGCAACTGCTGAGGACGTTCGCTATGGGCAGGGCACCGCACTCGCATCCACCCTGCGTCGTTCCTTGCAGCGACGTACCGCCTGATCAAACCTGCGTGAGCTGACCCACCTATGACCGGGTTTGTTGACGCAGGTTCGTTGCTAGGGGGTGAGGAGGCGGGCAAGGCGGCGGATGGCGATCTTGAGGCAGACGGCGCCCATGACGAGCAGATAGGCCGCGTTCAGCAACAGGGTCCAGTTGATCTGGCCGAGGATCAGCGCGCGTTCGAGCACGACGCCCTGGTACAGCGGCGTCAGGCGCACGACCGCCTGCAGCACGTCGGGATACTGCGACAGCGGGAAGAAGGTCGCGGAGAACAAGAACATCGGGATGATGAACATGTTCACCTTGTCGAAGTCGAGCCACGACCGCATGTAGGTGGTCCCGAGGATGCCCGCCGCCGCGAACCCGAAGGCGATCAGCAGCGCGGCGGGCAACGCCAGCACCGCCCACCACGACTGCACCAGTCCGAACAGCAGCATCGTCACGAGAAACGCCGCCGACGTGATCACGCCACGCACGAGCGCCCATGTGGCCTCACCGATCGCGATGTCGCGCACCGAGAGCGGCGTCGCGATCATCGCGTCGAACGCGTGCGAGTACTTGAGCTTGAAGTAGAAGTTGAACGTGGTGTCGAAGATGGCGCCGTTCATCGCCGCCGCCGCCAGCAGTCCTGGCGCGACGAACTGCTTGTACGAGACGAGCTCGCCGCTCGGACCCGGCACCTTGCCCACCAACGCGCCCACGCCGATGCCGATCGACAGCAGGTAGAGCGCAGGCTCCACGAGCCCACTCGCGAACAGGTACCACCGCCGCAGGTACACCCACTGGTTGCGCTCGACCACCCGCCACGGCTCGCGTCCCATCATCCCGGGGAGCAGGCGCACCCACCAGGCGACGGTCGGTGCCGCGACGTCGTCGACGGCCGTCATCGAGTGAGCACCTTCCGGAACGCTGCGCGTGCCGTATCCCGCGCCGACGACCACGAAGCCGACGAGCACCACGACGTGCACCACGACCGCGGCGACGGTGTTGGCACCGGCCGCGCCACCCGTGGTGGCACCCCGGCACAGTTCGACGGCGTGCCACAGCGGCGAGAACACCGCGAGCCACTCGATCGCGTTCGGCAGCTGGCTCACGGGGAAGAACGTGCCGGAGAACAGGAACAGCGGGAAGATGCCGAGCCGCATGACGACCGCGAACGGCGCGTCGCTCTCGCGCCCGACGGCCCATGCCGACAATGGCGCCGCGATCGCGAGCGCGCCGAGCACGGCCGCCGGAATCGCGAGCACTCCCCAGATCGAGTCGACGCCACCCATCACCGTGGCGACCAGCAAGAACACCGCCGCGTTGAAGGTTCCGCGGATCGCGCCCCACAGGAGTTGACCGAGGTACACGTCGGACGACTCGACGGGCGTCGCCACCGCAGCGTGGTACGAGCCGACCCACTTCACTCCGCCCAGGACGGGCCAGAGCGACTCCCCCGCCGCGTTCATCGCGAGGCTTGCCGCGAGTAGGCCAGGCGCGACGAACGCGAGATAGCTCACGCCGGAAACGTTGCCGGAGCTCTTGTCGATCAGGTCGCCGAGCCCGACGCCCATCGCTGCGAGGTAGAGCACCGGGGCCACGAACGCGGAGAACACCGAGCCGCGCCAGATCCGCTTCCACACGATCCACTCGCGGTCGATCATTCGCACCACCTGCGAGGGCGACCTCGGCCCGTCCATGCTCAGCTCTCGAGCAGCGAACGGCCGGTGAGGATCAAGAAGACGTCCTCGAGCGTGCTGCGACGCGTGTACGCCGACTCCATGTCGATGCCGTGGGCGTGCACCACCGGCGCGATCGAGTCGCCGTCGTCGACGTACACGAGGAGACGGTCGGGCAGGGCTTCGATTCGCGCCGCGAGATCGCCGAGGCGCGCGTGCACGTCGTCGCGCGCGTCACCGTCGTGGAATCGGAGCTCGACCACCTCACGCGTGGAATGTTCGCGCGATCAGCTCGCGCGGCGACCCTTCGGCGACGATCGCGCCGCCGTCCATGATCACGAGGCGATCGCAGAGCTGCTCCGCTTCGTCCATGTAATGGGTCGTGAGGACGAGCGTGACGCCCTGACGCTTGAGCTGGTAGAAGCGCTCCCACAGCAGATGCCGCGCTTGCGGGTCCAAGCCGGTGGTGGGCTCGTCGAGCAAGATCATCTCGGGCTGGTTGATCAGCGCACGAGCGATCGTGAGACGGCGCTTCATGCCGCCCGACAGCGGGTCGACGCGGTCGTCACGCCGGTCGGTGAGGTGCATGAAGTCGAGCAGCTCGGTGGCGCGCCGTCGAATCTCGGCGCGGGGCATGCCGAAGTAGCGCCCGTAGATGAGCAGGTTGTCGAGCACGGTCAGCTCGGTGTCGAGGCTGTCCTCCTGCGGGACCGAACCGAGCCGGCTGCGGATCTCGGGACCGTGGGTGGTGGTGTCGAGCCCGAACACCGAGAGGCTGCCGCTCGACAGCGGCGACACACAACCGATCATGCGCATGGTCGACGTCTTCCCGGCGCCGTTCGGCCCGAGAAAGCCGAAGGCCTCGCCCGGCTCCACCTGGAAGTCGACGCCGTCGACCGCGAAGAAGTCGCCGAACTGCTTGGTGAGACCCTTGCCTTCGATCAACGACACGACCGGCGACCCTATCGGTTGCCGCGATCCGGCTCCAGCGGGTTTCGCGCCTCGTCCACCCGCCGCGTCAGTGGGGTGCGCGGCGCGCCAGCGCAAGCGTGGTGCGGTAGTCGACCCCGATCCCGCCGGCCGCGTCGATCAACGCCCCGACCCGGTCGAGCAACTCGTCGCGCGCCGCGTCATCGAGCAGACGATGATCGGAGTGCGTGCCGAGCAGGTCGACGTATGCAGCGCGGTCGTACGTGACATCGCGGTGGTACTCGCGCACCTCGAAAGCGACGAACGCCTCCGACTCGCTCAGTTCACGGATCGCGAGCTCCTGGCCGTCGGACACCCGCTGCCCCGCGGTCGCGAACCGTCCGTCCATGTTCGGCGCGATCTCCTGGTACACCGCGTCGATCGCCAACCGGAGCTCAGCGTTCGGATAGCGCGGCTGGTTCCAGAACAACGCGATCGCACCGTCGGCGCGCAGTGCGTCACGCGCCTTCCCCAGTCGGACCGACGGGTCGATCCAGTGCCACGACTGTGCGGCGGCCACCACCGCGAACCCGGCCGGTTCCAGCGCCCAGCCTTCGAACGACTCGTCGACCACGGTGACCGCGCCGACGTCGCGACCGACGAACCGCGCCCGAGCCACGTCGGCCATCGCCGCACTCGGTTCGAGTGCGACCACGTCGAGCGCCGGCGAGGACGAACCCGACCGTGGCCTTGCCGGTGCCCGCCCCGACCTCCAGCACCCGATCATCTGCACCGAACCCGGCGAACTCGAGCACATCGGCGAACAAGCCGGTCGGGTAGTCGGGTCGGGCGCGGTCGTACTGCTCCGCCACCTCGCCGAACACCAACCGCCGATCACGTTGCGCCGTCAGCCGCGCCACCTGATCCTGTTCGTCGAGCGTGCGCCCCGCCGCGGAGAGCACCGCTCGCAACGACGCGGTGATGATGTTGGGATCGGTGCCGATGCCCCAGCGCGTGTTGCCATCGGTGTCGACGGTCTCCACGTAGCAGACCGCAGTTGCGTCGGCGCCCCGGCCGAGCGAGTGCTCGTGGTAGTCGACCACGTCGAGCCCGAGGCCGACGACCTCCTCGAGCGCGTGCACGAAGGCAGCGATGGGACCGTTCCCCTCGCCCGCGAGCGTGCGCGCCTCGCCATCGACCATCACCTGCGCGGTGATCGTGGTGCGGTCGTCGTCGCGCGTGATCAACTCGTGCGAACGCAGCGTGAGTCGTGCGTGCTCGGGGAGATACATCGCTTGGAAGTGGTCCCACATCACGACCGGCGAGATCTCGGTGCCGGTGTCCTCGGCGACGGCCTGGATCGTCTTGGAGAACTCGATCTGGAGCCGACGGGGCAACGAGAACCCGTGCTCCGTCTCCATGATGTACGCGACGCCGCCCTTGCCCGACTGGCTGTTGACGCGGATGACCGCCTCGTAGGACCGGCCGACGTGGGCCGGGTCGATGGGCAGATACGGAACGCCCCACACCTCGTAGTCGCGGCCGTTGCCCGCGGCCTCGGACTCCGCGTACAGCGCCGCGAACCCCTTCTTGATCGCGTCCTGATGCGAACCCGAGAACGCGGTGTAGACGAGGTCGCCGACGTAGGGATGACGCTCGTGCACCGGTAGACGGTTGCAGTACTCGGCGGTGCGGCGCAGCGCGTCGATGTCGGAGACGTCGAGCTCGGGGTCGATCCCCTGGCTGAACAGGTTCATCGCGAGGGTGACGACGTCGACGTTGCCGGTGCGCTCACCATTGCCGAACAGACAGCCCTCGACGCGATCGGCGCCGGCCAGCACGCCGAGCTCGGCGGCAGCAACCGCGCAGCCGCGGTCGTTGTGCGGATGCAGCGACAGCACCACCGCGTCGCGGTTGCGCACGTTGCGCAGGAACCACTCGATGGTGTCGGCGTACACGTTCGGCGAGTACATCTCGACCGTGGCGGGCAGGTTCATGATCAGCGGACGATCGGACGTGGGCTCGATCACGTCGGCGACCGCGTCGCAGATCTCGACCGCGTACTCGATCTCGGTGCCCGTGTAGCTCTCGGGCGAGTACTCGTAGCGGATCTCGGTGCCGGGCACGGCGGCCTCGAGCTTGCGGCACATCCGCGCCGCGTTCACCGCGATGTCGGTGATGCCCGCCTGGTCGAGGCCGAACACCACGCGCCGCTGCAGGATCGACGTGGAGTTGTAGAAGTGCACGATGGCGCGCGGCGCGCCGACGAGCGACTCGTAGGTGCGCTCGATCAGCTCGTCACGGCACTGGGTGAGCACCTGGATGGTGACGTCGTCGGGGATGAGGTCCTCTTCGACGAGCTGGCGCACGAAGTCGAAGTCGGGCTGGCTCGCCGAGGGGAAGCCGACCTCGATCTCCTTGAACCCCATCGCGACGAGCGTCTCGAACATGCGGCGCTTGCGCACCGGGTCCATCGGATCGATCAACGCCTGGTTGCCGTCGCGCAGGTCGACCGCGCACCAGCGCGGCGCCTTCGTGAGCTTGCGGTCGGGCCAGGTGCGGTCGGGCAGCTCGAGCGGCTCGAACGCGCGGTACTTCTCGAAGGGCATCTTCTTGGGCTGCGCCGGTTCGGGAGGCATGGTCGCTCACTTGGTCGGTGTGGGTGGGAAGCACGGCTATCCGGGCCTGGAAAACACGAAAGCTCCTGGCCCGAGGGCACAGGAGCTTCGGCAAGTGCCTATGGGGCACTTGCCTACATGAGAAGGAGGAGGGCTGACGTCGAGAAGCTCACCCGGAGAATGCTACCGGGTTCGCGCAGCATGCATCACACCATTCCCATCGGCCATGCGTTCGACCGCACCTGAGGCAAGCGCGAGAATGCCCCATGCGACCAACGGTCAAGCGACTCCTGGGCCTCACCGCCCTTGCCGGTGCGGGCTACGCCGTGTGGCGTGCCATGGAGTCCCGACGGGCCGCGTCCCCAGTCACCTGGGACGCCCAACCGTTCCCGTACCCGCCGCAGCCGCGCAGGCTGTCCACTGCCGCGAAGCCTGAAACATCGATGCGCCCGGCGGACTGGTCGAGCCCGACGACGGCGCGTGCCCGACGAGCCATCCGGTCAAGGCGAAGATCGACCAGTGGGATCTTCCACGTGCGAAGGCGGCGCGAGCTACGACCGCACCAACGCCGACCGTTGCTACGCGTCACCCGAAGCCGCAGAGTCAGACGGCCTCCGCGCGTCCAAGATCTGAACGGGCGAAGACCTCCGAGTGGTGCAGGTCCGCAGGGTTGCTCAGCCGAGGTCGATCGCCTGCGCGTCGAGGATGCCGTCGGCGGCGCGCAGTTCGGCGATCACCTCGGGCGTGACGGCGGTCGACGTGGACAACACCATGAGCGGCTTGTCGCCCGCGGGCCCCTTGCCGAGGTCGAGCTCCTCGATGTTGATCCCCGCCGCGCCGATGATTCGTGGCACGCGTGAGATCATCCCCGGCTTGTCCTCGTTGCGCACGACCAGCATGTGACTCGACGGCGGCAAGTCGACGATGTAGTCGTCGATGGCCACGATGCGCGGCGCATCGTGCTTGCCGTACAGCGTGCCCGCGACATGTGTGGTGCCGGCAGACGAGCTCCCACGCAATTCCACCAGGTTCACGTAGTCACGTGCCGACGACGACGACGTCTCGCGCACCGCGAGACCGCGCGCCTCAGCGAGTTGCGGCGCGTTCACGAACGACACCGGCTCGACGAGCACCGGACCGAGCACGCCCTTGAGCACCGCGAGCGTGAGCACGCGACAGTCGTACCCGGCGATCTCACCCTCGTAGCTGATCTCGAGTGAGTCGACCACGCCCCCGGCCAGCGCGGTGAACAAGCGGCCGAGTCGTTCGGCCAGCGGCATGAACGGCTGCACGCTCGCGTTCGCCTCCGACGCCATGAGGTTCACCGCGAACGGTACGAACTCGCCGCGCAACGCGAGCACCACCTGCTCGGCGATGGTCTGACCTGCCTTGTCCTGCGCTTCGCTGGTGGACGCGCCGAGGTGGGGCGTGACGACCACTTCGTCGAGCGCGAGCAGGGGCGAGTCGCCCAGCGGCTCGTTGTCGAACACGTCGAGCGCCGCGCCGGCGATGCGTCCGTCGCTGATGGCCTCGGCGAGCGCGGCTTCGTCGACGAGGCCACCGCGCGACGTGTTGACGATGCGCAGTGTCGGCTTGGCGTGACGGAGAAGCTCGGCCGAGATCATCCCGACGTTCTCGGGAAGCTTCGGGACGGCGAGCACGAGGAAATCGGCGTGCGTGACGAGCTCCTCGAGCGAGGGCATCAGCTCGACACCGAGCTGGCGGGCTCGTTCGTCGCTCATGAACAGCTCGCGCCCAATGATGCGCATCCCGAACGCGCGTGCGCGTTGCGCGACCAGCACGCCGACGCGCCCGAGCCCCACGATGCCGAGCGTCTTGTCGTGGAGCTCGACGCCTTCCCACTTGGCACGGTTCCAGCCGCCGGCATGGAGGTCGCGATCGGCTTGCGGGATGTTGCGCGCCATCGCCATGAGCAGGGCCATCGTGTGCTCGGCGTTCGCGAGCGCGATGGAGTTCGGTGCGTTGACCACCATGACGCCCTTGCGGGTGGCGGCTTCAACGTCGATGTTGTCGACCCCGATCCCGGCGCGCCCGACCACGACGAGCTCGTCGGCGGCGTCGAGCACCGCGGCGGTGACCTTGGTGGCGCTGCGCACGATCAACGCGTGGGCGCCGCGGATGGCGTCGAGCAGCTCGTCGGGCGAGAGGCCGAGGCGCACGTCGACGTCGAGGCCGGCAGTGCGCATGGCCTCGAGACCACTCTCGGCCAGCTTCTCGGTGACAAGGACTCGGGACATGGCGCCGAGGCTAGACCGCACCTCGTTCTGCGGGAGAACGAATCGGGCGCCCGGCAGGAGCCAGGCGCCCGATCAGCGAGTGGAGTGCGCGCCGGCACGCCGGCGAAGCGATCTCAGCCGGTGAAGGCAGGACGCACGAGGACCTCGGCCGCCGGCTGCACAGGCGGGTCGACGGGCGCGGCGCGACGGGCGGCGCGACGAACGTGTTGGTGACCGTCACCGTGGCCGACTGGAAGAGCGAGGACACGAGGATGGTGACATCGGTCGTCGTCACCGCGCCGCACGGGTTGGGGATCAGGATCACGTCAGCAGTGGCGTCGACGACCCCGCTACACACGAAGGACGTGGTCGCAGCACCGCCCTTCGCCGTCTCGGTGACCGTGCAGGTGCCTTGAGGGTTGAACTGGATCACGTTGTCGCTCGTGGGCACACCCGCGGCATTGAACGTGACCGTCGCGACGTTGGGGTCGGGCGAATCTGCGATGATGCCCTTGTCGCACGTGACGGTGACCGTGAAGGTCGTACCAGCAGGAACTGGCCCGGTGACGACCTTGTTGATGGTGAGCGGCGCACCTGACATCTGCGCACCGGCGCCGGCGGTGCCTGCGAAAGCGACGCACGTGAGGGTGCCGATCGCGGCAGCGAGCACGGCGAGACGAAGAACGCGCAAATGAGAGCTCCTGGGACGAGTCCGAAGACGGGGTGACCGGCGGTGAGCTTAGAAGACCCTGCTCAGCTCCCGAGGAACTCGGCGATGCGCGTGACGCCCTTGACGAGGTCGTCGTCGCTGAGCGCGAACGACAAGCCGCGCGTATCCCGGTGCGCCGAACGCTTCGCCGGGCACGATCGGGCCGCGGCGCCTGCTCGAGCAACAGCTCGCAGAGCTCGAGCGTGGTCGTCGGCGTACCGCCGGCGAGCTCGCGGCCGAGCACACCTTCGAATGACGGGAAGCAGTAGAACGCGCCCTTCGGGCTGCGAGGCAGGTGACGCCGGGGATGGCGTCGAGCATCTCGTGCATGACACGCCCGCGTCGGGCGAAGGCTTCGCGCATCTCGGCCACCGCGTGGAGATCGCCCGCACCGCGGCGAGCGCGGCGCGCTGCGCCACGTTGCTCACGTTCGACGTCTGGTGCGACTGCAGGTTGGCGGCCGCCGCGATCACGTCGACGCGGGCCGAGCATCCACCGACGCGCCAGCCCGTCATCGCGTACGTCTTCGCGACGCCGTTGAGCACGACACAGGTGTCGGCCAACTCGGGCACGACCACCGGCATCGAGGTGAACTCGTGCCCGTCGTAGGTGAGGTGCTCGTAGATCTCGTCGGTGACCACCCAGATGCCGTGCTCGACCGCCCACTGCCCGATCGCGGCCACTTCCGCCTCGGGATACACGCTGCCGGTCGGGTTGTTCGGCGACACGAACACGCAGCGCTTTGGTGCGCGGTGTGCGTGCGGCCTCGAGCTGCTCGACGGTGACGCGGAACCCGTCAGCGGCAGTGGTGGGCAGCTCGATCGGGACGCCGTCGGCGAGCTTGATCGCTTCGGGGTACGTGGTCCAGTAGGGCGCGGGCAACAACACCTCGTCGCCCGGGTCGAGCAGGGTCTGGAACGTGTTGTAGACCGCGTGCTTGCCGCCGTTGGTGACGAGCACCTGGTTGGCGGCTCACCTCGTAGCCCGAGTCGCGCTTCGTCTTCGCCGCGATCGCCGCCCGCAACTCGGGCAACCCCGGTGTGGCGGAGTAGTGGTGGCTGCGACGGATCGCTGCACGCAGCAATCGCGGCCTCGACGATCGCGGCCGGCGTGGGGAAGTCGGGCTCGCCCGCGCCGAAGCCGATGACGTCGTCGCCGTCGGCCTTCAATGCCTTGTACTTCGCGTCGACGGCCAGGGTGGCCGACTCGGCGATGGCGTCGACCCGGCGGGAGATCCGGCTCATGCTCCCATGATCGCACGCGCCGACGTCGCTCCGCGTCGAGGAAGCGATTCCGAGCTCGACGGCAGAGATGTCAGGACGGACTGGGACCGCTCGGGTCCCAGGTCGCGAGGTTCTTGAGGCCGGGGTTGTTCGAGAACACCTCGACCACCGGGATGTCGAGCCCGAGCCGACGCTTGATCACGCGGATCTCGTTCTCCTGGTTCCAGAGCATCAGCGTGACGGCGACGCCGCTCTCGCCCGCACGCGCGGTGCGACCGGAACGGTGCAGGTAGGCCTTCTCGTCCTCCGGCGGGTCGTAGTGCACGACCACGTCGACGCCGTCGACGTGGATGCCGCGGCGGCGACGTCGGTGGCCACGAGCACGTGCACCTTGCCGCTCATGAAGTCGGCGAGCGCCTTCTCACGCGCGCCTTGCCGCAGGTCGCCGTGGATCGCCAACGCACGCACGTGCTCGCGTTCGAGCTGGGTGACGAGACGGTCGGCGCCGCGCTTGGTGCGACAGAACACGAGGAGACGATCCGCGCCCTCGGCGATCGACGCCACGACCTTCACCTTGTCCATCTGGTGCACGGCGAGGAAGCGGTGCTCCATCTGGTCGACGGTGGGCTCGTCTTCGTCGACCTCGTGGCTCACCGGGTCGTTCATGTAGCGCGCCACGAGTCGCTTCACCGCACCGTCGAGGGTGGCGGAGAACAGCATCGTCTGGTGCGGCGTCTCGATGCGGTAGAGGATCTTCTGCACCTGGGGCATGAAGCCCATGTCGGCCATGCGGTCGGCCTCGTCGACGACGAGCACCTCGACTGCCGCCACCGACAGCTCACCGCGTTCGATGAGGTCGATCAGGCGACCCGGTGTGCCGACCACGATGTCGACGCCCTTGCGCAGCGCCTCCACCTGCGGGTCCATGGACACGCCGCCGTACACGGCACGGACCTTGCGGTCGACCGCGGCACCGAGCGGGGTGAGCGCGGCGGTGACCTGGGTGGCGAGCTCACGGGTGGGAACGAGGACGAGCCCGCGGGTGCGTCGGGGTCGCTCTTGGACACTCGGGCGAGGGCGGGGAGCCCGAACGCGAGGGTCTTGCCGGAGCCGGTCTTGGCCTTGCCACAGATGTCCTTGCCGGCGAGGGCATCGGCGATGGTGAGGGATTGGATGGCGAACGGTGCATCGATGCCGTCGCGTGCCAGCGCAGCAACGAGTTCGGCCGGGAGGCCGAGCTCGGCAAAGGTGGGATTCATGGGGGGAGGTGCTCGCTTTCGTCGTTGTCGATGATCTGGACCGGTCGACCCTTGTTGTGGCCGGGATCGTTCCGGCGGTGGGTCGATACTCGGTGCGCATCGAGTCAGATCAGACGAACGACGAGCGATGAGGAAAGACCCGCGAGCTGTGGAGGAAGTGGAAAGACTCCTGGCTCGCTGTTCCCAGGCTACTCGTCGGCGGCCGGTGTCGACGACCACCGGCTGATTCCCCCGCTGAGAGCCGGCTGAGCGTCTGCTTCGCCCAGTGGCGCTCCACCCGGCACAATTGCGCCTGTGCGCGTACTCGTGGTCGACGATGAGGAACATCTGGCGGGTGCGATCGCCGACGGCCTGACCGCCGAAGGCTTCGACGTCGACGTGGAGTACAACGGCAACGACGGCTTGTGGCGTGCCCGCGAGGGTTCCTACGACGCCATCGTGCTCGACGTCCTGCTCCCCGGGATCCACGGGTACAAGGTGTGCCGCACCTTCCGCGACGAGGGGATCTGGACACCGATCCTCATCCTCACCGCCAAGGACGGCGAGTACGACGAAGCCGAAGCGCTCGACACCGGCGCCGACGACTTCTTGTCGAAGCCCTTCTCCTTCGTGGTGCTGCTGGCGCGGATCCGCGGCTGATCCGGCGTGGCGCGCCGCCGCGCCCGACGGTGATGGCGTGCGGCACGCTCGAGCTCGATCCCGGCACGCGTCGCGGCCAAGCGCGGCGACGCCGAGGTGAAGCTCACCGCGCGCGAGTTCTCCTTGCTCGAGTTCCTGATGCGCAAGGACGGCAACGTCGCGTCGAAGCCGGAGATCCTCGATCACGTGTGGGGCATCGACTTCGAGGGCGATCCCAACGTGGTCGAGGTGTACGTCGGCTACCTGCGCAAGAAGATCGATGCACCGTTCGGGCTCGAGACGCTGCAGACCGTGCGCGGGTCCGGGTACCGCCTCGAGTCCGACGCATGACCGTCCGTTGGCGGCTCACGTCGGTCGCCATGGTCGTGTTCGCCGTCGCCTTCATCGGCGCGGCGTGGGGACTCGTCACCGTCGTCCACGACAACCTGGTCGACAGCATCAAGCAGACGAACCAACAGGAGCTCGCGCTCCTCGCGAAGCAGTTGGAGAGCGGGACTCCGCTCGACGATCTGCGCCCCCAGTACGTCGATGTCTGTGTTCCGACCGCCGCCGGATGCCAATACATCGGGACCGGCGTGGCGACGCCCCGCGATCCGCCCGGATACCGCGAGGACCAACGCGTCGTGCAGACCGAGACCGGTCGCGTCACGCTCGTCGCACAGCGATCGCTCGCCGAAGTCGACTCGGCCGTGTCGAACCTCAAGACGATCATGTGGTTCGCCGTCCCCGCGTTGATCGCGTTGGTGGGAGCCGCCGTGTGGTTCCTCGCCGGCCGCGCGTTGCGACCCGTAGAAGTGATCCGGTCGGAAGCCGAGGCGATCACCGGCAGCACGCTCGGTCGTCGCGTGCCCGAGCCGTCGACGCACGACGAGATCGGACGTCTCGCGCGCACCATGAACGCGATGCTCGACCGGCTCGAGCGGTCGTCGCAGCGACAACGGCAGTTCGTGTCGGATGCGTCACACGAATTGCGCAGCCCGCATCGCGTCGATTCGCACGAACCTCGAGGTTGCGCTGCGCCACCAGGACCAAGCCGACTGGCCCGCGATCGCCGCGCGTGCACTGGCCGACGACGAACGGCTGGAGTCGATGGTGAGCGACCTGCTCGACCTCGCCCGTCTCGACGAATACGAAGAGCCTGCGCCAATCGAGTCGCTCCCCGACGTCGACCTCGACGAACTCGTGCTCGAGGAGAAGCTCCGACCTCATCGTTCGACCGTCGACACCACGCACGTGAGCGCGGGACGTGTCCACGGCCGCCGCGAGCAGCTGACGCGCGTCGTACGCAACCTCCTCGACAACGCGGATCGTCACGCCGACGCGCGTGTCAACGTCGCGCTGCAGCACGACGACGAGATCGTCACCCTCACCGTCGACGACGACGGTCAGGGGATCGCGGCCGAGGATCGCGCGCGGGTCTTCGAGCGATTCACGCGACTCGACGACGGACGCGCGCGCGACGAAGGCGGCCTCGGCCTCGGCTTGTCGATGGTGAAGACCATCGTCGAGCGTCACGGCGGCACGGTCGAGATCGACGACGCGCCGCTCGGTGGCGCCGCGCTTCACCGTCCGCCTCCCTGCCGCTTGACGCCCGCAGTCGGCCGGGTCGATAGCGTTCCGGCGCGATGACGTTCACCCTCACGAGCTTCAACGCGCACGCGGGGCTCCGACCGCGCACCAACGGCTCGTGCGTGCCGTACGACCTCCTCGACGTGCTCGAACGGATCGCGGGGGACATCACGGTCGTGCAGGAGACGTGGTGGCCGGAGGACGAACCGTCGCTCGTCGCGCAGGCGAGCGAACGGCTCGGGACGCAGCTCTTCGAGCTGCCGTTCGGCCGCGCCGTGATCGCGCCCTGGCCGCACATGCGACGCGACGGCACCGGGCCGGGCACCATCGGCCTGTCGGTGCTGTCGCGTCTCCCCGCCACCTTGGTGCGCACCATCCCGTTCGGTCGTGTGTACAACGACCACACGCCCGAACGGGGCGGGCTCCTCCTCGAGATCGACACGCCCGCCGGGCCGGTCGACGTGGTCGGGCTGCACCTCACGTCACGTCTCCCGTACGGACCGCCGATCCAGCTCCGTCGGCTCCGCGCCCAGCTCCCGGCGACGGATCGCCCCGCGATCGTCACCGGCGACTGCAACTTCTGGGGTCCGGGAGTGGTCACCTTCCTGCCCGGCTGGCGTCGAGCGGTGCGCGGTCGCACGTGGCCGGCGCGCGCGCCCCACAGTCAGATCGACCACATCCTCGTGCACGACGGTCCGCGGTCGGTGCTCCGAGTGCTGGACGCCGCGGTGCTCCCCGACGTGGGATCTGACCATCGCCCGGTGCGCGCGACGTTCACGCTGGAGGACCGGGCGTCGGTGCGGTAGACACTCGCACATGACTGCACACACCGTTCGAGGGGTCGTGGCCCGCACCAAGGGTGCACCGGTCGAGATCACCGACATCGTCGTGCCCGCACCCGGTCCCGGGGAAGCCCGCGGTCAGCGTGCAGGCGTGCGGGGTGTGCCACACCGACCTGCACTACCGCGAGGGTGCGATCAACGACGACTTCCCGTTCCTGCTCGGCCACGAGGCCGCGGGCGTCGTCGAGTCGGTCGGGCCCGACGTGGTCGAGGTGGCCCCGGGCGACTTCGTGATCCTCAACTGGCGCGCGGTGTGCGGCACCTGTCGCGCGTGTCGACGCGGACGCCCGTGGTACTGCTTCGCCACCTTCAACGCGACGCAGAAGATGACCCTCGCCGACGGCACCCCGCTCACGCCGGCGCTCGGCGTCGGCGCGTTCGCGGAGGAGACCCTCGTCGCCGCCGGCCAAGCCACGAAGGTCGACTCGCGCGCCCGCCCCGAGACGGCGGGACTGCTCGGGTGTGGCGTGATGGCGGGCCTCGGCGCCGCCATGTACACCGGCAACGTGCAGCGTGGCGACTCGGTCGCGGTGTTCGGCTGCGGCGGGGTCGGCGACGCGGCGATCGCCGGCGCGCGATCTCGCGGGCGCGCATCGGATCGTCGCGGTCGACGTCGACGAGCGGAAGCTCACCACCGCGGCGAGTTCGGGGCCACGCACACCGTCAACTCGAGCGAAACCGATCCGATCGAAGCGATCCGATCGCTCACCGACGGCTTCGGCGCCGACGTGTGCATCGAAGCGGTCGGACGCCCCGAAGTGCTGGAGCAGGCCTTCTACGCCCGCGACCTCGCGGGCACCGTGGTGCAGGTCGGCGTCCCCGATCCGTCGATGTCGATCACGCTGCCGATGATCGAGTTCTTCGGACGAGGGGGTGCCCTCAAGCCCTCGTGGTACGGCGACTGCCTGCCGTCACGCGACTTCCCCATGCTCATCGACCTGTACCTCGAAGGCCGCCTCGACCTCGACCGGTTCGTGAGCGAGACGATCGCGCTCGACGAGGTCGAGGCCGCGTTCCACAAGATGGAACGCGGTGAGGTGCTGCGCTCCGTCGTCGTGCTGTAGCGCGATCCGGTCAGGGTCGTTGGCGTCGGTCGCGTGACGATCGTGACGTCTGACCGACCTACGACGCGGCAGGTCGCGTGGCCTCAGCGGCGAGCGACGAAAAGCAGGTCAGTTCGCGTAGACCGTCGCGCCGTCGTTCTTGAGCAGCAGGAGCTTGCCGTCGACGACCGTGAGGCTCCGCCACCGGTCGGCGAACACCAGGCCCGGATTGGTCTTGGGGGGGAGCTGCCCACCAGCGTGTACGCCGCCGAAGCTGTCGAGGACGTAGTAGCCGAGCGTGACGCCGTTCCAGATGAGCTTGATGTCGCGGGCGCCGTCCCCTTCGAACAGCGGCGTCGTGGCGGCGCCGACCAGCCCGTCGAACGCGGTGCCGAACTTCGACACCAGACCCCGCTTGTCGAGCACGACGTAGCCCTGGCCGTCGGGCATGATCTCGATGGCTCGGCCGTAGTCGAGCCCGCCGAACGACGGCCCCGGCAGCGTGGCCATCACTCCTTGGGCCGCGCTCCCGAACTTGCCGATCGTGCCGTCACCCAACAGCACCATGTAGCCCTTGCCGTCAGGCATGATCGCGACGGAGCGCGCGAGGTCGTTCGGCGACGTGTGCATGCTTTCGAGTGGCTGCAGCGTGTCATCGCGCGCGGCCGAGCCGTACTTCCACACTCCGCCGTACGCGTCGAGCGCGACGTAGCCCTGGCCGTCGGGCATCATCGCGATGTCGCGGAAGAAGTCGGATGGGTACTGCATCGACGGGATCGACAGGCCGCCGTGGAACGGGCTCACTGCGCCACTGCCGTTGAGCACGTAGTACGCAGTGCCGTTCGACGCGATGGCGCGACCCGGCTGACGCAGCGACACCGGACACGGCCCAGCGTCGGTGAGCGGACCGAAGGTGAGCCCGTCGGCCGGGCACTGCCCAGCCTGCCCGCTCTGCGTCAGGATCTGGTTGTAGACGCGCAGCACGGTCGCGGAGTAGTTCGGCGCGGTCGCCCAGTTGCCGTTGCCCATGTTGTTCCACAGCGGCGCGCGGCCCTTGGCGAAGTAGTGGTCGAAGTTGTACGCCGCGGTGGCCGGGTTGCTCCCCCACAGCTCGGGGATGGGCGCATCAGGGATGTTGGCGACGCTCGAACCGCCGTCGGCGTAGTTGCGCAGCAGCTGGAGCTGCGCACGAATCCCCGCCAGCGGCGTCGAGAACCCGAATCCGGTACCGCACGAGTCGCAGGCGCCGATGCCGGAGAAGTTGTTGTCGGTGGTGCGCACCTGCCCGTAGTCGGGGAAGTTGAACCACGCGGTCTCCACGATCGACTGCGCGAACGCGATGTCACCGCGGACGTTGTAGCGATTGCCCTCGCTCACGTACAGGTCGGCAAGCTGGTCGAGACCGATGTTCGCGGCGCGGTACGGCAACCCGGAGTTCGCCCGGACAAAACGCGCAAGGTCGGCACCGCTGACGCGCGACTGACCCATCATGGGAACACCGGCCGAACCCGGTGAGCCGTCCGACGGCACGCAGCCGGCCAGTGCGAGACCGAGCACCACCAGGGTCACGGCGGCGAAGCGGGCACGGCGGGTCATCAACGGGGTCATCGGTAGGTGAGCCATCCAGGTTGAGACACACTCGATCGCCCGACCAGTGCGCCGCCCGCTTCACGGCTGCGCAATGCTATGAGAGGCGGCGCCCGCCTGCGGGTACCCTCGGCCGCGCATGATCGATGTGATCGACTACCGCGCGGGAAATGCACCGAGTGTCCAGTTCGCGCTGGCACACCTCGGCATCCCCTGTCGTCTGATCGATCGACCTGAGCAGGTGGGCGACGCCGAGCGGATCGTGCTCCCCGGCGTGGGTGCGGCTCGCGCCACCCTGGCGTCATTGCGCGACCAGGGCCTCGTCGATGCCTTGGCAGCCCGCGTGGCGGACGGGGTGCCCTTCCTCGGGATCTGCATCGGACTCCAGGTGCTGTTCGAGCACAGCGAAGAGGGCGACACCCCCGGCTTGGGCTGGGTGCCGGGAACCGTGCGGCGCTTCCCGTCGGATCGTCGGGTGCCACAGATCGGGTGGAACGAGGTGCGGTTCGTGCGTGACCACCCGGTCGTCGCCGAGCTCGGCGCCGGCGGCCACTTCTACTTCGTGAACTCGTACCACTGCGTGCCGAGCGACGACGCCGACGTGTTGGGCGTCACCGACTACGGCGACGAGTTCTGCTCGGTGGTCGCGCGCGACAACATCGTTGCCACCCAGTTCCACGCCGAGAAGAGCGGCCCCCTCGGCCTCGCCCTGCTGCGCGGCTTCGCGACCTGGGAGCCTGCTCCTCGTCGTTCAGG
Organism: uncultured Actinomycetes bacterium; assembly: GCA_963827385.1. GTDB lineage: Bacteria > Actinomycetota > Acidimicrobiia > IMCC26256 > DASPTH01 > DASUMF01. Next base: position 461,898 of record CAWHAR010000003.1, read on the forward strand.
CACGGAGCCGGCATGTTGACCAAGCGGCTCATCGCGTGCTTCGACGTGGTCGCGGGTCGCGTCACGAAGGCACAGCAGTTCCAGGACAACATCGACGTCGCGTCGGCCGAGGATCTCGCGGCGCGGCTCTACGACGACCAGATCGACGAGATCGTCTTCTACGACATCACCGCGAGCGCGGAGAAGCGCGCCATCGATCTCGAGACCGTGCGCCGCGTTGCTCACCACGTGTTCGTCCCGTTCACCGTGGGTGGCGGCATCCGCTCGGTCGACGACATGTTCGCAGTGCTCAAGGCCGGTGCCGAGAAGATCTCGGTCGACTCCATGGCGGTGCGCAACCCTGAGATCCTGCGCGATGGCGCCGAGGCCTTCGGCCGGCAGTGCATCGTGTTGAGTACGCAGGTGAAGCACGTGGGCGTGCAGCCCGGCATCCCGAGCGGGTACGAGGTGTTCATCGACGGCGCGCGTCTCGCCACCGGCATGGACGCGCTCGACTGGGTGCAACGCGGCGAGGAGCTCGGCGCAGGCGAGATCGTGGTGAACAGCATCGACCGCGACGGCACCGCGTCGGGCTACGACCTCGACATCACGCGAGCCGTCGCCGATGCGGTGAACGTGCCGGTGATCGCGTCGGGTGGCGCCGGCACCATCGAGCACATCGCCGACGGGCTCACCGCGGGCGGCGCGCAGGCCGCGATCATCAGCTCGATCCTCTACTCGCCGCGGCTCGCTCGCAACCTCGGCGTGCGTGAGCTGAAGGACGGGCTCGCCACGCACGGCGTCGCCATGCGGCCCTATCTCTGACCAGTCGGACGAGCGTTAGACGGCGCGCTCGGACGCAGGCGCGATCGACAGCTCGACCGGCGCGTCGGCCCACAGACGATCGAGGTCGTAGTAGGCGCGCGTCTCGTCGAGGAAGACGTGCACGATCACGTCGCCGAAGTCCATCAGGACCCAGGTGGCGTCGTCGAGACCTTCGACCGCTCGCGGTCCGGGACTCCCGTCGGCCTTGAGCGCAGCTTCGACCGTGTCGACGATGGTGCGCACCTGACGCGTGTTTCCGGCGCTCACGAGCACGAACCGCTCGGTGATCCCGATGATGTCACCCACGTCGAGGACGACGATCTCGGCGCCCTGCTTGTCGTCGGCCGCGCGGGCCGCCAGCGTGGCACGAGCGGATGCGTCGAGCACGGGAGGCGCGGTGCGCGCGCCTGGTGTCGGCGGGGTCAACTGCCGGACACTCGATGGGTCATCGCGATCCAGTGTAGAGCCCGCGCCGGTCGATTTCGCGGACGACCGCGGGCGGCACGACGCCGTCGATCGGGCGCCCGTCGGCCAATCGCTGCCGGAGGTCGGTGGACGACACGTCGAGCCGGGGCACCGAGAGCCGCTCCACCGACCAACCGGGGCCAGGGGGCTCGGCGTGCACATCCCCGCGGCGCTCGACCACGACCACGGTGGCGAGGTCGCGGGTTTCCTCGAGCCGGCGCCACGTGCCCATGTTGGCCACGGCGTCTGCCCCGAGGATCAGGAACAACTCGCGCCCTGGCGCGCCGAGCGCCTCGAGCGTGTCGGCGGTCACCGAGGCCGCCTGGCGCTCCACCTCGATGGCGGAGACCTCCACCCCGTCGACGTCGACGACTGCGAGCTCGGCGAGCGCCAAGCGGTCGCTCGCCGACGCGACGACCCGGCCGCGTTTCTGCCAGGGATCCCCCGCCACGACGAGCAGGACGCGGTCGAGGCCCAGCGCGGCGCGGGCGTCGGACGCGACGACGAGGTGAGCGACGTGGACGGGATCGAAGGTTCCGCCCAGCACGCCCAGTCGCTCGCCGCTCATTGCGACCGGAGTCTACGAGGCCGCGGTCTGTCTGCAGCCCGGGATGACGCGCCCCGATTCGAACCCCGGAGGGTGGCCCACAGTTCAACCGGGGGAAACATTCCCGTCATTGATCAGGGTGACACAGCGCGTGACGGGCCGTACGATCACGAGGTGTCCGAACCTGCCCACGTGCTCGTACGAGTGTGGTTGCCCGACCGCCCCGGCGCGCTCGGTCTCGTCGCGTCGCGCATCGGTGCCGTCGAGGGCGACATCGTCGGCATCGACGTGCTCGAACACGGCGGCGGCGTGGCGGTCGACGAGTTCGCGGTGGAGCTGCGCAATCCCGACGCCCTCAGCTTGTTGGTGCGCGAGATCGAAGAGGTCGACGGCGCGAGCGTCGAAGAGGTGCGAGTGGTCGACCACTTCCCCGACCCGCGCCTCGACGCGCTCGAGTCGGCCAGTCGATTGTGCAACGCGCCCTCGGTGACCGCGCTGCACGAGACGCTCGTGGCCGAGATCCGCGCCGAGTTCCTGGCCGACTGGAGCGCGCTGCTCACCGTCGGGCAGGTGCTCGCGTCCACCGGACAACCGGTGCCCGATCCCTGTGTGCTCGAAGCCCTCGAGGTCGGGACCGCCGCGTCGCCCCGCGTGGCCGACGGCACCACCGGCCCCGACGATCTCGCGGTCGCCGCGCTCCCCTCGTTCGACGCCACGTTGCTCGTGGGACGCGACGGACATCCCTTCCGTCGTCGTGAACGTGCCCAGCTGCTCGCGCTCGCCCGCATCGCCGATCGCACCTGGACGATGCTCGAAGGCTGACGGGCGCGAGCCGGTTCAGCCGTCTTCGGCGACCTGCGCGACGAACTGGTTCAGCTGGCGCAGGTTGCGACACTCGAAGGTGCCGGCGCAGAACTTCGCGTACTCCGACACGATCGAGTCGCCGGTGTCCCAGTAGCCGCGGGGTTCAGGGTCGAGCCAGTACACATGGCGCGCCCGCTTGGCCCACTCCTCCACCACCCACGCCTGCGATGCGTGGTAGTTGTTGCGGGCGTCGCCCAGCAGGATGATCGACGTCTTCGGCGTGATCTCGTGGAAGTGGCGCTGGTGGAAGACCTCGAACGCGTGCCCGTAGTCGGAGTGGCCGTCGACCCACACCACGTCGGCTTCGGTGTTGACGCGGTGCACCGCCTCCAGGACGTCTTCCGAGTCCTGGAAGAAGTGGGTGACCTCGTCGATGCCGTCGATGAACACCCACGATCGCACCTTGGAGAACTGGTTCGCCATCGCGTACACGAACATCAGCGTGAAGCGGGCAAAGCTCGCCACGGACCCCGAGATGTCGGCGACCACCATCACTTCGGGCTTCGTCGGGTGCGGGCTCCGGAACTTCGGCTCCGCGGGCACCCCGCCGTACGACAACGACGCGCGGACCGTCTTGCGGAAATCCGAGCGCGCCGCGGTTCTTGCGCTTCCGGCGTTGCGCGAGCCGCGCGGCCAGCGCCCGCGTGAGCGGGTACACCGAGTGTTGCAGGGTCATCATCTCCTCGCGCGACGCGTGCATGAACTCGATGTCCTCGGGCAACGGCTTGCGCAGCGTGCGCGCCATTGCCTCGACGCCGCGATCGGCGACGAGCAGACGACGGATCTCGTCCTCGATCAGCTCACGGAGTTGCTTGAGCCGCGACTCGAACTCCTCGCGCGCGAGACGATCGGCCAACTCGCCCTCGTTGACCTCGCCGCGCTCCTTCGCCTCGCCCATGAGACGCGCAGCCAGATCGTCCATGTCGACCTGACGCAGGGTGCGGTACAAGTAGTACGTGCCACCCACCGGCCGGCCCGCCTCCATGCCCGCGTACTGCTGCACCGCCTGCGCCGCGAGGCGACGCAGCTCGTCGACGTCCATGCGTTGCAGCGCGGCGACCAACATGGCGGCCAGCTCCTCGCGGCTGAGCGCCTGTCCCCCGCCCTCCCCGCCTCGACCCATCTGACCGTCGGCGGGCTGACCGTCCTGCTCGCCGTCGAGCCGTGCCAACGCGTCGGCGTCGGCATCGATGCCGTGGCTGAACAGCGAGAAGTAGACGTCGAACACGGTGTCGAACGAGGGCCGGTGCCGGTGGTGCTTCACCAGCGTGGCCGCGAGCGTGGCCTTGAACTGCTCACGGTCGTCGAGATCGAGGTACTCGATCGCGCGCATGGCGTCGAGGTTCTCGGTCATCGACACCGGCAAGCCCGCGGCACGCAACTCATGCACGAAGCCCTGGAGCAGGTCGAGCAGCGTCGGCCTGAGCGTTGACGAATCGGTCGCGCTCGACGCGGGCACCCGTCAGACCGTGGAGCCGGTCGCGCGGTCGGGGACCTGCAGCTCCTTGCGCGCTTTGGTGATGTCGGACTGGTACTTCAACAACACGTGCAACGTGTCGCCGATCACCTGCGGGTCGATCTCCGACGTGCCGAAGTAGAGCAGCGTGCGCGCCCAGTCGATGGTCTCCGAGATCGACGGCGCCTTCTTCAGATCGAGGGCCCGGATCGACCGCACGACGCGCGCGATCTGCTCGGCCAACGTGACGTCGATCTCGGGAACCCGCACGCGCACGATCTCTTCCTCGCGCTCGATGTCGGGATAGTCGATGTGCAGGTAGAGGCAGCGTCGCTTGAGCGCTTCGGAGAGCTCGCGCGTGTTGTTCGACGTGAGGATCACGATCGGACGCTGCTTCCCGACGATCGTGCCCAGCTCCGGGATCGACACCTGGAAGTCGGAGAGCACCTCGAGCAGAAGCGCCTCGGTCTCGATCTCGACGCGGTCGACCTCGTCGATGAGCAACACGACCGGCTCGTCGGCGCGGATGGCTTCGAGCAACGGACGCGTGAGCAGGAACGGCTCGGAGAAGATGTCGGACTCCACCTCGGCCCAGTCGCTCTCGTGCTCACGGTCGGCCTGGATGCGCAGCAACTGCTTCTTGTAGTTCCACTCGTACAGTGCCTTGGCCTCGTCGAGGCCCTCGTAGCACTGCAGGCGGATGAGCCGCGACCCGGTGACCTCCGCGATCGCCTTGGCGAGCTCGGTCTTGCCGACGCCCGCCGGCCCTTCGACGAGCACGGGCTTCTCGAGCCGGTCGGCGAGGAACACCACCCCCGCGATGCCGGCGTCGGAGAGGTAGTCGGCCTCTCGGAGGCGCGTCATCACGTCGTCGACGCTCGTGAACCTGTCAGCCATCGGGGTGTCCGTCTCCTCGTTCGCGACGTGGCTAGTTGCGCACGTGTCCGTCGCCCCACACGACGTACTTCGCCGTGGTGAGCTCACGCAACGCCATCGGGCCCCGCGCGTGCAGCTTCTGAGTGCTGATGCCGATCTCGGCGCCGAAGCCGAACTCGCCGCCGTCGACGAACCGGGTGGACGCGTTCACCAACACGGCCGCCGCGTCGACCTCGGTGGTGAACCGACGCGCCGCGGCGAGATCTCGGGTGAGGATGGCTTCGCTGTGCCCCGAGCTGAACCGGTTGACATGCTCGATCGCCGCGTCGAGCGACGGCACCACGCCGACGCTCAGCTTGAGTGCGAGGAACTCGGCCGCGAAGTCGTCGTCGGTGGCGACGCCCATCGCAGCAACCCGGGCACGGGCGCCGTCGTCTCCGACGAGCTCGACCCCGAGGTCGGTGAGGGCCTGCGCGACCCGGGGCAGGAACGCGTCGGCCACTGCCTCGTGCACGAGCAGCGTCTCCGCGGCGTTGCACACGCTCGGGCGACTCGTCTTGGCGTTCACGACGATGTCGAGCGCCTGGTCGAGGTCGGCCGACGCGTCGACGTAGATCTGACAGTTGCCGTCGCCGTCGATGACGACCGGCACGGTGGCGTTGGCCCGGATGCTCGCGATCAACGAGGGGCCGCCCCGGGGGATCAAGCAGTCGACCACGTCGGTGAGCTGCATCAGCTCGACCGCAGCCTCGTGGCGCACGTCGTCGACCAGCAGCACGCAGTCGGCGGGCAGACCGGCTTTGGTGGCACCGTCGCGCAGCACCTCGGCAATGGCGAGGTTCGATGCCAAGGCAGTGGCGGAGCCCCGCAGCAATGCCACGTTGCCCGACTTCAGGCAGATCCCGGCCGCGTCGCTCGTGACGTTGGGGCGGTTCTCGTAGATGATCGCCACAACCCCGAGCGGCACCCGGACCCGCTCGATGAGCAACCCGTTCGGGCGCTTCCATCCGTCGAGCACCTCACCGACGGGATCGGCGAGCGCCGCGACGTCACGAAGGCCGTCGGCCATGCCGGCGATCCGGGCGTCGGTGAGGCGGAGCCGATCGAGCGGCCCGGGCTCCATCCCGTCCGCTTCGGCGGCGACGAGGTCGGCGGCGTTGGCCGCCAGGATCTCGTCGGATCGCTGCATCAGGAGATCGGCCGCGGCGAGAAGCGCGGCGTTCTTGCGAGCGGTCGACGCGACTCCGAGCTGCGCGGACGCCGCCTTCGCGCGCTGTCCCAACTCCGCGACCGACATGGGCGCAGCCTACTTTTTGTCGCTCGCCGCTGAGGCCTGCCTTCCGACGCTCGCCGCTGAAACCTGCATTTCTACGCTCGCCGCTGAGGCCTGCATTTCTACGCTCGCCGCTGAGGCCACGCGGCTGAGTGCGCATCACCGCGGTCAGGCGTCAGAGCGACACGTGCGCTGACCGAGCCGACACCCACCGACGATGACGCCCGACCGAGTCCGGACGCCCCGGGCCGCGGCGGGCTCCGTGCCGAACGGCGAAATGCAGGGCTCCGTGCCGAGCGGCGAAGAGCAGGCAGGGAGGGGTGAGGCCGTGCCGCCCGGCCTGGCTGCGCAGCCTCTCGGCGCAGCCGCCAGGGGGCGACCCGGCCTCACCTACCTCCCGCTCCTCGCCGACCGTCGAAGCCCTCGTGAGGACTCTCCCCCCGCCGGTCAGCGACGAGTTCGAATCCGTAGTGTGACGGAGAGACCGCCCGCGCGCAAGAGCAGGGCACCGAAAAAGCCCATTTTACGCTTGGGATGTCAAGCGCGACGACGTGGGCGCCCGGTCGGCGGGTCGGCGCTGAGGCCAGCGGGACGCCGCGTCGGTCAGGGCAGCACGACGAGATCGTCACGGTGGACGACTTCGTGGGGCAGTGCGTCGGGGAGATCCGCGGTCTGATGGCCTGCCGCCGCGAGCAGCTGGGCCGCCGAGTAGCGCACGAGCCCCTTGGCGAACGGCGTGCCTGCGAGGTCCACGATCTCGACCGCGTCGTCGGGCTCGAAGTGGCCCTCCACGGAGCGAACCCCCGCCGGCAGCAGCGACCGGTGGTCGGCGCAGAGCGCGTGGCGAGCGCCATCGTCGACCACGATCCGGCCGGTGGCACCGCGAGCGAACGCGATCCACAGCTTGCGACTCGAGAGCCGCTCGGCGCGGGGATGAACGACGGTCCCGACCGGCTTGGCCTCGATGGCGCCGACCACGACGTCGGTGACGTCGGCGCCCGCGATGACGGCGCGCACGCCCGACCACGCGGCGATCTTGGCCGCCGCCAACTTGCTCGCCATGCCTCCGCTGCCCCGCGCGGTGCCGGTGCCGCCGGCAACGGCTTCGAGCGCGGCGTCGACCTCGACGATCTCCTCGATCAACGAGGCTTCGGCGTCGATGCGCGGATCGGCGGTGAACAAACCCGGCGTGTCGGTGAGCAGCACCAGCACGTCGGCACCCACGAGGTGCGCGACCAGCGCAGCGAGACGATCGTTGTCGCCGTACCGGATCTCGTCGTCGGCCACGGTGTCGTTCTCGTTGACCACCGGCACGACGCCGAGGTCGAGGAGGCGGCGCAGCGTGGCGCGGGCGTGCAGGTACTGCGAGCGCACACCGAAGTCGTGGGGCGTGAGCAGCACCTGGCCGGCGATGATGTCGTGCTCACCGAGCAGACCGCCGATGTGCGACATCAGCAGCGGTTGCCCGACTGCGGCGATGGCTTGCAGCGTGCCCACGTCGACCGGGCGTTCGGTGAGGCGCAATGCGGGGAGTCCGGCGGCGATCGCGCCCGAGCACACCAACACGACTTCGTGACCCCGCCCGCGTGCTGTCGCCAGCTCGGCGCACAACTTCGCCAGCGCGACGGGATCGAGCTCACCGCGCTCCGACGTGATCGACGACGTGCCCACCTTCACCACCGCGATCGCCCTGGCGCCGACGTCGCTCAGGGTTCTCGCGTCGTCGGCCGTTCGGGGATCGTCGTCGACGGCGTCGGTCATCAGATGCCCTCGATGTACTCGAGCTCGACGGGGCCGATCCGCACCATGTCACCTTCTCGCCGCCGGCGCGGGCAAGCGCGCGCTCCACTCCCATCTGCCGGAGGCGGTGCTGCACGTACGCGATGGCTTCCTCGTTGGTGAGGTCGGCCATGGCGACGACGCGTTCGGCGGCGCGCCCGGTGACGCGGTACACGCCATCGCCGTCGCGCACGACGGAGAACCCTTCTTCCGCGGGCCGGAGCAATGCGAACGTCTCGGGTTCGGGCTCCTCGGCGCGGGTCTCGTCGATCAGCGAGCCGAGCGTGCCGAGGAAGCGGTCGAGGCCCTGGCGGGTGACCGCGGAGATCGTCAGGACGTCGTCGCGCTCGAGCTGCTCGGTGGCCACGTCGGCCTTGCTGGCCACCACCACGCGGGGCCGCGTCGAGCAGCTCCGGTCGGTACTGCTCGAGCTCTTCGAGCAGCACCCGTTCCTGCTCCTCGGGCGAACGACCGTCGAAGGGAGCGAGGTCGAGCAGGATCACGAGCACGCGGGCGCGCTCGACGTGGCGCAGGAACGTGTGGCCCAGGCCCTTGCCCTCGGCCGCACCCTCGATGAGGCCAGGGATGTCGGCGAGCACGAACTCATGGTCCTGGAAGCGCACGACACCGAGGTGCGGTTCGAGCGTGGTGAACGGGTAGTTCGCGATCTTCGGCTTCGCCGCGCTCACCGCCGAGATGAGCGTGGACTTGCCCGCGTTCGGGAAGCCGACCAACGCGGCGTCGGCGAGCAGCTTCACCTCGAGGCGCAACCAGTGCTCCTCGCCGTACTCGCCCTGCTCAGCGAAGCTCGGCGCGCGACGCGCGTTCGACAAGAAGCGCGCGTTGCCGCGGCCCCCTTGCCCGCCCTTGGCCGCGAGGTAGCGGTCGCCGTGACGCACGAGGTCGGCGAGCAGCTCGCCGTCACGGTCACGCACGCTCGTGCCCTCGGGGACGGTCACCTCGAGGTCGGGCCCCTTTGCACCATGGCGCTTCTGACCACCGCCGTGGGTGCCCGACGGCGCACGACGGTGCGGGTGGTCGCGAAACGAGAGCAGCGACGCGGTGTTGCGATCGGCACGCAGATAGACGTCGCCGCCCGAGCCGCCGTCGCCGCCGCTGGGACCGCCTTCGGGGACGTGCGCTTCACGCCGGAACGCGACAGCGCCCGCGCCACCATCGCCGCCGCGCAGGTTGACCTGCACCTCGTCGACGAAGTTCCCGGAAACCATCAGGTCAGGTTACGGACGGACCGCGAGGAAGACGGCAGAAAGCCGCCGAGGCGAGCGTCTCCGCTCGCGACGGGCACACAGGAGTTCAGCGAGCCGGGGCCTGAGCGGCCCGACGCCGAAGGCGTCAAGCGCGGAGAACAGGCGTCGAGAGCGGAAATCAGGTGCGTTATTCGCCGGGGACCACGTCGACGAGCTTGCGGCCGCCGCGGTGACCGAACTTGACCGTGCCGTTCGCCTTGGCGAACAACGTGTCGTCGCGGCCCTTGCCGACGTTCTCACCCGGGTGAAAGCGCGTGCCACGCTGGCGCACGATGATCGTGCCCGCGTGCACGTCGGTGCCGCTGTAGACCTTCACGCCGAGGCGCTGGGCGTTGGAGTCACGACCGTTGCGCGAGGAAGCCGCGCCCTTCTTCTTCGACATCAGGCATCCTCTTCAGTGGTCGCGCCGTCAGTGGCGTCGGCCGCACTTCTTCGCGGTGGACTTCTTCGCGGACTTCTTGGCCGGGCTGATCGCCGTGATCTCGATCACCGAGAGGTCCTGGCGGTGGCCGTACCGACGGCGGTTGTTGCTCTTCGGCTTGTAGGTGAAGCCGTTGATCTTCGGCCCACCGCGTGGCACCGACGATCGTGGCGGTCACCGTCGCGCCGGCGAGCTGGCTGCGGCTGGCGAGCACCGTGTCACCGTCGACGACGAGCACCGGGGTGAGCTCGACCTCACTGCCCTCGCCGCCGGCGAGGCGCTCGACCTCGAGGCGCTCTCCGGGCTCGATCCGGTACTGCTTGCCCCCGGTGTTGATCACTGCATACATGGCGCGTGGAAACCCCTCGAAGTGAAACCTGAACCTGGAAAGGCTAGTCCATCGACCTGAGCAGAGCTTCGTCGAGGAGGAAGCCCCGGCCCTGACACGACGGACACGTCTGGCTGAACGACTCCACGAGGCCCTCAGAGATCCGCTTGCGGGTCATCTCGACCAGGCCGAGCTCCGACATCTCGAACGCCTGGGTGCGGGTCTTGTCACGGGCGAGCGCGTCGCGGAAGACCCGCATGAGCTCGTCGCGGTTGCGGGCGATCTCCATGTCGACGAAGTCGATGACGATGATGCCGCCGATGTCGCGCAGCCGGAGCTGCCGGGCAACCTCCTCGGCCGCCTCGAGGTTGTTGCGGAAGACGGTCTCCTCGAGGTTCGACTTGCCCACGTTCTTGCCCGTGTTCACGTCGATCACCGTGAGCGCCTCGGTGCGCTCGATGATCAGCGACCCGCCCGACGGGAGCCACACCTTGCGGTCGAGCGCCTTGAGCAGCTGCTCCGACACGTGGAAGCGCTCGAAGATCGGGAGACCTTCTTCTTCGCTGTCGTAGAACTCGACGCGATCCGCCAGCTCGGGCGCCATGGCCTCGACGTACGCCTTCGTGCTCTCGTAGAGCGCGCGGTCGTCGATGGCGATGCCGCGGTACTCCTTGGTGAACTCCTCACGGATGAGGCGCAGCACGAGGTCGGGCTCCTGGTAGACGAGCCGCGCCCCCTTCGACGTGCCGACCACGTCGGAGATCTGGTCCCACTGCGAGCGCAGGCGGCGCACGTCGCGTTCGAGCTCGTCGCGGGTAGCGCCCTCGGCCGCGGTGCGCACGATCAACCCGGCATCCTTCGGGCGCAGATCGTCGAGGATGCGTCGCAGACGCTTGCGCTCGTCGTCGGGAAGGCGCTTCGAGATCCCGTAGGTGTCGGGCTCGTTCGGCACCATCACGAGGAACCGCCCGGCGAGGCTCACCTCCTGGGTGAGGCGCGCGCCCTTGTGGGCGATCGGGTTCTTGGTGACCTGCACCACCACCGTCTGGCCGTTCTTGAGCATGCGCTCGATCTTCGGACGGCTGCCCGCTTCCACGTCGGTCTTGTCGAACGCAACGTCGCCGCGGTACAGCACGCCGTTCTTCGGCGTGCCGATGTCGACGAACGCGGCCTCCATCCCGGGCAGCACGTTCTGGACCCGCCCGACGTAGATGTTGCCGTCGATCGACTCGTTGCCGCTCGGCGTGGCGAGCGTGTGCTCGACGAGGTTGCGTCCTTCCAGCACCACGATGTGGGTGTGACCACCCTCGAGCACGTGCACGCACATCATGTAGCGACCGGCAGGGCGACCCTTCCGGGTGCGGCCCCGGCGACGCTCGAGCACGTCATCGGCGAGGTCGAGCGCGGGCTCGTCGTCGAAGCTCATGTCGGCGCGCACGACCTCGTGCTCGCGTGCACGCGCCCTGCCCCTGGTTCTGGCCTTGGCCGCGACCCTGACCTTGCCGCCGCCACCCGCCGGCCAGGACCGACGAAGCTCGACCCGACGGCCCCGCCCCGGCCGGTCTGCGTGCCGTCGCCCGCACCGCCGCCGGAGCGGCCGCGGCCGCGGCCGCCGCGTCGGCGACGGCGCTTGGCGCCGCCCTCGGCGGCCGGCGAGTGCCGCGCGGCGCCACGTCAGCGGAGCCGTTGCCATTCGACTGCCGGCGGGGCTGCCGGCGCCGGACGGGTGTCACCGATCTTCGGAGCGGGTCGGCTGTCGCCGACCTGCGGGCTCGCGGGCGCCCGCACGATCCCGGGTTCGACGAGCCCGGCATCTTCCATCGCCTGCGGCCGCGACATCCTCGGTGGTCAGGCCGCGGTCGGCGCCCTCCTCGTTCTCGTTCTCGGGCAGGCCGTCGTCATCGTCATCGAACCCGAGGTCGTCGTCGTCGAGATCGGTGTCGGCCGAGCCGGCCGGAGCCGTTGGACGCGGCGGTACCGGGCTTCTTGCGGTTGCGCCCGCCGCGTGAGCCGCGCCGGCGGCGGCGCTTGGGCAGTCCGTCGGGGCCGAGTTGGGGTGCTGCGCCGACCGCGTCGGGCGACTCAGGCGCCTCGAGCGCGTCGAGCCGCGTCGGGCGACTCAGGCGCGTCGGGCGACTCGACCGCCGTGACAGCAGTCGGTTCGGGTGAAGTGGTGGGTGCGGAGGCGGCAGCCGTCTCGCGCAACGTGTCGTCGGACATGGGTTCCTTCTCTCATGACGCGCACACCTGAGGGGTGCGCGTGAGCACATCGGCTTCCAGCGGTTCCATCCACGCGCCGTTGCGCTCGATCCATTGGGCGGTTCGCACCACGCGACCCTCGAAGAGGCCACTCCCGGAGGAGCCGGCACCGTCGGCGACGTTCATACCCGCGGCGACGCCGAGGGCTTCGAGAACTTCGCGCGGACGGGCGCCGCGTGGCTGGGTGGACAGTGACAGCTCGAGCACCGCCGTGGTTCCCGATCGGGGTCCGCGCAGTCCGCGAGCTCGATGCTTCTGATGACGGGCAAGATGTCCTCGACACGCTCTTTGCCCTTGCGGACCTGCGTGACGGGGAGCTCGTCGCTCGTGGTCGGCGAGCTCGACGAGCGTGGCAAGCACGGTCGCAGCGACCGGCTCGTCGTGGGCGTCGACGGGCGCGACGCGGTAGTTGACCGAGGTGACGGATTCTTGAAGCGCGGGGGCACGGTCGACCAGCGACACGGCGCCGGTGACGTCGATGCCGTCGGGCAAGGCGGCGGTGAGTGGCGCCACGAGCGCGTCGGCGTCGACGGCCTCTCGCAACTCGACGTCGAGGTACTCGGCGTCGCTCTCGTGGCCGACCGACAACGCGAGGCCGAAGCTCACCTTCGGGCGCGGTGAGAAGCCCTCGGTGAACGCGAGCGGCAGCTGCTCGATGCGGAAGGCGCGGTCGAACGCACGGGCGACGTCGCGATGGGACACGAAGCGAACTTTGCCCCGTTCCGTGAAGCGGAGTCGCACCGGGTGACCTTCAGTGCCTCTCACGGCCTCGTGCCTCTCACGGCTTCACGCCGATGGAGACCGGCGTACCGATCGAGACGGGCGTGGCGAACTCGATGCCCTGCCCAGTGCCCTGGCTGCCCCCCGCCGGTGGCAGCGGCGAGGCCACCACGTGCTCGAGGGCATAGTCGGTGCACACGCCGCAGTCGTAGCACGGCGTCCACCGACAATCGGGGAGGCCGTGCTCGGCGAGGGCCGACTGCCAGTCGTCCCAGAGGAAGTCGCGGTGCAGACCGGCGGCGATGTGGTCCCACGGGAGGATCTCGTCGTCGGTGCGGTGGCGGGTGACGTACCAGTCGGGATCGAGCCCCTCGGCGGCCATCGCGTCGGTCCAGCGGCCGAGGTCGAAGTGCTCGCTCCACTCCTGGAACGTGCCGCCGGCGCGCCACACCCGCTCGATCACCCGACCGATGCGACGGTCGCCACGGCCGGCGATCCCCTCGGCGAACGTGGCCTTCGGATCGTGCCAGCGCAACGTGGCACCGCTCTTGCGCATGTCGTCGCGCAGCATGAACACCTTGCGCTGCAGCTCGTCGACCCCGTTCTGGCCGAACCACTGGAAGGGCGTGTGCGCCTTCGGCACGAAACCACCCACCGACGCGGTCGCGCTCGCCTTCTTCGTGTACTTCTTGCCGATCTTGACGACCTCGCGGGCGAGGTGGGCGATGCCCATCGTGTCTTCGTCCATCTCGGTGGGCACACCGATCAGGAAGTAGAGCTTCACCCGTTGCCAGCCCTGCGAGTACGCACCTTCGACGGCCGCGTAGAGGTCGTCGTCGGTGATGAGCTTGTTGATCACCTGACGGATCCGCCAGGTGCCGCCCTCGGGGGCGAACGTGAGCCCGGTGCGACGCACCTTCTGGATCTCGCTGGCGAGCCCGACCGTGAAGGCGTCGACCCGCAGCGACGGGAGCGACAGGCCGACGTTCGCGCAGCCCTCCTGCTCGTTGACGAGCCCCGCGACCAGGCCGTCGATCCCGGAGAAGTCGGCGGTGGACAGCGACGTGAGCGCCACCTCGTCGTAGCCAGTCCGGCGCAGTCCGTCGCGCACCATGGTGCGCACCTGGTCTTCGGGACGCTCGCGCACCGGGCGGGTGATCATCCCCGCCTGGCAGAAGCGACAGCCCGCGTGTGCAGCCCCGGAACACCTCGACGTTGAGCCGGTCGTGCACCACTTCGATGAGCGGAACGAGCTGGCGCTTGGGGTACGGCCACTGGCCGAGATCGGCGACGGTGCGCTTGTCGACCCGCTCGGGGACGTCGGCGAAGCGGGGGCGCACCTCGCGGATGAACGGGCCGTCGTAGTCGACCTCGTACATCGCGGGGACGTACACGCCCGGAATCGTGGCCAGCTCACGCAACACGCCTTCGCGGGCCGGTGCGCCCGGAGCGCTTCCACGCGCCGACGACCTCGGTGATCTCGCCGATCACCTCTTCGCCGTCGCCGATCACGAACGCGTCGACGAAGTCGGCCATCGGCTCGGGGTTGAACGCGCAGTGGCCGCCGGCGAGCACGATCGGGTGCTCAGGGCGACGTTGCTCGGCCCGCACCGGCACCCCGGCGAGGTCGAGGCACTCGAGCACGTTGGTGTACACCAGCTCGGCCGCGAGGCCGAACGCGATCACGTCGAACGCGCCACCGTCGTGGTGGGTGTCGACGGAGAACAGCGGCACCGAGGCCCGGCGCATCTCCGCGTCCATGTCGAGCCAGGGCGCGTAGGCGCGCTCGGCCACGGCATCGTCGCGTTCGTTGAGGATCTCGTAGAGGATCTGGAGCCCCTGGTTGGGCAGACCGATCTCGTAGGTGTCGGGATAGACGAGGAGCCACGACGTTGCGTCGGGCCGATGTTCCGGCCGCAGGCTGCCTCGCTCCATTCCGATGTAGCGAGCGGGCTTCTCCACCCTGGCCAGGAGGGGCTCGACCCTCGGCCACAGGTTTGACATCTGTTCACCAGGCTACCAGAGAGGAGATTTCCACAGGCGGTTCGGCGAGCGCAGCGAGCAATGCGTCTCCGAAGCGAGCGCCAGCGAGCGTAGGGACGCCAGGAGCGAGCGCCTCCTGCTCGCCGCAGAAGCCGCAGTCGAACAGCGAGCGACTGAGAAGAGGGGGCTACTGGAAGCGGCGCATGCTGACGTTGGCCACGAGGCCGACGCAGGCGAAGGTGGCGATCATCGACGACCCGCCGTAGCTCATGAAGGGCAACGGGATGCCGGTGACGGGCATGATCCCGAGGGTCATGCCGACGTTCTCGAAGATCTGGAACGCGAACATCGACAGGACCCCGACGCACACCAACACGCCGAAGAAGTCGCGGGCCATCCTTGCCGCTGCGCCACATCCGCCACATGATCAGGCCGAGCACGGCGAGCACGCCCGCCGTCCGACGAAGCCGAGCTCCTCACCGACCGCGGTGAAGATGAAGTCGGTGTGCTGCTCGGGGACGAAGCTGCCCTGGGTCTGCGACCCGTTCCCGATACCCTCGCCGGTGGCTCGGCCGTTGGCGATGGCCTGGATCGACTGCTCCTGGTTGTAGCCGCTCGACTGCGCGGTGGTGGGGTCGCGGTCGAGGAAGTTGAGCCGGTCGATCTGGTACTGCTTCACGAGGCCGAGGTCCACCATCATGAAGATGCCGGTACCGGTGAGCAGCACCAGCACCAGCATCTGGCGTCCGGTGATGCCGGCGACGATCAGCAGCCCGACCAGGATCACCATGAGCACCATCAGGGTGCCGAAGTCGGGTTGGAGCATCACGAGCCCGAGCGGGATGGCGGCCAACGCAAGGATCGTGCTGAGCCGCCACGCATCGAGCTCGCCGCGGTACTGGTTGCAGTAGCCCGCGAGCGCCACGATGATCAGCGAACTTCGCGAACTCCGACGGTTGCACCGTGAACCCACCGGGCAGCTGGAACCACGCCTGGTTGCCCTTGATGTTCGATCCGAGGGGGCTGATCACGAGGAACAGCCCGCCGACGGTCGCGAGGTAGGCCGAGCAGCGACATGGTCGCGCAGGCGCCGGTAGTCGACGGCCATCACGGCGACCATCACGCCGATCCCGATCGCCACGAACATGCGCTTGGCGCTTCACGTAGTAGAGCTCGTCGCCGGGGATGCGATGCCGACTCGCCGACCAGACCATCGCCAGGCCGAACGCGGTGAGCAGCAGCACCGCGCCCACCAGGATGAAGTCGAAGTGACGCATCGGCGCGGTGGCGTCGTAGCGATCGCGGAACCCTTGGCGCGACGTGGTGGCACCGGACCGACGCCGGGTCATCACGTCCATCTGCGGATCCTCATCAGTCGGTCTTCTTGCCGTTGGGTCACCGGGGCGACGACCACCGGCGGCGGCGTCGGGGTTGCCGTTGAGGTAGTCGATCATGCGGCGCACGATCGGCGCGGCGACGTCGGCACCGAAGCCGCCCTCTTCGACCATCGCGACGACCACGTACTGCGGCAGGTTCGGGATCGTTGTCGGCGTTGGTGATCGCCGCGAACCACGACGTGTCGTGTCTTGCCGTTCGACCTGCGCGGTACCGGTCTTGCCGATCACCGTCGGGCCGTCGTAGGTGCGGAACGAGGCGTAGGCGGTGCCTTCGCCGTCGTACACCACACCGTGGAGGCCGGCGAAGATCGGCGTCGCGGTCTCGGCGGGATCCCGGTCGGCTGGGTCTTCACGATCGGAGACGTGCACGACGCGACCAGCGCCCCGGCTGTCCCTCGGCCATCCCCACGCTGGGAGCGAGGATGCTTCAGGAGCTGCGGCGTGTGGAGCGTGCCGCCGTTGCCGAACGCCGCGTAGCCGTCGGCGAGTTGCAGCGGCGTGACCAGCACGTCGCCCTGCCCGGTGGCAAGGCTCGCGCTGTCACCACGCCGCCACGTGCAGGCGCTGTCACCGCAGTTGCTCTTGTTGATCAACTTGTTGAAGGCCAGGTCGGGATCCGCCCCGGTGCCTCGCCGGGGAGCTCGATGTCGGTGGTGGCGCCGAAGCCGAACGGACGCGCCACGTCCTGCATGCCGTACCCGACCGGGTGCGTCGCGGCTGCGTCACCGCCCTCGGTTCGGTTGTAGATGTTCCAGAAGTCGTTGCCGACGTTGTAGAAGTAGACGTCGCTCGACACCGTGAGCGCTCGCGGGAGGTTGACGTAGCCGTACGCCGCCTTGCCGCGCGTTGCAGCGCTTGTCCTGCTCGTTGCCGAACTCGAAGCACCCGTTGTCGTAGAACGTGTCCTCGGGTGCCCGGATGCCGTACTTCAACATCGCGATCGACGAGAACAACTTGAACGTGGAACCCGGCGCGTACCAGTTGATGGCACGATCGATGAGCGGCGTGTTCGGGTCGTGGAAGTACGCGTCGGAGCCACCGCGTGACGAACGAGTTCGGGTCGAAGGTCGGCGCGGAGGCCATCGACACCACCTGGCCGGTGCGAGCATCGAGCACCACCACCGCGCCGCCCTTGGGCGTGTAGCGGCTCCCGGTGTCGGGGCTGTAGGTGTTGCTCGCACCGTCGATGCCCTGTTGGAGCGACTCCTCGGCGATCGACTGGGTGTCGAGATCGATGCTGAGCTGCACGTCGTGTCCGGGCACCGGCTCGCGGTCACGTGGCGCACGTTGGTCACCTGGCCCGCGTTGTCGACCTCCACCTTGTCGACGCCCGGCGTGCCGCGCAGCTCCGTCTCGTACTTGAGCTCGATGCCGTCCTTGCCGATCTCGTCGTCGACGGCGTACTTGTCGTTCGGACGCGCCTTCAGCTCGGCCTCGTTGATCTTGCCGATGTACCCGAGCACGTGTGCGGCCGCCGTGTTGTTCGGGTACTCGCGCACCGGCGTCGACGCGACGCGGTCTCGGGGAACTGGTCTGCGTGCTCGGCGAAGAAGAGATACTGCTCCTCGGTGAGATCCGTCGCGACCGGCACCGGTTCGAACGCGTCGTACTGCTGGGAATCGAGGCGTCGATCGATCTCCGTGGGCGGGACCGACAAGAAGAACGCCAGCTGGGGAACCAGCTTCTCGCGCTGCGTCGCTCGGTCAACTTCTGGCGATCGACGGTGAGGGAGTGCTGCAACACGGTGTGAGCCAGCACGCGACCCTTGTCATCGAGGATCGCGCCGCGCTGCGCGGGCACCGCCACGGTGCGATCACGTTGCGCCTGGGCTTCGACGGCGAGCTTCTCGCCGCCCGTGACCTGGAGGAACCAGAGTCGGGTGAGCAGCCCGCTGAAGAGCGCGACCACGATCACGCCCACGATCACCAGCCGGGCGCGGCTGTCGACTTCTTGCCTCATCGTCTCCGCCTCGGTCCCCGCAAGGTGCCCCAGTCTCGCAGACCGCCTCCCTCGGATTCGCGCGGCGGCATACCGCACCACGGGGAACACGACCGGGGCGATCAGGGCGTCGAACAGGGCGGCGATGAGCACGGTCTTGAGCCCAGCGGCCGACAGGAAGCCCTCCTGACCCACCATGGCGCCCACGGAGATGAAGAGGAGGCCGCCGAACAGGCCGCCGAGACCGCCGAGGATCGGGGCGATCCACGGCGACGACCGCACGATCCCGGCCTGGAACACCCCCACCGCGTAATCCGGTGATCGCATACGTCATCGCGCTGAGCCCGAGCGGCGTGGTGAGGAACAGGTCCATGGCCAGGCCCATGCAGAAGCCGAACATGGCGCCGGTGTTCGGGCCCTCCTCGTAGGCCACCGCGAGCACGCACACCAGGCCCACGTCGGGTGCCACCCCGTCGATGCGGAGGTGGGTGAACACGGTGGTCTGCAGCACCACCGCGGCGAGGATCACGAGCGCGAGTCGGAGGCGGCGGATCATCCGGGTACGGGCGGCGAGCGGAGCACCTTGACGAAGTCGACGGCATCGAGGTCGACGATCGGATCGATGCGTGCGTCGCGTGCTGGCCGCGGTGCCGGCCGGGACGTTGGCGACGACCGTGCCGATCACGAGCCCCTTCGGGAACTTCGAGCCGACGTTGGCGGTCTGCACGTACTCGACCCTTCGCAATCGCCACACCCGCGTTGGAGATGTCGAAGAGCTCGAACGAGAGCAGTCGGCTGTTCGCGAGCCCGTGCACGGAACCGATCGGTCCCCCGCTGCCGTCGGTCTGCATGAGCTGCGCGCCGGCGCTGAAGCTGCGGTCGTCGACGCGTTGGATGGTGGCGCTGTTCGACGACACGCGACGACACGCGCCCGACGAGCGCGGCCGCGGTCTTGCCTCCGACCACGACGGCCATGTCGACCGCGATGCCCGAGGAACTTCCCTTGTCGATGCGCCAGGTGCGATGGAAGTTGTCGGCCGAGCCGGACGACGACCGACGCGACCACGCCGTCGTAGTCCTCGATCTGCGGGATGTCGAGCAGCGGCCTTGAGATCCTCGTTCTCGGCGACGGCCGCCTTCCCCGCTTCGAGCTCACCACGGAGCTTCGTGTTCTCGTTGCGCAGCCTCGCGTTCTCCGACTGCAGCTCGTTGCCGCGCCCGAGTCCGTCGAAGAAGTCCACCGCCGGCTGGATCGCGTCGTCGACCAGATTCTGGATGGGGAGCACCACGTCTTGCGCGGCGCTGCGCGCCGAATCGATCAGCCCGGACCCGCGCTCGTCAAGGGTGATCAGCACGAACGACGTGATCACGAGGAGCACCAAGGTCCACCGACGACGGTGATCCTGCCGATGGACGACCACTGCGACAACCTCGCGCCCGCAGGGCGCGGTCAGTCCTGGGACCCGGAGCTCAGGACCTGCTGGAGAACGTCGAAGTTCTCGAGGCACTGACCAGAGCCGAGCACCACGGAGTACAGCGGGTGCTTGGCCCGGTACACGGGCATCCCGGTCTCGGCTTGGATCACGTTCTCGAGGCCGATCAGCTGCGACGCCGCCCCCCGTGATCATGATGCCCCTGCTCCATGATGTCGGCGGCGAGCTCCGGCGGCGTCTTGTCGAGCGTGACCTTCACCGCGTCGACGATCGCGGCGGTGGGCTCCTCGATCGCCTCGCGGATCTCCATCGTGGAGATCACGATCGTCTTGGGCAAGCCGCTCACCAGGTCGCGGCCGCGCACCTCGGCGTAGATCTCCTCTTCGAGCGGCCACGCGCTCGCGAGTTGCATCTTCACCTCTTCGGCGGTGCGCTCGCCGAGCGCGAGCGAGTACTCGCGCTTCACGAAGTTGATGATCGCCTCGTCGAACTCGTCGCCGCCGACGCGGCTCGACTCGCTCACCACGATGCCACCGAGTGAGATCACTGCGACCTCGGTGGTGCCACCACCGACGTCGACGATCATGTTGCCGGCGGGCTCGTGCACTCGAAGCCCGGAACCGATCGCGGCGGCCATCGGCTCTTCGATCACCAGCACCGGCTTGCGTGCGCCCGCGAACTCGGCGGCTTCCTGCACCGCGCGCCGCTCGACGCCGGTGATGCCCGACGGGATGCAGATCACCATGCGGGGCTTGGCCCAGCGGCGCTGGTGGACGCGTTGGATGAAGTAGCGGAGCATCTTCTCGCACAGGTCGAAGTCGGCGATCACGCCGTCCTTCAACGGTCGCACGGCCTCGATGTAGCCCGGCGTGCGGCCGAGCATGCGCTTGGCCTCGGAGCCGACCGCGAGCAGGCGGCCATCCTTGGTGTTCAGCGCGACGATCGACGGCTCGTCGAGCACGATGCCCTTGTCCGCGCACGTACACGAGCGTGTTGGCGGTGCCGAGGTCGACGGCCATGTCACGGCCGACGACGGAGGAGAACCAGGGCTCGGGCACGGTGGGAAAGACTCCGAAAGACGATCGGGGGTGCGCAGGTCGGTCGTCAGGCTAGTCGGGTGCCCTCCGGCCGCGTCGAGCGACGACGCACGCGACGCGAGAAAACCCTGTGATCAGGCGAGGTTCGGGAAGAACAACGCGATCTCGCGCGCCGCCGACTCGGTCCCGTCGGAACCGTGCACCAGGTTCTCCTGAGTCTCGAGCGCAAGATCGCCCCGGATGGTTCCCGGTGCGGCTTCGCGTGGGTTCGTCGTTCCCATGAGGCCGCGCACGACCTTCCACGTGTCGTCGCCACCCTCGACCACCATCGCGACCAACGGGCCGCGCGTGATGAACGCCACGAGGTCGCCGAAGAACGGCTTCTCGCGGTGCTCCTCGTAGTGACGACCGGCGAGCTCCGCATCGATGGTGCGCTGCTCCATCGCCACGATGGTGAGGCCCTTGCGCTCGAGGCGGCCCACGATCTCCCCGACCAGACGGCGCTCGACCGCGTCGGGCTTGCACAGGACGAGAGTTTGGTTGCTCATGGACGCGGAACCTACCGGACGAGCGGCGCACCACCTACCGGATGAGCGGCCCGCGCCGGACCGGCGACGTAGAGCGAACCCGCCACCACGACCTGATCCGTCGGGGCCGCTCGCGTCGATGGCGCGACGCACCGCGGCGGCCACCGACTCGACCATGTCGATGTGCTCGGGGTCGACGCCGAGCTCTCGCGCCGCGTCGGCGATCTCTTGCGGGTCGCGTGCCGCGCGGGATCTCGGCGCGCGGCACGCGACGACGCGGTCGCCGGCGCGCACGCCGAGCGCGTCGAGCATCTCGAATGCGTCCTTCTGCTGGAGGATGCCGACCACCCACGTGCGCGTCACGAGGTCTCCCGGCGCAGGAAACTCCTCGTCGAGCGCGGCGCGCACCGCGTGCGCGCCGGCGACGTTCTTCGTGCCGTCGATCACGACCAGCGGTTCGTGCCCGACCACCTCGAGCCGGCCGGGCGACGTGACCGACGCGAACGCCTCGGTGACCACGTCGGCGTCGAGCGCGCGCCCGAGGAACGCTTCGGCGGCGGCCAGGGCGATTGCCGCATTGTCAGCTTGATGCGCGCCGTGCAGAGGGAGGAACACGTCGCGTTGCGGCCCGTACTGCGACACCAGCTCGACGACTCGCCCGCCCACGGCCAGGCGATTGGCGCCGACCCAGAAGTCGCGGTCGCGCAGCACGGTGGCCTCGGGACCCGCCCCCTGGAAGATCTCGACGAGGTCGGGATCCGTCTCCCCCAGCACCAGAATGGCGCCAGGCTTGACGATCCCGGCCTTCTCCTCGGGCGATCTCCTCACGGCTGTGGCCGAGGAACTCCACGTGGTCGAGCTCGACGTTGGTGACCACCGCGACCTCGCCGTCGACCACGTTGGTGGCGTCCCACAGACCGCCGAGGCCAACCTCGATGACGGCGACGTCGACCGCGACGTCGGCGAACCACTCCAGCGCGGCGCCGTGGATGATCTCGAAGTAGCTGGGCTCGTCGGGCAGGAGCTCTTCGAGCGTGGCAATGTGCACGAGGATGCGGTCGAGGTCGGAGTCGGGAATCGGCTCACCGTTCCACGACATGCGCTCGTTGAAGCGTTCCAGGTAGGGGCTCGTGTCGGTGCCCACCGAGAGTCCGTCGGCCGCGAGCAACGCGGTGATCATCGCGCGCCACGCTGGTCTTGCCGTTGGTGCCGGTGACGTGGATGGCCGGGTACTGCAACTGCGGCGAACCGAGCAGCTCGACGAGCGCCTGCATCCGCGACAGCGGTTGCGGCGAGACGCGTCGGTTCGACCCCCACGGCACGCCGACCATCCGCTCGAGGTTCATGTGGGTGTCGAGCCACGCCCGCGCCTCAGCGGGATCCAACGGACCGTTCATCGCGTGATCCGCGTCAGCCCGCGACGGGGGCATCGGGTGCCGCGAGGTCGACGTCGACCGCGAGCTCGTCGGCCGCGGTGAGCTCGACGTCGCCCACCACGCGGCCGGCGTCGTTCACGTCGTCGAGCGCGGCGCGAGCGCGTCGAGCATGGCCTGCGGCGCGCGGACGACGAGGTGCGCGACTTCAGTGCGCATCGACCGTTGCGCAGTGCTCTTCGCCTTGCGAATCTCCCCGAGCACCGCCGACGCGGCCTCGTAGGTGTCGGTGCTCGTGGTGGCGACCTCGAGCTCTTCGACGTTCGGCCACGCCGCACGGTGCACACTTCCGTCGCGCCACCACGACCACACCTCTTCAGCGACGAACGGGATGTGGGGCGCAAACAGGCGGTGAAGTGTGGCGAGTGCCGTGCGCAACGACGCGCGTGCAGACGTGGCCTCCTCTTCGCCCTGCGCGCCGTAGGCGCGCTGCTTCACCAACTCGAGGTAGTCGTCGCAGAATGCCCAGAAGAACTTCTCGGTGACGTCGAGGGCACGGGCGTAGTCGTACTGCTCGAACGCGCGCGTCGCATCGTCGACGACGTTGCGCAATGCGGCAAGCATCGCGACGTCGAGCGGCGCGTGGACCGCGTCGGTGCCGGTGACGTCGTCGCCGATCACACCGAGCGCGAACTTCGACGCGTTGAGCAACTTGATCGCGAGGCGGCGCCCGATCTTCATCTGGCCTTCGTCGTACGCGGTGTCGACACCAGGTCGAGCGATCAACGCCCAGTAGCGCACTGCATCGGGGCCGTACTGACGCACGAGGTCGATGGGCGTGACGACGTTGCCCTTGCTCTTCGACATCTTCTTGCGGTCGGGGTCGAGGATCCACCCGTTGATCGTGGTGTGCGTCCACGGGAGCGCGCCGTGCTCGAGGTGGGCGCGCAGGACGGTGTCGAACAGCCAGGTGCGGATGATCTCCGGGCCCTGAGGGCGGAGGTCCATCGGGAACACCCGCTCGAACAGATCGGGGTCGTCCTCCCACCCACCGGCGACCTGCGGGGTGAGTGACGACGTCGCCCACGTGTCCATCACGTCGGGGTCGCCCATGAAGCCGCCCGGCTTGCCGCGTTGATCCTCGGTGAACCCGGCAGGAACATCGCTCGAGGGGTCGATCGGCAGGGCGGCCTCGTCGGGCAGCAGCGGCGTGTCGTACACCGGCATGCCGTCGTCGCCGAGGCGGTACCACAGCGGGAACGGCACGCCGAAGAAGCGCTGGCGGCTGACCAGCCAATCGCCGTTGAGCCCGCCCACCCAGTGCTCGTAGCGCACGCGCATGTGCGGTGGGTACCACTGCAGCTCGGTGCCGCGCTGCGCCATCGCCGTGCGAACGGCCTCGTCACGGCCTCCGTTGCGGAGATACCACTGGCGCGTGGTGACGATCTCGAGCGGGCGGTCGCCCCGCTCGTAGAACTTCACCGCGTGCGAGATCGGCCTTCGGCTCGCCGAGCAAGTCGCCAGACGCCGAGAGCAATTCGACGACCCGTACCCGCGCCTGCTTCACCGTCTTGCCGGCGAGCTCGGCGTACGCGTCGAGTGCGGATGCGGGCCACGACTCACCGTCGAGCAGCGGTGGCTCGACGCGCATGCGACCGTCCCAGCCGATCGACGGGCGCGTTGCGAGATCGAGCTCGCGCCACCACACCACGTCGGTCGTGTCGCCGAACGTACAGATCATCGCGATGCCAGATCCCTTTTCGGGATCGGCCGAACGCGTGCGCGACGACGGGAACGGCGACGTCGAACAAGGGCGTGCGCACGGTGCTGCCGAAGCGACCGGCGAACCGCTCGTCGTCGGGGTGCGCGACCAGTGCGACACACGACGCGAGGAGCTCGGGACGCGTGGTCTCGATGACGATGTCGGAGGCGCCGTCGACCCCGTGGAACCGCAGCGCGTGGTACGCACCCGGCATCTCGCGATCCTCGAGCTCGGCCTGCGCGACTGCGGTACGGAAGTCGACGTCCCACAGGGTCGGTGCCTCGGCCTGATAGGCCTCACCCCGCGCCAGGTTGCGCAGGAAGGCCCGCTGGGAGGTTCGTTGCGCGGCGGTGCCGATCGTCGTGTACGTGAGGCCCCAGTCGACGGAGAGTCCGGCGGAGCGCCACACCTGCTCGAACACCTGCTCGTCCTCGGCGGTGAGTCGCTCGCACAGCTCGACGAAGTTGCGACGCGGGAGCGCGATCGTTTCCTTGCGCTTCCCGGCCTCCTCCGGTGCGACCAAGTCGGCGTCGTACGGCAACGACGGATCGCAGCGCACGCCGAAGTGGTTCTGCACCCGACGTTCGGTCGGGAGGCCGTTGTCGTCCCATCCCATCGGATAGAAGACCTCGCGGCCCCGCATCCGCTGATACCGAGCGATGCCGTCGGTTTGCACGTACCCGAACATCGAGCCCATGTGCAGCGAGCCGCTGACGGTCGGAGGCGGCGTGTCGATGGAGAACACCTCGTCGCGCGACTTGGTGCGGTCGAAGCGGTAGGTGCCGTCGGCCTCCCAACGGGTCGACCACTTCTCCTCGAGCCCGTCGAGGCTCGGTTTCTCGGGCGCGGGCATCTTCGGAGTCTACGGAACTGCGTACCTGGCGAGAGAAGCAGAATCCGGGTCGAGCGAGTGCTCGCCGTGGATCACCTCACGCTCGCGCTCGGCGCGCACCGCGGAGCGCACCATGACCCAGAGCACGATGTTGAGGGCGAGCCCGAGAACGCCTGCCAGCTGGCGTTGGGCGAACACGAACACCTGCGTGAGCAGGATCTCGACCAGCAGCCCGCGGTCGAACCACACGTACGCGTGGAGACGCGATCGGTGCAGGACGACCGCGCCGATCACGATGAACACGCCGGCGAGGATGCTCGAGAGCAGCGACGCCCATTCGACGACACCCCGGATCACCGAGTGGTCGTCGGCGATCGCCCAGACGCCGGCGACCTTGGCGATCGCCATGATCACCAGGATGGTGCTGATCAGCTTGGCGAAGATCACCCGTTCGGTGAACGCCCGGTACCGCCGTCGCGCGTCCATCGCCCAGCGCTCCACCCGCCCCGGTTGGCGCGGCGGCAACGCCGGCACGTCGCTGAGCACCGTGGTGACGTGCTCGGCGATCGCCCCGCTCGCGCCCGTCTCCTCCAACAAGGCGAGCGACGCTTGCCGCGTCGTCTCGTCGAGGCGACCCAACGCGGCCGACTTCAACGCTTCCAGCGCGTTGAGCACCGCTTCCTCGGGCCCGAACGGCTTCCCCTGGATCGATCGGAACACCATGTACATGACCACGAAGGTGATGTAGATCAGCGCGATCGTCGGCTGGAAGAAGTAGTTGACGTCTTGGGTGATGAACTTCCCGAGCTCGTCGATGAACCATCCGAACCCGGCGCCGCCCAACACCGCGATGAACGTCCGCGTGAACGGCGGCAGGAACGCGATCCGCGATGATCACCGAGATCGCCATCATCAACGCGCCCCAGATGGCGTGCGAGATGTGCAACGTGCTGTTCCCGATCTGCGGGTACCCCGTGATGATGAGGAACACCCGGTTCCCCAACACCGACGCCACCGCGCACACGAGGAACACATCGAGGTTCCGTCGCACGTCGACGGATCGCAACGCGAACTTCCTCTGCCTGGCCACACAAGCAGTCTGTCATCGCCCAGCACGGTCACGGTCGACCCCGCGCGATGCGCCTGCGATCAGGTCTGAGCGATCAGGTGTGGCCGATCAGGTTTGAAAGATGTCGGGATGCGGACCCAGGCGCTCGTCACGGTCGAGCGCGTCGAGCCGCGCCATCTCGTCGGCGGTGAGCTCGAACCAGAACAGGTCGAGGTTCGAGATGATCCGCGACGGCGTGACCGACTTCGGGATCACGATGTTGCCGTGCTGCAGGCTCCACCGGAGCACGACCTGCGCGGTGGTGGCGTCGTGTCCATCCGCGATCTCCTGCACGATCGCGTCTCGGAGGAGCGGCCCGCCTTTGCCGATGGGCGCCCACGCCTCGGTGCAGATGCCATGCTGCGCGTGGAACACGCGGAGCTCGCGCTGCTGCAGGTACGGGTTCAGTTCCACCTGGTTCACCGCCGGCACGATCTCGCACTCATCGAGCAGACGCTGCAGATGCGCGACGGTGAAGTTCGACACGCCGATCGCACCGATGCGGCCCTGCTGGTACAGCTCCTCGAACGCCTTCCACGTCTCGACGTAGAGATCACGCCCTGCGATCGGCCAGTGGATGAGATACAGGTCGACCCGTTCGAGCCCGAGCAGGCGGAGGCTCTCGTCGTACGCCCGCAGCGTCGCCTCGCGTCCCTGGTCGGAGTTCCACACCTTGGTGGTGACGAACAGCTCCTCCCGCGGGATCGCGCTGCGCCGAATCGCGGCACCCACCGCCGCCTCGTTGCCGTAGAGCGTCGCGGTGTCGATGCTCCGATACCCAGCCTCGAGCGCGGTCGTGACCACCGCCTCCGTCTCGTCGTCGCGCACCTGCCACACCCCGAAACCGACCCGCGGCATCGACGAACCGTTGTTGAGCACGAAGGACGGCACCTCAGGCACACGCTTCTCCCAGCAGTCGACGGAGTTGGCTGCCGAGGCTACGCTGCGGAGTACCGCCGCCCCGCTGGGCACGCGCCGGAAGGCGATCGTCATCGACGAGACGTCGCGGAAGGAGCGCCAGCGACTGGAGCGGCGGTGGGTGGGTGGGGTCTCGGCGAGGGCGAGCGCCTTCCGGCGACCACCAACAAGCGTCAGGCGGAACGCTTGCGCTCCTCTTCGGCAGTGATCAACGTCGGGTGCACCTTGTCCATCACCACGTTGCGATCGATCACACACCGCACGACGTCGTCGCGGCTCGGCAGGTCGTACATCACCTCGAGCAACACCTCTTCGAGGATCGCCCGAAGCGCGCGTGCCCCGGTGCCGCGCTTGTGCGCTTCCTGACCGACCGCGGCGAGCGCGTCGTCGGTGAACACGAGCTCGATGTCGTCGAACTGGAAGAACTTCTGGTACTGGCGCAGGAGCGCGTTCTTGGGCTCGACGAGGATTCGGATGAGCGCTTCCTCGTCGAGGTTGTCGACGGTGCCGATCACGGGAAGACGTCCGACGAACTCGGGGATGAGCCCGAACTTCAGGAGGTCTTCGGGGAGCACGGAGCCGAGGATGCCGCCCAGATCCTTCTCGTCGGCGCGACGGATGTCGGCGTGGAAGCCGACGCCCTGGGTGCCGGTGCGCGTCTCGATGAGCTTCTCGACGCCGGCGAACGCGCCACCGCAGAAGAACAGGATGTTGGTGGTGTCGATCTGGATGAACTCTTGGTGCGGGTGCTTGCGGCCGCCCTGCGGGGGCACGGAGGCGGTGGTGCCCTCGAGGATCTTGAGCAGGGCTTGCTGCACACCTTCGCCGGAGACGTCACGGGTGATCGACGGGTTCTCGGCCTTGCGGGCGATCTTGTCGATCTCGTCGATGTAGATGATGCCGGTCTCGGCCTTCTTGACGTCGTAGTCGGCGGCCTGGATCAGCTTGAGGAGGATGTTCTCGACGTCTTCGCCGACGTAGCCCGCCTCGGTGAGCGCGGTGGCATCCGCGATGGCGAACGGCACCTTGAGCATGCGGGCAAGGGTCTGCGCGAGGAGGGTCTTGCCGCAGCCGGTGGGGCCGAGCAGCAGGATGTTGGACTTCTGCAGCTCGACGTCGGGGTCGCCGTATGCCCCTGCTTGCACACGCTTGTAGTGGTTGTAGACCGCGACGGAGAGGATCTTCTTGGCGGTGTCCTGACCGATGACGTAGTCGTTCAGGTACTCGTAGATCTCCCGCGGCTTGGGGAGCTCGTCGAAGCTGACCTCGGTGCTCTGTGAGAGCTCCTCTTCGATGATCTCATTGCAGAGGTCGATGCACTCGTCGCAGATGTAGACACCAGGGCCGGCGATGAGCTTCTTGACCTGCTTCTGGCTCTTCCCACAGAACGAGCACTTGAGCAGGTCACCGCCGTCACCGAACTTGGCCACGTGTCCCCCTCACTCGTCCGTCTCTGATCCCGTTGCGCGAAACGCGCGACGCGCCCCGGTCAGCTCACGCCGGCCGGGATACCGACCGATGCGAGCTCACGGTTGCTGAGGACCTCGTCGACGATGCCGTAGGCCTTGGCCTCCTCGGCACCCATGATGAAGTCGCGGTCGGTGTCCTTGGCGATCTTCTCGGGCGTCTGGCCGGTGTGGTGCGCCAGGATCGCGTCGAGCGCCTCACGCATGCGCGTGATCTCCTTGGCCTGGATCTCGATGTCGACGGCCTGACCCGAGGCGCCACCGTGCGGCTGGTGGATGAGCACGCGGGAGTGCGGCAGGACGAAGCGCTTGCCCGGTGCACCGGCGCCGAGGATCACCGCGGCGGCCGATGCGGCCTGGCCGATGCAGATCGTCGACACGTCGGGCTTGATGAACTGCATCGTGTCGTAGATGGCGAAGAGACCGGTGATCTCGCCGCCGGGCGAGTTGATGTAGATCGAGATGTCCTTGTCAGGGTCTTCGCTCTCGAGGTGCAGGAGCTGGGCGACCACGATGTTCGACACGACGTCGTCGATCGGGGTGCCGAGGAAGATGATGCGGTCCTTGAGCAGACGGTCGAACACGGTGCGGGTCTCGGGACCACGCGCGGTCTGCTCGGTGACGTAGGGGATGTAGAAGGCGTTCTGGATCGGCTCGCTCACGACGGGGACTCCTCGTGCTCTTCAGGCTGCTCGGGTACTTCGACCTGGTCGACCGCCTCGACCGGTGGGGTGAGGTCGACGGGGTTGCCGTCCATGTCGACGACGTTGGCGTGCTCGATCAGGAAGGTCAGGGCCTTGCCTCGTGCGAGATCCGAGCGTACCGCTCCGATGAGGCCGTCCCGCTCGAGATCCTTGCGGATCTTGGTGGGCTTCTCCCCGGTGCGCTCGGCGAGACGCTCGACCTCGGCGTCGATCTCGGTGTCGGCGACCTCGATCGCCTCCTGGGTGATGACGGCCCGGAGGGCGAGGTCGGAGCGCACGGCGCGGGTGGCCGTCTCGCGGAGCTGCTCGACGAACTCTTCCTGGTTCTGGCCGGTGGCCATCAGGTACTGCGGGATCGTGATCCCCGCGCCCATCTGCTCCTGGAGCCGGTGGGCGAAGTCGTGCAGTCGCCGTTCCATCTCCTGGTCGACGAGCGTGGCGGGGACGTCGATGGTGACGAGATCGGCCGCCGCGTCGAGCACCTTCTCGCGCACGGCGAGCTGCGCCTGGATCTTGGCGTACAGGTCGAGGCGGATGGAGATGTCGCTGCGCAACGCGTCGGCGGTGTCGAACTCGCTGACTTCGGCGGCCCACTCGTCGGTGATCTCGGGGAGCACCTTGCGCTTGGCGTCCTTCACGAGCACCTGGAACGACACCTCGGTGCCCGCCTGGTCGCCGAAGCGCTCGGGCAGCACCGCGTCGAACTTGAGGATGTCGCCGGGGCGCTTGCCGTGCAGCTCGGTGTCGAGCTCGGGCACGAGCATCGCGGAGCCGACCTCGTAGAGGTAGTCGGTGGCGGTGAGACCTTCGACGGCCTCGTCGTCGATCGAGCCGGTGACGTCGAGCTCGGCGTAGTCACCGTCGACGAGGGGGGTCTCGGAGTCGGCGAGGTCGGCGGAACGCTCGCGCAGCATGTCGATCTGTGTGTCGATGGCGTCGGCGGCCACGATCGGGCTGTCGATCGCGACGACGAGCGCGTCGTGGCCAACGAGTTCGACCTCGGGGCGGACCTCGACGACCGCGTCGAATTCGACGTCGCCGTCGTCTTCGCCCGCCGTGATGTCGATCTCGGGCGGGGCGATCACGTCGATCGACTCCGCGTCGATGGCTTCGACGTAGTACTCGGGCAACGAGTCGCGCAGGGCCTGGTCGCGCGCCGCCTCGGTGCCGAGACGCGCTTCGAGCAGACGGCGGGGTGCCTTGCCGGGCCGGAAGCCGGGGAGCTTCACCTCGTACGCAAGTTTGCGGAACGCTGCGTCGATGGCGCGCTCGAAGTCGGCAGCCGGAACGGCGACGTGGAGGCGAACCTTGTTGCCTTCGAGAGGCTCGACTGACGTCGTGACGGCCATGGGGTCAGGCAGTGTACCCGTGGGGTCCCTGGTTCCCGACACGTGCCGCTCAGGTGCCCGACGCGTTGCCCGATCGCGTGCCCGAGGTACCGGTGGGTGTGCTGTTGAGGCAGGAACGGAGGAAGGCCTCGACCGGCGGTGTGATCACCGTCTCGCCCGATTCACCGAGGCGACGGTTCACGTCCTCGTGGGAGTAGTCGGGGGCGCGGACCAGCTTCGCTGACCCACCGGCGGAGTTGATCGCGTCGACGAATCGGACCGCCTCGTTCTGGCGTCGGGGCGACCCGCGCGTCACCACGAGGAACTGCACGTGCGTGTCGTCGGCCGCGTGCACGATCGGCGACGCGTCGTGCCACACCTGAGGATCGTTCCCGAACGCGTTTCGCACCAGCGCCTCTTGCGCGCCGCCGGTGGCGACCTTCGCCGCGAGGTCGTAGGCCTCGGTGTCGAGCGCGACCACGCAGTCGAGCGTGCCGGTCGGGACACCGGCATCGCGCAGGAAGGTGACGTCGGTGCCGAGGAGCGCGACGAGATGACCACCGGAGGAGTGACCGACGAGTGCGACACGATCCGGATCACCACCGAACGACGGTGCATTGTCGACGGCCCACGCCACCGCGGCCGCGACGTCCTGCGCGTGGTCGGGATGCTGCACGCGGCCGGGCGCGTCGATCGCGCCCCCGGCGGTTGATCCGGGGCGGGGCGAGAGCCGGTAGTTCACGCTCACCACCGCGGCGCCCAGGTCGGCGAACAGGTCGAGCTTGGCACCGACGTTCGCTTTGTCTCCCGCCGACCATCCGCCGCCGTGCACCCACACGATGATCGGAGCGGGTGCGCCGGTGCACGCGTGCGGCGCGGGATACACGTCGAGGCTCGTGCTCGACGGCGGGCTGTCGGGTCGCGTGACGTACACGACGTCGTTGCGGACGGCCTCGTCACATGACGCGGACGCCGCGCCGGTCGTGGACGGTGCACCGGTCGTGGACGGTGCGCCGGTCCCCCGGTCCGAGGACGGCTCGTCGGATCCACCACACGCCGCCAGTGCGATCGACGCGCCGACGAGTCCGGTGAGGACGATGATCCAGGGGCGCGGCATCACCGCAGTGTGCCCGCGCGCCGTGAGCGTGTGATGGCGAGTCGATGAAGGATTCGTGATCAGGCGGCGACGTCAGATCGGAAGCGCGCTGGTGGCTTCGCGCAGCACGTCGAGGCTGTGCTCCCACCCGGCGCGCTCGTCGTCGTTCATCACCGGCCACAACGGCTCCGAAGGCCCGTCGGGACCGAGGGCGCACGGCAGACTGGCGCACAGGTTGTCGGCGACACGCACCGACACCGGGATGATCGTGCCCGACTCGCGTCCGATGCAGCGCACCAGACCGCTCACTGCAAGGCCGATCCCGTGACGGGCGGACCCCTTCAGCTCGCGCACCTGGTAGGCGGCACTGCGCACGTCGCGCTCCACGTCGGCGATCCACTCGGGTGTGAGGTCGATGCCGCGCTGCGCGGCGTAGATCGGGAACGGGATGGCGCCGATGGTGGCGTTGCTGTGCAGGAACACCGACGAGTCGCCGTGCTCGCCGATCACCCACGCGTGCACGCTGCGGGGGTGCACCTCGCACTCGTTGGCGAGCCGAAAGGTGAAGCGCAGGGTGTCGAGCGACGTCCCCGAGCCCATCACCGCGACCGGCCGGCCCGCCCAGCGGCGCGTGAGGTACTCGGTGAGCACGTCGAGGGGGTTCGTCACCACGATCGCGATGCGAGGCAGCCCGCCGTGCTCCACCGCGTCTGCGATCGCCGAGGTGACCTCGAGGTTGCCGGCCAAGATGTCGAGGCGGCTCTCACCTGGTTGCGTGTGGTGCCCGACCGTGAACACGAGCACGTCTTCGGCTTCGAATTCCTCCAACGACCGACCACGGATCTCGGTGCGCGGGAGCAACGGCATCGCGTGCAGGAAGTCGAGCGCCTCGCCCTGGGCCAGCGCCGCGGTGCGGTTGTAGATCGTGATGCGTCCCGCCAGCCCCTGCTGGAGGATGGCGGCGGCGGTCGAGACCCCGACCCCGCCTGCGCCGATGATCCCGACGCTCAGCCCTGCCATGTCGCATCTCCCGCCGTCATCGCGATCATCGTGCGCATCATGACGCGCGCGACACGACGAGGGCGATCTGCACGGACGCTCGGGCGCCCCGACAGGGCGAGCGGTCATCATCGGTTCGCCTACGATCGTGGCTCCCCGGTGGCCTCGCCGCGACCGGGACGGCACAACCATCCGGGGAGTAGCGCAGCGGTAGCGCACCTGCTTTGGGGGCAGGAGGTCGGGGGTTCGAATCCCCCCTCCCCGACGCCGGCTGGTCCGGCGCCCGCGGGTGTAGCTCAATGGCAGAGCCTCAGATTTCCAATCTGATGACGGGAGTTCGATTCTCCTCACCCGCTCCAAGCGCTCGTAGCTCAGCCGGATAGAGCAGTGGACTTCTAATCCGCCGGTCGGAGGTTCGAATCCTCCCGAGCGCACCAGCCTCGTTGTCGCTCGCCGCTGAGGCCACGCGACCTTCACGACGGCGACCCACCCAGGCGTCGGCATCGGTGTGCGGCGGCTGCGGCACGCCGGATCTTGCGTATCGCTTCGCCTCGCCGGGACGGTGCCCCGCTAGCCTGGGAGGTCGGCTCGAAGCGGGCCGCGAACATGGTGATCGTAGCTCAGTTGGTGAGAGCGCCGGGTTGTGGTCCCGGAGGTCGGGGGTTCGAATCCCCTCGGTCACCCCATCCTCTGTCGCACGACAGAGCGCGACACGCACAGCACTCGTGACACCGGCACGTGACATCAGCGGCGCAGACATCGTCTGCGCCGTCGTCGCGTCGGCACGCACGCGCACGCGTCAGGCCGCGGCAGGCGCGCGCAGGATCGCGCGGAGCGCGTCGTCGAGCTCGGGGTGGACGAACTCGTAGCCGCTCGCCACGAGCTTGGCCGACGACACGCGCTGACCGTCGACGAGCAGCGACTGCACGAGCTCGCTGCCGTAGAGCACCTTGAGCGGGAACAGCGGCGTGGGGAGCACCGCGGGACGGTGAAGCGCCGCGCCGAGCGCGCGTGCGAACTCCGTGTTCGTCACCGGGTTGGGCGCAGTGAGGTTGACGGCGCCGTGCACGTCGTCGTGGGTGAGCACATGTCGGATCGCTCCCACCTCGTCGTCGAGCGCGATCCAACTCATGTACTGGCGGCCCGAGCCCGTGCGGCCACCGAGGCCCAGTTTGAACGGGAGCAGGAGGCGCCCCAGCACGCCGCCGTGGCCTGCCAACACGATCCCGCTCCGGATCCGCACGACCCGGATCCCGGCTTCCTCGGCCGGCGCGGTGGCAGCCTCCCATGCCTGGACCACCTCGGCGGCGAAGTCGTGGCCGGGGGTCGCGTCCTCCGCGATCAGCTCGTCGCCCCGGTTGCCGTAGTACCCGACTGCGGACCCCGACACGAGCACCCGAGGGGGATTCGGGAGCTCGGCGAGCGTGCGGGCCAACAGCCCGGTGCCCCGGGTACGGCTGGTCAGCACCAGCTGCTTGCGCTCCGGCGTCCACTTCTTGTCGCCGATGCCCGCGCCGGCCAGGTGCACGACGGCGTCGATGCCGTCGAGGCGGTCCGCGTCGATCATGTCCTCGTCGGGATCCCACCGGACGTCATCGAGCCCTTCGGTGCCGTGGCGCACGAGGCGGATGACCCGGTGGCCGTCGGCGCGCAGGCGCGGGATCAGCGCACCAGCGATGAATCCGTGCGAGCCGGTCACGAGCACGTCCACGAGCCACCTCCACACTGGGGTACGACGAACGTACCCGTGCGCCGGTCAGTCGTTCGGTGCGGCGAGCGCGACGCCGAGCTGGTCGACGAGCGCGAGCGCGCTCGCGCGGGCTTCGCTCGACTGGCCGGTCACCGCAGTTGCTTCCGCGAACTCCAACACGAATCGGCCCCTGACGACACCGCTCGAGTACACGGTGAGCTCCACGAGCTGGGCGCGTGACGGGTCGAGTGCCGCGAGCACCGGATCTTCGGTGGGGATCGCCACGCGGCCGTGACGAAAGCGCGGCATCGTCGTGAGGAACGGCGGCGTCTCGAACCAGCAGCGCTCGACGTCGAACAGCGCGCACAGCTCCTCGCGCACATCTTCGATCAACCGTCCCGGCGGCTCACCACCGGCACCGACCTGCGCGATCCGGCGCAACTGCTGCACTTCGCGTCGGCTGGTGGTCTCCTTGCGCCGGCTTCGACGCGCACGCACCACGAGCTCCCCCGCCACGATCCCGACGCCCAACAGCAGCAGCGTCGTCTCGAGGTCGTCGCGGGTGTCGATGCGCAGCGAGTAGTAGGGCTCGGTGAAGAGGAAGTCGAACGCGAGCGCCGACGACAACGCAGCGATCGCGCCGCCGCGCCGCCCGCCGAGCATCGCGGCCACGAGCACCACGAGGACGAGGACGAGCGCGACGTTGGCGTCGCGGACGTCGCCGCGCAACGGGATCAGCAGGGCAGCGACCAACGGCGGCCCGAGCACGGCGACGCTCGCGCCGATCCATCCGAGGGGTTCGTGCGGACGGGCCCGAACCCGGCAGAAGCGATCGCCGAACCACCGCCTCATGGTTGCCTGCTCAGCCGCGACGTTCGAGGCGCCGGATCACACACCGAAACGTATCCGTCGCCTCGACGGCCGGACGGACAGACTCGTGCCACGGTGCCGTTCGGATCCGAGACCCCGGTTCGGTAGGCTCACCCCCCTGAGCGCCCCTAGCTCAATTGGTTAGAGCAAGTGACTCTTAATCACTAGGTTCCGGGTTCGAGTCCCGGGGGGCGTACCGAAGGTTCCGCCGCGTCACCATCCGCGTCACCACCCGTCATGTCAGGTGCGCGCACGTCGCGCACCTGATGCTCCACCGTGCTGGGTCGGCACCCAGGTAGCGTGCGCGCCCGGTGAGCGCACAGCCGGTGGGCGAACACACGTCGGGTGAACGCGAGCACCAGCCGACGCGACGCTGGTCGAACCTGCACCTGTCGGACTGGCGCACCACCAGCTTCGGCCCGGCATCGGAGCTGCCGTACCGGCGGCGCACCAGTGACCGCATCCGCCTCGTCGTCGCGTTGCTCCTCCTCGTCGTCTTCATCGCGCACTGGTCCGATCCCACCCAGGCCGAGCTCGATCTCTTCCAGCTCGTCAACGGCCTGCCGAACGACCTCGACTCGCTGTTCCGGGTGCTGTACACCGTCGGCGCGCTGTGGGCGTTGGGCATCGTGGTGTTCGCCGCGATCGTGGCCCGCCGCTGGCGGCTCGCACGCGACCTGCTCATCGCCGGGGTGGTCGCCTGGGTGCTCGCGCGGCTGATCGGCGCGGTGGTCGTCGACCACACCAACGTGAAGCAGGCGTTCGACGCGGTCGTGCGCCTCGACCAGGACTCCCCCGCCTTCCCGACGGTGCGACTGGCGATGATCGTCGCCGTCGTGTGCACGGCGTCGCCGTATCTCACGCGCCCCATGCGACGGGTCGGGCAACTGTTCATCCTGCTCGTCGCGTTCGCGGTGATGTACCTCGGGACCGGTGTCCCGGATGCGATCGTCGCCTCGATGGCCCTGGGGTGGGGCGTCGCCGCGCTGGTGCACCTCGCCTGCGGGTCGCCGGGTGGACGCCCGACGCGCGCGCAGGTCGCCGCGGCGCTCCATGAGCTCGGCATCGACGCCACCGACGTCGAGGTCGCCGATCAGCAACCGCTCCACGGCACGGTGATGGTCGCCCGCGATGCGTCGGGCCCGCTCGAGATCCGCGTGCTCGGACGCGACGAGGCCGACGCGCAGCTGCTGGCCCGATTCTGGCGCTTCCTGCTCTACAAGGAGGGCGGCGCGCAGATCCACCTCACGCGACTCGAAGACGTCGAACACGACGGGTTCGCGTTGCTCCTCGCGGCGCGCGCCGGTGTGCGCGTCCCCGAGCTCGTGGTCGCGGGCAGTGCCGGTCCCGACACCGCGCTCGGCGCGTTCCGCCCGCTCGACGGACCGACCCTCGACACCCTCGACCCCGGTGCGATCGACGACGACCTGCTCACCGCAACCTGGGAACAGGTGGCCCGTCTCCACGACGCCCGCGTCGCCCACGGTGCGTTGAGCGCCCGGCGAGTCGTGATCACACCCGACGGACCGGGCATCACCTCCCTCGCGTCGGCGGCCACCGCCGCGTCGGGCTATCAGCAGTCGGCCGACGTGGCTGAGCTGCTCGCGACCACCAGCCAACTGGTCGGCAACCCGCGCGCCATCGCCGCCGCCACCCGAGGCGTCGGTGCCGAAGCGGTGGTGAACGCGCTCCCGCTCCTGCAGATCGGCGCACTGAGCCCCGACCTTCGACCGGGCAGGCACCGGGAGCGCAAGCAGTTCGCGGCCGACCTCGCGACGCTGCGCAGCGAAGCCGCCGCCAGCGTCGACACCGAGGAGCCCGCGCTCCAACAGCTCTACCGCGTCAACACGACCAGCCTCCTGATGGCGGTCGGCACGCTCATCGCGGTGTTCGCGCTGTTGGGTCAGGTCGGCGACCCGCAGGAGTTCTACGACACGATCAAGAACGCCGACTGGTTCTTGCTGTTCGTCGCAACCGTCATCTCGTTCCTGACCAACTTCGCGACGGCCGTCGCGTTGATGGGGACGGTGCCGATCCCGTTGCCGCTCGTACGCACCGCCGAACTGCAGTTGTCGATGTCGTTCTCGAACCTCGCGGTGCCTGCGGTGGGCGGGATGGCCGCGCAGATCCGATTCCTGCAGAAGCAGGGCGTCGACCTCGCGTCGGCCGTCGCGTCGGGCGGGCTGCTCACCAACGTCGGCAACATCGCGCAGTCGATCGTGCTCCTGGTGATCGCGGTCGCGTTGTCGCCGGACACCTTGCACTTCGGCAAGGTCCCCACGAGCAGCATCGCCGAGCTGGTGCTGATCGTGATCGTGGTCGGCCTGATCGCGGGCGCCATCGTGTTCGGGGTGCCGAAGGTGCGCAAGATCGTGATGCCGCCGTTGACCTCCGCGCTGCACACGATGCGCGAGGCGCTGAAGTCGCCCAAGCGCGTGGCGCTGCTGCTCGGCGGCAACATGGTGAACTCGCTGATGTACGCGCTCGTGTTGGAGGTCTGCATCGAAGCGTTCGGCGGCAGCCTCAACTACTGGACCGTGCTCGCGCTGAACATCTTCATCGGCACGATCGCGTCGCTGGTGCCGATCCCTGGCGGCGGCACTGCGGTGGCGTCGGTCGGCATGTCGGGCGCGCTCACCGCGGTCGGTGTGCCCACCGAGATCGCGGTGGCCGCGGTGCTCGCCAACCAGCTGGTGGCGAACTTCATCCCCGCGGTCCCCGGGTGGTTCGCCACGCGCAACCTGATGAACGAGAGCTACCTCTGAGCCCACCCCTTCCGAAACTGCGTGAGGGAGTAGCGCTTTTCGCGGATCGCCTCACGGAATTTCGGGGTGGGGAAGGGGGTCAGGCGGGGAGCACCCGCGTCGGGAGGGGGGTTTCGGTGACGGTGCCGTCGGCAGCGCGGCGTGAGCTCGTAGCCCAACGGCCCAGGCTTGTCGGCGACCACCTCACTGAGACGAGTGCCGCGGTAGACGAGCCCGGCGCCGTCGTCGGTGGCGTAGCCGTCGGGCAGGGTGCCGTCGCCGATCAGCTCGTGCATCTTGGGGCGGCGTTGCGCTTCGCCGTCGTAGTGCACACCGTTGCTGTAGGGCAGCCACCCCAGGCCGTCGGTGAACGCCCGGAGCTCGAGCCCGTAGCTGTCGGTGCTCCCGCCGACGTGCCAACAGATCGAACCGGCCGACACGCCCCCGAGCACGACGCCCGCCTCCCACGCCTCGTGGAGGAT
Source organism: uncultured Actinomycetes bacterium (assembly GCA_963827385.1). Taxonomy (GTDB): domain Bacteria; phylum Actinomycetota; class Acidimicrobiia; order IMCC26256; family DASPTH01; genus DASUMF01. The sequence goes on from CAWHAR010000003.1 coordinate 500,645, forward strand.
CTGGTCGAGCCCATGCACGCGCCACACCGCAACGAGGTTGGCGACACTCCCGCCCCCGACCCAGATGACGTCGTGGGCGAGGAGGTGCGCGCGCAGGTCGTCGACGTTGGGCATCGGGAAGAGCTGGAGATGTGACATGCGAAAGCTCGATCGGGCGAACGCGGCGTATGTGGCACCGATGCGCGCCTCCGGATCACCCGTCGCCTGGTTCAGCACGCAGAACCGCGCGGTTTCCCCCGCGCCCGACAACTCCGCAGCGAAGTGGTGCATCGGTCCCGGCGCCATGTCGAGCAGGCCGAAGCGGCCCTGCCTGAACCCGGCGCTGGTGGCGAGAATGGTCGGTTCGGAAGCGGGCACCGCGGAGAGCTCCTCGGTCGTCGGTCGGTGTGCGTGAGAGGTCGCGCGTCAGTAGCCGGCAGCCGTGTCGACCATGCCGGCGAGCGGCTCACCGTCGCGGTAGCGCTGCACGTTGGCCACGAACATGTCGAGCGTGCGATCGATCGACGTGGGATCCGCCCACGAGATGTGCGCGCTCGAGGCGCACGCTCGGGTGGGTGTACAACGGGTGGCCCTCGGGCAGTGGCTCGGGCGTGACGGTGTCGAGCGACGCGCGAGCGAGCTGCCCGCGATCGAGCGCGTCGATCAGCGCGTCCTGGTCGACCAGCGCGCCGCGCGCGATGTTCACGAGGTGCGCGCCGTGCTTGCACGCAGCCAACGCCGCCGCATCGATCAGGTGGTACGTCTCCGGCGTGGACGGCGCCGCGATCACGATGTGATCGGCGCGTCCGAGCAGTTCGTGCAATGAGGTGAGCACCTCGATCTCGGGCAGGTCGGCGGGCAGCGAGCGACGGCGGAAGGCGATCACGTGCATGTCGAACGCCAAGGCGCGCTTGGCCACCGCGGTGGCGATCTCGCCGAGGCCGACTAGACCGACGGTGCGCCCGGCGAGGATGTCGAGCTGCGCGATGTTCCAGTGCTCGGGCGGCGCCGAGATCCACGAGTCGGGGAGCTGCTTGGCGCAGCCGAGGATCATCGCCATGACCCACTCCGCGATCGGTACCGCCGCCGCGCCGCGCGAGCACGTGAAGATGCGGTCGCCCACCACGTCGAACGGAAACCCGTCGACGCCGGTGCTGAACGCGTGCACCCACTGCAGCGCAGGGGTCATGGCGCGCTCGAGCGACTCGCGGTCGCGGCCAAACGCGATCATGATCTCGGCGTCGACGGCGCGCTCGTCCTCGGCAGTGACCACCACCTCGCGCTCGCCGAACCGCTGCTGGAGCTGATCGGCCAACCCACCGGCGCCCTGCAGGTTCACCACGATCGTGGCGGCGGGGCGCGTGGTCGTGTTGGTCGTCGCGGCGTCGCTCATGACGTCGGCGCATCTTTCGCGTTCGTTGCCATCGTGTCCTTGAGCACACCGACACCGTGCACGCTGCCGAGGTGTTCCTGGAGGTAGTCGGGCGCGTCCTCGGTTTCGATGAACCACCCCGTCGGGCACATGGTGAGGATCTCGACGAACGAGAAACCACCGCGCGAGAGTTGCGTCTCGAACGCACGCAACAGCATCTTCTTGGTCCGCGCCACGTTGCCCGCGGTGTTCACCGCGCCGTGCGCCACATAGGTGGCGCCTTCGAGTTGCGCGATCAGATCGCTCAACCGGATCGGAAAGCCGTGCGCTTCGGCGTCGCGACCCTCGAGGGTGTTCTTGGTGCGCTGGCCGAGCACGGTGGTGGCCGTCATGTGACCGCCCGTCTCGCCGAACACGCCGTTGTTCAACATGATGCAGGTGATCTGCTCGCCGCGTGCGGCGGCATGGAGCACCTCTTGCAGCCCTTCGTTGACCATGTCGCCGTCGCCCTGCATCGTGAACACGAACGTGTCGGGACGGGCTCGCTTCACACCGGTGGCGAGCGACGGCGCGCGCCCGTGCAATGCCTGGAGCACCTCCACGTCGAGGTTGTTGGAGAACGCGGTGTAGCAACCGATGCCGAACACTGCGATGGTGCGCGTGATGAGGTCGAGCTCGGCGATCGCTTCGAGCGCGCAGCGCATCGCGATCGGCTCCCCGCATCCAGGACACAGCGAGTGCTCGCCCACGTCGACGAGCTGCGGCGTGAAGTCGTCGACCAGATGGGCCGAGTGCGTGGGTGCCGCCGCGGTCGGAACGACGAGATGGCCCTCGATCTCCTGCATCTCGGTCATCGGTCCTCCCTTCTCCGTCGAGGTGATCTTCGTGATCTGGTCTTCGTCGACGCGGCCGTCATCGACCGAGCGAACCTTCGATGCGTCTCCGCAAGGTGGCGACCTCGAGATCGGGTGCGATCCCGAAGCCTGACGAGTCGAGGCTCAACCCTCCGATGAACTCCACCGGGCATCGCCCAAGCACCGCCAGGCGCACGTCGTCGATCATCTGTCCTTCGTTGTTCTCGTAGACGAGCACGGCGCGCGCACCGTCAGCCGCAGCCGCAACTGCGTCGGTCGGGAACGGGAACAACGTGATCGGACGCACCCATCCCACCCGCGCTCCGTCGTCGCGCAGACTCTTCACCGCGGCGCGGATGTAGCGCGCCGGCGTGCCGAATGCCACGACCACCACGTCGGCGTCGTCCACGAAGCCGACGTCGGCCAGCGGCTCGACCCCGGCAACCATCTCGCGGGTGCGGCGCGCGCACGACAGGAAGTGTTCGGCCAGGTCGTAGCCCACGTTGTCGCGTCGCTTGGTCGTGCCGAGCGACGACACGAGCTTGGCCGAACCCGAACCGCCCGACGCGCCGTCGAGCGCCCAGGCAGGTGGCGGCAGCGGATCGAACTCGATCCGCTCGACCGCGACCGACTGCGTGGTGTGCGCGAGGTAGTAGTCGCCGAACACCATCATCGGGTTGCGCCAGCGCTGCGCGAGGTGGAACGCAACCTGCACCAGCGCCACCGCCTCGTTGGCGTCCATCGGCGCGAACACCGGGATGCGGTAGTCGCCGTGTCCACCCCCACGCGTGGCCTGGTAGTAGTCGCCTTGCGCACGCGCCATGTTGAGCACCACGAGCGGGAGCTGCGCGAGACAGAGCTCGGCCAGCGACTCCTGCATCAGCGACAGCCCTTGACCGGTGGAACCGGTGGCGGCGAGGGTGCCGGTGGCGGCGGCGCCCCATGCCATCCCGATGGCCTCCAGCTCGCTCTCGGCGTTCATGCACACTCCGCCCACCGGGGGGAGCTGCATCGCCATCTGCTCGAGCACCTCGGTGAAGGGCGTCATCGGGTAGCCAGCGAAGAACCGACACCCGGCCACGACCATCGCCTCGGCAATGGCCTCCGAACCTTCGAGCAGCCGACGGCCTGGCATACCACCCGACGGCGCCGGAGTCGACGTGGCGGCGGTCATGCGATCGGCTCCGCCGCTCCGAGCGGGCGGCGGGGCACGGTGAGCACGAGCGGCTCGTCGTACTTGTAGACCTGGAACACGAAGTCGGGACAGATCTGCGAACACGCTTTGCAGCCCGTGCACCCCGCGAGCAGGAGCGGGTACCGATAGCCGCGCGAATTCACCGCGTGTCGCGTCATCACCAACACTCGCGGCGGACACGCGTCGATGCAGAGGTCGCAACCCTTGCACATCTCGACGTCGATCACGACCGTGCCCCGGACGCGCACCTGATCGCCGGTGTCGGTCTCGCTGGTGACGGGCTCGCCGGTGACGGGCTCGCCGCTCACGGCGTCATCGCGCGACCGCGACGTGCCACGCAGGCACGCGCGTGGGTGGCGCAGCGTGATAGCCGGCGCGGCAACGCGGCCACGTTGAGCTCGACATGCTTCGACCGGTAGGACGGCAGCGACGCGGCGACGGCCTCGATCAACGACTCGAGCGCAGTGAGACCGGTGACCGCCGCGTACGTGCCCACCATCACCATCGAGGCGGTCATGATGTTTCCGAGGTCGACGGCCAGATCGGTGGCCGGGACGTCGATCACGGTCAGCCCGTCGACGGCAAGTGCACCTTCGAACACGGTGGAGTTCACCAGTGCCACCCCACCCGCACCGAGGCGGGCGACCGTGGGGCCCGAGAAGTCGTGGTGCATCACGATCGCCGACCATGCGTGGTCGACGGTCGGGGGCGCCTCCACCGGGCCGTCGGAGAGCACCAGCGTGGCCTCCGTGTTGCCACCACGCATCATGCCGCCGTAGCTGCCGAACAGCTGCGCTTCGCGGCCTTCGATCAGCGCGGCGCGCGCAACCACCTGGGCGGCGAGCTGGATCCCTTGCCCGCCGATCCCGGTGAGGAGGAGCTCCCGTTCCACGCGCTCACCCTACTCAGATGCCGATTGCCGCTCCCGGAGACGCGGGGATTTCCGCAGATGGTTCGAAAACCTCTACGGTACGCCGCGCCAAGTTCCACACGGACCTCGAGGGAGCCGACATGCCCAGCACCATCACCGATTACACCGACAAAGTCGCGGTCATCACCGGAGGCGCCTCCGGCATCGGCAAGGGCATCGCGCACGAGCTGCTGAAGTCGGGCGCCAAGGTCGTGATCGCGGATGTGCAGCAAGACGCCATCGACGCGACGGTGAAGGAGCTCTCCGCCGACGGTGAGATCTGGGGTCAGCGCACGGATGTGACGAGCTACGAGTCGGTGCAGGCGCTCGCCGACGCGGTGTTCGACCGCTACGGCGTCTGCCACCTTCTGTTCAACAATGCCGGCATCGGTGCGCCCGGCTCCCTGATGTGGGAGAGCACGCCGAACGACTGGCGTTGGACGATGGAAGTCAACGTGCTCGGCGTCGAGTACGGGATCCTCGCGTTCGTACCCCGCATGATCGCGAGTGGCGAACCGGGTCACATCGTGAACACCTCATCGGGCAACGGCGCGGTGAGCGTGCTCGCCGACAACGGCCACTATGCAGCTTCGAAGGCAGCGGTGCGCGCCCTTACCGAGGCGCTCGCCGCCCAGCTCGAGCGGGAAGACACGAATCTCCGCGCGTCGATGTTCCTTCCGGGAGGTCGAGGACTGCTCGCGACCGGCCTCTACACCTCGGACCGGAACCGTCCGGAGGACCGCACCCGCGAAGTGCCACGGTCGACGCCGCCGCGCACCGTCGACGACATCGTGGCAGGCGCCAAGGCGGCCGGTCATGAGCTGCCGTTGCAGGACCTCAACGAGCTCGGACGCGACGTGCTCGATCAGCTCCTCACCGGGGTGTGGTGCATCCAGATGTTCGGCAACGAGAACAACGCCAAGGCGTTGCACGAGCGTGCCGACCGCTGGGGCCAGGGCCTCAACCCGACCGACTCTGGACAAACGCGCTTCGGCGGCTGACAGCCGGAGCGAGCGCCACCCGTCTCACGGATCCCGAGGAGCAGACATGTCGAGCACCATCACCGACTACACCGACAAGGTCGCCGTCGTCACCGGCGGCGCCTCCGGCATCGGCCGAGGGATCGTCGAAGAGCTCTTGAAGTCAGGCGCCAAGGTGGTGGTGGCCGACGTCGAGCAGTCGGCCATCGACGTCACCGTCGCCGAGTGCTCGTCGCTCGGCGAGGTGTGGGGATTCCGCACCGACGTGACCGACCCGGCGTCGGTCGACGCGCTCGCCGACGCGGTGTACGACCGCTACGGGGTGGTGAACCTGCTGTTCAACAACGCAGGCATCGGTGCGCCGGGCAGTCTGGTGTGGGAGAGCACGCGCAACGACTGGCGCTGGACCTTCGAGGTCAACCTGTTCGGTGTGGTCTACGGCGTGCTCACGTTCGTACCGCGGATGATCGCGAGCGGCGAGCCCGGGTACGTGATCAACACGTCGTCGGGGAACGGTGCCGTGGGTGTGGTGATCGACAGCACGCACTATGCCGCCTCGAAGGCCGCCGTGGCCGCGCTCACCGAGGGCCTGGCCGCGCAGCTCGAGCGCGAGGGCGCCAACGTCCGCGCGTCGCTCTTCCTCCCCGGTGGCAACGGGCTCCTCGCCACGGGGATGTGGACGTCGGAGCGCAACCGCCCCACCGAGCTCGCCCGTGAGGTGGAGCGCACCACGACGCCTCGCACTGTCGACGACATCGTGGCGGGCGCCAAGGCCGCCGGTCACGAACTGAAGGTCGCGGATCTCAACGAGCTCGGCCGCGTCGTGCTCGACCAGATCACCGACGGCGTGTACTGCATCCAGCTCGGTGGCAACGAGGGCAATGCCAAGCGCCTGCACGAGCGCGCCGACCGCTTCGGTCAGAACCTCAACCCCACCGCACTGGACAACTGAACACGGTTGGGCCCCGGACGCCGCTGATCGATCCGCGGCGTCCGGGTTCAGCCTCGACCGACGAGATGGGCGCCCTTCACGAAGGGGAGCTCGCCGGCGTTGACGACCCCGGGCGGCGCGGCGACCACCTGGGGAATGGCATTCACCACCGGCATCGCGGTCGTGACGGCGCCGTCGAAGTGCTCACCCGTCGGCTCGAGGCGCACGCGCACACCCGGCTCACCGTCGATCTCGATCACGTAACCGTCCTCGACCGGCCAGTCGGGCGTCATGTCGTGACCGAGCTTCCACACGAACTTGCACTGGATCACGGCGCGCCCACCGACCATGCCCGACACCGAGCCTTTGAACCCGGCGATGCGCCCCGCTCCCACGGTCATGAAGCCGAAGTCGGTGGTGCGGTTGGCGGCGCCGAGCTCCACGTCGAACGCGATGCCGTCGATCTCGACGCCGAGCGCGGCGGCCATCACGCGGATCTGATCCTTGAAGCTCCCGCAGTTCGCTTCGATCATGCCGGGCACCTCGGGGTCGTCGAGCTCCCGATCGATGCTCATGGCGCGGAACATCTGCTCGTTGCGGTAGCCGCTCATGTCGACCGATTCGAGCACCGAGATGTGGTCGATGCGGGCACACATGGCGCTCGCCGCCAACGCGACCATCGGTGCGTGCCCGGGATACACACCACTCGCGTAGAGCGACGCGCCACCGCGTCGCGTGGCGTCGACGATGCGCTCGTGCACGTCGACGCCGTAGCCGATCCCGCTCATCATGTACATGGTGGTCACGAGGTTCACGCCCGACTCGAGGATTCGCACCACCTGATCGAAGTCGGGGCGGTACGGCATGTACGACACGCAATCGGGCTTCAGCGCGAGCAGCGCGTCGATGTCGTCGGTGGCGACGATTCCGATGGGGTCGATGTCGGCCAGCGTGCCGACGTCGACACCGACCTTGTCGGGAGAGAACGCGTAACACCCGACCAGCTCGAGCACCGGATGACCGACCATGCCTCGCACCGCGGCGGCCCCCGTGTTGCCCGTCGTCCACTGCACCACTCGGATCCGCGTCACTCCGTACCCTCGTGGTCGGCGGTCACATCAGACGGCATCAGCCCACCAGTGACGTCGTCGGGCGTGAGATGCGGCGCGGGGAGGCGGGCCATCATGGCGCCGTCGACGAAGATCGCGTTGCCCGAGATGAACGACGCCTCGTCGGACGCCAGGAACACCGCCAGGGCGGCGACATCCTCGGCTCGGCCGAGTCGTTGCATGGGAATCTGCGCTGCGTAGTACTCGAGGTCGGGCGCGAAGCGCGCGAACGCGGGCGTCTCGATCGGGCCCGGGCAGATCGCGTTGGCCCGAATCCCGTAGCGCCCGTAGTCGACCGCGGTGCTCTTGGTGAGGTTGACGACGCCCGCCTTGGCGATGCCGTACCCGGTGCGGTCAGCAGCCGCCCCGAACGCGGCCGTCGACGCGGTGTTGATGATCGATCCGCCGCCCTGCTCGACCATGACGCGCAGGGCGGCGCGGGTGCCGTAGACCACCGCATTGAGGTTCACGCGGATCATCTCGTCGAAGCCTGCATCAGTGATGGTGCCCGCGTGTTCCGGTCGGCCGTACCCCGCGTTGTTGTGCATCACGTCGAGACGACCGAACTGGGTCGTCGCCGCCGCGACGAGCGCGTCGACGTCGAGCGAGTCGCCGACGTCGCCGGTGTGCGCGATCGCGAGACCGCCGTGCTCGATGATGGCCGCGACGGTCCCTTCCACCAATTCGGCATCGATGTCGTTGGCCACCACGCGCGCGCCCTCAGCTGCGAAGCGGATGGCCGTGGCACGGCCGATCCCGGAGCCGGCCCCGGTGACGACCGCGACCTTTCCCTCGAGGGAACCGCTCATCGCGCGTGCCGACCGATCACCGCGTGAGTCGACGGGACGGCGTCAGCTGGCGACGGTGTCGATGACGAGGGGAAGACTGCTCAGACCGCGCACGTTGGTGAGCACGTGTCGCACGGCGCGCGTGCCGTCGACGTGGAAATCGGGGTAGCGCGCGAGCAGCTCCTCGAACGCGAGACGACCCTCGAGCCGGGCGAGGTGTGCGCCGAGGCACACGTGCATCCCGAACCCGAAGCTCACCGGTCCGGTGATCTGGCGGTGGATGTCGAAGAGCTCCGGCTCGTCGTACTCGCGCTCGTCGTGGTTGGCGGAGCCCGTGATCAGCATGGTTTTCGAGCCCTCGGGGATCGTGACGCCGTGGAGCTCGACGTCGCGCGTGGTGGTGCGGCCCTGGAGGTGTGAGGGTGGGTCCCACCGCAACATCTCCTCGACCGCGTTCTTCAGCAGCGACGAGTCGGCGACGAGCTCGCGCCGTTGATCGGCGTACCAGTCGAGCGCGATCGCGCCGTTGGAGAGGAGCTTCGCCACCGTCTCGTGGCCAGCGAAGCCGAGCTCCATGAAGCGCATCGCGACTTCCCAGTCCTCCAGGTGGCGCTCGTTGCCCTCGTCGTCCTCGACGGGCGTGTCCATGATCAACGTGATCACGTCGTCACGCGGGTTCGCCCGGTGGTCCTGGACGAGCCCCAGGTAGAGCTCGACCAGGCTGACCTGGTTCTGCTCGAAAGCTTGCTCCGCGAAGCCTTCCTCCTCCACGTGATCGCGCGACGCGGTCTGCTCGCTCAGCTCGTGCACGGTCGGTCGCAGCGATTCCGGGATGCCGATGAGCTCGCTGATCACGTCGAGGGGAAGCAGCGTCGAGAAGTCGTTCACCACGTCGAACTCGCCCACGTCGCGCCAGGTGTCGAGCAACTCGCCGGCACGGCGTCGGATGAAGGGCTCGAGTTCGGCGATGCGCTTGGGCGTGAACACCCGGGCAACCACCTTGCGATGCCACGTGTGCTCGGGCGGATCCTTGACGATCAGGAACGGCGCGTCCTTCTCGAAGCCTTCGATGGTGACGCCACCTGCGCTGCTCCAGGTGGCCGGGTCGGCGTGCGCGGCCTGCACGTCGGCGTGGCGCGCCAGCGCCCAGAAGTTGTACTGCTCGTTGTGGTACACGGGCGCTTCGTCGCGGAGACGCCGGTAGATCGGGTACGGGTTGTGCGCGGTGAGCCACGCGTAGGGGTTGAACTCGACGTCGACCGGCGCGTCGTCGACTGGCAGTGCCCCCACTGGCGTCATCAGAGCGCTTCGATGATCATCGCGGCCCCCATGCCGCCGCCGGCGCACATCGACACGCAGCCGAGGGTCTTCCCACTGCGGTGCAGTTCGTTGATCATGGTGACGACCATGCGCGCACCCGTGCACGCGATCGGGTGACCGAGGCTGGCACCGCTGCCGTTGGGGTTCATGATCTCCTGAGGGATCCCCAGCTTGCGCGACGCGGCGACTGGCACCGAGCAGAACGCCTCGTTGATCTCCCAGAGGTCGATGTCGGCGAGCGACAGACCGGCTCGGTCGAGTGCCTTGGGGATCGCGAGCGTGGGCGCGAGCCCGGTGCGCGCGGGCTCGAGCCCGACGGCAGCCCACGAGACGATGCGGCCCATCGGTGCGATGCCGTGGGCCGCGGCGTACTCGCCCGACGTGACCACGAGCGCGGCCGCGGCGTCGTTGAGCCCCGCGGCGTTGCCCGCGGTGATCGTGGCGTGCTCGAGCTCCGGGTGCAGCACGGGCAGGGCGCCGAGGGTGTCGAGCGTGGTGCCGCGACGCAGGGTGCTCGTCGACCGAGAAGATGCGGTGCTCGCCGTCGGCACCGACGACCGGCACCGGCACGATCTCGCGTTCGAAGCGGCCCTCGTCGATCGCTCGCAGCGCGTTCTCGGTGCTGAACAGTGCCCACTCGTCGAGGTCGCGGCGGGTGAGTCCCATCTCGCGCGACGTGTTCTCGCCCACCGTGATCGACATGTCCCACGCGGGCGCGTCGGGCGTCTCGGGGTGGCTCGGAGACATCCAGGGAACGGGATCCCCGCCGGGCTCCAGGCGCTTCATCGTGCGCGGGGAGGTGCTGAGGCTCTCCGTGCCGCCGGTGACCACCACGTGGTCCATGCCGGCTTTGATCCCGGACGCGCCGATCGCCACCGCGCTGAGGCCCGCCGCGCAGTGACGGTTGTCGGCCAGGCCGGGCACGTTGGTCATGCCGAGGACGACTGCGGTGTGTCGCGCGATCACACCGCCCCCTTGCAACGTCTCGGCGACGACCACGTCGTCGATGTCGCGTGTGTCGATCCCGGAACGCTCGACCGCGGCGCCCACCGCGATCTCGGCGAGACGGAATGCGTCGACGTCGACGAGCGAGCCCTTCCGTGCCCGTCCGATCGGGGTGCGGGCGGCAGCGACGATCACGGCGTCGGTCACGGGTGACTCCTCAATTCGACGACAACGTTGCGATGTTACGTTCGGCCCGGAATTCGGGCAATGCTGGTCGAGGCCGCGCAGCAGCCTCCGTCGACCGCCACGCTGGACATCACCGGCTGCCTCACAGGCTGCCCATCACATGCTGCTGGCACGCCAGTCGGGGTCGAAGTCGACCGACTCGTGCGGCACGCCGCCCCACGCGCTGCGCACGGCCAGATGCTCCACCAGTGATGGGCGGTGGAAGAGCAGCGGCGTCACCTGCGCGGCGAGCCGCGCCATCTTGTGATCCGGGAGGCCCGGCATCTCGGTCCAGTGGTCGAGGACGTATCGAGCCGTTGGCACGGCCATGACGTAGGCCTGGCTGCCGTACACCGACGGCGGATCGGCCTCCACCCAGGTCGCCGGGTCGGCGGTGCTGCGCGCCGCCACGATGTTCGGGTTGTACAGCGACGCGAAGAAGTGCCCGCCGACGGGTCGTTCCACGAGGGGAGGCCAGTGCTCGAGGTTGTGACGGAGGTGCGCGTTGCACTCGACGTCGTCCTCCACGAAGGCGAACACGTCACCCGGTCCGTCGAGCGCGCTGCGCAACAGACGCTCTGCCGTCTCGGTGACGCGCGCTTTCGGGGAGTCGTACCGCGCGAGGTCGAGCACCACCGTTGGAGCGTCGCCCCAGTCGGAGGCCGCGAAGCTGGCGAGCGTGCGCCGGCGAACCGACAGACGCTCAGTGCACGAGATGATGTACGCGGAGATGCGTCCCTCCCACATGCGCGCCGACGCTACCGAACGGTCAGCCGGGCACGTTCCACGCGGCCACCAACTCGTCGGTGGTGGTGATGGTCGCGACCAGCGACAGCGAGTTGTCGACGATCACGTCGGTGTACTCCGCCGGGAACCCGGCGATCGCGTCGCGCGGCACCACGACTTCGTAGGCGAGGTTGACGAGATCGAACACGCCGTTCGGGATCGCCACGTTCGACGACACACCGATGAGCACCACCGTGGTGACGCCGAGGTTGCGCAGTAGCGCATCGACATCGGTGCCGCCGATCGGCCCCAGGCCGTGGTAACGCGACGAGACGAAGTCGGCCTCGGCCGGATGAAGCTCGTCGGCGACCTCGACCATGTCGGTGCCCTCGAACTGGCCGCTCTTGCGCCGCGTGGTGGCGCGGAACAGACGCGCGTTCGAGTTGGCGCCCTTCATGTCGGCGCGATGGCGAGCGATGGCGTGGATCACCTCGACGCCGACCGCGCGACCCGAATCGACGAGCCGACCCATGTTGTCGAGTGCGCCGGTCGCGCGTGCGGCTTCCGCCAGCATCGGCAGCGTGCTCGCGGAGCCGACCACACCCTTCTGCACCTCCTGGGTGACGATGGCCGTGTGGGCGGGTGCGACGAGCTCGGTGAGTTCCATGGCTGCGTACGATACGCACCGGTCGGCAGGTGCGCGGGCCGACGGGTGGTTAGATTCCGCGGATGACAGACGTCGCCGAGCCGCCCGTCCTGCTGGTCCGCGACACCGACCGGGTGCGGGTGATCACGTTCAACCGACCGGATGCGGCCAACGCGTTCAACGAGAAGCTGTACCACGAGGTGGCCAACGCGCTGCGCGCCGCAGCCGACGACGATGGCGTGAGCGTGGTCGTGCTCACCGGTGCCGGGCGCACGTTCTGCGGCGGCACCGACCTGCACGAGATGGCGAACGCGGTCCCCGAGACGTCCGACGCCTCGCAGCCTGCGGATGACCGACCCGCGCCAGGCCCCGACTCGAGTCGGGGCTTCGGGTCGTTCGTCGACGCCATCTCCACCTTCCCGAAGCCGTTGATCGCGGCCGTGAACGGCGCAGCCGTCGGGCTCGGACTCACCATGCTCGTCCATTGCGACCTCGTGTTGGTGTCGGAAGCGCGCGAAGCTGCTCGCGCCGTTCACTGCGATGGGCGTCGCGCCCGAGGCCGGGAGCAGCTATCTGCTCCCCCGTCGCGTCGGACGCCAGCACGCGGCACACTCCCTGTTCGCGTCGGAGTGGATCGATGCCGACGCAGCGGTCGCCATTGGCCTCGCGCTCAAGGCGTGCGCGGCGGACGCGCTCCTCGACGACGCTCTCGTGCTGGCGAAGAAGATCGCGTCGAAGTCGTTGCCGTCGCTGGTGGCGACGAAGCGTCTGCTGCTCGAGCCCGAACGGGACGGCTTGGCGTCCGCCCGCGCACGAGAGAGCGCGGCGTTCGCTCAACTGCTCCTGCTCCCCGGCGCACGCGATGGCGTGCAGAACCAGCTTCGGAAGGACGTCTGATGCCGTCGAATGCACTCGATGTTCCCGTCACCTTGTGGGAGCTCGTCGAGACGCGCGCGCACCTCACCCCCGACGCGGTGATGGTCGAGGACGAGTACGGGCGATCACTCACCTTCGCGCAGTACCGTGACACCGCGGCAGCGGTGGCGGCCGGCTTGGCCGCCGACGGGGTGAGCCCGGGGTCGGTGGTGAGTTGGCAGCTCCCAACGACGATCGAGGCAATCGTGCTGCTCGCCGCACTCCCGCGGCTCGGCGCGGTGCAGAACCCGGTGATCCCGATCCTGCGTGAGCGCGAGGTCACGTACATCACGCGCGAAGCCGGCACCGACGTGGCCATCGCGCCGTCGATTGTGCGCGGCGTCGACTACGCCGCGATGTATGCACCGATCGCTGCCGCTGCAGGCTTCCGCGTGCTCACCTGCGACCACCAAGGCCTGGGCGCGGGCGACCTCGGACTGCCCACCGGTGACCCGTCGACGCTGGCACCCGCCGCGACCGTCGTCGACAGCGATGCGAACGCCGTGCGCTGGCTCTATCACACGTCGGGCTCGACCGCGGATCCAAAAGGCGTGTGGCACACCGACACCTCGGTGATGGCGGGATCGAGCGGCTGGATCCAGGGCTTCGCACCCACGCCCGACGACGTGTATCCGATCGCGTTCCCGCTCACCCACATCGGCGGCGTCTGCATGGTTGCTGCGGCACTGCGCGTCGGGCACCGCCTCATGCTCATCGACGCGTTCGACCCGCAGCGCAGCCCGCTCGCGATGGCCGAGCACGGTGCGACCATGCTCGGCTCGGCGTTGCCGTTCCTGCAGGCGTATCTCGCCGCGCAACGTGCGCATGGCTCGGAGCCACTGTTCCCGCGCCTGCGTGCCTGCGCGAACGGCGGTGCACCGAACTCACCCGAAGTGCACCGCGAGGTGCAGGAGGTGCTCGGCGGGCGCGGGGTGCTGTCGAGCTGGGGCCTCACCGAGTGTCCGATCATCACTTCGGGTGCGATCGACGACTCCGACGAGATGCTGGTGAGCACCGAGGGACGGGTTGCCCCAGGTATCGAGCTGCGCGTGCGCAACCCCGACGACGGCGCCGACTGCGCGCCCGGTGAGCCAGGCGAGCTGTGCGTGCGCGGCCCGCAGATGTTCGCGGGCTACGCGAATCCCGACGTCGTCCACGACGCGTTCGACGAGCAGGGCTACTTCCGCACCGGCGATCTCGGCGTGGTGCTGCCCACTGGGCACGTGCGCATCACTGGTCGGCTCAAGGACGTGGTCATCCGGAATGCGGAGAACATCTCGGCCACCGAGGTCGAAGATGTGCTGCACGGGCACCCTCTGATCGCCGACGTCGCGGTGATCGGCGTGCCCGACCCTCGCACCGGTGAACGCGTGTGCGCCGTGGTGCAGGCGGTCGCCGGCACCGACAGCATCACCGTGCAGGATCTGTTCGACTACTGCACGAGCGTCGGCCTGGCCACGCAGAAGGTGCCCGAACGCGTCGAGATGATCGATGAGATTCCCCGGAACCCGATGGGCAAGATCCGCAAGCAGGATCTGCGCGAGCGCTTTCCGTCATGATCGCGAGACGCGCGACGACTGCGAGAGTCCTCGCGCTCGTCGGATGCGTCTCCTGCATCGCCGTCGGCTCGTACGCATGCACCGGCAATGGCGACGCGCCACGCGGCGCTTCGTCGACGTCGGGCGCGCACACGCACACGAGCACCGCAACCACAGAACCGCCCGAGGCCGTCGTCGCGCGGCCGCAGGATCTCGTCGCGCCGCGATCCGCGTCCGCATTGGCGTCGACACTCACGCGCGTCGAGCGCGCGCTGCGCGATCCGTCGACGCCACCCACCGCGATCGCGCCGCTGGGTTGGGAGCAACAACTCGCCTACCGCACGCTCAGCAACCACGGCGACTGGGAGGCTGCGGTACGTGCTGCCGTGCCCGCCGATGTGAACGCCGTGGTCGAGTCGATGGTGGAGGCCGGTCGTTCGCTCGCGCCCCTCGTCGAACCGGGCGACGCGCTCCCGGACTGGCACATCGATGCGCCGCCCTCGCCCGATGTGCTCGTCGGGTTCTACCGCGAGGCCGAGACGGCGACGGGCGTGCCGTGGCCGTACCTGGCCGCGATCAACTTCGTGGAGACACGCATGGGGCGCATCCACGGCGACAGCACCGCCGGCGCCCAGGGCCCGATGCAGTTCATCGCGTCGACCTGGGACGCGTTCGGCAACGGTGGCGACGTGCACGACCCGCACGACTCGATCCTTGCCGCCGGCCGCTTCCTTGCGTCACGCGGCGCACTCAGCGACATGCGGCGCGCGCTCTTCTCGTACAACAACAGTGACGACTACGTGGATTCGGTGCAGCGCTACGCGGATCTCATCGCGGCCGGACAGGAGCGTGTGTACCGCGGCTTCTACCACTGGCAGGTGTACTTCGCGACGACACGCGGTCTCGCTCTGCTTCCCGAGGGCTACCCCGCAGTGCCCGCGGTGTTCTTGCCACCCGCGTGAAGTGCGGCGATCAGAGGTCGAGCTTGATGAGCTTCCCCGACTCGGTGTAGGGAAGCGCATCACGGAACTCGACGTAGGCCGGCACCTTGTAGGGCGCGAGTGCTGCTCCCGCCCACGCCTGCACGTCTGATGCGCTGATCACCGAGCTCGGTGCGCGCACCACGTAGGCCTTCACCTCCTGGCCCAGTTCACGATGTTCGACTCCGACGACGGCCGCGTCGGCGATCTCGGGATGCTCGACGAGCCGGTGTTCGATCTCGATCGGGTAGATGTTCTCGCCGCCGCGCAGGATCAGGTCGCGCATCCGACTCTCGACGAACAGCACGTCGTCGTCGATCCGACCGAAGTCACCCGTGCGGTACCAGCGCCCCGGCCACAGCGCGGCCTCGGTGGCGTCGGGGTTCTCCCAGTAGCCGAGGAACACGGTCGGCGACTTGATGCAGATCTCGCCGACCTCACCGGCGGGCAACGGCTTCCCCTGCTCGTCGCGGACCTGGATCTCGATCCCCGGCGATGGCCGCCCGACCGCGTCGGCATGGTGCTCCATGAGCGGCCCGGTGGAGATGGTGCCCGATCCCATCGTCTCGCTCGCCCCGTAGCCGTTGGCCACCCGCACGCCGGGGAAGTGGAGCTGGATGAGACGGATCAGCTCTGGTGGCAACGGGGTGCCACCCGAGCTGATCATCGTGAGGCACGACAGGTCGTACGACGCGAAGTCGGGGTGCTCGAGCAGGCGCCAGTACATCGTGGGGACACCCGTCCACGCCGCGATGCGATGTTTCGCCGTGAGCTCGAGGTGTGCGGTGGGATCCCAACGACCGGGCGGGAGGAACACCACCGTGGTGCCGGCGAACGGGGCGCCCATCAGCACCGACGCCGCGCCCGAGATGTGGAACAACGGCGAACCGCACAGCGACGGGGGCATGCCCCCACTCGGCGGGAGCATGCCCTCCTTGCGAGCGATCAGCACCGTGGCCATGCGGCCGATCCCGGTGCTGTATGCGAAGTGGATCATGTTGCGGTGCGACAACACCGCGCCCTTGGGGCGCCCGGTGGTCCCGCTCGTGAAGAGGATGATCGCCGGATCATCCTCGTCGAGGTCGACGTCAGGCAGTGTGGCACCGGCGCGGGCAGCACCGTGCGCCGCGAGTGCCGACCATTCCACCACCGGACAGTCGAGCTCGGCACCCGACTCGCGGACCCGTGCCAGTCGGGCGTCGTCGCCGAACAGGACCGTCGGCTTCGTGAGCTCCACCCCGTACTGAAGCTCGGCGCCGGTCCACCAACCGTTCAACCCGCTGATGATCGCGCCCGAACACAGGCACGCCCACGCCGTGATCACGTACTCGAAAGTGTTGGCACTCGCGATCGCGACGCGATCGCCTTTGCGCACGCCGTGTTCCTCGGCGAGCACCGCGGCGTACGCCGCGACGAGACCCGGGAGTTGCGCGAACGTGACCGTCGCGTCAGGGAACACGAGGTACGGGTCGTCGCCGAACCGTTCCGCGGCGTTGAGCATGACCTCGCGCATCGAGCGCGGGCGCTGGGCGAAGACGGCCAACGGTTCGCCGAGCACGTCTTCGACGACGAACTCGTACGGCGCGCCCGGACCCATCAACGCCTCGACCACGTCGGGCGCGAGCTGCTGGGCATCGGTCCACTGCAGGGTGACCGGCTCGCTCATCGTGGTGACTCCCCCTGTCCCACCCGCGTGCGCCCGGGTCGTGGTGTCGCGATCAACGCGTCGGCACGCTCACGGCCACGGATTCGTAGAGTAACGGAATGACTCTCGGCAACCTCCTGACTCGCCTCGGTGTGCACCGCACGTTCGGTGCGCCCCTCGACGGCCAGCCCGACGACGGCGTGCGCGACGCCGCGCTCGCCCGTCTGCTGGCGGAGGCCGACGGCGCGGTGGGCTCCGGAATCGGCGCCCACTTCGACGGTGAGGTGCTCACGATCACGTCGCGCCCGGGCGCGACGCCGGCGGCTCATGCCGCGACCTCGGCGCGTGATGTGGTCGACGCCGTGGTCGATGCACGACGCAACGGTGCTGATGCGATCGCGCTCACGATCGAGTTCGATGCTTCAGCGGATGCGGGAGCGATCACGGTGCCGCCCGCCCGCGACCCGAGCCTCGCAGCACGGCTGCCCGCGCCGGAACTGGCCGACGATCCGGCCGCCGGAGAACCGGGCGCCATGCGCACGTTCGACCTGATCCTCGCCGGGTCCGAGGTGATGCGTGCGGGAGCTGTGCAGGAGATGCGTGACTTCGCCGATGCCACCAACCTGGGCGTCGTGAACCTGTTCACCGCCAAGGGCATGTTCCGTTGGGACAGCCCGTTCCACCTCGGCACCGCTGGGCTGCAGCTCCACGACTTCACGCTGGCCGGTCTGGCGCCCGACCGCCCGATCCTCGCCGTCGGCGTCGGACGCGACGAGTGCCCCGAGGCCCTGTTGCGCGACGCCGGCATCGCACCTGACGGGATCTGGCCGATCGTGCGGTTGTCGGTCGATCGCCTCGGCGAGTTCGCGGGTTCGGTGCGCGCCGCGCAAGACGGCCCGCCCGTGATGGGCGAGCTCTTCACGCGCCTGTGGAACGTCGCGCAGCCCCACTACCAATTGCTCGACGTACCCCTCAACCCGGCGCGCGCCGCGGCCGACATCAGCGAGTCGTTGCCCGAGGGCGCGGTGGTCACCCTCGAGCCCGGCACGGTCGGATGGTGGATCGCCCGTGCGCTGCCCACCACGCAGATCGGCAGCGTGAAGGTGCCCGCCGCCGGACGCCGCGGTCTCGCGATTGCTGCTGCCGTGCTGCACGCACTCGACGGCACGCGTGCGATCGCCGTCATCGCCGGCGACGACGCCGACCGTGATGCCGAGAACACCGCCATGGTCGAGCTCGCCCGGTCACGGGGGCTCGATCTCGTCGTCACGCGCTGGGGACACGCGGGCGCCGACGTGATCAGTTCACCCGAGGCGCACCGTGCACGCGTGGCCGAGGCGTTCGCAACTGGCGGCGTGCAGATGATCGATGTTCCCGTCGAGCTCGGCCCGGCCACCGAGCTCCTCGTCGACGCCGCCGGCCCGCTCGCCGCATGGTCGTGACCGCCGCGGGTCGCTACTTCGACGAGCTCGACACCGCGCTGACCGAGCTCATTCGTTACGCCCGAGGACCGCGCCTGTCGGCCGAGATGACGACCGGCGTCGCAGGCGACGTCGATCGCAACCTCATGCCGTTGCTGTCGCTCATCGTCGATCGCGGCCCGGTGCGGGCGTCGGAGCTGCTGCGCCTCATCGCGGTCGACCAGTCGACGTTGAGTCGCCAGGTGCGTTCGCTCGTCGATCACGGACTGGTGGAGCGAGCCGAAGATCCCGATGATCGCCGAGCCATGCTGCTGTCGGCGTCGGCACAGGGGCGCGACGCCGTGCTCGCGACGCGTGAGCACTGGCGCGCCACGCTCGCCGGGCTGATGGCCGGGTGGACCGCCGACGAACGTCAGACCTTCCTCACGTCGTTGACGCGCCTGTCGGTCGAGCTGCGGGAGCACGTGGAGGCACTGCGAATGGATGAGCGCGTCGCCACCAACCGCCAGCGGTGGGACGAGATGTCCGACCTGCACATCGACACCTCCTCGATCGACGACGTGGATGCCGCGGGCTCACCTACGTCGAACCTCACGAGCTCGGCAACCTCCGGCCTGCGCGTGTGTCATCTGCAGTGCCACATCGGCGGTGACTCGTTCGCGGTGGATTGGGCGCCGCGTCGGTGACGGACTTCACCCCGCGCTCCGTCACGATCGCTCGGGAACGCGGCGGCTCGACCTCGCCGACCGCGTGACGTTCGTGTGCGCAACCGTCGACGACGCGGTGAGCGCCGCCGGATCCGGGTTCGACACGGTGTACACGTCGTGGGGCGTGCTCTGCTGGGTCCGCGCTCCTGATGCCCGGCGCTCACCGACGAAGGACGAGGCGCCCCGATCGAAGGGCTCGGCCACGTGAACGGAGTCGCGGTCGAGCCGGACTGCTGGGGTCAGGGCATCGCGCGGCATCTGCTGGAGCTCCTCACCAACCATCGCGCGTCGACCGCGTACACGAAGTTGCAGTTGTACGTCGACCAAGACAACGCCCGCGCCCGTGAGCTCTGCGAACTGAACGGATGGGCACTCACCGGCGAGTCGCTCCCCCACGAACGAGTGCCGCTCGTGCGTTACGATCCGATCACTCAGCGGCCCCGCTGAGGGATAGCCGCCAACCATCGGGGCTGCGTTCAGGAGAACGGGTCAGTGCGATCCGTACTTCTCCTCGTGGTGCACGTCAGCGTCGGGGGCAATGACCCCCGGAGGAAGCGGCGCCTGCAGCGCGACCTCACGACCGTCGGGATCGCGAATGACCGCCTCGACCACGTTCCAATGTTGTGGCGTGAACACCTCGAGGTAGTCGGGTGCGCGTTCCGGTGAGAAGGTCGTCGAATCGGCGACGCGGAGGATCGGTCGCATTCGCAGCTCGCCGTCGGGATGCTCGCTGATGAACACGAAGGGGCCGCCCGACGGGTGCTCCCACTGCCCCGAGCCGTGGCCAGTCTCGAACATGTTCTCGAAGCCGAGCGACTTCCAGAACGCGGCTGTCGCGCCGTAGTCGCGCGTCTCCACGTAGAACCCTTCGAATCCCTCAGTCGCCATTCCGCGTCCTCCCGCCGGCAGCTTGTCGTACCGCGCGTTCTAGCCCACCCGACGATGGCGTGCCGTCCGACCACTCCGAAATTGCGTGAACCGATGGCCGAATTCCGCTACTCAGTCAGCGCAATTTCGGAGGGTCGACGGGGAGGGGACGCGGCTGTGACGGCGCGGGTGGCGGCGCGGGTTTCGCCCCAGCCGTGCAACGCCGCGGCGTGCAGTCCGCCGAGGCCGCCGGCCACGGTGAGGAGCACCTGGTCGGGCGTGGGGACGAGTGGCACCATGCCGTCGTCGCCCACCCGGCCACCCTCGATGAACCACCGGTGGTAGGTCTCCGGCCACACGCTCATCGGTCGACGGGCGAAGCGCCAGATGGCGTTCTGCACGTCGTCGGCGGTGGTGTACTCGCGCGCGATCATCTCGGCCCAGATCGGATTGATGGCGACGAGCACCTCGGAATAGGTGATCGCGTTCGCGTAGCCGTTGCTGCCGGTGTACGCAATCGACGTGCCGATCTGTTCGAGCAGCAGCGCCGGGTCGTTGCCCGGGTCGACGATGTTCATCGTGCCCATCGCTCCGAACACGGTGACGGCATCGCCGTCGATGCCGCGCGGCGCCGCGAGCGTGCCCCAGGGAGAGCGCTCCTCCCACTCACCGAACACGAGCCCGGCGACTCGGCCCGGGTTGCCGTACACCGACTGCGAGGTGGTGCCGGCGACGTGACCGCCGACGTTGCGGATGATGAGGCGCAACGCGCGGCCGATCGACACCGCGTTGCCGTCGGCACCACCGAGACAGGCGGTGCCGTACGGGATGTCGAGCTGATCGCGGATCGGCCCGTTCACCACGAGCGCGGGGACCACCGAGCCGGTGGTGGCATTGATGGCATGCAGGTTGAATTGCTCGTCGGTGATCGCCTCGACCGCGGCAATGAGCAGCGGCACCGAGTCGACGGGCGCGCCGGCCATCACCGCGTTCACCGCGATCTTCTCGACGGTGCACTCGCCGTCGAGCGGCGGGAGCACCGCCACCAGCTCGTCGGGGAAGTGACCGCTCGCCGCGAGGTACTCGCGCGACGAGCTCCTCGGTGGGTGGGATCAACGGGAGCCCGTCGCCCCAACCGATCGCCTGTGCGAACGCGGTGAAGTCGCGAGCGTCTTCGGGCACGTCGTGACGCTCGCTGGTCAACCAGTCAAGTTCGCACCCCGAGGGTCCGCAGGAGCGGTCCGACGTTGGCTCGGGCGATGTCACGAACTTCCTCCTCGGGGAGTGTGTGCAACGGGTACGGCAGCTCGTGGATGCGCAATCCCGAGCGGCCGCTGCGGCGAGCGAGTGCGCGGGTCAGGTGTGCGAAGTGCGACGTGGCGATCGCCACCGACGGGATGCCGGCGCGATCGGCGACGAGCGCGTCGTGCACAGTCCATGACGTGCACGAGCCGCAGTTGGCCAGGCCGGTGATGCAGGCGTCGATGCCGGCGACGAACTCGTCGAGCTCCGCCAGCACCGCGTCGCCCTCCTCGTTGACGCGACCTCGTCCGCGCCACGACGAGATCTCGGCGCCCTGATCGGCGAGCGCACGCATCCACTCGTCGGCGACCCAGTCGTACGCCGGCCAGAGGATGTCGACACGGAACCCGACCTTGGTGCCCACCAACGAGCCGACGTCGGGTCCGGGGCTCGGGTCGTCGAAGCCCTGCTGTGCCGTCGGATCCATCACCTTCACCATGTCCCGATG
This sequence comes from uncultured Actinomycetes bacterium, assembly GCA_963827385.1. Taxonomy (GTDB): domain Bacteria; phylum Actinomycetota; class Acidimicrobiia; order IMCC26256; family DASPTH01; genus DASUMF01. The sequence goes on from CAWHAR010000003.1 coordinate 522,448, forward strand.
ATACATGCATTTTGCATGGATCACCAGAGGCCTGGTGCCCGGTCGCGCGGAAATCGGTAGGGTCCGCCGATGGACAAGATGCTGGCGGACAAGGTGGCGATCGTCACGGGGATCGGGCCCGGAATGGGTCGCAGCATTGCGCTCCAGCTCGCCCGCGAAGGTGCTCGGCTCGTGCTGGCGGCCCGGCGCGCCGAGCGGGTCGAGTCGGTGGCGGACGAGGTGCGCAACCAGGGTGGTGAGGTACTCGTCGTGCCGACCGACATCGCCGACGCGGCGCAGTGCGACCGGTTGGTCGACGCTGCGGTCGAGCGCTTCGGCGGCGTCGACATCTTCGTGCAGAACGGACACCACCCCGGCGACTGGGCCGCCGCGGTCGACGCCGACCTCGACACCTGGCGCGAGATCATGGAGATCAACTTCTTCGGTGCCGTGAAGCTGTGCCAGCGCGTCGTGCCGGTGATGGCGACACGAGGGGGCGGGCGGATCATCCTGGTGAACTCGGGCGCCGCGGTGCGGAACCCACCGACCATGGGCTCGTACTCGGCGTCGAAGGCCGCGCTGGCCAGTCTCGTGCGGACGTTGGCGAACGAGACGGCGACCACCGGAGTGCTCGTCAACGGGGTCTTCCTCGGCCCGGTGCAGGGCGAGAATTACGACAGCTTCGTTCCTGGGGACACCGATGCCGAACGCCGCGCGATCGTCGACGAACGCGGACCGCGCTGCCGCTCGGGCACATTCCCCTTCCCGACGAATGCGCGGGCGCCGTGCTGTTCTTCGCGTCGCCGCTCGCGGCCGCGGTGACAGGCCAACACCTCAACGTCAACGGAGGCCAATGGGTATGAGCGACACCTACCGCGTCGTGCAGTGGGCCACCGGCTCGATCGGCCAGATCGCGATCAAGCAGTTCGCGCGCAACCCACGCTTCGAGCTGGTCGGGTGCTACGTGACGTCAGCGGAGAAGTCAGGGCGCGACGCCGGTGACCTGGCCGGGATCGAACCGGTCGGCGTGCTCGCGACCACCGACAAGGCAGCGATCCTCGCGCTCGATGCCGACTGCGTGCACTACGCACCGCTCTTCGTCGACATCGACGACATGTGCGCGATCCTCGCGTCGGGCAAGAACCTGGTGACACCGTCGGGTTTCGTGTTCGCCGACACCACCCGTCCCGACGAGGTGGCGCGACTGCAGGCCGCGTGCGCACAAGGTCGCAGCTCGCTGCACGGCACCGGCATCCATCCGGGATTCTCGGGCGACCTGTTGCCGATCACGCTGGCTCGGCTCAGCTTCGACATCGAGCAGGTGATCGTGCAGGAAGCCGCCGATCTGCGGCGGCACCCGTCGACCGCCATGAACTTCGATGGCCTCGGCTTCGGTCGCGATCCCGACGACGCGCGCACCAACAAGAGTCCGCTCGTGCTCACCATGGACAAGATCTTCCGAGAGTCGCAGATGATGGTGGCGGCCGCGTTGGGCCTCGAGGTCGACGAGTACACCACCGACCACGACGTCGCGGTGTCGACGAAACGCCTCGAAGTGCGCTCCGGGGTGATCGAAGCGGGGATGGTCGCCGGGCAACGGTTCGAGTGGATCGCGTGGTCTCAGGGCAAGCCCCGCTTGGTGTTTCGATCGTTCTGGAAGATGGACGACGAGCTGGAGCCGAACTGGGACATCAAGCACCTGAAGTACCAGGTGATCATGGAGGGGTACCCGTCGTTGCGCGTCACCTTGGAGCCGGCGGCGACCTTCACCGGTCGCGACGTCGAGGAGACCGACGACGTGGGCATCTACGGCCGGGTCTGGACCGCGATGAACGGCATCAACACCATCCCCGCGGTGTGCGAGTCGCCGCCGGGCATCCGCACCCACCTCGACCTGCCCCTGGTGCAGCCGAAAGGGTTGTTCACGGCGTGACCGCACTCTCCGACGACGTGGTCACGCTTCGGCCATGGTCGAGGGAAGACGCCAGGTTCATGGCGGACGCATGCGCCGACCCCGCGATCCGACGCTACAACGGGGTGCTCGATCGGCACGGACGCCCAACGCCGCCGCTCTCGATCATCGACGCGGAGGTCGTGATCGACGAATTCGCGTCGAACTGGCGTGCGTTCGCAACGACGCAGACACCATCGGGTGTTGCGTTCGCGATCACGGACGAGGCGTCGGGCGCTTTGGTCGGCTGCTGTGGCGTCGATGACTGGTCTCGGGCCGACGTGGCGCAGTTCGGTTACTGGATCGCACCAGGCGCGCGAGGACGCGGCTACGCGACTCGGGCGGTGATCCTCCTCACGCGCTGGCTGTTCGAGCTGGGCGCGGCGCGCGTCTTCATGACGATCGTTGCCGAGAACGAAGCTTCCGTCGCCGTGGCTCGCCGAGCAGGGTTCGTGCACGAGGGAACGATGCGCGTCCCACGGCGTGTGGCAGGGCGAACGCTGCGATGTGATGTGGTTCGCCGCGCTCCCGCTCGAGTGGACGCCGCGTTAGGACGAGGCGGGGAAGACCATGCCGGCGTGGCGGGTCTGGAAGATCTCGGTGGCCATGACCGCCCCGAGCTGGGTGGCGTCCCACGCCTTCTCCCCCGACTCGGCGAACCGCTTCTCCGTCCAACCCTGCATCAAGATGATGCGGTCGTGGATCACCCGGATCACCTGACCGGTCACGAGGTCGGCCTCGTTGCTGGCCAGCCACGCCACGACGGGTGACGAGTTCTTCGGGTCCATGCCGTCCCAGTCGTCGTCGCCGATGTCGTCGGGCTCGAACGCGTCGGGGTTGCCGGGGATCGACGCGGTGATGCGCGTCATCCCTGCCGGGCCGATGCAGTTGACGGTGACACCCATCTTGTAGAGCTCCTGCGCGAGCGTGAGCGTCATCCCGACGATCGCCGCCTTCGCGGTGGCGTAGCCCGTCTGGCCGAAGTTGCCGCCGAGGCCGGCACCTGACGTGGTGTTGATGATGCGCGCGTGGAGCGGACCGGCTGCACCCTTCGACTGGTCACGCCAGTACTTCGACGCGTGGTGCGACGGGCACCAGGTGCCGCGCACGTGCACCTTCATCACCGCGTCCCAGTCGTTCACGTCCATGTTCCACACCGCGGCATCGCGCACGATGCCCGCGTTGTTCACGAGGATGTCGAGACGACCGAACTCGTCGATCGCCTGCCGCGACCATCGCGGCCGCGGCGTCGTAGTCGGACACGTCGGCGTAGTTCGGCGTGGCGACGCCGCCGCGCTCGGCGATGAGCTTCACGGTGTCGTCCGCCGCGGGGCTGGCGCCCTCGCCGCGCACGCTGCCGCCGAGGTCGTTCACCACGACCGCGCGCGCCGTGCTTGGCGAGCTCCATGGCGTGGCCGCGGCCGATGCCGTGTCCCGCGCCGGTGACGATCGCGACCTTGCCGTCGAGCAGACCCATTGTGAGATACCTCGAGACTCGTGGAGCCGGTACGCCGATGCACCGGTGTGCCGGAAACCGCGGGAACTGTATATTCCGGATCTTGACGACTCCGACGCCGGGCGCGCTCACGGGTGTGCGGGTCCTGGATCTGGCCACGCTCTTCCCCGCCCCGATGGTGGCGGCCATGCTGGGCGACCTCGGTGCCGACGTCGTGAAGGTCGAGGGCCGCGCCGGCGACCCACTGCGCAGCACAGGGGCGATGCACGGCGACCTCAGCTACGTGTGGGCGCTGGTGAACCGCAACAAGCGCGCCGTGCAGGTCGACCACGACACGCCGGACGGCCTGGACACGTTGCACGCGCTCACCGCGGCAGCCGACGTGATCGTGCTCAACCAGCCGACGAACGTGCTCGAACGGTGGGGTTGCACCTACGACGAGCTCGCGGCGCGCAACCCTCGGGCCATCGTCGTGACGATCAGCGGCTTCGGCATCGACGGGCCCTACGCGGACCGCGCAGGAAACGGCACCGTGCTCGAGGCCTACGGCGGCCTCACCCACATGACCGGTGACGCCGAAGGGCCGCCGATGCTCTCCGGGGTGCCGGTCGGCGACTCCGTGGCGTCGTGGTTCGGGCTGTCGGGCGTGCTCGCGGCGCTGTACTGGCGCGACGTGAACGGTGGGACCGGTCAGGTCGTCGACGTCGCGATCGGCGAGGGCATCATGCAGTTGCTCGGCCCCGCGATGGTCGCGTGGCAGCCCGGTGACCTCCCGCCCGCGCGCCACGGCAGCCGCATCGACGGGGCCACGCCGCGCAACGTGTATCGCACCCGCGATCGACGGTGGGTCGTGATCTCGGGACCGACGGACAACCAGGTGCACCGCGTGCTCGAGGTGATGGGACACGACACCGACGAGGCGCGCGGCGAAATTCGGCCGCCGCCCGGCACGCAACGCGCACCACGACGAGCTCGACGGGCTGGTCGCCGAGTGGGTCGCGAACGCGCGACGCACACGACGTGGTCGACACGCTGGTCGCCGCGCGCATCCCGGTCACCGAAGTGAACGACACCGCGAGCCTGCTCGCCGACGCACACGCGCGCGCACGCGGGGCCATCACCACCCTGGAACATCCGACGCTCGGCACCGTGCACGTGCCGTCACCGGCACCACACCTGTCGGGCACACCTGCTCGTATCACGAGGTCCGCGCCGGCGCTCGCCGCCGACCAGGACGCCGTGTTGCACGACTGGTTGGGTTCGGACCGGGACGGCGCCGACGTGCGCCGCGACGGACGGCTCTGATCATCGACGGGACGCAACCCGAGAGCGGCTTGGTGATCCCGGTCGCGGCCGCCACGCCGGTCGTCGCGCCCTGGCGCGAGCGACTCGACGTGAGCGCCGTGCACGGCGTCCCCGCGGACATCACCGTGCTCTACCCGTTCGTCGACCCGGTCGCGATCACCGGTGACCACCTCGCCCAGCTCGCCGCATTGTTCGCCTCGACACCGGCCTTCGACTTCGTGCTCGACCGAGTCGGCTACTTCGACGATTCGGTCGTGTACCTCGCGCCCACACCGCCCGATCCGTTCGTCGCGCTCACCCGACGACTGGTCGACCACTTCCCGGGCTACCCGCCCTATGGCGGCGCGTACGACGAGACCACGCCACATCTCACCGTGGGCGACCGGGGCGCGCTCGACGAGCTGCACCGGGCCGCGGCGGCCGTCGAACCGGCCTTGCCCATCGGTGCACGCGCCACCGAGGTGTGGCTCCTGGTGAGCGGTCCAGCGAGACGAGCGAACCGAGCGCGTCAGGCTCGCCGCGAGGGCGTGCGTGGCAGCTGCGCCGGCGCTTCGTGCTCGGCGGCGCCGAGCGCCACGACGCGACCGACGCCGGACAACCGGTCAGTCGAGGGTGAGCGCGGCGGCCAGCGGTCGAGCGGTGGCGAGCGCGCCCCGTAGTGATTCGTCGGCGACGTCGGCCGCGTCGTCCCACGAGAACCACCGCACCTGTTGGCTCTCGCCCGCCGGTGGGTTGGGATCCTCGTCGGGCGCGAGGAGCAGGTAACGCAGGTCGAGGTGCACATGGCGGTTGGCCGCTTCGTGCACGTCGACGTGCACCAGCACCGGCCCGTCGTCGGGATGGCGAACCGTGAGCCCCGTCTCCTCGATCGTCTCGCGGACTGCGCCGTCCCACGGCGACTCACCCGCTTCGATGTGCCCACCCGGTTGCAGCCAGGTCCCGAGACGGCGATGCACCAGCAGCACCACGCCACGGCGACCGACCACGACTGCCGATCCGGTGACGTGGGTGAGGTCGGCGCGTTGGTCGAACGGCGCAGCCAACGTGTCGAGCGCCTCGAGCACCTGTGCCCGTGATCGAGCGGCCCGCTCGTCTCGCGCGTCGAACGCGAGCAGCTCGGCGCGCACCCGCGCGAGCACGGCTCGGGAGAGCAGGTCGTCGGACGGAGGATCCTCGGAGCGCGCGGTGGTCATCCGAGCAGTCTTCCTCACGACGGACGACGACGGGGTGGCGATAGTGTCGCCGGATGGCCGAGAACCTCGCGTCACTCCTGATGGAGCACCCGTTCGCCGATGCCGACGGGCTCCTCTTCACCCTGGATGAGTCAGTCACCGCAGGCGACGCCCGAGCCACCGCGACCGCGCTCGCCGCGTCACTGCGCGCCGCCGGCGTGGTCGACGGCGCCGCCGTCGCAGTGGCGTTACCGAACGGTCCGGCCGTGGTCACCACGATGTTCGCCGTGTGGCTGGCCGGTGGCGTGTTCGTCCCGGTGAACCCGCGCTCGCCCGGCACGGAGGTGGAGCGCGTGCTCGCCGCCACGGACGCGGCGGCGATCGTCGGCGCCGACGACCGTGGTGCTCCCATCATCACCGGTCGCGAGTCGACCCGTCGGTACGAGCGCGGCGTCGCGTTCGTGGTGTGGACCTCGGGCACCACCGGCCCGCCCAAGGCGATCCTGCACACTCACGAGGCCTACCTCGAGCTGCTCGACCGGGTGCTCGGACCGTTGCGCGGCGACACCGCCACGGCCAGTGCCGCGACGCCGAAGCGCGCACCGTCACCCAATCTGATTCCAGTGTCGCTCGCGCTCAACGCAGGCATCTACAACGCGCTGTTCGGATTGCGGGCCGGCGCGGCACTCGTGATCATGGACCGCTTCGAGCCGCGCGAGTTCGCCGAACTGGTCCGCCGGTTCGAGATCCGTTCCACCGTGTTGCCGCCTGCCGCGATGGCTGCGCTCTCCGACGACGACCGCGTCACCGACCTCACCCCGCTGCGCTACGTGCGCAGCATCACTGCGCCCCTCTCCCCCTTGCAGGCCCGACGCTTCACCGAGAAGTTCGGTGCCGCGGTGCTCAACGGATACGGCCAAGCCGAGATGGGCGAGGTGATCGGTTGGACCGCCGCCGACGCCAAGGAGCATCCCGAGAAGGTCGGCGCCATCGGCAAACCCCACCAGGGTGTGGCGCTCAAGGTGGTCGGCGACGACGGCGATCCGGCGGAGCCCGATGCGATCGGCGCACTCTGGGTGCGCCCCCCGAACATGGCTGCCGGGTACGCGACGGGCGAGGAGTTGGGCGACCGGGTCGATGCCGACGGCTACGTGAACACCGGCGACCTCGCGCGCGATCGACGGCGACGGGTTCGTGTGGATCGAGGGTCGCGCCGGCGACCTCATCAACCGGGGCGGCAACAAGGTGTTTCCCGAGCAGGTCGAAGAGGTGCTGTGCCTCGCACCAGGGATCAGCGAAGCGGCGGTGGTGGGTGCACCCGACGACCGGCTCGGGGAGGTGCCGGTGGCGTTCGTGGTCGGCGACACCAGCGACGAGGATCTCATCGCGCTGTGCCGCGAACACCTCGTTGCCTACAAGGTGCCGGTCGCCTTCGTGCGAGTCGATGCGCTCCCGCGCAGCGAGGTCGGCAAGGTCCTGCGCCGCGAGCTGTCGGAGCGTGACGTCACCAACGCTTGAGCTGGACTCCGGGCCGCGCTCGACTCAGGCGCGTGCGCGACGAACCAGGCACGCGGGTGGTCACGACGTGGGCAGGGCGTCGCAGTTGCTCGGAGCGGGTTCGCCCGCGATGCGGGCGTCGATCCACGAGACGACGTCGGCTTCCGACGACGCGACCTCGTGGTAGTGATCGATGCCGCTGTACGTGCGGTACAGCAGCGTGTTGCCCGTCGCGCAGCTCGCCTTGGCGTACATGTCGGTGAAGACCTTGTACACGATGTCGTCGCCGAGGCCCTGGAACACGAACACGGGCGCCGGGGTGGGGCGACGGCCGGCGGTCGAGTCCGCCATGATCTCGGGGAACGGCGCCACGTCGTTCGGGTTCTGCGCGATCACCTGCGCGACCGGCTGGTGGAACGCGGTGAGCACGGCGTCGTAGCACTCGGTGTTGACGATCTTCTCGCTCTCGGCGAGCGCCTGCGGCGTGAGCACCTGCGAGACGTCGGCGGTCGGGTACGCGGCGTGCGCACCCTCGAGCCCGAGCACCACGAACCCGAGCGTGGCCGGCAGACCGGCGGCGGCGGGCAGCATGGCCTGGATCTCGGCGGCGGGGGCGCCGGCCACGACACCCATCACGTCGAGATCGGGCGCGTAGTCGGGTGCGATCTCGCCGGCGAACAGCGCGGCTTGGCCACCCTGCGAGTGACCGTACGGGATGACGTCGTTCGAGGCGTGCGCCTTCGGGATCTCTTGCGCGGCGCGGGCGATGTCGAGCACGCCGCGGCCGCCGCTCTCACCCACCAGGTAGGGATGCACCCCCGGTGTGCCCAGGCCTTCGTAGTCGGTCGCGACCACCACGTTGCCGTGGTCGATCAGGTCGCGGATGGCGGGAATCCGCCGCACCCAGTCGTCATGGCGAGATGGGGCGCACTTGTCGGCTATGCCATGGGTCCCATGAGCCCAGCTGACCACCGGACGTCCGCCTGCCGGCACGGTGCCCGACGTGGGCGCGATGACCACGCCCGACACCGCGATGTCGCGGCCGTCGAGCGCGCGCGAGTGGTAGAGCACCTTCCAGGCCCGGGCGCCCTTGATCGCCGGATAGGGCTCCGAGCGGATCAACGTGCCCGGGGCTGCGGAAGCGAGCTGCGCGGGCGGGCGGTAGAACGCCGGAAGGGCTGCGTCGAGGCGCGCCAGTGTGGTCGTGCCGTCGATCGCCGACGTGGTGGTGGCGGACGCAGTGCCGGTTGCGGTGACGGCGGCCGCCGAGATGGCAGGGAGCGCGAGCACGCAGACGATCGCGGGCAGCACGACGCGTCGACGCCGCGTGCTCTGTGTGCCCGCTGTGCGTGCCGACCAGTACCTCATCGCGCGCACCCAACCTCCACCGTGCAATTCGTGCGCACCCCCAGCAAGGTGTGCCACCGCGTCATCGGTCGGCCCACCGTCGACCTTGAGTCTCGTCACACGAGGCGGTCGCACCGGGGATCCCCTCTCTCACTGGCCCGTCTCAACGGTTTCAACGGTGTCGCCGGTCTCGTTCACCTGGTCGGCGACCGGAGCGGTTGCCAGCGGTGAACGACGTCAGCACTGCCATCCGGGCCGCCGGCGGCGTCGCTCGCTCCGTGCCGGTCCCCGAACTGTGGTCGACGGCCGGGCTGCTCGCCGACACGCTGCCCCTCGACCGCCGACCACGCTACGCGCGCCCAGCCCGACAATTCGGTCACTACGTCCGCTTGGTCCTGTGGGACCGGGCCTTGACCAACGACGACGCCACCGCGGTGATGGTCGTCGGCCAGCCGCCCTGGCTCGCGGCCGGCGCCGCCGCGGTGACCGCGGCGGTGGTCGCACCCAAGGTGCCGCGGTGGCTCCGGCGCGCCGCACTCGCTGCGCTGGTGGTGACCGCCGTGCAGCGGTCGGGTCGCGTCCGCGACGAGCTCGCGGTGCAACGGCTGCTGCAGGACGTCGCGCCCGGCGCCATCCTCATCGAGCACCTCGCCACCCGCACGCCGAACGCCGCGTTGGCGTGGGTCACCGATCTGTTCGACACCCTCGACCGCGCCGGCCACCGAGCGACGTTCGTGGCGCTGCTCCCCGGCGCGCGACGCGACAAGGTGCGCGAGCGGATCTACACGCGGCGGTGGGGCTTCGAGGTCGCGGCGCGCACGCAACACCATGGCAGCGAGCTGACCGTGCTCGTCCGCCACACGGGAAGGACCTGACTCAGCGGCCCTGGAAGTCGGGATCGCGCTTGTCGCGGAAGGCCGCGAGACCCTCTCGGAAGTCGAGGCTGCGCGAGGAGAGCTCCATCGCGAACGCTTCGTGCTGATGATGGTCGCGCAACGTCGCCTCGCGTCCGCTGTTCAGCAGCCACTTCGTGAGCCCGAGCGCGACCGTGGCCGACGACGCCAACTTCGCGACCACCTCGTCGACCGCTGCGTCGAGCGAGTCGGGTTCGGTGATGCGGTGCACGAGTCCCCAGTCGGCAGCCTCGCTCCCCTCCACCACGCGCCCGAGCAACAACATGTCTCTCGCGCGCACCTCGCCGATCCGCCGTGGCAAGAGCCACGTGGCCCCGCTGTCGGGCGTGAACCCACGGTCGACGAACGGCATGTAGAAACGCGCGTCGGTGGTCGCGATGGCGAAGTCGGACGCCAGCGCGAGGTTGAGCCCGATCCCCGCCGTCCACCCCTGCACGCGCGTCACCACGGGCGTCTGGGTCTCGAGGATCAGCGGGATCAGCCGATGGGCCTGCGACGGGAGGCGGCGTTGGATGCTGCCCACACGCGGGCCGTTGGGCATCGCTCGATGCCGAGTTGCGCGACACGATGTCGAAGCCGGAGCAGAAGTGGTCGCCCCGCGCGGCGATCAGGATCACGCGCACCGCCTCGTCGCGACCCGCCTCGTCGATCGCATCGATGCACGCCGCGACCATGTCGTCGGTGAGCGCATTGCGCTTGTCGGGACGATCGAGGGTGATGCGCAGCACACGGTCGTCGAGCAGCACGTCGAGGCCGTCGACGCCTTGATATCGCGCGTCGTCGCTCACTTGCGCGAGAACTCTGCGCTGATCGCGGTGAGTGCGCCTTCGAGGTCGGTGGCGCCGCCCGGCACGTCGGGAAGACGCACGCCGCCGTGCTCGCGGCTCGGAAGCAGGATGGTGGCGTGACCGGGCGCGGTGACCACGCCCCGCTGGTTCTCGCACCGGATCTCGAGATCCACCGCCGGGCGATCCCCGTCGGACAGGTACTTGCGCACGACGGTGCCGTGCAACCACTGCGTGTCGCCCACGTAGTTGAAGCCACGGAACTCGCAGTCCAACTTCCAGAGCCACGCGTCGTCGCCCATCCAGTTGGTGCAGAGGTGGATGAGCCACGTCTCGCGGATGCGGCCGTAGTCGAAGGTGGTGGGGTTGCCCGACTTCTTGGCGAACTCGGTGTCCCAGTGCACCCGCTGCAGCACATCGGGCACGTTGAGCTCGTCGCGGTGGATGAAGCTCGGGATGCGCTGGCGCATCGGGAGACCGAGGTCGAGCGCCTTCACGCCGTAGAGCCCCATGCCCATGCCCACGTGCCAGCACACCATGTCGGTGACGCGCAGCGGCCCCTTCACCATTGGCGTGAGCTCGTCGCCTTCCGACACGTCTTCGAAGAAGCGCGGTTCGCCGCCGCGCCGCTCGGCGATCTGTCGTGCGTAGGCCTCGTCGATGGCTGCGATCTCGTCGTCGGTGTACGGGCGGAACTCGATCTCGTCGTACTTCCCCCGCTCGCGGGCCTTCTCGCGTTCGGTGCGGATCATCAGCCGGTACTGGCCGCAGAGGATCGCGTTCTCCTCCGTGCGGAACACGTTGGCGCTCCACTCGTGCACCGCGCGCTTCGCGAACTCGCTCTGCTTGTCGAGCACCGCCACCATCGCGTTGCGGCGGAACACGCGGTGATCAGGTCGAAGCGGCGCCCACCACTCGCGCGCGCTCGCGGAGTAGAACGCGTGCACGCCGCGGAGGGGATCACCCTTCATGAGGTCGCGCTTGTCGTCCGCGACCCGCGTGACCTCGTCTTCGCCGATCAATGTGTCGCCGCCGACCATCGGAGGCGGCGCAATGATGCCGCCCCACACCGACTTCTCCGCGTAGGAGGGGTCGCAGTAGAGCGGGTTGTCGTCGCCGTAGCAGTTCGCGACGTGACGGAACGCGTCGACGTTCGGCGCGTAGTAGTGCGGTGGGTTGGTCCACGGCTCGGCCACACCCACGCGGGCACGCAGGCGCTCGATGCCCTCGTCGGTGATCACGCCCCACGGCCGTTCGTCGGTCTTCTGCTCAGCCATGTCAGGCCTCGGGTGCGGGATTGGGGTCGAGGTCGAGACCGAGCAGTTCGATCGCGGTGCCGCGTGCGATGCGGTTGATCGACGCTTGGTCGAGGAACCCGAATTGCAATGCCGCTGCCTCACGCGAGTGCGGCCACGTGCTGTCGGAGTGTGGGTAGTCGGTCTCGAAGGCGACGTGCTCGGCGCCGCCGATCTGGTCGAGCATCTTCACGCCGATCGGGTCCTTGAAGAAGCAGCTGTAGACCTGGCGGAAGTAGTAGGTCGACGGCGGCTCGGGGCACGCCACCTGGCCCCCGGTCCACTGATGCGTGATCCACACGTCGTCGGCGCGCTCGAGCACGTACGGGATCCAACCGATCTGCGCTTCCGCGTACATGAGCTTGAGCTTGGGGAACCGGTGCAGCACGCCGGAGAAGAGGAAGTCGACCATGCTCGCGGCGCTGTTGGCGAAGATGAGCGTGGCGGGCACGGCCGCACTGGCGTCGGGTGAGGTCTGCAGCGTCTTGGTGCCCGAGCCGATGTGGAGGCAGACGAGGGTCTCGGTCTCGTCGCAGGCGCGGAAGAACGGGTCCCAGTACCCCGAGTGGATGCTCGGGAGGCCCAGATAGGGAGGCATCTCGGTGAACGCCACCGCCCGCACGCCGCGGGCCGCGTTGCGACGCACCTCGGCCGCCGCGGCGTCGGCATCCCACAGCGGCACGATGCACAACGGCAGCAGCCGCCCGCCGCTCGTGCCACACCACTCGTCGACCATCCAGTCGTTGTACGCACGGATGCAGAGGTCGGCGAGCTCGCGGTCCTTGCCCCACAGGAAGATCTGTCCCGCGAAGCGCGGGTAGTTGGGAAAGCAGAGCTGGGCTTCGACGTGGTTGGTGTCCATGTCGGCGAGTCGCTCGGGCACGCGGAAGCAGCCCGGGCGGATCTCGTCGAAGGTGGTGCCGGTGAGCGTGATCTCCTCGGGTTTGAAACCCGAGGCGGCGATGGTGCGCTTCAGCGACGTGAACGTGTCCTCGTAGTGCCACCAGGCGACGTCGGGGCCTTCGGTGCCGGGCGCCTCCTTGTAGACGGCGCCGTCGAGGATGATCTCGCCACCCGGGTGGTACTCGACCCGCGGGCCGACGTCGCGGTACTTGGCCGGGAGGCGGTCGGCCCAGATCCCGGGCGGTTCCACCAGATGGGCGTCGACGTCGACGATGCGCGGGATCTTCGCCACGTTCTCCGGAGCGACGTCACGTTCTTCCAGTTGCACCACGGTGACGCGCCCTCCTGATTGCGACCGACTTCGCCGTCAACGATACGTCGCGATCGAACCAGCGCTCCTGCGCCGCGGGCGCGCGCCCCTGACGGAGGCTCAGGCTTCGAACGTGGCGCGGCCCTGGTCGATGACGATGTCGCCGTTCTCGGCCTCGGTGCGGAAGATGGCCTCGCCACCCTCGACCCACATCTTCACCGTGAGCGCGTCACCCGGGTACACGGGCTTCGAGAAGCGGCCTTCCATTCCCTTGAACCTCGCCGGGTCGGAGCCACACAACGAGTGCAACAGCGCGCGACCGGTGAAGCCGTAGGTGCAGAGTCCGTGCAGGATCGGCTTCGGGAAGCCGGCCAACTTGGCGAACTCGGGGTCGGCGTGCAACGGGTTGCGATCGCCCGAGAGGCGGTAGGTGAGCGCCTGGTCGGGACGGGTGACGTACGTGACCTCGTGGTCAGGCGCACGGTCGGGTGCCACGTTCTTCGGGCCCGACGGACCACGGTCGCCACCCCAGCCGCCTTCGCCGCGGATGAACATCGAGTTGCGCGTGGTGAAGAGGGGCTTGCCGGTGGCGACGTCGACTGACGTGGACTCCGCCACGACCACCGCGGCAGCACCCTTGTCGTACACACCGAGCACCTTGCCGGTGGTGCTGATCGTGCCCTCCACCGGGATCTCGCCGTGGAGCTCGATCGCCTGCTCCCCGTGCACGAGGTTCGCCAGGTTGAACTCGCCGATCGCGCCCATCCCGCCGCCCATGCCCAGGACGACCCCCATGGTCGGGAGGACGCGCTGCTGCACGTTCATCGAGTTCTCGGTGGTGAACTCGAGCTCCAGACCGGTGGCGTCGAGGCTGCCGGCACCGACACCGACGGCGTACAGCAACGCATCCTTCGACGTCCAGGAGCGCTCGGTCGGCGGCCCGGGCGGAACACTTGCTGCGTCGTGGTTGATCGGCATGGAATCGTCCTCCTCGTGGTGTCGGGAACCCTAGGCGGGAGACATCGCGCTGGTCACCTCGTCGAACCCGTGATCTCGTCGAGAAAGGGCGAGACCACATCGAGGAACCCCGGCGTGTTGCCGGAGTGCACGTTGTGCCCGGTGTTCGGCACCGTGACCAGCCGCCCGGCAGGCAGCGCGGCGACGAAGCGCTCCGCGGCGTCGGCGGTGAGGAGGTCGGACTCGCCGCCCCGAACCAAGAGCACCGGGTACGGGATGGCGCGCACGTCGTCGAGGGTGATCCGCGCGACGTCGTTCGGGCCGCGTTTGTGGTCGACCTTGCTGATGTACTTCCCGTCGGCCCGGCGCAGCATGTTGTACTTCACCGTGCGCGCGATGTGTTCGCGCGAACGGAACTTGTCGTACTTGACGACGTTGTCGAGGAACTCGTCGAGATCGTCGAACTCCACGTTGTGGGTCACGAAGTTGTGGATCACGCCGACGCCCGCCTCGCTCAGCTCCGGCCCGACATCGACGAGCACGAGCGCGCGCGCCAACCCCGGATGCGCGAGCGCGGCGGTGATCGCGACCATCCCTCCCATCGAGTGGCCGACGATCACCGGCGACGCGAGGCCCTGATCGGCGATGAACGCGACTGCGTCCTCCGCCTTGGCGCCCGTCGAGTAGTCCTGGTCGCGCGTCCACTCCGAGTCGCCGTGACCGCGCTGATCGAGGGCGAACACGTGGTAGCGATCGGCGAGGTGCAGGCTCACGAGGTCCCAGGAGTGCGCCGACTGGTTGCCGCCGTGCAACAACAGCACCTGGGGATTGCCGGGCTCGCCCCACTCCTCGAAGTGGAACCGCAAGCCGCGCACCACGGTGTGCCGAGATCGGTACTGCACGTCCCGCGAGTGCGGGATGCCGAGATCGGCCGCGCTGGTGAGCAGGCTCTCGAACTCGGGTGACGTGGTCATGTCGCGCGGCGTCAGGGTGTCGGCAAGCTCGTTCAGGTACATCCCACGATCCTTGTCGCAACCGTGCCCGGGTGCCAAGCCCGGCGCGAGGGGGGCCGGCGCGAGGGGGATGGCGTCAGCGGGCGAACAGGTTGCGGACGGCCGGCAGGTCGACCTTGTCGGACACGGTGCGCGGCAGCTCGTCGACGATCAGAACCTCGACCGGGAGCTCGTAGCGGGCGAGGAATGCGGCGGCGTGCTCGAGCACCGCGTCGGCGTCGAGCAGCTCCTTGTCGACCGGTTCCACCGCGGCGACCGGCACCCGGCCCAGTCGCTCGTCGTCGATACCGACCACGGCAGCCTCTCGCACGTGTGGGTGACGCTCGAGCGCCGCTCGCACCACCTCGGGCTGCACCTTGAAGCCGCCGCGGACGATCGTCTCGTCGGCGCGGCCGACGATCCACAGGAAGCCGTCGCGGTCGAGCCGGCCGAGATCGGTGGTCCGCACCCAGTCGGGACCCAGCTGATCGGCCTGCACCTCGAGCAGCCCCTCCGCACCGACGGGCAACACGTCACCGCTGTCGGCATCGACGATCCGCAACGCGCAGCCGGCGTGCGCGCGTCCGACGCTGCCTCGCTTGTCGCGCCCGTGCACCTGGTGGTCGGCGAGGTTCCAACCCGCGACCCCGCCGCCGAACTCGGTCGCGCCGTACGACGTGAGCACCGGGACCCCGTAGCGCGCCGTGAACGCCTCGGCCAGGTCGGGCGACAGCGGCGCGGTGCCGGACACGATCGACCGCAGGCTCGACAGGTCGCGGGGATCGAGCTCGGCGTCGACGACCATGCGGAGCGCGGTCGGGACGAGGCTCGCCGTGCGTGGCCGGTGCCGTCGCACGCACTCGGCCCAGTCTTCGACCGTGAAGCGTTCGAACAGCGAGATGCGACGACCGTCGAGCACCGCTTGCAGCACGCGGAAGATCCCCGCCACGTGCACGAGCGGTGCGTGCACGATCACGACGCCGTCGCGAAGACGCACGTCGTCGGCCCGATTCGACTCGTAGTGCTTCGCGCCGCGCATCACCTTCTCGAGCGTGACCGCGCCCAGATCGACGCGTTTCGGCGGACCGGTCGTGCCGCTCGTGAGCATCCGCACCGCGACGCCGGGCGCCGCCGACGCCGGGACCGACATGCCGGGCAGGGGTCGCGAGTGGGTGAAGCGCGCGTCGGCGGTGCTGTTGCCGATGGACAACACCGGCACGCGCTGAGCGATCGACGCCGGGACCAGCGCGTCGATGTCGGCCCGCTCACCCGCGATCATCGCGAGGTCGAGCCCCGCGAGGTCGGCCTCCGCCCGGTGCGCACCCAAGCTCGGGTTGATGATCACCGCGCAGGCACGGGCCCGCAGCACGCCGAGCAGGAGCCCGATCGAGGCCGGGCGGTTCCTCACGAGGATTCCGACGGGCGCGCCGTCGCCGGCGCCGAGGTCGTCGAGCGCGGCCGTCACATCGTCGACGGTCTGCGCGACCTCGCGCCACGTGTGCCACTTGCCGTCGAACTCGATCGCGGGCGCGCCAGGGTCGATGGCGAGCACCGCGCCGATGCGACGGGCGATGCCCAGGTCGTCGCCCGATGACACAGACCCGGCGGACACGGTGTTGGTCATTGGCAGTACGACTCGCCGAAGCCCTCGATGAACTCGTTCAGGGCGCGCGGCGTGCCCGGACGCGAATTGATCGCGACCCAATCGACGCCGATGGCCGCGAGCTCCGCGAACGCGTCGCGGTGCCGAGCCACATCGACCGTCGGCTCGTGGATCGTGGGGTCGTCGTACGCGAGCGCGATCTCGATCTCGCCCGCGCGGTCACCGGCTTGCTCGCGCACGTCGGCGATCTGGTCGCGCACGTCGGCGAGCGATTCCAACGCGGGAGTGCGAGTGGTCGCCGCCACCTCACCCGACACCAGGAACGGCATCCACCCTTGGGCCCTCGCCGCGACGCGTCGACGAGTGAGCGACGAATTCCCGCCGATCCAGATGGGCATCGGGTCCTGGGTCGGCGTTGGCCGAATGACCACGTCACGCGCGTTGAAGTGCATGCCGCGGAAGTCGAACGGCTGCCCCGTCCAGGCGAGCCGCAGCACGTCGAGCGCTTCGTCGAACAGGGCGTTGCGCTCGTCGAAGTCGATCCCCAGCGCGAAGTACTCGGCCTTGAGGTACCCGGTGCCGATCCCGAGGATGAACCGACCGCCGGAGAGGCGATCCAGGGTCGCCGCCGTCTTGGCCAGGACGAGCGGGTTCCGGTACGGCGCGACCGACAGGTAGGTGAGGAGGCGGATGCGCGAGGTGACCGCGGCGGCGAAGGCGAGGCCGATGAACGGATCGACGGTCTGATGACCACCGTGGTCGAGCCACCGGGCGGTCGGCGCCGGGTGCTCGGTGAGTGCGAAGCCGTCCCACCCTGCTCGCTCGGCTGCCGCGGCCATCTCGGGGATGGGGCCGGAGTCGAGGAGATCGCCCTCGCTGCCGACCTTCTCCGGGTAGCCAAGAATGAAGTGCACGGTGCCCTCTCGCCTCTTGGTTCCAGCCGTCCGTCCCGGCCGGCTCGGGACCCTACCCGTCGGTCCCAGCGCCGAGCGCGATCGGCCGAGGGCAGGCACCGACCCCCGGCACGAAGTCGACGAGCACGATCCCCGGACTCCCCGCGCCGAGGGCTTCGGCCGTCGCGCCCGAGTAGCGCACGGGCGTCGGGTGGTCGCGAACTTCGCGGTAGCGATGCACGTGGCCGAGCGCGATGTAGTCCCACGTGATCGCCGCGAGGGCGCTGTCGAAGATGGGTGACGATCGCTGCGCCGGGCCGTCTTCCATCACGAGCCCGTGGCCGGCCGCGATCGACCACTTGTCGGCCGGCGGTGCCGGGAGCCCCTCGAAGGGCAGGTACGCGGGCTCGTGCTCGACCATCGCCCGTCCCCACACCACGAGATCCGTGCCGGGCACCTCGACCAGCCGCCCGCCGTGCGCTTCGATGAACTGCACTTGGGCGCAGCGACTCGCCGCGTCGAAGCGGTGATGGGCAGAGCGCTCGTCGAACGCGTCGTGGTTGCCCGGGATCACCACCACCGGGCAATCGAGCGTGTCGAACTGGTCGGCGGTCCACGCCAGCGTGGCGTCAGACATTCGCGCGCTGTCGAACAGGTCACCGACGACGAGCATCGCGTCGACCTGCTCGGCCCGTGCACACGCGATCGCGTCGGCGAACGCGCGCTCTTCACGACCGTCGCCCGGCGGCAGCATCCCGGCACCGAGATGGCAGTCCGACGTGTGCAAGACGGTTGCGGGGCGACGGCGGTCCGCAACAGTCACGAGCCCGAGGGTAGGCGTGACGATCGAGGTCACGGAACCGGTCGCAACAACGCTTCCTGGGTGACGTAGGCCGCGAGGGTTCCCGCTCGATCATGGATCGTGCCGGAGAAGACACCCCGGGAACCGGCGACCGACACCATGCGCAGGTCGACGAACAGCCAATCCGACAGGTCGACCGGGCGAACCAGCCACACCGCGTGATCGAGGCTCGGACCCGTGAGACGTTCCGGGAGCCCGCGAACGCCCAGCCCAGGTCGGACACGTAGGTGAGGGCACAGGCGTTGGTGATTCGATCCGCGGGCAGCGACTCGCGGACACGCACCCAGAAGCGCGGCGTCTGCCACGCCTCGCTTTCGGGCGCGTGGGCTGCGCGCGTGTCGAGCAGCACGTTGTGACCGACGCGCGCCCGTTCCGCCAACGCGGTCGGGATCTCCCGCGTCAGGTGCGAGCTGCGGCACCTGCAGGTCGATGCTCGGCTCGTCGATGTGGAACGACACCAGCGCACTGAAGATCACTTCGTCGTTCTGCCGGACGTTCACGTGACGGGTGGAGAACGAACGGCCGTCGCGGTCCCGGTCGACCGCGATGGTCGTCGCGTGGTCAGCCGCGCCTGAACGCACGAAGTACCCGTGCAGGGAGTGCGGGACGCGGTCGTCGTCCACCGTCGCGGCCGCGGCTGCCATCGCCTGTGCGGCGACCTGCCCGCCGAAGAGACGGATGAGGTCGCGGCCCTTCGGGCTCGCGGCGACGCGAAACGTGTTCGCATCGACGGGATCGAGCGTGAGGAGCGCGGCGATCGACGCCACCGAATGGTCGGGATCCACGGACGGCGACCCTACGACCCCCGGAGGTCACACGGCACACCAGGGATAGGGTGCCGAGAACGCTCGAGTGATGCGACGACGGCGGGAAGGACCGCGGTGATCGACGTGAACGCGACACCCACCGGTGCGACGCCGGTCGGCCTGCTCGACGGACTGGCCACGACACGAGCGATCCGCCGCTACCGCGACGAACCGGTGCCTGACGACGCGCTACGCGACATGTTGTTCGCGGCGACACGCGCGCCCAGCGGCTCGAATCGTCAGCCGTTCCGATTCCTCGTGCTGCGCGACGGACCGAACGCGCCGCGCCGCGAAGCGACTCATCGGCGACGCGGCGCGCTCGATGTGGGGAGCCAAGCGGGCCGGTGACGGCTACGACACGGGCTCGGGTGCGGTCGAGGATTCGCCGAAGGCGCGCATGGCGCGCACGATGCAGCACTACACCGATCACTTCGAAGCCGCGCCGGTGCTGGTGCTGGCGCTTCTCGTCCGCTACCGCGATCCGTCACCGACGGAGGGTGCGTCGGTGTACCCGGCGTGTCAGAACCTGCTGCTCGCGGCGCGCGCGCTCGGCTACGGCGGCTGTCTCACCGGTTTCCAGGCCATGGTCGAGCCGCAGTTGCGCGAGCTCCTCGCCATCCCCGAGCACGTCGCGCTGTCGGCCACGATCACGATCGGACGCCCGGTCGGATCGCATGGTCCGGTCCGTCGCCGCCCGATCCGGGAGCTCGTCTACGAAGAGGGTTGGGATCAAACGCCCGCGTGGGCGAACGACCCCGAGGGCACCCGACACACGCAAGCCGGGCCGCCGAGAATGCGGAACTCGTCGTGACGACGCCGATGATCCGACCCGTCAGTCCCCGCGTGGCGTACCCGCCGCGGGTTCCCCACTCGGTGCGGCGGGTGATGCACCTCGACTTCGAGTGGCTCGAGGCGATGAACGTGCACGTGCGAGGCGCGGCACACGACGAGGTCGTCGACGCGGACCTCGCCGTGCAGTGGTACGACGAATCGTCGATCGAGCTGCGCACCGACGATGGCGTCATCACGACGGTGCGGCCCGATCCACCCGCCTTCGCTCCCGATGCGTTCGCTGGTCTCCACCCCAGGTCGGGGTTCGGTCGTCGAGCCCGCGAGGTGTTCCCCGCCGACGGCTCGACGCTTGCACTCCTGCTCGACGACATCCCTGGCTCGACCGTCGCGAGTGGCTACGTGCTTGCCCAGCGCCGTGAAATCGAGCTCTCCGGACCCACGCCGGCCGACGACGTGCCGCGTCCCGCTGCACGGCAGAGCGACGTCTGCTCGGGATGGCGCGCCGACGGCACGATGATGCTGACGATCTCGGCGGGTGGTCCGTTGCAACTCCCGCCGGCACCTTCGGTCGGCCTCCGTCCCGAGCACGACGGCGGCTGGCCCGTCGTCGACATCCCTCGAGGGGGCGCACGCCGGCTCCGTCGGATCGACGTGGTGCCTGATCCCGACGGCACCGTGTGGCACGTCGACGCGTGGTTCCGTGACGCGTTCCGCCCACCAGAGGGCGACACCGTCGGGATACACGAGTACACCCTCGATGCGGTCGTGGACGCACGCGACCACCGGATTCTCGCCCTCACCGCCACGCCGCACGTGTTGCCGTGGGACGAGTGCCCGGCGGCGGCAGACAGCGTGGTGAAGCTGATCGGTCAATCGGTCGACGAGCTGCGCACCACCACCACGCGCTTCCTCACCGGCATCGAGAGCTGCACCCACCTCAGCAGCGAGCTGCGCGCACTGGCCGACCTCCCCACCATGGTCGAGCGCATCCCGGACGCGAACCACCCAGACAGGAACCGCGCGATCTGACATGACGTTCCGTGAGCGCGGTGACGTGGTGGTGCGCGGCGACCTCGTCGTGCTCCGCCCTGCCACCGTCGATGACGCGACCGTCATCCTCGACGTGCTCGGGCAGCCGGAGGTCGCTCGATGGTGGCCCAATGAGACCCTCGCGCGCGTCACCGAGACGATCGAGACCGGCGACGAGCACTCCTTCGTGGTCGAGCTCGACGGTCGGGCGGTGGGCGTGATCCAGTTCTGGGAGGAGACGGACCCCGAGTACCACCACGCGGGGATCGACATCGCGCTGCACCCCGACGTGCACGAGCGCGGACTCGGCACCGACGCGGTGCGGGCGCTCGCGGTGCACCTCGTGCGTGACCGCGGCCACCACCGGCTGACCATCGACCCCGCCGCCGCCAACGCACGGGCCATCCGCTGCTACGAGACGGTCGGGTTCCGACCCGTCGGCGTGATGCGTCGCTACGAGCGCGGCAGCGACGGCACCTTCCACGACGGACTGCTCATGGACCTGCTCGCCGACGACCTGCTCGCCTGAACAACTCAGGAACCCTTGAACTCGGGGGCGCGCTTCTCGGCGAACGCGCGCTGGCCTTCGAGGTAGTCATCCGAACGGAAGCACGCTTCCACCAACGACTGCACGCTCGCGAGGTCCTGCTCGCCGGTCGGTCGCGCGAGCTGGCCGAGGGCCGCCTTGACCGCAGCGATGGTGAGCGGCGCGTTGGCGGTGATGGACCCGGCGAGCTCCATCACCTCGTCGCGCAGCGTGTCGACCGGCACGACGCGGTTCACGAGCCCGATGCGCAGCGCGGTCGCAGCGTCGATGCGCCGAGCCGAGAAGAGGATCTCCGCCGCCCACGCCGAGCCGACCGCGCGCTGCAACAGGTCGACCCCGCCTGCCGCGTAGCCGAGCCCGAGCTTGGCAGCGGGAACACCGAACTGCGCGTCGTCGGCCGCGATGCGGAGGTCGGCTTGCAACGCGGTGAGCAGGCCACCGCCGATGCAGTAGCCGCGGATCATCGCGATGACCGGCTTGGGGATGCGGCGCCACGACGTGAACATGGCGCCGGATGACTCGTCGTACTTGGCCCGTGCCTCGACCGCCGTACGACGTTCGCCGAACTCCGAGATGTCGGCACCCGACACGAAGGCGCGCTCCCCCGCGCCCGTCATCACGACCACGCGCACGGCGGGATCCTCAGCGAGCATCTGCGCGAGGGGTGGCACGGCGCCCTGCATCTCCATCGACAGCGCGTTGTGCTTGTCGGGTCGGTTGAACGTGATCGTGGCGATCCCGTCGTGCACCTCGCACAGCAGGGTGTCGGTGCCGGTCTCGATGGTGGTCACGGAAGCTCCTGTCACACGGATGAGTTCAGACGATGCCGCGGGCACGGAGGTCGTCGATGTGCTCCTGGTCGTACCCGAGCGACGTGAGCACCTCGTCGGTGTGGGCGCCCGGGTCGGGCGCGGCGGTCCGCACCGTCGGCGGCCCGTCGTTCATGCTCACGGCGTTGCGCAGGATGTCGAGCGGACCGAGCGCGGGATGCTCGACGGTGTCGACCATGTGCAGGTGGTGCACCTGCGGATCGGCGAACACCTCGTCGACTCGGTACACAGGTCCGCATGGCACCCCGGCCGCGTTGAGATCCTCGACCCACTCGTCGGTGGTGCGAGTGCGCAGACGCGCGCTGATGAGCTCGTTCATCGCGCCGCGATTCGCGGAGCGGCTCGCCAACGTCGCGAATCGCGCGTCGGCACCGAGGTCGAGCTCGACCACCTCGCAGAACCGGTCGAACAAGCGACCACCCGGCGCACCGACGTTGACGAATCCGTCGCTGGTCCCGTAGCACCCCATGGGCACCATCGTGGGATGGTGATTGCCCTCAGGCGGCGGCACCTCGCCGTCGATCGTCCACCGTGCGGCCTGGAAGTCGAGCATCGCGATCATCGCTTCGAGCAACGAGGTCTGGACGTAACGGCCTTCGCCGGTGCGGTCGCGCTCGTGCAGCGCCACGAGGACACCGATGGCGAGGTAGAGCCCGGCCGCCAGGTCGGCCACCGGGATGCCGACCCGCATCGGTCCCGTCGCGTCGGTGCCGGTGATGCTCATGAGGCCACCCATGCCCTGCACCACCTGGTCGAGCCCGCCGCGGTCGGCGTATGGGCCGTCCTGGCCGAAGCCCGACAACGACGTGTACACGAGACGCGGGTTGCGCGCGTGCACGGTCGTCCCAGTCGAAGCCGAGGCGCTCTTCACCGACGGTCGCATGTTCTCGACGAGCACGTCGGCACCGTCGATCAGCTCCAGCAGGATCGCCAAGCCTTCCTCGGTCTTCAGATCGAGGGTGAGGCTGCGCTTGTTGCGGTGGAGATGCTGGAAGTCGGAACCCCGCACCGCGCCCGTGGCGCCGGGGGTCGCGCCGGCGGCGACCGGTTGGTCGATGTGCACCACGTCGGCGCCCCAGTCGGCCAGCTGGCGAACACACGTGGGCCCGGCGTGCGGCGACGGTGAGGTCGACGACGCGGAGATCGGCGAGGGGCAAGTCGACCACAGGAAGCGCAGTCGCCGCGTGTTCAGCCCGCGAACTTGCTGCGGTTGCGCAACACCTCGTTGAACGGCAGGTCGCGGTCGAACGACGGCTCGCGCGGGAGGCCGAGCAGCCGTTCGCTCACGATGTTGCGCTGCATCTCGTTGCTCCCCCCGGCGATCGAGATGCCCCGGCTGCTCAACCACGCTGTCGCCCGGGTTCCCGGCGACCTGGTCGTCGCCGTCCCAGATCACGCCGTCGGCACCGAACACCGCCAGCGCGATCTTGGCCTGACGGGGCGAGTCGGTACCGATCTGCAACTTGAGCAGCGATCCCCATGGCCCTGGAAGTGGCCGGTCCGCATGCCCGCCATGATCCGATCGTTGGCGTAGCGACGCGACCGTGCGCTCGATGTGCGACTCGGCGACGAGCTGCGCGGAGCGCGGCGATCGCGCCGCGCGCCGGTTGGCGAGCCTCGTCGACCAGGGCGCCCGCCTCCGACCACGCGCATGCCGTCACCGCCGCTGACCGGCGGGCCGCTCAGGCCGTAGCCGTGCCCCGACGCCGGCGGTCGCGAGGCGTTCGTGGAACAGCAGCGTCTGCGCCACGGCCCAGCCGTCGTTCTCGTCGCCGATCAGGTTCTCGGCCGGGAGCGCGACGTCGTCGAAGAACTCCTGGCAGAAGTGCGCCTCGGCGCCGTTGACGCTGTCGGATGGGCTCGATGACGACGCCGGGCGTGTGCTGCAGCGGCACCACGATCATCGAGAGGCCACGGTGCTTCGGGACGTCCCAGTCGGTCCGCGCGAGGCACATGCCGTAGTCGGCGTGACGTGGCGCCCGTGCTCCACATCTTGGCGCCGTTGAGCACGTAGGTGTCGCCGTCGCGCGGTGAGGCGGGTGAGTCGCGCCGGCCATGTCGGAGCCGCCGCTCGGCTCGGACAGCAGCTGGATCCATTCCTCGTCGCCGCGGAGGATCTGCGGCAGGTGCGCGTCGCTTCAGCTCCTCCGAGCCGTGGTCGAGCAGCGTCGGGCCGAGCATCCCGATCGACACCATGTAGCTCGTCGGGACCCGACGGCCCCGCACCGCGTCGTCGAAGAACGCCTGCTGGTGCTGGAGGGTGAGGCCGGCGCCGCCGTACTCCTTCGGGCATCGCGATGCCGGCGAACCCGGCGTCGAAGATCCGTGCCTGCAGCTCGCTGGCTCGGTCAGCGTGCTCGTCGCCGGCCTCGGGGAGGTGCTCGGCGGCCCAGGCGCCCGCCCGGTCGCGGAACTCCTCGACGCCTTCCATCGGTGCATCCGTCGCCTCGGTCGTCGTCGCTCATCGCCCGGTCTCCGATGCTCAGACGCCGAGGAGCGCGCCGAGGCGCTCCTTGTGCTGCTCGGGCGATCCGTACACCGCGCGGTTCACTGCCGCGCGGCGGGAATACAGATGGATGTCGTGCTCCCACGTCACCCCGATGCCGCCGTTGATCTGCACGCAGTCGTCGATCACGTCGAGGCACCGGTCGCCCACGTACGCCTTCGCGACGCTCGCCAGCCGCGGCGCGTCGGGATCGCCGTCGTCGACCGCGAGCGCGACGCCGTCGGTGATCGCCTTCGCGAACTCCACGCACACGGAGCATGTCGGCGATCCGGTGCTTGAGCGCCTGGAACGACGCGATCGGTCGTCCGAACGCGTAGCGGTCCTGCGCGTACTCCATGGTGAACTCGAACACCCGGTCCGCGGCGCCGACCGTCTCCGCGCACTGCAGCGCGAGCGCGATCTCGAGCTGGCGTTCGACCTGTCGTCGGCGCCCGCCGACGCTCGCCGACCACCGCCGACGGCGGGGAGGCGGACGGCGTCGAACTCGATCGTCCGAACCGCCGGGTCATGTCGAGGCTGCGGCCGCGGGTGACCGTCACGCCGTCGGTCCCGGCCGGCACGAGCACCTGGGTGAGACCGCTGCCGTGCCCGCTACGCGCGGTCACCAGGAACCAGTCGGCGACGCCTGGCGGCCTCGACGTAGGCCTTGGTGCCGCTGCACGACGACCGAGTCGCCGTCGACGTCGGCGGTGAGCGTCGACGGCGGTCGGCGTTCCACGCGCCTCCCGGCTCGGCGAACGCCCAGGTGGCGATGCGGTCGCCCGCCAACAGACCGGGGAGCACCGCCGTCTGCTGCGTCGTCACTCCGGCATCGGCGCCAGCGCGGCCGCCACCGACGTTCACCGGGCAGGAACGGGCCGGGCGCCACCAGCCGCCCCATCTCCTCGGCGACGATGACCGCGTCGACCGTGGGGCTGCCCCGACAAGGCTGCCGCCGCCGAGCGCCTCCGGGACGAACAGCGACGTCCAACCGAGCTCGGCGGCCTGGCGCCACCACTCGCGCTCGAAGCCGTCGGGATCGGTCCCACAGCTCGCGGACGGTGGTGAGCGGCGCCTGCCCCTCGAGGAACCGGCGGGTGGTCTCGCGGAAGAACTCCTGGTCCTCGGTCAACTCGAGGTTCACGCTGCGTTGTCTCCTCGTTGCCGCTGCACGTCGCGCGTCGTCATCGTCTCGTAGTTCAGCACGGCCTGCCAACACAGTGCCGCTCGTACGGGGCAGGAAGGAAGTCCGTCTCGCCTGATACGAAGGGATTTGGCTAGGTTCGCCGCACGCGACGCGCCATTCACGCGTGTGCCACAGCTCGGGTGAACAAGGGAGTGGTCATGGGTCTGTTCGACGGCAAGGTCGCGATCGTCACCGGCGCGGGTCGGGGCATCGGGCGTTCGGAGGCGGTGCTGCTCGCCAGCGAGGGCGCCAAGGTCGTGGTCAACGACCTCGGCGGGTCCGGCGCCGGCGAAGGTGCCGACCAGACACCGGCGCAGCAGGTGGTCGACGAGATCGCGGCGGCCGGTGGCGAAGCGGTCGCGAACTACGACGACTGTGCCGACTGGAGCGGTGCCGAGAAGCTCGTCCAGCAGGCCATCGACACGTTCGGCGGGCTCGACGTGCTCATCTGCAACGCGGGGATCCTGCGCGACAAGATGAGCTTCAACATGACCGAGGAGGAGTTCGACTCGGTCATCCGCGTGCACCTCAAGGGCCACTTCGGCCCCGCGCACTTCGCGAGCCGTTACTGGCGCGAGAAGGCGAAGTCGACCGGCGAGCCGGCCAACGCGGCCATCGTGATGACGTCGTCGGAGTCGGGGCTCTACGGCAACGCCGGACAGGTCAACTACGCGGCCGCCAAGATGGGCATCGCGTCGATGACCATCGTGCTCGCCCGCGAGCTCTCCCGCTCAGGCGTGCGCGTGAACGCGATCGCACCGGTCGCGGCAACTCGGCTCCTCGGCACGGTCGGCATGGGCGAGGAGATGGCCGACAACCCGAAGATGTCGCCCGACAACCCCGCGGCCGGTGCCGTGTGGTTGGCGTCGTCGCTCGCGTCCGACATCACCGGTCAAGTGCTCAAGATCGGCAGCGGCGTCGCGCAGATCGTGCAGGGCTGGACGCCGGTCTCGCAGATCGAGTCGGAAGAGGTCTTCACGATCGCGGCACTCGAGCAGGGACACGGCGCGCTGTTCGCCGATCGCGACCCCGGCGTGCCGCCGTGGCCGTACATGACGCCGAAGGACTGAGCCCGCGACTCGGACGCGACTCGAAGAAGATTGGGGCGACGGTGACCGAACTCGACCTCGCGACCGTCGACCACCTGCTCTCCACCACGAGGGCGGTGCGCAAGCGTCTCGACCTCACCCGTGCCGTCCCGCGTGACGTGATCCTCGAGTGTCTGCGGCTCGCGACCCAGGCACCGAGCGGATCGAACCGGCAGCTGTGGCGGTGGCTGGTGGTGGAGGATCCCGAGGTGCGTGCCGCGCTGGGTGAGCTGTACCGCATGCCACCGCCACCGGGCCTGTATCCGCAGCCCGTCGTCAGCGCGACGCAAGCCGCGCGCATGCGCGACTCCACGTCGTACCTGCGTGACCACCTCCACGAGGTGCCGGTGCTCGTGGTGCCGTGCACCGAGGACTCGGGGGGCGCGGCGGGCTGGCAGCCGTCGCTGTACCCCGCGGTCTGGAGCTTCATGCTCGCGCTGCGCAGCCGTGGGCTCGGATCGTGCATCACCACCAACCACCTCAACCACGCCCAGGACGCCGCAGAGATCCTCGGGATCCCTGACGGGCTACGTGCAGGCGTGTCTGCTTCCGGTCGCGTACTTCACCGGCGACGACTTCCGCCCCGGGACCCGACGGCCGGTCGAAGAGGTCACCTACTGGAACCACTGGGGTTCGACGGCCTGAGCAACGTCACCTCCCGCCGGTCCGCACGCCGGTCCCCGCGCCGGTGCCCGCGACCACCTCCGCGACGAATCGGCGCTCGTAGGATCGCCCGGTGCCCGACCCCGACGCATCCGACAGTTCGGCCATCCCGTCGGTCGCCGCGGGCAAGCCACGCGACGTCGACGAGCTCGTCCGCATCCTCGAGCTCGAGACACTCGACACCGACCTCTTCCGCGCCATCAGCCCGACGCGGCTGGCCCTCGGTCGATTGTTCGGCGGCCAGGTCGCGGCGCAGGCCGTGCGTGCCGCGGGCCTGACCGTTCCCGACGATCGCTGGTTGCACTCGCTCCACGGATACTTCCTGCGTCCCGGCGACCCGGAGCATCCGATCATCCTGCACGTCGACCGTGACCGCGACGGTCGTTCGTTCGCCGCCCGTCACGTGGTCGCGCGCCAGCACGGCGACGCCATCTTCAGCATGCTGGCGTCGTTCCACGCCGACGAGCCAGGGATCGAGTACCAGGAGACGCCCGCGCCCACGGTGCCGTCGCCCGAAGACACCGAACCCGGTGAGCTGTGGGGTTCGACGACCATGTTCGATGCCCGCCCCATCTGGGGACCGGGCCCGCGCCACCCGACGCGCTCGGGGCTCAGCCACCGGTTCTGGGCCCGCACCCGCACGCCGCTGCCCGACGACCGTCAGTTGCACGCCTGCATCCTGACCTTCCTGTCCGATGTGGGAACCGGGTTCATGAAGCTGCCGCCACCCGATCCGCCGCGCGGCGGTCCCAGCCTCGACCACGCCGTGTGGTTCCACCGTCCGGTGCGCATGGACGAGTGGGTGCTCGTCGATCTCCAGCCCGTCGTGTTGTCGGGCGTGCGGGCCTACTACACCGGGTCGTACTACGACCGCGACGGCCATCTTCTCGCCACCATCGCGCAGGAGCACCTGCGCCGCGTCACGCCACCCGTCGCGGGGAGGCCCGCTCGCGGCACGCGCTAACGGATGCGGGGTTCGCGGCGTGGGCCGGCGAACTTCTCCTGGCCCGCGATGAGCTGGCGCGGGTCGGAGCCGATGGAGATGAGCAACGTGGCCATCTCGAGCGCCTGCTTGCGCGACAGCTCGAGGCCGGTCCACAGCGAGCGCACCGTTCCCTGGATCCCGAGCGGCGGCGACTCGGCGATCACCTGCGCCGCCCACTCGGCACGCTCGCGGAGCTCGGCGCCGGGCACCACCTCGGACACCAGCCCGATCTCGTAGGCGCGCGTCGCCGACATCCGCTCCGCGTTGCCGAGCAGCGACATGCGCATCACCTCTTGGAACGGCATCTTCGAGAGCATCTGGATGGGCTCGAAGCTCGCGGTCATCCCGAACGTCACGTGCGGGTCGAAGAACGTGGCGTGATCGGCCGCGATGATGAACTCCACCTCGCCGAGGAAGTAGAACGCGCCGCCACACGCCATCCCGTTGACGGCCGCGATCACCGGCTTCCACATCTCGTTGGCCTTGGGCCCGAGCTCGTTGCCCGGGTCGTCGTAGGTCCACGGCGTGGGGAAGCCGATCAGCTTGCCCTCCGCCGCCGCGGCTCTGCTGCACCGCCGGGTCGAGCGTCTCGGCACGATCGATGCCGGTGCAGAACGCGCGGTCGCCGGCGCCGGTGAGCACCGCGACGCGCACGTCGTCGTTGCCGCGCATGTCACGCCAGACCTGCTGGAGCTCCTGGCGCATCCGGAGGTTGAACGCGTTGTGCACCTCGGGACGGTTCAGGGTGACCCAGGCGATCCCCGCGTCCTCCTCGTAGGTGATGGTCTCGAACTCGGCCATGGTGCCTCCGACTCCAGCCGAGCACGTCGACCGGGAGGTGGTGAGGAAAATCAGCGAGTCGGTACCCTAACGCCGGCACGAGACGTCCCCACCGGGCGGCCCGTTCGACGCTCGCGTCCCACTGCTCTGCCTCGACCGCCCACTCGACTGCTCACCTCGACCGCAGGAGTCCTCATGACCGACGATGCCGCCGAGATCCTGTTCGAGGTCGACGACGGGGTGCTCAACATCACGCTCAACCGTCCCGACGCCGGCAACGCGGTCACCCTCGACCAGCGCGCGCAGATGATGGAGTGGCTCGAGCGCGCCAACGAGGACCACTCGATCCGCTGCGTCGTGCTCGGTGCGACGGGCCGCTTCTTCTGCACGGGTGCGGATCTGCGCGCCGAACGCATGGACGAGGTGCAGCGCCCGGAGGGCGCGCCGGAGCGCATCGTCGGCGATGTCCGCCGCGCCATGACCCGCGGCGCCATCCGAGTCGTGAACGCGATCATCGACTGCGAGAAGCCGGTGCTCGCGAAGGTGCAGGGCACCGCGGCGGGCATCGGATGTCACCTCGCCTTCGCGTGCGACCTGGTGATCGCGTCCGACAACGCGAAGTTCATCGAGGTCTTCGCCCGCCGCGGCCTCGCCGCCGACGGCCTGGGCGCGTGGATGCTGCCCCGCCTCGTCGGCCTCCAACGCGCCAAGGAGATGGTGCTCCTCGCCGACGATGTGTCCGCCGCGCGCGCCTACGAGATCGGGTTGGTCACCAAGGTCGTGCCTGCCGATGAGCTCGACGCCACGGTCGACGAGCTCGCGCACCGTCTCGCCAGCGGGCCGACCAAGGCGCACATGGTGAACAAGTGGCTGCTCAACCGCTCGCTCGACAGCGACCGGCACACCATGGCGGGTGAGGAAGCGTGGATCGTCGACGTGATGGCCCACACCGCCGATTCGCAGGAAGGTGTCGCCAGCTTCGTCGAGCGGCGTCCCGCGAACTTCCGTGGATTCTGAGCCGCTGGTGAGCGCACGACCGCTTGGATGAGCACTCGAGTGGATGGCGACCCGACCGACGCGTCAGGACGGCCGCTCGCGCTGCGTGACGTCGACTGGACGCGTCTGTTCGCACCGCGCCGGGTGGTGGTGATCGGCGCCACCGACACCGCGAACACCCAGGCACGCGCGCAGTTCGAGCAGGTGCGCGGGCGCATGACGGCACGCGGCGCCGACGTGGTGCCCGTGCACCCGACCAAGCCCGACATCCTCGGCACCCCCGCGTACCCGAGCATCCTCGAGGTGCCGGGCCAGGTCGACGTGGCCATCGTGATCGTGCGCGATGCGCTGACCGCGGTCGAGCAGTGCCGAGCGAAGGGAGTCGCCTTCACCGTGGTGTTCTCGGCCGGCTTCGGCGAGGTGGGCACCGCCGAGGGCGATGCCGCCGACGCCGCGCCTGCACGAGCTCTCGAGTGGCGACATGCGCGTGCTCGGCCCGAACACCAACCTCAACATCTTCGAGCCGTGGGCCCCCGGATTGCCGGGCCGCACGCTCGCCATCGTCACGCAGTCGGGTTACCAGGGCCGGCCGATCGCCCAAGGCCAGGTGCTGGGCATCGCCATCGAAGGCTGGGCCACCATCGGCAACGAGGTCGATCTCGAATGGGCCGACTTCGTGGGTTACTTCAGCACGCAGCCCGCCGTCGGGGCCATCGCCACCTACGTCGAAGGGTTCCGTGACGGGCGCACCTTCATGCTCGCCGCCGACCAGGCCGCGCGTCACGGCGTCCCCATCGTGGCCATCAAGGTGGGCCGCAGCGACGAGGGCGCGGCGATGGCGCACGCGCACACCGGGCACCTCACCGGGTCGGACGCAGTGCACGACGCGGTGTTCGAGCAGTTCGGCGTCATCCGCGTGGACGACCTCGACGAGCTCATCGAGACGTCGGGCATGTTCTGCCACGTGCCACTCGCCGACCCGGCTGATCCCGGTACCGGTGGCGTCGGCATCTACGCGATGTCAGGCGGCACCGCGGCGCACGTCGCCGACCTCTGCGGCGAGTACGGCGTTCCCGTACCGCGCTTCACGGACGCGACGGTCGCCGCGCTCAGCCAGTACGTCCCCTCCTTCCTCAAGCGCGACAACCCGCTCGACTCGGGTGGCGTCATCACCGCGCAGCCCGAGAACCGGACCGTGCTCGAGCTCATCCGCGACGATCCGAACATCGGCGTGATGTTCGCACCGATCACCGGGGTGTTCCCCGGGATGAGCGACGCCCTCGCCAAGGATCTGATCGCGCTGCACCAGGAGGGGACGAAGCCCGTGGTCACCGCGTGGATCTCACCGATCCGCGACGACGCGCACCAGTCGCTGTGCGACGCGGGTGTGCCGCTCTTCCATTCGTTCGGCGCGGCGATTCGAGGGATCAAGGCATTGCTCGACCACCGCTCGTTCACACGGAACTACGTGAGCCCGTTCGACTCGATCCCCACCACCCGCCGCGCGGCGCGACGAAGGCACGAGCGTTGCTCGGCGACGGTGCCCCCCTCGACGAGGTCGCGTCGAAAGCGCTGCTCGCCGCCTACGGGATCCCGACCGTCGAGGAGCACGTCGCCACGTCGGCCGCCGATGCCGCCGCGGCGGCGCGCCGGCTCGGGCTCCCGGTGGCGATGAAGATCGTGTCACCCGAGATTCCGCACAAGTCCGATCTCGGGCTGGTCTCGATCGGTGTCGACTCGCTCGCCGCGGTGCGCGCCACCTACCGCGAGCTCACCGACCGCGCGGTCGCGGCCGCACCGGGCGCCGCGATCGCCGGCGTGGTCGTGCAACCGATGGTCACCGACGCCGTCGCGGAGGTGATCCTCGGGCTGTCGCATCAGCACCCGTTCGGCCCCACCATCTTGTTCGGGCTCGGCGGCGTGTTCACCGAGGTGTTCCACGACGTCGCGTTCCGCGTGCCACCGTTCACGAAGCAGCAGGCACGCGCGATGGTCGAGGCAACGAAGGGCGCGGCGCTGCTCCACGGTGCGCGCGGCCGACCGCTCGGCGACCTCGATGCACTGGTCGACACCATCATGAAGCTGCAGCGCCTCGCGCTCGACCTGGGCGACGACATCGCGGAGCTCGACATCAACCCGCTGATGGTTCGGCCCCGACGCGCGGCGGGCCCCGGCGTGGTGGCAGTCGACGCCCTCGTCATCCCCCGCTGATCCCAACTCCCCCGAGGTAGCGGGTGCGCAGTGCGACCTTGTCGACCTTGAGCATGGCGGTGAGCGGAAGCTCGTCGACGACGATGACCTCGTCGGGCGCCTTGTAGTCGGCGAGTCGATCGAGACACCACGCACGCAGCGCGTCGCGCGTGGGCGGGGCGTCGCGGTCGACGGGCACCACGAAGGCGACGCCGATCTCGCCGATCGTGGGCGCCGGCGCACCCAGCACCGCCACCTGGTCGACGGCCGGGTGCTCCGACAACGCGTGCTCGACCTCGAGTGGGTACACGTTGTAGCCACCACGGATGTACATCTCCGTGCGGCGACCGCAGAGCACGAGATTGCCGTCGGGGCGGAACCGTCCGAGGTCGCCGGTGAGGATCCACCCGTCGGGCGACATCGCCTCCGCGGTGCGCGCCGGCTCCTCCCAGTAGCCGCCCATCTGACAGCGCGTACGCATACGAATGGTCCCGATCTCGCCGGGTGCGACCTCCCGGAGCGCTTCGTCGACCAGCACCAGCTCGACACCGTCGAGCGGTCGGCCCACGGTGTGCAACAACACCTCCGGTGGGTCGTCGGGCGCCGTGCCCGTCATGGTCGACGACTCCGTGCACGCGTAGCGCACCACGATCGGACACCCGAGCAGCGCGTGCATCTGCTCGGCGAGCTCCGGCGCGACCGGCGCGGAACCCGTCGACGCGAGCCGCAGCGACGACAGGTCGGCGGCGCGGACCTCCGGCAGTTCGAGCAACTTGGTCCACTGGGTCGGAACGCCCTGCCCAGCGGTCACGTGCTCGCGCACCATCATCGCGAGCATCGCCTCGGCGGTCCATGCCCCGGGAGCGAGCACGCACGTGACCACCCAGGCCAACTGGTCCCACACCTTGTTCATGTATCCGGCGTGCGCGAACGGCACCGGCATCGAGCGCACGTCGAACGCGGCGCTGAGGATTCCGCTCATCTCGGCCGATGCACGCAACGCGCGGTGGTCGAACCACGCGCCCTTGGGCGTACCGGTGGTGCCGCTCGTCCACACGATGCAGGCGGGATCCTCCGGCGACGGCGTCGGCGACGCCGCGCGCGCCACACCCCGCGACGCGAGGTCGCGCAGCTCGGCGCGCGCCATCACGACCGAGGGATGGTACGCGCCCACGGGAACGGGATCCGCGTCGTCGTCAGCGTCGTGGAACAACACTGCCGGACGACACCGATCGAGGATCGCTGTGATCTCGGTACGACCGAGACGCGTGTTGATCCCGGTGGCCACCGCGCCGAGACGACTGGCGGCGGCGTACGCCACCGCGAAGTCGATCGACGACGGCAGCAAGATCGCGACCACGTCGCGCTCGTGCACGCCCCGCGCCGTCAGCGCGGCCGCCAACGAATCTGCGCGGGCCACCCACTCGCCGTAGGTCAGACGCCCGTCGCCCTCGAGGTACGCGACCCGATCGGGGTACGCGGACGCCACCGTGCTGAACAGCTCGTCGAGCGTGGTCGCGGAGAGCAACGGTCGGCCCGACATCGATGCCGCGTCCGTCACACCAGTCGGCGCCGGGTCATCGCTTCTCGCCCGTCATCGTTTCTCGCCCGTCATCGCTTCTCGACGGTGATGCCGCTCTTCTCCCAGTCCCAGGTGTTCGCGCGCACCCCTTCTTCGCGCAGTTGCCGCTTGAGGATCTTGTGCATGTCGCTGCGCGGGAGATCGCGCACCTCCACGTAGCGCGGCAGGATGAAGTACGGCACCTGGTCGACCAGCCAGCGGAAGAGCTCCTCTTCGGTGACCGACTGGCCGGACGCGACTTCGATCGCCACCATGATGTCGTCTTCGGTGAGGGGGCTCGGCACCGCGTAGACCGCCACGTCCGCCACCGCGGGATGACGCATCACGACCTCTTCGAGCTCGTAGCTCGACACGTTCTCACCACGACGACGCATGTAGTCGGCCTTGCGATCCATGAAGTAGAGGTAGCCGTCGTCGTCGAAGCGGCCGATGTCGCCGCTGTGCATCCAGAGGTTGCGGAACATCTCGACGGTGGCTTCGGGCCGGCCCCAGTAGCCCTCGAACATCACACCCGCCTTGCGCGGTCGTCCGACGATCTCGCCTGGTTCGTTCGTGGGGACTTCGTTGTCGTCTTCGTCGAAGATCCGCACGTCCCAGTACTCGTCGTTGACGATGCCCGCGGCGTTCGGCTTGTTCTTCATCCCCGGCGGCAGCCAACACCACAGCGACGCCTCGGTCGTGCCGTACGCGGCGTCGAAGGGGCGGATGTCGAAACGGGCCAGGCACTGCTCGACCACCGCCGGCGGCATCGGAACTCCCGACATGAACCGCAAGGTGGTGTTCGCCTCGGGCAGACCGGAGTCGGGCGCTTCCGGCCGCATCTCGTCGTTGGCGATGAGCGTGACCATGCTGCCGAGGGTGCTCGCGTGCGTGGCACCGACGCGATTGATCTCGGGCCAGAAGTTCGACACCGAGAACTTCTTGTAGATCGTGGAGCGACCGCCCATGAGCAACGTGCCGACGAGCAGCACCGACACCGCGTTGAAGTGGAACAGCGGCAACGGCGTCCACACCACATCATCGGGCCCGCGCTCCCACATGACCGAGATCTGCTTGGCCAGCGTGACTGCGTAGTTGTGGCTGAGCACGCAACCCTTCGACAGGCCGGTCGTGCCACCGGTGTAGATGAAGACGTAGAGATCGGTCGGCCGGGTCGTCGGGTGGTGTTCGACGGCTTCGCTGCTCATCACGTCGGCCCAGAGGTGCCACTGGGTGCCGGGCGTCGAACGGGGAGCACCGCCGCCGAGCACGATGATGTGCTCCAGAGTGTCGATCGAATCGGCGATCGCCTCGGCACGATCGGCGACATCGCCGTCGATCACCAGCACCCGCGACCCGGAGTCAGCCAGCTGGTGGCGCAGGTACTCACCCTTGTAGGCGGTGTTGATCGGTACGCAGACCGCACCGGCCTGCACGGCGCCGAAGTGCGCGACCACCGCCTCCGACGAATTCTCCACCAAGGTGGCGATGCGGTCGCCGGCGACCACGCCGAAGTCGTCGAACGTGGTCGCGACGCGGTTCGCCGCGGTGACCAGCGTGCGCGCCGTCCAGTGCTCGCCGTTGACGTCGAAGAGCGGCCCGTCGGGGTCGGACTCGAGCCGCTCGTTCAGCAGCTCGGCGACCGTCCACCGGTCGCCGTCGGTCCACACCTCGTCACTCATGCGCGTCACTACCTCGGTCGTCGTCGCAAGCCGGCCGAGCTTACCGACGACCGCGACGGGCTCCCCAGGGCGGTCGCGCTCAGTGGCCGTGACCGCTCGACGCGGTGGTGAGCGTCAACGTGGGGGCCGGGAACTCCGGTTCAGGAGCGCCCTTCACCGTGCTCTGGATCCAGCTCACGACCTCGCCGTCGCTGTAGGTCTGGAGGGCCTTGAACACCAGCTTCTTCGTGGTGGTCGGCAGTGGTCCGGCCGAGATCGTGAAGAGATCGAACTGGCCGGGCAGAAGACCACCCGCCGTCGCGGTCCACGTGATCTTGGTGACCGCCTCCGTCACGTCGCCGTCGTCGGTCTTCACCGGCTTGGCCAGCGTCGTCTTCTCGGTGGCGATCGTCCATCCCGGCATCGGCTTGAGCGAGACGAACGCGATCGGGTACTTGGTGGGGAGCGTCACCTCGAGCTTCACGGTGTTCGCGTCGGTCTTCTCGTTGGGCACCGAGAAGCTCAGGATCTCGAAGCCGCCCTGTGGCGCGCTCGACGGCGTCACCGACACGTGCGCGCTCGCGGCCGTGCCGCCGAGCACGATCGCCGCCGCGATCACGATTCCACCGATGACGCCGCGCTTGCCCACAGGGTTGCTCCTCAGATTCGGGGACTCCGGGGCCTTAGTCGGTCCTGGCCCGCGGATAGTTCCCGCGACCTGCTCTGTTGTCGCTCGCCGCTGAGGCCACGCGGCCCGGTTCGCCCGGCTCGGTCAGGCGTCACTGTCGGTCGCGGCAAGCGACAGAGAGCAGGCGAGCGACAAGAGAGCAGGTCAGGAACGCAGGGTGAGCAGCTGACCGGACGGCGCCATGTCGAACGTGTGCGACACGGCGGCCGACGGCGACGTGACCGTGAGCTCGATCCCGTGCTCCTGGGCGAACCGCCATGCTTCGACCAGCACGGCGACACAGGACCGCTCGAGCTGCACCCCGGCCATGTCGATGTCGATCGACGTCGGGTGCTCCTTGGCGATGCTCAGGAGCTGGTTGCGGAATTGACCCGCCGAGGTGTGGTCGATCTCGCCGATCACGCCGAGCGCCACGTGTCCGGCGCGGCGTTCGATCGAGCAGGAGAACACGGTCTGTGGATCCATGAACTCGACCTCCCGAGAGCCTTGCGCCACGATTCGCGGTGGGACTCCCCTGCCTGCGACCCGTCGTGTGTGGGCTACGGCCCTCTGGGCCTCGGACTTGACCCAAACCTGGCGCGCGCGGCCCCTCGCGTGACCGATGCCACGATCGGCGCCGCGAGCCTGGCGTCCGGGCCCGGACGTCAGGGGCCGGACGTCAGGGAAGGCGCGAGGTCCACACCAGCGATCCGGCCGCCGCCGCGAAGGCGAACAGGATGGCAGCACCGACGAACCACATCGTGACCGGGCGGAACACCGACCGGCTCGCCAACCGCGACCCGATGTCGGCGTAGGTGCGCCGCAGCCCCCGTTCGGTCACGGCCTCCGAATAGGTGCCGTGGGTGGCGTTGGCGATCTCGTGCAACGCGTCGCGGTTGACCGGCACGGGCGTGGCCGCCCCGTCGATGACGATCGTGCCGGTGTCGGTGCCGAATGCGATCGTCGACACCTGCACGCCGGCGCGCACGGCGGCCTCGACCGCAAGCGAATTCGGACGACCCGCGTTCGTTTCCCCGTCGGAGAGCAACACGATGCGCGCCGGCGGTTTGACCGAACCTTCCTCGGGGGTGGTCCGAATGGTCCCGAGGGCGGCGAACATCGCCTCGCCGATCGCGGTGCCCGGGCCGAGCGCGAGGTTGGTGAGCGCCGCTCGAACCTGCTCCCGCTGATGCGTCGGTGTGACGGCGACCACCGCTGAGCTCGAGAAGGTGACGAGGCCGAGACGGAAGCGACTCGGCAGGGTTTCGACGAAGGTCTTGATCGCGGTCTGCGCAGCGCGGAGCCGTGTCGGGTCGACGTCGGTGGCCTTCATGGAGTTCGACACGTCGAGCGCGATCACCACCGTCGCGGTTTCACGCGGAACCGAGATCGTGCGTGCAGGCCGCGCGAACGCGAGCACCAACACCGTCAGCGCGAGCAACGAGCACGCCGCCGCGAGATGTCGACGCCAACTCGGTCGCTTCGGCACGACGGAGGCGAGCAGGTCGACGTTGGTGAACCGCACGGCGTAGGGCCGGCGCTGGCGCTGCACGACGACGTACGCGATCAACAGCGCGACCACGAGCACGAGCAGCCACAGGCGGTCCGCCGCGAGGAAGCTCACGCGCCGCGATCCCCGGCACCCGGCCGCGCCGCGACGAGCGGCGTCATCAGCGGCGCCGATCGGCCGGCGCGACGGCGACGACGCGTGTCGACGTACCGGGCGAAGTCGACCAGCCAGTCGCGATCGGTGCGCAGCTCCAGGTGCTCCGCGCCGGAGCTCACCACCGCGCGTTGGATGGCGGTCCGTTGCTCGGCCGCGGCCGCGGCATATCGGGCGCGGATCTTCTGGCTCGCGGTCTGCACCTCGACCCGGCGGCCGGTCTCGGTGTCGACGAAGGTGACGAGACCGATGGGCGGCAGCTCGAGCTCGCGCGGATCGACGATGTCGATCGCGAGCACCTCGTGGCGCGCCGCGAGCAGACGAAGTTGGCGCGCCCAGCGGTCGCGGGCGAGGAAGTCGGACACCACGACGACAAGGCCGCGACGCCGAGCCACGCGCGCCGTGATCGCCAACGCGTGTTCCAGATCGACGCGCGGACTCCCGCTCACGGTGGCGGAACGTGCGACCTCGTCGACGCGACGCAGCAACGCGAACGTCGAGTCGCGACCACCGCGCGCGGGCACCACGCGTGCGCCGCCGGACGTGAGCATCACCGCGCCGACTCGATTGCCCACCCGGCTGGTGAGGAAGCCGACCGCGGCGACCGCCGCCAAGGCGATGTCGCGCTTCTCGCACTCCGCGGTGCCGAAGTCGAGGCTCGCGGTGCGGTCGACGACCACCCAGGTCTCGAGCTCCCGGTCGGCGATGGTGTCACGGACGTGCGGCACGCCGGTGCGCGCGGTCACCGCCCAGTCCATGCGCCGGACGTCGTCGCCGACCGAGTACTCCCGGCTCTCCCCCGCCTCCGAGCCCGGCGCGGGGACGAGGCCGAGGTGGTCGCCTTGGAGCAGTCCGTCGAGGCGCCGCGCCACGTCGAGCTCGAGGCGGCGCAGGGCCCGGTCGGCGCGTTCGATCGACGTCTCGAGTCGTGGCGCGTCCGGCGACGCTCGCCCGAGCGGCGTGTCGCTCACGCCGGCTGTTGGCCGGCCTGGCGGGACCGGGGCCGGCGGCGGGGAGGGTCGAGGTCCCTGGGCCGCGGCTGGGCTACCGACCGACGGATCGCGCGCCTGGCCCGGCGAGATCATCGGCATCTGGATGGCGGTGAGGATCCGGTCGACGATCGTGGTCGGCGCCGACACCGTCGGCCAGCGCCTCGTAGCTCAACACGATGCGGTGCCGCAGCACCTCGGGGGCGACGTCGTACACGTCTTGGGGCAACACGTAGGTGCGCCCGCGGATCAGCGCGAGCGCCCGGGACGCCGCCACCAGCCCGAGCGTGGCCCGGGGGCTGGCGCCGTAGGCGAGCATGGGCGCCAGATCGTCGAAGCCCTGATCGGCCGGCGCCGCGGTCGCGAACACGATGCTGCACCGCGTACCAGACCACCGCTGGGTCGACGTAGACCGAGTCGGTGAGACGTTGGAGCGTCGAGCAGCTCCTGCGCGTCGAGCGCGGGCTCGGGCGACGGCGGGTCGATGCCCATCCGATGGACGATCTCGAGCTCCTCCATCGGCGTCGGGTAGCCGATCACCACTTTCAACAGGAAGCGATCGCGCTGCGCTTCCGGCAAGCGCGTAGACGCCTTCGGACTCGATCGGGTTCTGCGTGGCCAGCACGAGGAACGGCTCGGGCACCGGGTGGGTGATGCCCGCCGATCGACACCTGACGCTCGGCCATCACCTCGAGCAGCGCCGACTGCACCTTCGCCGGCGCGCGGTTGATCTCGTCGGCCAGCACGAAGTTGGTGAAGATCGGGCCGAGCTCGACGTCGAACTGCTCGCTCGACGGGCGGTAGATGCGCGTGCCGACGAGGTCGGACGGCATGAGGTCGGGCGTGAACTGGATGCGGGCGAAGCCACCGCGGACCGTGGCGGCCAACGTCTCGGCCGCCAACGTCTTGGCCAGGCCCGGCACCCCTTCGAGCAGGCAGTGACCGCGGGCCAGCAGGCACACCAGCAGCCGCTCGACCATGCGGTCCTGGCCGACGATCACCCGCTTCACCTCGAACAAGGTGCGCTCCAGCAGCGCCGACGCGGCGTCGACGGCACCCGGTTCCATGGCCTCGGGCTCGGGAGGGGCTCCACTCGGAGCCGGCATGGCAGTCGGGTCAGGCATGCACCGCTCCTGAACTTCCGGGGTGGGCTTCCGGGTGTGCTCGCAGATTGTACGTTCACGGGCGCGAAATGGATTTCGCCGATCGGAGCACGAGTGGCAGACGAACCGCGGCGAGTCGACCTGGATCCCGCCGCGTACGACGCACGTTGGGAGCGGCTCGCGGCGGCGGGCGGCGAGGCGCACGGCGAGGCCGATCTCGTCGAGCGGTTGCTGCGCGACGTCAGCCCCGGCATCGCCGGTGAGCAGCGCGTGCACGTGCTCGACGCCGGCTGTGGAACCGGACGGGTGGCGATCCGTCTCGCCGCCCGCGGCTTCGATGCGTGCGGCGTCGACGTCGACGAGGCGCTGCTCGCCCACGCCCGAGCCAAGGCACCGACGCTCACCTGGCACCTCGCCGACCTTGCGCGGCTCGACGACGCCGACGTCCCCGGACCGTTCGACGCCATCGTGCTCGCCGGCAACGTGATGATCTTCCTCGCGCCGAACACCGAGGCCGCCGTGCTGGGCAACCTGGGCCGCCGGCTCGCGCCCGGCGGGCTGCTCGTCGCAGGCTTCCAACTGCGCGCAGGCGGACTCACGGTCGACGCCTATGACGACTGCGTGCGCGGCCGCAGGCCTCGAGCGCGTCGGCGCGCTTCTCGACGTGGGACGGCGCGCCGTTCGAGCCGGGCGGCGACTACGTGGTCGCGGTCTCGAAGCGGTAGCCCATCCCCGGCTCCGTGATGAAGTAGCGCGGTCGCGACGGTTCGGGTTCGAGCTTGCGGCGCACCTGCGCCATGAACACCCGGAGGTAATTGGTGTCGCGTGCGTGCGCCGGGCCCCACACCTCGTCGAGCAACCGCCGTTGCGTGACCAGCTTGCCCTCGTGACGCACCAGGAGCTCGACGAGGTGCCATTCGGTGGGCGTGAGTCGGATCTCCTCGTGGTCGCGCGTCACCCGCTTGGCGGCCAGGTCGATCACGAAGTCGGCCGTCTCCACCACCGCCTGCTCCTCGGCCGGCGCGGCGCGACGCAACGCGACCCGGAGGCGCGCCAGGAGCTCGTCCATGCCGAACGGCTTGGTCACGTAGTCGTCGGCACCGGCGTCCAGGGCCGCCACCTTCGCCGATTCGGCGTCGCGCGCCGACAGCACGACGATCGGCACCTGCGACCACCCCCGAATCCCGCGGATCACCTCGACGCCGTCGATCCCGGGCAATCCGAGGTCGAGCACCACCACGTCGGGATGGCGGCGCGCCGCCAGGTCGAGCGCCTGTTCGCCGGTCTGGGCAAGATCAACGTCGTAGTCGCGCGCCTTGAGGTTGATGGCGAGCGCCCGGAGCAGCTGCTTCTCGTCGTCCACCACGAGCACCCGGCTCATGCAGGGCTCCCGTGCTCGCTGATCCGAAACCGCACCACCATGGTCGCGCCTCCTCCGGGAGTGTCCTCCACCGAGAGCTCACCGCCCATCACGTCGACGAACCCGCGCGCGACGGCCAGGCCGAGCCCGACCCCATTGCCGTGGTGTTGGTCGCCGAGCCGCTGGAACGGTTCGAACACCCGGTCGCGTTGGGCGAGGGGGATCCCGGGCCCTTGATCGACGATGCGCAGCTCCACACAGTCGAGCACCGTGCCACCGACCACGCGGACGGGCACCCCCGGCGGGCTGGCGTGCATCGCATTGGCCGACAAGGTTCTCCACCGA
Source organism: uncultured Actinomycetes bacterium (assembly GCA_963827385.1). Lineage (GTDB taxonomy): Bacteria > Actinomycetota > Acidimicrobiia > IMCC26256 > DASPTH01 > DASUMF01. Next base: position 564,395 of record CAWHAR010000003.1, read on the forward strand.
ACGCTCGAGCAGTGCGGCGTCGGCCCGGATGGGCGGCAACGACTCCGGTACGTCGACCACCACGTTGTCCTCGCTCACCGCGGCCAACCCGTGCAGTGCGGCGGGCACGATCTCGTCGAAGCCGACCTCGCGCAGCACCAGCTCGACGCCGCCCGTCTGCAGGCGGCTCATGTCGAGCAGGTTGCCGACCAGGGTGTTGAGGCGATCGGACTCTTCATCGATTCCTTCGAGGAGCTCGGTGCGCTCCTCCGGCGCGAGCTCGATGTCGCCCTGGAGCAGGGTCGACGCCGCCGCCTTGATCGCCGACAACGGCGTCCGCAGGTCGTGCGACACCGCGGCGAGCAGCGCGGTCCGCAGCTCGTTGGCCTCGGCCAGCCCCTGGGCTGCGGCGGCATCGACGCGAGGCGCCGCCGTTCCAACACCAGCGCGAGTTGGCCGGTGAACGACTGCAGCAGCGCGGCGTCGACATCACCGGCGCCCGACAGGGCGAGCACCGTGTGCTCGTCGACGGGCACCGTCACGTCGGCGTCACTGGGCACGGTGGGCACCGGCGTGCCGGCGGCACTCTCGATCGTCCAGCCGTCCTCAGCCTGGTCGCTGTCGGCGTGGCGCAGCACCGCGACGGCCGTGCATCCGAGCGCGCCACGGAGCCCTTCGGTGAGCGCGGGCAGCGGATCGGGATCGCTCACCAGCGTCGCACCGAGTTGCGCGAGGGTCTCGGCGTGCGATTGGGCGCGCAAGGCCTCGGCCTTGCGCCGCGCCATGCGGCTGACCAACGTGCCGACCACCGCGCCGATCACCACGAACACGACGAGCGCGATGAGGTTGTCGCGTTGTTCGATCGTCCACGTGTGGATCGGTGGCGTGAAGTAGTAGTTGGCGAGCAGGAAGCCGGCCACCGCCGCGACGAACGCAGGGACGAACCCGCCGAGCGCGGCCACTCCCACCACGAGCAGCAGGTACAAGAGCAGCACGCTCGTGAGCCCGAGGTCCTCGTAGACGTTGTTGAGCAGCAGCGTCAATGCGGGGAGACCCACGGCGGCCAGGAGCAAGGAGGCGCGCTCACGACGGCGCGAGATGCCGGTGGCGCGCGCCATGCGACGGCGACCGATGGCCGGCCGCTCCTCACTCGCCGCGGTCGAGATCACGTGCACGTCGATGTCGCGCGCCGCGCGCAACACCTTCGACGTGACCGAGCCGTGCACGACGTCGTTCCACCGCGAGCTGCGGCTCGCGCCCATGACCAGCTGGGTGGCGCGCTCGGCGCGGGCGAGCTGCACCAACCCGTCGGCGATGTCGTCGGCGGTGGCCTCCTGATAGGTACCGCCGACGTCGACGAGGAGCCGGCGGTGCTGATCGAGCAAGGCACCCGACTGCGACGCGAGACCGTCGCTCGGGCGCACGTACACACCGAGCAGATCGCCCTGCGCGCGCCGGGCCATGCGCGCCGCACGGCGGATGAGCACGTCGCCACCGGGCGCGCCGGTGAGCGCGACGACGACGCGCTCGCGCGTCTCCCACACGCCCGCGATCTCGTTGTCTTCGAGGTACTGCTGCAGGCTCTCCTCGACCCGGTCGGCCACCCACAACAACGCGATCTCACGCAGCGCGGTGAGGTTCCCGACCCGGAAGTAGTTGGCGAGCGACGTGTCGATGCGCTCGGCCGGGTACACGTTGCCGTGGGCCATGCGGCGCCGCAGCGCCTCGGGGCTCATGTCGACCAGCTCGATCTGGGCCGCGGCGCGCACGACCTCGTCGGGCACGGTCTCCGACTGCTTCACGCCGGTGATCTGCTCCACCACGTCGTTGACCGACTCGAGGTGTTGGATGTTGACCGTGGTGATCACGTCGATGCCCGCGTCGAGGAGCTCAGCCACGTCCTGCCACCGCTTCTGGTTGCGGGAGCCAGGGATGTTCGTGTGCGCGAGCTCGTCGACCAGCACCCGCTCAGGCTTGCGGGCCAGGATGGCGTCGACATCCATCTCCATGAAGTCCCGGTCCTGATACCGGATCGTGCGACGCGGGATGTCCTCGAGATCACCGATCTGCGCTCGGGGTGAGCGGGCGACCGTGGGTCTCGACCAGACCGACGACGACGTCGGCACCGCGGCTGGCAACCCGGTGGCCCTCGTTGAGCATCGCGAACGTCTTCCCGACACCGGGGGCAGCCCCGAGGTAGACGCGCAGCGATCCTCTTCGCATGTTCGGAGCCTAGGGAGTCAGCGGAGCGACGCGATCGAGGGCGAGGTTGAGCTCCAACACGTTCACCCCCGCCTCACCGAGCACGCCGAGCGGGCGAGCGTCGGTGTGGTCGTCGATCAAGCTCAGCACCTGCTTCACCGGGAGGCGGCGCTCGCCCGCGACGCGTGCCGCCTGCAACCGGGCGTTCGCGACCGAGATCTGCGGGTCGAGCCCCGAACCCGACGCGGTGACCGCGTCGACCGGGACCTTGGCGTTCGCCGACAGCCCGTTGAGCTTGCGGTAGTCGCGCACGTGCTGCACCACGACCGGCGGGATCTCCTTGCCGTGGTCGTCGAGGCACGGCTCCTCGGGTCGGTCACGAAGCACGGGTTGGTCGGCCCGAGGTTGGATCCGAGGCTGAGCGACGGGTCGTACCCGGCGTCGGTCGTGTTGGTGGCCGCCGACGGTCGGGACTGGAAGTACTGCGGGAGTGGGTTCCCCTGCTTGTCGACCCACGCCTGGCCGATGAGCCTCGGAGCCGACGACCTTGCCGTCGACCGACACCATCGACCCGTCGGCGTTCGACGGGAACACCAGCTGTGCGACTCCGGTGAACGCGAAGGTGTACACGAAGCCCGTGATCACCGTCATCACGAGCACCATCATCACGGCAGGAACGATCTGGCGACGCATGTCACACCACCCCGAGGCCGGTGACGACCATGTCGATGAGCTTGATGCCGATGAAGGGCACGATGAGGCCGCCGAACCCGTAGATCAACAGGTTGCGACGCAACAGCGCGGTCGCATTGCTCGGGTCGGAACTTCACACCGCGAAGCGCGAGCGGGATCAGCGCCACGATGATCAGCGCGTTGAAGATCACCGCGGACAGGATCGCGGAGCGCGGCGATCCCAGCTTCATGATGTTGAGATCGTTGAGCACCGAGAGCGACGCGAACCCGGCGAACATCGCGGGGATGATCGCGAAGTACTTCGCCACGTCGTTGGCGATCGAGAACGTCGTCAACGACCCTCGCGTGATCAGGAGCTGCTTGCCGATCTCGACGATGTCGATGAGCTTGGCCGGGTCGGAGTCGAGGTCGACCATGTTCCCCGCCTCCTTCGCGGCCTGCGTGCCGGTGTTCATCGCCACCGCCACGTCGGCTTGCGCGAGCGCCGGCGCGTCGTTGGTGCCGTCGCCCGTCATGGCGACCAGTCGCCCGCCCGTCTGCTCCGAGCGGATGAACCGCATCTTGTCCTCGGGCGTCGCTTCGGCAAGGAAGTCGTCGACGCCGGCCTCCTGCGCGATCACCGCGGCGGTGCGAGGGTTGTCGCCGGTGATCATCACGGTGCGGATGCCCATCCGCCGCAGATCGGCGAAGCGGTCCGCGATGCCGGGCTTCACGATGTCCTTCAGGTAGATCACGCCCAAGACCGTGCCGAGCTCGGCTGGACGAGTCACGATCGCGCCGTGCGGAGGAACCGACGTCGGCGCGACGGCACTTGCCACCACAAGCGGCGTCCCGCCCTGATCGGCGATCGCGTCGACCGCCGCCCCGACCTCGGGCGACACCGATCCGCCGTTGTCCTCCACCCACCGGCGCACCGAGTCGGCCGCGCCCTTGCGGATCTGGCGTCCGTCCTCGAGGTCGACACCGCTCATCCGGGTCTGCGCGGTGAAGGCGACCATCGTCGCGCCGCAAGCTGCGATTGGGCGAGCGGCGGCTCGTTGATCCCGTAGCGGTCCGACGCCAGGGTCACGATCGAGCGCCCCTCCGGCGTCTCGTCGGCCAGGCTCGACAGCTGCGCGGCGTCGGCGAGCTCGGCTTCGGTCACGCCGGCTCGCGGGAACGAACGCGTCGGCCTGGCGGGCGCCGAAGGTGATGGTGCCGGTCTTGTCGAGGAGCAGCGTGGCGCAGTCGCCCGCCGCCTCCACCGCGCGGCCACTCATCGCGAGCACGTTGCGCTGCACGAGTCGGTCCATGCCGGCGATGCCGATGGCCGACAGCAAGCCGCCGATCGTCGTCGGGATCAGGCACACCAGCAGCGCCACGAGCACGATCACGCTCTGCTCCGCGTTGGCGAAGATCGCGAACGGCTGCAGCGTGACCGTGGCCAGCAAGAAGATCAACGTGAGTCCGGCGAGCAGGATGCTCAGCGCGATCTCGTTCGGGGTCTTCTGACGCGACGTGCCTTCCACCAGGGCGATCATCCGGTCGAGGAACGTCTCGCCGGCACGGGCGGTGATGCGCACCGCGATCTCGTCCGAGAGCACGGTGGTACCGCCGGTCACCGAGGACCGGTCGCCACCGGCTTCGCGGATCACGGGCGCCGACTCACCGGTGATGGCCGACTCGTCGACGCTGGCGATGCCCTCGACCACGTCGCCGTCGCTGGGGATCACCTCGCCCGCGACGACCATCACGATGTCGTCGACGTCGAGCACGCTGCTCGACACCTCCTCGATCGACCCGTCGGCCCGACGACGACGCGCCACCGTCTCCTGACGGGTGCGCCGCAGGGTGTCGGCCTGGGCCTTGCCGCGGCCCTCGGCGACTGCCTCGGCGAAATTGGCGAAGAGCACGGTGAACCACAGGAACGCGGCGACGAGCCCGGCGAACACGTTCTCCTTCGACGTCGACGTCGCGAAGTCGCGGACGAACACGAACGTGGTGAAGACGCTGCCCACCTCCACGACGAGCATCACGGGGTTGCGCGCCAGTGTGCGCGGATCCAGCTTCACGAACGCGTCGCGCGACGCGCGCCTCACGATCGCCGGCTCGAACAGGCTCTTTGAGGCACTACCGGCCACGGTGCTCTCCTTCACACTCGGGGTGTTCGAATCCGGACTGATTCACAGGTGCAGCTGCTCCACGATCGGGCCGAGCGCAAGCACCGGCAAGAACGTGAGTGCCCCCACGATGACGATCACGCCGATCACCAACACGCAGAAGAGCGGCGTGTGGGTCGGGAAGGTGCCGGGCCCTTCGGGTGTCTTGTGCTTCCGGGAGAGGGATCCCGCGATCGCGAGCGTCGGCACCATCAGGAAGAAGCGACCCACGAACATGCAGATCGCAAGCGTGACGTTCATCCACTCGGTGGTCGCGGTGATCCCGGCGAACGCCGAGCCGTTGTTGTTGGCGGCCGACGTGTACGCGTACAGCATCTCGCTGAAGCCGTGCTGTCCGGGGTTGAAGATGGTGGTGGTCGTCACCGAGTCGACGAACATCGACGCCGCGAGGAAGCCCAGCAGGATCACCGGCATCATCAGGATGTAGATCACGAGCAGCTTCACCTCGGACGCCTGGATCTTCTTGCCGAGGTACTCGGGAGTGCGCCCCACCATCAGGCCCGCGATGAACACCGACAGCAGCGCGAACACGAGGAGGCCGTTGAGCCCGGTGCCCGAACCCCCCGGGCTCACCTCGCCCAGCTTCATGCCCATCATCAGCACACCGCCGCCGAGCGGGGTGTAGCTGTCGTGCATGGAGTTCACCGAACCGGTCGACGTGTTCGTCGTCGACGCCCCGAAGATCGCCGATGACACCGGGCCGAAGCGCTGCTCCTTGCCCTCCATGTTCCCACCTGGCGACAACGCGGTCACGGTCTGATCGGCGCCCGCGTGGTCGAGCCGCGGGTTGCCCTCGACCTCGAGGAACACCGCCGCCAACGTCAAGCCGATGAGGAGCACGCCCATCACCGCGAACACGGCACGGCCCTGGCGCTTGTCCTTCACCATGCGACCGAAGGTGAACGCCAGCGAGAACGGGATGATCAGCAGCGCGTAGTTCTCGAGGAAGTTGGTGATCGGCGTCGGGTTCTCGAACGGATGCGCCGAGTTGGCGTTGAGCGGGCCGCCGCCGTTCTGGCCGAGATCCTTGATCGCCTCCTGGCTCGCGAACGGCCCGCCGGGGATCGCCTGCTCGGTGCCGGTGACGGTCGTGACGTGGTCGAAGCCGCTCAGGTTCTGGATCGCGCCCCCGGCGACGAGCAGGAGCGCGCCCACGAACGCCAGCGGCAGCAGGACACGAAACGTGATCTTGACCAGGTCGGCCCAGAAGTTGCCGAGGGTGGTCTTCCCCACGCTGGCGAGTCCCCGGATCAGCGCGGCCATCACGGCGATGCCGACCGCAGCTGACACGAAGTTCTGCACGGTGAGGCCCATCACCTGCACGACGTGACTCATCTGGGTCTCGGGGTAGTAGCTCTGCCAGTTGGTGTTGGTCACGAAGCTCGCCGCGGTGTTGAACGCCAGGCCCGGCGTCATGTCGGCCACGTTGGTCGGGTTGAACGGCAGGTTGCCCTGCAGACGCTGGAGCAGGTACAGGAACAACACCGACACCGCGCTGAACGCGAGCATCGACAGCGCATAGATGTTCCAACGCTGCTCCCGCTCCGGGTCGACACGACACACGCGGAACACCAACCGCTCGATCGGCCCGAAGATCCGGTCGAGCCGCATCGGGGTGCCCTCGAGCACGTTCGCGATGTAGCGCCCGAGCAACGGCGCGGTGGCGACGATCAGCGCGATCAGCGCGATCAGCTCCACCCATCCGGCGGCGGTCATCAGAACTTCTCCGGGAGCAGCAGCGCAGCGACGAGGTACGCGGCGACGAGGACGGCGATGACGAGCCCCGCGATGTTGTCGCCCGTCATGCCTGCGCCTCCTGGACGCGAGGACGCGGCCGCAGCCGTCCCCGTCCCAACATCGGCGGTGTCGACGGGAGGAGGCGGGTCGGGGTCCGGCCCGATGATGCGGTCGCACGCGGCGACGAACAACGCGGCGATCGCGAAGAACGCGATCACGCCCGCGACGGCCACCAGATCGGCCATGTCAATGCTCCTGTTCACGTGGGTCGAAGGCGTGCGGCAACTCGGTCTGAGGGAGCTCGGTGAGCTCGTCGAGGGCGAGGACGACGCCGAGTTGGTCGGACAGCGCGACCGCCACGGTGCGTTCCTCGAGCGAGCAGGCGAACGACGGATCGGCAACGAGCACGAAGCGCCCGATCTGGCGACCCCGCCCGATGACCGGCAGCTCGGTTTCGGGCGGCAGGGTCAGGCCGCGGTCGACGAAGTGGTGTTCGTGCAGTCCTGTGATGGCGCCGTTGCGCTCGAGCCGCGGCAGCGACCGCACGATCGCGGCCGGCTCGTAGTGGCACTCGCGCAGGTGCAGCTCTTCGGCGAGCTCCATCTCCAGCATCTCGACGAGCTCGTCGACCGAAGCTCCCGACGACGCGAGCTCCGCGACCCGATGCAGCCGCGCGATGTCATTGGCGCCGCGCTGCGCGGCGCGACGGTTTCGACGCGCTTGCACCACGATCTGACCGACCACCGCACCGATGACGAGCAGGATCACCATCGTCTCGAGGTCGTCCGCGCTCTCGATCTGCAACGAGAGGTAGGGCTGGGTCAAGAAGAAGTCGAATGACACCGCGGACACCACCGCGGCAAGCGCCGCCGCGCCGCGTCCCCCGACCGCCGCGGCGAGCACGACGACGAGCACCATGACCAACGCAAGGTTGGCGGTCTGCACGTGATCGCGGAGCGGCACGAGAAGCGCGGCGACCGCGATCGGGCCGAGACCACCGATCACATATCCCGGTGCCGACCAGTCGAACGTGCTCTCGCGCTCCATGTCTTGGAGCGAAGCACTCTCGTGTGTGACCTACAAGGGGCTTGATACGTCCTTGACGCGCGTCGTGCCGAAGTTTGACGCGAGCCGGTGTGCGCGTCAGGCAGCAGCCTTCTCGAGGATGTGCACACCGCACGACGAACCGAGGCCGATCACGTGCGCGAGACCGACCTTCGCGCCCTCGATCTGGCGGTCGCCCGCCTCACCGTGGAGCTGCGTCGCGATCTCGTAGACGCCGGCCGCGCCGGTCATGCCGATCGGGTGACCCTTCGACAACAGACCGCCCGACACGTTCACCGGCATCGAGCCGTCACGCCACGGAGCCCGCGAGTCGATGAAGTCGCCGGCACCGCCGCGCTCGCAGAGACCGAGGTTGTCGTAGTGGATCAGCTCGGCGGTGGCGAAGCAGTCGTGCAGCTCGACCAGGTCGAGCTCGCTCGGGCCGACACCTGCCTGCTCGTAGGCCTGCGCCGCGGCGTTGCGGGTGAGCGTGCTCACGTCGGGCTGGGCCTGGCCGCCTTCGCTCCACGGGTCGCTGGTGAGCACCGATGCGCTGATCTTCACCGCACGTCGCTGCTGCTCGAGCGACAGCGTCTTGAGCTTGGCGTCGGAGACCAGCACGATCGCCGCCGCGCCGTCACCGGTCGGGCAGCACATCGGCAGCGTGTTCGGGTACGAGATCACGCGGGCGTCCATGATCTCCTCGAGCGTGAACACCTTGCGGTACTGCGCGAGCGGGTTGAGCGCCGAGTGCTCGTGGTTCTTCTCGCGCGACGCGTGCGAACTGTTCGAACCCGACCCCGTCGTTCTCGTACGCGTACTCCATGCCCGCCGAGCCGAACACCGCCGGCATGCTGCCGGAGCCCAACCACCCGTCCGAGGGGAGCACCGAGCCGAAGCGGCCCGCCGGCTCGTAGACGTTCTTCTCGGCACGCGGGCCGCCGAAGCCTCCGAGGAGGCCCATCTTGCCCATCTGCTCGGCGCCGACCGCGAGGCCCATGTCGGACTCGCCGGCCTTGATCGACATGACGACGGTGCGCACTGCGGTCGCCCCGGTGGCGCACGCGTTCTGCACGTTGTACACGGGGATGCCGGTCTGGCCGATCTGCTTCTGCAGCTGCTGGCCGAAGACCCCCGTGAACTGCGAGCCGGCGGCGAGGATCTGCATGTCGTGGATCGTCACGTCACCATCCGCGAACGCCGCGAGCGACGCTTCCGTCGCCAGATCGACGAGGTCCTTGTCGGGGTAACGCCCGATCTTGGTCATCGAGGCGCCCAACACCCACACTGCGTCACTCATCAGAAGATCCTTTCGCCCGTTCCCGGGATCAGACAGGCTCGAAGCCGAAGCACACGGCTTCGGTGCCTTCGTCGTCCGTACCCGCCACGAACGTGGTGAGCTGCACTTTCATTCCGAGCGAGACCGTGCTGGGGTCGGGCTCGACGTTCACGAGGTTCGCCTTCACGTGACCGCCACCGTCGAGGTCGACCACCGTCGACACGTAGGGCACCGGCATGTTGGGTGCCGCCTGGTGGACGATCGCGAACGACCGCACCACGCCGGTGGTGCCCAGATCACGCGACCCGAACTCGGTCGTGCCGCATTTGCCACACGCGTTGCGGCGGTCGAAGAAGATCGCCCCGCACGCCTTGCACTCGTTGGCCCTGAGGTGCGGCGCGTCGCCCAGCACGAGGTAGTCGACGATCGGGACCTGCTTGGCCATCGGTGATTCCTCTTCGGCGTTCGGGCACGCAGCCGCTTCGACGTTCCGCCACGCAGCCACCAAAGCGGGCCGCGAGCCACGGGACAAGGTCCGAGAAACCTACCCGCCGCCCGGAATCGAGGCCATCTCGGCGCCCGGCTCCACATCGGGGACCTCGGCGTCGGCATCGGGGATCACGAGGTGCGCGATCCACGCTTCGTACATCTCCGCGTACCGTCCACCGAGGTCGACGAGCTCCTTGTGCGAACCGAGCTCGACGATCTTCCCTGCATCGACGACGGCGATGCGATCGGCGCGCATGGCGGTGGACAACCGGTGCGCCACGACGATCGCGGTACGACCTTCGAGCACCGCGTCGAGGCCACGCTCCACCAACGTCTCCGATTTCAAGTCGAGGTTCGACGTGGCTTCGTCGAGCACCAGCACGCGAGGCTGCGCGAGGAAGGCCCGAGCCAACGCCAGGAGCTGGCGCTCACCCGACGCGAGCGACACACCGCGTTCGTGGACGAACGTGTCGAGCCCTTCGGGCAGGCGCGCCATCAGTTCGCTGAGGCCGACGCGCTCGACCGCCTCGTCGACGTCTTCGGGCGACGCGCTCGGACGCGCGAACAAGATGTTGTCGCGCATCGTGCCCGCAAACAGGAACGGCTCCTGGGGCACCACGCCGAGCTGACGACGCAGCGACTCGAGCTGCACGTCGCGCAGGTCGATGCCGTCGATGAGCACCTTGCCCGCGGTCGGGTCGTAGAAGCGGGTGACCAGCTTGGCGATCGTCGACTTGCCCGCGCCGGTCGCACCCACGAACGACACGGTCTCGCCCGCATGGATGTGCAGGTTCACGTCGCTGAGCACCGGGATCTCGGGGTCGTACCCGAACGTGACGTCGACCAGCTCGATGTCGCCGTCGATGGCGGGCAACGGGCGCGCGTCGGGCGCCTCGAGTACCGATGGCGAGGTGCGCAGCAACTCGTCAAGCTTCACGATCGCGGCGCGGCCCTGCTGGTAGAGGTTGTACGTCTGCACCAGCTGCTGGATCGGCTGGAAGAAGGAGTTCAGGTAGAAGATGAACGCCACGAGGACGCCGACCTGGATCGTGCCGTCGCTCACCATCTTCCCACCGATGCCGAGCAGCACGGCCTGGCCGATGAGGCCGATCGCCTCACTGCCCGCGCCGTAGCGCGCCGCGATGTGCGCGGTGTAGTCGTTGGAGTCGCGATACTCCCCGGTCACGTTGCGGTGGTGCAACACGTTGTGACGCTGCCGGTTGAAGCCGGCGACGATGCGCACTCCTGCCAGGTTCTCCGACAGGTCGCTGAGCACGTTCGCGATGCCGTCGCGCACCGCGAGGTAGCCCTTGTCGGACGCGCTGCGGAACCACAGTGACAGTGCGGTGAGCGTCGGCACGATCATCAGCAGGGTGATGAGCGCGAGCTCGACGTTGTACCAGAACAGCACAACGGTGACCACCACCATCGTGAGCCCCTGCACGCCGAACTGGACCAGCCCCTCTTGCAAGAACTGTTGCAGCGACTCCACGTCGCTCGTCATGCGGGTCATGGTGACGCCCGCTTTTTCGTCGGTGTAGTAGTCGAGCGACATCCGCTGCAGGTGCGTGAAGATCCGGATGCGCAGCTCGGCCATCACGCGTGCCGAGAGCTTGCCGGTCGAGCGCAGACGGAACGCGCTCGCGACCGCGGTGACGACGACCATCACGATCGCCGCGATCGAGACCGCCACGATCACGTTCCAGTCCTTCGGCGTGATGCCTTCGTCGATGCCGACCTGGCCGAGGAACGGCCCGGCCTGGAGCCCGATCGCCTCGATGACCACGAAGAGGAACGAGAACCACACCATCCCGCGGTGCGCCTTCAGCATCTGCGTGAGCGTGATGCCGTGCTCGGTCATCTGATGGCTGAAGTTGGGCTCCTCGACCACGACGTCGGGCTCGTTGCGCACGATCTTGTCGACGCCGGCTTGGAGCTCGCTCGGGATCCCGGCGAACGGCAGGCCGTTGCCCGGGTTCCCCGCGCTCCCGCCCGGAGGGCCGAGCGCGACACCACCGCCGCCGAACATGCCGCCGCCGCCTGCACCCCAACCCACTAGTTCACCCCCCGATCGATGTCCCAGGTCGTCTCGCCGACCTCGGCATTGAGCTCCCGCGTGTCGGCGACGTCGAGCTCGATCTGCGCCGCGACTGTGCGGTCGAGCAGGGCCGCCTCCTCGTCGAGCTCGCGCTGACGGTCCTCGTCGATCTCGTCGTCTTCCTCTTCGGCCTGCGCCAGGATCTCCGCGTAGCGCGGCTCGGTGGCCAGCAGGTCGGCGTGCGTGCCGGTGGCGACGATCCGACCGTCTTCCAACACCGCGACCCGATCAGCCAAGCTGATGGTGGACAGCCGGTGGGCGATGATGAGCGTGGTGCGCCCGACCATGAGCGTCTCGAGCGCGTGGTGGATCTGCTGCTCGATCTGCACGTCGATGGCGGACGTGGCGTCGTCGAGCACCAGGATCGGCGGGTTCACGAGGAGCGTGCGCGCGATCGAGATGCGTTGGCGCTGCCCGCCCGAGAGCGTGAAGCCGCGCTCGCCGACCACTTCGTCGTAGCCGTGGTCGAGCGCCTGGATGAACTCGTCGGCACCCGCCGCGACGGCCGCCGCCTGCACCTCCTCGAACGAAGCGTCGGGGCGGCCGTAGGCGATGTTGTCGCGCACCGACAGCGAGAACAGGAACGGGTCGTCGAGCACCATCCCCATCTGGTGGCGAAGGCTCGGCAATGTGAACTCGCGCACGTCCTTGCCGTCGACGCGCACCGCGCCGCGGTCGACGTCGTAGAAGCGACCGAGCAGGCGCGCCGACGTCGACTTCCCCGCGCCGGTTCGACCCACCAGCGCCACCGTCTCACCGGGGGCGAGGTGCAGGTCGAAGTGCTGGAGGATCGGGGTGCCGTTGGCGTAGGCGTAGGTGACGTCGTCGAAGTGCACATCGCCGTTGCACGTGACGAGGTCGACCGCGCCCGGACGGTCGACCACGGTGGGCTGCTCGTCGAGCACCTCGTAGATGCGTTGCGCCGACGCCGAGGCGCGCTGCCCCATCATCATGATCATTCCAAGCTGGCGGAACGGCGGCATGAGCATGAGCACGTAGCCGTTGAACGCCACGATGTCACCGATGCTGGCCTGGTTGTGGATGGCGAGATACCCGCCGTACAGCAGCACGAACGCCTGACCGAGCCGGGGCAGGTTCTCGATGAGCGGCGCCCACTTGCTGCGGATGTTCGCTTGCGCCACGTTCGCGTACGCGGAGCGCTCAGCCGCCTCGGTGAGCGTCTTGATCTGCTCGTTCTCCGCCGCGAACGACTTCACGACGCGTACACCCTGGATGTTCTCGTCGACGGTGGTGGCCACCTCGGCGAGGCGGGCCTGGATCAGCCACGACACCGGGAACAGCTCCTTGCGCATCTTGATGCCGGCCCACACCACGATCGGCATGGTCGACATCGCGACGAACGCGAGCGGCACGTTGATCTGCAACATCTCGTAGAAGGCGAGCGGTACCACGCTGCACTGCACGATGATGAACGGCGCCTGCGAGAGGTACATCTGCACGGAGCGGATGTCGGAGTTCGCCCGCGAGATCAGCTGACCCGACTGCACGCGGTCGTAGAACGAGAACGACATGCGGCTCAGGTGTTCGTAGATGATGTTTCGCAGGTCGTACTCGATGCGGAACGCGGTGAGCTGCAAGAAGAGGCGCGACGTGTAGTTCGCGATGAACCGCAAGACCGCGAGCACGAGGAGCAGGATCACGTAGTGCGAGACCGGCGCCTTGGTGGTCGCGATCGCGTCGTCGATCCCCTCACCGACGACCTTCGGGATCTGCACCTGGAACACCAGGCCGATGAACGAGATCACCAGCGATGCGCCGAACAACCACTTGTGCGCGAACGCGATCGGCCGGACGCGCACGAGCCACGACTTCTTGGGGTCGGGATCGATGTTGCGGCGCGGCGGTGGGTACCGAGGCGTGACCCCGACGGGGACGTACGGCGACGTGGCGTCGTCGCCGAATGCCGAACCCTTGCCGCGGAACCGTGTCGTCGTCACGGCTTCACCGACTTCGCGACGTGCTGCTCGCGGAACCGGTCGAGTCCTTCGTTCCATACCGCGAGGGTCGCCAGCGCCGCGGTGGCGGCGCCGGGGTCATCGAGGTGGGCAGCAACCGCGTCGAAACGTTCGCGCACCGCATCGTCGGCGGCGCGCAGCGTCGCGTCGCCCGTTGGGGTGAGCAGCAGGGTGAGCCGGCGCCGGTCGTCGGTGTCGGCTTCGCGCTCGACGAACCCGCGCGCGACCAGACCGTCGACCACCGCGGTGACGCTCGGCGCGCTCACCGCGAGGCGGTGCGCCAGCGCTGACGACGCGTTCGATCCGTCGGCGAGGCCAGAGAGCACGCGGAACTGCGGCAGCGTCAGATCGACCGTGAGCAACGCCTTCTCGACCTGGCGGGCGAGGCGGGCCAATGCACGCACACCGTCGGCCGCGTCGTCGTTGCGTCGCTCGGCGAGGATCGCGGCGCTCCCCGGGGCTCCCGGGGTCGCGACGGCGTCTTTCGAGGGACTCACAGTTTCATACCCATATGGTTAGGGTATCGAAAGAAGTGCCCCGACCGTGGATTCGTTTCCGTACGCGAGACTGGCGCGTACCCGTGGGGGGCACGCGAGCGTGGCGGAATCGGCAGACGCGCCAGGTTTAGGTCCTGGTGTCCGTAAGGACGTGGGAGTTCAAGTCTCCCCGCTCGCACCGGCTGGTTGGCAAGAGCTTCATCGACGGCGGCACGCGAGACAGGCGTTGCCAGTCAGGCGTTCGCGGTCAGGCGTCGCGGGTGAAGTGACGTTCCGCGAACCGCCACTTCCCGTCGACCCGGCGCAGGATGTCGCGGTATCGACCCGTCATCCCCTGGAACGCGGACTCCCCCTCGGCCGAATACGTCCGCAGGTAGGCACGGCCCCACGCCTCGTCGCCGTCGCCGTCTGCGTAGACGTTCGTGACCGCGTGGCGGATCCCGGGAAATCGCTTCACGACCGACTCGGCGAACTCCGCCAGCTTCTCGTGTCCGGCGGTGGGTTTCCTGCCCATCTCGACGAATCCGTCCGCGGTGTAGCAGTCGGCGAACGTCGGGCCGTCGCCGTCGTCGCAGGCGATGCAGTAGAGCGAATAGAGCTGCTGGATCGCGACGACGTCGTCGGTGGTCAGGGCCATGGTCCGGGTGCTCCTGGGTGAATCGCTCAGCCGCGTCGCTTGCGCTTGCCGTACCGGCCGCGCTTCTTCTTGGTGCCGAGCTCGTCGATGATGTCGGGCGCGGCGTTGTTCACGATCTCCTCGGCCGCGTCGAGCAGCGCGGCGATGTCCTCGCCGTCAGGCTCGGGTTCGGGCGCGGCGAGCCCCTGGTCGATGGCGCCGACCTGCCAGCCCGCGTCGATCATGCGCCGTTCGTAACCGACGCAGTCGTCGGGACAGCGCCAGGGCGCCTCGGGCGCGAAGTCGATGCGGCACTTGCGCACCACCTCGCCACCCGAATAGGTGCGGCTCTCGTAGTGACGGCAGTCCACGCGCATCGGCATGGACAGATTCTTACCGATGGACGGCACCACGACGGGCGCGCGGCTCGGACCCTGACGCCCACCAGATGTCCGCTCGCCGCTGAGGCCGCCGCCGCCCGGATGCCATCTCGGTTTGTGGGCGTCCCGATCGGAGTGCGGCGCGGGATCGCCGACAGGCCCTCTTCCTTCAGACGAGCCAGTTGGTCGCCTGGTCGAGCAGGTAGCGACTCACGTCGAGACAGCGGTCGAGCACCTCGCACGACACGGCGTCACCGTCGCGGATGTGCAACAACGACACCGACTGGTGAGCGATGATCCGCAGCGATCGCTCCGGCGCGTCGGTGGCCTCGGGGATCGAGTCGATGGCCGACACCTCGAGCGGCAGGTCGGGACCGCCCCGCGCCGCGAGCTCGGTGGCGAGCACGAGCAGGTCGGGGCCCGACGCCAGCGGCGGGAGCGCCCAGGTGAAGTTCAGCGGGAAGTGGAACTCGTCGGGCGGGTCGTCGATGTCGCCGCGCTCGATCACCGCGTCCTCGAAGCCGAGCAGCACGCGCGGGTCGATCTCGAGCGAGAGGTAGAGGTCGACCGGCCCCTCGCACCCCTCCTCGGGGTGGAGGTCGACCTCCCAGTTCTGGCGCAGCGAATAGCTCTCGACGAAGTGGCGCTCGTCGTGCACGTGGAAGCCGTGCTCGACCGCGTGGTCTTTCAGGTCGGCGACGAACCCGGCGATGTCGATGACGGCCACGCGCTACTCCTGGGTTCCTGGTGCTTCTGGTGCGGCTTCGACTGCGGCCATGATGCGCAGGCCGTCTGCCAGCGTACGGAACGCCCGGCCACGGTGCGAGATCTCGTGCTTCTCGACGTCGGTCATCTCCGCGAACGTGCGGCCGTCGCCCTCGTCGGGTACGAACACCCGGTCGTAGCCGAAGCCGCCGTCGGCCCAGCGAGCAGCCGCCTCGTCGCTGGTGAGGATGGTGCCCTCCACCGACCCCACGGCCGCCGCCTCCCGACCGTCGGGGTATCGAGCGATCGCCACGGTGGTGAAGCGCGCGGTGCGATCAGCCGACGCCACGCCACGCAGCGCGATGAGCAGCTTGGCGATGTTGCGCTCGCGGTCGGCGTCCTCCCCTGCGTAGCGAGCCGAGTGCACGCCTGGCGCGCCGTCGAGCGCGTCGACCTCGAGCCCGGTGTCGTCGGCGATCGAGGGGCTGCCGGTCGCGTCGCACAGCGCGATCGCCTTCAAGCGCGCGTTGGCTTCGAGGGTGTCGCCGGTCTCGTCGACATCAGGCACCGAATCGGGCCGCGCCGACAACACCACCTCGGGCGCGGTCTCGCGCAGGATGTCGGTGATCTCACGCGCCTTGTGCGCGTTCGCGGTGGCGAGCACGAACTCCATGCGCGTCGACTGGGCGTTCAGCTGCGACGTGGTGCGGGCGGCTCGGCGAGCATCTCCCGCTGCAGCTCGAAGATCTCGAGGATCCCGGCCTCGGCGAGCCCGAGGAGCGTGTCGAGCTCGGTGCGCGAGAACGGCTCGCCCTCGGCGGTGCCCTGCACCTCGATGAACTTGCCCGCGCCGGTCATGACGACGTTCATGTCGACCTCGGCGCGCACGTCCTCGCTGTAGTCGAGGTCGAGGTGACCGAGCGCGTCGACGATGCCGACCGAGATGGCTCCGCACGTGTCGGTGAGCGGGTGCGCCGCCATCGTCTTCGCCGCCACCAGCCGCGAGCACGCATCGTGCAGCGCGATGTAGCCACCGCAGATCGACGCGGTGCGCGTGCCGCCGTCGGCCTGCAGCACATCGCAGTCAACGGTGATCTGCGCTTCGCCCATCACCTTGAGATCGGTGACCGCGCGCAGCGAGCGGCCGATGAGCCGCTGGATCTCCTGTGTGCGACCCGACTGCTTGCCCTTCGCCGCCTCACGGTTGTTGCGCTCCGAGGTCGCGCCGGGAAGCATCGAGTACTCCGCGGTGACCCAGCCCTTGCCCTTGCCGCGCAACCACGGCGGCACCCGCTCTTCGACCGACGCGGTGCACAGCACGCGTGTCTTGCCGAACTCCACCAACACAGAGCCCGCGGCGAACTCGGTGAAGTCGCGCGTGAAGGTGATCGGCCGCAACTCGTCAGGCTCGCGCCCGTCGCGTCTCATGTGCTGGTTCCCGTCATGGGATCGGACGCTAGGCGAGAATCCGACGCAAGACTCAGACGACGGTTAGACCACCGTGACCATGTGCGGCGCGGCGAGGGTGACCGGACCGCCGAACGCCTCCGCGCCTTCCTCGATGGCCAGCGACGGATCGATCATGGGCCAGAGGTGCGTGAGGATCAACCGTTGCGCCTTGGCCTCGCGTGCGGCGTCACCCGCCTGCTTGGCCGACAGGTGGATGGGCGCGGGTCGCTCCGCGTGCAGGTAGGTGGCTTCCGACAGCACGAGATCGGCGCCCGGTTCGAACGCGCTCACGCTCCAGCCGGGTCCGGTGTCGGCGGTGTAGATCAGCCGCTTCTCGCCGACCGTGGCTTCGACCGCGTAGGTGGGCGGCGGGTGGTCGGTGCGCGAGAACCGCAGGTCGATGTCGCCCACCCGTGCGGTGTCGCGGTCGCCGATCGCGTTCCACTCGAACGTCTTGCCGAAGTCGGACACCAACGACTTCAGGTGACCTTCGAGCCCTTCGGGCGCGTACACCGGCAGGCCTTCCCTGCCGAGGCCGTAGCGCAGGAGGATGTGCAGGCCGTAGATGTCGACGCAGTGGTCGGGGTGACCGTGCGTGAGCACCACCGCACTGAGGTTCTCCACTTTGAGGTGCTCCTGCAGGTGGCTGAAGGTGCCGTTGCCACAGTCGACCCAGATCGCGGTGCCGTTCGAGCGCAGCAGGTAGCCACTGCACGCCGCGCCACCCGCGGCCCCGAACGAGCCCGAGCACCCCAACACGGTCAGCTCCATCGCCATCCCTCGACTGCTGCCACCTCGGGCCCGAGGAACCGCGCCCCGAGCTCACCGAACGTCTCCACCGAACCACTCGTCAAGAAAGTGTGATCGGCCCCATTTGGGGCCGACACGAGCAACTTCTCGTCCGCCAGCAAGTCCCGGACCGCGAACGCGGTTTCGTCCGCGCTCGACACCAACACCACATCTCTGCCCATCGCGTCCCCGATGGTACGGGCGAGCAACGGATAATGGGTGCAACCGAGCACCAGCGTGTCGACACCGGCATACCGCACGGGCGCCAGCAGACGCTCCGCGAGCACGTGGACCTGGTCGGAGTCGACGTCGCCCGCCTCGACGAACTCCACGAAACCGGGACACGCCGCGCACGTCAGCTCGACGTTCGGATCGATCGCCTCGGCCGCTCGTTGGTACGAGCCCGACGCGATGGTGCCGACGGTCCCGATCACGCCGACTCGCCCGCTGCGAGTGACGTTCATCGCGGCCCGGAGACCCGGCTCGATCACTCCGACGACCGGGATCGTGAACCGTTCCTGCAGCGTGTCGAGCGCGGCGGCCGTCGCGCTGTTGCAGGCGACGACGAGCGCCTTGACCCCTCGGGCGACGAGGAGATCGGCGATCTCCACCGCGTGCGCGTGAACCTCGTCGTGCGGCTTCGGGCCATAGGGCGAACGAGCGTTGTCACCGAAGTAGACCATCGACTCGTCGGGCAGCACGTCGATCAACGCGCGGAGCACCGTGAGGCCGCCGAGCCCGGAATCGAACACGCCGATCGGCGCGTGCGCATCCATCATCGTTCGACGCGGCGCGGTCGGGGCGCCGCGGCCCGGCGCAGACGGTCGGCCACTGCCGCGCCGATTCCCGCGTCGTCCGGGGGCACCGCGATCACGACATCGAGTGCCTTGTGTGTCGGCATCACGCAACGCGGCGTACAGGATCTGCGCGTACTCGTCGTCGTCGCTCGGCGTCGCGAGCATCACCACCTCACCAGCCGACACGTCACCAGCTTGACCCGTGGGAGCAGCGAAGGTGTCGATCCCGACGCCGATGACGCCGACTCGCAGACCCGAACCAACCGCGGCGCGAACATGCGCGTCGAGTTCACGAACGTCAGTGAGCTCGACGCGCGCGCTCGGTGCGTAGTGCGAGGCCAACGTGCCGGGAGCGCGCCGCGATCCCATGCCCGTGGTGTGCAACGCCACCGATCGGCCGAGCGCCGCTTCCACCTGTTCTTGTGCGATCCCACCGACGCGCAGGATCGCGATGTCGGCTGGGTCCCGTCGGGAACAATCGACGATGGTCGACTCCACGCCCACCGTGCACGCGCCGCCGTCGAGCACCACGTCGACGTCGGCACCGAGCTCGGCCCGCACCGCGTCGGCCGTGGTCGGGCTCACGTGTCCGAATCGGTTCGCCGACGGCGCGGCGAGACCGCCGAGGCCCCCAGCGCCGCCGCCCGTTGCCGCGAAGGCGCGGAGGAGTGCGAGCGCAACCGGCTGGTCGGGGACGCGCAGCCCGACGGTGTCGAGGCCGCCGGTCACCTCGTCGGGAACGTGTCGAGCACGCGACACCACGACCGTGAGCGGACCGGGCCAGAACGCCGCAGTCAGCGCGAGCGCATCATCGGACACGCCCGACGACCACGCGTCGAGCGCGCCGGCCTCGGCCAGGTGGACGATCACCGGGTGGTCCGCCGGGCGCCCCTTCGCGGCGAACAGGCGGCGCAACGCGATCGGCGACGACGCATCGGCGCCGAGGCCGTAGACCGTCTCGGTCGGGAAGGCCACCAGACCGCCGCCGCGCAGCACGTCGGCCGCGCCTTCGATCTCGACAACTCTGATCATGGGCGGGTGGGCTACCAGTAATTGATGCGCGTGGCGCGCTCTTCGACCACGTCGATGTCGTCGGTCCACGCGCCCGACGAGAGGTACTTCCAACCCGCGTCGGGCAGCAGGGTCACGATCGTGCCCGACGCCATCTGTGACGCCATCTTCACCGCGCCGGCCACCGCTGCACCCGACGACACGCCGGCGAACACACCACAGTCGTCGAGCAGGCGTCGCAACCACTCGATGGATTCGCGCGGGCGCACGATCGACTTCCGGTCGAGCACGCTGGGGTCGAAGATCGGCGGCACGAACCCATCGTCGAGGTTGCGCAGCCCTTGCACCAGCTCGCCCGCCGGCGGCTCCACCGCGACCACGAGCACCGACGGCTTCCGTTCTTTGAGGTAGCGCCCGACGCCCATGAGCGTGCCGCTGGTGCCGAGTCCGGCGACGAACACGTCGACTTCAGGACAGTCACGCCAGATCTCGGGGCCCGTGCCCTCGTAGTGCGCGAGCGGGTTGGCCGGATTGCCGTACTGGAACAGGCGCACCAACGACGGGTCGTCCTCGCCGAGCTCCTGCGACAGGCGGATCGCCCCGTTGCTGCCCTCGTCGGCCGGCGACAGCGTCACCTCGGCGCCGAAGATCTCGAGCAGCTGCCGTCGCTCCACCGACACGTTCTCGGGCATCACCACCCGCAGCTTGTACCCACGCAGGCGCGCCACCATCGCGAGGCCGATGCCGGTGTTGCCCGACGACGGTTCGAGGATGGTGTCGCCCTCGCGCAGCGTGCCATCCGCTTCGGCGAGCTCGATCATCTTGAGCGCGATGCGGTCCTTCGACGACCCGCCCGGGTTCTGACCTTCGAGCTTCGCCCAGATCTTCACGTCGGGGTTCGGCGACAGCTGGTGCACGCCGACGAGCGGCGTGTTGCCGATCAACCCGAGGATGTTCTCGTGGCGCATGTCGAACGGGAGACTCGCGCGCTCAGCGCGCGGCGGCGTGATCTCCCGCGCCGCCGGCGACGGCGGGCAGGATCGAGATGGTGGCACCGTCGGCCACCTTGGTGTCGAGCTGGTCGAGGTAGCGGATGTCTTCGTCGTCGACGTAGACGTTGACGAACTTGTGCAGCCCGCCCGATTCGTCCGTCAACTGATCCGAGAGCCCCGGGTACTGCGCGACCACGGCGGCGAACACCTCGCCCACCGTGGCGCCCTCCGCAGAGACCGCGGGAGCACCCTCAGTGTGGGTGCGCAACAGGTTGGGGACGCGGACCTGGACAGCCATGGGCTCATGCTACAAGTCCGACCTCCGGACTCGGATTTCGAGCATCGTCGGGTGCACCGTGCCCGGCCCGCGACTCGTCGCCCGGTCGTCCGGTCTTCGGACGACCCCTTGGTCGCGCACGGCTGCGCGAGCGGATCGCCACACCGCGTCGCGTGACCTCCACAGGCCCACCGGGTGGGCGGGTCAGTTGCCAGCCGCCTTCGTGACAGGCGACGTGATGTCGGCGGCACAACAACACCAGGTTCTCGAGGTCGGTGGGGCCGCCGTCGGCCCAGTGCACGAGGTGGTGCGCATCGCACCAAGTGAGCGGGGCGCCACACCCCGGGAACACACACCCGCGATCTCGACGGTCGAGGGCTCGCCGCATCGCCCGAGTCGGCAACCGTGACGAGCGACCCAGCGCGAGGACCTCGGAGCCGCGCATGTCGACACGTGACACCGCGGCGCTGCACGAGATGCGGCGCGCAACGTCGGCGCTGACCGGCGCCACACCCACGACCTCCCGCCGAGCGAGCAGGTCGGCTGCCGTCGGGCCCGAACCTTCGAGACACGGCGACCCGCGGTACGACAGACGATCTTCGTCACACACCAGATCCACTGTCGGCACGTAGTGCACACCGTGTTCGGCCTGCTTGCGGCCGACGGCCTCCGAACAGATCTGCACGAGCGCGTCGGCATGACGTTGCGCCAGGGTGCGCGGTACTTCAACGCCGTCGTCGGGGTCGGGACGGTCGTACGCCTCGAGCGCCGCGCTCACGATTCGGCCGCCTTCCGCGTCGAGCGACGCGTGGATCTCGGCCCGACCCATCAAGGTCGACACCATCGTGACCTCACGAGTCTCGAACACGTGCGCCGCGTCGGTCCGCGCCATCTCGTCGTCGGCGCAGGAGCGCCAGTGCTTCGCCGCGATGGTGAAATCGTCGACGTTCAAGGTGGGCGCGATGTCGAGCAGCACGTCTTCGTCGCGGTCGTACAGCCGCGCACGCCCCTTCGCGGCAGCCGCGAGCACTTCGACCTTCGCCGCGGTGATGTCGCCTGCTGCCAATGCCTTGGCCGTGCGCACGTGATCGAACACCAACCGTGCGGTGCGCACCAACTCGTGCGCGTCGCGCTTCGACACCGGCGCACGATCCGCGATCCATGACGAGGCGCTCAACGCGCCATCGGCGGCCCACGCCTGACGCGCATCCCACTCGCCCGCCTCCCGCAGGACCTCCGCACGCAGGCTGTCCGACACCTCGAGCAACTCCGCGAGCAGTTCCGAACGTGCAGCGTCCGACCATTCCGATCGGTCGCTCCCTGCCAACTCCGCGATCCCCTCACGGATCAGCGTGACTGGGTCGGCGCCAAGGAATGAGGCGACCTTGGGGAACATACGTTCGATTCTATACCCATTTGCGCTCGTTTGACAAGGAGTTTTCACACTTTTTCCCACTTTGACATGACGATGTCGCGACACGACCACCGGAGGTGCCCGGACACGATCACCGAGTCGACGAGCTCCACGCCGAGCTCGGCGAGCCGCCGACCGAGTACCTGCGCGGCCTCGATCTCGAGTGCAACCGGCGGGCCCGCTCCGGCGGGAACGACCCAGGTGAGCGCGATCAGATCGGCGTGCAAGCTGAGCGCGCAGCTCGCGAGCTGCAGCGCCCCAACCCCACCGTGTCCGAAGCATCGTGACTGCTCGAACGCGCCCGTCACGTTCCACTTGTTCGTCAATCCCACGACGACGAGCGCGGGCGCGAAGCCCGACCGGAACACGTTCGAGCGCCGCTGCACGAACCGAACCAGATCGTCAGGGCATCGAAGGTGCTCGCTCGACTCCCCTTGACCACAGAGTCGCTTCATCACTTCCGCCATCACTTCCTCCAGGCGCGATGCGTGCCGAGGAAGGGGTCTGAGGAAGTGGACGAACGAGCTGGAACGAACCTATCGCCCCCGTGTGACACTCATGCCTGGAGGTGGTCGCTACTCCGCGATCTCGACCGCGACCTCGGCGATGGTGCCGTCGACGATGCGGTAGCAACGCAGCACTGGGTCGCCGTACTTGAGGCTCACGATGGCGTAGAGCCAGGACCGCGTCGACGGCCTGGCGCACGTCGGTGACCGACGGGTACGCGTCGGTGTGGGTGTGCGAGTGCCACACGCCGACGATCTCGTCACCGTGATCCTCGGCATCGCGCATCGCACGCAACATGTCGCGACTGTCGACGGTGTAGGTGCGCGCCGATTGGTCGGCATTCCGACAGGGGTGGACCGAGTGGATCTCGCCGGTCGGCAGCGAGGGACCACGGTCACCCCCACCGCGCTCCTCGCCGAGCGGCCCGGCGAGCAGACCACACGCCTCGTCGGGGAAGCCGTCGAAGCAGTGGTTGATCACCACCTCGTACTGCGCGCGACTCAGGCGCATCGTGGGTGACGCCAACTCGTCGGGCACGGCGGCAATCTACCGGCCTCACGTCGAGGGGTGGGCGGTACGGTGCTGGCGGTGAGCGACAAGGTGCGTGACAGCCGACGCGGCAACCAGCAGGTGATCACCAATCGCAAGGCGCGCCACGACTACTCCGTGCTCGACACGTGGGAGTGCGGGATCATGCTCGCCGGCGCCGAGGTGAAGAGCGTGCGCGAAGGCCGCGCCAACCTCCAAGACTCGTACGCACGCATCGACGACGGTGAGGTGTTCCTCTTCGGGATGCACGTGTCGCCGTACTCATATGCCCGCAACGACCTCGACCCCGTCCGTCCACGCAAGTTGCTCTTGCATCGCAAGGAGATCGTGGAGCTCGAGCGGGGCCTCGAGACGCAAGGGCACACGTTGGTGCCCCTCCGCGTGTACTTCAAGGACGGCCGCGCCAAGGTCGAGATCGCGCTCGCTCGCGGCAAGCGCGACTACGACAAGCGCCAATCGATGGCCGAGCGCGACACGAAACGCGAGGCCGAGCGCGCCATGAAGGGCGCCCGAGACTGACGACCGGTCACCGCCCCCTGGGCGGCGGTCCTATGAACGGCGGGCTACGGGCGCCGGTAGGCGTAGACCGCGAGCGGGGCGAACACCGCGGTGAGACCGATGCACCAGATGATCGACAGGATCACATAGTGCGCGGTGCTCTGCGGCACCGAGCGCGGCGCCGGCGTCGCCCTGCATGAGGCTGCGCGTCGCGTTGCACACGATCGTGAGCGGTTGGTTGTTGGCGAACACCTGGAGCCATCCCGGCAACGTGTTGGTGACGATCACCGACGACGACACGAACACCAGGATGAAGAACGGCGTGCTCGCGGCCTCCGCGGTCTCGGTGTCGCGTACGAAGAGCCCGATCGCAGCGAACACCCAGAACATCGCGAAGCCCCACATCAGGCAGATCGCGAACGCGCCGACCACACCGGCGAAGGTTCCCTCGATGGTGAGTCCGATCGCGAACCCGACCACCAACACGATCACGAGCAGCGCGAATTGTCGGAGCAGGTCGGACGCGGCGCGGCCGCCGACGACGGCTGAGCGCGCCATGGGGAGCGCCCGGAACCGGTCGATGAGCCCCGATTTCGAATCCTCCGCCATCGCGATCGCGATACCGAAGCCGTCGAAGATCGCGATCTCCGCGAAGAACCCGGGCACGAGGTAGTTGATGTACGACATCGTCGGGATGTGGATGCTGCCGCCGAACACGTAGCGGAACAGCAGCAAGAACATCACCGTCTGCACGACGCTGAACACGATGAGTTGCGGCGTGCGCAGCAGATGCTTGATGTTGCGGCTCGCGATCACACCGGAGTCGGCGAAGGCGGCGCCGCGCGGCAGGTGGTTCGACACCTCGCCGTGGGCGTCGACGGACGCGGCCTCGGATGCGGTTGACGCGGCGGTCGTGCTCATCGGCCGGCCTCCTCTACTTGGTGTGACCTGGTTTCGGATTCGGTTTCAGCTTCGTCCTCGTCGACCGTGGTGTGACCGGTGAGCGCGAGGAACACGTCGTCGAGCGATGGGCGTCGCAACCCGAGGTCGGCGACCGTCACCTGGATCTCGTCGAGACGGCGCACCGCGTCGACCAGCGCGTCGACGCCGTTCGCCACCGGGACCGACACCTTGCCGACGCCGCGTTCGATGCGCGGCGCCTCGGACCCCACGCCGTCGAGCGCGGCGGCTGCGCGGTCGAGGTCGGCGAGGGAGGCAACGGTGACGTCGAGCACGTCGCCGGCGAAGCGCTGCTTGAGCTCGGTGGGAGTTCCCTCGGCGATCGCCAACCCGTGATCGATCACCACCACGTCGCGCGCCAGCTGGTCGGCTTCCTCGAGGTACTGCGTGGTGAGCAACACCGTGGCACCTTCGTTGACGAGGTCGCGCAGGTAGGCCCACAGGTCGAGCCGGTTGGCGGGATCGAGGCCCGTGGTCGGTTCGTCGAGGAGCAGCACACGCGGTCGCGCCACCAACCCTGCCCCGAGGTCGATGCGACGCCGCATGCCGCCTGAGTACGTCTTCAGTTGGCGATCGGCCGCGTCGGCGAGCGACACCCGCTCGAGCACTTCCTGTGCCCGCGTCGCCGCGTCACGCTTCGACAGCCGTGAGAGCCGCCCGACCATCTCGAGGTTCTCGCGGCCGGTGAGCGTCTCGTCGACCGCCGCGAACTGGCCCGCGGTGCCGATGCAGCGCCGGACGGCGACGTCTTCCTTCACCACGTCGAAGCCGGCGACACGCGCCGCGCCGCCGTCAGGTTCGAGCAGCGTCGACAGGATCCGCACCAGGGTGGTCTTGCCCGCGCCATTGGGGCCGAGGAGCGCGAGCACGCTGCCCTCGTCGACGTGGAGGTCGACGCCACCGAGCGCCGTGGTGTCGCCGAACGACTTCGTGATGCCTTCGACTTCGACGATCGCAGTCACGTTGCGCCTCCCTCGTTCTCATCGGGTTCTCTGGCTTCGGAGTGTTCGAGGCTCACAGTCTGTCCACCTTTCCGGCCAGGATCTGGCCTGAGTTCGGATCGGCGAGTCGTGTGGAACGTACGCCATTCGTCGACGCCGTCGATCGAGCCGGTCACGATCTGGTCGACGAGGTCAACGGTGAAGGCGAGATCGGCGAGCACGAGCGCGCGCTCGTACTCCATCTCGACGAGGAACAGACGCGCGACGCCATTCCCGACGACCGCGTTGATGATCGCTTCCAGCTCGAGTGCGTCGCCCTCGAGCTGATCGATGCGTTGGCGCAACAACTCCACGACGCGGTCTGGAGGCAACACTCCCATGAGCGCGAGCCCGGCTTCGAACCTCGGATACTCCTTGGTCGTCGTGCCGAGGAGCTCGCTCAACCAGTCGGTGACTTCGGAGCGACCAGCGTCGGTGATCGCGTACACGGTGCGTTCGGGCCGCTTGCCCTCGCGCTCGGTCTCCTGCGGCTCGATCAAGCCGCGGCGCGCCAAGCCGTCGACGACCGAGTAGAGCGAGCCGTAGTTCAGGCGAATGCTCGCATCGAGGCCGCGCGCGACCGCATGGTCGCCGAGATCTCGTAGGGGTGCATGGGCTTCTCGCTCAGCACTGACAGCACGGCGAGCGCCAGCGGGTTCGAGCGGTGGGGGCGAGGCGACACTCGGTCTCCGGGGTCGTTCGGTGACTACTCGATTCAGAGTATTCGAGAACGAACCATGATGCAATCACGAATCCCGGCTGTTGGACGGCCACGGGGCCGGTAGCCTGGACGGGTCGTCTCCCTTCTCTCACGCACCGGGGGACGGCATTGACAAGGGGGTGCGTGGCTTCGATTCTGATGATCGAGGTGGGGGAAGCGAGCCGACGTCGCCGGATCGTCGTCAAAGAGCCGGTACAACACATAAATGCGAACACCAACGAGCGTGAGCTCGTCCTCGCGGCCTAGGTAACCCCTAGACGCGCGTTCCATCCGGCCCAGTCGCTCGGCCGGAACCGGAGCGCTATCCAGAGCGACTCACCGTCGGGAGATGCCACAGGGCCCGTCGGGACACTCAACTGAGGCTGGGGCTGCCGCACACCGCCGGTGAGCGGCGGTGGCCCGAGATCCTTTCACCGGCTGCGCTCGGAGAAGTCCCACCAACCTCTCGGAAGACGCGGGTTCGACTCCCGCCACCTCCACCCACGAGTTCGTCGCTGGCGCGTGCGCTACGTACTCGCGCCTCGGCGGGCGAGCGCGTCGATCGACACCGCGACGAGCAGCACGATCGCGGTGACGATGTACTTGGACGCCGCGCTGAAGCCCTGGAGGCTCATGCCGTTGTCGATGGCGGCGATCACGATGCCACCGACCACCGCGTGCACCATCCGCCCCCGACCGCCGAACAGGCTGGTGCCGCCGATCACCGCCGCGGCGACCGCGTACAGCACGAGTGTTCCGCCGTCGAGGTTGGTCGACACCGACCGGAGCCGCGACGCGTAGATGATCCCGGCGATGCCCGCGGTGAACGAGCAGAGCACGAAGCACCACGTGCGCACCCGCGCGAGGCGGACGCCGGCACGGCGCGCGGCCTCGGCGTTGCCGCCGATCGCGTACACGTAACGACCGAACCGCGTCCGGCCGAGGAGCAACGTCCACGACCACGAGCACGCCGAGGACGATCAGCACCACCCAGGGCACGCCACGGATCGGCACGAGCACGCCACGGTTCGTGTTGCAGATCAACGTCACGCCGACGCCGGCCACCGCGGCCGCCCCGATCTTCATGAGCGTCACGCTCACGGGCGGCGCGACGAGACCGCGCGACCGACGTCGCGGCGTCGCGGAACCAGGTCGTCAGGCCGTACCCGATGACGACCGCAGCCGCGACCGCCCAACTCGCCGTGACCGTGAGGTTGCCGTTGGCGAAGTCGTTGACCACGTTGTTCTGGATGGGCAGCGTGCCGCCGTTGCCGAGGATGAGCAGCATCACGCCCTGGAACCCCAAGAGGCCGGCGAGCGTCACGACGAACGACGGCAACCCGATGCGAGTGATCAGCGTGCCGTGGAAGGCACCGATCAGCGCGCAGACGACGAGTGCGGCGATGCACGCGACGTACCACGGCCAGCCACCGTGATCCTCGGTGAGCATCTCCGCCATGATCACGCCCGGAGACGCCGCCGACGAACCCGGCCGAGAGGTCGATCTCGCCGAGCAGCAGCACCCAGACCTCCGCCATCGCCAGGAGCATGAACACGGAGCCCTGCACGAGGAGGTTCACGATGTTGCCGGCGCTGAGGAAGTTCGAGTTCAGCGCCTGGAAGATGATCGCGATGAGGATCAGGCCGATGACGACCGGCAGCAGGCCGCTGTCACCGGAGCGCAGCCGCACGACCCACGCGCGGACGTAGTCCGGCAGCGACTGCGCGACGATCTCGGGCGGAACGATGGCATCGACGTCGTCGTCATCATCGTCGGACCCGCGACCGGCGCGACGGCATCGACCTTCGTGCATCGGCGTCCGCATCGACGTCGACATCGACGTCGGCGCCGCCGACGGCACCGGCTCCGGCTGCGTCCGGACGTTCGGTGTCGTCGATCGGCGTCGTCATCGGGCGCCCTTTCCCGATGGCGAGGGGCCCGATGGCGCGCCGCCTGCGGTGCCCGACGTGATGTAGTGCGACCACCGTGTCGCGGTCGAAGTCGTCGATCGCCCCTTGCACGACGAGCCGACCGAGGTACAACACGGCGATGCGGTCAGCGACCTCGAACACGTCGTTGAGGTTGTGCGAGATGATCAACACGCCGAGCCCTCGTTCGGCCAAACGGCGTGTCAGCTCGAGCACCATCTTCGTCTGCGACACGCCGAGCGCAGCGGTGGGCTCGTCCATGATCACGAGGCGCGAGTTCCAGAGCACCGCCTTCGCGATCGCGACGGCTTGGCGTTGCCCGCCCGACAGCGACGCGACCGGTTGGCGCACCGACCGGACGGTCGTCACCGACAGGCTCGCGAGCGTCTCCCCTGCCGACGTCTCCATGGCTTCCTCGTCGAGCAGGCCGACGCGGGTGCGCTCCCGGCCGAGGAACATGTTCTGCACGATGTCGAGGTTGTCGGCGAGCGCGAGGTCCTGGTACACGGTCTCGATCCCGAGGTCGGCGGCCTCGCGCGGCGTTCGGATCCGCTGCGGGACGCCTTCCCACAGGATCTCGCCCTGGTCGGGTGCGTGGATGCCGGAGATGGTGCGGATGAGCACCGACTTGCCTGCGCCGTTGTCGCCGACGAGCGCGGTGACCGGTGCCTTCCGGGATCACGAGGTCCACGCCGCGCAACGCCCGCACCGGGCCGAACCGCTTCTCGAGCCCGCGAAGCTCGAGCAGCGGTGTCGGGCGCGGCGGGAGCCGTCAGTGGTCATTGGATCCCGGCTGCGGTGCAGGCGCTCGCCAAGGCGCCGCTGCAGAGATCGGACGCCGAGACGAAGTTGTCCTTGACCACGGTCGACGCCATGTTGGTGGTCGTGACGTTGATCGGGACGAGCAGCGCCGACGGCACCTTCGTCTTGTTGTTGCTCGTCTTGCCGTTCACCGAGCGCGGCGGGCGGCTGTCTTCCCGGCCCGGAGGTAGAGCGCGAGCGTCGCCGCAGCTTGGGCTTCCTCGTAGATCGGCTTGTACACCGTCATGCATTGGTACCCGGCGAGCACGTTCTGCAGGCCTTCGAGGGTCGCGTCCTGACCGGTGGTCGGGAAGCGCTTCGGCGGCACCTGCAGCGTCTTCAGCGCCGAGATCACCGAGTTCCCCACGCCGTCGTTGGGGGTCACCGCGGCGTTGATGTTCGGGTGCGCGGTGTACTGCTGCTGGAAGGTGGTCAGCGCCTTCTGGTTGTCCCACGTGCCCGCGGGCTCGGCGACCTTCTTGTACTCACCGCTCTTGAACTTGGGCTTCAACACCGCGGTGTAGCCCTGGTTGAACAGCTTCGCGTTGTTGTCGGTCGGGTCGCCGTTCATGATGAGCACCTGCGGGCTCTTCACCTCCCACGCGCGTCACGCAGTCGACAAGCCCTTGACCGATGGCCTTGCCGACCTTGACGTTGTCGAAGCTCACGTAGTAGCTCGCGTCGCCATTGAGCGTGAGCCGGTCGTAGTCGATCGTCGCGACGCCCTTGGACTTCGCGTTCGGCTTCGATCGCGGCGCCGCTCCCCGAGTCGAGCGGGTCGATGAGCAGCACGCTCGCGCCGTTCGTGATCGCCGCTTCCGCCTGGGTCTGCATCGTCTGCGCGCTGCCCTGCGCGTTCTGCACCTGGTACTGGTCAGACGAGAGGCCGGCCGCGGCGAACGCCTGCTTGAGGAACGGTTCGTCGTACTGCACGTAGCGGGCCGACGATTGGGTGTCCGGGAGCAGTGCGACGACCTTGCCTTTGCCTTTCGCGGCAAGATCCTTGAGCTGTGCCATGGCCGAGAAGTCACTTGTGAACGACGTGACGGTGATGCCGGAACCCGAGTCACTGGCCGCAACCGCGGTCGACGCCGTGACGCCGATGGCGCCGACGCCAAGTGCCAGTGCGGCGGCGAGCGCGCTCGCCCGCCGGAACGATCGAACAATCGCCATGGCCAGCCTCCTTGGGAGGACGATGCCCCGGGCGGCTCTTCGAGCTGGGCGGGACGATGTGTAGCTGGTCCCTTCCCCGCGAAGGGATCTTCCAAACCCCGACGTCTCACTCGGCGGTCAGCACCGCACCGAACGCCGGGTGACGGCCCACGATCGACTGACGACGAGCGTTCCAGCCGGCGAGCGCGTTCGGTTCCGTCTCGTCCACGCTCGTCATCTCATCCACGTCGCTCAGGCGACTCGGGCCAACGCTTCCGGTGCTGTCGACGTCACAATATTTGCGCTGGGCGCCGCCACTTCGCGAAGCCGATCATTCCGTGACGCGTCCCGACCTACGTTCCACGCTGCCGGAGGGTGCGAACGGCGCCGCCGGCGCCAGGGCCGAACTCCTCGTCCCAGGTGGCAGATCGCTCGGAGTCTTCGTAGAGCTCCCATCGCACGATGCGACCCCAGCGCATCTCCATGAAATCGATCGCGCGGTTGTTGTACTGGTCGCGGCCGTCGGGTCCAACCTGGTAGTCGTGGGCGCGCACCGCGACCCGCAGGTGCCAGGGCGGCCCATTCACCAGAATGTCTTCGATCTCGAGGTGGAGGCGTTCGGCGACGAAGCGATCCGCAAAGGTCCGACATTCCTCGCGGCCCCGATGCGTCACGTGAGCGCCTCGGCCCTTCTCGACCGGACGGAACATGGCGGCCCAACTGTTGTTGCCGGGGAACGTGAACTCGACGTCGGGCGACGCCATCCGCAGCAGCATCGCCGGATCCCCGTCGTTGAGTCGCTGGATGCCCAGACGCACCAACTTCCTCACCGCCGCCTTGTACATCGCAACCCACCTCTCGCCGGGCCGTTCGATCCTGGCCTGGAACACTAGAGCGACCATTCTCGTAGAACGGTCGCTCTAGACTCCAGCCATGGCCGACACCCGAGACCGTCTCCTCGCAGCTGCGAACGAGTCGTTCCGCCGGCACGGCTATCACGCCACGTCGCTCCGAGAGGTCACCGAGGGCGCCGACGCGACGATCGGATCGCTGTACCACTTCTTTCCCGGTGGCAAAGAGGCGCTGACCGTCGCGGCGATGACGACCTCAGGCGAGGCGTATCGGCAGTTGTTCGACGTGGTCGCCGGCGCCGCGCCCGACGCGGCCACCGGAATCAGCGACTTCTTCGAAGGCGCGGCAGCCGTACTCGAGGCGAGCGGCTACATCGATCCGTGTCCGATCGGCACGGTGGCTCGCGAGGTCGCAAACACGAGCGAGGCCATCCGTACCGCGACCGACCGCGTGTTCGAGAGCTGGATCGAAGCCGTCGCGGCGCGCTTCGAGACGGCAGGGCTCGTACACGACGACGCCGAAGCGCTCGCCACCACGGTCATCGCCGCGCTCGAGGGCGGCTTCGTCCTCGCACACGCCCGAAGGGATCCACAACCCTTGCTCCGGGTGGGCAGCCGAGTTCGTCGACTCGTCGAGATCGAGCTGGCTGCGCACGCAGCGACCGCGACCGTGATCTCGTGAGCGGCCCGCGACTGCCCGGTGGGGTGGTGCACAAACTCCCCGCCGACTTGCGCACCGCGCTGATCGCCAACCCGACAGCACTCGCGGCGTGGAAGGACATCACACCCCTCGCCCGCAACGAGTTCATCTGCTGGGTCGAGGATGCCAAGCAGGAGAAGACTCGGGCACGCCGCATTCGGCGGACCAACGAGGAGCTCGAGGAAGGTCAACGTCGGCCGTGTTGCTGGCCGGGGTGCGCGCACCGCGAGCGCACCGGGAGATAGAGCCGCCAGAGACAGGCGCTATCGGCCGCCTTTCGAGGATCGCGTCGAGACGCTCGACCACGTCGTCATCGAGCGTGACCTCGAAACCGGCCATGTTCTGCTCGTACTGCGCGAACGTCCGCGGCCCGATGATCACCGAGCTCACGCCGGGCCGCGCGCGTACCCACGCGATGGCCACTTGGATCGGCGTGAGCCCGATCTCATCGGACAGCGCGACGACCTCCGCCGCGATGGCCAACCGGTCGGGATCCTGGAGCATTCGTGGCCACGCCCCGCCCCGGGTGGCGCGACTGCCGGCCGGCGGCTCGTCGCCCTGCCGGTACTTGCCGGTGAGGATTCCGCCACCGAGCGGGCTGTAGACCATGGCGCCGAGGCCGTGGCGAGCACAGGTGGGCAGGACCTCGTTCTCGATCTGGCGGGCGACCAGCGAGTACTGGGGCTGCAGACTGATCAGCGGGGTGCTGTGGGCGTCCGCCGCCGCCCACTGTGCCTCGACGATGAGCGACGCGCTCCAGTTGGAGCAGCCGACGTAGCGGACCTTGCCGGACTGCACGAACCCGTGCAGCGTGGCCATGATCTCCTCCACGGGGGTGTCGGGGTCGGTGCTGTGGCACTGGTACAGGTCGACGTAGTCGGTGCCCAAGCTGCGGAGACTGGCCTCGAGCGCGGTGGTGAGGTGCTTCCGACCGAGACCGCCGCGGTTCGGGCCCGGGGCCCGTCGGGATAGAAGCCCTTGGTCGCGAGCACCACGTCGTCGCGCCGCGAGGCGATCGCCCGACCCACGATCGCCTCCGACTCGTACCAGTTGTACACGTCGGCGGTGTCGATGAAGTTGCCGCCGGCATCGAGGAAGTGGTCGATGATGCGACGGCTCTCCTCCTCGTTGCACTTGCCGGTATCGCCTTCCTCGAACATCATCGCCCCGAGACAGGCGCGGGAGACATGGAGACCCGATCGACCAAGCGTTGTGTATTCCATGTGCAGCTGCTCCGATGATTGCCGTTCAGCGTCAGGCGTCGGTGCTCATTCGACCACATCCCGTGTCGACGACACCACGCTCGCGGCGTGATCAGCGACGCGCTGACACCAGGAGCGCTTGCCCGGGCACCTCGACGCCGTCGTCGATGCGAAACGGGGCGGCCAGGTCGGCGGCCGTACGTCGGAACGCCGCTCGCTGCTCGTCGGACGCCGCGGCGAGTGCTCCCGCGAGCGGCCCGGCGAGCGAGGCGACGCGGTCGATGTGCTCGTCGACACTCACGGCTCGGAACTCCACGTTGATCGTCTCGACGACGACGTCGACGAATCCCGCGCCCTTCGCCAGCCGCTCGAGCTCGCCGGGATCAGCCAGCGAGAAGATGCCGCCGGGTCCGGCCGGCGGCCCGCCGCTCACCAAGCCATTCGCCATCGCGGCCATGCCGACGCACGTCATCCACGGGTTGTGCTCCATGCCGCTCCACGTGAGCGCGCCGAGCCGCCCTCCTGGACGGAGCACGCGGCGGATCTCCGCGGACGCGGACCGCGGGATCCGGCGCGAACATCAGCCCCATGCGGCAGGCGACGACGTCGAAGGATCCATCGGTACGGTCGATCGCTGTGGCATCGATGACCTCGGCCACGACGTTCGGGCGCCCCACGTTCCTGCGACGTGCCACCTCGACCATGCCCGGGGCGATGTCGCTGACCACGACGGTGCCCGTCAGACCCACGAGCTGTGACCAGATCGCACCGAGGCTGCCTGGACCTGCCGCGAGCTCGAGCACTCGGTCGCCCGGCTGCACGGCGAGGCGAGCGAGCAACGTGGTGGTCGCGGCGGCGGAGTGGCCGTCGATCTCGTCGACGTTCGCGTCCCACACGTCGGCGACGGCACTCCAGCGCCAGGGCGGTCGCGCTCCGAGCCTCGGCTGATGGCGTTCGGTCCGTCATATCAACCTCCAGTGTCGCTACAGTTGTTCTGTAACGAATATAGGATAGGTGTAACGAAATTGACGAAGGATGTCAAGCGCCGGTCGTACGACTCGTCTCGCCGTCAGGCGCAGGCGAAGGAGAACCGTTCCGCGATCGTGACGGCTGCACGCGACCTGTTCATCGAGCACGGCTACGGGCGAACCACCATGGCCGACATCGCAGCGCGGCCGGCGTGTCGGTGGAGACGATCTACGCAGCGTTCGCCAACAAAGCGACGCTGCTGCACCGGGCGTGGGACATCACCGTCGGCGGCGATGACGACGACGTCGTGTTCCACGAACGGCCCGAGGTGATGACGATCCGCAACGAGCCCGACCTGGCGAAGCGGCTCATGCTGCACGCGTCGTTCTCCACGCGCACCGCACAGCGGATCGCGCCCTTGCAATTGATGGTGCAGTCCGCGGCCGGTGCCGACCCCGCGGCCGCCGCCATGCTCGATGAGATGGCGCGCCAGCGGGTCGCGGGCATGACGGTGATGGCCGCGGAAGCGGCGACGACCGGCCAGCTCGCGGTGTCGGAGGACGAGTGCCGCGACGTGATCTGGTCGATGACCGACGGCGTGCTCTGGCACCGCCTCGTCAACGAGCGCGGCTGGACGAACGAACGCTTCGCCGACTGGCTCGGCCGCATGTGGGTGCGGATGCTCGTCGCGTGACGGTGGACGGGCGCTTCAGCGCACCACGCCGTCGGGCGCCCGGCCGTGCCGGGCGAGCACGTCGGCGTACTTCTCGAACGCTTGGGCCCGCAACGCGGGGATGTGGTGGGTGGGGAAGAGGCCGGGCGCCGGCTCGGCGCGCGACAGGAGCTGCCGAGCCAAGGTGAGCTTGTGGACCTCGGTCGGGCCGTCGGCCAAGCCCGAGGTGGTACACGTTGACGATCATCTTCATGAACGGCATCTCGTCGGAGATCCCGAGTGAGCCATGCACCTGGAGCGGCACGCGACGCGATCCGGTTGAGCACGCCGGGCATCGCGACCTTCACCGCCGAGATGTCGCCGCGCACCCGCTTGTAGTCCTGGTACCGGTCGATCTTCCAGGCCGTCTGGAGCACCAGCAGCCGGAACTGCTCGAGCTCGATCCATGAGTCGGCCACCATCTCCTGCACGAGCTGCTTCTTCGAGAGCAGCTCGCCTTGCGTGTGTCGCGACACCGCGCGTTCGAGCATCAACTCCAACGCGCGCCGTGCCATGCCGACCGTGCGCATCGCGTGATGGATGCGTCCGCCACCGAGGCGCGTCTGCGCGACGACGAACCCTGCGCCCCGATCGCCGAGCAGGTTGCTCGCCGGGACCCGCACGTCGGTGTAGCGCACATAGGCGTGCGCCGCCCTCGCTTCTCTCGCCGATGAGCCCGACGTCGCGGACGATCTCGACTCCGGGGGTATCCGTCGGCACGATGAACATCGACTGCCGCTGGTAGGGCGCGGTTGTCGGGCTCGGTGACCACCATCACGATCAGGAACGCGGCCATGCGCGCGTTCGACGAGAACCACTTCTCGCCGTTGATGACCCACTCGTCGCCGTCGAGCTCGGCGCGGCACGTGAACTCGGTCGGATCCGAACCCCCCTGCGGCTCGGTCATCGAGTAGCAGGAGAAGATCTCGCCGGTCGAGCAACGGCTGCAGGTACTTCCGCTTGTGCTCGTCGGTGCCGTAGTGGGCGATGATCTCGGCGTTGCCGGTGTCGGGCGCCTGGCAGCCGAAGATGATCGAGGCCATCGGCGTACGACCGAGGATCTCGTTCAGCAGCGCGAGCTTCACCTGACCGTGGCCCTGGCCGCCCAGCTCGGGCCCGAGGTGCGTCGCCCACAACCCCCGCTCCTTCACCTGAGCCTGCAGCGGCGGCATCGAGCTCCTGGCGGAGCGGGTCGGTGATGTCCAGGATGTTCGGGATGACGTAGTCGAGCGGCTCGATCTCGTCGCGAACGAAGGCATCGAGCCCAGTCGAGGTCGGCCTGGTAGTCGGGGTCGGTCTCGAAGCTCCACATCGTGCTACCGGCCCTTCCATTCGGGGGCACGCTTCTCGAAGAACGCGGTCATGCCCTCCTTCACGTCACCGGTGCCGGCGATGGCCGCGGTTGCCTGCGTCGTCGCGTCCCAGCCGGCTTCGTCGTCGGCGCGTGCGAGCCCGTTGATCGCCGCGAGGCAGGCCTGCACCGACAGCGGCGCGTTCACCGCGATGCGTTCCGCGAGCGCCAGCGCGCCGTCGAGCGCTTCGCCCGGTTCGGTTACCACGTTGACGAAGCCGAGCGTGTGGGCGCGGGCCGGCTCCATCGGATCACCGGTGAGGATCAGCTCCCGCGCCACGTTGAGCGGCAACGACTGCGGGCCGCGGAACAGTGCCGCGCACGTGGGGAGCAGGCCGCGCTTCACCTCCGGCAGCCCGAAACGCGCGCTGGTGGACGCGACGACCAGGTCGCACGCCAGCACGATCTCCATGCCGCCGCCGAATGCCGGGCCTTCCACTGCCGCGATCAACGGCGTGCGACGTTCGCGGCGGATGATGCCGTAGGAGCCGCCGCGCTCGGTGTCGTAGTCGCCGAACGCGTTGAGGTCGCTGCCAGCAGAGAACACGGTGGTGGTACCCGTGAGCACGCCGACCCACAGGTCGGGATCGTCCTCGAGCTCGTTGAACGCGGCGTCGAGTTCGTCGGCGAGTGCGCGGTCGACCGCGTTGCGCTTCTCCTCCCGTCGCATCGCGATCACGAGCACGCGCCCGTGGCGCGTGGTCTCCACCAACCGTTCACTCACTCGTGGGCTCCAAGGCCGCGGCGCGGTCCAGTCGTCGCTTCGCCTCGGCGAGCACATCGGCGGGGAGCGGGCCCAGCGCGGCCACCTCGACGTTGTGACGGAGGTGATCGATGTTGGCGGTCCCGACGATCGTGGTGTCGAGGTCGTCGAGCGACAGCGTGAAACGAAGCATGAAGTCGACGCGACTCATGCCGTCGAGCAGGTCGTCGAGGGCGGCATCGTCCCACCGTCGACTGCATGGTCGGCGTGGGCACCATGTAGTAGTGCCGCGACTCCCAGTCGGCGGGCGCGCCCCGCGCGACACCACCACGAATCACGATGCCGGCACCAGCTGCGGACGCGCGCGCGATCGCGTCTTCGTGATCACGTTGCAGTGCCGAGTATGGGATCTGGAACTCGTCGAACACACCCATGTCGATCTGCTCGTCGAGGGTCGGGCAGCGTGGCGGACACGCCGACGAAGCGGACCTTGCCCTCGTCGCGCAGCGCGAGAGCTCGGCGAGCGCACCGTCGTGTTCGAACTCGGCCTCCGTGAGACTGCGGTGGAACTGCACGAGATCGAGGTGGTCGGTGCCCATCAGACGCAGACTGTGCTCGACGCCGGCGCGGATGTTCTCGGCCGTGTGGATGTGCTCGCTGCCTTGTGGCGCGTTCGGCACGCAACCGCACTTCGACGCGAGCACGTACTCGTCGCGCCGGTGCGCGATGTGCTTGCCGATCAACTCCTCGCTGCGGCCATAATCGATCGCAGGTGTCGATGAAGTTGATTCCTTCGTCGAGCACTGCATTCAGCAGCGCCGCGGCTTCGTCATCGGTGAGCTCGGGGCCGTTCGACCCGCCGCGCAACTCCATCGCTCCGAAGCCGAGCGTGGTCACCTCGAGGCCGGTGCGGCCCAGCGTCCGGGTGGGAAGCGTGGTCATGGCTCAGTAGGCCATGAAGAGGATGTGGTCGCGCTCGTAGTCATCGACGCGGTCGGGATGCTGCTCGCGCAGGTGCGCGAACGCCTTCTCGACGAGGTCGTCCTCGTCTTCACCTCGGATGAACATGCCGCAGGGGCATGGCAACGTGGTCTTCATCTCGCCTCCCCGCTGTGTGGTGCACTCGTCGTGGTTCGACCTTACCGTGGAGCGACGCGGGGCACGACGTGAGGCAGGAGAAGGCTCGCGTGGGTTCTTACACAGCTCTTCCACCGGTGTGCGACAACGTTGACACCACATCGAGACGATGACCTTCATCGCGCGACCGCCCCGCGACCGCCCGATCGCCACTTGGAGGACCCCATGACCGACCACGACGCACCCACTCCCCTGCTCCGCAGTCGACGCGAGCTGCTCGCGCTTCTCGGTGGCCTGGGCGCCAGCGCGGTGATCGTCGGATGCGGCGGCGGGTCGGGATCGAGCGCATCGGGAACGTCGACCACGACGACCAGGAAGGCGGCGTCGTCAGGCGACGCCGCGTCGTCGACGACCGCCACCACCGCCGCGCCGACGGCGACCGTGCTGTCGTGCGGACCGATTCCCGAGGAAACGGGTGGCCCCTATCCAGGGGACGGTACCAATGGACCCAACGCGCTCGCGCTGTCCGGCATCGTGCGTTCCGACATCCGCTCGAGCTTCGCCGGGGCATCGGGCGTCGCAGCGGGTGTGCCGCTCACCGTGACGCTCACCGTCGTCGACACCACCAAGAGCTGCGCGCCGATGACCGGCGCAGCGGTGTACCTGTGGCACTGCGATGCGGCCGGGCGGTATTCGATGTACTCGCAGGGTGCGCAGAACGAGAACTACCTGCGCGGCGTGCAAGCGGCCACGAGCGACGGCACCGTGAAGTTCACGACCATCTTTCCTGCCGCGTACTCAGGCCGGTGGCCTCACATCCACTTCCAGGTGTACCCGAGCGTCGCCGCGGCCACCAGCGTGACGGGCAAGCTGCGCACGTCGCAGCTCGCGTTGCCTGCCGACGCCGACAACGCGGTCTACAGCGCTGATTCCGCGTACAGCGCGAGCATCACCAACATGGCGCGCACCTCGCTGAGCTCCGACATGGTGTTCAGCGACGGCGTCGACCTGCAGCTGCCCACGATGGCCGGCGACCCGACCGCGGGCTACACGGCGAACCTCGTGGTCGGGATCTGACTCGACCACGTCGTCTCACCGCCCCCGCTTCGTAAGGTCGTGCCCATGAATCCCTCTGCCCCGAGCACACGGTCGCGGATCCTGCTCGTCGAAGACGACCGCAGCGTGCGCGAATCACTCACCACTGCGCTGCGCCTCGAGGGCTACGACGTGGAGGCGCTCCCCGACGGTGCGGCCGCGCTGGAGCGGATGACCGGAGTCGGCGCCGGCTCGGACCGGCCCGACGCGCTCCTGCTCGACCTCATGATGCCCAACATGGACGGCCTGACCCTGTGCCGTCGTCTCCGCGGCCAGGGCGACCAGATCCCGATCCTCATGGTGACGGCGCGTCACGAGGTGGCCGATCGCGTGTCGGGCCTCGACGCCGGTGCCGACGACTACGTGGTGAAACCGTTCGCGCTCGACGAGATCACGGCGCGCTTGCGCGCGCTGTTGCGTCGCACCAGCGTGTCCGGCGCCGAGCATGCATTGCGAGTCGGCGATCTCGAGCTCGACCCCGACGGGCGAACCGCACGACGCGGCGCACGCGCGCTCGACCTCACCAAGACCGAGTTCGACCTGCTCGAGCTGCTCATGATGAATGCCGGGGTGGTGCTCACACGCGACGTCATCTACGACCGGATCTGGGGCTACGACTTCGAAACACGTTCGCGGTCACTCGACGTGTACATCGGATATCTGCGGGCCAAGACCGAAGACGACGGCGAGCCGCGTCTCGTGCACACGGTGCGCGGCGTGGGCTACGTCGCGCGCGAACCGTGAGCCTGCGCTGGCGGATCACGCTCGGGATGGGCGCGATCGCCGCGATCGTGGTGGTGGTCGGCGCAGCCGCCGCGTACGTCACCACGTCGCAGCGGCTCGACGCGACCGTCGACGAGTCGCTGCTGACCGCCGCGGCGCGCTTGCCCGGCGTGCACGACCCGAACAGCCCGGCGCCGCAGTCACCGGACGATCGGTCGCCCGACAACGCGTCGCCCGACTTCGCGCGTCCCGAGGGTTGCCCACGCAGCGGCGACGTCGCGCCCGCCGAGGCCGCGCAGCAGATCGACCACACCGGCACCGTCACGACGTGTGTCGAGGGTGGCCCGAGCATCCCGGTCGACGGAACCGATCGCGCGTTGGCGGCGCGGGGCGGCACGACCCGGTTGCGCACGGTCACGATCGGCGACGACGACTATCGGGTGGTGACCATCGCGTCATCGAGCGGCGCGTACCAACTCGCCCGCGGCCTGGGCGAGAACGAGTCGGTGCTCGACTCGTTGCGACTCCGGCTCGTGCTCGTGGGTCTCGGCGGCGTGCTCACCGCAATGGGCCTGGGCTGGCTGCTCGCGCGCCGGATCGTGCAACCGGTCGACCGTCTCCGCCTGGCCGCCGAGCACATCGCCGACACGGAGGATCTCGAGAGTGCCGTCCCCGTCGACGGTCCCGCGGAGATCGGCAGCCTCGGACGCAGCTTCACCACGATGGTGCGCGCGCTGGCTCGCTCGCGGCGCGCGCAACAGGAGCTCGTGCGCGACGCGAGCCACGAGCTGCGCACACCGCTCACGAGCCTGCGCACCAACAGCGAGCTGCTCGGTCGAGCCGACGAGCTCGCGCCCGAGGAGTACGCGGCGGTCGTGGCAGGCATCCAGCACGAGACGAAGGAGCTGGCCGATCTCGTGTCCGAGCTGGTCGATCTCGCGACGGATGCTCCGGTCGAAGTGGTCGACCAACCGGTGCACCTCGCCGCGGTCGCGCGCGCGGTGGGCGTGACGGCCCAGCGACGGACGGGTCGCACCATCGAGGTCGCCGTGATCGACGCCGCGCCCGCCAGTGATCGAGCCAGTGATCCGGCCAGTGATCGGGCCAATGATCGAGCCGGTGATCACGACGGCGATCTCGTGCACGCGAACCCGCAGCTGATCGAGCGGGCGATCACGAACTTGGTCGACAACGCGGCGAAGTACAGCCCCGACGACACCGTGATCGAGGTGCTGGTGGCCGGCACTCGTGTCGAAGTGCGCGACCACGGTCCGGGGTTCCACCCCGACGACCTCACGCGCGTGTTCGACCGCTTCTACCGCGCCCACGACGCGCGGACGCTGCCCGGCTCGGGTCTCGGGCTCGCGATCGTCGCGCAGACCGTCGATCGCTACGGCGGAGCGGTGTTCGCGCAGAACCGCGACGACGGCCCCGGCGCATCGGTCGGCTTCACGCTCCCGCCGGCGCAGTCGGCCTGATCACGATCAGGCGCGCCGCGGCCTCATCTCGTCGCGGGCAGGACGTCTTCGACCACGCGACGCAGGTAGCGCCACGCCATCTCGGGCGGCACGCCACCGCACAGCGGCATGAGCCCCAATCCCTGGCCTGTCTCACCGCATCGATCGCCTCCTCCACTGACCAGATCTGCGTGCCACCCGGCTCGGCGCGCAGCTCCTCGATGGTCTGGGCCTGCGACACGCTCGCCGAGATCTCGATCGGGTTCCACGCCCCGTACATCAGCGCGTCGTGCAGGAGGTAGGGGCCGAGCTCCTCCAGCGCGCGGTCGACGTCGTCGGCCACGAACACCGTGGTGATCGCGTCGGCGGACGAGAGCATGCACATCCCCGGCTCGCGGCCCTGCGCCCGGCACTCGGCCTCGTAGGCCTCCCGGATCCCCGGCGCGTCGATCTGGCCGAAGAGATCGAGGCCATGGCGACCGGCTCGACGCGCGGCAGCCTTGGAACCGCCGCCCCAGGAGATGCGCGGACCGCCGGGCGTGACCGGTCCCGGGGTCACGTGGATGTGGCGGCCCTCATGTTCGAAGGGCTCGCCCTTCACCGCCTGGAGCAGCAACGCGAGCTTCTCGTCGGCGACACGACCACGCTCGGCCCACGGGACCCCGAACATCTCGAACTCCTCCGGCCGGTACCCGAGCCCGAGGGTGTACATGACCCGCCCGTTCGACATGACGTCGAGCACGTTCATGTCTTCGGCGAGGCGGATCGGGTCGTAGAACGGGAGCAGCACCGCCGCGAGCATGACGTTGATGCGCGAGGTCCGCGCGACCATCGCCGCGGCGAGCAGCAGCGGCGACGGCAGGTAGCCGTCGGGCGACGCGTGGTGCTCCGAGATCACGCACATGAACGCGCCGTGCTCCTCGCCGTAGGCCGCCATGTCGATCGCGGCGGCGTAGAGATCGGAACGGCTCGCGCCATCGAGCGGCGCGGCGCATGTCGAAGCGCATCGAGAACACTGATCAACTCCCCCGATGCTCGAGCCGATGCCGCGCGTCACTCGTCGGGGTCGTAGTCGGAGTAGAACTGCAAAGCCCATTCGCGTTGCTCGAGCAGCTTCTTCTCCGACTTCATGACCACCGGGCGCGCGACGTAGCGCTTGTTCTCCCAGATCGGGAGGTCCTGGCTCACGCCCGCGCAGAACAGCGCGGTCGCCATGTTCTCGCGACGCGTCGTCGCCCGACGATCGCGGTGCGGTGAAGACCCAACGGACCTTCACGTTCTCATCGTCGATCGGTGTGGTCGACGACAAGAAGACACCCATCGCGCCCATGTGCAACACACCGAGGCCGAGACCGAACCCCTCGCGCACGAACGTGCCGTCCAGGCTCACGGTGCGCTTGTACATGCCGTCGATCACGAAGCTGTCGTCGGGAATCGACTCGGAGCCGTGCACGTACACGAAGTGCGCGAAGTCGACGTTGTTCTCGGCCATCTCCTGACAGCACGTCGCGACGTCGAACTCGCGGATGGCGTACGGCAGCCAGTCGGGGTCGGAGAACTCCGGCACCTCGGGCACGTCGTAGAACGGCGCCTCACCCTTGAGGTGGTGCCACGCCCAGATCATCTCGTTGCGCTCGACGACCGGGTAGGAACGCACCTTGGCCTGCGACGGGATGTGCTCCGTCTCCGCGTACGGGATGTCGGTGCACGCACCCGTCTCGCCGTCATAGG
This sequence comes from uncultured Actinomycetes bacterium, assembly GCA_963827385.1. GTDB lineage: Bacteria > Actinomycetota > Acidimicrobiia > IMCC26256 > DASPTH01 > DASUMF01. Next base: position 607,625 of record CAWHAR010000003.1, read on the forward strand.
CCCAGGCGTGGAACGGGCAGCGGATGCACTCGCCCTCGACCTTGCCGCCGACACCGAGGTGCGCGCCGAGGTGCGCGCAGTAGGCGTCGACCATGCGCGCTTCGCCCGTGTCGGTGCGGAAGATCACGACGTCGGCGCCGAAGACATGGGTGGCGATGGTCTGACCGGGGTCGAGGTCGCGCGATTCCGCCACCACGAACCAGCCGTTGGGGACCGGGAACGGGAAGCGCTTCTCGCCTGGTGACGTCGTGCGCACGATCGGACGCAAGCTCCGGTCCGCCAGCGACTCGGCGCGGCGCGGCATCGGGAAGCCGGCGAAGGTCTCGTACTCGGTCGTGGCCATCGGAAGCTCCCAAGGCGGCGAGGCAGATTGATTCCGAACGAGCCTAAACGAACTCGGGCATGCCGGTGACACAACGCCGATCGGTACGATCCCCAGCGTGGACGAGCGACGAGTCAACGAACCTGGGGTCGTCGCGGAGTTGCTCGCCGTGTTCGACCGCTACGAGCAGGCACTCGTGGCCAACGACGTCGACACGCTCGTCGAGCTGTTCCGAGACGCGCCGGAGACGGTGCGCTACGGCATCGACGACGTACAGCACGGTCACGATGAGGTGGCCGCGTTCCGTCGCACCGAGGCGCAGGCCACGATGCCGCGCCGTCTGGTCGACACCGTGATCACCACGTTCGGCGACGACGTCGGCGTCGCCAACACGGAGTTCGTGCCCGAAGGCTCCGACGCGGTCGGTCGCCAGTCGCAGACCTGGGTGCGCACCGACTCCGGATGGCGGATCGTGTGCGCCCACGTGTCCTGGCTCGGGGGACGCGCGCCTACATCCTGACGCTCGCCGCTGAGGCCGACGCGACCACGCGCGTTGGCAACCGCGTCCGGCGTCACAGCGATGACGCCGGACCGGTCGCCGCAATGTGTGCGCGCGCCTCAGCGGCGAGCGGACATCAGTGCCGAACGTCGACAAGCAGGTCATGTAGCCAACAGGTCGGCGACGTCGTGTGTTCACCGGCGCCACATGAACAGGCAACGGCGCATTCGTACGTTGACCTGCGTGTATACAGACCCGTATACGGAGGCCGCCCCGCGCGGCGAGCGCGTCTTCGCTGCGCTGAAGGCGGGGCTCCTCGCGGGCGATTACCCCCTCGGACGGCGTCTCGGCGAGGAACGACTCGCCACCGCGCTCGGTGTGTCGCGCACCCCGGTGCGGGAGGCCCTGCACCGGTTGCACAGCGAAGGGCTGGTCACCCGCGACGCGGAAGGCGGCTTTCGGCCCAGCGTCCCCGACGTGGCCGGGATGCGCACCCTCTACGAGGTGCGCATCGGCCTCGAGGTGCAGGCGCTGCGCCGACCGGCGGGGCTCGGCACCGAGCACGACCGGGCGCGACTCCTCGAGCTGCGGAGCGACTGGCAGACCCTGGCCGACGACGAGCCGCCCGCCACCCCCGAGTTCGTGTTGCTCGACGAGGCGTTCCACGTCGGGCTCGCTGACGCGGCGGGCAACGCGGTGCTGGTCGAGTTCCTGCGGGTGGTCAACGAGCGCATCCGCATGGTGCGCATGCAGGACTTCCTGACCGGTGACCGCGTCACCCAGACGGTCGCGGAGCACCTGGCCATCGTCGATGCGTTGCTCGCCGACGACCACGAGCTGGCCGTCGAACGCTTCGACGCCCACCTCCACGAGTCCCTCGCCGTGGTCGAGGAACGCACCTTGCGGGCGCTGGCCCGCATGACGAACGCGCCGGATGCGACTGCCCCCGCGACGAACCCGACCGAGGAGTCCTCATGAGTGCGACATCGCACTGTCCCCCGCCTCGCGGCCCGAGGGATCACGAAGCGCTTCGGAGTGGTGCTCGCCAACGACGCGGTCGACCTCACCGTCGAGGTCGGTGAGGTGCACGCCTTGCTCGGGGAGAACGGCGCGGGCAAGAGCTGCTTGATGAAGCTGGTCTACGGCGTGTACGAGCCCGACGACGGCACGGTCGAGGTCGACGGCACCGTCCTTCCTCCCGGCTCGCCGTCGCAGTCACGCGCCGCGGGCATCGGCATGGTGTTCCAGGACCTTCGTCTCATCCCCGCGTTCACCGTGGCCGAGAACATCGCCCTCGCGCTCGACGTGAAGGGGATCCGCTTCGACCGCCGCGGGGTCTCCCGGCGGATCGAGGAGGCGGCCGAGCGGTTCGGGCTCGCGGTCGACCCGGGCGCGCTGGTGCGGCGGCTCTCGATCGGTGAGCGTCAACGCGTCGAGATCCTCAAGGTGCTCATGGGCGGCGCCCGGCTCGTGATCCTCGACGAACCCACGAGCGTGCTCGCCCCCCAAGAGGTCGACGCGCTGTTCGCGGGCGTCGACAAGCTGCGCGCCGAAGGCCTGTCCGTGGTGATCATCACCCACAAGCTGCGCGAGACGCGCGCCATCGCGGACCGCCTCACGGTGCTGCGCGGCGGCAAGCTCATCGTCGGTGGCGCGGCGACCTCGAGCATGAACGACGAGGAGCTCGTCGAAGCCATGGTCGGACAGCGGGTGCCGCGTCTCCCGTCGACCCGTCCCGCGCCCGACACCAGCCAGGTCCCAGCACTCGTGCTCGACGGCGTGACGGTCGCGGGGCACGGTGAGGAACCCGCACTGGCCGGCGCCAACCTCACCGTCAACCGGGGAGAGCTCGTCGGCATCGCGGGCGTGGCAGGCAACGGCCAGCTCGCCCTGTACAACGCGATCCTCGGTCTCGTTCCGCTCGTCGGCGGCACGATCTCCGTCGCCGGCGAAGCGGTGACCCGTCAGAACCCGCTCGCTGCTCGCACGGCGGGTGTGGTGGGCGTTCCCGAGGACCCGGTGGAGGAGTCGGTCGTCCCCGGCATGGACGTCGCCGCGCACGTGGCGTTGGGGAACCTGAGTGCGTATCGCCGGGGCCTCGGCATCGACTGGCGCACGGTGCGGAGACGCGCCGCGGAGATCAGCGACGCCACCGGCTTGCGCATGGCCGCGCCAGAGCGCGAGATGGCGTCGCTCTCGGGCGGCAACATCCAGCGCGTCATCCTCGGACGGGCGTTCAGCGCCGACGAGTGCGACGTGCTGGTCGCGGCCTACCCGAGCCGCGGTCTCGACATCGCGACGACGCGTCGCACCCAAGAGCTCCTGCTCGAACGCCGAGAAGCGGGCGCGGGTGTGGTCGTGATCTCCGAGGATCTCGACGAGCTCATGGAGCTGTCCGATCGCATCGCGGTCCTGCACAACGGTCACATCACCGGCATCGTCGACCCGAACCACACCGACGTGTTCGAGATCGGGCGGTTGATGCTCGGCACCGATCACGGCGAGGTGGACGTCGACGCCACGGCCGGGGCGTTCGGCGCGCTGTCCGCGGTGGAGGAGGCGGCCGACCACGAGGTCGGGGTCGGCGATGACGAGCCCACGAGCGAGGGCCCGAGACGACAGTCCGAGACCGACGAGCCCGAGACCGACGAGCCCGAGACCGACAAGGAGGTCGCGGTATGACCGCCACGCTCACGCCGCCGCCCGCGTCACCGCAGGCGGTGCCCGATCCTCCGCAACGGCGAGGTCCCAACTGGGGTCGGCTCGCTCGAGGTGTCGGCCGCACCCTCGTCGCCGTCGGTGGTGCGATCGTCATCTTCGGAGCCTTCATGCAGATGAAGGGTGCGAACCCGATCGACGCGTACCGCTCGATGTGGGAGTCGACGTTCCAGAGCACCGACTCGCTCGAGCAGATCCTGGTGAAGGCGACGCCGCTCATCTTCGCGGCGCTCGCGGTGACGGTCCCCGCACGGGCGGGACTCGTGAACGTCGGCGGTGAAGGCCAACTGATCATGGGCGGCGTCGGTGGCGCCGCAGTGGTGCAGTGGCTCGGCACCGGTCTGCCGATCGGCGTCGCGCTGCCCTTGATGGCGATCGGCGGCATCCTCGGTGGCGCGTTGTTCGCCGGGATCGCCGCGCTGTTGCGGCTTCGCTTCGAGATCAACGAAGCGGTGAGCACGCTGCTGCTCAACTACGTCGCCGTCGACGTGATGTTGTTCCTGATCTACGACGCGTGGAAGGACCCGCACGGCTCGGGACAACCGGCGACCGCGCCGGTCCCGACGAACGAGCAGCTGCCACTGATCGGCAACTCGACGGTGCACCTCGGCTTCGTGCTTGCGATCATCGCCACCGGGGTGGTGTGGTTCGCGCTCACCCGCACCTCGTGGGGCTTCAAGCTCTCGGTGGTCGGCGGCAATCCGGAAGCCGCACGCCAAGCAGGCTTGAAGGTCGGGCTGCTCCTGCTCAGTGCGATGCTCGTGGGCGGCGCGCTCGCCGGCCTCGGTGGATTCACGCAGCTCGCCGGCGTCGAGTACAAGCTCCGGCCCGGCTACCTCCTCACCTACGGCTACATCGGGTTCCTCGCCAGCTGGCTCGCTCGACATCATCCGGTGAGGGTCGCGCTGGCGGCCACGTTGCTCGCCGCGATCGCCGTCGGTGGCGACAGCTTGCAGCTCGACTCCGCGCTCCCCGCGGCGTCGGTGAACGTGCTCATGGCCCTCGTGCTGCTCGGCGTGTTCGGGTGGGGCGGCAAGCGGAAGGCGGTCACCTCATGAACTTGGGGCTCGAGCTCATGACGGGCGGCGTGCGCGGTGGCACGTCGATCCTGTACGCCGGTCTCGGCGAGACGGTGTCGGAGCGCGCCGGCGTGGTGAACCTCGGCATCGAGGGGAGCATGCTGTGCGGCGCGCTCGCCGCCTACGCGGCGAACGCGGCGTCGGGCAACCCCTGGGTCGGCGCCGCGGCAGGCGCGGCGGCCGGTGGCGCGCTGGCGCTCGTCCACGCGTACTTCGTGCTGGGGCGCAAGACGAACCAGCTCGCGACCGGCCTCGTGGTGCTGTTCCTCGCGCTCGGCATCACGTCGCTGTTCGGCGCGGCGTACGTCGACGAGATCATCACGCCGTTCAAGATCTGGGAGGTGCCGCTGCTGTCGTCGATCCCGTGGATCGGTGACATCTTCTTCAAGGCCGATCCGCTCACCTATCTCTCGTACGCGATGGTGCCGCTCATCTGGTGGGTGCTGTTCCGGACCCGCTGGGGGCTCCTCCTCCGCGGCGCCGGTGAGCGGACCGAGGTGTTGCGCACCTACGGCCACCGACCGCAGCTCGTGCAGTACCTGGCCGTGATGATCGGCGGTCTCCTGGCCGGCATCGGTGGGGCGCAGCTGTCGACCGCATACGCCAACGCCTGGTTCGAGAACATGGTGCAGGGTCGCGGCTTCATCGCGGTGGCCGTGGTGATCTTCGCGGCACGACAGCCGTTCAAGGTGATGGCCGGGTCGTACCTGTTCGGCGCCGCGCTCGCGCTGTCCCCGGCGCTGCAGGCACGCGGCGTGACGATCAACCAGTTCGCGTTGAACGCCGTGCCCTACGTCGCGACGTTGGTGGTGCTCATGCTGCTCGCCCGCCGCGGCAGCTCCGAAGCGCCCGAGGGGCTGAAGAAGGTGTTCGAGATGGCGCCTGCACCTTGACGCTCGGCGCTCGAGCCCACATTCCCACGCTCGGCGCTGAGCCCACGCGACCGCCACCGCCGTCACTCGGTCAGGCGTCATTGTCCGTCGACCACGCGTTCCCCCTCGATCAACCCGTCCGAATCGATTCCACCAACAACAAGGAGAAGCCCCAAATGCGCAAGCGCTGGTTGATGCTCGTGGCCGTGGCCACGATGCTCATGACGTCGGCCGTCACCGCCGCCTCGGTCGGTGCCGCGACCGACACGGCACCAGGACAGGACAGCAAGGCCGTCGGGTTCATCTTCGTCGGACCCAAGGACGACTTCGGATACAACCAAGCCGCCTACCAGGGCTCACAAGCGGTCAAGAAGGCGTACCCGAAGCTCAACGTCATCACTGCCGAGAACGTCCCTGAGGACGACAGCGCGGCGCGCGTGATGGAGGGGATGATCAGCCGCGGCGCAAAGATCATCTTCGCCACCAGCTACGGGCACCTCGACGCCGCCGAGAAGGTTGCGAAGGCCCACCCGGACGTCGCGGTGGTGCAACAGGGCAACTTCATCCAGGGCACGATCACGCCGAACGAGGGCACGTTCTTCGGCACGGTGTACGAGCCGGTGTACCTCGCCGGGATCGCCGCCGGGATGGCGACGAAGAGCGACAAGCTCGGCTACGTGTACGCGTTCCCGATTCCCCAGACCATCAACAACATCAACGCGTTCGAGCTCGGCGCCCAGTCCGTGAACCCGAAGGCGAAGACGTACACCGTCAACACCTCGTCGTGGTGTGACCCGGCGGCGCAGGCCGAAGCCACGAAGAGCTTGCTCGGTCAAGGCGTCGACGTGATCACGCAGCACCAGGACTGCACGTCGACCGTGATCAAGACCACGGAGGCGGCGGGCAAGATGACGGTCGGGTACCACGCCGATGCGTCGAAGCTCGCGCCGAAGGGCTGGGTCGCTGGTTCCGAGTGGGCATGGGGTGACCTCTACACCGACATCGTGAAGACCGCCCTCGCCGGCAACTTCACCGGGAGCCCCTACAACGCCAACTACCGGGTCGGCTACAAGACGGGTGAGAACCCGTTCGTGCAGTCGAAGTTCGGGAAGATGATCACCTCGGCCGACAAGGCGAAGATCGCGGCGGCCAAGAAGGTGATCTCCACCGACGGTTCGCCGTTCGCCGGGCCCGTCACGACCCAGGACGGCAAGACCCTGTTCGCCGCCGGCGTCGTCCCGACGTACGCGGAGATCGAGGCCACCGACGTGTTCGTCAAGGGCGTCGTCGGAGACATCCCGAAGAGCTGACCGCACTCGTTTCGTTCCGGGGTGGGACCGCCACGCAGGCGGTCCCACCCCGGCGCATCCGATCGGAACCTGACACCGATGGACACCCACATCGCGGGCACCGTCCCGTATCCCTGGCCCTACGACGGCGCGGAGGGCCTCGCGCCCGAGCGGCTCGCGCTGATCGTGGCGGGAGCGCAACGACACTGGACCTATCTTGCGTCCGACGCCGAGCTCGCCCACATCGAGCTGCTCACCGCGGTGCTGCGTGACGCGGGCGTGCTGGTGGTGTTCGTGCGTCACGCGCGGCCGCTCCACCCACGGCGTCCCCGCAACGATCTCCCCCTCGAGGGCAGTCGGGCGTGGGAGTTGGCCATCGCGGCACGACGGACGCGACCTCGTCGTCGACACACGCAGCTGCGACGGCTTCTTCGGCGACCACCTCGACTTCGAACTCCGCGCGCGCGGCCGTGATCATCTGCTGGCGTGCGGGTTCGCGGGCGAGGTGCTGGTCGACGGCACGGTGCGCAGCGCCAACGACCGCGGCTACGAGTGCCTCGCGCTGCGCGACGCCATCGTGCCGTTCGATCCCGACACCGGTGAGCGCGTGCTCGCCAGTGTGACCATGTCCGGCGGCATCTTCGGTGCCGTCGGTTCCAGCGACGCAGTGCTCACGGCGCTCGGGTGCCCCATCGGCTCCGAGGCGGACGCACCGACCCAGGAGGTAGTGACATGACGCTCGGCATCGTCGACGCCGATCCGTACCCGTGGCCCTATGACGGCACGATCGACCCCGCTCGTACCGCGATGATCCTGATCGACTGGCAGTTCGACTTCTGCGGCCCCGGCGGATACGTCGACACGATGGGCTACGACCTCAGTCTCACCCGGGCGGGACTCGACCCGACGGCGAAGATGCTCGCCGCGGCGCGGGCCGCGGGATGGCTCATCGTGCACACGCGCGAAGGGCATCGACCCGACCTGTCCGACCTGCCGCCGAACAAGTTGTGGCGCTCGCAACGCATCGGCGCCGGCATCGGTGATTCCGGTCCGTGCGGTCGGATCCTCGTGCGCGGTGAACCGGGCTGGGAGATCGTGCCTGAAGTGGCACCGATCGACGGCGAGGTCATCATCGACAAGCCGGGCAAGGGTGCGTTCTACGCGACCGACCTCGACCTCGTGTTGCGTCGACGCGGCATCACCCACCTCGTGTTCACCGGCATCACCACCGACGTGTGCGTGCACACCACGATGCGCGACGCCAACGACCGTGGCTACGAGTGCCTCCTCTTGTCCGACTGCACCGGCGCGACCGACTACGACAACTACCTCGCGGCGTTGAAGATCGTGACCATGCAGGGTGGCGTGTTCGGCGCGGTCGCCCCGTCGGAGGCGCTGCTCGCGGCGATCGCGAGCTGACGTGATCACGGGCAGCACGGCAGACGCGGCGTTCGACGCCGCCCTCGACACCCTCCACGCGGGTCGTAGACGACCTCGCGGCGCGCGTGCCCTTCGACTATCAGCCGACCATGGCGGTGATCGCCGAATCGGGATGGGCGGCGCCGCGCGCGTCGCTGCTCGCCAACCGACCCAGCCGCATGATCGAGTCGTGGTTGGCGCTGCGGAACGGGACGACCACCGCGACCGCGCTGGTGGAGGCCGCACTCGCCCGGGCGGCGGGCACCGTCGCCATCGGAGGGTTGGTCGAGGAGTGTGCGAACGCCCGCGCCGTCGCCGCCGAGCTCGACCGCGAGTTCGCGGCGGGACACGACCGCGGGCCGCTCCACGGGATCCCGATCACGGTCAAGGACGTGATCGACGTCGCGGGCACCGTGACGCGGGCAGGGTCCGATGCCTACGCGCGCATCCCGACGATCGACGCGATCGCCGTGGCACGTCTGCGTGCCGCGGGTGCGGTGGTGATCGGCAAGGCGGCGACGCACGAGTTCGCCCTCGGCGTCACCAGCCCGCAGAGTCGCAACCCGCACGACGTCACGCGCATCCCGGGTGGTTCGAGCGGCGGCTCGGCCGTGTGTGTGATCTCGGGCGCGGGCCACGGATCGCTCGGGACCGACACCCGCGCGTCGATCCGGGTCCCGGCGGCGCTCTCGGGCGCAGTCGGGTTCAAACCGACGTACGGGCGCGTGCCGACCGATGGTGTCGTCACCCTCGCGTGGACGATGGACCATGTCGCGCCGCTCGCGGGCACGGTGACCGACGCCGCGTTGATGCTCGACGTGATGATCGGTGGCTCGTCGGCGATCTCGTGGACCGACGGCCCGATCACCGACGCGCGCATCGGCGTGCCCGTCGCGACCCTCGACGGCACCGGTCCCGGCGTTGGCGCGGTGATCGACGAAGGGTTCGCGCGGTTGGCCGGTGCCGGCGCGGTCGTCGAGATGACCGAACGACCGAGCGCAGCCGATCTCGATCTCGCCAACGCCGCCGGGCTCGTGATCAGTCGGTGCGAGGCCGCGGCCGTGCACCGCGAGCACGATCTCGACCGGGGCGCGTACTGGGACGAGGTGCGGGAGCAGCTCGCGCGTGCGGAAGGAGTGCTCGCCATCGACTACCTCGACGCGCAGCGGGCGCGCGCCGCGCTGCGCGACCGGCTCATCGGATGCTTCGCCGACCACGAGGTGCTCGCGATGCCGACGGTGCCGGTGGTGGCGCCGTTGGTCGAGGACTTCGCCGAGTATCTGATGGTGCTGGCGCGCAACGCGATCCCGTGGAGCCTGGTGGGCTTTCCTGCCATCAGCGTGCCCGCGGGCACGGTCGACGGGCTGCCGGTCGGCATGCAATTCGTCGCACCGCCGGGCGGAGAGGCCACGTTGGTGCGCGTCGCCTTGGCGTTCGAAGCGACCCGCTGAGCGCCGCGAGATCTCTGAACGAGCCACCAATGCGTCGTTCGTGCGCGAATTCCGCACAGGAATGACGCAATTTCGGGAAAGGGGTCAGGCGACGCGGGTGAGCTTGACCTTCACCTCGAGGGCGCGGCTCGGGCCGCCCTGGTAGACGCCCTTGAGCGGTGACACGTCGGTGTAGTCGCGGCCGCGTGCAACGAGCACGTGACGCTCGGCGACGGCCGATCCGCTGGTGGGGTCGACCGGATGCCAGTCACCGATCCACGCCTCGATCCAGGCATGGCCTTCGCCTTCGTACTCGTCGCCGATCACACCGTCGGCGTCGGGATACAGGTACCCCGACACGTAGCGCGCCGGAATCCCCGCGGCGCGCAGCACCGCGAGCGCGACGTGCACGTAGTCCTGGCACACCCCGCGGCCCGCTTTCACCACCTGGACCGCGGTGGTCGTCACGTTGGTCCAACCCGGTTGGTACTCCACGTTGGCGCGCAGCCACTCGCCCAGGAACGCCAGCGCGGCGGCCGGCGTGGCCTGTGCCCGCAACTCCTCGGCCACGCCCGTGATCCGCTCGTCGACCTCGGTGATCTGCGTCTGGTGGAGGTACTCGTAGAGGCGATCACGCAGGCCCGGTGAATCGATCGCCCCCCACACCACGGTCTCGTCGACACCGGGCGTGCGCTCGGCGGTCTCCACCAACGACGACCCGACGACCGCGAGGGTGGTGTGCGGACCGTGGAGGTCGAAGGCGTGGACGCGGGTACCCCAGTAGTCGCGGTAGCGATACAGGTTGGCCGCGGGATCGACCTCGACGCGGTGTTCGAGCGTGAACTGATGCGCGGTGTCGAGCGGGGAGATGCGCGCCTCGTTGTACGACGCGTGCACCGTGTTCACGTAGTGGTACGTGGTCTCGTGCCGGATGCGCAGTCGCCAGCTCATTCAACGGCTCCATTCGATCACGTTGGTCTCACGGAAGTAGCGACGCGCGATCGCGGCGTGCACCTCACCGCACTCGCGTTGCAGGCGTTGCAGGAACTGCGGCAGGTCGTGCAACGCGTCGTCGACCCGCAGGAACTCGAGCTCGGCGCGCAGCGGGCCGAGCCGACGGCGCGCCTCGTCGTCGACGCCCGCCCGACCGGAGGAGGGATCGAGATCCCCGAGCCGCTGCTCGGCGGTGCTGAGTGCGTGGTGCACCGACCGCGGGAAGAGCCGATCGAGCAAGAGGAATTCCACGACCGAGGCGGGCTCGACGGCGTGACGGTACGTGCGGAGATACGCCTCGTACGCCGAGCAGCTCCGCAGGGTGGTGGTCCAACCGGTCTGGCCGAACGCGTCGCCGTAGCGCGCCGAGAGCAGCCGTGACGTCATGTCGGCGCGCTCGAGGCTGCGACCGAGCACGAGGAACCGCCACCCGTCGTCGCGGCTCATCGTCGTGTCGACCAACCCCGTGTACGCGGCGGTGCGATCACGGATCCATCCGAAGAAGTCGTGGCGTACCGGGCCGCGGCGTGCGACGCGGGTCGACATCTCGCGATACGTCTTGTTGAGCGTCTCCCAGAGCTCTGACGACAACGCCTCGCGAGCACCGCGCGCGTTCTCCCATGCCGACTCGATCGAACACGCGATGGAGCCGGAGAACGTGAGGTCCTGGGCGAGCAACGCACTCACGGTGACCGCGTCGGGGCTGGGCCCGACCACGTCGTCGTCGGCGCCCATCGCCTCGAGGAGCGCGCGACACACCGATCCCTCGTCGGCACGGCGGTCCTCGAGCAGCAGGTGGTAGTGAACGTCGAGCATCCGCGCCGTGTCTTCGGCCCGCTCGACGTACCGGCCGATCCAGTAGAGCGACTCGGCGAGACGGCTCAGCACGGTGCTTGTTGTTGCTGCTGCTGCTGTCTGCTGCTGCTTCGGGGCGTCGCGGTCCTGGAACGGCCCGTGGGCGGGTGCCTTGGCGGGACGTGACGCGGCGCGCTGGAACGGTGTGGGTGACGTCTCGCGACCATCGCCCGCTGCCGCGAGGATCCACGTGTCCTTCGACCCGCCGCCCTGGCTCGAGTTGACCACCAAGCTGCCTTCGGGGAGCGCGACACGGGTGAGCCCACCCGGCACCACCCACACCTCACGTCCGTCGGAGATCGCGAACGGCCGGAGGTCGAGGTGGCGGGCGCCCATCTTGCCGTCGACGAACGTCGGTGAGGTCGACAGCGCAACCGGCTCCTGGGCGATCCATCCACGCGGATCGGCACGGACCTTCGCCGCGACGTCGATCAGCGTCGCTTCGCTCGCCGCGGGCCCGATGACGAGGCCGTACCCCCCGGAACCGTCGACCGGTTTGAACACGAGCTGGTCGACTCGAGCCAGCGCCCACTCGCAAATTTCTTGGTCTTCGAGACGGTACGTCTCGACGTTGGCGAGGATCGGCACCTCACCGAGGTAGTACTCGATCATGGCGGGCACGAACGGGTAGATCGCCTTGTCGTCGGCGACCCCGTTGCCCGGCGCGTTCCCGATCGTCACGTGACCCGCGCGTGCGGCGTTGATGATCCCCGCGCACCCGAGCACGGAGTCGGCGCGGAAGTGCACCGGATCGAGATAGTCGTCGTCGATGCGGCGGTACACCACGTCGACGCGTTGCTCACCACCAGTGGTGCGCATGTACACGTACTCGTCGCGACACACGAGGTCGCGACCTTCGACGAGCTCCACACCCATCTGCCGGGCAAGGAACGAATGCTCGAAGTAGGCCGAGTTGTTCACGCCCGGTGTGAGCACGACCACCACCGGATCGTCGATCCCGAGGGGAGCGGTGGCGCGCAGCGCTTCCACCAGTCGCTGCGGGTAGTCGGCGACGCGACGGATCCGGTGACTCGTGAACAACTCCGGGAACACGTGCGTCATCGCGCGCCGGTTCTCGATCACGTACGAGATGCCCGACGGCGTGCGCAGGTTGTCTTCCAGCACGCGGAAGGCACCGGCGGCGTCTCGCACGAGGTCGATCCCTGCGACGTGGACGCGCACGCCACCGACCGGGTCGAAACCGGCCACGCTGCGGTGATAGTGCGACGAGCTGGCGACCAATCGCCTCGGCACCACCCCGTCGGCCAGGATCTCGCACGGCCCGTACACGTCGGCGAGGAACCGCTCGAGCGCGACGACGCGTTGCTTCACGCCCGCTTCGACGACCGACCACTCGCTCGCCTCGATGATGCGCGGCACCAGGTCGAGCGGGAAGGGTCGCTCCTCCCCCGAGAGCTGGAACGTGATGCCCTGGTCGTGAAACGCGCGGTCGCGTGCCGCGCACCGAGCTTCGAAGTCGCCCCTCGAGAGACCGGCGAGCGCAGAACGCAAGGCGGTGTAGTGCGAACGCGGCTCGTCGACCGCCGCGAACATCTCGTCCCAGGCCCCGTTCAGGCCGTTCGGACCGTACCCATCCAACAGATCGTCCACCGGAGCATGCTGGCCCCCGGCTGTTACGGGGCGGTTTCCAGATGTTGAACGTGGGTCGTCGATGCCCGCAGCGTAGAGGCAACCCCACCAGTACCCTGCGCGCATGAGCAACGCCGACGACCTGCACGACCTCTCGAGCCGGCTGGCGCTCCGGGCGCTGGCCGACGACTACGCATCAGCATGCGACCGTCGCGATTCGGACATGTTCGTGAGCGCCTTCCATCCTGACGCGGTGCTCGTCGTCCACGCGACCGGTGATCCCGACACGACGGTGGCGACCATTCGTGGGCACGACCAGCTCGCGACGATCCCCGGCCGGCTCGATCAGTACGACCGCACGTACCACTTCGTCGGGAACACCCGGTACGCCATCGACGCCAACAGCGCCACCGGCGAGGTGTACTGCCTCGCCCACCACCTCACCCTCGAGCCCGCCTCGAGCGACGCCCAGAGCGGGACCGACCTGGTGATGTTCATCCGCTACCTCGACGCCTACCGCCGCGTCAGCGGTCGATGGGGCATCGACGAGCGGCGGGTGATGGTCGATTGGACCGAGCGACGAGCGGCCGCGTCGGACGAGCGCCGACCCGACCACCCAGACCATCCTTAGAGCAGCGACCCGTACCGTTCGGTCGCGGCGGCGATGCGGGTGGGAATGTGCTCCGAGGGCCAGTCACCATCCGCGGCGCGGTAGTCCTTCAGCACCTGGCGAGCCAGCGAGATCTTGTGCACCTCGGTCGAGCCGTCGGCGAGGCCGAGTGACAACGAACCGAGCAACATCTTCGCGAGCGGCATCTCGTTGGACACCCCCAACGCGCCGTGCAGTTGGATCGTGCGCATCACGGCGTTGTGGAACACCGTCGGCGTGGCGACCTTCACGCCCGCGATCTCTCGTCGCGCCGCGTGGCGCCCCGTTGGAATCGACACACCACGCGGCGTGCAGCACCTGGAGCCGGAACTGCGTCAGCTCGATCCACGCGTCGGCGATCTTCTCCTGGGTCATCTGCTTCCGCGCCAGCAGTTCACCCTGCGTGGTGCGGCTCAGCGCGCGTTCACACAGCATGTCCAAGCAGCGCGCCACTGCGCCCACGGTGCGCATCGCGTGGTGGAGTCGCCCGCCACCGAGGCGGGTCTGCGCGATCGTGAAGGCCTGTCCCTCGCCGCCGAGCAGGTTCTCCGCCGGCACCCGCACGTCGTTGTACCGCACGTACGGATGGTTCCCCGTTCCGAGCGGGTCATAGCCCACGCCGACGCGCCGGATGATCTCGAGCCCTGGCGTGCCGGCGGGAACCAGGAACATCGACGATCCTTGGTACACCGGCACGTCGGGGTCGGTGACCGCCATCACGATGATGAACGCGGCGCGCTCGAAGCTCGACGAGAACCACTTCTCGCCGTTGATCACCCACTCGTCGCCGTCGCGCACGGCGCTGGCCGTGAACACCGACGGATCGGCGCCGCCTTGCGGTTCGGTCATCGAATAGCACGACGAGATCCGACCGTCGAGCAACGGCTGGAGGAACTCCGCCTTCTGTTCAGGGGTGCCGTAGTGCGCGACGATCTCGGCGTTCCCCGAATCGGGGGCCTGGCACCCGAACACACTTGGCGCGAACGATGACCGACCGAGGATCTCGTTCATGTAGGCGAGCTTCACCTGCCCGTACCCCTGGCCGCCGAACTCCGGCGTGAGGTGACACGACCACAAGCCCTCGGCGCGCACGCGATCCTGCAGCGGACGGATCACCTCGTCGTGCACCGGGTGGCTCTTGTCGTAGACCACCTCTTCGTTCCCGAAGAGCACGTCGAGCGGCTCGATCTCGGTGGCGACGAACTCTCGGATCCAATCGAGTTGCGCGGCGAACTCGGGCTCGATGTCGAAACTGGCCATGGCATGGGCTCCTGTCGCGGTCGGTCGTGAACGTGTCGTGAAGCGGGTCGTGGTCGAGGTGCGGTGGCGTCAGCCGGTCGCGCGGTCCTGTCCGCGCTCGTCGAGCGCCCACAGACGGTGCATCTGGTTGATCGCAAAGTCGGCGGCCGACAGGTCGACGTCGAGCTCGTGTCCTCGCGCAACGGCCGCGCCGAGGTCCTTCTGGGCGGTCGCCCAGTTGTTGGTCCGACGCGGGTAGTCGGCGGCGACACGATTGCGCGAGAGGTCGCCCACCATGGTGGACGCGCCCACGTACTCGACGATCGTCCGCAGCGTGTCGACATCGAGGCCGGCGGCGGTCGCGAGCCTGCTTCCCTCGTGGCTCGCGAGGTAGGTGAGGTACCGGATCAGGTTGAGCGCCAACTTCATGTCGAGCCCGGCACCGAGGGGGCCTAGGTGCGTCACCATTCCGCCGTAGGTCTGGAGCACGGGTTCCGCGAGTGCGAACGATTCCGCATCACCGCCGACCATCAACACGAGGTCGCCGACGCTGTGCTCGCCGCGTGACCCGCTGATCGACGCGTCGAGCACATGCACACCCACCACGTCGCCGGCCCGCGCGAGCTCGCGCAACGTGTCATGGCCAATCGTCGAGTGCACGAGGACGACGGTGCCAGGACGAGCGCCGGAGAAGATCCCGTCGACACCGGTCGCCGCTTCGAGCGCTTGCGCGTCGGTGTTGACCACCACGTCGATCACGTTCGCAGTCGACGCGGCATCGGCGGGTGACGTCGCGACGCGCACACGCTCCCGCGCGCGGCCCACGAGCGCTTCGAGGTCAACCGGCGCGGGATCGAACAGTGCGACCTCGAACCCGTGGTCGATGACACAGCCCGCCATCGCGCGGCCCATGCGGCCGAGGCCGACGAACGCGACCGACAGCGACTCGTCGTTCACGGCACGTCGGGCGCCGCGGGACCGGTGATGCCGACCTCGATGCCGTCGGGATCCGACAGGGCGAGGAACTCGGAGCCACCCAGACGCACGGCCCGCTTCACCGGCACGCCGTGGCGCGCGAGGTTGGCCCGCACCGGTGCGAGGTCGGGGACCCTGGTGGAGATGAGCATCAACCCATAGTTGTCACTCAGGCGCCACGGGCCGACATCGGCGTCGGGCATCTCCACGAACTCGACGCGCGTGGTGTCGATGATCCCCATCACGATTCGACCGGCGCCGCCGTGCCCGTTCGCCTCGCCGAGCGACGACGGCTGGTCCGCCCGGAACAGCTCGCGCCAGCCGAACACCTTGGCGTACCACTCGGCCGACTCATCCACGTCCGACACCAGCAACGCGACGTGCGCGAACTCCATGCCGGCATGCGGGTCGTCTGCGGCCGGCTCGGGGGCCGGCTCCGCTCCAGTGCTCATTGCGTGCGCTTCGCGGCGCGGTCGGCTTCGAACTGATCTCGGAGCACGAACTTCATGACCTTGCCCGACGGGTTGATCGGCAACGCGTCGACCACCACCACCTCGCGCGGCGCCTTGAAGTTGGCCATCTGCCGCGACACCACGTCACGACCTCGGCGGGTTCGACGGTGTGGCCACTCGCGGCAACGACGAAGGCGATGCCGATCTCGCCGAGGCGATCGTCGGGCACACCGACCACCGCAACCTGCGAGATGTCGGGATGGTCGAGCATCATCTTCTCGATCTCCGCGGGGTACGCGTTGAACCCGCCGACGATGAACATGTCCTTCTTGCGATCGGTGATGAGGAGGTTGCCGTCGCCGTCGACGTAACCGATGTCGCCGGTGGAGAGCCACCCGTCGACGATCGCCTCCGCGGTGGCCGCCGGGTTGTTGAAGTAGCCCTGCATCACGTTGAAGCCCCGCACGAGGAACTCACCCGGCTCCCCCGGGGCCAGGTCGTTGCCGTCGTCGTCGACCACGCGCACCTCGACGCCAGGGAGCGGCTTGCCCACGGTGGTGGCGATGACCTCAGCCGGATCGTCGTGACGACACATGGAGACCGTGCCGGTGGTCTCGGTGAGGCCGTAGCCGGTGACGACGTTCTCGAACTTCAACACGCGGCGCATCTGCTCGATGATCTGCACGGGCACGACCGCGGCCCCGGTGACCGAGAGGCGAAGCGACGAGAGGTCGTAGGTGCCAAGGTCGGGATCGTCGAGGATGGTCTGGAACACGGTGGGCGGCCCCGGAAGCATCGAGATCCGCTCGGCGGCGACCTTCGCCATCGCGGTCGCGACGTCGAACACCGGTTCCGGAATGATCGTGGCGCCCGTGAGCACCGACGCGAGCACCGACGACTTGAGCCCCGCAGTGTGGAAGAAGGGGTAGACGGCGAGGAAGCGATCGCCTTCACGCAAGCCGACGAGCTCCGACCACACCCGGTAGGTGCGCACGCTCGCGCCGTGTCCGAGCATCGCGCCCTTCGGCGCGCCGGTGGTGCCCGACGTGAAGATGATGTCGGAGGTGTCGTCGGGTCGAACCGCGTCGGCGCGTCGGCGCACCTCGGCGCGGTCGACGTCGGCGCCACGACGGAGGAAATCCGTCCACGCCACCGTGCCGTCGCGCGGCGCGCCGGCCAACACGACGATCTCGTCGAGCGTGTCGCGGGCGCCGCCCTCGTCGAGCATCGCGACGTAGTCGGCGCCGAGGAAGTCGGTGACGGTGAGGAGAAGCTTGACCTCTGCGGTCTGCAGCACGTGCGCCGCTTCACTGCTCTTGTATCGGGTGTTGAGTGGCACGAGCGCGCCGCCAGCGAGGTACACGCCGAACGACGCGATGATCCACGGCCCGCTGTTGGGCGCCCAGATCGCCACGCGGTCGCCGGGTTCCACCCCGGAACCGACCAGCGCGGCCGCAACGGCCTCGGCCTGCTCGAGGAGCTCGGCGAACGAGACCCGCAGGTCGCCGTCGGCCACCGCCTCGGCATCGCCGAACTTCTTGGCCGCATCGCGCAGCACGGAAGGAATCGTCTCGGTCAGGGTCTCCGCCACCACTTCGCTCTCCATCTCGACGCTCGCTCCATGTCGACGCCATCTCCATCTCGACGCCTTCACCGCATCTCGCGCCGGCACCGAGGGTACGGGCGCGACCTCGACAGGGGCTCGGTAGTCTTCCCGACCGTGACTGACAACGACAAGGTGTACATCCACGAGTTCATCGACATCATCGGGCACAACCGCGTGAAGTACATGCACCACATGACCGCGAACTGGAGCCCGATCGCCCAGGACGAGCGCCACCAGCTCTGCTACGGCGTGTGGGCCATCATCGGCACGACCCGCGGCTGGCCTCAGGTGCTGAACCTCTGGGAGGAGGATGGCTTCGAAGGGCTCGCCGCGTCACTCGATCTCGAGTGCAACAACCCGACGGCCCAGGACCCGAAGCTGGCGAAGTGGTGGGCCGAGGCCGCCAACTACCGCAAGGGTGGCTACGACCGCGTGCTCGTGCCCGCCCCGTGGACGCGCACCATCGAGCAACTGGTGAGCGACGGCGTCCGGGGCGACCTGTACGCCCACGAGCAGATCACGGTGCCACAGGGCACCGCGCGCGACTTCCTCGAAGTGGTGCACGACGAAGCCACTGCGGCGTTCGAGAAGTTCGGGTGGGAGCTCATCGGCGCGTGGCACACCGCGATGGTCAACGAGAACGAGGCGTTCCTGCTCTGGTCGATCCCGACCTTCGCGCAGTGGGGTGAAGCCGAGGGCGCGCAGCGCACCGACCCGGTGCTGGCCAAGTGGCGCGACCGCACCTACGAGCTCTCCACCGCTCAGCAGCGGTTCCTCGTGGTCGACTCGCCGCTCTCGCCCATGAAACTCGGCCGTCAGCCTGCACGCTCCGACCGCGAAGCGGGCTGGGAAGACCTCTAGGCCGGAAGACTCTCAGGCCCACGCCCGCGGCCGGCGCGTCAGTCGCGCGGCTCGATAGTGCAGGTGAACGACGCCGTCGGCGAAGCGATGCTCGTCGAGCAGCTCCAACGGGACCCGTGCGTCGGGAGGAAGCCACTGGGTGCCGCCGCCAATGATGTGAGGGACGACGAACTGGTGGTACTCGTCGACCAGCCCGGACCTGATGGCGTGGGCAGCGATTCCCGGACCACCGATGGAGAGGTCCCGGTCGGCGTCGGCCTTCATCGCACGCACCGCGTTCGCATCGAACACGTTCACCAGGCGCGTGCGCGGGGTCGACACCGCATCGAGTGTGGTGGAGTACACGACCTTGTCGGCCGCCCGCCAGATCGCCGCGTAGTCGCGCATGACCTCGGGTTCGGCCTCGACGTCCATGGTCTCCCAGACGGCCATCACCTCGTACATGCGCCGCCCGTAGAGACAGGTGCCGATCGACCGTTCGAGATCGTTGACGAAGGCGTGGACTTCCTCACTGGGCGCGGCCCACTCGAAGTTGCCGTCACCATCCGCCACCACGCCGTCGAGCGACGTGATGGCGGCGTAGATCAGCTTCGCCATCGGAACACGCTCCACCTCGTCGACCGTCGCAGACCCGCGTCACGATATCTCGGTCGTGCAGGCCGTCTCAGGACACGACGACGTCATCGATCACGGTGCGCGCTTCGACGAGTCGATCGTCCGGAACGAAGATGCGCGCCATCGGGAGTCCCTGCCCGGGCAGGGACCGCTGTTCGACGACCGCCGCGATGATGCCGACGTCCTCGAGCGCGACCCTGACGATCTCCGACGCCCACAAGGGCACGGATGCCGCCTCGACCAGGCGCGGCACGTCATCGTGATCCGAAGCTTCCTGCCCGGCCCCTCCTGATCGCCCAAACACTTCGCCATCATGACGCGGCGAGGGCAGGCGCGGGTGCGAACACGCTCTGAAGTTGTCAAGGTGCGGATTCTCGCCAGTCGTTGGACGAGACCGGGTGTCGAGGGTTGGGTGAGGTGGCCGTCCGGATCAAGCGGCGGCAATCGGTGGCGCGTTGGCGTGTTGGGCGAGTTGGTCGTGGGTGATCAGGCGGAGGCCGTCGGGTTGGTTGGGATTGCCGAGCAGGATGAGGTGGCCATGCGGGCGAGTTGGGCGTGGTGGTCAGTGCCGCCGCCGACGCAGACCGCGGCGAGGTTGGCGACGTGGTCGGTGCCACCCCATGAGCGGGGCCAGAGGTGATGGATCTGCAGGCCGGTGCGGCGGTCGCAGCCCGGCCAGCGGCAGCGGCCGTCACGCAACCTGACCCGCGGGCGATCTTGTTCGACAACGCCGCTGCGACGCGGGCGATCGAACACGAGCACGCCGCGGAGCTCGTTCGAATCGTCGATCCTGCGACGGCCTACGACGAATTCCGCGAACGATACGCCGCCGAGCCTGTGGCGGTGGACAGCGTCCGGCGTGATCAGATGCCGGCATCGTTTCGAGTGCATCTCGGTGCCGACCCGGATCCGGCGCTGGTGAAGCGCCTGCGGTCACTCGACGGCGTGACGGCGGTCGCAGAGTCCCGACGCGGTGTGCGACGAGCTCACCGGCAGGCACTGACACCGGCCCCGTGGCAGTGGGCAGGGCCCGCGCCGTGGATGCACCGTCGCGGGTAGTCACTCCTCGGCGCGGATCGAGATGTGGTGGTCGACCTGACGCTGTTCGAGCTCGGCGAGCTCCTCGTCCGGGCCCGACTCCACATGCACGAGCCGGTCGTCGGCGTCGGGAAGGGCGCGGATCAGCTCGTCGAGCTTCAACTGCGTCGCGGCCTGCTCACGTGTCTGGGTGTGTTGGATGGTGAACACCATGATCGTCGTGACTGCCGCGCACACCGCGGCGAACGCCGTCTCCCACGTCTCGGGGAACCCGGCGATCGCCAGCGCCACGCCGAACACGACCACCATCACGATGACGACCACCGCGGTGGTCGGCCGTGAGGCCACACCGTCGACAGCGTGCACCACTCGGCTGAGCGGGGTGGATCCGCGACCTTGCTTCATGCCTGTCCGATCGAGTCGGGGTGCGTGCTGGACCACGGCGAACTCTTCAGCCTGCCCAGGATCGGCGTTCACGAAACCCGTTGCCGTCCGCGGACCTGCCCGCGCGCTTGAACGCGCACGACGCGCTGGCGCGGGTCACCGACGTGAGGTGTCAGCGAGCCGCCTTCTTGATCAGCTGGCGAATCTTCTTCTCGTCGGCGTCGGTCAGCGTGGTGAGCGCGAACGCAGTCGGCCACATGGTGCCCTGATCGAGGTTCGCGGCGTCGTTGAAACCGAGCGTTGAATACCGGGCCTTGAACTTCTGTGCGCTCTGAAAGAAGCACACGACCTTGCCATCCTTCGCGTACGCGGGCATCCCGTACCAGGTCTTCGGCGAAAGCCCTGGCGCAACTTCGGCGACGAGCGCATGGATTCGCTCGGCGAGGACCCGGTCCGCGTGCGGCAGTTCCCCGATCTTGGCCAGCACGTCCGCTTCGCCGTCCGCCTTGGCGCGCCCCTTGCCACGGCGTGCGTCTGCCTTCACCTCCTGCGCGCGTTCCTTCATCGCCGCGCGCTCCTCGGCGCTGAAACCACCGGACCGCTTTGACGCGCGGCTCCCGTTCGTGTCGCCCGCCTCGGTCATCGCCGCTCCTCCATGATCCTCTTCGTCGCCGACGAAGAGCCCGTCAGCTGACGGGCGCGACTACCAGGGCTTGAGGTTCTCCTGGAGAACGCGATGGAGCGCGAGTCGGCGGGGATCACGTCGAGCGGCTCGTTCACCTCGTCGACCGTCGGCCCGACCTTCGCGGCGACCGGCGCCGAGCGCGTCGAGATCGAAGCCGTACACGTCGGCGGCGTTGAGGCCGAGCATCGGCGCGACCTCGTCGGATGGCAGGCCGGCGAACGTGTTGCGCAGCGCCTCGGTGGTGTACGGGTAGGTGCCCTCGATGTGGGGATAGTCCTGGCCCCACATGATCTTGTCGACGCCGATCTCGTAGCGCAGCGGCACCTCCGACGGGCGGAAGAAGCTGGCGCCGGCGAAGCAGTTGTGCTTCCAGTAGTAGCTCGGCGGTTCGGTGACCACCTTCACGAGCGCGGCCGCCGAAGTGCGACTCGGCCGTGTTCGGATCAGAGAAGCGCGCGTACTGGTGGTCGAGCATGTCGAGCACCTGCGGCACCCAGCCCGACGACTGTTCCGTCAGGATGAGCTTGAGGCCCGGGTGCTTGGCGAACACGCCACCGAGCGCCATGTGCCAGAACACGCGATGGGAGAACCATCCGAGCTCGACCATGAAGATCGCCATCGACGCGAGGTGCTGGCCGTTGTCGGGCCCGGCGGCGCCGGAGTGGTTGTTGATCGGCATGTCGAGCGTCTTCGCACGCGGCCCAGATGGGCTCGTAGACGTCGGCGAAGAGCGGCTCCAGCCCGGAGTCGGGCGGCACGCCAGGGAGCAGGACACCGCCGAACAGCCCGTGCTCCTTGGCCCAGTGGATCTCCTCGACCGCGTTGTCGACGTCGTTCAACAGGATCTGCGCCATGCCCGCCCGCCGACCCGGGGTGTCGGCGCAGAAGTCGGCGAGCCAACGATTGTGCGCCTTGAGCCCGGCCCACCGCAGCTCGTAGGCGTCGGCATCGGGTTGGCGCGCGGTGAGGTTGCCCGACGGGAAGAACGGCGGGATCGTGTTCGGGAAGAGCACCTCGGCGACGACGCCGTCGTCCTCGAGCTCCTGGAGTCGCCGCTGCGAGTCCCAGTTGCGATACGCCGTCTCGCCACGAAGATCGACGAACGGGTTCACGAACGACTTGGCCCACTCGTCGAACTCGTCGAGGTACCTCGCCTCGAGGTACTCGCGGTACTCGTGCATCTGGCCACCGGCGTGGCCGTCGGACGAGATGACGATGTAGCGACCGTCCGCGAGCCGGGCGGTGCTCGGGTCGAGAGTGGTCGTGGTCATCTGAACGCTCCCCCGTGGTTCTGAATCCCTGGTTCTGAACCCCTGAACCCCTGGTTCTGAACCCCTGGTTCTGACCCCCATGGCTCTGAACCCCATGGCTCTGAACCCCATGGTCCTGAACCCGTGTTCTCGGCCCGCGGTCCGAGCCCGTGGTACCAAGGTGTCAGCGAACTGGATTCCGAAGCAACGACCATAGGACGGTCGTGTGCATCGGGCAATCCGTCATCGCGTCGCGTCGCCGACGTGCACGCGGTGGTCGAGCACGCGCGAGACGTGCTTCGATGGGGTGGAGCACCCGACCCGGGGGAACGTGATGACGAACGAACAGCGCGACCGGAACCACGTCGGGATCGACGGGGCGCGCGACGCATGCCGCCGCGACGTCCGACGAGCTGATCCTGATCTCGGTCGACGACCACATCGCAGAGCCGGCCGACATGTTCGAGGGCCACGTGCCCGAGAAGTACCGCGAGTTCACGCCTCGCGTCGTCGACGAGCCGAACGGCGCGCAGCAGTGGTACTACGGCGACCTCCGTGGGCGGAACCTCGGATTGAACGCGGTGGCCGGCAAGCCACCCGAGCTCTTCAACATCAACCCGAATCGCTACGAAGACATGCGGCCCGGTTGCTTCGACGTGGACGAGCGCGTGCGCGACATGTCGGCGGGCGGTCAGCTCGCGGGACTCAACTTCCCCAACTGGACCGGCTTCTCGGGCCAGATGCTGAACCAGGGCCCCGACCGAGACGTCAACCTGGTGATGATCAAGGCCTACAACGACTGGCACGTCGACGAGTGGTGCGGCGCGCACCCCGAACGGTTCATCCCGTGTGGGATCCTCCCCCTCTTCGATCCTGAAGAAGCGGCGAAGGAGATCCGCCGCCTCGCGGACAAGGGCTGCCACGCGGTCACGTTCTCGGAGAACCCCGCCGGCCTCGGGATGCCGAGCATCCACACGGATGCGTGGGACCCGCTCTTCGCCGCCGCATCCGACAACGCGACGGTGCTGTGCTGTCACATCGGCTCGTCGTCGAAGGCATCCACGTCGTCGCCCGACGCGCCGCCTCCGGTCCCGATGAACCTCTCGTCGGGCATGGCGATCTACACGCTCGGCGACCTGCTCTGGGCAGATTTCTGGCACCGGTTCCCCAAGCTCAAGTTCTCGCTCACCGAAGGCGACGTCGGTTGGATCCCCTACTTCTTGTGGCGTGCCGAGCATGTGCTCGACCGCCACAACGGTTGGATGCAAGTCGACCGGCCGCAGGGGTTGAGCCCGACCGAGCTGTTCCACGAGCGGATCCTCGTGTGCTTCATCAACGACCGGGTCGGCGTGAAGCTGCTCGACGAGTTCAGCCCCACCCAGGTGTGCTGGGAGTCCGACTACCCGCACTCCGACAGCACCTGGCCCGACGCCCCGGAGAAGCTGTGGGAGCTCGTCAGCGATCTCCCTGCGGACCTGGTCGCCAAGATCACGCACGAGAACGCGATGCAGCACTACCAGTTCGATCCGTTCTCGGTGCGTGCACCCGAACGATGCACTGCCAGCGCACTGCGAGCCGAAGCCACCGATGTCGACACCGTCACCCACGTCGGGCGACTCGCCGACGAAGGCGACCGCGAGGCGTGGCAGGCGATGCAGGCGGGCAAGGCCGTTGCCCCCGCGAGTCGGTAGGGCAACGCGGACTGTGACGACCTCCGACGCATCACCTCGCACCACACTCACCACCGACGACGAAGCGATCACGGCGTTCCTGGCGTCGACCGACTGGGCTGCGGTCGTGCTGCAGTCGGACCTCGTGGCACAGCACTGGGAGGATCCCAGCGCGCTGGCGGGGATGACGGTCGGGATGGTCGCCGGTCATCTGTTCCTCGCGACGCGTGTGCTCCTCCGCCAACTCGACGCGGGGCCGCCGCCGCCAGAGGCCGCCGTCGAGTCGATGCCACTCGCCTACCGCCGTGCGCGGTTCGCCGATGCCGATGATCTCGAGCTCCAGATGCACCGCGGCGTGCGCGACGACGGAGCACATGTCGGCGCGCAGGGCACTGCGGTCGTGATCGCCCGGTTCGACAAGTTGCGCGACGAGTTCCGCGTGCGGCTCGCCGACCGCGACACCCTTCCGCGCACCGTGCTCCGCCAAGACGGCACCGCCACACCCTGAGCGACTTCATCGTGTCGCGGACGATCGAAGTCGTGGTGCACGGCGACGACCTGATGGCGAGCGTGGGTCTGGACGCGCCGTCGCCACCCGCGTCGGCGTGCGCGTTGGCGGTCGAGTTCCTCCTGCGCGGCGCGCGCGAGAAGGCCGGTGACCTCGACGTGTTGCGCGAGCTCACCCGACGCGAGCGCGCCACCACGGATGTGCTGCGCGCGCTCTGAACGCCACAAGTCTTGGAGGTGACATGACGGTCGACGAGACGAAGACGATCTGGGAGCGCTATCCCGATCATCGCGTCGACCTCGTGCCGTGCAAGGACACGGCCCGGGTGTGGCACGGCGACCGGCTCCTGGCGGAGAGCGACTCGTGCATCCGCGTCGTGGAATCCAAACACGTCGAGCGGTTGTACTTCCCTGACGCCGACGTCCGGTGGGAGTTGTTCGAGCCGACCGACCATCACACGATCTGTCCGTTCAAGGGCGAAGCCAGCTACTGGACCCTCGTCGGTGAGCCGCCCGAGGAGAACGTGGTGTGGGCGTACCGCGACCCGGTCGAGCAGGTGGCCGGGCTGCGCGGTCATGTGGCCTTCTATCAAGAGCGGGTCCGCATCGAGGTGCAGGAGAACTGGCCCGGCGTCCCCGAGCTCCTGGCACCCAGACGCTTTCAGGTGTGGGGCGACGAGAGCGATCTGGTGCGTCTGCTCGACGTCGAGGCGGCCGGAGCCGGACGATTCACGAGCGCGCCGCACGGCCACTCTGCGTCGCTGGTCGAGGGTGGCCACATGCTGGGCCAAGCGATCGTGGCGGCGTCCAAGACCCTCCCCGAGCAGCGCGTCAGCTCCGCCTACATGATCTTCTCCAAGTCAGCGTCGTTCGCCGCGCCGTTGGACCTCGATGTGGAGGTGGTGCGCGGCGGTCGCACCTATTCGACCATCGAGGTGCGGATCAGCCAGGCCGAGCAACTCCGCAGCGTCGGGCTGTTGCTGCTCGACGGGGGCGCGCCCGATGCGTACCGTGGGTCGGCCGAGATGCCCGACGTTCCCGGGCCGGACCAGTCCGCGCCGCTCGACTGGGCCGTGAGCGGTCGTGACCTGCGGGTGGTCGATGGCGCCTATGACCCCGACCCCGACCGCATCGGGCCGGCCGAGCTCTCCACGTGGATCCGCTTCCGCGACGTGCCGGCGCAGCACTCCCTCCACGCCGCGCTCGGTGGCACAGTCGACGACGCATTGGACGGTGGCGGCGTCGATGCGACCGCACAAGGGGTTTGGCGTGGGCGTGGGCACCATCGGGCCGCATGACGGACCCGACTCCCGGCCCGACATCACGTTGTCGACTGCACCGATGACCGCGTCGATCGCGTTCCACGAGGACATCGACGTGACCCAGTGGCTCCTCTACGCGAACCCGGCGACGTTTGCCGGACGCGGGCACGCCCAAGGAGAGGGCAGGGTGTTCACGCAGGACGGTCGCCTGGTGGCCTCGTACTCGGTGCACGCCATGGTCCGCTGGCTGCACGCGCCGAAGGCATCGAGGGCGTGAGCAGGCCCTGAAGTTGTGATCGTGTGGCTGGCGTCGTACCCCCGGTCGGGCAACACGTTGCTGCGCATCGTCGTGCACCGGCTCTACGGAGTACGCGTGTCCACGGTGTACGACGTCGACGGTGTAGCGGTGAGGCTGGGCGAAGACTTCGTCGGCTTCAAGGAACGAGACGCGACGTACGAGCGCATGCGTTCGTCCGACGACGTCCACTTTGTGAAGACGCACGGACCACGCGGCGGCGATGTGCACGAGGACGACGCCGCGCTCTGCCTCGTCCGGGATGGGCGCGACGCGCTCGTCTCCTGGGCACGTCAACGAAGCGAGGACGACCCGTCGCGGTACGAAGACGAATTCCGCCGCGCTGGTCGATTCGCCTCGCCAACGCGGCCCAGGCCATTGGGGAACCAACGTGCTCAGTTGGCTCGAGCCGAGCGCGGACCGTCGAGTGCTGCTGCGGTTCGAAAACCTCGTTGACGAACCCCGCGAGAGCGTGTCCGACGCGATGTCGCGCGTGCTTCCTGGGCTGACGCCCGCGCGACGCGGCGATCCCGTCATTCGCCGAGCTCCACGCGATCGACGATCGCTTCTTCCGTCGGGGCGTGACGGGCACGCACCGCGACGAGCTCCCGGACGAGCTGCACGAGGCGTTCTGGGCACGATCCGACAACGAGAAAGCCATGAACCACCTCGGGTACAAGCGCCTCGCCTAGCCGGCGACCGCAACCACCTGACCGCGGTCGCCGTCATCGTGGTTCTGCCTTGCACGCCGGTGTGCCACCGGGCAAGCGGTAGCGATAGCGAGCGACCACCTGATACCCAAGGGGGGCGATCCACGAGATCGGCGGAACGAGAAGGATCCGGCCCACGACCGACCAAGGCCTCCGTGCTGCCATCAGCGCACGAGCAATGGCACGCGATCCCTCCTCGGCGTTCCCGCCTTCGATCCACCACGCGGCACGCGTGAGTTCGTCGTGGCTCAGGTTCGCCTCGCGAACGACATCGGGCGAGAGCAACTGCCATGGGATCGCGACACAGCCATCTCCCTCAGACCAATGGCGAGCGATCCAGCTCGCCGAGGTCGTGCAGAACCCGCAGTCGCCGTCGTAGACCAAGACGCTGCGGGGTTCCTCCACAGCTCAAGGCTACGGCGGAGCGACCCGCACCACGACCTAGGCGGTGAGCACACCCAGGCGTTCGGCGAGCTCGGGATCGGCGCGCAGCTCGCGACGCACCGCGGTCTCCCAGTACCCGACGAAGCCGGTGCCGTCGCTGGCGAGGAAGCGAGCCGCGCTGTCCGCAGGAAGGCCCGGACCACCACCGGCCATCTCGACCTGCCACGCCTTCTCGCACCGCCATTCGAGCGACGCGGCACGCCAGTACGCCGCCGCCACGCTCTTGGCCAGCACGAACACGCCGTGGTGCGCGAGCAGCGCGAGCTCGGCGTCACCCATCTTGGTCACCGCGCTCGCCGCAGCGTCGGCGTTGTCGACGCCACCGCCGTACTCGTCGACCAGCACCAATTCTCCACCGCCTCCGCCCGCTCCCGTCTGGTCGTGCAGCGGCGGGACGCGCACGAGGTCGGACCACACGGTGCCCCAACGGGAATGGTGGTGCAGCGCCCACTCGATGCCGGGCCGCGCCTTGTGCAGCTCGAGGTGCAGCGGGATGCCGAGCGGCGCGGGCCAGTCGCCCTCGAGCACATTGCCTTCGAGGTCGATGCGGATCACGTCGTCAGGACCGAACTCTTCCCAGGTCAGCAACCACGGGTTGCACAAGAGCGTGCCGTCGCCCTGGTTCACCGTGATGTGGCCGGCGAGATGGTCGTTGTACCCCTCGCGCCAGAGCGCACGAGCGAGCACCACGATCTGCTCACGTTGACTCAGCTCGGGGGCGAGATGCTCACGGGTCGGGCGGAAGGTCATGACGGTCTCCTCGAGTCAGTGGTGAGGTAGTCATCGTGGGAGCACGACGTCGGGCAGCGGATGACGGAACAGCTTCGCCGCGTTCTCGCTGCACATCATGCGCAGCTCGTGGGCGGGGATGTGACCCCAGAGCTTCTCGATGACGAGCTGGGTGTCGGGCCAGGTGCCGTCGCCATGCGGATAGTCGGTCTCCACCATGACGTTCTCCACGCCGATGCGCTCGCGGGTGGAGATCGTGGACGGGTCGTCGATGGTGCAGAACCAGAAGTTGCGTGTCAACACGTCAGAGGGCCGCACGTCCCAGCCCATGCCGTACCGCGAACGGTCGACGACGTTGTCGAGACGGTCGAGCAACATCGCCACCCACCCGATCCCACCCTCGCTCATCGCGATCTTCAGGGTGGGGTGCTCAGCGGGATACCCCGACCACAACCACTCCGCGCACGCGGTCAGTGACAGCTGCCCGAACAACGATGCGCCGAGCTGCAGGCCGGGCGCGCCCGGCGGCATGTCGGTGATGCCGGAGCTCCCGACGTGCAGCGCGATCACGGTGTCGGTCTCCACGCACGCCGCAATGATCGGATCCCAGTGCGCGCGGTCCCACAGCGACGGCAATCCGATGCGATGCGGTCGTTCCGGAAGGCTCACGCTGGTGAACCCGCGCGCCGCGTTGCGGCGGATCTCGTCGGCCGCGTGCTGCGGGTCGGCGAGGTAGGTGATGCCGAGCGGCACGATGCGAGTCGGGTGCGCGGAGTACCACTCTTCGAAGAGCCAGTCGTTCCACGCACGCGTACACGCGAGCCCGACTTCGCGGTCGTTCGCATTGAAGTAGACCCGACCGCAGAAGCCGGTGATCATCGACGGGAAGTTCACCGATGCCCACACACCGTTGACGTCCATGTCCTGCACACGCGCGTCGACGTCGAAGCAGCCCGGGCGCATCTGATCGAAGCGGAACGGCTCGAGACGCACGGTCTCGGGTCGTCGTCCCGCCACCGCGTTCATGCCCACTTGGCTGAACTGCTCGCCCTCGAACTCCCACACCTCGTGGCCGGCCGGTGTGGTGACGATGCGCGGCACGCGATCCGCGAGGTGTGCGGGGACGCGGCCCACGAAGAGGTGTGGCGGTTCCACGACGTGGTCGTCGACCGAGATGATCGTGTATTTCACCTCGCGTGCCAGCGGCTCAGGGAGGAACAGCTGATCGTCGAGGACCGTCATGGCACTTCCTCTACAGGTAGTGCGCCGTCGTGCCGGCGACCGGCATCGGGGCCATCCCGAGCTTGCGGTGGTCCCAGCTACGGGTGCGGGTGGGGTCGACGCGAATCACGACACGCTTGTTCATCATGATCTCGACGATCGGCCGCTGCTCTTCGGTGTACTCCCCGTTGTAGCGCTCGTAGTGGTTGACGGCGGCCGCCCAGTACTCGGGGTCGTCGGTGTCGGAGATGATGGTGGCGGTGCCTTCGATCGACACGCCACGCAGCGCGTCGTAGGTGAGGCCGTCCTCGATCATGCACACGATGCGCGGATCGCGCAGCAGGTTCTGCGCCTTCTGCGACTTCACCTTCGTCTCGAAGTAGATCTTGCCGTCGATCACGCCGTACCACATGGCCACGAGGTGCGGGAGTCCGGTCTTGCCGATGGTGCACATCGTGAGCGTGCGGCTCTGCTCGATCATCTCGCGCACTTCGTCGGCGGACATGGTGATCTGTGCGCGCTGGTTCGCCACGGTCTGCTCCTGTTGATCTGCTCCTGGCTGCGATCCGTGCCGTCGGATGTGGGCACGGGTCGGACACTACGCGACTGCGCCCAGACACGAAATTGCGACACGGAAATGGGACAGGCATCGGGCACCGGATTGAGGCCGACCGGTCGAGTCGGTACCGTGTCCCCCGCGCACACGCCGGCGGGGCACAAGGGAGATCGATGTACCCGGGATCATTCGTCGTCGAGTTCCCTGACAAGCCCGCGATCGTCATGGGATCCGGCACCACGATCACCTATCGCGAGCTCGACGACCGTTCGGCGCGCCTCGCGCAGCTGCTCCACGGTCTCGGCCTGCGCCGCGGCGACAACGTCGCGATCTTCGCCGAGAACCATCCTCGCTACCTCGAGGTGTACTGGGGCGCGCTACGTGCCGGCCTCTACATCACCGCAGTGAACCGGTACCTGTCACCCGAAGAGGCGGCGTACATCGTCACCGACTCACAGTCGCAGGTGCTGATCACCACAGCCGCGATGCGCACGCCGGCGATCGCGATGCTCGAGCTGATCCCCCACTGCACGCACCGCTACATGATGGACGGCGTCGCGGAGGGGTTCGTCTCCTACGAGGACGCCACCGCCGCGCAGCCCGCGGAGTCGCTCGCGGAGCAGCCGCGCGGTGACTCGATGCTCTACTCCTCGGGCACGACGGGGCGCCCGAAGGGCATCAAGCGACCGCTGACCGGACTCACCATCGACGACCCCCGCGTGGTCGGTGCCTCGGTGCTCGAACGCTCACTTCTCGGCATGGACTCGTCGTCCGTGTACCTGTGTCCGGCGCCGCTGTACCACTCGGCTGGTCTCCTGTGGTCCGCCGGCATCCACGAGATGGGCGCCACGCTCGTGGTGATGGAGCGGTTCGACGCCGAGGACTTCCTGCGGATCGTCGAACGCGAACACGTCACCCATGCCCAGGTGGTCCCCACGATGTTCGTTCGGATGCTCAAGCTCCCGGTCGAGCTGCGAGGGCGCTACGACCTCTCGAGTCTCCAACGCATCGTGCACGCGGCTGCCCCGTGTCCGGTCGAGGTGAAGCGCGAGATGATCGAGTGGCTGGGCCCGATCATCGACGAGTACTACGCAGCAACCGAGGGCAACGGCCTCACGTTCCTGACATCGACCGAGTGGCTCGAACACCCGGGGTCCGTCGGCCGACCGTTCCGCGGCGTCCCCCACATCTGCGACGACGACGGCAACGAGCTGCCGATCGGCGAACCGGGGATCGTGTACTTCGAGCAGGAAGTGCAGTCGTGGCAGTACCACGGCGATCCAGCCAAGACGAAGAGCAGCCGCCACCCCCGTCACGACAACTGGGCTGCGCTCGGCGACATCGGGTACCTCGACGACGACGGCTACCTGTACCTCACTGATCGCAAGGCGTTCATGATCATCTCCGGCGGCGTCAACATCTATCCCGCCGAGATCGAAGCGTGCCTGATCATGCACCCCAAGGTCGCGGACGTCGCGGTGTTCGGTCTTCCCGACCCGGAGATGGGCGAGTACGTGCACGCGGTCGTGCAGCTCGCGGAGGGCGTCGAGCCGTCGGCCGAGCTGGCCGAGGCGCTTCGCCGGTACGCACGTGAGCGCGTCGCCGGATACAAGGTGCCGCGCGTCGTCGACTTCCGCGCCGAGCTCCCGCGACAGCCGAACGGCAAGCTCTACAAGCAACCGCTGCGCGCCGAGTACCTCGCCGCGCTCGAATCGAAGTCGTGACCATGCGGAACCGACGACGACCCACCCGCCACCGACAACTGGAGTGCCAGTGAACACAGCCGCGGTCTGCACGAAACTGACCGGTCAAGATTCGATCGAGCTCCAGGAGTGGCCCGTCGAGGAGTTGGGTGACGACGGAGTGCGAATCGCGATCCGCGCCGCGTCGGTGAATTTCCCCGACGTGCTGATCACCCGTGGCGAGTACCAGATGAAGATCGACCCACCGTTCGTCGCGGGAACCGAGGCGGCGGGCGAGGTGATCGAGGTCGGGCCGGAGGTCACCGACTTCGCCGTCGGCGATCGGGTGCTCACGGTGACCGGCAGCGGCGGCTTCTGCACCGACAGGGTGGTACACCCGGGCCGCCAGCAGGTCCACGTGATCCCCGACGAGATGCCGTTCGATCAGGCGGCGTCGTTCAACATCACCTATGGCACGGGCTATCACGGACTGGTCCGGCGTGGTCAGTTGCGCGCCGGCGAGACGGTGCTCGTGCTCGGCGCCGCGGGGGGCTGCGGTACCGCCGCCGTGCAGATCGCCAAAGCGGCGGGCGCGTCGGTCATCGGGGTGGCGGGCGGTGCGGCGAAGTGCGAGCTCGTGCGCTCGCTCGGCGCTGACACGGTGTTCGACCACCAGACGACCACGTCGTTGTCGACCGCGGTCAAGGAGGCGACGGACGGACGCGGCGTCGACGTGGTGTTCGACACCGTCGGCGGTGCCGACATCCGCGAATACCTCCGTTGCCTCGCGTGGAACGGGCGGTACCTCGTGATCGGGTTCGCGTCCGGCGACATCCCGGTGGTGAAGCTGAACCAGATGATCCTCAAGGGCATCTCGATCGTGGGCGTGGCGTACGGCCAGTCCGCGTCGTTGGATCCGGCGTCCAACGTCGAAGACTTCGCACAGCTCTTCGCGTGGTATCGAGACGGCTTGGTCACGCCCTCCATCAGTGGGCACTACCCGCTCGAACAGGCAGCGGAAGCGATGCGAGTGGTCTACGACCGCGAGGTGCTCGGCAAGGTCGTCCTCGAGATGCCCGCGTGACACGTACCACGATCGTCACCGGTGCGAGCAGCGGGATGGGCGCGGCGACCGTCGAACGATTCCGCGCCCAAGGAGTGGTGGTCACCGGCTTCGACGTCAACGGACCCGATCCGGTCGACGTGAGCGATGAGACATCCGTGCGCGCCGGCGTGGCGCGTGCGCGCGCGGCGCACGGGCCGATCGACATCGTTGTGAACGCCGCGGGCATCGCCGTTGGTGGCGCGCTCGGTGGCGACGACTACGTCGCCAATTGGGATCGCTCGATCGCGGTGAACCTCACCGGCGCGATGTACGTCGTACGGGCGTGCCTCGACGACCTCCTCGCCAGCGAGGCGGGACGGATCGTCAACGTCGCGTCGACCGAGGCGCTCGGCGCCGGCCGCGGGTCGTCGCAGTACACGGTCGCCAAGCACGGATTGCTCGGCTTCACCCGGTCACTGGCCGTCGATCACGGTCGCTCCGGGCTCACCGCAAACTGCGTGTGCCCTGGTGCGACACTGACCGGCATGACGGAACGGATTCCCGAAGCCGACCGCGACACGTTCGCGCGACGGAGCATCCCGCTCGGGCGCTACGGCACACCCGACGAGATCGCGTACATGATCGTCGCGCTGTGCGCACCCGAGGCGTCGTTCGTGAACGGCGCAGTGATCACCGTCGACGGCGGCATGACCGCCGTCGGTCGCTGACCGCGACGCGGCCAGCCACTCAGTCAGACGGGCTCGTCGGCGGACACGGCAATCCCGAGGACGTGGTCGTCGACCGGCCTGCCGTAGCGAACCGCGAGCCCGATGAGCAGGATCGTGAGTCGCTCCTCGAACCCTGCATCGCGCTCGGCATCCGTCTCGAGCGCGGCCGTTTCACGCAGCATCTGCCTATCGACGGTCGGTGCGCCGCGGCGCCCGTCGCGTTGCTCACCCGATTCACCGTCCGACGCGGCCCGCGTGACGGCGCTCGCCCGCACGCTCTCGACCGCGGAACCGATCGCGAGGTTGACCACCGAGCCCCAGACGCTGAGCGCCGTCTCCGGATCGAACCCGCGACGGGCAAGGACGTCGAGGTTGCTCGCCGCGATCTTCAACATGAACTCGATGTTGATCAATCCACAGATGTAGTGCTCGATGAGCCGGTACTCGTCCATCGTCGAGCGCGTGTATCGGGCCCATTCCCGCAGCCAGTCGGCCCAGTGCTGGCCGAGGTCCTCGGGACGGGCCTGGCTGGCGATCGAGTACTCGCTCGCCAACAGCAGCAGGTCGTCGCGTCCACGCACGTAGTAGTAGAGGCCGGCCGCGCTCACGCCGAGATGCTCCGCCACCAGCCTGGTCGTGACCTGGTCGAAACCGATCTCGATGACGGCGCGAGCGATGCTGTCGCGATCGATCTTCGGTGGCCGCCCGACCCGACGTGGTTGCGGAAGATCCTCCGGCGCATCCTGCGGGTCCGGTGCGGCCTGTGCGGAATCGCCACCTTCGCGAAACGGTGCGGATTTCGATGCCTTGGTGGTCACGACCGAAGCCTAGAAGGTTCCCGAGCACCACTCACCGAGCGCTTGGTCACTCGTCGAGCTTGAACACCCGCATGGCGTTCTCGCGCAGGAACTTCGGCCACACGCCGTCCTTCAGCGCCACGTTCGGCAGCTCCGAGAAGATGCGATCGAGCGTGAGCCCCATCGGGTAGTAGCCCGCGTACATGATCTTGTCGGCGCCGCGTGTGTTCGCGTAGTCGATGATCGCGGTCGGGTAGTGCTTCGGCGCGAAGGCGCTCGGCGCGTAGTAGAGACCGGGCCACTTCAGCATCAGCTTCACCGCGAGGTCTTCCCACGGCTCGGCACCGTGGCGCATCACGATGCGCAACTCGGGGAAGTCGTAACAGACGTCGTCGAAGTGTCGGACGTGTTGGCAGTCCATCGGCACGCGCGGCCCGGGCACACCTGCGTTGGTGATCATCGGCACGTCGAGGTCGATGCACGTCTGGTAGATCGGGTAGTAGCGACGGTCGCTCACCGGGACCTGCGGCACGCAGCCAGCGGGAAACGACGCCACCGCCTTGATGCCCACATCGTCGTTCGCGGCGCGGATCTGGCGCACCGCGCCGGTGATGTCGTTCGGGTCGACGTTCACGGCCGCGGCGAACCGACCGGGGTACCGCTCCATCGCGACTTTGGTCATCGGGCTGTACCCAGTGAGTCCGATCGCGATCCCGTGCTTGTCCATCTCGGCGACCGTGATGTCGATGGGGTCGCGCTCGGCGACCTTCTCGGTTGGGCGGTCCTTGAACATGTACTCGACGGGGAACTCCATGTCCGCGCTGCCATCGTCGTGCAACAGCGAGCGGAACGAGTACTCGTCAACCGATTGGTCGTCGTGTGGGAAGCCGATCATGAGATCGACGACGCCGAGGTCGGTGGGCATCGCCACGGTCGACACTCCTCTGCCAGGTTCGGATGGGCGGGCGGATGTGCGCGCGGCGCTCAGGCCGGTCGTCGCTGCGCGAGCGCGAGCCCGTTCTCGCGCATCACCAGCCGCGACTCCTCAGGCGTGAACCCGAAATTCTCCAGGTCCTTGATGTACGCGGTCGGCTCGGCCAGACCTTCCGCATGCGGGTAGTCGGAACCCATCAACACGCGGTTGGTACCGAGCAGGTCGCGCAACGCGGCCAGGTCGTCCTCGTAGTACGGCGACACCGACACGTGACGCTTGAACGTCTCGCGCGGGTCCTCCGCGTAGCCGCGCGGCGTCATCGAGAACGACTTCTTCAACTTGTCGAAGAGATGGAACACCCAGTCGGAGCCCGTCTCGATCGACGCCATGCGCAGGTTCGGGAACCGACCGAAGAGCCCGTGCGCCAACACGTTGGCGAACCAGTCCTGGGTCGGGTTCCACGACACGATCGCACGGAAGGGGTTCTGGCGGAACGCCTCCATCTCGGCGCTCTCGCCCCAGTCGGCGAGGTAGCGCCCGTAGCGGCTGTTGCCGCCGTGCACGGTGAGCGTGACGCCGGCTTCGTTCAGTCGCGCCCATGCCGGATCGAACACCGGGTCGGCCGGTGACACTCCTCCCGAGCGTGTGACGATGGGCCCGGGAACGATCACGAAGAAGCGCGCGTCACGGTCGAGCGCCCAGTCGATCTGGCGCACGAGGTCGTCGGGATCGACGAACGTGAGCACCGGTGCGGCGTAGATCCGCTCCCGGTACGCGAATCCCCAGTCGTCGTCGAGCCAGTGGTTGAAGGCACGGAACGCGGCGAGCAGCGCGGGCGGGTCGTCGATCAACGCCTGTTCCATCCCCACCCCGAGCGTGGGGAGGAAGATCCCGCCGGCAAGACCTTGGGCGTCCATCAGCGCCAACCGCGCGTCGCGGTCGCGGTACTCCGGGCGGTCGCTCATCGCGTCGAGCTCGCCGAACAGCGCCGGGACGTCGGCCCCCGACGGGTTCCGTCCGCGGAAGTACTCGTCGAGCACGCCGGGCTTCGCGATCGGATCGAAGGTCGGGTTCGGGATGAACCGGTTGACCTTGCCACCGACGAGCAAGCGTTGCTTGCCGCCGATCTCGGCCCACTGCATGGCGCGCTTGGCCATGCCCGGCTCCATGTGGCGGGTGAACGCGTCGAGCGCCTCGTAGTAGTGGTTGTCGCAGTCGAACGCTTCGAAACTGACGTGGGTCATGCGATCACTCCCCTCGTGGGTCGGTCACCGGCAACACGCGGGCAAGACCCACTGCACGGCGCAGTCAGCCCGCGTTCGCCGCCGCGAAACGTTCGGCCCACTCGGACCGTGACCGCACCGTCGTGTCGACGTCGGTCGCGAGGGCACGGAGCGCGCCGACCGTGGCTTGCTCGCGCGGGATGTGCGCGAACGGGTCGTAGCGGAAGTGACGAGCACTGTTCTGCCACGTGATCTTGTCGATCTCGTCGTCAGGCACGTCGGCGCCTTCCATCTCGCTCATCACGACCTCGGGCGCTTCGGGCCAGATGGAGTCGGAGTGCGGGTAGTCGCACTCCCAGGCGATGATGTCGATGCCGATGTCACGCCGCACCTTGAGCGCGGTCGGGTCGCTCACATAGCACGCCAGCGAGTGGTCGCGGAACACCTCGCTCGGCAGCTTGCCGCCGAAGTCGCGATGGAGCCAGATCTGGTTCGTGTAGTGGCGGTCGCACCGATCGAGGTAGAAGGCGACCCAACCGATCCCGGCCTCGGACCATGCGACCTTCAGGTCGGGGTAGGTGCGGAAGGCGGGACCCCACAGGAGGTCCTGGGCAGCGAAGGCCGAGACCTGCGTGGCGAGGATGATCAGGTTGTCGATCGGACCATCGGGCGCACCCTTGATCGCCGCGAAGCCCTGACCGATGTGCAAGCACATCACCACCTGCTCGTCGGACAACGTCTGGAACACGGGACCCCAGTAGGAGAGGTCGTGGTAGCTGGGCAGCCCGTCGAGGTGCGGCAGCTCCGGCATGGTCACTGCCGTGCACCCCTTCGCCGCGACGCGACGGATCTCGGCCACCATCGCCTCGGGGTTCCAGATCGGCAAGATCGCGAGGGGGATCAACCGGCCGGGGTACGTACCGCACCACTCGTCGATGTGCCAGTCGTTGTAGGCCTGGAGCATCACCAGCGAGAGGTCCTTGTCCTCGGCCCGCAGGAAGGTGCCGGCGTTGAATCCGACGAAGGTCGGGAAGCACATCGACGCGAGGATCCCGTTGCGGTTCATGTCGCGGACGCGTTCATGGATGTCGTAGGCACCCGGACGCATCTCGGCGAACGACGCGGGGTCCATGCCCCAGTCCTCCTTCGGCCACGACACGACGGCGTTCAAGCCCATGCTCCCGGCCCGGAGGCCCTGGAAGAGCCACCGGTCGCCGGCGTCGTCGTGTTCGACCTTCGGCGCGGCGTCGGCGTACTTGGCGGGAACGTGACCCTCGAACATGTCGGGGGGTTCGATCACGTGATCGTCGATGCTGATCAGGACCATGTCGTCGAGCTGCATGCCCACCTACCTCCGTGACGGTCTCCCCTTCATCTTGGCACGCCTCACGATTTCCTCACACGGCGGTCGAGCACCCCTGACGAATCAGGCGTTCACTGCAGTGATGGAGACGGACCCGCGCACCGGCTCGAACCACGCCGGGTCGAACCCCGCCGGGTCGAACCCCGCCAGGCTTGTGGTCGGCATCACGTTCGTGGCGGCGATCGTGTTCGCGCTGGCGATCCGCGCCAACGCGGTCATCGGCATCGCGGTGTTGTTCGCCGTGTTCGTGCCGCTCGAGAAGTTGTTCACGTTGCATCCGCAGCGGGTGCTGCGGCGCGGCGTGCTCACCGACCTCACCCACCTCCTCGTGAACGGCTCGGTGGTTGCGGTGGCGACCATCGTGTTCGTGGCGATCGCCGCACTCCCGTTCCTGTGGCTGCGCAGCTACGACGCTGAGGCCGCGATGCCCACCGCGCTGGCCATCCCGCTGGCACTCGTGTTGGTGTTCGTCGGGAACTACTGGGGCCATCGACTGAGTCATCAGGTCCCGTTGCTGTGGCGATTCCACTCGGTGCACCACAGCATCGAGCAGATGGACTGGGTCGCCTCGGGCCGGCTCCATCCTCTGGACTCGGCGTTCACCCAGGCGTTCACGGTGCTGCCACTCTTCCTGCTCGGCTACGACGCCGGCGTGTTCGGCGGCGTGGCGGTGTTCTTCACGCTGCTGGCGTTGTTCCAACATTCCAACGTGCGCCTGAGGTTCCCGGGACTGCGCTGGGTCATCAACACGCCGGAGTGGCACCACTGGCACCACGCGATCGACCCCGAGGGTCGCGACCGGAACTTCGGCCTGCCGATCGTCGACAAGGTGTTCGGCACCGCATACCTGCCCAAAGGACACCGACCGAGCGGGTACGGCACCCATGACCCGGTACCCCAAGGCAGCTACTGGTCGCAGATGGCGTATCCCTTCCGTGCACGATCCCACGCGCCAATCACCCCACTCGGGTGAGGCGCGCGGCGCCGACATGCGCCATACTCCCGGCAGTCCGGCGCGGCTGATCGCGTCGCATTCGAGGAGGGAACGTCTTCATGACGCTTGCTGAGTTCGGTACCGGCCAGGTCTTCTGGTCGATGCTGTGGTTCTTCTTGTTCTTCATCTGGATCTGGATCCTGATCACCGTGTTCGCGGACCTGTTCCGTTCGCACGACCTGTCGGGATGGGCCAAGGCTGCGTGGGTGATCTTCGTGATCATCCTCCCGTACCTCGGCGTGTTCGTGTACCTGATCGCCCGTGGGCACAAGATGCACGAGCACGCAGCGCAGGACATGGCGGCCGCACAGGCCAACTTCGACAACCAGGTCCGCGCCGCGGCAGGAGTCGGGGGTGGCACGAGTGCAGCCGATCAACTGGCCAAGCTCGCCGACCTCAAGGCGAGCGGCACCATCGACGACGCCGAGTTCAACCGCCTGAAGGCCCAAGTCCTCGCCAGCTGAGGACCACCGACCGAGCGGCATCGAAGCAGTGAGGGCCCACCGAGCTGGGCCACGGAACGGGGTCGGTGATCGGCGTGATGCACGCCGTCACCGACCCCGTCTCCGCGCGCTCACCCCGTCGGTCGTCGACGCGATCGCTGTCAGAACGGGCCGCGAGCGCGCGATCTGACGTCGTACGCGTCAAGATCACTGTCGCATGGGCACCCGAGACCGTCGACCCGTCATCCACACTCGCCGCGAGTTCCTCCGCACCGCCGCGCTGGCGGCCGGCGCACTGGCGGTCGCCCCGGCGCTCGACACGCTGACCGCGCGATCCGCGACCGCGGCTGCACGAGTCGGCGGCCTCGACGCCATCCACACCGTGCGCATCCACCCCGCGATCGGCGTCGCGCGCGTCGGGAACAGTGCGGAGTCGTTCTACTTCGGTCCTGAGGTGCCCGGCGCGCTGCCGAAGGCGCCACATGGCTTCAAGGATGTCAAGGGTGCGATCGCGCGTCAGGCGGCGCGTTTTCGCATCTACGGCTACGACCGCAACGGCCGCGTGGTGCGCGAGCTCACCGAGGCTGATGCGAACATCACGTGGACGGTCAGCGTCGCCAACACGAAGGCGGCGTGGTACCAGTTCGGTGTTGCGCTCGACCTCCCCATCGCCACCGCGATTCCTCGTCGCAACGAATCCGTGCAGGGCGACGCGCGGGCTGGGCTCGTGATCGCGCCCGGGCCGACGTCGATCCGCGGCACGGCGCGTCGACCGGTCCCCCTCGACGGTGGCACGTTCCTCGGCGCACCGGTCAGCCTCGGTGAGC
Organism: uncultured Actinomycetes bacterium; assembly: GCA_963827385.1. GTDB lineage: Bacteria > Actinomycetota > Acidimicrobiia > IMCC26256 > DASPTH01 > DASUMF01. The sequence continues at coordinate 647,875 of CAWHAR010000003.1, forward strand.
TCATGGTCGACGGCGCGGGGCGGCTCGTCGTCGTACCTGGTTCGGGGTCGGGGTACGCGCCCAACTCGGCGCCGCTCACCACGTTCTCCGACAACGACGGCTGGGCCGACGATCTCTGTGACGGTCCGGTGCGCGCCACGGTGCGACTCGGCGATCGCGATCTCGACGCGGCGCCCGCGTGGGTGGTGGTCACACCGCCCAACTACGGACCCGGCGTCGCCGCCGGGCTCGTGAGCGCGTACGACGCCGCGCGCACGGCATGGGACGTCGACACCGAGGCTGAGCGCGTCGGGTTCGGCAGCGACATCCTGCCCGTGCTCACGCGTCTCGTCGACATGCAATGGGTCAACTCGGGGTTCCTCCGATCGAATGGTTGGAACACCGATGGCGACTTCCTGGCGCCGAAGACGCTCGCGGTGCTCGCGAACCCGAAGCGTTCCGCGCGCCCGGCCCGTCAAGCAGTGTTCACGCAACTGCGCGATCCGTCGTACGCGACCCCGCAACCCGAGGCGGTGCCGCAGGTGTACGGCGACGGCACGACGATCCCCGCCGAGACCGCGTACCAGTGGCTGACCCTCACGCCGATCCAGTACCGCGCGTTCGAACGGTGGGCGGCGGGCGACTTCGTCGACGATCGTGACCAGTTGCCGACGTCGCACCGGGTCGACGACCTTCCGGCACGACTGCGCCCCGCCGCGCTCGATCGAGCTGCACTCGAGCAGTGCCTCGGCGGCGCGTTCCACCCGGGCATCGAGCTTCCCTGGACGTTGCGCGTCGCCAGCATGTGGGACGAGCCCGGTCGCCTCCGCGTGCGCAGTGACACCGTCGATCCCACCGACTACGGCGATGTGCTCACTCCCGCGGCCGCGCTCGCAACCGGCGGACCGCTCGACGGTTGCACCCCTGGTGCGCTGACCCGCTGGCTCGGCACGCCATGGCAGACCGACGCCGCCAGCTGTCGCTCGGGCTACGAGCCTTCGATCTCGCCGGTGCTCCCGACGTTCTGGCCCGCGCGCATCCCGAACCACGTGTTGCGCGCCGCCGACTACGACATCGTGGTCGACACCAAGCGGTCGATGGCCGACCGACTCGCGGCATTCCGCGCCCGCGCCGACTGGGAACGTTTCGTCGCGGGGCCAAGCCGCCACGCCACGCTCACCAACATGATGGACGGCTGGTGGAAGCTCGGCCTGGTCCAGGTGCGGCCCGGGCCGAAGGGCGACGCGTTTCCCGACGAGATGAAGGTCGAGACCGACGTCGGGTTCACCGCCGAACCCGCAGTCAGCTACGGACCCACCTACCGCCCGCTCGCGCCCGCGGATCTCGAAGGCCTTCCCGATCAATGAGGCCCCGTCAATGATCTCGACGGGGCGCGCCGATGTGGCGGTGGTCGGCGGCGGGCCCACTGCGGTCGCCGTGGCGAGCACGCTGCACCGCGCCGGCGTGAACGTGGTCGTGGTTGCCGGCGCGACCGGAGCGGGGCGGCGGCCGTCGTTCGGGCAGAGCGCGCCGCCGGGTACCGACCGCCTCGTGCGCGACCTGATCGCGCCCACCGCGTTCGATCCCGACGCGCATCTCCGTTCCTTGGGCAATCGGGCGTCGTGGGGCAGCACCTCGCTCGTGCTCACCGACTTCATGTTCAACCCGTTCGGGACGGGCTGGCACCTCGATCGCGCCGCGTTCGACCGGCAGCTCCTCGATGCCCTCGCGGAGTCCGGCGTCGAGGTGTTGCGCGACCAGGACGTGGTGGCGAGCGCCCACCCGCGCGAGTGGCAGCTCACGGTCGACGGGACGACCGGCACCCGCACACTCGGGGCTCGCGTCGTGTGCGACGCGTCGGGGCGCCGCGCGACCGTTGCGCGCGCCCATGGTGCGAGCACGACTCGCGTCGACCACCTGGTCGCGGTCGCGTGCCTCGTCGGGCGCAGCGACGACGATGACGACCTCACGTCGACCGTGCAGGCCGTGCCATCGGGGTGGTGGTACACCGCGCCCGTCCCGGGCGGTAGTCGCGCGTTCGTGCACTTCACCGACCCCGACCTGCTCGATCGAGCGGTCACACGAAGCTGGCTCACCTTCGCCGATGCCATGGGCGCGGCGGATCATGTCGCCGAGATCGCCACGGCCTCCGGCGCGCTCGACGCGCCACGTACGCCGGTTCTGTTCGCGGCCGGGTCACGACGCTTGACGTCGGTGGTCGGCGACGGGTGGGTCGCCGCGGGCGACGCGGCCGTGACGTTCGACCCGCTGTCGTCGCAAGGAATCCTCACCGCCCTGCTCACCGGTCGCGAGGCCGGCACCACCATCGCGCGCATGCTCGCACCGGGCGCCGACGCGAGCGGCGACGCATCGCGCCAGTACGCAGCGATGTGGCAACGCGTCGTCGCCGATCACGAGCGCGAGTACGCACGGTGCTTCGACCTCGAGGCGCGCTTCGCCCACGAACCGTTCTGGGCGAGACGGCGCGCTCGTCTCGCCGCGTGAACCACACCGTCGCCCGGTCTTCGGGCGCACCGACCCCAGGAGTGACATCGTGACCGAGATCTCCGAGCGCTTCCGTCGCAACGCCGGGCACTTCGCCGAACTGATCGCGGGGGTGGCCCCCGACGCGTGGTCGGCGCCGACTCCGTGTGCCGACTGGACCGTGCGCGACCTCGTCCGGCACGTGGTCGACGCCTATGGCGTCTTCCTCGGACTCGTCGGCGCCGAGATGGGGCCGATCCCGAGCGTCGACGACGATCCGGCGGGTGCCTTCGGCGCCGCCCGTGACGTCATCCAGTCCCGACTCGACGATCCCACCCTGGCCGACGAGGAGTTCGACGGCTTCTTCGGGCCGTCCACGTTCGCCGACGCGGTCGACCGGTTCGTGAGCTCTGACCTGGTCGTGCACGGTTGGGATCTCGCCCGTGCGACCGGGCAAGACGAGTCGATCGATGCCGACGAGGCGGCGCGGGTGCTCGAGGGGGCGTACGGATTCGGCGACGCGTTCCGCAGCCCGCAGGTGGCGGGCCCAGAGGTGTCGGTGCCCGACGACGCCGACGTGCAGACGAGGCTCATCGCCTTCTACGGCCGCACCCCGTGACCCTGCGCCAACGAACTGGCGTCGCGACGCGTGGCAGGACGACATCCCGCGACGCCGGTTTCGCGGTGCCGCCTGTCCGCAGGCGGCGATATGAGAGTCGTTCTCATTCCAAGTAGGATGACGGCATGTGGTGGACCCGACGCCGAACAGAGGTGTGGGCGCGCGCGTGCGTCGTTGCGACCGGCATCGTCGGAGTAAGCATTGTCGTGTCGGTGGCCAACGTCGCCCCCGCCGCCGCGGCGACGAAGCGGCACCACACGCCGATCCCGGTGGTGGCGGCCTTCTACCCAGTCGCCTGGGCAGCACAACAGGTCGGCGGCCCCGACGTCGCGGTGGCAAACCTCACTCCCGCCGGCGCCGAGCCCCACGACCTCGAGCTCACCACCGATCAGCGCGACGCGATCGACGACGCCGCAGTCGTGATCGTCATGGGACGCAACTTCCAACCGGCGGTCGAGTCCGCCGCCGAGCAGCGCGATCACGGCACCGTCGAGCTCCTCGATCGGCTCGGGCTGCGCGACGCCGGCCCCCTGGCGCACGACCCACACGTGTGGCTCGACCCCACCTTGATGGGCGGCATCGTCGACGAGATCACGAAGGCGCTGATCAGCGCGCGCCCGGCCGATCGCGGCGCCTTCACCCGGCGTGCCGCCGCAGTCCACGCCACGCTCGATGCGCTCGACGCGCGCTATCGCACCGGTCTCGCCAGCTGTCGCCTCGACACGATCGTGACCGCGCACGAAGCGTTCGGTCACCTGGCGCGGGCGTACGGACTCCGCCAGGAAGGGGTGGCCGGGCTCTCCCCCGACGGCGAGCCCGACGCCCGCCGTCTCGCCGCGCTCGCCGACCTCGTGCGGGCGCGCGGCGTCACCACGGTGTTCACCGAACGACTCGTGTCGCCGCGCATCGCGCAGACGCTGGCCCGTGAAGCAGGCGGCGTGCGCACCGCGGTGCTCGATCCGATCGAAGGCCTCACCGCGAAGGAACGAGCGGCGGGTCACGACTACGTCACGGAGATGGACGCCAACCTGGCGAAACTCCGCCGCGCGCTCGAGTGCCGCGTGATCACCGGCACTGCTCACAGCGGCCGATGAGATCGAGCCGGTGATGCTCGGCTGCGAACCCGTTCGACTTCGCGACCCGTAACAGCGCGCGGTCGAGCTCGGCTTCGAGCGTGTCGGCGACGGTGAAGTCGCGCACCACACCACACCGTGAGCACACGAGGTGATGATGGTGGCGTTCGGTGAGCGCCTCGTCGAGCTCATAGCGGGCGTGCTCGTCGGCCGTGACGATGCGATGCACCACGCCGGCCTCCTCGAACACCACCAGGTTGCGGTAGGCGGTGGACACCGCGAGCTGTTGGTCGCGCGCGACGATCTCGGCGATCGTGAGCGGCGCGTCGGCGGCGGTCAGCACTTCGATCAGCGCCTCCCGGCTGCGCGTGTAACGCTGGTCGGCGTCGCGAAGGCGCTCTGCCGCGAGATGATGCGGATCGGGAGCAGCCACCGGCCCATCCTACCGAAACTGAGAACCAGCGAGAATCCGTACCATCTCGATCCGAAATTGCGTTGGGAGTGCACGCAGAGCGCGCGCTGGGAACGCAATTTCGAGGATGGGCGAACAACGCTGGCCTTTCTCCCGTCGACTCTCCCCTCAACTCTCCGCTCGACGAGAACCTGCCGGCGGTGACCCAGGCCCTCGACGACACGATCCACGCGTGCGCACCGTGGCCGTGCGCAATGAGGTGCGGCCGGGCCTCAGGGTGTGATGGCGACGCGCGCGACCGGCGCCGCCGGCGACTGACGACGGTGCTTGGCGCGGTCGAGCGCGTCGAGCAACACGTTGCGCGTGTCGCGCGGATCGATCATCTCGTCGAAGCCCAAGCTCATCGCCGAGTTGTACGACGCCTGCAGCTCAGCGGTGCGCAACAACTCCGCTTCCTCGTCGTCGGAACCGCGCGAGCGGCCCATCGCCGATGCACCCATCGCGCCCATGGTCGCGGCCGGATAGGCGTACACACCCGATTGGCCGTTGAAGCTCATCATGCCCATCACCATCGAGCCGAAGCCGTACGCCTTGCGCATCGTGATCTCGAACTTGATGGTGGTGGCGACCGTCTGCGCCGCGAACATGCGGGCGCCGCTGCGCAGGATGCCGCGTCGTTCCGACGCCGACCCCGGCATCACGCCCGGATTGTCGGTGAGGAACACCAGCGGGAGATGGAACGAGTCGGCGACGCTGATGAAGTGCGCAGCCTTGTCGGCCGCGTCGACATCGATGGATCCCGCGAGCACCGACGGGTTGTTGGCGACGACGGCGACCGGATCGCCGCCGAGGCGCGCCAGCGCGCACACCACCGCGGGGCCGAACCGCGGCTGCACCTCGAACCACGACTCGTCGTCGACCACGACGTCGATCACATCGCGCACGTCATAGGTGCGACGGCCGTCGCGCGGGATGATGTCGAGCAGCTCGGGAAGGTCGCGCGGCGCGGCGTCGTCGCTCGCGTAGTGCGGCGGGTACTCCACGCGGACGACGGGAAGTACGAAAGGTAGATCCGGAGAAGATCGAGGGTGGACGGGTCGTCCGTGCCCACGTTGTGGATGAGCCCGCTCGCAACCGCGACACCCGGACCGCCCAGCTCGTCCTTCGTGACGATCTCACCCAACGACTCGGCCACGACCGGTGGACCCGCGGTGAACACCGACGAGTGCTCGCTCATCACGGCGAAGTCCGACATCGGCGCGATCAACGCACCGTGACCCGCCGATGCACCGAGCACCGCGGTGAGCACGGGCACGTTGCCCGAGCACTGCGCCTGCATGAGCAGGTCGACCGGCGCCCGGCCGGTCGGGCGCCCGTCCTGGCGATGACCGGCACCCTCCAACAGCATGAGCAGCGGGATGCGGTCACGCAGCGCGAGCTCGGCGAGCCGGTAGCGCTTGGCGTTGCTCGGCCCGCCGATGGTGCCGGCCACGGTGGTGAAGTCTTCCGCGCCGATCATCACGGGTCGACCGCCGATGCGCCCCGCGCCGGCGACGATCGCGTCGGCCGGGACGTCACCCGCCAGGGTGCCGAGCTCACGGAACGAACCTGCGTCGAGCAGGTGGTCGACCCGGGCACGAGCGTCGAGCTTGCCCGCGAGCGCGGTGCTTGGCCAGCCGTTCCTCGCCGCCCATCGCTCGAGCGGCGCTCCGCCGGGACGTGAGGTCACGCAGCGAGTCGTCCCAGCCCCCAGCTCCGCCGGCGTCCGTGGTCACGAGCGAGGACCGTACCCGACGCCGTGGAACCCCTCGACCGTCGCCCCGCGAACCGGTCAGGCGGCGGACGACTCGGTCAGGTCGTCGTCGGTCGGAGCGTCGAGGGGGTCGTCGGCGAACTGCGTTCGGTACAGATCGGCATAGCGCCCGCCCGCAGCGAGGAGCGCGTGGTGCGTGCCCCGCTCGACGATCACCCCCGCGTCGACCACCAGGATCTCGTCCGCCGCGCGGATGGTCGACAGACGGTGCGCGATCACCAACGCGGTCCGGCCGTCCAGCGCGACGGCCAACGCATCCTGCACCGCCGCCTCCGACTCGGCATCGAGGTGCGCGGTGGCCTCGTCGAGGATCACGACCCGCGGCTGTGCGAGGAGCACCCGCGCCAGCGTCAACCGTTGCCGCTCGCCGCCCGAAAGCCGGTAGCCCCGCTCACCGATCACGGTGTCGAGCCCGTCGGGGAGCGAGCGCACGAGGTCGGCGAGTCGCGCATCGCTCAGGGCCGCCCAGATGTCGTCGTCGGTCGCGTCGGGCGCGGCGTAGAGCAGGTTGGCGGCGATGCTGTCGTGAAACAGGTGGCCGTCCTGGGTGACCACACCGATGGAGCGGCGCAGCGTCTCGAACGACAGGTCGCGCACGTTGACGCCACCGACGTGCACCGATCCCGCGTCGGCATCGTAGAGACGCGGCACGAGCGACGCGATCGTCGACTTCCCCGCACCGGACGCGCCGACCAACGCCGCCGTGCGCCCCGCCTCGACCGCGAACGACACCCCGTGCAGGACCTCGGCGCCGGCGCGCTCGTCGAGCACTGCAACCTCCTCGAGCGAGGCGAGCGACACCTGGTCGGCGGAGGGGTAGTGGAAGTGCACGTCGTCGAACACCACCGACACCGGGCCGGTCGGCAGCGCCACGGGGTGCTCGGGTTCCGCGATCAACGGTTCGACATCGAGCACCTCGAAGATGCGGTCGAAGCTCACCAGTGCGGTCACGACGTCGAGCCGCGCCGTGGCGAGCGCGGTGAGCGGACCGTACAGACGGTTGAGCAACAGCGCGAGGGTGACCACGGTTCCCGGCGCGAGCTCGCCTTGCAGCGCGAGGTAACCGCCGAGCCCGTAGATGAGCGCCTGCGCGAGACCTGACACCAGCGTGAGAGCACGGAAGAACACCTCGGTGGCGACCGCGGTGCGCACCCCGATGTCGCGCACACGATCGGCACGGTGCCCGAACTCGGCGGCCTCCTGGTCGGGCCGTCCGTAGAGTTTCACCAGCGTCGCGCCGGGCGCCGAGAAGCGCTCGGTCATCTGCGACGTCATCGCGGAGTTGTGATCGGCGGCCTCCCGTTGGAGCTTCCCCACCTTCGAGCCGACGCGACGCGCCGGGATCACGAACACGGGAAGGAGCACCACGGAGAGGAGCGTGATCTCCCACGACAGCTCGAACATCACCGCCAGCGTGAGCACCAGCGCGATCACGTTCGTGACCACGCCCGACAACGCAGACGTGAACACGCGCTGCGCACCGATGACGTCGTTGTTCAGTCGGCTCACCAACGCGCCGGTGTGCGTGCGCATGAAGAACACGATGGGCATGCGCTGCACATGGCCGAACACCTGCTTGCGCAGGTCGACGATCAAACCCTCGCCCAGGCGCGACGACTGCAGGCGCTCCGCGAGACCCACCACGGCGTCGAGCACGGCGATGACGGCCATCGCGACCGCCAACCACACCACGGTGCTGGTCGAGTCGCCGTTGACGATCGCGTCGACCGAGCGACCCGCCAACACCGGCACGGCCACGCCGAGCACCGCCGCGATCGTGGCGAGGCCGAGGAACCATCCGATCGTCTTGGCGTGCGGGCGCGAGAAGCGCGTCACCCGTCGCACCGTGCCGGGCGCGACGGCGTGCGCCGGCCCCGCGTCTTGCATCGCGCTCTGGAGCATCCCCCAGGAGTTGAAGTCGCTCACCGGTCGTCCCCGAATCCGCTTCGTTGCCCACGTGCTGCGTGCCAAATGTGTGTGTGCTGGTTGGCAGCCTATTTGCTCAAGTTCACTTGAAGTCAAGGATGTTTCGGGATACCCTCGTGGAGTGGACCAGAAACTCACGATCGGCGCGGTCAGCGAACGCACCGGCGTCGCCGCGTCCGCGCTCCGCTTCTACGAAGACGTCGGGCTGATCCACTCGACCCGCTCGCCGGGTGGCCAACGGCGCTACGCGCGCGACACCATCCGCCGCGTGTCGTTCGTCCGCGTCGCGCAACAGGTCGGCCTCACCCTCGACGAGATCCACGACGCGCTCGCGTCGCTCCCCGAACGCCGCACCCCCACGCACAAGGACTGGGCGCGACTGTCGTCGTCGTGGCGGCCACGCCTCGACGCGCAGATCCAGGTGCTCGAGCGCCTGCGCGACCGGCTCGACGGGTGCATCGGGTGTGGTTGCCTGTCACTCGGGGTATGCAAACTCGCCAACCCGGATGACGCCGCGGGAGTCGACGGCCCGGGCCCGCGCTTCGTCCTCGGCCCCACATGACCTGGAGTCCTCCATGACCTATTGCCTCGCCATGCGCATGCGCGACGGCATCGTGCTGCTCTCCGACACCCGCACCAACGCCGGGGTCGACAACGTGAGCACGTATTCCAAGCTGTTCGTGTTCCACCCGACCCCCGACCGCACCTTCGTGCTGCAGTCGGCCGGCAACCTCGCCACCACCCAGGAGGTGCTCGACCGAATCCACCGCGATCTCGCCGATCCGTCCGCGCCCGAGTCGTTGCGCACCGTGGGCGAGCTGTTCGAGGCCGCGCTCTACGTGGGTCGGCTGAGCGTCGCGACTGCGCACTCGCATCGCGCCGGGCTCGCGGGAACTGGCGCCGACGCCACATCCACGTTCCTGCTCAGCGGTCAGATCGGCGACGCGCCCGCCGACGTGCTGCTCGTGTATCCGGAGGGCAACTACATCCGCGCCTCCGACGAACGGCCGTTCCTCCAGATCGGTGAGACCAAGTACGGCAAGTTCCTGCTCGAGCTCGCGACCGCCGAACATCTCGACCTCCGCGATGCGTCGAAGGTGGCGTTGAGCTCGATGATCAGCACCGCGCGCGCGAACGTGGGTGTCGGGCCGCCCTACGACCTTGCGCTCTACCGCAACGGCAGCCACCTCGTCGAGCACTCTCGTATCGACGCCGACTCGGGATATCTGAGCAAGCTCGAAGACGTGTGGGCGCGCCACCTGCACCAGGCGCTCCAGGAGCTCCCGATGGTCGACCCCACCGACACGCAACTGCTGTAGCGCGGCTCGCGCTCGCGCCGGTCAGTCGACGGTGCGAGCGCGGAGCAGCCGGGCTGCGAGCGGTACGCACACCGCGAGGATCACGAGGCTCGATCCCACCGAGATCAGCACCGGATGCTGCGCGGGGAACGAATTCGTCATGGCGGCCGGGTTCGGGTTCCCGAACAGCTCGCGACACGAACCGGCCACGGCCGACACCGGGTTCCACTCGGCAAGTGTGCGCAGCCAGTCGGGCATCCCCTGCGTGGGCACGAAGCAGGTCGACACGAAGGCGACCGGGAACAGGATCATGAGCCCGACGGCCTGCGCCGATTCGGGATCGCTGCTCCGGAGCCCGATGCACGCGGTGAACCAGCTCAGCGAATAGGCGAACAGCACCGCGACCGCCATCCCGGCGACCACGCCCGGCACCCCGTTGCCGGGACGCCAACCCAACACGAGGCCGGTGAGGAGCACGATCGTGCCGCACACGATGCTGGCGAGGAGGTCGGCAAGCGACCGGCCGAGCAGGATCGAGACGCGGCTGATGGGAAGGGTGCGAAACCGATCGATCACCCCGGTGGAGAGATCGGTGCTCATGCCGACGGCCGTTCCCATCGATGCCGTCGTGAGGTTCATGGTGACCAAGCCGCCGATCGCGAACGCGGTGTAGCTGGCGCCCCCCGGCAGCACCATGGCGGAGCCGAAGAGTGACACGAACAACACAGTGAACAACACCGGTTGAATCGTGACATCCGACATCTGCGCAGGTTCGCGACGAACGTGGAGCAGGTTGCGGCGGGTGAGTGCGAGCACGTGACGTGCGGAGACACTGCTCATGTCGGCACCACCACATCCCTGGCGTTCGAGGGCGGGGCGTTCGAGGGCCGGGCGTTCGAGGGCCGGGCGTTCGAGGATTGGTCGGAGCGTGACGCATCGCCCGCGGACTCGCCGGTGGACTCGCCAGTCGCGTCGTCGACGGCGGGCCGACCAGTGAGGCTGAAGAACACGTCGTCGAGCGACGGGTGGTGGATCGTGACGTCGTCGACGGCGATGCCCTGCGCGTCGAACACGCGCACCACCTCGGTGGCGAGGCCGGGTCGCACGTCGACCGGCACCTGCAACCGACGACCGTCGGCCGCGACCTGCACCACTGGCGCACGCGGAGCAGCCGCTCCCGTGGGTCTGGCCCCCGCGCCGACCTCCGCCAGGAGCTCCGCCGCGCCGGGATGCGGCGCGCTCAACACCACTTCGAGCCGCTGACCGCCGACGCGCGCCTTGAGCTCGTGCGGCGTGCCGTGCGCGATCACCCGGCCGTGGTCGATCACCGAGATCTCGTCGGCGAGCGCGTCCGCCTCGTCGAGATACTGCGTGGTGAGCAGCAGCGTGGTGCCGTCGGCCACCAGGCCTCGGATCACACCCCACATGCGCAGTCGACTCGTCGGGTCGAGCCCGGTGGTCGGCTCGTCGAGGAAGAGCACCGGCGGGCGCCCGACGAGGCTGGCCGCAAGATCCAGGCGTCGACGCATGCCACCCGAATATGTCTTCACCATGCGGTCGCCGGCGTCGGTCAGCTCGAAGTGCTCGAGGAGGTCGGCGGCGCGGGCCCGTGCGTCGCGACGCGAGAGGTTGGACAACTCGCCGACGAGCACGAGGTTCTGCGCGCCGGTGAGCAGCTCGTCGAGGGTGGCGTCCTGGCCCGTGACCCCGATGATCCGTCGCACCGCGGGCGCCTCGTGCACGATGTCGAAACCCCCGACTCGCCCCGTGCCGCCGTCGGGGCGCGTCATGGTGGTGAGCATCCGCACCGTGGTCGACTTGCCGGCTCCGTTCGGGCCGAGCACGCCGAGCACCCGTCCGGCCGGCACGCGGAGGTCGACGTGCTCGACCGCAACCTGCGGCCCGTAGTGCTTCTGCAGTGCCGTCGCTTCGATCATGGTTTCCTCGGTGGTCGATGCGTCGCTCGCAGACGGAGCGACTGACTTGCCGTACGGTAAGTGATGAACTTACCGGTCGTCAAGTAATATTTCCCATCGTGGCGAACGACACCAGGGAGCGCATCCTCGCGGTGGCCTCCGAGCTCTTCATCGAGCAGGGCTACGACGGCACGTCGCTGCGCGAGATCGCCGAGCGCCTCGACGTGACCAAGGCGGCGCTCTACTACCACTTCCAGAGCAAGGAGCAGATCCTCGCCGAGCTGCTCGCACCCGCGGAGACCCTCCTCTCCGAGCTCGTCACGCGGCTCGAGGCCGCGACCGACGTGAACGGATGGGCAGACGCGCTGTTGTGGGTCATCGACCAGATGCACCTCTGGTTCGACCTGTTCAAGCTGGTCGGCCAGCATCGGCGCGAGCCCGTGGTCGAGACGCTCCATTCGATGATCGACCACGACGAGATGCACAAGCGGGTCGAGCGCGCCGCGGAGGCCGCCGCCCGCGACGTCCCGGAGCAGATTCGCATGATCACCGCGCTCGGAGCCATCACCGGGTTCGACGACTGGGCACCGGCGCTGCTCGCACACACGCCACCAGAGATCATCCAACGTGAGCTCAGCGCCGTGACGCGCGACATCCTCCATCTCCGTACCCCACGCGGGAGGAGTCGTCCGCGCGCCTGACCATGCGACCTACGGTGGCGGCGTGGCCAAGGCCGAAGCAGAGATCCTCGAAGTCGACGGGCGTCAGGTGCGCATCACCAGCCCCGGCAAGGTGTTCTTCGCCGAGCGCGGCGAGACCAAGCTCGATCTCGTGCACCACTACTTGCCGCGTCGCCGAACCGCTGATGCGCACGATGGGCGGACGCCCGGTGCTGCTCCAACGGTTCCCCGACGGCGCCGACGGCCCGTCGTTCTTCCAGAAGCGGATCCCGGACTCAGCGCCCGACTGGCTCGAGACCACCACGGTCAGCACACCCAACGGCACCGAGTCGCGCGCGTTGGTGTGCGCCGACATCGCGCATCTGCTCTGGGCCGTGAACATGGGCTGCCTGGGCTTTCACCCGTGGGCGTACCTCGCGGCGGATCCCGACCACACCGACGAATTGCGCCTCGACCTCGATCCGCAGCCCGGCACCGACTTCACCCACGTGCACGCCGCCGCGGCGGAGGTGCACGCGCTGCTCGACGAGCTCGGCATCGTCGGCTACGCGAAGACCACCGGCAACCGCGGTGTGCACGTGTACGTGCGCCTCGAGCCGCGCTGGGATTCGTACCAGGTGCGGTTCGCAGCGGTCGCGATCGCGCGCGAGCTCGAACGACGACGGCCCGACCTGATGACGGCCGCGTGGTGGAAAGAGGAACGAGGCGAACGGATCTTCCTCGACTACAACCAGAACGCACCGCACAAGACGGTGTTCGGCACGTGGTCCGTCCGCGCACGCGCCGGCGCCCAGGTGTCGACGCCGTTGCGGTGGGACGAGCTCGACGCCATCCACCCCGACGAGCTCACGATCGCGTCGCTGCCCACCGCGACTCGAGCAGGTCGGTGACCCGTGGGCGGGCATCAACGAACACCCGCAATCACTTCTGCCGCTGCTGGCGATGCACGACCGTGATCGCGCCGACGGGCTCATGGACACGCCGTGGCCCCCCGTGTACCCGAAGCAACCCGACGAGCCACCACGCGTGGCGCCCAGCCGCGCGAAAGCCAGTCCCGACGCGGCAGATGACGCGCCGGACCCGCCCACACGCTGAGGCCGTTTCCAGGCGTTTCGTCCGATTCCCCGGCGGGCGACACAGAATTTCTCACTTCTTCGCGGGGCCGGGCGGGCCCTAGGGCCGCGTCCGGAGCCCCCGCGGCATTTCGGCCACTTTGCCCATCCCGCTGAGCGGCCGCGGCTGAAATCTGCCACCCCGGCACTCCTACCGTGATCGGCGAGCAGTTGCACCTGTGCAGCCCCACCGGGGTCGCGACTTCTCTCCCCAAATCCCCAACGGTCTCGACACGCGCGCGTTTCGAGGCAGCCAAGGAGAATCCATGTTCCAGAGACGGTGGTTGCTGGTGGTAGCGCCGCTCTGCGTCGTGATGGTGGCCGCGGGCGTCGCGTTCGCTGCACCGTCGGATGCCGAGCATTCGATCGATCCCAAGCTCGACCCCCATGCGGAGCGGCCGATCGCCGCATCCTTCCAAGAAGCCATTCAACGCAGCGAGAGCGAAGCACTTCAGCGCCAGCTCCCGGAGATCCTGGCCTGGCAACAAGGCATCGACGCCGCCCGAGCCGAAGAGGCCGAGGCCGTTGCCGCCGCCGTCGCCACCGAGCAAGCCGCCGCCGCCGCGGCACTCTCACCAGACGCCGCCCCCCGGGCTGCCGACTACTCCTCCGGTGGGACCGTGTGGGACCGCATCGCGCAATGCGAGAGCGGCGGCAACTGGGCCATCAACACCGGCAACGGGTACTACGGCGGGTTGCAATTCACCTCCCAGACGTGGCTCTCGGCCGGCGGCGGGCAGTACGCACCGCGCGCCGAGCCTCGCGACGCGCGAGCAGCAGATCGCCGTCGCGTCGGGCTTAAGCCTGTCGAACTGGCCCCAGTGCGGGCGGTACTGACCTGAGCTGACCCCCCGAACCGAAGTTGCGTCGCACGCGCTCGACGGCGGTGTGCGACGCAACTTCGGGTTCGGGCGCGTCAGGCGTCGGGCGCGGGTCTCACGACGCGGTCGCTTGATCCGTGACCGCCTGCTCGCGAGCGAGGAGCGCGGCCTTCCGTTCGACACCCCAGCGGTAGCCCGACAGGCTGCCGTCGGTGCGCACCACGCGGTGACACGGGATCGCCACCGCCACGTGGTTCGCGGCGCATGCGCCGGCGACCGCGCGCACGGCGCGCGGCGAACCGATCCGCTCGGCCAGCTCGCCGTACGAGACGGTCGAGCCCACGGGGAGCGCCCGGAGGGCACGCCACACCCGCTCCTGGAACGCGGTGCCGCGCACGTCGAGCGGAACGTCGTCACCGGAGCCGGGCGCGTCGACGAGCGCGACCGCGCGCGCCACGAGCGCGTCGAATGCCGGATCGTCGCCGACGAGGCGCGCGGTGTGGAAGCGATCCTGGAGCGCGCGCACGAGGGCGTCGGGATCGTCGCCGAGCTCGATCGCGCACACGCCGCGATCGGTGGCGGCGACGAGAATCGCGCCGAGCCAGCACTCCCCGACCGCGAAGCGCACGTCGACGCCGTCACCACCGGATCGGAACTCTGACGGCGTCATCCCGAGACGATCGGTCGACGACGCGTAGAAACGCCCGCTCGACGCGAAGCCTGCGTCGTACAGCGCGGTGGTGACGCCGGCGCCCGCGTCGAGACCATCACGCACACGGGTGGCGCGCCGCGCGTCGGCATACGCCTTCGGCGTGACGCCGATCTCGGCGGTGAACACGCGGTGTACGTGGAACGGGCTCATTCCAACCTCCTGCGCAATGGCGGCGAGCGTGAGCGGTCCGGGCACGTCGTCGATCGCCTGACACACCGCGGCGACCAGCGCGGCGCGGCGGGCCGCCGGGCCGTCGCCGGACGGGTCGCAGCGACGACACGCCCGGAACCCCGCCGCTTCCGCTGCTTCGACGGCCGCGGGCGCCGGGAAGAACTGCACGTGCTCGCGCCTCGGTCGGCGCGAAGGGCACGACGGTCGACAGAACACGCCCGTCGTGCTCACCGCGTAGACGAACGTGTCGTCGGCTCGCTCGTCTCGAGCGACCACTGCGTCCCACCGGCGGGCGTCGATGTCCATGGGTGCAGTCTCGCAGCACGCACGCCTCGAGGCACCCCGTTCCTTGCCCCCGAACTCCACCCGGGCACCGTGGAGCGCGGTCACCCCATGAACGAGGCGAGCTCCGGGCGGGTGGCGACCTGCAGAAAGAGGTCGAGCGTCGACGCGCCCTTGAGGGCGTGATCGAGGAAGGCCACCGTGATGCCGACCACCGCGTCGAAGTGGGGGTCATCCGGGTCCATGTACGGCCCGGCGTGCGACGCATTCCACAGCGCGATCGTCCAGTGGGGGTCGACCAGGTTGTCCCGGTCCCATTGCAGGGTGTGCTCGAAGTCGTTGTACTCGTCGTGGTCACTCACCAGATGAAGGAACTCGCGACCGTTCGGCTGGTAGATCGTGTTCGGCTCATCGAGCGCTGCCGAATACGAGATCACCGCACGGACACGCGGATCGCTGCGGAACGCGACGTACCCCTGGCTGAACGAGATGAGCGCGCCGTCGGAGTGCCCGGCCACGGCGACGCGCTGCTGGTCGATCAGGCCACCGAGCTCGGGATCTCCCCACACGCTGACATAGAGCAGCGAACCAGTGACGAAGCCGGTGTCGGCGAACACGTCGGGCCAGCCGATCACGTCATCGGGCCCGGCCGGCCAGCCGCTCAGAATCGGGTACAGCGGTGCCGCCACCACGTAGCCCACGCTCGCGATGCGGCGAAGCATCGTGGCGTAGGCGTCGGGCCCCACACCGAAGCCCGGCGCGAAGACCACGAGGGGGTACGGCCCCGCACCACGGTCGGTCGGATACCAGATGGTCGTCGGCAGCGGGCGGGTGCCCGTGCCGCCGAAATCGCCGTACGCCGGGATGCCACGGCTCGTGTCGACGAACCATCGGGTGGTCCTGGTGACCGCAAGGTCGTGCGCGAGCGACGTGGGCGGCACAGGCTCGGGGGGCGGCTGCGGCGGCGGGACGCACGCGGAGAGCGCGGCCGCGAGCACCACGATCGCGGTCGCCACGCCCAGGAATTGACGCGGTTTCCGGAGCCGATTCATTGCTCCGCCAAGGTAGCGGGCCCGGAACGAGGAGGCCCGCGCTGAGGGCCGTTATCGTGCGGGGCCGACGAGGCACCCCCGCCTCGCCGCCGCGGGGAGGGGCGATGCTGATCCGACTACTGCGCAGGTTCCTGCGCGACTACCGCGCCCCGTTGCTCGCAGTCGTCGGGCTCACCTTCGTCCAGACGATGGCATCGCTGCTGCTGCCCACGCTCAACGCCGACATCATCGACAAGGGCGTGCTGACCGGCAACACCGCGTACATCTGGAAAGTCGGCGGCGTGATGCTCGCGGTCACCTTCGTGCAGGTCGTGTTCGCGATCGGCGCGGTGTATTTCGCTGCGGGCGTGTCGATGGCGTTCGGACGCGACGTACGCGATTCGTTGTTTCACCGCGTCACCGACTTCTCCGCTCAAGACGTTGCCACGTTCGGTGCGCCATCGCTCATCACCCGCATCACCAACGACGTCACCCAGGTGCAGATGCTCGTGCTGATGGCGTGCACGCTGCTCGTCGCCGCGCCGATCACGATCGTCGGGTGGCGTGTTCATGGCAGTACGTGAAGACGGGGCGTTGTCCCTGTTGCTGCTCGTGAGCGTGCCCGTGCTCTTGATCGTCCTCGGGCTGGCGATCGTGCGGACCACTCCCCAATTCGAGGTGATGCAGGTACGCATCGATCGGATCAACCAGGTGTTGCGCGAACAGATCACCGGACTGCGTGTCGTGCACGCGTTCGTCCGCGAGCCCGACGAGGCGGCACGGTTCGCGCAGGCGAACGACGACCTCACGCAGACGTCGTTGCGCGTCGGACGTTTGATGGCGTTCATGTTTCCGATGGTGTTGCTCGTGCTCAACGTGTCGAGCGTGGCCGCGATCTGGCTGGGCGGGAACCGGATCGCCGACGGCACGATGCAGATCGGCTCGCTGATCGCGTTCCTCAGCTATCTCATCCAGATCCTGATGTCGGTGATGATGGCGAGCTTCGTCGCGGTACAGGCGCCGCGCGCGTCGGTGAGCGCGGGTCGCATCGAAGCCGTGCTCGACGCCATGCCTTCCGTGGCGCCACCCGCTGAGCCGCTCACCGCGCTCACCGGCCCCAGCACGCTCGAGCTCGGTACCGTGGAATTCAAGTATCCGGGCGCCGAGTTCGCGGTGCTGTCCGACATCTCGCTGCGCGCCGAGGCCGGCACCACCACCGCGATCATCGGGAGCACCGGCTCGGGGAAGACCACGTTGTTGAACCTGGTACCCCGCTTGTTCGACGCGAGCAGCGGATCGGTACTCGTCGACGGAGTCGACGTGCGCGACATCGAACCGGAGTTGCTCTGGAGCCGCGTCGGCCTCGTGCCCCAGAAGCCGTTCCTGTTCTCGGGCACCGTCGCCAGCAACCTTCGCTACGGGAATCCCGACGCGTCCGACGACGAGCTCTGGCACGCACTCGAGATCGCACAGGCGAAGAACTTCGTCACCGCCATGACGGGCGGACTCGAGGCCCGCATCGGCCAAGGCGGCTCCAACGTGTCGGGCGGACAACGCCAGCGGCTCGCGATCGCCCGCGCGCTCGTTCGTCGTCCCGGCATCTACCTCTTCGACGACTCGTTCTCCGCGCTCGACCTCGCGACCGACGCACGGTTGCGTGCCGCCCTCGCGCCGGAGGTTGCCGACGCGGTGGTCGTGATCGTCGCGCAACGGGTGTCGACGATCATGAATGCCGATCAGATCCTCGTGATCGAAGACGGCCGCCAGGTCGGGCTCGGCACCCACCACGAACTCCTCGAGCACTGCCCGACGTACGTCGAGATCGTGGCGTCGCAGCTCACCGACGAGGAGGCGGCGTGACCGACGACGAAGAGATCGTCCGACCGTCGGTCGAGGATTCGGGCGGCGGGTTCGGCGGGCGGTGGGGCGCCGCGGGCGTACCGCTCGAGCGCTCGAAGGACACCAAGGGGTCGACGCAGCGGCTGGCGGCTCGGCTCAGACCCCAGAGCGCGCTCGTCGCGGTCGTGCTGTTCCTCGCGGTGGCGAGCGTCGTGCTCGCGGTGATCGCGCCAAAGATCCTCGGCAGCGCGACCAACGTGATCGTCGACGGCGTGATCAGCGGGAAGGGCATCGATTTCACCGAGTTGCACCGCATCCTGCTCGGCGTGCTCGCGATCTACGTGACCGCCGCAGTGCTGTCGTACCTGCAGGGCTACCTGCTCGCGGGCGTGGTGCAGCGCGCGATGTTCACGCTGCGCGCCGATGTCGAAGACAAGCTCCACCACCTGCCGTTGAGCTACGTCGATCGCCAACCGCGCGGCGACCTGCTGAGCCGCGTGACCAACGACATCGACAACGTCGCCCAGAGCTTGCAACAGACGTTGAGTCAGCTCCTCACCTCGGTGCTCACCATCGTGGGCGTGCTGGTGATGATGATCTCCATCTCCCCCTTGTTGTCGCTCATCGCCGTGGTCACGATCCCCGTCGCGGTCTTCACGATGAAGAGCATCACCAAGCGCTCGAAGGCGTACTTCATCGAGCAGTGGGCGCACACCGGCGCGCTCGAACGCGCAGGTCGAAGAGGTGTTCACCGGTCACTCGATCGTCAAGGTCTTCGGACGCCAACGCGAGGTCGAAGCGACCTTCCGAGCGAAGAACGCGGAGTTGTACGACGCCGGACGCCGCGCCCAGTTCGTGTCGGGGATCATCCAGCCCGCGATGATGTTCTTCGGCAACCTCAACTACGTGGCGATCGCGTTGATCGGCGGACTGCAGGTGTCGTCGGGGCAGATGACGATCGGCGGAATCCAGGCGTTCATCCAGTACTCGCGCCAGTTCACCCAGCCGCTCACCCAGCTCGCTTCGATGATCAATGTGATGCAGTCGGGGCTGGCGTCGGCCGAGCGCGTGTTCGAGTTGCTCGACGCGGACGAGCAGTCGCCCGACGATGCAGTGCCGCTCGTCGATCTCGACCCGCGGGGCGCGTCGAGTTCGAGCACGTGTCGTTCTCCTACGACCCGACGCACCCGCTCATCACCGACCTCTCGCTCGTGGCCGAGCCGGGACAGACCGTCGCGATCGTCGGTCCGACCGGCGCGGGCAAGACCACGCTCGTCAACCTGATCATGCGCTTCTACGAGATCGACGGCGGCGCCATCACCCTCGACGGCAACGACACCGCGCACATGCGACGCCGCGAGCTGCGGTCGAACATCGGCATGGTGCTCCAGGACACGTGGCTGTTCGGTGGCACGATCCGCGAGAACATCGCGTACGGCAACCTGGACGCGACCGACGACGAGATCATCGCCGCCGCGCGGCGACCTTCGTCGACCGCTTCGTGCACTCGCTCCCGCACGGGTACGGCACGCTGATCGACGACGAAGGCGGCACCGTCAGCGCGGGCGAGAAGCAACTCCTCACGATCGCACGCGCGTTTCTCGCCAACCCGACCATCCTCATCCTCGACGAGGCCACCAGTTCGGTCGACACACGCACCGAGGTGCTGATCCAACAGGCCATGGCGGCCCTGCGATCGAACCGCACCAGTTTCGTGATCGCGCATCGCCTCTCGACGATCCGCGACGCCGACGTGATCCTGGTGATGGAGTCGGGTCACATCGTCGAGCAGGGCTCACACGACGAGTTGCTCGCGCTCGACGGCGCGTATGCGCGCCTCTACAACGCGCAGTTCGCCGCGCCGGCGGTCGACGTCGTCTGACACCGAAGCGGCACGGCACCACCCACGACGCTCACCTCCCGTCGCCGCCTAAACTGGACAATGTGCGCAGGGTGCATCTGTCGGGTCTCGACGCGTCGACTTCGGTCGTCGCCACGATCAGCTTCGTCGCTGGCTTCCTCGTGCCGCTGTTGGCGGTCGCCTTCCTTGGAAACGCGCTCTTTCCGAGCCCGTCGGGCGGCGACGACATGGCGCTGGGGCTCACGACCGTCTTCATCGCGCTCCCCACGGCGCTGGCCGGAGCCTGGGGCGGCTCCTACGCAGCCGTCACGTACTTCGGTCGGCTGACGCATCAAGCGCACGTCCGCACGACGTGGTTCTCTTTCGCCGTCTTCGTCTGGGGCGCGTTCGCAGTCACCGTTGCGGTCAGCGAAGTCTCGAGCCGGGCGTTCGTCACGGCGCCCACGTTGTTCGTCGCGCTGGCCGGGGCCTACCTCGCGGCACGCGCGATCGTCGTGCGTCGTGCCGCACGGACGTCCACGCTCGACTGACCGCTGCTGCGTCGCCGTCGCAGGACGCTGCCGAAGCGTCGTGCGCGCCGATCGTCAGCGGGCGCGGACGCGGTTGTTGCGCGGGTTGTGCTCCAACTCGACCAGGCCCAGGTGCTCGAGCAGCGGCGGCACGTACATCGCGAACCGTCCGCGGTAGCCGTTGCGGAGCCCGTACCAACCCTGCACCGGGTTGTCTCCGGCGCGCGCCCATGCCTCGAGCGTGCCGTCCTTCGCCGGCTTCTTCTCGTCGGCGCTGCCGAGCTCGACCCAGTCCCCGTGGGCCGCGAGCATCGCGGGAACGTCGTCGATGCAACGGGCCAGGTAGCGCAACTTCGTGCTGCCGACCTGACAGACCAGCTCGGGCGGGTCCGCCGCGTCGTCGCGGTACATCTGGTACTCCGCGGTACCCGGCGGCGTGTGCAACACCCACGGATCGTCGGGGGTGCCCGAACCTGTCGTCGCATCACTCATCGGCACGCTCCTGTCCGTGGTCGACCTACCGGTTGTCGACCGGGACGTCGAAGCGGTCGTTGTAGAACTTGAACTGGGCGTGCAACTCGTCGGCAGTCAGGCCGAAGTCCTCCGGCTCGTAGCTGTGTGCGCCGTGTGCGCCGCGTGGGTTGTCGGCGCGCCACTTCACCATGTTGGCCTCGGCCTCGGGGCTGTACTCCTCGCCCAGCCACTCGTACAAGCCGCGGATCGACTCGATGGGGTCGACCTGCATGTCGCGGAACCCGATGTCGTAGAAACGTGACTCCCGGCCCGCGTCCCGGAACGCGATGCCGCGGTGCAACGCCGTCTCCCACCGCTCCGAGCAATGGGTGCCGAAGTAGTTCGGATCCGGATGCTCGGTGAACATCTTCGACAGCGTGAACTGCAAGTCGGCGACCGAAGGGATCACGCTCGCCACGTCGCGGTGCGTCATCACGAACCGCGCGTCCGGGTACACGCGATCGAGCGCGTCGAGGGCGTAGAGGTGCGCGGGGGTGCGAAGTCGCCAGTTCGTCGGCGGACACCGCCACTGCAGCAGCTTGAGCACCCGCTGGTGATACCGATAGGCGGGCTCCAGGTCGCAGTCGATCAACCACGAGCTGTACGACGGGATCTTCGCCATCGCCTCGAAGTTGCCGGAGCGGAAGTCGAACGCCAGCAGGGTCAGGCACTCGCTGGGTGCGGTCACCGACAACGGCACCATCGTCTTGAGCGCGGGCAAGACCGAGTCCTGGCCGTCGATGCGCTGCTGCGCGACCGCGATCCTCGGGTCAGTGAGCTCGGTGGCCGTCTCCGGAGGCGGGCACGGATTCCCCGCCTCCCACATCCGAGCCACGCGCACGTGAGGGTCCTCGGACAGCAGCGCACCGAGCGCGGTTGAGCCGGTGCGCGGCAACCCGAGCACGAAGAGCGGCGCGGTGATCTGTTGCTCGTCGATCTCCGGATACCGCGTGTACCAGTCTTCGATCTGCAGCCGGTTCACGAGCGTCGACACGATCGTTCCCTGTGCCATGGCGCGACCGACGTCGTTGAGATCGGCGTCCTTCTCGTATGACGCGACGAGCACGTCGAGACCCTCGCGGTACGAGTCGGCGCCGAGGTCTTCCAGCCCGGCACTGTTGCGAGCGGCGTCGATCAATTCGTCGGAATTCATCATCACTGGGCCACCATCGAGTCGTAGAGCTCACGGAAGGACGTCGCGAAGTTGGTGCGGCACGGGCCGGTGATCGATCGCCGCTTCGTCGGGTCGGACGCGGCACCCGGAGGGCTACCCGGGACCGCGCGCACGATGAGGTTCCCCTCCTTGCCCGACCACTCGGCTGCGTCGCGCACCCAGTCCTGGGCCGTGACGACATCGTCGCCGCACCAGTTGGTGATCAGCGCCGGCGTGCTCGCCGCGTCGAGGAGTGCCTCGAGCTGCCAGGTCATGTCATCGATGTGGATCGGGGTGTGCGGGCTCGGGTCGTTGGGCGCGACCATCGGGAACCCGCCGAGCACCGAGCGGATGTGCAGCGCGGGGAATGATGCCGGGGTGCCCATGAACGAGCTCAGGCGGGTGATCACGGTCGGCATGTCGAAGGCACGCGCGGAGAAGCGGGCGACCGACTCGAGGCCGAGCTTCGTGGTGGGGCTGGTCACCGCGGTCTGGCCGGTCCCTCCTTGGCCGAGCGGGTCGAGCTCGGTGTAGAGGTGCCACGGATCTTCGTTCGCGGTGTACACCGCGGTGCTCGACATCACCAGGGTGGCTTTGGCGCGCCGACAGTGCTGCATCAACAGGCCACTGCCCTCGACGTTGGTGCGCATCGCGTCTTCCAGATGCGCGAAGTCGGCGCGCATCCATGCGAGATGCAACACGTACGTGAAGTCGTCGGGCAGCTCGGAGAAGTCACCCGCGCCGAGCTCGATGGATCGGGTGGTCACGCCCGCGGCCTCGAGTCCGGCGCGACTCGATCGCGCGGCGACGTCGGCGCCGAACACCGCCGCGCGCTGCGCAGCGGCGGCCTCGTCGAAGCGGGCCAAACCCCACACTTCGTTGTCGGCCGCCAGGAAGTGCGCGAGCGGTGCCGCGACCCCT
Organism: uncultured Actinomycetes bacterium; assembly: GCA_963827385.1. Lineage (GTDB taxonomy): Bacteria > Actinomycetota > Acidimicrobiia > IMCC26256 > DASPTH01 > DASUMF01. The sequence goes on from CAWHAR010000003.1 coordinate 671,000, forward strand.
CCGGTGACGCCCGTGATGAGGATCTTCTCACCCGAGATCATCGTTCCCCCTCGTCATTCGTCTGGCTTGGTTCCTACCACACCGACGGGAAACACACCGGTGGACGACGACCGCCGTCGCGCGCCGGCGGTCAACGTGCGTGATCGTTCCACGCGCGCCAAGCTGGTCGTCGTACGCACTTCGATGACGACGGGGGGAAACGTGGGACGGCTCGACGACAAGGTCGCGATCGTGACCGGCGCGGGTCAGGGCGTCGGGCGCGGGATCGCGCTCGCGATGGCCAAGGAAGGCGCGGCAGTGATGATCGCGGAGTTGAATCCGACGACGGGGCCCGCGGTCGCCGACGAGCTTCGCGCCTTGGGCGCTCGCGCGACGTCGGTGCGGTGTGACGTCTCGCAGCGCACCGAGATCGAGCAGGCCGTCGCGGCCACGGTCGCGGACTTCGGCACCGTCGACATCCTCGTGAACAACGCTCAGTACCTCGACCACATCGACCGGCCGTTCGTGGAGTTGTCCGACGACGACATGCGTCGTCAGTTCGACACCGGCGTCCTCGGGACGTTCGCGTTCATGCAGGAGTGCTTTCCGTACCTGCAGGGCGGCGGCAAGGTGATCAACCTGGCGAGCGGCGCCGGGTTCTTCGGCATGGCGCACTTCGGCGCATACGCCGCCGCCAAGGAAGCCATCCGCGGCTTGTCACGCGTCGCGGCGCGCGAGTGGGGTGCCGACGGCATCAACGTCAACGTGATCTGCCCGGCGGTGCCGACGCCCGCGATGGTCGCGTGGGTGCAACGTCAAGGCCCCGACTCTCCTCCGATCACCCAGTCGTCGATCATCCCCCGACCCGGACGCGCCGAGGAGGACGTCGGGCGCGTGGCCGTGTTCCTGGCGTCCCCCGACTCCGACTACATGACCGGCCACACGCTCATGGTCGACGGTGGGAGCACCATCGACGCCGGTCGCTGACGGCTCCGTCGCTCAGGGCGCGATGACCTTGCCCGGGAAGCGGGCGTCGATCGCCTGGCGGATCCCGACCTTCCAGTCCGTCTCGCACTTCCCGATGAGCTGCTCACGCCGGGTGTTGTCGGACACGAACGAGTCCCAGGTGATCGCGGTCTCGTTGTACTTCGGTGTGATGCCGGAGAGCTCCCCGAGGTAGTCGCACACCTGTCGGTCAGTGACCGGATCGTTGCCCGCCCAGTTGACGATCGTCGCCGGCACCGACGCGATGTCGAACAGCGGACCATCGGCCTGCGCGGCGATGTCCTGCTCGGCGATCGGCGAGCCCCAGTTGTCGTATCCGATCGGCACCGGCACCGGTTGGTCGTTGAGCATCATCTCGAAGAACGCGACCGGAACACCGCCCCAACCCGAGGTGCCGTACCCGATGTTCATCCGGCCGATCGTGGTCGGCAGCTCGAGGATCTGGGCGGCGGCGCGGACCGCGCCCTCGGTGGCGATCTTGGAGATCGGGTAGCTGGCGCCGTACGTGGCGTACCCGCCGAGCGGATCGGTCTCCTTGTAGGCGTGTTCGGGGTCCTGGCGGCTGTACAGACAGAAGCTCGACACGAAGAGGAACGCCTCCGCGGCCCGGCAGTGCGCCATGAGCATGCCCGTGCCCTCGGCGTTGACGCGCACGCCCTCGTCGTGCTCCTCGGTGACGGGGAGCCCGGCCGCGTGGATGACATGGGTGAAGTCGGTGGGCAACATCGAGTAGTCGCCCGATCCGAGCGTCCAGGGACAGGCCACGATCCCCAGCTCCTCGATCTCCGCCTTGAGCTGGGGCTGCGTGAACCGTGCGGCGCACCACACCTCGTTGTTGGCGACGAGGTGCTCGGCAATCGGGCGAGCGATCTGACCGGTCGCCCCCGTGATCAGGATCTTCTTGTCGGTCAGCATCAGGCAGCAACCACCTTGCCGGGGAAGCGGGTTTCGACGGCTTGGCGCATCCCGACCTTCCAGTCGGTCGCGCACTTCCCGATGAGCTGCTCGCGCCGCGTGTTGTCGGAGACGAACGAGTCCCAGGTAACTTCACTCTCCACGTAATTCGGCGTGACGCCGGCGAGCTCGCCGAGGTAGTCGCACGTCTGTCGGTCAGTGATCGGTTGGTCGCCCGCCCAGTTGACGATCGTCGCCGGCACCGACGCGATCTCGAACAGCGGACCGTCGGCCTGCGCCGCGATGTCTTGTTCGGCGATCGGCGATCCCCAGTTGTCGTAGCCGATCGGCACTGGAATCGGCTGGCCCTTGAGGATCATGTCGAAGAACATGATGGGAAGGCCGCCGTGACCGGAGGTGCCGTACCCGATGTTCATCCGGGCGATCGTCGTCGGCAGCTCGAGGATCTGGGCGGCGGAGCGCACCGCGCCCTCGGCCGCGATCTTCCCCACCGGGTAGCTGGCGCCATAGGTGGCGTAGCCGCCCAGCGGATCGGTCTCCGCGTAGGCGTGCTCGGGGTCCTGGCGGCTGTACAGACAGAAGCTCGACACGAAGAGGAACGCTTCGGCGGCCCGGCAGTGCGCCATGAGCATGCCCGCGCCCTCGGCGTTGACGCGCACGGCCTCGTCGTGCCGCTGCTCCTGCGGGCCGAGGAACGCCGAGTGGATGACGTGGGTGAAGTCGGTCGGCAACGTCGAGAAGTCTCCCGACCCGAGAGTCCAGGGGGCCGCCACGATCCCCAGCTCCTCGATCTCGGCTTTGAGCTCCGGGTTGGTGAACCGGGCGGCGCACCACACTTCGTTGTTGGCAACGAGGTGCTTGGCCATCGGGCCGGCGATCTGACCGGTCGCCCCGGTGACCAGGATCTTCTTGTCTGACAGCATGGCAATTCCCCAGTGTGAAGTGGACTTCGTGACCGTTACTTCGGTGCGAAACGTTGACCACCGTCGAGACGGATCGTCCCGCCGTTGAGCATCGGGTTCTCGACGATCGCGAGGGCCAATCGCGCGTACTCCTCGGGCCGACCCATCCGCCGCGGAAACGCCGCGTCGCGGGTGAGCACGGCCTCGCCCTCGTCGCTGATGCCGTGGGTGAGCCCGGTGGCGAAGAGGCTCGGGGCGATGGCGTCGACGCGGATCCCGAGGGTGCCGAGGTCGCGCGCCATCGTGAGCGTCATCCCGGCGACGCCCGCTTTCGCAGCCGAGTACGCGACCTGGCCGATCTGACCCTCGAACGCTGCGATCGACGCGGTGTTGATGATCACGCCGCGCTCGCCGTCTTCGGGCTCGTTCTCGCGCATGTGCCACGCCTGCAGGCGATTGAGGTTGAACGTCGCGACCAGGTTGAGCTCGATCGTCTGACGGAACTCGTCGAGCGGGTGCGGCTCCGTACGCGTGATCGTGCGCCGCGACTTCCCACCGCCGACAGTGTTGACCGCGATGTGCACGCCACCCAGCGACTCGACCGCCGACGCGAGGGCGCGCTCGGCACCCTCGTCGTCGGTGACGTCACACGGAACGAACACCGCGTCGATCGCGGCCGCCACTTCGGCACCGGCCGACGAGGGAAGATCGAGGATGGCAATCGTTGCCCCGCGCTGAGCGAGGAGCTCGGCGGTGGCGCGCGCCATGCCCGACGCACCGCCGACGACCATGGCGCGCTTTCCTGCGACCTCCATCAGGCGTCACGCCGCAACAGGAGCACACCCGATGGTGTGAGACCGCCGCTGCTCACCACGGCAACGTCGGCGTCGGCGACTTGACGCTCGCCGCCCTCGCCGCGCAGTTGGACCACTGCTTCATGTACGAACCCCATGCCGTGAGTGCGACCGGCCGACAACTGGCCGCCGTTGGTGTTGAGCGCGACGACACCACCGTCTCGGGCGATGTTCTTGCCTCCGTCGAGGAAGTCTTTGGCCTCGCCGATCCCGCAGAACCCGAGCGCTTCGATCCATGACACGCAGTTGAAGCTGAAGCCGTCGTAGAGCTCCGCGACCTGCACGTCGTCGGGGCGCAACGTGGTGCGGGTCCACATGTGCGCGGCCGGCCCCAACGTCTGGGGCTCGTGGGTCATCGTCGACTGGTCCCACTCGATGCGCTCCGTCATCTGGGTGCCGACCGCCTCGACGAGCACCGGCGCCTTCGCGAGATCGCGGGCGGCATCGACGGCGGACACGATCACCGCGATGCTCGCATCGGCGGGAACGTCGCAGTCGTAGAGCCCGAACGGCGTGCTGATCAAGCGCGCCGACAGGTAGTCGTCCATCGTGAGCGGCTCGCGGTAGATCGCGTTCGGGTTGACCGCGGCGTTCGCCCGTTGGTTGAGCGCGACCCAGCCCAAGGTCTCGCGGGTCGTGCCGTAGCGGTGGAAGTGGTTGGACGCCGACATCGCCAGGTTGTTGGCCGCGGAGCCGATCCCGTACGGCGCGCTGTAACCCGGGACCCGTGCCGCGACGTCGCTGCGCGATCCCCCGCCGGCTCCGAGGAGGGGCGAGACGACTTGTCCCATGCTCGCACGCTGTTGCGCTTGGGAGGTGGCCTGCCACACCGTGCGGAAGCACACCACGTGACGCGCCAACCCGGCGGCGACCGCGAGCATTGCGGCGATGACCGATCCGGCGGGCCCGAACGTCTCGCTTCCGCCGTTGTACCAGGTGGGGCGGATCCCCAACGCGTCCTCGAGCGCGCTGACACCACCTTCCGAGAAGCCACCCATACCGGCCCCACCGCCACCCGATCCGCCCGGATAGGTGGAGAGCCCGTCGATGTCTTCGAGCGTGAGCCCCGCGTCGGCGACGGCGTTCTTCACCGCGGTGACCGCCAGCGCAAGCGGCGGGATCATCAGCCGGCGCCCGATCTGCGACATGCCGATCCCGGTGATCGCGACACGATCCTCGAACTTGTCGGTCTGGACCATTGGCCGGATCAGACGCGCGTGACCATCGGGCGGAATCTCGTCGTCGGGAAGCTCCTCCACGTCGCCACCGTCGGGTTCGAAGTAGGGAACCCACACATCTTCGCGGTGCTCGAACCGGACCCGCACGCGCATGCCGACGTGCGCGTCGTCGGGATCGACCTCGACGAGGTTGGTGAGCAACCGAACCCGCGGGTCCTCCTCGATCGCCACCGTCGCGATCACCAACGGCGGGGGGAAGCGCGGGTCCCACTGCTGGTGGTTCACCGTGACACCGATGACCACCGCGCGGCCCGAGACGTCGGTGAGGCCGAGATCTTCGGAGCGGCAGTAACGACACACGGGCGGCGCCGGATGCAGGAGCGCGCCGCAGTTGTTGCACCGCGTGAACCGCAACACACCGTCGGCGCCGCTGTGCCAGAAGAACGCGTTCTCCTCGGTGACGACGGGCAACGGCCGGAGCAGCTGAGGTGAGTCGGTCATCCAGTGGAACGTAGACGATCGCGCGGAATCGCACCCCCCGACACGCGCCGCGGCAGACGACTACCGTCTCGCGCCGAGGAGGGGATGACGATGGATCTCGGCGTACAGGGGCAGGGGTATCTCTTGCTCGGCGGCACGGCCGGCATGGGACTCGCCACGGCGGAGGTGTTGGCGCGCGACGGCGCCGCGCTCGTGCTGGTGGGGCGTGACGACGACCGTGCCCACCGGGTCGCTGACGAGCTCGCCACCGCGCATGGAACTGCGGTGCACGGGGTGGCCGGCGACATCGCCCTCCCCGGCGTTGCCGACCGCGTGGTGGAGCAGGCCGCGGATCTCCTGGACGACCTCGCCGGCGTCGGTGTGTTCACCGGGACCAAGGGACACAGCCCGCTGAGCGCGTCCGACGAGGAATGGACCGCGGCGTTCGAAGACGTGCTGCTCGGCCCGACCCGCGCACTGCGAGCGGTGGTCCCTCGCCTGGTCGCGAGGGGCGGCGGGACGATCGTCACCGTGGCGGCGTACGGGATCCACGCGCCACAGGCCGAGCGCATCGCGTACGGCTCGTTGAAGTCGGCGGTCACGGTGCTCACGAAGGGCATCGCCAAGACGTACGGCCGCGACGGAGTGCGCGCCAACTGCGTGTGCCCCGGCGCCATCGAGACCGATGGGATGCATGCGCTGCGCGGCATGATCGCCGATCAGCGCGACTGGCCCTACGACGAAGCGCTCGAGCGAATGATCACTGGCGAGTGGAAGATGAACGTGGCGATGGAACGGCCCGGTCGACCCGACGAAGTCGGTGATCTCGTCGCGTTCCTCCTGTCGCAGCGAGCCGGATATCTCAGCGGTGCTCTCATCAACATCGACGGCGGCACCGACTTCTGACCTGCCCCGATCGTCGGGTCTACTCTGCCCCGATTGTCGTGAAGCCGGTGATTCACCGCCTCCGACCTCGAGACCACCCCGACAGCCGAATCCATGCAAAAGGAGAGCAACCTCTGATGGTCGATCAACGCGTCCTCGTGCTCGGTGCATCGAGCGGTCTCGGGCGTGCCGTCGCCTCCGGCCTCGCCCGCGACGGGGCACAGGTCGCGTTCGCCGCTCGGCGGGCCGAGATGGTGGAGGCCGCGGCTGCCGAAGTCGGCAACGGCGCCATCGGCATCGCGTGTGACGTGAGCGACGAGGACTCCTGCAACGAGGTGGTCGCGAAGACCGTCAAGGCGTTCGGCGGGCTCGACACGATCATCTTCGCGGCCGCACTCGGCACGCTCGAACGGATCGAACGGACCGACGCAGCGGCATGGGCCGAGGGCTTCCAGACCAACGTGACCGGCGCGTCGCTCCTGACCGCCGCCGCGATCCCCCACCTCAAGGAGTCGACATACGGCCGGGCGATCTACTTCTCGTCGATGAGCGGCACCTTCACGCCGCCGTGGCCCGGACTCGGCCTCTACGGCGTCACCAAGGCCGCGCTGGAGCGGCTGGTGGAGTACTGGAACTTCGAGCACCGAACGATCGGGTTCACCCGACTCATCGTCGGCCCGGCGGCCGGCGAGCCGGGGGCGCCGAGCGAGTTCGGACGCAGCTGGGACATGGAAGTCGCGGGCGAGATGCTGCCGACGTGGGGCGAGATGGAACACCTCAGCGCATTGGTGACCCCCGAGGACCTCACCGCCGCCATCACGACCATCCTCTCGGTCGAAGCCGCCATCCCCGTGTTGGCGATCGTGCCGCGCGGCCGATAGGCCTGACCGCGCGGCACGCCGCTCAGACCGGCAGGCCGTACGTCTTGGTCTCGGTGTACTGCTCGAAACCTTCGAAGCCGCACTGGCGACCGACGCCGCTCTGCTTGAAGCCACCGAACGGGGCCATCGCCCCGTACCAGCCGCCGCCGACGGTCATCACACCCGCGCGCACCCGGCGGGCGACGGCCATCGCCCGCTCGTGTGACGCCGACGAGACGCTGCCACCGAGGCCGTACTCGCTCTGGTTGGCGATCCGCACCGCGTCGTCGTCACCGTCGTGCGGGATGATGCAGAGCACCGGCCCGAAGATCTCTTCCTGGGCGATCCGCATCGTGTTGTCGGGCACACCGAACACCGTCGGCTCCACGAACCAGCCCTTGTCGAACTGCTTCGGACGGCCTCCGCCGGTGACCAGCGTTGCGCCTTCAGCCTTGCCGATCTCGATGTAGCCGAGCACGCGTTCGCGCTGCTTCTGGCTGATCAGCGGGCCCATGAGGTTGCCGGGGTCGTTGGGGTCACCGTACGGGACGGCCTCGAAGACGGCCTTGACGCCTTCGAGCACCTCGTCGTACTTGGCGCGGGGCACCACCCACCTCGTGTTCATGACGCAGGCTTGGCCTCCGTGGATGCAGGTGAAACCCGCGCCCGAGATCGCCGCATCGAAGTCGGCGTCGTCGAGCAGGATCGACGCCGACTTGCCGCCGAGCTCGAGGAAGAGGCGCTTCAGCGTCTGCGCGCCCTTCTCCATGATGCGCCGACCGGTCGCGGTGGAGCCGGTGAACGAGATCAGGTCGACCCGGGGGTCGACCGTGAGCACCTCGCCCACGAGGTGATCCGCCGCGGTCACCACGTTGAGGACCCCGGCCGGGATGTCGGTTCGCTCCGCCGCGAGCCGAGCCAGCCGGAGCGCGTTGTAGGGCGTGTCGGGTGCCGGCTTCAACACGACGGTGTTGCCCGTCGCGAGCGACGGGCCGAGCTTGTTCAGCGTGACCTCGAGCGGGAAGTTCCACGGGACGATCGCCCCGACGACCCCGACCGCCTCCTTGGAGACGAGGCGACGCGTCGGCGCACCGAACGCGGTGCCCTCGCCCAGATCGCGCTCCCACGGGAACTCGTCGATGTACGCCGCCGGCCAGGTCAACGCCTCAGCCAACGGAGCGTCGAGCTGAGCGATGTAGGTGGAGAGCTTGGGAGCACCGACCTCGTCGATCAGCTCCTGACGGAACTCCTCGAGCTCGCTCAGGAGCGCGTCGTTCAGCTGCTCGATGCAGCGTCGGCGGAACGAGTGGTTGGTCGCCCAGTCCGTCTCGTCGAACGCACGCCGTGCGGCGGCGATCGCCAACTCCATGTCGGCCGGCGAGCCGTCGGGCACCGGGCCGATGATCTCCTCGGTGAACGGGTTCTGGTTGTCGAAGGTCGCCCCGCCACTGGCTTCGACCAGCTGACCGTCGATCAGGAGCTTGGTGTCGTGCGCGTTTTCTGTCGTGTCGTCAGCCATCAGAGGACTCCAATTCCTGCTGCTTCGTTCTTCGTCCGCCATTCGGCGCGGGACATGCGGCTCGTGTCGACGTCCTGGGCGAGGGCCCGGAGCGCGCCGACGGTCGCCTGATCCTTGGGAGTGTGCGCGAAGGGGTCCCAGTCGAAGAACCGCGCCGCGTTCTGCCAAGTGATCTTGTGGATCTCCTCGTCGGTCGCCTGTGCGAGCTGGAGCTCACCCCAGATCTGCTCGGGCGACTTCGGCCACGTGGTGTCGGAGTGCGGGTAGTCGCACTCCCACGCGATGTTGTCGATCCCGATGTCGGCGCGGAGCTTCAACCCTGCCTTGTCGGTGATGAAGCACGCGAGCACGTGATCGCGGAACACGTCGGACGGCATCTTCCCGCCGAAGTCGTTGTCGATCCATGCCTGGTTGACGAAGTGCCGGTCGACCCGCTCGAGGTAGGTGGGGAGCCAACCGATGCCACCTTCGGACAATGCCACCTTGAGGTCGGGGAACCGCCGCAGCGTGGGGCCGAAGAGCAGGTCCTGCAGCGTGAGCATCGACACCTGCGTCGGCAGCACGATCTGGTGGTCGATGGGCGCTTCCGGCGCGAGCTGCACGAGGCCGTACGCGCCGCCGATGTGGAGGCACATCACCATGCCCTCGTCGACGAGCGCGGTGATCATCGGGTCCCAGTGACCACTCAGGAAGCTCGGCAGACCCAGCACGTGCGGGGCCTCGAGGAAGCTGATCGCCTTGGAGCCCTTCTTGGCGACCCGGTGGATCTCCTTGACCGCCAGGTCGACGTCCCACATCGGCACGACGCTGAGGGGGACGAAGCGGCCGGGGTACGTGCCGCACCACTCGTCGATGTGCCAGTCGTTGTACGCCTGCAACATCACGTAGCCGAGATCGCGGTCGCCCGCTTCGTTGAACGTGCGTGCGTTGAAGCCCGCCATGGTCGGGAAGCACATCGACGTGAGCACGCCGTTGACGTTCATGTCGCGCACGCGCTCGTGGACGTCGAAGCACCCGGGTCGCATCTCCGAGTACATCCCCGGGTTGAAGCCCCACTCCTCGTTCGGCCAGCCGACCGTGGAGGTCATGCCGAACGGCGTCGAGGTGGCCTTGCCTTCGAACACCCACTCGTCGATGCCCTGGTCGTTGCGCCTGACCTTCGGTGCCTGGTCACGGAACTTCGCGGGCACGTGGCGCTCGTACATGTCGGGGGGTTCGATCGAGTGGTCGTCGATGCTGAGCAGGATCATGTCGTTCAGTTCCACGGTGTACTCCTCACAAAGATGGATCTGCTGATCTGGTGAGACGTCACGGCGCGTCGATCACGCCACGATGTTCTTGAGCTTCAAGTCGATGACCGCGTCCCAATCGAGCCCGAGCTCGTCGACGAGGATCTGCTCGCCGTGCTCGTTGAAGTCGGGAGCCCGAGTGGGCGTCGATGGCTGTCCGTCGAACTGTACCGGCGTGGCCACCAATCGGAATTTCGTGCCGTCCTTCGACTCGGTGTCCTGCAGGTAGCCGTTGGCGATCACCTGCTCGTCATCGGCGAGCTCGAGGCTGTTGAGCATCGGTGCCCACTGGCCCTTGAAGCCGTCGAAGCGCTCACGCCACTCCGCCAAGGTCGCGGTCAGGAACTCCTCCTGCAGGATCGCCGCGCCCTCGTCGGCGTTGACCATGAGCGCTTCGACGGTGTTGAAGCGCTCGTCGTCGACGAGGTCCAGACGTTCGACCACCCGGCACAGCTCCGGCCAGTAGTGGAACCCTTGGAGGCACGAGAGGGTCAGCCAGTCGTCGCCCTTCACGCGATACAGTTCGCGAGAGGGTTCCGGATGTTGGTGCGGGGCCCGAACGTGCCCCGCATCGGGTGCCCGCTCTGTTGCGACAACGCGATCCCGGACCCCATGGCCCACATGCCGGTCGCGAGCAGCGACACGTCGACCACGGGCGCCTCGCCACTCCGCTCACGATGGAGGAGCGCGGCGGCGATCCCACCGGCAATCGTCATCGCGCCGATCGAGTCGCCGTACGCCGGACCCGGCATCCCCCGGAACATCGGCGATTCGTACGGCGTGGCGGACGCGGCGGCGCTCGAGCGGGTCCAATAGCCGAGGACGTCATAGCCGCCGCTGTCGGCGTCGGGACCGAAGGTGCCGAAGCCCGAGCCGCGGACATAGATGATGTTCGGGTTGTGCGCCTTGATGTCGTCGACGTCGATCGAGAGCTTCGTGCGCACCTTCGGCAGCTTGTTGGTGAGGAACACGTCGGAGGTGGCCGCGAGTTGGTAGAGGATCTCGAGCCCCTCGGCGCTGGAGAGATCGAGCGCCAAGCTGCGCTTGCCCCGGTTCGCGTGCTCGAGCAGCACGTGCACCTTGCCGGCGAGATCCATGATCCCGGTGCTGGCGAGGCCGCGCATCGCGTCGCCCCGTTCGACGTGCTCGATCTTGATCACGTCGGCACCCCAGTCGGACAGGATCGCCGATGCCGCCGGGACGAAGGTGTGTTCGGCGACCTCGAGGATTCGGAGGCCTTGCATGACTGCGGTCATCGATGGCGCGCTCCAGTGCGCGTGGGAGCCAATTAAGAGGCGCGGGGAAAGTGGTCAGTCGAAGTGCAGCGGGACGGTGCTGAAGCCGCGGACCGTCGTGGTGCGCACCATCTCGAGCTCGCGGTCGTCGATCTCCCACGTGGGGAAGCGCGCGAGGGTGCCCGCAAGGCCGAGACGCGCCTCGAGCCGAGCGAGGGCAGCGCCGAGGCAGAAGTGCGCGCCGTACCCGAAGGAGGTGTGCCGCGTTGCGGACCGTCGCACGTCGTAGGTGTCGGGGTCGTCGTACTCCCGCGGGTCGCGGTTGGCGCTCCCGTTGATCAGGAGGACCTTCGACTCTGCCGGGATGGTGATGCCGTGGAACTCGCTCGGCTGCGTGGTCCATCGGCCGTTGACCGGTGACGGCGCTTCGTAGCGGAGCAGCTCCTCGATCGCGTTCGGCACCAGCGACGGGTCGTCGACGATCAGCCGACGCTGATCCGGGTTCCGCGCCAGCACGACGGCCGCGAAGCTCAACAGCCGCGCCACCGTCTCCACGCCGGCACCGTTGAGCAGGATCACGAAGGAGACGATCTCGGTGTCGGTGAGCTTGCGGAGCGTGCCACCATCGTCGAGCTCGGCTTCGATCAGCGCGGTGACGAGATCGTCGCCGGGGTGGGCGCGCCGATCCACGACCATCTCCTGGGTGTACCCGTACACCGACATCGCGGCATTGATCACGCGTTCGGTCGGCTCAGTGACGCCCTCCTCGCGGTGGAGCATGTCGTCGACCCAGAGGCGCACCATGTTGCGATCCGCTTCGGGCACGCCGAGCAGTGTGCCGATGACCATCGGCGGGAGGATGGCGGCGAACTCCGAGATGTACTCGAAGCCCGAGGATCCGACGAACGGATCGAGATACTGCGCGATCAATTCGTTGGTCGACGCTTCGAGCTCGGCGATGCGGCGAGGCGTGAACGCCCGGCTCACGAGCAGCCGGAGCTTGTCGTGGGCGGGGGGGTCCATGAAGATCGAGGGACGGGTTCTCGATCTCGGTGTCGAGGGACTCGAGCTGCACCCCGTGCGAGGAGCTGAACGTGGTCGTGTCGAGATAGCCGGCCCACACGTCTTCGAAGCGGCTGAGCGCGTAGAACCCGTGTTCCTCGTTCCAGTACACGGGCTGCTCTTCGCGCATGCGCTTCCACACCGGGTGTGGGTTCTGGTCGATCAGGTAGTCGTAGGGGTCGTACCGAATCGGCTCGGTGTCGAGCGCCTCAGCGGTCATGACGCCGCCGGGTTGAACAGGGCGGCGACGAGCCCACCGTCGATGCGGAGGTCGGTGCCGCTGATGAACGAGGCCTGCGGGCTGCACAGGAATGCGGCGGCGTTCGCAATGTCGTCGACGCGGCCCGGGAGGGTGGGAAACCCGCCGTCGTCCGGGCGGGACACCGGGGTGAGGCCGAGCATGAACGCCATGGCCTCGTTCTCCTCCGCCTCCATCCGTCCCATCGGCGTGTCCATGATCCCCGGGGAGATCGAGACGATCCGACCGCCTCGAGCGCCCCACGCCGACGCCTCGCGCTCGCACAGCTTGATCACGCCCCGTTTCGCGAACGCGTAGGCCCCGCCTGGGTCCATGGTTCCTCCGCCGGCGGCGGCTTCGATCCGCTCCTGGAAATCGGGCGCCAGGGGATCGTTGAGCACTTCCTCGATCTCGGCAGGAAGCGCTCCCATCTGACCTCCGATGGACGCCACGCACACGACCACACTGCCGGGAACCGCCAAGGGCAGCAGCGCCTCGGTGAGGCGCGCCGTGCCGATCAAGTCGACGTCGAGCACCCTCGCCGCGTCGGCCATGGTGGGCGACACGCCCGCGGTGTGGATCAGGTACCGAAGGCCACCGTCGGCCGCGACCTCCTTGGCCAGCATCTCGATGTCGGCCGGGCGACTGACGTCGACGGCGAGCGCTCGGGCGGACCCGCCCTCCGCGTTCACTGCGTCGGCGATCTCCGCGGTGCGCGTCGCGTCGACGTCGAGCAGCACGAGCGGGCCCGAGTCCTGGAAGGCCCGGACGCAGGCCCGGCCCATGCCCCCGGCGGCGCCCGTGATCACGGTGGTGCCGAGCGTGTTCGTGATGTCATGGTCGGTCATGCCGCCAGCGTGCCTCATGATCGTGGCATTCTGCAAGGCAGACGGAAAAATCGAGCGGCCGCTCAATTTGCGGCGAAGACTCGTGCACCGGGACGGAGGGCGACTCATGGCACCAGATCCGCCGAGCGCGTCGAGCTTCACCGGGAAGGTCGCGATCGTCACGGGCGCCGGCTCCGGCATGGGAAGGGCAATCACCCTGCGCCTCGCCGCGGACGGCGCGCACGTGGTGGCGCTCGACATCGACGAGGGGGGCCTGAAGGAGACCAGTCCTTGGTGTCGGGCGATCTGGCAACGGGCGATCTGGCGACGGGCGCCGTCCACACGCGGGTCGTCGACGTCAGTGACCCGGCTGCGTGCCGATCCGCCGTGGACGCGACCCGCCGCGAGCTCGGTCGGCTCGACATCCTCGGCAACGTGGCCGGCATCTGCCGGATCGAACATGTCACCGAGGTCACCGTCGACGAGTACCGCCGCATGATGGGCGTCAACCTCGACGGCTACTTCTTCATGGCCCAGGCCGCCATCCCCCACTTGTTGGACACGAACGGCACCATCGTGAACGTCGCGTCCAACGCAGGGATCATGGGCCAGGCGTACACGGTCGTGTACTGCATGACCAAAGGCGGCGTGGTGCTGCTGACCAAGGCGCTCGCGATGGAGTACATCAAGACCGGCCTGCGGGTGAATGCACTTGCGCCAGCCGGAGCGAACACTCCGCTGAGCTCGAAGCTGCAGTTCCCCGACGACATCGATTGGGATCTCGTCGGCCGCTACTCCGGCCTTCGCGGGCTCACCGAACCCGAAGAGATCGCGTCGATGTTCGCCTATGTCGCGTCGGACGAGGCTCGATCGGTGACCGGCGCCGTCTTCTCCATCGACAACGGCGTCACGGTTGGTTGACCGCGGCGGCGTCGGTCGGCGGAGGCAGGTCGACGCCGAACCGCTCGGCGTAGAAGTCGGTGCGCAGCGCCTGGCCCTTCGCCTGCGACACCACGTCGGGTCCCATCAGCTCGTCACGGCCCGGTGACTGGCCGGCACCGCCGTACGGTCCGATCGGCACGACGATGGCCATCCCCGGAGGCTCGTACGCGGTGAGCTCCTCACCGCGCAGCAGCGCGAGCACGTTGGCGGCGACGAGGTCGGCTTGCTTGTTCGCGGTCGACGACATCTTCGGGTACCCATGGGTGACGTCGCCCAGTGCGAAGACGCGCTCCTGGCCGACGACACGCAGCTCGGGCGTGACGTCGATGGTGCCGTCCGCATGCCGCGCCGACGCGAGCTCACCGGCGAGATAGTCGCTCACCGGTCGCACTCCCCAGCACTGGAACCACACGTCGGCCTCGATCGTGTCGCCCGCTTCGGTCGTGACCTCGAAGGCGCCGAGCTCGCCGGGGCCCGTCGGCGGCTGGTCCACGAGCGGGCTCCCGAGCACGAGCCGCACGTCGAGCGCCTCGAGCTGCTCCCGCAGGTTGGCCTTGAGGTCGTCGCGGAACAGTGCGTTCGTGCCCAACACCTCGGGCAACACGTCGAGCAACGTGACGTGCTTCTTCGGCCACCGGTGGATGATCTCACCGGCGAGCTCGATGCCGACCGGCCCAGCACCCATCAGCAGCACCCGGTCGGCCGCGGCGACGACCTCGTGCGTGGCGCGGTACTTGGCGATCGCGGCCTCGGTGTCGTCGACGTCGGTCTTGGCGGGGAACGGATACCGCGAGCCGCTCGCCAACACGACGATGTCGGCCGCCAGCTCGTCTCCCGAGCCGAGCACGACCCGGCCCGGTTCGACCGTGACGGCGTGGTCGCGCACCACTCGCCCGTGCGTGAGCAGAGTGTCGTAGGAGAAGAAGATGCGGTGCGTCCACTCGGGGTCGGTGACCGCGCGCAGCGCGCCGACGTAGTGCACGAACGAGTCCTTCGGATCGACCAGCACCACGTCGGTGTGCTCGTCGAGCGCGCGGGCGGTCGCGGTGCCGCCGTACCCACCGCCGACCACAACGACGGTCGGGCGATCGTGATTCGTCACAGGTGTCCTCTCTGGTGTCCGGCCGGCGCTAGCTCGCTCACCGGCGCGTCAGTATCGCAGCCAACATCCCGAGCGGAGCCCGAGTGATGATGCCGCGTGATCATGCTCGAGTGATCATGCAGGCTCGTTCGACAGGATCGCAGTGGCGGCGTTCTGGAACATCCCGCCGATCGCGTGGGTGAGCGACGTGGTCAGCCCGTCGACCTGCGCGGCGGCCTCGCCCCGGAGCTGACGGATCGACTCCAACAGCGCGTACATGCCGTACATGCCACTGTGGGTGTAGTTGAGACCGCCTCCGTTGGTGTTCACGGGAAGACGACCACCAATCGAGGTGTGACCCTCGGCGACGAATGCGCCCGACTCGCCACGGTCGACGAGGCCCAGATCCTCGAGCGCCATCAGCGGGATGTTCGCCACCGCGTCGTAGAGCATCGCGTGGTCGATGTCGTCGCGACCGAGCCCCGCGTCGGCGAACGCTCCGGCGCCGGCGCGCCGGAACGCGTCCGACGACGTGAGATCGGGCATCTGGCTCGCCATCGCGGCGCCCGTCGCCTCCCCGGTGCCGAGCACGTAGACCGGTGGCCGCGGGAGATCACGAGCGCGCTCGACCGACGTCACGACGACGGCACCACCGGCGTCGGTCGCCACGCAACACATCGGGCGTGTGAACGGAGACGCGATCACCGGCGCATCGAGCACCTCGTCGACCGTGATCGGATCGCGGCGCAGTGCGCGCGGGTTGCGCATCGCCCATTCGCGTTGCGCCACCACGAGCTGCGCGAACACGGAGCTGTCGAGGCCTCGGTCACGGAGGAAGCGCCGCGCGCCCAACGTGAGGATCGTCATCGGGCCCATCGTTCCGTACGGCGATTCGAACTGGCCCTGCCATGAGTCGGGGCCCGGACGGAACATGGTGCCGCCAAGGTGGGAACGACCGCTCTCGCCGTGAGTGATCAGCACCACGTCGCACTGGCCGGCGCTGATCGCCGCGACTGCGTGGCGGAGATGTACGACATTCGAACAGCCGCCGACCATGGTCGCGTCGACCCAACGCGGTTCGATGCCGAGCGAGTGGGCCACGAGCGTCGGCATGTAGAGGGTCAGGCCGGTGGCCGCCACGCCATCGACGTCGGCCGGCGTCAGGCCGCAGTTGGCGAGCGCACGGCGCGCGGCGTCGGTGGCGAGCCCGAGGGTCGACAACGCGACGGTGCCGATTTCCGCGGTCTCGGCCGCACCCACGATCGCGATCGGCGTCGAGGTCACGCGCACCCCATCACGCGGACTGGGGCCGGAACTGCGGCACCGCCATGTCGCCGACCGCCTCGAACTCGACCTCGACGGGAAGATCGAGCACCAATCCGTCGGGATCCGCGACCAGGTCGACACCGTGGTCGACGATGTTGGTCATCAGGCGCGGGCCTTCGTCGAGCTCGACGACGGCGATCACGTACGGCACGGTGAATCCCGGCGCCGGTCGGTGCGAGACGACGTAGCTGTGCAGCGAACCGCGCCCGAGGCGCGCACCACGACCACGTCGTCACTCGCACAGGTCGGGCAGAAGGGCTGCGGGGGGAAGTACGTCGAATCACACGCGCGGCAGTGTTGGAGCAGGAGCTCGCCGCACGCGGTTCCCTCCCAGAAGTGCGCCGTCTCCGGCGTCGCCCTGGGCTGCGGCCGAGCCGGCACGGGCGCCGTGGTCGTCACGACAGGGTCACCGGAGAAACAGGCCGCCGTCGACGCCGTACACCTGGCCGCTCACCCACGAGCCGTCGTCGGACATCAAGAACGCGACCATCGCGGCGATGTCGTCGACCTTGCCGTGCCGATCGCTGCGCAACCCCGCCTTGGCGGCCTCGAGGCCCTCCGGACCGAAGTACTCCGCCAACTTCTCGTGAACGATCATGCCCGGAGCGACGGCATTGGCGCGGATCCCCTGCTTGCCCCACCGGGAAGCCACGTGGCGGACGAGCGCGTTGATCCCCGCCTTCGAGATCCCGTAGGACACCCGTTCCGGCTCGCCGATGTACGACGCCGCCGAACTCGTGTACGCGAGCGCCCCGCCACCTCGCTCCAGGAGCAACGGGATCGCGTGGCGGGTGACGAGGAAGTGGCCTCTGAGGTTCACCGCGATCGTCTGGTCGAACACACCGAGGTCGACATCGACCACGTTGGTGTCGCGCAGCACCACCTCGGTGTCGGCCGCGTTGAGGTGCACACCGTCGACGCCACCGAACGCGTCGACTGCGGTGCGGAACAGCTCCACGACGGAGGCTTCGTCGCTCACGTCGACGCGCGTGGCGACCGCTCGACCGCCCGCTGCTTCGATCTCCTCGGCCACGCGCGCAGCGTGCTCGATCTTGATCACGTCGGCGCCCCAGTCGGCCAGGATGCCCGATGCGGCCGGCACGAAGGTGTGCTCGGCCACTTCCAGGATCCGGATGCCCTCCATCGCGGCGATCATCGGTAGCCCGCGGTTCCCCCATCGACCATCAACGTGTGCCCGGTGACGTACTTCGCACCCGCGAGGTACACCACCGCGGGCCCGATGTCTTCCAGCGGATCGCCGATGCGCCCGAGCGGGGTGTTGCGGAGCACCCTTTCAGTGACCCACACCGCGTTGTCGGGGTCGGCGGTGGCGGTCGGCACGACGTTGTTGACGCGGATCTGGTCGCGTCCCCACTCCTGCGCCGCGACCCTCGTGAGCGTTCGGATCGCCTCCTTCGCGACGGCGTAGGGCGCGTACCGCGGCGTGCCCATGGTGCCGACACCCGATCCGAAGTTCACGATCGCCCCACCGCCGCGGGTGACGAGGTGTGGATGGCACAGCTGCATCATCCGGAACGTGGCCATCGGACCCGATTCCCACGACACCTGCATGTCATCGTCGGTGACGTCGACGAAGTCGATGAGGGTGCGGAACCGTTGGGCCAGGTTCACGAGGATGTCGATGCCGCCGAACTCGGCCACCACACGCTCGACAGCCGCCGCGCAGGCCGCGGGGTCAGTGAGGTCGAACACGACCGGCAACGCCCGGCGCCCCGTGGCGCGCACGAGCTCGGTCACCTCGTCCGCCCGGTCGGGTTCGACGTCGCACACCGCGACATCCGAACCGGCCTGGGCGAGGGCAACACACACGCCGTGGCCGATGGTCCCGCCGGCTCCGGTCACGATCGAGATCTTGTCTTCGAGAAGCTCCATGACGGTCATACTGACAGACTTCCGCGCACCCGCGAACGGTGAGCCGACCGCCGACGCCGCCCGAGATCCGCGCGCTGGTCAGCGCCAGGCCGCAACCAGTTCGTCGGTGGTCGCCAGCCTCGCCACCATGCTCAGCGTGTGCTTCACGACGAGCTCGCCGTACTCGATCGGGTAGCCCACCACGGCGTCGCGCGCGACCACCACCTGGTAGCCGCGGTGTCCGAGCTCGAACGTCAGGTTCGGGACAGCCACGTTGAGCGAGACCCCCGCGACCACCACCGTGTCCACGTCGGCGGCGCGAAGCGCGGCGTCGAGGTGGGTGGTGGTGAGGTGGCTCAACCCGTACGAACGGAGCACGATCGTGTCGCCGGGCTCGGGGCCCAGTTCGGCGATCGGCTCGACGAAGCGAGGATCGGTCGACGCGGGCGTGCCGGGTGCGGGGACCCGGCTCGAGAGCGGCGTGTTGTGGGCACGACCGAACGCCTCGGGATAGTGCCCAGTGGGCCCGTGGAGCACGGGGACGCCCGCGGCTCGTGCCGCGGCGGCCAGCCGGGCCATGTTGTCGATCGCTCCCGTGCTCCGCGCCGCCTCGGCGAGCACGCTGACGCCCGAGTCGCCAAGGATCCCGAGCTGCGCCTCGATGAAGAACATCGCGCACCGCGCGGTCGCGACCTGATCGACGAGCGGCGTGGCGGGCGCGGGCACGAGCCGAACCTAGCAATGCGCGCACTCGCTGGTGTGCCGTACGGTATGAGCGAACGACGGGCACGTGGCCAGCGCGCTGACGTCGGCGCCGTCCATCAACCGGGGGAACGGTCAGCGATGGCTGCGACGGACATCTACTACGACCCGTACGACTACGCCATCGACGCCGACCCGTACCCGGTGTGGCGGCGAATGCGCGACGAGGCACCCGTGTGGCACAACGAGCGCCACGACTTCTACGCGCTCACGCGCTACGACGACGTGCTCGCCGGACTCACCGACCACGAGACGTTCGTCTCCTCCCATGGCATCGTCATCGAGACCGTGTCCGACGCCGACATGGGCATCCCGATGCTGATCATGATGGATCCGCCCACGCACACCCAGCTGCGCAAGCTGGTGAGCCGCGCCTTCACACCGAGGACGATCGCGAACCTCGAGCCGCGCATCCGCACGATCTGCGCCGAGTTCCTCGACCCGCTCGTCGGCAGCGAACGCTTCGACTACATCAGCACGTTCGCCGGGCTGCTCCCGCCCACCGTGATCCTCGCGCTCCTCGGCTTTCCCGAGGGCTACGCGGCGCAGTTCCGCGACACCGTCGACTCGGCCTTCCACATCGACGAAGGCGAGGAGTCGATGCACGCCACGTTCACCGACACGATCCGCGAGGGCGGCGTCGCAGCCAGCAACTCGGAGCTCGGCTCCGAGGTGTTCGACATGCTGCCCGAGCTCATGGCGGCGGCGCCGACGCGATCCCGAAGACGATCTCATCTCCGGGCTCGTGCACTCGGAGATCGAAGACGACGGCGAATCGCGCAAGCTCACCGACGAGGAGATCCTCGCCTTCGTGCAACTCCTCTCGCTGGCGGGCACCGAGACGGTGGCGCGACTGCTCGGCTTCGCGGCGGTGACCCTCGCCCGATTCCCCGGCGAGCGCGAGCTGCTCGTCGCCAACCCGACGATCATCCCGAACGCCGTCGAGGAGCTGATGCGCTTCGAGGCGCCGTCACCGATCCAGGGCCGCTGGACCTCGCGCGACGTCGAGTTCCACGGCACAGTCATCCCCCGCGGGGCCACGATGGCGCTGCTCAACGGGAGCGCGGACCGCGATGAACGGCATTTCCCCGACCCCGACCGCTACGACGCGCGACGCGTGATGGACCGGCACCTCGCCTTCGGGTACGGCGCGCACTTCTGCATCGGTGCCGCGCTGGCACGCCTCGAGACGCGCCTGGCGATCGACGAGACCCTGCGCCGATTTCCTGCGTGGGACATCGCAGACGACGGCCTCGAGCTCGTGCACACCACGACCGTCCGCGGGTACGCGTCGGTGCCGATGCTGCCGCATTGACCATTCGACCATCGCAGCGACCATGATCGAACCACAACTCCGGCGATGATCCCACTGCAACGCCGACAATGATTCGACCAATGATGAAAGGAACATGATCCATGGAGCTCGAGGGCGTCGGCGTCATCGTCACCGGTGGCGCGTCCGGACTCGGCGAGGGGACGGTGCGACGTCTCAGCACGCGCGGCGCCCACGTCGTGATCGCGGACCTCAACGAGGAGCGGGCGAAGGCCATCATCGACGAGCTCGGCACCAACGTCGACTTCGTTCGCGCCGACGTGACGTCGCCCGAGGACATCGAAGAGGTCGTGCGCGTCGCGTCGAGCCGCGGCCCACTGCGCGTCGCGGTGAACTGCGGCGGGGGTGCCGGTGGCGGCGGAGGCCGCATCGTCCGGCGTGACGGCACCGTGCACGGCCTCGAGGGCTTCGTCAACACCGTCAACAGCTTCCTGTGCGGCACGTTCAACGTGATGCGCCTCGCCGCCGCGCAGATGGCCAAGGAGGAGCCGTTGGCCGACGACGAGCGCGGCGTGATCGTGATGACCGCGTCCATCGCCGCCTTCGACGGCCAGATCGGCCAAGCCGCCTACTCGGCCGCCAAAGGCGGGATCGTGGGGCTCACGCTGCCCGCGGCGCGCGACTTCGCGGCGATCGGCGTGCGCGTCATGACGATCGCGCCAGGAACCTTCCGCACCCCGGCCTACGGGATGATGCCACCCGAGAAGGTGGCCGCGCTGGAGGCGCTGACCCCGTTCCCGCGTCGCATGGGGACGGCGGACGAGTACGCCGCGCTGGTAGAACACATCTGCGCCAACACCATGCTCAACGGCGAGGTGATCCGCATCGACGGCGCCGTTCGGTTCGGCCCGAAGTAGCTCTGCCAACTCGAAGAACCTGCAACCACGGAGGTCGTGATCGTGTCGAAGTTCAGTTATGAGGGCAAGCGTGTTCTCGTGAGCGGTGGAGGTGGCGCCGGCATGGGTGCCGCGGCCGTGGAGGGCCTCGCCGAGATGGGCGCGGAGATCCACGTGCTCGACCTGAAGGAGCCGCCGATCGACGTGGCGAGCTACCAGTCGGCCGACCTGCGCGATCCCGACGCGGTGGCCGCGGCCGTCGAGAACGTCGGCGGCCGCATCGACGCGCTGTTCAACTGCGCGGGCCTGCCGGGCACGCCGTTCTCCGACCTCGACACGATGCTGGTGAACTTCGCGGCACCGCGTCATCTCGCGTCGCTCGTGGCGCCCCGCATGACCAACGGTGGGGCCATCTGCAGCATCGCCTCGACCGCGGGCGACGGGTACCGCGCCAACATCGAGAAGTGGCTCCCGCTCGCCGAGACCAAGACGTTCGCCGAAGCGAAGGCGTGGCTCGAAGCGCATCCCACCGAGATCGCCGGGGGCTACTCACCGTCGAAGGAAGCGTTGATCATCTGGACGATGCACGCTGCGGTCGACTTCCACCCGCAGGGGATCCGGCTCAACTGCATCAGCCCCGGCCCGACCGACACGCCGATGATGCCCGCGTTCGAGGACATGGCGAACAAGAAGCTCGTCGACCTGTTCGCGCAGGGTCTCGGGCGCCGCGCGACGCCCGAAGAGCAGGGCTGGCCGATGATCTTCTTGAACAGCGACGCGGCGTCGTACATCTCGGGCGAGAACGTCAACACCGACGGCGGCACCGTGTCGCAGATCGCCACCGGTCGTCTGGTGATCGACTACATGGCGGCGCTGCAACCCGACTGATCACGAACACCGAACACCGACCGTGCATCACCCGCGCTGCCATCACCTGGCGGCGCGGGTGATGCCAATTTCGGTGGAGGTCGAGCGCGGTGAGGTCGCGTCGCCACTGCGCCGCCACATCATCGAGACCTCTCGACTCGTGATCAGCCAACCTTCGTCACCTCGACGTTCGAGCTCGTCGACGTATCGCACCCCGATGGTGAGCATCTCGTGGCCTCCGGCCGCGTCGGCGAAGTGGCTCGCCACGCAGTAGCTCTCGGTGTGTGCCGCGGTCGCCGTCGACCCGGCGCAACTGGTTGCCCATGAAGTGCTGTGTCGCCCCGAAGCCGCGCACTCCCTCGTACAACTGCGGCAGGTACTCCGCGACCGGCCCCTCGAAGCTGGTACCACGGACGAACCCATCCGGCGCGAACAGCGGGGTGACGCGCTCGAACTCGCGGCGGTCGATGGCGTCGGCGTAGCGCAGGACCACCTGGGCCACGTCGGCCTCGTCGATCAGCCGCCGCACCGCGCGCTCGAGGTCGGCGTCAGGCACGGTCGTGGACCTGTGCAGTCGGTGAGGCGGCGTCGGGCCCGTGCCAGTCGTCGAGGAGCCCGAGCTCCGCGCACTTGAACTGGGCTTCGATCCACGTGCCGCTGAGCTCGCGTCCTTCGGGGGTGGTGACCAGCCACACCAGCACCGCGCCGACCACCTTGGCCGGCGCGCCCACGTTGGCGTTGAACCCGAAGTCACCCATGTCCTGCGCGATGCGCTCGGTGGCGACGAACCCTGGATCGAGGTTGAACGCGAGGATCCCTCGATCACCGAGCTCGACGTGCAGGATGCCTGCCAGTCGTTGGACAGCACCCTTCGACATCCCGTAGCCGAGGCCCCACCCCCCGGGCTGGCCGGCGGCGGCACGCGGGTCCATCGTGCCGGCGAGCGACACGAGATTGACGATGGCACCCTCGCCGCGCTCGAGCATCTGCGGGAGGACCAGCTTGGTGAGCTCGATCGGCGCCAACACGTTCGCCCGGAGGTGGTTCTCGTGCAGCTCCATCGGCGTGTCGAGGAACTGGTCCATGTGACCGGGACCGACGTAGCGGCCGTTGTTGACCAGCACGTCGATGCGACCCCACCGGTCGAGCACGGTCGCGACCGCCTGCTGCAGCGACGCGGGATCGAGCAGATCGAGGTACACGGGGAGGGCCCGCTGTCCGGCTGCCTCCACCAGCACCGCCGTGGAGTCCAACGACCCGGGCAGCGGGCTCGTGTCGGTGCCGTTCACGGTGGGCGAGTGCTCGCGCGACTCCCCCTCGTGGATCGTCCGCGCGCCGATCGCCACGTCGAAGCCGGCCTCCGCGAGGCTCTTCGCCAACGCCTTGCCGATCCCGCGACTCGCGCCGGTCACCAGTGCCACCTTCGTGTCGGTCATGTGCGTCGCCTCCTCATCTCGCTCATCAGGCTCATCAGCTCGTCAGACGGATGCGAGCGAGCCGCCGTCGGCGGTCACCGTCGATCCGGTCACGAACTCCGATTCGTCAGATGCCAACCACATCGCCGCGTACGCGATGTCGCTGGGCTTCCCGACCCGCGTCAGCATTCCGGTGGCTTCAGGCCCGCGGTCCTTGGGGTGCGACACGACACGGCCGACGACGATCACAGTGCACCGGATGTGCTGGCCTGCGCCTTCCACCGCCAGCACGCGCGTGAGCGCGTTCATGCCGCCCTTGGCCGCGCTGTATGCCGAGAGCCCGGCGCTCCCCACGATGGCGGCGCCCGAGGAGATGTTCACGATCGACCCGCCGCCTGCCGCGGCCAGATGCGGGATCGCGTACTTCGACGCCCAGAACACATTGCCCGTGAGGGTGGTCTGCAGGATCTGGTTCCACTCCTCGGTGGAGTACTCGGTCATCGGCTTGATGTTCACGTTCACGACGTCGGTGGCCGCCGCGTTGTTCACCAACGTGGTGAGCGCGCCGAAGTGCTCAACGGTGGTGTCGATCGCCGATCGCACGCTGTGCTCGACGCTCACGTCGAGCGGCACGAAGATGGCGTCGCCTCCGGCGTCGCGGATGACGCGCACCACCTTCTCGCCCTTGTCGATGCTGCGGCCGGCGACCGCGACCCTGGCACCCTCAACCGCGAACATCTCGGCGATCGTGCGTCCGATGCCACGGGTCGACCCGCTGACGAACGCCACCTTGTCTGCGAGCCGCATGTGCTCCCCCTGGCCGTGTCGGAGCAGTATGACGGTACGACGAAAATCGTGCCAGGCTGCGGCCTCGGCCGCGACGGCTGGAAACGAGGGCGACACGATGGACCTCGACGGCAAGCGCGCACTGATCACTGGGGCTGGGTCGGGCATCGGCAAGGCGACCGCGCTGGCCATGGCCGCGGCGGGTGCGACGGTCGTGGTGTCGGACATCAACGACGAATCGGGCCAGACGACGACCGAACGCATCGAAGACGCGGGCGGTCACGCCATGCCGGGCACACGGTGAGCGACCTCGGCGGCGGATCCCGCTTCGCTGAGTTCGCGCGGGTCGGCCCGTACGCGCCGAGGCTCGGTGCCGCACTGATCACCCTGGTGGAGCCCCACGTCGGGTACGAGCGCGCGTACAACCGGTGGTACGAGGACGACCACTTCATCACGGGTGCGATGGCGTACCCGTACCTGTTCAGCGGACGACGGTGGGTCGCGCCCGTGCCACATCAACGCGCTCGCCTTCCCCTGGTGTCACCGATCGCGCAGCCGATCGACGCGGGCAAGTACCTCGCGACCTACTGGATCGTCGCTGGTCACCGTGAGGACTGGGCGAGTTGGGGACTCGCCACCAACGAGCGACTCGCGGCCGACGGGCGCATCTTCGGCGCCCGTACGAACGTGCACACCGCGTATCCGCGCTTCGTCGGACCGCTCCACCGAGACGCCGACGGGCCGCGCGACATCCACGCGCTCGATCATCCGTACGGTGGGCTCGTGCTCGAGATCGTCGACCTCCCCCATGCCGGCGATCCCGACGCCGCGTTCACCTGGCTCCGCGCTGAGCGGGTCCCGAAGGCCGGCTCCGCAGTCGCGATGGGCACCGTGTTCGGCTCCGATCCACGCGAGGGCGGGGCGGCGACACCGACCGCTCGACTCACCATTCTCTGGTTCACCGAGCAGGACCCGCTGGATCACTGGGACGAGTTCACCGGCGTCGGCGAACAGTGGGCGGCCGCGGGCGTCGGCGAACTCGCGTTCCTCGCGCCCTTCGTCCCGACCGTGCCGGGTACCGATCGCTACGTCGACGAGCTCCGCGCCTGAGCGACGCGGAAGCTCAGTACCAGATGGCCGAGGTGCCCTTGCCCGCCTGGGACACGAGCTCGCGGCGCGACGCCGCGCCCTGGACGAGCGCGGTCGCCTCGTCGTCGGGATGCGAGTAGTGGCGCGGACCGATCTCCACGCCGTCGCGATCCAACACCCGGAACAACTCGGCGCCCACGTCGTCGGGGCGGCGAGGTGCTCCGGGCGCCTGGTCGATCATCTGCTGCTCGTCGAACATCGGCAGATCGACGTTGCGCCGCCGCGGGTTGTTGTACCAGCTCGGCGTCCCGGTGGAGCCCACCACGTACGTGAACGCGTCGACGCCATGGGCGCGGAACTCGTCCCAGAGGCCCTCCCCGAGGATCATCTCGTAGGCCTTGGCCGCGCCGTAATGGACAAAGAGCTTCATGCCGAGCAGCGACGCCATCGAACTGATCAGCACGACGCCGCCGCGGCCCCGCTGCACCATCGGCGCCGCCAGGTCCCAGGTGAGCATCGTCGGGGTCGTGATGTTGACCGCGATGTTTGCCGCGAGCTCTTCGGTCGGCGTGTCGAGGAACAAGCTCTGCGGTTCCGCGGCCGCGTTGTAGATCAACAGGCCGACCTCGAGATCGGCGACGAACGCACCGATCACCTCGCGGATGTCGTCGCGTCCCATGTCGGCAGCCAGCGTACGAACCTCGACGGGGAACCGACTGCGCAGATGCTCAGCGGTCGCATCGAGCACCTCGGCTCGACGCGCGGTCAGGAGCAGGTTCAGGCCGCGGCTCGCGGCCTCCGCCGCGAACGCCGAACCGATCCCCTGGATCCCCCGCAGATCAACGCCCACTGCCCATACCGCTCAGCGAAGGTCAGGTCCGTCATCGCAACCTCCTCGCGTCGCCCTGGCCGCGGCCGGGACCGACACTCTGCACCATGGCGTTCACGTTGAGCCAGAGCAGCGACGAACGTCGTCGACGTCCGGCGTAGAGTCTCGGCTCGTTCTGATCGACCGTGCCAGGAGACGACGTCCGTGACCACCCGAACCGACATCGAATTCGCCGACGATCACGGCACCACCTTGCCGCGGATGGCTGTACCTCCCCGACGCGGCCGACGTCGATGGAGCGTCAGCGGTGCCTGGAGTGGTCATGGCCCACGGCTTCTCCGCGACCAAGGAGATGGCGCTCGACGACTACGCCGAGATCATCTGCGGCGGCGGCGTCGCGGTGCTCGTCCACGACCATGCCCACCTCGGCGAGAGCGACGGCGAGCCGCGTCAAGTGGTCGACCCGTGGATCCAGACGCGTGGGTACGTCGCCGCACTCGACTGGCTCGCGGCGCGACCAGAGGTTGATGCCGGTCGCCTCGGAGCGTGGGGCTCGAGCTTCAGTGGCGGCCATGTGCTGGTGCTCGGCGCACTCGACGAACGGGTCGGTGCCGTCGTGGCCAACGTGCCGTTCGTCGGGATGGCGCGCAACCCGGACGGCGCCGAGGACCGCTTCACCGCGATGCGCGCCGAGCTGGGTGAACCGCGTCATGCGCCGGTGGGCGACGTGGTCGGTCCGATCGCCCCGGTCAACGGGCCCGGGGTTCCCGCTGACCGATTCGTCGCGATGCCCGAGCCCGAAGCGGAAGAGTGGTTCACCACCGAGGGCACTCGTCCGCCGGCCCGCTGGCGCAACGAGGTGTGGTCACCGGTCCCGAGCGGCGAGCCCGTGGTGTGGGACCCCGCCGCGGCGGTCCCCCACCTCGCATGCGCGACCCTCTACGTGGCCACCACCGAGGACGCGAACGCGCCTGACGCGGACGCGCTGGCCGCCTTCGAACTGACGCCGACGCCGAAGGAGATGCTCGTCATGTCCGGGCACCACTTCGCGCCGTACCGCGGCGAGCCGCTCGTCCGCGCTGCCACCGCCGCGCGCGACTTCTATCGACGCTGGCTCTGAGCTCCGAGCTCAGCCACCCGTCGGCGCGGCACCGGGCCCCGGGATGTCGAGGAACTTCAA
The DNA here is from genome assembly GCA_963827385.1 of uncultured Actinomycetes bacterium. Lineage (GTDB taxonomy): Bacteria > Actinomycetota > Acidimicrobiia > IMCC26256 > DASPTH01 > DASUMF01. Next base: position 698,546 of record CAWHAR010000003.1, read on the forward strand.
GTCGTCATTGCCGTCGAAGATCACGACCGAGTCCGTGGTGTCCATGATGTCTTCGACGTGTTCGAGCACGAGCTCTGGCGTGAGCTCGACGTCTTGCCATCCGGGCACGCCACCGAAGAAGACCCTCGCGGCACGACCGCCGCCCACGGAGATCGTCTCGCCGCTAAACGGCACGTTCTCGTGCACCAACGCGGCGGCGACCGCGGCCACCTGCGAGGCCCGCAACGTGCGCTCGATCCAGTCGCCGACCTCGCCCGGCACGCCCGCCGACAAGCGCGTGTACGCCAGCGGCATGATCGCGTTGACCTTGACCTCGTGTGCGGCACCGTCGAGGGCGAGCGCGCGCGTGAAGCCGAGCAGCCCGGCCTTCACCGAGGAGTACACGTGCGAGCCAGCGATCCCGAACGACGCCGCCGACGAGGTGTTGAGGATCCGGCCGTAGCGCTGTTCGACCATGTGGGGCCAGGCCGCGCCGACGACGAAGAACGCGCCGAGCAGATGGGTGTCGACCATGCGGCGCAGCTCGTCTTCCGGGAGCTCGGCGATCGTGTACCCACCGATCCCGCCGCCGGCGTTGTTGATCACGATGTCGACGCGACCCCAGCGCGCGACCGCGTCCGCCACGATCGAGCCGGCACCCGCCGTGGTCGCCACCGTGTCGAAGTTGGCGGCCGCCACACCACCGTTGGTCTCGATCTCAGCTACCACCTCGCTGGCCGGCGCGGCATCCGCGCCGGTCATGTCGGGTGCGCCACCGAGGTCGTTGACCAGCACCCTCGCACCTCGCGCCGCGAGCGCCAACGCATGTTCCCTGCCGAGACCGCGGCCCGCGCCGGTCACGATCGCCACCCGTCCGTCGAAACGCAGTTCGTCCATCCGGCGTACGGTAACTGGATTCGCGCACCCGCTAACGCGACGGACCCCTGTCCGAGGAGGTTGGACGTGAAGCTCTGGCTGTCGTTGCTCTTCGAGCCCACCGAGCAGCTGCTCGATCTCGCCCGCATGGCTGAGGAGCTCGGGTTGGAAGGTGTGGTGCTGCCCGACCACGTCGTGATCAAGGTCGGCGACAAGACGCCGCACCCTTCGGGGTACCCCACCCTGCCCGAGGAGCACTTCATCGATCCGTTCTGTGCCTTCGCCGCCATGTCGGCGGTGACCACCACCCTGCGGTTCATGAACTACGTGTACGTCGTCCCGCTGCGCGACCCGTTCGTCGTGGCGAAGCAGGTCAGCTCGGTCGCGCTGCTGTCGAACAACCGCGTCTCGCTCGCCACGGGGACCGGATGGTTGAAGGAGGAGTTCGAGGCCATGGGCCAGGACTTCTCGAACCGCGGCCGGCGACTCGACGAGACGCTCGAGATCCTGCGCGACCTCTGGGACGACGGCTACGCCGAATTCCACGGGGAGCACTACGACTTCCCGCGCAGCGCGATGTTCCCCGTACCCAGCGAGAAGATCCCGATCATCGTCGGCGGCCACTCGATGGCCGCGGCACGTCGCGCCGCACGGTTCGACGGCTACATCCTGATGAAGGCCTCGCTCGACGAGGCCACGGTGCAGGAGCTGAAGGAGATCGACGCGATCCGTCAGGCCGAAGGACTCGACGGTGAGCCGTTCGAACGGATCATCGTGTGGGGCGGCCCCAATGAACCGGCGTACGTGCGCCAGCTCACCGACGCAGGCATCACGGGGGCGATCATCATGCCGTGGATGCTCAATGCCGACCGCGCCTTGTCGCTGGCCGAGAAGCGCGCCCACCTCGAGCGGTTCATCGACGGCGTGACGTCCACGGCCTGACGCGTCCCGACCTGACGCGCCCGGACCTGACGCGCCCGGACCTCACGCGCCCGGACCTGGCCCGGACCTACGTTCGGGGCCTCCCGAAGGAGGCCCCGAACGTCGGTTGTGCATGGGCTCAGACGAGCGTCAGGCCGTGCTCGCCGTCCCCGATCCACCCGAGCTCGGGCATCCATCACACGGGATGACCGGGCCGTAGCTGACCGGCGGCGAGCTGAACGAGACGACCGCGCCGCTCGTGTTGAAGAAGTTGAACTTGGCCGTGGGCCACGTCCCGGCGATGTAGCGCTTGCCGCCGTTGACGTATTGCGTCACACCCTTCCCCGTGATCGGGTAGATCTGGGAGCTCCCCGTGGTGTTCGGGTCGTACCACACCGGAGCGAAGTCGCCGCCCCGGCCGAAGTACGACGGCTGCGGCAGACCCACGGTGTTGCCGTATGCGAGCTGCAGGGTCGCCGGGTCGTTCCCCGCTGCGCCGTATCGCGCCGGCGTCGAGAAGAGACCCTTCTGGACGTTGGTCGGAGTCAGATCCGGACCGGCGTACTGGATGGCCATCGCCAGCCAGTTGACGTTGTTCTGCGTGGAGACGTCGTAGGTGCTCTTGCCGGCGCCCCAGTACCAGTCGTTCGGTGTGACCGTCGTGTCGCCGATGACCAGCGGCGGCAGGTTGGAGAAACCGAACGCGTGCGACCACTCGCTCTGGTCGTAGGTACGGGTCAGGATCGAGATGTCCTGGTACGACGAGCCGGTGATCATCCACTCCGGCACGTACTCCTGGGTCCCGGCTGCCGTGGTGATCGCCTTGGTCATGCCGAGGTCGGTGAACAACACCACGGTCGTGACTCCGGCGTCCTTCAGCTTGGAGACCAGCGACGGCGCTTCCTGCGCCGAGGTGGCCGGGTCGCCGGTGAGCGAGCCGTTGGCGGTGTACTCGAGCGGCGGAACCGCCAAGGTGATGCCCTGCTTCTTCAGCGCGTCGACGAACGGCGCGCTGGAGATCCCATTCGGAACGACCGCCCCGAACTTGCGCGGCTGGGTCTTGAGGTCATCGCCGGCGTACTGGGCCTTGCCGCCCTTGAGCTGCTTGCCGATGAACTCCGCCGCGTTGATCGACGTGGCGCTCGCGTCCGTGGTGGCCCAGCGGTACGGCGCCTGCTTGGCCGCGTCGTCGGTCTTGGTGGCGAAGGAGAACACCACGTACTTGTCCGCCGCCAGCACCGCGGCGAGGGTGGCGAGCCCGCTCGGGAGGTTGTCGATGACGAACATCGGCTTCGCCGCTTTCACCGACAGGGCGTCGGCGCGCTGGGAGGCCTCGTCGCTGCCCGACGACTTCATGAACGTGAACTCGACCTTCCGGCCCCAGGTCTCGTAGACGGAGGCGTCGACCGCCCACCCGTCTTCGACCGCGGCCTGGAACGTACCTTCCTGCCCGGTCGCCGAGTTCTTGGGAACCTGGTTGCCGGCCTTGCGGTGAGCGGCGAGCTGCTCGTCGTTCATGTTGATCACGACGACCTTGATCGAGTCGGCCGTGACACCGCGGTAGGTCGCGCCGCCGTTGTTCTTCGGTGCCGGCGCGACACACAGCGGCCCGTCGTTCTCACGGACCATGGGGAACACGCCGTACCCCTTGATCGCGTCGGCGTTGCACTTCGGGTTCTCGACCGCGGCCTTCGTGCCGAGCCCACTGCCCGCCGGCGCCTTCCCGACGCCCTTGGCGTTCACCGTGATCGCCGAGGTGGTGCTCTGCGTACCGGCGGTGGTGGTGGTCTGCGCACCGGCCGCCGTGGTCACCCCCAACACCGCCATCGCCGCGCACAGCGCGCCGGCGATCAGCATTCGACCCTTGAACATTCGTGTCCCCCCTGGACTCGTCGTACCGCGGTGCCTTCGTTGAGCACCGACTGAATGACGTTACAAGAACTGAACGGCGTTACAAAACCGCGACATTCAGCGCAGTTCCGCAAAACTCAACGTCATACAGTATCGCCGGCATGTTGACCCGGCAAGCAGGGGCGACCGACAGGGCCCAACGGCACGCGGGGACGGACGAAAGCGAGTGCTCAGCCGGCAGCGGGAGGCGACACGCTCGCGGCGACGGGATCGCCATGAGCGATCTGGTCGAAGCCGTTCGCGAGGCCGGCGAGGACGAGCACACTGCGATCGATGAGCGCCAGGGCTTCGTCGTCGGACGAGGAGCCGACGACCTCCCGGCACAGGGCCCCCAGCGCGCCGAGGACGGCCGCCAACATGGCGCGGGCGAGCAGGGAATCGTCGGCCGCGATCAATCGCTGGTTCTTGCGAGTCCAGCGCTCGGTGACCAGCGGCGACTGTTCCTTGAACCCTGGAGGCCCGTCCTTGAGATGCACGACCTGGTAGACGACCCGCCCGGTCCACGCACCCTCCAGGTAGACCCGCGCGCCGATGAGCAACAGCTGCAGACCGTCCTCGATGCCGTCGGCCTGCGCGGCGACGATCCGCGCGCGCAGCATCTGCTCCTGGTGCGCCTGGTACTCGTCCCAGATCGCGTAGAAGAGCGCCTCTTTGTTGCCGAAGTGGTAGTAGAGGAGACCGACACTCGTCCCCGCCCGCGTCGCCACGTCAGCCATGGCCGTCTTCGCATAGCCCGAGGCCGCGAACGCGTCCGTGGCAGCTTGGATGATCGCGGCACGGGTCAGGCTCGCCCGGTCGGTGGATCGGCGGGCTTCCGGGTCCTCCGCAGTGGCGTTCGTGGCCGTGAGCATTGCCGCCCCAGGCTACTCGGGCACTGGCGACACTCGGCGCGAATCGGCGCGCGGCGGACCGAGGCGGAACGGCCGGGGCCGAAGCGAGGAGGCGCAGTGCGTTGGTAGCGTGGTACGTTCCTGAACGGAGTTCAGTTCACAGGTTATACCGCCAGAACGAGGAGCGCGCGTGACCGGAAGGCTCGACGGAAGAGTTGTCATCGTGACGGGCGCGGGCCGCGGCATCGGCCGTGGCGAAGCACTCGAGTTCGCACGCCAAGGAGCGTCGGTCGTCGTCAACGACCTCGGGCCCGACGTCGACGGCAAGGGCCGTTCGTCGGAGGTGGCCGAGTCGGTGGTCGAGGAGATCGTCGCGGCAGGCGGCGTCGCCGTCGCCAACGCGGAGGACGTCGCCGACTGGGACGGCTCGCTCCGCGTCATGGAGCAGGCCATCGAGGTGTTCGGCCACATCGACATCCTGGTGAACAACGCCGGCATCCTGCGCGACCGCACCGTGGCCAACATGTCGATCGAGGAGTGGGACGACGTCATCCGCGTGCACCTGCGCGGCACCTTCTGCATGCTGCGCCACTCCGCGGCACACTGGCGTGACCGCTCGAAGGCGGGCGACGAGGTCGACGCCCGCGTCGTGAACACCACCTCGGGTTCGGGGATCTACGGCAACCCAGGCCAGTCGAACTACGGCGCGGCGAAGGCGGCGATCGCGTCGCTCACGATCATCGCGGCCCAGGAACTGGCGCGCTACGGGGTGAGGGTCAACGCGATCGCGCCCACCGGCCTCACGCGCATGACCGAGGACCGCCCCTTCGCGGCAGGGCGCCCGCGAGATCCGCGACACCGGCTCCGATGAGTTCAACCCGTTCGACCCCGACCACGTCGCGCCGCTCGTGGTGTGGCTCACCACCGAGGCGGCAAAGGACGTGACCGGCCGCGTCTTCAACGTGTCCGGCGGCTCCGTGAGCGTGGCCGAACCGTGGACCCGCGGTCCCGGCAAGGACAAAGGTGCGCGCTGGGAGGTGGCAGGAGCTCGACGAGGTCGTTCCGGAGCTGCTCTCGCAGGCCTACGCAGGCATCAAGTTGAAGCCTGCACATCGTCTGATCGCTCGTCCCCGACCGCAATGAGGAAACGATGACCTCACCCTCTGACCCCGTGGCTGACCCAGGGTCCACGACGATCGACTCGCGCCTCGATCGTCTCTACAACCCGCAGTCGGTGACGTTGGTCGGCGCGTCGACCAACGAGCTGTCCATCGGCGGGCAGGTCTACCGCAACCTGCAGCTCGACTTTCCCGGCCGGCGCTACCCGGTGAACGCCCGCTCGCCCGAGGTGCTGGGCGACAAGGCCTACGCCTCGATCGACGATCTCCCGGAACCGGTCGACCTCGTGATCGTCATGCGTCCACGCGGTGAACGTCCCCGATGTGGTGCGCAGCTCCATCGCCCGCGGCGACGGCGGGGTGTGCATCATCTCCGCGGGGTTCAGCGAGGCCGGCGCCGAGGGCCTCGCCCTGCAAGAGGAGATCGGCGCGCTGGCCCGCGAGCACAACTTCCCCGTGATGGGCCCGAACTGCATCGGGTTCTGGAACGGTCACAAGAAGGTGGCCGCCACCTTCGCGCTGTTCGCCTCGCGAGAGCGGCCGACCGTCGGTCCCGTCGCCATCGTCTCCCAGAGCGGCGGCTTCGGCGTCCTTCATCCTCAACCGCGCCGTGAGCCGCGGCATCCACTGCGGCATGTTCGCCAGCACCGGCAACGAGTGCGACATCGACATCGCGTCGGTGCTCGAGTACTGCGTCGAGCAACCCGAGACGAAGGTCATCGCGATGTTCGCCGAGGCCATCCGCAACCCCGAGGTGTTCCTGCGGGCCATCGCTCGCGCGAGGAGCTGGGCAAGCAGATCGTGAGCGTGAGCCCCGGTACGTCGGAGGCGACGGCCCGCGCCGTGCTCAGCCACACCGCGTCGATCGTCGGATCGGGCGAGGTGTACTCGAGCATCTGCGATCAGTACGGCGTGATCCAGTACGACTCGATCGAAGGCCTCCTCGACTGCGCCTTGCTGCTCCAGAGCGGCAAGAAGATGAAGGGACGACGCATCGGTGTGGTCACCCAATCGGGTGGCGCCGGCGTGTTGATCGCCAGCAACGCCGGCGACGCCGGGCTCGAGCTCCCCGAGCTGTCCGCGGCCGTGCAGGAAGAACTGCTGACCATGCTTCCGCCCATGGCCAGCGCCAGGAACCCGATCGACACCACGGCGAGCTTCAACCAGTTCCCGCCCGAGACCTACGGGAAGCTCCTGCAGAAGCTGCTCGACGACGACCAGATCGACGGCGTGGTGCCCGTGGTCTGGGCCGGCATCGGACCCCAGGTCCCCTCGGTCGTGGACGCGTTCTTCTCGCACGAGAAGCCGCTGGCGCCCGTGGTGGCGATCGAGCCCGAGCTGATGGCGGCAGAGGGGGTTGCGGTCTACGACGACCCGACGCGGGCGGTGCGAGCGCTCGCCGCGCTCGCGTGGTCAGCGGAAGCCAAGCCCTGGACCTCGCCGACCGGGTTCGTTCCCGACGAAGCACGTGCGCGCGACGTGGCCGAGCTGCTGGCACCGATGCGAGCGCGACCGTTCGTCCTGGAGTCGACGGCGAAGGACGTGCTGGCCCGGTACGGCATCCCCGTGTCGGCCGAGCGTGTGTGCGCCGACGAGGACGAAGCAGTCGCCGCGTTCGAGTCGGTGGTCAGTGACGCCGCGGGCACGGGCAGCGGCAAGGTCGCGCTCAAGATCCTCTCCTACGACCTCCCCCACAAGTCCGACTCGGGTGGCCTGGTGCTCGACCTCGACTCCGCCGAGCACGTTCGCGACGCGTACCGCGCGCTGCGGGCCACGTTCGCCAGTGACCATCCGTCAGTGGAGATCGACGGCGTGCTCGTGCAGGAGATGGTGTCGTCGCGACTCGAGCTCGCGCTCGGCCTGCAGCGCGATCCCGTCTTCGGCCCGATGATCGCGATCGGGCTCGGCGGCGTGCTCATCGAGATCCTCGGCACCCCGCAGCTGTTGCACGCGCCGTTCGGCATCGCGGAGGCGCGCCTCGCCGTCGGGCGAATCGCCGGCGGGCGCATCGGCCACGCGACCCGCGGCCTCGACGAGGAGCAGCGCGAGCAGCTCGCGCAGTCGGCGGTCGCGCTCGGCAACCTCGCGGTCGAGCACCCGTACGTTGCTTCCGTCGACGTGAACCCGCTGATGGCGGGCGCACACGGTCTCGTCGCGGTCGACGCGCTGCTCGTGCTCGACGACGCGTGATGAGCGACAACGACACTGACGGCGAGGCCGTGCTCCTCGTCGTCCAGCGCGACGACGTGTTGACGATCACCCTCAACCGACCTGAGCTGGGCAACTCGCTCAACACCGAGCTGGTCGAGGCGCTCGGGTTCGCGGTGCAACAGGCATCCAATCCTTCGGTGCGCGCGGTGGTCATCACCGGTGCCGGCCGCAGCTTCTGCTCGGGTGTCGACATCCGCTCGCCGCGTCACCCCACGGGCCGCGCCGGCGGTCTCCGCGCGATCTTCAACCCCTACGTGCTCGCCATCTCCAGCTTGCAGAAGCCGGTGATCGCGGCGGTCAACGGCGCGGCAGCGGGTGCCGGACTCGCGCTGGCGTGTGCCGCCGATCTCCGGATCGCGTCCACTGCGGCGCGCTTCGTGCCGGCCTTCGCCAAGATCGGGGTGATCCCCGACTGCGGAGCCTCGTACTTCGTTCCCCGACTCGTCGGCCACGGCCGCGCCTTCGACTGGCTCACCTCGAACACCGAGTTGAGCGCGGAGCGCGCACTCGACTGGGGACTCGTGAACGAGGTGGTCGCGCCCGAGGAGCTGGCCGACGCCGCACACGCCCGCGCCGCCGCGCTGCGCGGCCATGCCGGGCATCGGCGTGGGGCTCACCAAGGTGCTGTTGAACGAGGCGTACAGCGCGACCCTCGCCCAGCAACTCGAACGCGAGGCGGAGCTACAGTCCGCCGCGATCACCGCGCCGGGGCGGGCCGCCGCCCGCGCCGCGATGGTCGACCGGCTCGGCGGGGAACGCGGCGCGCCGGACGGGACCACCACTTCGGACAACACTCCGCCGGCAGAAGGACGCACATGAGCGAGTACGAGTACGACACCCTGATCGTCGAGAAGGAAGACCGCCTGCTCAAGGTCACCTTGAACCGCCCCGAGACGCTGAACTCCATCGGCGGCGGCATGCACGAGGCTCTCGAAGACCTCTTCTACCGCGTGCGCATGGACAGCTCGGTCGGCGCCATCCTGCTCACCGGCGCGGGTCGGGCGTTCAGCTCCGGCGGCGACGTGAAGGGCATGGCGAACACCGCCACCTCCGCCAACGCGGGCAAGGCTGAGGGAAGCCCGAGCCGGGCGCGGCGAACGGGTCGGGCATCGTCGGAGGCTTGCTCAAGAGCGCCAAGCGGATCGTCATGAACCTCCTCGACGTCGAGCAGCCGATCGTGTGCGCAGTGCAGGGCTACGCCATGGGGCTCGGCGCCACGATCGCGCTGTGCTGTGACGTGGTGCTGGCGTCGGAGAGCGCGGTGATCGCCGACACGCACGTGAACATCGGCCTCGTCGCGGGCGACGGCGGCACGGTGATCTGGCCGATGCTGCTCCCCGTGAACACCGCGAAGTACTACCTGATGACCGGCGAGCCGATCACCGGCAAGGTGGCCGCTGAGCTCGGTCTCGTCGTGAAGTGCCTGCCCGACGACGAGCTCTACGACGCGGCCTACGAGATCGCGGCGAAGCTCGCCGCGGGGCCGACGCTCGCGATCAAGTTCACCAAGATGGCAGTGAACAAGTCGCTCAAGGAACAGGCCAACCTGTTGTTCGACACGTCATTGCTCCTCGAGGGCGCGACGATGCTCAGCGACGACCACCGCGAGGCGACGACCGCATTCGTCGAGAAGCGCCGGCCCGTGTTCAAGGGCTACTGATGATCGACGAATCGATCGTCGGGTACACCGCGCCCGCGTATGAGGTCCCGGTCGAGCGCGGCAAGATCCTCGAGCTCGCACGCGCCCTGCACCTGAACGACCCCGCCCACGTCGACCGCGACGCGGCGAGCGAGCGCGGCTACGCCGACGTCGTCGCGCCGCTCACGTTCTCGACCGCCACCATGATCTGGGCCACCGCCGACCCGAGCCCCAACCGGCCGGTGTTCGACCTGCGCAACGTGGTCGCGGCCGGAGCGGAGTGGGAGTACCTCCTCCCGATCGTCGCCGGCGACGTGTTGCGCGTGGAGGTGCAGATCGTCGGTGTCGAACGGAAGGTGAGTCGTCGCGGGCCGATGACGCTGCTCACTCGCGAGCACACGTTCACCAACCAACGCGACGAGGTGGCGATGAAGATGCGCGCCCAGCTGATCGAGTTCGATCCCAAGCCCGCGCCGAGCGAGCCCACCAATGGCTGACGCACCGACACAACGTCCGGCCATCAGCGACGGCAAGATCAGCGAGCGTCGCTTCGGCCCGATCACCCGCACCGACATCGTGCGGTATGCCGGCGCCGGTGGCGACTTCAACCCGATGCACCACGACGACGAGTTCGCGAAATCCGCGGGCTACCCATCGGTGTTCGCGATGGGGCTCCTCACCGCCGGGATGTTGTCCGGGTACGCGTCCGACGCGCTCGGGTTGGAGAACATCCACCGCTATTCGGTGCGCTACACCGGCCAGGTGTATCCCGGCGACACGCTCGTCATGCAGGGCGAAGCAGCACCCGGCGACGACACCGAGCCCGGCGAGGTCGCGTTCGCGTTGACCGTGCGGCGCGATCCCGGCGATGGCAGCGGCGCGGGCGAAGTGGTGCTCACCGGTCGCGTCGTCGCGTGTGTCACCGCGAGTTCCACGGGTGTCGCATGACCGTCGCCGACGAGAACCTGCGCCCGCAACAGACCTTCGTCGACGGTCTCGCCGCGGGAAGTTTCTCTACCAGCGGTGTGACACCTGCGGCGAAGCGGTCTTCCATCCGCGGCCGGCGTGCAACCACTGCGGGAGCTCCGCCATCCACTTCGTCGAGAGCGTCGGGACGGGCACCGTGTACTCCAACACCGCGGTCGCGCAACGCGACGCGCCGAGCTACTCCGTGTGTCTCGTCGACGTCGACGACGGCTTCCGCATGATGAGCTCCGTCGTCGACGTACCCGCCGACGACGTTGCGATCGGCCAACGCGTGCGCGCACGAATCGAAGCCACGGCCGACGGCTCGGGCCACCGCGTCGTGTTCGCACCCGAGGAGCCGACATGACGACCAGGTCGGATCTCCGAGGCGCGGCTGCGATCGTCGGCGTGGCCGAATCGGATCTCGGCGAGGTGGGCCCGGGACGCGCGCCCATCGATCTCGCCGCGCAAGCATCCATCCGCGCGCTCGAAGACGCGGGACTCACCAAGAACGACGTCGACGGCCTCTTCTGCGTGCTGGCCGGGCACCTCATGTCGACGCTCGACTTCGGCGAGTACCTGGGGATCCGCCCGCGGTACAGCGACAGCACCATGATCGGTGGGAGCTCGTTCGTCGCGCACCTCCACCACGCCGCCGCCGCCATCGCGACGGGCGAGTGTGATGTGGCACTGATCGCCTACGGCTCCACGCCGCGCTCCGACGGCAAGGCGGGCATCCGGGGCGGCGGCTCGCCCGAGCGCCCCAACTACGAGCGCGTCTACGGACCGCGCGGACCCATCTCGGGCTACGCCCTCGCCGCGGCGCGCCACATGTACGAGTTCGGTACGACACGCGAGCAGCTCGCCGAGGTGGCCGTCGCCGCACGGGCGTGGGCGCAGCTCAACCCGGTGGCGTGGAAGCGCGATCCCCTCACGATCGAGGATGTGGTGTCACGTCCGGTGATCTCGTCGCCGTTCGGTTCGCTCGACTGCTGCCTCGTCACCGACGGCGGAGGCGCCGCCGTGCTCGTACGTGCCGACCGGGCGCGCGACCTGGCCCGTCCTCCGACCTACGTGCTCGGTGCCGGCGAGGCACACCACCACAAGTGGATCTCGCAGATGCCCGACCTCACGACCACCTCCACCAAGGAGTCGGCGGCGCGCGCGTTCGCGATGGCGGGGATCTCCCCCACCGACGTCGACGTGGTGCAGCTCTATGACGCCTTCACCATCAACCCCATCCTGTTCCTCGAAGACATGGGGTTCTGCGCGAAGGGCGAGGGCGGACCGTTCGTGGCGGGTGGGCGCATCGCTCCGGGTGGGTCGTTGCCGGTGAACACCAACGGCGGTGGCCTCTCGTACTGCCACCCGGGGATGTACGGCATCTTCACCATCATCGAAGCCGTCCGACAGCTGCGCGGCGAGGCGGGCGACCGCCAGCAGGCCGATGTCCACGTGGCCGTGGTGCACGGCAACGGCGGCCAGCTCGCCAGCCAGGCGACCGCGGTCGTCGGCGACGCCTCGACGCTCTGACGCCATGATCACCGGCTTCGACCACGTCGCGTTCCCGGTCTCGTCGGCCGAGACCACGCTCGTGTTCTACAAGATGCTCGGGTTCGAGATCTGGGGTGAGGCGGCGTGGCGCGCCGGCGAGCAGGGCTACTTCTCGATCGTCTTCGGTGACAACAAGATCAACATCCACCCCGAGCCGATGGCGCTCGGGCGCCCGCACCCCGGTCGGCTGCGGGCGCCCGCGGCCGAACCCGGGTGCGCCGACCTGTGCTTCGTGTGGAGCGGCACCGTCGACGAGATCATCGCCCACCTCGAGCGCTGCGACGTCGCCATCGTCGCCGGCCCCGGCACCCGGATGGGCGGCCGGCGCGGCGGCACAACGCCCGGGCAGAGCGTCTACATCCGCGACCCCGACGACAACTTGCTCGAATTCATCACCTACGACGAGAACAGCTGAGGCACCCATGCGTTTCGGAATCTCTCTGGTCGCGTCCGGCCAACGCGACGGCGCGACCCAGGCATCGATGGTGCAGGAGCGCGTGGAGATGGTGCAGGTCGCGCGCGACGCGGGCTATGGCCTCGTGTCGGCCGGTCAGCACTACTGCCCCGGCGACGGCATGCTCCCGCAGCCGATGCCGTTGCTCGCGCGACTGGCGGGCGAGGCACCCGGGATGATCTTCCAGACCGGGGTGCTGCTCGGGCCCTTCTACCACCCGGTCACGTTGGCCGAGGAGGCCGCGACGCTCGCCGCCATCACAGGCGACCGATTTCGCGCCGCGATCGGCCTCGGCTACCGCGACCAGGAGTTCGCGATGTTCGGCCAGCAGCGCGCGGATCGCCTGAAGCGGGTGATCGAGCTGATCACCACCACCCGGCGACTGCTGCGTGGCGAGACGGTCACCACCGAAGGCGGCTTCTATCCCCTGCAGAACGTCGCCGTGGCCCCGGGCACGGTGAGCGACGTGCCGGCGCCGATCATGATCGGCTCCGGTGCGGAGAAGGGCGCCGCGCGCGCGGGACGCATCGCGGATGGCCTCTACGTCACCGGCTACCTCCCGCCGAGCGACGTGTCGACGTTGGTCTCGACGTACCTGGCCAGCGCAGCCACCGCCGGGACCGCCTCGCCGATCGTCACCATTCGCCGCGAGGTGACCGTCGCCTCGTCGCGAAAGGTTGCACTCGCGCAGTCGGGTCCAGGCTGGATCCGCACCTTGAGTGCGTACATGCAAGAAGGCTTGGAACAGTCGTCGATCGGCGCCATCGTGCGCGACCTCGAGACGACCGGCGACTCCGACGACCTGCCGTTCATCGTCGGCAGCCCGAGGAGTGCGCCGAGCAGGTCGCGCGGTACGCGGCGATGGGCGTGCAGGACATCATCATCCGCTTCGACCTCAACCAGGCGACGCACGCCGACACGCTCCGCGCGATCGAGCAGTTCGCGGTCGACGTGTTCCCGTTGGTCCCGGCTGCGTGATCAACCGTAGAAGTGCGTGCCCGAAACTCGGTCAGCAAATGAAGGTGGGGAACTGTGGAACTCAGCGGTAGACGAGTCATCATCACCGGTGGTGCGCAAGGAATCGGCGAAGGCCTCGTGCGGTACTTCGCCAGCCAGGACGGCACCGTGGTGTCGATGGACGTCAAGGACGACCTGGGAACGGCGGTCGCGGCGGAGGCCACGAGCGAAGGTCCGGGCACCGTGACCTACGTGCCGTGCAACGTCGCCGACCGCGCCAGGGTGTTCGCCGCGTTCGACGAGGCCGCCGGGATCATGGGTGGGATCGACGCCCTGATCCACGTGGCCGCGATCTCGCGTCACCAAGACACCGCCGACATCACCGAGGAAGACTGGGACCTCGTCCTCGGCGTCAACCTCAAAGGCACCCTGTTCACGAACCAGGCCGCCTTCGCGCACATGAAGGACACCGGCGGTCGCATCCTGAACTTCTCGTCCCAAGCCGGGATGGTCGCGTACGCGCGTCAGCGCGACTACAACCCGAGCTACGCGGCGAGCAAGGCCGCGGTGCTCGGCTTCACCCGCGCGGTCGCCTACGAGTGGGGCAAGTTCGGTATCACGGTCAACGCCATCTGCCCGGCCATGAGCACCCCGATGACCGCGGCCGCCGCGGCCGGCAAGACACCCGAGGAGCTCGAGTTCATGCGCAACCCCTTGAACCAGCGTTCGGCCATCAAGGGACCGGGCAAGACCGAGCGTGACCTCGCGCCGTTCCTCGCGTTCATGGTCGGCGAGGGCTCGCGCTTCATCTCGGGCCAGACGCTCATCGTCGACGGCGGCACCACCCTTGCCCGTTAGGCCTCGCGCGTGAGCCCTCTCGCCTGAGACCTCGATCGGAAGCGAGCCGACATGACCCTCAGCCCCACCGACCACATCGAGCTCGGCGACATCTTGCATCGCTACCTCGCGGCGTGCCGCCTCAAGGACAACGAGGCTGCGCTGCTCGAGCTCTTCACCGACGACGCGGTGCTCGACGGGCCGCGCAACTACAGCGAGGGCACGGAGGGCGTGAAGGAGTTCGCGGCGATGGAACGCGGCACGCAGAGCGCTCGGCCCGCCCCTCCTCCCGGCACGCCGAAGAGCACCAAGGTCGGGCGCATGATCCTGTCGAATCCGGCGATCACCGGCGACGGCGACGACGCAAGGGTGCAGTGTCCGTGGGTCTCGATCACGCACGATCCGCACGACCCGAGCGTGGCGCCGACGTTCCGCACCGGCGCGTACGAGGCCGTCTGCAAGAAGGTCGACGGCCACTGGAGAATGCAACGCCGCGTGGTGCGGATCGACGGCTTGCCCCAGTTCCACGACACACCGGAATACGCGGCGGCGGCGAAGTGGGTGCGCGACCAGGACGGTGAGTGGCACCTGGAGTCCAAGGAGAGCGACGGGTAGGTCAGCTCGACCGTCCTGGGCTCCCCTCCCAAAACTGAACTAGACTCAGTCTTGTGAAAACCTCCCACGGTCGTGGGAGCGACGTCGGATGCGACGTGGATGGGGGACGACGACATGAGCGGAACTTCGCCGGCTGTGCTCGACACGATGCCCGTGATCGACACCGACAGCCACATCACCGAACCGGCTGATCTGTGGACGAGCCGGGTATCGAAGAAGTGGCTCGAGGGTGCGCCCAAGGTGGAGGTGAACCCCGCGACCGGCATCGAGACCTGGCTGGTCAACGACTACTTCCTGCGTCCGCCCACCCAACTGAGCCACGCGGGCTGGAAGGAGTTCCACCCGGGCTATCCCCGCAACTTCGAGGAGGCCCACGCCGGCGCCTGGGACCCGAAGATCCGCCTCGACTACATGGACGAGATGGGCGTGTATGCCGCCGTCTTGTACCCCAACATCCTCGGCTTCTCGGCGTTCGCGTTCCTCGACTTCGAGAACGAGCAGCGGAATCACTACGTCCGGGTCTTCAACGACTACGTCACCGAGTTCACCGCCGTCGACCCGCATCGCTTCATCCCCGTGATGTTCCTGCCGTTCTGGGACCTCGAGGAGTCGGTGCGGGAGCTCGACCGCTGCGTGGAGCTCGGCTTCAAGGGCATCAACTTCGGTCTCGAGGTCCACAAGATGGGCTTCGAGCCGCTGGCGTCGCCCGTCTGGGAGCCGGTACTGGCCCGAGCGCAGGAGTACGGCCTCTCGATCAACTTCCACACTGGCTTCAGCACCGCGAGCAAGGAGGGCGCCGACGCCCGCCAGAAGCTCATCCCGATCGTCGAGGACGGCCTCGTCAAATCGTTCGCTGACGAATTCAAGTTCGTCGCCAGCACGGCGCTGTTCTTCCTCTCGAACGCGAGCGGGCTCGCCGAGATCACGATGTCGTCGGATCTCTGCCAGAACTACCCGGAGCTCAACTTCGTGTCGGTGGAGAGCGGCTACGGCTACGTGCCCTATCTCCTCGACGCGCTCGACTGGCACTTCAAGGGCAGCGACCTCGGAAGGCTCTTCCCCGATCGCCTCCTGCCGAGCGAGTACTTCCGTCGTCAGGTGTACGCCACGTTCTGGTTCGAGAAGAACATCGCCGCGCAGATCGACCAGTACCCCGACAATGTGATGTTCGAGACCGACTACCCGCACTTCACGTGCTTGGCCCCCGGGCTCGGCACCATCGCCAAGTCGCCGGCCGAGACGATCCGGGAGAACCTCACGGAGCTCGACGAGGCGACGGCACGCAAGGTGCTCTACGAGACCGCGTCGAAGGTGTACCACCTGCCGGTGCCGGCCGACCGGGACCAGCGCTTCTCGTGACCTCGCTCGCTCGCAAGCACCGCACGCACGCGGAAGGCCAAGCCTTCCTCCAAGAAGGGGAGCTTTGATGTCGAGCAAGCCTGTTGCACGTCTCATCACCGCCGAAGAGCGCGACCACTACCAGGAACACGGTTGGGTGTTCCTCAAGCGCCTGATCGACCCCGATGCGGCCGGCGCGCTCCTCGAACGCGTCAAGAAGTTGATGGGCGAAAACGGCGAGCACGAGACCCGCGAGTGGGAATTTGCCAAGATCGCACCCGACGCCGACCTCTCGAAGATCCGATACAAGCCCTATGTCGACCCGGCCGCGGACGACGACCTGCTCGCCAGCTTCGCCTACTCGAACGAGCTCGGCTCGGTTGCCTCGCACGTCCTCGGCGGCATGCCGGTCAAGCGGTGGAACAACCAGATCCTGATGAAGCAGAAGCAATCCGCCGAGGGTCACTTCTCGGCCGAGAGCGGATGGCACCAGGATCTCCCTGCCCTGCCGCACGACCGCATCGGTCGACCCAACCTGTGGCTGGCCCTCAACGAGATCACGCCGGAGCGCGGCTCGCTGCGCTTCCTCAACAACATGGGCAAGGCCGGCTTGGTCGAGTTCGACCGGAAGACGTCGCCCATCCCCTGGGAGGCGATCCCCGATCTGCTCGAGAAGTACCCGCTCGGGCCCGAGCTGCACTACGAGCCCGGCGACGCCACGATCCACGAGCTCCCGACGTTCCACTTCGCCCTCGCCAACACGACCGACGAGCACCGCTGGGTCTACGTGCACACCTACGTGCGCGCCGACGCCCGCTTCACCGGTGGGCCGAGCAACCGGGTCACCGGCCTCGACCTCGCCGTCGGGGAGGAGTTCCCCGAACGACGAATTCGCCCTGATCGAACCACTCAGGCCGAGCTGGGAAGTCAACGCCTGACCGGTCTCGGTCCAGAGGTAGCACCAGCAATCAAACGGGTGGCGGGCTCGGCCCTCCCCCAGAACAGGGGTCTGTGATGTCGAGTGAGCCGGTTGCACGTCTGATCACCGCCGACGAGCGTGACCACTACCAGGAGTACGGGTGGGTGTTCCTCAAGGGCCTCATCGACCCCGAGGCCGCAGCCGCGCTCCTCGAGCGCGTCAAGAAGCTCATGGGTGAGGACGGCGATCAAGACGTCCACGTGTGGGCGAACAAGGCGCAGGGCGACATCGATCCCTCCAAGCGGATCTACAAGCCCTACGTCAACCCCGCCAAGGACGACGAGCTGCTCGCCAGCTTCGCTTACTCCGACCAGCTCGGATCAGTGGCCGCACATCTGCTGGGCATGCCAGTCAAGCGTTGGAACAACGAGATCCTGCTCAAGAAGAAGATCTCGGCGAACGCCGGCTGGGGCGCGGCGACCGGGTGGCACCAGGACCTTCCCGCCCTTCCCCACGACAAGATCGGGCGGCCGAACCTCTGGATGGCGTTGAACGAGATCCCGCCGGAACGCGGCTCGTTGCGCTTCCTCAACGGCTCGAACAAGGCCGGTCTCGTCGAGTGGGACCGCGCGAGTGGCGCCGACGTGTTCGACGCGGTGCCGGATCTGCTCGAGCGCTTCCCGATGGGTCCCGAGCTGCACTACCAGCCCGGCGACGCCACGGTGCACGAGCTGCCGACGTTCCACAGCGCGCAGGCGAACACCACCGACGACCACCGGTGGGTCTACGTGCACACCTTCGTCCGCGCCGACGCCCGTTGGACCGGTGGCCCGAGCAACCGGATCACCGGCCTCGACCTCACCGTGGGCGAGGAGTTCCCCGAGGACGAGTTCGCGCTGATCCACGAGGTTCCGGCAAGCTGGGAGCGCGACGTCTGAGCGGGATTGCGTCGCCAAACGACCCACCGCTCACCGGAATCCGCGTCGTCGAGTTCGCAGGGATCGGTCCGGGACCGTTCGGCACGATGCTGCTCGGCGACCTCGGCGCCGACATCGTGCGCATCGACCGTCCGGGGAGTTCGGGCGTGCCGTCACAGGTCGGCGTGTCGCGCAATCGCCGGTCGATCGCGCTCGATCTTCGCCACGAGCAGGGCAAGGCCTTGGCCGCGGAGCTCGTCGCGCGCGCTGATGTGCTCGTCGAGGGATTCCGCCCCGGTGTGATGGAACGCCTCGGGTTCGGACCGGAACCGTGCCTCGAGCTCAACCCGGGTCTGATCTACGCCCGCATGACGGGATGGGGTCAGACCGGCCCGCTCGCCCAACGCGGTGGCCACGACCTGAACTACCTGGCCATCTCGGGCGGGTTGTGGGCCATGGGCCGCGCCGACGAGCCGCCCACTCCCCCGCTGAATCTCGTCGCCGACTTCGGCGGCGGTGGCACCTTCCTCGCCATCGGCGTGCTCGCCGCGCTGTTCGAGCGCACGCGCTCGGGCAAGGGACAGACCATCGACGTGGCCATGACCGACGGCTCCGCGGCCCTCACCGCGTACGTGCGGGGCTTGATGCGCGCCGGCGAGTGGACGCCCGAGCGCGCGTCGAACCGGCTCGACGGTGCCGCGCCTTATTACGACACCTACCGCACCGCCGACCACAAGTTCCTCGCGGTCGGCTCGAGCGAACCCAAGTTCTTCGCTGAACTCCTCGCCGGCCTCGAGCTCGATCCCGCCGAGTTCGAACAGAACGATCGCGCGACGTGGCCCGCGCAGAAGGCGGCCATCGCCGCGCGCATCGCGACACGGACAGCGCGACGAGTGGGTGCAGCGTTTCGAGAACCTCGATGCGTGCGTCACGCCCGTGCTCGACTGGGACGAGGCACTCGCGCATCCCCACAACGTGGAGCGCGACACGTTCCTCCACGACGGCACCGCGATGGAGCCCGCACCCGCGCCTCGATTCGGTCGCACTCCCGCGACACGACGCCGGCCACCGCCCGAGATGGGCGCGCACACCGACGAGATCCTCACCGAGCTGGGCTACGACGCGGCGCAACTGACCGAGCTCCGCGACTCCGGCGCGCTCGGCTAGCACCACGTCTGGAGCGTTGGCCTGTCCTTCAACGGCACTGGCGGGCACCCGGGTCGAGTAGCTATCGAGTACTACTCATGGTAGTATCGCAGTATGAAGCTGAGCGTGAGCCTGCCAGACAAGGATGTCGAGTACCTCGACGCGTACACCTTGACCCAGGGCCTCGACTCCCGGTCGGCCGCGCTGCAGAAGGCCGTGCGCCTCCTGCGAGCGTCCGAGCTGGGCGCTTCCTACGAAGACGCCTGGGCGGAGTGGGCGGGGAGCGAGGATCCCGAGCTCTGGGATGAAGCGACCGCTGACGGTCTCGCCTGATGCGCCGCGGCGAGATCCGCTGGGTCGATCTCGATCCGGTCCGCGGTGCCGAATCGAGCAAGCGCCGGCCCGCGGTGATCGTGAGCAACGACGGCAGCGAACGCGACGGCGAACCGACTGGGTCACGGTGTGATCACGGTCGTGCCCGTGACGTCGAACACGGAACGGATCTACGAGTTCCAGGTGCTGCTCACCTCGGAGTCGACAGGACTTCCTGAGGACTCGAAGGCGCAGGCCGAGCAAGTCCGATCGGTCGCCGTCGAGCGGATCGGAACTCGGGTCGGGTCACTCTCGGGCGCGGACGTCACCGCGTTGGATGAAGCCCTACGCCTCCACCTCGCGCTCTGACCACGGCCCCGAGGTCGGTCACTGCCACCGGCGATCGCAGCAAGGAGAGCAACGGATGAGACCGCTTCGTTACTCGATCAACGTCACGCTCGACGGCTGCGTCGATCACCGGGTTGGGATTCCGGATGACGAATCGCATCGCCACTTCGCCGATGAGCTGGCACGCGCCGATGCCCTGCTCTTCGGCCGGGTGACCTACGAGATGATGGAGGAAGCGTGGCGGAAGCCATCGACGGGCACCTGGCCCGAAGGGATGGCCGACTGGACGATCCCCTTCGCCGAGGCGATCGACGCGGCGAAGAAGTACGTGGTGTCGAGCACGCTGGACCACGTCGACTGGAACTCGGAGCTCGTGCAGGGTGACCTGGCGACCGCGGTGCAGCAGCTCAAGGAGGAGCCCGGCGAAGGCTTGTTCGTGGGCGGCGTGACCCTCCCCCTGGCCTTGGCGAATCTGGGATTGATCGACGAGTACGAGTTCGTGGTGCTGCCTGTCGTGGCCGGCCACGGGCCGACGTTGTTTGCTGGCCTGCGCGAGCGACTCGACTTGCAGCTCGTCGGTCGTCGGGAATTCGGTTCCGGGGCGGTCGCGCTGCGCTATCAGTCCAGCTGAGTGTTCCGCAGCCTCAGACGAGCTTGAACCTCGGGAGAGTGACGGTGTCGGTGACGTCGTCGTAGACCACTTCAACCGACGCGCCGGGCGGCACCTCGCCCTCCTCGGGCGGGTTCACCACCGTGGTGATGAGGCGCGGTCCCTCTTCGAGCTCGACCAGCGACACGTTGTACGGCGCGTCTTCCTGGAACGCCTTGCTCGGCGCGCGCACGACGGTGCTCGACGCGACCACCACCACGCGACCCGAACATTCGATCCACTTCAGCTCCGACATGCACCGGCGACAGAACGTCCGCGGCGGGTAGAACTGCGTGAGCCCGCAGGAATCGCACTTCTGCACCACGAGGCGATGCTCGTGCGTCGCTTCCCAATACGGGCTCGACTCCGGGGTGGGCGTGGGCAGGGGACGCCCCGCCTTCCCTTCAACCGCGCTGCCGTCGACCGACGCTGCTGGGCTCATCAGGCGTTCGCTCCGTGCGTGAGGATGGTGACCGGGTGGCCGGCGCAGTGCGCCATGTGGCCTTTGATCATGGCCGAACCGGCGCTCGCGACCTGGCGCTCGCCGGCCTCGCCACGGAGCTGCTTCACGGCCTCGGTGAACATGAACAGCCCGCCGGGCTTCGCCGGATGCGCGAACGACAGGAGCCCGCCGTGGGTGTTGGTCGGGAGCGCACCGCCGGGTGCAATCCCACCCTCGGCGACGAACTTGGCGGCCTCGCCCCGCCCGCACAGGCCGAGGCCTTCGAGCTCGATGAGCACCATGATGCTGAAGCAGTCGTAGATGTAGGCGAGGTCGATGTCGGAGGCAGTCATCCCCGCCATCGAGAACGCGCGCTCGGCGGCGAGACCCTGACCCTGGTCGACCAGGTCGGGGAGGTTGGTGATGTCGTCGTAGGCGAACTCGCCGTTGCCGAAGCTCGCGCCGACGCCGGTCACCGCGACCACGCGCTTCGAGTCGGGCACGTTCTCGGTGCGCGTGACGATCACCGCAGCCCCACCGTCGGAGACGAGCGAGCAGTCGAGCATGTGCAGCGGCGTGGAGATCATCTTCGAGGCGGTGACGTCTTCGAGGGTGAGCGGCTCGCGCTTGAGTGCCTTCGGATTGAGCGTGGCCCACTTGCGGGCCGACACCGCCACCGCCGACAGCTGCTCGCGAGTGACGCCGTACTGCGACATGTACTGCTGCGCCATCCACGCGTACCGGGTGCCCACGATCGGGCCGTAGGGGATGCCGAACTCGCGCTCGTAGTTCTCCGAGATCGTCTGCACGGCCACGTCGCGCGACGTGTTCGACAACAGGTTGTCACCCATCACGACCATCACCGTGTCGCACAGCCCGGCGGCGACGAACGCGGCCGCGTAGTGGACGCCGTACCCGCCGGCGAGGCCCGATCCGCTCGACAGGCTCTCCTGGTAGCGGACACCCTTGGGCAGGCCGAAGTACTCACCGAACTGCGAACCCAGTCGGTTGTAGGGCTTGACGTAGCTCTCGGTCGCGAGCACCGCGTCGATGTCGTTCTTGGTGAGCCCGGCGTCGTCGAGGGCTTCCTTCGCGGCGACGGCCATCAGCCCGACGCGGAGAGCCCGACGTTGCCGAGCGGGGACTCACCCACACCCACGATCGATGCACGACCAGCAAGGCCATCAGTCGACATCACACCCCCAGGTCAGTTCCGGCAGCCAATGCTAATTCTGAACGAGATTCAGCTTCAGACCGCGCGAGGAGGTGACCATCAACTGCGCGGCGGTCGTGGTGGTTCCGCGGTGGCACGCTCGACATCGACGACGACCGCTCGAGCTCTGGCTCGTCGCCCACGAAGATGGCGAGCGTCGAGCCTTCGGGCCAGCGCTCCAGCGGCGTGTTCATCTCTTCGACGGTGGGCCCGATGCGATCAGCGATCGGCTTGAGCTTCTCGACGTCGAATCCGTAGAGCCCCGCCAGGTTCAAGCCCAGTATCTCGCGGCGCTCGTCGTCGGGCACGTTGTGGAAGAGTGCTCGAAGGGCTTCGCGCGTGTACGGCCAGTGGCCTTCGGCGTGGGGGTAGTCGGAACCCCAGGCGAAGTGACCTCGCTTCATGTCGCCACGAAGGTGCATCTCGTCAGGTCGCACCGAGCCGGACGCGGTCAGGTAGCAGTTGCGCGCGACGTACTCGTCGGAAGCAGCGACAACTCGCTGGTGGACTGCCCGAACACCATCCGGAACCGGGTACGAGGGCTGGAAATTCTCTTGAAATGGTTGTCCATCCGTTCCATGGTCTCGCCGACCCACTTCAAGCCTTGTTCGGTCATCACGAAGCGGGAGCTCGGGAAACCGCTCGAACGCCCCGCCATAGATGAGGTTCCACAGCGTCCGGTGGGAGAAATAGCCCATGTCGAACTGCCAGATGGCCAACTCGTGCGGGTCGTCACCAACCTCGTAATGGCCGGAACCGCCGTGTTGATTGATCGGCATGTCGAGCTCTTGGGCCAGCGCCCAAATGGGATCGTAACGAGGGTGCCACAGTTGTTCCACCGGATGGCCCGGGTAGGGCGCGGGGAACAACACCGCAGCGAGACCGTGCTCCTTGCCCCAACGAATCTCGGCCACCGCGTGCCGTTCAACGTCGTTGATCATGATCTGCACGACGCCCCGTCGTCGATCGGGGGCCTCGGCGACGAAGTCGACCAGCCAACGATTGTGCGCCTGAACTCCGGCGTACTGGCGCTGGTATTCCTCTTGGGTGTCGGGAACGGTGGAGGTGAGGGCGTGGTTCGGATAGAAGGGCGGGAGGGTGTTGGGGAACACGACCTCTGCCGAGATCCCCTCGGCGTCCATCTCCACGAGTCGACGAGGGCTGTTCCAGCTCTGCTCGACGTCTCGTCCCACGTTGGTCGCGTCCCAACGGTCCTGGGACTGCTTGACCCATTCCTCGAATTCGTCGTACCACTGGGACGCTAGATACGGCTTGTAATCGTAGATGTCGGCACCAGCGTGCGCGTCACCCGAAATCACGGTGTAGCGGCTCGAGTCCTGAGTGCTCATTCTGCATCTCCCCCTTGACCGGCGTTCGAACGGTACTCCCCTCCATGGCGCGGGACAAGCGCCGCGGGTGCGCTACATCGCGGAACCGCCACCGTCGACGGGAAGGCTCACACCGGTGATGCCCGAAGAAGCGTCCGAACAGAGCCAGTAGGCAGCCTCCGCGATCTCGGTCGGCGACAGGACCCTCCCCATGGGCGAGCCTGCCTTCACCCGCTCCTCGAGTGCCTCGGCACCCTTTCCGAAGTGAAGGGCTGCGGGAGTCAGCGTCGCGCCCGGGCAGACGGAGTTGACACGGACGTTCAGCTTTGCCGACTCGAGCGCGGCCGCCTTCGTGAGGCCGACCAATCCATGTTTGGCGCTCACGTACGCCGGTGAAGATGCACCGCCACGGTACGCCGCGGCTGAGGACGTGTTGACGATCGATCCGCCCCCATGTTCGATCATGTGAATGAGCTCGAACTTGATGCACAAGAACGCGCTCTTCAAGTTGAACTCGACGACCCGATCCCAGTCTTCTTCCGTGGCCTCGACGATTGATCGGCGGGTGATGAGCGGACCCCCGGCATTGTTGTGCGCGTAGTCGAGGCGGCCATAGCGCTCCACGCAAAACGCGACCATCCCGGCAACGTCTGTCGAACGAGTCACGTCAGTGTGAACAAATGCCGCGTCACCACCAGCCTTCTGAATCTCGGCAACCGTTTCGTTCCCGCCATCCACCGAGATGTCAGCGACCACGACCGCGGCGCCACCCGCAGCGAACCGCAGCGCCGATTCCTTGCCGATTCCTTGAGCGCTGCCGGTCACGACGGCAACCTTGCCCTGCATGTCGATCGCCATATGGGAGGTGGTAGATCTGGGCGGCGTTGTCGTGAAGGATCTTGCGCAGGGACTCCTCGGGAAGTCCGCGAGCGCCGACTTGATCTGCTCTCGGGGTGGTGTCGCGATGCTGGCCGGCCCGGGCGACATGCACGTCGGGTGCGGGAAGTCGGTCTCGAACAAGAATTGTCGGGGCCGAGTTGTTCGATTGCGGAGATCGCAGTCTCGCCCTCGAACCAGAAGCATCCGTAGATCTGACGCTTGAAGTACTCGCTCGGCATGAGTTCGTACTCGGGGTGCTCCTCGTGACGCCCGACCCGATCCACTGCCAGTCGAACGAGGCCAGGGCGAAGGGCATCCACCCGATACCGCTCTCGACGGACACGAACTTGAGATCGGGGTAGCGGTGACAGATACCGCCGAAGGTCAACTGGGAGAGCGTGTGGCAGTTGCTCATGAACGAGCTGGCAGCCGACCGAGCCGTACACGGCGTGTTTCCCCATGATGCGACCCTGAGCGGCGAAGTCGAACCCACCGACCGGCGGCGCGATGTGGAAGTTGATCGACAACCCCATGTCCTGGGCCAGCGCCCACAGCGGATCCCAGTGGTCGCTCACCAGGTACGGCAGGCCGTAGTAGTTCGGCTCCTGTGAGAACCCGATCCCCTTGTGGCCGAGATCGGCACAACGCTTGATCTCGGCCAAGGAGGCGTCGAGGTCGAAGAACGGGAGCGTGGTGATCGGCACGAACCGACCCGGGGCTTCCGCGGCATAGTCCGTTTGGTAGTCGTTGTAGGCCTGAGCGCAAGCGATCTGGAGTTGCGTGTTCCTGACCGGAATCCGACACCGCGTCGGAGTAGAAGAGGGTGACGTTGGGATACAGCACCTCGGCCTGGATGCCGTACCTGTCCATACGGGCGGCTCGGGTCTTGGCGTCCCAGTTCTCTTTGGGGGAATCGAACAGACGGGGGGGAAAGTCCGGAGGGTAGGCGTCATAGCCCGCCATCGAGAACACGCCTCCCCCAATTCGCCGTTCGCCGACGAACCACGCCTCGTTGCCCGCCTCCTCGACCCACTTGAGCTGCGGGACCCGGTCCACGAATTTCTTGGCAACCCGTGACGTGAACAGATCGCCGGGCTCCAGCAGATGGGTGTCCGCGTCAATGATCGGGATGGTGTCGATGACGTCAACGTCCATTGGTTCCCCCCACGTTTCGTGCTCGATGATTCCGACGCAACGCCTCGACCGACGACCCTGCGGGCCTCAGTTCAACGATGGACGACTGAGGTGAAGCTGCTTGACTCGGCGGATCCCGAGCTCACGGGTGTCCAACCCGCTTGACTTCTGTCGGAGCTTCCCCGCCCCACGTCTTCACGACCTCGGGGTGGTCGGGGCACTCCCAGACCGGGCCCCAGGAGCCACTCGAGTCGACCCCCATCGCGCCCTCGATCAACTTCATCGTGTGCGCCGCACCGTCTTCGCTGCAGGTTGGTTCTTCATTGCTGGGCATGGCCGGATGGTAACGAGCCATGAACACGTCCGCAACGGAAGCTCGACGGGCAACCCGCCCAATCGAGTGAGACGCTCAGTGACGGTCGATCCGGGCTCAGTGCGCCGCGGCCTGCGCGTCCCACACGCCGTCGGCTGCAGCGGCGGAGCGGAGCTGATACTTCTCCACCTTGCCGGTGGGTGTCTTGGGCAGCTCGGGCACGACCCGGATGAAGCGCGGCACCATGAAGTACGCCATGCGTTCGGTGCACCAGGCCACGATCTCGGCCGGCACGACGGTCGCGCCCGTCGCGGGGAACGATCACGACCATCACCTCGTCTTCGCTGAGCTCGCTGCGAACCGCGACCGCCGCGCACTCCGCCACGGCGGGGTGGCTGGTGATCGCCTGCTCGACCTCGTAGGAGGAGATGTTCTCGCCCCGTCGCCGGATGACGTCCTTGATGCGGTCGACGAAGTACAGGTAGCCGTGCTCGTCGAGCCGGCCGGCATCGCCGGTGTGATACCAGAGGTTCTGGAACACTCCGCGGTGATCTCGGGCATGCCGGTAGTAGCCGAGCATCATCGTGAACGGGTCCCGCGGTCGCGTGACGATCTCGCCCGTCACGCCCGGCGGCACCGCTTGATCGTCGGCGTCGACGATCTTCACCTCGAACCGAGGGTGCACGCGTCCGGCCGCGCCCGCGGCAGGTCGATCGTGCAGGCCGCCGATGGCGACGAAGTTGGCCTCGGTGCTGGCGTACGCGGTGAGCACGCGGAACCCGTAGCGTCGCTCGAAGTCGTCGAGGATGTCGTAGGGCGCGGGAAAGGCCCAGCACACCCGGAGCGACGTTGGGCTGGTCGTCCTCCGGCGGTTGCTTGGTAGAGGATGTACGCCATCGCGCCGAACAGGCTCACCGCCGTGGCGCCCGACGTCGCGCACCTGGCCCCAGAACGCCGACGCGCTGAACCGTTCGTACAGCGCCAGGCACCCGCCGGTGAGCACGGCGGCCAACACCGAGAGCTGCGCGTTCACGTGGAACAGCGGGAGGCACGTGTAATAGATGTCGTCGTCGGTCATCTCCATCGCCTGCGCCACGTAGTCGGCGAACGCGTAGGCCTGGTGATGGGTGATCATCACGCCCTTGGAGGGGCCGGTCGTTCCTGACGTGTAGAGGATCTGCGCGAGGTCGCTGGACTCCACATCGGCGTGATCGTGGTGCGGCGGCTGATCGAAGAGCTCGGCGGCGGCGATCACGCGATCGCTCGGCGCGACGTCAACATCGACATCGCCGTCGCCGAGCACGACGACGCGCGGCGTGGCCGCGAGCCCGGCCGACGCTTCGAGCACCCGCTCGACGTTGTCGGGCTCGACGACGATCAGCTTCGGCTCCGAATTCGTCAGCATGTGCTCGAGCTGCGCGCCCCGCGCGTGCACGTTCACCGTCACGATCACCGCGCCGAGTACGCGCGAGGGCGAAGATGAGGTAGACGAACTCCGGGCAGTTGCCCGACATCACCACCACCCGGTCGCCGTGCGCGACGCCTTGGAGCACGAGCCCGGTCGCCGCCCGGTTCACCGCGTCGTCGAGCTCGCGGAAGGTGATGCGTTCCGCGCCCTTCCAGATGAGGCACGTCCGGTCGGGCGTGGCCGCGACGCGCTCGGCCAGGATGCGCCCGAGGGTGCGGTCTCGGGGCTCGGCGATCCGATACTCGAACTCGGCCGCGTCCGCTGCTCGCGAGCGGGGTCGACATCAGACGCCGATGATCGACGCCTCACCGATGGCGACGTGCGGCGGTCGGGTCGCGACGTACACGATCAGGTCGGCGACGTCGTCGGGGCTCAGCCACTTGTCTTCGCCGTGCACGTGCTGACGCGCGTCGGCCGACTGCACCATGTCGGTGTTGATCGTGGCCGGGCACAGCAGCGACACCCGCACGCCGCGGCCCGCGACCTCTCGGCGCAGCGACTCCGACAGACCGAGCAGCGCAGCCTTGAGCGCGCAGTGCACGGCCATGTTCGGGATCTGGCGTCGCACCGAGACCGACCCGATGTTGATGATCAGGCCGTCGCCGCGGTCGAGCATGCCGCCGATGTTCAACGCCGACTGGGAGCACAGGTAGGCGGCCTTGAGGTCGACGCGGACGGCAGCGTCGAACTCCTCTTCGGGGAACTCACTGATCGGGCCGATCGGGAACGAGCCCGGCGTTGTTCACCATGATGTCGACCTGGCCGAACGTGTCGACGGCGGTCGCGAACAGACGCTCGACATCGGCGCGGACGCCGACGTCGGCGGTGACGGCGAGGGCCTCCGCCCCCGACCTCGCGCAGCTCGCTCGCGACCGCCTCGACCTGTTCCGTGGTGCGTGCCGTGACGCACACCTTGGCGCCCAGTTCGGCGAAGGCCAGCGCGGTGGCGCGGCCGACGCCGCGTCCGCCGCCGGTGATGACGGCGACCTTGTCGTCGAGCCGTTTGCCTGGTCATGTGCGCTTCTCCCGTGCAGGGCTGAGCGGTCCGTCAGACTGAACTGGGTCAGGTCCAGGCGACAGTACCTCGTCGGGATACCCTGCCCGCCACACGAGCCGAGGGGACCACCGTGTACGAGAACTACGAGCACCTGCTGTTCGAGCGCCCCTCGCCCGGCGTGCTGCTCATCACCATGAACCGGCCCGAGCGACTCAACGCGGCCAACGAGCGCATGCACCGCGAGCTCAGCCGACGTGTGGCGCGACGTGGCCGCCGATCCCGACACCTCGATCGCCGTGATCACCGGCGCGGGGCGCGGCTTCTCGGCCGGCGGCGACCTCGACATGGAGGCGCGCCTGATCGGGAATTACGACGGGCTCATGAAGGTGATGGAAGAGGCCCGCGACATCGTCGTGAACATGACCGAGTGCGACAAGGCGCTGATCTCCGCCATCAACGGCCCTGCGGTGGGTGCCGGGCTCGCCATCGCGCTCGATGGCCGACATCAGCATCATCGCCGAGGGCGTGCGCTTCACCGACGGGCACATGAGGCTCGGGGTGGCGGCCGGCGACCACGCCGCCATGTTGTGGCCGATGATGTGCGGCCTGGCCAAGGCGCGCTACTACCTGCTCACGTCGGACTTCATCGAGGCCGAGGAAGCCGAACGCATCGGGCTGGTCAGCAAGTGCGTGCCGGCCGATCAGCTGATGGACGAGGCGCTCGCGCGTCGCCACGCGGTTGGCCGAAGGTCCGCAGACGGCGATCCGCTTCACCAAGCGGTCACTGAACCACTGGATCCGCAACGCGGCGCCGATCTTCGAGAACTCGCTGGCGCTGGAGATCCTGAACTTCTTCGGCCCCGACATCGCCGAGGGCCACGCCGCGCTGGTCGAGAAGCGCGCGCCCCAGTTCCCGTCAGGGAGCGGCGGCGCCAGCTAGTGCCGCGACAGCCAACCGTTGAGAACCTCACGACGTGCGTGGCGAAGATCCAGCGCTATCCGTACGTGTGGCCGGCTCCACCAGACGCCGAGTCGACTCGGCGTGCACATGCCGGAAGCTGCGCAGGGAAGCACGCGGTGCTGGTCGAAGACTTGGCCGCGCTCGAGCTCGTCGCGAACCCGATGTTCATCGTTGGTCCGCTGGTGCCACCGATCTGGGACGACTTGCAAGCCGAAGCGGGGCACCTGCTCGAGGTGCATGAATGCGTGTCGGTCGAGACGCCGTGGTCAGGACCGCTCCTTGTCGACGTGACCTGGCAACCGGCAGCCATCGCACGCGGTATGCCCGGCACGCTCGACTGGGACGGCGTCTCGGACATGCGCCCTGCCGTGGAACCTGTCCGGACCTACGCCGTCAGTCGTGCCGATCTGCGGACACAGAAGGAAGTGCTCCGCAACCGGCTCTACACGACCGAGGACCGGCGCCTGCGCGACCGCACACTTGCCGAGATCGCTCGGCGAGCGACAGCTTTCGGATAGCCGCAGTCGCAATCCCGAGCCCGGCGTGCAGACGGCAACCGTCGGATCGCTTGACAAAGCCGGCGCTCGTCAGCGAGAGCCGCCTTCCGGCGGTGACCGAGACACGGGACAAGCAGCCGGGTCGCCAGCACAAGAGCCGACGTTCGGGGCCATCCGCGCGGGCCGACGGACGCGACGCTTTGTATGCGATCGAAGCCCCACCTCAGAGCGAACTTGTGTTCGGTGTACGGTGCTGCGGTGTACACAAGTCCGTTTCCCCGCGAGGATGGCACCGAACGGGCCTGGACCGAGCACCTCGCCACCACCCTGGGGTCGCGAGCCTTGCTCGAGGCCGTCCGAAGTGCGCACCTCCCTGACCAGATCGCCGCGACGCTCGATGCGATCCTCGACGCCCTCGTCGCCGAGACGACAACTGACGAGTTCGGTGCTGCGCTACCTCGACCGAGCCACCATGCCACCCACCAGCTCCACCTCGCGGGCAAGTACCCCGACGTCGCGATCAACGATCCGCGCGACCGACTGTTCGCCGTGATCGAAGCACAGCGCGGACGTGCCGACGACCACCACATCGCCAAGCTCGCGGCCAACTACGTCCCGAGAAGCGGTGCCCGGCTGGGGATCCTGGTCGCAGAAGGGTGGCAACGTTCCAGCGCTCGCCATCCGGCATGGGCCGTGTGCACCGCCCCTGTGGCCGTGGTGGTAGCCCGCGACGCGTCGCCCGAGCCTGACTACCACGTCGCTTGGGTGCACCGACCGATGGGCGCGGACGCCGCCGACGACTAGGCCGTCGGGAGTCGTTCGGCGCGCAGCTGCGTGCGCCGAACCTTGCCACCTTCGTCGCGCACCGACTCGGTCACCCGCTCGAAGGTGCGCGGGATCTTGTAGCGCACGAGGAGTCCGCGAGGTGCTCGCGCAGCTCGTCGTCGGTGACGTCGCCGTCGACGAACACGATGGCGTGCACTCGCTGACCGAGGTCGTCGTCGGGCAGGCCGATCACCGCGGAGTCCTTCACCTGCGGCAGCGACTCGAGTGCAGCCTCGATCTCGGCGGGGTACACGTTGGCGCCACCGCTCACGATCATGTCGGTGCGCCGGTCGGCGAAGTAGAGGAACCCGTCGTCGTCGACCCAACCCAGGTCGCCGACGGTCTCCCATCCACCGGGCAACGTCTCGGCTTCGGCACCGATGTAGCGGTAGTTGCGTTGGCCGCTGATCGTGCGCATGAAGATCTCGCCCACCTCGCCCGGTGGGCGCCTCGCTGCCGTCAGCGGCGAACACCTTCACCTCGCAGCTCGGGATCGGACGCCCGACCGAACCGGGGTGGGCCAACCACTCGTGACCGTTGATCGCGGTCGCGCCTTGCGCCTCGGTGGGGCCGAACAACTCGAAGATGCGATCCGCGCCGAGCCACTCGATCCACGCTTCCTTGAGCCACGGCGGCGTCGGCGCCCCGAAGTGCAGCATGTACCGCAACGACGAGAGGTCGTACGCGGTGCGAACTTCCTCGGGGAGGCGCCAGATCCGGTTCATCATCGTCGGCACGAGGAGGATCCAGTCGACCCGATGCTGCTCGATGAGCCGGAGGGTGTCCTCGGGATCGAAGCGCGGGGTGAGGACGAGGTGGTTGCCGATGGTGAGCCCGCGCAGCGCGCAGGCGAACGGGCCGTTGTGGTACATCGGCCCGGGCACGCAGATCACCGAGTCGCGTCGCTGCCCCTGCGCGACGGCGCCCGCCTCGTCGAGCGTGGCCGGACGGGTGGCCACGATGAGCTTGGGCCGTCCGGTGCTGCCCCCCGACGTCGGCGCCTTCCACGCGCGCGCGGTGCGCTCGGGGAGCGGAGCGTCGGACACATCCGCCGGCGGCTCGTAGCCCGGCGGGAGGAACGGTCGGCCGAAGCTCTGCGCCTCGGCCACGCCGACGATCAGCTTCGGATCCGCGAGCTCGACGATCTGGCCGAGCTCGTGATCGGGCAGGCGGTACGACACCGGCTGCGGCGTCGCCCCGCACTTCCACGTCGCAACACAGGCGACGACGAACGCCACCGAGTTGGGCAGCGCGATGGTGACGAGGTCGTCGACGCCGACGCCCAGTTCCTCGTACACGCGCGCCAGTCGGTTGCTCTCGCGGTCGAGCTGCTCACGCGTCAGGCTCTCGTCGCCGCACGTGACGGCGAGACGCTCCGGGTCCTGCTCCCGCAACTGCGCGAAGACCGTGCTGAGGGAGACCTCGCTCATCCCGACTCGCCGGTCCGGATCGTGAACGAAGTAGAAGTCGGTGAGTCGTCCCTCGCGCTTCTCCCGGAACAGTGCCTTCACCCGATCGCCCGGCTGCACCTGGTGCAGCTCCTGCGACCCGGTGAACACGGTGTTGTAGATCGCGGTGTCGGTGCCGTCGAGCGCAATGAGCGCGAGCGTGTACGGCAAGTCGAGGTAGTCGTGCAGCTCGTAGTTCGCCGGCACGTAGTAGCAGTCGATCGCGGACACGACGCGCCCGGTGCCCGCCAGCTCGACCCACTCGGTCTGGCTCTTGCACTTCGGGCAGTAGAGCCGCGGCGGGCAGCGCACCTCGCCGCACGCGCAGCGCGTGCCGAGGATCTGCTGATCCTCCTTGAGCGCGCGGAAGAACCGCGACACACCGCCGTACGAGTAGCGGTACTCGTTGAGGACGGTGGCGGGGATCTCGAACGGAGCGTCAGAGGTCGTCATGCGTCGTCCCTTTCCAACACGATGGCAGCGCCGAGCGACGCGCACTGGCCGCCAACGGTCGACACCAGGCCGCGGCCCCGGTTGAGCGGCACCTGCCGCCCACCCGCGTCACCGCGCAGCTGCGCCACCACCTCGGCGACGCTGGACACCTCCGACGGACCGGCGATGTGGCCGCACGCGAGCCGGCCACCCGACGGGTTCACCGGGATGTCGCCGGTGAGCTCGGTCGCGCCCTCGTCGACCAGCGCGCCACCGTCGCCGACCGCACACAAGCCCAGCTCCTCGTAGGTGAGCACCTCGAGCGCGGCAACCAGGTCGTGGAGCTCGACCACGTCGAGGTCGGCGCGAGGGTCGGTCACCCCGGCCATTGCGTAGGCCGCGTCGGCCGAGCGGCTGATGGCCGGCATGCGCCCCAGCATCTCGCCGTCGATGTACGGGTACGAGGTCTCGTGGCTGGTGCCGACGCCACTGACCCAGATCGGTTCCGTGTCCATCGCCGCGGCAGCATCGGCACTGGCCAACACCACCGCGCACGCCCCCTCGCTGAAGAGGCAGGCCTCGTACATGGTGGTGGGCCAGGCGATGAGCCGCGAGTCGAGGACCTCGTCGACACTCACGTCGAGGCGCAGCTGCGAGTACGGGTTGAGGAACGCGTTCTTGTGGTTCTTCACCGCCACCTGCGCGATCTGGCGCTCGGTCGGCGAGCCCCACCGCGCCATGTGCGCGGTGATGACGAGGCCCCACGCGGCCGGCGGGAACGGCGTGTACGGGTGCTGCCAGTTCACGTCGTGGGTGATCGACTCCGACATCATCGTGCCCTCGCCGCGGTGCCCGGTGTCGGGGTTGATGAGGTCACCCGACTTCTGCACGCCGACGAGCAGCACCACGTCGACGAGTCCGGCGGCGATCTCGGCGAACGCGGCACGAAGCGCGTACGTGCCGGTCGACGCGCCGGCGGTGATGCGCAGGGCCGGCTTGCCGGCGAGGCCGAGGTACTCGTGGATCATGGTTTCGGGTGTCTGCTGGCGCAGCAGCATGTCGCTGTAGATCGCGTAGATCGCGCTCGAGACGTCGTCGATGCCGATGCCGGCATCGTCCATGGCCAGCGCGCTCGCCTCGAAGGCGAGCTCTTGGTAGTTCCGGTCGGCGTAGCGAGTCTTGAAGGGCATCTGCCCCAGCCCCATCACCGCGACCTTGCGTGACAACTCCGACATCAGGCCTTCCCTACTTCCGCTGGCTCTCCTGCGGGCGCCCCTGCGGCGGCCTTCAGGCGCGCCTTCTTGGCCGCGCCGGTGAGGCGGCCGAGCTCGATGAGGTCGCGGTAGCGGCCCTCCGACGTCGCCTGCCCGCGTGCGAGCAGCTGGGTCATGTCCACCTCGCCGTTGAACGCCCGCGCCAGGTCGGCGCCCCGGCCGTGGATCACGACCGTGGGCTTGATGTGCGTTCCGTCGCGCAACGACAGCGCCGTGCTGGTCACCAGGAGATGCCGGGTCGCCTCGTCGGTGAAGTCGATCTGCATGACCGCCTCCCAACCGCCGAGCCGCGCCGCGCCACCGACGCCTTCGATCAACTCGGTGAGGCTCGACAGCGCCGCGAACCCTTCGCCCGTCGCGTTCACTTGGTCGGTCATTTGGCGACCTCGAGCTCGCTGAAGGGGAAGGTGCGCTCGACGGCCGAGTGGACGGCCTGCTCCAACTCGCCGAACACCACCTCGCGCCCCCAACCGTCGGTCACGAGGGCTTCGTATTCGATCACCGGGCTCTCGAACAGCACGATCCGGTGGTCACCCGCGCCGATCACCTTGCCGTTGAGCCAGTCGGCGTCACCACTCGCGATGTACACCGCCGCGGGACCGACGTCGCCAGGCTCAGTGGCGCCGTCAGCGACGAGGGGGGCCAGCACGTTCGACGTGACGCCGTAGCGGGAGAGCGCGTTGGCGCACGAGAGCGTGAAGCCGACGATCGCCAGACGGGCGGCGCTGAAGTACGGAGAGGGCGACGTGCCGAACAGCGCGCTCGGCGAGGTGACGTTGATGAGCCGGGTCGGGCGGCCGCGGTTGGCGCGCCAGTACGTGGACGCGTGACGGCTCATGGTGAACGTGCTGCGCAGGGTCGCGCGGATCACCGCGTCCCAGTCGCCCTCGGCCGCGTCCCAGATCGCGCCGCCAACCCCGTCTTGGGCGACATCGACATCGTCGGCGGTGCCGACGCTGCCCGCCGCGTTCACCACGATGTCGAGCTGTCCGTAGAGGTCGACTGCGCGTTGCACCACACCCTCGGCCTCGGTGAAGTCGCACACGTCGACCGCGCTGGCTTCGGCGGTACCACCAAGACCCACGATCTCCTCGACGACCGACGCGGCCCCCTGCTCGTCGACCGCGAGGACGCGTGCGCCCTGCGCGGCGAGTGCCGCCGCCACGACGGCGCCGGTTCCTCGCCCCGCGCCGGTGACGATCGCGACCTGACCATCCAGATGAGTCATCTCAGCTCTTCTTCCCTTCGGGTGCCGCAAGCTTGATGAACGAGTCGACGGCGACGACACCGGCGCCGACCGGGCCGACGAGCACCGGGTTCACGTCGAGCTCCGACACGTCGTCGCGCAGCTCCCACACCAGCACCGACACCGCAGCGATGGCATCGGCCAACGCGTCGACGTCGGCGGCGGGCTTTCCTCGGAATCCCGCCAGCACACCCACCGCCAGCGTGTCGTCGATCATGCGGCGCGCCTCGCTCGCATCGAACGGCGCTGCGCGCCATGCCACGTCGTTGAGCACCTCGACGAAGATGCCGCCGAGGCCGAAGCCGACCACCGGTCCGAACTCGGCGTCGATGTGGGCACCGACGAAGCACTCGACCACGCCGTCGACCTGCTCTTCGAGCAACACGCCCGCGATGTGCGCGTCCGGGACAGGCTCACCGACGGCGGCGAGGATGGCATCGAAGGCTCGTTCGACATCCTCGAGCGACGCGCACCCGAGCTCAACGCCGCCCACATCGCTCTTGTGGACGATGTCGGGCGACTCGATCTTGCACACGATCGGAAAGCGCAGCGCCGACACCGCCGCCGCCAGCGCGCCACGATCCGCGACCAGCCGCGCACCGGGAACCGGCACACCGAATTCCGCGAAGAGCGCCAGCCCCTCGCGCTCGGTGAG
The DNA here is from genome assembly GCA_963827385.1 of uncultured Actinomycetes bacterium. Taxonomy (GTDB): domain Bacteria; phylum Actinomycetota; class Acidimicrobiia; order IMCC26256; family DASPTH01; genus DASUMF01. Next base: position 734,155 of record CAWHAR010000003.1, read on the forward strand.
CGCGTCCTGGCCGCGCTGGCGCGCCTCGTCGACGATGGCACGGGCGCACGTCGTGACACTCGCGGTACCGCTCATCTCGACTCCCTCGGCGGGCGCAGATCACCGACGAACTCGTCGCCCAGCAGCCGCTTGCCGCGCGTCGCCAAGCCACGCAGCCCGGTGACGAGGCCGAGCGTGGTCGCGAACGGTGGGGATGCCCAACGCGTGCAACTGCTCACGATCGGGGTCACCGACTCCGCCGAGCCAACCGACCACCACCGGCTTCGCGCTCGGCGCGCACCGCGGCAGCGAGGTCGCCGACCGCGTCGGCACCCGGTGACACGGTGAGCAACAACGTCACGATGTCGATGCAGTCGTCGTCGGCGAGCAGGTGCACCGTCTCGGCCAACCACGCGGGGTTGCCCATGAGCGCGGCAGTGAAGTCGACCGGGTTGTCGCTCGTTCCGTAGTACGGGATCATCTCGCCCAGCGCCTTCACCGTCTTCGACGCCAACGGCGGCAACTCGAGGCCCGACTCGCGGCAGAGGTCGGTGGTCTCGACGCTGAAGCCGCCGCCCTGCGACAGGAGACCGACGCGGCTGCCGCGCGCCAACGTCTGCGGCCCGCTGAACGCGGTGAGCAGGGCGATGAACTCGTCGACTGACCGCGCGGGGAGCACGCCGGCCTGTTGCAGCACACCGCGCCCCACCACGCCCGAGCCGGCGAGCGCGCCGGTGTGCGACGACGCGGCCTTGCTGCCGACGTCACTGCGGCCCGCCTTGCTGATGACCACCGGCTTGTCGGCGGTGAGGCGCATCATCACCTCGAGGAAGCGACGAGAGTCGCGGATCTGTTCGAGGTACGCGGCGACGACGAGCGTGTCGTCATCGTCGGCGAGGAACTCGAAGAGATCGGTGGCGTTGATGTCGCTCTCGTTGCCGGTGCTCACGATGCGGCTGAACCGCACCCCGTTCATCCCGCCGAGGCGATAGGCGATGCTGTTGTAGCCACCGCTCTGCGAGATCATCGACACCGGGCCGGGCTCCGACGCCGAGGCGAACGACGGCGAGAAGTTGGCAACGAGTCGGTCAGGCAGGCTCAAGATGCCCTGGCAGTTCGGGCCGAGCAGCCGGACGCCGCCCGCCACCGCCCGCCGGGTCACGTCCTGTTCGAGCGCGACGCCGTCGGCGCCCACCTCGGCGAAGCCCGACGACAACACGATGGCGGCGCGCACGCCCGCGCTGCGCGCACTGGTCGATGGCGTCAGCGACCGCGTCGGCCGGCAACGCGACCACCGCGAGGTCGACGGGATCGGGGACTTCGCGCGATGGTGACGAACCCTGGGCGGCCGAGCACCTCGTCACCACTGCGGTTCACGGGGTACACCGGGCCGTCGAAGCCGTGGTCGACGAGCGACGCGCACCACGAGGTTGCCGATCTTGCCGGGGACCGCCGACGCGCCCATCACCGCGACGCCGCGCGGGCGGAACAGCGCGTCCAAGCCGGAGGCGACCATCACGCCTGCTCTTCTGGGTCGGGATCAACCGCATCGGGCTCGACCCGGGCGGTGGCCTTGGCCTTGATCACGTTGGCGCCGTCGGCGTTGGTGACCGCGAACTCGACGTCGACCCGGCGTTCACCCGCGTCGTCGTAGACACGCGTGACGGTGCCCGACATCTGCAACACGTCGCCCGGCCACATCTGGGTGGCGAACCGCACGCTGAAGAAGCGCAGGTTCCGCAGGCCGAGCCAGTCGGTCGCCAGACGCGACAGAAAGCCGGCGCCGAGGAGTCCCATCGCGAACACCGACGGCAGCCCGAGGTTCTTGGCGAACTCCTCGTCGTGGTGCACCGGGTTGAAGTCGCCACCCGCGCCCGCGTAGCGCACGATGTCGGTGCGGGTGATCGGTCCTTCGCGGTACACGGGCGACGTCGCGCCCTCCACTGCCTCGGCCGCGCTCAGCCGCGTGGCCACGACCTCGTTCTCCGTCGAAGCGCCGGGAACGAACGACATCAGGTGCCGACCGTCGTCGCGGTCTCGATCACCGTGTTGCGTTGCGTGACCACCGGTTCGCCCTGCTGGTCGGTGAAGACGATCTCGGTGGTGACGAACGTCATCTCCCCGCCCTGGCGACCCGGCTTGCGTTCGATGGCGGCCACCCGGATGTCGCCCTCCAGCACGTCGCCGGCGAGCGGGGTGCGGTGATACGTCCAGCTCTGCTCGCCCCCCAACACCCGGGGCAGGTCGAGGCCGAGCACGCCGAGGATGCCGCCCTGGCGCTCCAGCGCCGGGTCCGGGAAATGATTCGACCGCGACGGTGAAGGTGGGCGGCGCGGGAATGGCGGCGAAGCCCTCGTCGGCCGCGGCCTCCGCGTCGCGGTACAGCGGGTTGTGGTCGTGGATCGCCGCAGTGAACTCGTGGATCTTGCCCGCCTCGACCGCGAAGCGGACGTGGCCGATCACCTGCCCGAGTTTGGAGTCGTCAACCATCGCGCGGTCCGTTCTCGACGTCTGCGCCGACGTCGTCGCCGGAGATCGACGCGGAAATACGGGAGGGCGAGCTCGTCGTAGTCGTGCCACTCGACTTCGACCCGTTGCCCGATGGCGACGTCGTCCGGCCGCGATGCCCACCACGTTCGACATCATTCGGAAGCCTTCATCGACGTCGATCCAGGCGATGACATACGGCAGCGCGCTCCGAGAACGGGCGCGATGCGACTGTTGCGCACGATCGTGAACGTGTAGATCGTGCCGCGCTGGTTGCTGCGCTCGTAGCGGAGGTCGCGACTCGTGCACTTCGTGCAGTGGGCGCGGGGATAGAACACGATCGTGCCGCACACGTTGCAGACCGGGTACGTGAGCTCGTGCTGCTTGGTCGCCAACCAGAACTGTCGCGTGTCGGGCTCGTCAAGGTTGGGAAGCGGCTGGAGGCCGGCGGCGGAGTCGGTCATCGGCCCAACACCACCGTGCCGGCCACGTGCCGGGAGCTGAGGAGACCGCCATTGCCGTGGCACACCGCGAGCGCCGCGTCGTTCACCTGCGACGTGGAGTCGCCGCGGAGCTGGCGGGTCGCTTCGATCAGGAGGAAGAGCCCGCGCATGCCCGGATGGTTCGAGAAGAGGCCGCCGCCGTCGGTGTTGAGCGACGGGCGGAGGGGCGAGTCGAACCGCAGGCGACCGTCGGCGACGAAGCTGCCGCCATCGCCCTTGGCACAGAAGCCCAGGTCCTCGAGCGCGGTCATCACGGTGATGGTGAACGAGTCGTACAGCATGGCGATGTCGATCTCGTCGGGGCGCACGCCCGCCTCACCGAATGCGCGCGTGCCCGACTGCACCGCGCCGGTGATCGTGACGTCACCGTCGTTCTCGGGATAGCCCTGGCCCTCGCCGGCGCCGAGGATCCACACCGGCGGCCGTCGCGTGTCGCGCGCCACGTCGTCGGCCGCGATCACGACCGCACCGCCACCGTCAGAGACCATGCAGCACTCGAGTCGATGCAGCGGGTCGCTCACCATCGTCGACGACAGCACCGCATCGACAGTGAGCTCACCGATGTCGCGGAAGCGCAGGTCTTCCATCGCCTGCACCGCCTCGGGGTTGCGCATCGCGTGCCGCGTGCCACGACCGCGATCTCCGCGAGCTGCTGGGGTGTCGTGCCGTACTGATAGATGTGCCGCATGGCTGCCATCGCGTAGTACGCGATGGTGTTCACACCCCAGGGGAGGGTCTCCATGTTCTCGGCCGGAAGTGGGGCCGCGGCAGGCCCGCCGGTGGCGATGTTCGATCCGCCGCTGCGCGACAGCGACCCGTAGGTGAGCAGCGCCACGCGGGCGCGGCCGGCAGCGATCTCGTCGCGTGCGTGGCCGGCGTGCACCTCGTAGGAGCTGCCACCCACCATGGTGGTCTCGTGGATCCCGGGCTTCAGCCCGAAGTACTCACCCATGTGCAGGCCACCGAGACGACCGACCGCCTCGTTGCAGTCGTAGAGCGCGTCCACGTCGCTCCACGTGAGCCCGGCATCGTCGAGCGCGGCGGCCGCGCTCGCCGCCTTGATCTGCAGCGCGCTCACGCCAGGCGCGACCCGCAACGGGTACTCGTGGATGCCGACGATGGCCGACCGGGGTGCAGCCACCGCGCTAGCGATCCTGTGCGGAGTGAGACGTCACGAGGTCATGTCGTCGAAGAAGCCACGGTGCTCGACCGCGGGCCGGAAGAGGCCAGGGAGACGCTCGAACACCGCGTCGACGTCCCAGCGACCTTGCGTGACGATCTCGCGCTCGACGCGGTGGTTGCTGTAGAGCGTGAGTCGTTCGCCGCCCGCGCCGAACACGCGCCCGTTGGCCCACTCGACACCGTCGCCGGCGAGGTAGGTCGCCGCGTCGGCCACGTTCGCCGGCGCACGCTCGGCGCCACTGCTGCTCACGCCCACTGCGGCAGCCTTGTCGTCGGGCATCGAATCGGTCATGCGCGTCGCGGCCCGCGGCATGAGCCCCATCGCGACCACGCCGTACGGCGCGAGCGATCCGGCGCAGGACAGCGTGAAGCCGATGATGCCCATCTTGGCGGCGGAGTAGTTGGCCATGCCGGGTGCGCCGAAGAGGCCGGCGGTGGAGGTGATGTTGATCAAGCGGTACGGACCACCCGGGTGCGCGCGCCAGTGCGCGGCGGCGTGGCGGGTGGTGTTGAACGTGCCCTTCATGTGAGTGGTGATCACCGGATCCCACTCCTGCTCCGCCATGTTGAAGAGCATGCGGTCGCGCAGGATGCCGGCCACGTTCACGACGATGTCGAGGCGGCCATACGCGTCGACGGTCTCGGCGACCATCGCACCCACCGCAGCGTGGTCGGTGACGTCAGAGTGGTTGGTGCGGCCGGTGCCGCCGGCGGCCTCGATCTGGTCGACGACTTCACGGGCGGGGCCGGAGTCGGGATCGTGGCCGTCGAGCGAGACGCCGATGTCGTTCACCACGACCGTCGCCCCCTCGCTGGCCAGGCCGACGGCGATCGCGGCGCCGATGCCACGGCCGGCGCCGGTGACGATCGCCACTCGCCCGTCGAGGTGTCCCATGCGTGGTGTCCGTTCCCGAAATCTGGTTCGTACCGTGGGCAAGACCCGTTGCGGTGCAGCGCGCGGCGCCGCCCCGGCCCGCGGTTCAGAACCTAGAACAAAAACTGAACTGCTCTACAACTTGGCGCGCGATCACCGCGGCATCCCGAGCACGCGTTGGGCGAGCAGGTTCTTCTGCACCTGCGAGGTGCCGCCGTACACGCTGCACGCCCTCGAGTAGAGGTAGTCCGACAGCCAACCGGGATCCAACCCGAGCAGGGGGTCTGCCCCCAGCAGGTCCATCGCCAGGTGGTTGACGCTCTGCTCGGCGTCGGTCCACAGCAGCTTCGACACCGAGCCCTCCGGCCCAGGGGGCTGACCGGCGACGCGCGCGGAGAGCTGTTCGATGTGGGTGAGGCGCATGGCCTCGCCGCGGATGTACGCGAGCGAGAGCTGGCGGCGCGACTCGCGCTCCTCCAGGCGGCCGCGGTCGCGCGCCACGGCTTCGAGCCGCTTCAGCAGGCGTTGATACTTCGGGATGTAGCCCACGTCACCCGGCCCGCGCTCGACGGCCAGCGCGGTGAGCGCGATGCGCCAGCCGTCACCCGGGGCGCCGAGCATCTGGTCGGCGGGCACCCGCGCGCCGTCGAAGAAGACCTCGCCCGTGTGCGGTTCCTCATTGGCGAGCACCACCGCGCGTGCGTTCACGCCGGGCGTGTCCATCGAGAGGAACAGACACGAGATGCCCTGATGCTTTGGTGCATCCGGATCGGTCCGCGCCAACAAGAAGCACCAGTCGGACGTGGGTGACTTGCTCGTCCAGAGCTTCTGGCCGTCGACCACCCACTCGTCGCCGTCGAGCACCGCGCGAGTGCGCAGCGACGCGAGATCGGAGCCCGAGCCCGGCTCGCTGAAGCCTTGGCACCACGCGGTGTCGCCGCTCAGCAGCATGGGCAGGAATCGCCGCTTCTGGGCGTCGGTGCCGTGCGTCCACATGGCGCGCCCGAGGTAGTTCACGTTCACCGAGAACGGCGGTGCCTCGGCCGCCGCGATCTCGTCGTTGAGCATGGCGTCGTAGATCGGGCTGAGCTCGCGACCGCCGTACTCCTTGGGCCACGACATCCCTGCGTAGCCCGCCTGGTACAGCGCGCGCTGCCACTCCTTGTCGAGCGCCGCGCGCTCCAGGGGGTCGGTGACCTCCTGCCATCCCTCCGGCACGTTGGCGTGGAGCCAGGCGCGCAACTCGGCGCGGAACGCGGCTTCCTCGGGCGAGTCGTGATAATCCATCAGGCCAACCTCATGTCCGCGATCGCTGTCGAGCTGGGCGTCGTCGTCACCGAGAAGCTTGCGGTCGGTGAGCACGCGGCGCAGGTACACGTGACAGATGTTCTCCCACGTCTGGCCGATGCCGCCGTAGACCTGCATCGCGGTCTCGCACACCGGGCGCCCCACGCGGCGACGCGTAGGCCTTCGCCGCGCGTGCCGCGAGCAACGCCTCCTCGGCGTCGAGCTCGTCGACCGCCCACGCCGCGTAGTTCGTCAAGCTCCTCGCGGCCTGCACCGAGACGTGGGCTTCGGCGCAGAGGTGTTGGACGGCTTGGAAGCTGCCGATCGCCACCCCGAACTGCTCACGCTCCTTGGAGTACTCGACCACCCCCGCGAGCGCGCCGCGCATCGCACCGACGATGTCGGCGCTGGCGCCGACCAGGCTCATCGCCAACCAGCGATCGAGCTGCACCGGCTCGAGTGGTACCGAGCCCGCTTCACCGGCCGGGACGACCCGGCCGAGGTGGCGCGTCATGTCAGCCGCCTCGAGCAGCTCGATCGACGCCACCTCCAGACGGACCAGCTGCGGCGCGTCGTCGGTGCCACCGAGGCACAGCGCGTGATCGGCCCCCTCGCAGTCGAACGTCACGCCGCGCGCGACGTCGTCGGCGTGCGCGAGGCCGGCAAGATCGGGGCGGAGGACCACGGCCGTCCGCGTCAAGCCGTCCTCCATGCCCTCGGACCACGCCGCCGGTGCATCCGCGAGCCGGAGCAGCTCCATCGCCATCACCGCGGAGCCGAGATACGGCACCGGCGCCAACGTGGCGGCCAGTTCCTCGACCACGAGCATCGCTTCCACTCCTGACGCCGCGGGCGCAGCGATCGCGTCGCCGGTCGCCCCATCCCCAGCACGCAGCCCGAGCAGACCCGCGGCGGCCAGCTCGTGCCAGGTGCGCACACGGTCGACGGTGTCGAGGTCGGCCGGGTTGGCCAGGCCGTGAGCGCGCGCGAGCGCACCGGCGGTCTCCTGGAGCATGGACTGTTCTTCAGTGAGCAATGCCAGCACGGCCGCCCGATCCCCTTCGCTCGACGACTTCCAACCATTCGCTGCGTCACGTCGGCTAGCAGCTTCTCCACACCGGTGCGCGCTTCTCCGCGAAGGCGAGCGAACCCTCCTTGGCGTCCTCCGACGCGAACACCGGATCGGTGATGGCGTCTTGGCGCACGAACCACTCGTCGGGTGTCCAACTCGCCGACTCGGTCACCACGCGCTTCGAGGCCGCCACGGCCAACGGCGCGTTCGCGGCGATCGCATCCGCGAGGCGCAGCGCCTCGTCGAGCGCTTCGCCGTCGGGCACGAGACGGTTGACCAACCCCAGCTCGGCGGCGCGGGGCGCAGCGAGGAACTCGCCGGTGAGGACGAGCTCCAGCGCGATGGCGCGCGGGATCCGCATCGGGAGGCGAAACAAGCCGCCGCCCCGCGCGACCAGACCGCGCTTCACCTCGGGCAGCCCGAACTTCGCGCCGGCGGCCGCGACGGTGAGGTCGGAGGCAAGGACCATCTCGAACCCGCCGGCGAGCGCGTACCCCTCGACCGCCGCGATGAGCGGCTTGGCCGGCGGCGCCTTGGTGAAGCCACCGAACCCGCGCACAGGATGCGACGCCACCTCGCCGTCCATGAAGCGCTTGAGGTCCATCCCCGAACAGAACGTCCCGCCGCCTCCCGTGATCACGCCGACGGTGAGATCGGGTGACGCGTCGAGGTGGTCGAGCGCGTCGGCGATGGCCGTCGACGCGGCGAGCGTCATCGCGTTGCGCTGCTCCGGACGGTCGATGGTGATCACGAGCGTGCGCCCGCGCGTCTCCACCTTGATGTCGTCACCGGCGACACCGCCGCCCACCGCGTTCATCGCGGCGCCATCCTGATGCCGCCGTCGAGGCGGATGGTCTCGCCGTTGACGTATTCGTTCTCCAGGAGGCTGACCGCGAGCTGCGCGAAGTCGTCGGGGCTGCCGAGGCGCTTCGGGTGCGGCACACCCGCGGCGAGGCCCTCGCGGATGTCGTCGCGCAGCCGGGCGAGGAGCGGCGTGTCGAAGATGCCCGGGGCGATGGTGTTCACGCGGATCTGCCAGCTGGCGAGGTCGCGGGCGGCCACGAGGGTCATGCCGTGGATCCCCGCCTTCGACGCGGCGTACGACGTCTGGCCGATCTGACCGTCGAACGCGGCGACCGACGCGGTGAGCACCACGGCGCCGCGATCGCCGTCGACGACCTCGTTGCCGCTGATGCGCGCAGCGGCGAGGCGCAGCACGTTGTAGGTACCGAGCAGGTTGACCGCGGACCACGTCGGCGAACGAGTCGAAGCTGCCCGGGACCCGTTCCCGGTCGATGATGCGCAGACGGTCACCGCCGCGACCGGCGCAGTGCACGACGGCGCGCAGTGGCCCGTTCTCCTCGGCCGCGTCGAGCGCGGCGCCGAGGCCCTCCTCGTCGGTGATGTCGGCGCCGACGAAGCGGGCGCGATCCCCGAGCTTGCTCGCCGCGCCGTCGCCGTCGGCGGTCGGGAGGTCGACGATCACGACCGACGCGCCAGGTCGGTGAGCCGTCGAGCGGTCGCGAACCCGAGACCCGACGCGCCGCCAGTGACGAGCGCGGAGACACCTTCGATGCGCATGTGCTCCTCGTTCGTGACTCCTAGAGACCCAGCGATTTGCTGATGATCGACTTCATGACTTCGCTGGTGCCGCCGTAGATCCGCGTGACGCGCGCGTCGGCGTACAGCCCGGCGATGCGGTACTCGTTGATGTAGCCGTAGCCGCCGTGGAGTTGGAGACAGCGATCCATCACGCGGCCCTGCACTTCGGTGCAGAAGAGCTTCGTCTTGGCGGCGTCGACCGGGGTGAGCTCGTCGCGCCGGAACTCGGCGAGCGCGCGGTCGAGCATGGATTCGGCGGCCTCGATCTCGGTCGCCACCGCGGCGAGCTCGAACTTCGTGTTCTGGAAGTCGCTGACGTGCTGGCCGAAGATCTTGCGCGCTTTCGACGTAGTCGACCGTCGCCTCCAACGCGGCCCGCGGAGCTGGCCACCGCGCCGACCGCGATGGCGAGGCGCTCCTGCGGCAGGTTGTGGCCGAGGTAGCCGAACGCGACGTCTTCGTCGCCCAATCGGTTCGCGACCGGCACCCGAACGTCGGAGAACGACAGCTCGACGGTGTCCTGGGTCTTCAACCCGATCTTGTCGAGCTTGCGACCCTTCTCGAAGCCCGGCATCCCCGCTTCGACGACGAGCAGCGTGAGGCCGTGACGCCGGTTCTCGTCGTCGCGTCGACGTACGGGCGAGCACGATCACCAGGTCGGCGAGCAGCCCGCCGGTGATGAACGTCTTGGCGCCGTTGAGCACGTAGTGGTCGCCGTCGCGCACCGCGCTGGTGCGCACGCCGGCGAGGTCCGAACCCGGTGTCGGGCTCGGTCATGGCGATCGCGGTGAGCAGCTCGCCCGCGGCGATGCCGGGGAACCAGCGCTCGCTGCTGCTCGTGGCGTGGCGTAGCGCCCGGAAGTACGGGAGGATGATGTCGAGCTGGGTGCGCAACGAGCCGATCGTCACGCCCGCGCGGGCCGCCTCCTCCTGGATGCACGACGTTGTACAGGTAGTCGCCTTCGCCGGCGCCGCCGTGCTCCGTCGGCATGTTGATGCCCATCACGCCGAGCGCGCCGAGCTCGCGGAAGATCTCCCGCGGCACGCCCTGGTCGCGCTCCCACTCGGGGTAGACGGGCACGACCTCCTTGGCCAGGAAGTCGCGCACCATGGCGCGGAAGAGCTCGTGGTCTTCGTTGAAGAGGGCGCGTTTCATCGTGTCCTGCTCACTCGCCGGTCGGGTCCGGAGCCGTCAGCTACTGGACGAGCTCGAGGAGCGTGGCGTTGGCGGTGCCGCCACCCTCGCACACCGTCTGACCAGGCCGTAGCGGAGGTCGTGGTCGCGCATGTGGTGCACCAGCCGCGTCGGCGAGACCGGCGCCGGTCGCGCCGAGCGGATGGCCGAGCGCGATGGCGCCGCCGACCGGGTTGAGCAGCTCGGGCTTCACGCCGAGCTCTGCCAGCCAGGCCAGGGGCACCGGCGAGAACGCCTCGTTCACCTCGAAGGCGCCGATCTCGTCGATGTGCACACCGGAGCGGTCGAGCACCTTCTCGGTGGCGGCGATCGGGCCGGTGAGCATCAGCACCGGATCGGCGCCGACCACCGACCCGCTGTGGTAGCGGACGATCGGGCTGAAGCCCGAGCTCGCGTGCGCGCTCGGGCGTGGTGACCATGCAGCGCGGCCGCGCCGTCGGAGATCTGCGAGGAGTTCCCGGCGTGGATGAGCCCGCCTTCGACGAACGACGGCTTCAGCCCGGCGAGGACCTCGACCGAGGTGCCGCGGCGGACGCACTCGTCGACGGCGAACGTGCCGTCGTCGGTCTCGATGGGCACGATCTGCCCGGCGAACGGATCCGTCGTCGATGGCGGCCGCCGCCTTCTCGTGCGACCGCACCGAGAACTCGTCGAGGTCGAGGCGGCTCAGTCCCCACTTCTCCGCGACCTTCTCGGCGCTGATGCCCTGGTTGAACGAGAAGTCGTCGTAGCGGGCCATCACCCGGGGCCCGTACGGAAAGCCGAACTCCCGTGCGGCGCCGAGCGGGACTCGAGTCATCACCTCGGCGCCCCCGGCGACCACCAGGTCGTACTGACCGGCCATCACGCCCATCGACCGCGAACTCGAGCGCCTGCTGGCTCGAACCGCACGCGCGGTTGATGGTGACGCCCGGCACGTGCTCAGGCCATCCGGCGGCGAGCACGGCGAAGCGCCCGATGTTGCTCGACTGGTCGCCGAGCTGCGTCACACAACCCCAGATCACGTCGTCGATCAGCGCAGGGTCGACGCCGGTGCGCGCGACGAGCGCGTTGAGCACGTCGGCGGAGAGGTCGACGGGATGCACGTCCTTCAGCGATCCGTTGCGACGCCCGAACGGACTGCGAACCGCTTCGACGATGACGGCTTCACGCATGGCATCCCCCTCGCGGGCATCGGAACAACATGTTCGACGGCGACCTCGTCCGAGCTCGAGATCGCGCTGTAACTCCGTTCAGTTTCGAGAGTTAGTGTAACGACAGGTCGCCATTCCACGCCCGCCGAGCGGAAACGAGCGCACGCCTTGGAGATCCCCGGCATCATCTCCGTCGACGATCACGTCATCGAGCCGGCACACCTCTGGGAGCGTTGGCTCCCCGCCGCAGTTCCGTGACCGAGGTCCGAAGATCGTCCGCCTCCCGTGGGAGCGCGGCCCCGGGTACCGACAGCCGTTCCGCCCCGCGGCCAGCGGACCGCTGGCCGACTTCTGGGTGGTCGAGGACATCACCCAGGCGATCCTCACCTCGTCGACGGCGGCGGGCCGCGACTCCGAAGACATCGTCGACGGACCCACCAGCTTCGAGAATGCGCCCCGGTTGCTACGACCCTCGCGAGCGCGTCCTCGACATGGATGTGGTCGGCGTCGAGAAGTCGTTGTGCTTCCCGAACGGCGCCCGGTTCTGCGGCCAGCTCTTCCTCTGGATCGAGGACAAGGAGCTGGCGATGGCTTCGATGCGGGCCTACAACGACTGGATGGTCGAGGAGTGGGCCGGCGACAGCGACGGCCGGCTCGTGCCGCTCTGCGTCGTGCCGTTGTGGGACGCGCAGGCCGCGGCCGACGAGGTCCGCCGCAACGCGGCCCGCGGCGTTCGCGCCGTCACGTTCAGCGAGTTGCCGGCCCAGCTCGGGCTGCCGAGCATCCACGACAAGGACGGCTACTGGCTGCCGTTCATCGAAGCGTGCGACGAGACGTCGACCGTCATCTGCATCCACATCGGCTCGTCGTCGAGCCTCGCGACCACGTCGGCTGACGCACCCAAGTCGGTGATCCTCGCGTCCACCACGTTCAACTCGCAGCTGGCCATGGCCGACTGGCTGCTCTCGGGCCATCTGGCGCGCTTCCCGAACCTCAAGTTGGCCTTCTCCGAGAGCCAGATCGGATGGATGCCATTCCTGTTCGAGCGCGTCGACAAGCTGTGGGCGCGACACAACCCGCACACCGAGGTGAACCCCATCCTCACGCAGCCGCCGAGCTCGTACGTGCAGGGACGCGTCTTCGGTTGCATGTTCGACGACGACTTCGGCGTCGAGTCGATCGAGCACATCGGCATCGACCAGATCACCTTCGAATGCGACTTCCCGCACCAAGACTCCACGTGGCCCGACACGCGGCACTACGCGGAGCGCGCGCTCGGCCACATGAGCGACGAGTACATCTACAAGATCGTGCGCGGCAACGCGCTGCGGATGCTCGATCTCACCGAGGACACCGCGTCACCCGTCGCCGCGGCGCGCAGCTGAGCGGCATGCCCACACGACCACACGCCGAGCGCGCCGACGGCGCGGTCGGATCAGGTGCGGAACTCGGGGTCGTAGCGCTTGAGCTCTCGCCGGGCGATCGTGAGCTTGTGCACCTCGTCCGGTCCGTCGGCGAAGCGCAGGGCGCGACCGCCGCGTACGCGGCGGCCATCGGGAAGTCGCCCGACATGCCGGCGGCACCGTGCACCTGGATCGCCCGGTCGAGCACCCGCAGTGCGGTGTTCGGCACCGCGACCTTGATCGCCGAGATCTCCACCGCAGCCGCCTTGTTGCCGACCGTGTCCATCAGCCACGCCGTCTTCATCGTGAGCAGGCGAGCCATCTCGAGCTCGATGCGCGACTCGGCGATCCAGTCCTGGATGTTCGCTCGTTCGGCGAGCCGCTTCCCGAACGTGGTGCGCGACAGCGCGCGCTGACACATCGCCTCGAGCGCACGCTCGGCGACGCCGATCATGCGCATGCAGTGGTGGATGCGGCCCGGGCCCAGCGCGCCTGGCTGATGGCGAATCCTTCGCCCTCGGCGGCGATCAGGTTGGTGGCCGGCACGCGCACGTTGTCGAAGCGCAGTTCGCCGTGGCCTTCCTGGTCCATGTATCCGAACACGGTCAAGGGCGCGCACCACCGTGAGGCCGGGCGTGTCGCGGGGCACCAGGATCTGGCTCTGCTGGCGATGGGCGCGGCCGACGGGTCGGTCTTGCCCATCACGATCAGCACTTCGCAGTGCGGGTGGAAGATGTTGGTGGTCCACCACTTGCGTCCGTTGAGCACGTAGTCGTCGCCGTCGCGCACGATCGACAGCGAGATGTTCGTCGCGTCGCTGGACCCGACGTCGGGTTCCGTCATCGCGAACGACGAGCGAATGGTGCCGTCGAGCAACGGGCGCAGCCACCGGTCCTGCTGTTCGGGCGTGCCGAACAGGGTGAGCACCTCCATGTTGCCGGTGTCGGGCGCCGAGCAGTTGCAGGCCTCGCTCGCGATCGGGCTCCGGCCGAGGATCTCGGCAAGGGGGGCGTACTCGAGGTTCGAGAGCCCGGCCCCCACTCCGTCGTGCGGGTTGGAAGAGGTTCCAGAGGCCGCGTTCCTTGGCCTCGGCCTTCAGCTCCTCCATCACCGCGGGTTGGAAGTGCGCGTCGCCCGACGCTTCGAGCTGCGCGTCGTAGACCGCTTCACTCGGATAGACGCGCTCGTCCATGAAGCGGAGCAGCTTCTCGCGGTACTCCTCCGCGCGGTGACACTTCGAACTGCATGCGACTCTCCGACTCGTTGGTCCCGAAGGACGCGTGCTTCGACCGAGCTCGGGAGGAGTTCTACTACGACGACCCGGCGCGCTCCACGGCTCGCGGCGCACCGTAGAGGCGCGCCGCATTGTCGGAGGTCACCACGCTCGTCACCGAATCGGTGAGCCCGGCAGACCTGAGCGCGTCGACGCTGTGCGGGAATTTGCAGTCGAAGTGCGGGTAGTCGGACGCAAAGACCACGTGCTCCGGACCGACGGCGTCGACGAGGCGGGGAAGATCGGGTTCGTCAGGTTCGCAGGAGAAGTAGCAGTGACCACCGAAGATGTACTCGCTCGGCGCTCGCGTCGGTTCCGTGCCCAGCGAGTCCTGGTTCTCCACCGATTCCCATGCCTCGTCGAGGCGGTCGGCGTACCAACGCACCCATCCGATCCCCGATTCGAGGAACGCGACCCGCAGGTTGGGATGGCGTTCGAGGACGCCGCCGAGCGCGAGGTCACCCATCGCAACCATCTGACCGAACGGATGCGCCATCGCGTAGTAGCGCTTCTGGTCCCGGAAGCTGTCGCCGTCCAAGAGCGGCGCGGTCGTCGAACGACCGCCGTGAATGCCGACCGCGACGTCGAGTTCCTCGACCAGGCTCCAGAGCGGCTCGAGCGCGGGGTCGTCGAGATGGCGCTTCCCCACAAATGGTGACACCGAGATACCCGGCGCCGAGAGCTCGGTCACGGCTCGCGTGGCTTCGCGCACGGCTTCGTCGGCATCGCCGAGCGAGACGAGCGCCATGGTGCGCACACGATTCGATGTCGGCACGGTGAAGGTCTCGTAGGCCCAGCTGTTGTAGACGTGGCAGAGTTCGTTGGCCACCGCAGGACGGATCTGGTTCACCAGCAGCAGCGCCGTCGGGTAGTTGATCGAGACGGCAATTCCCTCTCGGTCCATGTCGTGGAGGCGGCCTTCGGCATCGCCTGGTGTTGCATCAGGACACAAGCCGGCTCGTCGCAACTCGCTGGGCCGGTACAGCAACGTGTCGAGTGTCGCGTCGCCCGTCGACTGGCCGCCCCATCCGAAGCGGGCGAACTCTTCGACGTCTTCGACGACGTGGCCGTCTGCGTCGATGACCTGTCGGTGCAACCATCGTGGAACCCCCATCTCCGGGAACACGGCCGCGCCGGTGTGCGGCCACAGCCATCGAACCACGCTGGTGTCTTCGATGGAATCGCGACCTGATGAAGGGCGCGTGCGACAGAGTCGAACGCACGCGTCAGCGATCGGTGCGTCGGTTCGCCACTTGATTCGACGAATGCACGCGCGGCCGGGGTCAGAGGCTGGTCTCCGCGGTTGACGAGGAGAAGGGTCGCGGATCCCAGACCATCAATGGGCACCACGACGGCACCTCGGCCGACGACCGAGGCCGCGCTCGGCTCGGACGCCAGCGTGGCGCCGACCCCCGCTCGGACCAACTCCAGCACCATCTCGTGGGTTGCGCCCTCGGCGACGACCAGCGGCACGGTGCCATG
The DNA here is from genome assembly GCA_963827385.1 of uncultured Actinomycetes bacterium. GTDB lineage: Bacteria > Actinomycetota > Acidimicrobiia > IMCC26256 > DASPTH01 > DASUMF01. The sequence goes on from CAWHAR010000003.1 coordinate 749,627, forward strand.
CCGGCGAAACACTTCGTCGAACTCGCGACGCGCGACCGAATCGGCAGCGGGCGCGACGAGGCGCTCGCCGGCCAGCTGAGCCACATCGACGCGGGCGCGCGTCGCGATCGCGTGATCAGCGGGGACGACCGCGACGGTTCGCTCCTCGGCAACCGGCGTCGCGACGAGCCCGTCGGCGGGGACGCTGGCACGCAACACGCCCAGCTCAGCCGCACCCGAGAGCACCAGGCGGGCGACGTCTGACTCACCTTCGGGGCTTCCGACCTGCACGACCACGCCGGGGTAGCGCTCGGCAAAGGCACCGATCAATGTTGCCAGCGGCACGGTGAAGGCGCGTACGTGCCACGATCTTCACCTGGCCCGACACCACCCCTCGCACCTCGTCGACTGACGCTCGAGCTACCTCCGCCTCGTGGAGGGTGCGACGCGCCGGACCGAGCAACGCCGTGCCCGCGTCCGTGAGCGCCATGCCCGTGGAAAAGCGCCGGAAGAGGGCGACGCCGAGTTCGCGCTCGAGCTGGGCAAGCGTGTGCGACACGGCCGACGGCGAGAGGTGCAGGGATGCGGCAGCCTGCGTCACGCTCCCGTGTTCGACGACCGCAACGACGACGTGCAGTTGTCGAAGGTCCACGTGGCGAAAGCATACGCAGCCTGCCTGCGAATTCGCGGCGACCGCGACCATTCACGAGTGCGAGCACCTGCAGGTGGACGGCAAGCGCGCCGATGCGTCACACTGTGCCACGAGTGCGCCGTGTGCCGTTCGGCGCATCGTTCTTCGACGGAATGGAAGCGACACGTGGCTGATGATCTGAACGTGACGGGCCCGATCACCGGCGGTGCCCACGGCTGGCCGTTCGGCGCAAGCATCGAAGACGTGTCGGCGTACGGCTACGTCGAGGAGGAGTTCTTCCTCGACGGCGCCGCGTCGACGTACGCGCTCGCCGAGGGCGCGACCTTCACCCACGACGGTCGCTGGTCGACCGTCGCAAGCGAGCCGGTGCCGTTCCGCACGAGGATCCTCGTGCGACGTCCCGCCGATGCCGCCAAGTTCAACGGCACCGTGATCCTCGAATGGAACAACGTCTCGATGGGTCACGACCTGATGATGGGCGAGGTGCCCGCGCTCGCGACGGGCGGATACGCCCACGTCGGGGTGTCGGCACAGCGCACCGGCGTGCACGGCCACGAGCTCTTCGGCGACATGGGTGACCCGCTGACCAAGTGGGATCCTGAGCGCTACGGCTCGCTGAACGTTGCGAACGAAGACCTGTCGTTCGGCATCTTCAGCGCCGCCGCGATTGCTGTCGGCCCGAAGCGACCGACCAGCCCGGCCGATCCGATGGGCGGACTCCACGTGGAGCGCGTCGTCGCGACCGGCGGGTCGCAGTCGGCCCAGCGGATGGTCACCTACCTCAACGGCGTGCAACCGGTCGACCACGTCATCGACGGCTTCATCCCGCTCGTGCAAGCGGGCCCGATCGCTCCGCTCGTCACGCCACCCGGCGTCGAGTTCAGCCCGTTCGCCGACGAGACAGGCGGAGGCAACTTCGGCGACATCACCGCGCCGCTCCCCCAGGTGTTCTTCAAGATCCGCGACGACCTCGACGTGCCGGTCCTCGCGTTCAACTCGGAGGTCGACGCGCAGTACTGCATCCCGATGCGGCGTTCCGACACCGATCGCTTCCGCACCTGGGAGATCGCGGGCACGTCGCACGGCGGCGACGCCATGGCGCGCCAGCTCGAGCTCGACCAGCGCGACCTGCCCGACTACGTGCCGATGATGGCGCCCGACCCGTCGGCCAACAACACGTCGTGGACCGGCCCACTGCTGGCCGCGCTCCACCACCTCGACGTCTGGATCGCGACGGGCACGCCGCCGCCGAGCGTCCCGCTCCTCGAAGTCGGCGACGATCCGGGTCAGTTCCGCGCGACGAGCACGGCAACGCGCTCGGCGGCGTTCGCCTTCCTCACGTCGAGGCGCCGATCGCCACCGTGCGCGGACAGGGTGACCCCGGCGCGGGATGGCTCATGGGCTTGATGGGCAAGGTCACTCCGTTCAGCGACGAGCAACTGCGTGCGCTGTACGGCGATCACGCCGGGTACGTCGCGAAGGTGAAGGCAGCAGCCGACGCGTGCGTGGCGGCCGGCACGCTCCTGCCGCGCGACGCCGCCGACATGGTGGCCGCGGCCGAATCGTCAGACGTCCTCGCCTGACGCGCGTGGCGCATCCGCGAGCGGGAGCTGGCGCCGGAAGAGTTTGACCGCGGTCACGACGCCGTCCGTGCTCAGGATCGTCGACGTGTACGAGTCGAGGTCCTCAGAGAGACGTCGGCACATCATGTACTCAGCCGACTCCGCTCAGACTTCGAGCGAGGCGATACGTCGTGCGTTCGTCGACGCTCATGATGCGGAGGTACGAGACCGGCTCGCCCACGCGATACTTCGCGACCCGTAGCTCGTCGGCCGGGGTGCTCGGCGTGCCTTCGATCGCCGCGACCAGGTAGGGAAACCACTCCGGCGAGTCGATCTCGCCCGTGTACGCGAGCACGATCGTCGGATGCACTCCGAGCCGCACCTCGCAGCGCTGCACTCCACCCGCGGTCGACAAGGTGATGTGTTCGTCTTCGATCGGATCCGGCACGTAGGTGTTGGACGAGCGGTCGTAGACACGCGACGACGGGTCCGCATGATCGAACTTCCACGCGCCGTCGAATGCGTTCACCACAGGTTCAAGCCATCGCCAGGAAGGCGACTACCGCGTCAACGCCGTTTCTCTCACGGGAAGGTCACCGATGAAGAGGTGCAATGTCGATCCCTCCGGGTAGCGCTCGAGGGGAGTGTGGATCTCCTCAACCGTCGGCCCGATGCGTTGCGCGACCTCGTTGAGCTTCTCGACATCGAAGCCGTAGAGCTCGGCCGCGGTGAGACCGAGGATGTCGCGGCACTCGTCGACCGGCACATCGCTGGAAGAAGGCGCGCAGCTCCTCTTTGCTGTGCGGGAAGCTGCCTTCGTCGTGCGGGTAGTCCGAGCCCCACATCAGGTGGCCCGAGCCGATCTTGTGACGAGTCTCGATCTCTTCGATCTGCACGACACCGGAGATCGTGACGAAGCAATTGCGCTTGATGTACTCGCTCGGCAGCATGGTCAGCTGGTCGACGCCCTGACCGAACACGAGATTGAATCGCGTGCTCGGGTCGGAGAGCCGTCGAAAATGCTGGTCGAAGCGGTCCATGAAGTCCCGGACCCAGCCGACACCTTCTTCGGTCATGATGAAGCGCAGGTTCGGGTAGCGCTCGAACACGCCCGCGTAGACGAGATTCGACAGCGTGCGGTGCGCATAGCGGACGCAGATCGAATTGCCAACACGCGAGCTCGGCGGGGTCGGTGCCGACCTCGGGTGCGCCAGCGCCCGAATGCTGGTTGATCGGCATTCCCAGTTCTTCGGCCAACGCCCAGATCGGGTCGTACCGACGCGACCAGAGGCCCTCGAGTGGGTGATTCGGGGACGGCGCCGGAATCAGGACCGCCGTCAAGCCATGTTCGTGGCCCCACTTGATCTCCGCCACGGCGTCGTCAACGTCGTTCAACAGGATCTGCACCGGGCCGCGTCGACGCACCGGCGCCTGGGCGATGAAGTCGACCGTCCAGCGGTTGTGTGCACGCAAGCCGGCAAATCGCTGCTCGTACTCCTTCTGCGTCCTCGGGAGCGACGACGTCAGATCGTTCTTGGGGTAGAAGGGCGGCAGCGTGTTCGGAAACAGCACCTCGCCGGCGATGCCATCGGCGTCGTCTTCTTCCAACCGCCGAGCACTGTGCCAGCTTCGTTCGTTGTCGCGACCCTCGTTGGCGGCGTTCCAACGGTCCGTCACCTCCGCGGCCCACGCGTCGAACTCATCGTGCCACTCCGCCGCGAGATACGGCTTGTAGTCCTGAACGTCCGCGCCCGCATGGTGATCCGCGGAAACTACGAGGTAGCGGTCGTCGTCCGAGCGAGGAGCAGCAGCCATGAACCGAATCGTACCAAGGCACTTCGGCGCGAACAACTGAGCACTTGCTTGTTGAGGTGAGACCGTGGGCGGGTGGTCATCCCTCGCGCGCGACCTCGCCGAGGGTGGCGAGGGTCCGCTCGTACGCGCCTGGATCGCCTGCGGGTTGGACCACGATCGCGCGGAGCTCGTCGATCTCGCCGGCCAGCGCGCGGACCTGCTCCTTCACGGCATCGGCGTGGCCGTGGATGACGAGCGAGTCGACCATTCGATCGGAGATGATGCCGTCGGCCGCCTCGTCGAAACCCGCCGCCACGAGCAGTTCGCGATAGAAGGTCAGCCGCAGCCGCGGACCGAACTGGGCCTGCGCCGCGTGCGCAACCGCTTCCGCGTCGGTCGACACGCACACGCCCATGTGCGCGAGCACCGGAGGAGCTGGCCGGCCGGCGAGGAGCGCACCGTCACGGACGGCCGGTTGGGCCACGGTGTGGATGTAGTTGATCGGGCACACACCGGCGATGGCACCGTCGGTCAGCTCGCCACAGAGTCGGAAGGCGTTCTTCCGGAGGGCCGACGCGAGAACCCGGACCTGGCTCGGTCCGGGCGAGTCGAAGGTGACGTGGGCCGTGATCCGTTCACCGACGAAGTCGACCGACCCCGTCTGGAGGAGCGAGTTCACGACGACGAGGTACTCACGCAGATACTGGAGCGGCCGCTCGAACGGGATGCCGAGCTCGGGTTCCACGAACGCCTGGTGACTGGTGCCGAGGCCGAGGCGCAGGCGGCCGGGCGCGAGTTGATCGATGGCGTGGGCCAACTGCGCGGTGGCGACCGGATGTCTCGGAAAGATCTGGTAGATCGATGTGCCGAGCTCGATCCGCGAGGTCTGCACGGCGGCAGCCGCCAAGATCGCAAGCGTGTCGGGGGCCTGGGCGACGTTTCCGACCCACGCGCAGTCGAGCCCGAATCGATCGGCGGCCACCACGGCCTCGACGGCGGCCCGCGCGTCGGTCGAGTACTGCATGCCGGGCACGGCAGGTCCGAGGACCATGGCCCCGATGTTCATCCCGTCCACCGCGACATCCCCCCAACCTCACGGGTCAACAACCGGAGCCCGATGCCGGGCGAGCGTCACGGCGCAGCAGGTACATTTGGACCGTGAACAAACGATCGCTTGGCATCCGGCTCTGAGATCCTAGGAGGATCGTGGAACGTCCGTGTCGAGCGTTGCCGATCACTGAACGTGTCCGCTCCTGCGCCGAAGGATGGTTGCCGTGACCGTGTCCGAGGAGGCGGCGACCACCGCTGCTCTCGAACGACCGCCCAGTCCAGATCGGTCAAGCCCGGATCGGCCGAGCTCGGACCGGCGCACCGAGATCCTGCGCGTCGCCGGAGAGGTGTTCGCGGAACGAGGATTCGCCACCGCGACCGTGCGCGAGATCGCCGAGCGGAGCAACATCTTGTCGGGGAGCCTCTACCACCACTTTGCCTCCAAGGAGGCCATGGTCCTCGAGATCCTCGGCGACTACAGCCGCGAATTGGTGGTCGATTACGGCGCGATCGCGCGCTCGGACGCGACCAGCACCGAACGGTTCCGAGCGCTGCTCCGCCGCGCGATGAGCTCGATCGAGCTCCGGCGAAACCCCATCACCATCTTGTTCAACGAGCATCCGTATCTGTCGAAGGTCGACGGCTTCGACGACATTCAGGCCAACCTGGATCAAGTGCGCGACCTGTGGGTTGGTGTGTTGGACGCGGGCGTCGCCGACGGCCAGTTCCGGCCGGACCTGAACGCGCCCCTCGTCTACCGCACCGCCATGGGCACGGTGTCCTCGGCGGTGCGCTGGTTCAACCCGGCCGGTGTCTCGACCGCGGACCAGATCGCTGATTCGATCTCGAATCTGATCGTGCAGGGCATCAAGGCATGACCGCAGCACCGCCAGGTGCTGGAGTCATGAGTCCCGCCCCGCACGGGACCACCGAATCCGCGCTCGACCCGCGCCTCGAGATCATCGATCCCCACATCCACCTGTGGAACTGGCCGGGTGCCGCGCCCTACCAATTGGATGATCTCCAGCGAGACACGTCGAGCGGGCACCAGGTGGTCGGCACGGTCTTCGTCGAGTGCGGTTGGGGCTATCGAACCACCGGCAAGGTGTCACATCGTCCGATCGGCGAGATCGAGACCATCACTGCGATCGCCGAGTCGAGCGCAGCCACCGGAACCGAGGTCAGAGGCATCGTCGGGTACGCCGACCTCCGACTCGGCGCCGAGCTCGACGAGATCCTCGACGAACAGCTCGCGGTCTCGCACGGCCGGTTTCGCGGCATCCGCCACACGACCGCGTTCGATGACGACCCCGAGATCCGTCCCGGCCCCACGGATCCGCCGCCCACGCCGGCCATGATGGCCGACCCGGCCTTCGTCGACGGCGTGCGGACGCTGGCCGGCAAGGGCCTCACGTTCGACGCCTGGATCTACCATCCCCAGATCGACGAGCTCACCGCGCTCGCCGACGCCGTGCCCGAGTGCACGATCGTGCTCGACCACCTCGGCGGCATGATCGGCGCCGGCCGCTACGCCGGCGCCCGCGACAGCACCTTCGCGCAGTGGCGGGTCTCGGTGGCCGCGCTGGCACAACGTCCCAACGTGATGATGAAGCTGGGCGGGCTCGGCATGTCGTTGTCGGCGTTCCGACCAACCGCTCCGCGCGACGAGTGCTCGAGCGACGATCTCGCCCAGCGGTGGCGCGATCCGATCATCGAGGCGATCGAGTTGTTCGGGAGCGATCGGTGCATGTTCGAGTCGAACTTCCCCGTCGACGGCGTGCGATGCACCTACGTGACGCTGTGGAATGCGTTCAAGAAGATCGCCGCGGGTTGCAGCCCGTCTGAGTCGGCCGCGTTGTTTCGGTGCACGGCCGAACGCGTCTATCAGTTGGAGGAAGAGGCGACACCATGACTGCGCTGGTTCCGGACCCGGGCTCCGTCACCGAGGTGCTCGACCCTCCGACGCAATGTTTCATCGACGGCGGGTGGCGAGACGCGACCGACGGCACGACCTTCGCGGTCGACGATCCGGCGACGGGTGAGCCGTTCGCGCACGTGGCGGACGGCAGCGTCGCCGACGTGCTCGATGCCGTCGACGCCGCGGTCGCGGCGCAGAAGGAATGGGCGGCGACCTCGCCTCGGCACCGCAGCGAGGTGCTCCAGCGAGCGGGCAGCGTGATGATGGAGCGGTCGGCCCAGCTCGCCGACTTGATCGTGCGGGAGAACGGCAAGCCGCGACGCGAAGCGGTCAGCGAGGTTGCCTACGCCGCAGAGTTCTTCCGGTGGAACGCCGAGGAAGCGGTCCGCATCGACGGACGGATGACCACCGCGCCGAACGGCGGGGCGCGGATCCTGGTCATCCACCAGCCGGTCGGGGTCGCGTTGTTGGTCACGCCGTGGAACTTCCCGGCGGCGATGATCACGCGCAAGGTCGCGCCGGCGTTGGCAGCCGGGTGCGCCGTCGTCCTCAAGCCCGCATCGGAGACTCCGCTGACGGCCCTCGCGCTCGCCGCCATCCTCAGCGAGGTCGGCGTGCCACCCGGGGTCGTCAACGTCGTGCCGACCACCCGCAATGCCGAGGTCGTCGCCGCCGCGCTCGCCGCTCCGGGCATCCGCAAGCTGTCCTTCACCGGTTCGACGCCGGTGGGCCGGCTCCTCCTCGAGCAGGCCAGCCGTCGGGTGGTGAACTGCTCGATGGAGCTCGGCGGGAACGCACCGTTCGTGGTGTACGCAGATGCCGATCTCGACGCCGCGGTGGCCGGGGCGATCGACGCCAAGCTGCGCCACAACGGCGAGGCATGCACGGCCGCGAACCGGTTCTACGTGGAGTCGTCGGTTGCCGAGCAGTTCGCCGACCGACTCGCGCAGGCCATGGCCGCGTTGCCCATCGGGCCGGGCATGGACGAAGGCGTCAGGGTCGGCCCGCTGGTGAACCGCGCGGCTCGCGACAAGGTCACCCGACTCGTCGATTCCGCGGTGCAGGCCGGCGCACGGGTGCGCACCGGCGGAACGGCGCTCGACCGCCCGGGTTGGTACTTTCCGCCAACGGTGCTCGACAACGTCGGCAGTTCGTCAGCGATCCTCAACGAGGAGATCTTCGCTCCGGTCGCACCGGTCGGTGTCGTTCGTCGGCGACGAGGTGCTCGAGCTGATCAACGCGCCGGAGCACGGCTTGGCCGCGTACGTCTACACCGGCGACCTCGCGCGGGCTCCGCATCGCCGAAGCGATGGAGGTCGGCATGGTCGGCATCAACCGGGGCGTCATCTCCGATCCGGCTGCACCGTTCGGCGGGGTCAAGCAGAGCGGCGTCGGCCGCGAGGGTGGGCACGAAGGAGTCGAGGCGTTCCTCGAGACGAAGTACATCTCGCTCTCCTGGTGATCACAAGACCGGCTCGGCCTCCCGCTCCAACGCCTGGCCGTGAGCGAAGCTCACCGGCGCATCGATGTCGAACGGACTGTGCAGACCGAGGTCTTCGCCCATCTCGCGCACCGCGGGCAGCACTTCGTTGCCGAGCAGCCGCAGGCAATTGAGCGAGTCGGCCTGACTGACGCGGCCGTCGTTGGCCCAGAACGCGAGGCTGCCGACACCGGTGCCCTCGAGCAGGTGCCGGATCTTCGGGATGACCTGGTCGGGTGTGCCCGCGATCAGCGTGCCGTTCTCGACCTGCGTGTCGAAGGAGCTGCTGAAGGTCTTGCGCATCTTCAGTCGGGCTTGCCGGCTCTCCCATGACCCGAAGCCCGTGGGCGCATCCCACACCGGCTTCACGATCGAATACGGCGGGTGATCACTCATCCAGCTGTACTGCCGGGCGTTCTCCAGCGCCTTCTCCTCGGTGTCCGCGACGTGACACTTGAGCAGGTAGCCGCGGTGCTCCGGACCCGCCACGTAGCCGGTCTCTAGCGCCTTCTTGTCGTAGACCTCCCAGATCCGCTTCGCGTCGGCCACGGTGCTGTTGAGGATGACGTACGGGTAGGCGTGTTCCGCAGCGAACTCGATCGTCTCCTTGCTCGTCACGCCCGGGACGAACAGGCGCGGGTGGGGCTTCTGCAACGGCAACACCCACGGGTTCACCGCACGCTGCTGGAAGTGCTCGCCGTCCCAACGGAACGGACCCGGCTCGGTCCATGCCTTGAGGATCAGGTCGTGGCCCTCGACGAACCGATCGCGGTTGAACGCCGGGTTGAAGTCGTTGACGATCGACTCGTTGCCGCTCCCGCGCACGACGCCCGCGACGATCCGCCCGTTGGAGAGGATGTCGAGCATCGCGATCTCCTCGGCGAGATGCACCGGGTTGTCCCAGAGCGGGATGAGGTTGCCCAGCTGCAGGATCTTGATCCGCTCGGTGGACGCCGCGATGAACGACGAGATGATGTTGCACCGGTGCGACATCGACAGCGTCGTCGAGTGGTGCTCGTTGGTCATGATGGCGTCGAAGCCGACCTCTTCGCACAGGCGGTACTGCTCGAAGCGCTCCTTGTACAAGTTCTGCGCCTTCGTGGCATCGAAGAACCGGTTGGAGAAGAGCACGGCCCGGTCACCGGCTTCTCGCGCGGGGTGATCGGTGAGATGCGCCGCATTGGCAACGTCATCGGGCACCGCCGTCATCGGCTGCTCGGTGAAGTACGACAAGAACATGTGGCTACTCTCCCCCTGCTGAAACGAACTTGACGATGTGCTCGGCCAGCAGATCCGGCTGTTCGAGATCGACTCGGTGGCCAACCGCCCCGAGGGAGACGTGCTCCACATCGGGCAGCACTCGCAGGTACTCCTCGCCGACACTGGCTGGCACGATCTTGTCGTCGCTCGACGTCACGAGCAGGACCGGTTGCGTGAGCGCCGGGAGCAGGTGCGGAAGCGCACGGTTGTACATGTACGGCTTCCACCCGATGCGAGTGGTCATCTCGCGGTTGAGGTCGAGTTGGCGCGCGTCGTCGTCGGATGGTTCACCGAACACCGCGTCGAATGCGCCGGGCTCGGCGAAGCCGAGGCGGAGGTAGTCGTCGGCGCGGAACAAGAACTGGTCCACGTACTCTCCGTCAGACGGCTTGATGCCCATCGGTGACTGCAGGACCAGCCGGCTGAAGCGGTGCGGGCAGGAGATCGCCGCCTCCACCGCGACCCATCCGCCGAAGCCCAACCCGATGACCGCACACGGGCCCACGTCGAGTGCCTCGACGACCATGCCGAAGGTGATGGCCAGCTGCGGCACCGTGCGCATCCACTCGGGCTGCTGGGAGTCGTCGTATCCGGGCAGCGCCGGCGCGTAGACGGTGAAGTGTTCGGCCAGCGCGCTGTGGAACGGAGTCCACCCGTGACGACCGGTGTCGCGGTGCGCCACGACCACGGGCGCGCCGCTGCCGCCCTTGAACACGCTGACGTGCCGGCCGAGCACGGTGAGCTGCAGCTCGTCGTGTTGGCTGGTACCGGCTTCTTGCACCTTCATCTGGTGTTCCCTTTCATTGCGTTCGTCCACGCTTGGCCAAACCCTGGGTTTGCCAAGAAGACTCTTCCGATCCGCTTCCGCTCAGGCCCGGATCGTTGCCCCCGGGTTGCCATTGACGGACGATCCGCCGTCGCACGCCACGACCTGGCCCGTGATGTATCCGGAGGCGTCGCTGACCAGAAAGTACGTCAGTTCGGCGATGTCGGAGGCGCTGCCGACCCGACCGAGCAGGCTGCGGGCGGCGCTCTGCTCGGCCGATCCCCCCGATGCCTCCCAGCTCTTGCGCAGCATCGGGGTCTCGATCGTGCCCGGCGCGATCGCGTTGACCCGGATGTTGAACTGGGCGAGATCGATCGCGGCGGCGCGCGTGAGCCCGAGCAGACCGGTCTTGGATGCGACGTACGCGCTGCGGCGGGCAAACCCCTGCAATCCGGCTTGTGACGACACGTTCACGATTGCTCCGCCCGCCGGGTCCTTCGCCATCACTCGCCCGATCTCCGACATCGTGAAGAACGGTCCGTCGAGGTTGACCGCGAGCAGCCGGCGCCAGTCGTCGACGCTGAGGTCGAGAAAATCGTCCTGGTGCGCAGCACCCGCGCAGTTGACGAGGATGCTCGGCGCCCCGAGCTCGGCCACCACGGCTGCGGTCTGCTCACGAACGGCGTCGCTCGACGCGACATCGACGGCGTACCCGGTTGCCGAACCGCCGGCCGCCTCGACGGCCTCGGCGACCGCACCGGCCGACCCGGCGTCGATGTCCCAGACCGCGATCGATGCGCCCGCCGCGGCGAGGCGGTGCGACACCGCTTCGCCCATCCCCGATCCGCCGCCGGTGACCACGGCGATTCGCTGCGCGAGGTCCATCTCAGACGTGCGATCCAGGGACGTCCCATTTCACGTGAACCTGATCGAACGCCGGTGACGTGATCGCGTCGCGCACGATCGGCATCGGTCCGTCGATCGACAGACCGGGCAGCTCGCGCAGCAGGGCGCCGAGCGCGGCCTTGACCTCGATGCGGGCCAGGTGGTTTCCCAGGCAGGAGTGAACCCCGAAACCGAAGGACACGTGATCGTTCGGCGATCGACGGACGTCGAACTGGTGAGGGTTCTCGAACACCTCGGGGTCGCGGTTGGCGATGTGGCTGAGCGCGAACACGTGCGAGCCCTTCGGGATCGTGACATCGTCGAAGGTCATGTCTTCGAGCAGGACCCGCGGACCGCGTGGTGTTGCCCGACGGCAGGAAGCGGATGATCTCTTCGATCGCACCGGGGAGCAGCGACGGGTCGGCGATGACCGCCTCCATCTGGTCCGGATGCTGGGAGAGCAGGACGACGCCGATGCCGATCATGCCTGACGTGGTGCTGAAGCCCCCGAGGTGCAGGTTGGCCACCGACGCGCAGATCTCCTCGTCGCTCAACCGGCCCTCGTCGTCGCCCACGACGAACTGGGAGAGGAGGTCGTCTTGCGGGTGGGCCTCTTTCTCACGGATGAGCGCCAGCACCCACTCGTAGTACTCCTCGGCCACCTTGTCGGCGTTGTCGTAGAAATCGTCGGGCTTGGCGCCCGGGTAGTTGTTGCGCAGCGTGAACACCCGCAGCGCGCCGACCTGGTCGGCCGTGGTGTCCGGCGGGAGCCCGATCATCTCGTTGATGACGCGAAGCGGCACCAACTCGGCGAAGTCGGCCATCAGCTCCATCGTTCCGAGCGGCCTGACCGTCTCCATGATCTCGTCGACGATGGCGGCCGTCGGACCGGTCCAGCGCTCGAGCCCCGACTTCATGAACGCCTTTTGCACCTGGCGGCGCAACCGAGTGTGGCGGGGCGGGTCCGCGTGGATCAGGAAGTCGCTGTTCAGACGCAGGAACAACCCGCGTGCTTTGGCCGGCCCGCTGGCGAGTTGCTCGAGGCTCTCGTACCCACCACCCGCCTGATCGGCCTTCGCGCCGAGGGTCTCCGGGTGGACCTGGTGCACGGCCGGGGAGCGAAGCAACTTCTTGACGTCGGCGTGGCGGGTGAGGACCCACGGTCCGGTCGCGGTGTGGTGGATCGGATCGATCGCCCGGAGCTCGTCGAACATCTCGTGGGGGTCGCGGCGCAATTCGGCGGCTTCCGCTCCTCCCGTCAGCCAGAGCTCGACGTTGTCCCCGAGCTCGGCAGTGACGGCGGTCGACATGTCGCCACCGTACAGCGGAACCCCTGCCCAGCACAACCAAGCGCTTCGTTTGTTGCCGAGCACGGGACACACTTGAACCGAGCGCTTGTTCGTGGATAGTGTCGCCGGGTGCACGCCCCATGGAGGTCGACGCCGACGAATCGTCGAGCCCAGTGTCCGGCCCGCCGTCGTGTGGAACGGGCGTGACGCCACTTCGCCAGTTTCTCGACGACGCCCGAACCTTTCTCGATGCGTCACTGCCGCGGCGCGCGGGGACGACCGAGCGTTGGGGTTCCGGCTCCGACCGTGTGTCGCTCTTCACCGAACGATCGGTCGAGGAGGACGCCGCAGAGGTTGCGGCCGCGTGCGCGTGGCGTGCCCGATTGTTCGACGCCGGCTACGGATGGATCGCTGGTCCTGCGAACCACGGTGGGCGCGACCTTCCGATCGAGTACGAGGACGCGTTCGCCGCGCTGGAGAGCGAATACGAGACGCCCGACGCGGCGCACCTCCGGTTCGGCGTGCACATCCTCGCTCCGACCCTGCTCACCTACGGTTCGCCCGAGCAACAAGCAGCGCTCCTCGCGCCACTTCGACGCGGTGACATCGTGGCCTGTCAGCTGTTCTCCGAGCCCGACGCCGGTTCCGACTTGTCGAGCCTGAAAGCCCGGGCAACCCTCGCCGGCGATGTCTGGATCGTCAACGGCCAGAAGGTGTGGTGCTCGGGCGCCCAGTTCAGCTCGGTCGGCATGCTCATCGCCCGCACCGGCGACGAACCGCGCCACCGTGGGCTCAGCACGTTCCTGATGGACCTGCGTCTGCCCGGCGTGGTGATCCGTCCGATCCAGCAGGTCACCGGCGGAGCCTCGTTCAACGAGGTCTTCCTCGAGGACGTGGCCGTCGCCGACACCGACCGGTTCGGAGAGCTCGGGCGCGGCTGGGACGTCGTCACGACCTGCCTCGTGCACGAGCGGGCGGCGATCGGCCAGCTCGGCGCCGACGAGATGACGCTCGTCGGCCGGCTGACGTCGCTGGCCCAGCACGTGGGCCGTCTCGAGGAGCCCGTCGTACGCCATCGCTTGGCAGCCGCCCACGAACGCGCACGCGCGCCGCGAGTTGTTGATCCAGCGGTTGGCCGCCGTCCCTGCCGGGCCGGAGCAGTCGATGGTCAAGCTGTCGCTCACCAACAACTTGGCGCAGATCGTGGAGATCGCCAGCGACCTGCTCGGCCCCGCGCTCGCCGCCGATGATCAGCGGTGGGGCACCTTCGCGTGGTCCGAGCTGGTCCTGCAGCTTCCGGGCCTTCGGATCGGTGGCGGCACCGACGAGGTGCTCCGGAACATCATCGGCGAACGCGTGCTCGGCCTGCCCCGGGAACCACGATGAAGCTCGACGCCTCGCTCGTCAACGCCACCGCCATCAGCACCGGGACCGGCGGCCGTCGAGGCGGAGCACCTCGGCTTCGACGGCGTCTGGACCACCGAGAGCGTCACCGACCCGTTCATGCAGGCGTTCGCCGCGGTGCTCCCCACCGAGCGGGTCCAGGTGGGCACCGCGATCGCCGTCGCCTTCGCGCGTTCTCCGATGACCGCCGCGTATTCAACCTGGGAGCTCGCCGCCGCCTCCGGAGGTCGGTTCACCCTCGGGCTCGGAACCCAGACGCAGGCCCACATCGAGCGACGGTTCTCGATGCCGTGGTCGGCTCCTCGTCCTCGACTGCGCGAGTACCTCCTCGCCCTCGACGCCATCTTCGACGCCTGGCGGGGCGGCGAGAAGCTTCGCTTCGCGGGCGACCACTACTCGTTCAGTCTCATGAGTCCGATGTTCTCGCCGCCGGAACACTCGTACCGCGATCCCCAAGGCCATCGCGGCGGTCGGCCCGAGGATGGCGAACCTCGCCGGCGAGATGTGCGACGGCGCGATTCTGCATCCGTTCATCAACGAGAGCTACCTCGACACGGTCGTGCTGACCGAGATCACGGCGGGCCTCGCCGCATCGGGCCGCTCCCGAGACCAGTTCTTCACGTCGTGCCCGATCATGCTGGTGATGGGCGACGACGAGGCGAACCTGGCCGAACAAGCGGCGATCGCGCGCAAACAGATCGCGTTCTACGGAAGCACTCCCGCCTACAAGGGCGTCCTCGAGGCGATCGGGTACGGCGATCTGCAACTCGAGCTGCAGCTGCTGTCGCGAGAGGGTCGGTGGGACGAGATGGGCGAACGCATCGACGACGTCGTGCTGCACTCGATCGCGCTGGTCGGAACGCCCGAAGAGATGCCGCAACTCGTGCACGACCGCTTCGGCGGCCGGCTCGACCGCGTGTCGTCGTACTTCGGCTGGCCCGGCGTCGCGCCCGAACGCCTCACCGACATCGTCGCGTCGTTCCGCCGGTGGTCGGTTTGACCCCAAAGTCCGAGGCATTCGGTGGCGCTCCCGACCGCGGGTTTGCTTACCGAGCTAGTGCTTGGTAGAAAGGTCTCCATGAAGTTCACGTACTTCCATCTGATGCCGTTCGACGGGCTTCCGGAGGACTTCACCTCTCGCTATCGCAGCGTCTGGGTGGACATCCCGTCGGAGTTGTTCGATGCCCGGCGCATGCACACGCTCTACAACGACTACCTGGACGAGCTCGAATACGCCGCCAAGTGCGGATTCGACGCAATTGGCGTCAACGAGCACCACAACAACGCCTACGGCATGATGTCGAGCCCGAACATGATGGCGGCGACGCTGGCGCGTCGCACGTCGGACGTGAAGTTGCTCGTCATGGGCGACGCGGTCCCGCAGTACAACCCGCCGATCCGCATCGCCGAAGAACTGGCAATGCTCGACGTGATGAGCGGCGGGCGGTTGATCGCCGGGTTCCCTCTGGGTTCCAGCCAGGACAGCAACTTCTCGTACGGACAGGTGCCGGCGACCACGCGTGAGAAGCATCGCGAGGGCTTCGAGCTCGTCCTGCGGGCATGGAGAGAGCGCGAGCCGTTCAGCTTCAACGGCCGCTTCACCAAGCTCCGCTACGTCAACCCGTGGCCCCGTCCACTCCAGACGCCGCATCCGCCCGTGTGGATTCCCGGCAGCGGTTCGTTGGAGACGATGGACTTCGCGCTCGAGAACGACTTCCCCTACTTCTTCCTGTCGTACTTCGGTGCCGACTTCGCCCGCGGCATGTTGCAGACCTTCTGGGAGCGCGCCGAGCTGGCCGGTCGCGATCGCAACCCTCACCGGGTCGGCATGGTCCAGCTCGTGTTCGTCGCCGACACCGACGAAGAGGCGAAGCGCCTGTACAGCGAGCACGTGTACTACTTCTTCCGGCGCTGCACCCACATCTACCCCGGCTTCACCGAGGCCCCCGGATACAAGACGGCCGCCTCGTTGAAGGCAGTGCTCCCCGAGCCCGGCTCACCGATCCTCAGCCGACCCGACAGCTTCGCCGCGGCGCAGAAGTACACGTGGGAAGAGATGATCGAACACGGCGTCGTGATCGCCGGCAGCCCCGAGACGGTGATCAAGCGGATGGAATCGAACGCGCGCGACAGCAACTTCGCCAACTGGGTGTTGATGCTGCACATCGGTTCCATGCCTCGGGATCTGGCCATGCGCAACATCGAGCTCTTCACCGGCGAGGTCATGCCCAAGCTCAGCCCGGTCTTCGAGGAGCACGACAACCCGTGGTGGCCCCAGCCCATCGAGAACCTCACCACCCCTGCGTCGGCATGACCCGTCCCGCCGTGACGTCCCGGAAGAAACGCGAGCTGTCATGAGCCTCGATCGTCGTACCATCACCGGCCCCCTCGACGGGGTGTCGATCGTGATCGATTCGGCCGGCAGCGGGTCGATCCCGCTGATCTGGCTCCACAGCGAGTGGGGAAGCTACGACGATCCTCCGCTCACCGACGAGGTGCTCAGCCGAGTGAGCGTCTCCACGATCCACCATCCCGGTTGGGGCGTCTCCACCGGACTCGAGCACATCTGGACCCTCAACGACCTGGCCATCGCCTACTGGTGGGCGCTCGACCAGGTCGGGCTCGAAGATGCGGTGGTCCTCGCCGGGCACGGCTTCGGCGCCACGCTCGCCGCCGAGATGATCGCCCAGCAACCGCAGCGCGTGGCCAGCGCCCTGTTCGTCGCGCCGTTCGGACGGTTCCGCGCCGATTTCCCCGGCGTCGACATCTTCGCGCTCATGCCACGCGACGCGATGCCCCACCTCTACGCGGACCCGACCGGCCCGTTGGCTGCTGCGCAGTGGCCGCCGGCCACCGACGGCCATCTGCGTGGGCTCCAGAACATCCGCCGGGCCGAGGTGCTGGGCGCGGCTGGCCGCTTCCTGTTCCCGATCCCCGACACCCACATCGCTCGGCGCGCCTACCGCCTGCACTCGGTGCCGATCCATCTGCTCTTCGGCGGCCAGGACGGCGTGGTGCCGGTGCAGCTCGCAGAGGACTGGCAGGAGATGCTGCCCCACGCGCAGTGCACCGTGGTCGACGACGCGTCGCACATGTTGCCCTACGAGCACCCCGAACAATTCGAGCGCGCACTGATCGCGGCGCTCGAGGGAGTCGCGGAGCGGGCATAGCCCCATGACTCTTGAACTCCGACTGGCCGGTCGAACCGCACTCGTCCTGGGCGGCGGCGCCGAAGGGCCGCCGCGCGCCGGCGAGCGCCTCCCGATGGGAAATGGGCGAGCCATCGCCCTCCAACTCGGGTTGGACGGTGCAGCAGTCGCGGTCGTCGACCGCTCCGCCGAGCGCGCCGAGCAGACCGTCGCCGAGCTCGCCCATGGCGGCGTGGCGATCACCGCGGATGCCGCCGAACCGGTGCAGTGCCGTGATGCCGTCGCGCAGGCCGAGGCGGCGCTCGGCAGCGTCGACATCGTCGTGCTCAATGCCGCGGTCAGCGGCAACCTGCCCCTCCGGGCCCAGACGCTCGACGACTGGGAGACGCAGATGGCGGTGAACGCCCGCGCCTCCTACCTCGTCGCCCAGGCCGCCCTCGACGGCATGCTCGAGCGCGGGCGTGGATCGTTCGTCATCGTCAGCTCCTCGGCCGCCGTGCTGTCCAGCGGACGTTCGCTCGCGTACGAAGCGAGCAAAGCCGCGCAGCTCGCGGTGATGCGTCACATCGCCGTCCGCTACGCGGAACGCGGCATTCGTGCCAACGCCGTGGTCCT
This sequence comes from uncultured Actinomycetes bacterium, assembly GCA_963827385.1. Taxonomy (GTDB): domain Bacteria; phylum Actinomycetota; class Acidimicrobiia; order IMCC26256; family DASPTH01; genus DASUMF01. Next base: position 767,430 of record CAWHAR010000003.1, read on the forward strand.
CGGTCTGATCGACTCCACGATGGTGCGCCGGATGTTCGGCGACTCGGCCGATCAACAGGCGCAACGAGCCTCGGTCGTCCCCATGGGACGCGAGGGCAACCCCGAGGAAGTGGGACGCTTGGTCTCGTTCCTCGCATCCGACGAGGCGGCGTACGTCAACGGGGTGTCGATTCCGATCGACGGCGGCGTCTCCACCAAATGGCCGACACCACCGACCGCCCCTCCACGAGAGGACGAACGATGACCGACGTGTTCGTCCGCGGGGTCGGTATGACCAAGTTCGGTCGCCAACTCGACCGCAGCCTGAAGGATCTCGGCAAGGAGGCGACCGAGACCGCCCTGCACGACGCCGGGGTCGAGGTCAGCGACATCGATGCCGTCTTCTTCGCCAACTCGCTCGCCGGCCTGATCACGGGCCAGGAGTGCATCCGCGGTGAGACCGTGGTGCACCCGCTCGGCATCGGCGGCATCCCGGTGCACAACGTCGAGAATGCCTGCGCCTCCGCGGGCGACGCGCTGCACCTCGCCTGGACCTCGATCGTCGCCGGTCTCTACGACACCGTGCTCGTGCTCGGCGCCGAGAAGCTGTGGCTCGAAGATCAGGCCCGCACCTTCAGCGCGTACGGCGCCGCCATGGATGTCGAGGAGCCCTTCGACAGCGCGGTCGGCGCCGGCAGCGATCGCACCCCGTTCGTCGACCGACAGGCACGCATCGCGCAGCGACTGATGGATCGTGGCGTCACCCGCGAGATGCTCGCTGAAGTGAGCTCGCGCGCACTGCGCAACGGCTCGATGAACGCATATGCGCACCGGCAGTTCTCGGCCACGCCAGAAGAAGTCCTCGCCAGCCGACTGGTCGTCGCTCCGCTCACCTCGCTCATGTCGTCACCCGTGAGCGACGGAGGCGCGGCCGCGGTGCTGAGCTCCGGTACCGGACCCGGTCGCGCCGACCGCCAGATCCGCATCGTCGGGTCTCGCTTCGCGACCCGCCCGGCGGAGGAAGACGGGCCGACTGCGTTGCGGGTGTCGGGGCGCGCGGCGCTCACCCAAGCCGGCATGACGGTGTCCGACCTCGATCTGGTCGAGGTGCACGACGCCAGCGTGGCGTACGAGCTCACGGCGTGGACAGAGCTGGAACTGTGCGAGCCCGGCCAGGAAGCCGAGTGGATCAGTTCCGGACACACCGAGATCCACGGCGCGCTGCCGGTCAACCCGTCGGGTGGTCTGATCGCCCGCGGGCACCCGATCGGTGCGAGCGGCCTGGCCCAGGTGTACGAGGCGGTGACGCAGCTCCGCGGCGAAGCGGGCGGCCGACAAGTGTCGAACCCACAGGTCGCGCTGTGTCAGATTGGTGGCGGAGTGATCAAGAACGAGACGGCGACGTCTGCCGCGCACATCTTCACGAGGTAGATGCGCGTGACTCGTCGGCCCTCGATCGGTTGGAGGAGACGAGGATGAGTGCGACGGTGGGGGGCTTGCTGGCAACGGCATGCCGGCGTTATTCGAGCTCGACCGCGATCGAGGCCGCGAACGGCACACGCACCTACGGGGAGCTGCTCGACCGCTCCGCCCGGCTGGCCAACGCCTTGATCGGCCTGGGTCTGCAGCCCGGTGACCGGGTGGCCGCGATGCTCGAGGACAAGGCCGAGTCGCTCGAGGTGTACGTCGCGTGTGCGATGGCGGGCTTTCCCGTCGTCCACGTCAACGACCGTCTCAAGTCCGCCGAGGTCCTGCACATCGTCACCGACTCGGAAGCGAAGGGGTTCATCCACACGTCCGGCCGTTCCGACGTCGTCCCCGAGGTCGGCGACATGGCCGGCGTCAGCGTTCGCCTCACCATCGGCGACGAGCGTCCAGTCGGCTTCGACGCGTACGAAGCGGCGTTGGAGCACGCATCGTCTGAGGTGCCGCTCGATCCGAGCGACCCCGAAGACCTGGCGATCCTCGGGTACACGAGCGGCACGACGGGCTTCCCGAAGGGTGCGATGATCAGCCACCGGGCGATCGTCAACTGCATCCGACTGATCCCGTACGCGTACCGGCTCAGTCCCCAGAGTCGGTGTGCCTTCACCGGCTCCTTGAGCTTCGTCAGCACGATCTGGACCGTCCTCCTGCCGCACCTCTACCTCGGCGGCAAGATCACCTTCATGGGTGCGTACGACCCGGAGCTGTGGTGGAAGAAGATGGAGATCGAGCGCACCACGTTCACCTACGCACCGACCCCGTTGGTCCCGCAGTTCGTGGAGCACCTCCCCCACCACCCGGCGGTGCTCGACAGCCTCGTGACGGTCATGCACTCCGCATCCACATTGCCGCCCCACCACATCCGCGCCATCGTCGACCTGCTCGGCGATCGCTTCGTCGAAGTGTGGGGCATGACCGAGTCGGCGGGTCCGCTCACCGGCACGAGCTCGATCGATTTCCTCCCGACGAGTCCCGCGTCCGACATCTACGCGTCCGTCGGTCGCGCGCTGCCGTCGGCGTCGGTCGAGGTCGTCGACGACGGCGGCAACGTGTTGCCCCGCGGCGAAACCGGCGAGCTGCGCATCGAGTGCGACACCATGTTCAGCGGCTATTGGCGCATGCCCGAGCGCACCGCCGCGGCGGTCCGCGACGGCCGGTACCACACCGGCGACATCGGTCATCTCGACGAAGCCGGCTTCGTCTACATCACCGACCGCGCCAACGACATGATCATCTCCGGCGGTGCCAACGTGTACCCGGCCGAGGTCGAGCGCGTCATCTTCACCCTCGACGGCATCGCGGAGTGCGCGGTGTTCGGTGTTCCCGACGCAGAGTGGGGTGAAGCCGTCGTTGCTGCCGTGGTCGTCAAGCCAGGTGTGCAGCTCGACGAGTCCGTGGTGATCGAGCACGTCCGTCAGCAGATGGCGGGGTACAAGAAGCCCCGAGCGGTGCACTTCGTCGAGGCCCTGCCGCGCAACGCCAGCCTCAAGGTCCAGAAGCACATCTTGCAGGAACAGTTCGGCCCTCCCGAGGAGAGCAGCAACTAACGCCTGAGTCAGGAACTCGCGTCAGGAACCCCGCGTCAGGAGTCCCGCGTCAGGGCCACCCGGCGCGCACCGAATCGACGGTCGCGATGTCGATGCTGCCGACGGCTTCGGATCGCAGGTTGGGCCCACGCTCACCGCGCACGCACAGCATGAACAACGTCGTGCCCGCCGGTCCTCCGAGGGTGCACGCGACGGCCAGGCGATCGCCGACGGGAACGACGTCGGTCACCTCGCCGCCGTCGAGCACGCGGAGAAACGAGTTGCCGCTCAACGTCGCCACCCAGATCGCGCCGTCGGCGTCGAGGCAGAGACCGTCCGGGTCGAGACCATCGACGCGGGCAAAGACCCGTGCGTTCGACAACGAGCCGTCGTCGTCGATCGACATCGCGGTGACGCGCAGGTCCGCGGTCTCGCGGCCGTAGCGACTGGTGGCAAAGATCAGGGTGCCACGATCAGCGGTGATGGCCATGCCGTTCGGCTGCTCCATCAGCGGCATGTCAGCGTGGTCGGCGACAACTCGGCTGGATCCATCCGGTTCGACACAGATGATCGCGTCGGAGCCGGATTGGCGATGATCGCGCCACGCAACGTTCCCGACGTACGCGGTTCCGTCCGGCAGCACGATCATGTCGTTCAAGAAGTTGCCTGGGATGTGCGTGAGATCCGCGTGGACCTGCGGCCCGAGCGGTCCGAGCCGGAGGATCTGGCGGCGGTTCATCAGCACCACCAGCGCGCTGCCGTCGGGGAGGAATCCGAGGCCGGCCGGATCGTCATCGAACTCCGCGACGATGTCGGTCCGGCCGTCGAGGTCGACGGTCATCACCTGTTGCGCAAACATGTCGACGAACCACAAGCGCCCCGCGTGCCATCTCGGCGACTCCGGGAACCGCACTCCGTCGAGCAGGTTCGTCGTGGTGATCTCGCGCATCAGTCGATGTTGATCACGCGACGCTTGATGATCCACCCGTCACCGTCGCGTACGAACTCGTCGTCGTACCAGCCGGTCGCACCGATGCTCAGTGACGGCACGTGCATCGTCTGGGCGAAGACGGTGCGGACCGTGGCGGTGTCGTCCGTGCCCGCGAGCACGGTGACTCCGCTCGCGTGGTGACGGACGTTCGCTCCTGCCGGGCGTGCAGCCGCCCGCGCCGACAGCGAAGTCAGCCAATGCACCAGCGCCGGCCGCAGCCGTTTGCCCGGCGACGACGAGCTCGCCGTCGGCGGTGAAGCACGCCGCGTACCCGGCGGCATCGCCGGTGTCCATCGACCAACCGCACAGTGCGATGGTGCGCTCGATCGCGAGCTGACGAACGGTCTGATCCACGGAGTTCCCCCTGAAGAAGTGCTGGTCAGCCGGGCGTACCGGCAACGATGGACACGAAGCTCACGATCTCGCCGGGCCAGCCGCCCTGGTTCTGGATCAGACCGAACTCGACGTCACTCAACTGCCGGCCGTTGGCCTCACCGCGGAACTGCAGCCACATCTCGTACAGCATGCGCAGACCGCTGGCACCCACCGGGTGACCGAAGCTCTTGAGACCGCCGTCGGGGTTGACGGGCAAGCTGCCGTCGAGATCGAACCGACCCGCGAGGACGTCCTTCCACGCGTTCCCCGCTCGGAGAAGCCCAGGTCCTCCATGAGGATCAACTCGGTGGGTGTGAAGCAGTCGTGCACTTCCGCCATCGAGATCTGGCGCGCCGGGTCGGTGATCCCCGCTTGGCCGTAGGCCTGCTCAGCCGACCGCGCCGCTTCGGGAAACGACGTGAAGTCGTACGACTCATCTCGCGTTCCTGAGCCGCTTCCCGACACGAGCGACAGACCGCGCAGGTAGATCGGCGAATCCGTGTACTGGTCGCGCGTCTTCCGCCCGGCAGATGATCGCGGCGGCGGCGCCGTCCGCAACGCCTGAGCAATCGAACAGGTTGAGACCGCCGGCGAGCACGGGTGACGCGTTGATCGTGGCTTTGCTGACTTCCTTGCGGAATTGGGCGAGCGGGTTCAGCGCGCCGTTGTGGTGGTTCTTCCACACGATGTGGGTGAGCACCCGCGCATCGTCTCTTCGTCGACGCCGAACCTGCGCATGTACGCGGGGACGAGGAGCGAGTACATCCCTGGCGCGGTGAGCTCGGCTGCGGTGCCGTCCGACGCGAGCGATGGGATCGCGAGGCCGGTGAGGCCGGAGTCCTTGAGCTTCTCGGCGCCGGCAGCCATGACGACGTCGTAGGCCCCGGACGCCACACCGAAGCACGCGTTCCGGAACGCATCGGATCCCGTCGCGCACATGTTCTCGACGCGCGTGACGGCCTTGCCGTCGATCTTCAACGGCCTCGACAGCGCCATCCCCGAAAACCCGGATCCGTGCGTTCCCATCCAATAGGCGTCGATCGCATCGAGCTCGAGCCCGGGCGATGAACGAACGGCGTCCTGGACCGCGGTGACCAACAGATCGTCGAGCGACTTGTCCCAGTGCTCACCGAACGGCGTGCACGCCATCCCGACGATGGCAAGGGGCTCACGGATTCCCTGAGATGTCATGTGACCGCCTCGATCTCGTCGGCGGGACGGGCTTTCCACCCGTAGTTGGCGATGCCGTTCGCCGATGTCCCGAGGAGCCGGAACGTCATCTGGACGCGATCGCCGATCTCGATCTCGCGCGGGATCGACATCGGTCATCTCGCATTCGTAGCGCCCACCGCCATCGAAGTCGACGACGGCGATCACCACGGGCGGCGACAGACTGAACGCAAGACGGTCCACGGTCAGGTTGCTCACCGTCCCGCGCACATCGGCGATCGGCTCGGCCTTCATCCGATCGACCGCGTGGCAACGCAGGCAGACCGTGGCGGGCGGCAGGTGACGCTGGCCGCACTCGTCGCAGCGCGACGCGGTGAACGTGAACTTCCACTGCGCACTCGCGAGCCGACGGCGGCGCCGCGGCCGAGATCGGTTCTGGCCGACGCGGCAGCTCACGGTCGAGCAGACCGCGCCAGATGAGGAACGACGTGTGGTCGACGGAAAGGGTGGGCTCGCTCGACGTCGGCTGCGGACGCGGCCGGTGACGCGCCGTGGTTCTCAACACCATCGCGTCGACACCGTCGGCGGCCGAGACGAGCAGGATCGTCTGGTCCGGGCCGGCGCGGTCCAGCGCAGCGGCGAGCACGAGCCCGGGTTGGGCGGCACCTGCGTGCCCGATGGCCTCGGCAGGATCGGGAACGAGCGCGGACGCCGGGAAACTGGCCCCGCGTGACCACGGCCGAACGGAAGTTCGGGGAGGTGATGGCGACGTGGTCGATCTGGTCGGCCGCCATGCCGGCCGCATCGAGCACGTCGGCGATCACCCGATCCAGGAGCGGGGCGTACACGTGCAACCCGAAGCGGTCTTCCCACGTGCTGCCCGGACGCGTCGCCCGGACGTCGCCAACGCTCGAGGAACTCCTCGCTCAGCGACGTCGTCGCAACGATCTCAGCCAGAGGGTCGGCTCCGAACACGAACGCGGCCGCCGCGTCGCCGCCCTGCTCGTCGTCTTCGGAGCCGGGGAGACCGAACCGCAGGTCGGCGGCGACGGCCATCGCCGGCGCCGTGCCGGCCGCCGCCACGAATGCGCCGAAGGCCGAACGGAGCCCGCCGCCCGCGTCGAAGGCTCCGAGCGTCGCGTCGCACCCCGCCGCGGCGGCCACCGCCGTCGCGTTGCTCTTCTCGACGTAGGTCGGTCGGGTGGTCGCGAAGTAGAGGTACGACAGCGGCTCGGCCGTCGTCCGCAGCGCCCGGCGCGCCGCCTCTGCCGCGAGCGTCGTCGTGTCCTCGTCGGGACCGGCGACCGCCCGCGACTCCCGGGAGCGACCACGAAACTGCACCGGTCGAGCGCTTCGTTCGAGGCGCCACCGCGGCACGTACGTTGCGTACCCGACGATCCCGACCCCGTCGCCGAACTTGACCAAGCGCTTGGGACCCATGCGGCGAGCATAGCCCGGACGGCTGCGCGACGCACGGGAGCAGCCGCGCCGACGTCACGGGCGATGTCAGGGCTTGGTCACATCCGGCAGCGGGTGACGGAACACCCGGGCCGCGTTCTGGTGGGTGATCTTGCGGATCTCGTCGTCGGGCAGGTGCCCGAGGATCTCGACGAAGTGATCCTGGCTGTTCGGCCAGGTCGAGTCGGCGTGCGGGTAGTCGGTCTCGGCCATCAGGTGATCGATGCCGATGAAGTGCCGCAGCTCGAGGGTGTGCGGGTCGTCGAGCAGCGCGAAGTAGAAGTTGCGGTGCAGCACGTCGGACGGGGTCAGGTCACCCTTGGGAACCACCGACTTCCAGTCCCACGCGTAGGTGCTCGGGCCGCCGGCGTGGCCCATCACGTAGTCGAGGCGGTCGAGCAGCATCGGCACCCAGCCGATCCCGCCTTCGGCCATGACGATCTTGAGGCCAGGAAATCGGACGGCGACCCCCGAGAGCGTCCAATCAGCCGCCGCCTCGAGGGACACGACCGGGAACAGGACGCGTGTCGAGCACGCCGGGTGCGTCGTCGGCCGTCGGGTTCACGCCTGAGGAACCGACGTGCAGGCAGATGACGGTGTCGGTCTCCTCACACGCACGCAGGATCGGATCCCAGTACCCGGAGTGCAGCGACGGATACCCCAGGCGGTGGGGCTGCTCCGGCAACGTGACCGCAGTGAACCCGCGCTCGGCGTTGCGCACGATCTCGGCCGCACCGATCACCGGGTCGGACAACCAGGTGAGTCCCATCGGGACGACGCGCTCGGGGTACGGGCTGTACCACTCCTCGTACATCCAGTCGTTCCAGGCCCGCGCGACGGCGAGGCCGAGCTCCTGGTCCTTCGACGCCGAGAAGACGCGACCACAGAAGCCCGTGACCATCGACGGGAAGTTGACCGATGCCCACACGCCGTTCAGGTCCATGTCGCGAACGCGATCAGCGATGCGGAAGCATCCGGGCCGCATGTCCGCGAACTTCATCGGACCGGTGAGGCTCTCTCGGTTCGCCTGCCCGGCGACGGCGTTCGTGCCGCGCTGCTCGATCCTGACCCCTTCGTACACCCACACTTCGTCGCCGTTGTCGAGGGTGTCGACCCTCGGCGCGCGGTCCTGCAGCCTGGCCGGCAAGCGGCCCTCGAACACGTCGGGCGGCTCGACGAGGTGGTCGTCGACCGAGATCAGCGTGTAGACGACGTCGCGTGGCGTGGGATCGGGAAGCAGCTCGATCACGCGCGAAGTGTCAACCATCAACATCCTCCATCACTTCAGAGTTGGACGAAGGTCGAAGCCGCCGAGGTCGAGACCTCCGAGGGCCACTTGGCCTCGTAGTCCGCCTGGAGGGCGCTGAACTCGTCGGACTGGAAGAACGCCCGCAGCGTGCCGCGGTCTTCGAAACCGTAGATCGCCGCGTACTGATACCCGTCGTCGCCCGAGAGCTGCTTGTACCTGCGTCCGCTCAGCACCCCGGCAGCTCGCAGCATGCCCGGCACGTGCTCCTCGTCGTACCACCGGTTGAACGCGGCATCCTGATCGGCCGAGACCGTCGTCTTCACGATCAAGAGCGCGCCGGGCAGCGCGTTCGCCGACGACTCGACCGGCCCACCCGTCTCGTCGACGTTGACGACGCGGTGGTGGATCAGCCAGTGCTCACCGCTTCGGACGAAGCGGTCGTCGTACCAGCCGGTCGCGACGAGGCGAACGCCCGTCGCACTGCGCAGTCGACCGGTGAACAACGACCGGGTCTGCGCCGCGTCGTCGTCGGCGTGGACGACGGTGAGGTCCGTCATCTCGTGGACCATGATCGATCCTGCGGGGCGCGCGGCGACGCGGGCGGCGACGAAACCCTTGAGTGCGTCGGTGCCGATGATGGGAGGCGTGTCTGCCACCACGAGCTCGCCGTCGGGCGCGAAGCACGCGGCGAACTCATCCGGGTCGCCGCGATCCATCGCCCAGCCGTACCGGTAGAGGACGGCCTCGATCGCCGATCGCATCGCGTCGCTCACTGCCGTCCTTTCGTCGGTGTCGACCAAGCGCTCGGCCGAGGGCTTGGTCCATTGATACTTTGTACGGGCCCTCGCTTGCAACTCCTGTCGAGGGCGCATGGACGGCGGGTGACGATGTGGCGGGTGACGATGGCCAGGCCTGAGATGCAGCACTCGGTCCCCGATCTGATCGCGATGCCACGATGGGAGTGTCGTCCCGACGGGCTCACCTACGGCGACGCGGCCGATGTCGCGGTCGACGCGGAATCGCGCGTCTATGTGCTCACCAGGATGGACGCGTCGGTCGTCGTCTACGACGCGGACGGCACCTACCTCTCCCAGTGGGGAGTCGGCGAGTTCTCCACTCGCCCCCACGGTGTCACGCTCGCACCGGATGGCACGGTGTACATCGTCGACGAGGGCGATTGCTCCGTTCGCCACTTCACGAGTGACGGCCGTCCGCTCGGGAGTGTGGGGCCGGGCGGAGCGAAGTCCGACACGGGCGTCGACTGGACGCTCCCGACGTTTCGGGAGCGAATGGCATCCGTCGACGGGGGGCCACCGTTCAACCACCCGACCAGGGTGGCGATTGCGCCACACGGTGACCTCTTCGTGAGCGACGGCTACGGGAACGCACGGATCCACCACTTCACTGCCGACGGGGAACTCGTCCACTCGTGGGGTCGCGGCGGGAGCGGTCCTGGCGAGTTCCGCATCGTGCACGCGCTCGCGATCACCGACGACGGGCGCGTCCTGGTGGCGGACCGCGAGAACGATCGGATCCAGGTCTTCTCGCTCGACGGCACCTTCATCGAAGCATGGCTCGACGTGCAGCGACCGACGGCGATCGTGATCGACGCCGCGGGCTTGATCTACGTCGCGGAGCTCGCCCGCTCACGCGGCCACCACTCGTTTCGCACCGGCGTGGAGACGACGGAGCGCCCGGCGGGCATCTCGATCCTCGATCGCACCGGCCAGAAGGTGGGCCGACTGGGCTCGACGACCGCGCCGGGCACGAGCGGTGGCTTTCTCGCACCGCACGGCCTCGCGATCGATCTCGCCGGCGACCTGTACGTGGCCGAGACCCCGGCGAGCATGTTGCCGGTGCGACTCACGATGGGCGACGACATCGACCCCACCGGATACTTCCCGACCGTGCAGAAGCTGGTCCGTCCCGCCGGCATCCCTGCTCGATAGCGCCACAACCAAGCGCTTTGTACGGTCGCGGGACCGTGCTACGTTCCACCCGCCCGGCCCTGGGGGGGCCGGCCCGGCGACGAGACCATCGCTCGCGCTGGGCCTTTGAAGGAGGACCGTCGTGACCGTCGAACCCGATGTCAAGCTCGATGAAGTCGAGATCGATCCGATCCAGCGATCCATCGGAGTTCCGTACGGCGGGGTGCAGTTGAAGGACCCGTTCGTCACCGCCGACTTCCGTCGCTGGGCGACCCACACCGACAACTACAACCCGCTGCACTACGACGACCGCTGGGCGGCCGAGAGCCGGTTCGGCGAGATCGTCGCGCCGCAGTCGTACACCGCGCTCCAGGCGATCGGTGAAGAGACGTACGCGATGAGCCCCCAGCCGATGATCCCGTACCACTCCGCGGACGAGTACTTCTTCGCCGGCCCACGCGTCCACGCCGGCGACCACTTTCAGATCAACCGAATGCCGACGAGCTACAAGCTGGCGAACACCCGATATGGCCCCAGCGTGTTCCTCGATGTCGACATCGACTTCAGCAGCCAACGGGGAGCGGTCGTGAAGAAGCGCGCGACCACGATGATGCATCCGGCGGTGAACCAGCGCATTCTCGGCGACTCGATGACCGAGGGCATGAACTTCGACGAGCCGGTCTGGAGCGACGAGCAGCTCGCCACGATCGACAAGGAGAAGCTCGACTACGTGAAGTCGTGGCGCACCCACGACAAGCGCCTCTTCCGTTCGGTCTCGGTCGGCACGAAGCTCGAGCGTTGTGTCATCGGCCCGCACTCCGGCACCTCGTTCTTGTACGCGCAGGCGGGAGATCCCGAGGACGTGTGGGGCGCCCTGCACGTGCCGACCGATCAGCCCCCGTTGCTGAAGCCCGGCTCCACCATCAACCCGCTCGCCCTCTCGGTCCAGCTGGTCGATCCAGTCGAGCGCGTCGCCCTGATGCCGAAGGCTCGCGGGCACAACATGATGAAAGACGGTCGGGGTGGGCACATCTACGCCGCCGCCTCCCGCGGCCGCGGGATGCCCCGCGCCTTCCAGATCGGCACGACCCTCAGCGTGTGGTCGGTCGACTACCTCGCCAACTGGGCGGGCGAGTGGGGCTTTCTGCGCCACTCGACGATTCGCTTCGACTTCCCGGTGCTCAGCGGTGACCTGACCTACATCGACGGTGTCGTCACCGGCACGACGGAAGGCTCGACACACGGCACCGTGCACGTCGAGTTCACGTTCAGCGACCAGAACGGCGTCGTGTCCTGCCGGGGCACCGGCGACATCGAGCTCCCGCTGGCCTGAGTCAACCGCACCCGATCAGTGCGGTCCCTCGCGGATCGTGGCGAGGTCGGCCTGCATCGTCGCGATCCCCTGGTCGATGAAGCCGATGTCGGATCCCATCACGGCGATCTGGCAACCGCGCCGTACCCATGACTCGGTGCCCGCCGCGTCCATCGGGAACATCCCGAACGGCACGTGGTGGCGCACGCAGTGCTCCACGACCCGGTCGACCGCAGCCACGACGGATGCGTGTTCAGGATCGGTGGCGTGGCCCATCGACATCGACAGGTCGCCGACGCCGATCATGATGCCGGCGAGGCCCGGCGTCGCAGCGATCTCGGCGACGTTGGCGACGCCCTCAGGGCTTTCGATCATGACGAAGACGATGACTTCGTCGTTCGCGCGAGCGATGTAGTCGGCTCGCGCTCCATCGAGCCGCGCGAACCCGGCGCGGGCCGAAACCTCGCTCTCCGTCCGGGGGGTACTTCGCAGCAGCCACGGCTCGTCGGCATTCGTCAGCCGTGGAGACGTGCGGCACGACGAGACCCTCTGCCCCGCGTCGAGCACCTGCTTGATCCAGACGACATCGTTCGCGGGCGGACGGACGAGGCAGGTCGCGGTGGTCGGCCTCGCGGCGATGAGCATCGTCTGCAACTGGGAGGTCGAGATCGGCGAGTGCTCCATGTCGATCATCACGAAATCGAAGTCCGCCGCACCGACGATCTCGGCCACGAGCGGGTCGGCCACCGTCATCATCAGCCCGACGGCCCACCCACCCGACGTGAGCGTCGCTTTGAGGGTGTTGCTCCTCACCGCGTCCACGCCACGGCGAGACCGCACGCCGTCTCCGTTCGCACCCGAGGCTCGGATCAGTCCAGGTGGTAGATGCGGGCCGCGTTGCCGTGGAGGATCTTGCGCATCGTGTCGTCGGGGACGTCCTTGAACGTCTCGTCGATGTACTGCCACGGTTCGACCGCACTGGTTGCGGGGCCCGGCGCCATGCAGGTCGGGTGCGGGTAGTCGGTCTCGAACATGATGTTGTCGGGACCGAGCACGTCCAATGCGTGCAGCGCCGTCACGCCCTCGTGCCAGAAGCAGCCGTAGATCTGACGATGGAAGTACTCGCTCGGAAGCAGCTCATACTCGGGATGCTCCTCGCGCACCCCCGAGTTCTTCCACTGCCAGTCGAGCGCTGAGAGGCAGTACGGGATCCAGCCCACGCCACTCTCGACCGACACGAAGTTCAGGCGAGGAAAGCGATGGCACACACCGCCGGTGGTCAGCCGCGAGATGGCGAGGGAGTTGCCCATGAAGAACGACACGCCGTGCTGCGCGTAGTTGGCGTGGCGGTTGCCGCCCGTCTCCGGCTCCGACGTCACACCCGAGGCGGTCATGACGTCTTTGGCGATGTCGCTGATGTCACCCGAGGCGATGTGGAAATTGATCGGCATCTCCATGTCTTGCGCGGCAGCCCAGAGGGGATCCCAGTGACGATCCTGGATCCGCGGGAGGCCGAACTGCTCCGGCTGGCTGCCGACGACCAGGCCCCGGTGGCCGTTCTCCGCGGTCCGTTTCAGCTCGATGAGGCACGCCTCGAGGTCCCAGAACGGCAGTGCCGCCATCGCCAGGTACCGATCGGGTGCGACGTTCGAGAAATCGGACAGGAAATCGTTGTAGGCGCGCACGCACTCGAGCATCAGCTCCGGCTCGCGCAGTCCGAGCAGCCGTCCTGTGCCGAAGCCGGCAACGTTCGGGTACAGCACCTGGGCCCAGATGCCGAGCTCATCCATCCGCTTCAGTCGCGCCGTCGGCTCCCAGAGCGCCGGATCGACGTCCTCGATGCGCGCCGGGTGATCCGGCGGGAACTGGTGCCACCCCGCCATCGCGTTGCCGGCCGTCGAGGTGATGCGGGTGTCACCGAAGTACCACGATTCGTCCTGGGTGTTCTCGTCCCACAGGACGTGCGGCACCAGATCGCCCCAACGCTTCGTCGAGACGCGCGACGTCCAGAGGTCGGCCGGCTCGATGATGTGGGTGTCGGTGTCGATGACCTTGATCTGCTCGGTGACTGCCATCGTGTGCTCCCCTTTGTGCTGTGCGTTTCGTTGTCGAAGTCGTGTCCGGTGACCCGGTGTGCAAGTGAACGTTGGCCGAGCGACTCACCCAGTGGCAGTTCGGCCACCGTCGGCCGTGAACGTGCCCCCGATCGCGAACGTCGCGTCGTCGGATGCGAGAAAGAGGATCATCGCTGCGATCTCCTCTGGACGCCCCATGCGACCCAGTGGGTGCATGGCGTCACGCTCTCGTTGCTGTTGGGCGGACAGGCGATGTTGCATCATAGGTGTGACCACCGCGCCGGGGCAGACGGCGTTGATCCGGATTCCCTGCGACGCGTACTCGATCGCTGCGGTCTTGGTGAGCAGCAGCAGCGCGCCCTTCGACGCGCAGTATGCGCCCGCCTCCGGCCGCGCCACCAGCGCGCCGGTCGACGCGACGTTCACGATCGCGCCCCCGCCGTTTTCGAGCATCAGCGGAATGGAGTACTTCATCGTGAGGAACGGCGCGAACGTGTTCACGGCCATGACGCGCATGAACTCCTCTTCGGAGATGTCGGTGATCTTCGCCCGGTCGGTGATGATCCCGGCAACGTTGGCGAGCACGTCGAGTCGACCCCACCGCGCTCGCACGGCCTCGACGACCGCCTTCACCGCGTCGACGCTGGTGAGGTCGGCCGTGTGCGCGACCACCTGATCACCGGCATCGGCCGCGACCGCTTCGACCCCGTCGCCGTTGATGTCGACCGCGAGGACCGCCGCTCCCTCCGCGGCCAGGCGAATGGCGGTGGAGCGCCCCATCCCCGATCCAGCACCGGTGACGATCGCAACCTTTCCTTCGAATCTGCCCACGTCAACGCCTCCCCTGCTCGTGCATCACAGCGCGTACACGCGGGCCGCGTTGTCGCTGAGCAGCTTGCGCACGAGGTCCTCGGGCAGACCGACGAGGTTGTCCACGATGGTGTCCCTCGGACCCTTGACGTAGTCCTGCGATCCGTTGGGCGTGAGGCTCGCGGTGTGCGGGAAATCCGATTCGAACATGAAGTTGTCGGGGTACAGATCGGCCACGCGGGCGATGTCACTCTCGAACCAGAACGTGCCGTAGATCTGACGCCGGAAGTACTCCGACGGCACGAGCAGGTCCGGATACATCTTGTGCAACGACCGGTTCATGAACTGCCAGTCGAGCGACTCGACCAGATAGGGGATGAAACCGACCCCGCTCTCGACCGACACGAACTTCAGCGTCGGGAACCGCTCGCAGATCCCACCCATGATGAGCTCGACGATGCAGTGCTGGTTGCCCATGAAGGACAGCGCCGACGTCGCGACGCGATCCAACTCGGTCGGATGTGCGAGCCGCGGGTCGACGCCCATGCTGCTGCTGAAGCCGACATGGAAATTGATCGGCAGCCCGAGCTCCTCGACCGTCTTCAACAGCGGATCCCAGTGGGGATCCCGCAGTCGCGGAAAGCCGATCTTCTCGAACTCCCACCCGAGGTTCACACCCTTGTGACCCATCTCGTGGCACCGGAGCACCTCCGAGATCGACTCGTCGACGTCCCACCACGGCACGTTCGCCATCGGGATCAACCGCGCGGGGTCGGCCGAGGCGAACTCCGTGAGGAAGTCGTTGTACGCACGAACGCATTCGAGCCGCAACGCCGGCTCCATCGCGAGGAACACCCCGATGAAGAAGCCGAGGTGGTTCGGATACAGGACTTGCGAGGAGATGCCGTGGCGGTCCATCCACTCGAGTCGAGCCTTCGGCTCGCTCGCCCCGGCGAAGGTCAGCTCGTCTGGGTCTGGCACCACGGTGAAGCGCTCGCTCGGCCCGCAGTACACGGTGTCGCCCGCATACCAGGATTCCGCGCCGCCGTCGTCGAGCACCACGTGAGGGACCAGGTCACCCCACTGCTTCGACACCCGGCTGGTCCACAGGTCCCAGGGTTCGAGGATGTGTGTGTCGACGTCGTGGACGTTCGTGGTGTCGAGCACCGTGGCCAGTGCAGCAGCATCCAGGCCCACGGCGGTTCCGACGGTCATCCCGATCTCCTTTGCATGCGACTGCATGCGCCCCCCGGCGCTCGTGTCGTGACCGCTGCTCGTCGCAGACCGGGAGACCTCTGACCTACCAAGCACTTGGTACCCTATGGCGTCGACCGGGAGACGTCAAGGCGCACGCAGCGGCACCCTCAGCCGGCGGGCCGTGACGGGGCAAGCATTTGCTCGGTCATGGAGAAGCTGCTTGGATACCCGCGTGCGAGGATCGTCAGTCAACGCGGGTTGTACTACGAGGAGCTCGAGCTGGCGACCGTGTACCAGCATGCGCCCGGACGAACCATCGGCGAGTCCGACAACACGCTGTTCACCACGCTCTCGATGAACCCGGCCAGCCTGCACCTCGACGCCTTCGCGAGCCAGAGCAGCGACTACGGCCAGCGAATCGTCAACAGCTTCCTGACGCTGGCGACGATGGTCGGACTCGGGGTCGCCCACCTCACCCAGGGCACCTCGATCGCCAACCTCGGCTTCGAATCCGTTCAATTCCCGGCCCCGCTCTTCATCGGCGACACCCTGTACGCGAGCACGATCGTCGCCGACAAGCGGCTGTCCCGCTCGCGCCCTGGCGTGGGAGTGGTGGTCTTCGACCACACCGGGCTCAACCAAGCGGGCACGATCGTCGCGACCGCCCGTCGTACGTCGCTGGTGCTCTGCCGGCCAGAGGTGCAACCGTCGGCGGTCAACGTGCAGGCCGACCGGACACCATCTGATCCGGGCTCGTCACCGTAGGCCGCGCCGACTGCGACCCTGCTCACCCTTCTCGAAGCGAACGGCGGATCACATGCCCTGGGGAATCGACAACGGAGGTCTCGACCTCGATCGTCCCGACGAGTTGGACCCGGAGGAATGGGCGTCGTTCGCGCGCGCCCAGTACGGCCCCTTCGGGTTTCCGGAGGGTCTCCCGATGTGGCAGCTCTGGAGCGAGTTCCGACCGGATCTGATCAAGACCCATCGGATGAACATGCGCCATGCCGGCCCGCACGTGCTCGGCGCCACCCAACTCCCCTTCATCCCGGCCGACCTCCATCTGTACCTCCTCACGCAATTCACCGATGGCGTCGAGTACGAGTTGCGCGCGTGTCAGCACTTCGCCTGGAGTCGACCCGAGGTCATGGATGTCATCGCGATCGCCGCGCTCGACACGGTCTCGCGAGGGCTCAACGACGCCTGCACGCCGGTTGTGATGCAGATGATCCGCGACTGGCCTGACTCGTCCGACACACCCGAGCACTTCCCTGCGCACTGGCGTGAGCTCGGGCCCGAGGCCCTCACGTCCGGCATCGACCTCACCGAGCCCGGCATGACCGACGACGAGGTGGCCGCGCTGCGCGACTGGTATCTCCGCGTCGCGGGCGAGGTGCCGCCGTGGTTCGCATTCCTGAACGACATGTCGCGCACGTACATGAAGACCCAGCGGATCCGGTGGGAGAAGGCGATGAAGGTCAGCCCGCCTGCGTTGCTGCCGTTCTTGAAGATGCACTTCAACGTCGCTCGCTGTGTGCCCGACGGAATTCGTGAGCACGTCCTGCTCGGACGTGGGTTGGGGATGTCGAAGAGCGATGTGGTCAGCACGCTCCTCCACGGAGCGATGGTGGGCGCCGGTCTGGCGAGCCTGTCGGTCGTCGAGGGTGCGGTCGGCGATGTTCTCCGCGCCTGGGAGAGCTGACGGGATGAAGATCCACGTCGACCGAGAGCTCTGCCAGTGCAACCAGATGTGCGTACGCGTCGCGCCCGACGCCTTCGCGATCGACGACGACGGCGTCGCGATCTCGATCCTCGCGGTCGAACCCGACGAGGCGCTGCGTTCGGCCATCCGCGAGGCGGTCGAGCTCTGTCCGTTCGAAGCGATCAGCATCCAATGAGCACTGGCCCAATGAGCACGGAGACGGCGCACAGCATCCGTGAGCTTCGGCGCCACGCGTTCCGGACCTCCGCCGGAGACTGGTGCGTTCCGGAGCCGTTCGTCAAGCAGTTCCTGGCGTCGTGCGGCGTGCCCGTGCCGGCCGGCATCGTCGTCGACGTGGCGACCGCCCCGAGTGACGCCGCGGCTGCCGCCGGTCTTCGCGAGCCGCTCGTGCTGAAGTGCTGGGGCCCGGGCATCATCCACAAGAGCGAGCTCGGTGCGGTTCGAGTCGGCGTGGCGATGAGCGACCTCGACCAGGCAGCGTCGGAGTTGCTGCAGACCGTCGCCCGTCACGGCATCGAGGAGGCCCGGCTCTACGTCGAGGAGATGGCGGCGACCGGCATCGAGCTCCTGTTCGGCGTGGTCGCCAAACCGCCGTTCGGCAGCCTCGCGACCATCGGGATCGGTGGCACCAGCGCCGAGATCCTCACCGATGTGACGGTGAAGTTGTGCCCGCTGTCGGACACCGCGGCCGCCGACATGATCGACAACTTCCGCGGCGCCGCACTGCTCCAGGGCTATCGAGGCGCGCCCGTCGTCGACCGCGAGTCCCTGCTCTCGGCCGTGGTCGCGATCGCAGGCGTGGCCGGGGTCGTCGACCAACTCGGTGACGAGCTCGCCGAGTTCGAGTGCAACCCCATCTTCGTGTCGGCATCGGGCGTCGTCGCGGCCGACGCCCGACTCATCCTGCGCGACCCGGCCGAGCTCGAAGCCACGATCGTCGCCCCACCCGACCTGACCCCGCTGTTCGCTCCGCGGTCCGTCGCGGTGGTCGGCGCGTCACCCACCCGTTCCACGTGGGGCAACGACAACCTCGCCAAGTACCGCGAGCTCGGTTGGACCGACACGCTCTTTGCCGTTCATCCCACTGCCGCGTCGATCGACGGGGTGCCCGCCTATCCAACCCTCGCCGACGTTCCGGGCGGTGTCGACCACGCGCTGATCACGGTGTCGACCGACCTGTGCGCGCAGGTGCTCCGGCAGGCCGGCAACAACGTCCGCACCGCGGTGATCAACGCCGACGGCTTCGCCGAGGCTGGCCCCGACGGCGTCGCCCGTCAAGCGGATCTGCTCCAGGCCGCCCGCGACGGCGGCGTGCGCTTCCTCGGGCCGAACTGCATGGGTTTCTACTCGCCGAAGGGCCGACAGTGGTTCAAGAGCGCGGGTCCCGCCGAGCTCGGCGGGCATGTGGGCGCGGTGTTCCAGAGCGGTGGACTTGCCGTGAACGTGATGCAGGTCGGCGCCACGGTGGGTCTGCGGTTCAGCGCGGTGGCGTCGATGGGCAACGCCGCGGACATCGGCGTCGGTGACGTCGTCGCGCACATGCTGCACGACCCCGACACCACGACGATCGGAATCCACATCGAGGGCGGCGCGGACCGTCGTCTGGTGCAGGTGATCCGGGAGGCTCGCGGCGTCAAGCCGGTCGTGCTGCTCATCCCCGGTCTCAGCACCACCGGCTCGCGAGTGGCCGCGTCGCACACCGGTGCGCTCACCAGCGAACGTCGAGCGTGGACTGCACTGGCCGAAGCCGCCGGCGCCACCCTGACCGAGACCTTCGAGCACTTCCTTGCCGCCGTGCAATACCTCGATCGGTATCGCGACGTCGTCACCCACGACGACTCGGTGTTGATCGTCGGTGTGGGGGGCGGGTCGTCGGTGATGGCCGCCGATGCCTGCGATGCGCACGACCTGCGCGTTCCGGAGCTACCCGTCGAGCTGCAGACGCGTCTGGCCAAGATGCCCGTCGCGGCAAGCTGCGCGAACCCGTTGGACATGCCGGTCACCGCGGAGATGCTCGACCTCGTCCTCGACGCCAGACCATTCGGCGACGTCCTGGTCAACGTCGACGTCGGCCAGCAGTACTTGATGAGTCGGGATCCGAACCGACCGCTGCGCGGGCTGATCGACACCCTCGACGGCATCACGGCGGCGCGACGGCCGGGCACGCGCTTCGCGTTGGTGTTGCGCAACCTCACGGTCGCCCCCGGCATCGAGATCGACGAGATCACACGGCTGGCCGCCGAGCACCGGGTGCCGGCCTTCTTGCGACTCGACGACGCGGCCACCGCAATCGCGGCCGCGCAGCGCTTCGACCGCCACGCTCGGCCACGAACTCTGGAGAACACGACATGACCACCCTCGAGCAGTACCTCACCGACCGTGCCGCGATCCTCGAGCTCCTGGCGCGATACAACAGCGCGTTCGACGAGAGCGACCACGAAGGTTGGGCGGGGTGCTTCGCCGAAGACGGCGTGTTGGAGAGCCCGTTCTCGGGTGACACCACCGGGCGGCCCGATCTGACGGCGATGAGCATGGCGATGGCGGGCACCGACCAGGTCGGCAACGTCGTGACCACCGATCACCTCGTGTCGATCAGCGGCGACACCGCATCGGAGACCTGCACGGCCGCCATCTTCGGGGGTCCCACCGGCCAGACCGTCGGCCGGTACGACGACGCGCTGGTGCGCACGGCGGAGGGATGGAAGTTTCAACGCCGTCGCTTCACCGCGCTCGGCACCCAACCTCCCCCGGCGATCCCAGGGCCGGATCCGACGCTGGCGTCGTTGCTCACCGAAGGCACCGACCAGCGCCTTCGTGTCCTGGTCGACCGGCTCGCCATCGCGGAGCTGACCGCTCGCTACAACCGGACGTTCGACGATGACGATGGTGCGGCGTGGGCGGACACCTTCACCGAGGACGGTGTGCTCATCGGAGCATCCGGCACCTCGACGGGACGGACCGAGCTCATCGAACGCTGTCGCGACAACCCCAACGTCGCGCACATGACGACCGACTTCGTGATCGAGCTCGACGGAGATCGAGCCCGTCAGTACCTGACCGGCATGATCTTCCGCAGCCCGGTCGGCACGCCGTTGGCCTACGCCCGCCTCGGTTGGTACACCGACGATCTGGTGCGCGGAGCCGACGGCTGGCGGTTCGCCAGTCGCTCCGTCATCACGTCGAACTGAGCTCGTCATGACCTGGGCAGTCCGCGCACGCGACCACGGTTGCAACCCATTCCGCCAAGGGAGAGATGTCACATGACCGCATCGATCGAAGAACTCGTCGCACGCGCCGAGATCATCGAGCTGACGTCGCGCTACGGCCGGGCCATGGCCGAGGGTGATGCCGAAGGTTGGGCCAATCTGTTCACCGACGACGGTGCGCTCTTGAGCGCCTTCTCGGGCGAGACGCGTGGCCACGACGCGCTCCGCGACATGGCCACCAACGTTTCGCGCGGCCCCCGGGGTGGGCTGCTCGCGATCGTGGATTTCATGATCACCATCGATGGCGATCAGGCGGAGCAGGTGTGCACCGGGGTCATCGTGGAGCGCGGCGATCAGCCCATCGTCGGCCGGTACCACGACGAGCTCGAACGCACGCCCGCAGGGTGGCGATTTCGCCAACGCAGGTATGTTCCGGTGCATGCAGTCGCACGCTGACCGTCACGACCTGTGCTGAGTCGGGAGACCACACGATGAGAGCCGCAGTACTTCGCGAAAGTCCGGGCGAGTTGGTTGTCGAGGACATCACCGTCGACACCCCCGACCGTCGGGAGGTGCTCGTGCGCGTCAGCGCGAGCGGGTTGTGCCACAGCGACCAGCACGTGCTCGACGGCAACTATCCGATGGCGGCACCGACGGTGCTCGG
Source organism: uncultured Actinomycetes bacterium (assembly GCA_963827385.1). Taxonomy (GTDB): domain Bacteria; phylum Actinomycetota; class Acidimicrobiia; order IMCC26256; family DASPTH01; genus DASUMF01. The sequence continues at coordinate 788,578 of CAWHAR010000003.1, forward strand.
GCATGAGGGCGCGGGAATCGTCGAGGCGGTCGGCGAGGACGTCACGTTCGTCAAGCCGGGAGATCACGTGGTCTCCTTCCCGACTCCCTTCTGTGGGCAGTGCGAGTGGTGCCTCTCCGGACGTCCCACGCTGTGCCTCCAGCAAGGGCTCGGTCGACCGGTCGGCGCCACGCCACGCCTGTCGTCAGCCGATGGGAGTCTCGTCCTCCAGATGAGCGGCTTGTCGACGTTCGCCGAGCTGATGCTCGTCCACGAGAACGCCCTGGTGCCGATCGACCCGGAGATCTCCTTGACCACCGCGGCACTGGTCGGGTGCGGCGTGCCCACGGGGATCGGCGCCGTCCTGCGCACCGCCCAGGTGCGCGAAGGCGCCACGGTTGCGGTGGTCGGCTGCGGCGGGGTCGGCCTCAACGCCATCCAGGGCGCGGTGCTCGCCGCGGCGAGCCGGATCATCGCCGTCGACATCAACGACGGCAAGCTCGCGACCGCCAAGAAGTTCGGCGCCACCGACACCATCAACAATGTCAACGGCGATGCGCTCGAGCAGTTGAATGAGCTGCTCCCCGGGCAGGGGGGCGTCGACTACTCGTTCGAAGCACTCGGTCGCCCGCAGACCTACGAGCTGGCGTTCGCGCTGCTGCGCCGCGGTGGCACTGCCACCGTCATGGGCGTCGGTCTGGAGAAGTTCGAGCTGCCGATGTCGGGCTTTCTCCACGAACGCAAGATCCAGGGCTCGCTCATGGGTTCGGCGAACTTTCGCACCGAGCTCCCGTTCATCCTCCGCATGTACCAGGCTGGTCGCCTGAAGTTGGATGAACTCGTGTCGAACCGCATCCCGCTCGACCAGATCAACCAGGGCTTCGCCGACATGAAGAACGGCGACATCGCCCGCTCCGTCGTCGTCTTCGACTGATCACCACGTTCTGGAGGCCGATTCGTGACCCGCACGGATGTCGATACCGACGCGCTGATCGTCGGAGCCGGGTTCGCCGGCATGTACTCGCTGCACACCATGCGTGAGCTCGGGCTGCGCGCACGGGTGCTCGAACGGGCCAGTGGCGTGGGGGGAACGTGGTACTGGAACCGCTATCCCGGCGCGCAATGCGACATCCCGAGCCAGTTCTACTCGGTGTCGTACCGGCCCGACGTCGACCAGGACTGGGAGTGGACGCATCGCTTCGCTCCGCAGTCGCGGATCCTCGAGTACATCGAAGAGGTCGCCACCCGCGAGGACATGCACCGCGACATCACGTTCGACACGAGCCTGACCGGCGCAACGTGGGATTCCGACACCGAAACGTGGACGTCGACGACCGACACCGGTGAGACGATCACCTCGCAGTACCTGATCATGGCCACCGGGGCGATCAGCGCCGCGGACGCCCGACATCCCCGGCATCGATTCGTTCGAAGGACGGTGGTTCCACACCGGCCGTTGGCCGCACGACCCGGTCGACTTCACCGGACGGCGCGTCGCGGTGATCGGCACCGGATCCACCGGCGTGCAGGTGCTCCCCGCGGTGGCGAAGATCGCCGACCACGTCACCGTCTTCCAGCGCACCCCGAAGTTCGTCCTGCCGGCGCCCAACCACCGCCTGACCGATGACGAGATCGCAGCGGTCAAGGAGAACTACCCCGCGCTGCGCGCTGCGTCGCGGCTCGGCGACTACGGCACGCCGTTCCCTCCCCTGCAAGACGACCTCCGCACCATGACCGCCGACGCGCGCGAGGAATTGTTGGAGTCGTACTACGAGACCGGCAGGATCGGCGGTTTCATCTCCTCACTGCAGGACCACCTCGGGATGAAGAGCCGCGAGGTCAACGACTACGTGTCCGAGTTCATGCGCAACAAGGTCCGCGAGCTCGTGAAGGATCCAGAGACCGCGGAGGCCCTGATCCCGTACGGGTATCCGATGGGGATCAACCGGATCATCGTCGGCGAGGATTTCTACGAGAGCTTCAACCGCGACAACGTCGACCTGCACAGCACCATCGACGATCCGATCGTGGAGTTCACGGCCACCACGATGCGAACCGCCCACCACGAGTTCGAGGTCGACGACGTGATCTTCGCGACCGGCTACGACGGTCTCACCGGCAGCCTGACTGCGGTCGACATTCGCAGCCGATCGGGCCCGACCATCCGGGAACGCTGGGTGGACGGGCCGTGCACCTACCTCGGGATGCAGATCTCCGACTTCCCGAACCTCTTCGTGGTGACCGGCCCCGGTGGACCGTCGGTGCTCGCCAACGTCATCGTCACCATCGAACAGAGCGTCGATTTCATCACCGCCCTCATCAAGTGGGCTCGCGACCAGGGAGCGAGCACCATCGAGGTCGATGCCGGATCAGAAGCCGCGTGGATGGACCATGTCGAAGAGGTGTCGCGGCAGAGCTTGTACGCCGAGGCCTACAAAGCCAACGCCTGGTACTCCGGCTCGAACGTGCCCGGCAAGAAGGTCGTGTTCATGCCGTACGCGGGCGGCGTCGGCACGTTCGAAGCGCTGCTCGAAGATGTCGCCCGCGACGGCTATCGCGGGTTTCGCCTGTCAGCACCCGATGACGGCGAGCGGGATTTCGTGACCACCAACTCCAAAGATGTGAGGGGACCACAATGACCATGCTCGAACACCCACGCGCCGACGTACCGCACGCGAACCAGTTCTTCATCGGCGGGGAATGGGTGAGCCCCTCGACGAGCGACACGATCGACGTGGTCAGCCCCTTCGACGAGACGGTGGCGTTCAGCGTCGGTGAGGCCCAGGCCGCCGACATCGACCGCGCGGTCGGCGCCGCCCGCACCGCGTTCGACCAGGGCCCGTGGCCCAAGATGACCCACGCCGAGCGCGCCGTCTACCTGCACAAGATCGCCGACGAGTTCGACCGGCGCCAGGAGCAGACCGCCAACATCTGGATCAACGAGATCGGCGTCGTCCAGGCGAACGCGAACGCGTCGGCCCAGCGCTACTCGTCGATCTTCCGCTACTACGCCAATCTCGCCGAGACCTACCCGTTCGTCGAGCGCCACCAGCCCACCGCCGGAGGCACCAACGGATTCCTCGTCCGCGAACCGGTTGGCGTCGTGGGCGTGATCATCCCGTGGAACGGGCCGATGGCGATGATCTGTTACAAGAGTGCACCCGCGCTGCTCGCAGGGTGCACGGTCGTGCTCAAGTCGTCTCCCGAGGCGCCGGGCGAAGGCCAGGTGATGGCCGAGATCTGTCGCACCGTCGGCCTGCCGCCTGGCGTCTTCAACGCGGTGACCGCCAACCGCGAGGTCTCCGAGCTGCTCGTGCGCGATCCGCGCGTCGACAAGATCACCTTCACCGGCTCCTCGGCCGCCGGCCGCCGCATCGCCACCCTCGGCGGCGAGCGCATCGCTCGAGTCACCCTGGAGCTCGGCGGCAAGTCCGCCGCGGTCGTGCTCGACGACATCGACATCGCGAAAGCGGCCAACTCCATCGCCGACCGGGCGTGCATCCTGTCGGGACAAGTGTGTTCGTCACTCACGCGCATCGTGGTGACACAACGTCGTCATGACGACCTCGTCGAGGCACTCAGCGCCCGGTTCTCGAAGGTGAGCGTCGGGCACCCCTATGACCCCGCGAGCGAGATGGGACCGCTCGCGATGAGCCGTCAGCGCGACCGCGTCGAGGGGTACATCGCGGCAGGGCTCGAGGGTGGAGCGCGGCTGGCCACCGGAGGTGGCCGTCCGTCGCACCTCGAGCAAGGCTTCTACGTCGAACCAACGGTGTTCGGCAATGTCGACAACGCGTCGAAGATCGCACAAGAGGAGATCTTCGGACCGGTGTTGAGCGTGATCCCCGCTCGCGACGAGGACGACGCGGTGGAGATCGCCAACGACACCGTGTACGGCCTCAACGCCTCCGTGTTCACCGACGATGTCGACCGCGCGTACGCGGTGGCGCGTCAGATCCGTTCCGGCACGGTCGGACACAACGAATGGCGCACCGACTTCGGAATCGCGTTCGGAGGTTTCAAGCAATCGGGCCTCGGACGCGAGGGCGCGCTCGAAGGGTTGCTGCCGTTCCTCGAGGTCAAGACCATCATCCTCGACGGGGAACCGACCACGCTCTGAAGCGTTCGACCTCGTGCCGTCGTCCCCTGCGCCAGCCCGGCGGATGAGGAGCGGTTCGCCGCGAACGACGCCACTCGTGATGGCTAGCCTCGGTTGCGATGTCGGAGCCTGAGCCTCACACGCCGTCGCGCGCCACGCATCCGCAGCTCGAGGCGCTTCGTACCTCGTCGGCTCACCTGCGCGACATCGTCGTTCCTCTCGATGATCGCCAGATCGAAGCGTCCGCGCATCCGACCGAGTGGTCGATCGCCGATGTGCTCTCGCATGTCGGGTCGGGCGCGGTGATCATGCAGGGTCGACTCACCGACGCGCTCGCCGACCGTGCCACCCCCGACGAGTTCGCGCCGTCGGTGTGGGACGTCTGGAACGCGAAGTCACCACGGGAGCAGGTCGACGACGGCCTGGCCGCCGACCGCGACTTGGTGGTGCACCTCGACGCGCTCACCGACGACGAATGGACCCGGCTGCGCTTCGCGCTCGGACCCCTCGATCTCGACACGAGCGGGTTCGTCGGGCTGCGGGTCAACGAGCACGTCATGCACACGTGGGACGTGGAGGTCGCGCTCGACCCGGCCGCGACCCTCTCGTCCGAGCACGCCGAGCTCGTCGTCGACAGCCTGGAGCTGATCGCCCGGTTCACCGGCCGACCGACGGGCGGTGACCACGCAATCGGCGTCCGCACCACCGACCCCGACCGGTCGTTCCGCATCGTCCTCACGCCCGACGCCGCGCAGTTCACGCCCGTCGCGACGCTGAGCAACCCCGACCTCACGATGACCGCGGAGTCGTTCGCGCGACTGGTCTACGGTCGGCTCGCCCCCGAGCGCGCCGTCACGATCGACGGTGACGCCGCGATCCTCGACGAGCTCCGGCGGGTGTTCCCCGGCCCGTAGCGAGTCTTCCCGTGCAGCGTGATCAGGACAACGGGCGTTCGCCCGTCACGTCGTAGACACGGATCGTCACCGAGGTCGGCGCGATCGACGGTGCGTCCGACGACGGGGCCGGCCGCGGCCGGGCCAGATGCGCGTCGAGATCGGCCTGGCTCTCCCACCGCTCGAACAGGACCGCCCGCCCCGGGTCGACCGGGTCGGCGGCGATCACGTATTCGATGCACCCTTGTTCGGTGCGTGAGTTGCGCATGGCCTCGACCCGACCGGCGACGAACGCGTCCCGCTCGCTCGGGTCGACCTCGAACCACCCTCCGACGATGAGCACGACAGGCTCCTCCTGCTTCGTGTGCGGCGCCGCAGGATTCGGCGCGACGAGCAGGATGGTGTCACTCCGGGGCTATCGGCGCCAGAACAGGAGGTGCGTGACGCCGCTCGGGCTCGGCACCTCGTCGCGGTGGTACCGGTCGAGGAGCTCGTCGGGCGAGGTCCAGAGCCGCTCACCGCGTTCGAGCTCGATCGGTGCGACGGCGATGTGCAACGTGTCGACGAGGTCGGCGTCGAGGAACTCCCGTACCGTCGCGACGCCGCCGCCGAGGCGCACGTCCTTGCCCTCCGCCGCATCCTTCGCCTGGCCCAGCGCCTCGGCGGGCGACGCGTCGATGAAGTGGAAGGTCGTGTCGGACAACGTGAACGACGGCCGGAGATGATGAGTGAGCACGAACACCGGCGTGTGGAACGGCGGGACGTCACCCCACCACCCCTGCCAGTCGTCGTTCTCCCACGGGCCGCGCTGCGGTCCGAACTTGTTGCGTCCCATGATCTCCGCGCCGATGTTGTGCGAGAAGTCGCGCGTGAAGTAGTCGTCGAGCCCGCGCGAGCCGCCGGCGTCGGTGCGGTTCGGCCAACTCGCCGTGGCGCCCGCCCACGACATGAGCGCGCTGGGGTCCGCGTGTCCGAACGGCCGCTCGAGTGTCTGGCCCTCGCCGGCACCGAAGCCGTCACGCGACACCGCGAAGTTCTGCACCTTCAGGAGCTGGGTCATCAGAGCGACGCCTCCAGTTGCTTCAGCAATCCGATGGTGCCCGACTCGCGGTCAGCGTGGGCAGCCTCGCCACCTTCGAAGTACGCACCCTGCTCGGTGAACGTCACCTTGGTGGCGTCACCGTCGTCGATCGCGTCGAGCTCCACGGTCGCGACCGACACCGAGAGTCGCACGTCGTCGTGGAACATCTCGTAGGAGTACACGATCTGCGCGTGCGGTTCGATGACGTGATAGGTGGCCTCGAAGCGGCTGCTCCACTCGCCGGGCACTTCGCCCGCCGCCGTCTCGTGGCCGCCTTCGCGGAAGTCGAACACGATGTCACGCGGCTCCCACCCCGCCGGGCCGTGGAACCACTTCGCCTTGAGCTCAGGATCCGCGAACGCAGCGAAGACGCGCGCCGGCGACGCGGGGAGGGTCCGTTCGACGGCGAACGAAGCGTGGACGATCGGTGCGGTCATTGCGGTTGCTCCTGTTCGGTGCCAGATGGTTCGGGTTCGTGCTCGGCGAGCAGCGCGGCGAGGCGATCGAGGGCGCGCTCGGCTCGGGTCCTTCGTGCCGCGAGCCATTCCTCGGCCGACCGCAGACCCGCCGAATCGACCTGCACCGTGCGGACGCGGCCCACCTTCTGCGACTCGACCAGCCCCGCGGCCTCGAGCACCTGCACGTGTTGGACCACCGCGGCGAGCGTCATCGGGAAGGGTCGGGCGAGCTCGCTCACCGACGCGGGGCCGTCGCAGAGCCGTTCGACGACGGCGCGGCGAGTCGGATCTGCGAGGGCGTGGAACGCGTGGTCGAGCATGCGTGATCAGCATGGCAGATCGTGCTCTGATAGTCAAGCAGTTACTTGACTATAAGACTCGGATCACCGCCCGGACGGGGTTTTCGGGTGCGGGTCACGTCAACGCGATGAGCATGCCTTCGCCGCCTGCCGCGCGCAGGCCGTCGCCGCGCCCAGCGAGATAGCGCGCCGCGAGCTCCTCGGTGGCGAGGTACCGCGCACCGACGAAACCGGCGTCGCGCGGCGAGCGCGACCATCTCATCCGGCTCGTAGAAGCTGATCCACGGCGTGCCCGACGCACGCGCGCCGCGGCTGCGGCCTCGAGCCCGGGACGGTCTGCTGCGTCGAGCATCTCGAGCGGAAGCATGAACGTCATGACCACAGTCGAACCTGGTGCCAAGGCGGCGAGCTGGCGCAGCGTCGCCGCGGTCGCCTCCGTGCTGATGTACATCGACACGCCACTCGACGACACGACGGTCGTGGCCTGCGCGTCGAACCCCTCGCCAAGCAGTGCCTCCCACCAGTCGTCGCCCGACTCGAAGTCGACCGGCACGAGGCGCAACGACTCGGGCGCGCCGTATCCAAGTGCGTCCAGACGTTGGCGCTTCCACTCCTGGGGACCGGGCTGGTCGATCTCGAACACCGTCACCCGGGTGGTGAGCTCGGGATGCCGCAACACGAACGTGTCGAGTCCTGCGCCCAAGATCACGTACTGACCGACCTCGCCGTCGACGATCAGGTCTTCCACGAACCTGGTGCGCGCGACGATCGCCGCCCGGAAGTCGCGTGTGCCGATCGGGTGCATGTCGGGTCGGTCGCGCCAGTCGGCGTCGGGTGCGGCGAGCGCGAGACCGATCTCGTCGTCGATCAGGTGCGGCGGAGCATCGAGTTGCACGTGCAATGCACGCCACAGTGCCGTCCGCACCGCGCTGCTGTCGGGCACCGCGTTCACAGCGCGCTCGGTGCCCGCACGCTCCACCCACGGCCGTGGGGATCGCGGGCGGTCATCTCCTGCGTGCCTCCAAATGCGAGGGCTGGAACGGTGTGTGACGACCCGGACCACATGATCCGGCCCGAAGGTCGACGCGTCGACGCGTCGACGCCGAAGTTCGCAGCGTACCGACCACCGACGTTCAGAACCGCCAACGCGTCGAACCCGGAGTGGCTTCGGAGGTGCCGACCGCGGTCGCGGTGCGCGGCGTGACTTCGTAGACGAACCAGGGCGGCGGCCCGAGCGTCGGCGCGTTGAACGGGGCCGTGATGGCTGTGCCCGAGTCGTCGGGCTGCGCGGGCCACCCGCTCTTCGCCCACAACGACGCGATCTCGGCCACGACCGTGGGGTCGGTCACGCGCCGCGCCTCGCCCGCGATCATCACGTCGAAGCCCTTGGTCGCGACGCTGATCGTGCAGCGCGGGTCGCGTGCCACGTTCTTCGCCTTGCGCGTGTGGTCGGCCGTCTGGAACCAGCACGAGCCTGCGTGCCACAACGCGCCCACGCTCGTGACATGCGGGCTGCCGTCGGCGTTGAGCGTCGTCAGCCAGAACGTCGGGCGGTTCGGCGAGTGCGGATCATCGTGGGTGAGCAGATCGGCGACCTGCAGTTCGACCTGCGACCACTCGATCGGGGCCAGCCCGTCGGCTTCACCAAGGTTGGTTGTCTGCATGCTGTTCAGCCTCCACTCGTCCTCGAACGGTGACGGCGCGCAAGCCGCGCGTCCATCGCTCGGGAAGAGTCATACCCAACATGCAGACCCTGTGACCGCTACTTGGCCTCCGGCGGAACCGTCCGGATCCCGGGCATCGAGGAGAACCGGGCGGGCTTGAACTCCAGGAGCGGGAGATCGGCCAGCGTGTTGACGACGTGGAACTGGCTCGGCATGTCCTCCCACTCCGCATGGTTGAAGTGGAACATGCCCTTGCCCACGCGGTTCTTGGGGGGTTCGGTGGTGGTTTCTTCCTGCACCGCAGCATCAGCGGTGCCGCCCTTCGAGTAGTACTTGGTCATGTCGTTGTGGACGACCTTCGCGAGGTCGGCGCCGTCCGCGTAGCCGTTCGGGATGTACTTGTAGAGGATGCTCACGCTGTGTCCGCGAGTCTCTTCGGCGACCGCGTCCTCGAGGTCGTCGAGCCGGAAGTCGAGGAACCGGAAGCCGTTCCAGACCGCCTGCGCGGTGTACGACTTCGCACCGCGAGGGATCAGGTCGATCTCGGCCCACAGTGAGGCGTAGGCGATCTCCTCACGAGCGGTCATCATGTTGTCGGGCCGACTGTGCCACTCGACGAGCGTGTAGCTGCCGTCGACGGGATCACCGTGGCGGTACGACGTGACCTGCACGCTCACCCCGCATGCCGTGTACGTGAGCCCGGCGTTCAAGAAGGCGTTCTGGTTGAGGTGGATGCCCACGCTGAACATCGGCTCGCCGCGCAGCTCGATGCCCGGCGGCAGCAGCGGCTCGAGCGCGGCGCGTTCGGTGACCGCACTCACCGACGCCCACGTCGAGCGAGAGTTGCCGACGTAGCCGCCCCGCTTGCTCATGGGGATGTTGCGAGGTCCCGGTGCCCGCCCGAAACCCACCGGCATGCGATACCACGGCCGTTCGAGGTCGTTGGTCGGCCCGTTGGCGAGCCACTCTTGGTCGAGCTTCGACCAGGACTCCTCGTCCATGTTCGCCCATTTCGACTCGTCGGGCATCGTGGTGGCCTCCATCGCAACAGACGGATCTCACGGGATCCGTGGAATCGACACTTCGTCAAGTTCTACGCCAAGTGCTTGCCGGTCGGCAAGACGACCGCGGTCTCAGGCGTTCGACAGCAGGAGCTTCTCCAACGAGCCGCCCATGATGAGCGCCTGCTCTTCCTTCGGGAGCGGCTCGACGATCTCGGAGTACGAGAGCGGATCCGCCATCCCCTCGGGGTGCGGGAAGTCCGAGCCGAACATCAGGTGATCAGCAGGGATGCCGAGGTCGAGCAGGCCCTGCGGGTCGGGTTCGTGGAACACGTGGAGGTAGACCGACCGCGTGAACGTGACGAACGGATCCTCTTCGAAGATCTGCGGCCGTTCGTCGTAGGTGCGGTTGAGCCGCTCGACGAACGGACGGATCCAGCGGCTCACGAACTCGACGGGCAGGAACTTCAGGTCCGGGAATCGGATCGCCAAACCATGCCCGATGATCGACGCCATCGAGTCGATCAGCGAGTCTCTCGGCGACATCAGTGCCAGGAACGCCGGCGTACCCATCCCGGCGAAGCTCTGCTCGCGGTTGACGCCCTCCCACTCGTTGATGAAGCGCGTGTAGTCGGGATCGCCCGAGTGCATGCCGACGAGCAGCCCCAGCTCCTGGACCCGTGCCCAGAAGGGATCGAACTCGCGGTGCGCGAACGATCGAGAACCCTTCCAGGTGACGACCGGCGCGACGCGCAGCAGGAAGATCTTCGCTCCCCGCTCCGCGATGTACTCGAGCTCGTTGAGCGCCCCGTCGAGCGTGGCCAGCGTGATGATGGGCGTGGAGTAGATCGCATCCTCGTACACGTAGCTCCAGTGCTCGTGCATCCACTGGTTCAGCGCGTGCACCGCGACGCTCAGCGCGTCGGGGTCGTCCTTGAGTCGAGTCTCGAGGGAACTGGCGAGGGTCGGCCAGAGGAGCGTGCGGTCGATCCCCATGTCGCGCATCAATTCCAAACGCGGTTCCGGGTCGAAGAACGCGTCGACGCTCGGCATGGCCCGGACCCGCTCGCCGGGGGGCGGGATGTGCACCCCCGGCTTGCCGCCCTTCGTGACGTCGCCGCCGTAGGCGCCGGGCACCGCGACGCGCCCGAAGGTCGGGTTCGGGATGTAGTTCGTTATCCGATCGGCGATGGCGAGCTTGGTGCGCCCGTTCACCTCGACGTACTTGATGAGCCCCTCGTACCCGGACGGCAGGAATTTGGTGAGCGCCTCTTGGGTCTCGTAGAGGTGGTTGTCGGCATCGAACGTCGAATACGGCAGCGACCGCTCCCGCACGTAGATCAGGTTCTCGTTCTGCTCCACCTTGCTCCCCCGGGTTGCAGTGGCGTGTCAAACCAGTGTCGAGAGTTTTTGACACCGCGTCAAGTCCGACGATGCCCGGGCTGCCGTTCAGCTTCCGCCGATGCCGCTCACCTTCCGGACGATCTCCCGACACAGATCGCCCAACTGATCCGCGTCGTCGACGTACTGCGACGGTTTGATCACGAAGGTCGTGAAGCCGTCGCGCACCATCGCTTCGACCGGCGCGAGCGCGGCGTCGAGGTCGAGAAGGTCGTCGCTGCCCGTGAACGGGGGCCCGAAGAGCAGCGCGCCGATCTCGAAGGTGTCGGTGTCGCGGCCGGCCGCCGTCAGCGCGTGCCGCAGCTCAGCCAGCTCTTCGGTGGTGAGCGGGGCGATCGGGAACACGCCGTGCCCGTAACGGACGGCGCGTCGGAGCGTCCACGGCTGGAACGAACGTCCTCCGATCCAGGTCTCGGGACCGCCCCGACGGTAGGGCTGCGGTTCGACGTGCATGTCCGTGAAGTCGAAGTGCTCGCCGTGATGCGAGATCGGCGAGCCGTCTCGCCAGAGCTTCTCCCAGATCTCCAACTGCTCGTCGAGGATCCGCCCGCGTGCTTCGAACGGCACCCCGAGCGCTTCGTACTCCTCCCGTTGCCAGCTGACGCCGGGCAGAAAGATCAACCGTCCCTGCGAGAGGAGGTCGAGGGTGGCCAGCTCCTTGGCGACGACGAGCGGGTGGCGCAGCGACGTGAGCATCGCGGCGGCCATGAGGCGCAGCTCGGTGGTGACCGACGCCATCGCGCTCAGAACGTGAAGGCTGCTCGGGTGCGGATAGAACGGGTCCTGGTTACCGGCGCGCAGCCAGTCACGCGGGTTCTCCGGGCTGCCGTTGACCGCGGCGTTGGGCCCGAGGACGACGTGCTCACCGACCATCACACCGTGCATGCCGGCCCGTTCGGCCACGACCGCACAGTCGACCAAGCGCCGGAGATCGCGCGGGTCGGTCATGGTCCACGTCTCGCTGAGGATGAGGTACATCCGGGGACTGCTCATGGCAGCACCATCAAGTCCGCTTCTTGACGACCTGTCAAATGCGGGGTGACGAGCCCGCGGTTCGTCCGCAGCTCGAGTTCACGACCATGGACGCCGCGGTCGTCTTGGCCGTCAGGGCGGCAAGTGCCCGGCGGCGCCGTCGAGGCCCCCGAGCGCGTCCCCCAACCGGACCGCCTGCTGACGCCGGCTCCCCCTCGCCCCCCCCCCCCGAACCCGACCTCGGCCATCGAGGCGATCGAGGTGGGGTCATCTGCCCTTGAAGACTGGCGATCGCTTCTCCATCAGAGCCAGGACGGCCTCTCGGCAATCTTCGGTCTGGCCCAGCGCTGACCCCACGCGGGCCTCGAACTGCAGCTGTGCCTCGAAGCCGGGATCTACGGCCTGGTAGATGAGCCGCTTGATGTTCTCCACCGAGACCGGAGGCATGCTCGCCAGTTTGTTGGCAAGTCCCATCGCCGACTCCATCAAACCGTCGGGCGGCGTCACCTCCTTCACCAACCCACAGTCCTTCGCCCAACGAGCGTCTCGCGTCTCTCCGGTGCTCAAGAACTCGAGCGCGGTCGACAAGGACGTGATCCGCGGCAGGGTGTAGCTGATCCCCATCTCAGCGGCGAGACCAAAGTTGACGAACTGTGGTGCGAAGGAAGCGTTGGCTGAAGCGATGCGATAGTCGCAGAGGCTGATCAGCGAGACCGCGATGCCAGATGTGAACCCGTTGATCGCCGCGATCGTGGGCTTTGGGCAGCGGTGCAGCGACGAGGGGAGCACGTGATACGGACCAAAGGGCTTGTGGAAGTTGAATCGCTCCGTGGGCGCCCCTCCCTCGGCGATGAGACCGCTGAGGTAGGCGGTGTCACTTCCCGCGCAGAAGGACTTCCCGGCGCCAGTGATGATGATGACCCTGGTGTCGTCGTCATTGCTCAGCTCATCCAGGCACTGACCGAACTCCTCCAGTGCCAGGCCATCGAAGGCGTTGTGCTTCTGAGGTCGGTTGAGCGTCAAGGTGGAGATGTGATCGACCGTGGCCACTGAAATTCTCTCGTTCGTCACGAGCTCAACTCCTGGGGATCGTTGATGAGGGGTGCTTCACCTGGCTGCGGGGATCAAAGCACCGCGACATCCTGCGGACACCTTCCGGTCGTCTCCGCATCGCGGCATCACCATCTCCGCTCATGCGCGCGCCCTCACGGTCTACCAACATCCGTTTCGGTCCTGAGAGCTACCCGAACCATCACGGAGCAGTCTGACGCAAACATGCTTGCCCGGAGCGGTGACGGGTCCCGAGCCCTCGAGCATTGAGCAACGCGGCAGGACGTCGATCGGCAGCGCGGATCGGCCGTGGTCGGAGCAGGTGACGATCATTCCGTGTCCGCCGCTGCGCACGCTCAGGCGAGTCCGCGCGCAATCTGGTCGAAGCTCTCGTCGAGCACGGCAACGAAGTCGGTGCCTGCCTCATCGAGCCAGATGTCGAAGACCGTACGGAACGCGGCCATCGACACCGCGACGCAGAGGCGGAGCTCGTGTCGGGTGAGCGGGGACACGGCGACGCGGTTGCGCCGTTCGAGCTCTTCGAAGAGTCCTGCTTCCCACCCCCGCTGCTGCTCGGCCTTGTCAGCCCGAAGGCTGGGCGACCCGTCGAGCACCCGTGCCCGGGCGACGAGCCGATCTCGCTCCGGTTCGTAGTCGAGCGCCAACCGGTGGAGCGAGCGGTGGAGCACGTCGAGCGGCGGATCCTCCGCAGGCTGCGCAGCGACGATCTCGAGCAGCGCGGCGCATCGCTGCTGCGAGTCGACGAAGAGCAGCTCTTCCTTCGTGGAGTAGTAGCGGAAGAAGGTGCGCGGCGACACCTCACACGCCTCGGCGATCTCCTCGACCGTGGTCTGATCGAAGCCGTTGCGGGCGAAGAGGTCCATGGCCACGTCGTGAAGCGTGGCGCGGGTGCGCGCCTTCTTGAGCTCTCGGAGACCCATGAAGCCATTCTGACACAACCCGCCGGTTGGCAGGATGTGCAAACTGTCAGTTGGATATTTCTGACACAATGTGACAGAATGCTGCCATGACTTCCGCAACCCTCGACGCAACTCCCAACACGCTCTACCAGCGCCGGTGGTGGACGCTCGCGGTCCTCTGCCTCAGCCTGCTCATCGTGTCCGTCGCCAACTCGAGCCTGAACGTCGCGTTGCCCTCGTTGGCGCGTGATCTCGGAGCAACCGAGTCGCAGCTGCAATGGGTGGTCGCGGCGTACTCGCTCGTCTTCGCGGGGCTGCTGTTCTCAGCCGGTGCGCTCGGCGATCGGTTCGGACGCAAGGGCGCGCTGCAATTCGGGCTGGTCACCTTCTTCGTCGCCGCGGCGGCGGCGTCGCAGGCGACCACGATGGGGCAGCTGATCGGTTGTCGCGCGGTGATGGGTGTCGGCGCCGCGTTCATCATGCCGTCGACGTTGTCGATCCTCGTGAACGTCTTCCCCGCGGGTGAACGCGCCAAGGCGATCGCGATCTGGGCTGCCACCGTCGGAGTCGCCGGCGCGATCGGCCCGCTCATGAGTGGCTTCCTGCTCACCCACTTCTGGTTCGGTTCGGTGTTCCTGATCAACCTCCCGATCATCGCTGTCGCGCTCGTCAGTGGCTGGTTCCTGATACCGAGGTCACGTGATCCCGAGGAGGCGAGACTCGATCCGGTCGGCGCGGTGCTCTCGATCGTGGGAATTTCGTCGCTGGTGTTCGCGCTCATCCAGGCACCCGACAAGGGATGGGGCGCGCCCCAGACCGTCGGTGCGTTCGTCCTCTCGTTCGTGGTGCTCGCGATGTTCGTGCTGTGGGAGCTCCACACCGACGTGCCCATGCTCGACATGCGCTTCTTCCGGAATCCGAGCTTCAGCACCGGGAGCGGCGGCATGCTGCTCGTGTTCCTCGCCATGTACGGCGTCCTGTTCCTCATGACGCAGTACTTCCAACTGGTCCTGAACGACTCGCCGTTGGTCGCCGCGGCGCGGTTGTTGCCCATGGCGCCGATCATGCTCATCGTTGCGCCACTCACCCCGCAGCTGAGCAAGCGCTTCGGCGCGAACCGGGTCGTCGGAATGGGCATGGTGCTCATCGCGGTGGGGTTCGCCGTGTTCTCCCAGTTCGGTCTCACGACGTCCTACTGGGTCGTCCTGCTCATGCTCGTCCCACTCGTTGCGGGGATGGCGATGGCGATGTCGCCCATGACCGCGTCGATCATGGCGGCGGTGCCCACGCGGCGAGCGGGCGCGGGATCGGCGATGAACGACGCGACCCGCGAGCTCGGCGCCGCTCTCGGCGTCGCGGTGCTCGGCTCGATCGCGGCGTCGCAGTACCGGAGCCATCTCCACGATGCGCTCCCCGCGCTTCCTGCCACGTCGCGGCCGGCCGCGAGCTCATCGATCGGCGGTGCCCTCGACGTCGCCAGCCACCTCCCTGGAGCTGCCGCGCACGCGTTCGACCTCCTCGCGCGTACCGCTTTCCTCGACGGCATGCGCGTGGCCGGGCTGTTCGGCGTCGTACTCGCGCTCGCCGCCGCAGTCGTCACCGTCCGCTACCTCCCGCGCTCACTGCCGGACGAAGGCGCCCTCCATTCCCCCACCGACGCGATCGAGAACGTCGCCGAGCTCGGGCTCGGTGGCGTGTCTCCGGTGTTCGCCGACGAGCGATTCCCCGGCGACGCTGCGCACGAACCCGACGTCGCCCACTCGCGTTTCCATGATGACCAACATGCCCGAGCGCCCGGTCTGAGGGCTCGCACCGCGCGCACGTCCCCCAAAAGCGCGACCAAGGAGAAGATCCGATGCCAGACGTCTCGTTCCGATCACTGTGGTCAGCGCATGTTCCCGCTCGCGTCATCGCCGGCGCCTTCATCCTCCATTCGGGGATCGACAAGTGGCACGGCGACGAAGCCACTGCCGCCGGGGTGCACGGCATGGCGTCCGGCACGTACCCCTTCCTGGCCAAGCTGGGACCGGACAAGTTCCTGAAGCTCTTGGCCGCCGGCGAGATCGCGGTCGGCGTTGCCGTCGCGCTCCCCGTCGTGCCCGAACGGGTCGCGGGCATCGCCCTCACCGGGTTTTCCGGCGCGCTGCTCGGCCTCTACCGCGCACACCGGGGCTCCGCAAACCCCACAGCATCTGGCCGACCCAGCAGGGCATCCCCATCAGCAAGGACGCGTGGTTGTTCGGGATCGGTCTCACCCTCCTTGCCGAATCCTTCGCGCGCCCACCCATCAAGTCCGGTTCTTGACGACCCGTCAAATGCGACGGTACGTTCGCCTCGGTACCGCAGCATCCTCGTGGGCAGAGGACCGTTGGTGCCACGGGCCAACAGGACGGCGGCAACACCATGACGGACCCGCGCACGGACTGGATGGTGGCCACCTTCCGGGATCGCTCGATGATGGTTCACGAGCGGTACTACCGGCACCCGATCGAGCGCGTGCTGGGACGCGGTCACGAATGCGGAGCTCGACGGCCGGCCCTGGTTCTCGCTCGGCGGTCCCGCGACCAAGGCGCTCGATGCCGCGCTCGTGGCGTTCGAGCCGCCAGCGGTTCTCGAGTACGCCTCCCCCACCCTCGGTGATGTGCGGATCGAGTTGTCGGAGTCGCACCATCGGCTGCCCTACCAGCACGTCGATGACGTCGAGGGTGTGGGCACCCATCTCTGGTTGCTGCATTCGCTCGACGCGCCGTGGCCCGCCGACGTGGTCGCCGGTCTGCACGAGTTCCTCGACCACCTCGGCCTCTGGCTCGACGGGAACTGGCAAGCCAGCGACAACGACGCCTACCACCACACGGGAGCCGGGCGCGACCAGCGCACCCGTTGGGTCGACTTCTACGGGAGGCTGATCGAGATGGAGCGGCTCGAGTGGCAATGACGGCGAGAGGCTTCGTGCCGCGCGACGAGCGACGGCTGGTCTCGCTCGAAGCACAGGCGCTCACCCAGCCCGAGGTGGCCGACCAGGTGATGCGGCTGGCGCCCGAACAGCGGGCGGCTGCGTCGTTCGTGCACTTTCCCGGCGATGTCGACGTGCCGCAACTCGTGGAGGTCTGGATCCCTCCTGACCTCCGCGTCGAGCCCGGGGTCGTCGACGTGCATGGCATCGGATTCGTCCTCGGCGGCGAGCTGCACCTCGACGGAACGGCGCTCGGCGCCGGGTCGTCGTTCTTCGTTCCGCGGGGTGTGGGCTACTCCTACCGAGCCGGCCCGCAGGGGCTGACCTTCCTCGGCTTCCGGCCCGTCAGGCCTCCCGACGAGGGTCTCACTCCCCTCCACGGAGGATGGGGTGCTCATCCGGAGGGTTCCGACGGCGGCGATCCAGCGACGCTGATCCGAGCCGTCCGAGCAGAGGAACGCACGTGGGAGGTGCTCCAAGATCGGGCACAAGGGAATCCGGCGCTGGAGGAGATCGTCCACCGCGCTCCCGCCCGACGAACGGATCACGGCGTCGTTCGTGCACCACCGCGGCAGCGTCGACGAGCCGCAACTCATCGAGATCTGGATGCCGCCCGGCATTCGCATCGCCCCGTTCACGCAGGAAGTGCACACGATCGGCTTCGGCCTCTGGGGACCGAACGCGGGCTCGTCGAACAGCGGACGCCCGGGCGTCGGGTCGCAGCCGTTCCAGGTCGGGCCCCAGGGCGCGTCGTCGATCGGCTTCCGACCGATCCGGCCTCCACACCTCACCGTCCACTCCGTCCACGGTGGGCCCTGAAGCGACGCTCGCGAACCCCTCAGCAGTCGGCCCGAGAAACGCACCGAGCCGGTGCTCGCGGCACCGGCTCTGCAGGCTGTTTCGATGATGGCGGGGGAAGGATTTTTGCAGCCGCGCATCTGGGAGAGCCGGACGGGGAATACCTCAAGGTGCCTGCCATGTTCACCGCCCCTGCCATCGGCAGGGAGGAGCCCCCGATGCCAGTCTGCGAGTCTCGACGCCACCAGGGTTCCAACGGCGCCTTGATCGCGCCACAGGGCCACGACGACCAGTGCGTCGATACGGGCACCAGTGCAGCGCGGAGATGGTGGGACTCTCAGCCGGTGCTTCATTGCTGCGCGAGCTCGGCCTGGTCGTCGCGCTGCTCCTCGTCTACAAGTACGGTCGATTCCTCGGCAAGCAACACGTGACGACGGCACTCCGCAACGCGCGCGACGTCATCGGCATCGAGCGTTCCCTCGGTGTGTTCAACGAAGCCCGGCTCCAAGACGTCGCCCTCGGCGGCACGGCGCTCATCCGGTTCCTGAACGTGTACTACCTCGTCGCGCACGTGGTCGTCACCGGGCCGCGTTCATCTGGCTCTATCACGCGTCACCCGTCTGCGTACCGACGCTTCCGCAACGTGATGGTCCTCACCACGTTCACCGCGCTGGCAATGCACGTCACATTGCCGCTCGCGCCACCGCGCATGTTCCCGCACCTCGGCTTCGTCGACACGGCGCGGTGGTCCGCATGTACGGCGCGGGAAGCCCCTACAAGGGCTTCGCCAACCAGTTCGCAGCGATGCCGTCGCTGCATTTCGGTTGGGCGCTCGTCGTCGCGTGGGCGGCGTTGCTCGGCACGACGAGCAAGTGGCATTCCCTCGTGGCCTTGCACCCGGTGGTCACGCTGGCCGCAATCGTGCTGACGGCCAACCACTACTGGATCGACGCGTTCGCCGCGGTGGTGCTGTTCGTCGTCGCCCTCGGCGTTGACCATCTCATCGAGCGTCGGCGTCCGCGCCAGCGTCGCGGGAGCGACGGAGACGGACTTCGTCGCTCGTTCGCGTGATCACCGCTTCCAGCCTCGAGAAGGCCCACGCACCGTTGGCGCCCGAACCCCCGGCGGCGGGCGGCAGCGCTCACGATTCGACCGAACCACCGAACGGTCTGTCGATACCGAGGATGCTCGGCCGTGATGCCACCAACACGGTGCACTCCGACGTGTCCCGCAGCACGACGAAGGCCCGGAACCATGAGGTTCCGGGCCTTCCGATGGTGGCGGGGGAAGGATTTGAACCTTCGACCTTCGGGTTATGAGCCCGACGAGCTACCAGACTGCTCCACCCCGCGGCGGACCAATCAAGCTAGCAGTCGCCGTTGCCGACTCCCCAAGGCAACCCAACCTCGCGAAATTGCGTTGGGAACGCACGCATGGCGCGCGCTGGGAACGCAATTTCGGGAAGTGCCGGGTCCGGTCGCGGTCAGGCCGCAGCGGCGCGCTGGGTGCGTGCTTCCGCGGCACCGACGTGGGTGCCGATGTCGACGAGGAACGCGAAGATCACGATGAACCAGCCGAAACCGGTGACGCCCTGGCGCGGCGCGTAGGCAGCGGCCCACGCCAACGTGGTCCACGGCAGGAAGATCCACCCGATGAACCCGATCCAGAACGAGTTGAACGCGATCGTCATCCGGTCGGTGAACGCCCACACCAAGAAGATCGCGAACCGCGGCGACACCATCGCCACCAGCGCCAGGAGACATCCGCACATGGCGCGAGACGCTACCGCGCCTCAGCGGCGGTCGCGCAGGAACGGGTACTTGGCCCGCACCTCGGTGACGCGTGCGCGGTCGACCTCGCCCAGCAACACCGCCTCGCCCGCGTCTGCACCATCGGCGAGCAGCTCACCGAACGGATCGATGATCATGCTGTCGCCCACGTAGTCGATCTGACCGTCGTCGCCACCGGCGCCCACACGGTTCGCGCCGACCACGTAGGCCTGATTCTCGATCGCGCGCGCGAGCAACAACGTGCGCCAGTGGTCGCGGCGACGCGCCGGCCAGTTGGCGGGGATCACGTAGCAGTCCGTTGCGTCGGCGAGCGCCCAGAACTCGTCGGCGAAGCGCAGGTCGTAACACACGAAGAACGAGCAACGAACGCCTTCGATCTCGACGCTGAGGAACGAGTCACCTGCCTCGTAGTGCTCGTGCTCTCCCGAGTACGTGAACGGATGGATCTTGCGATAACGGTGCACGGTGCCATCGGGCGCGGCCAGCACCAAGGTGTTCGCCGGGCGGTGCTCACCCGCCACGAGCTCGGGGAGCGATCCACACACCCACAGGTGATGACGCGCGGCCTGCTCGACGAGGAACGCGGTGCTCGGGCCGTCGACCGGCTCGGCGATGCGATCGGTGTGCATCGAGAACCCGGTGCTGTACATCTCGGTGAGCACCGCGAGGTCCGCGCCTTCGTCGGCGGCCACCGCGAGCAGTGGTGCAACGTGGGTGAAGGTGGCCGACGGGTCTTCCCACATGATGTCGTGCTGGATCGCGGCAACTCTCACCGTTTCACCGCCTTGAGTCGCGACACGGCTTCATCGATCACGTCGAGCCGTTTGCAACACGCGAAGCGCACGAGCGGCAGCCCGGCCTCCTGGTCGTCGTAGAACACCACGTTGGGCACCGCGACCACCCCGCAGCGCTCGGGCAACGCGCGACAGAACGCGAGCCCGTCGCGTTCGCCGATCGCGCGGATGTCGACGGTGACGAAGTAGGTGCCGGCGGAGGGCAACACCTCGAGCCCCGCGGCTTCCAGCCCGGCCGACAACCGGTCGCGCTTCTCCTTCAACTCGGCGCCAATCGCACGGATGCGTTCGTCGGGCAGCGCGAGCCCGGCCGCCACGCCACGTTGGAACGGCGCGCCGTTCACGTAGGTGAGGAACTGCTTGGCCGTGCGCACCGCCGCGACCAGCGGCGCCGACGCGCACACCCAGCCGACCTTCCAGCCGGTGCACGAGAACGTCTTGCCGCCCGACGAGATGGTCACGGTGCGGTCCCGCATCCCGGGGAACGAAGCGAGCGGGACGTGCTCGCCGTCGAACACCAGATGCTCGTACACCTCGTCGGTCACCGCGATGAGGTCATGCTCCACACACAGTCGCGCGATCACGTCGAGCTCGTCGCGCGAGAACACCTTCCCGGTTGGGTTGTGCGGCGAGTTCAACAACACCAACCGCGTGCGCGGCGTGATGGCCGCCGCCAGCTCGTCGGGGTCGAACGCGTACGACGGTGTGCGCAGCTGCACGACGCGTCGTTGCGCGCCGGCCATCGCGATGCACGCGGCGTAGGAGTCGTAGTACGGCTCGAACGTGACCACGTCGTCGCCCGGCTCGCACAGCGCGAGCAATGCCGCGGCGATGGCCTCCGTGGCGCCGGTGGTGACAAGCACCTCGGTGTCGGGGTCGTACTCGAGGCCGTACCAATGACGTTGGTGCTCGGCGACCGCGGCGCGCAGCTCCGGGATGCCCGGACCCGGTGGGTACTGGTTGTCGCCGGCGCGGATCGCCGCCACCGCGGCGTCGAGCACCTCGGCCGGCCCGTCTGTCGTCCGGAAACCCCTGCCCCAGGTTGATCGAACCGGTGGCGACAGCGAGCGCCGACATCTCGGCGAAGATCGTGGTGCCGAAGCCCTGCAGGCGCGACGTGAGATGGGGACGCGGTCCGTCATCGTCGGCTGTCGTTCACCGGGCTGCTCATCCGGCGACGAACGAGAGGCGCACGGTGCGGCGCGGGTTGTCGCGGTTGAGATCCACCAACACGATGCTCTGCCACACGCCGAGCAACGGCTCACCGCCTTGTACCGGCACCACCACCGAAGGCGCCACGATCGCCGGCAACACGTGGTCGGCGCCGTGACCCGGCGAGCCGTGCGCATGGCCGTAGCGGTCGTCGCGCGGCAACAGCCGTTCGAGCGCGTCGACGAGATCGTCGTCGGAGCGCGCGCCCGTCTCGATGATCGCGATGCCCACGGTGGCGTGCGGCGCGAACACGCTGCACAAGCCGTCACCCCGCGTGGCGCAGAACGATCGCACCGCGCCGGTGAGGTCGACGGTCTGGTCGCGCGACGTGTCGACATCGAGCACGGTCGTGTCCATCCCCAGAATCGTACGGCCCACTCAGCCGGCGTCGACGATGAACCCCAGGCCGAGGTCGCGCATCAGGGTGCTGAGCCGTGCAGTGACCTCAGGCAGGTTGTCGGTGAGCAACACCAGACCGAAGAGCGCGAGCACCGCGGCCGACACGAGTGTGATCGCGCGTGAGTGCCGCTTGAACCAGTTGACCGCGCGCGTGAGCTTGCCCATGGCGAGCCCCACCGCCATGAACGACGCTCCGAGCCCGAACGAGTAGGCGATCAGCAAGGCCGTCGATCGCACGAGGCTCTGGCCCTCCGACGCGAACACCAGCACCGCGCCGAGGACCGGCCCGATGCACGGTGTCCACCCGAGGCCGAACGCCGCGCCCGCCACCGGCGCGGCCACCGGACCGAAGCGCTCGAGGTGCGGGTGGAAGCGGAACTCCTGGTACATGCTCGGCGTCGTGAGCAGTTGCGACCCCGCGAGGTATGCGGCCATCAGCAGCACGAGACCACCCGACACCTTGGTGAGCGTCTCCTGGTTCCGGAACAGCGCGCTGCCCGCTGCGGTGGTGATCAACCCGAGCAGCACGAACACCAGCGTGAAGCCGGCGACGAACATCGACGTGTTGAACGCAATCCGCTTCAAGTAGTGCGGTCGATCACCTTCGACGATCTCACCGACGCTCAGCCCGGTGATCAGGCTCAGGTAGCCCGGCACGATCGGGAGCACGCACGGCGACAGGAACGAGATCACGCCCGCGCCGAACGCCGTCAGCAGGTACAGGTTGCTCGAGACGCTGACGGCGAGGGGTGCCATAGGCGACTGCCGATGCTACGGGCCGCCCTGCTCGGCCCGGGATGCGGCACCGTCGCGATCCCGACCGGTGCACACGCGCCGCGGGTGGCTAGTATCGGAATGGTGATTCCGTTTACGACCCTTCTCCTCCCGCCGCTCCGGCCGACGCCATGACCGACGTCGAAGCCCGTCCACTGCGCGCGGATGCCCGCCGCAACCGGGAGCAGGTGCTCGCCGCCGCCGAATCGGTGTTCTCGGAGGGCGGCCTCAAGGCACCGATCGAAGAGGTGGCGCGCCGCGCCGGGGTCGGCGTCGGCACCGTGTGCCGGCACTTCCCCACCAAACAGGCGCTCGTCGATGCAGTCGCGCGGCGCCTGCTCGAACCCCTCGTGCTCCACGCGCGAGACGCGCTCCACGAACCCGACGCGGGCGTCGCGTTCCGCGACTTCGTGCTCGCCCTCTCCGACGTGCAAGCCCGGCACCTGGCCTTGGCCGAGCAGATGGCCAAGGAGATCGACGGCTCGGTCGAGACCGAACCACTGCGCATCGAGCTGCGCAGCGCGGTCGACGCTCTCCTCGCGCGCGCACAAGCGGCCGGGTCGATCCGCGCCGACGTGGGCTCGGCCGACGTGTCGGTGTTGTTCTCCGGTGTCGCCCACGCAACGTCACTCGTCGGCGAGCACCGGGAGAAGCTGCGTCACCGCTACGTCACGATCATCCTCGATGGCCTCCGCCCGAGCGACGCCACCCCGCTCCCTGGTCGCCCGATGGACTTCGCCACCCTCCAGCGAATCAAGGCGCGAAAGCAGCCACGATGAAGTCGCGTCACATCGATCACGTCGACGACGGCACGCCCGATCCGCGGCGCTGGATCACGCTCGCCATCGTGATCATCGCCGCGTTCATCGTGGTGCTCGACAACTCCGTGCTCAACGTGGCCATCCCCACCATCCTGCGCGACTTCCACACCACCTTGCCGAGCCTGCAGTGGGTCATCACCGGCTACACGCTCACGTTCGCGACGTTCCTGATCATCGGTGGACGGCTCGGCGATGTCTACGGCCACCGGCGCATCTTCATCATCGGCGCCGGACTGTTCTGCGCGGGATCGCTGCTCGCGGCGGTGTCGAGCTCGGTGCCCCAGCTCATCGTCGGCGAGGCGATCATCGAAGGCCTCGGCGCGTCGCTGATGTTGCCGGCAACGCTCGCGATCATCTCGAGCACGTTCCAAGGCCGCGAGCGCGCCACCGCGTTCGCCATGTGGGGCGCCGTCGCCGGCGCGGGCGCGGCGTTCGGCCCAGTGCTCGGCGGCTTCCTCACCACCAACTACTCGTGGCGGTGGGCGTTCATCATCAACGTGATCGTGGCGCCCATCGCGATCATCGGTGCTGCCCTGTTCATGCGTCCGGGTCGACGCAGCGACCGACCAGTTGCGATCGACGTCCCGGGCGCCGCGCTCATCGCCATCGGCATGTTCCTGCTCGTCTTCGGGCTCAGCGAGGGCGGCCGCTACGGCTGGCTCACGCCGCTCGATTCGTTCCAGATCGGCGGCGCCACCTTGTGGCCCTCGACGGCGCCGATCGCGCTCACACCGATCGTCCTCGGCATGAGTGCATGCGTGCTCTACGGGTTCTATCGACTCGAGCGCAGCAAGGAACGCCGCGGCCGCGATCCCCTCTTCGAGTTCAGTCAGCTCCGACTCAAGTCCTATCGCTACGGCTTGCTCACCGGATTGCTGCTCTCCATGGGACAACTCGGTGTGCTGTTCGTGCTCCCGGTGTTCCTCCAGGACGGCAAGCACCTGACCGCGGCGGAGAACGGACTCTGGCTGCTGCCCGTCGGGTTGTTCGTGATCCTCGGCGCCCAGGTCGGCGGTCGGTTGGCACGGCGCTGGGGCCCGACCGTCGTGATACGCATCGGGCTCGTGATCGACGCGATCGGGATCCTGTTGATCGCGATGGCGATCTCTCCCGACATCACGGTGTGGACGCTGATGCCCGGCTTCGCGCTCTACGGCATGGGCATCGGCTTCGCGGGCGCCCAGCTCAACAACGTGATCCTGGCCGAGATCCCCGAGCGCGCGAGCGGCGTGGCCAGCGGCGCCAACACGACGGTGCGTCAGGTCGGTGCCGCGCTCGGCGTCGCGGTCATCGGTGCGCTGCTCACGGCACAGACGGTGAGTCACACCATCAGCAGCGTCGCCGACTCCGCGCTCCCAGCGAGCCTGAAGGCCACGGCCAAGGCCGCCATCCACGCGCTCGGCGCCAACTTCGCCTCACCTCCCGGCACCACCGCCCACGACGCCGGGATCCTGCACATCGCGTTGGAACAGGGCGTTGCGACGGGCGCTCGGTACGCGCTCGGCGTTCGCGACCGTCGTCGTTGCCCTCGGCGCCGTCGTCTCGTTCCTGATCCCCGGTGTCGCCGTTCCCGGCGACCCGGCGATGGACGCGGTCAACACGTTCGAGCCCCTCGAACCGATGGACGTGCCGCGTCGGTTGGTCGAGCCCGAGGCCACCAACCCCACCCGCTGACGCACGGGACGTCAGTCGGAGGACTCGACAGCAGGCGCTCCAACCTGCAGTCCATCGACGCGTCCGCCTTCGTCGGCGACGCGTGCGTGCGCGATGTCGACGTAGGCGGGATCGAGGTCGTACCCGACGTAGCGTCGGCCGTTGCGCGCGGCGGCGACTGCGGTCGACCCCGACCCGAGGAACGGATCGAGCACCACGTCGTTCTCGTAGGTGTACAGACGGATGAACCGCTCCGGGAGCTCGACAGGGAACGGCGCGGGATGCTGCACACGCCGTGCGCGTTCGGGGCGGATCTCCCACACGTCGAGCGTCGACTCGAGGAACTCTTCCTTGGTGATGGTCGACTCGAACGGCAGGCCCAACTTCTCGCGCTGCTGCCACGGGATCGCTCGATCGAAGCGACCCTTCGATGCGATCACCACGCGTTCGCTCAGGTCGCGCAACACCGGGTTCGACGCCTTCATGTAGGAACCGAATGCGCACGAACCCGCCGCGCCCTTCGCTTTCACCCACACGACTTCGCCACGCAGCAACAGTGCGAGCTCGTCCTGCAGGATCGTGGTGACGTCGCCGGCGAGCGAGCGATACGGCTTGCGTCCGAGGTTCGCCACGTTGACCGCGATCCGCCCGCCCGGCTCGAGCACGCGCACACACTCGGCGAACACGTCGCGCAACATGGTGAGGTACTCGAGGTAGGTCGCGGGGATGCCTTCGGCGTCGAGCTCGGTCTCGTAGGCCTTCCCCGCGAAGTACGGCGGCGACGTCACCACGAGCGCGACCGAGTTGTCGGGCACGTCACGCATGTCGCGCGCGTCGCCGACGATGAGACGATCCGCCGCGGTGCACGGGTTGACGGTGGCGTCCTTCGAGACCTTCGGTGCAGTGAACCGCGCGGTAGAAATCGCTCGCGTCGTGGCTCTCGCGATTGCCGGCTCCGAACGTGCGGGTACGCGTCGCCATCGCGTCGAACCGTACCCGAGTCGGTGCGCTCCGCGCGAGTGCCGACTAGGACGCGGGTTCCGGGGCGTGCCGCGTCGACGGCGGCGGATCACGGTCGCGACCGCGGCGGCGATGACCAGGAGCACCGCGACCACGGCGACACCGATCGGCGAGCTGCTCCCTCCACTCGTCCCCGCCGACCCGCTGGACGACGCGAGTGCCGCTTCGTCGGTCCGCTTCCGCTTGGTGCTTCCATTCACGCTCGTCGAGGTCGTCGGCGAAGTCGACGCTGACGGCTCGGCAGCGGACGTTCCCGCGCTGTCGGTCGCGCCAGGTGTGGTGGTCGCGATGCCGCTGGTCCCCCCGGAGACGCCGGACGCATCCGACGGTGCGCTCCCCGAACCCGGCGAGGCTGCAGCCGGGGTTGGCGGCGAAGGCGGAACCGTCGGTTCCGGTGGGGGTGGGGCGCAGGTGACGTACGCACAGAAGTTGGGTGACCCGCCCGGTCGGCCGCTGCCGTACTTCCACCCCTCGACGTCGCCATCGTTCACCGAGGTGTTCGACGCGCCGCGGCCCGCGAGGCTCCAGGCACCGCTGCCACCCGCGGCGCGGTAGTAGCTCCAGCCACCTGGACAGTGGTCGACCTCGTCCCCGACGCCGTAGAGCTTGCACACCGCCAGGCCGAGTGTGCCGCCGTAGTCCAGAACCTGCGGGTTGGCCCCGGCCAGCTGCAACGCCTCGATGCCGCTGATGGTGCCCGAGAACGAGATGGTGCGGGTGATCACATTGCCGCCCGTGTCGACGACGACGACCGCGGTCGACGTCTGCGCGAGTGCCGGAGTCGCGGCGGGAACGAGCGTCCCCACCGCGACCGCGACAGCGGCGCATGCGACCAGCAGACCACGCCTGGCCAACCCGAGTCGGGTCCCGCTCACCCCGTGAAGTGTGGCGCGACCGCCACGGCCGGTGCCGGAGCAGATGGATCGACCGGCGCGACCGGCGTGACCGGCGTGACCGGCACCGAGCAGTTCTGCGCGGTGGCGGAGACCACCGGCAGCCAGTTGCGGAGGAGTCCTTCGAGTGACTGCGCGGTGGAGTACGTCGGCCCGAACGAGCTGGGATCCGCGATGGAGCCATCGGACTGCGCGAACGAGCTCAACGCCGCGTCGCCACCGACGAACGCGTCCGTCGATGCGGACGGGAGCACCGTGTCACGCCAGCAGCGGGAGTTCACGTCGAAACCGGCGGCCGCGATACCGAGGAGCGCCCGCGACGTCGACTCCGAGCTCGGGAAGCCGAACGCAGACCAGCGCCCGTCGGGCATCTGCTGCGCGGCGATGTAGGCCAGACCATCGACCACGGCCGGATCCGTTGCGGGGACACCGGCCGCGATCAACGCCTGGATCGACAGGCTGGTCGTGTCGTTGTCGGCCTCGACGGCGTCGGTGGGATCGTGGTTGTACGCCCAGCTTCCCTCCGCGGTCTGACCGTCACGGATGTACTGCACGCTCGTCGGCGAGATCGTGCCGCCCACGAGGTGGGTCGCGAGGATCGCGTACAGGGTGTCGCTGTAGTCGAGGTCGTCTGCGTACGCGCCGTTCGGCATCGGCGAACCGACCTTGGCAACCAGATCGACACCACCGCCGTTGTCCGCCGGGTCGAAGTCGGTGGGGCTGAGCCCGAGCGGCTCGGCCCAGAGCGTGATGATCTTGCCGGCGCGGCCCGGCGTGGTGGCCGCGTTGCCGATCAAGTCCATGTACCCGAGTGGGTCGACACCCTGTGCGTTCTCGAAGTTGTCCACCGCGACGAACGCCTGTGAGGTGCTCCACGTCGTGCCGGTCTGACCGGCCTCGGCGATGCCGAGCACGGCGTCGAAGGTGTTGAACGCGCCCGCGGCGACCGTGGCGTCCCACGCACCTGCACCGGTGCTGGGATCGAGGCCGCCTCGCTGCGTGGTGGCGAGATAACCGACGCCGCCCTGCACGACGGCCGGGTCGACCGCGGCCTGCGCCGCGAGGGGGAAGGCAAGAAGAGCGAACGTGATGGCGCCGAACGACACGACCACGCGCTGAACGCGTGACATGTGATTTCCTCCGTAACCCCTGGTCCACGAGGGTCTTCTGTCGGCCATCCGAAAGGACGGCTCCGTTGGGGGCACCGGTGGCCCGGTGGACAGTGGCGGGTAGCCTGGCTCACGAAATGCGACACATCGCTCGTGTCGCTTCCGCTCACAGTTGCGGGTCAGCGTCGGTCTTGCACCGACTTCCCCCGTTCCGCTGACCACCGAGCCGGCTGCTCGGAGGATCACAGAACCGCACGCAACGTCCGGGTTGCGCGCAACCGCTGTCGAGAGAGCACCCTAGTAGGACGTGAAGAGCGCGGTGCAAGCCCCGGAAACCGGACGACCCATCAGCGCGTCGACGCGCGACCGCGCGGCCGCAGGGCCGTCGGCACCCGACGACCACGCCGACGCATTCGGCCCCGTCACCGCCCGCGGTGGACGGTGGCATGCCGGCGTGTGGATGACGTGGGCGCTCGCCGCCGCCGCCTGCGTGCAGATCGCGCCGAACCCGGTGTACGTCGCGCTCGTGATCGGCATCGCCGGACTCGCGGTGTCGCTGCACGCGCGGCCGGGGCCCTACGCGCGCGCGTTCCCGATCCTCGTGGGTGTGGGCGTGTTCTTCGCGGTCGCGCGCATGGTGCTCACCGTGCTCACCACCCACGGCCTCGGCCACGTGCTGTTCACGGTGCCGCAGGCCACCCTGCCGCGACTGCTGGGCGGATTCACGGTGGGCGGCAGCATCGAGCTGCCCGTGATGTTGCAGTCGCTCGCCGAGGGGTTCGCCATCGTGGGCGTGATGGCGGTGTTCGGTGCGTTCAACTCGGTCGTGTCGCACTCCGAGCTCGTGCAGAGCACACCCCACGCGTTCTACGAGGTCGGTCTCGTCGTCGTCGTCGCGCTCGCATTCGTGCCGTCGACGCTCGCCGCCATCTCCGACGTGCGCGAAGCCGACCGCGCGCGTACCGGGGGACGCGTGGTTCGCCGCGGTCGGCTGTTGCGCCAGATCGTGCCGGTACTCGAGCTGGGCATGGAGCGCGCCGTCACGCTCGCCGAGTCGATGGATGCTCGGGGGTTCGCGCGCGCCGGTGCCGGGCCACGCGACCGCGTCGCCGGGTGGTGCGGCGTCGCGTCGCTCCTCGCGCTCGGGGGCGCGTTCGTGGCGCTGATCGGCGACCGAGGCCCCGCCGCCGCGGTGCTCGGCACCGGTGGGGCTGCGGGCCTGGTGTTCGCGGTGGTGCTCGCGTCGTCGAGCACCGAGCGCATCCGGTACCGCCCGCGACACATGACACGCATCGACTGGGCCATGGCCGCGGCCGTGCTCCTCGCGCCGGCCGCGCTGGCGGCGTGCACGATCGCCGGCGACGGCAGCCTCACGTGGTTCGCCACCGAGCCAGTGCGTTGGCCTGCTCTCCATCTCGCGCCCGCGCTCTCGCTCCTGCCCCTGCTCGCGCCCATCGGGTTTCCCCATCGGAACGCCCCATGAGCGCGATCTCGTATCGCCACGTCGGCTTCACGTATCCCGACGCACCCGCGCCCGCGCTCACCGACGTCGGCCTCGACGTCGAGCCCGGTGAGCTGCTGCTCGTGGTCGGCGCGTCAGGGTCGGGGAAGAGCACGCTGCTGCGCGCCGCCAACGGGCTGGTGCCCCACTCGAGCGGCGGCCGGTTCTCGGGCGAGGTGGTGGTGTTCGGGCGTTCCACCGTGTCGCATCATCCGCGTGAGCTGGCCGACGTGGTCGGGTTCGTGTCGCAAGACCCCGAGGCACAGTTCGTGGTCGACCACGTGGAGCGCGACCTCGCGTTCGTGCTCGAGAACCTCGGGTTCAGCGCGGCGGCCATGCGGCGGCGCGTGGAGGAGACGCTCGATGCGCTCGGCATCGCGCACCTCCGCGACCGCGATCCCGCCACGTTGTCGGGCGGTGAACGGCAACGGTGCGCGATCGCCGGCGCGCTCGCGGCGTCACCGTCGGCGTTGGTGCTCGACGAGCCCACGTCGCAACTCGATCCGCAGGGCGCCGACGACGTGCTCGCGGCGCTCACCCGTCTCAACACCGACCTCGGCACCACGGTCGTGCTCGCCGAGCACCGCCTCGATCGCGCCGCGCCCCTGGCCGATCCGCGGTGCTCGTGGTCGACGGCGCGGTGGGCTTGCCCGCCGCGCCCGGCGAGTTGCTCGCCACCTACGCCGGCGCGCCCAGCGTCACCCGGCTCGGCAACCTCCTCGGATGGTCGCCGCCACCGCTCACCGTGCGCGACGCGCGCGCGTGGGCGGTCCGCGAGCCGATCGACCTGCCGGCGCCTCATGATCCCGCCGATCCGTCGACGCCCGGCGAGGTGCTCGTCAGTGCGACGGGGCTGCGCGTCGAGCTCGGCGGTCGCACGGTGCTGCGCGACCTGTCACTCGACGTGCACGCCGGCGATGTGATCGCGCTGCTGGGCCGCAACGGCGCCGGCAAGACCACGTTCCTCCGGGTCCTGGCCGGGCTGCACCACGCCGACGCGCGGCCGCGTCGACTCGCACGGCCGCGTCGCGTACGTGCCACAGAACCCGAACACGTTGCTGTTCTCACCAACCGTGCGGCGTGAGCTCGAAGAGACGCTGAAGTTGCTCGGCCGAGCCGACGACGGCACCGTCGACCGGTGGCTGGCCACGCTCGGGATCGAGCAGCTGGCCGACCGTCATCCGCGCAGCCTGTCGGGCGGCGAACGCCAGCGCGTGGCGATCGGCGCGGTCGCAGTGGGTGGCGCGCCGGTGTTGCTGCTCGACGAGCCGACGCGCGGGATGGACGCGCCGTCGCGCACCGCGCTCGAGCACGCCATGCGCGCGCACGCCGCCCATGGTGGCGCCGTCGTGCTCGCCACCCACGACGTCGAGCTCGCGGCACGCAGCGCGACACATGCCGTCGTGCTCGGCGACGGCGACATCGTCGCCGAAGGCAACGCGCGCGACGTGTTGGCCGGCTCGTTGTTCGCGCCGCAAGTGCTGCGCGTGTTGCCGCCGTACCTCACCGTCGAAGAAGTCGAGACGGCGACGAGTCGACAGGCAGCGCCCGAATGACTGCAGTCACCTCCACTTCCTCGGCGTTCGGCAGTCGGGCCGTCGGGCGGCGCGACCCATCGTGGTGTACACGTTGGTCGTCGTGATCGGCGCGGCCGCGTTCCTCTATCCGTTCTTCCTGCCCGCGACCGCGTTCCCGAGCCAAGCGCACAGCGGCGACGCGCCGCTCGTCGCAGCCCTGGTGGGCCTGCTCGTGGTCGTGGCGGTGTCGCTCGAGGTGCGGCGCGGCACGATGAACGGCGCGACCGTCGCCATCCTCGGGATGCTCGCCGCCTGCGCGGGCTTGTTGCGGCTCGTCGATCTCCCCGGCGGCGGGAGTGGCATCTTCTTCCTCATCGTGTTGGCGGGTGCGGCATTCGGCCCGCGCTTCGGCTTGCTGCTCGGGCTGTGCGCGATGGCCGTGTCCGCGGTGCTCACCGGCGGCATCGGACCGTGGTTGCCGTTCCAGATGCTCGCGCTGGCGTGGATGGGCGCGGGCGCCGGGTTCCTCGGACGCGCGACCGCGCACCTCCGACCGTGGTGGGAGGTGATCGTGCTCGCCGCCTACGGCTGGGTGTGGGGCTTCCTGTACGGCGCGATCATGAACCTCTGGTTCTGGCCGTTCGCCCGCGGCGGCGCGCTCGACTGGCGCCCAGGAATGGGCTTCGCCGCCACCTTGGAGCGCTACTGGGCGTTCTACGTGGCCACCTCGCTCCCGTGGGACGCGGCCGCCGCGCTCACCAACGCCGCCATCATCCTGCTGGTCGGCGTCGCGCTGATGCGCACGCTGCGTCGCTTCGCGCATCGCCTCGACCCTGCAGTCATCTTCGAACCCCGACACGAGGACCCGGCGCACCCACACGCATCAAACCTGCGTCAGCAAACCGGGTTATAGGTGGGTCTGCTGACGCCGGTTTGCTGTGAGGTGGGGTCAGAGAAGAGCTCGGCGAGGAGCTCGGACAGCGTGGCGCGGGTGGCGGGGTCGGTGAGGTCGCCGACCAGCACGGCCGCACGACCACCGAGGGCCTGCACCTCGTCGACGAGCGCGCCGAGCGCGGCTGCGTCGGTGTTCACCAGCACGACGGTCGCGCCATCGCTGGCGACGGCGCGCGCCACGTCGGCGTCGCCGGTGATCACCACTCGTCCGGCGAGGCGCGTCACGTCCGCACGATCAAGGTGGCCGACACCGCGGCGAACGCGACTCCGAGCAGCAGCGACGCGAGGATCGGCGACGGCACCTCCATGGTCGCGGCCCCGGTCGCGAGCACCGCGAGCACGAGGAACCAACCGTTGCGCACGAGCGATCCGATCGACAGCGCGCGCGTCGACGCGACGCGCCTCCGAAGCAATTGCACGGGCGGCGATCGTCGCGCACCAGCCGCCGCACCAGTACGGCGCTGAACACGACGAACAACGCGAGCGCGACGTACACGGGCCACACCGCGTCGACGAACAGCAACGCGGCCGCGACCAGCAGCTCGAGGATCGGAAGCGCGCACGCAGTCGCGAAGGCGACCGCGGCGTAGAGCGCGCCCTCCTTGCGGAAGACCGGCAACGCGAGCACCGCGCCACGCAGCTTGGCCAGGCCCGACACGACCAGAACCAGTGCGATCACCACCCGCGCCGCGAACGCGATGTCGTCGCCCGTCACGATCGGCCGGTCACGGTGGGCCGATCACGAACCTGCCCTCACGGACCGGTGGAGATGCGGCCGTACGTGCCCTTGTAGAAGAGCAACGGCCGGGCGTCGTCGCGCATGTCGAGATCGAGCACGCGTCCGACGATGATCATGTGGTCGCCGCCCGGGTACTCGGCCTCGAACGAGCAGTCGACGTACGCGATCGCTTCGTCGAGCACCGGCGATCCCGACACCCCTTGGTGCCAGGGCGTCGACCCGAACCGGTCGGCATCGCGTTGGGCGAACAACCGTGAGAGCTCTTCGTGGTGCTCGCCGAGGATGTTGATCGCGAACGTGCCCGCCGCCTGGATGCGCGGCCATGTCGACGACGAGTGCGCAACGCAGAACAACACGAGCGGCGGATCGAGCGACACCGAAGTGAAGGAGTTCGCCGCCATGCCCACGGGCTCGTCGCCGTCCATCGCGGTGATGATCGTGACGCCGGTGGCGAAGTGGCCGAACACGTCGCGGAAGTGCCGGTCGTCGGGGGTGACCACCGCCTCATGCGGTCGAGGCGAGCTAGGCATTCCGCACCGTACACACCGTGCCCACCGCATGGGCGAGGCCGCGGCCGAGTTCGACGGTGAGATCGTCGGCGGCGGCGAAGATCTCGGGTCCGCCGAGGCGCGCCACGTTGTCGCGCGCGTCGCGCAGGATGGTGTCCATCTCGTCGTCACCATGCGTCGGGCAATGATGGAAGAGTGCCAGCGTTTGGGCACCGGCCTCGCGGGCGACGTGGATCGCGTAGTCGACCGTGCAGTGTCCCCAGCTCCGCTTCTGCTCGTACTCGGCCGTGGTGTGCTGCGCGTCGTGGATCACGAGGTCCGCGCCGTCGCACAGCTCGAGCACGTCGTCGGGCACGTAGAGGTCGTCGTCTTCGGGCACCGTGCCGGGCCCGTGGTCGGAGAGGTAGGCGACGCTGAGGCCGTCGATCTCCACCCGGAACCCGAGCGTCGGATCCGTGTGGCGCACCCAGCGCGCCTTCACCTTGGCGCCGTTGGTGGCGAAGTCGTCGCGGCCGCTGACCGCCTCGAACGCGACGTCGCCGTTGAGCTGTTCGGGTGTGATCGGGAAGTAGGGCGGTGACATCACCGAACGGAACACCTCATCGAGCGGACCGTCGGGCTGCTCGGGTCCGAACACGGTGACCCGGCCGCCGCCCGCCGACAGCGGATCGAAGAACGGCAGCCCCTGGATGTGGTCCCAGTGCAGGTGCGTGAGGAGCACGTTGGCGCGGTACCCGTCGAGGAGCCCTTCGGCCGCCAGGTGCGCGCCGTAGCTGCGCAGCCCGGTACCGAGGTCGAGGATCACGGGATCGTGGCCGTCGGGCGATGAGATCTCGACGCACGACGTGTTGCCGCCGTAGCGATCGAACTGGTGTCCATCGCACGGAGTTGATCCGCGAACGCCCCAGAAGGTCACGTGCGCCAAAGCAGACACAACAACAACACTACCCACGACGTCGCGCCGGAAACTCCTGCGACCCTACGTGACCTGCGTCACATCGTCGCTCGACGCGCGCGTCATCTAGGTGAGCACCCGGCGTTTGAACCCGTTGATGCCGAGCCACGTGAACAGCGCGGAGAACGCCAGCATCGCCGGGTACACGACCCACAAGCTCATGTGGTCGACGGGCGTGAGCGCGGAGCGGAACCCCTCGCACATGTAGACGAGCGGGTTGGCGAGCACGAGGATCTGCAGCCAACGGATTGGTTCGAGCGACTGCCACGGGTAATAGATCGCGCCGAGGAAGGTGAGCGGGATCACGATGATGCCGAACAGCATCGGCACGGTGCGCGGCTCGAAGCGCGTCCCGAAGGTGAGGCCGAGGGCACCGCACATGTAACACGCGAGCGGCGTGAGCGTGAGGAGCACCGGCCAGTTGATGTCGAGACTGACGGGGGTGGCAGGGACGATCGCGGCGATCGGGAACACCAACGCCGCGGAGAACAAGCCGCAGAACGCGCCCCACACCGCCTTCTGCACCGCGACGAGCGCGATGGGCAGCGGCGCGAGCACGCGGTCCTCGATCTCGCGCGTGTACCCGAACTCCTGCACCATCGGCAGCGCCACCGACTGGATCCCCTGGAACATGATCGCGAGCCCGACCACACCGGCCACGAGGACCGTGGAGAAACCGGCCTCCCCCGACGTGGAGCCACCGATGCCCTGTCCGATCTTGGGGAACACGTACGTGAACACGAAGACCAGGAGGAACGGCTGGAGGATCGTGCGCGGGATGAATTCCTTCAGGGTCTTGCGCAACACCACCGCGTCGCGCAGCAGCAGCGATACGAACGCGACCCAACCCGCGGCCATCGGCGCGCGGGCGGGAGCGAGGGGTGTGGAGGGGTGAAGTGGCCACGGTCGCCGTCATTCGCGAAGGTCCTTCCCGGTGAGGTTGATGAACACCGTCTCGAGTGACGGCTCGGCCACCGAGATGTCGGTGACGTCGAAGCCCGCGCCCTCGGCGGCGGCGAACACGCTCGGGATGATTCCCTGCGCGCCCCGCACCGCGACGACGACGGTCTGGTCCACTCGAGCGACGCTCTGCGCGCCGCGAGCCCCGACTGCAACGACGCGGCCAACGCATCGAGATCACCCGCGGCCGAGACGGTGACGATGGTGTCGGCACCGGTCGATCCCTTGAGCTCTTCGGGCGTGCCGAGTGCGAGCAGGCGACCGTGGTCGATGATCGCGAGCCGGTCGCACAGCTCGTCGGCCTCCTCCATGTAGTGCGTGGTGAGGAGGATGGTCTGACCGTCGACGGTGCAGCTCGCCCAGGATCTCCCAGAGCGCGAGGCGGCTCTGGGGATCGAGGCCGGCGGTCGGCTCGTCGAGGAACAGCGTGTCGGGACGGTGCATGATCGCCCGCGCCACCATGAGGCGCTGCGCCATACCGCCCGACAGCGCGGCCACCGGCTCGCCGCCGCGCTCCGCCAACCGGAACTGCTCGAGCGAGCGGAGGCCTCGCGCTTGGCCACCTTGGCGCTCATCCCGAAGAAGCGCCCGTGGAAGTAGAGGTTCTCCCAGACCGTGAGTGAGCGGTCGAGGGTGTTGGTCTGCGGCACGACGCCGATCACCTGCTTGGCCGCCACCGGGCGTGCGACCACGTCGATGCCGCCGACGAACGCGCGCCCACCAGTGGGGATCACGCCGCGTCGTGAGCATGCCCGCCGTCGTGGTCTTGCCCGCGCCGTTGGGCCCGAGGAGCCCGAAGATCTCGCCGCGGCGCACCGACAGATCGAGCTCGTCGACCGCGACGGATGCCACCCGGATAGACCTTGGTGAGCTGCTCGGTGCGGATCACTTCGTCGACGTCGATGGCGTCGGCTCGCGTCGCGGCCGCGCTGCTGTTCGCACTCACACTCGTGCTCCTCTCGTGGGGGTCGCATCCACCGTTCCCGAAAACCGTTCGTGGATCGTGAGCAAGGCAGCACCCAACACGTCGATCTGCTCGTCGTCGAGTGCGGCGCGGAGCTCGCCGTCGAACGTCGCCGCCACCTTGTTCAGCTTCGCGAGGCGCCGCTGGCCGGCCGCGGTGACGTGCACCGCGCGACACGCGACGATCCTCGGGATCAGGTCGACGCTCGACGTACCCCGCGGCGGCCAGGGTGTCGAGCTGACGCACGAGGCTCGGCGGCTCGATGTGCATCTGGCGCGCCAGCTCGCGCTGACTGCGCCCTCGGCGAACGAGGCCTCCTTCAACAGCACCCAGTGCCAGAGGCTCGCGCCCTGTTCGGCGAGCCGCAGCGTCGAGCGCGTCGTGCACGGCGCGGTGCGCGAGGTACAGACGGCGACCGAGGGGTGGCTCCATCCCGGTCACGGTAGTCACCTAATGATTCGGATGCAAATCATTCTCTAGCGAACGACTTCGCCCGACGTGACGGGCGCGCGACCTCAGCGGCCGGGTCCCTCAGCTCGCACCTTCTCGACGTGCACGAGCGCCTCACGCAACTCGTCGATCCAGTCGCCTTCGTGGTCGCTCACGAGGCGGACGCACCACGCCAGCGCGTGGCTGCGACTCCTCGCGACGCCCGCGTCGACCAGCGTGTCGAGCACGCGCCGGTCACTCATCCGCAGCCGCGTCATCACGGGCACGCTGAGGCTGGTGAACACCTCGAGCACGTCGCCGCAGCGGGCGCCCCACGCGACCTTGCGGCCGAACCGCGCCTCGGCTTCGTCGGCGATGCGCATGCGCAGCGCACGGGTGTCCTCACGGAACCCCTGGATGCGAGCGGCGCGGGCCGTGGCGTGCACGCCGTCGTCGGTGTCGGCACCGGCGTCCGGGCCAGTGTCGGGGCCGGCGTCCGGGCCAGTGTCGGGGTCGGCGAGCGTGCCGACCACGAGGATCTCCTCGCGGTCGTACGACACCTCGGGGGGTGCGATGAACCAGCCGTCGGGGAGACGGCCGGCGAACCAGGCCTGGAGCTTCGCGTCTGCAGTCGTCTGATCAGTCATGTGATTACAGTATTACATCGTTGCGTCGAGAGCAAGAGTCGCGCGGATCCGGGCGGCGACGGCGGCCGCCGCCTCGTCGCTCTCGTAGCGGGTGCGGGGCCAGAAGAAGCCGCGCAAGCCGTCCTTGAAGCGACGCGGCACCACGTGCACGTGGAGGTGCGGCACGCTCTGGCTCACGACGTTGTTGACGGCGACGAACGTGCCAACGGCGCCCATCGCCGCCGGCACCGCCCGCGCCACGTCCTGCACCCGTGCAAACAGCTCGTCGCGCAGTGGACTGGGCGCGTCGACGAGCTCGGCGACGTGCACGCGCGGAACCACGAGGGTGTGGCCTTCGAAGAGCGGACGGTGGTCCAGGAACGCGACCACTTCCGGCGTGTCGAGCACGAGATGGGCCGGGCGCGCGCCCGACACGATCGCGCAGAAGAGGCAGTCGACGTCGGCCCTCGACCCGTGCGCCACGATCTAGTCGCTCGGCGACTCGTAGGGCCGCAGGCGGGGCGGCGCTGCGGCGCGCGTCGGCACCATCACCTTGCGCCGGAAGAAGCACACCTCCTCACCGCGCTGGTTGAAGGCGCGGGTCTCGACGGTGACGACGCCCCGATCGGGCCGGCTCGACGACAACCGCTTCTCGATCACGTCGGTCTCCGCATAGATCGTGTCACCGTGGAACGTCGGGCGTTCGTGCTTCAGCGACTCGACCTCGAGGTTCGCGATCGCGGCGCCGCTCACGTCGGGCACGCTCATGCCGAGCGCCAACGAGTACACGAGGTTGCCGACCACCACGTTCTTCGCGAACTGGGTCTGCGTCTCGGCGTACCACGCGTCGGTGTGGAGCGGATGGTGGTTCATGGTGAGCATGCAGAAGAGGTGATCGTCGGCCTCGGTGATGGTCTTGCCGGGCCAGTGCTGGTACCGGTCGCCCGGCTCGAAGTCCTCGAAACATCGACCGAACGGACGCTCGTGAGTCGTCATCGCGCGAGCGTACCGATGCCTCGGCCGGCGGTCCGGCCCGCCAGAGCGTGCGGGAATCGGCCGGTTACCATGCGCGCGCGTCGTCCGGTGTCTCCCAGCCGCCTCACACCCGATCGTCGCACCCCACCACATGGCCGATCGTCCAGTCGACAGCGACGCGCATGTCAGCCGCCGCGTGCGGCGTCAACGTCGGGCGCGCCGTCGGTGGCGCAGCACCGCGTCGATCGTCGCGCTGATCGCCGTCCTCGTCGGGTTCGCGCTCGTGATCACCGAAACCGTCCGGTTCGGGGGCAGCGACTCGCCGTCGCTGGCCCAGACCACCGACACCACGAAGGCAGGGTCGACCGGTTCGACCACGACGACCACGCTGGCCGGACGACCGTGCCGCGCACCACTCACCGATGCCGCGCCGCTGCGGCTCTGGATGGGCGGCGACTCGCTCGCCGGATCGCTCGGGCCCGCGCTCGGCACGATCGCCGGCAACACCGGTGTGGTGCAACCGCAGTTCGACTCCCGGGTGTCGAGCGGGCTGACCAACCCCACCTTCTTCAACTGGCCCGACCACGCCACGAAGGAGATGTCGCGCCTCGATCCCGAGATCGCCGTGTTCATCATCGGCGCCAACGACTTCGGCGCGCCGTTGAACACCACGAACGGTGCCGACGGCCAGGCGGCGTGGAAGGCCAGCTACACCGCAGCGATCGAATCGATGCTCACATCCTTCGCCGCCGAGGCGCGCACGGTGGTGTGGATCTCGTCACCACCGTTCAAGGACGATCGCAACGAGCAGATCAAGGAGCTCGACGACCTCACGAAGTCGGTGATCGAGGAGCACAAGAACGTCGCGTTCGTCGACGGGTACGCGCTGTTCAGCGACGCCGACGGCAAGTACGCCGCGTCACTTCCCCCGCTCGACGATCCGAACGGTGATCCGGTTCCCCTGCGCGCGGGCGACGGCGTGCACCTCACCGCGCAGGGCGGCGAGCGGCTGGCCAAGGCGGTGTACGCCGTCATCGACGCGCAGTGCAAGGTGACCGCGCAGGCAGTCCCGGGCGTGGTGAAGACGACGCTCCAGACCGAGGGCAGCACGCAGGTGGCGGGCGGCACGAGCCGGGGCGGCACGGTGCAGACCACGCCGCCGGCCACCACCCCGCCGGCCACGAGCCCGCCCGCGACCAGCCCCCCGGCAACGAGTCCTCCCCAGGACACGACTGCGACGACGAGCCCACCGGCGACGACCACACCGACGGTGACCGAGCCGGGGACGGTGCCCAAGTAGGAGCGCGCCATCGCCCGGGCGGGACCGGCGGGAAAGCGCGTCGGTAGGCTCCTCTGCCATGTCCGAACAGCTCACCGCCGCCGCGGCCGCCGTCGACCTCGCGGCCGAAGTCGTCGACGCCGCCACCGAAGTCCTCGCCCGACGCGCGACCGTGAATGGACGCATCTCGGTGGCCGAGCTCGACGCCCACCAGGTGCTCGCGTACGACCTCGCGCACGCCGCCAGCGCAGTCGAAGGCTGTCGCGTGATGCTCACCTACGCCGACCGCGGCGAGCAGGAGTCGTTGCTCGCGCGCGCCTACATCGCCGACGCGATCTGGGACCTCGGCACGAGGGTGCTCGGGCGCGAAGCCACGTGGGGCGTCGACCCGTCGCTCCTCGCGCCGGCGCTGCCGTTCGTCGAGACGCACCGCTCGCCCGCGTTCCTCGAGGCGCTGGGTGACACGTTGCCCACCGCCGGCACCGGTCCCAATCACCTCCCCGACGACTTCGCGCTCGCGGCCGACACGTTCCACCGGTTCGCCGTCGACAAGATCCGTCCGCACGCCGAGCACGTGCACCGCAGCAACGGCGACGTGCCTGAAGAGGTCATCGCCGGGCTCGCCGAGCTCGGCGGGTTCGGCCTGTCGGTCCCGGAGGAGTACGACGGCATGGCGGGCGGCGGTGAAGCCGACTACCTGGGCATGGTGGTCGCCACCGAAGAGCTCTCGTGGGGCTCGCTCGGCATCGGCGGCTCGCTCATCACGCGTCCCGAGATCCTCACGCGCGCACTCGTGACCGGTGGCACCGACGAGCAGAAGCAGCGGTGGCTCCCGCGCATCGCGTCGGGGGAGCTCGTGGTCGGCGTGATGGTCACCGAGCCCGACTACGGCTCCGACGTCGCCGGCGTGTCGACCATGGCGACGCCCACCGAGGGCGGGTATCTCATCAACGGCGTGAAGACGTGGGCGACGTTCGCGGGGCGCGCCGACCTCCTCATGTTGTTGGCGCGCACCGACCCCGATCGCTCCAAGACGCACCGCGGCTTGTCGTTGTTCGTGGTGGAGAAGGAACCGTCGGCCGGGCACTCGTTCGCGCTCGAACAGGATGCGGCCGATGGTCGGGGCACCGGCAAGATGGAAGGCCGAGCCATCGACACGCTCGGCTACCGCGGCATGCACTCGTTCGAGGTGTCGTTCTCCGATTGGTTCGTGCCCGCTGCCAACCTGGTCGGCGAGGAAGCCGGGCTCGGCAAGGGCTTCTACCTCCAGATGGAAGGCTTCGAGAACGGCCGCCTGCAGACGGCCGCGCGCGCCGTCGGACTCATGCAAGCCGCGTTCGATGCCGGGCTCGCGTACTCGCAGGAGCGCACGGTGTTCGGCCAGTCGGTGTTCGACTACCAGCTGTCGAAGGTGAAGCTCGCGCGCATGGCCGCACTCATTCAGGGTGGGCGGCAGTTCTCGTACGACGTCGCGCGTCGCATGGGTCGCGGCGAAGGCACGTTGTCGGCGTCGATGGTGAAGGCCTACGTGTGCCGCGCCGCCGAGTGGGTCACGCGTGAGGCGATGCAGCTACACGGCGGCATGGGCTACGCGGAGGAGTTCCCGGTGTCGCGTTACTTCGCCGACGCGCGCGTGCTGTCGATCTTCGAAGGCGCCGACGAGACGCTCTGCCTCCGCGTCATCGCCCGTCGCATCACCGAAGACAAGCTCGCCACTCTCTAGCCCGTTCTTGCGTCGTTCGTGTGCGGAGATCGCACAGGTTCGACGCCAAAACGAAGAACACGGACGCGCGGGCACACGACGGACGGGTCGGGTTAGGGTCGCGTGTGCGACGGCACCGCTGGCGTGAAGCGGATCCGGGCCTTCCGATCGACCTCGGCCCGGTGTCCAACGGGGAGTTCGATCCTCGGCCACTGTCGACGGTCGCACGCGAAGCCATCCGCCGCGCGCGTGACGACAGCGAGCGGTACGCGCGACGACTCGGCATGTCGCGCCGCGACTTCCTGGTGTCGACGTGCGGCGCGGCCACGTTGCTTCTCGCACTCAACGCGTGCAGTGAGGACGCGACCCGCGCCGCGAGGCGCCGGCCCGGCGGCACGTTCGCCGTGCCCCCAACCGCGTCGACCGATCCCGCCGCGGCGCGCGACGCGCTCGCGGGCGACCACTTCGTGTTCGACGTGCAGACCCACTTCCTCGAGTACCGGGCCGAGCCGCCCACGCAGGTGGCACGCAACTTCTTCATGAACTTCCCGCAGCAGCACTGCGGCGAGGCCGATCCGCGCCGTGCTACTCCATCGACCGGTTCCTCGGCGAGGTCTTCCTGCGCAGCGACACGTCGATGATCGTGCTCTCGGGGCTGCCGATCGCACCCGAGTCGAGTCCGCAGTCGGCCGCGTTGATGGACGAAGCGCGGCGGATCACCGAGTCGGTCTGTGACGACCAGCGTGTGCTGGTGCAGGCGCAAGCTCTGCCGAACGTCGGTGACCTGTCGGCCAACCTCGACGCGATGTCGGCCGCAGTGGCACGTTCGCCGATCGCGCGCGTGGAAGGTGTTCACCAACTATCCCGATCTGTACGACGGCAGTGGCAACGTGTGGCGTCTCGATGACGGCAACCCGTCACTCGCGCCGGTGGGCAACGCGTTCATCGAACGCGCGGTGCAGCTCCGCGTCCCGATCATCACTGCCCACAAGGGATTGTCGAGCACCGCCGGGTACTCGTCTGGCCATGCGTCCCCGGTCGACCTCGGGCCCGCGGCGCACGCCCATCCCACGGCACGCTTCGTGGCGTACCACTCGGGATACGAGTCCGACGTCGTCGAAGGCCCGTACGACGACGCGACCCGCGACGTCGGCGTGAACCGTCTCATCACGAGCCTGCGCGACGCGGGCGTCGACCCGAACGCGAACGTGTACGCCGAGCTCGGCACCACGTGGTGGGCGCTCCTGGATCGTCCCGACGAGGCCGCGCACGTGCTCGGCAAGTTGCTCGTGCACGTGGGCGAGGACAACGTGCTCTGGGGAACCGACGCCGTGTTCTACGGCTCGCCGCAGGGCTTGATCCAGGCCTTCCGCGCCTTCCAGATCAGCCCCGAGTTCCAGGAGCGCTTCCAGTACCCGGCGCTCACCGATCAGATCAAGCGCAAGGTGCTCGGCCTCAACGCGCTCCGCCTGCACGACGTCGATCCGATCACCGTGCCCTGCACGTTCAGCCGCGACGACATCGAGGCGGCGCGCGCCGCGATGCCGGCGTCGTTCACGTCACCGGGGCCCCGCACCGCCCGCGAGCTGCGCGCACACATCGACCACGAACGCCGCCACCTCCGCATCTGACCCCGTTCAACACCACGTTTTGGCGTCACAAACGCGTGATATCGACGCGCTGCTGACGCCAAAACGGAGAAGGATCAGGGGTGCTCGACGGCGGCTTTGAGCTCGAGGAGACCGGAGTCGATGGCCCGCTGCAACGCGGGCTGCAACGAGCGTCGCATGATGCGGACCACCGGGCCGCGCCACGACTCCTGGGTCGACACGGTGGTGACGCCGGCGGCCTCGACGAGCTGCCAGGCGTGCAAGGCCTTGATCCCGAGCGTCTTGCCCGACCACACCACCGCGGTCGGCGCGTCGAAGTCGA
Source organism: uncultured Actinomycetes bacterium (assembly GCA_963827385.1). Classification (GTDB taxonomy): domain Bacteria; phylum Actinomycetota; class Acidimicrobiia; order IMCC26256; family DASPTH01; genus DASUMF01. The sequence continues at coordinate 831,653 of CAWHAR010000003.1, forward strand.
CGATGGTGGAGCGGATCTTTCCGGGACCCGAGCTCCACTTGAACTTCACGCCCGGTGCAGGATCGCCGTGGATCGTGACGGCCGACACCTCGCTCTGCCAGGCCGGCCAGTTGGCGAAGTCGGTGAGCACCGCCCACACGCTCGCAGCCGGCGCGTCGATGCTGACGGTGCCCTCGGCGAAGACCGGCGAGTTGCGATCGACCTCGGTGGTCATCGGGCGCTCCGCGACATGCCGGCTCGTTCACCGCGACTGACGAACTTCAACGCCATCTTGCGGCTCGCTTCGTCGATCATCTCGTCGCCGAACATCACTGCACCGCGCCGGTCGCCTTCGGTGGCCTGCGTGTACGCCTCGAGGATGTCGAACGCGTGGTCGTACTGCTCCTGGGTGGGGGTGTACACACGGTTGATCACGTCGACCTGACCCGGGTGCAACGCCCACTTGCCGTCGTAACCGAGCACGCGCGTGCGCATCGCATAGTCACGCAGGGCGTCGAGCTCGTGGATCTTGAGGTACGGGCCGTCGATCACCTGGAGCCCATTGGCGCGCCCGGCCATGAGGATCTTGGCGAACACGTAGTGGAAGTGATCGCCCGGGTACTCGTCGATCTGCACGCCACCGGTGAGCACCGGCATCTCGGTCGACGCCGCGAAGTCGGCCGGTCCGAACACGATCGTCTCCATGCGCGGCGATGCCGCACAGATCTCCTCGACGTTGATGAGGCCGCGCGCCGTCTCGATCTGCGCTTCGATGCCGACGTGGCTCTCACGCCCGATCGTGGCCTCGATCTGGGTCAGGAGCAGATCGAGCGCGATCACCTCGGCCGCCGACTGCACCTTCGGCAGCATGATCTCGTCGAGGCGCTCGCCCGAGTGCTCGACGATCTGGATGACGTCGCGGTACGTCCACGCGGTGTCCCACGCATTCACACGTACGCACACCACCGTGTCGCCCCAGTCGAGCCCGGTGATCGCCTTCACGACGTTGTCGCGGGCGGCTTCCTTCTCGAGCGGCGCGACGGAGTCCTCGAGGTCGAGGAACACCATGTCGGCGCCGAGGCCGGGCGCCTTCCCCAGCATCTTCTCGCTCGAGCCGGGCACGGCGAGACAGGTGCGACGAGGCAGGTTGCGGGATCGTTCCGACATCACCCGGAGGGTAACCGGGCACCGGTGAGCCGCAGAAACCGCGATGATCGGCGCGATCGTGTGCGGCGTAGCCTCGGCGCCGTGATCTCGTTGACCGAGCTCGGCGACGGCGTGTACGCGTGGGTGCAGTCCGGCGCGGGGTCGGGTGGCGGATCCGGTGCGGCGAACGCCGGGGTGGTCGTCGACGACGACGGCATCACGGTGATCGACTGCTTGATGGTGCGCTCGCAGTGGGAGCCGTTCGCGGCCGCGGTCGAAGCCTTCGAGCTGCCGGTGAAGCGCGTCATCCTCACCGACGCGCGCATCGACCACGTCGGGGGCACGAAGGCGTTCCCGAAGCCGGCCGTCTACGGATCGCAACAGACGAGTGACGCGCTCGACGCGCCGATGCCGATCGACGCGTACAAGACCTTCATGCCCGCGTTCGCCGAGGAGTTCGACGATCTCGACGAGCTCGGCACGCGTGGGGTGACGCACATCGTGAGCGGCGCCGCGCAGCTCACGCCGCGCATCGAGCTCCTGCCCGCTGAGGGTCACACCGAAGGCGACCTGCTCGTGCTCGTCGCCGACGTCGACGTGTGCTTCGCGGGCGACCTCTGTTGGTTCGGTGCGACGCCGCTCGGGTTCCAGTCGGATCCCGCGACGTGGGCCGGCGTGCTCGACGCCGTGGTGGAGCTGGCCGACGTGATCGTGCCCGGCCATGGAGCGATCGGCGGCGAACGAGAGGTGCGCGAGCTCCAGGCCTATCTGCAGGCGTGCCTCGACGCGCAGGGCGACGCGTACGCGGTCCCGTCCGGGCCCTGGGACGGCTGGGTCGAGCGCGAGTACGACGCGATCAACGTGGAGCGCGCCGCGATGCTCGCCCGCGGCGACGACGACATCCCGCTGTCGATGCTCGAAGCCATGGGCCTCGCCTGAGGCCGGCGCACACCAGCGCCGCGCGCCTCAGACGACGTTGGCGCGGAGGAAGGCGAGGGTGCGCGACCAGGTGGTCTCGCTGTGCTCCTCGTCGTAGACCTCGGGCCGGTGGTGATTGGTGAACGCGTGCTCGGTCCCGGGATAGACGAAGAACTCGTACTCCACGCCGGCCGCCGCGAACTGCTCCTCGAGCGCAGCGACCGCGGGCGGCCCGGCGAAGTCGTCGACCTCGGCGTAGTGACCCTGCACCTTCGCCTGCATCACCGTGTAGTCGGGCTGTGCGGCAGGCCAGGGAATGATCCCGTAGTGCGGAACGACCGCGCTGACCGTGTCGGGGCGCAAGGTGGCGAGCCACAACGCGAGCCCGCCGCCCATGCAGTAACCGGTCACACCAACGGTCGACGACGTGACGGTCGGGTGGGTGACGAGGAAGTCGACCGCGCCCGCCATGTCGCGCGCCGCCTGCTCGATGTTGAGCGCCATCATCAGCTTCGCTGCCTCGTCGGGCTCGGCGGTGACCACGCCGCGGTAGATGTCGGGCGCCAGCGCGACGAAGCCCTCGGAGGCGAAGCGGTCGCACACCTCTCGGATCTGGTCGTTGATCCCCCACCACTCCTGCAGCACGACCACACCGGCGCCCCGGCCCGACGCCGGCACCGCGAGGTAGCCCTGTCCGTCGGTCCCGTTGCTCGGAAACGTCACCTGCTCGCCCATGTCGTCGACCTCCGTCCTGGTGGAGCGGACGCTACGCGATAGCTTTCGCGGGTTCCAGGAGGCTCAGGTGGCGAAGAATCCCGACCCCAACGTGAAGCTCACGAGCAGCAAGGGCGTCACGCGCACGCTCGACGACTGGTCGACGATGTTCCACCTGTGTCTGGTGATCCTCCCGCCGCGCCCCGAGGCGGCGCGCTTCCTCCCGATCGCACGACGCATCTTCGCTCAGTTCGGCGACGCCGATTGCCGCACGGCCTACGTGGTGGCGGGCAACGAGTTCATCGCACGTGGGGTGCTCGGCGAGGCCCAACACGAAGCGCTCACCCTCTGCGATCCCGACGAGGAATTCATCACGAGCCTCGGGCTCACCCATCTCCCCGCATTCGTGCATCTGCGCCAGGACACCTCGGTCGTCGCGGCGGCCGAAGGCTGGGATCCGAAGACCTGGCAGGGCGTGGCTGACGAGGTCGCCAAGGCCATGCGCTGGCGCCCGTTCGAGCTCGCGAAGCCCGAAGATCCGCCGCCCACCCCGGGTTGGCCCGTCTGAGCCACCGCGGCCTCCCGCGGACTCCCCCTCTGACCTGCGAAAACGTCGAGGGGATCGCTCTGACGTGACGGCGGTGCCGCGCGTTCGCTAGCGTGTCGCCCGAGCCGGACGTCGTTTGACGTACGGCTTCGCCTTTTCCAGGATGCTGATGATTCGACTCGCGCGCCGCCTCATCCCTCTCGTCCTCGCCATTGCGGCGCTCGCAGCACTCGTGTTCCCCACGAGTGCGTTGGGCGCACCAATCGACGACAAGAAGGCCCAGGCCGCCGAGCTGCAAGCCCAGATCAACGCCACGAGCGAGAAGCTCAGCGCGCTCAACGAGCAGATCAACGACGCGCAGATCAAGCTCGACTCGGCCAACGAGACGATCGCCGCCGCGGACGCCGCAGTCGATGCCGCCAAAGCGAAGACGGCTGAGCTCCGCAGCATCGTGGCCCGCCGCGCCGCGTCGGTGTACAAGCGCTCGGGTTCCGACAGCGGCGTCTCGCAACTCGATGCTGCGAACGCGAACGAGCTGACCAAGCGGCAGAAGTACACGAGCGTCGCGGAAGAACGCGACCAACACGCGGTGTACCAGCTGAAGCAGGCACAAGAAGAGCTCGCGACGCGCAAGGCCGACGCCGAGAGCGCCCGCGCCGCGGCCGACGACCAGAAGCAGACGATCGAGTCGAAGCGGTCCGAGCTTGCGGCAGGCGACGCCAAGCAGCGCGCGGTGCTCGCAGGCGTGAACGGCGAGATCGCCGACATCATGCGACAAGCCGAACAGGAACGCCAGGCGCAGGCAGCCGCCGCGGCCGCACAGGTGAAGGCGCAGGTCGCTGCCGCGACACCCGCATCGGTGAGCAGCTCGACGGGTGGCGGCACGACGAGTGGTGGAGGCAGCGTCGATTACGGATCGCCGCCCCCGTCGCCGAGCGCAGGCGTGGGTGCGGTCATGTCGTACGCCTGGGCGCAGCTCGGCAAGGACTACTGCTACGCCGGCGTCGGTCCGAGCTGCTACGACTGCTCGGGTCTCACCATGATGGCGTGGGCCCAGGCCGGGGTGGCGATGCCGCACGGCTCCTACGCCCAGCTGGCGATGTTCCCCCGGGTGTCGATGAGCAACCTGCAGGTGGGCGACCTCGTCTACTGGGACGACCACGTGGGCATCTACGTGGGCAACAACCAGGTGCTCCATGCGCCACATACGGGCACCGTGGTGCAGGTCACCACGATCTGGAGCGGCGTGATCGGCGCCAACCGCCCGGGTTGATCGACCTCGTCACACCTGAGTGACGATCAGGGGATGACGAGCATCCCGAGCTCGGCCTCGAGTTGCGCACGCGGCTTCGCGCCCAGCGACTTGCGTTCGAGACGGCCACCGCGGAACAACCCGATCAGCGGGATGCTCTGCACGTCGTACTGCTGCGCGAGCGCGGGCTCGTCGTCGATGTTGACCTTCACCACCTTGTAGGAGCCGTCGCGCATCATCGCGATCTGCTCCACCACCGGCCCGACCTGACGGCACGGTCCGCACCAGGGCGCCCAGAAGTCGACGATCACGGGGAGCTCGGACTGCAGAACCTCGGTGTCCCATTGCGCGGTGGTGATCGACTTCACCGGACCCTCGGGGGGCGCCTCGGGCAGTGGCTCCGACGGTTTCATGCCGGCACGGATGGCATCGAGCCAGGCGTGGCCCTGCTGCACGCTCTCCAGCGCGACCTCATGACCCATCGGGTACTCGCTGTAGACGAGCGGCACACCGTGGTCGACGAGCGCCACCGAGAGGTCGCGGGCGCGCTGCACGGGAATCATCTGGTCGTCGGTGCCGTGCTGCAGGAGCACCGGGATCGACGCCGCGGCCTCCCAGTCGATGTCGTCGTCGGCGAGCTCGGCCGGCGCGAACGCGCTCATGGCGAGCACTCCGGCAGGATGCGAGCGCTCGGATCGACGCAGGCCGAGCAGGAGCGCGAGCCCGGCGCCCTGCGAGAACCCGCCGATGACGGCGTCGGCGCGCGCCATCCCGTGCTCCTCGCACGCGGCGTCGAGCAGATCGTCGAGCTCGGTCAGCGCGGCGGCTCGATCGCGAGCGATCACCTCGGGATCGCCGCCCGCGAAGTCGAACCACGAGAACCCGGGCGGCGCGGCGTGCGGACCGCGCGGCATCACCGTCACGAACGTGCCCTCGGGGTCGAGGTAGGTGAGCAGGCCACCGAGGTCGCGCTCGTCGGCGCCGTACCCGTGCAACAGCAACAGCACCCGCTCGGCGGCACTGCCGTGCACGACGTTCGTGACCAAACTCATCTCGTCTCCTCGATTGGCGTGCCGACTCGAACTGGCTCGTGTCCGGCCACTCAGATCACTCGGTCCACTCAGAACATGTAGTTCATCGCGGCGACGATGCGCGCACCCAGATCGACGTCACCGGTGACCACCACGTCGCCCGCGGCAAGCGATGCATCGGGGTCGATGCGCCCGCAGGCCAGCCGTTCGAAGGTGATCGTGCTCATCGCCAACGTCACCGTGGGCTGGACGGGCGGTCCGTCCATCAGACGCCCGCGACCATCGACCATCTCGACCGACACCACGCGCGCGAGGGGGTCACTGAGCGAGAACACAACCGTGGAACCGTCGGGCGCAGCCACTTTCTTCCCGACGATGTAGGGCATCACGGCGGCCATGTCGGCGAGGGTCGACTCCGCGGCGGGTGACGAGGTGCCACCGGGGCGTCCGACCGCTCGCCGCATGTCCTGCTCGTGCGCGTACGCGTCGAAGATGCGGAACGGCAACAACGTGCGGACGGTGCCCGGGCCCATCGGGTTCCACGACTCGGCGCCGAAGCCCGTGGCATCGAGCGCGCGCAGTCCGGCGAGACGCTCCTGGGTGATCGAGCGAAACTCGGCCAGGGCGTCGGCACCCGTCCACGTGCGACGCGAGTGGACCGCGTTCTCGTTGTGCCGTCCGAAGTCGTTCAGCACATGCGGCGCGTCGGGCGCGTCGGGGAGGTCCTTCCACGGACGACCCAACGACATCGACTCGATCGACGAGAGATGCACAAGGGTGTCCTGCACCGTCCATCCAGGGAGCTCGGTGGGCTGCTTCCAGTCGTCTTCACTCAGCGACTCGCCCAGCTCCTCGATCGACCGCCAGACGCCCTCGAGCACATCAACCAGCTCTTGATCTTCCATACCGGTCATTCTCGCAGGGTCACGTCGATCACCGCATGGTCCGGTCCCTTGCGCACCACCACATCGGCTCGGTCGCGGTTGGGCAGGATGTTCTCGTGGAGGTTGGGCGCGTTGATCTCCTCCCACACCGCGTGGGCGAACTCGGTGGCCGCGGCGTCCGACATCGACGCGAACTGGGCGTAGAACCCCGACCGCGACGCGCGCAGCTCGAAGAAGCGCTCGGTGTACCAGCGCTCGATGTCGTCCTCGGCCGCATCGACGTAGACCGACAGGTCGACCTGCTCGGCGAGTCGCAGCGTGTGCAGGCCTTCGAGCACCAACACGTCGGGCGTGGGGAACACGTGTGGTTCGGCCAACACGTCGTACGTCTCGTGCGAATACGTGGGTGCGTGCAGCTCGGTTGCACCGCTGCGGATCGAGGCGACGAACGCGTCGAGCGCGTGGTGGTCGTACGACTCGGGAAATCCCTTGCGCATCGCGAGGCCGCGCTCGTCGAGCACACGGTTCGGGAACAGGAATCCGTCGGTGGACACGATGGCCACGCCGAGCGCTTCCGGAGGCACCTCGAGGAGCTGCGCGACCATGGAGGCGGTGGTGCTCTTCCCCACCGAGACCGACCCGTCGATGGCGATGAGGAACGCGCCTTCGCGCGGGAGGACCGGCGCGCTTCGCGCGCACGACGTGCGCGACGGCCGAGAGCTCGGGATCGGGCTGCAACGTCACGCCGTCATCATGCCGCGCGCCGTGCTCGCCGGGTCGGCTCGGCTACTTCTTCGCACCCGGCGGCGACGTCGGCATGTTCACGGTGGCGAGCACCCGCTCGCCGCGCGGGGTGGCAGCACGCGCGTAGAACCCGGCCTCGTGCTCGTCGCTGGGGAAGGCGACCGGTCCCTGGTCGAGCACCTGCAGCAGGCGCGCCGCGCACTCCTCGGGCGACTGGATGTGCATCCGCGCCTTGACCTCAGGATCAGCAGCGGACGGTAGCGACGCGAGCAACGCCGGCGTCGCCGTGGTGCCGACCAGGTAGCCCAACACATCGACACCGGTGCCGTGCAGCTCCGACCACAACCCTTCGCACAACACCCACTCGTAGGCCTTGCCCGCGGCGTAGTTCGCGCGACCGAACTGGCCGCCCATGCCACCCATCGAGCAGCAGATCACGATCGACCCTCGTCCCTGGTTGCGCATCCTGCGCCCGAGGTGCCACGTGAGCGTGGCCGGCGTCCGGCAGTTGATCGCGAGTCCCGAGTCGTGCGTGGCGAGCGTGTCGTCGAGGAACTGCAGCCGGAAGCCCTGACATGCGTTGTACACGAACATCCCGAGATCGATGTCGGTGATGGCGGGCTCGATCGCGCACTCCCACACGTCGTCGGCCGCGAGGTCCGCCACGATGGTGCGCACCTCGACACCGTGCTGCGACCGGATGCTCGCGGCGGTCTCCTCGAGCTCGTCCGCCCGTCGAGCGAGAATCACCACGTTCTCGCCCTGTGAGGCGTACACGTTGGCGATCGCCGCGCCCAGGCCCACCGACGCGCCGCGATCAACGCCCAGGGTCCGTAGCGTTCGGGAAGGTTCATGGGTCGCTCCTCGTCAGACGACGACGCGCAGCGTGGCACCTCGCCGACGACGCGGCAAGCGCGCCGATCGGCGCACGATCACGCGTCGGCGTGCCGCGGAGCCAATGCAGCCACCACGTCGCGACGCGGTACGCCCAGCGGGCGGTCGAGCACACCCTTCGCCGCCGACCACACGACGACCGCGACGCCCGCGCCGGCCAGCAACGGGACCACATCCCGCGCGAACACCATGAACGCACCACCCACCGCGACCGGCGCGGCGTATGCGATGACCATGAGCGCAGCCTGACCGGCGGCGATCACCGCCACGCGCGACCGCCACACGAGTGCCAGCACCGGGAGCACCCACGCGCTGTACCACGGCAGCACGTACGTGGCGGCGAGCAGGAACACGAGCATGGTCGCACCCACGATCGCGGCACTCGCCGTCGTCGTCGACGTCGCGCCACGTTGACGAGTCGCGCTGAGCACGATGACCATCACGACCACGCCGATCAGCGCGAGCGCGAGGTCGACCTCCAACCTGACGAGCGGCACCCGCGGGAACCCCAAGGGTTGGAGCACCGATCGGTTCAGCAGTTGCCACACCGACGACCGGCTGTGCTGACGAGTCGCGTGCAGGAGAGGTGCGAGCGCCTCGGCGCCGCCGCTCACGAGATAGGCACCGCGAGCACCGCGGTGGCAGTGGCGCCGGTCACGAAGGCGGTTCGGCGATCGCCGCGCCGCCACGCCCAGAGCACCAGCGCGGCGAGCGGGAGCACCAGCACCAACTTCACCAACGCGCCGAGCGCGAGCACGGTCCCTGCCGTCCCGCGTGCCCGTCGACCAACAAGAGCGTGCCCGCCAGCAGGGCGAGCCCGACGACGATGTCGATGTGGGCACCGTTCACCACGAGCACCAGCGCGGGGTTCAACACGAGGAACGCGACCGCGGCCCAGCTCGTGGTGCGTCGCCAGATGATCACGCCGGCGCCAGCGAGCGCGACGGCTTCGACGAGTTGGAAGAACACCCGCGTCGCGGTGGCGGAGGCACCGGTGATCGCGGTGCCGATCGTCGCGATCGCAACGAACACGGGCCCGTACACCGAACTCGTGTGGCGCCAGCCACGTGCGACCAGATGAAGGAGTGGATCGTGCGGGAACTGGGCGGGACGCGCGTGAACGGGCTCACGCCGTGCGCCGACACCAGCCGCCCGTACGCCGCGTACGACCAGACGTCGTGTGAACCACGCGGCGGCGCGATCACCGCGACCGCCAACAACACCGTTGCACCGACCACCACGTTGGCCTTGGTGCACGCACACGAGCGCACGCCAGGAAGGAACAGCAACCCGAACGCCGCGCACGCGACGACGGCACTGACGACGCGACCGATCGGACCGATCGCGTCGTACCCGGCGATCTCCACCGCCGTCGCCCCCACGAGGGTGGCGACGAGGGAGATGGCAACGACACGCGTCGCCCGGCGCGTGGAAGATACGGCCTCTGTCGTTGCGAGCGCGGCCACCGTCAGGCAGCGCGACGCTCGGTGACGTCGGCGGCCGCGACGGCGGCGAGGACCGACGACGCGCGGCGTTCAGGTGCGAACAGCAGTCGATCGAGCAGGACGAACTGCACGACCCACAGCGCACCGAAGCCGCTCAGGTGCGCGGCGAGCAGGACGCCCGTGAACCACGGTGCCGGGATGTGCGCGGCCGACGCCCAGCGGTCGGCGAACCCGACCGCGACCGTGGACAGCGCGAGGCCGGTGAACGACAACACCCAGAACGGCACGAGCTCGCGCCATGGATCGCTGGCGTCGCGGCGACCCCACGTCCAGCGCCGGTTGAGGTGATAGGACGGCCCGGTCGCGAGCGAAGTGGCGAGGATGTTCGCCACCCACGCGGCCATCCCGAAGACCACGGTCGCGATGCCGAGGGTCGAGACGCTGATGATCGTCGTGATCACCGACACGCTCATGCAGCGCGCGAGCTTCTGGCGGAGGGTTCGGGGCGCGGCGGTCTCCATTGCCGACAGCGTGCGCTGCGAGGCGTGAGAACTCGATGAGAGGCGTCAGCGACCGGGGTTCGTCGCCGCGGGGTTCGTCGCGCGCGGGAGGTGCAGGGTCGCCACCGCGCCACCGTCGGGTGGTGTGCCGAGCTCGAGCGAACCGGCGTGACGTACGGCGATGGCATCGACGATCGCCAGCCCCAACCCCGCGCCCGCGACGGTGCCCGGCACGTAGCGTTCGCCGACGTGGTGCACCACGGTGCTCGGGAAACCGGGCCCGTCGTCGCTGACAGACACGAACGCGTCGTTGTCGGTGAGGCCGACGACGACCTCCACCCGTCTCGCGGCGTGGCGCGCTGCGTTGTCGACGAGATTCGTGATCGCCCGTTCGAGACCCGCGGCGTCGCCCGCCGTCGAACCTGCACCACGCACCACGACCTCGATGGAGCGCGACTCGTCGACTCGTCGAGAGGAGCCCACGGCACGGTCCGCCACCGCGCGCAGATCGACCCGGTCCGTCGACGGCGGGCCGCTGGCGCGTGCGCGACCGAGCACCAACAGATTGAGCGCGAGCGCCTGGAGCCGCTCCACCTCTTCCAGCGACGAGTCGAGTGCCGCCCGCAACTCGGGGTCGTGGGCGGCGAGTGGGCGTGCCAACTCGAGCTCACCGCGAACGATGGCGATCGGCGTGCGCAGCTCATGGCTGGCGTCGTCGATGAACGACCGCTCGTGATCGAGCGCCGCTTCGATCCGCGCCAACATCATGTTGAGGTGGCGGGCCAAGTCGGCCAGTTCGCTCGGGCCCTGCTCGGACAAGCGGCGATCCTGGTGGCCGGCCGAGAGGGCGTCGGCCTCGGTGACCAGGCTGCCCACTGGGCGCAGCGCAGCCCCCACGAGGAACCAACCGGCCACCACCACGATCACGACGAGGCCCGGCAGCGCGATGGCCAGGGCACGCTCGAGCTGTTCCTGCGACCGTTCGCTCTCGGCGAGGAAGGAACCGACGATCACCACGACGCGCTGGTCGCCGAGACGTTCGGGACCGGCCAGCAACCGGGCGCTGCCGTCGTGACCGGGGACGGGTTGTTCGATCCTCACCTGGTGGCGGCTCGCAGCCGCGAGATCCTTGGCATCGAGCACCACTCGCTCGCGCAGCGACCGCGGCGACCCGGCAAGGATCGAGCCGTCGGTGGTGAGCACCTGCGCAAACACCTCCGCCTTCGGGATGATGACGTCATCTGCGCCCGACACCGGACGCGGCACCCGTCGCAACGTGGATCGCACGTCGGCGTACCGCGTCTCGAGCCCTTCGTCGATCGCTCCGTTGAGGTCGGTGTGATACCGAACCAGGACGAACCCGGCGACGAGACCCGACACCACCACCGTCACGAGCGCGAGCACGACGACCAGCCGGCCGCGCAACGTCCGCGGACGAAGCCTCACTCGAGCGTGAGCCGGTACCCGACGCCGCGGACCGTCTCGATCGATTCTCGACCGAACGGCCGGTCGACCTTGGTGCGCAGGTACCGCACGTACACGTCGATCACGTTCGACGTGCCGTCGTAGGCGAAGTCCCACACGCGATCGAGCAGATCGGTTCGGCGTGAGCACGGAGCCCGGGCTGCGCAAGAACGCCTCGAGGAGCGCGAACTCCTTCGGGCTGAGCGAGATGGGCGTGCCGTCACGCGACGACCTCGTGGGTTGCGGGATCGAGCCGGATGCCGGCCGCCTCGAGCACGACGGGTCGCTCAGTGGTGACGCGGCGCGTGAGCGCGCGCAGCCGCGCCGAGAGCTCGTCGAACGAGAACGGCTTGGCGAGGTAATCGTCGGCGCCCGCGTCGAGGCCGGTGACGCGATCCTCGATCGCGTCACGGGCCGTCAACAGCAGGACGGGCGCCCACCGGTCGCGGGCGCGGCAGTTCGCGACACACGTCGAAGCCGTTGGGTGGCGGGATCATCACGTCGAGGACGATCACGTCGTAGTCGTGCTCGGTGCCGTACCAGACCGCGTCGACACCATCGGTCGCGACGTCGACGGCATACCCCTCGTGTTCGAGCCCTCGACGAAGCAGCGATGCCATCTTCGCCTCGTCCTCGACCACGAGCACTCGCATGTCCGGAGCGTACGGCCCGCCATCGACGACTGGCATGCAGGCGATCAGCTGGTCTCAGGGTCGGTCGCCCGGATCACAGCCGACCGATCATCGGAAGCACAGCACCCGGCTCGTGTCGTGCGTCCACACCGGCGCACAGAGCGGATGCAGCGGCGCGGGGAGTGGCCGACGGCTCCAGTCGAGCAGCCAGGTGCGCCCCGTCGCCGGCGCCGAGCCCACCTCGAATCCGGCGGTGTGGCCGAGATCCGGCACCGGCACCGTGTGGTAGGTCGTGCCACTGCGGACGCCGAGCGACCACTCGAGCTCGGGCAGCTTCCCGGCGGGTCGGATCGCGACGATGTCGCCGGGTGCAACGACGTGCTGCAATTGTCGAGCGCGGCGTTGGCCGGCGTCGACGGCGCAATGGCGTTGGGCACGGCGGGCAGCATCACCGCCGCGATGAGCACCACGGCGATCAACGCGACTCGACGGAAGCGCGTGGCGATGCCGTCGACCAATGCGCCGATGGCAAGGAAGGGAGCCCACGCGAACAGCGTGAGCGTGCGATCGATCAACACTGGCGCGAACAGGCCCGCCACGGCGGCAAGCATCATCGGAACCACTGCGCACCACAGCACCACGTGTGCAAGCGTGCGGTCTCGCCGTGCGAGCACGACCAATCCCGCAACCACCGCGGTGAACGCGGCGAGGTGGAGCGTCGGCTCGTACGTCACCAGCGACCCGAACGTGTGCACGACACGATCCACCGTCGTGTGCGGAATCCAGTCGGAGTGACCGCCGCGCATCTGCACGAGGAACGACGGGCCCCACAACACGGCCCATCCGAGTCCGCCCGCCACCACCGCGCCGCCGCCAACGCCACGCGGCCCGGTCGTGGCGTCGACCCGCGAGCGCGACGAGCCCGGCCGCGAGCAGGAACATCGACACGTGGGTGAGGAGTCCGGTGAGCACGAGTGCAGCGAGCGCAGGCGCGTGCCAACGACGCGGACGTCGCAACCATGCGTCAGCCAGCACCACGGTCGCGACGCCGATGAGCTCGAGCTCGGCATACATCCGAGCGGTGCGACCATGGCGCAGTTCGAAGGCACTCACCGCGAACATCGCCGTCGCCACGACGCCCGCCATGCCGTACCGGCGCACCCACCATGCGAAGAGCGCAGCGCGCCGATCGAACACAGCGCGCCGGGCATGCGAAACCACAGCTCACTCGCGCCGAGGCGAGCGAGGGGAAGATGGATGAGGTAGTCGAGCGGAGGATGCGAGTCGTTCACTCGCAAGAAGCCGAACAGGTCGCGGACAGGGAGACGACCGGCCATGGCGGTGAACGCCTCGTCGTAACCGAATCGACGTGCTCCGAGATGCCAGAGCCGAAGCACCACGCCGGCCGCAACCGCTGCGCCCAGGAGCCACGGGGTCGAGCGTCTCGCGACACTCGGCCCCGGCGACTCCCGCACCAGGCTGGCAGGAGCCTGGAATGCATCCGCGTCGAATCGGAGCTCGTCGACGTTGGCTGTGGGGGCAGTCACCGGCGAGCCGATGACGCGACGCGGATGGGCACCCGCCGAGCATGACGATCACCGGATGAGACGCCCGTGAGAGTGCCGAACCGGTCAGCGGTCGTCGAGCGACGAGCCACCCAATGGGTCGGGCGTCACGACCCACCGCGCTCGACGGTCTGGGGACAGACGCTTGATCATGAGTCGCTCGCTCGGCTGGGCAGGCTCGGCGTCGGAAACGAAGCCAGCACGTTCGTACAACGCTGACCGTGTGCACGTTCCTCCGCCTCACGGTGAGCTGCAATTTGGACGCGTGTTGCTCCTCGGCCCACTCGATGACCGCGTCGATCAGTGCGCTCCCCACGGAACGACCACGCGTGGACGGAGCAACCCACATCGAGATCAGCTCGACCCCTCCTCGATCATCCACCGCCGTGCCGCTCGACTGCCCGACCGGAGCTCCGTCGAGGCGCGCGACGACGTTGAAGGGAACATCTTCGAGACGTGAACGCCAACGCGACTCCGTGTCGCCATCGCCCTGCCAATACCGCAACGTCGATCCGAACGCGTCGGGCGACTCAGCGAGCGCTTCCAACCGAACCGCTCGCCAGAGTTGCCAGTCGTCGGGTCCGAGTCGCTGGACCTGGAGCATGCGCGAGTTTGAACGTGCGCGTGCGAGATCGTCAATCGAATTGCGCGGATCGAGGAGGGCCGTGAGGACACGTCTGCGAAAACTCCTTCCATTCGTCGCGTCGTCGTGTATATTCACCAGTATTCCGATCGGTTTTATCAACAACTCCCACGACGAAGGATTCCCATGGCGAGCACGGCCCCCACCCTCACCCGAGACTCCATCGAGGTCCACCCCGTCACCGGGCGCATCGGCGCGGTGCTCACCGGCGTCGACCTCCGATCGGTCGACGACCGCGAGGTCGAGCGCATCCGCGCCGAGCTCACCCGGCATCGCGTGCTGTTCTTCCGTGAGCAGACGCTGTCACCCGGAGACCAGCTCGAGTTCGCGGAGCGGTTCGGTCCGCTGACGCTCGCCCACCCAACGCGTCGTCGGGTGGCGACACCGATGCGCGTGTCCTCGAGCTGTCGGGCAAGGCCAACCACTGGCACTCCGACGTCTCGTTCGTCGATCACCCGCCGTACGCGTCGCTGCTCGCGCAGGTGAGCACGCCCGAGGTCGGCGCCGACACCGCCTGGACCAACACCGTGGCCGCCTACGAGAGCCTGCCCGAGCCCCTGCAGCGTCTCGCCGATTCGATCGACGTGATCCACAGCAACCAGTTCGACTACGCGCGCCTGTCGCACAACAGCTCCGAGGAACAGGAGCGCCTCCGCGAGTTCTTCGCCGAGCGGCCGTTCGAGACGGCGCATCCCGCGGTGCGCGTCGTCGAAGAGACCGGCGAGCGCTCGCTGTACCTCGGCGGGTTCGCCACGCGGATCGACGGCTTCTCACCGCGGCAGTCGAGCGCGCTGCTCGACCTCCTCCAGGACCACATCACGCACATCGACAACACGGTTCGCTGGCACTGGGCGCCCGGTGACGTGGCGTTCTGGGACAACCGCACCACGCAGCACACCGCGGTCGACGACCTCCCGTCGTACGACGGCCGCATCCTGCGCCGCGTCACCATCGCCGGCGGACGCGCCATCGCGCCGGACGGTCGAGCGAGCCGCGCCATCAAGGGCGACGCCGCGTTCTACACGCCCGTCGTCCTGAACCGGCGACGTACGACGTCGCTTGCACCACCGCACTGCGCGCACGTCACCCCAAACCACGCACGTCCTTCGGGACTCGAACAAGGAAGCACATGAACCTCGTCCGCCGTACCTCACGCCTCGCCGCCCTCGTCGTGACCGCCGCGCTGGCGTGCACCACGCTCGCCCTCGCGCCCGCGGCCGCGACCACACCGTCCAAGACCAAGGAGACCGACCTCTCGGGCGTCACCCTGCACGTGGGTGATCAAGCCGACAATCACCTGCGTCTCGTCCTCGAGGCATCCGGCGAAGACAAGAAGCTCCCGTACGACATCGAATGGAGCACGTTCCAGAACGGACCGCTGCTGATCGCGGCCGCCACCGGCGGCTCGGTCGACATCGGCAAGCTGTCGGAGACACCGCTCGTGTTCGCGCAAGCTGCGGGCAGCCCCGTGAAGGTCGTCTACGCCGGCCAGCCGATCGACCCGACGACGTCGAGTCTGGCGATCGCCGTCAAGAAGGACTCCACGATCAAGAAGATCGCGGACCTGAAGGGCAAGCGGGTGGCATACGTCCCCGGCACGGTGCTCCAGTACCTGCTGACGAATGCACTCGCCAGTGCCGGCCTCACCCTCGACGACGTGCAACTCGCCACCTTCCAACCTGGCGTCGACCTGCTCGCCAGCGGTGACGCGGATGCCATCGTCACCGGTGACCCGACGCTGTCGCTCGCGGTGACCGCCGGCACTCAGCGCATCCTCGCCACCGGCGCCAAATTCACACCCGGCTTCTACTACCTCACCGCCAGCGACAGCGCGTTGGGCAACACGAAGACGTCCGCCGCCATCGGTGATCTCCTCCAACGGTTGACCAAGGCTGAAGTGTGGTGGAACGCGCACCCCGCCGTCGCCGCCAAGTTGGTCGCCGAACAGTCGAAGCTCCAGCCCGAGGCCGCGACCGCCGTGGTCGAACGTGCACCGGTTGCGTACGGACCGATCACCCCGGCGATCATCGCGGCACACCAGAAGGAAGCCGACTTCTTCACCAAGCTCGGCACCATCAAGACCAAGCTCGTCGCCAAGTCGGTGTTCGACACCCGCTACGGCACGAGCACGACTAGCAGCGCCAGCGAGAAGAGTTGACGTGACCGCCACTCCCGTCACCGGACACCGTCTCGACGCCGTCGCGATCCCCGAACGTCGCGAAGAGCCGACACCAGCCCCGAATCCGCCGGGGCTGGTGCGGCCCCGCTCCCTGCGGGGTTCGGCGCGACGTCGGGGTGGGGCACTCCGGATCGTCGGCCCGGCGCTGTTGTTCGCAGCGTGGTGGATCGGCACTGCCACCGGGCGCATCCCGCCGAGCGTGCTCGCATCGCCGTCGCAGGTGTGGTCGGCGTTCCTCGACCTGATTCGCGACGACGACCTGTTCGCGCAGATCGGTGTGTCACTCGGCCGGGCGATCAAAGGCGTCGCCATCGGTGCCGGCATCGGCCTGCTGCTCGGCGTCGCCGCCGGCGTGTGGACCATGGGAGAGCGACTGCTCGACTCGTCGATGCAGATGTTGCGCACCGTGCCGTTCCTCGCGCTCGTGCCGTTGATCGTGGTGTGGCTCGGCATCGGTGAGACCCCGAAGGTGCTGCTCATCGCGTTGGCGACCACGTTCCCGATGTACCTGAACACCTACAACGGCGTTCGCAACGTCGATCGCCGCGTCGTCGAAGCGATGCGTTCGTACGGGCTCTCCGGATTCCGCTTGATACGCGAAGTGGTTCTGCCGCTCGCGCTGCCGTCGATCCTCACCGGGCTGCGCTTCTGCCTCGGCGTGTCGATCCTCGCGCTGCTCGCGGCGGAGCAGATCAACGCGCAGCAAGGACTCGGGTCATTGCTCTACACCGCTCAGACGTACCAGCGGGTCGACATCCTCATGGTCGTGATCATCATCTACGCGTTGCTCGGGCTCAGCGCCGATCTGATCGTGCCGCGTGCTCGAGCGGGTGCTGATGCCGTGGCGTCGCGGGATCGCGGTGCGATGACCGCGCCGACGAACGCTCTGCTCACCGCGACCGGCACCGCCACGCCCGCGATCGCGGTGGAGATCTCGAACCTGTCGAAGTCGTTCGGCGACACACAGCGTGCTCGACGGGGTCGACTTCACCTGCGCGCCGGCGAGTTCGTCGCGCTGCTCGGAGCCAGTGGCAGCGGCAAGACCACGTTGTTGCGCGTGCTGGCCGGGCTCGAAGGATCTGACGGTGGCGACGTGTGGGTACCGCCGGTGCGCACGGTCGTGTTCCAGGAGCCGCGGCTGGTGGCGTCGAAGCGCGTGTGGGCCAACGTGGTGGTCGGGCTCCCGCGGGTGGCGCCAAGAAGGCGGCCGCGACGCGGGCCCTCGCCGAGGTCGGCCTGGGTGACCACGTCGACGCCTGGCCGGCGACGCTGTCCGGCGGTCAGGCGCAACGGGTGGCACTGGCGCGCGCGCTCGTGCGCGAGCCTGCGCTGCTCCTGCTCGACGAGCCGTTCGGCGCGCTCGACGCCCTCACTCGTCTTCGCATGCAGGCGCTGGTCGCCGACCTCTGCGCGCGCCATCAGCCGGCGACTTTGTTCGTCACCCACGACGTCGACGAAGCGATCCTGCTCGCTGATCGCGTGGCCGTGCTCGTCGATGGCCGCATCACGCTCGACATTCCCGTGACGTTGCCCCGCGCAGCGCAGCGTCGGCGCCGCCACGCAGGCGTTGCGCACGCGGTTGCTCGCCGAGCTCGGAGTCGTCACCGACCAACCGTTCACCTGATCAGCGACGCGATGACTCCTTCGACGCGTCGACAAGGACTCGACTGGCCGTTGTCTCGAATTGGCCGTCGCGTTCGATCAACGTATGAAGGTCGCGCAGTCGGTCGCGGTACCTGGGCACGCTGAAGTCGGGCACGATCCACGGCACGAGCCGCAGGAAGTACACGGCCGCGCCGATGTCGAAGAAGGCGGCGCGCGGACGTTCGATCTCCATGGTCTGCACGACCAGCCCGGCTTCCTGCGCCGCTCGTCGCTCGTTGTCGGGATGCCGCGTCGATTCCTCGGGCAGTCGACCCACGAAGAACTCACTCAGCGTGCGGAGACTGTGTGGACCAACGTGTTGCGCGAAGTACCGACCACCAGGCTTCAGCACCCGCGCGATCTCGGCCCAGCGCGGCCGGATCGGATGCCGGCTGAGCACGAGCTCGAATGCTCCATCGACGAAGGGCAGGCCGGTGTGCGTCTGCGACGTGACGACGAGGTGCGCGCCGCGGCTGCGCAACCGCGGTGCGGCAAGCCTCACACTCGGCGGGAACCCTTCCGTCGCAACCGCCAGCGTGGGAAGCGTCGGCAACGCACCGATCATGGTGCCGACACCCGCTTCGATCTCGAGCACGCTCCGCGCAGCCGCGGCGCGCTCTGCCGCCCTGTCGAAGTAGTGCCAACTTGGACGTTCCTCGACGGCACGACCCTCCAGCCAGCCGAAGTCCCATTCGCCGACGGGCGCCGACTCGGCCTCGCTGACGAGATCGTCAAAGCGGTTCATGATCAGCGATCGTCGCAGAAATCGGCGAGGCGCACACCACTGGTCGGGGCACACTGAATCAGTGCATGACGACCCGGTCCTCGGCGACGCGTTCGGCGCCGCACTCCTCTCCCAGCTCGCCGGGTCGAGTGCGCCTGTCATCGTCGAACGTGACACGACCGAACGTGCGGGCATCATCTATGGCGCTGAACTGCGACGCACCTGACCGAGCCGGACTGTCGATTCCGAACCGGTCGAAACCGACCCGGACGAGGCGCGTGGCGTGACCATGTACGTGCCCGGAAGAGGACTCGAACCTCTACGCCCCGATGGGGCCGGCGGGTTTAAGCCTCGAACATTACGTCCAATGCGTGAAACGCGATCCGTGTAAAGGCCTGTGATCAGGGCGTCTGGCCTTTCTGCGTCTGCGAAGATCCTTCGCGTCTTCCGTCTTCTTCTCCGTTCGCTAGCACGGAGTTAGCGCGTCGTGCCCCGATCGGTGAGCCCCGACACCGAGTCGCGGCTCTCGCTAGTCAGACGTCGGGGTCAGGCAGCTCATTGTCCCAGAAACTGAGCGCACGCATCTCGCGATGAATTTCGTTTGCGCCAGCTTGCGAGATCCGGGAGGTGTTGCCGACCTGTTCGGCGCGTCCGTGCAGCCATTGCCAGTGCGGGTACGCGTCCGGCGCGTCGCGCCGAACCCGGGCAGTTCTGGGGCGTTGTAGGGATGAAAAGTAGGGACGCGAACTCGAAGATCGCTTCGAAGATTTCTCGCGCTCAGCGGCGACGGTGGAGAAGGTGTCGAAGAGAGTCGTTCAGCAGCGCCGGCACGAATCGAACGGTGGGCTCCGGCGCTGAGCGCGACTCGCGCGAGCCATTCAAGGTTCCGCGGTACTCCATGCGCCGGTGCTCGATTTCACTGTTCGCGGAGAGACGCCTGTCATGCTCGCGGGGTGCATCAGATCGGCGAGGACGCCGCTACGGGCTGGAGGGAGTTCGACCCCGATGGCGTCTACTACGCGCTGTCGTTGCTTGAGGACGGTGGCGGTCCGTACTTCAAGACTCAGTCGATCTTCAGTCGTTTTCTGGATGACGATCCACGACCGGAGTCGAGTTACGGCGCGCGTCGGAGATGAATCCCGTCGGGAATAACGCGCACCTGGGACCGAGCCGGCCAGGAGTGGATGAGTCGTCGACCATGACGACGCTCTCAGGGTGTTCTACGTAGCGGGCGGGAACGCTCTCGTGAGCGAGTCAATGATGGCAGGTCACTTCAAGCGTCTCCTTCGCCCACATCCGGTCGTCGCACTGGGTGGTAACGATCAGGTCGACGTCGACGCCCGCACCTCGCGGTGCAAGGGCGTCGACGACGGCCACGACCGAGCCAACGCTCTTGGTTGCTGGCACGAGACTCCGTCATCGCCGCCAGCTCTGTGGCGCAAGCGAGGCAGAAGGCGCCGAGTTGACGTTGCATCATGTGCGTATGTGGAGCCAAGGCGGTCTGACGATCGACGACAACATGTTGACGTTGTGCGTCACCTGCCACCGCGGACTTGCAACCGCCTCTCTGCGATGTCGGGTTGTTCCACCTACCGCATGGCCTTGCCGACAGAATGCTGAAGCGGGCGTCGGACGAACACGCACGTGACACAGCGCGTATCGGGGCGTCGAGACGAGACCGGCTTCACGGGCGTCGACACACGAGCACTGACGGTTAGGCCCGAACCCTCGCCGGTCATGATCCGGTCATCCCAGCGATCGGCTCGTACCGCCGCCCAGTGGCACTTCGAGAACCTCCTCTCGCCGTGCGCTGACCTCCGCGTTCTGTCCAGCCGCGAATGTCGCGAGATCACTGTCACACCCCTTAGTTACGGTGGACTTTAATGTTTCAGTCCCGAAGACTTTGCTTTCGATGCGCCATGGCCCAAGCCGCCGCCCGATGTGCAGGCGGCTTTGCGCCGAGCGATTGAAGCGATGAGGACGCCCCTCGGCCCCGGCGATCCGCGCGTACACCACTATGTGCCGCAGTTCTTCCTGCGACGCTTCGCCGACGGAGACCAGATCGCACGGGTCGAACTCCGGAAGCCGGACCGACACGTGCTCGCGAACGTCAAGAACGTCGCTGCAATCAAAGACTTCTACACAACAATCGACGTGGACCCGACCATCGGCGAAACCGCTTCGGTCGAGCGCTTCCTCGCCGACGTCGATGGCGGGGCCGTCAAGCCGATCGAGCGTCTCGCGTTCGGGTTTCTGTTCCCACCGTCCAACCAAGACCGATTTCACGTCGCACTCTGGATCGCCATGCTGCACATGCGTGGGCCCGGACAGCGACGGCAATGGGAAGCCATGAGCGATCAGGCCATCAAGATGCAGTACTCGCTCGTCCACGATCACGCGAGCGCACGCGCTCACTTGACGGACGCAGACGGTTCAGAGCCAACCGACACGGAAGTACAAGAGCTTCTGGCAGCTGTGCGACGTATGGACGAGATCGAGTTCGTTCCTCACCAGAACGATTTCATCCAGATGATGCTCGATTTCGGCGTGCGCAGTGTCCCGTTCTATCTACGCCGGTACTGGACCGTTTTTAAGTTCCGCGAGAAGGGGCTGATCCTCACTGATCGTCCGGTCGCGCAATTTCAGCGGCCAGAGAATCGCTCGCCATACGTGGGACACGGCGTCGGAAACTCCGACGAGATCTGGCTTCCACTCGATCGTTCCACTGCATTGATCATGCACGACGACCCTGCCATCGGCGACAGAGTCGTATTCAATCCGCCGGGGTACTCGGTGGACGACTTCAACCAGGTGACGATCACTCACAGCTTCAATGAGGTCTACTGCCATCCCGATGATCTGCACCGACTCCGAGGGCTCCAGCTCCCACCGCCGAATCGCACGCTCTTGATGGCCGAGGGTGCCGACTTCGTAAGGGGAACGACAGACGGATTGAACGCGCCCGCGGAGCGCATGCGGCACCGCCGGTATCGCCGAGCACGTTCATCTTCTTGACGCGGTTGCGCCTCGGCGAGAGCTAGATGTGTCGTGCTCTACTGACGAGACTCCCTCCGACGATCCAAATGGAGATCGGCGCGTGACCCGGCTGGTCTCGACGCCTATTCATCTTCGACGGTCAGTCCTCTGCGGCACACTTGCCGTGTGATTCTCGGACCGCGCGCACGTTCCAGCGGGAAGGCCTCAGTCGTCCACCCGCGCTCCTTGTTCGACGGCATTGTCTCGATGAGCATCGACCGGCACGGTACAGCCGCCATCACTTGGGAAACCGGAGAGGTGACCCGCGGTGACCTCGCGGGCCCAGGATTCTCCGACTCCAGCGCGATCGCGAGAAGCACTCACCTGCTGGCGTTGAACCTTCTCCACTTGGAGACCGTCCATGGAGATCACATCGCCGTGCAGCTGCCGACTCCATACCGGTTGGCGCCGGTCGGGGGGCGGCCCACGATTTACCTGGATCAGAACCACTGGAGCACGCTCACCAACACGATCTATGCACCCAATCGCGTCAGGGACCGCGCCGAACTAGCCGCTGCCACGTCTCTGATCGATGCGGCCATCGCGCAGCAGGTCATCCTCCCGATGTCGTCGGCCCACATGTCCGAGACGTGCCAACAGGTTGAGCCTGAAGAGCGGTACCGGCGGCGCTCACCATCGCCCAGTTCTCTGCGGGATGGCAGCTCCGTGATCCACTTGCCGTTCGCGCGTTCGAACTCCGCGAGGCGCTGGCGCTCCGGTACGGGCGAGCCTGCGTACTGCCGGCCGCGGTCGTCACACTCGAGCCCGACGCCGCCAACGCCGGAACAAACAACTTCGCCCCTGTCCCCAACGACCTGCCCGAGGAGGCTCGCTGGGCGATACACGCGATTCGCTGTGCTGGCGGAAACCTCGACGTGATGCTCGATGCCGAGAACGTACGCATGAACGACGTGCCCGGATGGGTTGAGAACTTCCAGCGGTTCGGCGAGTTCCTCGCCGACAACCCGACCGGACCCGAACTCAAGCGCCGACGGACCCATGCCAAGTTCATCGCAGATCTCGGCACGGAACTCGCGGTCGCAGCCCACAGCGCGGAGATCACCCTTGATGACATGCGCGACTGGACCCTCAACCAGTCTCAGCACGACGTCCCCAACATGCGATCGCTTGGTTTCTACCGCGAAGTTGTGCACGTCAAGCTGTGCGATCCGAACCTTCAGTGGGAACAGAACGACCTGATCGACATGATGTTCCTGGCAACTGCAGCCGGGTACTGCGACCACGTCGCCGCCGAACGATCCACGGCGCGCACCTCCGCAACGCGGCGCGAACCCTGCGTCGAGATGTTCGCATTCACCGCACCCTCGTCGAGCTCATGGCATCGCTCGACCTGTCTGCCGCACTCCCGCCGGATCGAACGCGCGGCGTACAGCGAACGCCTTCTCGCAACATAAGCGCCCGTAACGGCACACCCACCTAGCGGCCCCAACAACGCGCGCTGGATGAGGCGAATTCGGCATCGACACTTCAAGCCGTAGCCATATGCGATTCTTAGCCGGTGAACGAGTCGATTCTCTTTGTGCCGTTGAGGTCCAACGCATACACGCTCGTCGCTGGCGCGCCGATCGCGGCGATGCGACGACGCCTGAAGTGGGCGAGCGTCTTCTTCGATCGCGTCTTCCTCGAAGCAGGAACGCTCCACGCGCAAGCTGGACCAACGGGCTCTGTGAGCTTCTTCAGTCCGCCGAATGGCGCAACCCTGACTCGTTGGCAGACGGGCGCGCAGCGGCACGCTGCCACTCAGTCACCGTTCCACTTCGCCGGTCGGCGCCGAGACCACGCCAGGCGTCCCGGCGGAGACCATGCACACAGTGATCGCTTCCGAAACGTCGATTTCGTGGAATGCCACACTCGAGCCGTTCGCCGCCGAACTGCCCGGAGACTGTGACTGGATCGAATTCGTGATGTCGGTCGACCCAACCGACGATGCCGAGAACCTCGCGAAGAACTGGACCTGGGACGACGACCGCAACCTTGCATTGGAGCGAGCCATCCCTGAGCGCTTCGTACGCAGCACCGTCATCAAGCACGCCAACCGCGACCTGGCGCTCGCAGCAACAACCGGCGTCACAGCGTCGATCGATGCGCTGCACCTCCAGGTCGTGCAACAGCGGTTCCGAGACGACTCGAACTAGCGACTCCGAGGATTTGCCATACCAATCCTCTTCCCAAATGTCGCGTCAGCGTCGTGGACAGAAATCGCTCGCCTTCGAAGAAACCGAGAAGTATCACGGTTCCGCGTGGTCTTACGCGAGGTCGAAGCACAGGCAACACTCGAAGCCGCGACCGGCGATCTCGAGGCCGCTGCCCATCACGCCTACGAGTCCCACCTCTCAAGAGCCGTAGGGAAGGTCGACGGGCTCGGCTCCGTGTTCCGCAATACGACCCTCGACTTCGTCATCGGCACGTCGGTGGCCGCGGGACTAGCAACCGCTGGAATCACCGGACCGCTCGGCATCGCCGGCGGCGCAGCACTCGGCGCGACGACCGGCGCCGCTTTCGACGTGCGCAAGATCATCCGCAAGCGCAAGTCAAGCGGCTGGGTCTCAGTCCACAACAGGCTGACAAGCGCTTAGGGAACGTTCGCCGGAGCTCTTCGTCGCCGGTGAAGCGGCGAGTGTGCGTGACGCTACGGCTACGGCGTGATGCCGTAGAGCTGCGTGCTCTGTGTCGTGTCGGAGTCGAGCACGAAGAGGTGCGTGCCGACGGCCGCGAACCGACGGAACCCGCCCCCGACGCACGGGTTGACATTTGGGTTCATCGTCGTCACCGTCCTTGCGGTCAACGCTCCTGGATCGAAGTACGACAGTGCCTGTCCGGCGTTGCACTGCTCCCCTGGGCCGATCGTCCACACACCGGCGTCGTTGGTGACCGCCCACGTTCCGAACTGGTCACCGACGTAGGCACCCGTTCGGATGGCGCCGTCCCCGTTGATCGCCACGATGTAGGGACTTCCGGTACCGGGGCCCGCGCCCGTGATCTCGCGCACTCCAGCGAACACTTCATCGCCTTGCGCGACCATCCAAACAACGTTCCCCGCACTTGCCCCGACCGTGGGTTGTCCCGACGACGCCCGTCCAGAGGATCCAATGGGCGGCCCGGACGCGACTAGTCCGGTCTGCGTGTTGATCCGAGCCAGCTCCGCGCCACCGCCGGGTCCGCCGGAGAGCCAGAGCTGATTTGGGGTTGCGACCATCAGCGGTTCGGTGCCCCCGATCGGCGGGACGTCGGTGATCGTGCGCTCGACCTCTCCGGTCGTCGACGACACCTGGTTGATCGTGCTCGCAGCGTTGGTAATCCCCCACAGCCAGAGGGAGTCGTCGGCAAATGCGAGTTGCGTGTGCGCGATCGAACTGCCTTGCACCTGCATGACAACTGGGTCGAACACTTCGTCTGGCCGGTGCTCGTGTCAAACTTGAGGATGCGGATCGCGTGCGTCAGCCCGTCTGGGAGAACGGTCGAGGATTCGAAGAACAGCGCCCCCGCCCCGACGGTCCCGTTGGAACCGCACGCCGGAACGGGAAACTCTGTGATGGCGCCGCTGAGCGGATCGAGACGGCCCACCACACACGGGCCAGGGGTCGCGCTTCCACCGTGGCTCGCCATCATCCAGAGGAAGTCGCCGCTGGCGACGACTTCGCTGGGCACGAGGTCGCCGAGCGCAACCGAACTCACCTTCGGATCGTTGGATGGCGCGATGAGGAATCCGAACCCGACTTTGAACACGTCGAGAACGGTCAGCCCACAACGGTCAGCCAACGCAGTGTTCACCTTGCGCAAAGCAGCTCGCGCCCGTGCAGGGGGGAGTTCTGTCTGAGCAACGAGAAAGGGCGCGCGGTTGTGAGCGCATCCCGCAGCGACGCCGGCGGCGCAACACGCCTCAAACGCACGAAGCGCGACTGAAATCTTTTGAGCGATGCGTCCGACGAATCCGCTGCGGCTTCGATCGTTCCCGCTTGACGACAGAAGGCGCTCCACGTCGCAGCTCGGGTACTGCTATTCGACGACGAGACGGAGACCTTGTCCCGCGTGCGTCGTGCGGCAACCGTGACGGTCGTCGCGGCGAAAAGCACGGCGACCGTCGCGACGACGGCAGCAGCCCGGCGGACGCGGCGGCCTCGACCTCGACGTCGGACCGCATCGAGGGTCTGCGCATCGGGAGCTTTCTCGGGCCCTGCCGCCGCATCGAGTCCGCGACGAAGATCGTCGACGTTCATGTGACACCTTCCGCTCTCGGCGCGCCGTCGAGCTCGACTCTCAGCTTCCGCAGCGCTTGATGCAGCGTCGCCTTGACCGTTCCCTCTGCGCATCCAAGCGCCGCGCCGACGTCTTTCGTCGAGAGGTCAGCCAGATAGCGCAACACAACTGCGACACGTTGACGCGAACGTCAACTCGAGCAACGCCTCAGTCAGATCCAACGCATCTGCGACTGCGCCACTGGGGTCGTCGATCACGACCTCTTCAACCTGCGTACGGTCAAGCCGCGCTTCACGCCGCCACTCTTTGCGAAACGCGTTCATCGCGACGACGTAAATCCACGCGACCGGTCGATCCATGCGCGACACAGCTCGCCACCGTTGATACGCGCGACCGAACGCTTCCTGCACCGCATCCTCCGCGCGACTCGTCCCCGACCGCAAGCGCGACCGCTCGAAGCACTGGCCCGTAGTTGCTCTCGAAGAATGCGCCGAAGTCGTCCACAACTGTCTCGCTACTCAAAGTCGCTGGGACTCCAGTCGGTTTAGTCGGATCAGATAGCGGAACAAATCGCAGCAGTCAGTCATGCAGACTGAGACATGGATGGATTTCACCCCGATGGCTTCTACTCGTTTGACATGTCACGGCGATAGGAACCAGGTCGTACGCCGGCCGCTACAGAGACGGTTTGCGAGAGGGGCCGTGGCGCCTGAGCCTTCCCGACGGCTCACCAGCCTGGGAAACCACCTGGTCAGCAGGTGAGTGGCACGGCCGTTCGGTGACGCCTGTACCTGGCCTCGCGCTGTTCGATCGGCCTTTGACCGTCGGACGCCAG
Source organism: uncultured Actinomycetes bacterium (assembly GCA_963827385.1). Lineage (GTDB taxonomy): Bacteria > Actinomycetota > Acidimicrobiia > IMCC26256 > DASPTH01 > DASUMF01. The sequence goes on from CAWHAR010000003.1 coordinate 858,647, forward strand.
AACTGCCGATCCGCTCGGGTGCTCGGGGCACATTTACGCACGCTGGCGTGCCGTGGGGTGAGTAGCTGGGTCGCTCCGGAACGGTCGGTCGGCGTGCGTCAAGCTCGTTGATGGATTGCCGATGATGGTGGGGTGAGTGCATCGCCGCGAGAGATTCGCAACGCATTCGGGCGACAGTGGGAGTGGACAACTGGACGAGTCTGCATCGGCATCTGCGTAGCCCTGGGCCTCGTCGCTCTCGGCATCGCACTGCGCGGAGCGGGAGGCGCGGGATTCGTCCTCGGGTTTGGTTTGCTCCAGACTGTGCTGGGCCTTTGGCTGCATCGGCTCGGTCCGTCCGACCGTGCACGGGCACAACATACGGAGTACGAGTCGATGCCCGGCGATCGTCGGTGGCAGCGACGCAACCGAGGCCACCGCCAGTTGATGCAGCAAGGCGACATCAAGCCGGACATGGCGATGATCGGCGGAGTCCTGTGGTGCGTCGCCGGACTCGTCGGACTCGTTGCCGTCGCGCTTGGCTAGATCGAGCTATCCCGGACCCGGCATTACACAACCGCCGCTCGGCTCGGGCAGTCGGGGGACATTTGCGCACGCCGGGGCGGCGCCCGCAACGCCTGCACGCCGTCCTCTATCAGGGCAATATGGCGCTCGTGGAAGCGACGCAACATCGGGGTTGGCGCATCGGCGGAGCTATCGTGGTGACCATCGTGTTGTGGCTCATCGCTTGGGCCGTCATCGTTGTCGGCATCGTTGGGTCAACGGGTGACTTCGAGAACCCCGATGGCGACTTCCACGGACTTCAAGGTGTGGCGTTCCCCATCGCTGCTGCGCTCGATCCTGGCTAGCGGCCCAATCGGGTACTGGATCGGCCGACGACTTTGGTTGCTCGCACTTCCCATGGGCCTTCTCGCACTCGTCGGGCTGGGTGTGCTGATCGCCGACATCACGTAGGCGAATACTGCCGATCTGCTCGGGTGCTCGGGTGACACTTGCGCACGCTGGGATGCGCTGGCGACGCCGCACCAGATCGGGCACTCTGTAGGTATGTCGACCGACGAAGCGCCTGTGACGTGGGCGAGCATGGCGTCGTGGTACGACGAGCACCTGACCGTGGGTAGCGGACCGCATGAACTGGCAACGACGACCACGCTTCAGTTGGTGTCCGAGGTCGATGGCCAGACTGTGCTCGATGTTGCGTGCGGTCAGGGCATGGCGAGTCGAGCACTCGCCGATGCTGGAGCGGGCGCGGTGGTCGGCGTGGATGCGACAGCGGAACTGTTGGCGATCGCCGAGTCGTACGAGAAGGAAGTCCCGCTCGGCATCCAATACCGGATTGACGACGCGGCAGCGTCTCGATACGGTCCCCGACGGTGCCGTTGACGGGGTGACGTGCCAACTCGGATTGATGGACATCCCCGATCTTGACGCGACGCTGCGGGCAGTCCGGCGGGTTCTTCGTCCGCGGGGCTGGTTCGTCTTCGTGATCGGCCACCCCTGCTTCTTGGCTCCCCATGCCGCCACGCTCGAAGATGAGCACGGGAGGACGGGTCGATTCATCGCGGATACTTCGACGAGCGATTCTGGCGTTCGCCGAACTCGTCAGGCGTGCGACGAGTAGGAAACTTCCATCGCACGGTCAGCACCTATCTCAATACGCTGATCGCTGTCGAACTTCACCCTCGAGACGTGTCGTTGAGCCTGCCGCGGGGCCACTGCTTCGTGAGCAACAGCCCGTCTATGCGCATGTACCGATCCTCTTCGCTGCGCGAGCGTGCGCACATAGCTCGCTGTGGCTTGTACGGACCGGGCAGTCTGTACCGCGTGGCACCTGTATCGATCTCGGACTTTGTCGAGAGGTGCTCCTTGCCCGTCGTCGCGGTGGGTCGAGAACGTCCAGTTGGTAGAGAGTTCGTCAGCACGAGGCTGACGTACGAGTCGTCTGCAACTTCCTGGGATTGGCAACATTTTCGGGAACCGGACTGGCGCTCGCGACGTCGAAAAGTTGCTCGAATGCCCTCGCGATTTCGCTGCCCTGGAGGTCTGATGATCAGGCGAACGATCGTTCTGGTTCTGGCATTGACCGCAGTGCTCGTCGCGTCTTGGGGATCCGCTTCGGCATCCGTGTCGCCTGCGGAGCGTCTGGCTACTCGGTTGGCGACGGGGTCGCGCTCGATGCCGCCGTTGACTGAGCTGAGGGCATCGGGAACTCCCCGTGTCGCGCCAAACAGCTGCGGGCGCCTCGTCGGTTCGAAACCGTCCGTGCACGGCGTGCGACTCAGGTTGCGCTTGGCGAATACAACGATCCAACAGGGCGAGAGCGGGACCGGCACGCTGGAGATCCGCAACGTTGGCACGAGACATTTCACGATGGAACCAGGCCAGCCTCTGTTCGCGTCGCTCGTCACCAAGAGAACTCGAACGGTCGTCGCTCAGTTCAACGGTGCCGTCGCGGGCACCGGTCTCGCGATCGACCTGCCGCCGGGTCGCTCGATGACAATTGACGTCGTGTTTGGGACAACGCCGTGCGCCAACAGCGCCTCTGGGATGCTCGCACCTGGACAGTACGGAGTGCGGTTAGTGCTTGCACCTGAGGGCACCGGAGCACCTTCCCCGCGGTTGCTCTCACCCGAAGCTCTCATCAATGTGGTCGAGCCCGCCAAGTGACCTTCGATCGAGCGCTCCCGCGTCGGTGGCGTTGCGGCCAGCCGTGGGACATTCAGGAAGAGCTGGCGCGCTGTTCCCAGTGAATGCCGTCGGGGCTGTACCAGAGTCCGGCGTTCTTGAAGGCGTGGCCGGTCGCAACGAAGATGCCGACGGACGGGACGGCATCGGCTGAGGGTGCAGCTTCGGTCGTGTCTATTCCAACCTGCCAGGTAGCGCCAGCATCGGTGGAGTAGCGAATGTTGCCTCGTGCCTCACCAAGCACGAAGGTGTCCCTGACCGCGCTCAGGAACGCCGGGCGGCCTGCCCCCGCGCCGGAGAACTGCTGCTGCCAGTTGTTGCCGTCATCGGTGGTCGTGAAGATGTCTCGGAGTTGTTGCGAGGTGGCTGGTTGGGATCCGCAGACCACCATGAGGACCCGACCGTTCGACGCCATGTTCAGCGAGAACGCGCGGCTCGCGGTACATGGGCCGGGAGTGAAGCTCCAGGAGGCGCCGCTGTCGTGGGTGACCGCGAGTTCGGTGCCGCTGTCCGACGGTTCGAGCACGTAGGCGGTGTCGCTAGTGGTGGCGACGAGTGCGGAAGGCCCGAAACCTGGGTGCAGGGCAGCGGTCGGTACCCAAGTCTTCCCCGTCGTGTCGGACCGCGCAACGGTCGGGGTGCATTGGTTTGTTTGCACGCACGGCTGCAACGACCAAACCGGCCCGACGTCCATGCCAGGACGTTGTCGACTGGTCCACCGCCGGTTGGTTCTGCCCAGCGCAGTCAACTGGGGCGCGCTCGTATTCGGGCTCCTCGTCCTCGGAATGGTCGTGGCCGTTCTGGTGATCGCCATCACGGCGTTCCGGCGCGCCAGTCGCGGCAGCTTCCTGACGGTACCCGTCAAGGACGTCGGCAACTTCCCGCGGATCCACGAGACGCTGCCGACGTCTCTCGCTCGCTCACCCGAGCGTGCGTAAATGTCACCCGTGCTCAACGACACGCGCCCACACGCCCGGTATGGCTCATCGTCCTGCCAAGCCGCCGCCTCTTCACGGGCGCTGTATGCAACCTTGATGGCATGCTCGTCGTCGCTCGCGACGCGGTCATAGCAATGGACTCCCAGCTCGCGTGTCATTGCGATTGGTCGGCACGATGGATGGCGTGCCAATTGTGATGTACGCCGCCGCGATGGCTTGGTAGAGGAAACGAACGGCGAGGGACCGGTGCTCCTTGTCGAGGAAAGCTGACACGACGCGAGTGGCATGGGTGCCGGTCATCGTGTGGAGTGCAACGAAGTCGTTCGTCGCTGCGTACAACGCACGTGTGGCGTCTGCCAGATGACGGAGCGTGTCGGGAACCGCTGCGATCCCGCCAGCATCAGCGAATGCGGGAATGCTCGCGACTGCCGCCATCTTCGAGCTGATGTCGGCACCGTCGAAGCTGCGCTCGCTTAGCGATGGCGAAGCACGCAAGTTGCGGAGCAGGAACAGTGGGTCGGCGCTGCCCTCGTACGGGACTTCGTCGGAGAGCGGTACAAGCACCTGATCCCAGTAGGCAAGCGCGGCAGCGACTTGACCCTCATGGCGCGCATCGATCGCATATGCCAACCGAATCACGCCATGAAATGCGGCGCTTCCGATTCCCGGCAGCAAGCGAGGAACGTGTGTGCGGAGTGTGGCGCCGACACCCTTGCGCGCGAACTCTCGTTCGTACTGTGCTCTCGCGGCGACGACCTCTGCGCGAGCGGGCACCAAATCGCGGAATAGGAGGCGAAGAATTCGGCGAGTTGCCTGAGGGGCGCCGAGACCGTGGAGCGCACCAAGCGCCATTGGAAGGTGGTCTGGACTGACGGAACGGATCTACGCTGGTGGCGTTCTGCGCCGCTGGCTCGCCGCGTCTCTTCACGACATCGGGGCAAATGGCGTGCATGTGGATGAGCGGACCGCAGCAGTTTTGGTTTCGTGCTTGGGTCGCGGCGGCGATAGGAGTCTGTGCGTTGGTCGTCTCGTCGTACACGACGACGGCAGTCGGTTTTCCGCCTTCAGTTTCAGCACGGATCGAATTGCTAACACACACCGTGAAGAGCGGGACCGAACTCCACGGAACGCTCGTCATAGAGAACTCCAGCGCATCCGCCGTCGGCCTCACAGACAAGTGCGCACCACCCTGGAAGATGGCCATCGAAAACGGGAAGCATCCCGCCGTGGTGTGGACGACGGACACGCCGAGGGTTGGGCGCAGGGTTCGAGTCACGTGGAGCAACACCTGGAACTGTGGACGCGGCTTCTTGACGGCGACGGCTGATCACGCCGACCACCCCGGCGATGGCCACAGGCGTCAGCAGCGCCGCGTAGGGTGGAGCGCAGTGGTATCCGGCACTGTTCGGAAGCTCGTACTCACGTGCCAGACGAACACGTCGTTTAAGTAGGTAACAATTGTCGTCGGCAGCGTGACTCTGCGAGTCTGCGTCCAGGGACAGCACAGGCCGTCGGAATGAATGGGCGGTTGAGTGATGGACCATCTCGCGAGCACCGGTGCCGACCGTTGGGACGTGGTCGCCGACTCCTACGGCATTTCGCCGATGATTGCCCGACTCGCTGACGGGCTGGTCGATGCCGTGGGGATTGCAAGTGGAGAGTCGGTCGTTGACGTGGGAACGGGCACTGGGCTGGCGCTGTTCGCGGCAGCGCGACGAGCTCCGGACGGAGTGGCTATCGGCGTCGACCGCAGCTACCAGATGTTGAAGGTTGCGTCGCGGCCGTGATGTCGAACTCAACAATGGTCAGCGGCGGTCTAGTCCGTGCCGACGCACTCTCGCTGCCTCTCCGGTCTTCAAGCGTCGACGTAGCTTTGGCGGCGTCCGTGTGGCAGTTCGTCGGGTACTCCCAAGACGCTCTCGCCGAGTGGTCGCGGTGCTGCGTCCCGGCGGTCGGCTGGGCATGTCAGTGCCCGGCGGCGGCTCCGAAGCAAGCATTCCAGGGGACCTCACCGCCAAGTACTTCGACCACCTCACACCGTCCGCGCAGGCGGACTTCGCATCGAGGGCCTCCTCTGGGCTCGCGCCCAACCTGATCTGTCCAAGTCGCTCACCGAAGCCGGCTTCTCGGACGTGGAGGTACTCCAACACAGCTGGAACGATGTCCGTCCGGGCCGGGGCAAAGACTGGCGGGCCCTCCAGTGGACCCACGGCTCCCGGTTTTTTCTTCAAGGGCTCGAGCCCGACGTGCTCAGCGCTCTCAAAGCAGAGGCTCTGATCGGCTCGCGGCCGCGTACGATGGCGGAGTGAAGGTCACCACCAAGGTGATCTACTGCGTAGCGCGTCGTTGAGCGTCATGGGTAGTGGTGGTCAGTGTGAAGTGAGTCGACTCGGCGGGCGAAGCGAACGAGGTCCGTCCCCTCCTCAATGACTGAGAAGCCGGCGTTGGCAGCAACCTTGAGGGATGCGTTGTTCGATGGGTCGACAGCCAGCGTCGCTCTGTCGTACTCACCTTCGTCGGCGAGGCGTTGCATCAGCAGGAGAACCGCGTGACGTGTAGCCATTGCCGCGGTGCTGAGGAAACACGCTGTAGCCCATGTTCACTTCGCCAGGGAGCAGCCAGGCGGGCCCGAGGTCGTAGTCGACCCAACCCACCATGGTCCCGCCGACCTCAATGCACGCCACCTTCTCGTCGATGACGTCGCCCACGTAACGCCGCGACTCGTCGTCCTGCGCGTCGATCATCGCCGCGTGATCTGCGCGAGTCGGTGGACGGATTGTGATCACACCATCCGTCAGCGACCAGGACGAACGGTCTGCGTTCATTGGTCCAACAGTTCGGCCAGTTCGGTCAGCGAGATCGTGCGCCGGGAGACTTTCAGCGCACGAGAGCGTCGGGCGGCAGGGCGACAATTCCCGTAGCGCCGAGAGCGCGGAGTTGCGCGAGCTGACGATACAGAGTCTCGGCCTCCACCACGAGATGAACCGCAACGAGATCCTCGCGCCCAGACAGCGGCAACACAGTTGGAGCGGCGAGGCCGGGGAAGACCTTGGCAAGGCCGCCGATGCGATCTGGCGCCAGGTGAAGCATCACGTAGCGGTGGCGGCGGGCATCGAGTGCTGCGTGGAGTCGAAGTGACAGTTCGTCTACGCCGTCGCTGGCCACAACGAACTCGGCCTCACACCGTGCGATCTCTGCGAGTACCCGCATTCGATTGCGTTCAAGACTCTTCCCAGTGTCACGAAGGTCAACCACTGCATCAGCCAGCCCCGCGGCGCAGACGCCTTCAAGTGAGCCGCCCATCGTCACCACTCGCACGTGTATCGACGCGCTTCGAACCACCTCGCGGTCGCGACGGGAAGGTGCGTCGCAACGGCGCGTCCTTCGAGATCCTCGATTCTGCCGTGTTCGTCATCGACGCGGTTGGCGACGACCAGCTCGCTTTGCGCAAAGCCGAGGCCGACTCGCTGCAGCGCGTGCAGGTCCTCTTCCAGCACGATGTCGGTGGAAATGAAGGCGGCATCAAGGCGCCCCGCCGCGAGCCAAGAGCCCGCATCCCTTGGGCGCATCTCGATGAACTCAATCCCATCGATCGTCACGATGGCGCCAGCGACTCGAGATCCCGAGACGGAGTACCCGGCGTGCTCGAGGAGGGTCGCCACCAGTCGCGCAGTCTCCCACCGGACGGGATGGCCACACGTGTCGTCATTGCTTCCTCTGCTCCAGGACTCGCTGGATGTCAGCCAGGGGGACATCGACCGCCACCAGACCCACGAGAAGGTGATAGATGAGATCCGCCGCTTCTTCAGCGACGCGCTCAGGGATGGGCGATGGTCGACCCAGTTCGAGGCACACCTCAAATGCCTCTTCCATGATCTTGCGCTGCAACAACTCCGGGTCTGCGAACAGGGTCGCGGAATACGAGCCTTCGGGCAGATCGTTACGTCGCGACCGCAGCACCGTTTCAAGTTCGCCTAGCGATTCCGTCATCCGCACATCCTTACGACTGCCACGCGGATCGCCGCGCATTAATTACCTGGTGAGCCGCATCGCCGAGATCGGCTACCCAACCCCAGGGTCACGGCCGGCGCGGCCGTCGCGGCGGGCTCTGTCGAGTTCGAGGTTCGGGCTGATCCCGAACCACCGCAGCCATGGGAGCACGAACGCCAGAACGGCCCGAGGACTACGGCTTCGGCCTGAGGAGGAAGTTGACGCATATCTGGATGAGGCAAGGCTGCGGATGCCTCTCGCCGCATTCCGAACCCCCGGCATAAAGGTTTCGGGCTGCTGACGACTTATACGGTCGTGGCAGTGCGGAGGCGCGAACAGGCTCAGGAGTTCGACTCGTGGTACCGAGTCGAATGGCCACGGCTTGTGGCGACGTTCTCGGTAGCGGCCGGGGATCGTGACGTCGGCTACGAGGTGGCGGCGGAGGCCGCGACACGCGCCTTCGAGCGCTGGGACCGCGTGAGCAAGATGGATGCGCCTGGGGGCTGGACCTATCGGGTCGGGATGAATCTCCTGCGACGGCGCTATCGGCGAGCAACGCTCGAGCGCCGCGCACTGGAGCGCGTCGGCTCCAATCAGTCAACGCTGTCTCAGCCCGTTGTGTCGGTCGAGCTCTGGGAGGCGGTGAGCGCCTTGCCGTCGCGGGAGCGGGAGATGGTCGCGCTTCGTTACGGCGCGGACTGGACCGAACCCGAGATTGCCGAGTTCTTGAAGGTGGCGCCCGGAACGGTGTCGGCGACGCTGAATCACGCTCGGGTGAGCTTGCGTGCAGCGCTGCGAGAGCCAATGGACGATGAGGTGAACAATGGACGTACTTGACGAACAGCTCCACGATCTGGTCGAGCAGCTCGGTGCGAGGCCACCCGCACCGACCAGAGTTGCTCGCCTCCAAGGCCCAGAAGCTGCACCGTCGGCGTTGGATGGCACGCGCCAGTGTCGCCGGAACACTTGCTTTGATCGTCGTCGTCACCGCGGCTGTTGTTCTGCGCAGCGGCGACACCGTGAACCGGATCGAGACACCACTCAACCAACCAGATCAAACCAGCACGACGGTCCCGGCACCGCCATCAACCGACGCGACTCCGGACATCACCACGCTGAGCCCGACGTTCGACCAACAAGTCGCACAGCTCGAACGCTGGTACCACAACTGGCCAGTTGAGTCACCCGGCGGTCGCCGATCCTCGCGGCTGAGTCCATCTTGTGCGACTACCGCAACAACCCTGACGTCAGCGGATTCCAAGCCATGGGCATTTCGGGCTCGCCAGGCGTCCAAAACTTGTTCGCGTCGTACTCCACGCTCTCAGAGCCACTCACTGAAGCGCGCATCGTCGACGGCTGCGTCAACCGGCCAGACCGCTTCCCTGGCGACACGCCCACCAACGTCCCGGTCGAGACACCCGCGGATCAGCTTCCGCCTTACCTGCTGTGCGCGACCGACCAGCCCGGCACCGGCTATGGCCAACTGGGCACAGGCACAGGGCACTGTCGTGCTCAAGCCAGCCGTGGTGTTCAGCGGCACCGACTGCGCCGCAGCAGGATTCGCCGACCCACCCACGGACTTCGTCGCCGACCTCGACCGTCGCCGCCATGTCGAGATCGAGCTACGAGCCGTCCCCAAGGACTGCCCAACCGAAGAGGACGCACACGATGGGTCGCACACGTCACCCAACAAGAACTCGGCGACGCCTGGACCGCCAGCCCAAGTTCATAGTGGCACAGTCGGTTCGGCCAGACCGGGACAGGGCAGTGCTTCCGACCCCACTACATCGACTGGGCCAACCACACGGTCGGACTCCTCTCATTCAACCCTTGACAACTGCGACCTGGCTTCGATGACGGGGAAGTCCGCGCCAACTGCCGATCTGCCCGAGTGACATTGCGAGACGTTCGGCTGGGATAGAGCACGGTGCTCCGGACGTGTCTATCGTCAGATCACGATGAGCGTTGTGCATTTCGAGATGAGCGAGTCGTTTCGACCCGCGGCAACAACGATTCTTCGGCACGTAGGAGCCATGGTGCGGGAGCAGGTACCCGACGCCGACGTCCAGGACATGGGTAGCACCGCGATCCCCGGTGTGCTCACGAAAGGCGATGTAGATGTCAACGTCCGCGTGGCCGGTGAGGACTTCGGCCGACTAATCGAGTTCCTGCGGCTGCGCTTTACTGTCCACCAACCGGAGAACTGGGATGACGGCTTCGCGAGCTCGCGGACGACACCGGTTACGCGCTTCCGGTAGGCGTTCAGGTGACGGTCGTCGGTCACCCGCAGGACAAGTTCGTAAAGCAACGTGATCTCTTGGCGGCACGGCCGGATCTGATCGTGCAGTACAACCGTCTCAAAGCTGACCACGAGGGCGCCGACATGGACGACTACCGACCGCGCGAAGTGGGCATTCATCGAGGCGAACCTGACGTCATGAACCCCGATTGGCGAGCAGGCTCTGGTGTACTTGGGACACGCTGGAGTGCGCTAGCGGAATGTGACCGCGGTGCAGGGACAACTCGCTTCCGTGCCGGCTCACCGACTCAATGCTTGCGTCTTGTTACGGGAACGTTGTTTGCGTTAATCGAGGCGCGTTCCGCTTCGCTCAGCCCTGCAGCGGCGAGGATGCGTTGCACCGTCTCGTTCTTTCCAGCGCCGTACTCGTAGATGTCGATGGCCGTTGCTGCCACTTGCCGCTTCACGTCGGCGTATTCGTCTCGCCACTGTGTGTCACTCCTCAGCAGGTCCCGGAGCGCGAGATGATTCCGTAGCGCGAGAGACCCCACGACCACGACGTACGTTGTCGTGCCAACGAGACGTTTGGGCTCCCGGAATGCCCACCGTTCAGGAATGCCCAGTTCGCCGCGTGACTCGAACCCGAGTCCTTCCAGCGCCGCGGAAGCCGCCGCGACGTGTGCGGCGTCGACAATGATGTCGCAGTCGATGATCGGCTTCGCGGCGAGCCCCGGAACGGCGGTACTTCCGACATGCTCGATCGCGAGCTACGGCACACGGTCGGCATCGAGCGCAGCTGCATACTCCGTCCGTAAGCGCTCGAAGCGCTCGGGCCACGCAGGGTCATACTCGCAGACTTCAATCACAGGTCTCAGCCTGCCACTGGTGCGTTCGAGCCATCGGCATACACGCGTGGACGTGCGACGAGAAGGCCGGTAGGTAGCGACTCTCGGGCACATTCCGCGACGCTGCGGTATTGCACGGCCCCGCCTCAGACGCGGAAGATCTGGCGTGCCCAGTCGGCGCTTCGGTGTTGCGAATCGATGGACTCACGGCCTGTGTCGGCGTCACGGGGCGCACCGGTATTGCATGATCGATCCCGGGCCAACAATGATCCAGCATGCGATAGGACGCACGCTCGAGACACGCATGCGGTCGCCAAAGTACCTGCTTGAGACTTCTGGTTGACGCAGCGGCGCCCGAGGAGGCGCCTTGCCGCGCTCCGTCGCCTACCGCCAACTTCCACACCGGACTCGCCGCCAGCGCCACCACACGGCCACGACCGTCCATCCTCACGCGACCCCGCCGGACCACGCATCGACAGGATCCATGGCGCCGACGACCAGGATCTCAACGTAGACACACTTCTCAGGCCCGCAAGCGGGCCCGAGGTGGGAGTGATCGCGACTCGAGCGGGAGCTATCTGAGGCGGCCCAAACGGGTCGGTCCCGCCGAGCGCATTCGGTCGCGGTCTGAACGAACAGGGGCGTCCGAACGGACCTGCATCCCACCTTGGGCCCACAACTCCCCGCAAATGGAGTGACGGCGACCCGCTGAGCGGCCAGTCGCCCGCGGGAATGGGCATCCACCCCGAGCCGGGAGTGACCCCCGGCTGTGCAGTTCAGTCCCAGCCGGAAGATCCGGGAGCTATCGCTGCGTGATCCGGGAGTGATCCGCCGCCCTCGCGATCACTCCCGCCAGAAATTTCTAGATCCGGGAGCTATCCGGGCCCGACTCGGGAGTGGTGCCGGGAGCCATGAATCGCATCGTCAGTACCCCACTTTCGACGAGGTGTTGCGATGAGCTTTTCCGCTGTTCACCGACCTGGATTCCTATTGGTGCCGCTGTCGCCGCGAGTCAAAGATTTGCGACGCGCTCGACCACTGGGCCGATGACCCGATACTCGGCCGAGCCCGATCTCTGGACGACCTTCTCGCCCGCCCGCCGGGGTGGTCCCACCCCTGGTTCGGACGAAACGAGCGGATTTGCTGGACAATTCGCTCAAGCAGCCGGCGTCACTGATTCGGAAGCACTGGATCATCGGATGGCGTGCACCGAGACACCAGCAAGGAGGCATCAGGTGCTGGACACAGAACGCTCGAATCAAGAACGACTCGTCTGGTCAGTCGAGGAGGCAGGACTCCGCTTGGGAATCTCGCGAGCTCACGCCTACGAACTCGTTGCTCGCGGTGAGCTCCCCCACTTGCGTTTGGGCCGCCGACTCGTCGTTCCGAAGCAGGCACTGGAAGCACTGATCGCGAACGTCGAGACTCCACCACGTTAGGACCCAAAGCTGGTCAGCTGCTGGTCAGCTGCTGGTTACCTGCGCGGTCGCGTCGTTGGCGAAGAGCTGAGCGACAGTTGTCGCTGCGCTCGCGTCGAGTTCGGGTTGCACGTGGCTGTAGATGTCGAGCGTGATGCCTGTGGTCGAGTGGCCGAGGCGCTCGCTGACAACCTTCGGGTGGACGCCCGCTTGCAGTGCGAGCGTCGCCCATGTGTGGCGGAGGTCGTGCAATCGGATCTGCTTGACACCTGCGCGACGTGCGGCCGAACCAAAGGCTCGAGTGAAACGGTCGGGGTGCAAGGGCCCACCCAGTTGGTCGCAGAACACGAGGTCCGAACCATCCCACGCGTCGCCCGCCGCGATGCGCTCCTCAAGCTGATGGCGCCGATGGACGCTCAGCGACGCGACCGTCTCCGGATCGAGCGAGACGCTCCGTCGCGAGCGCGCCGTCTTCGGCGCCGACCACACCGACCGCGCTGTCCACGACGGTCAGCGAACGGTTGATCGTCACCCTCCCGACATCGAGGTCGATGTCAGCCCAGCGCAACCCGAGCGCCTCACCGCGACGCATCCCGCTGGTCGCGAGGAGTCGGTAGGCGGGCGCGTTGCGATCGTCGTGCACCGACGCGAGGAACGTGCGCATGTCGTCGGCGTCCCAGGTCACCAGCTCCGGGCGCACCGGCACGGGTGGCTTCACCAACGCGGCCACATTGCGCTGCACCAAACCGAACCGCTCGGCATCAGCCAGCGAACGCCGAAGCGCGATGTGAACGTTGCGGACCGTCTTCGGCGCGAGGCCACCGCCATAACGGTGACCGTCTTCGAGGAGAGACGCGTAGAGCTCCTCAATGTCGAGTGGGCGCAGAGCCTGGAGCTTCACGTGCCCGAGCCGACCTTTGACACGGCCGAGCCCGGCCCGATAGTCGCGCAGCGTCGACGAGCGAACCTTGGGTGCGATCGTCACCAGCCACCGCTCGATCCACTCCCCCAGCGTCTGCGGATCGGGGGCGACGTAGCTGCCGTCGGCCACCGCGCCGATCGTCTCGGACATCGCGTCTTCGGCGGCTCGCTTGGTGCGGAACCCGCTCTTGGTCTGCTGACGCCGCCGGCCAGTAACGGGATCACGACCGACGTCGACGACGTAGGCCCAGGTCTTCCCGCGGCGGTGCACGTGACCTCGCACGGGATGCATGTTAGCAATCCGTGAGCATCTGGGGTGTAAACCGGACTTTACGGGCTGGACGCAAGTCGACGGGATGGACACTCCAGGACGAACTTCGGCCTGTTTTCGCAGCTCAAAGCATGTGCCCGGAAGAGGAGTCGAACCTCTATGCCCCTTGCGGGGCCGGCGGGTTTAAGCCGCCTGCGTCTACCGTTCCGCCACCCGGGCTGGCCCGTCGAGGCTACGCCGCTTTGGCCGCGGGCTCGGCCGTCGTCGAGGTGACCGGGTCGGCCGCTGCGTCGCGCGCCGTGTCGATGTTGGTCGGTCCGCCGACATCACTGCCCTCGCCGTCGAGGGCGGCGCACAGGGCGGTGCGGAGGCGATCGGCGTCGGGGGGCGCGACCCGGTTGGCCGCGAGCACGCCGTCGACCATGTCGGTCATCACCTCGGCGAACGGACGATCCCGGAGGCGCACCGACACCACGGTGCCGCCCGGGTAGCGGCGCAGTGTGCGCAACGCGCCCGCGGTGCGGGGCGGGCAGCGGAACGCGGGCACCGCAAGGCCGTTGGCGTGCGCGGCAGCACCGAGGTTGCGGGCCACCTCGGCGAACCGGACGGCAGGGGCAGGCGTCGATCGGGGAATGTCCATCCCCGACACTCTCGCACCGGGGTGTGTCATCTACGTCTCGCGAATCGGGCTCGCACCGAGCACGGCAAGGCCTAGCGTCCCCAGATGCTCGCCGCCCGTCGCAGTGTCCACGACCGCGAGATCAGGCGGTTGGCCATCCCCGCGCTCGGCGCGCTGATCGCCGAGCCCCTCTACCTGCTCGCTGACACGGCCATCGTGGGCCGCCTGGGCACCACTCCACTCGCCGGTCTCGCCATCGCCGGCGGGGTGCTCAGCGCCGCGTTCGCCCTGTTCAACTTCTTGGCGTACTCCACCACCGGCTCGGTCGCCCGCCAGGTCGGAGCGGGCAACCGTCGCCGCGCCGCGGAGCTCGGCGTCGACGGGCTCTGGCTCGCGCTCGGTCTCGGCATCGTGCTCACCCTCGTCGGTGTCGTGTTCGCCCCCGCGATCGCGCACGTGATGGGCGCGTCGGCCACCGTGCAGCCGCTCGCCGTCACCTATCTGCGCATCAGCATCCTCGGCGCGCCGTTCCTGCTCCTCACCTTGGCCGGAGCCGGCTATCTGCGCGGCATGCAGGACACACGCACCACGTTGTGGATCGCAGTCGGCGCGAACGTGGCGAATCTCGCGCTCGAGCTGGTCCTCGTGTACGGCTTCGACCTCGGTCTCGTCGGTTCGGCCTGGGGCACGGTGCTCGCGCAGTGCGGCGCGGCGATCGCCTACCTCGTCGGTCGTCGGGCGCGCGGTCGACGCGAGGGCGCCTCCATCCGTCCGGACAGCACCGGCATCCGCGCCAACGCCTCCGTGGGCAGTCGCATCGTGGTGCGCACCGCCTCGCTCTTGGCCACGCTGCTCACCGCCACCGCCATCGCGGCACGCTTCGGAGACGTCGACGTCGCGGCGCAGCAGATCGCCATGCAGATCGTGCTCCTGCTCGCCCTCGCGCTGGACGCGCTCGCGATCGCCGCGCAGGCGATGATCGGGCGATTCCTCGGGGCCGACCACCCGATCGACGCGCGCACGGCCGCGCGGCGCATCGTGGAGTGGGGTGTGGTGGTCGGCATCGTCGTCGGCGTGGTGGTGGCCGTGTCGCGTCCGTGGCTCGCATCGCTGTTCACCGACGACGCGCGGGTGCGCGAACTCACCGAGCAGCTGCTGTGGTTCGTCGCCGCGCTGCAACCGCTCGTGGCAGTGGTGTTCGTGCTCGACGGGGTGCTGCTCGGCGCGGGCGATGCCGGCTACATCGCGGTGTCGATGATCGTGGTCAGCTTCGGCGTGTACCTCCCGCTCGCGCTGACCGTGTACGCCCTCGATGCCGGGATCTACTGGCTGTGGGTCGCGCTCTCGGTGTGGTTCGTAGCGCGGTTCGTCGCGATGGTGGCGCGCTTTCGCACTCCACACTGGGAAGTCACCGGCACCTCGGCGTGACCGCCTGCACCGAGTGCACCAGGTGTGGCCTCAGGTGAGGAGCTCGGCCTCGATCTGGGCGCCTCGCTCCACCCAGTCCTCGTAGGTGATGGCGTAGCGCACGTGGTCCTCCCACGTTCCCTGGATCTGCAGGAACCGCTCGGCCACACCCTCGTCGCGCAGCCCGAGCTTGGCGGCCACCCGGCGGCTCTTGTCGTTGCGGGGCACGATCGCCGCTTCCATCCGGTGCAGGCCCAAGGCGTCGAACCCGTAGCGCACGAGCAGGGCGACGCCTTCGGGCACGTACCCGTGGCCGGCGTGCGCCTCGTCGATCCAGTAGCCGATGAAGCTCGACTGGAAGGGCCCGCGCAGCACGCTGCCCAGGCTCACCTCGCCCGCGAACGTGCCGTCGCGCGAGGAACAGCCCGAATCCGTACGCGGTGTCGAACTGGCGCTGCCGCTCCCACGCGCCGCACCGCGCCCGGAACGCTTCGCGATCCATCACGGGATCGGGCGAGCCGGGGTCGGGCAGCGGCTCCCATTGCTCGAGCCAGACGCGGCTGCGCTCGCGCACCTCACGCCAGGCCGCGTGGTCGTTGACCTCGAGCGGGCGCAACATGACGCGCGGCCCGATGAGCGAGGCGTCGCGGCGGGTTCGCATGGCGGCATCCTGGCACGGCGCCTGCGCGTTCTGCCAAGAGGACGGCGGCACCGCGGCAAGATTCTCGCGGCGGGTGTCCTCGAGGCACGTTGTTAGGGTGACGGCCATGTCGACCACACCCGTCACCAGCACCGACGACCGCCTCGTGTGGCTCGACCTCGAGATGACCGGCCTCGACGTGCGGCGTCACGTGATCGTCGAGATCGCGGCGCTCGTCACCGACGGAGCGCTCGAGCCGCTCGACGACGGCATCGACCTCATCGTGCATCAGCCGACCGAGGCACTGGCCGAGATGGACGACTACGTGCGCACGATGCACACGAAGTCGAAGCTGCTCGACGAGATCGAGGCATCCACCCTGTCGCTCGCCGACGCGGGCACCCAGGTCCTCGACTACGTGCGTGCCCACGTTCCCACCGCGATGACTGCCCCGCTGTGCGGCAACTCGATCGGCGTCGACCGTCGCTTCCTCGACCATCAGCTGCCCGAGCTCGACCAGTACCTGCACTACCGCAGCATCGACGTCTCGAGCTTCAAGGAGCTGTGCCGACGGTGGTACCCCGCGGTCTACGCGGGCCGTCCCGACAAGGCCACCGCGCACCGTGCCCTCGCCGACGTGCACGAGTCGCTCAGCGAGCTCCGCTACTACCGCGACCACCTGCTCATCCCCCGCCCAACTCCGTCACCGACGCCCACTGCCTGACTCACAGCGCAACTGGCGTCGCGACGTGTCTTCCTGCGACATGCAGCGACGCCGGTTTGATGGTGCGACGGGTCAGAGGAGGTCGCGGAGGGCGCCGAGGAGGGTGGTGACAGAACGCTCGCGGGCGGAGTGGCCCATGAGCCCGATGCGCCACGCCTTCCCGGCGAACGCGCCGAGGCCGCCACCCACTTCGATCCCGTAGGTGTCGAGCAGCGCGCTGGCGCAGCCCGGCGTCGTCGGCACCGTCGGGCAGCCAGGCGGTGGTGAGCTCGGGGAGTCGGGAGCCATCCTCGACCACGAGACGGAACCCCAGCTCGGGCAGCTCCCGCTGGAGTCGCTCACCCACCGCACGATGACGGGCCCACGCCGCCTCGAGGCCCTCGTCGAGCAGGGCCCCCAGCGCCGCGTGCAGCGAGAAGATCATCGCGATCGGCGCCGTGTGGTGGTACACCCGCGCCGAGCCGCTCACGTAGCTCGCGATCAGCGAGAGGTCGAGGTACCACGACTGCACCGGCGTGGTGCGCGACTGCAGACGCCCCACCGCCCGTTCGGAGAACGTGACCGGCGACAGGCCGGGTGCGACACCGAGGCACTTCTGGGTGCCGGAGTAGCTCGCGTCGACGCCCCAGGCATCGATCTCGACGGGGATGCCGCCGAGCGACGTGACGGTGTCGACCACGAGCAGCGTGTCGGTGTCGCGCAACGCGGCGAGGGGCGCGATCCGGTTCTCGACGCCGGTCGACGTCTCGGCGTGCACGACGGCGAGGATGCGCGCTTCCGGGTGCGTGCGCTGGGCGTCGAGCAGCCGCTGCGGATCAAGGGGCGTGCCCCATTCCGCGTCGACGCGCACCACTTCGGCGCCGCACCGCCGCGCGACCTCACACATGCGATCGCCGAACACGCCATTGGCACCGATGATCGCGGTGTCACCGGGCTCGAGCAGGTTGACGAAGCACGTCTCCATCCCGGCCGAGCCGGTGCCGCTGACCGGCAGCGTCAACTGGTTCGCGGTGCGGAACACGGTGCGCAGGCGCGCCATCGTGTCGTCGAGCAGCGCGAGGAACTCGGGATCCATGTGCCCGAGCAACGGGCGCCCGAGCGCGGCGACCGCCTCCGGATACGGGTTCGACGGCCCGGGGCCGAGCAGGAGTCGATCGGTGACGGCCATGACGCGGCACGGTACCTCACCGCGACGTGCGTGTGCGGCGAGGCGCGTGACCTCGACGGCGACGTCAGCGCGGGACGACCGCGGGGAACCAGTGCACGAGCAACTGGCTCACCTCGGACGCGACTTCGTCACCGGCAACGAGACCCCGCGCGACCTCAGCGGCCGCGCGCGCGACGTGCGTGACGTCGTGATCAGGAAGCTCGACGCCCTGGGCCGCCGCCGCGCGTTGCACGCTCTGGGCGGCGTCCCACGCGGCCTGCGCGGCCTGCCGCGAACGGTGCGAGTGGCGCAGCGCGCGATCGATGGCGATGGTGACACGCCACGCGTCGACCTCGTCGCCTGCGGTGTCGGCTTCGAGCGAACGCGCGATGTCACGGATGTCGTCGATCGTGAGGTGCGCGAGCGCAGCGCCGAACTCCGTGGAAGTCATGACCGGTATTCTCGTCACATCCGACCAACGAGTTGGGGGATTTCCGAGTTCCCGGCCCCGATGTTCCCACGCCGGAAACATCGCCGCCGTGGCCCCGACACACCGCGAACGGTCGCCGGCAGCCACCGATCACCCGGACGGCCTTGCTACGCCTGGCTCCGCACCAGTCCGTCGAGGATGTCGGCTTCCGACACGAGCATCTCGTCGAAGCCCAGCACGCGCAGCACCGCCACCAGCACGATGGCGCCACCGACGATCACATCGACCCGACCGGGCTCCAGGCCGGGGTTGTGCGCCCGTTCCGCGGCCGTCTCGGTGGCGAGGGTGCGAAACACGTCTTCGGCCGCGGCGCGGGTGATGCGGAAGTGGTGGATGCGTTCCGCGTCGTAGGTGAGCAGACCCTGCTCGATCGACGCCACTGCCGACACCGTGCCCGCGAGGCCGACGAGCGTCGCGGCGTCGGCGGCGCCGGGCACGAGGCGCGGCACGTCGGCGATCAGGTCGCGCACGACGGCGACCGCGTTCGACAACTCCTCGGGTGCCGGCGGGTCACTCTCGAGAAACTGCTCCGTGACGCGCACGCAGCCGATGTCGAGCGACACGAGACCGGTGGGCGATTCGGTGCCGAGCACGAACTCGGTGGAGCCGCCGCCGATGTCGACCACGAGGAACGGACCGGGCGCGTCGAGGTCGGCCGTCGCACCGAGGAACGACAGTTGCGCCTCCTCCTCGCCGGAGAGCAACTCGGGCGTGATGCGAGCCGCGTCGTACGCGGCGGTGAAGAAGTCGTCGCGGTTCGACGCGTCGCGCGCCGCGCTCGTGGCAGTGGCGCGCACCTGCGTGACACCGAGCTCGTCGAGCACACCGCGGTACTCGCGCAACACGTTGACCGTGCGCGCGATGGCGTCGGGCGCGAGGGCGC
Source organism: uncultured Actinomycetes bacterium (assembly GCA_963827385.1). Lineage (GTDB taxonomy): Bacteria > Actinomycetota > Acidimicrobiia > IMCC26256 > DASPTH01 > DASUMF01. The sequence continues at coordinate 877,864 of CAWHAR010000003.1, forward strand.
GGGTGCGATCGACACCCTGGCCGAGCCGCGTGATCGTCATGCGCCGTTCGAGCGGCACCAACTTGGCGTCGGCGCCCGTGCCGTCGACCTCGGCCACGAGGAGGCGCACCGAGTTGGTGCCGATGTCGATCGCCCCGATCCGCGTCATCCCGTTGCTCCGGTGTCCCCTTGTTTTGGCGTCGCACACACGTGGACATCACGCGTTGGTGACGCCAGAACGGATGCAACCCAGCGGCCGACGGGGTCGTCGCCCCCGGCGAGGAACCAGGCGTAGTGCGCGTGCAGGCACTTCACGCCGACGCGTGTTCCGCCGACGCCGCCCGACGGGCGAGGTCCGACGTGCGCCGGGTCGATGTCGGCATCGCGCTCGGCGGCGTACCGGTCGTGCGCGCTCCGCAGCTCGACGGCGTCGACCGCAGCTTCGGCGTCGCGCACACCACCCGCCGACTCGATGCGTGACACCGCGGCGCTGAGTCGCGATCGACGAGCCAGTAGCGCGTCGGCATCGGCGTGCCGTCAGCGGTGAACGGCGCGTTGCGCACGACGACCGGAACGCCGGCGGGCGTACGCAACACCACCTCGAACGCGGCCTGCGGCGGCCGGCCGAGCAATGCCGTCAACGCAGCGACATCGTCGGGCCCGGCCATGGTGCGATTCTACGGGTTCGGACTCGCCGTCTTCCCGGTGGTCGTCGCGTCAGCCGCGGGTGCCGGCGCCGGCGCGCCGGCGCGGGCACGATCACGAAGGCGTGCTCGTTCGGCTTCACCAGCCCGTAGCCCGCGCCAACTTCTCGACCTCGGCCGGACTCTGCAGGCGCTTCGCCTCGGCGGCGAGACTCGTGTTCTGCGCCTGGAGCAAGCCGAGCTGCGAGCGCGCCGCGTTCGGTCTCGTCGCGTTGGTCGAGGAACGTGCGGGTGGGATAGACGAACGCGAACAGCAACCCGACGAGCACGACCGCCGCAAGCGCGAACCGGACCGTCGCGGTGCCGCGGCGCGGGACCGTCGCGCTTGGCGGCCGGTGCGCGGCCTTCGGCGCGCTTGGCTCCCTTGCCGCGTTTGGCGCGCGGGCGCTCCGGCGTCAGCCATCGCGACCGCCGGCCAGCGCGGCGCCGCCGAGGTACGCGGCCGACGACCCGAGCTCCTCTTCGATGCGCAGCAGCTGGTTGTACTTCGCCACGCGGTCGCTCCGTGCCGGCGCGCCGGCCTTGATCTGACCGCAGTTGGTGGCGACCGCGAGGTCGGCGATGGTGGTGTCTTCGGTTTCGCCGCTGCGGTGCGACATCATCGACGTGTACGCGTGACGCGACGCGAGCTGCATCGTGTCGAGCGTCTCCGACAACGTGCCGATCTGGTTGACCTTGATCAGGATCGAGTTCGGCGACGCCCTGGTCGATGCCCTGTTGGAGGCGCTCGACGTTCGTCACGAACAGGTCGTCGCCGACGAGCTGCACGCGGTCGCCGAGCAGACCCGTGAGCGCTGCCCAACCGTCCCAGTCGTCCTCGGCCATGCCGTCTTCGATCGACACGATCGGGTAGCGGCCGCACAGGTCGGTCAGCCAGTCGGCGAACTCGGCGGAGCTGTACTCGGCGCCTTCGCCCGCAAGCACGTAGCGCCCGTCCCGATAGAACTCGGTCGACGCGAGGTCGAGCGCGAGCGCGATCTCCTCGCCGGGCTCGTACCCCGCGGTCTCGATGGCCGCGAACAGCAGCTTCAGCGCTTCTTCGTTCGACGGGAGATCCGGCGCGAAACCACCTTCGTCACCGACCGCCGTCGAGAGGCCGCGCTCGTCGCAGCAGCCCCTTCAGCGCGTGGTAGGTCTCGGCGCCCCAGCGGAGCGCTTCCGAGAAGCTCGCGGCACCGACGGGCGCGAGGAAGAACTCCTGCAAGTCGACGTTGCTGTCGGCGTGCGCGCCACCGTTGAGCACGTTGAAGAACGGCACCGGCAGCACGTGCGCGTTCGCGCCGCCGACGTAGCGGAACAGCGAGAGCTCCGAGTCGGCCGCCGCCGCCTTGGCCACCGCGAGCGACACACCGAGCACGGCGTTGGCGCCGAGGCGGCCCTTGCCGTCGGTGCCGTCGAGGGTGACGAGCTCGTCGTCGAGGAGGCGCTGGTCGGTGGCGTCGAGCCCGACGACCACGTCGGCGATCTCGGTGTTGACGTGCTCGACCGCACGCAGCACGCCCTTGCCCGCGTAGCGGTCGCCACCGTCGCGCAGCTCGACCGCCTCGTGCGCGCCCGTGCTGGCGCCGCTGGGTACGATCGCCCGCCCCGTCGCACCGGTGAGCAGCTCCACCTCCACCTCGACGGTGGGGTTGCCCCGCGAGTCGAGCACCTCGCGCCCGACGACCTCGACGATCGTGCTCATGCGTGCGTTCTCCGTGTCGCCAGTGTGGCTGAAGTGACCAGTGAGCGTACTCCCACGCGGGCACGGGATCCGGGCTTCCCGCCTGTCCGCACGCCCCTGTCGACCGGAATACTTGCGTGTGCAAGTATGTTGGCACCGTCGACCAACCCCGAGGAACCACCGAGGAATCGAGGCACCCATGCCCGCCGTCAGCGTCGAGAACCCGCTCGCCCTCCCCCGCATCACCCGTCCGGACGCGACGGCCTCCACCGCGCGGCCCGTGCGCCGCGTCGTTGCCGCGCAGCACACCGATCGAGGGCGCCGGCTTCGAGGTGTGGCGCCCGTTCCCCGGTGCGCTGGCGATGCAGGAGCCCGACCCGTTCCTCCTGCTCGACCAGCTCGGTCCGGTCCAGTACGGACCGAAGGAGCAGGTCGGCGCGCCCTGGCACCCGCACCGCGGCTTCGAGACCGTCACCTACGTGCTCGACGGGGAGATCGCGCATCACGACTCCAACGGCGGTGGCGGCGTGATCGGCGAAGGCGACACGCAGTGGATGACCGCTGGTGGCGGCATCCTCCACGACGAGGTGCCCACCGAGGCCGCGTTCGAGCGCGGCGGCCCGGCGCACGGCGTGCAGCTGTGGGTGAACCTGCCCGCGCGGCTGAAGTTCACACCGCCCCGCTACCAGGCGATCACCGGCGATCGACCTCGTGTTGCTGTCGTCCGACGACGGTGGCGCGCTCGTGCGCCTCATCGCCGGCGAGCTCGACGGCCATCCTGGTCCGGGCGACACCCACACCCCCATCGCGTACGCGCACGCGACCGTCGCGCCTGGCGCGCAGCTCGCCGTGCCGTGGAACCCCGAGTTCAACGCGATGGTCTACGTGTTGGGTGGTCAGGGCTACGCCGGCGCGGAGCAGCGACCGATCGGCGACCACGACCTCGCGGTGTTCGGCGATGGTGACACCATCACCGTGCGCGCCGCCGACCACATCGACGGCGGTGCCGCCGGGTTCGACGCGCTCGAGGTGCTCCTCCTCGGCGGCGCACCGATCCGTGAGCCCATCGCGCACTACGGCCCGTTCGTGATGAACACCAAGCAGGAGATGATCGACGCGGTCGACGACTTCAACGCCGGACGCATGGGCACGATCCCCGCCGTCGAGCTCGGCTGACGACCGCCGGCGCGACACGCTCGTCGCGATTCATTGCGGTTTTGCAGCCACTCAGCGTACGGAAAACCGCAATGAATCAGGCGGACGGCGCGCCGGCGGCTTCGAGCCAGAGGGCGGCGACGGCCGCGGGATCGAGCGCGGCGAGGTCGACGCCGCGCGCGACGGCGAGCTGCTCCATGGCGACGAAGCGATCGCGGTAGCGCGCCGCCCAGCCGCGCAATGCCGACTCGGCGTCGACGCCACCGGCGCGCGGCGATCACGACGCTCGCGGCGAGCAACTGCGCGAGGTCGGCTTCGAGGCGCGCCTGGTTGGTCGCGCATGTGCGCGAGCGCGGTGTCGAGCGCGAGTCGAGGGCCTCGTCGAGCGAGCCGGGGTCGAGCCCGATCGACGCCGCCTTGCGGAACAACTTGTTGGTGTAGAGCAACGACGGCAGTCCGGGGGTGATCCCCTCGACGAGTGACGTCGTGCCCTTCTCCTCGAGCTTGATCTGCTCCCAGTTGCGCATCACGTCGCGGTCTCGTCGGCCACCACGTCACCGAACACGTGCGGATGACGGCGCACCAACTTGTCGTGCACGCCGCGCGCGACGTCGGCCATCGTCGAACGCGTCGGCTTCCTCCGCGAGCACCGCGTGGAACACGACCTGGTAGAGCAGGTCGCCGAGCTCGTCGGCCAGCGCTGCGTAGGCCTCCGGCGTGCCCACTACCGCTCGGCCCTCAGGCCGGCGTCGATCGGCAGCCTTCGACCGCTTCGACCACCTCGTACGACTCCTCGAGGAGGTAGCGGGTGAGCGAATGGTGCGTCTGGTCGGCGTCCCATGGGCACCCGCCCGGATCGCGCAGCCGCTTCGCGAGTTGGAGCAGCCGCACCATCTCGTGGGCGGCACCGGCGGCGCCGGCCTCCACGAACAGCGACGTGAGGTGATCGGGCACCAGGTCGTGGTCGAGCTCGGCGAGCGCGACGGTGACGACGTGTTCGTCGGGCAGGCCGAGTCGCTGCAACACGACCACCGGCAGGTCGGGCGCGAGGTGCTCGAGCAGGGCGAGCTTCACGTCGGACACCACGAACGAGTTGTCGCACTGTGCGATCAGCAACGCGCCGGCCAGCTCAGCGTCGTCGATCGCACGCGCGTCGACGACGTGCGCGGTCGCGCGCCATCGGATCGACGCCCAGGCGCGCCCACGCCAGGTCGGCGAACGACAGTCCGGGGACCACCACGAGCTCCACCGCGCCCCGCGCCGCGCGCTCGTGGAGCAGCTCGACGGTGTGCTCCGCGACCACCGGGCTCCCCGGCACCGCGTAGACCACGTCGTCCGTCGCCGCTTGCGATCACGAGAGCGTCGACCATGCGCTCGTACGCGGCGGCGAGATCGGGCGACGAGTCGTACACGTCGTCGAACGACGTGAACGTGAGGCCTTCGGCTTCGAGGTCGACCACGGCCGGATGACGGCGGGTGCGCACGAACCGACGCTGCGCTCCTTGCAGCGCGCCGCGGGCGGCCGGGAGGAGGTGGTCGGCGCCCGCCGGGCCGAGACCGACGACGGTGACACGCCCGACCACGAGGTGTGCCTATCCGCCGGAGGAGGAACCCGAGGCGGACGAGGCCTGCGCGGCCGGCACGACCGAGAAGCCTCCGGCTTGGCACCCAACCGGCTGGCAGAACCACAGCTTCTGCGCGCTCCAGCGCCCGTACTTGGGATCGAGCGTGATGTCGGTCCGCTTCGCTTCACGGCGCATCGCTCGACGATACGCACCGTATGAGCCCAGTTCCTTGATGACGGCAGTACGCGAAGCATCGAACTCGGCCAGTTGCGCCGCCGACGAGCTCGACATCCCTTCCGTGATCTTCCCGTCGGCCAAGTTCTGTTTCGTCGTGTCGATCTGCGAGGCCGTCAGCGGCGTGCCGCGACGGGTCAGGATCGACTCCGCCAGCGTGGTCTGGACTCCGAACGAGAGCCACTGCGCGGTGGCCAGCGCATTCAGCGCTCCACCGCTGACGGTGAACGGCTGCTGCGACTGGGCGTAGAGGTTCTTGAAGTACGTGCTGTCGGCGAAGCCGTCGAGCTCGTTGTTCAGCGTGGCCGACGTGGTGCGCGTGCCGTTGACGGTGAGCGCGACCGGGCTCACGTCGTCGCCGCCGATCAGCGCGACGGCGATCGACGCGATCAGCACCACGGCCGCCAGGCCGAGCGCGATCACCGGTCCCAGACTGCGCCGGGAGCGCGGTGCGTCGTCGACGGTGTCTTCGGACGCAGTGTCGGCCGGTGTCGGTGTCTCGATGCTCACGTCGCTCATTGCGTTGCGGAGGCTAGCGCGGGACCCTCCGCCGACTCAGCCGGCGGATCGGCCACGGGTTCGGGCGGCACCAGGTCGTCGAGCAGATCGACGAGCGTTGCTGCGACGTCGGCCACCTTCACGGTCAGCGGCACGACGACCTCGCCACCCGCCACGTCCTTGGCCACCGCCTTGGGGGCGAGGCGACGCAGCCGCACCTTCTGCGACTCGCGCAGCGACAAGCCGACGATGCGCGCGGTGTTGCGCTGCACGGTGACCGACGTGACCCCGAGCCGCACCGCGACCGCTCGCAGGCGAGCTGCGTCGAGCAGCGCCACCGCCGACGGCGGCGGCGGGCCGTAGCGGTCTTCCCACTCGTCGCGGATGTCGTCGACGTCTTGGATCGTCGTCACTGCAGCGAGGCGGCGGTAGGCCTCCATGCGCACGTCGTCGCGCGCCACGTAGTCGCGCGGCAGGTTGGCGTCGACCGGAAGGTCGATGGTGATGTCGACCGCCTGCACCACCGGCTCGCCTTTGAGCTCGCCGACCGCCTCGGTGACCATCTGGCAGTAGAGGTCGAATCCGACCGCCGCGATGTGGCCCGACTGGGCGGCGCCGAGCATGTTGCCCGCGCCGCGGATCTCGAGGTCTCGCATGGCGATCTTGAAGCCCGAGCCGAGGTCGGTGAACTCGCCGATCGTCTTGAGTCGTTCGTAGGCCTCTTCGCTGAGCACACGGTCGGGTGGGTGCAACAGGTACGCGTACGCGCGTTGGCCCCGTCGACCGACGCGTCCGCGGAGTTGGTAGAGCTGCGCGAGGCCGAGCAGATCGGAACGGTCGACGACCAGCGTGTTCACCGTGGGCATGTCGATGCCGCTCTCCACGATCGTGGTGCACACCAGCACGTCGGACTCGTGTTCCCAGAAGTCCTGCACCACGCCTTCGAGGCGGCCTTCGTCCATCTGGCCGTGCGCGACCGACACGCGCGCCTCAGGCACGAGCGCACGAACGTTCTCCGCCACCAACTCGATGTCGCGCACACGGTTGTGCACGTAGAACACCTGGCCCTCGCGCAACAGCTCGCGCCGGATCGCTTCGGCCACGGCGCGGTCGTCGTACTCACCCACGTAGGTGAGGATCGGCTGGCGGTCCTCGGGTGGGGTGTTCACGAGCGACAGGTCGCGGATGCCGGTGAGCGACAGCTCGAGCGTGCGTGGGATGGGCGTGGCGGTGAGGGTGAGCACATCCACGTTCGTGCGCAGCTTCTTGATCTTCTCCTTGTGCTGCACACCGAAGCGCTGCTCTTCGTCGACCACCAGCAAGCCGAGCTTGGGCACCTTGATGTCGTCGGAAAGCAGACGATGCGTGCCGATCACGATGTCGACCGCGCCCGCTTCGAGGTCGCGCACCACCGCGTTCTGTTCCTTCACCGACAAGAACCGCGACAACACCTCGACGCGCACGGGGTAGTTGGCGAAGCGCTCGCGGAACGTCTGGCCGTGCTGGCCGGCGAGCAGCGTGGTGGGCACGAGGATGATCACCTGCTTGCCGTCTTGCACCGCCTTGAACGCGGCCCGCACCGCAACCTCGGTCTTGCCGTATCCGACGTCGCCGCACACCAGGCGGTCCATGGGGATCTCGCGCTCCATGTCGCCCTTCACGTCGATGATGGCCTGGAGCTGGTCGGGCGTCTCCTCGAACGGGAACGCTTCCTCCACCTCGTGTTGCCACGGCGTGTCGGGGCCAAACGCGTGGCCCGGCGTGGCCAGGCGCTGCCGGTAGAGCACCACGAGCTCCTCGGCGATCTCGCGCACCGCGCTGCGCACCTTGGCCCGCTGGCGCTCGAAATCGGCGCCGCCCATGCGGTTGAGCGACGGCGTCTCACCGCCCGTGTACTTGCGCACGAGCCCGACCTGATCGGTCGGCACATAGACCTTGCCGTCCTTGAACTCGATCCAGAGGTAGTCGCGCTCGACGCCGCCCATGGTGAGCGGTTTCATCTCGAGGTAGCGACCGACGCCGTGCTGGTAGTGCACCACGTGGTCGCCGGGCTCGAGCGCGTCGTAGTAATCGACGCCTTTGCGCGCGCCACGGGCGCGGCGGTGCACGCGGCGACGACCGGTGAGATCGGCTTCGGCGACGAGCGCGAGCTTCGCGACGGGGAGGATCACCCCGCGTTCGAGCGGCGCCACCACGAGCCGGACCGCGCCAGGTGCCGGCTCGCCCGGGTTGGCGTCGAGGCCTTCACCCGCCAGCACGTCGTGGAGACGTTGCGCCGAGCCGGACCCTTCAGTCGCCAGCACGACGCGATAGCCGTCGCTCGCGAGCGCGCGCAGGCGACGAGCGAGCGCGTCGGTGTCGCCGACCACGGGATCGAAGCGCGTCGCGGCGAGGCGCGGCGTGTCGGGGTTCTCGGGCGTGGACAGCACCGACACTGCGCCCGCCTTGGTGTGCGCGAGCAGGCGATCGAACTCGAGCGACAGACGCGGCATCGACTCGTCGACGCTCGCACCCCAGGTGCCCGCGAGCGTCGACGCCAGCGACGCTTCCTCGTCGAGCAGCTCCTGCGCGCGATCGCGCATCCGTCGGGGTTCGACCAACATCACCAGTGCGCTGTCGGGCAGGAGGTCGGGCAGGAGGTGCTCGCGTGACGAGAGCCACGGCAGCCACGACTCCATGCCGTCGAACACCTGTCCTTCGGCGATGCGCTCCCACTGCTCACGGCCCCATGGTTGGGTGCGCAGGAGCTCGGCCGCGCGGGCACGCACCTCCTCGGTGGGCAGCAGCTCGCGCGTCGGGAACATCCAGGCGTCGGCGATGTCGTGCGTCGAGCGTTGGTCGGCGACTGAGAAGCCCGAGAGCCGGTCGACCTCGTCGCCCCACAGGTCGATGCGGACGGGGTGGTCGTCGGTCGACGGATACACGTCGACGATCGAACCCCGCACCGCCACTTCGCCGCGTGCTTCCACCTGGTACTCGCGGCGATACCCCGCGGCCACGAGCCGCGCCACGAGGTCGTCGCGATCCACCAGGTCACCGGGGCGCACCACGATCGGTTCGATGTCTTCGACGTGCGGGCCGAGCCGCTGCACCAGCGCGCGCACGGGCGCGACGACCACCGTGGGCAGGTGATCGCCACCGGCCCGGAGCCGCCACAACACGCGCAGCCGGCGTCCCATCGTCTCGAGCGACGGCGACACCCGTTCGAACGGCAGCGTCTCCCACGCCGGGAACAGCTCGATGTGCTCCGGGCCGAGGAATTGTCCGAGGTCGTGGGCCAGGCGTTCGGCTTCGGCGCCGGTGGGCACCGCGACCACCAGCGGACGACGGGTGCTCGTGGTCGCGAGCGACGCGACGAACAACGACCGCGCCGCGTCGGGCACCGCCACCACGGCGTCGCGCGCCATCACCGCGCGCAACGCGGGTTCGTCGGCGAGCAGCGGCGTCAGCGACGCGAGCGGCGGCAGGTTGGCAGGGCTCACACGGTGTCCAATGCGACGAGGGCAGACGCGACGAAAGGCCGGGTGCACATCGCACCCGGGGGTGTCACCAGCGTACGCGCCTCACCCAACATCAAACCTGCGTGAGCAAACCCGGTCATAGGTGGGTCTGTTCACGCCGGTTTGCAGGGAGATCGAAAAGGAGGGTCAGTTGAAGCGGTTCATGGCCGCGTCGATGCCGTCGGTGACGATGCACTCGACCGCGTCGGCCGCCTGCTCGAGCGTCACGTCGATCTCGGTGCGCTCCCGCTTCGAGAAGCGCTTGAGCACGTGATCGGCTCCCTGCTCCTTCGACGCCGGCTTGCTCACGCCGATGCGCACCCGCTGGAACTCGTCGCTGTGGAGGTGCGACACGATCGACCGCAAGCCGTTGTGTCCGGCGAGCCCGCCACCCGACTTCAGCTTGAGCGCGGCGGTCGGCAGGTCGAGCTCGTCGTGCACCACCACGATCTGCGTGGGCTCCACGCCGTAGCGACGCGCCAGGGCGACCACCGCCGCGCCCGACTCGTTCATGTACGTGAGCGGCACCGCCAACGTCACACGCTGGGTGCCGATGCGCACATCGGCAACGCGCGAGCGCTCCTTGCCCTTCTTCAGCGTGGCGCCGTGACGCTTGGCCAGGATCTCGACCGTGTCGACGCCGACGTTGTGCCGCGTGTGCACGTAGTCGTCGCCTGGATTGCCGAGGCCGACCACGAGCACGTCGGACGGCGTGCCCTGTCGCGGGGCTCGCTCGCGGCCCCGCCGCAACACGGAGGGGTGCTACTCGTCGTCGCTGTCGGACGCGCCGTCGCCACCCTCGGCAGCGCCGTCCTCGCCCTCGGCCGCGGGGGCCTCGCCGTCTTCACCGGCGACCGCGACGCGCGGCGCCGCGATGCTGGCGAGCACCGTCTCGGGGTCGAGGTCGGTAGCGACACCAGTGGGCAACGGGAGGTCGGACGCGTGCAACTGGTCGCCGATGTTGAGCGCGGCGACGTCGAGCTCGATCGACACCGGGATGTTGCCCGGCATCGCCTCGACCGTGATCGAGAACACGAGCTGCTCGAGCAAACCACCGTCGCGCACACCGGTGGGCTCACCGGTGAGGTGCAGCGGCACCTCGGCGCTCACGGCGACGTCGCGGCGGATGCGCACGAAGTCGACGTGCAGCAGCTCGCCACGCGTGGGGTGACGCTGGATCTGACGAACCAGCGTGAGGGTGTCGTCGCCGGCCACGTCGAGGTTGATCAGCGTGTTGGCGCCGCTCTCCCCCGCCAAGATGTGCCCGAGCTCACGCGCCGGCACCGTGATGGTGACGGGGTCGTTGCCCAGCCCGTAGACGACCGCGGGCACCAGGCCGGAGCGACGGATTCGTCCAGCCGGGCGCGAGCCGAGGTCGCCGCGCGGCTCGGAGGTGAGGGTGATGTCGGGCATGACGAGAGGGCCTTTCGGAAACGAAGGAAGCCAACCATTGTGGTCGCTGGCGCCCCAGATCTCCAAGTCGCAGCGCCCAGACCGCGTACCGGCGTGAGCAGACCCCCCTATGACCGGGTTTGTTCACGCAGGTTTGCGGTGGGGGTTGGTCGGAGGTCAGGGCGTGTGGCCGCGGAACAGCTGGCTGACGCTGGTGTCTTCGAACACGGCGCGGATCGCCTGGGCGACGAGGGGCGCGATCGACAGCACCGTGAGGCTGTCGAAGTGCTTCTCGCTCGGGATCGGCACGGTGTTGGTGACCACGACCTCGCGCACCGGGGCGTTCTTGAGCCGATCCACGGCGGGCCCCGACAGGAGCCCGTGGGTGGCGCCGATGATCACCGACTCCCGCGCCGCGGGCCACGAGCAGGTCGGCGGCGCTGGCAAGGGTGCCGCCGGTGTCGATCATGTCGTCGACGAGAAGGCACGTGCGCCCTTCGACCTGGCCGACCACGGTGTTGGCGACCGCCACGTTGTGGGTGCCCTTCGGACGGTGCTTGTCGACGAAGGCGAGCTCGATGTCGTTGTCGTCGCCGAGGCATTCCATGAAGCGGCGGGCGAGCTTGCCGCCACCGGCGTCGGGTGCGACCACCGTGATGCCCTCGCCGCCGACGAGGCCGCCGATGTAGTCGGCGAGCAGCGGCACCGCTTCGAGGTGATCGACGGGGAAGTCGAAGAAGCCCTGGATCTGTCCGGTGTGCAGATCGACGGTGACGACGCGGTCGGCGCCGGCGGCGGTGAGCATGTCGGCGAGCAACCGCGCGCTGATCGCCTCGCGCCCTTCGGCCTTGCGGTCCTGACGTGCGTAGCCGTAGTACGGCACGACGGCGGTGATCCGCTTCGCCGACGCGCGCTTGGCCGCGTCGATCATGAGCAGCTGCTCCATGATCCGGTCGTTGATCGGATCGCAGTGCGTCTGCAGCAAGAACGCGTCGGCGCCGCGGATGTTCTCGCCGTAGCGCACGTAGCTCTCACCACTTGCGAAGGTCGAGAGCTTCACGTCACCCAGCGGGATGCCGAGCGCAGCCGCGATCTCCGACCCGAGCTCGGGGTGACCCTGTCCGGAGAAGAGCTTGAGCGTCTTCTTCGAGACCACGTCCATGGATCAGCCTTCCGTCGGCTCCGAGTCGTCCCGGTCATTGTCGCGCTGATCCACCCAGCCTTCTTCGATCTTTGCCGGGACGCCCTTGGCGAGCGCGCCCGGTGGGACGTCGCGGTTCACCACCGACCCGGCACCGGTGTAGGCACCGTCGCCCACGTCGACCGGCGCGACGAACACCGTGTTCGAACCGGTGCGGGCCCCGCGCCCGATGCGCGTGCGGTGCTTCGTGCGGCCGTCGTAGTTGGCCGTGATGTTGCCCGCGCCCACGTTGGCGCCATCGCCCACGTCGGCGTCGCCGATGTAGGAGAGGTGCGGCACCTTGGTGCCCTCACCGATCTCGCTGTTCTTGATCTCGACGAACGTGCCGACGTGCGAACCCGCCGCGAGGTGCGTCCCGGCCCGCAACGACACGAAGGGGCCGACGGTGGCCCCGTCGTCGATCACCGCGTCGCGCGCCACCGTCTGACGCACGACCGCGTCGCGCCCGACCACCGTGTCGATCAGCTCGGTGTCGGGGCCGATCGTCGCGCCGCTGCGCACGACGGTGGCGCCGCCGAGCATGGTGTTGGGCAGGATGCGCACGTCGGGCTCGAGCTGCACGCCGGCATCCACGTAGGTCGTCGCAGGGTCGACCATCGTGACGCCCTCGCGCATCCAGTGCTCGTTGATGCGTTGACGCAGCTCCGACTCGACCGACGCCAGCTGCACCCGATCGTTGATCGAGAGCACCTCGCTCACGTCGTCGGCTTCGATCCCGGCCACCATGTGACCCGCGTCGCGCAGCACGCTGACCACGTCGGTCAGGTAGTACTGACCCTGCGCGTTCTCGGGGCTCAATCGACGCAGCGCCGGCGCGAGATAGGCACGTCGGAAGCAGTAGAACGACGGATTCACCTCGTTGACCGCGAGCTCGTCCTCGGTGCCGTCGCGCTGTTCGACGATGCGCGCCACGTTGCCGCGCTCGTCGCGGATCACACGCCCATAGCCCGACGGATCGTCGAGCCGGGCGGTGAGCAACGTGGCCGCGGCGCCGCCGAGGCGGTGCTCGGTGGCGAGCATGGCGAGGGTTTCGGGCCGGATCAGCGGCGCGTCGGCGAGCAGCACGATCAGGTCGTCGGCATCATCGGCGTCGTCGGCGAACGCGGTGAGCGCCACGGCGGCGGCGTCACCCGTGCCCCGCAGCACCGGCTGCTCGACGAACTCGACGGGCACGTCGCTCACGAGTCGGGCCTGCACGGTCTTCGTGACGTCCTCGGCGCCGTGGCCGACCACCACCACGATCCGGTCGAGCGGCAGCGCCGCGAGGGCATCGAGCACCCAGAGCAGCATCGGGCGGCCGGAGAGCTCGTGGAGCACCTTCGGCGTGCTCGAGCGCATGCGTGTGCCCTCGCCCGCCGCGAGCACCACGGCTGACACAGGTCGACGACGTTCGCCTGCCATGGGCACTCCTCTCACCGGGTCGCTCACTGGCTCACTCGCTGCTCGCCTCGTGGGATCACGTTCGTTCGGAGCCGATCACCGGTGTGTGCTGGCTCGGGGGCAGGGTTTCGAACCCCGACTTGGGACGCCAAAGGACCCCGTGCTGCCGTTACACCACCCCCGAAGGTCTGCACACGACGATACCCGCCTGTTTCGGAGATGGCGGGCTCTGATGTGTCGCCACGATGTGTCGACCAGCGTTCGGCGCGGCTAGCTTGACCCCGCCATGGGAAGCCTGATCAAGAAGCGCCGGAAGCGCATGCGGAAGAAGAAGCACAAGAAGCTTCTGAAGCGCACACGTTGGCAGCGTCGCCAGCAGGGTAGATAGAGGATCCTCCGCGCTCACGCGCGTTGAGGCGTCACTTCCAGGTCACTGCGGCAAGTCACGCGGGGTTCTTCCTGCGTGGGAGTCGAGGCTTCGAGTTTCTGACGAAGCCGTCACGCGCAAGGCGCAGGGCTGCGTGCCGAACGCTACGTAGACAGGCGTACGCCGCGGGCGACGCTCGTGGTGCCGACCACGGGCACACGCAGGCGACGGCCGACCTGGTCGACGAGCTGCGGCAGGTCGCGTGGGTTGTTGACCGGCACCACGTAGGCCGACCCGCTCCCCGCGAGGATCGCAGGACGACCCGCGGTCGACTCGAGCGCGGTGCGGAACTCGATGAGCCGAGGCTCGATGGCCTCTGCCGCGGGCTCGAGGTCGTTGTGGAGCTCCGGGAGCAGCGACGCCACCCGGCGGGGTGCGGGCACGCCGCGTGTCGACACCGGGCCGCCGAGGCGGTCCCAGGCGGCGTACACCGCAGGGGTGCTCATGCTGAAGGGCGGGATGGCCACCAGGAAGGCGAGCCCGGCCTGCACCGGGATGGGCTCGATGAGCTCGCCCCGTCCGCGCATCCACGCCGCGCCGCCCTGCACGCAGAACGACACGTCGGACCCCACCTCGGCGGCGACTTCCATCACGCCGGCGTCGTCGATGTCGACGTCGAGCAACTTGCGCACCGCGAGCAACGCAGCCGCGGCGTCGGCCGAGCCGCCACCCAGGCCGGCGCCCGCCGGGATCCGCTTGCGCAACACGATCCGCACCCCGTGCCCGGAGCGGCCGGCTCGCACGAGCAACTTCTCCGCCGCGATGAACGCCAGGTTGGTGTGGTCGGTGGGGATGCCGGCACTCGCGGGATCGCTTCCGGCCAACTCGACCTGCACACCACCAGGCGCGGGCACCGCGTACGCCTCGAGCACGTCGGTGGGGTTCCCGAGCGAGACGACCAGCGCCTCGAGATCGTGGAAGCCGTCGGGACGAGTGCCCGTGACGCGCAACGACAACGTGAGCTTCGGGTAGGCGGTGGCCCGAACACGCGCGAGTCTCACGCCGCCACCGCTGCACAGCGGGCAACCGCGGCCCACTCTTCGAGGCCCAGGGTCTCGGCCCGCGCAGTGGGGGCGACGCCGGCGCGTTCGAGCACGTCGATCGTGCGGTCACCGAGCATCGGCGCCAGCGAACGGCGCAACATCTTGCGGCGCTGGCCGAAACCGCTCCGCACGAGGCCGAACAACTCGTCGGTCGACGGCACGTCAACGGGCGGCGCGGGGCGACGCACCAGGCCCACGAGGACCGACTCCACCTTGGGTCGGGGCATGAACACCGTCGGCGGCACCACGCCGAGCAGCGATGCCTCGGAGTAGTAGGCCACCTTCACCGACACGGCGCCGTACTGATCGTCGCCGGGCGACGCGGCCATCCGCTCACCCACTTCCCGTTGCACGAGCACCACGATGCGTTCCACCTCGCACGCTTCCTCGAGCAGTCGGATCACCACAGGGACTGCGACGTTGTATGGGAGGTTCGACACGCACGTCCAACCGGCGGCCCTCGAAGCATGCGAGTTGTCCGGAACATCCCCACTGTCGACAGTCGTGTCGCCCTCGACGACGTCGAAGTCGCGCGCCAGCAGCTCGGCGAGCGGAACGCGCAAGGCATCGCCGACGCGGATGTCGACGTCGGCATCGCGACCGACCACGTCGGCCAGCGCTCCGGCGAGTTTGCGATCGAGCTCGAGGGCGCGGACGTGCACCCCGCGTTCGAGCAACGCCAGCGTGAGGGAACCGAGCCCAGGGCCGATTTCGAGCACGGCGTCGCCGGGCGAGATCGCGGCGAGCGTGGCGATGCGCCGCGCCGTGTTCGGGTCGGCGAGGAAGTTCTGACCGAGGCTCCGCTTGGGATCGATCCCGTGTTGCGCCATCAAGGCGCGGATCGACGCTGGGGTCAGGAGCTCCACGGGGTGACGCTACTTGCCGTCAGTTCCAGCCGAGCGTGTGGTTCGCGCACCCCCAGGCGTCCCACCCGTAGTCGTTGTAGATCCGCTGGCCGATGATGATCTGTTCCTCGCGCGTGGCCATGCCGGCATTCGGGGCGAACTGCAGGCCGCCGTAGTGCACCCAGTTCGGCTGATAGATGCCGAGCCCGCCGTGGTACCCCTGCGCGCCGGCCGGATCGATCGTGTTCCACTTCCCGCCCGTCTCGCAGTTGGCGAGCGCATCCCAGTGCCAGTCGGCCTTGGTGCCGTAGCCGACGACGTTCGCCACCGGTTCGACGGTCGGCACCTTCGACAGCATCGTCCGCCCGACGACCACACCGTTCTCCACCCGCTCACGCCAGGTGACGGTGGCGGCGCCGTTCTTACCCGCCGTGATCACGCGGTGTGTCACCGATCGCGATCGTCGGGTCGGGCATCGTCTCCTCGGCGAAGGGGATGGCCTCGGTGGTCTGGGTCGTCGCGGCGCCGACGCGAACAACTTGCACGTGTGCGCCCTCGCGCAAGAGTGTGTCCGGCGCGGGCACCGAGGTGTCATCACCATCGAGCGACACGTTGTACGCCGCGAGCAGCTCGGCAACCGTGCGCGACGGCGAGTCGAAGCTCAACGACTGGCCGTCGAGCTCGAGCAGACCCGAGCGACGAGTGCGCAACACGACCAGCGATCCGGTGCGGAGATGTGACGGCGAATCACGGACGGCGACGAGCTTGCCCACGTGCAGTTGGCGACGCAGCGCGGACGCATCGCGCGCGGTGGTGGTGACGCTGTGGACGGTGCCGTTGAGGTCGACGTTGACGCTGATCGGCGCGACGCCGGCGACTGCGGTGGGCTCCGCCTCGAGCGCCGGGCGGAGGACTGCCACCGCGGTGGCAGTCACGAGCAGCACCAGGAGCAAGGAGCGGGGACGGAAGGTGGCGGCCGAGACGCGGCGCCATCCGCGGGGCCGCTCCCCGCCGTCGTCGTCGGCGGGGCTGAGCTCGGCCAGCGGAACCAGCGATTCCGGGTCGGGCAGCGGCAGCCACGTCGCCGCGTCGTGTGGCTCGGCCCGCGCCGGGGAGGGCGCCACCGCCGCTTCGGCCGCCGCGGCGGCATCGGCGACGACCGCGTCGGCCTCGGCCAGCACCGCGGCTTGGAGCTCGGCATTGGGCGCGAGCATGTCGACGAGGTCGGGCATCGTGTGGAAGTCGCCGGGCAACGGCAGCCACGCCGCCGCGTCGTGCGGTTCGGCCCGTGCCGGCGTCGGCGACACCAGCGCCTCGAGCGCCACCAAGTCGATGTTCGGCAGATCGATGGTCGGCACATTCACGTTCGACGAGTCGACGATGACATCGGTGGTGGCAGGCGCATGGATCGTGGCGCCGTCGAGCATCACGTGGATGCTCGGCAGCGAGCTCACGTCGGGCACGGGGAACCACGCCGACGGATCGTGGGCACCGGCACGCGTGGGCGACGGGCGGATGGCGCGAGTGACGTGCGCGGGAAGCGGCGCGGTGTGACGACGGGCGTGCAACCACGCGTGGTGTCCGCGGCTCGCGGGTCGACTCGAGTGCTCGGGAATTGGATGCGCCCTTCGTTGGCACAGTGGTGGAAGGAATCGGCGAACCGGCGGTGGTCGGCCAGGTGCCGAAGAGCGCAACGTAGCAACCGGTCGGCGGCCGGGCAACGACCGGCGGATCGTCCCTGGTCAGGCGATCGGGCCGAGCCCGAAGACGGTCGCGGCGTTCTCAGCCGTCGCTGACGCGATGATGTCGACCGCCGTCCCCGACGCCGCCGCGACCGCGGCGCCCACGTCGGTGACCCACGTCGGTCGGTTCTGCTGCCCGCGGTGTGGCACGGGCGCGAGGTAGGGCGCGTCGGTCTCGATCAACATGCGATCGAGGGGTGTGATCGCGGCTGCGGCGCGCACGTCGTCGGCGTTCTTGAACGACGCGATGCCGCTGAACGACACGTACGCGCCGAGCGCGAGCACGCGTTGCGCTTCGGGCGCGCCTCCGGTGAAGCAGTGGAACACCGTGCGGCGCGGCATGCCCGCGTCGTCGAGCACGCGGAACGTGTCGTCCCACGCCTCGCGCGTGTGGATCACGAGCGCGAGGTCGCGCTCGTGCGCGAGCGCGATGTGGCGACGGAACGCGCGTTCCTGCGCGTCGGGCGGTGAGTGGAGGTAGTGGAAGTCGAAACCGGTCTCTCCGACGCCGACCACCCGCGGGCGAGTCGGCGAGCGCTTCGAGCGCGGCCCACTCGTCGTCGAGGCTCGAGGCGTCGTGGGGGTGCAAGCCCACCGTGGCCCACACGTCTGGCTCAGTGGCCGCCAGTGCGACCGCAGCCTGCGAGGACGCCAGTTCGGTGCCGACGCACACCATCGCCACCACCCCGGCGGCCCGGGCGTCGGCCAGGGCGGGTGCCGAGCCCCCCTCGAGTGACTCGAGGTGGCAGTGGCTGTCGACCCACCGTCGAGCGCTGACCATGTGCTCGGTCGCGGGCCCGGTGGCGGCCTGGGTCACGACGCTTCGAGGCGGGGGAAGAGCGGCTCGCCCTTCTCCAGCGACGCACCGGCCGGCAGCCCACCCCACGCGGCCGCGTCCGGGAGTCGCTGGTCGGTCGGCGAACCGGGAAGTCCCAGTCGTCGCCACAGCTCGGCGGAGGCGCGCGGGATCAACGGCGATGCGAGCAGCGCGACCACGCGCAGCGCCTCGAGACAGTCACCGAGCACCGCGGCCACCGCAGCCGTGTCGCCCGCCTTGTTGAGCGCCCACGGCGCTTGCTCTTCGATGTAGCCGTTCGTCGCGCGGATGAGATCCCACACCGCGCCGAAGCCTCCTTCGAAGTCGAGGCGCGTCGAGCGCGTCGGTGAGCGCGTCGAAGGTGGAGGCCACGGCGTCGGCGAGCGGGCCGTTCGCGCGCGCGTCGGGCACCACACCGTCGCAGTAGTTGACCGCCATGTTGAGCACGCGATTCGCGAGGTTGCCGAAGTTGTTGGCGAGATCGGCGTTGTAGCGCGCCAGCATCGCCTCGTAGCTGAAGTCGCCGTCAGGACCGAAGCGCTGATCGCGCAGCATGTGGTACCGGAAGCCGTCGACGCCGAACTCCGCGAGCAGATCGGAGGGCGCGATCTGGTTGAGCTTCGACTTCGACATCTTCTCGCCACCGACGAGGAGGTAGCCGTGCGCGAAGACGCACTTCGGTGGCTCGAGGCCCGCGGCCATCAGCATGGCGGGCCAGTACACGGCGTGCTGGCGGAGGATGTCCTTGCCGATCAGGTGGTAGTCGGCGGGCCAGAAGCGGTGGAAACGCTCTTTGTCGTCGGGGTACCCCACTGCCGTGCAGTAATTGATCAGCGCGTCGAACCACACGTAGGCGACATGTGACGTGTCCCACGGGAGCGGGATGCCCCACGTGATCGACGTGCGGCTGATCGAGAAGTCCTGGAGGCCGCCCTTGATCAGACCGAGGACCTCGTTGCGCTTGCCGTCGGGCAGCATCGCCTCGGGATGGGCGGTGTAGTGCTCGAGCAGGCGGTCCTCGTAGCGCGACAGCCGGAAGAAGTAGTTCTCCTCCACCACGTGCTCGACCGGCGTCCCGTGGATCGGGCAGTTGCCGTCGACGAGCTCGTCGTCCTTGTAGTAGAGCTCGCAGCCGACGCAGTAGAGCCCCTCGTAGGAGTCGAGCTCGATGTCGCCGCTGACGTAGACCTGCTCCAGGAACTCCTCGACGGCTCGTCGGTGCCGCGGCTCGGTGGTGCGGATGAAGTCGTCGTTGGTGATGTCGAGCTCGGCCCACGCAGCCCGGAAGCGGTCGCTGTTCAGCGTCGCCCACTCGAGCGGTGTCGACCCGTGCGCCTCGGCCGAGCGCTGCACCTTCAGACCATGTTCGTCGGTGCCGGTGAGGAACACGACGTCGTCGCCCCAGAGGCGACGCCAGCGGGCGAGCACGTCGGCCGCGACCGTGGTGTACGCATGCCCGATGTGGGGCGCGTCGTTCACGTAGTAGATCGGCGTCGTGACGTAGAACGGCGTCCCCATAGACCGACCACCCTATTTCGGACGGTGGGCCGCAGTCGGCCGAGTTCCGCGCCGAACGACGAGCCGGGCGACGAGGCGAGTCAGCGGCTGCGCAACCGGATCGCGACGTCGTACGCGCGGCGGCGGGGGACGCCGAGGTCGGCGGCGACGCGCGCCGCCGCATCGCGCGCTCGGAGCCCTTCACCCAGCGCGGCGCGCACGTGTGCCTCGATCTCGCCGTCGCTCGCTTCGGGCGCGTCGGGCACCGGGCTGAGCACGATCACGTGCTCGCCGCGCGGCGACCCCATGGTGACGAGCTCCTCGGCTTCACCGAGCGTGCCGCGCCACACGTCCTCGAACATCTTCGTGAGCTCCCGCGCGATCGCGACCTCGCGCGTGGGTCCACACAGTGCACGGAGCTCGGCCAACGTCGCGACGATGCGACGGGGCGACTCGAAGAGCACCGTCGTGCGCGGATCCGACACCACCGATGCCAGCCGTTCCCTGCGTTCACGACCACGTCGCGGCAGGAAGCCTTCGAACACGAAGCGCTCGGTGGGAAAGCCCGACACGACCAACGCCGACAGCGCGGCGCTCGGCCCCGGCACCACTTCGACGGGCAGGTCGGCGTCGATGCACGCGCGGACGAGCCTCGATCCGGGATCCGAGATGCCCGGCATCCCCGCGTCGGTCACGTACGCCACCCGCTTGCCCGCTTCGATCTCGTACACGACGCGCGCGGTCGACTCTTGCTCGTTGTGCGCGTGCACCGACCGCACCCGTCCCGCGCCGGAGATCCCCGCGTGGGTGAGCAGCGCGCGGGTGCGACGCGTGTCCTCGGCCGCGATCACGTCGGCGTCGCGCAGCGCTTCAACGGCGCGCGGTGCGAGATCACCGAGGTTGCCGATCGGCGTGCCGACCAACACCAACGCGCCGGCCTTCCGTTCAGCCACGGAGGCGGGTGCCTCATCGCTCACCCGCGCACCTCGAGGCGGTCGCCGGGCTGCAGGCGCCACCGTTCGAAGGCACCCGCCTCCGCCTCCACCACGAACGCGGCGCGCCACACCGGGCGCGACAGCCGCCACGGTGCCAGCGAGCACGTCCGCAACACCTGACCCGCGCGCGTCACAGAACGCGACGTCGAGGGGCACGCGCATCCCGATGGTGTGCACCTGGCGGCACGGCCTCAGCACGAACGCACCTTCCACCTGCTCGCGACCGAGCAGGCCCTTGCGGCGAGCGCCCGCGCCGTCGGCGATCTCGGCGGAGGCGAGCACATCGCCATCTCGAAGCAGCCAGACCACGACGTCGTGTCCTCGTCGGCTCACACGTTGAAGCGGATCTCGAGGACATCGCCGTCGGCGACCTCGTAGTCCTTTCCCTCGACCCGGAGCTTGCCCTGCTCCTTGGCCTTGGTCCACGACCCGATCGCCAACAGCTCCTGCCACTCGATGACCTCGGCGCGGATGAAGCCCCGTTGCAGGTCGGAGTGGATCACGCCGGCGCACTCCGGCGCCCGGGCACCAGCCCGGAACGTCCACGCGCGCGACTCGGTGTCGCCGGTGGTGAGAAAGGTGCGCCGTCCGAGTCGGTGGTAACAGGCGCCGCGCGACGCGCGGCACCACACCCTCACCGAGACCGAGGCCTTCAAGGAGCTCGACGCGACCGTCGGCGTCGAGGAGCGCGGCTTCCGCTTCGAGCTGCAACGACACCGCGAGCACGTCGTCGGGCGACGCGCGGCCGTCGAGGATCGGCGCGACCACATCGTCGGAGTTGCCGAGATGCTCCTCGCCGATGTTCACCACCATCAGCACGGGCTTGTCGGTGAGCAGGAACACCGGCGCGAGCAGCTCACGGTCGTCGTCGGTGAGATCGGACCGGTAGATCGGCACGCCGTCGCCCAGCACCACCTCCGCCCGCTCGAGCGCGGCGATCTCGGCCGCGAGCGTCTTGTCACCCTTCGCAGTTCGCCGTTGCCGGTACAGCCGCCCCTCGACCGACGCGAGATCGGCGAGCACCAGCTCGAGCTCGAGCGTGTCGAGATCGCCCAGCGGATCGGAATCGCCAGGCACCGACGGATCCTCGAAGGCGCGCAGCACGAACACGATGGCGTCGCAGTCGCGCAGGGAACCGAGAAACTGGTTGCCCAGTCCCTCACCGCCCGACGCGCCGCGCACCAAGGCCGCGATGTCGACGATCTCGAAGGTGGCGTGCACCAACTTCTTCGACGACGACATCTCACCCAGCAGGTCGACCCGCTCGTCGGGCACCGAGCGCGATGCCGACCGCCGTCTCGGTGGTGGAGAAGGGATGCGCGGCGACGACCGTCGACGCACCGGTGAGCGCGTTGAACAGACTCGACTTGCCACTGTTGGGGAGGCCGACCAGGCCGAGACGTTCCACGAAGCCGAGACTACAAGCGGGCTTGCGCGAACCGACCTGCCGCGTCGAGTGGCACGCATCGACCGGCCGGGACCGCCGTGCGAGGCGGCCCGGAATCGTCCACTACCCTGCGGCGGCTGTCACGGAGGGAACCATGAGCAAGAAGACCAAGAAGAAGAAGCTGAACGCCCGTCGCAAGAAGGCGAACCACGGCAAGCGCCCCAACGCGGGTCGTCGCTGAGCCGTCGGCATCACCTGGGCGCCCTCGTTGGTGCCCGATCGACGTTCGACGAGCGTCAGCCGCCCACGCCGGCGCCGTCCGGGCGACCCCCTGCAGGCCATTCGTCGAGCAGCACGGTCTGCACGCCGCGGCCGATGCGGCCCACCTCGTCGTGGAGCACGGTCTCGGCCACACCGATGCCGGTGGCCTCGGCGAACGACGAGCCGTCGAGCCCGACCCACTCACCCACCGGGTACCGATGCAGCGTGACGGTGAGGTCAGGGTTGATGAACGAGAAGCGCGCGCGGTCGACGGCCATCCCCATCCCGTTGCCGAAGTCGGCCAGCGCAACGACTCGCTGAAGCGGTGACGTCTCCTCACCGGCGATCACCGGGACGCGCAAGCGGAACCACACCGCAGTGCGGCCACTCGGCGCACCGAAGTCGCCGTAGGCGCGCCTGAGCTCGACCGCCTGCCAGAACCCGAGCCCGCGTCCGGGCACGATCGGGAACTCGACGGTTCGACCGGCGGCGGCAGCGGCGCCACATCGTTCGCGCCCACGTCGACGAACGGCGGGTTGATCGTGCGGATCCGCAACGCGGTTGCCCGCACCACTTCGGTGTCGCCGGAGAACAACGACCCCTGCACCAGCTGGACCTTCTTCCCCGGGACGCACCATCGTGCACTCGACGCGCAACGGCGTCAGCGGGACCGGTCGCATCAGCTCCACGGTCAGGCGCGCGACGAAGTCGGCCGGGCCCGGCTCGAAGCGCTCCACCATCCCGGCGAGCAACGCCGACGGCGCGCCACCGTGTTGCGCATGCGGCGACCACGGCCCCCGGGCGATCTCGGTGGGCGTCGCCGTGTTGCCGTCGAGATGGAACACCGCATCGGGCTCGTTCACCGGTGGGCAGCGTAGGCCGACGGGAACCAGCCGACGTCGGCCGTCGTCAGACCCGTCGACACGCTCGAAGACGCCCCGACGAGCTCGACGAGGAGACACGCGACATGGTCCGACGAATGACGACAACAGGATTGGCGACGCTGATCGTGACGGCAGTGGTGCTCGCCGGCGTGGTCACGGCGGCGGGCGCCGCGGGTGCGGCGACCACCACCAAGCGTCGGATCACCGTGGTCGGCACCGGTGAGGTGAAGGGCACGCCCGACGTGGCCGACGTGTCGATCGGAGTGTCGGCACACGGAGACACGGCGGGCGACGCCCTGTCGACGGCGAACGACCGCGCCGCCAAGGTGATCGCCGCGTTGAAGGCCTCGGGCGTGAGCGACGACGACATCCAGACCAGCGGACTGTCGCTCCAGCCCTCGTTCGGCAAGGACGGCGCGATCACCGGCTACGAGGTGAGCAACATGGTGAACGCCCGACTGCACGACCTGGCGCACACGGGCGACACCCTCGACGCCGTCGCGCGGGTCGCGGGCGACGAGATCCGCATCCAAGGGATCACGTTCTCGATCGACGACGACAGCGCATTGCTCGCCACGGCACGCGCCCGCGCCGTGAAGCGTGCACGCGCGCAGGCCGAGCAGCTCGCGCAAGCGGCGGGTGTCGAGCTCGGCAACGTGATGTCGATCGACGAAGGCTCGTTGTCGTTGCCCGAGTCTCGCGACGCGAGCGCCTTCGCCGGTGCCGCGGCGAGCTCGGTACCGATCCAGCCCGGCACCCAGACCCTCTCGATCCAGACCACCGTGGTGTTCGCGATCGGTTGACTCCGCTCGACGGGGCGCGAGGCGCGGAAAGTAGCGTGGACCGCATGGACCTCACGCCCCTCGTCCAGCCGGCCGACACGAAGATCATCCTCGTGGTGATGGACGGGCTCGGTGGCTACGCCGATGCCGATCACGGCACCGAGCTGGAGGAAGCGACCACCCCTCATCTCGACCAGCTCGCTCGCGAAGGCGTGTCGGGCCTCGTCGATCCGGTCGGGCCCGGCATCACCCCGGGCTCGGGCCCGGGCCACCTCGGCCTGTTCGGGTACGACCCGGAGCAGTTCGAGCTCGGACGCGGTGCGTTGTCGGCCGCCGGCCTCGACTTCGAGCTGCGCGCCGGCGACGTCGCCGCGCGCGGCAACCTCGCCACGCTCGACGACGCGGGCGCGATCACCGACCGCCGGGCCGGCCGCATCCCCGACGCCGAGGCGACCGACGTGGTCGACCTGCTGCAGTCGTCGGTGCAGGTGCCGGGCATCGAGGTGTTCTTCCGACACGAACGAGAGCACCGCGTGCTCGTCGTGTTGCGCGGTCCCGGCCTCGATCCGCGCCTGTCCGACTCCGACCCTCAACACACCGGTGTCGCGCCGCTCGTGGTCAAGGCGCTCGATCCCGAAGCGAAGCGCACCGCCGATCTCATCGCCGAGGTCGACGCCCAGGTGCGCGCCGCGCTGGCCACGCATGCGAAGGCGAACGTCGTGTTGTTCCGCGGCTTCGACACGCACCGCGAGCTCCCCGGGTTCGCGGAGCGCTACGGGCTGCGCGCGGCGGCCGTCGCCATCTACCCGATGTACCGCGGCATCTCGCGTCTGCTCGGGATGGATGTGCTCGGGCGCCCGGCGGATCTCGCTGAGCAACTCGCGATCATGCGCGACACGTGGAACGACTACGACTACTTCTTCCTGCACCACAAGTACACCGACTCCGCGGGTGAAGACGGCGACCGCCCGCGCAAGATCGCCGCGGTCGAGGCGCTCGACGCCTACGTGCCCGAGATCCGTGCGCTCGGACCCGACGTGATCTGCGTGAGCGGCGACCACTCCACGCCGTCACAGATGGCCGCGCACTCGTGGCACCCGGTGCCCGCGCTGCTGTGGAGCGAACGCTGCGGGCGTGACGAGGTCGAGCAGTTCGGTGAGAAGTGGTGCCTGCGCGGCGGGCTCGGCATGCGTCCCACCAAGGACCTGATGGCCTTCATGCTGGCCAACGCCGGCCGCCTCGCCAAGTACGGCGCCTGATCAACGCCCTCGCGCCGCGCCAACCCCCGTTTTGGCGTCAACAACCTGACGTAGTGGCTGTTTTCTGACGCCAAAACGAGCGAACGGAGCTGTCTCGTCGCGGATCACCCGTAACGCGGTGAACGGCTGGCGAACTGTTGCAGTATGCGATGCCTGCCCATCCGCCTGCCGATCCCACCGTGCCGGCGCCCGCCCATCCAAACGACCACCCCGATCCGTACCCTGGGGTGATGGCGGTCGGCGACGCACGACCCGAATCCGGTGACCTCGGCCCTGGGGTAGAGCCGCGGGGTCGTCCGGTCGGGCGTCGTGTGGTGCTCGGCATGGCCGGCGTGGGTGCTGCGGGCGTGCTGCTCGGTGCACGGATCCAGGACTTCCTGGAACGCACGCTCGGGCCACTCATCTCGAAGGACGGCACGGGGTTGGCGTCGCTGCTCCCGTTCGGCCGGTTCCGCATCTACTCCGTCACCTCGGAGCTGCCGTCACGCAGCCACGCCGACTACACGTTGCGCGTGCACGGGCTGGTCGACGCCGAGCGCACCTTCACCTACGACGAGCTCGTGGCCATGGCCCCCACCGGGCTCACCCGCGACTTCCAGTGCGTCACCGGCTGGCGCGTGCACGACGTGCAGTGGAAAGGCGTCCGGCTGAGCGACGTGCTCGACACGGTGGGCGCACGACCCGATGCCAAGTACGTGTTGTTCACCTCGTTCGACGGCGCCTACACCGAGAGCCTCACGATGGAGCAGGCACGCCGTCGTGACGTGCTCGTCGCGTACGAGCTCGAAGGCGATCCGTTGTCGTCGGCGCACGGCGGGCCGGTGCGCCTCTACGTCGCGCCGATGTACGGCTACAAGAGCTTGAAGTGGTTGGACAAGATCGAAGTGTCCAACGAGTTGGAGCGCGGCTACTGGGAGCACCGGGGGTACGACACCGACGCGTTCGTCGGGAAGTCGAACGGACGCGACGACGATGCCGTCTGACGTCGCCACCACCCGGCGCCTGGCCGCCGAGCCGCCGATCCAGCGCTTCGACGTGCGCACCCGAGTGCTCCACTGGGTGAACGCCACGTTGTTCGGCATCCTGATGCTCACCGGTGCTGCGCTCTACGCGGGGCCGATCTCGCAGATCGTCGGCAGTCGCGAGCTCGTGCGCACCGTGCACGTGTACAGCGGATTGGCGTTGCCGATCCCCATCCTCCTGGCGGTGCTCGGTCGACGGGGCGCGCGCCTGCGTGCCGATCTCGGACGCCTCAACCGTTGGGATCGTGGCGAGGCGCGCTGGTTCCGGCAGCGCCACCGCGACGACGTGCGGCTCGGCAAGTTCAACCCAGGTCAGAAGCTCAACGCGTCGTTCATCGCCGGTGCCGGCCTCGTGATGCTCGCGACCGGTTCGATCATGCACTGGTTCGACGCGTTCCCGCTCGACTGGCGCACCGGCGCGACGTTCGTGCACGACTGGTTCGCGCTCGGCATCTGGGCCGCGGTGATCGGTCACATCATGTTCGCGTTCCGCGACGGCGACGCGCTCGAGGCGATGATGGTGAACGGCCGTGTCCCCGCGTGGTGGGCGTATCGCAAGGCGCCCCGCTGGTACGACGAGGAACGGTTCGCTGCCACCGACGCCACCACAGCCCACCGAGCCACACCGAGCCGACCCCCGAAGCGAGCGCAGACCACTGAGCACCACACCTGATCCCGTCATCGCTGCCATCGACGCCGACGCCGAGCGGGCGCGCGCCGAGCTCGAGTCGCTGGTGCGGATCCCCAGCATCAGTGCCGATCCCGGCCACGCCGGTGACGTGCGCGACTCGGCCGACGCGGTGGCCGCGCTCATGCGCGAGTCGGGGCTGGCCGACGTGCGGCTGCTCTCCGTCGACGGCGGACACCCGTACGTGGTCGGCGAGTGGAACGGCGCGGGCGCCGACGCGCCGACCGTGTTGCTCTACGCACATCACGACGTGCAACCGCCGGGCTACGTGGAGCGGTGGACCTCCGATCCGTTCGTGCCGCCGCGCCGCCAACGGCCGCCTCTTCGGTCGCGGCACCGCCGACGACAAGGCCGGTGCGGTGGCGCACCTCGCCGCGGTGCGCGCCTGGCTCGACACCACCGGCTCGATGCCGTGCAACGTGAAGGTGCTGGTGGAAGGCGAGGAGGAGATCGGCTCACCGACCCTCGGTCCGTTCCTCGACGCGCACCGCGACGCGCTCGCCGCCGACGTGCTTGCTCCTCGCCGACGCGGGCAACTGGGCGGTCGGCACGCCGGGCCTCACGTACTCGCTGCGCGGCCTGGCGGGCGTCGATGTGAGCCTGCGCGCGCTCGACAGTCCCCTGCACAGCGGGATGGCGGGTGGCGCGATTCCCGACCCGGTGCTCGCACTGTCGACCGTGTTGGCGTCACTCGTCGACGAGTACGGCGATCCCGCGTTCGACGGGCGTGTGGGACGACTACGAGGCACCCGGCCGCCGGCGGAACGGGCCCGGCTGGCGGCGTTGCCCATCGACGTCGACGCGCTGCGTCGAGCGTGGGGACTGCATCCCGGCGTGATGCTCGCCGGCGATCCGGCCGTAAACCTGTTCGAGCGCGTGTGGCTCCGACCGGTGGTCACCATCATCGGCATCGACGGACATCCGATCGAGGGATCGTCGAACCAGATCGTCGCGAGCGCACACGCTCGCATCAGCGTGCGCGTCGGTCGCGGTCAGGATCCGACGCGCCTCAACGAGGCGTTGCGCGCGCACATCGAAGCGCGCGTGCCGTGGGGTCTCGCGGCAACCGTCACGCCCCTCGACGCGGTGCCTGCGTGGCACTGCGAGCCCGACGGGTTGGGCGTTCGACGCGGCCAACCGCGCGCTGCGCGCCGGGTTCGGTCGCGATGCGGTGTGCATGGGTGTCGGCGGCACCATCCCGTTCGTCGGGACCGTTCGCCGAGGCGTTCGGCGGCATCCCCGCGTTGCTGCTCGGCCCCGCCGATCCCGGCAGCCGCATCCACGGCGAAGACGAGAGCCTCCACCTCGCCGACTGGCATTCCCTGATCCGCAGCGAAGCCATCCTCCTCGCCGAGCTCGCCGCCGCGCACCGCAGCTGAGCCGCTGCGACAACACGCTCAGCCGGGGGTCACGGTCGAGCTGATGTCCTTGTCGATCGTCCCGAGCTGGGGCGTGCCGAAGTAGACGAGCTTCGCACCGCTGCGGGCTCGGACGCTCTCGATCCGATCGGTGACGGTGACCGACGCCTGAGTGCCGCTCTCGAGGATGAAGGTCGCGGTGCGCGCGGTCAATCCGTCGAGATCAGCGTTCACGCCGCCGGACGCGTCGACCGCGAGCCGATCCGTTGTTCCCTGGAGCGTCGCCTTCGCGCCTCCGCTCGCGGCGAGCTCGACCGACGGTGCGACAATCGTTCCCTGCACGGTGGCACCACCCTCGAGATGCACGGTGAACGGCGTCGACGACGCGACGCTCCCCACGTCGATGGAGACGCCCGAGGATGCGTCGACGCGTTCGAGCTGATGGAGCCGCACGCGCACGGTGACGCGTTCACTCGACCGCGTAGGCGGTGAGTCCCGTTCGACGATGAGTGTCTCTCCTTCGATCCGAACGCTCACGTCATCGCGAACCCGGCCCCGAGCTCCGATCGACAGGCCTTCAATGTTGTCGGGCGCAACGGAAACGACTACGGACATGCCACCGGTCACACGAAGCTTCCGCCAGCCCGCGGTGGTGGTGAATCCACTCGGCGCGGTCGATTGCCTCGCTGGGCCAAGGCTCGACGGCACGGCGCCGGCGGTGACCGAGCTGGGATCATCCCGACCGGCCAACACGGCGGCCCCCGTCACCGCGACAACGCAGACGAGTGCGGCCACGCCCGTTGCTCGGACCAGCACGCGGCCGACGTTGCCGGAGCCGGCGCCCGTCTCGCCACGCCGCATCAACGTCCAGCTCGGCCGATGCCTTCGCCGCCTCGGTCAGCACGGCACGAACGTCGTCACTCATCGTCCACCTCGCCCACTCCGTAGCCCGCGGCTCGCAACATCTCGAGGCCGCGTCTCGTCCGTGTCTTCACCGTGCCCTCGGGAATGCCGAGCGCCTCTGCCGTCTCCTGGACGCTCAGGTCGGCGTAGTACCGCAGCACCAAGGGTGCGCGCAGGCGCGTCGGCAACCCGGCGACCAGCGTTCGCACCGCGAGTGCCTCTTCGAACGCCGATGGTTCCGATGCAGGAGCTCGACCACCGACCCGCACCATCGCGCGCCGTTCGGCACCGCGACGACGAAACCACGTGGTCGCTCGATTGATCGCGACGCGGTGCACCCAAGGTCCGGGGTGCGCCATGACGCTGACGCGCTCCCACTCGCGACAGACGACGACGAACACGTCCTGGGCAAGCTCCGCCGCCACATCGGCGCGGCCGACGAACAGCGTCAGCGAGCCCAGCACACGCGGATACTCGACCCGGCAGAACTCACGCAGTTCGAGCGGCGCCGACGTCGGTCCCTGTTCCGCGCTCACGGAACTCGCCGGCAGACCATCCGCCCTGGCGTCAACGTCGACCTCCGCACACCTCAGAACTGACATCGCGAATCAAACGCACCAGGGTGCCTCTGCGTTCTCGACAATACGGAAATTCTCTCGTCACCCTCCCGAACCGTCTGCGAGCGTCACAACCGGCGTCAAGAAACCCGGTCATCGGTGGGTCTGCTGACGCCAGTTCGCGGATGCGAACGCAGTATTGGGCGCCGAGGCGACCTGGGTATTGGGTGCCGGGGCGACGAGGGGGTCGCCGGTACGCTCGGCGGGTGAGCGACGCCGGCGTTGACCCCACCACCATCACCATCCCCGCGACCTGCTTCCGGGCGACGGACGCTTCGGATCCGGGCCGTCGAAGGTGCGCCCGGAAGCGGCGCAGGCCGTCGCCGACGCCGGCGCGACCCTGCTCGGCACGAGCCATCGCCAGCCCGCGGTGCGCAACGTGGTCGGGTCGATCCGCGCCGGGCTCGCCGAGCTGTTCGCGCTCCCCGACGGCTACGAGGTGCTGCTCGGCAACGGCGGCAGCACCCTCTTCTGGGACGCCGCCGCCATCGGCCTCATCGAACGTCGCTCCGAGCACCTGGTGTTCGGCGAGTTCTCGGGGAAGTTCGCCGAGGTCGTCGCCGCGGCGCCGTTCCTCGACGACCCGCGGGTGATCGAGTCGGAGCCCGGCACCCACCCTGAGCTCGGTGGCCGACGCTTCCGTCGACGCCTACGCGTACCCGCACAACGAGACGGTCACGGGCGTGATGACCGAGGTCGTGCGCCCCGATGCCGACGGCCTCGTGCTCGTCGACGGCACGTCGGCCGCCGCGGGGATGCGCTTCGATCCCGCCAACGTCGACGCCTACTACTTCGCGCCGCAGAAGGCGTTCGCGAGTGACGGCGGCCTCTGGCTCGCGCTGGTGTCACCCGCCGCGATCGAGCGCATCGAACGCCTCGCCACCACGGGCCGGTGGACGCCCGCCTCGCTCAGCCTGCCGATCGCGCTGGAGAACTCACGCCTCGATCAGACGTACAACACCCCCGCGCTCGGATCACTGGTGATGCTCGACGCGAACGTCCGCTGGATGCTCGACCAGGGTGGGCTCGAGTTCACCACCGGTCGCTGCGATCAGTCCGCGGAGATCCTCTACGGCTGGGCCGAAGCGAGCGCGTTCGCGTCGCCGTTCGTGGCCAAGCCGTCGGAACGCAGCCACACGGTTGCCACGATCGACTTCGCGGACACGGTCGACGGCATCGCGGTCGCGCAAGGCGCTGCGTGCCAACGGCGTGCTCGACACCGAGCCGTACCGCAAGCTCGGGCGCAACCAGTTGCGCATCGCGATGTTCCCCGCCATCGAGCCCGACGACGTCGCCGCGCTCACCCGCTGCATCGACTTCGTGGTCGACGCCCTCGCCTGACGGGTCCTCGCGGTTCCTCAGCCGTGCGCGATGGCGGCAGAGATCCCGAGTCCGGCGATCAGCGTGGTCGTCATGATCCACGTCTGTGCGCGCAACGGCCGGTCGACTGACGCGCTCAACGCCGCCATCTCCGCTCGCATCGCGCCCTTGAACTCCGCCATATCGCCTCGGAACTCGCCCATCTCCGACCGCATCTCGCCACGAAACTCGGCCATCTCACCGCGCAGCCCTGCCATGTCACCGCGGAGGTCCGATCCGAGCACGTTGAGCTTGGTGTCGAGGGTCTGGTTCGTGACCAGGTCGTTCCAGCCACCCGGCGGTCGGTCGAGCAAGATCGACGCTCCTTCGGCTCCGTAGGTCTTCTCGAGCTCCCTGCGCAAGCGCAGTCCGACTTCCTCGACCGTCATCAAGGCCTCCTGTTCGATCGTGTACCTACAGGAAGCCGTTGTGAGGCCGGCGACGAGCCAGACCAAGAGCGTACCGCGGCGGTGTGACGCGCATCGCGGCGTTCGTGCACTTGGCACCTCGGCGAGCGCCGCCGCGTGACGAACGACCCCTCAAGACCGCGATCGCCCCCGCCGACACGGCCAGGGATGGGAGCGGAAACATCGGAAGGGTTTGCCAACGAGACAGGCTCGACGGTCATCGGCATGCGCGTGCGGGCAGTGCGGGATCTGTCGGGCATGTCGCGCCACGACGTCGCGCGAGCGACCGGTCTGACACGACGCGAGATCGTCGCCGTCGAACGCGGCACCCGACCGTCGACGCACGAACGAGGCGCTTTCGCCTTGGCGGGCGCGCTCGGCGTCGAGCGCGACGCGTTCGCG
This sequence comes from uncultured Actinomycetes bacterium, assembly GCA_963827385.1. Classification (GTDB taxonomy): domain Bacteria; phylum Actinomycetota; class Acidimicrobiia; order IMCC26256; family DASPTH01; genus DASUMF01. The sequence continues at coordinate 909,830 of CAWHAR010000003.1, forward strand.
TCGGCGCACGACGCTCGACGCGCTGGCCGGAACGGCCGCCTACGAGGCAACACGCATCGACAACGTGATCGGCCACGATCCCGATCACTGGCACGAGCTCTCGGCCGACCCGGCCGACCTCCCGCCCGCGCTGCCGTTCGACCTCCCGGAGTCGGAGCGTCGCACCGACCTCAGACACACGGGAGCGGGTCGACCGATCGTGGGCCACGGTGCGCCGCGAGATGGACGACGTGCTCGCCGCGTGCTCGAAGGTGTCGAACGCCGGATCGGGTGAAGACATGCGGGCGCTGCTCAAGGACCTCGAAGCGACGGTCGATCGACTCGCCCGCCGCAACTCGTTCCAACGTCACGCGGCCCGCCACAACGCCGAGCTGGCCAAGGCCCGCGGCACGAACGTGGTTGACGCGGGCTCGCCGGTAAACGACGAGCCGCGCCGGCACCGCTCAGGCGTACTCGGGCCCCGCGACCGTCGTGGCCAGGGCGTAGAGCACGAGCATGTCGAGAATGATGATGACCAGCGCAGCAGGCCAGTACGGCGAGAAGATCCAGAAGAATGCCAGCAGCGCCTGCGCGATGGCGGCCGCGATTCCGATCATCATCCCGAACGTCGAGCGGAAGAACACCAGGGCCCCGGAGATCACGACGACGGCGCCGACGATCACGTAGATCCATCCCCAGGTGTCGAGGTTGCTGCTGCTGAACAGCAGCGTGTCGCCGAACGAATTCTCGACCTGCGTGGTCACCTGCAAGGCCCAGACGCCGTTGATGAACATGCTGCCACCCGCGAGGATCATCATGATCCCGGCGAAGACGATCCAGCCTGTCCCGCGCCCCATACGTGGTGGTGATTCGACCATGTCAATTCCCCCAAGTTCTGCGGGGTGACCTGTGCGGCGCCCCGCTGCGAACGACGGTACGCAGGTTCGCAACGCGAGTCGTCGACGCGCGAGCGGGTCTGGTCAGATCAGGCCGGCCGCCCGCGGTCGTCGAGCATGGCGAGCACCCGGTCGTTGTCGTCGGGGGTGCCGATGGTGACGCGGACACCGACGTCGGCGAACGAACGCATCACGACACCGTTGCGTTCACCGTGGAACGCGAGCTCGACCGCATTGGTCAGGCACGTCGAGCCACAGGAAGTTGGCCTCCGACGCCACCACGGGAAGGCCGCGCTCGACCATCGCCGCGTAGACCCGCGCGCGCTCCGCGATCACCGCGTCGACCCGCTCACGCATCTCGCGATTGCGCACGCACCGACGCCAGCGCGGCGGCCTGCGCGACCGCGTTCACCTCGAACGGCACGTGGAGCTTGCGCAGCACGTCGATCACCTCGGGCTGCGCGATGGCGTAGCCCACGCGAGCGCGGCCAGCCCGTACGCCTTCGAGAACGTGCGCAACACGAGCACGTTGGGATGCGCGGCGACGAGGTCGAGACCGTCGGGCGTGTCGGGCGTGGTGACGAACTCGCGGTACGCCTCGTCGAACACCACGAGACAGTCGTCGGGCACGCGGTCGAGGAAGCGGTCGACGGCCGCGCGTGACACCACGGTGCCGGTCGGGTTGTTGGGCGTGCACACGAACACGAGGCGCGTGCGCTCGGTGACCGCGTCGCCCATCGCGTCGAGGTCGTAGGTGTGGTCGCGCAGTGGAACGCGGACGATCGTGGCGTCGGCCTGTTGGGCCTGGATGGGGTACGCCTCGAACGACGGCCATCCGAACACCACTTCGTCGCCCGGCTCGACGGTGGTGAAGAAGAGGTGCTGGCAGAGCTGCACCGACCCGTTGCCGATGAGCACCTGCTCGGGCGCGACGCCATGCAGGGACGCGAGCGCCTCGACCAGTTCGACGGCGCCGTTGTCGGGGTAGCGGTTGGCCGTGGTGATGGCCGTCGTGCGCAGCGGCGATCGCCGACGGCAACGGCCCGAACGGCGCCTCGTTCGACGCCAACTTCACCGCTTCCGCGAGCTCGTGCTCCGCCGCGACCGACTCCGCCGACTTCCCCGGCACGTACTTCGGGATGCCGTCGAGCGCCGGACGGGACGCGGATCATGGGCGACATGCGTCGCACGTAGCGTCGCAGGTGGCTCAACGGCTCCAACGAGCTGGCGCATCGCGGCGTCGGCACCGAATCGATAGCGATCCCCGACGATCGGCGGGCGTGCGTCCTGGCGACATCCAAGAGGCACGAATCGGGACCGAGCGTCGACGATGGCGGTCGACCGAGCAGCACCGAGGCCCATCGCCCCGGACGAACCTGCCCGGCGAGTCGTCGATCAGCACGTAGCTGTCGTTGAGCAGCACGAACGCGAACAGCGTCCAGAGCGGCAGCGGTCGCCGCGAGCGCAGCAGGTCCCACGCCAGCGCAGCGAGCACCAGCCCGGCGGTGTAGTAGAGGAACACCTGCGGGTCGAGCGCGAGGCGTGCAGTGATACCGACGAGCGAGCACGGCGCCCCAGCGGCCCCGCGCGACGGCGATCACTCCGACGAGCAGCATGCACGCCAGCTGCACCGGCCGCGTCCACGACGGTGCGTCGGTCGCCGCAACGCCGAAGAGATGCAACACCGATGCCGGCGACAACCGTGATCGGCGGCTTGATCGCGTCGAGCGTCCGACTGTCACCCAGCACGAACGGCGCCCACGCCACCACACGCGATGCCGAGCCCCGACAACACGGCGATCCACCGCGCCGGCCCCGCAACGCGAACGCGAGCGGGAGCACGAGCACGCCCCAGGGCTTCGCGGCGATGGCCACGCCGATGCAGACGCCGAGGAGCACGGGACGCTTCGGTCGCGACCGCCCAGAGCGCGCCGATCCCCGCGGCGAGCACGAGCACGTCGTCGAGGTGCGCGTAGATCACTGCGAGCGTCGCCCACGACTGCACGACCATGAGCCCGCCGAGCAGCACGGTGAGCTGCAGGAACCGCTCGTCCAGCGTCGGCTGGACCACACGGGCAGTTCGCTCGAGCACGTAGATCGAGCGCCGGCGCGACGGCGGTCATCGAACACGGCTCCCGCGACACGGCCCTCGTCGGAGCCGATGAAGCGCAGCGGCGCAGCGAGCAAGCAGGCTCAGCGGCCCGATCTGGATCGTCGGATAGTTCGCGTAGAGGTGGAGCCCGCCCGCGAGCGGCGTGTAGCGATGGTGCTGCCCGAAGAGCAGCTCGCCACCTTCGACGAAGTACGTGCCAGTCCTTGCCCGTCCCGCTGACGTGCTGCAGAGCGAACAGCGCAGCTGCGACGACGAGGATCAGGTAGCGAAATCGCAGGAGCGGCGCAGGAGCCGAGCGTTGCATCGACCGTTGCCGCTAATTCTGACGGCGCAGACTGCCGAAGTGAGCCCACTCGCCGACGCCGTGACGGTGATAGTTCGTCTTGCCTTTCCGGTCGTCTGAGTGCGAGCTGACCGGCACTCTCACTGCGTTGGAGCGAGGATCGAGAGCGACGGTGGAATGAGCGTCGAAGGTGCGATTGTTCGCAAGCGAAATCGGCGTCGCCGACGCCTCGAGCGATCGAGTTCCCCCACGCGTCTGCCGTGCTGACCTTCGATGTCCAGTGTTGTCCGTTTCCGATGTTCACCGATGCCGACGGAGCAGTCATCGATGAATTCGTGAAGCAGACTGCGACGCTGCGCGGGTACCACCGTGATGGCTCGTCGACCGCGAAACCGGCTCCCTGCGTGTGTGACGGTGGCGCTCTCAGCCTTGAACAAACGGTCGCGTTGAGGGCGTCGTGCTCGACACCGCTGCTGAAGCGACCGGGCCACGGGTTGGTCGGCGGACTTCCGCCGGACGAAGTCGACGGGCCGGACCAGGTGATGGTCGATGCCGGCATACGTCGTGACGACGTTTCCGCCGGCGTCGGTTGCGGTGAGGGTGATACCGGTCACTTGAACATCCGGCCGACGGCCGAGCGCGGTGCGATCACGATGAGTTGCTTGCCGGTCCGACGACGATGTTGAAGGCATTGCTGCGTGGCATTCGTCAGCCCAGCCGAGTTCGAGGTCGTGAGCGTGTAGCCGTTCCGGGCTCGCATCGAGCACGAGAACGATCGCGACACCTGCGCTCACCGACCGGACCGCGCGCTTCGCTGGTGCACGAGAACGAACCCGGGATTCGCAGACGGGGTGAGCGTGATCGTCGTCGAGTTGTCGGTCGTGACGATGTTGTTCGTCGCGTCCTGGACGGTCACGGCGATCGGCATCACGTACCCGCGTCACGCTCGGCGGCTGCGTGGTGAACACGACCTTCGTCGGCAGGCGCGCTGCTGATGTTGAACGGCGAGCTGGTCGCGATCGTAGGCCATGCGAAGTCGCGGTGAGCGTGTAGCCCGTTGCCGATCTTGCTGACCGACAGGTCGGCAAAGCTCGCGGTGCCACTGACGGCCGCTTTGCGTCTTCGTCCCATTCAGGGTGCGCCGTTCGGGTTGTACCGAGCGCCACGACGATCGAGGCACTCGAGTTCGTCACGTTGCCGAACTGGTCCTGCACCTGCACCGTGACGGGCGGAGCGATGACCGACCCCTTCGTCGTGGCGGTCGGTTGCTGGACGAACGCCAGCTTGGTTGCGGCAGCAGCCTTGATCGTCAGCGACGCGCACCGGACTTCCCGCCGCTCGACACCGTCACGTCTGGGTCCCGGCGTCACGAGCTTGACGCCGGTGAACGTGTGGATGCCGCCGTCGCCAGCGGTGAACGTGTAGTGCCGGGCAGCGTCGTCGCTCCACCATCGCTCGTCGAGAACTGCACGGTGCCCGTGAAGGTCGAGAGCGTGTTGTTCAGCCCGTCCTTCGCCGTGACCGTGACCGGGAAGCCACCGCCAGCGATGGCGCTCGCCGGGGACCGTGACCTTGAAGACGCTGAGCACTCCAGTCTCGATGCCGGGAAACCGACTGCGTCATGTGCAGCGCAGCCGCCCGTGGGAACCAGCTGGTACTGGGCGCTTCCGTTCAGCACCACGTCGTAAGCGTACGACAGGCCGTGCATGTAGCCGATGTCGACGAGGCCCTGCTCCGAAAGATAGGCGCCATCCGAGGCGAACGCCGTGTCCTCGGCCGTCGATACCGACTTCGGCGTCCGCGGAGCACGACGAGGCGCTGGACGTTTGAAGAAACCCCCGATCGACACGATCGCGACGGCCGAAATGATGCCAAGGATCGCGGTGACCCCCAGCAATTCGATCAGCGTGAAGCCGCTTTCGCTCCCCGCGCTTCGCCCGTCCAGTCACCCGGCCGGCCCTCGTCGAATCGCTACGGCGGACGCCCTACCGCCGCCACGGCCCGAACGCAGAGAGTAGCAGGGTGTGGTAGCCCTTCCGCCACTGTGGGCGAAACTGAGGCGCACGCTGGGCACGCTCGTGACCAAAGCGATCGCGACGGGAGATCACGCACTCGCGAAGCGGGCTTCACGCTGGCCGAACTGCTCGTCGTCATCTCAATGCTCGGCATCATGGCCGGGACGCTCGGCCATGGCGTTCGTCGCTCGGGGCAAGTCGGCGGCCGACACGACCAGCGGCTGAAGGAGTCGCACGACGCGCAGCTCGCGTCGGCGTATCTCGCGACCGATGTGCAGAGCGCGAGTCGATCACCGACAGCACTTGTGCCCCGTCGACACCGCTCGGCGGCCAGGTCAACCTGATCAACTTCAGCTACGACGGCGCCCACCAGATCGCGTCGTGGTACTTCGGCACTTCGGGCGGTGAGCAGCAGGTCGTGCGCGTCGTACTGCGGACCGGAGGCACACGGAGAGCGAGGCGCCAGTCGTCCATTTCGCCGGCAGCCAGCCGAGTCGTCACCTGCCCGGTCGCCAGCGTGCGACCCCGCTGCGACGCCGAAGCCGACGAAGGTGAAGATCGCGTTCGTGGACCACGGACCGCAGTCGACCTCGGCTGACTACGCGTTCGCCATCTCGGGAACCCGCCGCAATTACGACGACTCGGCTTCGCCGAGCGGTATCGTCCGGCTATCCGCCGCGTCTTGACGCTGGCGGGCGGCGTTGCCATCGACCTCAGTAGACGGGCAAGGTCGGGTTCCACGTCGGCGGCGGCAACATCGTGGTGAACTCCGGCGCCAACGGCGCGGCGACGCTGAACAGCGGCTTCACCCTCGATCCCGGACCCCGACCTACTCGTCCAACTCCTCACGGGCGGGACGTGCATCCGGTTGCCCCGGCGGCCTCAACTCACCCACAGCCCCGACCCGCTGGAAGACCCGCTCTACAACCTGCCCGCCACGACCGCCAACATCCCGACCGACCCGGCCCCGGTCGAACGGCGTGTACCAGCCAGGGATCTACTCGACCACGGACGCCGACCGGAGCGCTGGCCCCCGGCATCTACATCCTGAACCACGGCCTGCATCTCGGAAACGTCTCTGGCACCGGGATCCTGCTGTACTCGCGGGTGGCGACCTCACATGGGCGCAACTCCTCGATGAACATCACGCCTTACACGGGTTCGCCGTACCAGGCATGGCGATCTGGCTCCCCGCTCGAACACCACGGCATCGATCAGCCTTCGGGGAACGGCAGCGACGCCGGTCGGCGGCCTGTTTACGCGCCGAACGCCAACGTGGACATCTCCGGCGGCGGCAACGGCTCGGGCGTGCAGGTGGGTTCGATCATCGCCGGCTCGATCACCGGCAACGGAGGCGGCAACAGCCCGGGTTCTGCGTCAACATCACCGCGGCGCAGTGCGCCGCATACGGATGAGTCGACGGTCCGAGCACACGGCGAAGCCGGCGAGTCGCTCGCCGAGATCATCGTGACGATCGCGATCATCGGGCTCGCGGTGGTCGCGCTCGTCGGCGCGCTGGCAACCGGGATCGCGGCATCGTCGAGGCCATCGCCAGCGCGCCTCGCCGACACCATCGCCCGCAGCGTCGCCGAGGCGATCAAGGACCGCACAGTCCCCCTCGACCCGAACGGGTCGTACCCGCCGAGCATCTGGACGTCGACCGTCGACACCACCGGATACAACGTCATGGTCGCCGCGAAGTGCCTGAACGGCGTCGACGTCTGACAACGCGACGCACGATCACGCCTCGAACTTCGGCGCCTGCAACTCGAGCACCACCGGAGTGCAGCTGATCACCGTGACCGTGACCGCGAACGGCGGCAAGGCCGAGCAGAGAGCGTGACAATCCTGAAGCGCAGGACGAGCATGACCGAGCGCCTGACCGACGTCGCGCTCAGGTGAGCGCGGCGCGTCGCTGATCCTCGCCTCGGGTTCCTGGCGCTGTGCGGCTGCTGATCCCCGCGATCGTCAACCTCGGCGGCACCAACCTGCGTCGACACGATCACGGCTCCACGACCAGCGCGGCGATGTCTACGCCGCCGACGGCGCGGTCGACGGCGACCATCCAGTACCTCCGCTCACATGGGCTGCGGTCGCAGTTCGGCCATGCTCGCTCCGTCGGAACACATTCACGGCCGACGATCAACGGGACCACCGCGAACGTCACCATCACCTGCCCGGTGCCGCTTCACTCGACTCGATCGCAAGGTCAAGCTGGTCGCGCACTGTCGGACAGCAAGGAACGCGTCGACGCCGACCGCGATCATCCGAGACAGCGATCTGACGAGCACCGTGCGGGAACCAACCGGTCGACGTCAAGAGCTGGGTCTACAGCCGCTGACTGTCGAGTGAGACAAGGAATTCGAAATGAGCGAACCCAGCATCGCGCCCGTCGAGGCTACGTGGAGGAGCTGTGGGAGCTGAGCGCCACCGACCTGCTGCTGACCGTCGGCGCTCCGCCGCTGATGCGGATCGACGGCGACCTCACCCCGGTTCCCGGCGCAGCGCCGCTCACCGCGGACGACACCGAGCGCATCGTCGCGCGAGCTGCGCGGGGACCGAACTCTTCGAGCGGCTCCTGCACGAGATCGCGAGGTCGACTTCTCGTTCGGCTGGGTCGACCGGGCGCGCCTCCGCGCCAACGCCTTCCACCAGCGGGGCGCGCTCTCGCTGTCGCTCCGCATCATCCCGTTCGAGATCCCGTCGTTCGAGGATCTCGGGCTGCCCGACGTCGTCGAGCGGCTCGTACGGCTCCCGCAGGGGCTCGTGCTGGTGACCGGCCCCACCGGCGCCGGGAAGTCGACGACGCTCGCGTCGATGCTCGACTGGATCAACGACGCACCGGGCCTGCCACATCATCACCATCGAGGACCCGATCGAGTACGTGCACCGGCAACAAGCGTGCGGCGGTCGACCAGCGCGAGGTGGGGATCGACACCGAGTCGTTCGAGCGGGCGCTGCGTTCGGCGTTCCGTGAGGACCCCGACGTGCTGCTCGTGGGCGAGATGCGCGACCTCGAGACGATCCGCGCCGCGCTCACGCTCGCGGAGACCGGCCACCTGGTGTTCGCCACCCTGCACACCAACGACGCCGCGCAGACGATCGACCGCATCGTCGACGTGTTCCCCGCCGAACAACAGGCCCAGATCCGGCGTGCAGCTCGCCGGCGCGCTCCAGGCGATCATCTCCCAGCGCCTGCTTCCCCGGGCGGCGGCGGCATGATGGCCGCCTTCGAGGTGCTCATGGCCACCTACGCGGTCCGCAACATCATCCGCGACGGGCGCAGCAACCAGCTGCGCAACGTCGATCCTGACCGGCGCCCAGGACGGGATGCAGACCCTCGAGATGGCGCTGTCCGACCTGGTGGCGGCGGCGTCGTGAGCTCACGAGGAGGCCGTGAGCGCACACGCTCCACCCGAACGAGATCCGCATCCAACAAGCGGCGGCTCAGACGCGAAAGGGGCGGCGGACTTTCGTGCCGCCCCTTCTCCGAGATGCCGATCTGCGTTAGCCGCAGTTCGCACCGGCCGGACCGTGATCGTGTAGCCGGTCGTCGCCGACGTCGCCAGCGATGGTGAAGCCAGACGTCGTCGTGTGCAGGAAATCGCGGTCTTGAGCTGCGCCTCCGCGCCAGCGTACGTCGCCGTAGCCACCGCCCTGGGCTCGGGGCGTAGTACGCCTCTTCTGCCGTCTGCAGGATCGAACACGTCGGTCTTGTTGGCGGTCGTCTGGCCCTTGTCGCCGAGGCCACCGACGGCGAACACGACGATCCCGGCGAGGATGCCGAGGATCGCGATCACGACGATGAGCTCGACGAGGGTGAAGCCACCCTCGCCGGACGCTCGCTTCGCTTCCCTTGGAACGTTGCATCATCGAAATTCTCCCAGTTCACGGCGAGACCCGGGATGGGTCCCGCCCCTATTCCGTGCACTGACCGTGAGCTGCCCTAGCATGACTGCCCCGCGCGCCAGGCCGCCTCACTGACCACACTTCGTGGTCAAGCGACAGTATGAGTGATCTCGGCTCATTGCAAGCCGGAGTAACCGACATCACATCGTGGCGGCTACTTGAACTTCACCTGGTTGTAGATGCCGTACATCGCCGAGACCATGGCGATGGCCACGAAGCCGACGATGAGGCCCATGAACACGATGACGCCGGCTCGAAGAGCGTCGTGAGGCGCTTCAGGCGGTAGGTGCGCTCGCTCTCGGCGTATGCGGCAACGGCGTCGAGCTGCTGGTCGAGCGTGCCCGACTGCTCGCCCACCATGAGCATCTTCTCGCGCGGGATGCGGGAAGAGGTGGGTGTTGGTGATCGGCTGGGAGATCCCCTCACCTCGCATCGTCGCATCCCGTGCGGTGACGAGCGCTGCGGCGTACACCCGGTTGTTCGTGGCTTCGAGCGCGGAGGTCATGGCATCGGGGACGGGCACGCCGGCGTGGAGCATCGCGCCGAGGATCCGGCAGAAGCGCTCGACCACGGCGAACCGGATCACCTCTCGCAGCACGCGGGATCTTCAGGAGCAGCCTGGTCACGCGCTTCGCTTCCCGGCTCGGTCTGCAGGAAGATCACCAGCGCAGGATCACCACGACCGAGACGACGAGGACGACCAGGCCCCACTCGCCGAAGAAGTCGCCGATGGCGAGCAGCATGCGGGTGGGCAGCGGCAGCTTCGCGTGGAAGCTCTTGAAGAAGCCCTTGAACTTCGGGAGCACGTAGCTCACGAGCAGGATGACGGTTCCGATCGCCATCACCGGGATGACCGCGGGATAGGTCAGCGCCGACTTGATGGCGCGCGACGTCTCGAGGTCGCGCTCGATGTACCCGGCGAGCTGGTCGAGCACGATGTCGAGGTTGCCGCTGAGCTCGGCCGACCGGAGGATGCTGACGTAGTAGCTGGGGAAGAGGTCGCCGTGGGCCGCCATCGCGTCGGCGAAGGTCGAGCCGGCGCGGAGGGAGTCGGCTCACCTCCACGAGCATCTGCTGGAGCCGCTTGTTCGACGCGTCCTCGCTCAGCATGTCGAGCGCGTCGAGGATCGGGATGCCGGCCCGGAGGAACGACGCCATCTGGCGGCTGAACACCATGAGGTCGGCCGGCTTCAGCTTCTTGGGCGTGATCTCGATCTGGCTGAAGCTCTTGCGCTCCTTGACCTGCACGCCGGCGAGGTCGCGGCCGATGAGGTCGCTCCGGGCGCGGGTCGGGCTCGGCGCGTCGAGCACGCCCGTCACGGTGGCGCCGCTCGGATCGGTGGCGACGTACTTGTACTTCGGCATCGTGCTGCTCCGTCGCTCTAGGCGATGTACACGCTGCGGAGAACTTCGGAATGGTGGTGACGTCGTCCTCGATGGCGGCGACGGCTTCGTCGCGCAAGGTTCGCATGCCCTCGTCGATCGCCAGCTCGCGGAGCTCGTCGTGCGAGGCGCGTGCTCCACGATGAGCTCCTTCATCGTCGGGGCTGACCTTGAGCAGCTCGTACACCCCGATCCGATCGGCATAACCCGTGTCCGAGCAGAAGTTGCAGCCCGCGCCGTGGGTGAAGGTCTCCTTCGGCTTCCCACCCCACTACTCGTACGATGGCGAGCTCGTCGGGGCTCGGCTCGTAGTCCACGCGGCACGCGTCGCAGATGCGACGCACGAGGCGTTGCGCCACGACCGCCGATGACCGACGACGCCACGAGAAACGACTCGATGCCCATGTCGAGGAAGCGGTGCAGTGCCGCGGTCGCGTCGGTCGCGTGCAACGACGAGAGCACGAAGTGCCCGGTGAGCGCGGACTGCACGGCGATGCGAGCGGTCTCGACGTCACGGATCTCGCCGACGAGGATCACGTCGGGGTCTTGACGCAGGATCGCCTTGAGCCCGCCCGCGAAGGTGATGTCGGCCTGCTCGTTGATCTGGATCTGGTTGATCGACGGGAACACGTACTCGACCGGGTCTTCGATCGTGGTGACGTTGCGCTCGGGATCGGCGATCTCGGTTCGAGTGCGGCATAGAGCGTGGTGGTCTTGCCGCTTCCGGTCGGACCGGCGCAGATCACCATGCCGAACGGCGAACGGATCAAGCGCGAGAAGTCGTCCCGGGTCTGCGCCGGCATGCCGAGACGCGCTCGATGTCGAACAACGACCGGCTGCGGTCGAGGAGCCGCAGGACGACCTTCTCACCCCAGATCGTCGCCATGGTGGCGACCCGGACGTCGAGCGGCGCGACCGTCGACGCGTGATCTCGAACTGGCCGTCTTGCGATCGCCGACGCTCGACGATGTTCATCTCGGCCATGATCTTGATGCGGCTCGCGAGCGCCTGCGCCATCGACGACGGGAGCTCGCCGCGTCGTGCAGCGCGCCGTCGACCCGGAAGCGGATGCGCACCTTGTCGTCCTGCGGCTCGAGATGGATGTCGGACGCGCGTTGGCGCACGGCCTGCGTGATGATGCGCTGGACCACCTGCACGATCGGCGTGTTGTCGTCGATCGTCGACCTCGCGCGGCACGGTCCGAGCCGGCTGCTCGCGTCGTCGTCGAACTCCTTGGTGTACTGCTCGAGCCCGTGCAGCGCGCTGTAGGCGCGGTCGATGACCTTGTCGATGTCGCTGGTCGGCGAGATGACCAGGAGGATGTTCATGCCGGCCGCGGCGCGGAGCTCGGCGAGCGCGGCGTCGGAGATCGGGCCGTCGATCGCGACGTAGAGCTCGTCGTCGGTGATCGCCATGGGAAGCGCGCGATGCTGCGGACGAGCGGTTCGGGAAGCAGCGCCAGAGCCTCCGGTCTGCGGGGTTCGGAGTCGGAGGTCGATGAGCGGCAGATCGAGCTGTTGTGCCAGTCCCTTCGCGAGTGCGCCTTCGCGGAGCACGCCGGTGCTGATCAGGATCTCGCCGAGACGGCCGCCCGACTCGGCTTGCCTCGCCAATGCCTCGTCGAGCTGCTCCTGGGTGATGCTCCCTTGCTCGACGAGCACCTCGCCCAACCATGTCGAGGCGACGCGTGCGCGTGAAGCACTCGGCCTCGTCTAGCTCGGGCGCGAGCGCTGGCGCTTCCTCCAGGTCCGGATCCGGAGGCGCCGGAGTTCTCGAAACTCGCCGTCTCACCGCCATTGCTTCCCTGCTCCCGCCGAGGCCATCGGGCAGAGGGCCGATCTGCCGCATCGCAGCCGCGTAGAACAGGTGAGGTTACCAGTCACCCAACTCACCAATCTCACCAGCGATCATGTGTTCCGGTCGTGACGCCCAGACTGCTCGCGGCTCCGCTGCACTACCGTTTGCACGCCCGATGACGCTTGGAGGGGTCACCATCGACTCATCGACAGACGACCCGGGACACGAGCCCGAATCGACCGTCGACGACGCTCGTCCCGATCAGCTCGAGTCGGAGATGCTCTTCGGCGAGACGATCGCGCTGGATGCGCCCCAACGCGCCTCTGTTCAAGCCGCCGGCGGACGCTCGAGCCCGACATCGCGCGCTCCGCCGGTTGCGTCGGCTGCCGTCGGGCCGGAGCGCGCCAGAGCCCGACGCGTTCGCAGCCCGCGACGCCGTCGCAGGCGTGGAGCCCGACGCCACGGGCGGTAACCGCCGCCGGGCGTTGCTCATCGCTGGAGGCGCCGTCCTGGCGCTGGTGATCGTGGGTGGGGCTGCATTTGCGCTGACCAGCGGGGGCGGTGCGACGCCAAGGTCGCAACCGGTGCCCCTGTCACCACCGCCACCGTGGCACCGACGACGGCACCCGCGCCAACGATTCCGCCGTCGGAAGGCACCGAGAAGACGACCGCAGCTGGCACGAGCGTCACGGTCAACGCCGACGTGCTGTTCGACGTGAACTCGTCCGACCTGACCCCGGAGGCGAGCGGCCGCCTCGGCGCGTTCCTCACCCTCGCCGCCGCGACAAGAAGCGGCACCTCTTGATCGAGGGCTTCACCGACAGCGACGGCGATGCGACGTTCAATCAGCAGCTGAGCGAGGCACGTGCGCAGTCGGTCGCGCAGTGGATGATCGGCCAAGGGATCGATCCCACGCGCATCACCGCCGTCGGCCACGGGGCGGACGCGGCGGTCTCTCCGAACGACACCCCCGAGCACAAGGCGCTGAATCGACGGGTCGTCGTCACGCTGCAGAACGCAACGTCCTAGACCTTTTTCGGTTCTCCGAATCTTTTCGCTGGATCGTGTCGATTCCGGCGATAACTGTCATACCCCTATGAGATGGTGCAGGGGTGACGGAAACGTTCTCGTACCCGGACCTCGTCGACGAGCTGTCGTGCTGGGACGCCTGCCGCCTGGAGCGGCGCCGGGCCGAGCTGGTTCGCGAGCAGCGTCGGCTTCACGTTCGAAGAGTTGGCGGTGATCGCGGTGCTCGATCGGGCGCGGCGCGGTCAGCGACGCGACCGCGGCCGAGGATGGCGTGTCGGTGCGGTCGGTGCGCGAGTAGGTCGACAGGCGAGCCGACTCAAGGAGCTCCCGCCGTTGCTGCGGCGGCCTACGCGGTGCGGATGAGCGAGGAGCAATTGCGGCCCGTCGACGCAAGCTCGCCGACGAGGACGTCGGACGCGGAGTGGGCCGAGAAGGGTGGCAACGTCCCGCCGGGCGAGTTGGAACGGTTGGCGCGCAACCAGGTGAAGCCGACTTCGGAGGCGTACGCGGAGCGGCACGCGGCACGGTCCTTGCGGACTTGGTGGGACGAGCACAAGGGAGTTCTTCAACATCCATGGTCAGTTCGCGGCGGTCGAAGGCGCGATCATCGAGACGCAGTTGAACAAGTTGATCGACCGCATGCGCCCTGCGAAAGGACAGCCGTGGGCGCGCGCGTGATCTACGTGGCGCGGACGCGTTGGTCGAGTTGTGTCGCAACTACGCCGATGTCGACGCCGCGGTGCACGGTGCGGCGAAGCCGTTGTTCGTCGGTGTGTGTCCCGCAGTCCGGGCCCGCCGAGATCGCGCGGCGTTCCGTTGCCCGACTCGATCGTCGAGAGCCTCCGCGGCGTCGGCGAACGTCGAACCGATCCTCGCCGACGACCACGGCATGCCGGTCGCACGCCGGACGGGTCAGCGCCGCGTTGTCGAACAAGATCGCCCGCGCGGTCCGGCTGCGCGACGGGCACTGCCGCTGGCCCGGTTGCGATCGGCGCACCGGCCTGCAGGTCCACCACCTCTGGCCCCGCTCCTGGGGCGGCACCGACGACATCGCGAACCTCGCCGCGGTGTGCGTCGGCGGCGGCACCGACCACCACCAACAACTCGCACCCCACGGCCACCTCCTGTTGCTCGGCAACCCCAACCAACCCGATGGTCTCCGACTGGTCACCCGCGACCAACTCGGCCAACAAGCCAACGCACCACCGAACGCCGCCGCCTGACCCGAACCGCGCCCGACCTGACCATCGAACACCACCCGTCTCGTCCAACGACGCGCGAGACACCGCACCTTGACAACCGAAGAGTGATCGACGCCTCATCGGGATGAGCGCGGGCGCAGGCGCGCCGCGCGCGGACGCACCGGCCAGACTGTGGCGTGCCTGCCGCGCTGGTCGTCGTGTTCGCGTTCGTGTTCGGCGCGTTGATCGGGTCGTTCCTCAACGTGGTGTTGTGGCGCGTGCCGCGGGGCGAATCGGTGGTGAGTCCGCCGTCGCATTGCCCGTCGTGCGGTACCGATCTCACGCCGATCGACCTGGTGCCGGTGCTCAGCTGGGTCGGGCTGCGAGGACGGTGCCGGCACTGCGGCGACCGCATCTCGGCCCGCTACCCGCTCGTGGAGCTCAGCGTGGCCGTCGTGTTCGGTGTGGTCGCCTGGCTACTGGTCAGCTGACGGAGAGCACGCCGCGAGCGGCGAGCAACGCTGTGATCGCGTCGACCGCGTCGGGGATCGCGATCTCGCCGCCTGGGAGCACCAGCTCAGGGGCGTTCGGCGCTTCGTAGGGGTCGTCGATCCCGGTGAAGCCGGTGAGCTCGCCCGCTCGGGCCTTGTGTAGAGGCCCTTCGGGTCGCGTTGCTCGCACACCTCGATGGGCGTGTCGACGAACACCTCCACGAACACGAGGCCGGCCGCGTCGTGCAACGCGCGGGCGTGGTCGCGGCCCGCGCGGTACGGGCTGATGAGCGGCACGAGCGCGATCACGCCCGCGTCGGCGAAGAGCCGTGCCACTTCACCGACCCGGCGCACGTTCTCGGCGCGATCGTCGGCCGAGAACCCGAGGTCGCCGTTCAGGCCGTGGCGCAGGTTGTCGCCGTCGAGCGTGGTGGCCAGCACCCCGCGTCGCGCCAGCTCGGCGCCGAGCGCGCTCGCGACGGTCGACTTGCCCGAGCCCGAGAGGCCGGTGAGCCACACCGTCGCGCCGTGCACGCCGGTGGCGCGCCAGCGCTCGTCGCGCGGCACCTCGCTCTCGTGCCACACCACGTTGGGGCTCGTGGCCGCGGGCTCCGCTGCGCTCGGCGTCTCCGAACTCGCGCTGTCCGCCATGACCGGGTTCGACGCGGAGCTCAGGAAGAGGCGCCGAGGATCATCCCCGCGGCGACCGTCTCGAACGTTCCCTCGTCGACCAGGATGAAGCTGCCGGTGATGCGGTTGCGGCGGTACTCGTCGACGAACAACGGCACCGCGGTGCGCAGGGTGATGCGGCCGAGGTCGTTGAGCGCGAGCGCGGTCGCGGCTCTCGTCACGGCTGAGCGAGTTCACGTCGAGGCGGTAGTGCAGCTCCTGCACGCGCGCCTTCGCGGTGCGGGTCGTGTGCTTGATCGCGTACGTGGCACCGGCGCGCAGCGGCTGCTCGTGGAACCAGCACACCATCGCGTCGACGTCCTGGGTGACGGTGGGCATGTTGTGCGGACGGGCCAGCATGTCGCCGCGGCTCACGTCGACGTCGTCGGCCAGCCGGACGCTCACCGACATCGGCGGGAACGCCTCGTCGACCGGCCCGCCGAACTCGTCGATGCCCGCGATCGTGGTCTCGAACCCGCTCGGCAGCACCACCACCTCGTCGCCCGGCCGCAGGATGCCGCTCGCCACCTGGCCCGCGTAGCCGCGGTAGTCGTGGTGCTCGTGGCTCATCGGCCGGATCACGTACTGCACCGGGAACCGCACGTCGATGAGGTTGCGGTCGCTGCCGATGTAGACGTGCTCGAGGTGATGCAGCAGCGACGGACCCTCGTACCACGGCGTGTTCGCGGAGTGCTCGGTGACGTTGTCGCCGAGCAGCGCCGAGACCGGGATGAACGTGAGGTCGTCGATGTCGAGCTTGCTGGCGAAGGCGGTGAAGTCGTCGCAGATCTCGTCGAAGCGCTCCTGCGAGTAGTCGACGAGGTCCATCTTGTTGACGCACAGCACGAGGTGCTTCACCTGCAGCAGCGACGCGATCACCGCATGGCGACGCGACTGCTCGAGCACACCCTTGCGCGCGTCGATGAGCACCAACGCGAGGTCGGCCGTCGACGCGCCGGTGACCATGTTGCGCGTGTACTGCACGTGGCCCGGGCGTGTCGGCGATGATGAACTTGCGCCGCGGGGTCGCGAAGTAGCGGTACGCGACGTCGATGGTGATGCCCTGCTCACGCTCGGCGCGGAGGCCGTCGGTGAGCAGCGCGAGGTTGGTGTAGTCGAAGCCCTTGTCGCGGCTCGTGCGCTCCACGGCCTCGAGCTGGTCCTCGAAGATCTGCTTGGTGTCGAGCAGGAGTCGCCCGATGAGCGTGCTCTTCCCGTCGTCGACCGACCCAGCGGTCGCGAAGCGCAGCATCTCCGTCATCAGAAGTAACCCTCACGTTTGCGGTCTTCCATGGCGGCTTCGGTGAACTTGTCGTCGGCGCGCGTCGCACCACGTTCGGTGATGCGCGACGCCGCGACTTCCATGATCACCTCGTCGACGGTGGCCGCGCTCGACTCGACCGCGCCGGTGCACGACGCGTCGCCGACGGTGCGGTAGCGCACGAGCATGTCGACCGGCTCTTCGTCGTCCATCAACGTGACGAACGGCGACACCGCCAGCCACATGCCGTCGCGCCGGAACACCTCGCGACGGTGCGCGTAGTAGATCGACGGGATCTCGATGTCGTCACGGTCGATGTACTGCCAGATGTCGAGCTCGGTCCAGTTCGACAGCGGGAACACTCGGATGTGCTCGCCCTTGCGGTGCCGACCGTTGTAGAGGTTCCACACCTCGGGGCGCTGGTTCTTCGGATCCCACTGCCCGAAGTCGTCGCGGAACGAGTAGACGCGCTCCTTGGCCCGCGCCTTCTCCTCGTCGCGCCGACCGCCGCCGAAGACGGCGTCGAAGCCGTTCTCGGTGATGGCGTCGAGCAGCGTGGTGGTCTGGAGCCGGTTCCGGCTCGCCCGCGGGCCGGTCTCTTCCACGACGCGGCCGGAGTCGATCGAGTCCTGCACGGAGGCAACCACGAGTTGCACCCCGAGCTCGGCCACCCGGCGGTCGCGGTACTCGAGCACCTCGGCGAAGTTGTGGCCGGTGTCGACGTGCATCAACGGGAACGGGCACCTTGGCGGGCGAGAACGCCTTCTCGGCCAAGCGGGCCATCACGATCGAGTCCTTGCCGCCCGAGAAGAGGAGCACCGGCTTCTCGAACTCGGCGGCGACCTCCCGGAAGATGTGGATCGACTCCGATTCCAAGACGTCGAGGTGGGAGAGCTGTGTCGGCACGCCCGAAACCCTACTGGTCTTGTCGGGATTGCACCAGAACCGGGTCGAGGGCCTCTCGGCGCGACCGCCAGTCGTAGATCACGGCCGTGCGACAGACGAGATCGTGGAGGCCGGCGTTCTTCCTGCTCACCAGGATCCACAGCATCGCCGGGATCACGAGCACGACCAACACGCACGCACGGACCAACGCCCGCAACCACCCGGGTGTCGCACCCCGCTCGGTGACCACCCGGAGGCCGACGATGCCGTTGCCGACCGTGCGGCCCGACCCCGACCACGCGATGGTGAACACCACCACGAGCAACACCAACAAGGTGGTGCTCCCCGCCGCCGCCCCCGGCTTGGGAACCTCGAAGGGATCCTCGAACAGCACGTACTCGACCGACGCGATGGCGACGAGCGCGCCCCAGTAGATGGCGAACACCACGCCGATGTCGATCGCGCCCGCCACGGTCCGCGACACGAGGCCGGCACGCGTTCCCTGGAGCACGGCGGCGCGCTCGCGTTCGGTCATGACGACGGGTGGAGGTCGATGCGACGCGGTTGCTTGCGCAGCAGGATGCGGTCAACGACGCGCACGCCGAACGCGTCGAGCGCCATGCCCTGCTCACGCAACGCGTCGATCGCTTCCGCGCCGACCGACGCGGTGGACTCGCGGATCACGCCGGCGAGATCGACGCGCGCCACGACCGCCTCCACATCCACCTGGGCGACGATGTCGGCGACCGGGATCTGACGGACGATGCGTTCGAAGTCGAGCTGGCCGATCACGTTCTCGGCAACCTGTTGCACGATCACCGGCACGACGGCCGACGCCTCGGCCCGGTTGCGTGCCTGCTCGCGACGAGCCACCTCGTTCCAGTGCCACAGCACGTCTTCGACCGGACGCATCGCGCGCTGCACCAGCGCCGGAGCCCCGACCGCGTTGGCAACGCCGGTCGCGCCGTGCATCACGGCACCGCCGACGGCACGCGCCCGCCGCTCGGCCAGGATGCCCAGCCCGACGACCGCACCGGGAATGAGCTCGACGGTGGAGGGCGGCGTGGGCGGCGCGCTCGCGCTCACGTTGGTGGCGCGGGCCAGTGCGACGCCGACCGCGTGACGAGCCAGCCCGAGCGCGCCGAACCCGACGGTGACGCCGTGGCGAACGACGTCGCCGATCGCCGGCGGCGGCGCAGGAACCGGCACCGCGGCACGGGCCAGCGAGCTGCTGGCCAACGAACTGCTCGACGGCTCCGGCGGATTCACGGACGGAACTGTACGCCCACTCATCAACATCCCGCCCCACTCCATCCCTCGCCGCTCCATTCATCTCCAGCCCGCCCACTCGGTCCTCGCCGCTCCATCGCGAAGGCGCGAAGGTGCGAAGGCGCGGCGACGAGGAGATGGCCGACGCCGCGTAGCGTGATGCTGTGCAACGCAGGTTGAGCCGCCGACCTCGAGTGCCGCGGTGCGCAGGCGTCGCGGCCGCCGCGTCGCTCGCATTGGTGTTTGTGCTGGGGTTCGTGCTGGCGGCGAGCGCATTCATCGCCGCGCCTCAAGCGAGCGCCGCCACCCTCACCACCGCGCGTGCACGCGCCGAGATCGCTGCGCTGGTGCGCTCGACCTACGCCGGGCTCCCCTTCGGCAACGTCGCCTGCCCGACCACCGTGCGACGCACCGCCGGCGTCACGTTCAACTGCACCGTGCAACTCCCGGGAACGTTCCTCGTGGTCGATGCCACGCAGGCCGACGGATCGGGCACCGTCGAGCTCACCACCGCGAACGCCGTGCTCACGAAGGCGGCGCTCGAGAGCCTCGTCGCCGCCAACACGTCACTGCCCGCGACCGTCGACTGTGGTCCGACCCCCTGGATCGTGCGCCACCCTGGCGACACCGTGTCGTGTCGCGCTGCACTCGCCGACGGGACGACGCGCACTGTGCAGCTGATCGTGCGCGACACCGCGGGCAACGTGACCATCACCGGCGTCACCTGACCCACCGACATCCCTGTGTGATCAGCTGCTCTGCGGTCGCGGCTACTTCAGGGTGACGCGACCGGTGAGGGGCGCGACGCCGGCCGCGCCCGACGCGCCGTTCGCAACGGTGCCGCGCACCACGATGGCCACGAAGTCGCGACTGTCGGGTGACAGGTAGCGATTGGCGCCGGTCGCCCCGAAGAGCCCGTTGCCACGCACCGAACCGTCGCCACCCACGTCGTACTGGTTGAAGTTCACCCAGTCGGGGTTGATGTCCATCTGCATGCCGCGTACCGCGCCGCTCGCGACCAACGCGTTGGCGAGGTCGGCAGGGCTGAGCCGGCCACCGGCCCACACCAGCGCGCCGTTGCGATCGACTCCCACCGCGGAGCGCATCGTCGCCACGCCCCCGACCGATCCACCCCACGCGCCCGGGTTGGCGGCGGCGGCGGTGGGCGCGCCACCGTCGACGAGCATCTGCAGGTTCTGTCGCACCGCGGCCACCGGCTTCGCCGGATCGACATCGCGGCCCCACATGCCGACGGTGTACGTGCCGTCGGCGTAGACGATCAGCGACGCGACGCCCGGCACGAGATCACGAAACCCGCGACCGAACGCGAGCACACCGCCACTGAAGTCGTTCCACTTGAACCCGCCGTTGAACGCGGCCACGAGGAACGGTCGGCTCTCCGGCGCGACCTGGCCGCCCCACGGCCACGGTCCTCCCGGATCGCCGGCACCGGGCACGACCACCGGTCGCACCAGCTGCGGGTCCATCCACGCCACGAACGCGCCACCCGTCGAGCCGGTGTAGAGGACCGGCCGGCCCAGCACCGCGCGCCCGAGGGGCGCCCAACCCACCGATCCTCCCGGCGTCGCGGGCGGCGCGACCTCGGGAACGGTGACGGGCGGGCGGTGGTGGTGGTAGGCGTGGTGGTGGTAGGCGTGGTGGTGGTAGCCGTCGCGGCCGAATCGGCGGCGACGGCCACGCTCGTGCCGGCCACGCTGGACGCGGCGACGAGCAGCGCGCCACCCGCCAGCCAGCTCGCCACGCGGCGGGGTCTCGTCGACCGACCTGTGCTCATCGGAAAGGCAGTCTGCCGGGTGGAACCCGACCCCGCCCGTCGCGTGCCCCACCGAGAGACCTTTTCCCCCTTCTTGTTCCCCGCTTCTGGCGTCGAAAACGCGCCCAGACGGCGCGTTTTTGACGCCAGAACGGGCTGAGGCGGGGTGGAGCATGCACGTGTGGGAGCAGAGGAGTTCGTACGCTGTTCGTGTTCTCGCAACCGTCAGTCATTGGGAGTGCCGCGTTCGATGAGCAAGAAGCGCACGGCCAAGCAGCGCGGCAGCCGCAAGGCGGCCAAGGAGCTGAAACGCAAGGCTGTACGCACGTTGCGCCGCGCGCGCGACCGCGCAGGTCGAGTTGGTCACCGCCCGCGCCGAAGCGGCCGAGCTCCGCACCCAGGCGTTGCTCGACACCGACACCGAGTGCGCGCAGCTCCGCGCCGATGCCCGCGCCGCGGCCGATGCCGATGCGCGCGCGTTGATCGCCGAAGCCGAACTGAGCGCCTCGCGGCGGCTCCGCGACGCCGATGCCGAAGCGCATCGCATCCGCGACGAGTCGCGCGCCGAGCGCGAGCGCATGGTGCTCGAGCTCACGAGTCAGATCGGCACCGAACGCACCCGCCTGCTCGACGAGGCGATCGCCGATGCCGCGCGCATCCGCAGCGCGGCCACCACCGACGTCGCGTCGTTCATAGAGCAACTCGCGGCACGAACGGCAGACCGCGCTCGACCGTGCGCACGCCGAAGCCGCCGCGATCCTCGCGTCGTCCCGCGCCGACGTCGAAGCGACGGAACACGCCGCGAACGTTGACGCGGTCGCACTCCTCGCCGCGGCACGCGAGGAAGCGGCCAAGCTCATCGCCGACGCCCGCGCCGCGGCCGCCACCGAGACGGCGCGCATGCTCGCCGACGCCGAACAGCAGGTGGCCGCGCGCGTCGCGATCGCGAGCACAGCCGCGCTGGTCGAACCGCCTCCCGCGGCGACGCTCATCACCGAGCTGCCGACCTCCGAGCCACCGACACGCGACGCCGACACCGACACCGACACCTTCGTCGGGGCCCGTGGCGAGGCCCGCGAACACATCCTCCGCCAGCACCTCGCCCGCGCCGCGACACCGCCGCGCACGCGCGTCACCACACCTCCCTCCACGAAGCGCGGCGACACCGTGCCTGCGCTCAAGTGGCGTCCCGACGCGCCCGCCGCCGACGCCGCGTCGACCAACGGCACCGCGCCGGCGAGCGGCACCCCAGTGACCAACGGAACAGCACCGGCCAGCACCACGAACGGCGCGAGCGTCGACAACGACATCGTCGTCCAGGTGACCAAGACCCGCCGGCGCTTCCTGATCTTCGGGCGCGCGCGCTGACCAAAGGCTGAACCGGAGAAACGAACATGGGGTGAACCGGCGAGGTCGATCGACCCCGCCGGCTCACCCCGATGTTCAGCTCACGGACGCAGTGGTGACCGCACGCGGCTCACCCGCGAGAAGCCCTGGAGCGACGCGCCGATGATGAGCATCATCACGGCGAGTCCGACCATCCAGAAGTTCACGCCACCGGTGAACGCGAGCGCCGGCAGCGCAGCCGCCAGCGGGGTGAACAAGGCGCCCAGTCCCGTGGCGAGCGGCGTCGAGACGCCCTCCACCAAGGTGCTGATGCCGCCCGAGCCACCCGACCCACCAGAGCCACCCGAACCACCCGAGCCACCGCCGCCCGTCCCGCCACCACCAGGGTTGGTTCCCGGAGTCTGGCTGGTCGAGCACGATGCGGAGGTTCCGGTGCCGAGCACACCCACGCCGACCCCACACACGTTCAGCGGGATGACAGGGTTGACGCCGAGCAACCCGCCCGGACCCGAGCCCGAGCCCGTGCCGGTCGTCTGGGTCGTGTCACACGATCCGGTCGTTCCGGCTCCGAGCACACCGACGCCGACGCCGCAGAGGTTCACGGGGATCGCCGGAGCAACCCCGACCAACGACGTGGAACCGGTCCCCGAGCTGGTGGTCGACTGGCTCGTTTCGCACGACGCGGTGGTTCCCGCGCCGAGCACGCCCACACCGACACCGCACACGTTCACGGGAACGACAGGCGAGACGTCGACGATCGACCCGGGAGTGCCGGGCGCTTGCGTGGTCTGATCGGTCTCACACGGCGCGGTGGAACCCACGCCGATGATGCCGACCCCAACCCCGCAGACGCTCACAGGCACCTGCGGTGCGATCGTCACGAGCCCACCACCGTCGCCGGTGCTGGGCGCCGTCTGTTGCGTGTCACACGGTGTCGTCGTCCCGATGCCGATGACGCCGAGTCCGATACCGCAGAGGTCGACCGGCACCACTGGGGAAATGTCGATCAACGATGAGGACGTCGGACCTGACGACCCGCCGAGCGCATGTGCGCTCGCCGCGCCGGTTCCAAGCGCGAGGACGCCCACGATGGCGATCAGGGCGCACACACCTCGCATCAGAAAACCTCTCATTGGAAACTCCCTTTCGACTGAGGTGATCCACGTCGGTCGACGTGGATCGGATGTCGTGGGCGAACGCTGTTCGCCAGGGAGTCGGCTAACCGGGACGTGATTCGGGCCCACAGCCGAGGGCCCGCAATGTTCGCTCGTCCGACGGAGGGGCCCGCGCTTCCTGCGGCGAGGTCGAGTTCCCCTCGCCGGGGAGGACGGCCTTCTGGTCCGAGCGTTCCGATCCAGCGGCGGTGGTGCCACCGAGCGCGCCGGACACCGCGAGCGGCGTGTCGTCACGGACGGGTGACGGCAGCGGCGCGGGCAACAACAGCGATTCACCGAACAGTGCGGTGTCGGAGCCGATGGGGATCGGGTCGAACGGGCTGCCGGTTCCGGAACCTGGCGACGACGGTTCGCGCGTGTCGGCACCCGGGTCGTCGGCATCTCGGTTGCCTGCGCTCGACGTCGACGACGGTGACTGCGAGCCGGTGCCGCGGTCGTGGTCGGGTGTGGATGGCGTCGACGTGGTCGGGGGCGTCACCCCGGGCACCGTGACCACGCCGCCGACGATCGACCCGAGCAAGTCGTCGACCAAGTCCTGGACCGGCGCGAGCAGTGGCACCAGCGCGGTCGTCAACGATGCGCGCAGCTTCGCGACCAACGCGTCGAGCTCGTGCACGGTGGCCGCGGTGATCGCGGTGGTGCCGTCGACGATCTGATCGATGAGCGTCTGCAGCGACGCGACCAATTGCGGGGCCGCGCCGGCGTCGAGGAGACGTTGCACGCTCGCTCGCAGCGTCGGCGACGACTGCCGCGAGCGCGCCGTGTGCGAGGGAGACCGGCGTCGGGTTCGGAGCCCCGCTCGTCGGGTCGGGCACGGCACCGGGCACCGGCACCGTCGTGCCTCCACCCGTCCCCGGCGCGCCCCCGCGGGTACTGCGGCGGTGCCGTCACCCGTGGGGCTGGTTGTCGGTGACACGTCGACCGGCGGCAGCGTGATCGGCGGCAGGTCGATCGGATCGAGCCCGGGCAGTTGGATCGGCGGCACGTCGATCGGGGGAACGGTGATCGGGGGCAGGCCGATCGGCGGCAGGGTGATCGGCGGGAGCGGGGGAAGCACGATCTGTGCCGAACGGGTGCCGCTCGGCAGCGTGCCGCTCGTCAGGATGGCCGCCCCGGCATCCGGCGCGAGGAGCGATGCGCACAACCCGGCGAGGGCTGTCGCCACCGTGAAGCCGGCGATCGCGAACTCGAGCGCTCCGCATCGGTTCGACCACCCCCAGTGGTTTCACGCTGCGTGAGATTTCTGACGCTCAACGTAAGCCTGTCCCTCCGATTTGGCGAGGAAAAATTTGGACAAAGGCCGGGAACACCTCGTGAATCCCGCCTGGGACTAGGGCTGGGAGAGGTGTGACCTTCGACCAGCCGGCGCCGCGCACGGCCGTGCCCACGTCGTGGCCGGCGACCTGCACCGCGCGGCGTCGCGGTGTCACGTGAACGGTCCCGAGGTTCAGCCGCTCAGAACTTCCCAGCGCGGCGCACGGCGGCGGGACGACCATCGGGATCGAGGAACACGCGATGGGTGATGCGGTGGCCAATTCGACCGAGGCCGCGCACGCGCTCGATGGGGTGCGTGCGGAGATGCCCGGGCGGTCGGGCACCGTGGCCACCGCGCTCGTGCCACTCGTCGAGTGAGTGCGCCGCGTCGCGGAAAGCGTCGAACCACGACATCGAGTCGATCAGGTCGTCGCGGTCGCTCGGTGCGCGTTCGAGGTGCTCACCCGCGAGTGACAGTCGTACGTCGCGAGCAAGCCGGCGCGCACCTTCACCCCGACCGGCGGGATCGAGCGGCGCGCGGTCGTCGCGTCGCTCGTCGATCACCGCGCACGAGATCTCCGAGTCGTGCGTCCACGACCGGCGGTTGAGGTTGTCCGAACCGACCGCGAGCCACAGATCGTCGACCACGCACACCTTCGAGTGCACGTAGATCGGGACACCGTCATGGTTCTCGAGGTCGTACACCGCGACCCGGTCGCCACCTGCGTCGTGCAAGGAGTCGAGCACATGCTCGCGCCCGACGCTGCTGGCTCCGCCCGCGAAGAAGCCGTCCGGATCGGGATGGCGCGGGATCACGATGACCACGCGGAGATCAGGCTCGCGGCGCAAGGCCTCGGTGAGGCACGCGGCCGCGTCGAACGACCACAGGTACTGATCCTCGAGGTAGATCATGTGCCGAGCGCGACCGAACGCCTTCACGTACGCGCGGGCGATGCTGCGCTCACCGTCGGGCGCGAAGGGATAGCCGCGTCGCCGCGACGGGTACGTGCGCAACAGCTGCACGGCCAGCGGGCCGTCGTCGGTGCGCTCGGCCGGGGGCGGCAGGGGCCGAGGGTCCGCGGGACGGCGGGCACGACGGTGGATCGCCGCCCGCCACGGGGTGCGGCTGTCGAGCGGATTGGGATCTTCCCACCGCTCACGAAAGGTCCACTCGATGTCGTCGAGCGCGGGACCGCGCACCTCGAGTTGCACGTCGTGCCAGGGCGGGCGATCACCGTACGTGTCGCTCGAGAGCTCGGCCCGTTGCGGATCACCCCGGTGCCGCGCGTCGTCGCGGCGACCGTGACAGAGGTCGATGCCGCCCACGAACGCGACGTCGTCGCGGGGATCGGCGCGGCGGATCACCACCAACTTCTGGTGGTGGCTCCCACCGCGCCGCACGCGCTGGTCGAGCATCACCGCACCACCCGCCTCGTTGACCGTGCGGGCCAGGTCGAAGTTCGACTCGGCCGAGAAGTTCAACGCCTTGGGATGCGAACGCCACAACAAGCCGAACACGTGCACACCTCGACGCGCGAGGTCGGCGAGCAACGGCCCGATCTCGGTGCCTTCACCTGCGAGACGCTCGTCGGCGTCACCCTCCCAGTCGGTGAGCAGCACGGTGTCACCCGGATGGGTGGCGCACAGCTCTTCGTGCAGGCGCGCGAAGTAGGAGGCGCCGTCAGTGAGCAGCCGCCCCCGACTTCCGACGGTCCACGCCACGTTGCCGCGACCTCGATCGATGGCCGTCGCCGGGTTCCCGCGCTCGGCGCGGTGCAAGAACCACGCCGCGGGTGCCGTGTCAACGAGTGACGACTCGGCGGGCGCCGGGTCAGCGGAGGCCATGGGCAAACACCTCGACGAGCGGCGCGGGTTCGTCACCGGCGGCCGCCTTCGTCGGATCGCGCGGTGCCGACTGCCCGGATCGGACCGCTTCGAGTTGTGCGGCGATGGCCGCGCCGTACAGCACGGCCGTCGACGACAGGAGAGCCCACAGCAGCAGCGCCACGACACCGGCGAGTGGCCCATACGCGTCTCCGAATGAACTGCTCGCGCGCACGAACAACCCGAGACCGAAGGTGACCGCCGACCACAGCAACACCGACACGGTGCTGCCGAACGCCAGCCACGACCATGCCGGCTGGTGGCGGTTCGGGGCCTTGCGGAACAACAGCGCCATGGCGGCGGCGAAGAGCACCAACGCGAGCGGCCACCGCAATGCCTTCCACACCGACCCGCCGACGTCGTTGCTGATCGAGTCACCGATCGCGTTGCCGAACGCGAAGGCGAGGAAGGACAAGGTCGCCAGCGCGCCGACGCTGATGGCCATCACGAATCCACGCCCATACTTCTGAAGCGCCGGACGGTCCTGTTCGATGCCGTAGAGCCGGTTGAGGGCTCGTTCCATCTGTGCCATGAGCGTGGTGCCGGTCACGAGCGCGCCGAGGAGCCCGAACGTGAGCGCGACCCACTTGCCGGCGGTTCCCGCGTGGTTCGCGTGCACCACCGCCTTGGCGATGACCCTGCCCATCGGACCGGGCGCGACGGCGCGGATGGTCCGCAACATCGCGACACCCGGACCGTCCTCCCCGAACCAACTGGCCAGGCCGACCAGTCCGATGATGCCCTGCACGAGCACGAGCGACAGCAGGAACGCCATCGACCGCGCGTGACTGAACCCGTCCGAGTAGCGCAAGCGGACGAACGCGTCTTGGCACAGCTTCACGTTTCCGGTCGCGGCAAGCGTTTCGCGCGCGTCGTCGCCGTCGAGCTCCCAGGTCTCGGGAACGAGCGTCGCGACGCTCATCGTGGCGTCCTCGACGACTCGCTGCCCTCGGGGACGCACACGGTGACCGACCGTGGTTCGACGCGCAGCTTGATCCGACGTCGAGCGGGACGATCGCCGCCGTCGAGCTCCACGGGCATCGCTCGATCGAGCTCGATGCGCACCTTGGCTGCCGTCGTCACCTGCACGAAGGGCGAACGCTCCGCCTTCCCGGTTGCGGTGCGCGCCAACGCGCGGAGCCACTGCGTGATGCCCTTCGCCGTGATCACGCCCACTTCCAGTCGCCCGCTGTCGACCTCGGCCTCGGGGAACACGTCGACGCCGCCGAAGATCGAGCTCACGTTGCCCACCAGCACGCACCCGGCATCGCCGTCGAACCACTTTTCACCGTCGACGCGGACTCGCGCACCGAATCGAGGCAGGCGAAGGTGCTTCGCGCCGGTGAGCACATACGAGAGACGACCGAAGCGGTCTTTCAGCGCACCATCGGCGTCGCGGATCATCAAGGCGTCGAGACCCACACCGGCCATCACCGCGAAGCGCTCGCCGTCGAGCCGACCGGTGTCGATGCGCTTCCGGGCGCCGTACAGACCGATCTCGACCGCCGCCTCGAGATCCTGCGGGATGCCGAGATTGGTGGCGAGCAGGTTGGCGGTGCCGGCGGGGAGGATCGCGACCACGACCTCGTCGTCACCGAGCGCGTCGAGGCACTGCTGCACCATCCCGTCGCCGCCCCACACGAAGATCAGGTCCGCGCCGGCCGCCACGGCCTTGCGGATCCGCTTCGGCGCCCGCTTGCTCTTGGGCACTTCGAACCACAGCGGGTCGGTGACGCCGTGGCGCGCCAGCACCGCCCGCAACTCGCGCAGACCTCCGCCGAGTGACTTGTTCTGATGCGCGACCACCGCGACCGATGTCATGACTGCTCCGGCTCCGGTGCACCCACGCGCACAGCCACGACCGCGACCACGATGCAGCCGAGGCCGACGAGCGCGCCGACGAACACATCGCTGAAGTAGTGCATGCCGCGATACATGCGCGCCGACGCGACGACCACCGGGGCGAGGCACGCCAACGCCAGGAACAGCGCTCGGATCACGGGCTGGCGCGTGAGCGACCACACCACGACCGCGAGCGACCCGTACAACGCCACCGACGCGGCGACATGACCGGAGAAGAAGCTGTCGGACACGATGAGGTCTTCGAGACGTGCCACGCGCGGTCGATGACGCGAGATCACCCACGTCGCCGTGGCGTAGGTCGCGCCCTCCACCGCCATCGCGACGAGCAGGATCCCGAGCGCGCGCCAGTGGTGACGAATGGCCAAGCACACACCCGCGACCGCGAGGACGGCCAAGACGGTGATCGTCTCGGCGACCGCACGACCCGACGACCGACAGGTCGGTCCGATCGGGCGTCCGGTGCTGCACGAACCACCGCGCGACATCGGCGTCCCAGTGCCCCACGACGCCGTGTATCAGCTCGCGCGTGAGCAGCAGGCCCGCCCCGATCGCGAGCGCCGCCAGGAGCAGATATCCGACGAATCCGACTGCGGCGGTCCGAACAACGGGTCGAAGCACCGCGCCGTGACGTTCGCGTCTCTCTGATCGAGCCCGATCCGGCGTCGTGTGCAACGCGGGCCCCACCCCGACCTCGCCAACTCCGGTCATGGAGACAGTTTCGCCAACGGCGTTCCGCGGTAAACCTCCGGTGCAATGATCGTTCTCGTCGCTCTGTTCGTACCTGCCCTCGTCGTCGGCACTGCGGCGGCGCTGTTGGTACGTCGTCGTCCTGATCTCGACCCGGCATCGGCGCACGCGTCCTCGGTCGCCGCGCATCGGGTCGAGCGCGAGCTCGAGACCGGTCGCGGCCCCGCACGATGGGCGCGGCGCCACCTCGACCCGAAGACGGCGACCGGGCTCGCCTTGGTGGTCGGGCTGATGGTCGTCACTGCCGGCGCGCTGATCGTCGGGGTGCTCGCGTTGCTCGTCCGCTCGAACACGGGGTTGCAAGACATCGACAACTCGGTCGCGCCGTGGGGCACGAGTCACGCGACGCCCTTCGCCCACGACGTCGTCAACGCGGTGACGCAACTCGGGAGCACGACGGGCCTCGTCATCGTCATCGGGGTCGTGGTCGTGGTCGAGATGATCCGACGACCGAGCCGGTGGCTCCCGGTGTTCGTGATCGCGGTTGCTCTCGGTCAGCCGATCGTGACCGACTCGATCAAGAACGTGCTCGAGCGGGTTCGACCGACGATCGATCCGGCGGCCGCCGCGCTCGGGCCGTCGTTCCCGAGCGGCCACTCGGCTGGTGCCGCCGCCTGTTTCGCCGCTCTCGCGTTGGTGTTGGGACGCGGACGGTCACCACGCTGGCATGCTGCCCTCGCCGGGATCGCCGTGTTCATCGCCGTCGCGGTGGCATCGTCACGCGTGCTGCTCGGGCTCCACTGGCTCAGCGACGTGATCGGCGGTCTCGCCCTCGGGTGGGCGTGGTTCGCTCTGTGCGCGATCGCGTTCGGCGGTCGCCTGTTGCGCTTCGGCGCCCCGGTCGAGGCCGCGGAGCGGGCTGAAGCACTGCAATCCTGAAAATGCCCCCGGCCAACGCAGAACCAACCGTGGGCAGATCTCGGGAGGAACGGCGCAGCCGGGGGCACCTTGAATACCGTCACGGCGAGCCGATCGGTTACGCCTCCGCGCGCGATTTCGCGGATTCTTCGCCGCACCACCGATCCTGAGGGTGTGCTGAGCGAGGCACGGAACCGGGCGACGGCCGAAGCCCGTTCCTGTTGCATGGACGTACACAGCACGCAGACTCCCCCTGTCAACCACGAGGCGGGCACCCCGCCGATCAGCACGAGGCGCGACCGACGCGTCACGGCCACCAAGCGGCGACGGCGCATCTTCACGCTGCTCGTCGCGCCGGTCGCCCTGGCCGGTCTTGCCCTCAGCACGATGGGTGCGGCGCAGAGCTCCGCGAGCGGTGCCCCCTTCTCGGGCAACGCCGAGGAGACCATCGCCGACATCCAGCAGTACTGGGCGAAGACGATGCCCGAGGTCTACGGCCAGCAGTACGACCCCATCTCGAGCGATCGTCTCTACCCGTACTCGCAGTCGAACCCGCCGCCCGGATGTGGCACGCAGGGCACGACTCCGTACCAGGAGGTCGCCGGCAACGCGTTCTACTGCAGCCAGGGCGACTTCGTGGCGTGGGACACCCAGGAGCTGTTTCCGAAGTTGACCAAGCAGTTCGGCAACTTCGCCCCGGCGCTGGTGCTGGCCCACGAGTGGGGCCACGCGATCCAGGCTCGGGTCGGTGTCGACTCCTCGGAGACGGTGTACCTCGAGCAGCAGGCCGACTGCTTCGCCGGGTCGTGGGCCGCCCACGTCGCGTCGGGTGACAGCTCGTTGTCGCTGTCGTCGAGCGATCTCGACCGGGCGCTCGCCGGCATGCTGCAGTTGAGCGACCCCGTCGGCATCGACAGCTCGCAGGACGGTGCGCACGGCAACGGGTTCGACCGGGTCAGCGCATTCCAGGACGGCGTCGAAGGCGGCGCCCAGGCCTGCGCCGACTACGCGAACAACCCGCCGGCGCTCACGGAGTCGGGCTTCACGAGTCAGGCCGACTACTCGACGGGCGGCAACATGAGCCTCGACGAGCTCGTCCCCGCGATCACCACCGCCCTCGACACGTACTGGAAGCAGGCGGTGAGCACCAAGGTCACGGCACCCAAGCTCGTGTCGACGGCCGACGGCGGTTCCTGCAGCGGTGGCACCGACGGCGGCGTGCTCGTCGACACCGTCGTGTACTGCCCGTCGAACAACACGATCGTGTACGACCCGACAACGCTCCAGCAGGCTGACTCGTCAGTCGGTGACTTCGCGGCAGCGCTGCTGGTGGCCGACGGGTGGTCGTCAGCGGTCCAGCACGCCGCGGGTGTGAACGTCGACTCCGCGAGTGCCCGAAGCACGTCGGAGTGCATGGCCGGTGCCTTCACGGGCAGCCTCGACGGCACGCGTCAGTCGGCGAGCTCCGACGGCATCACGTTGTCGCCCGGTGACCTCGATGAAGTGATCAGCATGCTCGTCGGCGCCAAGACCGCTGACAGCCGAGGCACGGCGTTCGACCGGGTCGCAGCGTTCCGGTCGGGCTACGTGAAGGGCGTGAAGGCCTGCACGAGCACAGGCTCGAGCACGGGGTCGAGCTCCGGCTCCGGCTCCACCTCGGGGTCGGGCACCAGCTCCAGCTCCGGGTCGAGCACCCGCTCCGGTTCGACGAGG
The DNA here is from genome assembly GCA_963827385.1 of uncultured Actinomycetes bacterium. GTDB lineage: Bacteria > Actinomycetota > Acidimicrobiia > IMCC26256 > DASPTH01 > DASUMF01. Next base: position 941,605 of record CAWHAR010000003.1, read on the forward strand.
ATCTGAGCCACCAGGCTCTGCCAGCGACCACCGCCTCCCCCCTCGCGGGGGAGGCGGTTTCGCGCGTTTACCCTGCGACGACAGCAGAGCCGCGATCCAGCGGCGAAGGAGCGGGCATGCGGCGCGTGGTGGTGACCGGAGCAGCAGGGTTTCTCGGATCGAACCTGTGCCGCGCCCTGCTCGAACGTGGTGATCGTGTGGTCGGCGTCGACAACTTCCTCACCGGAAGTCGCGAGAACCTCGCCGACATCCTGGACGACATCGAGTTCCACGAGCTCGACGTGTCGGCGGGCCTGCCCGTCGCCGGATCGGTCGACGCGATCTTGCACTTCGCCAGCCCGGCCAGCCCGCCGCGTTACCTCGAGCATCCGGTCGAGACGCTCGACGTGAACTCGGTCGGCACCCGCCACGCCCTCGACCTCGCGGCCGCCAACGACGCTCGCTTCCTGCTCGCGTCGACCAGCGAGGTCTACGGCGATCCGCTCGTCACGCCACAACACGAGTCGTACTGGGGCAACGTCAATCCCATCGGGACGCGCTCCTGTTACGACGAAGCGAAGCGATTCGCGGAAGCGCTCACGATGGCGATGCATCGGACGCGTGCGGTGAACACCGCGATCGTGCGGATCTTCAACACCTACGGCCCACGTCTGCAAGCCGGCGACGGCCGAGTGGTGTCGAACTTCTTGATGCAGGCGCTCCGCGGCGAATCGCTGACGGTATACGGAGACGGCACCCAGACCCGCTCGTACTGCTACGTCGATGACGAGGTGCGCGGAATCCTCGCGTTGCTCGACTCAGACCTGCACGAGCCGGTGAACATCGGGAACCCGTCGGAGTTCACGGTGCTCGAGCTGGCCGAGCACGTGATCGCCGCCACCGGTTCGAGCTCGTCGATCATCTTCGAGGCGCTTCCCGACGACGACCCGACGCAACGCCGACCCGACATCACGCGGGCGCGGGAGCTGCTCGGGTGGGAGCCCGCCATCGCCCTGGTCGAAGGCCTCGAGTTGCTGCGCGACTGGTACCTCGAACGAATGTGAGCGCCGCTCAGTGGCGCGAGAGGTGGCGGCGACGCGTCACGAGCGTCGCGACCAGTCGCCACCCGAACGTGGTGAGCCCGAGATACACGAGCGCGACGATCGTGAAGGTGCTGATCCAGGGCCGATCCGTGAACGCGCCTCGCAACACCTGCGCCACCGCGACGCCCCCGACCCACGTGATCACGAGTGCACGCCACCGTCGATCTCGTCGGCGATAGAGCTGGGCGAGGAGCGCGACGCCGAACCAGCCGACGAGGAACGGCCACAGCACCCGGAAAAACCAGCCGATCCCCTCGTTCAGCTCGCCGTGGTTGCGTCCACCGATCACCACGAACGACACGATGCAGACCAGATCGAAGAGTGGTGCGAGGCGGGCCCGGACCGGCTGCGGCATGTCGAGCAGTGTGGTCGCTCGACACGGTCATCGAGGCATCGGCAAGACTCCGGTCCGCACGAGTCCGCGGTCGATCAGGGGGACGCACGCCATGGCACAGGTCGGGAACGGGAGCCTCGAGGGCAAGGTCGCCATCATCACCGGGGCCGCCCGCGGCCAAGGGCACGCCGAGGCGGCGTTGTTCGCCGCCGAGGGCGCGACCGTGGTGCTCGTCGACGTGCTCGACGAGGTCGGCGAGGCCGCGGCTCGCGACATCGCGGCGGAGTCCGGCGGCCGCGCCACGTATCGCCATCTCGACGTGACCGACGAAGACGCATGGGCGGCCCTCGTGGAGCACACCGTCGACGCCCATGGTCGACTCGACGTGCTGGTGAACAACGCGGGGATCTTCCATTCCACCCCGCTCACGAAGGAGACGGTCGAACAGATGCAGCAGACCTGGTCGATCAACCTGCTCGGCCCGTTCCTGGGGATGCGCTCGGTGGCACCTCTGATGCGCGCAGGCGGCGGCGGTTCGATCATCAACGTGTCGTCGACCGCTGGGCTCACCGGGAATGCCGGACTCGCGGCGTACGGCTCGTCGAAGTGGGCACTGCGTGGCCTCACGAAGGTCGCCGCGGTGGAACTGGGCGCATCGGGGATCCGTGTCAACTCGATCCACCCCGGAGCCATCGACACCCCGATGATCGCCGGCATGCATCCGGAGCGCTTCACCGGTGCACCCCTCGGCCGCTGCGGACAGCCGGAGGAGATCGCGCAACTCGTGCGGTTCCTCGCGTCCGACGAGGCCTCGTACCTCAGCGGCGCCGAGCTCGCGATCGATGGGGGCATGCTCGCCGGCCCCCTCGTGTCCTCGCTCTCGTCGTAGGCGGTCAGGCGGTCGGCCTCCCCTACCATGGTCGGTGAAGGGGAGTATCCCGATTCACCGCTGTCGTCAGTACGGCACGGCGCGTCCAACGCGTCGGCCCGGCAGCGGTGCCTCGCTGTCGGCGGCGTGAACGCCTGCGTGCGGGGTGGGAGAGACCTTCGGCTGGTGCCATCACGACCGCCGGAGGATCCCCATGACCGTCGCCCCGTTCGCAGCAACGAGTGACTCGACGACCTTCGTCGACGTCGACGTGTCGATGTGGCACTGGGCCGGATTGCTGGCGGTGATCGTCGCCTTGCTGGCGGTCGACCTCGCGTTGCACCGCGGCAACCACGAGCCGACCACCAAACGCGCGGTGATCGAGTCGAGCGTGTGGATCGGCTGCGGTCTCGCGTTCTCGACGGTGGTGCTCGCGATGTGGGCGGCGCGGCGTTCACCGAATACCTGAGCGGCTACGTGATCGAGAAGTCGCTCAGCGTCGACAACGTGTTCGTGTGGGCGGTGATCTTCTCGTCGTTCGCGATCCCGTTGCGCTACCAGCACCGCGTGCTGTTCTGGGGCATCTTCGGCGCGTTGATGTTGCGCGCGGTGTTCATCTTCGCCGGCACCGCACTGGTCGAGCAGTTCTGGTGGTTGCTGCTCGTGTTCGGTGTGGTGCTCGTGTTCTCCGGCATCAAGGTGGTGCGCCACCGCGACGACGAAGGCGCCCACGGACACGATCGGGCGGTGAAGCTCCTCGGTCGCTTCCTCCCCGTGAAGTCCGAGCTCTCCGGCCAGCACTTCCTCGTGAAGGAAGCGGGCAAGTGGGTGGCGACGCCGCTGCTCGCAGCGTTGGTGGTGGTCGAGGTCACCGACGTGATCTTCGCGGTCGACAGCGTCCCCGCCATCCTCGCGGTGTCACGCGAGCCGTTCATCGTGTTCTCGTCGAACGCGTTCGCGATCCTCGGCCTGCGCGCGCTCTACTTCCTGCTCGGCGGCGCGCGAGCGGTTCCACTACCTGTCGCACGCGCTCGGCGCGATCCTCATCTTCGTCGGCGTGAAGATGGCCGTCTCCCGTTGGTGGCACATGCCGACCGTCGCGTCCCTCGCCGCGATCGTGCTCATCCTCGTCGCGGCGATCGGCTTCAGCGTGGGGAAGACGAAGCGGGAGGCGGTCACGCCCCCGCCCGCGAGCTGATCGAGCCGGTCATCGAGTCTCGGCGGCCGCCTTGCGCTCCCACATGTCCTGGATCTCGTCGAGCGTGCGGTCCTTGGTCTCCGGCAGCAGGAACCACACGAACGCGAACGTGACCACACACATCACGGCGAACAACCCGAACGTGGCCGCGGTGCCGATCGCGTCCGTGAGGCTCAGGAAGAACTGCGTGACGAGCCACGCCGCGCCCCAGTTCGCTGCGGTGGCCACCGACACGGCGCGGCCGCGCACGTTGCTCGGGAAGATCTCGTTGATGACCGTCCACACCACCGGCCCGAGCGAGAAGGCGAAGCTCGCGATGAACACCACCATCGCGATCAGCATCACGATGCCCGCGTCGCTCGGCACGTTGGTCGCCGAATTGCTGGTGTTGGTCACGTCGGGGATCTGCGTGAAGCAGATGCCGATGGTGGTGAGCGCCACGCCCATGCCGACGAGACCGGTCAGCAGCAGGGGCCGACGTCCGAGCTTGTCGACGAACGCCACCGCAATGAACGTCGCGAGCACATTCACGGCGCCGATCGCCCACGTGGTGGCCGACGTCTGCTGTTGGGGCGTGCTGAAACCGGCCGCCGCGAAGATCTTGTCGGCGTAGTAGATCACTGCGTTGATCCCGGTGAGCTGTTGACCGATCGCGAGCCCGACGCCGATCACGAGCGGTGCCCGCCATGCGCGCGCGAACACCGCCTTGAACGACGCTTGGTCTTCGCCGAGGTTGGCGTCGATCTCGTCGAGCAGCGGCGCGACGTCCTGGTCGGGGCGCACCTTCTCGAGCGCGCGGCGCGCGTCGTCGCGACGGCCGACCTTCACGTACCACGTCGCGGAATCCGGCAGCGGCAGGATCGCGAGGAAGAGCAGCACGGCGGGCACGGCCGACAGACCGAGCATCAGGCGCCACCAGTCGCCGGCGGCCAGGAACTCGGCAACGAGGTACGCGACGAAGATGCCGATCGTGATGGCAAGTTGATACATCGACACGAAGCGGCCGCGCAGCGATGCGGGCGCCATCTCGGCCGCGTAGAGCGGCGCCGCCACCGATGCCACGCCGACCCCGAACCCCACGAGCAGCCGACCGACCACCAGCACGTCGGTGCCCGGCGCGAGCGACTCCACCAGCGCGCCGATGGCGAACAGCACCGACGCCCAGAGGATGGTCCGACGCCGGCCGAACCGGTCGGCCATCATCCCGGCGATGAGCGCGCCGACGAGCGCACCGAGCGTGACCCAGCTGGTGATGATCTCGGTGGCCAGCGTGCTGACGTGGAAGTCGAGCTGAATCCCGTCGAGCGCGCCGCCGATGACGCCCTGGTCGTAGCCGAACAGCAGACCCGCGAGCATGATCACCGCGGCCACGCCGAACAGCCACTTCGTCATGCGCCGCCCGCCGCCGTGCGCATCGTCGACGTCGTCGCCGCCGAAGCGCTCGTCGTCGACACCTTCCATGGCTTCGACCGCCATGTCCGCCCCCTCGTGTCTGTCCGGAATGACCGGGCGGGATCCTACGAGTCCACTCTTCGCGCCAAGCGGACCGCGAACACTGAGAGTCAGATGAGTGAACGTGGTCACGCCGACTGAAGGAGTCCTCAAGGCGCGCCTACCCTCCGACGATGGGCAATCGATGACGCACACTCCGACGCCGGCGCCGTGGATGCTGGTCGGACGCGCGCCCGGCGAGCACGCGCACGAGCTCGATGCGCATGCCGATCGTCCGCCCATGTCGAAGTGGCCCATCCTGCACGCGGTCGCGCGACGCGGTCTCCCGCGGATCATCGAAGCCACGGTGATCCCCGCGATCTTGTTCTTCGTCGTCGTGTCGACGATCGGCGAAGGCGCCGCGATGATCGCGGTGTTGGTCTGGGCGTTCGGCGCGATCCTGCGACGCCTGGTGATGCAGCAGCCGATCCCGGCGATCCTCGTGCTCGCCACGCTCGGGCTCACCATCCGCACCATCGTCGGGCTGCTCAGCGGCAGCACCTTCACCTACTTTCTGCAGCCGATCGCGACCACCCTGGTGTTGGCGATGGTGTTCCTCGGATCCGTGGTGATCGGTCGCCCGGTGATCGCGCGCCTCGCGCACGACTTCTGCCCGATCTCACCGGAGGTCGCAAGTCGACCGCGCGTGATGCGTCTGTTCGCGGGCCTCACGATCCTGTGGGCGTGCGTCCACGTGCTCAGCGCACTCACCACGTTCGGGATGCTGGTCAGCTTGCCCGTGCCTCTGTTCGTCGCCGTCAAGACGATGTCGTCGTTCGGGCTGAGCGCCGTCGCGATCGTGATCACTGTCGTCTGGGCCTTGCGCACCGCGCACGACGAGCAGCTGGTGTTCGCAAGCTCGTAGAGTCTGGCGTGGCCGCGTCGAACGACCTCTTCGCCCGTCGGAACCGCGGTCGCATCGTGGTCGTGGTCCTCGTCGCGGCGCTGAACTACGTGCTCGCAGTCGCACTGGCCGCCGTCGCGGCCGCCGTCGCTCTCGTGATCGCGGCGATGTTCCAGTTCGACATCTTCCCGAGCAGCGTCGATTCGCTCCAGCTGTTCGGCTACGGCATCGCCGGAATCTGCGCGGTCGCGTTCGTCATCGGGTTCCTCACCGCGCTCGTGCGCATCCCCACCGCTCGCCGCAAGCTCGAGGAACGTGTGCTCAACGAGACGGTCGCGCGCATCGTGCGTGACGACGCTCGCAATGAGGTCAGCAACCTGCTGGATGGACTCGCCATCGCAGCGGGGATCCCCACGCCCCGCTTCGCGATGATCAGCGATCCCAGCCCCAACTCGTTCGGCGTCGGCACCCGCCCGGAGAACGCGATCATCGCGATCACCGACGGCCTCGTCGACCACCTCAGTCGCGACGAGCTCGAGGCGGTGCTGGCGTACGAGGTGACCAGGATCCGGAGCTACGACGTCGCGCTGGCGAGTTGGACCGTCGCGCTCACCGGCGGCGCGATCGACAGTGGCGGCGGCCTGATCGGCTGGGTGCCGTACCGCATCGCACTGGGTCTGCAGGTGTGGGCGCTCCGCGACCAGGGCACGGAGCGCGATCGGGCCGCGGTGCGCTTCACCCGGAACCCCGGTGCGCTGGTGCGCGCGCTCGAGAAGCTCGACGCCGACCCGTCGCAGGTCGCGAGCGTCAGCCGGGCGACCGCGCCGCTCTGGATCGAGTTCCCGGCCAAGGCACTCGCCGGCGACTCGACGCGCGCGACGCGCCGGCTCGCACAGTCGTTGTTGCTCGACGAGCGCATCGATGCGCTGCGCGAGCTGGCGCACCTCGCGCCGTCAGATGACCCGGCGGCACCACCCCCCGCCTGAGCAGGCGAGCGCGGGCGTCAGCCCTTCAAGCGCACCAGGATGTCGAAGAGCTCCGGATCGGCATCGGGGCCGAACGCCGACACGATGATCCCGTGGGTGCCGCAGGCCGGGCACGAGACGCCGAACACGATCGCCTCGTCACCCGGGTCACTCGGACCCTCGAAGCGGAAGGTGTGCGTGATCGTGAGCTGCTCGGGCAGATGGTGCGCACCGCATGCGTCGCAGCGCACGCCGTCGGGCTCGACGAGGAGGTCGTCGGAGTAGCCCAACGCTTCCAGTGCGCGTACGGCTTCGGTGACCGTCTCGGGAGCGTCCATGCCGTCAGCGTATGACGCGGCGCGAGCCCGGTGTGCGTTCCGCGCATCAGAGATGGAAAGGTGCCGGCATGAACACGAATGCGAACGCAGCTGGCGGCCCCGGCTTCGACCTGCACCTGACCGGCACCGAGGCAGATGAAGACTGGACGAATCACTTCATCCGTGCGCTCGGCGTGCGGCTGTGGGTCGAGGACGACACCACGCACGGCAAGGCCGAGCTGCGACCTGAGATGTGGCAGCCCGGCACCGACATCCCGCGGCTCGGGATCCTCGCGACGATCGTCGACATGGTGTCGGGCATGCGGCCGGCCGGCCCGATCAACCCGACCGTCGACCTACGCGTCACCTTGATGTCGCGACCGCCGTCGACGGGCACGGTGTTCACAGCCTGTCGTGAAGTGAAGGCGGGCAACCGCCTGTTCGTCGGCGAGCTCGAGATCCACGCCGGCGATCCGGGACGGCCGTTCGCGCACGCGACCGTCACCTTCATGAATCAACCGCTGGGCATGGACTTCGTCCCCTTCTCGACCGATACCGAACCCGAACCCGACGGCCAGCAGCTCGACCATCTGCTCAACGCACGATTCCCGACGACCACGAGCGTGGAGATGGACGCGCATCCCAGTGTGAGCAACGGGCCGGGCGGGAACATCCAGGGCGGCGTGCAGGCGGTGCTCGCACAGATTGCCGCGGAGCGCGCGCTCGAGTCGCGCGGTCGCTTCTCGGCGGTCGACCTGCACATCCAATACCTCAACCGTGTGCGCAGCGCGTCGGTCGTCGCCACTGCGCACGTCATGTCCGGTGACTTCGGCGACGTCGTGGTGCGCGTCCCCATCACGGAAACTGGCGAAGACGGCCGCATCGTCTCGCTCGTCACCATCGTCTGCCGCGAGCTCTGACGTCGCGCGTCGTCTCGACCGCCTCGCACTCGGTCGCGATCAGGGCGCGTTCCATGGGAGCTCGACGGGTTGGTCGGGAAGGTCGTCGGCGGCGATGCGGCGCACCAGGTCGGCCAACCCGCCCGGCACGATCCACTCGTCGGTCGCATCGAGCTCGGCGGTCGACCACCAGCGCCACGACTCGGTGACATCGCGTTCGAGGTCGGTGAGGCCGTCGAGCGACGGTGTGAACCGGGTCGTTCGCCACGCGAAGAACCAGTCTTCGGACGAGAGCGGGACACCTCGGAACTCCCAATCGCCGCGGCACACCGCGATCGGAGCGCCGAGGTCGCTCGCGCCCACGGAGGTACCGGTCTCCTCGCGGAGCTCCCGCGCCGCGGTGTCGGCGAGATCCTCTCCGAGTTCCACCCCGCCACCGACTGTGATCCACAGCGGCGGTTTGGTGTCGACGTCGTCGACGATGCGGAACAGCAGCACACAGCCCTCGTCGTCGACGAGCAGCACGCGCGGCCGACGCGCGCCTCTGGCGCGCGTCACCCGTTGACGAGCTCACGTTCATCACGGGAGCATACGAACCAAGCGCCAGCCGCGCATCGGCGGCCGCTGGGGCAGAATGCACCAGTGACTGCCGCATCGTCGTCTCGCTGGTCGTTGTGGTCGGAGCAGTCGTTCCTCTCGATCGGGTCGAAGGGATCGGTGCTGTCGATCGGCTCCGTCGGTTCGGTGCTCTCGATCGGGTCCGCCGGGTCGTTCCTGTGCGCGTTCTCCGTCGGGTCGGCCTGCTCGGCGTTCTCCGCGTTGTCGTTCCGTTCCGCGTTCTCGGTGCTGTCGTCCCGCGCGATCCGTCGCGCGCTCGCGGCGGGTACACGCGGATGAGACGACGGGCGTGACCGCGAGCGACGACGAGCGCGATCTCGAGCGGATTCGCGCCCTGTGTCTGCGGTTCCCCGCGGCGGACGAGGGCCTGCTCCAAGATCGTCCGCTGTTCCACGTACGACGACGGCGGTTCGCGATCTTCAACGGCGACGGCGCACCGGCGCGACCTCGCTGGAGTGGCTTCGGTCGATCGCTGCACTTCGTGACCGACCCGCAGGAGCGCGACGCGCTCCTCGGCGACGAACGCTTCACGCGGTCGCCGCATCATGGCGACCGCGGATGGCTGGCGCTCGATCTCGCTCGCGACCACGTCGACTGGGACGAGGTCGCCGAGCTCCTCGAACTGGGCTACCGCCGCGTGGCCGGGCGTGACCTCGTCGCCGAGCTCGACGCCCATGGTTGACACCGCCGGGACGCGGGCGCACACTTTGTGAATGAATGCACAAGCTCGGATGGAGGCTCACTCCAGCGGGGTGTTGGTGCCTCCCGGCTACGGGCCGCTCCTGGACTCGGCCACCGAGGTGCTCCGGGTCTGACGATCGTGTGCTCGCTGCCTGGGTGCACGGGTCGCTCGCTCGGGGTGAAGGCGACCCGCTCTCCGACCTCGACATGATCGTGGCCGTCGACGATACGTCGATCGGCGAGTTCGGTGCCGGTTGGCGCGACCGACTCGCCGCGATCACCCCGACGGTGATGGCACGGAAGTTCTTCGGCGACGGCGGGAGCTGGCTGTCGATCACGCCCTCGTGCCAGCGGTTCGACTTCTGGGTGGAGGCGGCATCGGGCGTCGCCACGTCGCCAGTGCTCGACCGACATCTTCTCTTCGACCGCGGCGGGCTTGGCGCGCTCGTACCGCCGCCGCCGCCGCCCGCCGATCCGTCACCGGAGAAGTTCGCGCAGCTCCGCGACTGGTACGCCGCGTGCGCCGCGGTGGTCGCCACGCATCCCGAGCCGCTGCTGTGCATCGAAGTCATCCACACACTGCGGTGGATCCTCTACGAGGCGTACGTGGAGTCGAATCGCCCGCTGCCGGTGAAGTCGGTCAAGCGGTGGAGCGCAAAGCTCACCGACGCGCAGCGCGACCGCCTCGTCGCGCTGCCGTCAGAAGGCGATCCCGCGCCAGTGATGGCCGCGCTCGACGAAGCGCTCGGCCCGCTGGTCGACGAGCTCCCGGCCCCGTCGCTCACGCGCGTCGTGATACCTCCCGAAGGGATGTTGCGTGGCGTGTACCTGCCGTCGGAACCGGCGGAGGCACGCGCCCGACACGTCGTCGACGAGTTCTTCGCCATCCACCTCTACCTCACGTTGGTGATCCACCGCGACGACTGGCTGCTCGGCCACGACGGCATCAACTACCTGCGCGGGCTCCTGTACGAGCTCGACCTCGAAGAGAACGGGCGAACCGCCGCGACCGATCCGTCCGACTGGGCTGCACGGCTGACCGACGACCAACGCGCTCGAGCTCCTCGCGCTCCCGACCGGACCGCCCACGCCCGACGGCGTGATCGACGGACATCGCGCGGTGCGCGCCGTGTTCGTCGAGCGGGGCCGCGTGCTGCTCGGCGACGACTGGCCCGCCGACTTGGAACGCGTGGTGTGCACCCGCGTCGACGAGTACGTCGACGCGTACCGCGCGCCTGACGCCCTACTGTCCGTCCGAGACTCGCTCGATCACGCTCATTCCCAGGAACTGCGTTCCGCGGAACGCATGAGACTTCTCGCAGTGAACATCTCGACGGCGGTCGTCAGCCGATCTCAGCGCGACGGCGCTCGAGGTGATCGCGTTCGGCGCGGTTCTCGGTGAGTGACAGCGCGACCTCGAACTCCACGCGAGCGTCGTCGGCGCGCCCGAGGCGCGCCAACAGCTCACCGCGCCGCGGCGTGGAACAGGTGGTACTCCGCGAGGTCGCCGCCCAACTCGTCGAGCAGGGCCAACGCAGGGTCCGGGCCGTCGCGCTCGGCCACCGCGATGGCGCGGTTGAGCGCGACGATCGACGTCGGCGTGAACACCAGCAACTGGTCGTAGAGCGTGACGATCTGCGCCCAGTCGGTGTCGGCCGCGCGTGCCGCGTCGCTGTGCACCGCGGCGATCGCCGCCTGGATCTGGTACGGACCGGGCAGGTTGCGCCGGACACACGCCAGCACGATCGACTGCCCTTCGTCGATCAGCGCGCGGTCCCACAACGTGCGATCCTGCTCGGCCAGCCGGACGACCTGCCCGCGCGCGTCGACACGCGCCGCGTGACGTGATTCGGTGAGCAGCAACAGTGCGAGCAGACCATGCGCCTCGGCCTCGTCGGGCATGAGCTCGACGAGCAGCCGCGCCAGGCGGATCGCCTCCGCACACAGCTCGGCGCGGGTGAGGTCGTCGCCGTCCGACGCGACATAGCCCTCGTTGAACACGAGGTAGATCACGGCGAGCACCGAACGCAGACGATCGGGCAACTCCGCGTCGCTCGGGACCCGATAGGGGATGTTGGCGGCGCGGATCTTGCGCTTGGCGCGCACGAGTCGCTGTGCCATCGTCGCCTCCGGCACGAGGAACGCACGCGCGATCTCCGCGGTCTGCAACCCCGCGATGAGGCGCAGCGTCAACGCGATGCGCGACGCCGGTGCGAGCGCAGGATGACAGCACGTGAACACGAGGCGGAGTTGGTCGTCGACGAGCGCGCCGTTCCCGAGCTCGTCGGGCTCACCAGGATCGAGCATGCGCATGGCGTCGGCCTGTCGGTCATCGCGCGACGATTCGCGGCGGATCCGGTCGATGCCGCGGTTGCGGGCGGTGGTGATGATCCAACCCGCCGGGCTCGGCGGCATGCCGGCCGTGGGCCACCGCTGCAGCGCCACCACGAAGGCGTCCTGGACCGCTTCTTCGGCGAGATCGATGCTGCCGAAGAAGCGGACCAGGCTCGCCACCGCCCGACCCGACTCCGACCGGAAGACCCGCTCGATGTCGGCCGCCGACACGTCCGGCATTGGACGCGTCAGCTCTCGGGCTCGTCCTGGAATGGACGCACCTCGACGGCCTGACCGCAGGCGGCGCTCCCCTCGGCGGCCCACCGCAGCGCGACGTCGAGATCGGGAGCGGTGATGATCCAGAACCCGCCGATCTGCTCCTTGGTCTCCGCGTACGGACCGTCGGTGACCACGACGTCGCCGCCCTGCGCCTTCACGACGGTGGCGGTGTCGGACGGCTGCAGCCCACCACCGAACACGAACGCGCCCTCGTCCACCAGCTTGGCGTTGAACAGGCCGACCGCGGCGAAGGCCGCCTGCATCTCCTCGTCGGACGCGTACGCCGGTTCATCTTCGGTGGTGCCGTGCACGGAAAGCAGGTACTGGGTCATGTCGGTCCTCCTGGGTCGGGGGCGACGTCGGTGCCGCCTCGACTGCTACACGAACGAATGACGCCGAGATCGACACTCCTCGACGAGAAATCTGTCGACGCCCGCACGTTCCTTCGGCGTAGTTTCGCTCACGTGTCCGACGACCACGAAGCGAACGCCCGACGGATGCGGCTGCGGCTGCGGCCACTCGCCGCCGCCGACGAGGCCGAGGTACGAGCGGCGCACGACGTCATGCAGCCCGAAGGCTTCACGTTCTGCATCGGGATCGAACCCGACATGACCTGGTCGGGCTACCTCGACGCGCTCGACGCGACCCAGCGCGGTGAGGGCTTGCGTTCGCACCTCGTGCCATCCACGTTCCTGGTCGCGGACGTCGACGGCACCGTCGTGGGACGCCTGTCGTTTCGTCACGAGCTCAACGAGTTCCTGCGCATCGACGGTGGACACCTCGGGTACTGCGTGCTCCCCGAGCATCGACGCCGGGGCTACGCGACCGCGATCTTGGAGAGCGGCATCACGCTCGCGCGATCGAACGGCATCGACGACATCCTCGTCACGTGCGACGACGACAACACCGCGTCGGCCGCCGTCATCGAACGTTGCGGCGGCGAGCTCGATTCGCTGGTCACGCGCGAGCACGACGGGAAGCCCGTCCGCCGATACTGGATCCGGGCGGACGAGCAGGACTAACTGTGCTCCCAGTGCCACGCTTCGGCACTCGGTGACCACCACTCGGCCCAGTCGGGATGGAAGAAGCCGAAGCGCCACGCGTTGTTCACCAGGTACACATAGCCGGGTGAGCCGAAGGTGAGCTCACCGAACTGATCCTGGAAGTCGACGGCCTTGCCGTATCCGTGCACGCTCGTGCCCGGCACCGCGGCCAGGTCACACCGGCCCCAGAAGCAGTAGTAGTAGCGCCACCACTGTTGTCCTTCGAGGCTGCGGTAACACGACTCGTTTCGCGGCGGGTTCCACCCGGGGAGCGCGAAGCTCTCCGTCTCGGGCACCAGCTGGATCCCTTGCATCCTCGCGTCCCACATCATCTCTTGGAGCGGTCGCGCGATCTCGTTGACCGTGCGGCACGACGGTGAGACCTCGGTGAGCGAGGTGTCGGGGTACTCCCCGTTCGGAAAGCAGCCCGCGGCCACGACCGCGACCGCCACCACCAACAGGGCAATTCGCGCGACACGCATGGCGCGGCATCGTACGCGTGACATCATCGGCCCGGAACCATGCCGCCGTCGACGGTGTAGAGCTGGCCGCTGATCCACGCGCCCTGATCGGAACAGAGGAACACCGTCATCCACGCGATGTCGTCGCCGGTGCCCATGTGGCCGAGCGGCACTTGCGCCACGAGGCGATCGCGCGCGGACCCATCCCCCACGTAGTCCATGCGGGACGTGTCGATCAGCCCGGGGCAGATGGCGTTGACCCGCACGTTCGCACGACCGACCTCGCTCGCCATCGCGCAGGTCAGTGCGTGGATGCCCGCCTTGGATGCGGAGTAGGCCGCGGTGGTCGCGCCCATCAACTTGCCCGCGACCGACGAGATGTTGACGATGCTCCCGCCGTCGCCGCGCGTCACGAGGAGCTTGCCGAACGCTCGGCTCATGAGGAAGGTGCCGGTGAGGTTCACGTCGATCACCGTGCGCCACTCGTCGACCGGGAGATCGACCACCGGGACGCGGTCGTCACCACGAGCTGCACCTGCGTTGTTCACGACGATGTCGACCCGACCGAGCTCGCGCACGACTTGGCCGGCGAGGTCGTCGACTGCGACCGGATCGGACACGTCGCTCACCACCGCGAGCGCGCGGCGACCGAGGGCGCGCACCTCGTCGGCCACGGATTCGATGTCGCGCCATCCCGCGGCCTGCTCGTCATCGGGAAACCGGTCCGGCGCGCGGCCGGTGCCGGTGAGCACCACGTCGCATCCGGCCCGCGCCAGCTCCACCGCGATCGGGCGACCGATCGAACGCATGCGCCCGGCGCCGGTGACCACCGCAACCTTGCCGTCGAGCCCGGTGAGCGTGAGTTCCGTCATCGCCTGCAGTCTGGCCCACCGACGCGGCCGCCGCATCCCGTTCGTCGTGTCCGCATCGTGGGGCAAGATGTGGCCGATGGCTCGCGTGCGTCACATCACCGACGACGAGCGACGGGCTCGCCTCGGCGTGCGCCATCACCTCGCCCACTCGGCTCGCCACGACGACGTCGTCGCCCTCGCGGGAGACCTCGTCGGCCTGCACAGCTCTGATCCCGCCGCGGTGTTCCTCGCGGCAGCGGCGCGCATGCGGCACCCGGGGCGCGCCGTCGCCCGGCTCGAGTCGGCGCTGTACGACGACCGCACGCTGGTGCGCACGCTGGGGATGCGGCGAACCATGTTCGTGCTCCCCACCGGTGACGTGCCGATGGTCCAGGCCGGCGTCACCAACGCGCTCGTGCCTGGCGAGCGCGGCCGCGTCGTTCGCTTGATCGAGGAGCACGGCATCGCACCCGACGGCGCCCGCTGGCTTCGACGGGTTGAAGCGGCGACCGTCGCCGAGCTCGAGCGACGGGGCGAAGCCACGGGCGCCGAGCTCGGCAAGGCGGTCCCTGGTCTCGACGAGCAACTGGCGATGGGAGCAGGCAAGACGTGGGCAGGCAACGTGGGCATGTCGACGAGAGTGCTGTTCCTGCTCGCCACCGAGCAACGGATCGTGCGCGGCCGACCCACAGGTTCATGGACGAGCAGTCGCTACCGGTGGGCGCCGATGCACGCGTGGCTGCCGGACCGGGTCGTGCTTCCCCCCGCCGCGGAGGCACGCGCCGAGCTGGCGCGCCGTTGGCTCACCACCTCTGGTCCCGCCACCACCGCCGACGTGAAGTGGTGGACGGGCTGGAACCTCGGCCAGACCAAGGCCGCGCTGGATGCGGTCGGTGCGGTCGAGGTCGCGCTCGACGCCGGCCCCGGCTGGGTGGTCCCCGGTGACGAAGCACCAGTCCGGGCCCGGCGCCCGTGGGTGGCGCTCCTTCCGGGGCTCGACCCAACCACCATGGGTTGGCGTGACCGCGCCTGGTATCTCGGCGACCACGGACCAGCGGTGTTCGACCGAAACGGGAACGCGGGCCCCACGGTGTGGGTCGACGGCCGCATCGTGGGTGCGTGGGCGCAGCGCGCCGACGGCGAGATCGTGCATCAGATGCTCGACGACGTCGGACGCGACGCAGAGGAGGCGATCGTGAGTGCGGCCGCAGAGCTCGAGCGCTGCATCGGCGAGGTGCGGGTCACGCCGCGATTTCCAACCCCGCTGCAGAAAGCACTGTCCAACTGATCACTGGCTACCCTCCCCTTCGTGCTGCATCACCTGACGTTCTGGGTTCCCGAGCTCGACCGCGCTGTCGAGTCGTGGAGCTGGTTGCTCGGCGAGCTCGGCTGGGCACGCGATGATTCGCTCGAACGCGTCACGTTGTTCCGCCATCCGAGCGGGTCAGCCATCGTGCTCGAGCAGTCGTCCGACATGGTGCCCGGGATGCTGCACAGTCGCTTCCGCCCGGGCCTCAACCATCTGGCGTTCCGCCTCGACACCGGCGCGTCGCTCGCCGACATCCTCGACGGCGCGGCCGCGCACGGTTGGTCGACGCTGCCTGGGGAACGTCATCCCATCGTCGGCGGCGCACAGGTCGCCTACCTCGAAGACCGCGACGGCTTCGAGGTGGAGATCGTCACCCTCGACCACGACTGATCGCGTCGCTCGAACTGATCGAACCCAACTCGCCGCGATGGCGCTTTCCTACACTGCACCGACGACGACGACGACCAGGAGGGATGCAACATGGCAGGCGAATGGGGTCCGCTCGAAGGCTTGATCGGCGACTGGGAATCCGACCGCGGCGGACTCGATGCTGCGTTCTCACACAGCCGCGGTGAGGTGCTGAGCACGCCCTACCTCGAGAAGCTGTCCATGAAGCCGTTCGGCCCGGTCGACAACGGCGCCCAGCACCTCTACGGCCTCGACTACAAGTCGGCGATGTGGCGCGGCAGCGAGGACAACCCCTTCCACACCGAGGTCGGCTACTGGCTGTGGGACGGCGCCACGGGCGAGGTGATGCGCGGGTTCGTCGTGCCGCGCGGCATCACCGTGCTCGCGGGTGGCGTCGCCACCGCCGACGCCACGTCGTTCGCGTTGTCAGCACGACCGGGCGACCCGAACTACTCCATCGGCGAGAACAAGTACCTGTCGCAGCACGCGTCGACGTTGAGCTACGACGTCACCATCACGATCGACGCCGACGGCTCGTGGTCGTACGACGAGACCACGATGCTCAAGATGGACGAGTTCCCCGAGCCGTTCGCGCACACCGATCGCAACACGTTGCGCCGCGTCTCGTGACGACGATCACGGACTGACGAATCGCTGCACGAACGCCAACGAGGTGTCCGCGACCTCGCGCCACCCGCTGTCGATCGTGAGGGCGTGGCCACGACCGGGGATCTCGACGATCTCCGTCACTCCCTCGTTGCGCTGTTGCTTCTTGAACGATGCGTTCGCGACTGCCCACGGCACGGTGTGGTCCATCTCGCCGGAGATGACGAGGAGTGGGCCCCGATCGGGGTTCTTCGAGTTCACCTTGGCTTCGGTCCATGGGTTGAAGTTGGCGCTCGCCGCCTGGAACAGCGGCGCACCCGGCGCCGGGACGGCGTACGAGTCGTAGAGGTCCCTGGCCTCGTCTTCGCTCACTGCGTTGGCGAACGCGTACCGGAACTGCTCGTAGGTGAGCGGGATCGCGCGATGGCGGTTCAACGGGTTGGCGAGCACCGGACTCGCGGCGCGCAAGGCGGAGATCGGCAGGGGCAGCACCCCTCGGAACGGTGCCGGGTCGATCGCGACCGAGGCCGCCGACAGGCCACGGCCGGCGAGGACCTGCGTGAGCAGTCCACCGAAGGAGTGACCGATCACCGCGGGCCGCTTCGTGAGCGTGGCGATGACCGCCTCGAAGTGATCGGCCACTTGACCGACCGTCTTCTTCGCCATCACATCGGGCTCGGCGTTCGCGGCCGCGACCGTCTCCGGGTCGTCGGGCCACCCCGGCGAGAGGGTGGTGTAGCCCGCTTCCTCGAACACCGCGCGCGAACGGTCCCAGCTGCTCGGCAACAACCAGAGTCCATGGACGAACACGACCGGCGACTTTCCGCTCGCGTTGGCCCGGTCGACCTCAGCAGCCTCGTGCTCGGTGATCTCGATAGCGGCGTCGTCGCTCATCTCGTGCTCCTCGTGCGATCGGGGGGAGGCCCACTCTGGTGCAGCGAGCCGAGATGTGCAACGGTGATGGGGTTGGAGGTGGTGCACGGTGTCGGATGCGCCGCGGGCAGGCGACGAGTCTGTGTTCGAGATCATCGAGACCACGCGAGCGATGCGGCGGCTCGCGCCCGAACCCGTCTCCGACGCGCTGATTCGCCGCGTGCTGCGCGCGGCAACGTGCGCACCGACTGCGTCGAACTCGCAACGGACCCGCTTCGTCGTGGTGAAGGATCCGTTGATCAAGCGCGACGTGCAGGTCTGGTACCAGCGTGCATTCACTGAACTGGTCGAACCGCACTACCTCACTGGCGATCCACCGCCGGGCGTGTCGAAGGCGCGCGTACCGCCGCCAGTACGAAGCCGTGAAGTACCTCACCGAGCACCTGCACGAAGCACCGGTGTGGATCGTCCCGTGCGTCGAGGAAGGCGATGGGCCACCTTCACGCATGTCGGGGGCGTCGGTGTACCCCGCGGTGCAGAACATGTTGCTGGCGGCGCGGGCGCTCGGCCTCGGCGCGACCCTCACCACTCGCCACCTGCTCTACGAGCGGGAAAGCAACGCCGCGCTCGGCCTTCCCGATGGCGTGCACTCGTACGCGATCATCCCGCTCGGGCATCCGATGGGGAACTTCGGACCCGTCGGCCGTCGAGCGGTCGACGAGGTCGCGTTCCTCGATCGTTGGAACGAGCCCTACACCGACGCGTGAGCGGCGGCGCTCGACAACAGGTGCAGGCGCCAGACCCTCGCTTGCTAGACAACGGGCACGGCTTCCATCCCGGAGAACCAGATCGCGTTTCGCATACTGCTCTTCGCCCTCGTCGCGGCGACGAGCCCTCTCGCGCTCGCGTCGGTGCTCGTGGTGCTCACGAGCGGTCGCGGCCGATTGAACGGCAGTGCCTTCGCCATCGGGTTCGTCACCGGTCAGACCCTGTTGTGCGCGCTTGCCTTCGCGTTGGGCACCCTGTCGTATCCAGGGCTGAGCGAGAACCATCCGGTGCTCGTGGCGCTGTTCGCGATCGCGTTCGGCATCGCGTTGCTGGTGACGGCCGCCGTCTTGTGGCGTCGTCGCGGCGAGCCGCCGCGACCACGGCGTGCCCAATTCGCGTTCGGAGGCGATCCGCTCCCGCCTGTCCACCTTGAGCCCTGCCACCGCACTCGGCACCGGCGCGGCGCTCGGCATCGGCGGCCCCAAGCGAATCGGCGTGACCCTCCTCGCCACCGCGACGATCACCGCGGCCGGCGTCGGTCGTGCGCACGCGTTCGCCTTGTCCGTGATGTACGTGCTCGTCGGCACGATCCTCGTGTGGGTGCCGGTCCTGCTCTACGTCGCCTTCGGCGCACGCGCCGCCGAATGGCTCGGCGCGGCGCAAGGTTGGATCGTCGCGCACAAGGAACCGGTCACCATCTATCCGTCGGTGGTGCTCGGCGTGGTCCTCGTCATCGACGGACTCGTCCGCCTCGTCGCGTGAGCTCTGCGACGAGGCGGACGATCCGCGGTTGACTCAGGCTGCGGGCGTACCCGCGCCACCTGAGCTGGGACAACCGTCGCACGGAATCGGCGTTCCCGTCGCGAACACGGGTTGGTCGATCTGGTACACCGAGACGGACGGGTCGAACAGCTTGAACGTCTGCTTGGGGAACGAGCCCGCCGTGTACTGGTGGGCGTCGTTCATGTACTGGGAAACGCCCTGGCCGATGGTCCCGCCGACCTGTGCCGGTCCGGTGGTCTTGGCGTCGTACCAGAACACGCCCGCGTACGTTCCGCGCCGCATGTACTCGTCGTAGGGCAGACCGGCGGTCTTGCCCATTGCGACTCCGAGGCGAGCCGGGATCGCGAACTGGCCCTTCTGGAAGTTCTTGGCGGTGAGGTCGGGGCCGGCGTACTGGATGCCAGCCGCAAGCCATGCCGACGGCTCCACCGCGAAGTTGGTGGTGGTGCCGAGGTTCTTCCCCCAGTACCAGGGGCTGACCGGCGTGATGCTTGCGACGGTCGAGTACGGAGCCAACCCGGAGAGCCCGAACGCGTGGCTCCACTCGGTCTGGTTGTAGCCGCGGGCGAGCTGGAGGAGGTCCGCATAGTTGTACGCGGTGGTGAGCCACTCCGGTGAGTAGTCCTGGGTGGCTGCCGCGTCCATCATCGCCTTGTTCATCGCGGAGTCCGTGAGCAGGAACACCGAGGTGATCCCCGAGTCCTTGAGCTTGGCGATGACCGTCGGGGCCTGCTGCTGTGCGGTCGTCGCGTCCCCGAGGAACCCACCAGCGGTGGTGTAGAGGAGCGCAGGCGTTGCCAGCTTGCCGCCGTTGCTCTTGAACGTCGCGTTGAACTGGTCGATGTCAGTGGAGCTGTTGTACACGGCGCCGAACGTGCGCGGCTTGGACTGCATCGAGGAGTCGCCGGCCCACTGCGCCTTGCCCTTCACGAGCTGCTTGCCCGCCCACTCCGCTGCCATGACCGCGCCGGCCTGGCTGTCGGTGGTCCCCCAGCGGTACGGCGCCTGGTTGACCGTGTCCTTGTACGACACGCCGGAGTTGCCGAACGTGACGATCTTGTCGGCGGCGACCACCGTCTGCAGGACGGGGAGACCGCCGGGAGTGCCGTCGATGAACGCGAACGGCTTCTCTGCGTTCACCTTGATCGCGTCGGCACGCTGGGAAGCCTCGTCCTCGCCCGCACAGGTGATGAACACGTAGTCGACCTTGCGGCCCCACTGCTCGTAGAACTTCGCGTAGGGAGCCCACTCGTCGAGGAACGCGTTCTGGAACGTGCTCGTGCCGCCAGTCGCGTTGTTCACCGGCTTGGACGACACGGTCGCGAGCTGCGCGTCGTTGGGAACCTCCACCACCACCTTGATGGAAGTGGCGGTGACACCCTGCGCCGTGGCGCCACCGTTGTCCTTGGGCGCCGGTACCACGCACAGCGGCCCGAAGATGTCCGTCACGAACGGGAAGGTGCCATACCCAGGAAGCGAATCTGCGTTGCACTTCGGGTTCTCCAAGGCAGCCTTGGTACCCAGACCCGCGCCTTTGGGCGCGGTGCCAACGCCCTGTTTGCTCAATGTCGTCTGAGTCGTCGTCGTCTGGGTCTGCGCGCCAGCAGTGCCCAGTGTGGCCACCCCCAGCCCGACCGCGACGACACCTACCGCAACCAACCGCAACGCTCGCATATTTGGTCCCCCCCGGGACTGGATTGACCTGGTCCGACACATGTGGCCGACCTCGAGCGATTCCGAACCTTCCGTCATCACCGAGCCGACTCTGCCAGGAACCTACAGGGTTCCGTCGCCGATGTCACGGCAGGGTGAGAACTTGCAGGATGCGCAGCCAAGCCGCCCGCTACGAGCCCAGGTCGGTGAGCACCACGCGGCCGAGATAGCGACTGGCTTCGAGGTCGTCGAAGATCACACCGAGCTCCGACAACGGTCCGGTGCGCGACACGTGACTCGTGACCGTGCCGGCGGCGACGAGATCGACGAGCTCGCGCATGTCCTGCACGGTGCCGACCGCGGAGTAGATGACGGTGGCGTCCTTCGCGAAGAGCTGGAATGGGTTGAATTCGAGGTTGCCCTCGCTGGTCGGGGGAAGGCCGACGGCCACGAACAACCCCCGCGGTCCGAGGAGATCGAAGCCGAGCCGGAATCCGGCCATCTTCGCCGAGAAGATCAGGCTGGCGTCGACGCCACCGAACTCGTCGCGCACCACATCGCGCGCGTCGTCGGGTTCCACGGCGATCGATGCGCCGAGGGAGCGGGCGAATTCGAGGCGCTCGGCACCGATGTCGACGGCGACCACCTTGTACCCGAACGCGCTCGCGATCTGCACTGCGTAGTGACCGAGCCCACCCGCGGCGCCGACCACCGCGATGGGTCGACCGGGCAGCACGTGGTGCTCGAGCAAGCGCTTCACCGCGCCGTACGCCGTCAGCCCACCGCAGGCGAGCGATGCTTCGTGATCGCCGATCGTGTCGGGCAGCTTCACCAAGCCCGGCGCGAACACCGCGAGGTACTCGGCGAACGTGCCCATGATGCCTTGGCTCTGCGTGCAGTGCCGGGGCTGGCCGGCAAGGCACCACCGACACGCGCCGCACCAGTAGCCCCCACCGGTGCCGCCGAGACCGAGGATGACGCGGTCACCGACCTGCACGGAGCGCTCCGCTCCGGCGCCCAGTGCTTCGACGATGCCGATCGCTTCGTGTCCGATCGGACCGTCGCTCCGGACGCCCGCCCAATCGCCGCGCACCATGTGCAGGTCGGAATGACACACGCCCGACGCGCTGATGCGTACGAGCGCTTGCCCGACTCCGGCTTCGGGGACGGCAAGCTCCTGGATCACGAGCTCGCCGTCGACCATTCGGGCGGCCTTCATCGTCGCGGTCATCGTTCATGCTCCAGAGATCGTCGGGGACGTCCAGTCTGACCGATGCCTCTCGCCGGCCCCGGTCGATGCCGCCAGGATCACTGACCGGTCGCCCTACGCCGTGGCGATGACGAGCGCCGACAGCACCACCGCCCCGATGGTGGATGCTTCGGCGATCGTGCGCGGCCACCGAGGGAGGTCATGAAGGTCGGGATCGATCGCACGAGCCACCCGACTGTGTTGCACGTAGCCGAACACGATGAGCGCGGCGCCGCTCAAGACCATCAGCACACCGATGCCCGTGTAGAGCGCCTGGTCGGGAATTCCGACGAGACCGGGGTCGGCGATGAGCGCGACCTTGGCGACCACGAACCCGAACCCGAACAACGCAATCCCCGTTCGCAGCCAGGCGAGGAACGTGCGATCGTTCGCGAGTTGGTCGTTCACTGCCGATCCTCAGTGCGACGACGAGCGCTTCCCAGTGCGAACGCCACCTTGCCCTGAACGTCATCCATCTGCGCATGCTCGCACACGACGGACACGGCCTCCCGAGCTCATGACGAGCACGGTGCCCGATCCTCCGGCGACGAACTCCCGTGGTCGTGGTCATAGGCGAGCCTGGGCCCGTGTGCTGCGATCTCGCGTACCGCGGAGATCAGCCGATCGGCATCGAGTGACGACGTCGCACACCCGACGCTGGCGCGAACCGCGCCGACGCCGTCACCGACGAGACCGGCGACGAACGGATGGGCACAGAACGCGCCGTCGCGCACCCCGATGCCGTGCTCGGCGCTCAGCACGGTGGCCAGCAGCGCGGCGGGGTACCGCGCGAGGTTGAAGGTGACGATGCCGACGTTGGGATTCGATCGATCCCAGAGCGTGTACGTCGTGACGCCGTCGATGTGGTCGAGGCCGTCGCGCAGGAGTTCGTGCACCGCCGTGTCGTGGCGCTCGATCGCGTCGAAACCCACGCCCTGGAGCTGGGCGCACGCAGCCGCCAACACGACGATCCCGACGAGGTTCGGGGTCCCGCCTTCGTGACGCGCGGGCCCGTCTGCCCAGTGCTCGCTGGTCGGCGTGACGCGCTTCACCGCGCCTCCTCCCGCCAAGTAGGGCGCGCTGGCATCGAGCAGGTCACCCCGACCGACGAGCGCGCCGGCGCCGAACGGCGCGTACATCTTGTGACCCGAGAACGCCACGTAGTCGACGTCGAGTGCAGCGATGTCGATCGCCCGGTGCGGGGCGAGCTGTGCGGCATCGAGCACGATCCGAGCGCCGGCCCGACGCGCGATCCGCGCGAGCTCGGCGACCGGCCACAGCTCGCCCGTGACGTTCGAGGCACCGGTCACCGCGAGCACCGCGGTGTCGGTGGGCAGTGCCGCGAGCGCGGCTGCGACGCTGCGACACGCCGCGTCGGGGCTCGCGGGGAGTGGAAGGTGCACGGCGTTGCCGCGTCGCCGCCACGGAAGCAGGTTCGCGTGATGCTCCGACTCGAACGTGATGACCGGCACACCGGAGGGCAGTGCGTGCGCGAGCAGGTTGAGCGCGTCGGTGGTGTTGCGCGTGAACACCACGTGGTCGGTGGCGCGGGCACCAACGAATCGGCCGACGGTCTCGCGTGCGCGGTGCAGCGCTTCAGTGCTCCAGCGCGACGTGATGCCCGCACCGCGATGCACGCTGCTGTACCAGGGGAGCAGGTCTTCGACGGCGGTCGCCACCACACACGAGCTGCGCGTGCTCGCGGCGTTGTCGAGGTCGACGTAGCGAACGAGCTCGCCGGTCACGAGCGGGACCCGGAGGTCGTCGCCGACTGGGGTGATCAGCGGTGGTGTTGTGGTCGGTCGTTGGCGCTGGGCGAGCGTCGTCGATGTCGGTCGTGCGGTGGTCATGGTGCTCCTCGCGAGGTCCTGGACCTCCCCGAGGTGCGAGACGGTCCGCGCTTGTCGGCCGCTGCTGCGACCGACCCGGTCCTCACCCGGGGCACCCCACCGCGGAGGAGGGTTGCCGGCCAGCAAGCCGGGGCTTGACGCTGGCGCTCGTGACCTTGACGGAGAGATTACCTCACGCGCGCGTCGCTCAGAACACCTCGTCGGGGAACCAGAGGCGTACCGGCTCAGCGGTCTCCGCGGTGGCGAGGTGCACGAGGAAGCAGCCGATGCCGGCCGCGCCTTGCATGAAACCGATCTGGGCCTCGACCTCGTCGGCGCGCAGCCGATGCTCGGACTGGTCCCACCAGCGCCGGTCGCCGTCGAGGTGCGAATGCGCACTGAGCGCGTCGCCGCACTCGTGCGCCATCGCCAGGTACGCCTCGTCACCCGTGACCTGCCACATGGCGAGTGCAGCGTCGCCGAGACCGGCATCCCCGCAGCACTGGCTGTGGTTGTTCCACCATCCGGTCGAACGCGACGTCGGTGCGCCGAGCGCGGCGAGGCCGTGGCGAAGCTTGGTCGCCTCGTCGATCCATCGCGGATCGTCGGTGAGGCGGGCGAGCGTGGTCATCAGGCGCCACGTTCCCGCCGGCCCGTGACACTTGCCGAGATAGAAGATCGGCGGCGTCTGTTCCTCGGTGTGCACCACCAGGCACGCGTCGCCCTCACCGACCGACACCTCGCGGCTGACCACGTACTCGGCCGCCGACACCGCGGCGTCGAGGAACCGGGTGTCGCCGGTCGCTTCGAACACCTGTGCCATCAGGTAGCCGACGCCCGCGCCGCCGTGCGCGAAGCCGGGCGCGGTGAACGCGAACGGCATGTCACCCATCATCACCCAGCGCAGTCCGTCGGGCGTGTGCTCCGCCACTTCGAGCAGGCGTTCGGACACCGCCACCGCCCACTCCAACGCTTGCGGATGCAACCCGGTGCGATGCGCGTGGAGGAGCATCAGCGCCGCGCCGGCCGCGCCGACGGAGATGTCGTAGATCTCGTGCTCGGTGGGCTCCCCGATCAAGCTCGAGAACGGGTTCGGCTCGATCCAGCCGAGACCCTTTCCGAGCGGTTGCGCTTGGCTCATCAGCCGGTCGAGGCACATCCTCGCGGCGTCACGAAACACTTCGACGCCCGACGCGTCGGCCAGTGCTTCCAACACGAAGGCGTATCCCGGCCAGCCTCGGGTGAACGACACGGTCGCCCACGGGAGCTCACGCAACTGCGCGACGAGCACATGCCCGGCTGCGATCGCGGTGTCGAGGTAGCGCGTGTCGCCGGTGGCCTGTGCGAGCTGGAGCTCGAACGCGATCACGCCCGCCGAGCCGTAGTAGAGCGACGTGGAAGCGGTGGCGTCGGCGCTCGTCGACTGCAACCACTGCACCGCGTCGGATCCGGCCTCGACGCGCAGCGAGTCGATGAACCGTTCGGTCTCGATCGCTTCACGGAGTGCGATGTCGGGTTCCATCGCGGTGACGCTATCGCTCGCGCCCTCCATCGAACCCCGCGCGTGCGAGGCTTGCCGCCTGCGTCGCGGTTCGGCGATGCTTCGTCGGGGCGATGCTCGTCGGAGCGACGTGGGGAAGGAGTCCGATGATCAACATGGAGGACACGGGAACCGTCGACTGGTTCGTCGTCGAGTTCCGGGGCGGGCGGCCGGTCGACGGCTCGCTCGTGCTGCCCATCATCGACATGGTCGATCGACGGTTGATCCGCATCCTCGACGCGTTGGTGTTCCGGAAGGGCGCCGACGGCTCGCTCGAGACGCTCAGCACGAACGATCTCGACCGCGAACAGCACGGCCTTCTCGGCGAGCTCGCCGGCGCGACGTCAGGCCTCGTCGACACCGACGACGCAGCACGGGTCGGCGCGATCCTCGAACCAGGTTCGGCCGCGCTGATGATCGTCTACGAGAACCTCTGGTCCCTTCCGTTCACCCGCGCCGCCCAGATGGCGGGCGGCCAGCTCGTCGGCAGCGGACGCATCCCGCTCCAGGCGATCGTCGACCGCCTCGACGAGCTCGGCGCCTGACGCCCGACCACGACTGACGAGAGGACGCGTCCATGGGACTCATCGGTGGCATCGCCCGCACCGCCGTCGTCGCCGGCACCTTCACTGCGGTGAGCAACCGCGTGTCGCGCCGGCAATCCCGGCGTTGGGCGGAGAAGGACCAGTCGGCCTACCCGCCCCAGCAGTACGCGCCCCAGCAGTACGCCCCGCAGCAGTACGCCGCGCCGCAGCAATACGCGCCGCAGTACGCACCGCCTCCTCCACCGGGCCCGGCGGGAAGCGATCTCGACACGCTCACCAAGCTCGCACAGCTGCACCAACAGGGCGTGCTGACCGACGAGGAATTCTCCGCGAAGAAGGCGCAGATCCTCGGCATCTGACGCGCATCAGTTGGGCGATTCCGCTGAGACGCTGGATCGCTCCCTGACGAGGAGGCACCGGTGACCGCATACGACTCCGAACCCGAACCGATCGTCTACCAACCACCGACCAAGAAGAGCGGTCGCACCTTCGCGTGGGGTGTCGGGCGAGCGATCGTCTGGCTCGTGTACGCGTTCGCGCTCGTCGCCACCGTGATCGCGACGCTCGCCTTCGTGCTCCAGATCTTCGGCGCCGACCCGACCAATGGCTTCGCGCAATGGGTGTATCGCAGCGCCAATCGCGTCACCGCGCCCTTCCGAGGCATCTTCCCGTCGCATGTCAACGGCAACTCCGTCCTCGACGTGTCGCTGCTCTTCGCCATCATCATGTACGTGCTGTTCGCGCTGCTCGTCCACACGCTCATCAACTACCTCGACCGTCGCCGCGACGAATCGATCGCCCGCGACCGCTACGAAGAGCAACACGCTGCACTCCGATCCGCGGAGCCGAACCAGTCTGAAGCGTGAGCTTCAGGCAGTCGTCCCGTCGTTGAATCTCTCGCGCTGACGACGGACGACGGTACCGACGACCGAATCCACGAACGCGTCGTCGATCGGCATGCCGGCGATGAGCGTCCGGAAGTAGATCGGCCCGATCACCTGGTCGACGGCCGCGTCGACCGGGACCACGAGTGCGTCGGCGTCCAACGCGAACCGCGCCGTGAGTTCGGCCCGGCGGGGCGCGACGACCTGGTCGCGCAGCGCGTCTCCGAGCTCCGGGTCGGACGCGGCCTCGCCGATCAAGGCGGCGAGCACCTGGCGCCCCCTCGGCTCGGAGAGGCGCGCACCGACGAGACGCACGTACGTCGTGAGGTCGGCGGCCAGATCGCCCGTGTTCGGGACGGGCCGGGCGGCCACCATCTCGGCGACCGCGTCGGTCACCGCGTCGACACGAGAGGTCCAGTGCTGCTGCAGCGTCGCGACGCCGATGCCCGAACGGGCCGCGACCCCGTTGTACGTGAGGCTCGACATGCCTGCGTCGGCGAAGAGTCCGAGTGTGACCTCGGCCAGGCTGCGGCGCTGCTCGGGCTCGAGCCGGAGCGCCGCGGCATCGACGAGGTGGTCGATCGGCTCCTCCCCGTGTGCCCGAGCGGGGAGGAAGAAGAACGCGACCGCTGCGCCGAGCGCGGCAACGACGGCCCCGACGACGACCGACCGGTCGATCGCGTGGATGAATGCGTCGTTGGCTGCGGTGGTGACGGCGTGAGCGAACGCCGGCGGGAGCTTCTCGGCGACAACCGCGGCCGCGCCAACGGACTCCTTGACTGCGTTCGCGGCAACCGGCGATGCGGCCTCGAGCTTCGAGAAGTTCGCGTTCCCGGTGATCGTCGACGTGTACACCGCGGTCGTGATGCTCCCGAGGATCGCGACACCGAGCGCGCCTCCGATCTCACGAGTCGTGTCGTTCATCGCTGAGCCGACGCCAGCCTTGTCCGGCGACAGCGATCCCATGATCGAATCGGTCGCAGGGGCCATCGCGAACCCCATGCCGGCTCCGATCACGACGAGGACCGCGGCCACGAGCGGATAGCCGCTGGTGGCGGAGACCTGCGAGAAGAGCAGGAGCGCGGCCGCGGTGAGCAGGAGCCCGAGCGTGACGATCTTCTTGGTCCCGAAGTGTGCGACCAGTCGTGCGCTCATCGGCGCGGCGATCATCAGCGCCGCGGCCAGCGGCAGGAGCCGGATGCCTGACTCGAGTGGGGTGTACTGCAGGACGAACTGCAGGTATTGGCTCACGAAGAACAACGAACCGAACATCGCGAAGAACACCAGCGTGATCGCAATCGACGCCGCAGTGAATCGAGGATCCGCGAAGAACCCGATGTCGAGCAGTGGGTGGTCGCTGTGTCGTTCCCAGAAGACGAACGCGGTGAGCGTCGCCAATGCGACGACGAACGATCCGATGACGACGGGATCGCCCCAACCGCGGGTCGGGCCTTCGATGATGCCGAACAGAAGGCTGATGAGACCCACGATCGAGAGGATCGCCCCGACGAGATCGAGCGGCGCCGAGTGCGGATCACGGGACTCTGGCACCAAGACCAGGGCCACGATGATCGTGACGATCCCGATCGGAACATTCACGAGGAAGATCGCTCCCCACCAGAAGTGACCGAGGAGGTATCCGCCGACCAGCGGCCCGATCGCGACACCGAGCCCCGACACGCCTGCCCAGATGCCGATGGCGCGTGCGCGCTCCGGTGGGTCGGTGAACACGTTGGTGAGGATCGACAGCGTCGCGGGCATCACGAACGCCGCACCGAACCCCTGCACGCCGCGGAGCAGGATGAGGTTGCTGGCTGTCGAGACCAGCGCGCACCCGAGCGAACCTCCGACGAACACCACGAGTCCGAACACGAAGCAGCGACGTCGGCCCAGGCGGTCTCCGGTGTTGCCGGCGATGAGCAGGAAGCCGGCGAAGACGATCGTGTAGGCGTCGACGATCCACTGAAGATCAGTCGACGTCGCGCCGATCTCGCGTACCAGCGACGGGAGCGCGACGTTCACGATGGTCCCGTCGATGCCGACCATCAGCAGCGCCAGGCACAGCACCCCCAGGATCACCCATCGCCGGGGATCGGGCGGGTTGACGCGGTCGGTCGGCATCACGCGATGTTCTCAGCCTCATACCGCAGGGGCAAAAGCCCGCGGCGCACGCTGCCCATGCGGGAACGAGTTGGAATCGTCAGGCGCGGAGGTCACGCCGTCGGAAGCCCACCGCCGCGACGACCGTCAACGCGAGCGCGACCACCGCGAGCACGATGAGACCGCCGGCGTCGACGCCGTTCGCGATCGGATCGTGGCCCGCGTAGTAGTAGAAGGGCGAGAAGTACTTCAGCCACCCCGCGCCGTCGACGAGCGGCGCGAAGCCGTTGATCAGGAAGCCGACCACCGCGAAAGCGCTGGCACCCGCCAGCGCGGCCGCCTTGCGTCCGGTCAACGTCGCGAGCGCGAGCGCGACCGCGCCGATCGCGAAACCGAAGAACGCGAGGTGCACGACCACTGCGATCTGGTCCGCCAGCGAGATCCCGCCGCCGCCCAGGGCGACGCCGATGATCAGGCCGAGCAGCGTGCCGACGGCGACGATCACCACGGCCACCGCGACCGCTGCTCCCTTGGCGACGACCAATCGCGAACGTTCGACGGGATGGGCCAGCACGAGCCCGAGAATGCCGGCTTCCTCTTCACCCGCGGTGAGCGCCACCGCGGCGACGATCGCGGTGGCCGCGATCACCAGCGGCCCGTACACCGCACCGATCTCGCTTCGCATCCACCCGGCGAGCGTCCCGTACTCGCGCGCCGCCGAGCAGGTTCGCGACACCCTTGGGCACGTCGAGCTTGCCGATGGTGCCGCCAACCGATGGGAACAGCGCGCCCACCATCACGATCACGACGGCCATCCCGAACGCGGTGAGACACGCGGTCGCGAGGCGAAGACGCAGGCCCATCACGAACACCGGCCGCATCAACCCGGCTCCGGGTCTCGGTAGAAGCGAAGGAAGATCTCCTCGAGGCTGGCGTCGCGGCTGCGGATCGATTGGACCTCGTACCGGCTGATCACCTTGAGGAGCCGATCCGCGGACCCCTCGAACGACACCACCAGACGCGTGCCCTGGAGCGTCACGTCTCTGACGTCAGGGAGTGCGCGCACTTCCTGCACCGTGGGCGTCGTCGTGGCGAACTCGATCTCGAGGTGCTGCACCGCGACCGCTCGTAGGTTCTCGAGCGAGTCGACCACCACCAACCGACCGTGTCGCAGGATGCCGACCCGATGCGCGACCCGTTCCACCTCCGACAGCGTGTGCGACGAGAGGAACACGGTGCGCCCCTGCGACACGACCTCGCCCAGCAACTCGTGGAAGCTGCTCTGCACCAGCGGATCGAGGCCGGCGATCGGCTCGTCGAGGATCACGAGCTCGGGCTCGTGCATGAACGCCTGGATGAGTCCCAGCTTCTGGCGATTGCCGGTCGACAACTCGCGAACCGGCCGATGGAGATCGGCGTCGAAACGATCAGCGAGCTGATCGCGGACCCGCGGATCGACACCGCCGCGCGTCGCGGCCAGGAACTCGAGGACGGCCGCACCCGTCAGCTTCGGGTAGAGCGCGAGATCGCCGGGAAGGAACCCGATGCGGCGCCTGATCTCGAGGCTGTGGTCGCGGCTGTCGTGTCCGAGGACGGTCGCCGAACCCGCCGTCGGGCGGATGAGATCGACGAGCAACCGCATCGTGGTCGACTTCCCCGCACCGTTGGGACCGAGGAAGCCGAACACCTCACCGCGCTCGACGTCGAGGTCGAGCTCGAAGAGCCCGTGCCCATCGCCAAAGTCTTTGGAGAGCCCGCTCGTGCGAATCGCAGCATCGCTCGACACCCGGCCACGGTATCGGGCACTCGCGCGAGGCGGCCCCGGCACGGGTCCCACGAACGCGGAGGGCGCAGGGTCTGGGCGTTCAGACTGCGCTCAGCGGAGTCGGCCACTGTGGTCGGACACGCTGCCGAGTCGTCGACGACGCCCGGCGCGGCCACGACGTCCGAGTCGGGCAGCAACGACAAGGCCGACGCCAACGAGGCCAATGACCAGGCCGACGCAACGAAACGACCAGGCCGACGCCAACGATCGGCCCGAGGCGAATGACCAGCCCGACACTGCGCCGACGACCGCGTCGACCACCGGAGCCTCGAGGTCCTGACCCGTGCCCGCGTCCGCCGGACTCGCGCCCAGCGCGCGTGTCCGGCGGATCGAGATCATCCCGGTACCTCGCTCCGGGCGACACCACGGGAGCCGAGAGGCCGGAACGCCATTGCGGCACCAAGCGCCCAGGCGGCGCCGGCGAGCCAGCCGGCGACGACGTCGCTGAACCAGTGCACCCCGAGGTACATCCGCGAGATGCCCACCGCGACCACGATGGTCGCGCACAGGACCCAGAGCACGCGCCGCAACGTCGGTGAGGTGACCACAACCCCGACGATGATCGCCACCGCGAGGTAGGTCGCCGCGGCCTGGGTGGCGTGTCCCGACGGGAACGCCGAGCTGTGGACACTCGCGAGGCGCACGTCCACCGGCGGTCGCGGTCGCCCGACGATGGCCTTCGCCGTGGTGCTGAGCAACGACGCGCCGATGGCAACCGTGGCGAGGTAGCCAGCGAGCCAGAAGCGCCGCATCGAGCAGAGCAGGACCACCCCGAGCACGGTCAGCGGCACGAGGACAACGGTGCTTCCGAGTGACGTCACCACCCGCATGACGCTCGTGAGACCGTCGGAGCGACGGTCGAGCATCCAGTCGAGGACATGCGCGTCGACCGCGTTCGAGCCGTCGGCACCACTGAGCTCGCGCACGAGCGCACCCGCGAGCGAGACGAGCAGAAGTGGAACCGCGAACGCGAGCGCCGTGCCAAGAACGACCCGCCACCTCACACGTTCGTGTCGAGCACGAGGTCGGCTGGCGGAGCCTGGTCGCGCTTGGAGATGGTCAGGTACACCACCACCGACAGGATCGCCGCGAGGAAGATGAACGTCGTGGTGGTCGTCCCGAGACCCAGCCCGCCATCCGCCTTGGGCTGCGACAGGTAGTCGCCCAGTGAGGCGCCGAGAGGACGGGTGAGGATGTACGCGAGCCAGAAGGCAAGGATCGCGTTGAGGTGCAGGTATCGCCACGCGAACGTGATCACGGCGATCGCACCGCCGAACAGGAGGGCGGATTTCCAGTAGCCGATGTTGAGCGTCTCGGCGAGGTAGTCACCGGCGGCGGTACCGAACGCAAACGTGAACAGGATGGCGAGCCAGTAGAAGGCCTCACGACGCGTGGTGAAGATGGTGTGGATCGACAGCGTCCGTTCGCTCAGGTACCAGACCAGGAACACGACGCTGAGGGTGATCGCGAACACCGTGGTGGTCGTCGCGAGCGCGACGTTGTACTTGTCGGTGAGGTTGTCGGTGATGAGCGTCCCGACGATGCTGAGCAGCACAACCGCGAGCCAGTAGACGAGTGGCACATATCGTCGCAGCCGGAACTGGAAGAAGAGCACCACGACCAGCACGGCACTCATGACCCAGGTCGTGCCGGTCAGACCCAAGCCGAGGTTGGTCGCAAGGTTGTCGGCTGCCGTCTCGCCGACGGTCGTCGCCAGGATCTTGATGATCCAGAAGAAGATCGTGACCTCGGGGACCTTGTTCAACATCGTCCTGGCGACGCGCCGGGTCGTGGTGCTCGTCATCTCGTGGCCTCTCCTGCGAAAGGGTCGGCGCTGCCGACCGAGAGACGAGTGTGTCGAAGTCTCCTTAATCCGAGCTGAAACCCGTCGACGTCGCCGCGCCGCCCACCGGGAGCGTCACCGTGAACGTTGCGCCGGGCGCTTCGTCCACGGTGACGGTGCCGCCGTGGGCCTCGACCACCTCACGGACGATCGCCAGCCCCAGCCCCGTCCCGCCGTTGTCCCGTGAGCGCGCGTCATCAACGCGAGCAAACCGTTCGAAGATCCGCTCGCGGTCGTCCGCGCGAACGCCCGGCCCGTCGTCACTGACAACGAGCCGGATCACGGTCGACGTCTCCTGGAGCGCGATGGTGACCCTGGAGTCGGCGTGCGACGCGGCGTTGTCGAGCAGGTTCCTGACCACGCGTACGAACTGGTCGGCGTTGGCCTCGTACTGCGCGCCAGACACCTGCGACGTGTCCACCTCGAGCGTCGTGTGCGCGCGGAGCCGACGTGATTCGGCGAGGACGATCTCGTCCAGGTCGACGGCCTGGCGGTGGGCATCGTCGAGCGTCGACGCGTCGGCGACCGCGAGCGTGAGGAGGTCTTCGACGAGTCGCTGGAGGCGAACGGTGTCGGCGAGGAGCTCCCGGGTGGTCTCGTATCGGGGATCGCTGGGTGATCCTTCGAGCTCGAGCTCGAGTTCGGCGCGCATGCCGGTGAGCGGGCTGCGCAGCTCGTGGCTCGCGTCCTCGACGAAGCGGCGTTGTCGGTCCTGGGAGTCCTCGAGCCGCGCCAGCATGGCGTTCATGGTCTGAGCGAGACGACCGATCTCGTCGGCGGCGGTCGGCTCGGGGACGCGCCGGTGCAGGTCCTCGGCACCGATGCGCTCCACCTCGCGTCGAATCGCCTCGACCGGTCGCAGTGCCCTGCCGGTCACGACCCACGTCGTTGCGCCGAGGAGCACCAACAGGACAGGAAAGGAGATGAGGAGGAGGCGTTGCAGGCTCTCGATGCTGTCGTGGACCCGATCGAGGGTGCCCGCGACATACACCGTGTAGTCGCGGCCGTGGTTCGTGAGGTGCCTGGCCTCGAGGCGCCACGGCCCGTCACCCTCGTCAAGGTTGAGCGCACCGAGCGTGTAGCCGTGGGGATCAGCCTTGACCCTGCTGATGCGCGGATCCCCGGCGAGGTTCTTCGACGACGCGACGACGCGGCCCCGGTCGTCGACCACCTGGACGAGGTTGTCCTCGCCCCGCGGCACGGCAAGCAGTCGAGGGATCTCCCCGTTCGAGAGGCCGGTGACGATGTCGCGGGCGCGAAGCGAGACCGCGTTCTCGACGTTGTGCGTCAGCGACGCGCGTTGCGCGCGGACGAGCAGGACACCACCAAGGAGCAACGCGGTGCCGACGACGACCAGGGCAGCCACGGTGATGCGGACCCTGACGGTCGCCAGTCGGTGCATCGTTCATCCACCGTTGGGATCGAGGCGGTACCCGGCGCGCCTGATGGTCTCGATCGCCCGTCGTTCGAATGGTTCGTCGATCTTGCGTCGGAGGTGACGGACGTACACCTCCACGATGTTGGGATCACCGTCGAACGCGAAGTCCCACACGTTGTCGAGGATCTCCGACTTCGTCACGACCTCGCCGGCCCTGCGCATCAGGCACTCGAGCACCGAGAACTCGCGAGCGGTCAACGTGATCTCCGTCTCGCCGCGGAAGCAGCGATGAGTGATCGGATTGATGGTGAGATCGCCGACGCGACACTCGACGGAGGGCGACGGACCGGTCCTGCGAAGCAGCGCGCGCAGTCGGGCGCGGAGCACGACGAACGAGAACGGCTTCGTGAGGTAGTCGTCGGCACCGGTGTCGAGTGCTTCCGCGTGGTCGTACTCACCGTCTTTGGCGGTGAGCATCAGGATCGGCGTCCAGTTTCCAGCGTCCCGAAGGTTCGCGCACACTGTGAAGCCGTTCATGCCGGGCAGCATGATGTCGAGCACGATGACGTCGTAAGACCCCTCGGTCGCCATCCAGAGGCCGTCGGGACCGTTCAACGCCACATCCACAGCGAAGCCCTCGGTCTCCAACCCTCGGCGCACCACTGCGGCGACCTTCTTGTCGTCCTCGACGATCAGTACGCGCACAGGCTTCGCCTTCGTCGTCCGACTCTGTCGCCCGCAGTGTCGACGCTGGAACTGAAGAAGAACTGAAAGGATGGACGGAGTGGTTCTTCTTCAGGTGAAGTTCAGCATGCCTGCCTACCGTCCCCGCCGATGATCATCGCCGCCGACACGCTCTCGTACCTGCAGGCCATCGTGATCGGAGTCCTGCAGGGCGTCACCGAGCTGTTCCCGATCTCGAGCCTCGGGCACTCAGTGCTCGTCCCCGAGTTGCTGGGCTGGCACTCGCTCGTCGCGGGGCAGTCGGCCGACGAGTCGTTCTACCTCGCGTTCCTCGTCGGGCTGCACGTCGCAACCGCGATCGCGCTGCTGATCTTCTACCGGCGCGACTGGGTCGAGGTCATCGGCGGCTTCTTCACCTCGATCGTGCACCGACGCATCGACACACCCGCGCAGCGGATGGCGTGGCTGCTCGTGCTCGGCACCATCCCCGTGGGGGTCGTCGGGCTCGTGTTCGAGCACAGCCTCCGCACCCTCTTCGCAAAGCCGACGGCGGCCGCGATCTTCCTGACCCTGAACGGCGTGATCCTCTTCGCCGGCGAACGACTTCGGCGCAATGCTGCGACTCGCGAGCTTGTCGAGGAGCACGCACACCACGAGGACCCAGGACACGATGTCGGGCGCGACCTCGACACGCTCGAGCTGCGGGAAGGTGTCTTCATCGGAAGCGCCCAGATCCTCGCGCTCTTCGCCGGGATCAGCCGCTCCGGCGTCACGATGGTGGCGGGCCTGCTCCGCGGCCTCGACCACGAGGACGCTGCACGGCTGTCCTTCATGCTCGCGACCCCCGTCATCTTCGCCGCGGGCTTCTACAAGCTCCCCGATCTGCTCGGCCACAACGGCGACCACGTGCGGGGCCAGGTGCTCGTCGGCAGCCTCGCCGCCGGCATCGCCGCGTACCTCTCGGTCCGATTCCTCACCCGCTACTTCGCCACGCGGACGCTCACGCCATTCGCGATCTACAGCGTGGTCTTCGGTCTTGCGATGATCGCCTACACGACCCTCTGACCGATCGCCCTACACCTCAATTTGGCTAGGTGTGCCTTACCTAAGTATCCTCCAGCGGCCCACCCCGGAGCGAGGAGCCCACACATGTCCGACGGCGAAGTCCTGATCCTTGGCGCCATTGCCGGGTTCACCATCTTCTTG
Source organism: uncultured Actinomycetes bacterium (assembly GCA_963827385.1). GTDB lineage: Bacteria > Actinomycetota > Acidimicrobiia > IMCC26256 > DASPTH01 > DASUMF01. The sequence goes on from CAWHAR010000003.1 coordinate 977,353, forward strand.
GGACTCCCCATCGGGCGCATCCGCAACCCTTCCCTCGCGCTCAAGGCATTCCTCAACGCTGTCGCGGTCGGCATCTTGCTGTTCCTGTTCTGGGATGTCCTGGCCGGCGCGTTCGAGACGGTCGAAACCGCGCTCACCAACGCCAACGACCACGGCGCGTCCTGGTGGCGCTTCCTCGGTCTCGCCCTGCTCTTCTTCGCCGCGATCGCGGTCGGCCTCCTCAGCCTCGTGTACTACGACCGGTGGCTCTCCCGGCGCGGCGGCGGCCCGACGCAAGGTCGACGTCCGACGTGGCCACCGGACGGATCGCGCGCCTCACCGAGCCGCAGCGGCTCGCGTTCTTCATCGCGCTGGGGATCGGCTTCCACAACTTCTCGGAAGGCTTGGCCATCGGCCAGTCAGCGGCAGCCGGCGAGGTCAGCTTGGCGTTGTTGCTGATCATCGGGTTCGGCCTGCACAACGCCACCGAGGGCTTCGGCATCGTGGCGCCGATGGCGGCCGAAGGCGAGAGGCCGTCGTGGTCCTTCCTCTTGCTCCTGGGCCTCATCGGCGGAGGACCGACGTTCGTCGGGACGCTCATCGGCCAGTCGTTCGTGAACGACACGATCTTCATGGCGTGCCTCGCGCTCGCCGCGGGCTCGATCCTCTACGTGGTGATCGAGCTCCTCGGTGTCGCCCGCAAGCTCGGCCACAAGGAGCTCGCGACCTGGGGCATCGTCATCGGGCTCTTCGCCGGCTTCGCGACCGACCTCATCCTCGTCGCCGCCGGCGCGTAACCACCGCGACGAACGCAGCCGCGAGCCGTCAACGCTGGATCGTGTCATCCGCACCGTCAGGCGCGGTTGCCGACCAACCCGAAGCGATTCGGAGTACGCGTCGCAGCGGTTCAGCCGGTGAAGGCGGGGGTCACCACCACCGGCTGCGCCGGGGTGACCGGCTCGACCGGGGTGACGGGCGCGATCGGATTCACCGACTCGATGTTCAGGTTCCAGATGTCGTGGTTGTCGTTGGCGAAGCCGATGGAACCGCTGAACCCGAACTTGAACGTGGTGGCGGCGAGCAGCTCCGGCGGGGCCGGGATCTGCGCCACCTGGCTGCCGTCGAGGAAGACGGTCACGTTGCGGGTGCCGGCCACGGTGTCGGGGTCGACCACGATCCGCACGAGGTGCGTCACCGAGGCTCGGGTCGCGCCCGAGAGCTCGGGCAACGCGGCCGAGGCGCCGAGGTAGCAGTAGCCGGACGAACCATTGCCGGGGCCACGGATCACCACACGGTCAGGCTGCTGACCCGGACCAGAGGATCCGGCGCCCGTCCCGGACAGGCACCCGTTGGGTGCGGCGGCCGCGGTGCCGTAGTTGCCGAACGAGTCGAGACCGACACCGATGAGACCGTGGTCGACACCGGCGACTCCGCCCGAGGAGTAGCCGAGGTTGCCGCCCCCACCACCAGGGTGGGTGAGCGTCGTGGTGCCGTCGACCATGAAGAAGGCGAGGCCGTCACCGCCGATGGTCGAGGTGCCCCACTGGGCCTGGTTGAAACTGATGTCGAGACCGCCCGAGGTGGGCAGCGCGTTCTGATAGAGCGCGAAGCCGGTGTTGCCGCCGGTGGACGTGTTGACTCGTAGCACGCCCGCGCCGGCCGGGTCGATCGACGTGCTGGCGCACCCGGGGATGGGCGCCTGGCTGGTGTCGGTTCCCGCAGTGAGGCACGCCTTGCCCGGCCAGCCGACGAAGTTGAGGCCGTCGCCGCCTGCCACCCAGGCCGACGGATCGGCAACTGCGCTGCCGGTGAACGTCTCGACGGTCAGCGTGTCGGCGATGCGGCGATGCCGCGACGATGCTCAACGCGAGCGCGGCGACCACCGCCCTGCGACCCCAACCGCGCGAGCACTTCTCCGCGTACGAGTTCCCACAAGCCTCTCCTGCCTCGAGAATCGACGAAGCGGAGCCTAACGCGCGGCCGACTCCTGCGTCATCGATTGCCGGCTCGGTGCGTCGCTCATGCCGGCAGCGCAGCAGACAGCGTCCGACGCGTCTGGAGCGAGGGCTTGGCGAGCAGTGGAGGTGATGGGACTTGAACCCACGACTTCTACGTTGCGAACGTAGCGCTCTACCGGGCTGAGCTACACCCCCAAGGGACCGATGACGTTACCACCGGCCCTTTCCGCGTCTCTCGCTCGCAGGGTCAGGTGGCGTCGAGGATGTCGACCACGAAGACGAGCGTGTCGGTGCCCTTGATCGGCGCCTTGCCCGCGGCGCCGTAGCCCTTGTCGGGCGGGATCACGAGCAGCACCTGCGAGCCCAACGGTCTGACCGACGAGGCCCTCGTCCCACCCGGCGATGACGCTGCCCTGGCCGATGGGGAAGCTGGCGGTCTCGCCGCGCTTCCACGAAGAGTCGAACGTCTTGCCCGTCGACCAGACCTCGCCGGTGTAGTGCACGGTGATCGTCTGGCCCGACTGCACGACCGGACCGGTGCCGGTGATGAGCGGCTGCACCACGAGGGTCGTGGGCGCATCAGTCTTCGGCACGGTGATGGTGGGTGTGCCGTTCGCCGCGAGCTTCACCGTGGGCAGCCCGTCGACCGGCGCGCACCGCGTCACCGGTCGCGCGCTTCAGCGCCGTGTGCTCGCTGTGGATGTCGGCGACGAACAGCAGCGTGTCGGTCTTCTTGGCGGCCGCGCCGTTTGCCGCTGCGCTCTGCGCGGAACTTCTCCTTCGGCGCGATCGCGATGACGACTCGGCTTCCGACCCGAGCGCCGAGCAGGTTCTTCACGATGACCGGTTGCGTCTTCTTCTTGTCGAGCGCGATCGACTGCGCCGCGGTGCCGTACGACGTTTCGAGCTCCGCGCCCGTCCGTCCGTTCACGAACACGAAGTCGACCGAGATGGTGGATCCCTCGACCGCCTTCTCACCGTTGCCCTTCACCAGGGTCTTCGACTTGGTGGTGGTCACCGCGATGGGCTTCGGTCACCGCGATGGTCGGCTTCTGGCCGACATCCCCGGTGACGGTGAGGGTTCCGAGATCGGACGTGGTGGCGGGAGCAGCGCTCGCCGCAGGCGCGGCAACGACTCCGGCGAGCGCGAACATCAAGACGAACGGGAGGAGGAAGCGGCGCACGATGAGATCCTTCGCGAGGGGATGTCGAGGGTAGCGGCGGGTCTGTCGCCCATCTGCGCGGGACCCTGAGAACCTCTCAGGCGCACCCATCCGAGCTCAGCTGGGGTTGGCCTGCTCCATCGCGGCGCGCAATTTGGCCGCCACCAACGCGGTGGTGACATCGCCGCGCGTGCGTTCCAACACCGCCCGCAACGCATCCGTGCTGCGACGGACCCCGCCGGTGAGCGCGTCCGGGTAGTCGACGGTGATGAGCACGGCGTAGACGTCGTCCATCACCGCGAGCAGCCGTTCGGCGTCGTCGACGTCGTCGACGCGCAGGCAGTCGAGCACCTGGCGGCGCAGCTCGCTCGCGGCCTCCGCCATGCCGTTCAGGTAGGCCTGCACGTCGACCCCGAGCTCGTCGGCGGTGGGGAGCGCGTGACCGGCCACGAACGCGAGCGTGAGGTTCGCCTCGACGAATTCCTTCTTCGCGTCGTGCACGTAGCCCGTGTACCGCACGTCGGGGTGTGCCTCGACCGCGCTCTCCAGCTCGGCCAGGTACGCCGCCGCCACGGCGATCAGCTCACGCGCCTCGCGGTACTCGTGCCGATGCACCGCACGAATCGCCGTCGCACAGGAGCGGATCGCTCGTCGTGACGCGACCAGCGCTGCTTCACGCGCCGCGTGCTTTGCTTCGAGCACTTCATGGGCCGACGTGCCGGCAGCCGAGATCTGGCCGGCGTGGTCCACGGATGCGACCCGGTCCTAGCCCGTCGCCGTCTGACGCAGCGGGACGAGGCGCGGGCCGACGCGTTCGGCTCGCGCAGGTCGATCGTGCCCATGCTGTAGCTCGAGCTCGGCGACAGCGCCGGGTACGCGCCGTACGCGGGTGGTCGGCGTGCCCGGGATCGCGGCATGCCCCGCGACGACGACCTCGGCGATGACGACCGGAACGACGACGACCCGACCGACGATCCTGCTCGCTGCTTGAACTGCAGCAACAGGTAGACGTAGGCGCCCAGCGCGGCATCAGCGACCAGCTGCACGAAGATGAACAGCGGCGAACGCATGACCAACGCGGCGAGCAGCGTGACGACGACCGCGCCGACGAGAATCAGCAACACGTCGCGTCGGCGCTTCTGCGCCGGGCTCATCGAACCGTTGCCCACGGTGACGGGACCGAACAACGCAGGTTGCGAACGGGTGTGGGTGCCGCGGTGGTGGTCACCGTGGGTGCCGCCGAGGGCACGCAGCCGGTGGCGGAAGTCGCCGACCGAGTCGGAGCGACCCTGGTTGCTTCGAGCCTTGAGGATCGTGGGCGCGAGGAACGCGATCCAGGCCACAACCAGCACCCCGATGATCAGCAGCGTCAACGTACCGTCCCCGTGTCTCTCCCGCCCGGGAGCAACGGACGGGCACCGAATGGCAACGCTCAGGACGCGCAAGGCTCCCGTTGGTCTGCTCGACGCCCGCCGTTCAGAATCTGTCCACCCTACTCCGGTCGTGTCGGAGCGGGTCGAGCCAGAGCCGGCGCGCGGCGCGTGACGTCGCAGGTCAGAGCAGGTCTCAGCGATCGAGATCGTCGAGATCGTCGGCCTCGGGCGTGCGCCGGTACACGCCGGAGCGCCCGCCGGTCTTCTCCCACAGGGCGAGCTCGCCGATGGTCATCGCCCGGTCGACCGACTTGCACATGTCGTAGATGGTGAGCGCCGCGATGGCGCACGCCGTGAGCGCCTCCATCTCGACGCCCGTGCGGTCAACCGTGTCGACCTGCGCCTCGACCTCGACGTGCGAGTCCTCGATGCGGAAGTTGATGTAGACCGAGCCCACCAGGAGCGGATGGCACAGCGGCAGAAGACTCGGCGTCTGCTTGGCCGCTTGGATGCCGGCGACGCGGGCCACCGCGAGCACGTCACCTTTGGTGATCGCTCCCGATGCGATCTTCGCCGCCGTCTCGGGGTTCATGTGCACACGGCAGCGGGCAACCGCGCGGCGATGCGTTGCGTCCTTCGCAGTGACATCGACCATTCGGGCGCGCCCGAGGGGGTCGAGATGGGTGAACTCGGAAGCCGACATGCCGCAGAGTGTAGGAGCGGCGTCTGCGGGATGGGCCGTGTCCGATGCCGCGACGGTCAGCCGCCGATCTGGCTCATCGAGCGGCTCGGGCGGATGAAGTCGACCTGACCGATGCGGTGTCCGGCCCATTTCGTGCCGACGGCCCGCTCGATCTCGGCGGCGAGCAGGTCGTCGATCGCCGCACGGACTCGCCTCACTGCGCACGATCGACCGCAGGTCGAACTCGTCGAGCGCGAACAGGCAGGTGCGGAGCGTTGCCCTCCGACGTGACCCGGATCCGGTCGCACTGCTCGCAGAACGGCGCGGTGACGCTGGCGATCACGCCCACGTCGCCGACACCGTCGGCGAAGCGGAAGCGCTCGGCGGGATCGACGTGGCCCGTGCTGTCGGCGTGGGTGCTGGCCCCGCGCACCGGCGGATCGGCGAACGGGAACACCGCGTGGATCTGCTCGAGGATCTCCGACGCCGGCACCACCCGGTCCTGGCTCCACTCGCCCGAGGCGTCGAGCGGCATGAACTCGATGAAGCGCACGCCGACGCCCTTGTCGCGACCGTATGCCGCGAGCTCGCACGACCTCGTGGTCGTTCACGCCTCGCATCACGACGCAGTTGATCTTCACCGGGTCGAGCCCGGCGTCGAGCGCGGCGTCGATGCCTTCGAGCACGCGGGACAGGTCGTCACGGCGCGTGAGCTCGCGCGAACACGCTGGGTGTCAGCGAGTCGAGCGACACGTTGATGCGGCGCAGACCGGCCGCGGCGAGATCGTGGGCGACCTCGGCGAGCTTCACGCCGTTCGTGGTCATCGCGATGTCGATCCCGAGGGGCGCCAGCAGGCCGATCAGTCGGGTGATGTGCGCCCGCACCAGCGGTTCACCGCCGGTGATGCGCACCGATTCGAACCCGAAGCGCTCCACGCACACCCGCACGATCCGAGGCCTGCTCCTCGAAGGTGAGCAGCTCGTCGCGCGGCAGCCACTGCATGCCTTCCGCCGGCATGCAGTACGTGCAGCGGAGGTTGCAGCGGTCGGTGATCGACAGCCGCAGGTCGGTGACGCGCCGCCCGAATGGGTCGATCAGCGGGGCTCGAACGCTCGACGGTGTTGCGGCGCTTGGCACGCGGCCCAGCGTATGCGACCTCGGGCACACTCCACCCCGGCGCGCCTTGCACGAATACCACTCTGTGTGGTTTACTCATCACCGCTTGTAGTTGGGCTGGGAACACACGAGGAGCATCACCGACACCACAGGAACCGAGCACCACCGAGCCACTCTCATACGGGGAGGCATTGATCCGCAGGCGATGAACTGGTCGCTTGAGTCTGCGGGGAGCCAGAGCGAAACCGGCCCCACCCTTCGCCACGAAGGGGGGCCGGTGTTTTCGTTTCCGGGAGGGAACACCCCGCAATGAAGAAGGCACCGGACGCAACGGAGCTCAACACGGTTCGTGGACGTCGAGGACGCATCCTCGCCGGCACGCTGGCGCTCAGCGCCCTCTCACTGGTCACGGTGGGATCGGGATTCGCTGCCGCGTCGGCGTCGCCGACCGACGACTCAGGCCATGGCACTGCAATCGTGGAGTGTCGCAGCGGGGTCGTGACCGATGGCGACATCCAGACGTCGTCGCTGTCGGTGGCGAAGGTTCCTGCCGCGTCGCTCCCTGATCTTCCCGGGGGCTGCAGCGTCACGTCGTAAGGGTCGTCCGCTTGACGGGTCGCTCGATCGTGGGGGCCGAGCGACCCGTCTGAGGCGGGCTGGGAAGATGAGCGCCCGGGGCATTGCCCCGGGCGCTCTCTTCTTTTCTTCCTGAGTCCTCGTCGTGTGACGCGCACGAGCGAACTGCGCACGCCCTCCTCGCTTTGCGCTCCCGCGTCGCTCGCTGGCGCTCGCTCGCTTCGCGAGGCTTCGTCGGGCGCACTCCGTCCGCTCGCGTGCTGGTTCGTGTGCGTCAGGGCGCTGTGCCTCGCGCCCGGACGAGGCCGGTTGGGACGATTGTCGAGGAGTTGGATCGATTTCGGCCTGGCTGCGATGCCGTGCCGTCGGGGATGAGGGCGAGGGCGTCGGCGGAGGCGGTGGCGGCGAGGGCGTTGCTGGCTTGGGCGCGGACGCTCGACGCGACGTAGTGGCCGTCGACGACGCGCAGCGTGACACGATCGAGGTGGAGCTTGCCGTCGGGGCTGCGCGGCATCGCGTGCTCGGTGCGGGCGCGTGAGCACGTGGACGGTTCACGTCGGCGTGACCGGCGAGTCGCGCGGAGCGCGGGGCGCGGCGAAGAGCTCGAAGCTCACCAGCGACGACACCGGGTTGCCCGGGCAGGCCGAACACGGGCGTGCCGCGCACGAACGAGAAGCACAGCGGCTTCGCGGGACGGATCGCCACCTGGTACCAGTTCGACCTGCGCGCGGATCGCGATCGCCGGCGACGAGCTGCTCCAGCACCGCGCTCGACGTAGTCGAAGTCGCCCACCGACACGCCGCCGCTCGTGATCACCGCGTCGCACGTGGTCGAGCGCGTCGTCGATCGCGCGGTCATCTCCGCCTCGTCGTCGCGCGCGATGCCGAGATCGACCGGTGTCAAACCCGCGCGTTCGAGCATCGCCAGCAACATCGGACGATTCGAGTCACGGATCTTGCCCGGCGCGACGTCACCCGACACCACGAGCTCGTCGCCGGTCGACAACACGCCCGACACGCGGGCGTGGATACACGTGGACGCGCTGCACGTCGATGCTCGCCAACACACCGAGATGCGCGGGGCCGAGCACGCGTGCCCGAGCCGAACACGAGGTCGCCGGCCTCGAGATCGCCGCCGGCCCGCCGCACGTGCTCACCGATGCGTCGCCGGGTGGCTGATCAGCACCGCGTCGTCGCCGACGCGTTCGGTGCGTTCGACCATCACGACCGCGTCGGCGCCGTCGGGCATCGGGCGCGCCGGTCATGATGCGAATCGCTTCGCCGTCGCCCACTTCGATCGTCGGCGCGCGCCCGGCCGGCAGCTCACCGACGACCCGGAGCCGCACCGGGGCGACATCGGTGGCCCCGGCGGTGTCAGCGGCCCGCACCGCGTAGCCGTCCATCGCGGTGTTGGCGAACGGCGGAACCGCGAAGCCGGACACGACGTCGACCGCGAGCACGAGGCCCAGGGCCTCGTCGCGCAGGGCACTCGACGGCAGGGAGCGCACCGACGGTGGCCATGATCTCGGCCTGCACGTCGGCGAGCTCGATCATGCGAGGCCGCGGGTGCGCACCAGGTCGCGGAGGTACTCGACCAGTTCGGGCGCCGACGTCGGGTCGCTCGAGCGCGAGCTCGATGTTCGCTTGCAGGAACCCCATCTTCTTGCCGATGTCGTAGCGGCCTTCGGTGAAGATCTGGCCGAACACACCGGGCTGCCCGCTCGAGCAACAACCCGATCGCGTCGGTGAGCTGCAGTTCGCCACCGACGCCGGGCACGATGCGGTCGATCGCGTCGAACACGTCGGGGGAGAACACGTAGCGCCCGATCACCGCGAGGTTCGACGGTGCCTCCTCGGGCTTCGGCTTCTCCACGATGGAACGCACCTTGCCCAGCGCGTCACCCACCAGCTCGATCTCTGCGCACCCGAGCGACGCGATCTCTGCGGGGGTGACCTCGAGGAGCGCGAGCACCGACGCCTGCTCGCGGTCATAGACGTCGAGCATCGAACGCAAGCAGGTGCGCGTCGTCGACCATGATGTCGTCGCCGAGCATCACCGCAAACGGCTCGTCACCCACGTGCTCGCGCGCCAGGCCCACCGCGTGGCCGAGCCCGAGTTGCTCGGTCTGACGGATGTAGTGGATGTGCGCGAGGTCGTCGAGCGCACGCAGCTCGTCGAGCTGGTCGTGCTTGCCTGCCTGCTCGAGGAACACCTCGAGATCGATGTTCTGGTCGAAGTGGTCTTCGATCGCGTGCTTGCCGCGCGCCGAGATGATGAGGATGTCGGTGATGCCGGCGCGACGGCTTCCTCCACCACGTACTGGATCGACGGCTTGTCGACGACCGGCAGCATCTCCTTCGGCAAGCTCTTCGTGACGGGCAAGAAGCGCGTGCCACGACCCGCGGCGGGGATGACGGCCTTCGTGACGGTGCTCATCGCCGAGACGCTACGCGTTCTCGTCATCGTCGGCCGGGGACGCTGTCCGCGCGTCGTCGGCCGTCGCGCAGGCTCGGGCCCGGACGAGGCCGGGATCGATGCCGAGCTCCTCGCCGCGCGACCAGTCGCCGCAGGTTGTCGGCATGACGAGCGACCACGACGACGGCAACGACCGCGAGCGCAGCGACCACCCACCACGGACTCGCCGGTGAGCGCGACCGCGATCGGGAACGCGATCACCACCACGAGCGATGCGACCGACGCCTTGCGGGTGACGCGCGCGATGAGGACCCACACGACGCCCCGCGCCGAGAGGATCCAGCGGGTAGAGCACGAGCAGGACACCCGCGGCGGTCGCCACCCCACGACCGCCCTTGAACCGTGGGCGGCGGCGGGTGACCGGGAGCACATGACCGAGGATGGCCGCGATGCCGAGCACGAGCGCGCCCGCGATGGCCGTCGACGAGCAGGCCGACGAGCGCCGCCAGCGCGCCTTTCGCCACATCGAGCCCGAAGACCAGTGCGCCGGCCTTCCACCCCAGCAGTCGGAAGGTGTTCGACGCGCCCGGGTTCCCCGACCCTGCCGCGGTGACGTCGACTCCACGACGGTGCGCGACGATCGTCGCGCTCGGGAACGTCCCGAGGAGGTACGCCAAGGGCGCGAGGAGGGCCACCACGGCTCCGTCCGACATCACACCCATTCTCCGCGCTCGCGGGTCGTTCCTGCACTCCGGCCGATGCGGGAATCATGACACTCGCGCTACTGTTAGCAGTCGTACGCTGCGAGTGCTAATGCGCTCACCGGGAGTGACCGGTGCAACACGCTCAGGAGCACGCCCGGATCGACCGGACCGAAGGGCGCAGCGCACGACCGAGCCGAGGACGACACCATGCCCACCTACGTCTACGAGTGCGCCAAGTGCGGCGACGAGTTCGAGATGTGGCAGGCGTTCACCGACGAGTCGCTGAAGAAGCACCCCGAGTGCGGCGGCAAGGTGGCCAAGGTGATCCAGCCGGCCGGGATCGTCTTAAGGGCTCGGGCTTCTACAAGAACGACAGCCGGAGCGGGTCCAAGCGCACCACGGTGCCGGCTGGTTCCGAGCGACTCGAAGTCGGGCAGCGACAGCGCCTCCGACTCGTCGAGCTCGTCGGGCACGAAGTCGGACAGCGGGAGCTCGAGCGGCTCAGGAAGTTCTGACAGCGGCTCCGGCTCAGGCGGCTCGGGAAGCGGCTCGAACGGCAGCGGCTCGTCGAACCCGCCCGCGTCGAAGACCCCCTCGTCGAACACGAAGGCGCCGAAGGCACCGAGCACGAGCTCGTCCAGCTAGCCACGACGGCCACGCCCCACGACGGGCGCGGCGTCATCGCGCACCCCGCAACCTCCCCCCACACCTCCCTCCGGCACTCGCCCCTCGTCGAGGGAGGACTCCCATGTTCCGTCGCTCTCCGCGCGCGCTCGCCTTCTGGGGCGCCGCGCTCGCCGTCGCGGTCGTCACCGCCACTGTGGTGGCCTCCGATCTCGCGTCGATCCACCGTCGCGCCGCCGGGCTCGGCCCGGTCGAGTCCGTGGTGGTCGCCACGCGCGACCTCGCCGTCGGAGCGCGACTCGCCGGCGCGCGACGTCACGCTGCGTTCGGTGCACCGTTCCCAGCTGCCGACGGGTGCGATCGTCGACCGCGCCACGGTGACGGCCCGGGTGGTCGCGGTTCCCGTGCTGCGCGGCGGCTTCGTCGCGGCCCGCAACCTTGCGCCGCGTCGACGCACCGGCCTCGACGGCATCGTGCCCGAGGGGATGCGCGCCATCCGCGTCGACGTCGCCGGCGCGCTCGTGCCCCGGGTCGGCGCGTCGGTCGACGTGTTGGCCAGCTACCAGAGCAGCGGTGATCGCGCGGGAGACACCGAAGTGGTGGCGGCAGGGGCATTGGTCCTCGGGGTCGACCGTCGCGAGTCGACCGGCAGCGGGCGCTCCGGCGACGGCGTCACGCTGCTCGTCGACGCCGGCGACGCCCGCCTGCTTGCCGACGCCCAAGCCAACGGCGTGCTCACCCTCGCACTCGTGCCGCCGGAGGACGCCGCGCGGTCGTAGCATCGGCCGCCTTCGCCCGCCGGCCCTGGGATCCACGTGTCGACGCTCCACGCCATCATCCTCGGGATCGTGCAGGGGCTCACCGAATTCCTCCCGATCTCGTCGAGCGGGCACCTCATCCTCGTACCCGAGCTGTTCGGGTGGACCGAGCTCACCAACAACGACAACCTCGAGAAGGCGTTCGACGTCTCACTGCACGTCGGCACGCTGATCGCATCGGTGTGGTACTTCCGCACCGACATCGGCCACTACATCGTCGCCGCGCTGCGTTCGATCCGCGACCGTCGCGTCGATTCGGTCGACGCGCGCCTCGCGTGGCTGCTGCTGCTGTCGGCCATACCCGGCGCGATCGTCGGCGCACTGCTGAACGACTTCATCGCCGATCACCTCGGTGACCCAATCCTCATCGGCGCGCAACATGATCGTGTTCGCACTGCTGCTCGGGTGGGCCGACCTCGCCACCGGCACACGAGAGACCGAGGCGTTCCACCGCCGAGACGCGGTGATCATGGGTGTCGCGCAGGCACTCGCGCTCTCACCGGGCGTTTCGCGTTCCGGTGTCACCATCACCGCGGGTCGCTGGTTGCGCTTCGACCGGCCGAGCGCGACCCGTCTCGCGTTCCTGATGAGCATCCCGATCACCGCGGGCGCCGCGCTCTACGAGGCGTACAAGGTGTTCGTCACCGGCGACGGCATCCCACCTGGGTTCGGCGGCGCGTTCTTCTGGGGCATGCTCTCCGCGGGGATCAGCGGGTTCCTCGCCATCACGTTCCTGCTGCGGTTCGTGCGCACGCACTCGTTCCGGCCGTTCGTGATCTACCGGGTCGTCGTGGGCATCGCCGTCATCGTGATCTTCGCCACCGGCCTCCGCTGACCACTCGTTTTGGCGTCAACAAGCACGCGTCGTTGGTGCTTTCTGACGCCAAAACGACAGAGGAGAGGGGCGGGTGGGTCAGGCGCCGGCGATGGACATGTCGCTGATGAGGACGGTCATGCCGGCGGCGCCGCCGGGGAGCCATTCGAGGTCGGCGCCCACGTGCACGATGTCGGCGAGCATGCGCTGCAACGTGGAGGCGATCGTGATCTCGCGCACCGGCTCGGCCAGCTCGCCGTCGCGGACCATGAGCCCGTCGGCGCCCACCGAGAAGTCGCCGCTCACCAGATTGGTGCCGGAGTGCAGGCCGCTCACCGACTGCACGTAGAGCGCCTCCGGCACTGCGGCCAGGATCTCGTCGCGCGACAGCTCTCCCGGCACGAGGTGCAGCGCACGTGCGCCCACGCCCGGAGGCGACTTGAACCCACCCCGCACGGCGGACGCGGTGGTGAAGGCGCCGCCCCGTCGCGCGGTGTACGTGTTGTGCAACATTGCCAACAGACGCCCGGCTTCGATCAGCGCGAGTCGATGGGTCGGCACACCTTCCGCGTCGTGGCTCGCGGCACCGAACGACGCCTCGATCGTGGGATCGTCGATCAGGGTGACCCCGCTCGACGCGACGACCTCGCCCTCACGGCCGACGAAGAGCGACCGACCTCGTTGGATCGCCTCCGCCGACAACGCGCCACCGAACAGCGACACGATCGAGCGCGTGACGAGTGGGTCGAGGATCACCGGCAGGCGCTGCGACTCGGGTTGACGCGCACCGAGCAGGCGCACCGCGCGCTCGGCCGCGTCGCGCGCGGCGCGTCGGGATCGAGCTCGGCGAAGGATCGCGCGGCGGAGAAGCCGCTCCCCGTGCGAGTGTCGACGCCTTCGCCCGCCATGGCGTATGCGGAGCACGAACACATGGTGCGGCGGTTCGACACCTCGACGCCGAGCGACGTGGCCACCGCGCTCTCGACCGCCGCGTCGCCGTACGTGGCCGACTCCACACCGCGGATGCGGGGGTCGATGGCGCGCGGTCGCGCGCGTCGAGCTCGATCGCGAGCGCGACCTTGTCGGAGGTGGACACCGCGAGCAGCTCGTCGCGCCAGAGATCGAGCGACGCCGGCGTCCAGCGACCGGCGAACGACTCGGGATCGGCGAGGCCGTAGAACTCGTCGGGCGAGCCGAAACCGGCGTTGTCGCGCGCGTCGATGACCGTCTCCGCGATCACGTCGGGGTCGAGCGAGCCTGCCCACGCGTAGCCCTGACGGTGATCGGCGATCACTCGCACGCCGACGCCTTCGATCTCGGCGACGGCCAGCGCCTCGACCTCACCGTCGAACACCTTCACGTCGACGTCGCGCGACCTCACCGCGTACGCCTCGATCTGCTCGCCGGCGCGGGCGGCGCCCGCGACGGAGCGGGCCACTGCCGCGAGGTCGACGTCACTCACCGCCCACTCCTCATGCCGCGGTGCCGCCCACGGTGAGCTCCGCCACCCGGAGGGTGGGTTGCCCCGACGACACCGGCACGCCTTGCCCGTCCTTGCCACACGTGCCCGCCCAGGTGTCGAAGTCGTTGCCGACCGCGTCGACCATGCGCAGCGTCTCGGGTCCGTTGCCGATGAGCTGCGCGGCGCGCACCGGCTCGAGTGATCTCACCGTTCTCGATCATGTAAGCCTCGGTGATGCCGAACACGAAGTCACCGGTCGCGGTGTTCACCTGACCGCCGCCGAGCGCAACGCAGTAGATGCCGTACGGCGTGTCACGAATGATGTCGTCGGGATCGTCGTCACCTTCGAGCAGGAACGTGTTCGTCATTCGCACCATCGGCAGGTGCTGATACGTCTCGCGCCGACCATTGCCGCTGCTCGCACGACCGCTCTTGCGCGCACGCACGAGATCCCACATGTAATCGGTGAGGACGCCGTTCTCGATGAGCACATTGCGTTGCGCGGGCGCGCCTTCGTCGTCGATGGCGTGCGTGCCCCACTCGCGCGCGTACGTGCCATCGTCGACCAAGGTGATGAGCGGCGAGGCCACGAGCTCACCGACCCGACCGCGGAACACCGACGCGTCCTTCTCCACCAAGTCGGCTTCGAGGCCGTGACCGCACGCTTCGTGGAAGAGGACGCCCCCGGCGCCGCGCCGGAGCACGACGGGCAACTTCCCTCGCGGCGCGGGTCGCGCGTCGAGCATCGTGATCGCCCGACGGGCCGCGATGCGAGCGACGCCTTCGGGATCGATCTCGTCGAACAGCTCGAAGCCGACCGTTCGACCGGGCGCTTCCATGCCCGTCTGCATCCCGGTGTCGCCGACGGCCACGCAGTTCACCCCGAACCGGGTGCGCACGCGGTCGTCTTCGACGAGCAGGCCGTCGGAGTTGGCGATGAGCACCCGGCGACGCGAGTCGGCGTAGGTGGCGCTCACCTGGCGGATGGCATCGCTCTCGGCACGCGCCGCGTGGTCGGCCCGCTCGAGCACCTCGGCCTTGCGGGCCTTCGCGACCGTCTCGGGGAGGTACTGCACCTCGTGCGGTTGGTGCACCGCTCGTCGTTCGAGCGCCACGATCCGTGCCTCGCCGGGGGCGCCGTGGGCGGCGGCCGCAGCCGCGTCAGCCGCCGACCGCAACCCGGCCTCGGTGAGATCGGCTGTGTGCGCATACCCCGTGGTGTCGCCGCGCACGACGCGGATGCCCGCGCCGCGTTCCCGTCCCGACACGAATTCCTCGACCTTGGCGTCGTCGAGACGCACGGAGGCGGTGCGGCGATCCTCGGCGAACACCTCGGCGAAATCGCCCCCGTCCTTCAGGGCCTGGTGCAGCGTGCGTTGGAGGACGGCTTCGTCGATCACGGTGGACACCCCTTCGAGGCTCGACGGCCGATCGAATCGCGGGCTGCGAGGGTTGTCTATCGTAGGCCGATGTCGTTGCGCCCCGGTCTGTCCGCATCCGCCGATCTCGTGGTGACCGACGAAGACACGGCGCTCGCGCTGCACACCGGCGACGTCCCCGTGCTCGCGACGCCACGCGTGGTCCGTCTGGCCGAGGAAGCGTCGGTGCGGGCGATCGACGGCACGCTTGCCGACGACACGACCAGCGTGGGGTATCGCGTCCAGCTCGACCACCTCGCGCCCACACCGGTCGGCGGCAAGGTGCGTGCCGAGGCCACCCTCGAAGCGATCGAAGGACGACGACTCACCTTCCGGGTGTCGGTCAGCGACGGCCACGGTCTCGTCGCCGCTGGGCGCATCACCCGCGTCATCGTCGAGCGCGCCCGCTTCATGGAGAAGGCCACCGGCGAATAGGCCCACTCCGCCCGCTCACCCACCGTTTTGGCGTCAGCAGCGCGTGATATCTACGCGTGTGCGACGCCAGAACAGGGAGAGATCAGAGGGCAGCGAGGAACTGCTCGAGCGCGGGCGCGCCAGGCGGTCGGGTTCTCGAACTGCGGCGAGTGACCCGCGTCGGGGATGACCACGAGCTGCGCGCCCGGCACGGCGGCCGCGATCTCGCGCGAGGCCTCGAGGAATGCCAGGTCCTGCTCGCCGACCAGCACCAGGGCCGGTACCGACACCGTCGCGAGCGCGGCGAGCTCGTCGGGTTGGGTGGTGAGCGCGACCGCGAGCGTGGCCCACATCACCGGCGACAACGTCGCCCATTTGGCCTCGGCGTACTCCACGAACCCGGGTCGCTCTGCGGCCACCCGCTGGTACGCCGGCGACCCGAGCAGGTTCAGCTCGTCTTGGGCCCGGCGCAACGCCACCATTCCCTCCGACAGTGCCAGCACGGCACCGAGTTGCGCGACGTCGGGATCGATGTCGAGGCGGCGCGCCCGGCGAGGTGTCCATGAACACCACCGCGTCAGCGAGCTCCGGCCACTCGAGCACCGCGTGCCGTACGGCCATCCCGCCCATGGAATGGCCGAGCAGCCGCAGGTCGTGCAGGTCCATCCCCCGCGCGACCGCACGCACGTCGGCCGCGAGACGCTCGAGGGTGTAGCCGTCCGGGTCGTCGGGCTTGTCGCTCCCGCCGTGCCCTCGGTGGTCGAACGACACCACGTGGTGCCCGACGGCGGCGAGGGCGTCGACATGGTCGGCGAAGTCTTCCTTGGCGCCTCCGAAGCCCGGCACGAGCAACAGCCCCGGGTCCCCCGGGTCGCCCGCCTCGACCACCTCCAGCGCCACATCGTCGTCGGTGCGCACCCGGGTGATGCGGGCCGACGACGAGAACGCGGGGCGTCCGAACACGGTCTGGGCCACGGGCGCCAATCTACGACCCGGGGTCAAAGCACCCGAGGCCACCTCGTAACATGGACGGTGATGACGGCGTCAACGACGGTTCCCGCGGGAAGACTCCCCTCGGTCCCGGCGCATGGCGTACGTGAAGGTGTTCCTCCGCCTGCTCGTCAGCGCCGTGCTCCTCGCCTTCCTCGTCACCAAGATCCCCGCCGGGAGCCTCGAGCCCAAGGACACGCACGCCGGCACCCTGGCCTTCTTCTTCGCCGCGCTCGCCATCACGTTCGGCGGCTTCGTGCTCTCCGCGTGGCGCTGGCAACGCGTCCTCGCGGTGTTCGACGCCAACGTTCCAATGCGCACCCTTCTCTCGCACTCGCTCGCCGGTCAGTTCGTGGGCAACGTGTTGCCGTCGACCATCGGTGGAGACGTGCTGCGCGTGAGCCGATCGTCGAAGACCGTCGGTTCGAGCGACGTCGCGTTCGCGTCGGTGGCGATCGAACGCCTCACCGGGTTCGTCGCCTTGCCGCTCCTCACCCTGGTCGGCATCCTGATCAAGCCGTCGCTGCTCGACGTGCCCCACGCGTGGATCTCGATCGTGATCGCGGGCGTCACGGTGCTCGCGTTGTGCGTGATCCTGTTCGTCGCCGGTCACCCTCATCTCGCCGGGCGTTTCGAGAAGCATGACAACTGGATGCGCTTCGTCGGCGCTGTGCACATCGGCGTCGCGCGGCTGCACCGAGAGCCGAAGCGCGCGGCGGGCGTGTTGCTCGCGGCAGTCGCGTACCAGGCGTCGGTGGTGGCCGCGGTGTGGTGCGCGGTGCACGCGCTCGGCGTGTCAGTGCCCGATGCGGCCGTGCTCGCGTTCATCCCCGCGGTCGCGATGGCGCAGGTGCTGCCGTTGTCGCTCGGCGGCATCGGCATCCGTGAAGGACTGCTCGTGCTCCTGCTCCACCCACTTGGTGTCCCCACTGGGAAGGCCATCGGCGTCGGACTGCTCTGGTACGGCATCACGCTGCTCGTGAGCCTGCTCGGCGCGCCGGCCTTCGCGGTCGGGAACCACTCCGCGGCCGACGATCGTGACGCGACCACCGCGGATCCCTCGGGCGAGATCGCCACAGCGGACGACGTCGCGACGCCTACGCCCACACCATGAGCGTCGTCGACGAGGACGAGCCGACATCCGAACCCGCCGCTTCGACGCGTCGGCGTCTCCCGGGCGGGCGTCGCCTGCGCGACGGCCATCACGTCTACTGGTGGGTCGAGCTCCTCGCCTGCCTCACGTTCTACGTCGTGTACTCCGGCGTGCGGAACCTGAATCACGGCGGCGCGGCCGAGGCGTTCCAGCACGCGCGCGACCTCATCAGCTTGCAGAAGACCCTCGGGATCAACGTGGAGGAGTCGATCCAGAGCTGGGCGCTGGGCGTGCGCCCGCTGATCCTCTTCGCCAACTACTTCTACGGCTCGCTGCACTTCATCGTGACCGGCGGCACCATGATCTACCTGTTCCGCCGCTGGACCAACGACTACCCGATGTGGCGCAACACGCTCGCCGTGGCCACCGGGCTCGCGCTGATCGGCTTCGCGTTGTTTCCGCTCATGCCGCCCCGCATGCTGCCTGCACAGTGCGACACCCATCCGGCGCTGCACTGCAAAGGCGAGTACTCGTACGAGGACACGCTCGAGAAGGACCCCGCGTTCTGGTCGTTCAACTCAGGCGCCGTGAACAAGATCTCCAACCAGTTCGCGGCCATGCCGAGTGTGCACTGCGCGTGGGCGATGTGGTGCGCGTGCGCGCTCGTCCCGCGTCTCCGACGCAAGTGGGCGAAGTTGCTGGCCGCGCTCTACCCCGTCGCCACCGTCACCGCGATCATCGTCAGCGCGAACCACTACCTGCTCGACGCGGTGGCCGGCTTCACCGTGCTCGCGCTCGGCTATCTCGCGGCGCGCGCCTTCACGCGAGCTGGGCGCGGGCCTGTCGTGCCGGTGCCCGTCGACCGCGTAGGCGGGCTCGTCCGCCGTTCGACGAGCCGCTCGACACCCTCGCGCACCGCCCGGTCGGCGAGCGACAGCTGCACGTCGCGCGTGCTCGACGATCGCGAGTCGACGAGGCGGCATGTCGACGATGGCGTAGGAACGCAGATTGGCCAGCTCCGGCGGCACCGCCGTCTCGGGGATGATCGACGCGAACGTGCCGGCGGCGACGAGGTCGGGGATCAAGCGGATCCCCTCCACTTCGAGCGGCACCTGCAACACGACACCGCTGGCCTTGGCGACGGCTTCGAGCTCGATGCGCAACGGGTTCTCGTCGGGCGGCAACACGAGCGGGAGTGCGGCGATCGAGGCGAGCGACACCGGCGGCGGCGGCAAGGTCATACCTGGTCCGATGAGCGCGACGAGCGCCTCGTCGATCAGGTGATCGACGCGCGAATCGCCGGTCGTCGACCGGTTGGGTGACGATGGCCTGCGCCAGCTCACCCTCGAGCACCTCTGCGACCAGACGTTCCGACGCACCTTCGTTGACGCGCAGCCGCACACCGGGTGCTCGCTCGCGGAGGTCGGCCGCGAGCGCCGGCACCAACCACCGGCTCGCGGTGCCGACCACACCGAGACGCGAGCTCCCGGCCTCGAGACCTTGGATCATCGACAGGTCGGCACGCATCGACTCGAGCTCGCGCTGCACTCGCCGCGCGCGTTCGAGCACGACCACACCGAACTCCGTCGGTTCGGCGCCGCGGCGGCCGCGCACGAGCAGCGGCACGCCGAGCTCCAGTTCGAGCTGGCGCACCTGATCGGACACGTTCGACTGCACGGTGTTCAACGCATCGGCGGCCGCCGTGAACGACCCCTCTTCGGCGATGGACACGAGCGTTTCCAGGTGACGGAGCAACACTGCGACTTCCCCCCACTCCTGCTGAACTGGCGCTCAGCCTAGCCATCCCCGATGGCGATGGATACCATCAATCCTAACTGTTGGACAGATTCTGGCGCATCCGTCATCATGGGTGGCGCAGGACGAGTCGGGGAGTCGGTGTCCCCCCCACCGACACCCCGACTCTCCCGCCTTTCTTGCACGTACTACGGGGGCAACTTTCACACGCACGGGGGTTTCTCGGTGTCCGCAACCGAAACAGTGTCCAACCTGATCTTCTCGGGCCCGCTCGTCTGGACCGACAACGCAGAGTGTCGGGGTCAAAACGAGCTCTTCTTCGCTCCCGCTGGTGAGCGTCCCGAGACCCGCAGCGTCCGCGAGTCGAAGGCGCGTGCGGTCTGCACGGCCTGCGCCGTCATGCCGGCCTGCCGCGAGTGGGCACGCGAGAACCGCGAGTACGGCTTCTGGGGCGGAGAGTCCGAGGAAGAGCGCGCCGCCGCCGGCTACCGCGTCGACATGCCCGTCGGGCGCGTCGCGTGCGTACCCCAAGGGCAACGGCACCCCGGTGCGCCCCCGCGCCCCCCGCGTTGCCTGAACACTGCTGATCTGCACCAACCGTGTCAACGCGTCGACCAGACGCACTCCGAATCCCCCCGCACCGGCGTCAATGCGTGTCGCATGTCGACCAGCATTGACGCCGGTTCGCGTTCCCGTTCGCACGCACGCCGTGTACGCCGGTCACCACCCGGGTGGGGCGATCGCCACGGCTCGTAAGCTGGCCGGATGACCGACGGGCTCGTATGGGAACGACGCCCCACGCTGCGGGATCCGCTGCTGGTCGCCGCGTTCGAAGGGTGGAACGACGCCGGCGACGCGGCCACTGCCGCGGCCGACTGGCTCGTGCGCCACTCCGACGCGGAGGAGCTCACTCCGTTCGCGTCGATCGAGTCGGACGAGCACGTCGACTACCAGTCCCGCCGACCGATCGTGGAGTTCGTCGACGGTGTTGCCAGCTCCGTGCAGTGGCCTCGACACGAGTTCTTCGCCACGCAGTGGGGCGACGCGCGACCTCGTGGTGCTGAAGGGCATCGAACCGAACGTGCGGTGGCACTCGTACTGCGACGCCATCATCGCGGTCGCGCGCGACACCGGCTGCGCGATGGTGGTCACGCTCGGGGCGCTCCTCGGCGACGTCCCGCACACCCGGAAGATCCACGTCACCGGCACCGCTTCTGACCCCGCGCTGTCGGGCTCGCTCGGGCTGGCCCCGTCACGGTACGAAGGCCCCACCGGCATCGTCGGGGTGCTCGGCGATCGCTGTCGGGCGGTCGGGCTGCCGTCGGTGTCGCTCTGGGCGCCGGTGCCGCACTACGTCGCGAGCCCGCCCAATCCGCCGGCCACGCGGGCACTCCTCGAACGATTCGGTGTGGTCGCGCACGTCGGGCTCTCGCTCGACCCGCTCGACTCGCTCGTCGATCTCTGGCGCACGCAGGTCGACACGGCGATCGCCGACAACGACGAGATCACGCACTACGTCCGCGAGCTGGAAGCACGAGCCGACACCGATGACGAACCGCATCCCGACGACGGTTCCGCCGCTCGATCCTCCGAGTCGCGCCATCCCATGAGCGGCGACGATCCCATCCCGTCGGCCGACGACCTGGTCGATGAAGTCGAGCGCTTCCTGCGCGAACAGGGGCCCACCGAACCAAGGCCGCCGTCCGACGATCAGGGATGACGTGCTCGGGCGTCACGAGCCCGGGGGTCCGATCATCGCTGGCGGGTTCGCTGCTCAGCCGACGAGGTCGCGGGCGACGGCTTCCCACAGCAGCGTGGACAGGGCGAGCGACTCCTGGTCGACGCGTTCGTCGTTGCCGTGGAACATGGTGGTGTAGTCGTCGTAGCCGAGCCGCTGCGAGAAGAGGCCGAACCCGTAGCTCACCGCTCCGGCGCGTCGATAGAAGCGGTTGTCGGTGCCGGCGGCCATCAACGACGGCACGAGTGCCGACCCCTCACACAGATCAGCACTGACGCGCGCGAGTGAGTCCCACAGCGGTGTGTCGATCGGCGACGCGGTCGCGCCGTCGTCATTCGATTCGATGTCGACGACATCGGCAAGGTCACCGAGTGCATCGCGCAACATCGCGGTCGCATCGGCGCCGCTCTGGCCAGGCAGCGTACGGATGTCGACCTGCAGTTCGACCGTGTCGGGGATCACATTGGTCTTGGTGCCACCGTGCACGACCGTCGGCGCGAACGTGGTGTGTGTGCACGCGTGCCAGGCGCGCGGTGCCAAGCGGCAGATCAGCCAGCGCGCCCATCAAACCGTCGGGATCGAGCAACGCAGCGGTGACGTCGGGCTCGAAGCCCATCCCTTCCACGAACCTCCGCCAGGCGTCGTGGATCTGGGTGGGCGGCGAGTACTCCGCGATGCGACGCACCACCTCCGCCGCCGTGATCGAGCGCGTTGTCGGTGCGCAGCGGTTGCGATGCGTGTCCGGGCGTGCCATGCACGGTGATCTTGCTCCAGAACGTGCCCTTCTCCCCCACGAGCACCGGGAGGCGCGGGCCCTGCGGGCTCGGCATCTGCCACCCACCGGACTCGGTGAGCACGTAGTCGGCGTACACCGCGTCGCGCTCGTGGTCGAGCAGCCAGTGCGCCCCCCAGGTGCCGAGGGCCTCCTCGTCGGCCACCGCGAGGTAGATCAGGTCGCCCTTGGGCGTGAACCCGCTCTCGACCAGACGCTTGAACGCCACCGCCTGCGACGCCGTGAGGTTGAGCATGTCGACCGCGCCGCGACCCCACACGAACCCGTCGACCACTTCGGCGCCGAACGGGTCGCGACTCCACCCGTCGGGATTCACCGGCACCACGTCGGTGTGACCCATGAGCAGCAACGAGGGTGCGCTCGGGTCGGAGCCTTCGAGCTTGCACACCAGGCTCTGGCGACCCGGCTGCGGTTCGTACACCTCGTGATCGCCGATGCCGACGAGGTACCCGGCGAGCAGGTCGACGCTGCGCTTCTCCGCGCCTGACGCGACCTGCCCGTCGTTCACGCACTCGTTGCGGATGAGCAGCTGCAGCAGGTCGGTGACCTCGGCGGTCGGATCGTCGGCGACGCGTGCCATCAGCGTTCGGACTCCTCGTCGACATCACCCTCGGATTCGAGCTCCGCAAGCGCGAGCAGCTCCGCGAACGCGTCCTCGATGCCACCGGCGAGCACTTCGAGATCGTGCGCCGACGCGCCGTCACCGATCAACCCGAAGTGCAGCTGCCCGCAGTACGAGAGCACGGCGACGTTCAAGGTGAGGTTCCGCGACAACGGCACGATCGGATACACCTCGAGCATCTGCGCGCCCAGCAGGTACAGCGGGATCTGCGGCCCGGGGATGTTGGTGACGATGAGGTTGGCGAACGGTTGACCGTGCGCGGCGCGGGCAGCGAGCCCGAGCAACGTGGGCGCCGCGTACTCACCCAGGCCGATCAACGTGGCCGCACCCACCGCCTGTTCGCGATCCTTGAGCTCGGCCGTGCTGGCGCGCACCGCGTCGATGCGGGTGCGCGGATCGGGATCACCAACCGGCAACGGCACGATCATGGTGGAGATGCGGTTGCCAAGCTGCGAGCGCTGCGAGTCGTCGCGCACCGACACGGGGCAGAACACCTTCACCACGAGGTCGTCGGTGAGATCACCCCGTTGGTCCAACAGCCGGGCAACACCACCCCCGACCGCGGCGAGCACCGACGTCGTTGATGGTGCAGCCGAACGCGGCGCGCACCTCGCGCGATCTCGAGCGGCACCATGAACGTCTCGAGCTTGCGTCCCGGTGCGATGGTGGCGTTCCACGACAGCCGCGACGCGACCGGGCCGCCGCTGAACACGGTGCCGAGCGAACGGCCGAGCTGCGCGACCTGGCCGGCCGCGGCGCGCGGCGCGTCGACCGCCTCCTGCAGGTGACCCATCAGGTCGACGCCGCGCAGGGTGTTCTCGAACAGCGTGTCGACGAAGAGGCTCATCGGCGTGGGCGCGGGGACCGGCTGCCAGTCGTGCACCTCGACCGGCGGTGGCGACGGCTCCAGGTCGAGGAGCGCGGTCGCGATGTCGACGCCCGAGATCCCGTCGGTGAGAGTGTGGTGCGACTTGTGGAGCAGCCCGACGCGCTTGCCGCCGTCGACACCCTCCACGAACCAGATCTCCCAGAGGGGATGGTCGCGATCGAGCACCTACGCGGCGAGCCCCTCGGCCAGCTCGAGCAGCTGGCGACGGTTGCCGGGCGCCGGCAGCGATGTGACCCGCACGTGCCGCGCCACGTCGAAGTTGGGGTCGTCCACCCAGATGGGCCGGCCGCAGTTGTAGGGCACGGTCATCACCGTGCGGCGGAACCGCGGCAACAGCTCGAGGCGTGACCGCACGAGCTCCCGCACGTCGTCGAGGCGGAACGTTCCGTCGAGCCCGTAGAACGGATCGCGTTCGAGCACGGCGACCGCGCCCACATGCATGGGCGTGTCCGCTCGTTCGAGGTGCAGAAAGCTCTCGTCGAGCGCGGAAAGACGGTCGTAGTGAGGCATGGCGAATCAGTTCGCACCGTATCCGGCGCGCACCCCGACCGGTATCCGAACGGTGCCCGACGGATACGGTGCCAGCGATGCCTCGCACCGCGACCGCCGTCTGGCGAATCAGCCCCGCGCTCGTCCTCGCGCTCGACGACCGGCTCGGGCTGCCCGTCGACAGCTACGTGAACGGCACGCAGACCTGGTTGGTCGAAGCCGAATCACCCGACGCCACGTTCGAATGGCGGCTCCACCCCACTGCCGGGTTCCGTGCTCCCGCTGGACTCTCCCACTACGACCTCTGGGAGCAGACGGTCACGATCCTCGCCACCGGCGCGGCCGAGGACGCGCTCACGCTCGGGGCGGAAGCGCGCACGTTGCGGTCGCTGTGGGACGGCGTCGAGTGCTACGTGCCCTACGGCGACGACCTCGAACCCGCGGTGCTCGCGCAGGCCGCCACCGACCGGCTCGGCATCGCGCCCGACGCGGTCGGCCTCGTCGACCACGACCGCATCGGCTCGGAGTGGGAACGGGCCGGCGGTTCGGTGTCGATCGTCGAGATGTTGCTCGCCGAGCTCAACACCGCTGCAGGAGGATGACCCCATTGGACCGTCACGACACCGCCCGCGCCATCTACGACCGCACGCACCTCACCGGCGAGTTCACACTCCGCTCGGGCATCGTGAGCAACGAGTACTTCGACAAGTACTTGTTCGAGTCGGACCCGGTGTTGTTGCACACGATCTGCGCGGCAACTCGCCCCGCTCGTGCCCGACGGCATCGACGCGCTCGCCGGCCTGGAGCTCGGCGGCGTCCCGATCGCCACCGTGCTGTCACAGATCACCGGGATACCCGCGCTGTTCGTGCGCAAGGAGGCGAAGACCTACGGCACGTGCCGTCTCGCCGAGGGCGGCGACCTCGATGGTCGCCGGCTGCTCGTGGTCGAAGACGTCATCACGTCGGGCGGCCAGGTGATCACCTCGGTCGGCGAGCTCCGAGCGCGGTGCAGTCGTGGAGCACGCCGTCTGCGTGATCGACCGTCGTCCGTTCGACGCGGGGGACGTGTTCGCGGAGC
This sequence comes from uncultured Actinomycetes bacterium, assembly GCA_963827385.1. GTDB lineage: Bacteria > Actinomycetota > Acidimicrobiia > IMCC26256 > DASPTH01 > DASUMF01. Next base: position 1,002,317 of record CAWHAR010000003.1, read on the forward strand.
ACGGCCTCGAGCTGCGCGGCCTCTACACGATGGCCGAGCTCACCGAAGCAGGAACCTGATCTTCTGTCGCTCGCCGCTGAGGCCTGCGCCTTGCGCATGAGGGCTCCGTCAGTGATCGCGAGTTGAGCCTCGAAGCGACGAAGGAGCGTCGAGGCGCACGAGACGAGCGTGTCCCGCTCGCCGCAGAAGCCGCAGTCACACAGCGAGCGAGTGAGAAATCAGGCCGCGAGGCGAGCCGCCATGGTTGCGTGGAGACGTTCGGTGAGCTCGGGGACCGCCGCGAGCATGCTGGTGAACTCACGCTGGCTGGCGACACGGGCGCGCACCGGGGTGGTGGTGACGATGGTTGCCGTCCGCGGCCGGGCCGCGAGCAACGCGATCTCGCCGAGGTGGGCGCCAGGCCCACGACTGGCGATGACTTCACCCTGACGCACCACGTCGACGTTGCCGTCGAGCAGCATGAAGAACTCGGCGCCGGCATCGCCCTGCTGGGCGATCACTCGACCGGCCGGTACTTCGACGGTGGTCGAGAGGCGGGCGAGCGTGGTGAGCTGGCGGTGGCTGAGGCCGTCGAACAGCTGCACCTGCTCGAGGTCTTCGGTTTCGGGGGTACGGCGGAACACAGGCATCGCTCCTTGGTCCCCCCACAGGCACTTCGTTGTCTTCAGATTATCGTCAGTATAGATGACGTACTTGAGAACGATCTATGCCAACGATGCAACGATCAGCTGAACTGCGTGTGACCAAGGTGGCTGCTGTGGGCAGAGTCGGAATTGTCGGGATCGGCGCTCGCAGCCCAAACCAGGGGTGCACTCAGGAACCCCGCCAGGGTGGCGTCCGCGGCGGGTCGAAGTCGCACCCGCGCCGTTCGCCGTCGATCGCCGCGAACGCGAGATCGCCCCACCGCTGCAGGCCCGCCACCGGGAACGGCAGCGCGTCGCGGGCGTAGAACCCGACCGCTCGGGTCTCCAACGGGTGGCCCTTCAGCTCGCCGCCGAGCACCCGGCAGTGGAAGAGCAGGGTGTAGAGCGGGAAGTCGCGAAGCCGAGCCGCAAGCCGTCGAGCACCGAGACCAGTGCGACCGGTTCGACCTCGATGCCGGTCTCCTCGTACACCTCTTTCACCGCGATCTCGCTGGGCGAGTAGCCGGGATCGGCATAGCCCACCGGGTAGAGCCACACGCCGCTGTCGGCCCGTTGCGTGAGGAGCAATTCGCCGCGGTCGTTACCGACGATCGCCGCGACGGCCACCTTCGGGGTGACGTATCCCGCGGTGCCCTGGCCGACCGTGTCGAGCCACTCGTCGAACAGCACGTCGGCCTCGGCCTCTTCGATCGCCGCGGCGCGGATGTCGGCCGCGACCTTCAACACCTCTTCGAAGCGCTCCTGCTCGTAGAGGCTCTGCGTGAACCCGAGTCCGGTGCGCGCCACCGCCGAGAGCGTCTCTGCCCAACGCAACAGGTCGGCCGCCGAGGGGTTCAAGGGTTCGCTCACCGCGTGGGAGCCTAGATGCGATCAGTCGAGGGCGACTGCGCTCGCCAAGCGATTCAGCACGGTGGCGCGCAGCGAGTCGAGGGTTCTCTCGTCGACGATCTTCCCCCCTGTTGCATCGCGCAGGTAGAACACGTCGACGACGCGATCACCGTGGGTCGACACCATGGCCTGGCTCACGTCGCACCCGAGCTCTGCGAACACCGCCGCGACGCGAGCGAGCACGCCCACGTCGTCGGGTGCGAACACTTCGACGATCGTCGCCGATTCGGACGCGTCGGTGTCAACGGTGACGCGCACGTTGCGCTGTTCCGGACGTGTGACCGCGGTGCGATAGCGCTGGGCGCGATCGCGCAGCGGTTGGTCGAGCTCGACGTCGCCAGCGAGCGACGCGATCACCGTCGCCGCGGCCTCGGCCCGTTCCTCGTCCGAGCCGAGACGGCCGAACCGGTGTGAGCCGGTGAAGGTCTCGATCGCCATCCCGGCGTCATCGGTGAACGCGGCCGCGTGCTCGACGTCGAAACCGAGCAGGGTGAGGGTGCCGGTGACCGCGGCGAGCAACCCGATCTGGTCTGGCGCCACCACGATGCAACGCAGCATGCCGTGCCCCGCGTTCTGCCAGCGCACGACGGGTTCGCGTGCCGCACGCGCGTCGGCGAACTCCACGAACAGCTCGTCGGCACGCGCGGTGTCGGATCGCATCACCCCGTCTTCGAGCCAATGGCGCGTCTTGCTGAACAGCTCGCGCACGAGCGCAGCCTTCGGACCACCCCACGCGGCCGGTCCGGTAGCTCGCGAGTCGCCCAGCGTGAGCACGTAGAGCAGCTCCAGACGCTCCGTGGTGGCGGCTTCGCGACCGAACCGGCTGATCGTCACCTCGTCGGAGAGGTCGACGTCGCGTCGCGGTGTCGGCCATGAACAGGTGATTGCGCACCAACCAGGCGAGATCATCAGTGCCCTGCTCATCGAGACCGATCCGCGCTGCGATCGCTCGCGCGTACTCGACCCCCACCACCGAATGGTCGCCCGGGCGCCCCTTGCCCACGTCGTGCAGCAACGCTGCCAGCAGCAGGACGTCGACCGCGTGTGGCACGCGACGCGACCATCGAACCCGTCATCGGGCCCACCGACGCGGCCGGTGACGGCGTCGTCGAGCACCGCGACGCACTCGGCCACCGCTTCCAGAGAATGTCGATCGACCGTGAACCGGTGGTACGCGTTGCGCTGCGGTCGTCCGCGCACGTGCGCCCACTCGGGGAGGAGCCGCACGAGCAGGCCTTCGTGATCGAGCGTCTCGAACACGGGAATCGCCGGGTGCCCCACGCGCAAGAGCGCGATGAACTGGTCGCGCGCTTCCGGCGTCCATTCCACGACGTCGAGCGTGGCGAGTCGTTCGAGCGTGTCGCGCTCGAACGGCGCTCGCAGCTCAGCGGCCCGGGCAGCAACGTGCAGCACCGTGGCCGCGTCGATCGATGCGGTGCGAAGCAGGCACACCCGCCCGTCGCGGAGTGTGACCAGGTCGTCGACGCGATGCTCCCCGGGCCCCCGCCCCGACGGGCCTCGCTCGGACGACCGCAGGCGGGTCCACATGTCCGTCCCGATCCACACCACGGCGCGAGCCGCCTCACCGATCGAACGAACGAGCGTGTCGGCGTCGGAGACACCCAGCAGCTCCGCGACCGCGTCCTGATCCTGGAGGGTGAGCTGATCCGTCTTGCCGCCACTCACCCGGTGGAGGGCGACGCGAGCGTCGAGCAGGAGGTCGCGAGCGTCGCGGAGACGCTGCACGTCACCCTTGCGCAGGTAGCCCTGCGCCACAAGGGCGCCCACGCCGTCGCTCCAACCGTCGCCGGCCACGCCGTCCGGTACGAGGTCGTCGGACTCGGCTCGATTCGACGTTCGCGACGGACGACGGCCCGAGCACCCATCCCACCCAGCCGGGGGCCTGCACGTCGCGCAACCCACCGCCGCCGTCCTTGAGGTTCGGTGCGAGCATCTCGGCGATGGGACCCGGCTGCACCAAGCGCTCCGACGCGCCGCTCGCCAGGTCGTCGATCAGGCGACCCCGACGACGAGGTGCGAGCGCGCGCATGCGCTCGACCAGATCGAGCGCCAGGTCGGCATCACCGACGAGGAGGCGGGTGTCGAGCAGGGAGGTGAGGGCGTCGAGGTCGCCGTCGGCGAGTGAGACCGCCTCCTTCACCGTGCGGACCGAGTGCCCGAGCACGAATCCCGCGTCCCACAACGGGTACCACAGCTTCGACGCGTCGTCGGTCAGCGCGCCGGCTCGCCGTCCACCGGTGTGGAGCAGCATCACGTCGACGTCGGAGCCGGGACAGAGCTCGCGACGCGCGTACGAACCGAGTGCGAGCAATGCCCAACCTTCGCTCGTCGCCAGGCCACGTGACGCCTCGACCAAGGTGTCGTCGACCAGCGCGGCGAGCGCGCGCCCGAAGTCGACACCGCGGCGGCGCGGGTCGGCGACGAGTGCGTCGCGCGCGCACGCAGCTCGCGACTCACGCGTGCACCGAGCGAGGGCTACAACGCTTCAGGACCCGACTCCCCGGTGCGGATTCGCCACGTGTTGTCGATCGGGACCACCCAGATCTTGCCGTCGCCGATCTTGCCCGTCTTCGCCGAGGCAAGCAGCGAGTCGACGACGACGTTCGACGTCGCCGTCCTCCACGAGGATCTCGACGCGCACCTTCGGCACGAAGTCGATCGTGTACTCGCCGCCGCGGTACACCTCGGTGTGACCGCGTTGACGGCCGAAGCCCTGGGCGTCGGACACGGTGAGCCCACTGATGCCGAGATCTCGGAGCGCATCCTTGGCCTCATCGAGCTTGAACGGCTTGATGATTGCGACGACGAGTTTCATGAGAACTCCAATCTTGACGCATGCATCGATCTCATCTTGCGTCGGGCTGCGGGTGCGAGCTCGCACGATCGCGCAACACGCCCGACTTCGCCATGCCCCAGGCGAGCAGCATGGGCGCCAGATCGGGGTCGCCGAGGTCGCCGAGGGTGTGCGGGACGAGTCCGTAGCGATCGTCGGGCCATGCCCGCTCGTCGAACTCGTCGCGCTCGACGGGCGGGATCCCGGCGGCAGCGAGCGCGACGGTCGGCTCGCGATAGGCCGAGCGCACCACCTGCAGCGGGGTGGCCCGTTGCTCAGCGACGTCCGCGTCGAGCAGCGTGCGGAGCTCCTGCACGATGCGTTCGGTCGTGACGCTCGCCGCGACCTCGGCGTCGTGATCCAATTGCGTCCGCGTCGCGTCGTCGAGCCGACCCCATGCATCGGCGATGCGGGCGATCTGCACGCGCACCCACCCCGGCAACTCGCGCTCCACACCCGCAGCGATCGCGTCGCCGACGTCGCGAAGCTCCTTCGCCAGGTCGCGCGCCGGTTCGCCGCGGTCAGCCTTCGAGGACGTCACCTTCCATCGCGTTCACTGTGCACCCGACCCCCTCGAGGTAGGCCACGGCAGCCACGCGCTGGTCTTCCGCGCCGCGGAGCTCGAGGATCACCCACCCCGAGTGCGCTTCCACGTTGGCACGCCGGATGTTCGGCACCACGTCGAACCGCTTCACGATCTCGTAGATCATGGGGTTGTCGACGAGCTCTTCGGGAAACGACACGAACAACCGAACGTGATCCATCGTGTGCTCCTACAGACCGACGCGCGCGAGCGTGTCGGCGGGCTCGGCCACGAGACCGGTGACGAACGGACCGAACTCCGCGTAGTCGGCCGACACCGGATCGAAGCGCATCTCGTAGACGATCTCCTTGAGGGCGACCGGGTCGTCCGCGAGGAGCGTCACTCCCCACTCCCAGTCGTCGATGCCGGTGGCACCGGTGATCAGTTGCAACACACGGCCCGCGTAGGTGCGACCCAAACGCGCGTGACCGGCCATCAACGTCTTCCGCGCGTCGAACGACAGTGAGTACCAGTTGGCAGTGGCGGTGCGCCGCTTCGACATGGGGTAGAAGCAGATCGATCGCTTCAACGGGAGCTTGGGGTGCAGTCGCTGTTCCTGGTAGTGCGCGACCCGGTCGCGCCACGCCGCGAGCCGCGCCTCGGCTGCGGGGCCACTGAGGTCTTCTTCGGTCGCGAGTCGAGTGCGTTCGTCATCCTCGGTGGAGGTGTACTCCGAGAGCTCCGTGAACGACACGAACGAATCGACGAGCTCGAGCGGCGTGCCGGTGAGCTCCTGTTGGAACGCCTGCAACCGGGCCAGGTCGGGTCCGAGCACCATCACCCCGAGGTCGGCTTTGTGGCCCAGCACCGCGAAGCACAACGCCTGATGGCCGTCGACCTCGAGCGATCCCAGCGCGTCGAGGATCCGCGTCGCCGCCTTCGAGTCCTTGTCGGCGCGCACCCGATCGACCTTGTAGAAGAGGTGCAACACGCCCCACCCGACCGACAGCTCAACCGGTTCCATCACGGTGAGCGTACCGGGCAGCAACGGCCCGCGTCGCCCTGCGACGAGGTGCGCAGGGCAATGTCAGGCGGGTCAGATCAGCTCGGTGCGCGGGATCCGGTCGTAGCCGATCGTCTGGTTCGCCGGAGGCGCCTCGACCACGAACGCGAGGTTGAAACTCCCGATCTCGAGCGTCAGCTCCAGCGTCTTGGCCACCCCGTCGTCGCCGGTCGCGTCCAAGAGAGACGCGTCTTCACGGCGCGGCCATGCTCGTCGACCCACACGTCGACAGGAACGCCACCGCGCCGGCGGAGCGCGCGGGTGCTGTCGGTGTTGGCGCCGAGTCCGCAGCGCGGCGCTCGTCGGATCGAGCGAGCCCCGGTAGTGCGTCGCCACGTCGCCGCCGATCGTGTCGACGTCGACCTTCGTCACCTTTGGCCGCAACCCCGTGAGGAAGACCAACCCGTACGCCGCGGTCTGCTGTTGGGCATTCGCCGACAGCGACCCGGGTGCAATCTTGCGGATCGGCGCCGCGATCCAGTGCACGCCAGCGGGGAGCCTCGGTCCACCCTGGAGAAAGATCGTGTTCACATAGGCGACGCCGCCGACGATCCGTTCCTCGAAGCTGCCGCGCCCCGGATAGACGGCCGAGAGGGCGGCGCGTCTGCCATCCGACGACGCGAACCCGCGCACCGTGGCCGTCTCCTTCTTGTCGCCGCTGACCGCCGTGACCGTGGCGGTCGAGTACGTCGACCGGGCGGCGTTGGACTTCCTCATCGACGCGTACAGCATCTCCGCGGTGGGCGCCGGCGGCCGACACGCAGCGCGGTGACCGGAACCACCGCTGCTGGTCACGCCGACCGCGACGACCACCACGACGACCCCGACGCCGAGCGCGGCGGTCTTCCGGAATGTCCACATGTGAGCGGATCATAGAGCTGTCGCATGAGTCGTTCCGCCGGTGCCGCGGACGAACTCCGAACGCGAGTCGGGGCGCCCCGTAGGGCGCCCCGACTCTGTTCGTGCCTGTGACTTGCTGGGAGGAGAAGGACTTAGAAGTCCATCCCGCCCATGCCACCGTCGGGCATGGCCGGCATGGCCGGAGCGGGCTCCGGCTTGTCGGCGATGACGGCCTCGGTGGTGAGGAACAGTGCCGCGATCGACCCTGCGTTCTGCAGCGCCGAGCGGGTCACCTTGGCGGCGTCGGTGACGCCGGCCTTCATGAGGTCCTCGTACACGCCGGTGCGGGCGTTGAGCCCGTTGGCACCCTTGAGCGCCTTCACCTTCTCGACGACGACGCCACCCTCCATGCCTGCGTTGACCGCAATCTGCTTCAGCGGCTCCTCGAGCGCACGGGCCACCATGTTGGCGCCCGTGGCCTCGTCACCGTCGAGCGTCTTGGCGAGGGTGAGCACCTGCTCCTGCGCACGGAGCAGCGTGACGCCACCACCGGGCACGACGCCCTCCTCGACCGAGGCCTTCGCCGTCTGCACGGCGTCCTCGATGCGGTGCTTCTTCTCCTTGAGCTCCACCTCGGTGGCTGCGCCGACCTTGATGATCGCCACGCCGCCGGCCAGCTTGGCCAGACGCTCCTGGAGCTTCTCGCGGTCGTAGTCGGAGTCGGTGTTCTCGATCTCCTGACGGATCTGCGAGATGCGACCGTTCACGTCGGTCTTGTTGCCGGCACCCTCGACGACGGTGGTCTCGTCCTTGGTCACCACGATCTTGCGGGCGCGGCCGAGGAGCGAGAGGTCGGTGTTCTCGAGCTTGAGCCCGACCTCTTCGGAGATCACGGTGCCGCCGGTGAGGATCGCCATGTCCTCGAGCATCGCCTTGCGGCGCTCGCCGAAGCCGGGAGCCTTGACCGCCGCCGACTTGAACGTGCCGCGGATCTTGTTGACGACGAGCGTGGCGAGTGCCTCACCCTCGACGTCCTCGGAGATGATCACGAGCGGCTTGCCCGACTGCATGACCTTCTCGAGCACCGGGAGCATGTCCTTGACGGCCGAGATCTTGCCGCTGTGCAGCAGGATGTAGGCGTCGTCCATGACGGCTTCCATGCGGTCGGTGTCGGTGACGAAGTACGGCGAGATGTAGCCCTTGTCGAAGCGCATGCCCTCGACGAAGTCGAGCTCCATGCCGAAGGTCTGGCTCTCCTCGACGGTGATGACGCCGTCGGCGCCGACCTTGTCGAGCGCCTCCGCGATCATCGTGCCGATCTCCGGGTCGGCGGCCGAGATGGCTGCCACGTTGGCGATCGCCGCGAGGTCGGTCTTCACGCTCTTCGAGCTCTTCTGGATCGACTCGACCGCAGCCTGCACTGCCTTCTCGATGCCGCCCTTGAGCACCATCGGGTTGGCGCCAGCCGCCACGTTGCGGAGACCTTCACGCACCATCGCCCACGCGAGCACGGTGGCAGTGGTGGTGCCGTCACCGGCGACGTCGTCGGTCTTCTTCGCGACTTCCTTGACGAGCTCGGCCCCGACCTTCTCGTACGGGTCCTCGAGGTCGATCTCCTTGGCGATGGAGACGCCGTCGTTGGTGATCGTCGGCGCGCCCCACTTCTTCTCGAGCACGACGTTGCGGCCCTTCGGGCCAAGCGTGACGCGTACCGCGTCGGCGAGCTTGTTCATGCCCGCTTCGAGTGAGCGGCGTGCGTTCTCTCCGTAGGCGATCTGCTTCGGCATTCGTAGTACCCCCTGGGGTGGGTGGTCGGGTCTGATGGGACTTCGTGTCCGTCGATCGTGGCGCGGGTGCGTTAGCACTCACGACCGACGAGTGCTAACCATGTTGGCACTCGAAGGCCGCGAGTGCAAATTGTCGCTCCGAGCCGCGGTATGTTCTCCGACGTGGCCAGTGCGGGCGTCACGACTCGGGACACGATCCTGCTCGTTGCCCGACGACGGTTCGCCGAGCACGGATTCGCCGGCACGTCGCTGGCTGACATCGCCGACGACGTCGGGATCCGCACCCCGAGCCTCTTCCACCACTTCCCGTCGAAGACCGCGTTGTACCGCGCGGTGCTGCTCGACGCGTTCGACGACTGGTTCCTGATCATGGACGACCCGTCGGTCGAGCGAGGCGAGGGATGGCCCCAGGTGGAACGGGTGCTGCGCACCGCGTTCCGGTTCTTCGAGGAGCGCCCCGACTTCGTACGGCTCGCCCGTTGGGAGGCGCTCGACGGTGGATCGGTGCTCGTCGACGAGCTCGCGGCGGTGCTTCGACCACTGTTCGAACGGGCGGTCGGCTTCCTCGAGCGCGAGATGGACGCCGGCAACATGCGGCGCTGCGACGCCCGTCGCCTCGTGATCACCGGGTACGGCGCGGTGCTGTCGTACGTGTCGGACGCACCCCTGGTGGGCGCCCTGCTGGGCGAGGATCCGCTCGCCGCTGCCGCGCAGGCCGCCGAGCAGGAGCACATCGTCGACCTGTTCCGCCACGCGCTCGCCCGGTGAGGCTGCCACCGCTCCCTATCAGTCGGTAGGCTCGACAACAGCCCGATGCAAGGAGCCGCCCGGTGACCGGTGTGCGTGACGTCCCCACCATCTCTGCTCCCTCGTTGCCCACCCCTGCGCCGTCTCCGGGGGTCGACGCCGCGACGTTGATGACGAACATGCTCGTGGCCCGACGCCTGTCGGAACGCCTGTGGAACCTGCAACGACAAGGCCGCATCACGACGGTGGCGCCGATTCTCGGGCAGGAAGGCGCGATCGTCGGTGCCGTCGGCGCACTCGACCTCGCCACCGATTGGCTCGCGCCCTACTACCGCGACCTCGTGGGGTTCGTGGCGCTGGGTGACGACTACCTCGAATCGGTCGTGACCTACTGGCGCGGCCATCCCGACGGCGGGCGAGCCCCCGACCGCGCGAAGGTCCTTCCTCCGCAGATCTCCCTCGGCGCCCAGATCCCGCACGCGGTCGGCCTCGCGTGGGGACTCCGCCTCCGCGGCGAACCAGGCGTCGTGTGCGCGTTCATCGGTGACGGCGCGACCTCGGAGGGCGACTTCTCCGAGGGGCTCAACCTCGCCGGTGTGCAGCGCGTGCCGTTGGTGGTGGTCGTGCTCAACAACGGCTGGGCCATCTCCACTCCCACCGACCGTCAGACCGCGGCGACCACGTTCGCCGCCAAAGCGGCCGCGGCTGGCATCCCCGGAGAGCGTGTCGACGGCAACGACGTGCTCGCGGTGCACACCGCGATGACCCGGGCGCGCGGCACACGCGGCGAGCACCGGGCCGATCCTGCTCGAGCTCGTCACCTACCGCATGGGCGCGCACACCAACTCCGACGACCCCACGCGGTACGTGCCCGAGGGTGACCTCGCGGCATGGCGCGAGCGTGATCCGATCGAGTCGCTGCGCACACGCCTCGTCGCCGCGGGCCAATGGAGCGACCACGACCACCAGCGCGCGGTCGACGAGGTCGAGGCGCGTGTCGATCGCATCGTCGACGCCGCGCTCGCCCGACCCGTCGATCCGAACCGGATGTTCGACCACGTCCTCGCCACCGACACACCGCGCACGCGCCGCGATCGCGTCGAGTTCGCGGCGTCCGGAGATCCGGCGTCGGCCCAGCCGGCCTCCGAGCCCGCCTCCGATGAACCGGTGTCGTGGCGGCCATGAACATGCTCGAGGCGATCCACGACACCCTCGCCGACGAGATGGCACGCGACGAGCGCGTCGTGATGCTCGGTGAAGACGTCGGCCACATCGGCGGCGTGTTCCGCGTCACCGACGGGCTGTTCGACCGCTTCGGCGATCAGCGCGTGTTCGACTGCCCGATCGCCGAGTCGGCCATCGTCGGTGCCGACGGTGGGGATGTCGGTTGCGGGGCTCGTGCCGGTGGTCGAGATCCAGTTCGCCGGCTTCACTGCGCAGGCGTATCACCAGATCACCCAACAGCTGGCGCGGTTGCGGTACCGGTCGCGCGGACGCTTCCACTGCCCGGTCACGATCCGCGCGCCGTACGGCAGCGGGATTCGAACCCCCGAGTACCACGCCGACTCGGTCGAGGCGCCCTTCGCGCACGCACCCGGCTTGAAGATCGTGGTGCCGTCCACGGCGGCCGACGCCGCGGGCTGCTCGCCAGCGCCATCCGCGATCCCGACCCGGTGCTGTTCCTCGAACCGATCCCGTTGTACCGCACCGCGCACGGCGACGTTCCCGGCGCGGACCACCTGGTGGAGCTCGGCACGGCCAACGTCGTGCGCGAGCCGGGCGACGCGGTGGTGATCACATGGGGCGCGATGGTGCCGGTGGCGTGCGCGGCGGCCGACCTGATCGCCGAGCAGCGTGGCGCGACCGTGGGCGTGGTCGACCTGCGCACGCTGGCGCCGCTCGACATCGACACGTTGGTGCGTGTCACCGAGCACTGCGGGCGCGTCGTGGTCGTGCAGGAAGCGCCGCTCACCGCCGGCTTCGGTGCCGAAGTCGTCGCGTCGCTCCAGGACGCGGCGTTCTGGTCGCTGCAGGCGCCGATCGGGCGCATCGCGGGGTACGACGTCCCCAGCCCGGTTCCCGCCGTGGAAGACTGGTGCCGTCCCGACGCCGAGCGCGTCGCGCGCGCGCTCGACACGGTGCTGGATGCCTGAGACGGTCCCCTACCGGCTCCCTGATCTCGGTGAGGGAATGGCAGAAGCGGAGATCGTGCGCTGGACGGTTGCGGTGGGCGACCACGTGACACGCGACCAGATCGTCGTCCACGTGCAGACCGACAAGGCCGAGGTCGAATTGCCCGTGCCGCAGGCAGGCACGATCACGCGGCTCGGCGGCGACGTCGGCGACCTGTTGGCTGTCGGCGCGACCCTCCTCGACCTCGTCCCCGACACCCCCATCCCCACGTCCGAGACGCCACCCACCCCCCGCCCCGAAACTGCGTCAGCCAATGCCCGAATCGGGCACCCTCCAACGCAATTTCGGGGAAGTGGGGTGACGCAGGCGGCGCCGCCGGTGCGGAAGCTGGCGCGAGAACTGGGCGTCGACCTCGACGCGATCGCGGGGAGCGGGCCGAACGGACGGGTCACCGCAGCCGACGTCCGCGCGGTGGCCGACTCGGCCAACTCGATGCCCGCCGATCTGCAGCGCACGGCGACCGAACCGTCGGTCGGGGATCGGCGAGAGCCCCTCCGCGGGATCCGACGCGCGATGGCGCACAACCTGGCTGCCGCGTGGCGAGAGGTGCCGCACATCTCGTTGTTCGACGAGATCGATGCCGCGCCCCGTGCTCGACGCGCTTCGCGTCGCTCGAACGCGCACTGGTCGCGAGTCACTCACCCTCACGGCAGTGTTCGTGCGCGCGATCGTGATCGCCCTCGGCGAGCAGTCGATCATGAACGCCAGCCTCGACACCGAACGCGACGAGATCGTGTTCCACGACGCGATGCACATCGGCGTGGCCGTCGCGTCGGCCGACGGGCTCATCGTGCCCGTCGTGCACGACGCGCACCGCAAGTCGCTCGTGGAGCTCGGCGAGGAGATCACGCGCCTCACCGCCGTCGCGCGTGAGGGCCACGTCGCGCCCGACGACCTCCGCGGCGCCACGTTCACCCTCTCGAACTACGGCACGGAAGGCGGCCGGTTCGCGACGCCGATCGTGCGACCGCCCCAGGTCGGGATCTTCGGCTGCGGCGCGATCCGGGTGCAGCCCGTCGTCGACGGCGACGCCGTGGTGGCCGCGCCGGCGCTTCCACTCGCGCTCTCGGTCGACCATCGCGTCATCGACGGCCGCGACGCGACCACCTTCCTCGACCGCATGGCGGTCCTGTTGCGCGATCCCCTCGACGCGGTCGTCGCCACGAGCTGACCGCCGTCGCACCCTCGGGACGGATGCAGGTCGGCACTAGGGTGCACCCGTGGCCGAGTGGCATGACGCGACCGAGGAGTATCTCGAAGCAATCCTCGAGATCGAAGAAGAAGGGGTGGTGCCGATCCGGGCGCGCCTCGTCGAACGTCTCGGACTCTCGGCGCCGGCCGTCTCCGAAACGGTGAACCGCCTGGTCGACAACGGCTACGCCGAGTTGCTCGACGATCGAAGCCTGCGCCTCACCGACTCAGGCCGCGCCATCGCCACCTCGGTGGTGCGCCGCCACCGCTTGGCCGAGCGTCTGCTCGTCGACGTGATCGGCCTCGAGTGGGAGAAGGTGCACAAGGAAGCCGCCCGCTGGGAGCACGCCATCTCCGCCGATGTCGAGGAGAAGCTGGTGCTCCTCCTCGGCGATCCGGCCACGTGCCCGCACGGCAACCCGATCCCCGGATCGTCGCACAAGGTGGACGGGGTGCCCGCCACGCCCCTCACCCAGTTCGGGCCGGGCCCGATCGTGGTGCGCCGGATCAGCGAGAAGGTCGAGATCGACGAGGACGCGATCACGTTCCTCGCTCGCGCCAAGTTGATCCCCGGTCGAACGCGACGGTGATGAGCTCCGGTCCCGACGGCGTGCGTGTCGAGAGCGACGCCGGCGAGCAGTTGGTCCCGAACTCGGTCGCCTCGCTCATGTACGTAGTAGCGGCCTGACGACGTACGGCAGGTGCGAGCGTTGCAGCTCGCCGCAGAAGCCGCAGTCAGACAGCGAGCGACTGAAACAGGTCAGCCTCCTGCGACTGCAGGCACGATGCTCACCGTCTGACCTTCGGTGACCGCGGTGTCGATGCCGTCGAGGAAGCGGATGTCCTCGTCGGCGACGAACACGTTGACGAACCGACGCAGCTCGCCCTTGTCGTCGAACAGGCGCTCGCCGAAGCCGGGGTGCGCGGTGTCGAGTCGCGCCAGCACCTCGGCGACCGTGCCGGGATCAGCCGAGATCTCGGCCGCGCCGCCGGACAGCTCGCGGAGTTGGGTGGGGATGCGGACGGTGACAGCCATGCTGGGAGCTCCTGAGAAGAAGGGTTGCTACTGCTCGAACTGGGCGGGCGGGAACGCGTCGTGGAACGCGTCGAGCGTCGGCGCGATGACTGCGGTGGGGCGGCCGCGATCGACGACTGCGTCGAGCGTCTTCAGCCCGTGACCGGTGATGTAGACGACGACCCGCTCGTCGGGCCGGATCACACCATCGGCCGCGAGCTTCTTGAGCGTGGCCACGGTGACGCCACCGGCGGTCTCGGCGAAGATGCCCTCGGTGCGCGCCAGCAACACCATCGCGTCGACGATCTCGTCGTCGGTGACTGCAGCGAGCGCGCCACCGGTTTCGCGCACCGCGTCGAGCGCGAAGTAGCCGTCGGCAGGGTTGCCGATCGACAACGACTTGGCGATCGTGTCGGGCTTCACCGGCTTGATCGTGTCGGAGTTGGTGAGGTACGCCTGCGCGACCGGTGAACACCCTTCGGCTTGCGCGCCCGACACCCGTACCTTCGGTGGTTCGCGCGAACAGGCCGACGGTGTGCAGCTCGTCGAACCCCTTGCGGATCTTGGTGAGCAACGACCCACTGGCGATCGGGACGACCACGTGGTCGGGTGCTTCCCAACCGAGCTGCTCGGCCGTCTCGAACGCGAGCGTGCGTGAGCCCTCGGCGTAGAAGGTGCGCACGTTCACGTTGACGAATGCCCACGGGTACATGCCCGCGAGCTCGGCGCAGAGGCGGTTGACGGCGTCGTAGTTGCCGTCGATCGCGACGAGGTTCCCGCCGTAGACCGCGGTGGTGACGACCTTGCCCTGCTCGAGATCGGCGGGGATGAACACGAAGCTCTGCAGACCCGCGTGCGCGGCGTGGGCGGCGACCGAATTGGCGAGGTTGCCGGTGGACGCGCAGGCCGCGACCTTGAACCCGAACTCCAGCGCCTTGGCCAACGCCACCGACGTGACGCGGTCCTTGAACGAGTTGGTGGGGTTCACCGTGTCGTTCTTGACCCACACCTCACCGAGACCGAGCTCGGCGGCCAGGCGATCAGCGCGCACCAACGGCGTGAACCCCGCGCCGAGGTCGACCGCGGGGTTGCGGTCGGCCGGGAGCAGGTCGGCGTAGCGCCAGATCGACAGCGGTCCCGCCGCGATCTTCTCGGGGCTGATCGCCGCGGTGATGGCGTCGTAGTCGTACGCCACCTCGAGCGGGCCGAAGCACCACTCGCAGGTGAAGATCGGCGCGATCTCGTACTCGCGACCGCATTCGCGACATCGCAAACCATGTACGTGGGCCATGCTTCTCGATCCTCCTCGTCGTGACCGGCAACTTCACCGGTGTCCTCGACGCGCTCTCGAGCGCCTCGAGCGGAGGACCGCTCTCTGGCTGACTCATCGTTCAGGCATTGGCACCTGGCTGCTGCTTCTGGCGAAGCCGTACAACTGGTTGCCGCGGCGTCAAAGGGCCTGTCCCTCAGCCGCTCTGGATGAGCGCGTGCCGACACGATATCACCCGAGTTTCCGCCCCCCGGCAACAAACCTGCGTCAGCAAACCCGGTCATAGGTGGGATCTGCTGACGCCGGTTTGCGGTTGGGGGCGCACGTAGCCTGGCTCGATGGACGACGACCTGGCGCTCGACCTTCGCTCGACGCACTGCTCGCCGCCAAGGCGGAGCTCGGCACCACGGTGTCGGTGTGCCTGCCCGCGCGCAACGAGGAAGCCACCGTCGGTCAGATCGTTGCGACGGTGCGGCGCACCCTGGTGCAAAGAGGCGGGTTGGTCGACGAGGTCGTCGTGATCGACGACGGCTCCACCGATGCCACCGCGGAAGCCGCGGCGTACGACGGTGCGCGTGTGGTCGCCGTCGACGACATCGTCCCTGTCTTCGGGCCCGGAGTCGGACCCGGCGGGGGCAAGGGCAACGCGATGTGGTTGTCGCTGTACGCGTGCGAGGGCGACATCATCTGCTGGGTCGACGCCGACATCCGCAACTTCGGCGAGCACTTCGTGACCCGTCTGCTCGCCCCGCTGCTCACCCAGCCGGCGGTCGGCTTCGTCAAGGGGTTCTACCGTCGGCCGCTGTTCGGCGAGTCGACCGGCGGCGGTCGCGTCACCGAGCTCATGGCGCGCCCGGTGATCTCGTCGTTGTTCCCCCATCTCGCCGACTTCGTGCAGCCGCTGTCGGGTGAGTACGCGGGCCGTCGTCGACTGCTCGAGTCGGTGCCGTTCGTCGAGGGGTACGGCGTCGAGATCGGCTTGTTGATCGATCTCGTCGCGCGCTACGGCATCGACGCGATGGCGCAGGTCGACCTCGGGGTGCGCGAGCATCGCAACCGGACCCTCGAACAACTCGCACCGCAAGCGATGGCCGTGTTGGTCACCGGGTTGCGGCGCGCCGGCGTGCCGATCGACCGTCGACTCGCCGAGCTCGTGCGCTACGACGACGAGCAGCAGCAGGAGCGCGTGCCCGTCGAGATCCGTGAGCGTCCCGCGATGTTGTCGATCCCCGCGTACCGCGAGAAGTTCGCCGTCACACCTGAAGCTGGCGTCGACGACCGTCAACTCTCGGCGTGATCCGACCCCCTGCGAGGAGAACCGTGATGTCTGCCTACGTGCTCGTCGACGTCGACGTGACCGACGCCGCTCGCTACGACGAGTACCGCCCGATGGCGGCCGCGAGCGTCGAGCAGTACGGCGGCCGCTACCTCGCGCGGGGCGGCGAGACCGAGGTGTTCGAAGGCGACCGGGTGCCGAACCGCCTCGTGGTGCTCGAGTTCCCCGATGCCGACGCGGCCCGACGCTGGTACCACTCCGACGAGTACGGCGCCGCCAAGGCCACGCGTGCCGGCGCGGCCACCGGCAGCTTCATCCTCGTCGACGGAGTGTGACCTGCACTCTGTCGCTCGGCGCTGAGCCCACGCGGCGTGCGCCGCGCTGTTCGGTCAGGCGCCAGGATCTCAGCGCGGCAGGGAACTGAAGCTGCGTCAGCCGCCGAGGGCAGTGACGGTGGCTTCGTAGGCGGCTTCCTCGACCAAGGTGGCGGCGCGGGCAAAGGCCTCGCCGGCCTGCCAGACGCGGTCGGTGAGGGCAAGCACGCTCACGTTGGGATGGAGTGCCGCCTCCTCCCGTGCTTCGTCGGTGACCTGACCCGCGATCACCGCGAGGTGCGGCACCTCGGCGTCGCTCGCCCACTCGAGCACGCCGCCGACCGTCTTTCCCGCGAAGCTCGACGCGTCGAGCTTGCCTTCGCCGGTGATGACCAGGTCGACGTCGTCGAGGGCGTCCTCGAAACCTGCGGCCGTGGCGACGACGTCGAAGCCCGGTTCGAGCACGGCGCCGATCGCGGCCAACCCGCCGGCCAGCCCGCCGGCCGCGCCGGCGCCCGCAATCATCCGCACATCGACCTCGGTGCGCGACCAGTACTGATCGGCCAGCTGCTCGAGGCGACGAGTCAACAGCGCGACCTGCGCGGAGGTCGCGCCCTTCTGGGGACCGAACACCTTGGCCGCGTCGACGAACGGCGTGGTCACATCGCACGCGACCGTGACCGGGACGTGATGCAACGACCAACCCAGCGTCTCGACCACCGCGAGCCCACCGTCGGTCGACGCGCTGCCCCCGACACACACGATGACTCGCCGCGCGCCTTCGCGGATCGCCGTCGCGATGAGCTCGCCGGTCCCACGACTCGTCGCGCGCAGAGGATCTCGCGGGCCGTCGACGAGCGCGAGCCCGCTGGCGCGCGCCATCTCGATCACCGCGACGCCGCCCTTCACCATCGCCCACTCCGCGTCGATCGGGTCACCCAGCGGACCGGTCACGACGGTGTGTCGACGCGACCCGCCGAGCGACGCCACCAACGCATCGAGCGTGCCCTCCCCACCGTCGGCCAGCGGCAGCTCGCGCACCTGCTCGACGCCGGCTCGCCGGGCACCAGCCGCCATCGCTGCCGCGGCCTCGGCGGCGCTCAGCGAGCCGCGGAATTTGTCGGGACAGACGAGGGCGGTGGTACCGGGAAGCGTGTGCATCATCACTAGATTGACGCGGATTCCCGGGCGTGTCGCTCTCGGGTTCCGACCACGAGCTCAACGGGAGCAGACAACCTCATCGTGCTGGAACGCGTCCCCCTCCTCGAACGGCACCTGTCCGACTACGCAGGCATCGTCGGCGTCGATGTGATCGATCGCATCACCGAGGCCGCCAAGCCGCTGCAGGGCGCGCGCGTGCTGCACGTGAACGCGACCGCGTACGGCGGCGGTGTCGCCGAGCTGCTGGCGACCCACGTGCCGCTCCTGCGCAGCGTCGGCATCGACGCCGACTGGCAGGTGATGCACGGCAGCGACGAGTTCTTCGCCGTCACCAAGGAAGTGCACAACGCGCTGCAGGGTGCCGACGTCGAATGGACGACGCAGATGCAGCGCACCTACCTCGAAAAGGTGCTCGACAACGCGTTGCTGATCGACGGCAACTACGACTACGTGGTCATCCACGATCCGCAGCCCGCGGCGATGTTGAGCTTCCTCCGTGAACGGCTCGGCGGCCGCATGGCGGACACCAAGTGGATCTGGCGCTGTCACATCGATCTCACCGCCGCCAACCCCGAGGTGTGGGAGTTCTTCCGGCCGTTCGTGGAGCTGCACGACGCCTCAGTGTGGACGATGCCCGAGTTCGTGCCCTCGTCGCTCGACATGGAGCGCGTGGTCACGGCACCACCGTGCATCGACCCGCTCTCGGTGAAGAACCTCGACCTCGCGCTGCCGTTCTGCCAGGAGCTCACGCGCCAGTACGGCGTCGACGTGCACCGTCCGATCGTGTGCCAGGTCAGCCGTTTCGACCCCTGGAAGGACCCGCTCGGCGTCATCGAGGCATACCGGATCGTGCGCGAGCAGGTGCCCGACGCGCAGCTGCTGCTCGCCGGTTCGATGGCCACCGACGACCCGGAAGGCTTCCGGGTGTGGGACCAGATCGAAACTGCCCGCGGTGGCGACAAAGACATCTACCTGCTGTCGAACCTGCACCAGGTCGGCTCGGTGCAGATCAACGCGTTCCAGCGGATCGCCGACGTCGTGCTGCAGAAGTCGCTCCGTGAGGGCTTCGGCCTCACGGTGAGCGAAGCGCTCTGGAAGGGTCGCCCGGTGATCGGCGGTCGCGCCGGAGGCATCAAGCTCCAGATCCGCGACGGCTTCGACGGCTACCTCGTCGACACCGTCGAGGACTGCGCCCAGCGCACCATCGAGTTGCTCGCCGATCCCGTCGGCGCCGACGCCATGGGCGCCCAAGGCAAGGAGCACGTGCGCGACAACTTCGTGTCGACCCGCGAGCTCGAAGACTGGCTGCGACTGTTCGGGTCACTCGGCGCATGATCATCGTGTCGCACCGCGGGCCCTACGGGTTCTCGGTGGACGACGACGATGTGCTCATCCCCAGTCGCGGGCCAGGCGGGTTGGCTGCGACGTTGCACCTGCTCGCCACCTCGTCCGACGCGTTGCGCGACGCCGTGTGCGTGTCGGCGGCGTTGAGCGAGGGCGACCGCCTCGCGGCGGAGCGGATCGGACACGGTGAGACACTTCGCGATCTCGGCACCCGCGTGCACTTCGTCGAGATCGATCCGGAAGTGCACCGACTGCACTACGACGTCGTGTCGAACGAAGTGCTCTGGTTCGTGTTCCACGGCATCTTCGACCTTCCCCGGCGTCCCACGTTCGACGCCGAGTTCCGGGCCGCGTGGGACGCCTACGTCGCGGTCAACCGCGCGTTCGCCGACACCGTCGAGCAGCTGGCGCCCGAGGGCGACACCGTGTTGGTGCAGGACTACTCGCTCGCGTTGGTCCCGGGCATGCTCGACGCCGCCCGCCCCGACCTGCGCATCGGCTACTTCGGGCACACCCCGTTCTGCACTCCCGACGGGATCCGTGTGCTGCCCGACCACATCGCCCACGCGTTGTGCACGTCGCTGGCGGCACGTCCCAGCGGGTTCCACACCGAGCGTTGGGCAAACAACTTCGAAGCATGCGCCCGAGCCGTGCTCGGCGTCGACGCACCGATCGCGCCGGCGTTCGCGGCCCCGCTCGGTCCGGATCCCGACGGACTGGCCACCATCGCCGCGTCGCCCGCGGTCGACGCGTGCCTTGCCGAGCTCGATGCGCTCGTCGGTGATCGCCAGCTCATCTTCCGCAGCGACCGCATCGATCTCACCAAGAACATCGCGCGTGGCTTCCTGGCCTACGACACGCTGCTCGAGACGGTGCCGGCATGGCGCGAGCGCGTCGTGTTCGTCGCCATGCTGAACAGCTCGCGCGCGACGGTGCCGGAGTACATCGCGTATCGCAAAGAGGTCGAGGAGGCCGCAACCCGCGTCAACGAACGGTGGGCGACTTCCACGTGGACGCCGCTCGTGGTCGACACGCGCGACGACTACGAACAGACGGTGGCGGGCTTCCGTCGCTACGACGTGCTGTTCGTGAACCCGGTGAAGGACGGCCTCAACCTGGTGGCGAAGGAAGGCCCGCTGGTCAACGAGCACTCCGGCGTGGTGTGCCTGTCGCCCGAGGCCGGCGCGTTCGCGGAGTTGCACTCGGCGGTGTTGCCGGTGCACCCGTTCGACGTGGTGCAGAACGCGGCGATGCTCGATGTCGCGCTCACGATGCCTTCCGACACTCGTGCCGCCATGGCGGAACGACTGCGGACGCTCGCGGCACGGCGCACTCCCGAGGCGTGGCTCGCCGATCTCGTCGCGCACGCCCGCTGATCGACACCACGACGGCGAGTCGCCTACCCGATCGCGGCACCCAGGTCGGCGAGGAGTGTGGCGAGTCCGCGCGGGCCGTCGACCAGCACGTCGGCAGCCAGGATCTCGGGCGGCGCCTCGACCGACCGCACACCGACTCGCACGCCGGCGGCCAGTGATCCGGCTGCCACCGCCCGCTCGAGTGCAGCGAATGCAGGAAGATCGCCGGCATCGTCGCCGGCGAACACCCCGACTCGCATCGACTGGAGCAACTCCTCGGTGACCGTGCCCTTGTCGACCGGCACCGGTGGACGCACCTCCATCGCCATGCGGCCCCGCAGCGGGGCGTCGAGCCCGAGCGCGACGCTCACCTCGGTGACGACGGCGATCGATTCGTCGGCACGTTCCGGCGCGGTGCGCCAGTGCACGGTGACGGCGAGGTCACCCTTGCGTTCGACCAGGAGACCCGGCAACCGTCGGTCGAGCTCGTCGGCCGCGCTCGCGACCACGGGAACCCATTCGAGCGCGCGCGGGTCGACGACGCGCACACCGTCGACGATGCGCTCCAATCCGTAGAGACCCACGCAGAGCAGACCATCGATCGGCGCGTGCGCGCGGAGGAACGAAACCGGGCGGCCACTCACGATCGCCACGAGTCCGACGCGCGGCACCAGCGTGGCGAGGGCGTCGAGGGCGGCGGGCAGCGGCCGGGCCGCGGCCGGATCGTCGACGATGGGTGCGAGCGATCCGTCGAAATCGACGAGCACCACCGTGCCACTGGGATCGTCGATGCAGCCGGCGAACGCGGCGAGCTGCCGGGGATCGGTGGCCACGGGGCTGACGAACCGCGCCTAGGCGGTCTTGCCCTCGATCACGAGGCAGTCGGCGTCGCTCGCACCGTCGGGCGGCGTCGACGGATACGCCTCGACCACCGCGCCGTTGCCGAGGCCGTTGGCCGCCAACGCGGCGGCTTCCCGTTCGAACCCCGCAACGCACTGCACCCCAGTGCCGACGCGGGTCGATCCGTAGTCGGCGGGTGCGACGGTGACCCAGCCCAGCCCCTTCAGCTTGTCGCTGGTGGCCTGGGCCTGCCCCTTCACGCCCGAAGCGTTGTAGACCTTGACCCGCACCTGGCTCGGGTCTCGCACGGCGCCGAGGGTGCTGCTGGTGCTCGCGCCTGCGGTCGCCGAGGTGCTCGTGTCCGTCGTGCCGCTGGTGCCCTTGGTGGAGCCCGAGTCGTCGAGGACCTGGAGGCCGACGACGCCCAGGATCACCGCGACGCCGACGAGCAACGCGCCTCGTGCCGTGGAGGGGACGCCACCGGAACCGCCTGCGCCGTTCGTGCGTCCGCGTGCCGCCGTCATCGAGAGCCGGGGCCGGCATGCCGGCCCTCGACCCGCGCCCGCCGGCGGCGGTCACGCTCGCGACGAAGCCGCATCACTGTGAGGGGGTCGTGGTCGTATGCGTCCCGGTCGTCGACGAGATGACGCAGCACCTCGTAGTAGCGAGTCCCCGAGATTCCCAGCTCCGCACGGATTGCTGCCTCCTTCGGCCCGGAACGAGTCCACCATCCTCGTTCGAACTCCAAGATTGCGCGATCGCGTGGTGACAGCCCCATCAGGCCCGCGATCCTGCCACGTCTAGACGATGACGCTGCGGATGACCTCGCCGGCTTCCATGGCGCGGAATGCGTCGTTCACCTCGTCGAGGTGGATGTGACGCGACACCATCGAACCGATGTCGAGTCGCCCGGTTTCGACCAGGCGCACGAAACGCGGGAAGTCGCGACGTACCTGCGAACTCCCGTACATGGAACCGAGCAGCCGCTTGTTGTCGAGGAAGATCGACATCGCAGGCAAGCTCAGGGTGGCATCCCACGCCGGCATGCCGACGATCACCGCGGTGCCGCCCCGGCGAGCCACCTGATAGGCCTGCAGCATGGTCTCCGGGAGCCCGATCACCTCGAAGGAGTAGTCGGTGCCCCGGCCGTGGGTGAGCGCCTTCACCTGCTCGACGACATCGCCGTCGGCCGGATCGATCAGGTCGGTGGCACCGAACTGCTCAGCGGTCTTGCGCTTCAACTCGACCGGGTCGACCGCGAAGATCCGCGACGCGCCGGCGATGCGCGCGCCCTGGATCACCGATTGCCCGACGCCGCCACACCCGATCACGGTGACCGTCGCCCCCGGCGTGATCTGGGCGGTGTTGAGCGCGGCGCCGACACCGGTGGTGACGCCACACCCGATGAGCGCAAGTTGCTCCACGGGGACGTCGGTCTCGATCTTCACGACCATGGCTTCGTCGACGAGCATCTCCTCGGCGAACGTGCCCAGGCCAGTCATGGCGCGAATGTCCGAACCGTCAGGACGCGTGCCCTTCACACCACCCGACGTCGAGCCCATCAGCTGGCAGAGCTGCGACTGGTCGTTGAGGCAGAAGAAGCACATCCCACAGGCGGGGACGAACGACGCGATCACGGTGTCACCGGGCTTCACCCGATTCACGTCGGACCCGACCGCCAGCACCGTGCCGGCACCCTCATGGCCCAAGATGATCGGCGCGCCCATCGGGACCTTGCCGCTGGCGGCGGTCACGTCGGAGTGGCAGACCCCACTGGCGTCGACCTTCACCCGTACGCTGCGCGGCCCGAGGTCGGCGAGGGTGATCTCCTCGACGACCAGGGGCTGCGCGTATTCGGTGAGGATCGCGGCCTTCATCGGTCTCCCTGATGAACAGATGTCGTGGGTACGGGGCACGCCCCAACCGACGATCGTAGGCAGTGCGGCGGGTCCGGAGCCATCGCCCCTGGGCCGCCCGAGGCGTCAAAAGCTGCCCGATCGGGAAGGATGGATGATCCGACCGTTCTCCGATCGAGGTCCGAGCGATGTCCGACGAGAAACGCACGGGGGGCCATGAGAACGAGCACCGCGGCGCGGTGCTTGCCGCCCTGGCGGCCAATCTGGCGATTGCGATCGTCAAGTTCCTCGGCTTCGTCTTCACCGGTGCCGCATCACTGCTCGCGGAGGCGATCCACTCGGTCGCCGACACGGCCAATCAAGGGCTCCTGCTCTTCGGCGCGCGCCGCGCGCAGCGGGAACCGTCGGCGGAACACCCCTTCGGATACGGGAAGGAGCGCTACTTCTGGGCCTTCGTCGTGTCGATGGTGCTGTTCACCGGGGGCGGACTGTTCGCACTGTTCGAGGGCGAGGAGAAGCTCCGCAACCCCCACGAGCTCGAGTCACTCGGCGTGGCCATCACCATCCTGCTGATCGCGGTGGTGTTCGAAGGACTGTCGTTGCGAACGGCGGTACGCCACGCCAACGCGATCCGAGCCGACCAGTCGTGGTTTGCGTTCATCCGTCACTCGAAGGAGGCGGAGCTGCCGGTCGTGCTGCTGGAAGACACCGGCGCCCTCATCGGGCTGGCGTTCGCACTCGTGGGAGTGAGCGCCGCGGCGATCACCGGTGATCCTCGCTTCGACGCGCTGGGAAGCGTGGGCATCGGACTTCTGCTCGTGATGATCGCACTCACGCTCGCGGTCGAGATGAAGAGCCTGCTGATCGGTGAATCGGCATCGCGCGACGATGTCGCCGCGGTCCGGTCTGCGGTCGAGAGCCATCCGACCGTACGCCGCATCACGAGCATGCAGACGCAGCAGCTCGGACCCAACGAGCTGTTCGTCGGAGTGAAGCTCGTGCTCGACCCCGCGCTCGCCGGGGACGCACTGGCGCGCGGACTCGACGAGATCGAGGCAGACATCCGTGCCGCGGTGCCCGATGCCCAGATGGTGTACCTGGAGCCCGAGGTCGAGAGCGACGCCGCTCGTCCCGACTCGGCGCCTGCCAGTTGAGCGGCCGGGACCCGTTGCGTGGTGGGAGCCGGGTGTCGGGATCGAACCGACGACATCTTCTTTACAAGAGAAGTGCTCTACCGACTGAGCTAACCCGGCGTGACCGGAGAAGCGTAACTGGCGAACGCTTCGGGATCGAAGAAGGTCGCGCTGATCGACGGGCTCGCGTCGTCGTCGATCGTGCCGAACGCGTCGCGGAGGCGAAGGTCGCGATCCGGCGCCGCCAGCGACGAATCCGCACCGGCGACGAGCAACGACGGATCCGAGCCGCGGACCAGCGTGCCGATCCACCCGGTGTCGGCGGCGACGACCGCGCCCGCACACGCGCCGACGAGGATGCAGATCGCCGCACCGGAGAACCACGTCACGAGCGCGAGGGCGACGCCGAAGAACCCGAACTGGCTCTGGTTCCTGATCACGACCTCGGGCATCCAGATCGTGGCCGACAGCGCGTACCCCGCCATCGCGACGCCGGTGATCACACCGGATGGGACGAGCACGCGCCAACGAACCTGACCCCGCAACATGAACCATGCAGTGAACCACCACAGCCCGGACGTCGCGACGAGCGACACCACTGCGAACAGCGATGACCTGCGGCGCCGTCGCCGAACAGCGCGCGGACCCCGCCCATCACTGCCATGAGATGCAGACGACGGCCAGCAACCATGCCGGGCCGCGGGTGTACTCGCCGACCTTCTTGCCCGGCGGCCGCCGCCACGCCCGGAGGTACACGCGCTGCAGCGCAGTGGTGAACGAGCTCGCAAAGAAGATCATGAGGACCAGACCGAGGATCCCCGTGGCTCGACGGACGTCGTCCGACGAGGCGAACGCCTGCTCGCGCCTCGGCCAGCGCCTTGCCTTGGACACCGAGACGATGCGTCATCGTCCTGAAGATCGCGATCGCGGATCTTCGTCGGCACGAACGACGCGATGACGATGACCAACGGGAAGAACGACACGAACGCCTTGCCGGCGAGGGCGACGCTGCGATCGACGAACTCGATCTCGAGCATGCGGTCCCACGCCTGCCCGAGCAGGGTTCGTTCTGCCCAGCCGCGCACTCCGTTCACTCGGTCGCGAACCCCCGCAACCCGCTGACTGACTCCCGACCGTTCACTGGTCATCGGCTCTCGATCCCTCGCGGTCACACCACGCGGGCGCGGGCGATCGCAGCACACGCGATCGCCGCGGCCGCACTCACGTTGAGCGACTCGACGTGCCCGCGGAGTGGGATCGACGCGATCACGTCGCAACGCGTGCGAGCGAGCCGCGACAGGCCACGACCCTCGGCGCCGAGGACCAGCACGAGGGGTTGGTCGGCGACGGTGACGTCGAACACCGAGGTGTCGCCGGACGCGTCGAGACCGACCGACCACACACCGGCGCGCTTCGCCTGGTCGAGCGCGTTCGGAACGCCGGACACGAACGCGATGGGGAGATGCTCGATCGCGCCGGCCGCGGCCTTGGTGACCGACGGCGTGATGGCAACGGCGCGGTGCCGCGGCAACACCGCGCCGGTGGCGCCCAACGTCTCCGCGGTGCGCAGAACCGCGCCGAGGTTCTGCGGATCGGTGACACCGTCGAGCGCAACGAGGAACGCGTCGGGTGCGGCGAGGAGCGCGTCGAAGTCGGCGGGTACCAGCGGCGACGCGAACGCCACCACACCTTGGGGCGCCTCGGTGCGTGCCTTCAGGTCGACCTGCGCACCCGGCACCCGTCGGACCTTCACGTCCTGCCCCGCCGCCAGCTCGAGGATCTCGTCGAGGATCGGTGTGGGCTCCACGTCGTTCGACATCCACACGTCGTGGACGCGACGGGCGCGCGCCACCAGGAGCTCCCGCACCGCTCGACGGCCTTCGACCTGTTGGCCCAGGTCGCGTCGCTCGGTGCGCGGCGCCTGCTTGGCCGGTCGACGTGTCATCGGCGGGTCATGTGCGGGTCATCGATGCCACGTGGTGCCACGAGGACCGTCCTCGAGCTTGATCCCCTGGGCCGCGAGCTCGTCGCGGATCGCATCGGCGCGAGCGAAGTCGCGTGCCTCGCGCGCCTCGTCGCGCTCTCGCACCAGGGCATCGAACTGCGCATCGGCAACGCTGGTGACCCCCACGTCGATGCCCAGCACACCGGCGAGCTCCACCACGGTCGACACGAGCACCGCGGCGGTGTCGAGATCGGCGCCGTCGATCGCCCGATTCGCCCGGTTGCCCGCGTCGAACACCGCCGCGAGCGTGCGCGGCGTGTTGAAATCGTCGTCCATCGCAAGACGGAACTCGTCAACCACGCGCTGGTCGATCGCCACGTCGCTCGGGTCGACGTTCGCCTGCGCGGCCCGACGGACGAGCGCGTCGAGTCGAGCCAGCGCCGCCGAGGCGCCCTCGAGCTCGACCGGCCCGAGATCGACCGCGCGGCCGTAGTGGGTCTGCAACATCGCGAGGCGGATGGCGCGTGCGTCGTAGGCGGCCAGCGCGTCGCGCAACATGAGGAAGTTGCCCACCGACTTGGCCATCTTCTCGCCGCCGATGGTGACCATGCCGGAATGGATCCAGTGCCGCGCGAAGTCGTGGCCTGCGCCACACGCCTGGGCGCGCTCGTTCTCGTGGTGTGGGAACACGAGATCACTGCCGCCGCCGTGCAGATCGAAGCGCTCACCGAGCAGGTCGAGCGCCATCGCAGAGCACTCGATGTGCCAGCCCGGTCGTCCGTCGCCCCAGGGCGAGGGCCACGCCGGCTCGCCGGGCTTCGCCGTCTTCCAGAGCGCGAAGTCCATCGGGGCGCGCTTGCGCTCGTCGATGTCGACGCGGGCACCGGCCGATTCACGCAGGTCGGCGACGGTGCGGTGCGACAGCGCTCCGTAGTCTGCGAACGACTCCACCGCGAAGTACACGCCCTGGCCGTCGACGGCGTAGGCATGGTCAGCTGCGACGAGCTCGCCGATCAGCTCGATCATGTGCGCGATGTACTCGGTTGCGTGGGGACGATGGTCGGCATCCCGGACGTTGAGCTGCCCGATCTGCTCGAAGTACACGGCTTCGTACTCCGCGGCGAGATCCGCCTCGCTCCGGCCCTGCTCGGCTGCCCGAGCGATGATCTTGTCCTCCACATCCGTGACGTTCGCGACGAACGTCACGTCGAGACCGGTCCACTCGAGGTAGCGCCGGATGGTGTCGAAGACGACGGCAGTACGAGCGTTGCCGATGTGGGGCACGTCGTAGACCGTCGGACCGCAGACGTACATCGACACCTTCCCCGGCTCACGGGTGGTGAGCTCGACGGTGTCGCGCTGCAGCGTGTCGCGGATCCGCACGGCCATGGGAGGCGAGGGTAGTTCCACTTCCACCACCCCCTTGCCCCGAAATTGAGTGGGGAGAGTCAGTCGAGCGGTTCGAGCAGGGCCACGGCCCACACCGCGATGCCTTCGGCGCGCCCGATCGCGCCGATGCCCTCGCCCCGCTTCGGCGTGATCGACACGAAGGCGTCCAGCACGGCACCGAGGTTGGCAACCATTGCGGGAAGGTGCGCGGCCAGGTTCGGCGCTTCGGCGTTCACCACCACGTTCACGTTCCCGACCGACCACCCTGCACCACGGACGCGCGCCACGACATCGGCGAGCAGCTTCATCGAGGACGCCCCGCGGTAGCGCTCGTCGCTCGCGGGGAACATCGATCCCAGATCGGGCAGACCGGCGGGCCCGAGGAGCGCGTCGGCCACCGCATGGGCGATCGCGTCCGCATCGGAGTGGCCAGCCAGCCCACGGTGTCCGGGGATCTCCACGCCCGCGAGCACGAGGGCTCGGGCATCACCTTCGGGTGCGAACGGATGCACGTCGTAGCCGTTGCCGATCCGCTGGTTCATGGCGAGTGCTCCGATGCTGACGGATCGAGCGCGACGCGAGCGACGACGAGATCGTTTCGGGTGGTGATCTTCAGGTTGCGTCGGTTCGCCCTCGACCACGACCACGACCCCGTGGCGCGCCTCGACCAGTGCCGCGTCGTCGGACGCCTCCGGGATGGTGCCGTCGCTCGCGACGCGGTGAGCGTCGCGCAGCGCGGCGGCCGCGAACGCCTGCGGCGTCTGCACTGCAACCAGCTCGTCGCGGGCCAGTGTCGCGACCACTCGCGCGCCGTCGACCCGCTTGATCGTGTCGGCGACGCGGACACCGGGGATCGCGGCATCGGCGCCCTCGCGTACCGCCGCGATCACTGACGCGAACAAGGCGGTCGACGCAAGCGGACGCGCCGCGTCGTGCACCACGATCACGTCGGCATCGAGCGGGATCGCGGCCAATCCGGCGCGCACCGAATCGGATCTGGTCGCACCGCCGACGACCACGGCGTCGACCGGCGCGCCGTCCCACGTCGAATCCGGCGCGACGACGAGCACGACCGCGTCACACGACTGCCGTGCAGCTTCGACGGCGCGATCGACGATGCGCACGCCGCCGAGCTCGACGAACTGCTTGGGGGTGTCGGCATCGGCGCCGGCGGCGAAGCGATCACCGCGTCCGGCGGCCACCACGATCGCCCACACGTCACCCATGGTGGACTCGCCTGCTCGACGGCCTGGTCTCGACGACCCGGGCGCTACGACTTGGCCGCGGTCTTCTTCTTGGCCGGGGCCTTCTTGGCGGCCGGCTTGTCCTCGCTCGCGAGCACCTCGTCGAGGCGGGCTTCGGCGGCTTCCTCGTCGACGTTCAACGCGAACGTGAGCTCGGACACGAGGATCTGACGCGCCCGGGCGAGCATGCGCTTCTCCCCGGCGGAGAGCCCCTTGTCGGCCTCGCGGATCGAGAGGTTCCGGACCACCTCGGCGACCTGGTAGATGTCACCGCTCTTGAGCTTCTCGACGTGGTTCTTGAAGCGACGCGACCAGTTGGTGGGCATGCGCGCTTCCTTCTTGCGAAGGACGGCGAACACCTCTTCCACCTCTTCGTCGTTGATCACGTCGCGCAGGCCGATCTCCTCGGCGTTGTCGGCCGGCACCATCAAGGTGAGATCGCCGTAGGCGAGGCGAAGGACGAGATAGTCGCGCTTCTCGCCGAACGCTTCCTTCTTCTCGCGCTTCTCGATCGTCGCGGCACCATGATGGGGATAGACGACCTTGTCGCCGACGTCGAACGGCATGTTGCTCCTCGTGGAATCCGGCCCGCTGCGAACCCGCGGCGAGCCAGCACTCGCATCGTCAGGTGGGCCGGACACGTTCGTGGGTGGCCTGTGCGCCGCCGGAGCGGCAGTCACTCAAGGATACCAGAGCCCCCGTCGATCCCTTTCCGCAGGGCTCGACCGTGGCTCGATCCGTCCGGCGCGGAAGCGTGATCGAGGCGGGGACGACGGCCCGCCGGAAAATCCCTACATCAGCGCCGACAACGGGTCGATGACAGATCAGATCCTCAAGGTGGTCCCCAGTTGAATCCTCCTCCTGCCGTGCCCAACCACACCAACGCCAACGGCTCCGCGGCGCGCGCGAACGGCGTCGCTACGCTTCCGCGAACGATGACCGAGCGGCGAATCCTCGAGACGACGCAGCTGCTGAGCGCACTGCCGCCGAACGCGCTCGAGACCCTCCGGACGTCGTCGACCATGCGCGAGGTCGCCCGCAACGAGGTGATCTTCCAGCAGGGTGAGGCCGCCACCGAGCTCTTCGGGATCGTCACTGGTCGCATCGCCATCCTGACCAAGTCGCCCGACGGTCGCGAGTCGCTCGTGGCCGTGCTCGAGGAGGGCTCGCTCTTCGGTGAGCTTGCACTCTTCGACGACGGTCCGCGCTCGGCCGATGCCCGAGCCCTCGAAGCGGGTCAACTCCTCGTCGTCGAATACGCCGCCGTGCGCGAGGCGATCGAAGCGCACCCAGAGGTGCTGTGGGTGATCGTGCGCATGTTCGCCCGTCGTCTGCGCGCCACCGACGACTCGCTCGCCGACGCGGTGTTCCTCGACGTGCCGGCGCGCACGGCGAAGCGTCTGCTCGAGATCGCCGGCGAGGACGACCAGTTCCGGTTGCCGATGACTCAGGAAGATCTCGCCGGACTGGTCGGCGCGAGCCGCGAGCGGGTGAACAAGGCGCTGTCGCTGTTCACGAAACTCGGGTGGCTCGAGGTGGAGGGGCGCAACCGCTACCGCCTGCTCGACCGCGCGGCGCTCGTCGACCGCGCCACCCTCTAGATCCGAGGCGCTCGCCCCAGCCCCTGAGGCGCGCCCGGCCGCTCCGAGCTACGGCGTGAGGAACGCGAAGCACGCGTCGCCACGCGTCGGCCGCGTCGTCGGCGCGGTGGGATGGACGTTCGGGGACGTGCACGAACCCGTGGTCGGCATCCGGGTACACGACGATCTCGCAGTCGGGTCGATCGGCCCACGCGGCGCGGAGCGCCTCGATGTCGTCGGGTGGCGTGAAGTTGTCGCCGCCACCGAAGATCGCGAGCGTGGGACACACGTCGCCTGCGGTGGCGAGCGGCTCGCGAAGCCCGGGGCCGTGCCAGTCGGCCGGAACGCGAATCATCCCGTAGAACGCAACCGCCTTGTCGAAGCGACCGGTGGCGGCCGCCTTCAACACCTGCATGCCACCCATGCAGAACCCGAGCACCGCGACCTCGCGTGCGTCGTCGTGCACCACGAGGTAGTCGGCCGCCGCCTCGAGGTCGCCGATCTGGAGCTCGTCGTCGAGGTCGCGCACGTGGCTCATGCGCGCCGCGATGTCGGTCGACATCGCGAGCTCCGGCGTACGCGCGAACGGCTCGGGCGCGCACACCGCGAACCCGTGCGTCGCCAACCGATGACAGAGATCGTCGAACAACGGTCGGAGCCCGCCGACATCGGGGTGCACGACCAGTCCGGCGATCGGCATGCCGTCGGGGCGGGCGTGGATCGCGTCGACCTCGTACCCGTCGACACCCTTGATGGTGATGTGCTCGACCTCGACCTCGTACGGCCCCTGCGTCAGTTCGGCCACGCGCTGCTCCCCCTCGTCTCTCTCGGTCCTGCTCGGCGCCGACTCAGACGTAGCGCTCGAGGATGCTCGTCTCGGCAAGCCGTGACAGGCCTTCCTTGATCGCCCGCGCCCGCACCTCGCCCACGCCGTCGACCTCGGTGAGATCGGCCAGGCCCGCGCGCATGATCTTCTGCAGGTTGGCGAACCGGCCCACCACGTGATCCGACACGATCTCCGGCAACCGGGGGATCTTGTGCAGGAGCCGGAACCCGCGGGGCTGCAGCGCGCTGTCGATGCCGACGCCACCGCCGAGACGGAGAACGGCGGCCACCGCGTTGAGATCGAGCAACTCGTCGTCGTCGAGCGCGGCCAGCGCACCCATCACGTTGACCAGTTCGAACTCGGCTGACTCCTGGAAGTAGTCCTTGGCGACGAGCCGACGATCCTCATCGACGCCGCCGATCAGCTCTTCGAGCTGCAACATCACGAGGCGTCCGTCGGCACCCAGTTCGACGACGTAGCCGTCGATCTCGTCGGCGACGCGTCGCACCATCTCGGCGCGCTGCAACACCGTCGCGACGTCGCGCACCGTGACGAGGTCCTCGACTTCGAGCGCGGACAGCGCCGCGCTCACCGAATCGAGGCGAACCTTGTAGCGACCGAGGATCTGCAGTGCCTGGTCCGAACGCGCCAAGACCTGTGAGATCGGTTCGAGACTGTGCTTCTGACCCCGACGGTGGATCGTGACCACCGACATGTCCTCGGAGACGCTGATCACCGGCACATCGATCTGACGCCCGACCCGTTCGGCGGTGCGGTGCCGGGTGCCCGTCTCCGACGTCGGCACGTTGGGGTCGGGCACGAGGTGCACGTTGGCCCGAGCGACTCGAGAGCAGTCGGACGCCAGCACGATGGCGCCGTCCATCTTGGCCAGCTCGGAGAGTCGCTGAGGGGTGAACCCGGAGTCGAGCAGGAAGCCACCGGAGCAGACCGAGAGCACCTCGGGGCCGTCGCCGATCACGATCAGCGCCCCCATGCGGGCCTGCAGGATCCGGTCGAGACCTTCGCGGAGCGCGGTACCCGGCGCCACCAGGCGCAAGGCGATCATCATGGCTTCCGAGCGGGGTTGGGCGGGCACGGGGGGCTCGTCCTCTCGGTCGTCCAACGCAGAGCCAGGAACGAGGCCAGGATACCGCAACCGGGTCGAAATCTGCCCTTGATCGCTACGAGTCGGGTGTGGCTCCACGGTCGTGGGCCAGGCCCTCGGCGAGCGCGGTGGCGACGTCGTGCACGACGATCGCGTCGATCCCCGGGACCGCCCCGGTGCCCGGCGGCACGAGGGCGCGCGTGAACCCGAGACGGGCAGCTTCGGCCAACCGACGCTCCACTTGTGGCACCGAGCGCACCTCGCCGCCCAGACCGATCTCGCCGACTGCGACGGTGCCCTCCACCGTGGTGCGACGCAACCGGGCGCCGGCCACGGCGACGGCCAGCGCGAGGTCGACGCCGGGTTCGGAGACGCGGAATCCGCCCGCGACCGACGCGTACACGTCGTAGTTCGACAGCTTGATTCGACCGTGTTGCTCGAGCACCGCCAGCAACATGGCGAGGCGCGAGCCGTCGAGCCCCGATGCCGAGCGACGCGGCGGCACCGGTGTGTCGACGACGAGCGACTGCACCTCGACGAGCAACGGACGCGACCCTTCCAACACCGCGGCGACCGCCGAACCGGGCGCGCCGCCACGACGGTCGACGAGGAAGCGCGCCGAGGCGTCGGGCACGTCGAGCAGCCCTCGTTCCGCCATCTCGAACAGCCCGAGCTCGTGGGTGGCACCGAAGCGATGCTTCAGCGCGTGGAGGAGCCGCAGCGAGTGACCACGGTCACCGTCGAACGACAGCACGGTGTCGACCACGTGCTCGAGCACACGCGGACCTGCGAGCGTGCCCTCCTTCGTGACGTGGCCCACGAGGATCGTCGCGAGCTCGCGCTCCTTGGCCAATTGCACGAGGCGGTATGCGCAGTCGCGCACCTGCGACACCGACCCGGGCGCGCCGGGCGAGTCGGGGTCGACAACCGTCTGGATCGAGTCGAGGGCGAGCACGTCGGGCTCCACCGCATCGACGTGTGCGAGCACGTGCGGCAGCGACGTCTCGGACACCACGAGCAGATCCGGCGCGAGCGCGCCGACCCGCTCCGCTCGCAGCTTCACCTGCGCGCACGACTCCTCGGCGGTGACGAGCAGGCACCGGCGGCCGGCCGCGGCCATGTGACCCAGTGCTTGGAGGAGCAGGGTGCTCTTGCCCATGCCGGGCTCGCCCGCGAGCAGCGTGACCGAGCCGGGCACGAGGCCGCCGTCGAGCACCCGATCAAGCTCCGCGATGCCGGTGGGCATCGGCGTGGCGGTCTCCGCGTTCACGGTGACGATCGATTCGGGCGCCCCGCCCGGGGCACGAACCCGCAGCGACGGGTTCTTCGGTGCCTGCTCGACGACGTGTTCCACCAGGGTGCCCCACGCCTCACACGTGGGGCAGCGGCCCATCCAGCGGGGCGTCGAGGCGCCGCACTCGGCGCACTGGTAGTTCGTCTTCGTCTTCATGACGTCGGACCGTACGCCTTGGGTATGACATCAACGCGCACCCCTTTGCACCTGTCCGAAATTGCGTGAACTGATGTACGTCTTCGGGCACTCATCCACGCAATTTCGGACGGGTTAGTCCGACTCCTCCGATGGCTGGTCGGTCGAGATCATCCACGGGGTGCCGAAGCGGTCGACGCACATGCCGAACGCCGGCGAGAAAAAGGTCTCGATCAGCGGCTGACTCACCTCGCCGCCTTCGGTCAGCAGCGCGAAGACGCGGTTGGCCTCTTCGACCGTGGGCGACGAGTAGGTCACCTGCATGCCCTGGACCGGGCCGAACGAGTCGGTGGTCGGGTCGTCGGAGCCCATGAGCAGCAGGTCGTCGCCCGTGATCGCAGCGTGGATCACGACGTCTTCCATCCCGGGAGGCGCCTCTTCACCAGGCACGTCGCCCATGGTCATGACGAAGAGCTCGCCGCCGAAGATGTCCTGGTAGCGCGTGAACGCCTCTCGACAGTTGCCGCCGAAGAACAGGTACGGATGAAAGGGCATGGGAACCTCCGAATGGGTTGGGTCAGGAGTGGTGGCCGTGGGGGTTGAACCTGGGGATGGGGGCGCGAGCGCGGGCGCGCCGACGGCTGTGGCGGCCGCCGAAGTACACCGCGACGGCGAGGATCAGCAGCACGACGGCCGCGAGGATCAACAGGATGCGCCGGTTGTCGCGCACCGAGCTGCTCGCGTGGATCGCGACTCGTTGCCCGTTCACGCCGTGCACGGTCGTCGAGCCGTTCGGCTGGTTCACCACGACCGTCACCGACAACGCATCGTGGATCTGTTGCAGCAGTGACTGGTCGAGTGCACCGAGGTCGACGTGTTGGTTGGTGAGCGAGCCGGTCAGGTCCGGATCGGCCGCGATACCGGTCTGGATCGCGGCCAGGTCGATCGCGCCGCTCACGTCGTAGTTCGTCGACAGCAACCCGCGATCGCGCGACGCCTGCACGTCGCGCAACGGCCCGTTGACGCCGCTGATCTCGCCCATGATCCCGGCAACCTGATCAGGCGACGTGAACTTCTTCGACAGCGTGAGCGACGCGGCGCCGTCGTCGGTGCGCTGCCACTTCCCGACGGTCCACCCCGACGTGGCCAGGTCGCCGAGACGCACCTGGTCGCGCAGCTTGGTGTCGGTCGTCTCCACCGCCTGCACCGCGGCCGGATCGAGGCGGATGTCGACGGTGACGACGCCACTCCCGTCGTCGTGCACATCGACGGTGACGGTCGTGTCGACCTTGCACCCCGCGAGCACGACGACGAGCGCGACAAGAAGGAGAACCAGGCGTTTCACGAGATGCAGACGCTATCGAGAAACGAGGCCCGCGCCGGAGCGCGGGCCTCGTTCCACTCTCGACGTGCTGGCTCGCTACGAGCCTTCGGCGCTCCCGGCCAGTTCGACCGGCGGGGGCTCGACACCTTCGATCGTGCGGAACACGATGTCGTCGTCGAGCGTGTCGACCACGATCGTCTCCCCTGCGTGGTATTCCTTCCACAGGATCTTCTCGGAGAGCGGGTCCTCCACCATGCGCTGGATGGCGCGTCGCAGCGGACGTGCACCGAGTGACGGGTCGTAGCCCTTCGCCGCAAGCAGCAGCTTGGCCTCGTGGGTGAGCTCCAGCGCGATGCCTTGGGCTTCGAGCTGCTCCTGCACCCGCTTGATCTCGAGGTCGACGATCTCGGTGACCTCTTCCATGCTGAGCTCGTTGAACACGATGATCTCGTCGATGCGGTTGAGGAACTCAGGCCGGAAGTTGCGCTTGAGCTCTTCGGTGACCTTGGTCCGCATCTTCTCGTACGTCACCGCCTCGTCGGCGGTGCCGAAACCGATCGCCGTCTTGCGCAGATCGGCGGTGCCGAGGTTCGACGTCATGATGATCACGGTGTTCTTGAAGTCGACGGTGCGACCCTGGGCGTCGGTCAGACGCCCGTCCTCGAGGATCTGCAGCAACGTGTTGAACACGTCGGGGTGCGCCTTCTCGATCTCGTCGAACAGCACGACGGAGAACGGCTTGCGCCGCACGGCCTCGGTGAGCTGGCCGCCTTCGTCGTACCCGACGTAGCCGGGAGGGGAACCGACGAGCCGTGACACGGTGTGCTTCTCCATGTACTCCGACATGTCGAGCTGGATCAACGCCGCTTCGTCACCGAACAGGAACTCGGCGAGCACTTTGGCCGTGTGGGTCTTGCCCACGCCCGACGGCCCGAGGAAGATGAACGAGCCCGACGGCCGCTTCGGGTCCTTCAGACCCGCACGCGTGCGACGGATCGACTGCGACACCGCGTGCACCGCGGCGTCGTGGCCGACGATGCGCTTGTGCAGCTCGTCTTCCATGCGCAGGAGCTTGGCGGTCTCTTCCTCGGTGAGCTTGTAGACGGGGATGCCCGTCCACAGCGCCAGCACCTCGGCGATCGACTCCTCGGTGACCTCGTTGAACAGGTCGACGCCCTCGGCGCGCCACTCCGTCTCTTTCGTGCCGCGCTGCTCGAGCAGTTCCTTCTCGCGATCGCGGAGCTTCGCGGCGCGCTCGAACTGCTGCGCGTCGATCGCCGCTTCCTTCTCCTTGCGAGTGTTCGCGATCTCGTCTTCGAGCTCGCGGTAGTCGGGCGGTGCCTGCATGCGACGGATGCGCAGGCGCGAACCCGCTTCGTCGATGAGGTCGATCGCCTTGTCGGGCAGGTGGCGGTCGGAGATGTAGCGATCGGCGAGGTTCGCCGCCGCGACGAGCGCCTGGTCGGTGATCGTGACGCGGTGGTGCTGCTCGTAGTGGTCGCGCAGCCCCTTGAGGATCTCGATCGTGTGCGCGACCGACGGCTCCTCCACCTTGATCGGCTGGAATCGACGCTCGAGCGCCGCATCCTTCTCCAGGTGCTTGCGGTACTCGTCGAGCGTGGTGGCACCGATGGTCTGCAGCTCACCGCGAGCGAGCATCGGCTTGAGGATGCTGGCGGCGTCGATCGCGCCTTCGGCGGCACCGGCACCCACGAGCGTGTGCAACTCGTCGATGAACAGGATGATGTCGCCGCGTGTGCGGATCTCCTTCAGCACCTTCTTCAGGCGCTCTTCGAAGTCGCCGCGGTAACGGGAACCGGCGACGAGCGCGCCGAGGTCGAGGGTGTAGAGCTGCTTGCCCTGGATCGTCTCCGGCACGTCGCCCGACACGATGTCGCTCGCGAGACCTTCGACGATCGCCGTCTTCCCGACGCCGGGCTCGCCGATCAGCACCGGGTTGTTCTTGGTGCGGCGCGACAGCACCTGCATGACGCGCTCGATCTCCTTCTCGCGCCCGATCACCGGGTCGAGCTTCTTGTCGCGCGCGAGTTGGGTGAGGTTGCGCCCGAACTGGTCGAGCACGAGTGAGCCCGACGGCTGCTCGGGGCTGCCGCTGCCGGCGCCCTGCGGGGCACCTTCCTTGGCGCCCGCGTACCCGGAGAGGAGCTGGATGACCTGCTGGCGGACGCGCGACAGATCCGCGCCCAGCTTCACCAGCACCTGCGCGGCGACGCCTTCGCCCTCGCGGATCAACCCGAGGAGGATGTGCTCAGTGCCGATGTAGTTGTGACCGAGCTGCAGCGCTTCGCGCAACGACAGCTCGAGCACCTTCTTCGCTCGCGGCGTGAAGGGGATGTGGCCCGACGGGGCCTGACCACCGTGACCGATGATCTCTTCGACCTGCGCGCGGACTGCCTCGAGCGAGATGCCGAGCGACTCGAGCGCCTTCGCAGCGACGCCTTCGCCCTCGTGGATCAACCCGAGGAGGATGTGCTCGGTGCCGATGTAGTTGTGGTTGAGCAGGCGCGCTTCTTCCTGCGCCAGGACGACCACTCGGCGGGCTCGATCAGTGAAGCGTTCGAACACGGTATGGATCCGCCTCTCATCAGTCGGACGGACGCCTTCGCAGACTGTCGCAACCCACCACGCACCTCGTACTGCTCGTACTGCGGTGCGTGGCTGCGGATCCGGACAGCCCGTTCGAGCGACCTCGTTGCAGTGTAATCGGCCCCAGGTACCACCTCTGAGGCCGATGATGTCGTCTTCGTGACTTCAGCACCTCCGGCTTGGAGTTTGTTCCCGTGGCTGCGTACCGTTGGCCCATGACAGGGTCGGACACGTCGTCGAATCCGGCCACGGCCGTCAACCTCGGGCCGCTCGCGGCGGATCTCGCCCGGGTGGAGACCTCGCTCCACGAATCGGTCCGTTCTCCCGATCCCTTTCTCGGCGAAGTGGCCGCCCACTTGATCAGTGCAGGTGGGAAGCGCATTCGCCCCACCTTGGCGCTCTGTGCCGCGTATGCCGCGGGGTGGACGGGGAGCGAGCCCGGCCCGGCCTCCGACGAGGCGATCACCGGTGCGGTCGCCGTCGAGCTCGTGCATCTCGGATCGCTGTACCACGACGACGTGATCGACGAGGCGGAGACGCGCCGTGGGGTTCCCAGCGTGAACGCGCGGTGGAACAACATCGTGGCCATCCTGGCCGGCGACTTCCTCCTCGCCCGGGCCTCGTCGCTCGCGGCGTCGCTGGGTGCTGACGTGGCTTCGCTGCTCGCAGCCACGATCGGTGAGCTGTGCCGCGGACAGGTGCTCGAGCTCCAACACCTCTTCGACGTCGACGCGCACCGAAGAGGGCTACGAGAGCACCATCGAAGGGAAGACCGCCGCACTGTTCGCGACCTCGTGTCGCATCGGTGGGATGGTGTCGGACGTCGACGACTCCACGCTCGACGCGCTCACCCGCTTCGGCATGCACCTCGGCATGTGCTTCCAGGTCGTCGACGACGTGCTCGACCTCACCGCCACCGACGAAGCCCTGGGCAAGCACGCCGGCCAAGACCTGCTCGAAGGCGTCTACACGCTGCCGGTCATCTACGCGTTGCGCGACGACGCCACGCTGCGCGATCGACTCGGTCGGCCCCTCGACGCCGACGAGGTCGCCGAAGCCACCAGCATCGCCACCGCGAACGGCTCGGTCGACGCCGCGCTCGTCATCGCGCGCGGACACGCGACCAAGGCCATCGACGCCCTGGAAGGCGCGGACGCCCTCGACCCGCGTGTCTGCGGTGCGCTCACGTCGCCTCGTCGAGACCCAGGTCACGCGCTCGACCTGAATCTCGATCGCTCGCCTCTCTGCGGTCGCTCACTGTTCGAACAGTCGGCGTGCGACAGCTCAGGAAGTTCGCTCCCGCACCTACGCTGCGTCGAGAGCGAGCCGTCGACAAGCGCCGAAAACGGCGGTAGCGTTTTGTCGACGTTCCCCGAGTGGTGAGGTGGCAGGCGCAATGGGACTCTTCGACAAGATGAAGGACGCCAAGGGCCAGGCGGCCGACGCGATGGCCAACGCGGCGGCGATGCAGCAGGCGGCGGGCGCAGCCGCGCCCACCGGCATGGGCGCCCCCGACATGGCCGGCATGGGCGGCCAGGACATGGCGAAGATGGCCGCCTACTCCCAGAAGGTCAACACGCTCGCCCAGGTGGGCGTGGAGGCACCGGGTGTGATCCACGCGATCCGTGCCGTGGGCACGCCCGACATCAGCGGCGCCACGTGGCACGAATTCGACGTGAGCATCCGTCCCGACGGCGCCGAGCCGTACCAGACGATGATCGAGCAGAGCATGCTCCCCTTCCAGATGGAAGGGCTGTCCGAGGGTCAGGCGATCGTGGCGAAGTACGACCCGAGCGCGCCGACCCAGGCGATCATCAGCAGCTGGTAGCGCCCAACCCGATCACACCGGCACGCTTTCGAGGGAGTTGACGATGGGAATGTTCAAGGACGCCAAGAACGCGATCAGCGGCGCCAAGGACCTCGGCAACTATCACGGCGGCATGCCGTCGGTGAAGGGCGCGTTCAAGGACATCGCCGCACTGTCCGACGACCGCGGTCAGGGTGAGATCCTCAAGCACGGCACACCGGCGAAGGCGCGGGTGCTGTCGTTCGCGATGCCGCACCCCACCGAGAAGTTCACCATGCAGGTCGACCTCGAGATCACCCCGCCCGAGGGCGCGCCGTACAAGGTCACGTACCTGTACCCGACCGCGCGCCAGAAGACGGCGATGTCGGTGGGCATGGACATCCCGGTGAAGATCTCCCCCGACGATCCTCAACAGGTCGCGGTGCAGTGGGACGCGCTGGTGGGTGCGAACGCAGCGGCGGGCGGCGACATCAATGCGGTGATGCAAGGGCTCCAGAACACGTACGCGGGCAACGCGGATGCGGC
This sequence comes from uncultured Actinomycetes bacterium, assembly GCA_963827385.1. Taxonomy (GTDB): domain Bacteria; phylum Actinomycetota; class Acidimicrobiia; order IMCC26256; family DASPTH01; genus DASUMF01. Next base: position 1,042,392 of record CAWHAR010000003.1, read on the forward strand.
AGGTCGGGCGGCCATGGCGGGACAAGTCGGCGCGCCGGCCTCGCCGTTCACCGCCAACCCCACCTTCCTGCCCACCGCGGCCGCTTCGGCGGGTGCCGCCGCCGCGCCCGCTGCCGCACCCACTCCCGCGGCCGACGATCCAGCCGCACGGCTCAAGAAGGCCCAGCAGCTGTTCAACGGTGGCCTCATCACCGCCGAGGAGTTCGCGGCCAAGAAGGCCGAGATCCTCGACGACGTCTGACCTCCCGTTCACCCGAAGTTGCGTCGTTCGTGTGCAGTTTCCGCACAATCTTGACGCAATTTCGGGGAGGGATGGTCAGAGAGCTTGGGTGTGCTCGCGGAGGTAGGCGCCGATCTGATCGCGCACGTCTTCCTTCGCTTGGCCGATGAGCATCACCTTGGTGCCGACCGTGGCGTCGTCGGTGAACGTGATCATCAGCCGGTAGAGCGTCTTGGCCTGTCCCCACATGAGGATGCGCATGCCCGCGCCCATGACCTGCGCCTCGAAGACGAGGGTCTCGTACGACTCGTCCTTGAGGTCGTAGTCGGACAGGAACGGCGGCGGTGTGGCCTTCCACGCCGCGAGGTTGGCCTCGGGCGTTCCCGGCAGTCCGAAGGCGAGCTTGACTTCATCGGCCATTTGTTTCACTCGCTCACTGTTTGAACGCCGCGTGCGGCAGGTCGGAGACGGTCGCTCCCGCGCCCCTCCGCTCGTTCCTCGCTTCGGGGCTCCATTCTCGCTGACGCTAGGTGTTGCGTTCGTAGACGATGCGGAGTCCCTGCAAAGTGAGCCAGGGCTCGTAGTGCTGGATGGTTCGGGAGTGCGGGATGATGAGCTCGGCCAGGCCGCCGGTGGCCACCACGGTCGACGGACCGAGCTCGGCCTGAAATCGGTCGACCAGCGCGTCGATCTGTCCGCTGAACCCGTACACCGCGCCCGACTGGATCGCTTCGATCGTCGACTTCCCGATCACGTTCTTGGGCGCGACCAGCTCGACGCGGCGCAACGCCGCCGCGCGGCGAACAAGGCGTCGAGCGAGATCTCGATCCCGGGAAAGATCGCGCCGCCGAGGTACTCGCCCTTCACGCTCACCGCATCGACGGTGTTCGCGGTACCGAAGTCGACCACGATCGAGGGACCACCGTAGAGGTCGTACGCGCCGATGGCGTTCGCGATGCGATCAGCGCCCACGTTCTTGGGCTCGTCGTAGACGATCGGCATCCCCGTGCGCACACCGCTCTCGAGGACGAGCGCGGGAAAGCCGAAGTAGCGCTCGCTCATCTCACGCAACGCCGCGGTGACGCGCGGCACGCCCGACGCGATCGCCAAACCGGTGACCTGCGCGTCGAACGAGAACCCGTGGAAGCCGAGGAACTGCTGGAACATCAGCGCCATCTCGTCGGACGTGCGGTCGGCCGCCGTGGCGATGCGCCAGTGGTCGACGAGCTCGCGATCGGAGAACAGGCCGATCACGGTCTGGGTGTTGCCACAGTCGATGGTCAACAGCACGTCGCGCCTCCTGTCATCCTGAGATGTCGAACGCGATGTCGAGCGCGGGTGCCGATTGCGTGATCACGCTGGTCGACACGAGGTCGGCACCGGCATCGGCGTACACGCGCACGTTCTCGACGGTGATGCCGCCCGACACCTCGACCACGAGCCGACCGTCGACGAGCGCGACACACGCCGCGCACCTCGTCGGGCGTCATGTTGTCGAGCAGCACCATGGTGGCGCCCGCGGTGATCGCCTCTTCCACCTGCTCGATGCGATCGCACTCCACCTCGACCGCGCGCCCGGGCCACGTGGCCAACGATCGCTGCACCGCGTCCGTGATACCGAGGCCCGCCAGGTGGTTGTCCTTGATCAGCACGAAGTCGGACAACGACCCGCGGTGGTTCACGCCGCCGCCGGCCCGGACGGCGGCCTTCTCGAGCGCACGGAGCCCGGGCAACGTCTTGCGGGTGTCCCACACGCGCGTCGTGTCACCCGCGGCGCGGACGAACGCCTGCGTCGCGGTGGCCACCCCTGACAGGTGACACAAGAAGTTGAGCGCGGTTCGCTCGCCGGTGAGCACCGACCGCATGGGCCCTTCCACACGACCGATCTTCGTTCCGGGCCCGAGCGACGTGCCGTCGTCGAGCAACCAGGTGACCGACACTGCGGCGTCGAGCTGCGCGAACACCTCGGTGGCGCATGCGGTGCCGGCGAGGACCCCCGCCGCCCGCGCCACCACGTCGGCGGTGGCACGCGCATCCACGGAGACGAGCGCGGCGGTGATGTCGCCGAGCGGTCCGAGGTCTTCGGCCAGGGCGCGACGCACGGCATCGCGCGTGACGGCGACCGGCGCGTCGAAGTCGCGGGGAGTGCTGGTCACGGTCGACTCGGCCCGACCATTGCGGCCGATCGTTCGGGCGTGCCGGTGAGGGGAAGGAAGTGCGGCTCGACGTCGCCGTCGAACACGAAGCGACCGAGGTAGTTGGCGGATGTGTCGGGATGGTCGATGCGCGTGTGCGTTCCCCGCGATTCGCAACGCACCGCGGCGGCGCGCGACGAGTGCTCGGCTCACGGCGAGCAGGTTGGCTTCACCAACGCTGGTGGGCGACATCGACTCGAGCGCGATCGCGGCACGGTCGAGGCTCTCCGCGTCGCGCAGGACCCCGGCATCGCGAGTCATCACCCGTTGGAGCTCGTCGCGGATCGGGATCCCGGTACCGATGTCGTTCGCCGCGACAGCCCGGCCTGCCGTGGCCGTCGAGGCCGCGCAGACGCGCCCGAGCTGCTCGGGACTCGGTCCTTCCCGCGCGACGATCGCATCGACCGCTCGTGCTGCGAAGACGAGTCCCTCGAGCAGCGAGTTCGACGCCAGTCGGTTGGCGCCGTGCACGCCGGAGCACGCGGCTTCCCCGCACGCCCACAGCCCGGGCAGCGTGCTGGCACCGTCGAGATCGGTGACGACACCGCCCGACAGGTAGTGCGCAGCGGGCGCGACGGGGAGCCACTCACGGGTCGGGTCGAGACCGACCGTCGCGCAGGCACGGAAGATCGTGGGGAAGCGGTCGGCGAAGTCGGTGGATGACCGTGGCGTCGAGCCACAGGTGGTCGAGCCCTCGATCGTTGAGACGGCGGCTGATCGCACGCGCCACGACGTCGCGTGGCGCGAGGTCGCGCAGCGGGTGCTCGTCGGTCATGAACGCGACACCGTCGTTCGTCGCGAAGGATCGCGCCCTCGCCGCGCAGCGCCTCCGACAACAGCGGCCGTGGCATCGACGGATGATGCAGCGCGGTGGGGTGGAACTGCATGAATTCGAGGTCGGCGACTGCCACACCCGCACGCAGCGCCATCGCGACACCATCGCCGGTGGACAGCGCAGGGTTGGTGGTGACGGCAAAGCACTGCCCGGCGCCACCGGTGGCCACGAGGCGTGTGCCGGGCATTGAACGTGCGAGCGTCGCCGTTCTCGTCGACGACGAGCACGCCGACGCAACGGCCGTCGCGCGACGATCAGATCGGTGACGAGACACTGCTCATACACGTCGGCGCCCGACGCCTGCAGCGCCTCGACCAACGCGCGCTCGATCTCGGCGCCGGTGGCATCACCTCCGGCGTGCACGACTCGCGCCACCGAGTGCCCACCTTCGCGTCCGAGCGCCAGCGTGCCGTCGATTTCGTCGAAGTGCGCGCCGAGCGACATGAGCTCACGCACCCGTGTCGGACCCTCGCCCGCGAGCACCGCGACCGCGTCGGTGTCGCACAGGCCGACGCCGGCCGTGAGCGTGTCGGCGCCGTGGAGCTCGGGGCTGTCGTCGTCCTCGAAGAGCGCAGCGGCCACGCCACCCTGCGCGTACCGGGTGGCGGACCAGGTCAGCGCGCCCTTGGTGAGCACCGCCACGTCGAGCCCCGCTCGGCGCGCTCGCACCGCGGCGGACAGGCCGGCAATGCCGCTGCCGAGCACCAGGAGGTCGGTCATGAACGGGATTCTCGCCGAACGACGGCGACGACGACGGGACGGGACATCGGCGGCGCTACGTGGCGTCGGAGGCGTCGGCGACCGCGGCCACGGAATGCACCGAAGGACGGTTGAGGTCGTCGACCTGCACGACGATCGGCGAATACTGCGCGAGCTCGGCTTCGTCGTAGTGCGCGTAGCTGATCACGATGATCTTGTCACCCTGATGCACGAGGCGTGCAGCCGCGCCGTTGAGGATCATGTCGCCCGGACCGCCACGGATGACGTAGGTCTCGAACCGGGCGCCGTTGTCGATGTCGACAACGTGCACCTGCTCGTGCTCCATCAGGTCGGCCAGCTCCATCAGGCGCGGGTCGATGGTGATCGATCCCATGTAGTTGAGATCGGCGCCGGTGACGGTGGCGCGATGGATCTTCGACTTCATCATGATTCGGTTCATGAGGACTCCTGGTTCACTGCGTTCACCGTGACGCCGAGGTCGACGGACGAGGTGTGAGGGTCGATGGTGACGTTGTCGATCAGACGGGTGGTGCCGACGAAGGCCGCGACGGCGATCAACGCATCGCGCTCGACGACGTCGATCGGCTGCAGGGTGTGCGCATCGACGACTTCGACGTAATCGATGCGCGTCGCGGGCTCGGCGCTGATGGTGTCGACGACGATGCGTCGCAACTCGCCCGCGTTGCGCTCGCCACATCGGGTCGCCTCCGCCGTGGCGTGCAGCGCGCGCCACAGCACGGTCGCCCGGACGCGATCGTCGGACGTCAGACGGGCATTGCGGCTCGACATCGCGAGGCCGTCGGGCTCCCGGACGAGCGGGCAGCCGACCACGTCGACGGGCAGGTCGAGGTCGGTGACCATGCGCCGGATCACCGCCAGCTGCTGGGCGTCCTTCTTGCCGAAGTAGGCCCGACACGCTCCGACGATGGCGAACAGCTTGGTGACCACGGTGGTGACACCGTCGAAGTGCGTGGGCCGGCTGGCGCCGCACAGGCCGGTGGTCAAATCGCCGACGTGGACGGTCGTACGCGCGCCGCCGGGGTACATCTCCGCGACCTCGGGCACGAACAACACGTCGACGCCTTCCGCCGCTGCCGCGGCTGCGTCGCCGGCAAGGTCACGCGGATACGCGTCGAGGTCCTCGCCCGCGCCGAACTGGGTCGGGTTCACGAACAGACTCACCACGACGAGGTCGTTGTCAGCGCGCGCCGCACGCATGAGCGAACGATGTCCCTCGTGGAAGTAGCCCATCGTGGGCACGAAACCGACCCGCTCGCCACGGGCGCGTGCGGCGTCGCAGTGCGTCCGCACGTCGGCGATCGTGGTCACGGTGATCACGAGTCACCCGCTCGGAGCAGTTCGGCCATCGCCACGTCGTCGCGTCCCGCGAGCTCCGACGCGCGCGCGGCCAATGCCCGATAGCCGCGTTGCTCGTCGGCCGGGATCGCATCCAGATGACGACGCACCGTCTCGACGTCGCCGCGCGCCACCGGCCCGGTGAGTACCGCTTCGGGTCCCGAGGCGGCGACGTTGTCGACGGTCGCACGCACGAGCGGCAGGAGGGCCTCGCGCGGAAGGCCGGCATCGTCCGCCACGCGCATCGCCTGCGCGAGCAACGCCACCAGGTGGTTGCTCGCCACCGTCGCTGCGGCGTGATACTCGACCCGGTGCGACGGATCGATGCGCACGGGACGCATGCCGAGCGACACCGCGAGGCGCTCGACCTCGTCGTCGCCTTCGATCGCACACCACGAGCCCGCGAGTCGATCAGCGCCGACCTGGGCCGACGGGAGCGTCTGCAGCGGATGCATCGAGCCGACCCGCACGTCGGGACGTGCGAGGCGAAGCTTGTCGAGCTCATCGAGCGCGCACGCGCCCGAAAGGTGCACCACGAGTGCGTCGACATCGACCCCTGGCGCCAACGCGGCCGCGGCGTCAGCGATCGCGGCGTCGGGCGTCGCAACGATCACCAGCGACGCCCCGCGGGCGACATCGGCCAGCTCCCGCGCCTCCGCGTCGAACCGCGCGGCGGCGTCTCGCACCGATGCGGCGTCGACCGCACGCCCCGCGACCGCGACCACCCGCCAGCCCCGGGCGACGAGCGCGACGCGCGAGCGCGCCGCCAGCGCGTCCCGGACCCACGAGGGAAAGCCCCCGCTGTGCGTGTGCGTGCAACCTGACCTCTTCGTTCCAGCCCCTGGTCGGGGTGCCGGACTACTCGGGCAACCGCAACACTAGCCCTGGTCGGCGTTCGCATGTCTGGTCGGCCGGCACGACGCCGGCCCACTCGGGATCGAGGTCGGCGAGGGGGGCGAGCACGAACGCCCGCTCGGCCATCCGTGGATGCGGCACCTCGAGGTCGGCCTCGTGCACCGCTTCCGTTCCGACCAGGAGCACGTCGACGTCGAGGGTGCGTGGACCCCAACGTTCGTGACGCACCCGGTGCTCGCCGGCTTCCAGCGACTGCCCGATCTCCATCAACTGGCGGGGCGAGAGCTCGGTGTGGATGGCGACGACCGCGTTGAGGTAGTCGCCTTGCTCGGGGCCGCCGACCGGCGCGGTCTCGTACACCGGCGACACGGCCATCACCGTGATCCCGGGCAGCGCCGCGAGCCCGTCGACCGCAGCTTGCAGGTGGGCGAGACGATCGCCGAGGTTCGACCCGATCCCGAGGTACGCGCGCGACGAGGCGAACCGGTCACTGCTCGATGCGAACCGCGACGTGATCGACCATCGCGCGCACCGGAGGATGGAGCTTGCGCACCGTCACGACGACCGACGTGACACGCTCATCGACCTTGCACACCTCGGCGATGCGCGTGGCCAGGCGCTCGAGCAGTTGGTAGCGCTCCGAACGCACCACGCGACTGATCGCCTCCGCCACTGCGGAGTAGTCGACGGTGTCGTCGAGCACGTCGGATTCGCCCGCTCGGTCGAGATCGACCGTCAACGCGACATCGACCTCGAAGGGCTGCGGGCGGGTCTGTTCCTCGGGGAGCACACCGTGCACGCCGAGCTCCCGCAGGCCGTCGATCAGGATGGTTCCCATCGGATCAGCCTCGTCCGCTTCGCTCGGTGCTCGGCACCTGCAGCATCTTCTCCTCGACCGTGATCGCGACGATCTCACGTGCCGTCGCACCGAGCTGGCGACCAGTGATCTTCTCGATCACGACGACCGCGTGCGGGCCCTCGGCCACCAGCCCCGTGAAGAGGAGATACCCGGCCAGGACGCCGAGCAACCGGTCACCGAACTCCTCGTGGTGGATCAGCACCTTCTCGTTGGGATCCTGCAGCCATCCCGCGAGCGTGGCGTAGAGCACCGGGAGTCGGTCGGGCCATTCGTCGTGACGACCGATCGGCGTGTGCGCGTGAGGGATCCCGGCCTCGTCATAGGCGTGCAGGTTGTGCGGCGAGTCGAGCACCGACAGGAGGTGCGTGAACCCCTGGCCGATGAGCCAGATGAGCTCCTCCTGGCGGCGCACCTTGCGGTGGTTGCGGGCGAAGCCCCCTGGGCGTTCGGATGCCGCCAGGCGATCGCGGATCACCCAACAGAACGCGCGCGGCTCGAGCCCCTGCGCCCATCTGCCTTTCACGACTCCCCCGGCCTGAGGGCCGGCCTGCGCGACGGTTCATGCGACGGCCGCGGCGTCGAGATCGAGCAGGGTGCGCCACAGCTTGACGGCGTGCACCGCCGGCTCGACATCGTGGACCCGAACGATCGACGCGCCATGATCGATCGACCACATCACGGTGGCCAACGTCGCGTCGTCTCGCGCCTTCGGATCGATGTCGACCGCCCGCACGCGAGGGTTGGCGTCGGCGAGGACGGTGCCGAGGAACGCCTTGCGCGACGTGCCGACGAGCACCGGCACCTCGACGGCGTCGACGAGCTCGTGCAGACGGGCGAGGAGCTCCAGGTTGTGCTCGGACAGCTTCGCGAAGCCGATCCCCGGATCGACCGCGATCGCGTCGCGTGCGACGCCGGCGTCGACCGCAGCGTTGATCCGCTCGGCGAGGAAGGCGCACACCTCGACGACCACGTCGTCGTAGTTCGTGTCGTGTTGCATCGTTCGGGGTTCGCCACGCATGTGCATGGCCACGAAGCCCGCACCGGCGTCGGCGACCACGCCGAGCATCGCCGGGTCGCCGCGGCCCGCGGTGACGTCGTTCACGATGGTCGCACCGGCGTCGAGCGCGGCTCGAGCCACGCCTGCCTTCGCGGTGTCGACGCTCACCGGCACCCCGGCCTCCGTCGCCAGGCGTCGAATCACCGGCAGCACCCGAGCCAGCTCGTCGGCTTCGGTCACCGGGGTGGCGCCCGGCCGGGTCGACTCGCCGCCGACGTCGAGGACATCGGCACCGACCGACACCAGCGAGAGGCCGTGGGCCACCGCGTCGTCGGCATCCAGGTAGCGGCCGCCGTCGGAGAACGAATCCGGCGTGACGTTCACGATGCCCATGACCGCAGGGCGGCCGAGAGGCGAACGAGGGGCGCAGACCGTCGACCAGGAGAACATCGGACCGCAGCGTACCGGAGCCGTCGCATGCCCGTTCTTGCGTCAAGAACGCGCCCATACGGCGCGTTTTTGACGCCGGAACGGGCTGGGGTGGTGCGGACGACTGGTTGGCCTAGAGACGGTTGCCGGGGTGCGTGATCAGGCTCATCGCTTCGGCGCGGGTGGCCGCGCTGGTCTTGAACTGGCCACGCACCGCCGACGTGATGGTGAGCGACCCAGGCTTCTTGACCCCCCGCATCGACATGCAGAAGTGCTCGGCTTCGATCATCACGAGCACGCCCGTCGGCCGCAGTGCGCTCGACGAGCGCGTCAGCGATCTGGGTGGTGAGGCGCTCCTGCACCTGCGGACGGGCCGCGTAGCCGTCGATGAGGCGCGCGATCTTCGACAGACCGGCGATCCGACCGTCCTCGCCGGGGATGTAGGCGACGTGCGCCTTGCCCGCGAACGGCACGAGGTGGTGCTCGCACATCGAGTGCACGGGGATGTCGCGCACCATGACCATCTCGTCGTGCTCGGCCTCGAAGGTGACGGCAAGGTGACGCGAGGAGTCGTCGTGCAGCCCGACGAAGATCTCGTCGATGTACATGTTGGCGATGCGGGCGGGTGTGCGCACCAGACCGTCGCGGTCCGGGTCCTCACCGATGGCCTCGAGGATCTCGCGCACCGCTGCTTCGATCCGCACCTTGGCCGCGGCGCGATCGGCTTCCGGCATCGCGTAGTGCGCGTCGTCAGTCACCCTCGTTCCTCCCTGTGGCCACTCTGGAATGGCGCGTCAGCCGTCGGTGCCGGTGTACTCGGCGATGAAGCCGAGGTTGCGGTACCGCTCGTTCACGTCGAGGCCGTATCCGAGCACGAACACCGGAGGGATGCGGAACCCGACGTATTTGAGGTCGAGCTCGACGCGCTGCAACCCCTCTTTCACCAGCAACGCGCACACTTCGAGTGACGCGGGGTGGCGCGCGGCGAGGTTCTTGCGGAGATACGCGAGCGTGAGCCCGCTGTCGACGATGTCCTCGACGATGAGCACGTGTCGGTCGGTCAGGTCGAGGTCGAGGTCCTTGATGATGCGCACCACGCCGCTCGAACGTGTGGCCGAGCCGTACGACGAGACGGCCATGAAGTCGAACTCGACCGGGAGGTCGATCGCCGCGAAAGGTCGCTCATGAAGATGAACGCGCCCTTCAGCACACCCACGAGCAAGGGTGGACGACCCTCGTAGTCGGCGGTGATCTCGGCGCCGAGCGCATCGATCCGCTCGCGCAGCTCGCCTTCTCCGACAACGACGTTTCCGATGTCGGGGTGTTGGAACACCCTGCGAACCTAGCGTGCCCCGACGAACAGCAGTCCACCCGAGCGGTGGACGACCCGTCCACCCGCGAGCTCGGTGGCTCGTGAGCCGCCGCGCGCGACGTCGAGCACCCGTGCCACTTCGGCGTGTGAGGGTGGCGGCGCGCCGAGCCAACGTCGCACCGCGCGACGAGCCAGCACCGGGCTCAGCGCGGACAGATCCGCTGCTCGGGCGCCTGACGGGCCCGGCCACGCCGCGACGGCGAGGTCGTCGAGGAACTGCGCTTCCTCACGGAACACGTCGGACTGGCGAGCAAGCACCGGCACGAGATCACGCGCCGCCACCGTCGAGAGCAGGGGCAGCACGTCGTGACGGATCGCGACACGCCGAAAGGCGCGGTCGTCGTTCATCGGGTCGCGAAGCGCGTCGATGCCGAGCGCAGCACAGATCGCATGCGTGTCGGCGCGACGCAGACCGAGCAGCGGCCGCACGAAGGTGTCCCGCCTCGGCGCCATCCCTCCGAGGCCGGACGCGGCCGAGCCGCGAAGCAGGTTGAGCACCACGGTCTCCGCCTGGTCGTCTTGGGTGTGCGCCGAGCATCACCACCGACGCGCCGATGTCGGCGCGGGCGCCGTCGAGGGCGTCGTGACGGGCCGCCCGCGCCCGCGCCTCGAGGTTGCCGCCGCTCGCGACGGCGACGCGCACGATCACCGTGTCGACGCCCAGTGCGCCCGCGATCGCGCGCACGCGCCCGCCGTCGTCGGCGGAATCGACCCGGAGACCGTGGTCGACGTGCACGGCCACCGGCGCCAGCCCGGCATCGACCGCGAGGGCGAGCAGGGCGACCGAATCCGGACCGCCCGAGCACGCCACCACCACCGGAGACGCGACCCCGTCGATGTCGAACCGTGCGAGGTCACGCCATGGAGCGAGCGCGGCCGCCGCGTCCGTTGCCTGTGCCGCGCGATCCGACACGATCACCCGGGCACGATCACGCGCCGACGCGCACCAGCCACGCGTCGGGAGTTCGCAGTTCGTCGACCGTGGGCAACCACTCCGGACCGCGCCATGCCGCGTCGATCGCGCGTGGGCCGCCCTCACGTTCGACGGCCGCGACGAACGCCTCGCCGACTTCGTACTGGCGCATCTTCGATTCGAGCCCGACGAGCTTGTGCATCATCGCGATCACGCCGGTGCTCTGGCGGCGAGACTGCAGCACGCGCGCCATGCGGGCCTGGCCCGAGACGTGGTCGCGACCGAGGCGGTTCATCACGCTGTTGCCGTGGCCTTCGAGCAGCGACATCAGCGCTTGCACCCCATTGAGCGCGGTGCGTTGCTCGTCGGTGGCGAGCAACGCGACGAGGCCACCTTCGTCGAGTGGGTTCCGACCGGCGCGCAGCTCCTCGATCGCCCGGGTGAGCGCCTGAATCAGCCGACTCGGGTCGGGATCGATCGAGGACAACGACGCGTCGACCAGCGACAGGTAGTAGGGCTTGAGCCACGGAACGCCGGTGAACTGCGCACGGTGGGTGCACTCGTGGATCGCGATCCACAGACGGAAGTCGCGGGGACGGAACGCGAAGCGCTTCTCGAGCGCCAAGATGTTGCCGCCCACGTAGTAGACGGCGTCGGCCGCCGCGTCGTCCTCGTCGAGGACGAGCAGGTCGTACTGCCCGAGCACGCGCTGCGCGAGATATCCCAGCAGCACGCCCGTCTCGGTGCCGGCGATGCGACGCCCAGTCGGCGCGACGCGGCTGGTCGCCATGCGCTCACCCACCCGAGCGGTGAGCGGCTCGAGCAGCCGGCGCATCGACGTGACGTTGGCCGACACCCATGAAGCGCGATCGACGACGTCCGCGCGGGCCGGGCTGGGCACCACGAGACCGGTGTACTCCCCGACCAGGGTCTCGGCTTGCGCGGTGACCTCACGAAAGTCGTCTCGCAGCGACGCCGCGAGATACGAGCTTCCGAGTGGCTCGCGACCGGCGACCCGCCGTGCCACCCGCTCCGCCAACGCCCAGTCGAGCGGGTCGAAGGCGCCAGACGCATCGTCTGGCGCGATCGGCGCGGTCGTGGGCGCGGTTGCGGGCGCAGAGGTCACGAGACGCGGCGCCCCCGGTACTTCGGCCGCATGACGCGGATGTAGTACCCGATCCCGATCGCGACCAGGAGCCCGATCAGGCTCAGGGCGATCAGCGGGCCCGCCCAGTAGAACCACTTGTAGTGGTCGTCGGCGAGCACCGGGCTGGCCGCGGCCGGGCTCGCGACGAGCGCGACGAGGGCGACGGCGAGGGCGACGATCGGGACGAGACGACGACGGACGTTCAACACGACGGGATTCCTCCGCACCGCAACGTGGTGCACCGGGGACGTGGCACACCGAGTGCCGTCATCGTAGAGCGGGGAACGGAAGCGAACCGTTACCGGCCGTCGGCCTGCGGATCCTGCGCGTCCGTGGGCTCCAGGTGGGCTGACGGGCACCCCTGTTGCTCGAGTGCCATCGCGATGCGACGCCGCAACTCGTCGGGCGCCTGGTCACGGCATTTCGCCGACACGACCTGGCGCAGCTCGATCTCGAAGTCGAAGCCCTGTGCGCACGGTGGACAGCGCTCGAGGTGTCGACGAATCGACCATCGCCGGTAGAAGGCGAGGTGTCCGTCGAGGTATCCGTAGACGCGGTACGTCGCCTTGTCGCAATCCATCGCTTCGCCTATCCCGCCGTTCCTGCAGTTTCAGGAGCTGCCACGGACTCGATGCTCACGTCCGATGCCGGTTCCCCTGGGACAAGGCCGCGCTCGCGACCAAAGTCCCACAACCTCTTCTGCAGCTGCTTTCTTCCGCGATGCAGCCGACTCATCACTGTGCCGATGGGCACATCCATGATCTCGGCGATCTCCTTGTAGGAGAATCCTTCGACATCGGCGAGCAGCACCGCCATCCGGAACTGCTCCGGAAGCGCCTCGAGCGCCTCCTTCACGACCTCGTCGGGCATCGCGTCGAGCACCTCGGATTCCGGGGTGCGCTCCGCGTCTGCCGCTTCCAACCCACCGAGACGGCGGTAGAGGAAGAAGTCCTCGGTGCTGTCGAGCTCGACCTCGTCGGGGCGACGCTTCTTCGAGCGGTACGAGTTGATGAAGGTGTTCGTGAGGATCTTGTAGAGCCACGCCTTGAGGTTCGTGCCGTCCTGGAACCCGCCGAACCCGCGATAGGCGCGCAGATATGTCTCCTGCACGAGGTCTTCGGCATCGGCGGGGTTGCGGGTCATCCGCAGCGCCGCCGAATAGAGCGCCGACATGTAGGGCATCGCGAGCTCGGCGAACCGGGCCTGATCGGCCATGTCTGTCAGCGTACCCACCGACCATCGCCCGGCGGGAGCCCACGACGAGAGCGGGAGCCCAGGATGTGGGGCCGGCGCCCGCGACGGGATGGGTCGATCAGCGCGCCGCCGCGCCGCGTGGCGCGGACGCGAACGCCTGTCGGGCTTCGGCGAGGTCGAGCAGCAGGCGATCGATGTGTCCGGGCCCGTGCGGTCGCTGGAAGTAGTACCCCTGACCGAGGTCGAAGCCGGCCGCCCGCAGGCGCTCGGCCTCGTCGCCCGACTCGACGCCTTCCGCCAGCACCCGGAACCCCAGCAGGTGCGCGAGCTTCACGATCCCTTCGATCGCGACCGCCGCGTGTTCGTCGGCGAAGCCGGACTCGAGCAGGAGTCGATCGACCTTCACGACGTCGATCGAGAATCCTTGCAGCGCGACGAGTGACGCCATGAGCTCGTCGATCGATCGCGCGACATCTGTGTCGACGGCGGTGCGATCCGCAGCCTGCGCCGCGTAGGTCACGCCGAAGTCGTCGAGCACGATCTGTGCGCCCGCCTGCTTCAAGGCGTCGATGCGCACTCGACTCGCGTCAGGATCGGCAAGGAGCACCGGCTCCGCGATGTCGAGGGCGAGGGCGCCGATCGACAGGTCGAATCGGCTTCGCACGTCGCTGACCCGATCGACGAGCTGGTCGGTGAACTCGGTTGGGGCGATGTTGACCGATACAGGGAAGTACCACGATTCGAAGCGTCGTCGCCAGGTTGCCGCCTGCTGGGCGGCTTCGTCGAACACGAACCGCGTCAGCGCGTCGATCAGCTCCGGGTCGCGCACCGCGGGGAGGAACGCACCCGCCGCGAGCAGACCATCGACTCGCCGCCAGCGAAGGAACGCCTCGACGCTGCCGATGGTCGCGTCGTGCAGACTCACCACCGGTTGGTACACGAGCACGAACTCGCCGGCGGCGAGGGCGCGACGGACGTCGGCGTGCAGATCAGGGCCGTGCGATTCAGGGCGGTGCAGATCGGGTGCGGTCACACACCGAAATCGGCAGGAACGCGGCGCGCCTTGAACCCGGCCGCCGTGAGGTGGCTAAACGGTCCCGCTCGCCTCCTCGAAGGCGGCGAGTCGTCGTGCCATCGCGGGCAGGAGCTTCTGAGAGATCTCGGGCACCTCGGAGAGGAGTCCTGCGAACTCACGTTGTGCGATCACTTCGATCTTCACCGGCGTCTTCGCAACCACGGTGGCGGTTCGGGGGCGGTGGTCGAGCAGCGCGATCTCCCCGATGTAGGTGCCGGGGCCGCGCGTGGCGATGAGCTGGTCACCCAGGAGAACCTCGACTTCGCCCTCGAGCACGATGATGAACTCGTGCCCGGGATCGCCCTCGCGGGTCAAGACCGTGCCCTCGGGCTCCTCGAGGTAGGTGGAGAGCTGCCCGACGAGGCGCAGCTCCTTCTTCGAGAGCCCTTCGAACAGCGGCACACCAGCGAGCTGCTCTTCGATGCGGTCGTGACGATCCACGGGTTCCTCCCCCAGACGAGCGTTCACCGCAGTATGACATCCCACCCGCTGATGCCGCGGAGCCACGAGCACTGCCGATGTAGGCACGCGGACCGCCAACCGTGCAAGAGTCGTGCTCGTGCAACCTCGCTTCGTCGATGCCGCCACCACCCGCCGTCGCCTCGCCGAACACGTGGCCGCGCGGACGTTCACGCCGGTGCCGGTGTGCGCCGATCCGCTCACCGCGCGTCTCGCCGACCAGCTCGGCTATCAGGCCGGGTACGTCAGCGGCGGCGCGCTCGGCTTCGCGCTCGCGATCTCGGAAGCACTGATCACCCTCGATGAGTTGGCCGCGGCAACGCGCGGCGATCACCCGGCGATGCGACCTCCCGATCATCGTCGACGGTGCCGTCGGCTTCGGCGACCCCGTGCACGTCACCCGGATGATGTGGGATCTCGAGGACGCCGGCGCCGCTGCGGTCGAGCTCGAAGACCAGGTCGCGCCGAAGCGGGTGAGCCATCACCGCGGCATCGAGCACATGGTGAGCGACGACGAGATGGCGGCCAAGGTCGCGGCCGCGGTGGCGGCGTGGCGGGATCCGAATTTCCTCGTCATCGCGCGGACCGCGGCAGTCACGCACGAAGGCGTCGACGCGGCGTGTCGGCGGGCGCGCGCGTACGTCGACGCGGGAGCCGACGTGATCCTGGTGCCGATTCCCGCGACGAACGACGACATCGCCGCGGTCTGCGGCCGCGGTCGACGTACCCGCTGGCGACGATCGGGTTGTTCGACGGCGCAATCGGCAACGCGCACCCGGCGATCGGGCTGTACATCGATTCGATGACCCCCCACGTGGTCACGTATCGCGCGACGAAGGAGCTGCTCGAGCGCCAGCTGCGCGGCGAGCCGTCCGGTGTGGATGCGCGCGAGCTGATGCGTTCGTACCGTGAGCTCGGAACGACCGGTGGGTTCGACGAGCTCTACGACATCGAGCGCGCCACCACGGAACCCGGTACCTGATCTTCTCGACCACCTCGCCGTCACGATGGCGGCGGGTGGTCGCGCCCGGTCCCTACGATCGTGCACATGGAGCTCCGAGAAGTCATGCGCACGACGCCGTCGGTACGCGAATTCACCGACGAGCCAGTTCCTGACGACGTGATCCGGGACATCCTCGAGGTGGCCCGGTTCGCACCGAACGGCGGGAACCGCCAGACCTGGCACGTGATCGTGCTGCAGGATCCCGAGATCCGTCGCCAGATCCGCGAGCTCTACGTGATCAGCTGGCGTGAGTACATGGCGCATCTCTACAAAGGGCTCGTGGCATTCGCGCCGATCGACGACGGGAAGTGGACCGGGCCGGCCATCGACCTCGAGGAAGCACGGGCCACGCCGTCGCCCATGCCGTTCGCCGACCACCTCGACGAGGTGCCGGTGCTGCTCCTCCTCGCGGTCGACCTCGCGGGCCTCGCGGTGATGGACAACGGTCTCGACCGCCAGAGCATCATCGGCGGCGCGTCGGTGTACCCGTTCGCGCACAACATCTTGCTCGCCGCGCGAGACGTCGGGATCGGTGGCGTGGTCACCACCGCGCTCGCACGCGAAGAGGTGGCGGTGAAGGAGCTGCTCGGCATCCCCTCGGACCATGCGGTCGCGGCGTTGATCGCCCTCGGTCACCCCGTCAAGCAGCTCACCAAGCTGCGCCGCGGCGCCGTCGACGACTTCACTACCGTCGATCGCTTCGACGGCCCGCTGCTGCCCTGACCGGCGCAGGTCACGTCGGGTAGATCAAGAGCTCCGTCGCCTTCACCGAGGCCCACACCTCGACATCGTCGACGAGACCGAGATCAGCGACCGCGGCTTCGGTGACCTCCGCGACGAGCGGCACCTCACCATCAACGTGCACCCGCACTCGATCGCCGAGTAGATCCGTGCCGTTGACCGTGCCCGGGCCACACGTTGCGGGGGCTGCCCTCCGGGGGAATGCGGTGCAGGCTCACCGCCTGCGGCTGGATCGCGACGTACACGTCGCCGTCGACGGGCTCGGCCGTGACCACCGTGGCGCCACCGTCGAGCGCCACCGTGTGGTCGCGCCCAGTGCCGCGCAACAGGTTCACGCCCACGAGGTCGGCGACGTAGCGCGAGCGCGGCCGCGCTGACACCTCACGCACCGTGCCGACCTGCGCGACGCGTCCGCGTTCGAGCACGACGAGGCGATCGGCAAGGGCGACCGCATCGAGCAGCTCGTGGGTGACGAACACCCGCGCCCCGGCGAACGACGCGAGGTGCGCGCGGAGCTCACGTCGGAGCTCAGTGCGCGTGCCGATGTCGAGTGCGGCGAGCGGCTCGTCGAGCAGGAGCAGGCGGGGGTCGGCCACCATCGCGCGCGCCAGCGCAACACGTTGCTGCTGGCCGCCGGAGAGCTCACTGGGCTTCGCTCGCTCACGATCTGCGAGGCCGACGCGGGTCAACCAGTCGCGTGCGCGTCGGCGTGCTTCAGCGCGCGTGACGTGTCGGCTGCGCAGCGCGAACGCGACGTTCTCGAGCACGCTGAGGTGAGGGAACAGCAGGTAGTTCTGGAACACCACGCCGACCGAGCGGCGCTCGGGGACCACGTACGTCTTCTCGGCGGGGTCATCGAAGATCTCGCCGTCGACCGTGATGCGACCCTCGTCGAGCGGCACCAGCCCCGCGAGCGCGCGCAGCAGGGTTGTCTTGCCGGCGCCGTTCGGTCCGAGGACCGCGACCGTCTCGCGGTCGGCGACCTGAAGCACGACGTCGAGATCGAGGTCGCCGAGGTGCACCACCACGTCGCGCGTCAAGACTCACGGACGGCTCCGAACCAGCGGTCACGCAGGAGCACGAGCACGATGATCGACACCGCGAGCAGCAACAGGCTCAGCGCGATGGCGGTGCCTTGGTGCCCCTCGAGGAGCAGGTACACCGCGAGCGGCATGGTCTGCGTGCGGCCCTGGATGTTGCCGGCAAACGTGATCGTGGCGCCGAACTCGCCAAGGGCACGCGCCCACGCCAAGGCAGCGCCCGCGTAGAGCGAAGGTGCGATGAGTGGCAGCGTGACGCGACGGAACACCGTCCAACGATTCGCACCCAGGCTGGCGGCGGCGTCCTCGTAGCGACGGTCCATCGAACGGAGCCCCGCTTCGACGGTGATCACGAGGAAGGGCATGGCGACGAACGTCTCGGCCAGCACCGCACCCGCGGTGCTGAACGTGAGCTGGACGCCGAACGTGTCGAGCAGCCACCCACCGACGATCCCGTTGTTCACGCTGAACGCGTAGATCAGCGCGACGCCGCCGACGACCGGCGGCAACACCATGGGGAGCACCACGAGCGCACGTACGAACGACCGACCGAAGAAGCGCTGCCTCGCCAGCACGTACGCGAGCGGCACGCCGAACAGGATCGAGAGGCCGGTGGCCCACAGCGAGCACACGAGCGACGTCCGGATGGCGTCGCGCGCGACTGGCGACGTGATGTCGCTCCAGAAGCTCCCCCATGGTGCGCGTTGGAGCAGCCCGACGAGCGGAAGCGCGAAGAACAGGATCGCGACCAGAGCGAGGAGCGCCGCGATGAGCGGCACCCCCCGCCCTCGTCGCCTCACGAGACGCGAGTGCTCGACGTGGTGATCACGTGGCGGGAACCGGGAGGAAGCCGAACGACGCCAGCGTCTTCTGTCCCGCAGGCGAGAGCACGTAGCTGACCCATGCGTTGGCGAGCGCCGCGTTCTGCGTACCGGCGAGCGCGGCGATCGGGTAGATCGCGAGCACGTTGAGCGACGCCGGGATCTTCACCTGGGTGACGGTACTGGCGGCCGACTTCGCGTCGGTGACATAGACGATGCCGGCGTCGGCGTCTCCGGGCGACACGGCGGCGAGCGTGGCCTTGACGTCTTGGCCCAGCGTGGTCTTGTCGGCGGGGATGGTGATGCCGTCCTGGGTGAACATCTGCGTGGCGTACTTGCCGCACGGCACCGCCGGCGCGGACAGCGACACGATCCCGACGTTGGCGAGATCAGCGAGCTTCTTCACGCCCTTGGGGTTGCCCTTCTTCACCACGATGGTGAGGAGGTTGGCGGTGAAGTCGGTCGGGTCAGTGGTGACCTGGCCGGTGGTCACCACCTTCTGCATGTTCGACCCGTCGGCCGACGCGAACACGTCGGCCGCCGCGCCACCTTGGATCTGCGTGGCGAGCGCCGACGACGCGGCGAAGTTGAAGGTGATCGTGGTTCCCTTGTTGGCCTTCTGGAAGTCGGCGCCCATCTTGGTGAACGCCTCGGTGAGCGACGCGGCGGCCGACACCGTGATGGAGCCGGTGAGCTTGGGCGTCTTGGTCTTCGCCGCCGACGCTGGCGCCGCGACCAGGCCGACGATCAGGGCCAGGGCGATGACGAGTGCGCCGAGAAGGCGAGTTCGGACGAATCGATGGTGCGTGTGCACGACGGTGCTCCCTTGGTGATGACAGTGATGCGATGACGGATGGGGACGTCCGCGACGCGGACGGCGTCGACCGGGCGAGCGCTACTCGGGTCGGAGGACTTCGACGACGACGTTGGTCGACTTCACGACGCCGACCGCGAGGTCACCGGGTTCGAGCTGGAGATCGTCGGCCGCTTCGCGCGTCATCAACGACACGACGCGATGCGGACCGGCCTGGATGTGCACGACCGCCACGAGACCGTCCTTCTCGACCTTGGTCACGATGCCGGGGAATCGGTTCCGCGCCGATTCACTGACCAGACGCTCGCCCGGCTCGGGCGACGTCTCCGTGAGGAATCGGGCCAGGTCGGCTCCCGCGATGCGCCGCTGGCCGCTCGACTCTCGCGACATCGTGAGGTGGCCGCTGTCGCTCCACCGGCGCACGGTGTCAGTGCTGACGCCGAGCAGCTCCGCGACCTGTCCAACCTTGTACGTGGCCATGCGATGCGGACCCTACTCGACTCGTTCCTCGCGCGAGCAAGCGTTCTTCTTTGCTTTCCCAGCTTTTGCGGCGAAATCTCGTGGAAAAGGTGGCGTACTCTGGGGCCGTGACCGACCGTGGCGACCCGACCCTCGACGGGGGTGAGGTTCGCGGCGTGCGACCCGTGGGATGGGTCCGGGTCGCCGGCGACCAGGACACGGTGATCCAGGCGCGGTATGCGCCGGTCGCCAGAGGCGTGATCGAGCTCGACTCCTCGCTGTCGGCCGCGCTCGACGGGCTCGAGGGCTTCGACTACGCGTGGATCCTCACCGTGCTCGACCGGGCGTCGGATCCGCGCGGAGGCGCGATCGATGCGCTCCGCCCGGTCCCGTTCCTCCTCGCCGACGAGGGCACGCGAGTCGGCATCTTCGCGAGTCGGTATCCCCACCGTCCCAACCGGTTGGGGCTCAGCCTCGTGCGCATCGAGCGCGTCGAGGCCCCCCACATCCACTTCTCGGGCGTCGACCTGCTCGATGGCACTCCCGTCATCGACGTCAAGCCGTGGATCGCCGACTTCGACCTTCCACCCGGTGCGCACGCGCCGAGCGGCGTGCGATGCGGATGGTTCGACACGCTCACAACACCCCCGCTCACCCTCGATGACCCCGAAGCACTCGTCCTCGTGGCCCGACAGCTCGCGGGCCACCGTGCCCTCGTCGTGCGCACCGTACGGCTCGACGGTCTCGCGACCTCGGAGAGCGGCGAGATCGCGCTGCTCGACCGGTCAGGCATCCGCGCCGGGCGCGTGCTCTCAGGAGCGCTGGACACCGTGCTCACGGAGCTGGCGGTGAGCGAGACGTCGTTGGACATCGACCGCGGCGCGCGAATTGATCGAACTCGACATCGACGATCCGTCCGCGCGCCAGGCCGGCTTCGCGTGCGGCGGGCGCGCGAACTGATCCTCCAACCTCTCGACCAGGTGCCCGGCACGTGGTGGGAGCGCCGAGCACAACGGTTGCCCGTCGTGCTCGCGACCAACCTCGACCAACCACATCTCGGCAGCACGCTGATCGAAGCCGGTCGCGTCGATGCCCCGGCGCCCGCCGTGGTTCGCGAACAGCGCCTCCGCGCTGCTCGACCGCGGCGTGACGAGCAGCACGATCGCCGAGGTCGCCGAAGGACGCTTCCTGATCGAAGCCACCGTGCCCCGGCCGCGACTCGTGGTGTTCGGCGACGCGGCGCTCGCAGGCGATCTCGTGCAGCTCGCCGGCTGGCTCGGGTGGGAGGCGGCACAGCACACCGACGCGGACCGCGCCCGGGACGCGCTCGGGGGGCTCACGGCACGCGACGCCATCGTCGTGCTCGACCACGCGCTGACCCGCACCGGGACACTGCTCGCCGCCGCGCTGTCGGGTCCCGTCGGGTACGTCGGGGCGCTCGGTTCCCGACGAACCCAGGAACGGCGAGTGGCACATCTGCAAGAGTTGGGCGTGACCGCCGACGCGCTCGCCCGCCTGCACGGCCCGACCGGACTCGACCTCGGCGCGACCAACCGGGCCGAGACGGCGATGTCGATCTGCGCCGAGATCGCCGCCAGCCGCACCGGGCGTTCCGCGGCTGCACTTCGCTCGTCGGGCGAACGCATCCGTCCCTGACCCGGCCCACTGAACGTTCCGACTCGAACCGTTCGCTTCCCGCCCTTGGAGGTCAACCGTGAAGCTCAGCACCCGCAACCAGATTCCGGGCACGGTCAGTGATGTCCACGTCGGTGAGGTGATGGCGTCGGTCAAGGTCACGTTGAACGGCGGCGACGAGATCACCGCCGCGATCACATCCGAAGCGGTGTCCGACCTCGGCCTCGCCCCAGGGAGCAAGGTCACGGTGCTCGTGAAGGCGACCGAGGTGATGCTCGCCACCGACTGACCCGTCACCCTGACCCATCGCGGGAACGGACGCGGTCAAGCCGCGCAGGTGTTCAGGCAGACAGGGCGAGGAGGGGGTTGATCGGGAGGCCGTGGAGGCGCACCTCGAAGTGCAGGTGCGGGCCTGTCGAGTTCCCCGTGGATCCCACTCGGCCGATGACCTGTCCGGCGGCGACCTCGTCGCCGACCCGGACGAGCAGTTGGCTCTGGTGGCCGTAGAGCGTGGCCAACGACGTGCCGTGATCGATGACGACGCAGAAGCCGTAGCCATCACAGTCTCCGGCGATGACGACCACCCCGGCCGCGGCCGCGCGAATCGGCGTCCCCGCGACGGCCGCGAGGTCGAGGCCTGGGTGGAAACCGGCACCGCCGCACAGAGGATCGTTGCGGAGGCCGAACGGCGAGCTCAGGGCTGCCCCGGGAATGGTCTGACCGATGCCACCCAGGACCGTCGGATCAGGCTGGCCGGCTTGGGCAGCGGTCAGCGTCGCGGTGATGCCGTCGGGACGCGGTGGACTGCGTCCGGTCCGAGCTCGCGCTCGATGGCGGACTCAGCCGCACTCGTCGCCTCCGACGTGTCGGCGACGGCCTGGGTCTGCGCGGCGACCCGTGCGTTCGACGCATCGACCGCTGCTTTGGCTCGAATCCTCGCCTGCCGCGGGTTCTTGCTGTCGCTCCTGAGGCGATGTTGGAGCGCGTGGAGCTCTCCGAGCCAGGTCTCGACCCCGACGTGGTCGGACTTCGGGCCAACGTCGTCGTGGGACAGCACCGCGTCCGTCAGGTCGACGAGCTCGCGATCGACGGCCGCGATCTCATCGGCCTGAGCTGCTCGAAGCGCATCCTTCGTGGCCGCGTCTTCACGCGCGAGGTTGACCAGCTCGAACTGACGGAGCGCCTGGACGTCGGTCGAGGTCTGGAGCACCTGCACCAGCGCGCGCTGATGGCCGGTCAGCGCACCGAACGCCGCATGGCAGACGAGTTCCTCGTCGGCGTCGAGTGGGTGCGCCTCCACGTCGGGATCGGTTCGGGCCCGCGTGTCGGTGGTCGTGGTGGTCGAGTCGGGAGTGGTCTCGGTGGTGGTGGTCGGGTCAGACGCCGGCTCGGTCGTGGTGGTCGTCTCGGGGAGCGTGGTGGTCGTCTCGGGGAGCGTGGTGGTCGGCTCGGGCGCGGGCTCCGTTGTGGGAGGCGGTTCGGAAGGAGGGTCGTCGGCGAGCGCGGGAAGATCAGCCATCGCCACGATCGCAGCGATCACCGCGAAGAGAACGACGGCCCGCCGCAACTGGACGCGACACCTGATCATGCGATTCGGCTCATGCGGTACTGCTCATGCGGTTTGCCACGCTCAGCGTGCGCGCGAGTTGTCCGATCGCCCTGGGACCATCCGCCGCGAGACCTCGACGGAGGGACTATACGCCCGTGACCCACGCTGCGCCATCGACGCTGGCGCCCCGGGGTGTCCGGATCCTTGGTGCTGTCAAGGTGGAGCCGGAGAGGAGACTTGAACTCCTGGCCTGCTCATTACGAGTGAGCTGCTCTACCGTCTGAGCTACTCCGGCGTGGCCGGTGAGCCTACCGGAGTCGACGCTCGCGATTCCCGCCGATCAGCGCGGAACGGCGGGAAGATGCAAGAAGAGGCGCTCGAGCAGGAGCGTCTCGTTCGGGTTGAACTCCGCCAGCGCCTGACGGGCCGCGCGGCACGCGTCGAGGGCGCGGTTGCACGACCTCGCTTCGAGCATGATCGACGGACGGTCCGAGTTGAGCGCCGGCGTGGACGGACCGGCCAGCGCATCGCGGTACACCGTCTCGAGTGCCGTGATCCCCTCGATCAGCAGCTCGGTACGAGCCCGACGGTGCGCCCGCTTGTGCTGCTCCTCGAGCCGACGGAGCTGGGTGCGCACCACACGGTCGGGGTAGCCACTCGATTCGAGCTCGGCCGTGAGGTGTGCGAGCTCGTCGGCCTGCGCGGTCTCGACCTCGCCCAGCGCCACCTGCATCGCGTCCTGCGCGCTCGCGACGTGCCGCGCCACATGTGCGCCGCTCCCGTCACACGTGGTCGCCGCGTCGACGAACGCGTCCCTCACGCCGCCGAGGCGCGCACCAAGGCCTCGGGCGCGGTCCAGCCGACCACCGGCGAGGCCCGCGTACAACTCGGCGCTCGCGTCGTCGACGCCCAGTCGGTGCAGGGCGTCGGCGATCGCAGCGGTGCTCAGGTGAGCGAAGTCGACCCGCTGGCAGCGGGAACGGATCGTGGCCAGCAACTGGTCGGCACCCGACGTGACGAGCACGATCATCGCCGAGTCGGGCGGCTCCTCGAGCGTCTTCAAGAGCTTGTTGGCCGCCTGTTCGTTGAGCCGCTCGGCCTCGAACACCAGGATCACCTTGCGCGCGCCCTCGATCGGACTGCGGTACGCCTCGTCGAGGATCGCTTGCGCGTCCTCGACCCGGATCTGGTTCGCCGCGGGGTCGATCTCGACCACGTCGGGATGCACACCCCGCAGCGCCAGGTCGAAGGAGCGCACGTCGTCGGGGGCGACGACTGCCGCGGCGAAGCAACGCGCCGCCTCCTCCACGCCGGACCCCCGCGGGCCGACCAGCAGGTACGCATGCGCGGGGCGCTCGGCGATGTGTTGCAACAGCGCGACCGCGGCGTCCTGGCCGACCACGCGGCCCCAACCGGCGGAGCCAACACCGCCAGACGTGTCGGTGTTGCTCGGCCGGCTCATGGCCGTCATCCTGCCAGGTGAGGTTCGACGACGGTGAGGACGCGCGTGGCGACCGCATCGACATCACCCGTGCCGTCGACGAGCACCCAACCTTCGTCGACCGCGAGCGACCGGTACGCCGCGGCGACGGCCGCGTGGAACCGGTCGCCCTCGGCTTCGAGTCGATCCGGCTCGTCGCCGCGGCGTGCGCGGGCGAGCTCGTCAGGGACGTCGATCACGACCACCAGGTCGGGGACCACGCCATCGGTCGCGGACTCGTTGATCGCCCGCACGCGGTCGACGCCCAGACCACGAACGACGCCCTGATACACCAGCGACGACGGCACGAAGCGATCGGACACGACCCATTCGCCCCGCTCCAGCGCAGGCCGGACGACCTCGGCCACGTGTTGCGCGCGATCGGCAGCCATCAGCAACGCCTCGGCAACCGGCGACACCGAGGCGTCGCCGTGCAACAGGAGCTCGCGGATCACCGCGCCCGCCTCGGTCGCACCGGGCTCGAACGTCTCACGCACGACGATCCCGTGCGTCCGCAACTCGTCGGCCAACCGGGCCGCCTGGGTGCTCTTCCCGCTCCCGTCGCCGCCTTCGATCACGAGGAACGACCCGCGCGTCACGTCGCCACCGCCTGGTCACCGTCGTCTGGCTCGTCATCGACGACCGACCGGTCGGCGTCGGGATCGGGAGCTCCGCGGTGCTCGTCGAGGCGGCGGCCGCGGCCTCTTCCTCGCGCACTCGCGCGACGTCGGCGTCGGACAACTCACGTTGATGCGCGGACGCCGTGTTCCTCGATGTCGGGATCGTCACGGTGGGCTTGGGAGATGGAGCGCCAGGCGAACACACCGGCGGCGAGGGTGATCATGCCTCCGCCCCACAACGCGACGCGCACGCCCGGCAAGGCATAGGCATACGGACCGATCTCGATCGCCTGGTTGTCGAAGATCGCGCTGGTGACCCAGTCCCAGAAATCGGACCACAACGGCGAGATGGTGAGCGAGATCAGCAGGCACAATCGGATGACCGTGTAGAGCGCAGCGAAGATCCGGCCGCGGATGTCGTCGCCGACGTTCTCTTGCAACACGGTGAACCCGGTCACGTACGACGTCCCTGCGCATGCGCCGACCGCCGCGATGAACAGCGCCGCGGGCGCGAGTGACGACACCGTGGCGGCCAGGATCAGCGCCGTTCCCGTCCCGACGACCGCGGCGGAGAACACGGTGGAGCGCGGCAGCCGGCCTTGCAACCACAGCAAGGTCACCACGCCGAGCGCGGCGCCGCATCCGAGCGCGGTCATCAGCACGCCGAACGCCGCGCTCGCCTCCCGACAACACCTCGGTCGCGAACGCAGGTCCGAGCGGGATCATCGCCCCGCCGCCGATGAGCCCGAAGCCGAGGCCGATGATCACGCCGCGGACGAGTGGGTTGTGGCCGATGAAGCGGAGACCGTCCTTGATGTCGCTGTAGGTGTCGGGCCAGTCGATGCGACGTTCGCTGGATCGCTCGCGACGCGGGAACGGCAAGCGCCAGATGATCGCGGCGGACACCAGGAACGAGCATGCGTCGAACATCAGCGCGAGCACTTCGGAATCGACTCGGAATGCCGAGATGATGTCGAGCCGACCGAGGACGGTCGCAACGCCCGCAAGGAACGAGAAGATGATGGACGCGAGCGGGAACGTGCCGAACGACGCGGCGAGCGACAGCGAGTTCGCCGATGCAAGCTGCTCCTCCGGCACGAAGTGCGGCACCGTCGCTGCCTGCGCCGGACCCCACAACAGCGTCATGAGCTCGAGCCCGAGCGACACGAGCACCAGCCCGAACATGTTCTCGACGAACGGCAGCGAGATCAGCAAACACGCTCGCCCGATGTCGCACAGCACCATCACCTTCCGTCGATCGAAGCGGTCGATGATCACGCCGCCGACCGTGCCGAGCAGGAACCCGGGCAGCACGCGTGTGAGCATCACGAGACTCACCGCCGCACCCGAGTTGTCCGACACCCGCGCCGCGATGGCGAGGATCGCGATGAGCCCGATCCAGTCGCCGGTGCTCGAGATCACCTGCGCGAGCCACAGACGGAAGAACGACTGCGTGCCGAACACCCGCCACGGCGCGTCGGGGAGGGGCGTGTCGGCCGCGGGCGGGATGAACGGCGCGCTCGGGCTCGCCGCGCCGCCGGCCACGGCGGCATTCGCTGGTTCAGGACTCACCGGTTCGGCGCTCACCGGCTCGGGCTCGGGCGGCTGGTCGTCGGCCATCCTCGCGGCTCCGTGCGGAGGGTCGGCGGGGTGCTCGTTCAGCCTACGTTGCCTTCTTCGAGGCCTTCGCGGCGGTGGCCTTCTTGGCGGTGCTCTTCTTGGCGGTCGTCTTCTTGGCGGTGGCCTTCTTGGCGGTGCTCTTCTTCGCCGTCTTCTTCGCCGTCTTCTTCGCTGCCTTCTTCGCCGGGCGCTTGGTCGCCGGCGCGCGCGCCGCTCGTTCGCGCATCAGCTCGACCGCCTGATCGAGCGTGACCGATGCGATGTCGACGCCTCGCGGGATCGACGCGTTGATGGTGCCGTCGGTGACGTACGGCCCGAACCGGCCGTCGAGCATGCGCACCGGCGCGCCCGAATCGGGGTGCGCACCGAGGTCGGCGAGCGGCGGCTTCGCGACGCGACCGCGACGCTGCTTGGGTTGCGCGAAGATCGCTTCCGCGTCTTCGAGGGTGACCGTGAAGAGCTGTTCTTCGGCGCCCAGGCTCCGGGTGTCGGTGTCTTTCTTGAGGTACGGGCCGTAGCGCCCGTTCTGGGCGGTGATCTCGACGCCGTCGGCACCCACGCCGACCACGCGGGGCAGTGACAACAGCGCGAGTGCATCGTCGAGCGTGATCGACGACGGGTCCATCGAGGCGAAGAGCGACGCGCGCTTGGGCTTCTCCTTCGACCCTTCGGCCTGCTCGCCCAGCTGCACGAACGGACCGAACCGCCCGGTGAGTGCGATCACGGTGAGTCCGGTGTCGGGATCGTCGCCCAGCTCCGCGGTCCACCAGATCCGCGGGCGATCAGCTCGTCGGCCACGCCCATGAGCTCGTCGGGCACCACGTCGAACGGGATCGGTGCCTTCTCGTCCCCGCGCTCGATGTTGGCACCGTTGGGCCACACCCGCACGATCAGCTCACGACCTTCGGCGTCGGCGCCGAGGCGCACGGCATTGACCTCGGCCTTGTCGATGGTGGCGACGTGCTCCTCCGCCACGAGGTCGCGCAACCCGACCTGGCCGTTGCCGAAGTAGAAGGAGTGGAGCCACTTCTCGGCTTCGCCCTCGCCCCGCGCGATGGCGTCGAGTGCCTCTTCCATCGTGGCCGTGAACTCGTAGTCGATGAGGTGGGTGAAGTAGCGCTCGAGCAGCTGCACCTTCGCGAACGCGGTCCAGGTGGGGACGAGCGCGCTGCCCTTCTTCCACACGTACTCGCGCTTGGTGATGGTGTCGATCACCGCCGCGTACGTGGACGGCCGACCGATGCCGCGCTCCTCGAGCTCCTTCACGAGGCTGGCCTCGGTGTAGCGCGCCGGCGGCTGCGTGGTGTGCCCGGACGCGTGCAGCTCGTGGCACACCACGGTGTCGCCCTCGTCGAGCGGCGGAAGGATCGCTTCACGATCCTCGAGCTCGGCGTCGGGATCGTCGGCACCTTCCACGTAGGCACGGAGGTACCCGGGGAACTCGATCGTGCGACCGGTGGCCTGGAACACGGCCGCTTCGCCGGCGGTCGACGTGGCCGCGAGTCGCAACGTGACCCGGCGGATGCGCGCGTCGGCCATCTGCGAGGCGATGGTGCGCTTCCAGATGAGGTCGTAGAGGCGACGCTCGTCGGCGCCCTGGAGCTCGCGGCCCAGGTCGTCGGCGGTGCGCATGCGGTCGCCGGCCGGACGAATCGCCTCGTGCGCCTCCTGCGCGTTCTTCACCTTGCTGCGGTAGGTACGCGGCTCGGACGGCACATAGGCGTCGCCGTACATGCGCGCGATCTGGCTGCGTGCCGCGCTGATGGCCTGGCCCGACAACGTGGTGGAGTCGGTCCGCATGTAGGTGATGAGGCCGCGCTCGTAGAGACCCTGCGCGACGTGCATGGCGCGTGCCGCGCTGAAGCCGAGCTTGCGGCTCGCTTCCTGCTGCAACGTGGAGGTGATGAACGGTGCCCGAGGCCGCTCGGTGGTCATGCGCGACTCCACCGACGCGACCGTGAACGGCTGGTCGGCGAGTCGACCAGTCAGCGCGGTGGCAGACGCTTCGTCGAGCAACACGACGTCGTCGCGGGCGACCAGTTGCCCGGTGGAGGCGTCGAAGTCGCGTCCCGACGCGGGCCGCTTGCCGTCGAGCAGCGCAAGCGTCGCCGGAAAGGCAGGCGCTTCCGGCGCACCGTTCGAGGTGGGTTGCGCGAATGCGCCGTCGAGGTCCCAGTACGACGCGGCGCGGAATGCCATACGAGCGCGCTCACGGTCGACCACCAGGCGGGTGGCGACACTCTGCACGCGGCCGGCCGAAGTCCCCGGGCCGATGCGACGGAACGCGACATTCGACACCTCGTAGCCGACGAGACGGTCGAGCACGCGTCGGCCTTCCTGCGCCTCGACGAGCTTCATGTCGAGGTCGCGCCAGTTCTCGATCGCGGCGGCGATGGCGTCGTTGGTGATCTCGTGGAACACCATGCGCTTCACCGGCACCGTCGGCTTGAGCACCTGCAGGAGGTGCCACGAGATCGCTTCGCCCTCGCGATCCTCGTCCGTCGCGAGGTAGAGCTCGCTCGCGTTCTTCAGCGCGGCACGAAGTTCGGCGACCACGTGCTTCTTCGAGTCGGGCACCACGTAGACCGGCGTGAAGTGGTCGTCGACGTCGATGCCGAGCCTGCGCACCTGCGGATCGGTGATGTTCTTCGGCGCCTGCTTCGCTCCCTGGGGCAGGTCGCGGACGTGCCCAACGCTGGCCATGACGACATAGCGGTCCGCGCCGAGGTATCCCTCGATCGTCTTCGCTTTGGCCTTCGACTCGACGATGACCAGGGGTTTCGCCACGTTGCCTACCGACTTCCTGTTGGCCCCGACGGAGGGGGCCGATGATCCCGGGGCGATGCCGCCACGGGTGAACGAGCGGTCCAGTCTGCTCGCCGGAGCCCCTCAGGCTCCGCATTGTGCCGCGGAGTGGTGCCACGAACCACCGCGGCCTGTCAACTCTCGGTCAGTCCAGGACGGCCCCCGAGGGGGGTCTATCCTGCGCGGCCGTGCCCATCATTTCCGCAATTCTCGCCCTGGGTCCCGACCCGAAGCAGATCCTCAGCGACTTCGGTGGCGCGGCCACCATCGTGCTGATCCTGATCATCTTCGCCGAGACCGGGCTCCTCGTCGGATTCTTCCTGCCCGGCGACTCGCTCCTGTTCACCGCCGGCCTCCTGGCGTCACAGTCGAAGCCCGGCCAGGCGCACCTCAACCTCTGGGTGGTCCTGATCGGGTGCTTCATCGCCGCCGTCATCGGCGACCAGGTCGGCTTCACGATCGGGGAACGGGCAGGGCCCCGAATCTTCAGCCGGCCCGAGTCGCGCTTGTTCAAGCAGGAATTCGTCGAGCGCACCGAGCAGTTCTTCGAGAAGCACGGCCCGAAGACGGTGGTGCTCGCCCGCTTCGTGCCCATCGTGCGCACGTTTGCTCCCGTGCTCGCGGGCGTCGGCAGCATGACCCGTCGCACGTTCTTCACGTTCAACGTGTTCGGCGCGTTCCTCTGGGTCTTCGGCGTGACACTGGCCGGCTATCTGCTCGCCGACGTGATCGGCGACAGCATCGACACCTATCTCCTGCCGATCATCGCCGTCATCATCGTCTTGTCGCTGATCCCGCCATTCCTCGAGTGGCGCAAGGCCAAGCGCGAGGACACGGTGAAGCCGAAGAGCCCGGCCGACGCCGAAGCCGAAGCTGCCGAGCTCCGCGCCGCCCTCGACGAGGACTGACCAAGCAACGAACCGGCGTCGCTGGATGTCGCAGGACGACACTCAGCGACGCCGGTTTGATGATGTGAACGAGGTTGGAGCTCCCCGGCTACTCGCCGGCGGAGGAGCCTTCGAGCCGACCGTGCTCGGCCATCGCCGCGGCGATGATCTCCGACTCTTCGCCGAAGCCGCCGCTCTTGCGCTTGGAGAACAGCACCGCCCCGATCAACACGAGCAGCGCCACGCCGGCGATGACGAACCGGATGTCGTCGTTGCGCAGGCTGATGATCGCGGGGAGCATCAGCAGGGCGACGAGGTTCATCACCTTGATCAGCGGGTTGAGGGCCGGGCCCGCGGTGTCCTTGAACGGGTCACCGACGGTGTCGCCGATGACGGCGGCCTTGTGGGCTTCCGAGCCCTTGCCGCCCTCGTTGCCGTCCTCGATGTACTTCTTCGCGTTGTCCCACGCGCCACCCGAGTTGCTCAGGAAGTTGGCCATGAGCTGGCCGGTGAGGATCACGCCGGCGAGGAACGCGCCCAGCGCGTAGAAGTTGATGCCGAAGCCGATGATGATCGGCGTGAGCACGGCCAACAAGGCCGGGGTCGCGAGCTCACGCAGCGACGCGGTGGTGCAGATGTCGATGACCGGTCCGTAGTCGGGCTTCTTGGTGCCCGCCATGATCCCGCCGTCGGCGAACTGGCTGCGCACTTCTTGGACCACGACGCCGGCGGTGCGGCCCACGGCACGAATGGCGAGTGCCGAGAACATGAAGGCGATGGAACCGCCGATCAGCAGGCCGATGAACACCTTCGGGTTGGCCACGTTGACCTGGGCCGCGACGTTGTTGAACAACGCGTTGCCGACGAGGCCGTGCAGGTTCGGCAGCTCCGCACCCGCAGTTTCGATGTACGAAGCGAACAGCGCGACCGATGCGATGACCGCGGAGCCGATGGCGAACCCCTTGGTGACGGCCTTGGTGGTGTTGCCCACCGCGTCGAGGCTGACCATGATGCGCTCGGCCTCGCCCTCGAACTCGCCCGACATCTCGGCGATGCCGGCCGCGTTGTCGGCGACGGGGCCGAAGGTGTCTTCCGACACGATCACGCCGGTGGTGGCGAGCATGCCCATCCCGGTGAGGGCAACCATGTAGAAGGTGAACTGGATGTTGCCGTCGCCGAGCCAGATGCCGACTGCGAGCGCGGCCGCGATTGCGATGATCGCGTAGACGCTCGACTCGAGCCCCGAGCTGATGCCGGAGAGCACCACGGTCGCGGGACCGGTGCGCGTCGCCTCGGCGATCTCACGGACGGGCGCGGTCTCGGTGGACGTGAAGTACTCGGTGAGCCGGCTGAGCACCTGCGCGAGCACCAGGCCGATGATCACGGCGCCGAAGCACTTCCATCCGGCATCGAATTTGTCGTTGCCGACGTAGCCGAACGCAACGATCGCGGTGCCGATCACCGTCAGCAGACCGGCGGTGATGAACCCGCGGTTGATCGGCGCCATCGCCGACTTGTCCTTGGGCGTGGCGCGCACAGCGAACACGCCGACGATCGACGCGAGCACGCCGATCGCGCGAGCAGCGAGCGGGAAGACCAGACCGAGCGCGGGGTTCAGCCCGATCGACCGGAACGCCGCGACGCCGAGGATGATCGACGCGACGAGGGTGACCTCGTAGCTCTCGAAGAGGTCCGCGGCCATGCCGGCACAGTCACCCACGTTGTCGCCCACGTTGTCGGCGATGGTGGCGGGGTTGCGAGGGTCGTCTTCGGGGATCCCCGCCTCGACCTTGCCGACGAGGTCGGCACCCACGTCAGCCGCCTTGGTGAAGATGCCGCCGCCGACGCGCAGGAAGAGCGCGAGCAGCGAGCCGCCGAACCCGAACCCGATCAGGATCGCGGCTGCCGTGTTCTGGAAGATCATGATGATCAACGTCGCGCCGAGAAGGCCGAGGCCGACGGTGAACATCCCGGCGACGCCACCGGTGCGGAACGCGACCTTCAGCGCCGCCGGCAGCGACCCCGACTTGGCTGCCGCCGCCGTTCGTACGTTGCCGCGCACCGCGAGGCTCATGCCGATGAACCCGGTCAGGCCCGACATGACACAGCCGGCGATGAAGGCCAGGGTGCGGAACAGCCCTGATTGCGCGAACGTGAGGCCCGACGAGCCACCGCTGAAGTGCTCGGGCTTGAGCACCTCGGTCGACGTCACGAACACCACGATCGCGAGCGGTACCAGGATCACGGCAATCGTCTTGAACTGCCGCTTCAGGTACGCCATCGCGCCTTCCTGGATGGCGGCTGCGATCTCCATCATCTTCGGCGTGCCCTGATCGGCGGCGAGCACGCCGCGCATCAGGGCGAATCCGACCGCGAGCGCGATGAGCGCGGTGACGGCTGAGAAGATCAGCCAGAACCACGCGGCATCGTTCAGGACGAAGACCTGGTAACCGCCTTCAGCAGCAAGGCTGATCATGGGTGGGGTGACTCCTGTTCTGGGTGTGCGAAGTGAAGCGTCGTACGGCCGTGGGTGGTCCGGCCGCAAAGCGAGAGCACGCTAGGGGCGCGCCGGCGTGTACGTCCAATCTGGGTGAGTTCCTGCGCTCACTCCAGGTGGTACGGCACCGAGGTGACCACCGTCCCCTTGCGGAACAGCAGCCGGCCCTTGAGCAGGAGGGCGTTCTGGTTGTGGAGCAGGTTGCCCCACCAGTGACGCACGACGAACTCCGGGAGCACGACGGTGATGACGTCGTTCTCGAACCGGGCATCGAGCTCGTCGATGAACGTCATCACCGGGCGGGCGAGCTCTCGGTAGGGCGAGTACACGAATTCGAGCGGGATGTCGAGTGAGTACAGATCCCACTGGTGTTCGAGGCGCTCCTGCTCCTCCTCGTCGGAGACCACCGACACCGCGACCAGGTGGTTGGGGTTGAGCGAGCGTGCGTACGCCAACGCGTCGAGCACCCCGCGGTGCACGCCGCCGACGAGCACCACGACGGTGTGGTTCATCCGCCGCGACTTGTACTCCGGCGTGACGGCCAGCCCGTCGGCCACCGTCGTGTAGTGGCGCTTGATCGACTTGAACAGCATCACGATGACCGGGATCACCACCAGCGGCACCCACGCGCCACTGGTGAACTTGGTGCCGGCGACGATGAGCAACACGATCAGCGTCGCCACCGAGCCGACCGCGTTGATCGCGATGCCGCGCCGGTAGCCCTTCTCGCGTTCCTTCTGGTGGTGGCGCACCATGCCGGCCTGGGAGAGCGTGAAGGAGAGGAACACGCCCACCGCGTAGAGCGGGATGAGGGCGTTGGTCTTGCCGCCGAAGGCGATGATCAGCGCTGAGGCAGAGAGCGCGAGCACCAGCACACCGTTGGAGAACACGAGCCGGTCGCCTCGGTTGGCCAGCTGGCGCGGGAGGTAGCCGTCGCTCGCGATGATCGACGAGAGGCGCGGGAAGTCGGCGTAGGCCGTGTTGGCGGCCAGGGTGAGGATCGCCGCGGTGGAGAACTGCAAGACGACGTACATCACCGTGCCGTTGCCGAACACCGCGCCACCGAGCTGCGACATCACGGTGTTGTGCTCGCTCGGGTACGGACCGAGCCGGTGGGCGAGGATCTGCACACCCATGAACATGGTGCCGAGGATGATGCCCATCCACACCAGCGTCGCCGCGGCGTTCCTCGACTCCGGACGGCGGAACGCGGGAACACCGTTGGAGATCGCCTCCACGCCAGTCAGGGCGACGGCACCGGACGAGAACCCCTTGAGCAGGATGAAGATCGTGAGCGTGCCGCCGAAGAGGTTGCCGCCTTCTTCTTTGAAGGGCAGCGAATTGATGTGGTGGATGTCGTGCAGGACGAAGCTGCGGAACAGGCCGTAGCTGATCAACGCGCCGAGGGCGAAGATGTAGATGTAGGTCGGGATGGCGAAGATCCGCCCCGACTCCTTGATCCCTCGAAGGTTGGCCAAGCTGATCAGCACGATCAGCACGAGTCCGATGAGCACTCGATGTGTCTGCCAGTCGCGGAACGCGGGGATCGACACGATGGCGGCGACGCCCGCGGAGATCGACACCGCGACCGTGAGGATGTAGTCGACGAGCAGCGAGGCGCCGGCGACGAGCGACGGGTTCTCGCCCAGGTTCTCGCGGCTGACGACGTAGCTCCCACCGCCGCTCGGATACGAGAAGATCGTCTGGCGATACGACGTGATGACGATCACGAGCAGGAGCGCGACGGCCATGCCGATCGGCACGAGCTTGCTCAGCCCGAGCGCGAGACTCGATCCTCCGACCGCGACGACGAAGAGGATCTCCTCGGTGGCGTACGCCGTCGACGAGATCGCGTCGGACGAGAACACCGCGAGCGCGATCGTCTTGGTGATGCGCTGATGTTCCATCTCGGTCGTGGCGAGAGGCCGCCCGACCAAGATTCGCTTTACGAACGCCACGCCGCTGCCGCCTCCCGCGTCACCGCTCGCCCGGTAGCGGGGTGCGGCAGCCACCAGCATGCCAGGGACGCGCGCTTCATTTCGGATTCGCGCCGACGCCACGCCGGCGGCAGGAGCAATCGCACGCCGTCGGCGTCGCGATTCGAGACAGGCCGGGCGTCTCTGTACGATCACCCCCCATGCACGTCATCGTCGTCGGATGCGGTCGGGTGGGAAGCGAGCTCGCGCTCAACCTCGACAGCCTGGGCCACTCGGTGGCTGTGATCGACAAGAACGCCGCGGCGTTCGGTCGGTTCCTGCCCGAGACCTTCGGTGGACAGCGGGTCGTCGGCTTCGGCTTCGACCGCGACCACCTCACGGAAGCCGGGATCGAGCGGGCCGGTGCCGTGGCTGCGGTCACGAGCGGCGACAACTCGAACATCCTCACCGCCCGCATCGCTCGGGAGAACTTCGGGATCGACCGGGTGGTCGCCCGCATCAAGGACCCCCGGCGTGCCGAGATCTACCAGCGCCTCGGCATCTCCACCGTCGCGATGATCTCGTGGACCACCGACCAGGTGATGCGTCGCATGCTCCCCGCCGAGGAGCAACCGCACGAGTGGCTCGACCCGAGCGGCAACGTGTGCGTGGTCGACTTCCCCATCCCGATCGGTTGGGCCGGCAAGAAGTTGGCCCCGCTGAGCGAGCCCGGCCAGTTCTGGCTCGTGGCCATCACGCGGCTCGGCACAGCCCAGGTGAGCACCCCGGACGCGATCGGCCAGGAGGGCGACCTCCTCCACTTCGCCGCCGACGTCTCGGGGCTCGATGCCCTGCGAGACCGACTCGCGAAGGGTGACGGAGGCCACTGATGCGTGTCGCCATCGCGGGGGCCGGCAACGTCGGGCTCTTCATCGCCAACGACCTCGCGGCCAACGGCCACGACGTGCTGTTGATCGAACAGATGCCGGCGGTCGCGCATCGCGCCGAGGCGGCCGAGGGCGTCGAATGGCACGTCGCCGACGCCTGCGAGGTGTCGGAGCTGCGAGCGGCCGGGTTGGAACGCTGCGATGTGGTCGTCGCGGCCACCGGCGACGACGAGGACAACCTCGTGATCTCGCTGCTCGCCAAGCAGGAGTTCGCCGTCCCGCGGGTCATCGCCCGCGTGAACCATCCCAAGAACGAGTGGCTGTTCAACGAGAACTGGGGCGTCGACCTCTCGGTGTCGACCCCGCACCTGATCACAGCCCTCGTCGAGGAAGCCGTCAGCGTGGGCCGGCTCGTGCGCATCCTGCAGTTCGAAGGCGGCCAAGCCCGACTGGTCGAGGTCACGTTGGCCGACGACTCACCGGTCATCGACAAGGCACTCAAGGACGTCGACGTCCCGCGCAATGCCACCGTCGTCGCCATCGTGCGCAACGAGCACGTGGTGATGCCCCGCGGCGACTCGATCTTCGAGCCCGGCGACGAGGTGCTCGCCATGGTGACCCCCGACTCCGAGGACGAGGTGCGGCGGATCCTGACCGGCGGCTGAGCTGCATGTCCGCTCGCCGCTGAGGCCACCGCGGCCCTTGCCGCGGCTCGCGGGTGGGCGTCACAGGCTCGGCGGTTCCTGGCCGCGGCGCGCGGGGTGAGCGTCACCGGCTGGCTCAGCCGGTCACCCGGTCGAACTCAGCTGAGAAGCTCGTAGGAGGGGTTGGTGAGCAGCGAGCGCTTGCCGTTGCGCGCCACGACGCCCTCCAGCGCCACCTTGCGGCCCGGAGACAGCCCGGCGATCTTGCGGCGCCCGAGGAACACCGCGACCACCGACGCCCGACCGTCGCTCACCGTCACCTCGAGCGCCGGCGCGCCGGCCCGCGGGACGATGCGCACGGAGCGGACCTCGCCCCCGACCCGCACGGGGTGACGCGGCTCGAGCGCGTCCATCGGGGCAAGCAAGCGAGCGTCGCAGAACTGGGTGAGATGCTCGCGATCGATCTCCTCGGTCGGCTTCGTGAGCCGTTCGACCATCTTTTTGAACGCCATCGTTCCTCCTCCGCCGTGACCCCGATCCTAGAGCGACGTCCCGTATCCTGGCCGACGCCATGAACGAAGCTCCCTCCCGTTCGGAACGCCGCGAGCAGTCGCGCAAGCGTTCGCGAGTCGGCATCGCCATCGGAGTCGCAGTCGTCGTCGTGATCGCGGTGGTCGTCGGCGCGTTGGTGCTCACGAGCGGCAGCGACAGCGGGTCGAAGTCGGCGACCTCGAACTCGGCGTCGGTCACAGTGCCGAACACCAAGCTCACGCTCGCCGCGGGCGACGTGAGCGCTGACAGCGCCGGTGCCGCGGTGACCGTGCCGCCTGAGGTGACGCAAGCCGCGATCACCAGCATCGGCTCCTACGTGAAGATCGCGACGGTCGACCCCTTGCGCTCCGCCAAGCCCGCCGCCGATCTTGCGGGGGTGTTCGACGCGGCAACGCTCGCACGAGTGATCGGCGTCGACCGCGCCGCCCTCGTCGACGAAGGATTGCCGAAGGTGACGGGCAACCTCGACGTGGTCGCCAAGCCGGTGACCATGGTCGGGCTCGGCGATCAGGACGGCAAGCTCACGTTGCTCACCGCCAGCATCGACCTCGATGTCACCGGTGTGGTGAAGGGCGTGCCCGCCGCGGCAGGTCCGCTCCACATCGTGCGCACGGGCTCCTTCGTGTTCACGCCGGATCCGTCCGGCGCCTGGAAGGTGAGCGTGTACTCGATCGACGTGAACCGGGCCGGCGGCGGCATCGACCCGATCACGACGACCACCACCGCTGCGAAAGCCTCGGGGACCCAACGATGAAACGACGCACCAGCTCGTCGCCGCCGCGCCATCACGCGACTCCTGCTCGCGCCGGTCGTGTGCGGCCTGCTGGTCGCCGGCGTCTTGAGCGCGGCGTGGGTGGCCATCGGTTCACCCACCTTGGCCTCGGGCGCAGTGTGGTTCCAGGTGACCAAGGTGGCAGGCGCGCGCGACACCGCCGCGCCGGACCAGCCCTTCTTCGCCCTGCTCCTGGGAACCGGCGCGCGCTCCGACGATCCGAACGAATCGCACGACGATCCCGGACTGGCCGACGCCATCCACGTGGTCGGCATCAACCCCGCATTGGGTTCGGCCACCATCCTCGACATCCCGCGCGACACCGAGGGCCCGAGCGGCGCCAAGATCAACTCCTACATCGTCAACGGTGGTGACAACTTCGGCCTGCGCGCCGAAGCCGACGCGGTGTCGAGCGTCACCGGCCTTCCCATCACGTACGTGATCCGCGTGAACTTCCCGAACTTCGTCGACATGGTGGACGAGATCGGCGGCATCGATGTCAACGTGCCGTACGACATCGACGACGACAACTCGGCCGCTCACTTCCCCGCCGGGCCGAGGCACATGAACGGTCAGGAAGCGCTCGCGATCAGCCGCGCCCGCTACACGCTGCCGCGTGGCGACCTCCAGCGCACCGAGAATCAGGGTCTGGTGCTCCTCTCCGCGCTGCGAACGCTGCAGGCACGCTCCCCGAGCGCCGGCGACACCGTCCACCTGGTCGCGACCGTCGGGCGCCACGTGAAGCTCGACGGCCTCGGCGTCCGTGATCTCTTCGCGCTCGGCCAGCTCGCCCTCGCCATCAATCCCGACAACGTGAAGAACGTCGTGCTCCCGGTAGGGAACTCGGGCAACGGGAGCAACCTGGCGAAGACCGGTGACGACGGCGTCGTTGCTCGCCGACATGGCCGACGACGGAGTGTTGCAGAGCCACTGATGCTCGCCGCGCGGGTTCGTCGGACGCCTGCGACACCCTCGCCGGACTTGCCGACGAGCCTCAGCTCGCCGAACGGGTCGTCTCCACGTCGCGCGTCCCAGGACGGGGCGCTCGCTTCGCCGAACCGGCCGACGGACTGTCGCCCGAGTTGCGGTCGTGTCTCGATCCGCAACGCGGATCACCGCGCTCTGGGAACATCAGGCGCGCGCCGTCGACCTCCTGCGCGACGGTCGCAGCGTCGTGCTGACCACCGGCACCGCGTCGGGGAAGTCGCTCGGCTACCAGTTGCCCGATCGTGGAATCGGTCGCTCGAGGGGACCCAGGACACCGCGCTGCTCGTGTTCCCCACCAAGGCCCTGGCGCAGGACCAGCTGCGAACGCTGCGCGAATGGCTGTTGCCCGAGCTGGTCGCCGCCACCTACGACGGCGACACGCCGCCCGACGAACGAGCGTGGGCACGCGCGAACGCGACCGTCGATCCTCACCAACCCCGAGATGCTCCACGTCGGGATCCTGCCGTCGCACGGCAAGTGGGCGACGTTCCTCATGCGCCTTCGCTACGTCGTCATCGACGAGCTGCACGTGCTGCGCGGGCTGTTCGGCAGCCACGTCGCACACGTGTTGCGTCGCCTCCGTCGATTGTGCGCGCACTATGGCTCGGATCCCGTGTTCTGCTTCACGAGCGCGACCATCGGCAACCCGGCGGAGCTGGCGTCGCAGCTGTGTGGGCTTCCGGTCGTCAGTCGTCGACGACGACGCAGCGCCGCGCCCGGAACGAGCTTCGCGGTGTGGCAACGACCACTCCTCGACCATGCACACCGGCGCCGCGCGTCGGCAAATCTCGAGACGGCCGATGCTGCTGGCGCGCTTCGTCGAAGACGGGCATCAGACGCTGGCGTTCACGCGGAGTCGTCGCGGTTCAGAGCTCGTCGCGGCGCAGGCCAAGACGATGCTCGAGGAGGTGTGCCGGCGGGCTCGGTCCCCGAGGTCGCGGCGTACCGCGCCGGCTACCTCGCCGACCGAGCGACGTGAGCTGGAGTCGAAGCTCGCGTCGGGCGAGCTCGGCGGCGTGGTCGCGACGAACGCGCTGGAGCTGGGGATCGACGTCGGCGCGCTCGACGCCGTGGTGTGCAACGGATTCCCTGGCACGCTTGGCGTCGATGCGCCAGCAGATCGGGACGAGCTGGTCGCGGCACGCGCCGTGCCGCGGCGGTGCTGGTCGCCGGGGACGACCAGCTCGACCAGTGGTACGTGCGTCACCCGAGCGAACTGCTCGGCGCGGCCGGCAGAAGCGGCGGTGGTGAATCCGTCCAACCCGTTCGTCGCCCGCGCGCAGATCGCGTGCGCGGCGCACGAGATGCCGCTCGACGCACGCCGACGAACGATGGTTCGGCGAGTGGCTCGACGATGCGGTGCGCGAGCTCGTGGTCGACGACCTCGTCACGCGTGCGCGACGACCGGGTGTACTGGGTCGGGCGCCATCCCCCGGCGGCGAGGCGTGGGGCTGCGCAGTGGTTCGTCGCTCGAATACCAGCTCGTGGAGAGCAGACGGACGTCTCGTCGGCACGGTCGACTCGGTGCGGGCCTTCCAGGTCGCACATCCCGGCGCCATCTATCTCCACCAGGGTCGCCAGTACCGAGTCGCCTCCCTCGATGTCGACGGCCACGTCGCAGTGTTGGAACCAGCCGACGACCTCGACGAGCACACCCAACCCCGCGAAGACACCGACATCGCGATCGTCGGCGAAGACGCGCGGGTGGCCGTGGGTGCCGGTGTGGCGCACCTCGGCGCGGTCGACCGTGACCAATCGACTCGTGGCGTACCAACGACGGCAAGTCGTCCACGAACGAGATCATCGACACGGTGCCGCTCGACTTTCCGCCGCGTGAGCTCACGACGCGCGCGTGCTGGTACACCGTGCCGCTCGATGCGCTCAGCGACGCCGGCGTCGAGCCCGCCAGTGTGATCGGCGCGGTGCACGCCGCGGAACATGCGCTCATCGGCCTGCTGCCGCTGTTCGCGATCTGCGATCGCTGGGACGTCGGCGGTGTGTCGATGGCGATCCATCCGCAGACCGGCGAGCCGACGATCTTCGTGTACGACGGGTACCCCGGCGGCGCGGGCATCGCCGAGCTCGCCTTCTCGCGAGCTGCACGAGCACATCGAGACGGCCCACGAGCTCGTCGGCGAATGTCCGTGCGACGACGGATGCCCGTCGTGCGTGCAGTCGCCGAAGTGCGGCAACTGGAACGAGTACCTCGACAAAGGCGCCGCGAGGGCGCTGCTCGGTGTGCTGCGCGGTTCGCGGGAGTGACGGCTCGACCGACGTAGAGTCACGCATGTTTCGCCAACGACCCCGTCAGTTCGCCGCGCTCGTCGCCGTTGCGCTCGTCGCGATCACCTTCGCTGCGTGCTCAGACTCGGATTCAGGATCGAAGGCGGAGTCGAGCTCGTCGACGTCGAACGCGGCCGACCCGAAGCCGAAGGTGTACACCGAGAACGACACCGACATCACCGTGCTGCTCGAGCACCAGTTCATCGTGGAACTCCCGGCAACGCCGTCGACGGGCTACGAGTGGACGGCGGTCACCAACGACAAGCTGCAGCAGCAGACCACCGAACAGATCCAGGGAGGATCGCAGCCCGGCGCGGAGGGCACGCAGCGCATCACCTTCCGATCGCAAGGGCTGGGAACCACCACCCTCGTGTTGAACTACGCCCGCTCGTTCGAGCCGGGCGTTCCGCCTGCGAAGACCCAGTCGTTCAACGTGACCATCAAGAACGGCTGACCTCTCGGCGTGGATCCTTCCCGCGACGACGGGTCCGAAGACGACGGCCTGCGTGCAGTGATGCGGTCGGTCGGCGTCGCGTCGGACGACCACCTCGGTCACGGCGGCGAAGCCTGGGTGTACGGACTGGACGAGCACCGCGTCGTCCGCATCGTCCATCCCGGCCAGAACGCCGAGCACATCGCGCGGCGACGCGCGCTCGTCGCCGAGCTCACGACCCACGGATCGCCGATCCCTCTCCCCGAAGTACTCGACGTCGGCAATGTCGACGGCCGCTGGTACACCGTCGAACGCCGTTTCGAGGGAGCAACGCTGATGGACGTGCTTCCTCAGCTCGATCCGACCGATCGCGCGCTCCTCATCGAGCACCACCTCGACGCTGCCGCGCAACTCGGTGCGCTGCATCTCGAGGAGCGCGGCTGGTTCGGTGACCTGATCGAGGAGGTGCCCGTCCGAACGAGCACGTGGCACGGCTATCTGCGCGAGCGCGCAGGACGGCAGCTCACCGTCGCCCCTCGCGACTTCCACCGATCGATCCGAGAGCGCTCGCCGACGAGATGCCCGACACCGACACTGCAGCGTTCGTGCACCTGGACGCGTTCGCCGGCAACATGCTCGCGGTCGGCACGCGGATCACTGCGGTGCTCGACATCGGGAGAACCGCCCTGTCCGGCGATTCCCGCCTCGATCCCGTCGCCGCAGTCGTGTACCTGGCCGCGCCCGAGATCACCCCTGTGGTCACAGCCCGAGACATCGACGTCGCGGTCGAGCTGGTCTGCGCGCCGCCGGGCTCGCCGACCACTACGAACCGACACGTCGTTGGCTGGCCGCCTACTGGTGTGCCTGCACCGACGATGTTGCGCTCCATCGCTGGTGTCGGTCGATCCTCCTCGACTCGCGTCAGGAACCGGCGTGAGCACACACGGAGATCATTCGCAGGTCGGGAGGTCGAGGGTGCACTCCGGCCTGACTTCGGCACGAGCGCGCCCCGGGCGGTACCGCCCAGCATCCCGAAGGCGGGGAGATCGACCTCGACCTCCACCGTGGCGTCCGTGCCCTGGCAGTCGCACGACACCAGCCGAGCGTCGTTCGACGCGGCGGTGGCCAAGGCGTCATCGCGGGCACGGGCCGAGCCCTGACCGAGGGCGAGCGCGTCGGCCGCGGCCAGCGCGGCGGCGTCGGCCGCCGATTCCGCCCGAGCGGGCCGATCATGGCACCACCCAGCCGCAGCGCGCCGAGTGCGAGTGCGAGACCCATGACGAGCACCGCCAGCATGAGCATGGTCACGGCACCTCGCTCCCCAGCGCGCGCTCGCGCTCACCGTTCCACACGCATCGTCGACGTCGCGTGCAGGTCGGGATCGGGGAACAGCGCCCCCACGAGCGGAAGACTCGTGACACTCCGGTAGTGCACCGTCACGCTGATCTCACCGCCCACGCGCGGACGAGGGCTGACGTCGACATCGGCTCCGGGCAACGTTCGGCGCGCCGCGCGCACCGCAGCCGACGAGTCGGCCTCGACACTCGCGGCGCGAACTGCCTCCCGAGCCGCGTGCACCACACCGAGCTCATCGCGCACCACCAACGCGACCTGGATGATCGCGAGCGCGGCGAACACGACCAGCGGGAGCAGGAACGCGAACTCGACGGTGGCTTGGCCGCGCGACCCTCTCCCCCGCAACCCTCCTCCCGGAAACGTGGCCTCCCCACGTCGAGCGCGGGGAGACCACCAACCAGTCGTCATCCGGGAAGGATCTTGGCGATCACGGAGTCGAACAGCTTCGAGATCGCGTGACTCCCGGTGGCCCAGGTGATCAGCAAGGTCGCGATCGCGACCGCACCCAGGATCACGAGCGCGTACTCGGCCGTCGACTGGCCGGCCTCGTCGACTCGAATTCGCAACGCGCGCATGCGCGCGACGACACGGTTGAACATGAAGGTGTCCTCCTTCGACGGAGACGAGGCTCCATCGGTCGTGGTGTGAACCCGGCGGGGAAAGTGGGTGGCTGCTCGCGGCCGACTGGATCGGGTCAGAGACGTGCGAGCCCGGAGGCCAGGCCCGGCACCACCGTGAGCAGCACGAACGCGGGAAGCACGAGGAAGACGAGGGGAAACAACAGACGCACGGGAACCTTGCGAGCATGCGCCTCGGCCGCTCGCCGCAAGGCCGTGCGCTCTTCAGCGGCCAGACGGGCGAGGGCAGGCCCCACCGGCGCGCCCAAGCGATCCGACGCGAGCAGTGCATCGGTCATCGGACGCAGTGCCGGCGTCGCGCCGGCAACGTTGTCGAGCGCGCGCTCGAAGCTGGTGCCGAGGGCACACTCCCGCAGGACGATCCTGAAGCGCGCTGCGATGAGCGGTGGCCCCCAGGTCGCCGCCGTCTGTACCGCCAGAAACGGCGTGCAACCGGCATCGACTGCCACACCGAGCACGTCGAGCGCGACCGGTTGCTCCCGGGCGAGCAGGCGGTGATGGGCTCGCGCCCTGCGACGAAACCCAATGTCGCGCGACCACGCGACCGACCGGCCCGGTGGCGCGCATCACGAGCTCGCGGACCTGCTCGCCGGTGGCACCGAGCCGAGTCGCGACCGACGCCGCCGAGGCCGGGCCCGCCGCACCGA
Source organism: uncultured Actinomycetes bacterium (assembly GCA_963827385.1). Taxonomy (GTDB): domain Bacteria; phylum Actinomycetota; class Acidimicrobiia; order IMCC26256; family DASPTH01; genus DASUMF01. The sequence goes on from CAWHAR010000003.1 coordinate 1,086,104, forward strand.
GGAGGCGACCAGACACCGCGGCTCGGTGTGCGACGCGCGATCACCGGAGACGCGGCGAGGACGCCCCACGCGATCCCGAGCAGCCAGGGAAGCGGCACGCGCACCGTCACGTCTCCGATCGCACGATGCGACGGATCCAGAGTGCCGCGAGGCCTTCGAGCCCGAGCCCGACCACGAGGCACGCTCGGCCGACGGCGGTGGTGGCAAGGGTCGTCACGGAACGTGCGTCGATCAGGCTCGCGAACGCGAGATACCCGAGCGGTGCGGCGCCGACCACGACGGCCGACAAGCGCGCCTGCGTCGACAGCGCCCGCGCTTCGGCCACCGCGTCCAGGCGATGACGCAACGACGATGCCAGTCCGTCGATCGCGTCCGCGGCCCGGCCGCCCATCGCCGCGGCGACCGCGACCGCGCCGGCAGCCGCGCGCACACCCGGCGCGTCGTGCTCGTCGGGCCACGTACCGAGTGCGTCGACGAAGGCAAGACCGAGGCGTGTACGTCGGTGCACACGCTGCAGATCGCGCGCGACAGGCGACGTCGACAGCCCGAGGCGCTCGACCGCCGACGACACACTGCCGCCCCCACGGAGCTCGGCTGCCACCTGCTCGAGGGCAGCGGGCAGCGCGACCGCGAAGTGCCGTTCGTGGCGTGAGCGGGCGAGATGCAGACCGAGCGGACCGGCGACCAGAGACCCGATGAACGCGGGAACGACCATCGATGAGGCGAGGACAGCGACGACGATCCCGATCGCGGCGGTGCCGCCCAGCCACATCTCGACCGCGACCTCGGGTGTCTGCTCGACGTCGGCCGCGGCCAACGCGCGTTCGATCGGAGCCCGCACCCGCCCGGGGACGCGCCATCGGCGAGACGGTTGGAGCGCCGCGCACCTGCGACGCGGCATCGGCTCGCCGCGCGGCCGTCATCAGCCGCGACGCACACGAACGGCCCCAGCACGATGATCGCGATGGACGTCACGCGAACCACCGGTCATCGAATGGAGCGACGTCCGGTCGGCGCGTCGGTCGACACGGTCGGTCAGACGCAACCAAGCCGTCGTGATCGCGCTGGAACAGCACCCGAACCGGCGCGGCCGACGCGTTCGCAGTCGCGGCCTCGACCTCGGCGATCACCTCGATGCGCCGAAGGCCACCGGGACGACGGGCGACGAACACCACCAGATCGACGCTCGCCGCGATCTGGGACCGGACGGCATCGAGCGGCAACCCGGCGTCGGCGAGCAACACCAACGTCTCGAGCCGCGCCAGCGCGTCGGCCGCGCCGTTCGCGTGGATGGTGGACAGCGAGCCCTCGTGGCCGGTGTTCAGCGCTTGCAACATGTCGAGCGCTTCGCCACCTCGCACTTCGCCCACCACGAGGCGATCGGGGCGCATGCGCAGCGCGGCGCGCACGAGGTCGCGCACCGTGACGCCGCCTGCGCCCTCAGCGTTGGCGGGACGCGCCTCGAGCCGCACGACGTGCGGCTGCGGCAGCCGCAGCTCGGCCGTCTCCTCGATCGTGACCACACGATCGTCGGCCGGCACGACGCCGGCCAACGCGTTGAGCAGTGTGGTCTTCCCGGCGCTCGTCCCACCCGCCACCAGCACGTTCCAGCCCGCGAGGACCGCCCAGCGGAGGAAGGACGCACCCGCCTGTCCGACACCGAACTCGCTCACCGGCACATGGCGGGTGGCGAAGCGGCGGATCGTGACGCACGGACCGTCGACGGCGAGCGGCGGGATGACGGCATGGAGACGCGATCCGTCGGGGAGGCGGGCGTCGACCATGGGCGATGCTCGATCGAGGCGCAGACCGAGCGGGCCGACCACCCGCTCGACCAGGCGCACGATCGCGGCTGCGTCGAGCCCGAGCTCGACCGCGTCGAGACGACCGTTGCGTTCGACGTACGCGCGGCCCGGTCCGTTGAGCATCACCTCGGTGACGTCGGGGTCGGCGAGCAGAGGTTCGAGGGGCCCGAGCCCGGCGACCTCGTCGACCAACTCGTCGACCAGCCGATCGCGTCGCTCCGACGCGAGGAGGGGCTGCTCTTCACGGACCAGCTGGGCGAGTCGACCTCGCAACTCGGATCCACGTCGGAGTGTCGTCCACGCCTTCGGCCACGAGCCGCCGGTGCACACGGCGCTTGAGCGACGAATCCGCGTCGACTTGTGTTGCGTGTGCAGAGGCCGGGGCACTCATGCGGCCGCACCCCGCGCCGGCGTGATGCCGGTCGCGCGCGGTGACCAGCATCGCCGCGCGTCCGAGGACGTCGGGGAGACGAGCTGCGAGCACGCCGGCGTCGACCGCTCGCGACACCGCGTCGCGGACGGGCACGCGCGCAAGCACGGGGATGCCCAACACGTCGGCGATCTCGCGACGCGTGAGCGATCGACCTGGCTCGTCGACGAGCACTGCCCCCATCGTGGATGCCAACACCGGTGCACGCACCGCCCGCCGCAACGTGAGGTAGCAACCTCGCACGACGACGACCGCCACGTCGGCCACCTCGACCATCGCCGCGCGCCGCGGGATCTGCTCGCGACACCGCAGTCGGCGACGACGGGCACCGGGCGCGTCGCGCAGCGCGACCGCCGAGCGCGGCACCCGCTGCGGCCTCGGCTCGCGGCCGCAAGGCACGCTCGGCACTCCCTGCGGCGAGGAGTCCGACTCCCGGCGCGACCTCCACCAGCAGACGGTCGAGCGCATCGGTGGGCGCTTCCACCCCGGCGTCGAGCCAGTCGAGCAGCCCGAGCTCCGGTTCACCGGCCAAGCCGAAGATGGCGGGCTGGTCACCCGCCAGATCGGCGACCCGGCAACCTCCCGCCGGGCCACGGGCCAACACCACGGCACAGGCGGCCGCGAACACCGACGTGCCTGATCCCCCTTTCGGAGACCACAACGCGAGCAGCATGAACGTTCCTTCCTCCGGAGCGCACCAGCCGAACGAACGGCACGCGCAGACGCACGGAGGAAGACGCGGGGAAGAAGTCGCACGGTACGCCTCGCTCGTCGGACCGTCAAGGGTGAATCGCGTCGGCACACGAACCCGAGCACGGTTCCGTAGGATCACGTGATGAACGCTGCGCGCACCAGCGAGGACTCGCGCGCTCTGCAGCTGCTGCACCCGCTCCGCGACTTCCTCCACACGGAAGCGGCCGGCGGGATCGTGCTCGTGGTCGCGACCGCGGTCGCGTTGATCTGGGCCAACGCCGCGCCGCACAGCTACGACGAGCTCTGGTCGACGGTGTTCACCGTCGGCACCGCGCAGCACCACTTCGCGCTCACCTTCCGCGAATGGGTGAACGACGGGTTGATGGCGATCTTCTTCTTCGTGGTCGGGCTCGAGATCAAGCGCGAGCTGGTCGAGGGCGAGCTGCGCGATCCGCGCAAGGCCTCGCTGCCCGTCATCGCGGCGCTCGGCGGGATGATCGTGCCCGCCCTCATCTACGTCGGCTTCAACGCAGGCGGCGCCGGAGCGCACGGATGGGGCATCCCGATCGCGACGGACATCGCGATGGCCATCGGGGTGCTGAGCCTGCTCGGGAGCCGCGTGCCGTCGTCACTCAAGCTGTTCCTGCTCGCCCTCGCCATCGTCGACGACATTGGCGCCATTCTCGTGATCGCGCTCTTCTACTCCGACACGTTCGACGGTCGCGCCGCACTCGTCGCGGGGGGCCTGCTCGCCGTGATGCTCGGCCTCCGCATGCTCGGCGTGCGCAACATCGTTCCCTACGTGGTGCTCGGCATCGGCGTGTGGGCAGCGATTCACGACGGCGGCGTGCACGCGACGATCGCCGGGGTGATCCTGGGTTTGCTCGCACCCACTCGGCCGTTCCGGCAACCCGACATGGTCGATGCCGACAAGCTCGCCGACGTGTCGACCGTGGAGAAGGCACGCGAGACCGTCGTGCTCGCACGAGAGTCGGTGTCGGTGGTCGAGTGGCTCGAGCACCTGCTCCACCCGTGGTCGAGCTACGTGATCGTTCCGGTGTTCGCGCTCGCCAACGCGGGCGTCGTGCTGAGCCACGACTCGATCAGCGCGGCGGTGTCGTCGCCGATCACCCACGGCATCACGATCGGCCTCGTGGTCGGCAAGCTCGTGGGCATCAGCGCCTTTGCCTGGCTGGCGTGCAAGGTCGGGCTCACGACCATGCCCGAGGGCACGCGGTTCTCCCAAGTGGTCGGCGTCGCCGCGCTCGGAGGTATCGGCTTCACCGTGTCGCTGTTCGTGTCGGAGCTCGCGTTCGGCACCGCGGGCGGGCTGGCTGACCAGTCGAAGATCGGCATCCTCGCCGCGTCGATCAGTGCGGCTGTGCTCGGTCTCGTGCTCCTGTTGGCAACGACTCGACGCGCATCGCCCGGACGCACCAGCCCTGGACGCGAGGCCGGACCCGCCGAAGCGGGCCCGGACATCGATACGTTCGTGGCCTGATCAGGCCTCGCGGACCTTCTTGGCCACCGCGACACCGATCGCCACGAGGATCAGGAGCACCAGGAACTTCTTCATCGGAACCCTTTCCGCCGTCGACGAGCCGTCATCGTAGGTGCCCGATCACCCCTCGGCAACGGGCGCGCGACACCAGGGAAGATTCAGACCGCGAGCAGGTCGCGCACGCCCGTGTCAGCCGACGGGTGACGCAGCTTGCTCATCGGCGCGTGCTTCGATCTGACGGATCCGCTCGCGGGTGAGGTTGAAGTGCTCCCCGACCTCTTCGAGCGTCCGCGGCTCACCGCGATCGAGCCCGAAGCGAAGCGCCAGGATCTGACGCTCGCGCTCGTCGAGCGGGGCGAGCAGCTTCTCGATCTCGTCGGGCAACAGCACGGTCGCGGCCCGCTCGAACGGCGACTCGGCTGAGCGGTCCTCGACGATGTCGCCGAGCTCGGCGTCGCCGTCTTCACGCAGCGGCTCCGACAGCGAGAGCGGTTCGGCGGCGAAGCGAAGGGCCTCGGTGACCTTGTCCTCGGGCATCTCGACCTCGACCGAGAGCTCGGCCAACGTGGCCGGACGGCCGTACTTCAGCTCCAGGCGGGAGCGGGCCTTCTGCAAGCGGGCAAGCGTGTCGCCGGCGTGCACAGGGAGACGGATGGTGCGGCCGGTGTTGGCGATACCACGGGTGATCGCCTGGCGGATCCACCACGTGGCGTAGGTGGAGAACTTGAAGCCCTTCCGCCAGTCGAACTTCTCGACGGCGTGCATGAGGCCGAGGTTGCCCTCTTGGATCAGGTCGAGCAGCGGCAATCCTGATGCCTGGTACTTCTTGGCGATCGACACGACGAGTCGCAGGTTCGACTGGACGAAGGTGCGTTGCGCCTCGTCGCCGACCCGCGTCGTGCGACGCAGCTCGCGCTTCTTGGTGGGCGTGAGCCCACTGGTGCCTTCGAGCATCTCCGCACGGGCGGCGGTGCCGAATTCGATCTGTTGTGCGAGACGAACCTCGTCGTCCTTCGTGAGGAGGGGGTACTGCCCGATGTCGGTGAGATACAGGCGGACGAGGTCTTCCTCGTCGCGCTCGACACGCTCCTTCGCCACGCGGAATCCTTCTCTCGAGAGCCGGACGACTTCCATCCTGCTCGCCGTCGATTTGGATCGAGGGAGACCTGCATTCGAGAGCTGTGGGGAGCTCGGCTGGCCGCTCGCCTGTAACGATACCGGTCCCGTCAAGGGGCCCACCACGCCCCCGTGCCCATGCGTTCGCCCTGGTCAGCTGACCCGGCGATCGGCGTCGTCGAGGTCGAGTGCCTCGCGCCGCGTCCGGGTGGCGACGAGTGCGTACGGTGCGTCGGCGATGGCGGTCGCCTCGTCGAGCCAGCGCTGGTAGGACGCCGCGAGCGCCGCGGTGACGCTCGCATCGGCCTGCACGACCGCTGACGCATCGGGCGCGCCGCGCAGCTCGTCGAGTGCAGCGCGCACGGACACGTCGAGCACGTCGGTGGCTCCGACGCCGTCGAGGTCGACGTCGTGGAGCACCGGCACGACGGCGCGCCACTGGTCGCCGCGCCATGCGTGGCGTCGGGCGCGTCCAACCAGCGTGAGCCGTACCTCGACGTCGTCCGTCGTCGCAACGGTCCGACCGAGCACATCGGCCGCAGCCATCTCGACCGCGAGCGCGCCGCGGGCCCGGTGAGCCCACTCGATGATGCCGACGCGCGTGCGCGTCACCCGGGCCAGCGGTTGGTGATCGGGAGCCGACGGTCCTTGCCGAACGCCTTCGGTGACACGCGGACGCCGGGCGGAGCCTGCCGACGCTTGTACTCGTTGAGGTCGATCAGGTGGGCGATCCGGCGCACGGTGTCGCCGTCGAACCCGCGATCGATGAGCTCGGCAACCGACAGGTCATCTTCGACGTAGCCCTCGACGATCGGATCGAGCTCGGCGTAGTCGGGCAGCGAATCGGAGTCCTTCTGGTCGGGGCGCAGCTCGGCGCTCGGCGGCTTGTCGATCACCACCTCGGGGATGAGCGGGCGACCCGCACGCTCGTTGCGGTCACGGGCGAGCGCATACACGAGCATCTTCGGCACGTCTTTGATCACCGCGAACGCGCCGGTCATGTCGGCGCCGTAGAGCGTGGCGTAGCCGGTGGCCATCTCGCTCTTGTTCCCGGCGGTGAGCACGAGGCCGCCGAGCTTGTTGCTCAGCGCCATGAGAATGGTGCCGCGGATGCGGGCCTGGAGGTTCTCCTCCGCCACGCCCGGCTCGCGCCCGTCGAAGGGCTCGGCGAGCATGTCGAGGAACGCGGTGTGCGCGGACTCGATCGGGACCGTGAACGTGCGAATTCCGAGGTTCGCCGCAAGCGCGTCGGCGTCGGTGACGCTGCCTGCGCTCGAGAAGCGCGACGGCATCAACACACCGGTCACGTGATCCGGGCCCAGCGCGTCGGCCGCGATGGTGGCCACCAGCGACGAGTCGATGCCACCGGAGATGGCGACGATGGCGTCGGCCACTCCGTTCTTCTGCACGTAGTCGCGCGTGCCGAGCACGAGCGCCTCGTAGACCTCATGTACCGGCGGGAGCAGGCTCTCGACCCGAGGCGGAGCCGCGGCCTCAGCCAGTCGGGGCTCGCTCACCGCGACCTCCTCGAGCCGCGCCGCCCGGGCCCGACCCCGTGGATCGAGCAATCGACGTCGGAACGCGGAGCGAACGTCGAGATCGACGACGAGGAGGTCCTCGACGAACTGCTTGGCGCGCGCGATGAGGTGCCCACCTTCGTCGAACATCATCGATGCGCCGTCGAACACCAACTCGTCCTGGCCGCCGACCAGGTTGGCGTAGAGCACCGGGACCGACGCGTCAGCGGCGCGGGTCGCCAACATCGCCTCGCGCTCGCGCAGCCGACCCGCGTAGTACGGCGACGCGTTGACGTTCACGACCAGCTCCGCACCGCCGGCGGCCTGCGTGAGGATCGGACCGGTCGGGCTCCAAGCGTCTTCGCAGATCGTGATGGCAACCCTCACGCCACCGACGACGAACAACGGGCCGTCGACGACCGACGGAGTGAAGTAGCGCTGCTCGTCGAACACCGCGTAGTTGGGCAGCAGGCGCTTGCGGTACACGCCGAGGACCCGGCCCTGCGCGCACACCGCGGCCGAGTTGAAGAGGTCGCCGCCGTCTTCGGGGAAGCCGATCACGGCCGCGGCCCGCCCGGTGCGAGCGGCGATCTTCTCGAGCACCTCACCGCACTGGGCCACGAACGACGGCCGGAGCAAGAGGTCTTCGGGCGGGTAGCCAGTGAGGGCGAGCTCGGGAAACGCGACGAGATCGCATCCCTCGGATTCTGCGCGGTCATACGCGTCGAGGATTCGCGCCGCATTGCCGTCGAGGTCACCGACCACGAGATCGAGCTGAGCGGCCGCGACACGGAGCCGGGGCATGGCGCCAGGATACGCGACACTGCGCACATGCCTCGCGCCGCCGCGCACCCCGCTGCCTCCGACGTGTCGGCCGCCATCGGTCGCTCGGCCGATCCTCGACTCGCCGGCATGGTCGTCGAACGGCTCGTCGAGGCACATCCGTCGCTGCGCGACGAGCTGGCAGGCACTCCGATCCTTCGTGATGGCGTGGTGGCGTTGGCCTGCGCGTCCCGTTCTCTGTCGTCGGCGTTCATCGCCGATCCATCGATGCTCGACCCACTCAGGGACGCCGACGCCTTCGGCCGCGAGCTCGACGCCGACGCGTACGCCGCGTCGTGGGAGGCACACGGCGACGAAGCCGGCGCGCACGCGCTCCGACGTTGGAAGCGCCGCGAACTGCTCCGCATCGCCGCGCGCGACCTGCTCGGCGTCGCCGATCTCCCGTCGGTCGGACGTGAGCTCGCGGCGCTCGGCGCTGAGACACTCGATGCCGCCCTGAGGTTCACCTCGGCCGACGCCGACGTGGCGATCATCGGCATGGGCAAGCTGGGTGGGTGTGAGCTCAACTACTCGAGCGATGTCGATGTGCTGTTCGTGCACGACGGCAACACCGAAGAGGCAGAACGCGCCACGCGCGAGGTGCTCGCGACGATGAGTGAGGCGTCTGAGGACGGCATCGTGTTCCGCACCGACGCCAACCTTCGCCCCGAGGGGCGGGCGGGGCCGCTGACCCGCACCATCGAGAGCTACGCGTCGTACTACACCCAGTGGGGCCGCACCTGGGAGTTCCAAGCCCTGCTCAAGGCGCGCGCGGTCGCCGGGAATCGAGCGCTCGGTGCCCGGCTCGTCGAGTTGACCCGGCCCTTCGTCTGGCCCGACTCGCTCGATCCCGACGCGGTGCGCGAGATCCGGTCCATGAAGGAGCGCGCGGAGGCGGTCACGGCCAGCTTGGGATTGACCGATCGCGAGCTCAAACGCGGTCGTGGCGGGATTCGCGACATCGAGTTCGCGGTGCAGCTCCTCCAGCTCGTCCACGGACGCCACGACGTGAGCGTGCGCAGTGCGACCACCCTCGATGCGTTGGCCTCGCTCGCAGCCGGCGGATACGTCGACGTCGACGACGCGGCACAACTCGACGCGGCATACCGATTCCTCCGCACGGTGGAACACCGCCTCCAGCTCTACGACGAACAACAGACCCACACGCTGCCGTCGGATGACGCAGCACGCACGCGGCTGGCACGCGTGCTCGGATATCGCGGCTCCCGCGAGCGAGACGAGCTCGAGGCGTTCGACGCCGATCACCGCGCACATCAACAGACGGTTCGGGCGATCCACGAACGTCTCTTCTTCGCGCCACTGCTCGAAGCACTCGCGGGTGTCGGGCCTCTGGCTGCGAACGCGGCCGAAGAGCGCCTGGCCGCGTTCGGCTTCACCGACGTGGACCGCACCCGCGCCGCGATCCGCGAGCTCGCCGGCGGCCTCACCCGTCGATCCAAGCTCATGCAACAGCTGTTGCCGCTGATCCTCGAATGGCTCTCGACTTCTCCCGACCCCGACCTCGGCCTGTTGCAGTTGCGCCTGATCGCCGAAGGACCGGCGCGCTCGGCGTCGCTCGCGGTCACGTTCCGCGACGCACCGGGCACCGCCGAACGAGCGTGTCGCCTGCTCGGATCGAGCCGGGTGGTCGGCGAAGCTCTTCGACGTCACCCCGAGTTCGTCGAGGACCTCGGCGACGACGACGAGCTGCACACCGAGAAGTCGCGCGAGGCGCTCGTCACCACCGCACTGGAGACGCTCGAATGGAGGACTGATCCACTCGACCGCCGCGAGGGGCTCCGCCGGTTCAAGCGCCGCGAGCTGCTGCGCATCGCGAGCCGTGACCTCCTGGGCTTCGCGCCGACCGCGACGGTCGGGCGCGAGCTCACCGCGCTCGCCGAAGCCGCACTCGAAGGCGCGCTGGTTGGCCTCGATTCGCCCGTGCCGTTCGCGGTGATCGGGATGGGACGGCTCGGGGGCGGCGAGCTGTCGTATGCGTCCGACATCGACGTCCTGTTCGTCTACGACGGCGAGTCCGACGCCGACTTCGATGCCGCCGAGCGGGTGGCGACGCAGATGGTGGCCGAGATCGGCGCGACCACGTCGGAGGGCCAGACGTTCCGCATCGACGCCCGGTTGCGGCCTGAGGGCAACCAGGGCCCACTGGCGCGTTCACTGGCGGGCTATGCCCGGTACTACGACCGGTGGGGCCTCACGTGGGAGCGGCAGGCATTGGTGAAGGCACGAGTGGTGGCCGGTGATGCGGATCTCGGCGCGCGATTCTGCGACCTCGTCACGAGCGTCGTCTACGACACACCGTTCACCGAGGCCGACCGCGCGCGAGGTGCGCCGCACGAAGGCACGCGTCGAACGCGAGCGGATCCCACCGGGCGAGGACACCGAGTTCCACCTCAAACTCGGTCGCGGCACGCTCACCGACGTGGAGTTCTGCGTGCAGCTCCTGCAGCTCCAGCACGGTGGTGCGAACGAGGAGCTGCGCGTGCCCGGCACGATCGACGCGTTGCATCGCGTGCACGAGGGCGGTCTGCTGACAGCCGACGACGTGGCGGCGTTGGTGGAGTCGTACGAGTTCTGCGCGCGTGCGCGGAACGCGCTCTATCTGAACACCGGCCGCCAGTCGGATGCGCTACCGATCGACGGCATCGAGAGCGAGCGCCTCGGACGGATGCTCGGCTACCTGCACGAGCCCCAGTCGAACCTCCGCGACGACTACCGACGCCGCACCCGGCGCGCCCGGCGCGTCGTCGACCGCGTCTTCTACGGCGCGGCCTGAGCGCGGAGGCGCCCTCCGTCAGGCGCGGCCGAGGACGCGATCGACGCGGATCTCGATGACCACTCGGTCGTCGCGATCGGCCGGGCGGCTGTACCGCGCGGCGTACCGGTCGACGGCTTCGGCGACTGCCGCTGCATCCGACGTGACGCTCACCGTGCCTTCCAACGTGAGCCAGCGTCCACCGTCCACCTGACTCACCGCCGCTCGACCATGACGCGCCGCGTTCTTCGCCTTCACCGATGACGCGAAGGTGATCACGCGCACCAGCTGTTCGGGCGCCGAGAACGAGAAGCCGACCGCGACGACGTGCGGGCTGCCGTCGGCGCGCAGGGTCGTGAGTGTGGCGAGATGACGCTCCGCGAGGAAGTCGAGAACGCTGTCGCCCGGCGAGTCGACGCGGATCATGGCGGGACGGTACCCGCGGCGAGTCAGGACGTCGGTCGCGCGCGCAGCGCCGAGGCCACGACGAGCCCGCCGATGACCAGACACACCGCGCCGATCACCGCCCACACCGCCTCGCCGGTCATGAACGAGCCCTTGATCCACCCGACGCCCTGACCGATCCAGACCAACCCCACCAGCGCGATCAGTCCCCCAATCACGATCCGGATCACTCGGACGGCCATGTCGTCCTCTTCGTCACGTTGCGAGCACACGAAGCCACCCGTGCACCGTATCGGTGTTGACGGACCTCGTGGCGAGATCCCGCTCGCTCGGCAGCATCTCAACTGCTCACTTGCGTCTCCGTCGATATCGCGCGTTGCTCGCCGCCTACCGTGCGCACCATGCACGAACACGGCGAATCGAGGTTCGACACCCAGGCGCAGGCTGCCGAGTGGGACGCGAGGTACGGCGAGGGCGACGGCGCGATGTGGAGCGGTCGACCGAACGGGCGACTCGTCGCCGAGACTGCCGGCCTCGAGCCAGGTACCGCACTCGACGTCGGATGTGGCGAAGGCGCCGATGCGATCTGGCTTGCCCGACAGGGCTGGACGGTCACCGCGATCGACATCTCTGATGTCGCGGTCAGTCGAGCGCGGGAAGCGGCCGATCACGTCGGCGTGACCGTCGAGTGGATCGCGGGTGACGCGCTCCAACACTCGTGGCCCACGCGCTCGTTCGACCTCGTGTCGATGCAGTACCCCGCGCTCCCCAAGGCGTCGGGCGAGGCTGCGGTGAGGACCCTGCTCGACGCGGTACGCCCCGACGGAGTGTTGCTTTCCGTGTATCACGACCTCGACCACGACCATCGCGAACACATGACGAGCCGCGGGTTCGACCCTGCCGACTACGTCAGCGCCGATGAGATGGTGGGGCTACTTGGCGACGACTTCACCATCGAGCTGCATGTGGTCGAGCCGCGCATCGACCCACCGCCCGACAACCCTCACATCGCCGACATCGTCCTGCGCGCCCGCCGGCACTGAGCGCGCGCTCGGCGACCGTTGGACGATCAGGCGAGCCCCGCCGCCGACGTCGAACGTCTCGGTGAGGGTCTGCCCCAGGGGCGCGGCGCTAGATGTCGTAGTACATGTAGAACTCCCACGGGTGTGGGCGCAGCGCCATCGCATTGACCTCGTTCTCACGCTTGTAGGCGATCCACGTCTCGATCACGTCGGGGGTGAACACGCCACCGGCGAGCAGGTACTCGTGGTCGGCTTCCAAGCGCGTCGAGCACCTCGGGGAGCGATCCGGGCACCTGCGGCACCTGGGCGAGCTCCTCGGGCGGGAGGTCGTAGAGGTCGCGGTCGAGCGGCGTGGGCGGCTCGATGCGGTTCTGGATGCCGTCGAGACCAGCCATGAGCAGCGCGGCGAACGCGAGGTAGGGGTTGCACGACGGGTCGGGGCACCGGAACTCGATGCGCTTCGCCTTCGGGCTCTTCGAGTACAGCGGGATGCGCACCGCGGCCGACCGGTTGCGCTGCGAGTACACCAGGTTCACCGGCGCCTCGTAGCCCGGGACGAGCCGCTTGTAGGAGTTGGTCGTCGGGTTGGTGAGTGCCAGCAACGACGGCGCGTGCTTCAGCAATCCGCCGATGTACCAGCGCGCCATGTCGGAGAGACCGGCGTAGCCCAGCTCGTCGAAGAACAGCGGCTCGCCACCCTTCCAGAGCGACTGGTGCACGTGCATGCCCGACCCGTTGTCCTGGAACAACGGCTTCGGCATGAAGGTGACCGTCTTGCCCGCGGCGCGCGCCACGTTCTTGATCACGTACTTGTAGAGCATCAACTTGTCGGCCATCGTGGTCAACGAGTCGAAGCGCATGTCGATCTCGGCCTGCCCCGCGGTGCCCACCTCGTGGTGCTGCACCTCGATCGGGATGCCGACCTTCTCGAGCGTGAGCATCATCTCCGAGCGGAGATCCTGGTACTGGTCCATCGGCGGAACGGGGAAGTACCCCTCCTTGTACCGGATCTTGTAACCCAGGTTCTGCGAGCCGTCGTGCTCGACCTCGCGGCCCGCGTTCCACACGCCCTCGATCGAGTCGAGGAAGTAGTACCCGGAGTGCTGGTTCTGGTCGAAGCGCGCGGAGTCGAAGATGTAGAACTCCGCTTCCGGACCGAAGTACGCGGTGTCGGCGATGCCGGTGCCACGCAGGTAGTCCTCGGCCTTCTTCGCGATGTAGCGCGGGTCGCGCGAGTACGACTCACCCGTGACCGGGTCCTTCACGAAGCAGTTGATGTTGAGCGTGGCGTGCGTGCGGAACGGGTCGATCACCGCGGTGTCGGGATCGGGGATCAGGAGCATGTCGGACTCCTGGATCTCCTGGAACCCGCGGATCGACGAGCCGTCGAACCCGAGGCCGTCCTCGAACACGTCTTCGGTGAGCTCGTGCGCGGGGATGGAGAAGTGCTGCATCAACCCGGGCAGGTCGCAGAAGCGGATGTCGACGACCTCGACGCCGGCGTCCTGGATCGTCCTGAGGACGTCATTCGGAGTAGCCACGGGGCCTCCCTGTGGTGTTCGGGGTGAGCCGGGCGACCCTACCGCGGACCAATCACGCGATGCTCAGGACAACGGTCGATTTGACGCGATCCTGACGCGACGACGCCCGGCGCACCTGGCACCGGGCGTCGTGTGATCTGTTCGAGCGTCGAGCGACTCGCTAGGAAGGAAGCTCCGCGGCGAGTGCGCTGCAGCACGTCTCGATCATGAGACGGGACACGACGTACGGGTCGATGTTGGCGTTCGGGCGACGGTCCTCGATCCAGCCCTTCTTCGCCTTCTCGACCGCCCACGGGATGCGGATCGACGCGCCACGGTCGGAAGCGCCGTAGCTGAACTCCGTGAAGTGCGCGGTCTCGTGGCGGCCCGTGAGCCGATCCTCGATTCCGGGCCCGTAGTTCGTCACGTGCTCCTCGACGTTCCGGCCGAGCGCCTCGCACGCGATGATGATCGCGTCCCAACCCTCGCGCATGGAGTTGGTCGAGAAGTTGGTGTGGGCGCCGGCACCGTTCCAGTCGCCCTTGATCGGCTTCGGGTCGAGCGTGGCGCGCGTGCCGAAGTCTTCGGCGACGCGGTAGAGCAGCCAACGGGCCATCCAGATCTGGTCGCCGATGGCGGGGGCGCCGAGGATGCCGATCTGGAACTCCCACTGGCCCATCATCACTTCTGCGTTCGTGCCCTCGATCGAGAGCCCCGCGTCCATGCAGGCCTGAGTGTGGGCCTCGACGATCGGGCGGCCGACGATCTCCGGCGAACCCACACCGCAGTAGTACGGACCCTGCGGCGCCGGGAATCCGGTCATGGGCCAACCGAGCGGGTAGTTGTCCTTGAGGAACGTGTACTCCTGCTCGATGCCGAACATCGGCTCCTGGTCGGCGTACTTCTCCGCCGCTGCCACGCACGCTGACCGCGTGTTGGTCGGGTGGGGCGTGAAGTCGGTGAGCTCGACCTCGCAGAGCACGAGGATGTTGTCACCCTTGCGGATCGGGTCGGGGCACTGGAACACGGGGCGCAGCACGCAGTCGGAGTTGCTGCCCGGTGCCTGGTTCGTGCTCGAACCGTCGAAACCCCAGATGCCCGGCTCCTTGCCGTCGGCGATGATCCGGGTCTTGTTCCGCATCAGGGGGGTCGGCTCGGTGCCGTCGATCCAGATGTACTCGGCTTGGTAACTCACGGAGGCTCCTCAGATCTTGTTTCGCACAGGCGGCGATGGCGACTGCGAGCTTCACCGAAGGCAGTCTCGGCCAGATTTCGCAACTGTTACGGATGTGTGAACGCCGGTCCTGTCGGCGTATCACCGACCTGCGGGCCCGACGGTGACGAATGTGAACGCGGCGTGAACGCACACGCCCGGCATTCGGAGATCCGCGCCCGGGGTGCCACAATTGGCGCTCAGCACGGACTTGGCGCACCGCAACGACCCGGGGGAACCCAATGCAACAGCAGCTCGACTACGTCTTGCGCACCGTGGAGGAGCGCGGCGTCCGCTTCGTCCAGCTCTGGTTCACCGACGTGCTCGGCACCCTGAAGGGCTTCGCCATCACGCCCGCGGAGCTCGAGAGCGCCCTCGAGGAGGGCATGACGTTCGACGGCTCGGCGATCGAGGGCTACAGCCGGGTGCAGGAGTCGGACATGCTCGCCGTCCCCGACCCCAACACCTTCGAGATCGTGCCGTGGCGGGGCGACGAGGCGCCGGTCGCCCGCATGTTCTGCGACATCCGCCACCTCTCCGAGGAGCCATTCGAGGGCGATCCGCGCCACGTGCTGAAGCGCAACCTCGATCGGGCTCGTGAGAAGGGCTTCACCTTCTACACGTCGCCCGACATGGAGTTCTTCATCTTCGAGTCGGAGCACGACGCGACCCCCATCGACCACGAAGGGTTCTTCGACCTCACCCAGCACACCGTCGTCAGTGAGCTGCGCCGCCAGTCGATCGTCACGTTGGAAGCCATGGGCATCCCCGTGGAGTACAGCTTCCACGAGCTCGGACCCAGCCAACACGAGATCGACTTGCGCTACACCGACGCGCTGTCGATGGCCGACAACGTGATGACGTTCCGCACCGTCGTCAAGCAGGTCGCCGCCGACCTCGGCGTGTACGCCACGTTCATGCCCAAACCGATCGAAGGCGCATTCGGCTCGGGGATGCACACGCACCTGTCGTTGTTCGAAGGCGACACGAACGCCTTCCACGACGCGGGTGACGAGGCGGGGCTCTCGAAGGTGGGCAAGTGCTTCGTGGCCGGATTGCTCCGACACGCCCGCGAGATCACCGCCATCACCAACCAGACCGTCAACTCGTACAAGCGCCTCATCGAGGGGTACGAAGCGCCGGTGTACGTGTCGTGGGCGCGCAACAACGAGTCAGCGCTCGTTCGCATCCCGGTACCGAAGAAGGGCAAGGAGAGCTCGACGCGCATCGAGTTCCGATCGCCCGACCCGGCATGCAACCCGTATCTGGCGTTCTCCGTGATGCTGGCCGCGGGGCTCAAGGGTGTGGAGGAGGGGTACGATCTCCCACCCGAGGCCACGGACAACATCTACGAGATGACACCCGAGGAACGTGCGGCCGAGGGGATCGGGTCCCTCCCGCAGAACCTCGCCGAAGCCATCTCGGTGATGGAAGACTCGGAGCTCGTGGCCGAAGCCCTGGGGGAGCACGTGTTCGACTACTTCATCCGCAACAAGCGGCGGGAGTGGCGCGACTACAAGTCGCACGTCTCCACATGGGAGCTCGACCGCTACCTGGGGTCGCTGTGACCACCGGGGAGCCCTTGCTGGTCTTTCCCGACCCGCCGCCGCCCCTCCTCGCCCAGACCCTTGACCTCGCGGGCTACCCGTGGAAGGCGGTCGCGAACTCGTCGGTCGCGACCCAGTCGGAGCCCGCCGACGGTTGGGCGGGCGCAGTCGTGTGCGCCGACGACGACACCGAAGGTGCCCTGGGCATCTGCCGCGCGCTGCGCAAGCGCGACAGCACCCTCGAGCCCGTCCTGCTGCTCATCTCAGGCGCGCAGCTCGGCGAGCTGGAGATCCGCGAAGACCTCTTCGACGACTTCTGCCTGTCGCCGTTTCACCAGAAGGAGCTCGAGGCGCGGTTGCGTCACCTCTTCTGGCGCACGGGCCGGGGGTCGAGGCCGGAGATCGTCGAGTACGGCGATCTCGTGCTGAACCTGGAGACCTACCAGGCGGCGCTCTCGAGTCGGCCGCTCGACCTCACCTACATGGAGTACGAGCTGCTCAAGTTCTTCTCCACGCACTCCGGCAAGGTGTTCACCCGCGAGCAACTCCTCTCCCGCGTCTGGGGTTACGAGTACTACGGCGGCGCACGCACGGTCGACGTGCACGTTCGTCGTCTGCGGGCGAAGCTCGGCGAGGAGCACGCCAACCTCATCCAGACGGTGCGGTCGGTCGGCTACCGCTTCGGCAACCAGCGCTGGCAGGGCTGAACGACTACTGCGGCGCGTCGGCGTTGCGTCGCTCGGCGTCGTCGACGAGCACCCAGCCCATCAACGCGCTCCAGAGCGCGCCGCCCAACATCACCGCGACGGGCAGCACCACCAACATCGCGATGACGATCACCACTGCTCCGCCGCTCATCGCGTCGCAGTAACGCGAGCGCCGCATCATCCGCCGCTGCAGTGCGAACGTCGCGCCCGAGTGTGTCGATCCTTGCCTTTCGCCCGGTTCGGGCGCAGGATCTTGCTGTCATTCGACGGTCAGCCAGGGGGGCACACGATGGACGACAGCACATGGGAGCGGTGGAGCGCGCTCGGCGGGATCGCGTTCGTGGTGTTGGTGGCACTGTCGGCATTCCTTCCGGGAGATCCTCCGAAGGTGACCGACTCGGCGGCGAAGATCGCCACCTTCTTCGCCGACAAGGAGAGCGAGCTGCGTTGGTCGGCCTTCATCGGCGGGCTCGCGTTTCTCGCCGTGTTCTGGTGGGCCGGCGCAGTGTGGCGCCTGATGCGACGCGGTGAGGGTGGCGTGCCCCGGCTGGCCATCCTCGCGCTGGGCGGGCTCGTGTTCGCCAACGTGATGGCCGGGCTTGCCGGCCTCATCAACAGCGCGGTCGCGATGCGGACCGTCGCGGGGATCGGCGGCGCCCAGACGGCGAAGACGTTCTACGTCATCGGCTGGGTGATCGGCAGCGCGGTGACGTTCGGCGTGGCCGCGTTCCTCTTCGGCTTCTCGGCGGTGATCATCCGTTCGGGTGTGCTGCCGCGCGCTCGGGTGGTTCGGCGCGGTGTTGGGCGTCGTCGCAGTGGCGGCCGGCGGAGCCGTCGCTTCGACGCGCGACGTGTTCGTCGCGCTCTCGTTGGTCACGCTCCTCGGGTTCTTGCTGTGGACCCTGATCGCGAGCGTGCTGATGCTGCGCACGGTGCCGTCCGGCGCGTCAGCCTCAGCGTCGTAGCGCGCGTGCGGCAGGGGTGTCTCGGGCGGGAAACTGCTCGGGACGTTCCCCCGCGTGCGCGGTGATCGCGTTCCACGTGGCGGCCGCAACGGCGGCGAACGCGGCATCCGAGGAACGCGGCGAGCGGCGGCCCCGCGTCGTCAATGATCGTCACGTCGATCGGTGGCATCGAGCGGGCGCGGATCACACCGAACGACCGGATCGTGAGGTCGAACACCTCGCCGGTCTCGGGATCGACGGTGATCGCTTCAGTGAGCACCCACCCGAGGGCCATGTGCGTCGCGCCGATCACGTAGGAACGCAACACGACGTCGTCGAGAGGATCGCCGGCCGCGACGCGCACGTCGACGCGTTCGATCGCTCCGTTCGAGTCGAGGTGCACCCGTGCACCAGCGAGTGCACCGCCTGCCGACTCGGCGCACGTGTCGAGGACGACCGCGGCGACTCGTGCGTCGCGAACCAGCAACAGGCGGTCGAGGCCGGCCGCGTCGAATGCCGCCTCGACCAGCACGGTGTGGTCGGCGAGCAAGAAGCGGTCGTGCGCGGCGACCGCGGGGCCAGGGACCCGTTGCTCGTCCCAGCTCGCGTCGATCGCAAGGGTGTACGGCGAGGTGACGGTCGCGTCGCGGTACGCATCGACCGCACCGCCGACGATGCCCGTGATCACCGACGCGTCCGTCGTCGACGACGGCGCTCGCGGCCACGGGTGGGCGCTTCGGACCAGGCGCACGACGTCTTCGCGCGAGAACACCGCGCGGACGGTCCGTCCCGTTGCGTCGGCCAGGTCACGGGCGGCGCGCGCCACGGGCGACGCGTCCTTCCCGCCGAACGCGCCGCCGTTGGCGAGCGGCGACCGGGGCTCACCCCGGGCGAGCACCACGACGCGTCCGGCTCCAGGTACGCAGGCTCCACCCAGCTCGTGGCCAGTCGCACGCCGCCCGGCGGCAACTCGGGCAATGGCAGTGGCGGCTTGCCCTCGAGGGTGGTGCGACGACCCTGCACCTTCGCAGCGACGCGCGCGCGCCTCGAGCAGCGACTCCGCCACCACCCAACGCACGCCGGCGGCTTCGGTGCTCTCCACGTCGGACCCGGGTGGGAGTGGCACCGCGACCAGCGCGTCCGCGGTGCGACGTCGTCGGCGAAACCACCGTGACCGAGCGCGACGTCGGCCCCGACCCGCTGCGCAACTCCCCCCTCGAGCTCCGCCCGCCGCCCCGCCGCTTCCTCATCCCGTTTTGGCGTCATAAACCTGCCACTGCGGCTGCGTTTCTGACGCCAAATCGGTGGAGATCGCGCCGAGGTGCTCAGATACGGAGGTGATCGTCTGCCAGCCGGTGCAGCGACACAGGTGGGCGGCGAGCGCGCGATCGACGTCGAGAGGCGACGACTTGCCCCTGGCGCGCAGCGACGCGGCGCGCACGACGATGCCCGGCGTGCAGAACCCGCATTGCGATCCACCCGTGGCGCAGAGCCCGGCGGCGAGCTCGTGTCGCACCGCGGGATCGAGTCCCTCGACCGTGGTCACCGCCCGCCCCACGACCCGGGTGACCGGCGTGACACACGCGACCCGTGGTTCGCCGTCGACGAGCACCGTGCAGCACCCACACTGCCCCTGCGGCGCGCAGCCATCTTTCAGCGGACGTGATCCCGAGCCGCTCGCGCAGCACAGACAGAAGCGATTCGCCCGGGACGACCTCCACGTCGACCGCGTTCCCGTTGCAGGTGAACGCCGCCCGATGACCAGTTCCCATCACGACGAGGCAGGATAGGGGGATGCCCCCCGAAGCCTTCTTCGACCGCGCGTGGACGTCGCCGCGAGCTGCCTGCGCGCCGGCGTCGGCGGCCGGCGATCGTCACGGCCGGCGCAAGCCTGCTCGGCGGGCTCGACGCCCACCGGCCTTCGCTGACAGCGCAGGAACAAGACCTGGCGAGCCCGTACTCCTCCGATCTCCACGTGTCGCCGACCGCCCAACGCTTCTCGCTCGTGTTGCAGAAGGGCACGTCGAACGGCATCAAATTCGTGAGCGGCCCGCCGGTGGAGGTGCGATTCCGCGGCCCCGACGGCGCCTGGACCCCTTACTCCAAGCTGCGCCTCGACTCCGAGGGTCTCCCGAAGGGGCGCGGCATCTACCGCGACGAGTTCACGTTCGCGGCGCCCGGTACGTGGAAGGGCCAGGCGAAGTTCAGCGGGTCGAGCACGACGTTTTCGATGATGTTGCCCGCCACCGCAGTGGCGCCGGTGCCGGGCGACGCCGCCCGCGCGCGCGTCACCGACCACGACGAACTCGCTCGGCGTCAACCCGATCTGCACCCGAAAGCCACCGTGCCCGTTGCACACCGTGTCGCTGAGCGACGTGATCGGTGCCGGCAAGCCGGTGGCCGTGCTGTTCGCCACCCCCGCGCTCTGCACGTCGCAGTTCTGTGGTCCGGTACTCGACGAGATGCTCAAGGTGATGGGCCCTATCAGGACCGCGTCACGTTCGTGCATGTCGACATCTACAAGAGCCTCACCGACCCCACGCTGTCGCCGACAGTCGCGGCGTGGAACCTTCCCAGCGAGCCGTGGCTCTACGGGATCGACGGCGCCGGCACCATCAGCCGCGCCTCGACACCGCCTTCGGGAAGACGGAGATGGTCGCGTTGCTCGACGGGTTGGTCGCGCCCGCCTGACGCCTTGCCCGATCGGTGAGATCAGGGCCTGATCGATGAGATCGGGCGGATCCTCAGGAGAACGACTGGCCGCAGCCGCAGCTGCGGGAGGCGTTCGGGTTGCTGATGGCGAACCCGGCGCCCTGGAGCCCGTCGTTGAAGTCGAGCGAGGCGCCACCGAGGTGCGGTGCGCTGGCGGGGTCGATGACCACCGCGACGCCGCCGTGCTCGATGCGCACGTCGTCGGCCGCCACGTCGGAGTCGAAGAACATCTCGTAGCTCAGACCCGAGCAACCACCGGGGCGGACCGCGACCCGGAGCACCAGCTCGGGGTTGCCTTCGGCCTCGATCAGGCTCTTGACCTTGTCGGCCGCCGCGTCGGTGAGGGTGAACACGGTGCTGGCATCTTGGACGCTGAACATCTTCGCACTCCCAGGGAGTTCACGGACTGTCGAGGTTACCCGACGCCGACCACGACGTGGCACGGCTGCGGGTCGTACAACGTCGCGAACTCCTCCACTCTTCCCCCGCCGGCGGATTCCACCACGCCCGCGCAGAGTCCTCGGTGCAGGTTGCAGACCAGTTCCGGATAGGCCTCGGCCAGCTCCCGGAACGGACAGTGCAGGAACTCGATTCGGGTGCTCGTCGGGCTGGCCCCATCGCCGGGCACATCGACGGCGTCGGCCACGGGTTCGAATCCGAGCCGCGCGAGCTCGCGTTCGAGCGCGCCCAGGCAGTCGTGCGAACGGGTGCGGCGCCCGGCGTCGTTGCCCCACACGCGACCGATCTCGGTGGCTTCGACCGCATCCGCCCCGACCCGCTCGGCGAGTGCCGCGAGCAACCCGGCCAGGAGCGCGTGCGCGGGCGGGTCGAACCCGAGCGACGGCGCGCCCGGCGCGAGGAAGTAGAGGTGTTGGGGGCGACCGACGGTGCCGCGGTGCACGGCCTCGACGTCGACCAGGCCCGCCTCGCGGAACCGGTCGAGGTGGAGCCGGACCGTGTTGGGGTGGATGCCGAGCGCCTCGGCGAGCTCCTGGGCCGACAGTGCCGCGGTCGACGTGGCGAGCTCCTGGTACATGGCGTACCGGGTCTCGTCACCGAGCGCCTTGAGCACCGCGAGTTGGTCGACCGGTTCGGACATCGCGGTTGACGGTAGCTCGGATCGGGCATATTTTCAATGGCTAACCTGTATTAATCAGTGTGAGCATCGCACTCCACCCCCGCGACCCCGGGCATCCCCGCATGAGCAACCGCATCGACGTTCCGAACCCCGACGACCCGGGCGCACCGGTGCACGAGCCCGTGCCGGGCCCGCCGCCGTCGTCCGACGACGTGCGCCGCATGCTCGAAGGCGTCATCGACCCCGAGCTGCACGCGAGCATCGTCGAGCTCGGGATGGTCGACGAGGTCGAGGTCGACGTCGAAGGCCGTGTGATGGTCCGCGTGGCGCTCACGACCGCGGGGTGCCCGCTGCGCGCCCAGATCAAGCGCGACGTCGAGTCGAAGGTGCGAGGGCTGCGCGGCGTGACCGGCGTGAAGGTCGAATACGGCGAGATGACCGCCGAACAGAAGACCGCGGCCATGCAGCGGGCGCGCTGGAACGCTCGCGAGAACGCCGCGCCGACCGAAGTGCCGTCGACCACCCGAGTGCTGGCGATCGCGAGCGGCAAGGGCGGCGTCGGCAAATCGTCGGTCACCGTGAACCTGGCCGCCGCGCTCGCGGCGCGCGGGCCTCACCGTCGGCGTGCTCGATGCCGACATCTGGGGCTTCAGCGTGCCCCGAATGCTCGGAGTCGACGGCGCCTCGGCGGCTCCGACGGCAAGATCTCACCGCATGTCGTGAGCGTCCCGAACCGCGACACGAGTGGAACGGGCGGGGCACCGGGCACGATCAAGGTCGTGTCGATGGGGTTCCTCGTCGACGACGAGGGCACCGCGCTCATGTGGCGCGGCCTCATCCTCACCAGGGCGCTCGAGCAGTTCCTCACCGACGTGCGATGGGGTGAGATGGACTATCTCCTCATCGACATGCCACCAGGCACCGGTGACATCCAGATGGGCCTGTCGCGCATGCTGCCCCAGGCCGAGATGGTCGTCGTCACCACGCCGGCGCGTGCCGCACAGAAGGTGGCCGAGCGCGTCGCCGACATGGCGCACCGTTCGTACATGAAGGTGGCGGGCGTGGTCGAGAACATGAGCGAGCTCGTGCTCGCCGACGGCTCCCGCCACGCAGTGTTCGGCACCGGGGGCGGCGAGGCCCTCGCCGCCAGCATCGGCGCGCCGTTGGTGGCGCGATCCCGCTCGAGCCGGCGGTGTCGCAAGGCGGAGACGACGGCGCGCCGATCGTGCTCACCGATCCCGACAGTCCGGCCGGCCGCGCCTTCGTCGAGCTGGCCGACCGCATCGTCGACGACCTCGTGCCGCCCATCGAGATGAGCGGCTGCACCGCCCGCCTGCTCGACCTCATCGCGCCAGTCGAGGCCTGACGCGAAGGGCCCGGGCGCGTTGCCCGGGCCCCCACGTGTCGCTTCGGTGACTGCCGCTCTACTTCACGGTGAACAGTGTGTGGACCTCACCGCTGTTGTCTTGCGCCTCATTGTTGCTGCTGAGCGCGGCCCAGTCGCCCGCGCTCGTGGTCACGAGGATGTACCCGCTCGACCCGGGTGCGATCCCTGACAAGGAAGTGACCGTCGCCGGCGCGGAGCCGGTGGGGAACTTCCCGGTGTTGAAGAACGTGTTGTAGTCCGCGTCGGCCTGCTCGAACGTCACGCCGGCCGCCAGCTTCGCGAGCGTCAGGTCGCGATTGACGGTGGAGGTGTTGGTCACCTTGACCCAGCCGCTCTTCGGCAAGCCGCTCGACGGGAGGGTGACCGTGCTGTCGCTGACGCTCATCTCGGTCACACCGTCCGTGGGCGGCTTGAACGACGACTTGGATCCGGCGACGTCGAACACCTTGACCATGCCATGCATGAAGTGCGGCGAACCGTCGGGCGCAGGCACGAAGCACAGCACCCCGTAGTGGCCTGCCTTGAGCACCGCGATCGTGCTCACGTTCTCCTTCGGCGACACCAACCCTGGGGTGCTGTCAACGGGTTGGCCGTTCCCGACGAAGATGTCAGGGGCCGCGCTCTGGTCGTCGCTCGACATCGCCGTCTCGAATTGCTTGGCGGTGACCCCCGGCTTCAACTGGAAGACGACGGTCATGTGCGGCTCGATACCGCCGTTCACGAGCTCAATCTCCACGTTCCCCGGCTTGGGCTTGCCAGAATTTGTAGGTGTACTCACCGGCGGTGATGGTCATCTTGTTGGAGCTCGCGGCTCCTGCGCCCACGGTTCCGGTGGCAATCATGGCGGTGGTGATCACC
This sequence comes from uncultured Actinomycetes bacterium, assembly GCA_963827385.1. Lineage (GTDB taxonomy): Bacteria > Actinomycetota > Acidimicrobiia > IMCC26256 > DASPTH01 > DASUMF01. The sequence goes on from CAWHAR010000003.1 coordinate 1,110,154, forward strand.
ACGGCCGCCCCGCCCGACACGAGTGCTCGTCCCATACGTGTGAAATTCATGGTTTCCCTTCTGTTGTGAGCGTCGTCGCACGACGCGGTTGCGATCCGCCGTCCGATGCGAACGACGAGCGACCGATCAGCTGATATCGAACTCGCCCTTCAGGCCCTTCGAGAAGTCGTCGTCCGGCGCATCACCTTCGGTGCTGACGTAGCCGTAGTGACCGGCCTGGAGCTGCCACTCCAGAGTACGCCGCGCCACCCGGCGCGATCGTCGGAGACACCACCGACGAGCTCCGCCGGGGCGACGCCGTCGCCCTTGCCGGTGTTGAAGAACGCATTGAAGTACGTGTTGGCGTCTTCGACGGTCTTGCCCGAGTTCAGCTTGACCAGCTGGAAGCTGTGCGGCGACGAACCCTCGTTGGTGACCTTGATGGTCGCGGACTTCGGTGCGGTCGTGCCCGGGACCGTGATCGAGGTGTCGCTGAGGGTGACGTCGTCGACACCGTCACTCGGCGGCTTGAAGCTCGACTTCGAGCCCTTGATCTGCATCACCTTGTACATGCCGTGCGCCGCGTGCGGCGAGCCGTCCGGCGCGGGCACGAAACAGACGATGCCGTACGTGCCGGCTTTGGCCTCGGTGATGGTGGTGGTCTGCTGCTTCGGGCCCACGAGCGCGGGCGTTCCCGACAAGGGGTCGCCGGCCGCGATCTTGGTGAACGCGTCGTCACTCTCGGATGCGATGGCCGCCTTGAGCTGCTTCGCCGTGGTCCCCGGCTTCAAGGGGAACACCACCATCATGTGGTTCTCGACCCCCGAGTTCTTGAAGTCGAACTGGACCCAACCCGGCGCCGGGCTGCCGGAGAGCTTGTAGATGTACTCGCCCGCGGTGACGGTGAGCGTGTTGCTGCTCGCGGCACCAGCCGACGAGCCGGACACGAGGGCGGTGAGCGTGGCGGCCGCAAGCGCGGCCACGATCAGCGCGCGCGGCGCAGCGCGAACTACGACGTCGGATCGTCACAACGGTGTTCCTTCCGTTCGGGGCGTGACTCAATTTCGGGGCGTGACAAGTTGGGGCACTCTACGCGGAGAGCCGACGCAATTTGTCGCGGCTCCGTGAACGCTCTACGTCAGCGACCAGGCCGATTTCACCGACGTGCCCGCGACCTTGCCGTCGGCCTTGAGCTTCAGCAGGTGCGCGTGCACCTGCCAGCCCGCGGCTTCGATCAGCTTCGGATGCAGCTCACGATCGGCGTACAGCGCGGACACCAGGTCGCTGATCCGCGCCGGCCCGCGCTTCAGGAGGCGCAGCACCTGACCTTCACGCTCGCGGCGATGCGCGAGGTAGTCCTGCACGGCTGCGCGCGGATCGTCGATCACATCGCCGTGACCTGGGCAGATCCGTCGGAGTCGCATCTTCTCGAACCGGGCGAGGCTGGCGAGGTAGGCGCGCATGTCGCCGCCTCGCGCGGGGCTCACGACGGAGTACATGCCCTCCAAGACCGTGTCGCCCGTGAACAGCACCCGTTCCTCCTCGAGGAAGAAACAGAGGTGGTTCGGCGCGTGACCAGGCGTGTGCAGCACGTCGAGACCGAACTCGGTGCCTTCGACGGTGTCGCCCTCGTCGATCATGCGATCGGGCGAGAAGTTCGCGTCCTTGTCGATGCGCTTGCCGTAGGCGAGCACTTCGGCCTTCGTGGCGGCCGCCAGGCGCGCGGCTCCCGCGACATGGTCCGGGTGCGTGTGGGTGAGCACCACCCAGCGCACCCGCTCGCGCATCGATGCTCCGATGATCGCGTCGATGTGCTTCGCGTCGTCAGGACCCGGATCGATCACCGCGACTTCGTCGATCCCCACGAGGTAGGTGTTGGTACCCGGTCCCGTGAACGGACCCGGATTCGGCGCGACGATCCGCCGCACCAGGGGCGAGAGCGCGCTCGGAACGCCAGGCGTGAGATCGGCCATCAGTGCACTACCCCGTCGATCTGAGGCTCATCGATATCGGGGACCTCGAGCACGACCGGCAATCGGGGCGTTCCACCTGCGCATTCTACGCGGAGATGTGCGCATCGCGAACCTGCATCTGAGCCCTGCCGCCCTGCGGCCGGAGGGCGCGCGCCTGAACCAGGACGCGGGATCGTCGCCGAGGGAGCTGTCAGCTGCAGTTCGTGCTGTGCAGCCCGCGTCGCTCGGTCTCGTTCAGACCGCCCCAGATGCCGTGCGCTTCACCGACGCCCAAGGCGTAGTCGAGGCACTCGTGCTGTACCGCGCATCCGAGGCAGATCGCCTTGGCCCGTCGCTCGCGGGCGTCACGCACCTCGCGTCGCTCCGTGGTCGCCGGCGGGAAGAACAGTGCGGTCTCGGGCCCGCGGCAGGCAGCCCGGTCACGCCAGGTGTCGAGTGTGCGGACAGCCACGAGAACCTCTCCGTTCCGATCTCGCTCAATCGGTGCGAATCGCGGCCGCAAAGTACCGCGGGGAGGTGACCCGAGACAAGAGCCGAGAGAAGCGGAGATCGGCCCTGGCCGCAGGACCGAGGAGTGCCGGCTCGCCGAGACGATCAGGAGCGGCGGGCCCGGTCGCGGTAGTCCTTGGCCGCACCCTCGAGTGGCTCCACCTCGAGCACGAGCCCTTCGACCGCGGCCACCCGCGCCGCTTCCCCGGCCATGATCGGGGTGACCCGGTTGGTGCGGGCCCGCCAGCGGGCGCCCCGGATCACGACGACGCCGTCGGGTGCGACATCGACCTCGGCCAGTCCGGTCTCGCCGATCATCCCCTGACGCCCGATCGTGGGTGTCGAGAACCGCGAGCGGACCATCGCCGACATCCCGCCGACCATGAACAGCAGCATCCCCAGACACACCACGCCCAAGACCCACCAGGGTGGTCGGAGGCTGGGCGACCCGCCGTAGAGCCAGAGCGATCCTGCACCGAGCGCGACCGTCGCGATGACCGTCCACACTCCGAGTGATCCCGCCTGCACGTCGATGGCGAATCCGAAGGCGGACACGAGCAGCAGCGCGAGCGCCCACCAGTGGAGCGGGAGATACGAGAAGCCGACGAACGCGCCGATCGTGCACAGTGCGCCGACGAGACCGGCCAGTCCGATCGACGCGGTGTAGAACTCGAACACCAGCAGCGCGATGCCCGCCACGAAGAGGAAGTACGCGATCGACGGGCTGATCAGTCGGTGCAGGAGCTGGCCTTCGAGACCGAGACGGACGAAGATGACGTCCTGGTTGGGCTGACGGCGCCGATCGCGGCCGGTGCCGATCACCTTGGCGGTGGAGAGCTTCACGTCACCCGCCGCGGTGGTGACCGTCTTGCCGTCGAGTCGCACGATCAGTTCGCCGAGCGTCGGGCGCACGCCGTCGGTCGCGCCGACCGCGTGGGCCGCGGTGGATCCGAGCCGTGTGCCGGCAAGCTTGCGCGCGCCGTCGGGATCACGGCCGCGGGAGCGAGCGAGCGCTGCGAGCTGGTCGCCGACCTCGGCTTGGGTCGATGCTCCCGGGTCGTCGAGACGCACCGGGTGACCCGGACCGGCGCCCGACGCGGGAGAGATGTAGGCGAGGTGGGCGGCCTCGAGCAGCAGGGTGGTCGCGCCCTTGGCGTTGCCACCCGACGGGCCGACCCACACCGCGACCGGCACCTTCGAACGGTTGATGTCGCGCACGATGTCGCGCACACCGGCATCGATCGCGCCCGACGAGCTCACCTGCAGCACCAGCAGCGTCGCGTGGCGGTCGTTCGCGTCGGCGATCGAGTCACGCACCAGCGCTTCGTTCGGCGGATCGAAGTACCCCTCGATCTGCACGACCATGATGCCGCGACGGCCCGACGCGGGCTGCGCCGCGCGTTCGGCCGCGCCCGATGACGAGTCGAGTACGAGCGTCACCCCGGCGAGCACCAGGGCGACGCAGGCACCGATCCGTCGGAGACGGCGGCTTCGAAAGGCTCCCGTAGCATCCTTGACCATGGACCTCGAGCGCTTCTGCGCGACCTCCCGGGTCGTGATCGTGGCGGGCAAGGGCGGGGTCGGAAAGACAACCGTAACGGCGGCACTGTCGGTTGCTGCAGCCCGGGCAGGAATGAGCGTGCTGATCGTCGAGGTGGAAGGCAAGTCGGGACTGGCCGACTGCTTCGCGCACGAGCCGCTCGACTACGACGAAACCCTGCTGCGGCCTGGGGTGCGCGCTCGGACGCTGACCCCCGACGACGCCCTGGTCGAGTACCTCGAGGATCACGGGTTGCGCCGGATCAGCCGTCGCCTCGCCCACTCCGGCGCGCTCGAGGTGGTGGCCACCGCCGTCCCGGGGATGAAGGACATCCTGGTGCTGGGCAAGGTCAAGCAGCTCGAGCGGGCAGGTGCCGCCGATCTGATCGTGATCGATGCGCCCGCCGCGGGGCATGCCATCAGCTTCCTGCTCTCCGCCCAGGGGCTGCTCGACGCGGTGCACGTCGGGCCAGTCCAGAAGCAGGCCGCCGACGTGGTCGAGCTGCTCACCGATCCGGCTCGGTGCCAGGTGATGCTCGTGACCATGCCGGAGGAGACCCCGGTCAACGAACTGGTGGAGACGGCCTTTGCGGTCGAGGATCGTGCCGGGGTGGCGCTCGGCCCGATCGTCGTGAACGGCTGTGTCCCGCCGATCGCCGGTCTGGACGCGCGCGTCGTGAGCAACACCGACGCGCCATGGACGATCGATGCCGATGCCGCGACGTTGGCGCGTGCCGCGACGTTCCGCGTCGCGCTCGAACAACGACAGCACGCGCAGTGCGAACGCCTCGCTCAGCTCCTCCCCCTGCCTCAGATCCGACTCCCCTCGCTGTTCACCGCGGGGATAGGCCCCGACGAGATCGACACCCTCGCCGACGCGTTCACCGTCGGCGTGGCGGCGCTCGACGCGAGTACCGATGTTGATTCTGAGGCGCGATGACCTCGATCGCGGACCTCGTCGCCGAACGCCGAGTCGTCGTGTGTTGCGGCACCGGTGGCGTCGGCAAGACCACCACGTCGGCCGCTCTTGCCATCGAGGGGGCGCGGCGCGGTCGCAACGCCGTGGTCGTCACGATCGATCCGGCGAAGCGTCTCGCGCAGGCGCTGGGCCTCGAACACCTGTCGAACACCGCGCACGAGATCGCGCGCGAGCGCTGGGACTTCGACGGCACCGCGGAGATCGGTGGTCACCTGTCCGCGTTGATGCTCGACACCAAGTCGACGTTCGACGAACTCGTCGTGCAGTACGCGGGCAGCGTGGAGCAGGCGGACCGCATCCTCGAGAACACCTTCTACCGCAACATCGCGGGAACGTTGTCGGGGACCCAGGAGTACATGGCGATGGAGAAGCTCTACGAGCTCCACACCGACGGCGGCTTCGATCTGATCGTGGTCGACACGCCGCCGAGTCGCCACGCGCTCGACTTCCTCGACGCGCCGCGGCGTCTCACGCGTCTGCTCGACAATCGCATCTTCCGTCTGCTCATGGTGCCTGCGCGAACGGGCTTGCGCGTGGGGGCCATGGCCGCGCAGGCATTCGTCCGCACCGTGTCGCGCGTCGTCGGCACGGAGGTGATCGACGACGTGCTCGCGTTCTTCCGCGCGTTCGAAGGGATGGAGGACGGCTTTCGCGCCCGCGCCGGCGAGATGACCGACCTGTTGGCGTCGTCGGACACCGCGTTCGTGCTCGTCACGTCACCCCGTCGCGACGCGGTGGAGGAAGCCTCGTTCTTCGCCGAGCGGTTGCGCGAAAGCTCGTTGCGGGTGGAAGCCCTCGTGGTGAACCGCGTGCATCCCCGCTATCACGCCGCGCTCCCCGACGTGCTGCGCGCGCGGGCGACGGAGTTGCTCGCCTCCGCAGACTCCGGTGCCAACTCGAGCGTTGCACTCGATCCGGAGACGCGCACGGTCGCCGCGCAACTCATCAACCTCGCCGACCTCGAAGAGCTCGCCATCCGTGAGGAGCGCGAGCTCGCCGGGCTCGCAGAACGCATCGACGGCGCCACGATCGCTCGTGTGCCCGAGCTCGATCACGACGTGCACGACTTCGACGCACTCCGCGCCGTCGCCCGCCACCTGCTCCCTGACTTTCGCCGCTGAGGCCAGATCTCCTATCGCTCGCCGCTGAGGCCACGCGACCCAGTCACGCAGGTGGGTGGTCGGGCGTCAAGGTCACCGCGTGGTGCCGTTGACTGTCCGCAGGGGCATGCGGCGGGTCGCGGGTCGTCGCGGGTGCGCGAGTACGGTTCCCGGCGTGAGCTTGATCCTCGTCGCCGCCGACGCCAAGTGGATTCGCGATCTCGTGAAGACGGCGTGCACGCGACCCGGTCAACGGGTCATCGAGGTCACGCGAGGCCAGGACGTTCGGGGCACCGTCGAACACGAAGCGCCCGACGTGGTCGTACTCGACATGCAGATCGCCAACATGGGCGGGGTCGCGGTGTCGATCGATCTGCGGCTCGAGGCGTCGGCGGGCCGGATCCCCGACACGTCGATCCTGCTCCTCCTGGACCGTGAGGCAGACCGCTTCCTCGCCAAACGCGCCGATGCCGACGCCGAGCTCGTCAAGCCGGTCGACCCGTCCACGCTGCGACGCCTGATCGACACGCTGCTCGCCGGCACGATCCCCGCCGATCCGGTCGATCTCGGCGATCCGACCAGAGAGCCGGAACCGGTCGAGGGATAAGCTCTCCTCTCCCATCGGGATGTAGCGCAGCTTGGTTAGCGCGCAGCGTTCGGGACGCTGAGGTCCCGGGTTCAAATCCCGGCATCCCGACCAGTTCCATCGAGTCAGCGGGGGTTCGCGCCCCCGCTGATTCGCGTTCGCTCCCACGACGCCTCGTCGGGGAGCTACATCATGATGCCGCCGTCAACGGCGAGCAGCTGCCCGGTGATGAAGCGCGCGCCGTGACCCGAGAGGAACACGATCATCGGGCCCAGATCCCCGACGGGATCGCCGAGCTTGCCCGGGCCGAGACGCCCGGCGATCGGCATCACCGACGGGAGGTGCGCCTCCATCATCGCGGCGCCTGCCTCGCCCACATGCGCTCGCAACCGATCCGCGCCCGGCGTCTCCACCGCCGGCGCGAGCGCGTTGACGGTGATCCCGTAGCGACCCCAGCCCTTCGCGCACGCACGCGTCCACGCATGGACCGCGGCCTTGGTGGCCGAGTAGTGCGGTGCGCCGGGGTTCGCGTTCACGCCCTCCGACGAGCCCAGGTTGACGATCGCGCCGCCGTGCTCCTTCATGTGCTCGAACGCAGCCTGGTTGGCGAACACGGTGGCCTTCAGGTTCGTGGCAATGAGGAAGTCGAGATCGTCTTCGGTGAGCGACTCGGGCGTCGACGGTTGCCACAACCCCGCGGCATGCACCAACACGTCGACGCCGCCCAGCACGTCCACCGCCGCGGCGAACATCGAGTCGACGTCGGTCTTCACGCGCATGTCGCAGGTGAACCATCGCGCCGACCCGGTCAGGTGCTCGGGCGGCGGTGACCGGTGGTACACCGCGGCCACGTCCGCATCCGCGCCCGCCAACACCTCGACCGCAGCAGCTCCGATGCCGGTCGCACCACCCGTGACCAACACTCGCCGGCCGCGCAGCGGTCCGGATGCTTCCGTCATCATCGCTCCCAGTGATCGCGGTCGCGTCAGGTGAGCGCGACCTTCGACTGACCGCCGTCGATCACGATGAGATCTCCGGTGTGATAGCTCGCGGCGTCGCTCATGAGGTAGGCGGTGATGCCCTCGACGTCGGCGGGGTAGCCCCAGCGCGGGACGGGATTCGACTGCTCGAGGATCGCCGTCATCGGCATCTGCGCTTCAGGGATTCCGCCCATGAAGCCGGTGTACATGAGGCCGGCCGCGACCATGTTGGCGCGGATGCCGTCGTGGCCGTACTCCACTGCGATGCACCGCATCATCCCCGCCAACGCGCCCTTCGCAGCGGCGTAGTGCGCCAATCCCGCGTGACCGAAGATGTTGGTGAGGCTGCCGCACACGATCACCGAACCACCGGGGTCGCCGGCGTCGGCGCGCGCCTTCATGTGCTTCACGCCCTCGCGCAGGGTGAAGAAGCCGCCGTGTTGACTCACCGCGAGCAGCGACTCGTAGGTGTCGGTGGTCATCTCGTGGAACGGAGCGAGGCTCACGCCACCGGCGTTGGCCACCACGCCGTCGACGCGACCCATCTCCTCCACCGCCTCGGCCATCGCCGCGACGACCTGGTCTTCCGACGACACGTCGACGGCCTGCGTGAAGACGCGACCGGTGCCCATCGCATCGAGCAGCGCGACCGCTTCCTCGTTCTTGTCGGCGCGGCGACCCCACACCACCACGTCGGCGTTGCACTTGGCCATGCCGCTGGCGAAGCCGAACCCGAGACCGCTGTTGGCCCCGGTGACCAGACCCACCTTGCCGGTGAGGTCGAACAGATCTGCCGCGGCCATGGGCCGTCTCCTTGTCGTTCGACGGGATTCTCGAGCGGTGATCGGTGCGCGTCAGAGGCCGAGGGCCGCGCGGCCCGTGGCGATCTCGGTCTCGAGCCAGCGGGTCTCACTGAGGTTCGCTCGCCCGCTGCGTTCGAGCAACTGCTCGAGCGCGGCGACCGCGACCTCACGCGACGCGTGGTCCGTCGGATCGGATGCGAGTGCGATGTCGGTGAGGTGGAGGGCCTCGACCGGTCGTCCCGCAGCGACGTGCGCGGCGGCACGATCCGCCAGCGCGCTCGAGCCACCGGACAACTCGGTGAGATCGGCCCACACCGCGCTCGGGGGCACGGGATAGAGCTCCGTGGTCGACTCGTAGCGGAACCAGCCCGCGTACTCCTCCCACGTGGCGCGCACGTTCCACGCGACCTTCCCATGGCCTTGCCCCAGCGTGAGCTCAGGCGGCGGCACGATGTCGCGCATCAGGGTGAAAAGATCGGTGCCGGCGTTCATCCCGGCCACGGTCGCGTCGTGCACCCACAGCACCGCGTCGCGCAGCTTCGTGAGATCAGCGGCGATCTGCTCCGCACCGACGATCGGGTCACCATGACCGGTGATCACGATCTCGGGCTCGAGTGCGCGCAGCCGGTCGACGGAACGCACGAACTCGAGCGCACTGCGGATCTTGTCGCCGCGGATCGTGTAGAGGTTCGGCACATGGCCGTACATCGGGCCCATCAAGTTGCCCGTGAACACGATCCGGTCCTGCGGGAGCCACACGAGCAGCGAGTCGGTCGTCTCGCCACCGGGGACGGCGAACAGCTCCACCTGCCGACCGCCGACCGCGAACGCGTAGGTGTCGTCGAACGTGACGGTCGGGACCGGCTCCGCGGGTGCGGGTGGCGGCGTGGGGCTGGTGCTGGCGGCGGTCGCCTGCGGCACGAACGACGACCAGAGCCGCGCGCTCCGCGAGCCGTAGAACCGACCGAGCCGTGACCAGTAGCCCCGCACGTCGAAGAAGTTCGACTGCACGACGGTCTCGACGCCAGGCGCATCGAACGTGGACCAGCCACCGACGTGGTCGCCGTGGCTCTGCGTGAACACGATGGCCGCGACGGGAGCGTCAGTCACCCGTGCGAAGCGATCGTGGTGCGCGGCTGCCTCACCGGCGGTGCCCGTGTTCACGAGGAGGGCGCCCGCATCAGTGCCCACGAGATACGAGTTGGAGATCCCCCGCGACATGAAGATGCGGTGGCCGACCGGCACCGCGTCCTGCGCGGCGGCACCGGCCATGACCAGGTCGGCGAGCGGCGGGTTCGCGGTCACGGTGTGCCCTCGAGCTCGATGTCGAACACCGAGAGGTACTCCTCGAACACCGGCACCAGCTCGTCGACGGTGAGGCCGTACTCGTCGAGTGAATACGGACGCGGCCCGAAGCGATCCTGTGGATTGCGGTCGAGCCATCCCTGCATCGCCGCCTCGACCTCGGGCGTGAGGTCGTCGCCGGCCCAGGCGTACAACTTGCGCATCTCACCGATCGGGTCGCGCATCATCTCGGCGTAGTGGAGGTCGTAGAACCGATCGGCGCCGACGCGTTCACGGGCGCGCAGAGGACGTTCGACGTGCGCGCGCATCTGCGCGACCGACTTGCGCCCGATCGCAGCGCGATCCGGTTCGGCACCCGTGAGCATGAACGCGGGCCCGGCTTGCAGGCTGCACAACGACGCCGTCGCCTTGTACGGGTCGCGGTGGGCCCAGATCATCCGCGCGTCGGGGAACGTCGCCAGCAGCGTGTCGACGTACACCGAGTGCGATGGCATCTTCAGCGACCACGTGCCCGGCGCGTGGGACTGGAGGATCTGCAGCACGAGCTTCTCGTACTCGTAGGCGCTCGTCATGTCGCAGTCGAGCAACCAGTCGGAGTACGCCTGGGTCGGCTGGAACGCGTCCCACACCAGCGCTTTGAAGTCTTGGTTCTGCACGAAGATGCATTCGGTGGGACCGTCGGCGTCTTCCCAGTGCACCATGCCCCGCCCAGCCGCGACGAGCGCCTCGGCCATGACGCGCTGTTGCTCCAACTTGGCGATGCACCGCGGATCGCTGTGCAGCGTGGCCGTGGTCGGCGGTGGCACGGAGTCGGGCGCTTCCCAGTTGAGCAGCGAACGCCGGGCCGGGTCTTGCGCGAGCAGGTAGCTGGCGACGGTGGTGCCCGTGCGCGGCATGCCGAGGATGACCAGCGGACGTTCGACCGCTTCGTCGGTGACCTCCGGATGTTGCTTCGCGTACTCCACGACTCGGAGCCGGTTCCAGAGGGCGTCGACGTAGTTCCCCTCGGTGTACGCGCGGCCACCGTCGGAGACGACCGGCGAGGCGTTGAGCTCACGAAGGAGGAGCTCGAGGCCTTCGCGCCACGAGTCGGACCCGAAGTCGGTCACCCCCGCCCGCGTGGTTGCGAGCTCGACCAGCTGATCCACCGAGCTCATGGTCGTTGCCCCCATCGTCATGAGCGGGCAGTCTGCGCGCAGGCCCGGCCCACGCGCAACCTCGTCGACCCGTAAGCCGTCGATTGACAGGGCGAGGGCATCGCGGCTAGCGAACGCGCATGAGCATCAGCGAGATGTACCACGTAGGAATTGTCGTGGCCGATTTCGATGCCGGGCTCGCACGGTTCGCGGAACTGCTCGGGATCGTGTGGGGACCTGTGGTCAGCACCGAGGTCGAGGTGCGCGACCACGAGGGCATCGACCGGGTGTGGCCGCTTCGCATGTGCTACTCGACCCAAGCGCCCTACCTGGAGCTGATCGAGGAGCGGGAGGGAACGCCGTGGGTGTGCAACGAGCATTCCAACCTGCATCACATCGGCTACTTCACCGACGCGCTCGTCGCTGACGCCGGACACCTCGAGCGTTCACAGTGCCCGCTCGAGTTGAGCGGCCGCGCCGGGACGACCGCGCCGACGGGGTACACGTACCACCGGGACCCGCTCGGGGTGCGCATCGAGTTCGTCGACAGCGAGACGCGCGCGGTGATGGAGGCGTACATGTTCACGCCGCCCGCGGAGTAACCGCGTCACTGCGCGCGCCCATTTCCGAGCGGCGAACGCAAATTGAAATCGGCCCTGGGGGCCGCGTGTAGGTTGCACGCCTTTGCTCGTGCCCCCCAGGAGAGATCAGTGATGTTTCGACGTGTTGGTGTCACCGTGCTCGCGTGTGCCGCGAGCGTCGCGATGGTGACCACAGCCTCGGCCGTGTCGGCGAGCGGCCAGACGGTCGCGCCGACCGAGGTCAGCGCCAAGGGGATCGGACCGGTGCCCAAGGGAGCCGGGATGGGCACCAAAGCTGCACTCGAGAACCCGAAGTGCGACGCGGCGGCCGTCGACGGATGGGGCGTGTTCGACTTCATCACGGAGGGCGCGGGTCCGTACTGCGTCGCGCCGGCACCGGCCGACAACGGCGGCGCCACGGCGCGGGGCGTCACCCGGACCACCATCCGGGTGGTGGCGCTGGTGCAGAACGAGGCCCAGACCGCGCTCCAGAAGTCGCAGAACGGACTGCCGCCGGTCGACCAGGCCACGGGCGGTCTGGGCAAGATGACGAACGCGGTGAACGACTACTGGGCCGCCTACGCCTCGGTGTACGAGACGTGGGGCCGCAAGGTCGAGTTCACCTTCATCACGTCGTCGGGTGACGACGAAGCCTCGCAACGCGCTGACGCCGTCAAGGCTGCCGCGGCGAAGCCGTTCGCGGTGATCGACTTCACTCCCACGGGCCAATCGGCGTTCGCGGCGACGCTCGCACAGCAGAAGTACGTCGTGTTCTCGAGCGGGACGACGTCGAAGGAGAGCACCCTCCAGTCGCCGTACCGCTGGGCGCAGTCCGACACCGAGGCGGCGTCGATCAACACCGCTGAAATTCGCGGGCAAGCAACTCGTGGGCAAGAAGGCGCAGTGGGCCGGCGACAGCGCCATGAAGAGCCAGCCGCGCAAGTTCGGGATCGTCTACCCCGACACGATCGACATCGAGCGCGTTCGTCACTGCGTTCGCGAAGTACGGAGGCAAGTTGGCCACCAAGCCGCTCGAGTACACGAGCAACGGCTCGACGGTCGGTGACCCGGCGACCGCGCAGGAGCAAGCGCCGACCATCATCTCCGCGCTCAAGGCCGCCGGCGTGACCAGCGTGATCATGTTCACCGACGTGTCGATGGGGGGGTCGATGACGAAGGTCGCGACCCAACAGGAGTACCGGCCCGAGTGGGTCACCACGGGGTACAACTACCAGAACCTCGCGCTCCTCGCTCGCACGTCGTACGACCAGGACCAGTGGGCGCACACGTTCGGGCTCAACACCCTCTGGCCGTGCGCATTGCCGAACTGCACCACCGGTTCGCCGACCGCGATCGAGTGGTACTACGGCGTCGGCAAGGGCACGACGAGCCTCTCGGCGATGTCGCCGGTGGGATGGCTCGCAACCGGGATCCAGTACGCCGGACCGACGTTGAACGCGAAGAACTTCAAGCTGGGCCAGTTCGCAGTGCCCGCCCGCGGCGGCGCTGCCTCGAACCAGCCGATCAGCGCGCAGAGTGGCTACGGCAAGACGGCTGGGCTCGCGTACGACGTGTACGCGCCGCTGAGCGTCGACTTCGTCCCGTCGTGGTACGACGCGCGCGGAACGGGGATCTCCGAGTTGTTCCCCACATCGGGGCAGGGTGCGAACTGGTACCTCGGCAACGCTCAGCGCTACATCGCCGGTGAATGGCCGAAGAAGCCGTTCACGTTCTTCTCGAAGTCCGGCGCGGTGCAGTCGTTCCCCACGTCACCGGTACCGATCGGGCCGGTCGTGCCGTGCACGGGCTGCCCGAGCCAGGGCGGCTCCGGGCAGCCGAGCAGCGTCTGAACGAAACGCCGGCGGGCGTCGTCGGGGTGGTTTTACGCTCGCGAGATGGGAACGTTGGGCGATTTGCTCGAGGCGATGTACGACGCGCCACGAGTGCAGACGATGCGCGGCCACGCCCGTCGTGGACGTGACCATCAGAGATTGATGGCAGCAGCCGAACGAGAGCGCGACGAGCGGCATGGTGGAGGCGGTGTCCGTCAGGCCGTGTTCCTCGTGATCGCGATGGCCGGTGTGACGTGTCCGCCGCCGCCCGGGACACACGACTGATCGTCGCGCACTTCAGCTCGAGAGCTGCGCGCCGATCCAGTCGTCGACGATGTGGTTCCACTGCTTCGCGAGCGGTGAGGTCGCGAACATCATCACGCCGTGTGGTGCGCCGGGCAGCACGTGCAACGCAGTCGGTACGCCGGCCTGGTTGAGCCGCAACGCGTAGTCGATGTCTTCGTCGCGGAAACCGTCGGCACCGCCGACGATCACCATCGTGGGCGGCAGCCCATGCAGGTCGTCGGCACGCGCCGGCGCCGCGTAGATGGGAACGTCGTCGGTGCCGTAGAGGTCACCGAGGTAGCTCTGCCAGCCGAAGGTGTTGGAGTCGCGGCTCCAGATCGGGCAGCCCGTCGAGTTGGCTCGACGACGTGACCTGGCGATCGTCGATCATCGGACACTCGAGCAGCTGGAAGGCGAGCGGCACCTCGCCGCGGTCACGCGCCAGCAACGCCACTGCCGCCGCCAGCCCACCGCCCACGCTCAGCCCCGCCACGCCGATGCGAGTGGGATCGATCCCGAGCTCCTCTGCGTGGTCGAAGGTCCATCGCAAGCCCGCGTAGCAGTCGTCGAGCGGGCCGGGGTACGGCGTCTCGGGCGCCAACCGGTACTCGACCGACACGCCGACGCACGGCATCCGCACGCACCAGTCGTCGAACCGGGCGTCGTCCATCACGTAGCTGCCGACGATGTAGCCGCCGCCGTGCATGGAGTACACGCAGGGCAGCGGGCCCGTCTGCGCGTTGGCGCGGTGCACCCGCACCACCACCCGAGGTTCCTCACTCACGACGTGGTCCGTGCGCTCGACCGCGTCCGACAACTCGGGGCCGGCCGCGCCGAGGCCGCGGACCGCGCATGAGCGCCAACGTCTCGGCCGAGAACGACAGCGGTGGCATGGCCTCCAACATCGCCGCCACTTCGGCATCGAGCAGTACCTGGTCCATGGTCGGGATCCCTTGTTCGTGCGGGCCGTCGAGAGCTGCCGACATCCCACTCAGATTCACGCCAACGGTCAAGTCGTGGCCAGAACGAACCGATGTGGGAGAGATGATCCCGTCGATCGGGCAGGTGATCCCTCCCGCCGCGAGCCGAACCTACGAATCGTTGTTCGACACCCAGACGCGCCTGCCCGGCTGGCCACTGCTGATCGACCGCACCTCGGTGGCCCTCGCCCGCGCCGCGCGCAACAAGAGCCAGGTGATGATCGCGGTGCTCGGCGACGTCCGCGCCCACCGGGAGCTCGCCACCGACATCCGAGCCGTGGTGGCGTCGCTCCGCGAACGACTCCGCATGGACGACACGATCGCCCGGGTCGACGAGCGCACCCTCATCGTGGTGGGCAACCAGGTCGACGCCGACACCGATGCCGCGCAGATCGTGCGCCGGCTCGTTGCGCACGCGCGCATCGATTGCACGATGGGCATCTCGCTGAGCGGTGGGCACGACGATGCTCGGTCGCTGTTGAGCACGGCAGTTCGCCAGGCCCGCGCCGCACGCATGCACCGCTCGGCCGTCTGATCCGCGGCTCGTCCGCGCGCTGATCCGAGACCGCCGTCGCGGCCCGATCCGCGCCGCGACCCATCACCGATTTCGCGCTTGCGCCGTGCCACCATCGGGTGGTGCCTCCGGACGCCCGAACCCCCACCACTTCCACGCATCGCATCCACTACACGCGCGGTGCGTTCAGCCAACGACTCCGCCGCGGCGACACCTACAGCCTGCTGCTCGCGGTGATCATCGCCGGGTACATCGTCATCGCAGTGCTCGACCGCTCGCTCTGGGAACGGTTCATCGTGACGGTCGTCCTCGGCCTCACCTTCCTGCTCACGTTGCACACGTCCCACGTGCGCGAACGGGGGTTCCGGATAGGCCTCGTGCTGGTGGTGTTCGCATCGGCGTCGACGTTCATCCAGGCCTTGGTCGGCCACCATGGCAACGACGGTTCGACGTTCGTCGTGTTCCTGCTCGTGCTCGTGGCGCCGGTGGTGATCCTCAACCGGATCCTGCGCCACGAGACGATCGGCACCGAAACCATCCTCGGCGCGGTCTGCGTGTACGTGCTGCTCGGCATCGCGTTCGCCGGCATCTACACCGCCTGCGACAACCTCGACCACGGCACGTTCTTCACCCAGCCCGGCGTGCAGAGCAACATCGAGTTCCTCTACTTCAGCTTCATCACGATGACGACCGTGGGCTACGGCGACCTCACCACCGCCACCGACGGCGGGCGCGTGCTCGTGACGTTGGAGGCTCTCCTCGGTCAGGTGTTCCTCGTCACACTGGTCGCCCGCCTCGTGAGCATGTACGGCACGAACCGCGTCCCGCTCGGGGCCGATCTCGCCGAAGCGGCGAGTGGTGACGATGTGGATCCGTCAGAGGGCGACGAGTAGCTCGAGCAGCTGGATCCCGTTGAGCGCCGGCGCCCTTGCGCAGGTTGTCGCCCGTAGCCCACAGGTCGAGCGTGTTCTCCTGCGACGGGTCGGTGCGCACACGGCCGACGAGCACGGGATCGATCCCGGCCGCTTCCATCGGCGTGGGTGCGCCATTGCCCCCGTCGACCAGCTCGACACCCGGCGCCGCCGCGAGGAGCTCCACCGCATCGTCACGTGACAGCGGGCGGTCGAACTGCACGTTGACCGAGACGCCGTGGCCGACGTACACAGGGACGCGCACACACGTGCAACTCACCTGGATCTCCGGCGCGTGGAGGATCTTGCGCGTCTCGCGCACCATCTTCCACTCCTCCGAGGTGTAGCCACCGTCCTTCACCGACCCCGCGAGTGGGATGACGTTGCCCGCGATCGGCTTCGACCACACCGCGCCCGGCTCGAGCGGACCGCCGGCGCCGGCGGTGAGGAAGCGCTCCGCCTGCCCGGCGCCCTTCGTCCACTGCTCGTCGAGCTCGTGCACGCCCGGATGCCCCGCGCCCGAAACCGACTGGTAGCTCGACACCACCATCCGGCGGATGCCCGCGGCGCGGTGCAGCGGCGCCAAGGCGACGAGGGGGACGGTGGTGGTGCAGTTCGGCGACGACACGATGCCGCGGGGCATGTCGCGCAGGTCGTCGGGATTGACCTCGGCGATCACGAGCGGCACGTCGGGCTCCATCCGGAACGCTCCGGACTTGTCGACCACACGCGCGCACCGGCAGCGGCGGCCTGGGGAGCCCACTCCAGCGCGAGCGGGTCATCCACGTCGATGACGACGAAGTCGAGGCCGTCGAAGCACCCGTCGCGCAGCACCTCGCACGCGACCTGTCGATCCGCGAACGGCAGCATGCGGCCCACCGAGCGCGGCGACGCGTACCGCGCGCAGCTCACCCACGGGGAACGAACGCGCCTCGAGCAGCTCGAGCATCAGCGTGCCGACGACGCCGGTGGCACCGACGATGCCGACACTCACACCATCCGATCGGCCAGATCCGTCACTCACGGCGCGGTCTCCAGCTCGAACGCGTCGTGCAGCGCCCGCACGGCGCGCTCGACGTCGTTCTCGGTGACGACGCACGAGATGCGGATGGTCGACGTGGAGATCATCTCGATGTTCACGTTCTCCGCCGCGAGCGTCTCGAACATCTGCGCCGCCACACCAGGGTTGGTCTTCATGCCCGCGCCGACCAGCGACACCCGGCCGATCGCGGCGTCGTAGCTCGCGCCACCGGCGTCGACGTCGACGACCACTTTGTCGACCACTTCCGTCGCGCGCAGCAGCTCGTCGCGCGGCACCGTGAACGAGATGTCGGTATGGGCATCGGTCGACACGTTCTGCTCGATCATGTCGACGTTGACGTTGGCGTCGGCGAGGGCGCGGAACACCGACGCCGCGATTCCCGGACGGTCGGGGACACGGAAGATCGTGACCTTGGCCTCCGAGGTGTCGTGCGTGACGCCCGAGATGATCGGCTGTTCCATGGTGGTGTCCTCTTCCTGCACCCAGGTGCCCGGCTCCCAGGTGAAGCTGGAGCGCACGTGCACCGGCACTGCGTAGTTGCGAGCGAACTCGACGGATCGGAGCGCGAGCACGCGCCCTCCGGTGGCCGACATCTCGAGCATCTCGTCGTAGGAGAGCCGCGACAGGCGGCGCGCCGTGGCCACGATCCGCGGGTCAGCGGTGTAGACGCCGGTGACGTCGGTGTAGATCTCGCACACCTCGGCGTCGAGCGCGGCAGCCAGCGCGACCGCAGTGGTGTCGGAACCGCCGCGACCGAGAGTGGTGATGTTGCTGTCGGTCGAGACGCCTTGGAATCCCGCCACCACCGCGACGCTGCCGGCGGCGAGCGCGGCGCGTAGGCGGTCGCCCTTGATCTCGACGATCTTCGCCTTGCGGTGTGCGGTGTCGGTGACGATGCCTGCCTGTGAACCGGTGAACGACACGGCTGGCTCGCCCTGGTCGATGATCGCCATGCAGAGGAGCGCGATCGAGATGCGCTCACCCGAGGTGAGGAGCATGTCCATCTCGCGTGCGGTCGGCGCGTCGGCCACCTCGTGGGCGAGCCGTTCGAGCTCGTCGGTGGTCTTGCCCATCGCCGAGACCACGACCACCACGTCGTTGCCGGCGCGTCGCGTGCGCACCACGTGCTCGGCGACGGCGCGGATGCGTTCCGCGTCGGCCACCGACGAGCCGCCGAACTTCTGTACGAGCAAGGTCACGACGCCCCAGCGTACCGGGGAGGCATCGTGATTCTTCGCCCGATTGGGCCGTCGATAGACTCCCCCGCCGTGCCCAAGGCCACCAAACGAGAGCGCCAGCGTCAGAACCGCGATGCCCGCCGCGAGGCGGTGCAAGAGGCCGAGAAGAAGCGGCGCAGGTTCAAGACCGGCCGCAACGTCGTGATCGCCCTGGTCGCGCTCGCCGCGGTGTTCGGGGTGGTGCAGCTCACCAAGAGCGACGACTCCTCCGACTCGGCGTCGGAGTCGACGGCCGTCACCTGCGTCAAGCGCACGCCGACGAACCCCCCGAAGACCACCACGTACCCGGACGGTCCCGAACAGGTCACCGAAGCGGGTGCCACCTACGAGGTGCGGCTCCACACGAGCTGCGGCGACATCCCGATCAAGCTCGACGTGAAGCAGGCACCCCAGTCGGTGAACAGCTTCTTGTTCCTCGTGCAGAACGAGTTCTACAACGGCACCACCTTCCACCGCATCGTGACCGACTTCGTCGACCAGGGCGGTGACCCCACCGGCACCGGCAGTGGCGGCCCTGGCTACACCGTCCCGGACGAGCCTCCGAAGAGCGGGAAGTACGAAGTCGGCGACGTCGCCATGGCCAACAGCGGATCAGGCACCACGGGTTCGCAGTTCTTCCTGCTCGTGGGCAAGAAGCAAGCCAAGACGCTGCCCCCGAACTACTCGATTCTCGGCCACATGACGGACGACGGCTTGAAGGTGGCGCAGAAGATCAACACGTTCGGGAGCGCTGCGGGCACGCCGTCTCGCAGCATCTACGTCTTCGACGCGGGCATCGTGTTCGGTGGCAACCCCGGCAAGGGCGCGGGCAGTTCGACGACCACCACGTCGAAGCCCTGACCCACGTCGACGACCGACCGGCGCCATCCGACATCGCATCCGGCGCCGAACCATCGGGGTACCCACTCTGGAGGAGCCCCGATGAGTCTCGGACCCACTGAACTGTTGATCGTGCTGGCCATCGTGTTGTTGCTCTTCGGCTCGTCGAAGTTGCCCCAACTGGCGCGGTCGCTCGGCCAAGCGTCGAAGGAATTCAAGGACGGCCAGGACACGCCGGCTGCCCGCGACGCCTGAGCAACCACGGGCGCCGAAGCGCGCGCGTCAGACCGGCAGACCGGGAACGATCGCGCCGGCGAGATACGCCATCGACGTGTCGACGTCGTACACACTGACGCTTCCCGAACCCCGCACCGTCCAGGTCCCGTTCGGCGCGAGCACCAACGCGGTCTGTTCGTCGATGCCGACGAGGGTCGCCGACTTGGGCAGCAGATCGATGGAGCGCGCCCGCAGGTGTCCCGCCGCGGTGCCGTGATACGGGAACACCGCGAGATTGCGCACCATCCCGAGCCCGACGGTGTACGCGCCGCCACGCGGATCGACCATCGGGTCGCAGAGCACCGTGGCGCCGGCACCCGACGCTGCGACCACCGCGCCGCCGTGCCACGCGGCGAGCAGCGCGTCGAACAACGTCGATCCCTTCAGGACCGAGCGAAGGTGCAGGGGCGAGCCGTCAGCGAGGTAGACGAACCGAGCAGCCCGGACCTCGGCCGCGAGCTGGGCGTCCTCGGCTTCCCCGCGATGGAGCACCGGCATCACCCGCGCGGGCATCGAGCGACGCGAAGTACTCCACGGCCCGCTCGCCGACCCGGTCGGGCTGCTCGTAGGCCTTGGCCGTGGGCAACACGAGCACCTCGTCAGCACCCGACGAGGTGAAGAGCTCGGCGTCGAGCTCACGGCACTCGTCGCCCCACTCACCCCCGCCAACCAGCACCAAGGTGCCGGCGGGGGCACGGGAATCGGTTCGCGTCCGGGCCATAGGAGCGCGGAGCCTACCTGCGACGACCCGACACCGAGATCTCCGCGCCGCGGCCCCATTCGTCGACGGATTCGCGGGCCGACACGGCTCCGGCACACAGGTGACCCGGGCTCGGCGAGAATGGGGCCATGACCGATCAGCCGTGGATGATGCGCACCTACTCGGGGCACTCCTCCGCGCGCGCTTCCAACGAGCTCTACCGGACGAACCTCGCCAACGGCCAGACGGGGCTGTCCGTGGCGTTCGACCTGCCGACCCAGACGGGCTACGACCCCGATCACCCGTTGGCGCATGGTGAGGTCGGGAAGGTCGGCGTGCCGATCCCGTACCTCGGGGCGATGCGCGCGCTGTTCGACGGCATTCCCCTCGAATCGATGAACACGTCGATGACGATCAACGCCACTGCGATGTGGTTGTTCGCGATGTATCTCGCGCTCGCCGAGGAGCGCGGCGTCGACCCGGCCGTGCTCAGGGGTACCACCCAGAACGACATCGTGAAGGAGTACCTGTCGCGCGGCACCTACATCTTCGGGCCCGAGCCCTCCCGTCGACTCACGACCGACCTGGTGTGCCACACGGTCCGCCATTCGCCCATGTGGAACCCGATCAACGTCTGCTCGTACCACCTCCAGGAAGCCGGCGCGACACCCGTCGAGGAGATCGCGTACGCGTTGGCCACCGCGATCGACGTGCTCGACGCCGTGCGCGAGTCGGGTCAGGTGACCGACGAGGAGCTCCCGGGTGTGGTGGGCCGCATCTCGTTCTTCGTGAACGGCGGCATCCGCTTCGTGGAGGAAATGTGCAAGGTGCGCGCCTTCGCGCAGTTGTGGGATCGCATCGCCGCGGAGCGATACGGCGTCACCGACGAGAAGCTGCGTCGATTCCGTTACGGCGTGCAGGTGAACTCGCTCGGACTCACCGAAGCACAACCCGAGAACAACGTGCAGCGCATCACGCTCGAGGCACTCGGGGTGACGCTGTCTCGCGATGCACGGGCGCGTTCGATCCAGCTTCCCACGTGGAACGAGGCGCTCGGGCTCCCGAGACCGTGGGACCAGCAATGGTCGCTGCGGATCCAACAGGTGCTGGCGCTCGAGACCGACCTGCTCGAGTACGACGACCTGTTCGCAGGTTCACACGTCGTCGAAGCCAAGACGGCTGAGCTCGTCGACGCCGCCGACGCCGAGCTGGCCTGGGTGCTCGACGGCGGTGGCGCGTTCGCCATGATCGACGGCATGAAGCAACGCCTGGTGCAGAGCCACTCGCGGCGCGTCCGTCGGATCGAGGACGGCGAGCTCGCAGTGGTCGGCGTCAATCGCTTCCGCGACACTGCCGACTCGCCACTCGTGCACGCGCTCGAGGGCCAATCGGCGATCCTCGTCGTCGATCCGGCGGCGGAAGCCGAGGAGATCGAGCGTCTCGTTGCCTGGCGCGCGGCGCGCGACGAACGCGCGGTCGCGGGCGCCGTCGACGATCTCCGTCGCGCCGCGGCATCGTCCGACAACCTCGTGATGCCATCGGTCGTGTTGGCACGCGCGGGCGGCACGGTCGGCGAGTGGGCCGACGCCCTCCGCGATGTGTTCGGTGAGTACCGGGCGCCCACCGGCGTCGGCGGCGCGTCGGCGACGCGCGTCGGCGACATGACCAGAGCCCGCGAGCGCGTTCGCGTCGCCGCGCAGACCATCGGACACCCGATCCGCATCCTCGTCGGCAAGCCCGGGCTCGACGGGCATTCCAACGGCGCCGAGCAGATCGCGGTCGCCGCTCGCGACGCAGGCATGGAGGTCATCTACCAAGGGATCCGCCTGACACCGCAACAGATCGCGTCGGCCGCATGTGACGAAGACGTCGACCTCGTCGGGTTGTCGGTGTTGTCGGGCTCACACCGCGACCTCGTCCCCGAGACGGTGCGCCTGCTGCGCGCCGCCGGCGTCGACGCGCCGGTGGTGGTCGGTGGGATCATCCCTCCGGCAGACCAGGTCGAGTTGTTGCACGCCGGTGTTGCGCGCGTGTACACGCCGAAAGACTTCCGGATCACCGAGATCGTCGCCGAGATGGCCGACCTGGTGGCGAGCGCACAGGTGACGCCGTGAACACCCACGCGCCGCGTCCACCCACGACGAACGCAACGGCGGCGAACCGTCCGGCGCGCGACGACCACCGCGTTGTCATCGTCTGCGCGACGCTCGCGGTGATCGCGATCGCGGCGGGCGTCACCGCGGTGGTGCTCGACGAAGCGGTGCTCGGATTGGTCGCCGCAGGCGTCGGCGTCGCGGCCGCCGCCGTCGGCGCGCTCGTCGATGTTCGGCGGACGCGCGCCGAGGATTCGCTGTGGGAAGCTCGCGGACACGTGCGGCGTCTACGGCGCGAGCTCGACGAGCGCGATGCCAGCGACGCCGAAGATCAGGCCATCGCCGGCGCTCGGGAGCGCGATGAACCGCTGCTCCCCGACGGAACCGACACCGACGACTGGGAGATCGACCCGGTGTCGGGCCTCATCCGGGAACGGCATCTCGCCGTGGTGTTGCAACAGGTGGTCGCGGCGGCTCGGCGCAAGGTGCAGCCGACGTCGGTCATCTACTGGGAGCTCGACGACGTCGAGGACGCGTCGGCTCCCTTGATCGACGACGCGCTCACCGCGTTGGGTGCCGTCGCGTGGCGAACCCTGCGCGAGAGCGACGCGGTGTTCCGACTCGGCGACCGCGCCGCGCTCGGTGTGCTCATCGACACGTCCGAACCCGGTGCGGTGATCGTGGCTGAGCGGGTGCAGACGTCGCTGCGGTCGAGCGCGGTCGGCGACGCGCTCACGGTGTCGGCAGGGATCGCGTGCTACCCGACGCACGCGCTCGACGCGGTCGAGCTCGTGTCGCGTGCGGGACGCGCCCTGGAGGCGGCCCGGGCCACGGGGAACACGACCGGTTGCGTCGTGATCGCCGACACCGACACCGACTGACCCTTTCCGAGGGGCGCCGTCGCACGCGTGCGACATCGTGGAGTCGTGCACCGACTCGAGCTCTCCGACGGACGCAAGGGAATTGCGCCGCGAATGGTGCAAGTACTGTTGGCCTGGTGGGGTCATCCGGGATACGCCGACGAAAGCCCGTGCATCACCTTCCGAAGGTTCACGACCACCTCTCTCCCATGGAAGAGGCCCGCGCCCTCGGTCAGTTCCGATGGAGCCAGTTCTCACCAGCGGGGTCGCTCGAACGGTCTGGCTTCTTCCTGCGCCAAGCGGTTCGTCGCTCGGAGCGTCCCGAATGGCAGAAGTACAACCACGTCACGGTGACGGTCGGCTGGTCGCTCCTCGCGATGTTCTACGGGGCGGTCGCGCTCGCCGTCGTCTTCGGGCTGGTGCACACGACAACCGGGCTCCCTTAGCACCTCACGGTCGCGGTTGCGGCTCCACTCCAAGCTCGCTGCGATACATGGCGGCGATCTCGCGTGCGTACTTCGCGAGGATCCCGCGCCGCTTCAGCTTCATGGTCGGCGTGAGCTCCTCCGAGTCGGGTTCCCACTCGTCACCGAGCACGACGAAGCGGCGGATCTGCTCCGCGTGTGAGAAGCGCTCGTTCGCGTCGTACACCTCGTAGGCCAGCTCGGTCACGAGCCGTTCGTCGCGCGCGAGGTCGCCGAACGAGATCGGCGTCGCCGCATCCGCCACGATGCCGTGGCGTGCCGCCCACACCGGAGTGACGTCAGGATCGAGCACGACGAGCGCCACGAGGTACGGCTCGTCGTCGCCGATCGCACAGGCCTGCCCGATGAGCGGTTGTGCCTTCAAGGCCGATTCGAGGTTGGCGGGCGACACGTTCTTGCCGCTCGCCGTGATGATGAGCTCCTTCTTGCGGTCGACGATGCGGAGGTAGCCGTCGTCGTCGAGCACACCCACGTCGCCGGTGTGCAGCCATCCGTCGGCGTCGAGCACCTCCGCGGTGCGCGCCGGGTCGTCGAGATAGCCGCGGAACACGTTCCCGCCCCGGAGGAGCACCTCACCGTCGCCAGCCAGGTGCAGCTCGTCGCCGGGGATCGCCCGACCCACCGTGCCGACGCGGACATGCACCGATTCCCACGTGCCGGGCCCCGACGACTCCGACAGGCCGTACATCTCCGAGAGCGGCACACCGAGCGCACGGAAGAAGTCGAGGATCTCGACCGGCATCGGCGCGGCGGCGGTGACCGCGGACCGCACCTCGCCGAGTCCGAGGAGCTCGCGAGCGGGCCGCAGCGTTGCCTCGTCAGCCTCCGCCCACGCCGCCGCGAGCGCCGGGTCGAGCTCCTCGCCCCGGGCTCGGACCGCGGCTGCCTCGCGGCCGACGACGAGGGCGCGATCGAACGCCGCTTCGTGATCCGGATCGGCCGCCAACAGGGCGCGCATCCCACCATGGATGCGCTCGTAGGTGCGCGGCACGCCGAAGAGGAGCTGAGGTCGCGCCTGCTGAAACGCGGCGAGCACGAGGTGAAGGTCGGGGCAGGTGGTGATCTCGTAGCCGAGGGTGAGGCCTGAGTAGTGGCTCACCATGCGCTCCGCGATGTGGGCCATCGGCAGGTACGACACGACGCGGAAGCCCTCCGTGGTGAAGCCGAGCGCGAGTCGCAGGCTCTCCTGGGTCCAACACACGTTGGCGTGGTCGAGCATCACACCCTTCGGGTCACCGGTCGTGCCCGACGTGTAGATCACCGTGGCGAGGTCGCTCGGTGTCGCGATGTTCGCCGCGCGTTCGAGCTCGACCGGCGCCGCTTCGAGCAGGTCGCGCCACCGTTCCACTCCCGTCGGCACACCACGCGTCTCGTCGATCATCACGACGTGCGCCAGCGACGGCAAGTCGTCGCGCACCTCCAGAAGGCGGTCGAGGAACTCCGTGTCCTCCACGATGGCAACCTGGGCGCCGCAGTGCTGCGCGAGATACCGGATCTGTTCCGCCGACGACGAGTTGTAGATCGAGATGGGAGTCGCGCCGACGAAGAGCGTGGCCACGTCGGCCACGTGGAACTCGGGCCGATTCCGCATGAGCAACACGACCCGGTCTCCCGCGTGCACCCCGAGCTCGGTGAGCGCCGCCGCCAGCCGGGTCGCCTGTTCCGCGTAGTGCGCCCACGTCATCGCGCCGCCCTCCCAGCGCAGGGCGATCGCGTCGGGACGGGTTGCCACCGTCTCGAGGAAATTGGTCGTGACCGTCGTGCCTGCGACGGCCCGGGCGATGTCGTCGTTCGTGATCGTCACGCGGCGTCCCCGGGTCAGCGGTCGGTCGTTCGGCAAGGCTAGGGGGACCGGGCTCAGCGCTTCGTCCGCACCGCCCACCGAGAGTTATCCACAGGACCCTGGTGGATTCCTGTGGATACAGGGTGGAGAACCACCGCGGGATGTGGAAGACTGGGCCCTCGGGTCCGTCCCGAGGAGATCGTTGGGGCGCCGCGCACGCGGCCTTCTCTACGCCCGATCCCTCGGGACGGTTCCGCGTCCGGGCCCGGCTACATGATCGTGCCCAACGCGCCGATGGAAAGAGGTGCATCGGCGCCGAACGCCTCACCGCGGCTTCAACGCGGCTCTCTGGGCTGGCTCGCTCGGCCTCGCGGTCACGCTCGTGGTCGGGGCGCTTGCCCTTCCCGCGGCCGCGCAGGTCGCGCCGCCCACGACCCCGTCGTCGACACCTGCCGCGACGGACCCGAAGCCCGCAGACGCCCCGACACCTGACCCGGAGATCTTCCGCGACCTGGCCAACCAGGTGGCTCGCAACGAGAAGCAGGTCGCCGATCTCGCGAACCAGCTCGATCAGGCGACGGCGCGCCTCACCCAGCTCACCGCGGAGCTCACCGCGACCGAGCAACGACTCCAAGAGACGCGCGACGAGCTCGACCGGATGAAGCAGGTCGTGCGCGCACGTGCCGCGTTCATGTACAGCCACGCCAGCAGCTCCGCGTCTTCGGTCGTCGACATCCAACACGTCGAGGACATCGCGTCAGGCAAGAAGTACACCGAGACGGCGACGCGCAGCGACAGCGACAAGATCGACCGCCTCAGCACGCTCGCCGACCAACTCGACCAGCACCGACGCGAAGTCGACGCCGCGCGCAGCACAGCGCAAGACGACCATGACCGCATCGAATCCACCAAGACGTCGCTCGAGGCCCTGCTCGCGAAGCAGAAACGCGCGCTCGACGAAGCAGGCGCGATCACCGTCATGGGCGACGCCACGCTCACCGCCGAGCAGATGGCGTCGTGGTTCAACTCGCGCGGCGTGCGGTACCGGTTGATGGGCAACACGACCATGACCGACCTCGCGCAGCTCTATCTCGACGAGGGCGCGCTCGAACACGTCCGACCCGAGCTCGCGTTCGTCCAAGCCGTGCTCGAGACCGGCTCGTTCGGCAACGCCGTCGACAACAACTTCGCGGGCATCGGAGCGTGCGACAGCTGCACCGGCCAGATCCCATTCGCCACGCCACGCGAGGGCGTGCGCGGTCAGATCCAGATGTTGCGCAACTACGCCGACCCGACGTCGCGCGCCGCCAACCTCGCCAATCCGCCGTCGGCGCCCATCTACGGCTCCGATCCGGTCGCGGCCGCCAACGCGTACGACACGTTCTTCGCCAAGGGTCGGGTACCGACGTGGAACCTCATGGGTGACGGGAACTGGGCCACCGACCCGGGCTACGCACCCAAGGTGCTCACGATGTACTTCCAGCTCATGAGCTACGCCACCCGTCGTCCCTGACGCTCACCAGCGCTGCGCGAAGCACCGATCGTCGATCGAGCCCAGCACCAGGTCGCGATAGATCCCTTGGATCATGTGGCGACAGCGTTCCGACCACGCCCGCGCCGCCGGCGCCGCGATGCGTCGCATCACCTGCGTGTAGCCGCCCTCGTACACCCGGTACTCGGCCCATGCGCCGGGATAGTCCTTGCCGCACGCGACCTCGACGAGCGGCACGGCCCGCGCCCGTGCCGGGCGTTGCACGCGATTGACGTGGGTGTGACCCGCGAAGTAGCCGGCGATCCGACGCCGGCGCGCGATCACGTCGAGCAACTCGGCCGAGTCGTCGGCCGCGATCACGAACGCTGGATGCACGTGCGCGGCATCGAGATCCCAGGGCGGGTGGTGCCCGAACACCATCACCGGGGTGTCCGAGCCTGCCGCGAGGTCGTCGAGCCACGCCACCTGCTCGGCCGGCAGCACGCCGCCGACCGCGCCGGGTGCGCTCGTGTCGAGCACGGCCAGCGTCACGCCGTCGAGTGCCACGGTGTAGGGCGCATCGCAGACCGCGAGGGTCGGGTCGCGAATCACGTCGTGGTTGCCGCGCACGTGATGCATGCGCGCGCCGAGCGCGCCGTACACCTCGAGGAACTCGGCGTACTCCTCCGGCCTTCCGGTGTCGGTCAGGTCGCCTTTGATCACGACGACGTCGGGATCGAGCGCCGCGATCTCGTCGACTGCGGCGAGTCCCATCACACGCGGGTACGCCTCATCACCAGCACCCACACTGAGAATCGGGCCGACCGCGTCGATCGTGGCATCGCCGGTGCGACCGCACTCCGTCTCACCGAAGTGCACGTCGTTCGCAGTCGCGATGGTGGCGAGCAGTTCGCCCGGCGGGCGAACGAGTGTGTGGACGGTCGGTGGCAACCAGCGATCGGGGTCGACGCCATCGACCGACACGGCGTACTCGGTGTCGGGAAGCAGCTCACCGACGACCGCGGTGTGATGGGTGCCGCGCGTGGTGACCACGGTGGTCGCCGACGCGCGTCGCGACCTCGGCGTCTTCGGTCGTGGTGAAGGTGACGACGACTTCGTCGCAGCCGACACTCATGAGCTCCGCGTGGTTCGGCACGACCACCGCATCCACGACGGTGTCGTTCAGACGCTCGTGCGGCGAGGCAAGCGACCCGACAGGCGCCAGGGGCCGCGCTGCAACCCGGAACGGTGTGACCGCAGGCGCGCCGCGCGCACCCACTCGTGGAGCGTGTCGTCGCGATCGACGACCGGGGACGGGACGCGCCTGCAGCGCGCCGAGCGCAGCGACGATCGCCGCCACTTCCTCGGGTGACGCGTCGGGGGTGATGGATCGCAACTCGACCATCGGCTACAGCGGCACGTTGCCGTGCTTGCGCGACGGCAGCTGCTCGCGCTTGGTGCGCAGCATGGCCAGGCTCCGCACGAGCACGCGTCGGGTCTCGCGCGGGTCGATCACATCGTCGACGTAGCCACGCTCCGCCGCCACGTACGGGTTCGCGAACCGGTCCTCGTACTCGGCGATGAGCTCGGCACGACGAACGTCCTGGTCGCCGGCCGCCTCGATCTCCTTGCGGTGGATCAGGTTGACCGCACCCGGCGCGCCCATCACCGCGACCTCGGCCGACGGCCACGCGAACGCGAGGTCGGCGCCGATCGACTTCGAGTTCATGACCACGTAGGCGCCGCCGTAGGCCTTGCGCGTGATGATCTGCACTCGGGGCACCGTCGCCTCGCAGTAGGCGTAGAGCAGCTTGGCGCCGTGGCGGATGATGCCGCCGTACTCCTGGTCGGTGCCGGGCAGGAAGCCCGGGACGTCGACGAACGTCACCAGCGGCACGTTGAACGCGTCGCACGTGCGGACGAAGCGGGCGGCCTTCTCCGACGCGTCGATGTCGAGCGTGCCGGCCAGGTTGTTGGGCTGGTTCCCCACGATGCCGACGACATGGCCGTCGATGCGCGCGAAACCGCAGACGATGTTCATCGCCCACAACGCGTTCACCTCGAGGAAGTCGCCGTCGTCGACGACCTCGGCGATCACCTTCTTCATGTCGTACGGCTTGTTCGGCGCGTCCGGGATGAGGTCGATGATCGAGTCGCACGAGCGGTCGGGATCGTCGTCCGACTCGAAGAACGGCGGGTCCTCGAGGTTGTTGGCGGGCAGGAACGACAGCAGGTAGCGCACCTGGGCGAGCGCGGTGGGCTCGTCGTCGTAGACGAACGCGGCCACGCCCGACTTCGACGCGTGGGTGATCGCGCCGCCGAGCTCCTCCTGGGTGACGTCTTCGCCGGTGACGGTCTTCACCACGTCGGGGCCGGTGATGAACATGTGCGACGTGCCCTTGACCATCACCACGAAGTCGGTGAGCGCAGGCGAGTACACCGCGCCACCCGCGCACGGGCCGAGGATCACGCTGATCTGCGGGATCACCCCCGACGCCTTCACGTTGCGCGAGAAGATGCCGCCGTACGCGTCGAGCGACACGACGCCTTCCTGGATGCGCGCGCCGGCGCCGTCGTTGAGACCGATCATCGGCGCACCGACCGACTCGGCGAGATCCATGACCTTGTGGATCTTCTCGGCGAACACCTCGCCGAGCGCGCCGCCGAACACCGTGAAGTCCTGGCTGAACAGGAACACCTTGCGACCGTCGACCGTGCCCCACCCGGTGATCACCCCGTCGGTGAGCGGACGGGTGGCCTCGATGCCGAAGCCGTAGGCGCGGTGACGGGCGAGCATGTCGAGCTCGACGAACGATCCCGGGGTCGAGCAGCAGGTCGATGCGCTCGCGGGCGGTGAGCTTGCCGCGCTGGTGCTGGCGCTCCACCGCGGCGGGACTTCCCGCGTGCAGTGCCTCCTCGCGAAGCTCGGCGAGGCGCGCCAGGCGCTCCTCGATCGGATGGGGTGCCACCGGCGTGACCGGCGGCTCGTCACCGTGCAGCGCCTCGGCTTCGGCGTTGGTCTGGAGGTCTTCTTCTTCAGCAGCCATCGTGTTCGAGGCTACCGGGACGCGACGCAGCGACACCGCGTCGAAGTGCCGGAGGCGGCTACTCCTCGACGAGCTCGACCAGGGTGCCGAACGCGCCCTTGGGGTGCACGAACGCCACCGTGGTGCCGCGGCTGCCCGGCCGGGGCGCCTCGTCGATCACCCGACCGCCCTCGGCCTTCACCCGCTCGAGCGCGTCGGCGCAGGAGTCGACCCGATAGCCGATGTGGTGCAGGCCCTCACCCTTGTTGGCGAGGTACTTGGCGACCGGCGAGTCGTCGCGCGTCGGCGTGAGCAACTGCACGTACGAGTCGGCGACCTGCGGAGCAGCGCCTCCTCGACGCCGTCGCGCTCGACCACCTCACGGTGCTCGACCTCGACGCCGTAGGTGTCGCGGTAGTACTCGATCGCGGCGTCGAGGTCGTTGACGGCGATGGCGACGTGGTCGATCTCGGTGAGCATGCCGCCAGGCTAGAATCGAGTCGCGGACGACGACGGCTCCGACGACATCGGTAGGCGTGCTGCGTCCCCGTCCGGGACCGCGCCCCGAGGAGGCCCCTGATGCCCGGATCCGTGATCGTCTCGTCGGCCCGCACGCCGATCGGCAAGCTGTCGGGCTCGCTCGCGTCGTTCTCCGCCACCGACCTCGGCGGCCACGCCATCGCCGCCGCGTTGGCACGTGCCGGCATCACCGGCGAACAGGTCGACTACGTGCTCATGGGTCAGGTGCTCCAGGCCGGTGCCGGGCAGATGCCGTCGCGCCAGGCCGCCGTGAAGGGCGGCGTGCCCCTGAGTCGGTGCCGTCGATGGCGATCAACAAGGCGTGCCTGTCGGGCATCGACGCCATCTACCTCGCCGACCAGATGATCCAGGCGGGCGACGCCGAGGTGGTGGTCGCCGGCGGCATGGAGTCGATGACCCAAGCGCCGTACCTCCTGCACGCACGCGCGTGAGGGCTACCGCATGGGCAACGGCGAGCTCGTCGACTCGATGCTCGGCGACGGGCTGCTGCTGCGCGCTCGACCTGGTGCACATGGGCGAGGGCACCGAGCGCTACACCGCGGAAGCTCGGCGGCATCACCCGCGAGATGCAGGACGACTTGGCGGCGAAGAGCCACGAGCGCGCGGCGGCCGCGGCGAAGGAAGGTCGCTTCTCGGAGATCGCGCCGATCGAGGTGCCGTCAGCGCCGCGGCGATCCGATCCTGGTCGACACCGACGAAGGCGTGCGGCCCGGCACTCGTCCGAGTCGCTCGGCAACCTGCGCGCCGCGTTCGCGGCCGACGGCACCATCACCGCCGGCAACGCGTCGCAGATCTCCGACGGCGCGGCGGCCGTGGTGGTGATGAGCCGGGCCAAGGCCGATGAGCTCGGCGTCGCGCCGCTCGCCGAGCTCCTGGCGTTCGCGACCGTTGCCGGGCCCGACACGTCACTGCTCACCCAGCCGTCGCGCGCGATCCGGCGGGCGCTCGAGCAAGACCGAACTCGAGCGTGGGCGACCTCGAGTTGTTCGAGCTCAACGAGGCGTTCGCCGCCGTCGGGCTGGCGTCGATGCGCGACCTCGGCATCACCGACGACATCGTCAACGTGAACGGCGGCGCGATCGCGCTCGGTCACCCCGTCGGCACGTCGGGCACGCGCGTCGTGCTCACGCTGATCGACGAGCTGCGCCGTCGCGGCGGGGGGCTCGGGGCCGCCGCGCTCTGCGGTGGCGGTGGTCAGGGCGAAGCGGCCGTCGTGCGCGCGCGGTAGTCACACAGGCACGACGGCTCGCCGTTCGCCGCACGGTCAGACCGGGTACTTCTCCGAGGTGCCGTACTGGTTGGTGCCGCGCGTGCTGTCGATGCACATGAACACGAGCAGGATGATCCCGCCGACGAACGGGATGAGCCCGATCAGCAGGAACCATCCGCTCTTGTCGGTGTCGTGCAATCGGCGGATCGCCACCGCGATCGACGGAATGATCACCGCGAGCGCGGCGAGGAAGTAGAGGATGAAGAAGATGCCCGCGATCCTCGACAGGATGCCGAGCACCGCGAAGACGATCACGTCGGCAAGGGTGAACCACCAGTACTCCGCCCGCCGCGCCGTGGCCGTCGAACTTGGCGTACCGCTGGAGGACGACGAGCTTCCAGTAGTCGATCAGCGGATTGCTGATCGAGGGTGACGGTTCCATGCTCATGGGTGTTGTTCCTTCCGGCTTCGACGCGGCAGGAGGCCTGCGTCGGCGAACTCTCCCACGCGGAGCCACACCGGCGGTGGATCCCTCCGCGCGAGCCGCGCCGATGTCGGTACGCTCCTGCGCGTGCAGCAGATCGCGGTCGACACTCGGCCGTTGCGGTGGGCAGGCGCCGCGGCACTCGTCGCGGCGGCATCCCTCCCGCTCCTCCCCGGCCATGACACCGTCACGTGTCCGTTGCGCGCGCGGTCACCGGCGTGCCGTGCCCGTTCTGCGGGATGACCCGCGGCATCGGCGCGGCGCTCCGCGGCCATGTCGCGCACGCCGTCGCGCTGAACCCGGGAAGTCTGCTGCTCGTCGCCGCAGTGCTGGGCGTGCTCCTCGCTCGGCGACGACCCACCATCAGCATCCCGATCTGGGCTTCCGCTCGTCGTCCTCGGCGCGATGTGGACGTTCCAACTCGTCAAGTTCGCAACCGGCCGACCGCTCTGACGGTTCGGCCACGAAAGGAACCCAGCATGTCGATGCAACCTCCGCCCCCGCCGCCGCCCCCACCCCCGCCGTCGTCACCGCCACCGCCACCCCCGCCGCCCTCGGGCGGAGGGGTTTCCGGACCGGCCGCGTTCAGCGTCGGCGACTCGGTGGACTACGGCTGGACGGTGTATTGGAAGAACGTCGGGCCGCTGGTGCTGATCGCGTTGGTGGTGTTCGCCGTTCAGATCGTCGTCTCGATCCTCAGCGGTTTCTTCGGCAACGCGCGGCGCCCAGGCCGTCATCCAGATCGTCGGGCTCCTGGTGGGCCTGCTGATCACCCTCGGATGGTGGAGAGTCGCGGTGGAGGTCACTCGCGGGGTCAAGCCCGAAGTGGGTGATCTCTTCAAGGCCAAGGGCTACGGAACGTTCATCGCGGCCGGGATCCTCTTCTACATCGGGGCCGCAATCGGCTTCATCCTGCTCATCGTGCCAGGACTCATCTTCTGTGTGGTCTACGGCTTCTTCGGCTTCGTGATCGCGGAACGCGGCGACGACGTCGGGATCATCGAGTCGCTGCGGCGTTCGGCCGAGATCACACGTGGACACCGGTGGGAGCTGTTCGGGCTCGCGATCGTGCTGTTCCTCATCAACATCGTCGGCTTGATCGCTGTGCTTCGTCGGAGTCTTGTTCACGTCGGGCATCACGCTGTTGGCCTGGGCCTACGCCTACCGCACCCTCAGCGGCGAGACGGTGGAGCGCGACGTCTGGTCGTGAGCGGCGGTCTCCGTCCGGATGTCATTTGCGCGGAACCACGAACGAGCCCGGGTCGAAGGACCCGGGCTCGTTCGCGTTCGCCTTCGTGTTGGCGTGCGGCACCACTGCGTCAGGCGTCGAGCGACTCCCACTCACGGTTCGAGCGCGCCCTGCACCTTCACGATCCAGATGATCCACCCGATGAGAGGCAGGAAGTTCCAGAACCCGGTGACCCCGCTGACCGGCTTCTCCTTCCCGGCGTTCGCGTACATGTTGCCGATCTCCGAGGGGATCAGGAACCAGTTCACGAAGCCGACGAAGATCCCGATGATCAAGCCGACCACCGGACCGACGCCTTCGCGCGTCGTCTCCTTCATCTCGCGGAACACCTGGTACGTCCAGTAGTAGAAGTAGA
This sequence comes from uncultured Actinomycetes bacterium, assembly GCA_963827385.1. Classification (GTDB taxonomy): domain Bacteria; phylum Actinomycetota; class Acidimicrobiia; order IMCC26256; family DASPTH01; genus DASUMF01. The sequence goes on from CAWHAR010000003.1 coordinate 1,143,757, forward strand.
TGCCGAGCGTGACGATCGACAACAGAATGACTGCGACCGGTTCGCGCACCTTCACTGCGCCTGACGGCACAGCAGGGACACCGCCCTGGGGTGTCGCCGGCGGCGGCGGCGGTACTGCGTCTGACATTTTGGGGCCCTCCCGAACATTGATGGAGCTGATTGGCCCTAGTTGTCTACTTCCCGGCGGCCCTCGAGCGCGCGACCCAACGTGACCTCGTCGGCGTACTCGAGGTCGCCACCCACCGGGAGCCCACTCGCGATGCGGGTGACCCGGACCCCGAGCGGGCGCAAGACCTCGGCGAGATACATGGCCGTGGCATCGCCCTCGATGTCGGGATTGGTGGCGATGATCACCTCAGCGATGCCTTCGTCGGTGACGCGCCGCACCAGTTCGCCGATGCGGAGTTTGTCGGGACCGACACCGTGGATCGGCGAGATCGCACCCTGCAACACGTGGTACCGACCTCGGAATTCGCGCGTGCGCTCCACCGCGACGATGTCGCGAGGGTCCTGCACCACACACACGAGCGCGCTGTCACGGCGATCATCGAGACAGAACGAGCACAGCTCACCTTCACTGATGTTGAAGCAGCGACGGCACCACGTGATGCGATCTTTCGCCTCCGTGATCGAGCGGGCGAGACGATGCGCGTCCTCGGGCGCGGCTTGCAGGAGGTAGAACGCGATCCGCTGCGCCGACTTGGGGCCCACGCCGGGGAGCCGACCGAGCTCGTCGATGAGCGCCTGGACGGGGGCGGCGTACGGACTGGCCACGCGGGTACGAGCGTCTCGGCGTCGACGTCAGCCGAGCAGGCCGCCGAAGGCCCCGAGATCGAGCCCTCCGGTGACGCCGCCCATCTGTGACGCCGCGAGCTCACTGGCCCGGCGCAGGCCGTCGCCGACCGCCGCCAGCACCAGGTCTTCGAGCATCTCGACGTCGTCGGGATCGACCACGTCGGGCGAGATCGACACCGACTGCACCTCGCCGGCGCCGGTGACGGTGACCTTCACCATCCCGCCACCCGCGCTGCCCTCGACGGTGGCATCGGCAAGTGCATCCTGAGCGGCAGCCATGTCGGCCTGCATCTTCTGCACCTGCTTCATCATCTGGTTCATCTGCTGCTTCTGGTTCGCCACGGGGGTCCTCAGTCGCGCGGGAGCTCTTCGACGACGGTGGCGTCGAAGCTCTGGGTGAACTTCGCCACCGAATCTACCGCTGCGTGGGGAGCATCCGGCGCGTCGTGGTCGACGAGATCGGCGAAGTCGTCACGGTTGCCGGTTTCGACGTGGTTGAGATCGTCGTCGACGTTCCCCTCGAGGTCCGGCGGCGCCTCGCCGATCGGCGGCTCGTCAGACGGCGGCGCGGCAACAGGACCTGAGGCAGCCGGGGACGAGGACGTCTGGCGCGTCGGCGGCGACGCGCTCGCGGAGGCGGCGAACCCTTCGTGCGGCACCAGCTTGAACTTCAACGTCGTGCCGAGCCGCTCGGAGAGCGCGTCTCGGATGGTGTCGGCCTCCTTCTTGAACCGAGGCGCGGCTGATGCCATCTGGGCTGGCGGGACGCCGAAGGTGACGATCCCCTCGTCGAGCCCGATCGGCTGTGCGCTCGACGCCGCGGCCTTCGTGGCCGGTGGGAGCGACGTGAGGATCTCCGCCCACACGACGACCACGTCGTCGAGGTCGACGTCGACGGGTGTCGACGACGAGACCGGTGCCGCATCAGGCGGTGGCGTGGCGACCGGCGACGGATCGACGACCGGTGCCGGCTGGTCGGTGAGCTGCGGCGCCGGTCCCGTGGCTGCGGGATCGCTGGCGGCGCGTTCGGCGCGGATGGCACCGAGGTTGCGAGCCGGTCGCGACTCCGGAGCTTGCGCAGCCACCGCGGGAGTCGGGCGCGGCGACGACGCGGCTGGTCGCGGCGCAGGGGCCGAGCGCTCGGTCGCGTCGCGCGTCGCGCCGTTGCCGTCGGATGCCCGTTCGAGCCGTTCGATGCGTTCGAGCAACACCTGCAGCGGCGGGCCGGCGTCACGACGGGCGAGCCGCACGAGCCCGATCTCGAGCACGAGGCGCGGGTCGGCGGCGTCGGTGCCCCGCATGTCGACCACGGCCTGGCCGAGCGTTTCCATCGCACGCACGAGCAGGCCCTGCCCGAGCTGGTCGCCGAACGCGTGCAATCGCTCGAGCTGGTCGGCCGGTGCGTCGACGCGCACCCGGCCCTTCGCGCTCGTGAGCAGGAACGCGTCACGACACGTGACCAACAGATCCTCGGTGACACGACGAGGGTCGTGACCGGCGTCGAGCAGCTCGCCGAGTGCGACGAGTGCGCCGGGCACGTCTTCGGCAGCGATCGCATCGAGCAGCCGCATCCGCAGCTCGAACCCGGTGCCGCCGAACAATTCCGCCACCGACGTTGCATCGAGCGCGCCGTGCGCGATGGCCTGCTCGAGCAACGACAGCGCGTCGCGCATGGATCCCGCGCCGGCCGCGCGATCACCTCGAGCGCGAGCGGGTCGGCGTCGATCCCTTCGGCGGCGCAGACCGTTGCAAGATGACCGGCGAGCTCGTCGATGGTGTAGAGGGTGAACTCGAAGTGCTGCGTGCGCGAGCGGATCGTCGGCAACACGCGCTCGGGCCCCGTGGTGGCGAGGATGAACACCACGTGCTCGGGCGGCTCTTCGAGGGTCTTCAGCAACGCGTTCGCCGCGTTGGCCGAGAGCATGTGCACCTCGTCGATGAGATACACCTTGTGCGTTGCCGTGAGACCGAGGCCGAGGTGCACGCTCTCGGTGAGTGCGCGGATGTCGTCGACGCTGTTGTTCGACGCCGCGTCGAGCTCGAAGAGGTCGAGGAAACGACCTTCTGCGATGCCCACGCAGTTGTCGCACACACCGCAGGCGTCGCCGTCGGGTGTGCGATCGAGGCAGTTGAGCGCCTTGGCGAGGATGCGCGCGCTGGTGGTCTTGCCCGTGCCGCGCGGACCGGAGAAGAGGTAGGCGTGGCCGACGCGCTGGTCGCGCACCGCGTTGCGCAACGCGGTCGTGACGTGCGCCTCACCGACCATGTCGGCGAACCGCTGTGGGCGGTACTTGCGGTAGAGCGACTGGTACGCCATCGGCGCCGACTGTAGCGACACCCCATCGCACTCGCGCCTGGGTCCGCGTACCTTGGGAGGCTCCGACGCCCGCCCCCACCGCCGCTGCAGCCCCGTGAGGTGACCCATGCTCGAGCGTCTCGCCCGCACCATGTACCGCCGTCGCAAGACGGTGCTGGTCGTTTGGATCATCCTGCTCGTCGGTGGCTTCGCGCTCGCCGGTGCCGTCGGCGGCGCGTTCAAGACCGAGTTCAAATTGCCGGGCACCGAGAGCCAGGCCGCCTACGACCTGCTCCAGAATTCGAGTTTCCGCGACCGCCAGGTGCAGGCGCAGATCGTGTTCGAAGCCGACCAGGGTGTCCACGACGCCAAGGTGCAGGCCGCGATGGAAGATCTGTTCACACAGATCGAGAAAGACGTCGAGAACACGTCGGTCTCGAGCCCGTACGCCGACGGCGGCGAGCGCCAGATCAGCCAGAACGGCAAGATCGCCTATGCGGAGCTCAACCTCGCCGACCGTTCCGCGGAAGAGTTCAAGGACGCGGGCAAGGAGATCCAGACGCTCGGCGAGAAGACGGAGGCGAGCGTCGACGGCCTCACGATCGACTACGGCGGCAACATGTTCGCCAAGGAGGCGCTCAACGGGAAGAGCGAAGCGATCGGTCTGATCGCAGCGATGATCATCCTGTTGTTCGCATTCGGGTCGGTGCTCGCCATGGGGCTCCCCATTGGCACCGCGCTGTTCGGGATTGGCACCGGCACCGCGATCGTGATGATCGTCAACAACTTCGTCGACATGCCCGACTTCACCACCGCAGCGACGGCAATGATCGGGCTCGGCGTGGGCATCGACTACGCGTTGTTCATCGTCACCCGCTACCGCGAGAACCTCGCTGCGGGTCTCGACCCTGAGCGCAGTGTGGTGCGCGCGCTCGACACCGCGGGACGCGCCGTCCTGTTCGCCGGCACCACCGTCATGATCTCGGTGCTCGGTCTGCTGCTCATGAAGACGAGCATCATGCGCGGTTCGGCGATCGGCATCGCGATCGGCGTGTTCACCACCATGCTCGCGTCGGTCACCTTGTTGCCCGCCCTCCTCGGCTTCGTCGGACGCAACATCGACAAGTTCGGGCTGCCGCACCGCAAACGCGCCGAGGGCAAGGTGCACGAATCGGTGTGGACCCGGTGGAGCCACGTGATCCAGCGGCATCCGTGGCCGCCGCTCATCGTCGGGCTTCTCGTGCTGCTGGTCCTCGCCGCACCCCTGTTGGCGATGCGCTTCGGGCTCTCCGACGCTGGGAACCGCCCGACCTCCGACACCACACGCCGTTCGTACGATCTGATCGCGGAGGGTTTCGGGCCCGGGGTGAACGGACCGTTGCTGCTCGCCGCGGCAACGCCCAACGGCGCGGACGACGTCGCCACGCTCGCCGAGCTGAGCAACCGGTTGAACGACGGCACCCCGGGTGTCGCGTCGGCCACGCCGCCGATCCCCAGCGATGACGGCACCATCGCGATCATGCAGGTGTTCCCGAAGACCGGGCCGCAGGACCAAGCCACTGCGGACCTCGTCGACGAGTTGCGCAGCGACGTGATTCCGTCGGTCGTCGGCAATCGTGTCGACGTGAAGGTCGGAGGACTCACCGCGGCCGCCGACGACTTCTCCGCGTACACCGCGGATCGGCTCCCGATCTTCATGGGCGCGGTGCTCCTGCTGTCGTTCCTGTTGCTGATGGTGGTGTTCCGCAGTCTGCTCGTGCCGCTGAAGGCCGTCATCATGAACCTGCTGTCGATCGGCGCCGCGTTCGGCGTGATCGTGGCCGTGTTCCAGTGGGGTTGGGCCGCCGATCTCATCGGAGTGAGCCGCACCACACCGGTCGAGGCGTGGGCGCCCGTGTTCATCTTCGCCATCGTGTTCGGGCTCTCGATGGACTACGAGGTGTTCCTGCTGTCGCGCATCCGTGAGGAGTACGACCGCACCGGCGACAACGCGTCCGCCGTCGCCGACGGCCTCGCGCTCACCGCGCGGGTGATCACCGCGGCCGCCGCGATCATGGTGTGCGTGTTCGGAAGCTTCGTGCTCGGCGACGAGGTGTCGCTGAAGTTGATGGGCCTCGGCTTGGCCGTCGCGGTGTTCATCGACGCGACGATCGTGCGGCTGGTGCTCGTGCCTTCCACGATGGAGCTGCTCGGCGACTGGAATTGGTGGCTGCCCAAGTGGCTCGATCGGATCCTGCCACGCGTGAACGTGGAGTCGGCTCACTCGCTCGACGAGGAGCTCGCCCAGCTCGCCGCCGAGGAGGCGAGCGAGCAGACGCCCGTCACCTGACCTGGAACCGCGCGCCGAACCGGCGTCGGTGGCGGGGACACGTGCCCCTCCGCTGACGCCGGTTCGTCGTGTGACTCGAAATCGCCGTGCACCCGCTGTCGACACCGGCGCCAAACGGTCGTGCTCGTCGTCCACTCGGATCAGGCACCCCTGCGGCACACGGGAGGGCCCGCTGAGAGCTGCTTCCTTCCGGACCTGACTCGATTCACGGGATCCCGTTGCGCAGGACCCGACCCTCAACGCTTTCGACGAGCCGTACCAGACGGCAGCCGATGCCTCGAGCGGGAATTCAGCCCCCCATACGTGGGTTTGAGGTCACAAGGAACCACGAGCTCCCCGCCTAGCACGGCACCCGCAGGCTACCGGCCGCAGACAGGGTGGATCGCGCCGGGAGGTGGATCACTCACCGGTCGACCCGTCGAGCAGCTCGCGCACGGCGTCGGCGTGGCCGGCATGACGCGCGGTTTCGTTGATCAGATGGATCAACACCCATCGGAGGTCGTACAGGTCGTTCCGGAGTCGCTGGGTCAACGGCAGGGCGCGCACCGCGGTCTCGGTGGCGACCTCGCGCGCTGCGTAGGCGGTCAGCGCGCCGTCGACCGTGATCTCGAACCCTGGGTGGAACTCCTGTTCCGATCGTGAGGTCTCCGCGCCCAGGAAGCCGCCGTCGATCCAGCGCCACTCGACCCGCGTCAGGTGGTTGACGATCCCGACGAGCGGCAGCAGCGCGCCGTCGGGCGTCCAGTGACCTTGCGTGTCGTCGAGGCCATCGAGATCTCGCACGACGGCTCCACGGAGATACCGGAGCCACTCCAACAGGAGCTCCCGCTCATCGTCGTTCGCGGCCGGGAACTCGATCTCGTCATCGGTCGCCATTCGGTCGAACCTAGATGGTTCGCCGTCGCGCCGGTACGATCTGCGGTCCCAGGAGGGGTGCGAGAGCGGCCGAATCGGCACGCTTGGAAAGCGTGTGAGGCGAAAGTCTCCGAGGGTTCGAATCCCTCTCCCTCCGCCACGCCGTCGTCGAAACCCTTGGTCCGAAATCACCTCGCCGGCATGCGCGCACCCGAAGCGCGCGCTGCCCCGGAGCTCGTCATCGACATCTCGTGCATCGGCGCATGGCTTGGGGTGTTCAGGCCCGGGATCGCGCCGGGCGCGACGAGCACGAGCATGCCGAGGCCGAAGAGGACTGCGGTCGTCCCCACGAACGCGACGCGGCGCCACGGCAGCGTCTTCTCGACCGCAATCACGATCGCGACGACGGCCATCCACGCGAGGCTCATGATGCCCAGCGCGAAGAGCGCCACCATGAGAGCCCAGCAACACCCCACGCACCAGGCGCCGTTCTTGGCGCCCATCCGAAGCGCACCCGACGCGCCTTCGCGCCACGAGCCGAGCAGGAACCCGAGCGGACTACGGCACTTCCCGAGGCAGACGTCCTTCAGCGGCGTCAGTTGGTAGATGGCGGCGACGATGAGCGCGACACCGGCCGCCCACCGACCGCCACGGTTCCACGCGAGGACGTCACCCCAGATCGAGTCGACGGCCTCTCTGATCGCGAACGCCAGCACTCCTGCCGCGGCCCAGGTGAGGAGATAGCCCGCCACGAACACGAGCGGCAACCGCGGAGACCGTCGCTCGGTCATGCGGGAGTAGAGCGCCACCGTCGGCGCGACCGACGGGAACATCATCGCGGCCATCATCACGATCCAGACCGAGAGGAACCAGCCGAAGGTTCCGAGCCCGGTCCAGGGCCCGCCGTCCATCCCCTGCATCTGGTCGGCCGTCCACCACCAGCCGGCGGCGGCGAGCGCGAACAGCAGCGCGACGAGACCTCGACGGGCGCGTACTGATGAGAACGCCTCGGCGAGCCCGCCGCCCCGGGCGACGAGCTCAGCGCCCGGGACGCTCCCCTCGGTCACGCTGCCCAGGCGAACTCGGACTTCGAGAGGCCGCTCTTGCCCTCATAGCGAATGCCGAAGGCGTCGATACGCGAGCTCCGCGCCTCGGCCATCGTGAGATCCGGTCCGACCGGATGGAACATGCCGTCGAATCGAATCGCTTCACCCGTGTCGATGCCGAACGGGACGATGTCCTCGATCTCGAACTCGATCACGTCACCGACACGGACGCGGTGGTGGAGCCCGTCGTCGTCGACGTCGATCGCGGCTCGCTCCACGCCCAGCATCTCGCCGACCAGTGGCGCGAGCGCGGCCATCGGTCCGCCGAGCTGCCCACCGAAGACCTGCACCAACTTGTCGAACTGCTCGTCGGACGCGCGCTCGTCGATGAACACGCCCAGCCGCCAGTTCCCCTCGGTCATCACCTTCGGCGTGTCGGCGATCGCCGCGACCTTCATGCCGCGGATGTCGGTGCCCTCGATCTCTCCTTCACGGATGTTGAACACGAGCACCACTCGACAGAAGTCGTACGTGGCACCGTGATCGAACGAGAGATTGCACGGGCACATCAGCTCGCACGAGCAGGTTTCGACGTAACTCCCCTTCAGGTTCCAGGACATCGTTCGACCCCTTCCCTTCCGAGAGCCTCCAGCGTCGCGCCCATCCCGAGATGCGTCAACCGCGGCGTTTCGCAGGCTCTGGCGGCGATATGGCGGCTTGGCGCTGACGACCTGCGTGCCAAGATCGCTCCATGACCGATGACGAGTTCCTCGCCACCGTGGTCGAGGCGTGCCGGCGACTCCCGAACGCCGAGGCTGTGGCGCTCGGCGGGTCGCGGGCCCGTGGCGATCATCGGCCCGACAGCGACTGGGACTTCGCCGTCTACTACCGGGGCGACATCGACGTCTCGGTGTTCGAGACCCTGGGCTGGGATGGCCGCGTCCACCGACCCTTCGAATGGGGGCACGTGATGTACGGCGGCGCCGTGTTCGATCTCGACGGCCGGCATTTCGACCTCCACTACCGCAACCTCGACGTCGTGGAGCACTGGACGCGCGAAGCCGAACAGGGTCGCTTCGAGGTCCACATCCTCGGTTTTCACCTCGCCGGCATCCCCACCTACATGCTCACCGGCGAGCTCGCGACCAATCACTCCCTGTTTGGGATGTTGCCGACGCCGCAGTATCCCGATGCGCTCCAGGTCGCGGCACCCGTCCGGTGGCTGGAACGCGCCGCCGGCGAACTCTCCTACGCCAGGTACTGGGCGGACACGGCCAACCCGATCAATTGCGCCGGCGCGCTCGCGCGAGCCGTGCTGCAGTGCGCGCACGCTCGCCTCGCTCATCGACGCGTGTGGGCCCTCAACGAGAAGCGCATGGTCGAGTGGGCTGAGCTCACCGACCTGTACCCCGTGTTCGGCGCGATCGGGACGACATCCCAGGAGCTCGCGCACGCCATCGCTGCCGTGAACAAGGTGCACGAGACGGTGGCGGACGAAACCGCCCACCCTTCGCGCAACCCGTAGTGCCCTCCGCGGCGGTCGTTCACCCGAGCCATCCGGCGTCGGAGGTCGCGAGCGTGCGCGCGACAGCTGGAAACACCACGGTCGCGTGTCAGCGCCACCAGGCACACTGACGCCCATGGCAGACCGGGTGGTGCTTCGCGGCGAGGTCGTCCGACTTGATCCGCTCGAGCTCTCGCACGTGGGCGGGCTCGTGCTCGCGGCTTCCGAGGACCGCTCGACGTACGGCTTCACCCTTGTCCCCGGCATGGCGGACGAGATGCAGCGCTACGTCGACACCGCCTTGGAGGACGAACGCACTGGCTGGGCGCTGCCATTCGTGATCGTCCTCGCCAACAGTGGTCGGATCGTCGGGAGCACACGGTTCCTCGACCTCGCTGACTGGACCGGACCGCAGGAGTGGCCGCCCGGGTCGACCATCGCAAGGCGGCGGAACCACGCCGAGCGTGGCCGAGATCGGGAGCACCTGGCTCGCCGCGTCCGCGCAGCGCACGCCAGCGAACACCGAGGCGAAGTTGCTGATGCTGCGTCACGCGTTCGACGGTTGGGGCGTGCAGCGCATCACGCTGAAGACCGACGCGCGCAACGCACGCTCGCGGCGAGCGATCGAACGTCTCGGGGCACAGTTCGAAGGCATCCGGCGCGCGCACGTGCCCGCGACGGACGGGTCGATCCGCGACACCGCGTACTACTCCGTCCTGCCGAAGGAATGGCCCACCGTGCAGGGCAACCTCGTTCGACGGCTGCGAAGCACCCCAGGATCGTTCTGACCACGCGGACGACGTGCGTGCTCGAAGGGGTCGGGTCAGTACTCGCCCTTGATCACGAAGTAGGAGCCGCGGATCGTGCCCGCGAGCTTCGACTTCTGGCGAGCGAACTTGAACTTCTCCGCGAGCTCCTCGGGAACGTCCATCCCGTCAGAGAGCTTGAAGCCGACGGCACGCTTCCCCCGTCAGTCGAGGGTGTACATCACGTTGATCGACAGCCCGCTCTCGTAGAACACGTACGCCATGCGGATGCCGTCGACCTCGAACTCCGTCGCTTCGAGCGGCTTCGACGCGATGACGAGATCACGTTCCTGCAGGATCGTGTGCACCCACGCGATGGTCTTCTTCGACGTGCTGGCCGGCTCCACCGTGAAGACGTGGTCGTACTTGTTCTTGAAGTAGCGCGCCTCGTTCGCGCGCAGACCGGCGAGCGCGTCGGCGACCGGCGACGACTCGAGGCCGACGGTCGAGACGGTCTTGAAATCCACGGTGTATGCCATGCGCACCTCCACGCCGTCGGGATATGTCCTGTCTGCGTCGACCGGAGACTACCCAGCGGTGCCTGCGGTGACGACCACGCCGTCGTGTCGTGGAGAGGCGACCAGCGATAGCGTCCCGCTCGTGAGCCCGGCATCAAGATCGTTGGTGGACGACGCGCCGCTCGTGATCTTCGACTGTGACGGCGTGTTGGTCGACAGCGAGACGCTGGTGGCGGGGATCGAGTCACAGCTCCTGCGTGAGGTGGGCATCGAGCTCACTCCGATGGAGGTCGCCACGCACTTCGTCGGCCTGTCCGAGCCTGACATGCACCGCATGATCAAGGACGAGTGGGGTGTGAACCTGTCCGAGGAGTTCCAGCTCAGAAAGACGGCGGCGATCCACCACGCCTTCGAGACATCCTTGGAACCGGTCGCCGGGATGCCCGAACTGCTCGCGCGTTCTCCTCACGCTCGCTGCGTGGCGTCGTCGGCCACACCCGAACGCATCCGTCAGTCGTTGACGCGTGTCGGACTCGTCCACCGGTTCGACCGCTGCTTCTCCGCGCGCGAGGTCGAACACGGCAAGCCCGCACCCGACCTCTTCCTTCACGCGGCGGCGTCGCTCGGCGTCGACCCGGATCGCTGCCTGGTCGTCGAAGACTCGCCCGCCGGCGTCGCCGCGGGGGTCGCCGCGGGCATGTACGTGATCGGCTTCACGGCCGGGTCCCATTGCCTCCCCGATCACGGCGACGCGCTCCGCGAACGTGGCGCGGCACATGTCGCTGGCAACGCGGTCGAGCTGGCCGACCACCTCGATCAGATTGCCTCGTCGTGACGTACTCCATCCTCGGTCGTGACCCAGCCACCGGACAGGTGGGCGGCGCGGTGCAGAGCGTGTGGTACTCGTCGGGCGGAGGTGGGCTGATCTGGGTGGAGGCAGGCGTGGGAGCCGTCGCGACGCAAGCGATCGGCGACCGGGCGTTCGGCCACCTCGGCCTGCAGATGATCACCGCGGGCTGGACCCCGACGCAGGTCGTCGATGCCCTGGTGGCCGGCGACGCCTCGCCGAGTGTCCGCCAGATCGGGGTGATCGACGTCGACTCGACCCCGGCGGCGTTCACCGGCTCCGACTGCGTCCCGGACGCGGAGCAGGCGATCTCCGTCGACTGCGTGGCGCAGGCCAACATGATGGCCGGCCCTGGTGTCCCCCAGGCCATGGTCGCAGCGTTCGACACCGCTCCCGGCGCCCTCGATGAGCGGCTCCTTGCCGCCCTCGATGCGGCCCAGGCGGTCGGCGGCGATTTCCGTGGCATGCAATCGGCGGGGCTGACGGTGCGCACGGGCGCACGAGGAACACCAGCGTGGAAGACCGCGGTGGTGAACGTCCGCGTCGATGACGATCCCGAACCGCTTGGCGAACTGCGCCGCCTCGCCGGCCTCACTCGGGCGTATCGCTTCGCCAATCTCTCCATGGAACGTCTCGCGGCCGACGACCACGCGGGCGCGGTCGACGCCGCGAGACAGCTGTGCGCGCACGTCGTGAACGATCCCAACGCCCGCATGCGACTGGGCCTCGTGCTCGTCGCCGCGGGAGATCCCGAGGGTGCCGAGATCCTCAGCGAGATGGCGCGCCAGAACGACAAGTGGCTGGCATACGTCCGCTCGCTCTGCATCTTCTACGAGATCGACCACGAATCGATCCTCGCCGCCGTGGACCCGGCGCGGTCCACACCGTGACCTGGCAGGACGAGGAGAAGGTCAACGAGTACGTCGGACGAGTCGGGCGACTCGCTGCCCGTGCAGCCGGCGAAGCCGAGCTGATCGAAGCACTTCCTGCGGTCACCACGCGAGTGCTCGACCTCGGCTGCGGCGACGGCCTGCTCATCGCGGTCGCGTCGAGGCGCGACCCGCGATCGAGGAAGCGGTCGGCGTCGACAACTCACCGCCGATGCTCGAGCTCGCCCGCACACGCTTCGCCTCGGATCGTCGAGTGTCGATTCGGGCGCACGACCTCGACGAGCCGCTCCCCGCCCTCGGCGCCTTCGACGTGATCGTGTCGGGCTTCGCCATCCACCACCTCGCCCACGAGCGCAAGCAGACCCTCTACGCCGAGACCATCGACGCCCTCCGTCCTGGTGGCGTCTTCGCCAACCTGGAAGTGGTGCAGTGCGCGACGCCGGAGCTCCACGAGGAGTTCAACCGCCGGATCGAACGACCCGGTGGCGATCCCGAAGACCAGCTCGCCCCGGTCGACGCACAACTCCAGTGGATGCGCGACGCCGGCCTCGTGCAGGTCGACTGCAACTGGCGTTGGCGCGGCTTCGCGTTGCTCGTCGGCCAACGGCCTCTCGACGTCAGCACCCGCGCGCGTCGCTGATCGCGCCCGTAGATCGCTCGCTCAGCGCAAACCAGTTCGGAGCGCGTCGAAGGCGGAGGTGAGGAGCGGCTGCAGGCGCGCCGGTTCGGCTCCTTCCGCCAACCAACTCTCGACCGCACCCCAGATCGCCCCGGTGCATGCCGCACCCAGCACCCTGGGCGCCAACTCCGAGGGCGCAACGCCCAGCCGTTCGGCGAAGGCTCGGATCAGCTCGGGCTGGAACGTCTCGGTGTACGCCGGGCGCAACGACGGCGTCGCCGACGCGATCCGGAACCGGCGCACGCCGAGACCGCGGTCGCGGGTCATCGCCTCGTGCAGGATGTCGACCGCCACGTGCTGCACCGCCTCGAACGGCGCCTCCGAACGCGGGCGGGCTGCGACTCGCGCCACCAAGCCCTTCTCGTCGCGCCAGCGTTCAGACAGCAGGAGGTCGGCTTTGGCGTCGAAGTAGCGGAAGAAGGTTCGCGGCGAGACATCGGCCGCGCGGGCGATGTCGTCGATCGTCGTCTCGTCGTAACCGTTGCGCTCGAACAAGTCGAGCGCAACGTCGAGCAGCGCGTCACCGTGGAGCTGCTTCTCGTCGGCCCGGAGACCTCTACCCGCCATACGCACCCGCCACGCGGCGACGTGCGGTTGCGCGACGCCCGACCAGGTGTGCGGGCCCGACGCGAAGCGACGCGGCGCGACTCACGAGCGCGGTCGGCTGCGGGGCATCCCCAGGAACTTCTCGGCGATCATGTTGCGGAAGATGTCGGTGGTGCCGCCGTAGATCGCGTGGCCCTGTGCGAAGCGGTGCGCGAACTCGATCGCACCGTCGCCCACTGCGCCGGGTTGTTGACGCGAGATGAGCGCGTCGGCACCCACGATGTCGACCAGCTCGGCCGCGTCACGGATGAACACCCCCGAGCTGAGCACGCGGCCGAGCGGGCCCGGCGTCACGCCGGCCACGGCGAGATCGAGCTCGACTTCGGCCAGCCGTGCGCGCACTTCGGGGTCGTCGATCGGACGACGGCCGTCGGCATCAGTCTCGGCGGCCCAGGCGATTGCCGCGCGGAGCGCGTCGATGAGCGGGCCGATCGCGGGTGCGTACGCGCCGGGAAGCTCCTCCAGCGGCTTGGGGCCGCCTTCGTCCATCCCGTGCTCGACGTTGAGTGGCGCGTTGAGCACCATCCACCCTTGGTTCTCGGGCCCCATCCGGTGCGAATCCGCGACGCGCACGTTGTCGAAGAACACCATGTTGGTGCGCTCACCGCCGAGCGTGTGCACCGCCTGGATCTCGACACCGGGAACGCGCAGGGGTACGAGGAACATCGTGAGTCCCTTGTGCTTGGGCGCGTCGAGGTCGGTGCGGGCCAACAAGAACGCGTAGTCGCAGTGCTGCGCGCCGGTGGTGAACATCTTCTGGCCCTGGATGAGCCACTCGTCGCCGTCTCGCACCGCGCGGGTGCGCGCGGCGGCGAGATCGGAACCGCCGTCGGGTTCGGTGTACCCGAGGCAGAAGAGGATCTCTCCCCGCGCGGCGGCGAGCAACAGGTCGCGCGAGAGATCCTCCGCCAACCAACGCTCGACCGACGGAACCACCATCCCTGACGTGGACTTTGCCGATCGGGGGCGCGTGGTGCGCTTCGAGCTCCCGGCCGATCAGCATGGCCTGTCGGGAAGTCGAGCCCCGCGCCGCCGCGCTCGGCCGGCCACGTCGGGAAGATCCACCCTTGTTCACCGAGCGCGAGGTGCAGCCCGCGGTTGAAGCCGGCACCGGTGTCCCACTCCTCGTCGAGCACGTCCTGGGTGACGTGCTCGTCACACCAGGCGCGCACCTCGTGCCAGAAGGCCATCGTCTCGTCGTCGAGCTCGATCAGGCTGAAGTCCATGGTTTCCTTCTCAGCTCGCCGTCGGGCCGTAGATCTCGTCCGCGATCACTTGGAGCTCGTGACGCGGATCTCCGAGCACGTTCGCCCACCCCTTGGCGCGACGGAAGTAGAGCTGCATGTCGGATTCGATGGTGAACCCGAGGCCGCCCTGGGTGTGCACCCCGGTGGTGGCGGTGTCCATCGCGACGCGGTCCGGCATACCGGAACGCCATCGGGATGAGCTGGCGGTTCGTCGCCGGCTCGTGGTCGGCGAACCAGGCCGCCTTCCACACGAGGCGACGCGCACCGACGATGCCGATGTAGCGCTCGGCCAACGGGTGCGACATCGCTTGGAACGTGGCGATCGGCACGCCGAAGGCTTCGCGGTTCGTGGCGAAGTCGACCGCGAGCGCAAGTGCCGTTGTGGCCATCCCGACCTGCGCGGCGGCCATCAGCAGCCGCCATTCGTCGACTGCAGCCTCGAACGCGTCGACCGCGTCCTCGCCCGACGCGATGCTGGTGACCGTTGCTCCCGCGTCGTCGAGGTTGAGCCGGCCGAGCGGAGCGAAGCCGTGATTCGCCACGTGAGGGAGCGGCGTCGACCCGGTGACAACGACCAGATCGCCGTCGACCAGCGCCACCACCGCGTCGGCAACCGCACCCGCCGGCACCAACTGACGATCGTCCGGGCGCACGGGTCGCAGTGCCAAGGTGACGAGCTTCGTGCCGTCGAGGGCGTCGCGGCACCACGACTCGGCCGGAGCGCCGCAGCGCGCCAGCAGGCGAGCCACGACTGCCGCCTCGATGAAGGGCACCGGCGCCACCGCTCGGCCCACTTCCTCGGCCACCAGCGACAGCTCGACCAGCCCTGCGCCGTCGCCTCCGTCGGCCTCGGGCACGCCCATGGCGACGGCCCGCAGCTCGACGAACTGACGCCACAACTCGGCGTCGAATCCCATCGGCTCCGAGGCGCGCACTCGCTCCGACGGACACTCCCGCTGAGGAACGCTCGAAACGCATCTCGGAGCGCGCGTTGTTCGTCCTCGAGCGCGAACTCCGCTCGCCGGAGGAACATCGTGTGCGGTCCCCGATCGGTGTCACCCGTCGGCGGCGCTGGCTTCAACGTGGTTGGGCCCATGACCTGAGATTTGCAGACTCTGCCATCGATGTCAACTCATGCCGGAAGGCCGCGAGAGTACCTTGCGCCGACTGACCCGGAGGGACTGCTGATGAGCAACGTGATGGACGGTGTCCGCATCCTCGAGGTCGCCGAGCACACCTTCGTGCCCGCGGCCTCGGCGATCCTGTCCGACTGGGGCGCGGAGGTCATCAAGATCGAGCACGTCGAGCGGGGCGACGCGATGCGCGGGCTCGCGTCCACCGGCATGGGGATCTTCGGTACCGAGGTGCACGTGCTGCTCGAGCACTCCAACCGCGGCAAGAAGAGCTTGGCGCTCGACCTGAGCACACCCGAGGGTCGCGACATCGTGTATCGACTCGCCGCCACCGCTGATGTGTTCCTCACCAACAAGATGCCCGGAGTGCGCACGAAGCTGGAGATCGACGTCGACGACATCCGTGCTCACAATCCCCGCATCATCTATGTGCGCGGTTCGGGCTACGGCGCCCATGGTCCCGATGCCGATGCCGGCGGATACGACTCGCTCGGCTACTGGTACCGCGGCGGCAGCGCGCTGGGAGCTGCAGCGCCCGGCACACCGCCTCCCCTGGCGATGCCAGGGCCGGCGTACGGGGACTCGATCGGAGCCATGACCATCGCGGGCGGGATCAGTGCCGCGCTCTTCCACCGCGAGCACACGGGTGAAGCCGACGTCGTCGACGTCTCGTTGCTCTCCACCGGAGTGTGGGCAATGGGCGGGGCGGTTGCGCTTTCGCAGCAGATGAACATGCCGTGGCGTGGGATTCCCGCCGGCACGATGTTCCCGCCGAACAACCCGCTGACCGGCATCTACGCCACCGCCGACGACAGATTCGTCGCGTTCTCCATGCTGCAGGGCGCGCATTACTGGCCCGAGGTGTGCGCTCGTCTGGGGCTCGAGGAGTACGCCAGCGATCCGCGCTTCGCCGACAACGAGTCGCTTGGCGAAACACTCCGCCGTCGCCTACGACCTGGTTGCCGCGGTCGTCGTGCAGCACACCCTCGCGGAATGGAAGGTGCGCCTGCACGGCATGAAGGCCCAGTGGGCACCGGTGCAGGACACCCTCGACCTCGAGACCGATCCTCAGGTCGTGGCGAACGGCTACGTGCAGGCGCTGCACACTCGCGAAGGCACGCCGTACACGCTCGCGAGCACGCCGGTGCAGTTCAACGGCGTGCCGTCGCCCATCGGTCGCGCGCCCGATTTCAACGAGCACGGCGACGAGATCCTCACCGAGGAGCTCGGCATCGACTGGGACACCATCATCGATTGGAAGGTCCGCGGCATCGTTGCGTGACACGAGCCGCGGCGCCTCCTCAGTTCGGTGCAGGCGCGTACAACTGGGCGAGATCGAGTGCTCCGGTGAAGAGGCCGCCCGCGAACCCCTGATCCGTGTAGAGCACTGCACCGGTGATGATCGACGCCAATGAGCTGTTGAGGAACACGAGAGGGCCCGCTTGCTCCTCGGCGTTCGCCATGCGCCCGACGAGCGCGTCGGGGGTACCGCATGATGAACTCTTCGCCGATCTCTTCGATCGTCGGCACCATGAACGCCGTCGCGGTCGGGCTCGGAGCGATGCAGTTGATGCGGATTCGTCGCGTGTCCGCGAGGGCGAGCGCGCGTTGCATCGTCCACACGCTGATGCACTCCTTCGAAAACGAGTAGCCCTCGCGGATCTTCATCGGGTTCGCCTCGCACCACACGCGGGCTTCCACGGGATCGACGATGGCCAGCAGCTCGTCGACGGTCGCGAGGTTGTCGAGGTGTCCGACACCTGCGTCCGACGAGATGCTCGCGATCGCGCCCCCGTCGACGATCGACGGCACCACGCCGTCGGTGAGCTGGCGCAGACCAATCCAGTTCACGAGCATGCACATGACCGCGCCCGCGGTGTGCGGCACGCCCGCGCAGTTGAAGAGGCGGTCGATGGGTCCGATCCCTCCGAGGGCGGCGATGGTCGTGTCGACCGACACAGGATCGCTGAGGTCGGTCGGATAGAACGCGGCGTGCGGGACCGTCGGCGTTTGGATGTCGACCGCATGCACCTCGGCGCCGAGATCGCCGAGCATCCGCGCGGTCGCTTGGCCCATCCCGGATCCGCATCCGGTCACCACGACCCGCGTTCCGGCGTAGCCGAGCACGTCTGCACTGCTCACGGTGTCCCCCTCGTGACCGACGCTCGCCACTGAAGCTGCGGCGTCGCGTGACCCCGACGACCGTACCAAGGCCCGCCGCGGCGTGCACGAGCCGGACGCGGAGCCTGTCGATCTACCCTGCAGCGGTGCTGTTCGAGAAGCGCTTCTGGCCGCTCATCGCGGATGGCACCGTCACCGTGACCTTCCGGCGATGGAAGCGACCGCAGGTGATCGCGGGGCGTCGCTATCGCACACCCGGGGGGATCGTCGAGGTCGAGCGCGTCGGAACTCGTCGACCCGGCGAAGATCACCGACGCCGACGCTCGTCGATCAGGGCACCGCACGTCGGCCCTGTTGGTGGCCGACCTGCGGGGCGATCCGTCACTTCCGGTCACGCGCATCCAGTTCCACCTCGTCGACGAGCCGGACCCGCGCGGTCAGCTCGCGGCTTCCGCAGAACTCACCGCGGCCGACGTGGACGGCATCGACGTCCGCCTGGATCGCCTCGACGCCCACAGCAGCCACGGTGCCTGGACACGCGAGGTGCTGCACACGATCGAAGCACGACCCGCGACCGCGCACCCGACCTCGCGGCGTCGTTCGACCGTGAGACGGCCGAGTTCAAGATCGACGTCCGGAAGCTGAAGAACCTCGGCCTCACCCTCAGCCTGCCGGTGGGATACCGCCTTTCGCCGCGTGGAGAGGCGTATCTCCGCGCACGACGCGCGTCGCACGAGCACACGCGTCCATGACCTACGACACCGACGCGCTGATGACGCTCGCGCTCGAGGAAGCCGACGCTGCGCTTGCCCATCACGACGTGCCGATCGGCGCGGTGGTCGCTCGCATCGACACCGGCGAAGTGATCGCGCGCCGGCACAACGAGCGCGAGCTGCACGGGCGATCCCACGGCACACGCCGAGATCCTCGCGTTGCGCGACGCGGCGGCCGTGGGCGGCGGCTGGCGTCTCGACGGTTGCGTGCTGGTGGTCACCCTCGAGCCGTGCGCGATGTGCGCGGGTGCGCTCGTGAACGCGCGGGTGACAGAGCTGGTGTTCGGCGCGACCGACCCCAAGGCCGGCGCGGTCACCAGCCTCTACGAGCTCGCCACCGACGGGCGCCTCAACCACCGGTCGTGGTGCGCGGGGGCGTCGACGCCGATGCGTCATCGAGGCGACTCAAGGCCTTCTTCGCCGACCGCCGACGCTGACTTCTCGAAGCGAGACCGCTGAGGGCACCGGTAGAATGGTCGACGGAGGGGTGCGAGAGCGGCCGAATCGGATGGTCTCGAAAACCATTGTGGCGCAAGTCACCCTGGGTTCAAATCCCAGTCCCTCCGCCACGCCGCTGAGGTCAGGGCCAGGACCTGAGAACCTCATGATCCTGGCCCTCCTCGCGTGCACGCCAGAACGGAGTTGCTAGATCCCGAGGATCTGCGCCTTCTTCGCCGAGAACTCCTCGTCGGTGAGGATCCCCTGCTCGTGCAGCTGGGCGAGCTTGGTGAGCTCGTCGAGGCTGTTGTCCGCCGCGGGGGCCGGTGCCGGAGGCGGTGCCTGCTGCTCGTAGGCCTGCTGCTGCGCTCGGCGTCCTGGTTCGCGTACTTCTGCTGCTGGTGGTGCGCGACGCTGCCCGACACCACGCTCGCGGTCCCCACGATCGCCGCGGTCCGCATGATCGGTCTTCCTCGTCGAAGCATGTTCGTGTCCTTCCGTTCGGTGGTGGGAGTGGACTCGTGGACGGGCGTCGGGTCGAGATCGATCAGGCGCCGGCGAGGATCTCGTCGATGGCTTCCTTGGGGATGCGGATCGAGGCGATCAGCTCGCCGCCCGAGCCGACGACTGCCTGCTGGAACTTGGTGGCCCAGACGTGCTCGAACAACAAGATGGCCGCCGACGAGTTCGGCGCGAGCTCGGCGCCGAGGTCTTCGATGTCCTCGTCGGAGAGCATCCCGCTCGGCTCCTCGACGTGCGGCGAGAACGCGGATGCCGACCGAGTCGTCGAGGTCGGACAGCTCGATGCCCACCACGTCGCCCTCAGCGTCCTTGGCGACGAACACGAGGTCGATCACCCGGATCTGTCCGCTTTCGACGAGCTCCGCGAGGGCGGGTGCGATCTCACCGGTG
>CAWHAR010000004.1:0-320887 GCA_963827385.1 uncultured Actinomycetes bacterium
TCTATGCTCGTGCTCACTTTGGAGTCCTCAGGGACGCCACATATTCAATCAAGACTGAAAATTTCATAGGTTTCCGGTGGCAATTGCGGCGGGGAAACACCCGTTCCCATTCCGAACACGGAAGTGAAGACTGCCAGCGCCGATGGTACTTGGGGGGTGACCCCCTGGGAGAGTAGGTCGCCGCCGGATTTTTTAGCCGCCCCCGTCGCGCAGACATGTCAGCATGCCTGCAGCGACGGGGGCGCTTTCGCGTCCCGGTACGCTCGACGTGCGCCGACGACGAACTGACGAACCGCCCTTTCGACGAATGGATGTACCGCAGATGAGTGACCACCGCGAGTGGGCGTGGACGATCGAACGCGTCGCGCGGATCGTCGGCGCGTGGTTCGACAGCCAAGGGCGCTGGTGCCAAGAAGTCGGGGGCCAAGGCCGGGTCGAAGGGCGCAGCCAAGGGCGCAGGGTCGAGGGGCAAGGTCGGGAAGGGCTCGAGCGCACGGGGCGCGGGGTCCAAGTCGGCCGGGTCGAAGTCGAAAGGCGCACCGTCGCACGCCCGTGGTGCGGCGACGAAAGCAGGCGGTTCGCGGGGTGGGGCACCCCGCGCGACCACGTCGCGCGGCGCGGCGCCGAAGGCGGCCGCCACGAGATCTGGCGGCTCCCCGAGCTGGTGCGCCTCGGACTGGTGCGCCTCGGACTGGTGCGCCTCGGACTGGTGCGCCTCGGACTGGTGCGCCTCGGACTGGTGCGCCTCGGACTGGTGCGCCTCGGAGTGGTGCGCCTCGGAGTGGTGCGCCTCGGAGTGGTGCGCCTCGGAGTGGTGCGCCTCGGAGTGGTGCGCCTCGGACTGGTGCGCCTCGTTCGGGCGCGCCGAGCCGTGGTGGCAGCGAGCGACAGGGGCGACCTGCCCCCGAACGACAGGGACGCCCGAACGCGAACGAGGGCGGCTTCGGCCCGTACGGCAAGCCCGAGGACGAGGCAGGCCGTCGGCCCCGCAAGGCCCGTCCGGCTCCCACCGCGGCCCGTCCTGCCAGTCGCCGACCCACGTTGCGAACTGTGGGGGAGCGCCGGCCGGCCGGCCCGACCGACCAGTCACGCGCACGACGCGCCGGGCCCACCGCACCGGCCAAGCGCCGGCGGCGCCGTGCGGGGCCTGCCGATGTCGAGGTGGAGATCCGTCGACTCGGTGGTCGCAACGGCGATCGCTTCCTGCGCCTCTTGATGGAGGCGGCCGATGCGTTCGCCAACGACCGGGCACGCGACACGCTCCGCATCGTGCGGCCGTTGCGCGAGCAGATGCCCGACTCGCCGAGCGTGCGGGAGCTCGTCGGCCTGTGCCACTACCGCC
This sequence comes from uncultured Actinomycetes bacterium, assembly GCA_963827385.1. GTDB lineage: Bacteria > Actinomycetota > Acidimicrobiia > IMCC26256 > DASPTH01 > DASUMF01. The sequence continues at coordinate 1,343 of CAWHAR010000004.1, forward strand.
TGGGCAACTACGCGGCGGCGGCCAAGGAGCTCGAGGCCTACGCGCAGCTCTCGGGCTCGGTCGACCAGAACCCCGTGCTGATGGACTGCTACCGGGCGCAGCGACGCTGGCGCAAGGTGGATGCAGCGTGGGAAGAGCTCGCGCAGGTGTCGCCGACCGCGGAGGCCGTCGCCGAGGGGCGCATCGTGTACGCCGGCGCCCTCGCCGATCAGGGCAAGCTGAGCAAGGCGCTCGACTCCTTGCGCAAGCGAGGCGGCAACGTCCGCGATCCGAAGGAACATCACCTCCGCCTCTGGTACACGCTCGCCGATCTCGAGGAACGGGCGGGCAACAACGCGGTGGCGCGCGACCTGTTCGACCGTGTGCGGCGCGCCGAACCCGGCTACGCCGACGTGGCCGAACGCCGCGCCGCCCTCACCTGAGCCGAGCCCGCAGCTCCTTCGCGCTGCGACGCATGAGTGTCACACCCGCGTCGTAGCGTTTCCGCGAGCACCACCGACTTCCTCCGCATCTCCCACGTCGACTTCCCTCTGGTCACACGATCACGGAGTTGATCAGCAGCTCCAGGAGAGGAACGTCATGGGAGTCACGGCTGCGAACGTGGAGGCGAGCGAGGCCGTCGAGGTGTCGGTGAACGTCAGCGTGCTGTGCGGCGCGTGCTCGGGCCCGCCGGAGATCCGCGTGCTCGAGTCGGGCAGTCGGCTCGCCACGCTGGCGCTGCGGTGCCCGTCGGGCGACGACCGGGCCACGTCGGTCCCGGTCACCGTGTGGGATCCGCCGGCATGGTTGGAGACCGTCGACGCCGGCGACCGGCTGGTGGTCGTCGGGCGGCTCCGGCGCCGGTTCTTCCAGCGTCCGGGTGGTGTGGGATCTCGCGTCGACGTCGAAGCGGAGCTCGTCGGGCGCGCCCGCGACCGCCGCCGGGTCGATGCCGCGGTTCCGCCGCGCGCAACGCGCGCTCGAGGCCTTCGACGAGCGGTCAGGGTGACGACGGCGTCGGCGCCCGGATGTGACGCTCGGCGCGAAAATCGCGGATCCCGCTCAGGCCGAGCACCCCGCATCCCGTTGTGACGAGTGGGCGTCGATACAATCGGACCCCGGCTCGTTCGGGAGTCGATCGGAGCACGCGGGGACTCTTCTCCGCGGGCGCGCGATCGGCCGAACCTGCCGATCCCAGCAACCGCACAACCCACAACTGAACCCCATCGTCAGCTGGGTGTCCACACAACGGAGTGAGGGACGCGTGACAGCAGAGACCACATCGCTCGTACCTGAGCGCGTCGACGAGGTCGTCATCCGGTTCGCCGGTGACTCCGGCGACGGCATGCAGCTCACCGGCGACCGATTCACCGATGTCAGCGCCGTGTTCGGCAACGACCTGGCGACGATGCCGAACTTCCCGGCCGAGATCCGTGCCCCTGCCGGCACGATCGCCGGGGTGTCGTCGTTCCAGGTGCACATCTCGGATCACGACATCGTCACCGCGGGCGACGAGCCGAACGTGCTCGTCGCCATGAACCCCGCGGCGCTGAAGGCGAACCTCGCCGAGCTCGCGCCCGGATCCACGGTGCTCGTGAACTCGGACGCGTTCGAAGAGCGCAACCTGAAGAAGGTGGGCTACGAGATCAGCCCGCTCGAGGACGGATCACTCGCGGCCTACCGCGTGATCCAGGTGCCGATGACCGCGATCACCCAGGAAGCGTGCAAGCCGCTCGGGGTGAAGCCTCGCGACGCCGAGCGCTCGAAGAACTTCTTCGCCCTCGGTCTCATCACCTGGATGTACACGCGACCGGTCGACCCCACGGTCGAGTGGATCGAGCAACGGTTCTCGTCGCGACCGCAGGTGCGCGACGCCAACCTCGCCGCGTTCAAGGCGGGGCTGCACTTCGCAGAGACCGCGGAGCTGTTCGAGCACACGTACGAGATCCAGCCCGCTCGACTCGAGCCGGGCCAGTACCGCAACATCACCGGCAACATCGCCACGCGTACGGCCTGATCGCCGGTGCACAGCAGGCGAAGCTTCCGATCCTGTACGCCTCGTACCCGATCACCCCGGCCTCCGACATCCTCCACGAGTTGTCGAAGCACAAGAACTTCGGGGTGCGCACGCTGCAGGCCGAAGACGAGATCGCGGCCGCCGCGGCTGCAATCGGCGGCGCGTTCGCCGGGCATCTCGGCATCACGGCCACGAGCGGCCCGGGCGTCGACCTCAAGTCGGAGGCCCTCGGCCTGGCGATCAGCCTCGAGCTGCCGCTGGTGATCGTCGACGTGCAGCGCGGCGGACCGTCGACCGGGCTGCCCACCAAGACCGAGCAGTCCGACCTGATGCTCGCGATGTACGGCCGGCACGGCGAGTCGCCGCTGCCGATCGTCGCCGCGCAGTCGCCGAGCCACTGCTTCGAGGCCGCGTTCGAAGCGGTGCGCCTCGCCTTGAAGTACCGCACCCCGGTGATCCTGCTCACCGACGGCTACGTCGCCAACGGCTCCGAGCCGTGGCGGTTGCCCGACATCGACGCGCTGCCCGACATCTCGGTGCCCTTCGCCGAAGGGCCGAACCACGGTGACGACTTCTGGCCGTACCTGCGCGACCCCGAGACCCTGGCGCGTCCGTGGGCGATTCCCGGCACGCCGGGGCTCCAGCACCGCATCGGCGGCATCGAGAAGCAGGACGGCACCGGCAACGTCAACTACGAGCCCGCCAACCACGAGCTCATGACGCACCTCCGGGCCGACAAGATCAATGGCATCGCCCGTGACATCCCGCACCTCACCGTCGACGGTGACGGCGCCACCGACGCGGCCGACGTGCTCGTGCTCGGGTGGGGCAGCACGTGGGGCCCCATCACCGAGGCGGTTCGCCGCGTGCGGGGCGGTGGTCGACGGGTCGACCACGCGCAGGTGATGCACCTCAACCCGTTCCCGGAGAACCTGGGCGAGGTGCTCGCCCGGTACTCCAAGGTGCTCGTGCCCGAGATGAACATGGGCCAGCTCGTGCGGCTCGTGCGCGCCGAGTACCTCGTGGATGCGCAATCGCTCACGAAGGTCCAGGGCCTTCCGTTCAGTGCCGGTGAGATCGAAGCCAAGCTCGTGGAGATGATCGATGGCTGACAACGAAACCAATGGTGAAGGTTCGGGCGTCGCGGTGAAGTTGGGCCGCAAGGACTTCCAGTCGGACCAGGAGGTCCGCTGGTGCCCGGGTTGCGGTGACTACTCGATCCTCGCCGCCATGCAGCTCCAACTCGCGGAGCTCGGCGCGGTGCCGGAGAACCTGGTGTTCGTGTCGGGCATCGGGTACGCGGCGCGCTTCCCGTACTACATGAACACCTACGGCCTGCACTCGATCCACGGTCGTGCCCCCGCCATCGCCACCGGCATCGCGTTGGCGCGCCCCGACCTCGACGTGTGGGTGATCGGTGGCGACGGCGACATGCTCTCGATCGGTGGCAACCACCTGATCCACGCGCTGCGTCGCAACGTGAGCCTGAAGATCATCATGTTCAACAACCAGATCTACGGCCTCACCAAGGGTCAGTACTCGCCCACGAGCGAGGTGGGCAAGATCACCAAGTCGTCGCCCTTCGGCTCGATCGACACCCCGTTCAACCCGGTGTCGGTGGCGCTCGCCGCCGAGGCCACGTTCGTGGCACGCACCCACGACATGGACCGGGCGGGAATGATGAACGCCTTCCGCCGTGCCCACGAACACCAGGGCAGCTCGTTCGTCGAGATCTACCAGAACTGCAACGTGTTCAACGACGGCGCGTTCGAGGGGATCACGGCCAAGGAGTCACGCGCCGACATGATCATCGAGCTCCAACACGGTGAGCCGATCCGCTTCGGCGCCGATCGGGAGAAGGGCGTCGTGCTGAACGCGTTCGGCGAGTGTGAGATCGTCGATGTCGCGACCGTCGGTGAGAGCGCGCTGCTCGTCCACGACGAGCACCGTCCCGATCCGGCGTTGGCGTTCTCGTTGTCGCGCTTGTCGTCGTCGCCCACCATGCCCACGCCGTGCGGCGTGTTCCGCGATGTCACCCGGCCCGCGTACGAGGCCGAGGTGCAGGCCCAGCTGATGCGCGCCTCGGAGCGTCAGGGCCCCGGCGATCTCCACGCGTTGCTCGCGTCGGGCGCGTCGTGGACCGTCAACTGACCTGACACCCTCACGAAATTGCGTCGTTCCTGTGCGATTTCCGCACACATGACGCAGTTTCGGGTTGGTGGTCGGTGAGGTCAGTCGTCGAGCAGGCGCATGACCATGCCGGTGCGCGGCTTCGGCGCGAAGAACGTGGTCTTCTCGGGCATGCGAATGCCTTCGGCGGCCGCGGCGCGGATCGTGGCGACGCTGACCGGACGCAGGAGCACCGCGGCGTCGGCGCTGCCCTTCGCCACCAGTGACGCAACGGTGCGGGCGTCATTGCGGTAGGCGAGCGTGGCGCCGGGCACGGCCGGGAGCACGCCGGCGTCGAAGCGCGCGGAGTCGACGTCACGCAGCGGCGCGGGGAGCTCGGCCATCGCGGTGTCGAGCGAAGGCAGCGGTATGAGCAGCGCCAGGCCGCGCCCGTCGACGAGGCCGAGCCCACCACGACCATTGGCGTCGTCGCGCATCGCACGTTCGAGCGCGGTGACGTTCTCGGGGGTGTTGGCGCCCGCGTCGCGCACCTCGAAGTGCGCACCGAGGCTCGAGCGCAGGTCGACGTCGGTCACGCCGTGCAGCAGACGGTGGATCGCCCGCACACACAGCTGGTCGTCGGCCAGTTCGACCACGTAGATCATGATCTGGCCGGCGCCGGCCCTGTCGCCCACCTCGTCGCGGTAGGTGCACGACGTCTCGTAGCGATGGTGGCCGTCGGCGAGCACGATCCCGGTCGCCTCGACGGCGGCGCGGATCGCGGCGATGCGCTCCGGGTCATCGATGCGAAACAGCTCGTGACGTCCGCCGTCGGCGTCGTCGGCCACCGCGGTCGGAACGTCGTCGACGGTGAGCAGCGCGGACAGGCCGGAGGTGAGCGAGATGCCCCAGATGGGCTCGAAGTTGGCGCGCGTCGCCCGCAGCAGCTCCAGCCGGTCGCTCTTCGCCTTGGGCAGCGTGCGCTCGTGAGGGAGCACGCCCCCCGCCTCGAGCGTGAGCGTGCCGATCACGCCGGTGGTGACCGCAGGACGCCCGTCGTCGCCGGTGAACGTCATCCGGTACACCGAGAAGCTGGGCGTGTCGTCGATCGTGAGGGTGCCGTCGGCCTGCCACGCACGCACGAGGTCGGCGGCGCCGTCGTAGCTGTCGGGGAGGATGAGCCGTACGACGTTGTGGTCGTCGAGCCCCTGCAGGGCGGCGCGGTCGTCGTCGTCGATCACGTCGTAGGGCGGCGAGCAGACGGCGGTGAGATCCGTCTCCCTGCCGGCGAAGTGCAGGGCTCGGAAGGGAACAAAGTCGGGCACCGCGCCATTCAATCCTGGAACCTCGTTCGACGTGGAATTGAGCCTCACATGCAGTCGGCATACGACGCGTTCCAGGAGGGCAGCCGGCTCCTGGCATCGCAGAACTGGCACGCGGCGGTGATCGCCCTGGAGCGCGCCCGCGACCTCGAGCCCGACAAGGGATCGGTGCGCGAGACGCTCGCACGCGCGTACTACCGCACCGGACGGATCCCGGCGGCGCGCGACGAGTTCGCGAGCGCGGTCGAGATCGATCCGGTGAACGACTACGCGCACTTCGGCCTCGGACTGTGCTTGCTGCGCCAGGGCGACCGTGTCGGCGCCCGCCGTCACCTCAAGTTGGCAGTCGCCATGCGTCCGGATCACGCCGACTACCGCGATGCCCTCGCCAAGGCGCTCGACCCGGACGACACCTGAGCGGTGCTGGTCCGAGCCGCGCCCGATCGCGCCTCGGATCAGTAGGGGTCCGGGTACCTGGGCTGAGTACGTTCTCGACCCATGAGCGACCACACCGAGGGTGACGCGACGCCGGTCGTGATGTGCGATCTCGACGGGGTGATCTGGCGCGGCGACGAGCCGATTGCGGCCGCCGCGGTGGGAATCCGGGCGCTGCGTGATGCCGGGCTGCGCGTCGGGTTCGTGTCGAACAACTCGAGTCAGCCCATCGGTGAGGTGGTGGACAAGCTCACCCGCTTCGGCGTTCCGGCCGCCGCGGCCGACGTGCTGACCAGCGCAGTCGCCGCCGCGGCGTTGCTCGCGCGTCGGTTGGCGCCGGGGACGCGCGTGCTGGCGTGTGCGGGCCCGGGTGTGGTCGAGGCGCTGCGGGATGTCGGCCTGGAGCCCGTCACCGACGGCCCGGCCGGCGCGGTGGTGGTCGGCTTCCACCGCAACTTCGATTTCGACGAGCTCGACCGGGCGTCGCGCGCCATCCGCGCCGGTGCGACGTTCGTGGCCACGAATCTCGATGCCACGTACCCGATGCCCGGGGGAGCGATGCTGCCCGGTTCGGGCGCCATCACCGCGGCGGTCGCCGTGGCGTCGGGCAGCCAACCCGAGGTGGCGGGCAAGCCCGAAGCGGCGACGGTGGCGCTGGTGCAGGAGCGGTTCGGCTCGATCGGTGTGGTGGTGGGCGACCGGCCGTCGTCGGACGGTGCGCTCGCCGATGCGCTGGGCTGGCCGTTCGCGTTGGTGTTGTCGGGGGTGACGGCCGCGGTGGCGCCACCCGGCGGCGAGGCCATCCCGTCACCACCGCCGGCGTTCGTGGGCGCCGACCTCGGCGCGCTGGCGTCCGAGCTCATCGCAACGTTCGGCTGATGCCAGCGTGCCGTTGGCGCACCACCGCCGCCGTCACCGCCGTCGGCCCGATGGGCAACGACTCGCAGGCGCGCCACGTAACCTGCGGCGGTGACCGTCCGGCGACGCCTCGATGCCGAGCTGGTGCGTCGTGGGCTGCTCGGCAGCCGAGCGCAGGCGGTCGACGCCATCAGCGCGGGTCGCGTGCTGGTGGCCGGGAGCCGGGCCGAGGTGCCGGCACGCCTGGTGGACCCCGCCGAGTCGATCCAGGTCACGGGCGACGCACCGCGCTTCGTGTCGCGCGGGGGTGACAAGCTCGACGCCGCGGTCACCGCCTTCGCGGTGCACGTCGGCGGGCGCCGCGCGCTCGACGCCGGCGCCTCGACCGGCGGGTTCACCGACTGCCTCCTGCAAGCCGGCGCCGCGCAGGTGGTCGCAGTCGACGTCGGTCGAGCGCAACTCGCGTGGTCGTTGCGCAACGATCCACGTGTCGTGGTGATGGAGCGCACGAACGTCCGCGCCCTCGATGCGGAAGGCATCGGCGGCCCCGTCGACCTCGCGGTCGCCGATCTGTCGTTCATCTCGTTGCTCACGGTGGCGCCCGCGCTGGCGCGCTGCACCACCGACGATGCCGAGCTCGTCGTGCTCGTCAAGCCGCAGTTCGAAGCCGGGCGGGCGCGGATCGGCAAGGGTGGCATCGTGCGTGATCCCGACGTCCACCGCGCCGTGTTGCGCGAAGTGCGCGACGGACTGATGAGCCACGGACTGGTGGTCACGGGCGTGATCGCGTCGCCGCGGCGTGGCGCCGACGGCAACGTCGAGTTCCTGTTCCATCTCACGAAGGCGGGCACGCCGATCAGCGACGACGAGCTGGATGCCGCGGTCGCGGCCGCGCCGGCCGGTGCAACCACGACATCCGAGGGGTGCGGATCATGAGCGGACTGCCGGTGGGATCACCGACGGGGCCGCTGCGGACGGTCGGGCTCGTCCCGCACGGTGACCGGCCCGCCGCGACCACGCTCGCCGCGCACGCCGCCGAGTGGTTCGCGGCGCACGAGGTGACGGTGCGGGTGCCGGAAGCCGACGCCGCCGCGTGCGGTCTCGCGCACCTCGGTCACGACGCCGACCACTTCGCCGAAGGCCTCGACCTCGTGCTCTCGCTCGGCGGTGACGGCACGATGTTGCGCACGGTCGATCTCGTCTACGAGGCCGGCGTCCCGGTGCTCGGCGTCAACGTGGGGCAGTTGGGTTACCTCACCGAGGTCGAGCCGGCCGATCTCGACGCCGCGCTCGAACGGCTCGTCGCCGGCGACTACCAGGTCGACGAGCGGATGGTGCTCGCGATCGACGTCACGTCGGATGGTCCGGCGGCCGGCCGTTGGTTCGCGTTGAACGAGACGGTGCTGGAGAAGCTGCACACCGGGCGGCTGGCTCGTCTCGAGGTGGAGATCAACGGCACGTTCTTCACCACCTACGCCGCCGACGGCGTGATCGTCGCCACGCCCACCGGCTCCACCGCGTATTCGTTCTCCGCCCGCGGACCGATCGTGTCGCCGCGTATCCGGTGCCTCCTGCTCACCCCGGTCTCGCCGCACATGTTGTTCGACCGCTCGCTGGTGCTCGACGCCACGGAGTCGGTGCGCTTCGTGGTCACCGATGCTCGATCGGTCGCGCTCACCGCCGACGGGCTCGATCTCGGGCGAGCTGGCGGCCGGTGACGCGGTCGTGTGCACCGCCGGCCCGCTCCCGGCGCGCATCGTCACCTTCGGCCGCCGCGACTTCCACCAGATCCTGAAGGCCAAATTCGGCCTCGCCGACCGGTAGGCGCCGCCGTGCTCGTGGAGCTCCACGTCGTCGATCTCGGGATCGTCGCCGATCTCGACCTGGTGCTCGGCACCGGCTTGACCGCCATCACCGGCGAGACCGGCGCCGGCAAGACGTTGCTGGTCGAGGCGGTCGAGTTGCTCGTCGGCGGTCGTGCCGACCCTGCACTCGTGCGCGACAGCGCTGCCGAAGCGCGGGTCGAAGGCCGCTTCCTGGATGCTGGCGGCACCGAGACCGTGCTCACGCGGGTGATTCCGCGCGACGGCCGGAGCCGTGCGTACATCGACGGTCGCCTCGCCACCGCCGGCGAGCTGGCGGCGCGCGGTGTCGACCTGGTCGACCTCCACGGCCAACACGCCCACCAGTCGCTGCTCGATCCCGCGGTCCAACGGGCCGCGCTCGACCGGTTCGCGGGCCCCGACGCACTCGACGCGCTCGACGCCTACCGCGTCGCTCGGGGTGAGGCGCGTGCGGCTCGCGACGCGCTGGGCGCACTCGGTGGTGACGCACGCGCGCGAGCACGCGAGATCGACCTGCTGCGCTTCCAGGTCGACGAGATCGTCGCGGCCGAGCTCACCGATCCCGAGGAGGACGCGGCGCTCGAAGCCGAAGAGGACCTGCTCGCCGACGCGACTGCCCATCGCGACGCCTTGGCGCAGGCGTATTCCTCCCTCGAAGGCCCTGCGCTCGACGCGATCGGTGCCGCCCAGGCCGAGCTCGACGGGCGGGCCCCGTTCGCCGTGCTGATGGCCCGGCTCCACGCCGCGCAGGCCGAAGTGGCCGACATCGAGCGCGAGTTGCGACTTGCGTCCGACGCCATCACCGACGACCCCGCCCGTCTCGACGTGGTGCGCGCGCGGCGCAACCTGCTGCGGGAGCTCGGGCGCAAGTACGGCGACACGCTGGGCGAGGTGATGGCCTACGCCCGCGACACCCAGGCTCGCCTCGACCTGCTCGAAGGGTTCGAGGAACGGGCGGCCCTGCTCGAGGCGACGGCCCGCGAGGCTGACACGATCGCGATGACCGCCGCGGGGCGTCTCACCGCGGCACGGATCGCGGCCGCCGCGCCGTTGGCCCGGGCGATCGAGGAGCACCTCCACGAACTGGCCATGCCCCACGCGACCATGGAGGTCGAGATCGAGCCCGCGGAGCCGAGCGACGACGGTGCGGACCGCGTGGTGTTCCTCCTGGCCCCGAACCCGGGGGAGCGGGCCCGCCCGTTGGCGCGGGCCGCGTCGGGCGGCGAGCTCTCCCGTGCGATGCTGGCGGCGCGCGTCGTGCTCACCGCGGCGCCTCCCACGCTCGTGTTCGACGAGGTCGACGCGGGGATCGGAGGTGAAGCGGGCATCGCGGTCGGGCGTCTGCTCGCGGCACTGGGCGAGCGACACCAGGTGATGTGCGTGACGCACCTCGCGCAGGTTGCGGCGTTTGCCGACACTCAGGTTGTCGTGGAGAAGGCAGTGGAGACGTCGCAGGATCACGAGGACGAGGCCGCCGAACGCACGATCCGCGGGCCGCCCGTGTCGACGGCGCTGAGCGCGTGGCGGAGCTGTCGCGGATGCTGGCCGGAGTGGGGGCGTCGTCGCACGCCCGCAAGCACGCAGCGGAGCTCCTCGCGGTCGCGCGTGACGGTCAGGCCCCCTCCGGGGCGAAACCGAAGAAGACCCCCTCCGGGGCTGAACGGAAAAGCCGGGCTTCGCAGTGATGGCGTTCCGGCGGAAGTCGCGGCGCACACAGGTTCAGAATGCGGTCGAGGGCACGGCCAAGGTCGATGCCCGCACCAAGGACATGATCCGGCGTCTGCAGGCCGGCGACATCGCGGTGATCGACCACACCGATCTCGACCGCGTCGCGGCCGACGGGCTCATCGAGTCGGGCGTGGTCGCGGTGGTCAACGCCGGCCGTTCGATCTCGGGGCGGTATCCGAACGTCGGCCCGATTCGGGTCGTGCGCGCGGGCATCCTCCTCGTCGACGACGCCGGACCCGACCTGTTGGCGTCGATCAAGGAGGGCGACCGGCTCAGCATCGTCGACGGCGAGATCTTCCGCGACGGCGTGCTGGTCGCCAGCGGCACGGTGCTCGCCGAGCCCGCGATCGAGGACGCGATGGAGACCGCGCGCGCCGCGATCGGCGTCGAGCTCGAACGCTTCGCGGAGAACACCCTCGAGTACATCCGGCGGGAGGCGCAGCTCACCTTCGAGCCGATCGAGCTCCCGCCCTTGCACACCGTGTTCAAGGGGCGCCATGCGCTCGTGGTGGTGCGCGGCCACGACTACAAGAGCGACCTCGCCGCGCTGCGTCCCTACATCCGCGAGTACCGCCCGTCGCTCATCGGCGTCGACGGCGGCGCCGACGCGCTCCTCGACATCGGCTTGAAACCTGACATCATCATCGGCGACTTCGATTCGGTGTCGGAGAAGGCGCTGCGCTGTGGTGCTGAGCTCGTGCACCACGTGCATCCCGACGGCCGGGCACCCGGTCGCGAGGCCCTGCTCGAGTGGGGCGTCGACTACCACGAGTTCGTGGTCGAGGGCACGAGCGAAGACGTCGCGATGCTGCTGGCGCACGAGTCGGGCGCGCAGCTGATCGTCGCGGTCGGCACCCACGCCACGATGGTGGAGTTCCTCGACAAGGGACGACGCGGCATGGCGTCGACCTTCCTCACCCGATTGCGCCTCGGGCCGTCGCTGGTCGACGCCAAGGGCGTGAGTCGGCTCTACGAGGGCCGCATGCGGCGCTTCGACATCGTGCTGCTGGTGGGAGCTGCCCTCCTTGCGATGATCGTGGTCGGTATCGTCGCCGAGCCCATCCACGTGTTCGTCCGTGGCCTGTGGGTCACGATCAAGGACTTCCTTCCCGGCTCATGATCAATTTCCGCTTCCATCTCGCGTCGCTCGTCGCCATCTTCCTCGCGCTCGCGCTCGGTGTGGTGATCGGCGCCGGCGTCATCGACCGAGGTGTGGTCGACGCGCTCGACACCCGGCTCAACCACGTCGAGTCCCGCTCCGACCAGATCCAGAGTCAGAACGACGTGCTCACCGCGGCCGCAGCTGAGCGGGACGCTGCGATCAAGGCGCTGGGGACCCAGGCGATCGACGGCCGTCTCACCAACGCGGACGTCGGGGTGATCGCGGCGCGCGGCGTCGACAGCGAGCGGGTGACCGCGACCGTCGACAGCCTGCAGGACGGCGGCGCGTTGGTCACCGGTGTGCTGTGGCTCGAGGGATCGTGGAAGCTCGACGACGAGACCCAGATCACCGCGATGGCACAGGCCATCGGCTCGTCGTCGCGCCGGCCGACCACGTTGCGCGACCAGGCCTGGCAGCAGATCGCGCGGCGTATCGCCGAGCCGCACTCGGCGTCGTCGACCACGACCACCAGCGCGAGCGGCGAACCGTCCGACGTGCTCGTGTCGTTGCGGGACGCGGGGTTTGTGGGCTTCGACCAGGTCGACGGCCAAGGCACCATCGAGGAATTCGCGGGGGCGGCGCCGCTGCTGGTGCTGGTCGTGGGCAACGACGCCGACGTCCCCGCCAGCGACGTGGTGATGCCGGCGGCGACCGCGCTCACCGCGTCGGAGCTCCCCCTCGTGGTGGGCGACGTCTACGTCGCCGACGCCACCCCGGCGACCGATCGCGGCGCCGACGTGGCCGCGCTCCGCGACTCGGGGCTCTCGGAGCACGTGTCCACCGTGAACGACCTCGATCGCCCGCAAGGTCCGATCACCGTGTCCCTCGCGTTGGCCGACCTCCTGCAGATCCCGCCGGTGGTGGGGCACTACGGCATCGGCGCCAACACGAACACCGTGCTGCTCCCCGCGCCGTCCACGTCGTGACCGGGTCGCGCTCGGAATCGCATCGGTGAAAGGGCCCGCAGTCGTGCAGCGTCGCGGAACCCCGCGTGTCCGTGCCGTGAGGTGTGGCGTGTGGCTCAGCCTCGCCGCCATCGTCGCGACGCTCGGCGCCACGGCCTCGGTCATCGCCGGCGCGGGCCCGGCGCAGGCGGCCGCACGTGCGACCGGCGCAACCAGCGCGACGAGACGCGACCGTTGAGCGGGTGCTGGTGATCTCGTTGCCCGACGTCGACTGGTCGAACGTCGCGGCCGGCGAGTTGCCGAACCTGCGCCGGCTGTTCGCGTCGTCGGCGATCGGTGGCATGGTCACCAACGGTGTGCTGCGCCCGAGCAACACGGGGAGCAGCTACGTCTCGCTCGGCGCGGGTGCGCGGGCGGTCGCGTCGCCCGCCACCTCGGGACAGGGGTTCGGCGCCGACGAGCTGTTCGGGCGCGATCCGGCCGGGGTCGTCTTCCGCACGCGCACCGGCACGGCCCCCGGCAACGGCTTGGTGTACATGCCGATCGCGGACGTCATCGCCGAGAACGACGCCGAGCTCTACGGTGCCGAGGTCGGGTCGTTGGGCGACGCGCTGGCCGCCGCGCACGTGGGTCGCGCCGTCATCGCGAACGGCGACGGGACTGATCCGAGCACGCCTGAGCTCCGGGTGCCGCCGTACCGCCGCGCCGCGGTGGCGGCGTTGATGACGAGTGCTGGGCGAGTCCCGGGGGGACAGGTCGATCACGACATCCTGCAGGCGGACGCCACGGCGCCGTTCGGTGTGCGCCTCGACCAGCAGGCGGTCGTCGATCGTTTCCGTGCCGAGTGGCACGACCGGTCAGTGGTGCTCGTGGAGGGATCCGACCTCGTCCGGGCCTCGCTCGCGGCGAAGTCGGCCTCGGACGAACAGGCCGCGCGCATGACGGCGCGTGCGCTGCCGCGACACCGACCGCCTGGTCGGTGCGCTGCTCGACGAGGTCGACACGGCACACGACGCGGTGATGGTCGTCGGGCCCGAGCCGCCCGACGGCGATCATGGTCTCACGGTGGCGTCGCTGCGCGCGCCCGGTGTCGAACCCGGCTTGCTCACGTCGACGTCGACGAACCACGCCGGCTTCGTCGCCATCACCGACGTGGCCCCCACGATCCTGCACCTGCTCGCCATCGACCGACCCACTGCGATGGAAGGTCGGACGATGGAGACCGGTGCTGCCGGCGGCTCGTTGAACGGGCGCATGCAGTCGATCGTCGACGACAACACCGATGGGTTGTTCCGCGACAGCCAGGTCGGCGTGGCGATGACGGTGGTGGTGGTGCTTGGTCGCGCTGGTCGCGCTGCCTCGTCGTGATCGTGAGCCGGTGGTGGCCTCGCGGTCGGTACCTGCTCGTGCTCGGGTCGTTGGCGATCCTCGCGTTCCTCGACGCGACGTACCTCGCCGGGCCGTTCCGATTCGGGCTGCACGGCGGCGCCGCGGCGTACTGGCCGACGGTGGCCGGGATCTCAGTGGTGCTGGTTGCAGTCTTCGTCGGCCTGGGGAAGTGGCTCGGCCACCACGTCGATGCGTTGCTCGTCGGGCTCGGAAGCGTGGTGGTGCTCCATCTCGCCGACCTCGTGACCGGCGCGCCATCTCGAGTGGAACACGGTGTTCGGGTACTCGCCGACCATCGGCATCCGTTTCGTCGGCGAGGGCAACCTGACGTTCGCCCAGCTGGTGGCGGCCGCGGTGTTGTTCTCGGGCCTGGCGGCCTGGCGCATCCGGGCGCCGCACGGACTCCGGGTCGCCATCGCCGTGCTCGCGGTCACCGCCGTGGTGATGGTCGCGCCGTTCTGGGGCAACGACTTCGGCGCCGCGCTGTCGGCCGTGCCCGCCTTCGCGCTGATGGTGTGGCTGCTGTTGGGCCGGCGCATCACCGTGCGCAGCGTGCTCGGAGTCGGCGGTGTCGCGGTGGGCGCGGTGATCGCGATCGGGTTGCTCGACCTCGCCCGCCCTGCCGACGAGCGCACGCACGTCGGCAAGTTCTTCTCGCAGTTGTTCCACGACGCAAGTGGCGCGACCCTCGTGATCCGCCGCAAGGCCGCGGAGAACCTCTCGGTGCTCGGCCACTCGGTCCTGCTCGTCGCGGTCTTCGTGGTGGTCGCCCTGGTCGCCTACCTCTGGTTCGTGTCACCGCGGCGCATCCGGGAGCTGCCGGCTCGGGTACCGACCACGCAGGCGACGCTCGTCGGCTTCGTCACCGTGGCCGTGCTCGGTTTCGTGCTCAACGACTCCGGGGTGACCATCCCCGGGATCATGTTCTCGGTGTTCGAAGCTGCCCTCGTGTACGTGTACGCCACCGTGTTGACGGAACCACCGGCATGACCGTGGTCGTCGCGCTGCTCGTCGGGCTCGTGACGGTGCGGTTCCTGCGGATGGTGAGCCCGGACATCCTGGCGTCGCCGGCGTTGGCACGCCGGAACTACCGCGACCGGATGGTGCCGACCGCGGGAGGCATCTACCTCGTGCTCACGGTGCTCGTCGTCGAGGCCGGGCGCGCGGTGCTCGGCGCGCTCGGCGTCGGCGCGGAGACCGGCCTCACGTTGGCGCGCAGCGAAGTGCTCTTCGCGGTGCTCGGCTTCGCGTTTCTCGGGCTCATCGACGACCTCGCCGCCGTCGGCTCCGATCGCGGGTTCCGCGGGCACCTCGGCGCGCTGCGCGACGGTCGGGTCACGACCGGGTTGCTCAAGCTGCTCGGCGGCGGCGCCGTCGCGATCGTGATCGTCGCCACGCCGGGGTTCAAGGACGGTCGCAGCCTGCTCGTCGATGCCATGCTCATCGCGTTGGCCGCGAACCTCGCCAACCTCCTCGACCGCGCGCCGGGACGCACGATCAAGTTCGGCCTCGTCGCCTACGTGCCGATCGCGATCGTGATCGGCACCGCGCCGATCGGCATCGCCGTCGCACCCGCGATGGGTGCGGCGTTCGGGCTGCTCGGCGACGACCTCCGCGAGCGACTCATGCTCGGTGACACCGGCGCCAACGTCATCGGCGCGGTGCTCGGCCTGGCGGTGGTGCTCGGTACGAGCGAGGTCTGGCGCCTGACGGTGATGCTCGCCCTGCTCGCCCTCAACGTCGGGGCCGAGCTCTTCTCGTTCAGTCGTGTCATCAACGCCGTGCCGCCGCTGCGTTCGTTCGACCAGCTCGGGCCGTCAGGACGGATCGCAGCCCGGTCGCGGCGTAGAGCGTGATGTCGTCGCCGAACTGCTCGGCGAGGAAGCCGTGGGCGCGTAGCTGATCGCCCAGCGACGGGAAGCTCCCGTAGCGGTCGCGTGACGTGACGAGCACGCCGCACACATCGGTGGCGCGTGCGGCACGCACCAGCGACGCGGCGGTGATGTCGCCTGCATCGATGCGTTGGAACGACGCGTCGGCGAGGTCGCCCGGGACGTGCCGGTCGGCGCGCCACACCAGCCCGGGATCGTCGCTGATGACCAGCGCATCGGCGGGTAGCGAGTGCAGCCGGGCGACGAGCGCGGCCTGCTGGCCTGTGTACCCCTCGGGCCAGAGAATGGCGCGGTGCTGCACCACCGAGATCGGGACGACGACGACCGCTGCGATCACGAGCACTCGCCACGGTGGGGGCGCCAGCGCGGCGAGCAGCGCGAGCGGCACGACCAGATGCGCTACGTGGGCGCGCCACAGGGCGGGTTCGACGATCAACAGCACCAGCACGAGCGCGGCCCATGCCGGTCAGGATCCACACTGAGCGCGAACGCACTCCCGACGCGGCGCGGGCATCGTCCCTGGCGAGCACCGGGCCGAGGAGCCACCACGCCGCAGCCAGCACGAGTGCCACCACCACGACCAGATCGCGCGCCCAGAGCGTCTGCAACACCTTGCCCAATGCGCTCAACGTGCTCTGTTGGCGCAGCGGCGTCGGCGTGGTATCGGAACGACTGGTCCCACACGCGGTGGATCCCCCAGGGCAGCGCGGTGGCCACCACGACCAGTGCGCCGACCGCGGCCGGCCGCGGCTGCGTCGCGGATCCGACGGTGCGAGAGCGAGCACGACCATCCCGGCCACCAGCACCGCCGGCCCGGCGAGTGCCTTCACCGACATCGCCGCCCCCGCCGCCAGGCCCGACGTACACCGCATCGGCGAGGCGCGGGTGGTGGCGATACCGGAGCGCGAGCGCGACCGCGAGCACCGACAGCGCGAGCGCAGGTCCGTCGGCGTTCAGCGGGCCGGTGACCCAGAGGACGGAGCCGCTCGTGGTCACCAGCCCGGCGGCAAGGAGCGCGTCCGCCGCGAGTGGTGAGCCGACCGCGCGCACGAGTACGCCGCAATCGTGAGCAGGATGCCCGACGCGACGGCGAGCACGCGCGGTGCGTCGATCGTGCGCAGCCCGACGAGATCGCCGAGCCACACCAGGGGGAGGAACAGTGCTCCCTCGGCCGAGAACACGTCGCGGAACGGCAGCGCGCCGGTACGCATCGCGAACGCTGACGAGGCGAACACGCCGTCGTCGAACACCAGCGAACGGGTCGCGAGGAACGCGGGAAGGCGCAGCAGCGACGCGCGATCACCCGAGGAGCGCGGCGTCGACGCGCCACATCCGTCGCGGTGTCGCTGCCCTCACCGCCTGTTCCGCGGGAGTCAGCAGCATCCTGCCATTCTGTCGCTCCTGCTCTTCTGACGCTCGGCGCTGAGCCCACGCGGCCGCCAGACACGTCCTTGCTCGGGCGTCCTCGTCGGAGCAGTCACGCGTTCTCACACGACGAGTGTCGTGTTCTCCATGCGCGGACAACTTGGACGCGGCTGCTACCGTCGCCGGGACCGAAGGGGTACGCAGTGGCGAAGCACATCTTCGTGACGGGTGGTGTGGCGTCGGGCCTGGGCAAGGGCCTCACCGCCTCCTCGCTCGGACGTCTGCTGAAGGACCGGGGCCTCCGGGTCACGATGCAGAAGCTCGACCCGTACATCAACGTCGACCCCGGCACGATGAACCCGTTCCAACACGGCGAGGTGTTCGTCACCGACGACGGCGGCGAGACCGACCTCGACCTCGGCCACTACGAGCGCTTCGTCGACGTGCCGCTCGCACGTAGTCGAACGCGACCACCGGTTCGATCTACCAGGAGGTGCTCGCCAAGGAGCGCCGCGGCGACTACCTCGGCTCAGACCGTGAAGGTGATCCCGCACATCACCGACGAGATCAAGGAGCGGATCCTCGCACTGGCCGCCGACGACGACGTCGACGTCGTGCATCACCGAGGTCGGAGGCACGGTCGGCGACATCGAGATCCTGCCGTTCCTCGAGGCGATCCGGCAGTTCCGCAAGGACGTCGGGCCGCGAGAACGTGTTCTACGTGCACGTCACCCTGGTGCCGTTCATCGGCCCGTCCGGCGAGCAGAAGACCAAGCCGACGCAGCACTCGGTCACCGAGCTGCGCGGCCGGGGCATCCAGCCCGACGCGATCGTGTGCCGTTCCGACCGCCCGATCCCGACGCGGCTGAAGGAGAAGATCTGCCAGCTCTGCGACGTCCCCGAAGAGGGGATCGTCTCGGCGTCGACGCCGCCAGCCTCTACGAGATCCCGCTCGTCCTCCACGACGAAGGCCTCGACGACTACGTCTGTCGCGTGCTGCACCTCGACGGAGCACGAGCCCGACCTCACCGAGTGGAAGGCGTTCGTGGCGCGCGTCGAAGCGGCCTGCGAGCGGTGCGCATCGGGCTGGTCGGCAAGTACGTCAACCTGCCCGACGCGTACCTGTCGGTCGCGGAGGCGCTGCGCCACGGCGGGTACCCTGCGGCGCGCAGTCGAGATCGACTGGATCGCGTCGCGACGACACCGAGGGCCTGCTCGCCGAGGGCCGGCTGCGCGACCTCGACGGCATCGTCGATCCCGGGTGGCTTCGGCTTCCGAGGCATCGAGGGCAAGATCGCCGCGGCCGGCTTCGCCCGCGTGCACGGACGTGCCCTTCCTCGGGCTGTGCCTCGGGCTGCACTGCGCGGTCATCGAGTTCGCCCGCGACGCGTGCGGTCTCGCGGGCGCCAACTCGAGCGAGTTCGACCCGCACTCGCCCCATCCGGTGATCGACCTGATGGACGAGCAGCGCGAGGTCGTCGACAAGGGCGGCACCATGCGGCTCGGCGCGTACCCGGCCAAGCTCGCTGCCCGGCTCGATCGTGCGCGCGGCGTACGGCGAAGAGGTCGTCTACGAGCGCCACCGTCACCGCTACGAGGTGAACAACAAGTACCGGGCCGGCTCGAGGAGCAGGGGCTGGTGTGCTCGGGCACCTCGCCCGACGACCGGCTCGTCGAGTTCATCGAGCTGCCACGGCGCACCCGTTCTTCGTGGCGACGCAGGCGCACCCGGAGTTCAAGAGCCGCCCGGACCGACCGCACCCGCTGTTCGCCGCGTTCGTGCGCGCGGCCCGGGACCGCGCCGAGGGGCGCGATCGCCGCGCCTGCCGCTGAGAGGTCGCCGAGCCGGTCGACGCCCGACCTGCGCCGGAGTGACCGTCCAGCCCTCGTGACGGTTCGGAGGTCGTCGGCGGAAGCCGGCTCGACGCCGGGCATCTCGACGTCGAACGGGTCGAGGGTGCGGACGCCCGACGGGGAGCTTCGAACGTCGTCGTCGTGCACCATCCCGGCGCGGTCGTCATCGTGCCGGTCGACGGGGACGAACGTGCTGCTGGTGCGCCAGTACCGCGCCGCGGTCGGGGACACGCTGCTCGAGATCCCGGCGGGCAAGCGCGACGTCGACGGCGAGCCGCCCGAGGAGACCGCGCGCCGCGAGCTCGAGGAGGAGATCGGCTGGCGGCCGGGCGGCTGGTCGAGCTGTGCGAGTTCTTCAACACGCCCGGGTTCTGCGACGAGTACACCCACCTGTTCCTCGCCCTCGATCTCGAGGCTCGGCGGCAACGACGCCAGTCGGCGCCGGAGGAGCGCGGCGATGACGATCGAGCGGGTGCCGCTTGACCGGCGTCGACGAGCTCGATCGCGAGCGGTCGAGCTGCGCCGACGCGAAGAGCGATCATCGGCTGCTCCGCCGCTGCGTACCTCGCCGCATCTGACCCTCGCGCGCATCGGGCATGCGGGCGCGCGAGGCCTGACGGTGGCCGACGACCGCTGGCACCCTGCTCGCCGAGCACGACAGCTGGCTGGCGTCGAGCGCGGCCTGGCCGCCGAACTCGCTCGCCGCCTACCGACGCGACCTCCGTCGGTACACCGACTACCTGCGCAGGCACGGCGACGCGAACCTCGACTCGGTCGAACGAGTCGACCGTCGCGGGGTTACGTCGACGAGCTCAGCGGCGCGCGACGCCGACGACGGCCGTCCGCAGTACGCGCCAGCGTCGATCGCACGTGCGCTGGCCGCGGTGCACTCGTTCCACCGCTTCTGTCTCGACGAGGGGTTGGTGGACCTCCGACCCGAGCGAGGAGGTCGGCGCGCCACGGGTGCCGCAGGGCATCCCAAGGCGCTCACCGAGGCCGAGGTCGAGGCGTTGCTCGACGCGGTGGTCGGCGACGATCCTCGCGCGCTGCGCGATCGAGCCATCCTCGAGACGCTGTACGCGGGCGGGGTGCGGATCAGCGAGCTGGTCGGCCTGGACCGGGCCGACCTGGACCTGCCGACGGCGTGGCGCGCGTGGTCGGCAAGGGCGGCAAGGAGCGGGTGGTGCCGATCGGCCGAGCGCGCGCGACTCGCTGCACGAGTACCTCACGCGTGGTCGCCCGGTGCTCGATCAGCGCCCGGCCGGACGCGCAGTCCGGGACGCGGCGGGTGATGCGGTGTTCCTCAACGCCCGGGGCGGCCGCCTGACCCGCCAAGGTGCCTGGCACATCGTGCGTGACTGCGGGGGATCGGGCCGGGCATGGGCGGTCGGCTTGTCCCCCACGTGCTGCGCCACTCCTGCGCCACGCACATGCTCGACCACGGCGCCGACATCCGGGTGGTCCAGGAGCTCCTCGGCCACGCCAGCCTGTCGACCACGCAGGTGTACACAAGCGTGTCCCCAGAACGGCTGCGAGCGGTCTACGACCAGGCTCACCCACGGGCCGGCGGGCCCGGCTGGTCGCAGGAGAAGGAGCGGGGGACCGGCAGTACACTCCGACCATGCCGGAGACCGCCGACAAGGTGCTACGTGACCAGCTCGAGGGCGAACGCACCAGGCGCCTCGAACAGATCGGACGCCTCGGTCACGGTGGCGGGCCTGATCTCGACTTCGACGAGGACTTCGCCGATTCCGGCCAGGTCACCGCCGAACGCGGCGAGGCGGATGCCATCGCCGGGCAACTCGTCGAGACGCTCGCGCGAGATCGACGAGGCGATGGCGAAGTTCGAGCCGGCACCTACGGCACGTGCGAGGCCTGCGGCCGGCGGATTGGCGAGGCTCGCCTCGAAGCGATGCCCGCGGCGCGGCTTCTGCATCGACCACGCCGCGTCGCGCCGACCTGATCGCCGCGACGTCCAGGTTCCACCTCCGTGAGCAACGACCTCCAGTCGGCCGTCATCTTCTTCGTCTGCCTCGTCGACGGCAGTGATCCTCCACGAGGTCAGCCACGGGGTGGTGGCCCTGTGGTTCGGCGACGACACCGCCCGCCGGGCGGGCCGGATCACGCTGAACCCGGTGTCGCACGTCGATCCGTTCGGCACGATCATCCTGCCGGCGATGGGCGCGCTGGCCGGGCTCCCGGTGTTCGGGTACGCCAAGCCGGTCCCGGTGAACCCGTCGCAGCTGCGCAAGCCTCGCGCGCGACTCGTTGTACGTGACGCTCGCCGGACCCGTGCACGAACCTGCTGCTCATGGCAGTGGCCGCGTTCGCGACCCGCGCGGTGTTCGACGCGTCGACGGTCCGCCCGGGCGACACCGTCGCCGACCTTCCGCTCCTCGTACAGGTGCTGTTCTCGTTCGCGACCGTGAATCTCTTCCTCGGGGTGTTCAACTTCCTGCCGATCCCGCCGCTCGACGGTTCCGCGCTGATCGAGCGGGTGTTGCCCGCCACGTGGCTCCCCAACTGGTACCGGTTCCGTCCGTACGGCTTCCTCGTGTTGTTCCTCCTGGTGTTCGCCACCGGGTTCGTCGGACGCCTGCTCGATCCCTTCTACACGCGTCTGTTCGACTTCGTGTTCCGATGAAGCGCACTCGATGAAGCTGGCGCATCTCTCACGGCGGTTCGCCGGCGCGTTGTCGCCGCGCGCGCCGTCGGCCGACGACCTCGCGTGGGTCGACACCGTGATCGACAACCCGGCACTGTCGATGCAGTGGCGACGCATGCCGAACCACGATCAGCGGCACACGATCGGCGTGGCGCGCGGCGTGCAGGCGCAGCTCGCGGGCACGGAGTTCGCCGACGACCCGCGTTGGCTGTCGGCCGCGTTGCTCCACGACATCGGCAAGCTCGATTCGCGCCTCGGCGTGTACGGGCGGGTCGTCGCCACCGTCTCCGCATCGCTCCTGGGCCGCGACATGGCCGACGCGTGGTCGGAGCGCAGCGGCGTGGTCCGCCGCGTCGGGTTGTACCTGCGTCACCCCGCGCTCGGTGCCGACCGCATCCGGCTCGTCGACGGGCCGGAGGAGGCGGCCGCGTGGCCGCCGCTCATCACGACCCGGAACGATGGGCCGCCACCGGCATCCCCGAACCGGTGGTCGCGGCGCTGGTCGCCGCCGACGACGACTGACGGGCGACGACTGACAGGCACGCCTGACGGACGCGGACAGACGGGCGGTGGCTCCGCTACCTTTTCCGTACCGCGTTCGAATTTCCGGAGGGAACCATGGCCGAGACCGCCAACGAGATGTTCGTCGAGGAACGCCTGTACATCGCGGGCAAGCTGCGCGAAGCAGCCGGCGGGCGGACCATGGAGAACATCAACCCGGCGACCGAGGCGGTCATGGGCGTGGCGGCCGACGCCGACGCCGCCGACATGGACGAGGCGATCGGTGCCGCCCGCGACGCGTTCGACGACGGCGCGTGGTCGGGTGACCCGGTGTTCCGGGCCCACTGCCTACGCCAGCTCCACGCTGCCCTCGAACGCCACGCCGGCGAGATCCGCGCCACGCTCCGCGGCGAGGTGGGCGCCACCGAGATGATGCTCGCGACCGCTGCGTTCGACAGCTCGCTCGTGAACCTGCGGTTCGCGGCCGACACCGCAGAGTCGTACGAGTGGGAGCGGTCCATCGGTACGGGTGAGGAGTGGGGCATGGCGTCCACGCGCACGCTCGTGCGCGAGCCGGTCGGCGTGGCGGCGTGCATCACACCGTGGAACGTGCCGCTCCAGGTGGGTTTGGCGAAGATCGCGCCGGCGCTCGCGGCGGGATGCACCACGATTCTCAAGCCGGCGCCCGACACACCGTGGCACGCCACCGCGCTCGGTCGGCTCGTGGCCGAGGAGACCGACATCCCGGCCGGGGTGTTCAACGTCGTGCCCACCTCCGACAACGCGGTGGCCCAGATCCTCGCCGAGGACCCGCGCGTCGACCTGATCAGCTTCACCGGGTCGACGGTGGTGGGGCGTCTGCTCATGTCGCTCGCTGCCAACACCATCAAGCGGGTGTTCCTCGAGCTGGGGGGCAAGTCGCCCTTCATCGTGTTCGAGGACGCCGACCTCGATGCCAACGCCGCGCTGTGCGCGTTCCAAGCGGTTGCCAATGCCGGCCAGGGCTGTTCGATCAACACGCGTCTGCTCGTGCAGCGCCCCGTCTACGACGAACTGCTCGAGAAGCTCGTGAACATGTACGGCATGATCCAGTGGGGCGACCCCGCCGACGCGGCCAACTTCTTCGGACCGCTCATCAGCGCCAAGCAGCGCGACCGGGTGCTCGGGTACATCGAGCAGGGCAAGGCCGAGGGCGCGCGCCTGGTGATCGGTGGCGGCGCCCCGGCTGACAAGCCGAAGGGCTTCTACGTGGAGCCCACGATCTTCGCCGACGTCGATCCCAACTCGACGATCGCGCAGGAGGAGATCTTCGGGCCGGTGCTGTGCGTGATCCCCTTCGACACCGAGGAGGAGGCGATCGAGATCGCCAACGGCACGATCTTCGGGCTCGCCGGCACGGTGGCGAGTGGCGATCGTGAGCGTGCTCACCGGGTGGCGCGCCAGGTGCGGTCGGGAATGGTCAACGTCAACGGCGGTCAGTACTACAACGCGTCGGTGCCGTTCGGTGGCTTCAAGCAGAGCGGGATCGGGCGCGAGATGGGCGAGCTCGGCTTCGAGGAGTACACCGAGGTGAAGGTGATCAGCGAGGAGATCCGCGGCTGAAACCCCGGGTGGGCCTCGAGGGTCAGCCGATGGAGGGCTCGTCGCGCGGCTTGACGTAGCGGTCGGCGAGGATCTCGAGCGGGAAGATCAGGATCCACGTCGCGACGCGCGAGCTGCGTGTCGATGTAGGCGATCGGGATCGACACGAGGAACAGCGAGACGGGGATCACCGCGGCCACGACCATGTAGCGCTCCATCGCAGGCGACACGACCTCGTCGAGGAGGCGCTCGCGGTTCGCGGTCACGAACATCACGGCTTCGAGCGAACTGGCGACGCTCAGCGTGATCGCGTACAGGATGATCGAGATCGGTTGATCGGTGTACTTGCCGGCCAACGCGGTCGGGAACGGCGTGAACGCGATCGCGGCCAGGTACACGAGATTGATCGTCATGAGGCGCGGTGACATCGACGCCAGGCGCGCGAAGAACCGGTGGTGGGCAAGCCAGTAGTTGCCGATCACGACGAAGCTGATGAAGAAGCTGACGATCTCGGGTTGCTTGTCCTTGATCTCGCCGCGCAAGGCGTCGGCGGCGCCCGTGGGGACACCGATGCCGACGACCAACAGCGTCATCGCGATCGCGAAGACGGCGTCACTGAAGAACGCGACGCGGTCGAACTCGAGCCCGGGGTTGTGACGGCGATACCGCGTTGCTTTCGTGCCGGTGTGATCGGGCTCGGCGGCCCGCCGAGGTTCGGAGCCCGGCTCGGGCTGCTCGTCGAGCTCCGCCATCAGCTCACTCGCGGGTAGAGACCTGCCGCGTTGCGGCGCGCGCCATCACAGGAACGGCGATCTCCTGCGCTGCGTGAGCACCGGCGCCGAGGATTCGATCGACTTCACCGGGATCGGCCGCGAGCTCCGCATACCGCGCCTGGAACGGGGTGAGCAGCTCGACCACCGCGTCGGCGACCGTGCTCTTCAGCGCGCCGTACCCGCTGCGCGGCGAACTCCTTGACGACCGCGTCGACTGAACGATCGGTCGTCGCGGCGAGGATGTCGAGCAGGTTGGAGATGCCCGGCTTGTTCGTTCGGTCATAGCGAACGTCGTTGTCGGAGTCGGTGACTGCCGACTTGATGCGCTTGGCAATCGACTTCGGATCGTCGAGGATCCCGACGGTGCCCTGCGGCGAATCGGCCGACTTCGACATCTTGTTCGTGGGGTGCTGGAGGTCCATGACCCGGGCGCCTTCACCTGCGATCGCGGCCTCGGGCACGACGAACGTGTCGCCGTATCGGTGGTTGAACCGGATGGCCACGTCGCGCGTGAGCTCGAGATGTTGGCGTTGGTCGTCGCCCACTGGCACGCGCTGGGTGTCGTAGATCAACACGTCGGCCGCCATCAGCACCGGGTAATCGAACAGGCCGACGCTCACCGACTCCTGGCCTTGGCTCTTCTCTTTGAACTGGGTCATGCGGTTCAACTCGCCGAAGGTGGCGGTGCAGTTCAGCAGCCAGGTGAGCTCGGTGTGCTCGGGCACGTGGCTCTGCACGAAGAGGATGCATCGCTGCGGATCGAGCCCGGTCGCGAGCAGCACCATGGCCGCGCGCCGGGTGGCCTCCGCGAAGGTGCTCGGGTCCCAGGGCATCGTGAGCCCGTGGAGGTCGACCACGCAGTAGAGGGCCTGGTCGGGGGTGGGTGCATCCTGCTGGGCCGCGACCCAGTGGCGCAGCGCACCGAGGTAATTGCCGAGGTGCACGTCACCCGTGGGTTGGATTCCGGAGAGCACGCGCGGCATGGCCGGTGACACTACCGGGCGTGTCCCGCCGCGAGATGCCGGAAAAGGGGAGGGGCCTCCGGTACGCTCGACCCGATGCCGTACGAGGTCCGCACCGCTGTGTTCGAGGGCCCGTTCGACCTGCTGTTGCACCTGATCCTGCGCCAGGAGGTGGAGCTCTGGGAGGTGTCGCTCAGCGCGATCGTCGACACCTACCTCCTCGAGCTCGAGCGCCTCGCTGATTCCTCGGGGCCCGACGACGCGGGCGGCCCGCTCGACCTCGAGTTGGCCACCGAGTTCCTGCTCATCGCGGCGACGCTGGTCGAGCTCAAAGCACGCAGACTGCTCCCCGGACTCGAGGATCTCGAGCTCGACGAGGAGCTGCTGCGCTTCGAGGAGCGCGACCTGCTGTTGGCGCGGCTCCTCGAGTGCAAGACGTTCAAGGACGCCGCCGCCGCGTTCGACGGCGCCATTCGTCGTTCTGATCGCAGCCTGCCTCGCCGCCTGCACGTGGAGGAGCCGTTCCTCTCGCTGGCGCCGGATCCACTCGAGCGAATTCGTCCGGAGCAGTTGCGCGCCGCGGCGCTGAAGCTGCTCGCGGCGAAGCCGGAGGTGGTGGTCGACACCGAGCACGTCGCGCCCGTGCGCGCCAGCGTGCGCGACGCGGTGGAGACGGTCTTGCGCCTCCTGCCCGAGGGCGAGCCCATGAGCTTCCGCTCGTTGGTCGCCGGGGTGGAGCACCGGGTCGAGTTCGTCGTGCGCTTCCTCGCCGTGCTCGAGCTGTACAAGCAGGGCCTCGTCGACCTGGTGCAGTTCACCAACTTCGGTGACCTCACCGTGCGCCGTCTCCAGGCCGGCGAGACGCTCGACGTCACCGTGTTCGATCTCGACGAGTGGGACGAGCCCGGCGCCGCTGCTTCCTCCTCGGACCCGACCGACGACGAGGTGGAGCACGACGTGGAGCGCGACGTGGAGCGCGACCTGCCGGTCGACGTGGAAGTGCGGCTGTGAGCGACGAGCACGTCGTCGACCTCGGCGAGGACCGCGACGACGTGCCGGAGGCCCGCAGAGCGGTCGAGGCCGTGCTGATGGCCGCGACCGAGCCGGTCGAGGCGCAGCTGCTCGCCGAGCTGCTCGAGATGTCGATCACCGACGTCGAAGCGCTGTGCGACGCGCTGGCTGCGAGCTACGACGCCGAAGCACGCGGGTTCGTGATCGCACGGGTCGCAGGCGGGTACCGCTACCAGACTCACCCCGACCTGGCGCCGTACGTGGAGCGCTACGTGCTCGAAGGTCAGCACGCACGGCTGTCGGCGCCCGCGCTCGAGACCCTTGCGATCGTCGCCTACAAGCAACCGATCTCGCGCGGCCAGATCTCGGCCATCCGCGGCGTGAACGTGGAGGCCACGATGACCACGCTGCTCCAGCGGGGCTACGTCGAAGAGATCGGGCGTGATCCGGGCCCGGGGCAGGCCGTGCTCTACGGCACCACCACGCAGTTCCTCGAACGTCTCGGTCTCAACTCGGTGCGCGATCTCCCGTCGCTCGGCGACTTCATCCCCGACGCGTCGGTGGTCGAGGCGCTCGAACGTGGGCTGCGAGTCGAACAGGATGTCGCGCTGTCGTTCGACAGCAGCGACGCGCCTGAATGATCCCGCGGGCCGAGTGACCGCAGCAACGCCGTTGCCGCCGCAGCGGCTCCAGAAGGTGCTCGCGCGGCGGGCCTCGGCTCGCGCCGGGCGTGTGAGGAGCTCATCGCCGACGGCCGCGTCACCATCGATGGGGAGGTGGCGATCCTCGGTCGCCGTGCCGATCCGCTCACCCAACGCATCGAGCTCGACGGTGTCGCCGTCGTGGTCAACGACGATCTCGTCTACTACCTGCTCAACAAGCCCGTGGGTCACGTCTCGACCGCGATCGACCCCCACGGTCGTCCCACCGTGGTGCAACTCGTGCCCGACGATCCCCGCGTGTTCCCCGTCGGGCGTCTCGACACCGACACCGAAGGTCTCCTGCTGCTCACCAACGACGGCGAGCTCACGCAGCTGCTCACCCACCCGAGTCACGGAGTGGTGAAGACCTACCTCGCCGAGCTGCGCGGCATCCCGAGCTCCGCCGCCATCACCACGTTGCAGCGGGGGGTGGAGCTCGACGACGGGGTGACCGCGCCGGCGGCCGTGCGCATCGTGCAACGGGGGCGAGGCACGGCCGCGGTGGAGCTCGGCCTGCACGAGGGCAGGAACCGACAGGTGCGACGCATGTGTGAGGCCGTCGGGTATCCGGTGGTGCGGTTGGTGCGCACGCGCATCGGTCCGGTGCACGACGACCACTTGCGCCCCGGCACGTGGCGCGCCCTCACCAAGCGCGAGGTGCGCGCGCTCTACGAAGCCGCGGGCCAGGGATCGG
The DNA here is from genome assembly GCA_963827385.1 of uncultured Actinomycetes bacterium. Taxonomy (GTDB): domain Bacteria; phylum Actinomycetota; class Acidimicrobiia; order IMCC26256; family DASPTH01; genus DASUMF01. The sequence continues at coordinate 29,090 of CAWHAR010000004.1, forward strand.
CGGGCGCAGAACCGGCCGACGCGTCGAGCACCCCCGACTAATCTCCGACGGCGTGAAACTCCGGGCGCTGCGGGGCGCGATCACCTGCGACGAGGACTCGAAGGCGGAGATCGACGCCAAGAGCACGCGGCTGATCAAAGAGCTGTTCGCTCGGAACGGTCTCACCAACGACGACGTGGTGAGCATCTTCTTCACCTCCACGCCCGATCTCCATGCAGCGTTCCCCGCCGGCGCGGCGCGCGCCGCGCTCGGGCTCGACGACGTCGCGCTCATGGGCGCGCAGGAACAAGACGTCCCCGACGGGCTCCCGCTCTGCATTCGGGTCATGGTCCACTGCTACAGCGACCGGTCGCGCGACGAGCTGCAGCACGTGTTCCTCGAGGGCGCCGCCGCCCTGCGTCCCGATCTTCCCGCTCGATGACCTGTTCCCTATGACTGTGCCTCTGACTGGGCAATGGTGAGCGCAGTTCGTCGGGTCGCGCTCGTCGGCACGGGTTTGATCGGCGGGTCGGTCGGGCTCGCGCTCCGTCGCGCCGGTGTCGAGGTGATCGGCCTCGATCCCGACGCGGATCGCGCGGCTCGCGCCCGCGACGTGGGCGCGGTCGACCTGCTGTCGGCCAGCCTCACCGAGGTGGCGGGGCGGGTCGACCTCGTGGTGGTGGCGGTCCCGGTGGGCGCGGTCGCCGAGGTGGTGGTCGACGCGCTCGATGCTGGCGCGCCGCTCGTGACCGACGTCGGATCGGTGAAGGGTCCCGTGGTCGCCGCGGTCGAGGCTGCGCGCCCCGAGCTGGCTCGGCGTTTCGTCGGCGGTCACCCGATGGCCGGCTCGGAACAGGAAGGTCTCGACGGCGCCAGCGTCGATCTCTTCGCCGGCGCCACCTGGGTGCTCACGCCCACGTCGATCACCGATCCCGAAGCATTCGCCGCGGTGCGTGCGATGGTGGCTGAGCTCGGCGCCGACACCATCGCCCTTGCTCCCGACATCCACGACGCGCTCGTCGCGGTCGTGAGCCACGTCCCCCAGCTGGCGGCGTCGACGCTCATGAACGTGGCCAACGAGGGCAGTGACCGCCACGCGGTGATGCTGCGCCTCGCGGCGGGCGGATTCCGCGACATGACACGGATCGCGTCGGGGAATCCCGGGATCTGGCCCGACATCTGCATCGCGAACCGCGACGCGATCGTCACCGCGCTCGATCAGTACCTCGCGGCGCTCATGCAGGTGCGGGCGAACGTTGCCGGCGGCGACCGTGACGCGATCGGCACCATGCTCGCTTCCGCGCAGCGCGGTCGTCGCAACCTGCCGACCGGGCTCCCTGCCGATCAGGCCCTCACCGAGTTGCGCATCCCCATTCCCGACGAGCCCGGCCAGCTGCTGGCCGTCACCACCATCGCCGGTCGTCTCGGGGTCAACATCGTCGACTTCGAGATCGCGCACTCGCTCGAGGGCAACCGCGGCGTCATCGTGTGTGTCGTTCCGACGAGCGCGGCCGAGGGCTTCGAAGACGCGCTGGTGGCCGACGGCTACCACGTCGGCAAGACGGCGCTCACGTGAGCGACGCCGGCGTCACGTTCGGCGGCGCGGCACCGTTGCGTGGCGTGCTGCGGGTGCCGGGCGACAAGGGCGTCTCGCAGCGCGCGCTCGTGTTCGCTGCGTTGGCCCACGGCACGAGCACGGTGCGAGGGCTCGGTCGGGGCAACGACGTGCGCAGCACCGCCGGCGTGCTGCGCGAGCTCGGGCTTTCGATCGTCGATCACGACGGCCACACCACGATCGACAGTTCTGGCGTCGACCAATTCGCCGAGCCCGCCGGCGTGCTCGACTGCGGCAACTCCGGTGCCACCATCCGCTCGGCCACCGGCCTGCTCGCCGGCCGTCCGTTCCTGTCGGTGCTCAGCGGCGACGACAGCCTCCGAGCCCGGCCGATGCGCCGCATCGTGGTTCCACTGCGTGCCATGGGTGCAGCGGTCGACGGGCGCGCCCACGGCGAGTTCGCACCGCTGTCGGTGCGGGGCGGGGGACTGCACGGCGTCGTGCACACCCCTGAGGTTCCGAGCGCGCAGGTGAAGACCGCGCTCGTGTTGGCCGGGCTGCAGGCTGATGGCGTGACCGAGATCCGCCAACCGGCGCAGAGTCGCGACCACACCGAGCGGATGCTCGGCGCGCTGGGTGCGGCGATCGAGGTCGACGGGCTCGTGGTGCGGGTACGCCGCAGCGTCCCGGCGCCGTTCGAGCTCGACGTGCCTGGCGATCCCTCGTCGGCGGCGTTCTGGTGTGTGGCGGCCGCGATCACGCCCGGGTCGGACCTGGTGATCGAGGGGGTGTCGGTCAACCCCACTCGCCTCGGCTTCGTCGACGTGCTGCAACGCATGGGCGCGTCGATCGATGTCACGATCACCCGTGAACAGCTGGGCGAACCGGTGGGCGACCTCCACGTCGTCGCCTCACCGCTGGTCGCGACCACCATCGACGGTGACGAGATGGCCAACGTGCAAGACGAGATCCCGGTGCTCGCAGTGGCGGCCGCGTTCGCCGACGGCGTCACCGAGATCACCGACGCGGCGGAGTTGCGCGTCAAGGAGAGCGATCGTGTCGCCACGGTGGCGGCGTTGCTCACGGGCATGGGCGTCGGCGTGGAGGTCGCGGCCGACGGGCTGAGCATCCGTGGCGGGCGGCCACGCGCCGGCCGCTTCGACAGCCACGGCGACCATCGCATCGCGATGGCGGCAGCGGTCGCCGGGCACGCCCTCGATGCCGCCTCGACGGTCGATGGCTGGGACGCCGCCGCCGTCACCTATCCCGAGTTCCTCGAGCACCTTTCCGTTGTCACGCAGGCCGACCCATCGAGCGGCGACCCGTCGAGGCGTGGCTCGTGAGCGCCCGGGTCATCGCCATCGACGGGCCGGCGGGGTCAGGGAAGTCGACGGTCGGGCGCGGCGTCGCCGCCGCGCTCGATCTCCACACGCTTGACACAGGTGCCATGTACCGCTCGGCCACGCTGGCCGCGATGCTCGCGGAGGTGGCGCTCGACGACGAAGCCGCGGTCACCGCGGTCGCCACCGCGGCCCACATCGAGCTGCTCGACGGCGCGGTGGAGCTCGACGGTCGCGACGTGTCGAGCGAGATTCGGGGCCCCGATGTCACGGCCGCGGTGTCGACGGTGGCGTCGCATCCAGCGGTGCGCGCCGTGATGGTCGTGCGCCAGCGCGCCTGGGTCGACGAGCACGACGGCGGTGTGGTCGAAGGGCGCGACATCGGCACGGTCGTGCTTCCCGACGCGCCGCTCAAGGTGTTCCTCACCGCGCGCGACGACGTGAGGGCGGCGCGGCGCCAGCGCGACGAGGCCGCGGCAGCACGCGACGTCGCCGTCGCCGACGTACAGGCCGCGATCGACACCCGCGACCGTGCCGACGCGGGGTTGGGGAGAGCGCTCCGGCCCGAAGACGCAGCCGACGACGCGTTGGTGATCGACACGAGTGTGCGCACCGCCGACGAAGTGATCGCCGAGATCGTGGCGCGGGCGCAGTCGATCGCGTGAGCGCCGTCGCGGGCGTGCGCTCGAAGCCGTGGTTCTACCGCGTCGTGCGGGCCATCGTGATGGCCTTCTGCGTTCCCGTCTTCCGCGTGAAGATCGTCGGCGCCGACCGTCTGCCGAAGGGGGGCGCCTACATCGTGGCCCCGACGCACCGCTCGTTGACCGACGTGCCTTTCACGTCGTTCATCACCACGCGGCGCATCCGGTTCCTCGCCAAGGAGGAACTGCTCGCGCATCCACTGGGCCGGTGGTTCTTCGGCAACCTGGGTGCCGTGCCGGTGGCGCGGGGCACCGCAGACCGTGGCGCCCTCCGGGTGCTCGAAGGCGTGCTGCGCGACGGCGATCCGGTGGCGCTGTTCCCCGAAGGCACCCGCGTCGAAGGCTCGGCCGTGGCACCCCTCTACGACGGTGCGGCCTACCTCGCGGTGAAGCTCGGCGTGCCGATCGTGCCGGTGGGCGTGGGTGGCACCGAGCACATCCTGCCCAAGGGCCGCTCGCTGCCGAAGGTCCACAAGGTCGTGGTGGTGGTCGGGGAGCCGATCGAGCCGGAGTCGCTCGAATCGGGCGGCTCCCGCCGAGCGGCGGCCACGAGGATCACGGCACAATTGGCGGCGTCGCTGCAGGCATGCTTCGACGAGGCGTTGCATCTCGCCGGCTGAGCCGACTCGCGAGCACCGGCGCCGCGGACCTCGGGACACTCAGGAAACGCCGCGAATCAGCCGACCAGGAGTGATGGTGAACTATCCGCCGCCGCTTGCCGTGCGCAACAACGGGCTCGCGATCGCGTCGTTGATCGCAGGATTTCTCTTCTTCACGTGGATCGGCGCGGTGCTCGCCATCGTGTTCGGTCACATCGCCCGGCGTCAGATCGCGCGCTCGAACGGCTGGCAGCGCGGCGGTGGCATGGCACTGGCGGGCCTGGTGCTCGGCTACGCCGGCGTGGCGCTCATCGTGGTCGTCCTGATCACGGCGGCGACGAACTCGGGGACATGACATGGACGCCGTGATCACGCCCACCGCCAGCTATGACCTCTCCGCATGGCCGCCCGCCTCCCGCGACGCGGTCGGCGGCCTTGGCTCGCGCTCGTGATCTCGAGGTCACCTGGATCGACACGCACTTCGCCGTCCCCGCCGCGGCTCGCGCCCAGATCGACGACCTGATCGCGTACCTCAACGGGTCCGCGTCGCCCGGGATGACGGCGGCGTCGCCGCGGGCGTTGGGGTCGGCCACCGGCGGGCCGCCGCCCGCATGGCATCCCAACCCCGAAGACCCGGGCACCTGGCGCTGGTGGGACGGCGCCCGCTGGACCAGCTTCACGTGTCCCTCGCCGGCACCAGCTCGCACGTGGTTCCCGTCGCGCGCGAGGTGCCGTCACCGCGGCGTCCGAAGCGCCGAGAGTGAAGGTGAAGGGCGGCGTCATCGCGCTGGTCGGCTTCGTGGTCGCCGAGCTCATGAGCATTGGTGCGGTGCTCGCCGCGATCGCGCTCGGCGCCGAGGAGCGCTCGGTGGTCACGTTGGTGGCCGGCGGCTTCGGGTTGTGGGCCGGGCTGCTCGGCACGTGCCTCGTGGCGGTGCGCCGTCACGGATCGGGATCGCTGCGCGACCTCGGCCTGGCCGGCATCCGCCGGTCCGACCTCGGCACGGGCGTCGTCGCGTCGATCGTCGCGGGGCGTGGTGGGCGCGGCAATCGCCGCGGCGCTGATCCTCCTGCTCCCCGACGAGACCTTCCGCACGAGCACGTCGATCGTCGATCGGGGCCGGCCGAGCACGCTGGCGTTGATGGTGGTCGCGCTGTTCGTCGTGGTCGGTGCGCCGTTCTTCGAGGAGCTGTTCTTCCGGGGTCTGGTGCAGGGTGCGCTGACCGGTCGCATCGGGGCGCGCGCCGCGGTGGTGGTGCAAGCGGTGTTGTTCGCGTCGGCGCACTACCAGGTCGGTATGAGCGTGGCGACGATCGCGATCACGTTCGGCGTGATCGGGGTGGCCGGCCTCACGCTCGGAATGGTGCGGTGGCACACCGAGCGCCTCGGTGCAGGAATGGTTGCCCACGCCGCGTTCAACCTCGTCGCGGTCGTGGTGCTCATCCTCGTCCTCTGAGACTGCGCTTCGACAGGCAGAGCTCAGGGAGGGGCGGTGCCTTCTCCAGCTTGGAGGCGAGCTCGCGGAGGTCGCGAGGAGGAGGGAAGTACTCGTCTTCGTCGGTGACGTGCACGAGCTCGACACCGTCGCGAGGCGCGAGCCGCGCGATCACCGCTTGCACCAGCTCTTCGGGCGCGCTCGCACCGGCAGTCACGCCCACCACGGACGCGCCACCGAGCGCGGCAGGGTCGATCTCGTCGGGGCCGTCGACGCGCACGACGTGCGAGCAGCCGGCGTCGCGCGCCACCTTCGTGAGTGCGATGGTGTTCGACGAGTTGGCGCTCCCGATCACCACGATGGCATCGGCGCGCGTCGCGATGTCGCGGCAGCGCCCGCTGGCGGTTGGTGGTGGCGAAGCAGAGGTCGTCGCGCGACGCGGTCCACAAGGTGGGGAACCGTTCGCGCGGACCCGCCATCACGCCCTGCCAGTCGGGGAGCGACAACGTGGTCTGGGCCAAGAGCGCGACCTTCGACGGGTCGGGCACCGTGGCGGCAACCCGCTCGAGATCGTGCTCGTGCTCGACCAGCCGCATGGCGCCGGGTGCGACGGCGAGGGTGCCGGTGGCTTCGTCGTGGCCCTCGTGGCCCACGTACAACACCGTGTACCCCTTGTTGGCGCGGACCTTGGCCTCGTGGTGCACCTTGGTGACGAGCGGGCAGACCGCGTTCACGACCACTCGGCCGCGTTCGCGCGGCCGCGACCACTTCGGGCGCGGAGCCGTGGGCCGACAACATCAGCGGCGCACCCTCAGGCACGTCGTCGATCTCGTCGACGAAGATCACCCCGAGATCACGGAACCGCTCGACCACCAGGCGGTTGTGGACGATCTCGTGGTAGCAGTAGACCGGCGGCGGGAACGCCTCGACCATCCACTCCAGGGCCTTGATGGCCATCTCGACGCCGGCACAGAAGCCGCGTGGCTCGGCGAGCAGGACCAGGTTCACCGGTGGCGCGGGCACATTGAGCGGTTCCGGCGTCAACGAGGTGCCGTGCGATTCCGAGTCGTTGACCGCCTTCACGCGTGCCACGCTACCGGGGGGCGCCAGTAGGATGGCTTCCATGCCCCCCGCCCCAGTGGCCAGGGTGGCGGCGGTTGCACCGGGTTCGCCGGCTCACGACGCCGGGTTGCGACCTGGCGACGAGCTTCTCTCGCTCAACGGAGAAGCGGTGCGCGACGTCATCCGGTACCAGATCCAAGCTGACGAGCCGCGCGTCGAGCTCGAGGTTCGCCGCGGCGGCCTCGAGCAGCTCTTGGTGGTCGACAAGGCCGCGGGCGCGTCGCTCGGCGTCGACCTCGAGACCGCGGTGTTCGACCGGGTGCGCACCTGCGACAACCACTGCCCCTTCTGCTTCATCTACCAACTGCCGAAGGGCATGCGGCGCAGCCTCTACCTGAAGGACGACGACTACCGCCTGTCGTTCCTCTACGGCAACTTCACCACCCTCACGCGATTCACCGAGTCCGATCTCGAACGGGTGGTCACCGAGCAGCTCGGCCCGCTGTACGTGAGCATCCACGCCACCGATCCCGACCTGCGGTCACGCTTGCTGCGCAACCCGCGCGGCGCGACCAGCTTGCGGTGGCTCGGTGCGATCCTCGACGCGGGCATCGAGGTGCACGGCCAGGTCGTGGTGTGCCCAGGCATCAACGACGGCGACGCGCTCGACGACACGTTGCTCGGCGTGCTCGACCGATTCCCGCGCCTCGCGACCGGTCGGCGTGGTGCCGCTCGGCGTGAGCGACTACACGACCGAGCCCGACATGCGACCCCACACCCTCGCGGAGGCACGTCGTGTGCTCGACGTCGTCGACGAGTGGCAAGCGCGATTCGCGCGCGTGCTCGGTCGGCGGCTGGTGTACGCCTCCGACGAGTACTACCTCCTCGCCGAACGCCCATTTCCGGCGCTCGACACCTACGACGAGCTGGCGCAGCTCGAGAACGGCATCGGCCTGGCCGTCACCTTTTCTCGCGACGTTCGCGTTGCGCTCGACGACCACCGCGCAGGTCGCGTGCCGGCATCCGAACCGATGCATGACGCGGGAGGCGACAAGACGGGTTTCTTCCAGTGGGTGGATGGCGCACCAGCGGAGGGCTACCGCGCACCCCGCACGTCCATTCCTGTCGTTGCCTCCATTCCTTTCGGCGCCTCGATCCGTCGGCGCGCATGCGACAACCGCGGAAGCGGCCCGTGTCTCCTGGTCACCGGGGTGATGGGGGAGCGGGTGCTGGCGCCGCTGCTGCCCGAGCTCACCGCTGCCGCCGGTGCACCGGTCGACACGCTGGTGGTGGCGAACCAGTTCTTCGGCGGCAACATCGGTGTCACCGGACTGCTGACGGGCGCCGACATCGCCCGCGCCCTCGATCGACTCTCCGGCGGACCCTCGCGCGTGCTCCTGCCCGACGTGGTGCTCTCGAACGGCCGGTTCCTCGACGGCATGTCCGTCGACGAGCTGCCCCGATCGGTCGAGATCGTCCCCAGCGACGGCGCCGCACTGGTCGCCGCGCTCACCGGCTCGCCGGGAAAGAACAGGTGTGCATGAGCAAGCTCCCGGTGGTGGCCGTGGTCGGTCGCCCGAACGTCGGCAAGTCGACCCTCGTGAACCGCTTCGTCGGTCGCCGTGACGCGATCGTGGAGGAGAAGTCGGGGGTCACCCGCGACCGCAAGGAGCTCGAGACCGATTGGAACGGTCGCAGCTTCCTCGTGGTCGACACGGGCGGTTGGCTCTCGCCCACGTTCGGTGATGGCGCCGCGCCGCTCGCCCAGCAGGTGAGCCGCCAAGCCGAGCGCGCGCTCGTCGATGCCGATGTGGTGCTCATGGTGGTCGACGTCACCGTCGGCGTCACCGACGAGGACGCGCGCGTCGCGCAGGTGTTGCAACGTGCGAACACGCCGGTCCTGCTGGTGGTCAACAAGTGCGACGACGACCGGCGCGAGACCGACATCTGGCAGTTCGCCCGGCTCGGTCTCGGCGACCCGATCGCGGTGTCGGCCATCCACGGCCGGGGCAGTGGCGATCTGCTCGACCTGATCACCGACCGCTTTCCTCCCGAGGTGGAGGAGGGCGGCGGCGCCGACGGTGTCGATTCCGGGGAACCGAAGATCTTCTCGGTCGCCGTCGTCGGACGACCGAACGTGGGCAAGAGCACGTTGTTCAACCGGTTGGTCGGCAACGAGCGCTCGATCGTGCACGACATGCCGGGCACGACGCGCGACACGATCGACACGGTCGTCGAGACCGAAGACGGCCCGTTGCGGTTCGTCGACACCGCAGGCATGCGACGGCGGAGCCGCATCGACGAGCCCACGGAGTACTTCAGCCTGGTACGCGCGTTGCAGGCCGTCGATCGTTCCGACGCGGCGTTGCTCGTGATCGATGCCACCGACGGGGTGACCCATCAAGACCAACGGCTCGCCGAACGCGTCGACGCCGCCGGTACCGCCACCGTCGTGGTGATGAACAAGTGGGATCTGCTCGACGCCGAAGCGCGTGCCAAGGCCAAGATCGACGTGGCGGATCGCCTCGCGTTCTTGTCGTACGCTCCGGTGATCACCGCGTCGGCACTCACCGGCAAGATGACGCACCGCATCCTCCCGGCGTTGCGCGAGGCCGAGGAGGCGTACCACCGACGCGTACCGACGGCGACGCTGAACAAGGTGTTGCGCGAAGCGCAGCTCAGCCACCCGCCGCCGGTCGTCAAGAAGCACCGTCCTCGTGTGCTCTACGCCACGCAGGGCGCTGCCGACCCGCCCACGTTCACCTTGTTCGCGACTCACGAGCTGCCGCCGACGTACCTGCGCTATCTCGAACGCAAGATCCGTGAAGCGTTCGACCTCGGCCCCACGCCGGTGAAGATGCGCGTGCGTCGTCGCAACGGCTAGCTCCTCGCGCGAGGTCGCAATCCCTGCATTTGGCAAAGAATCGTCCGCCTGCTCAAGCCCGGAAGCGTGACGGTCGACACAGTTCCCGAGGGCGAGCTGGTCGACCAGGGCAGGGGACCACCAGTGTTGAGATCGAATTTCTTCACACGCGACGTGGTCAGGCGTCGCCGGCGATCAGCGCGGTGACCACAGCCGCGCGCGGCGCCAGTCTGGTGGAGGCCGCGCGATCGTCACGCCGCTCGTGTTCCTCCTGCTGTTCGGCGTGCTGAGCGGGATACGCCTACTTCGGTCGGCTGACGATCGACAACATGAGCGTGGTGGGCACGCGCTCCGCGTTCGGGCCAGGCCAACGACGTGTACGCCGACTACAACGTGCTCCAAGCCGTCAAGAACGCGTCGTCGACGATGTCGCCGTCGACCATCAACAAGATCATCGTGTTCAAGGCGTCGAGTGCCCGGACGCAGTACCCGCCGCATGCCTCACCGTGAGCGTGACCGGCGTGTGCAACCGCTACACGGGCGCCGACCTCGCGGTGGCAAAGGATACATGCGGTTGTACGGGGCCCCCGGGCCCGACGGTGAAGAAGGACGAACTCGGTGGTCTGCGACCCTCGCGCAAGATCGCGCTCACGGGCACCAACGGACCACCCGACTACATCGGCGTCTACGTCGAGGGTGTGCACACGAACCTGGTCGGGTTCTTCGGCAAGACCTTCACCTTCACGTCGCAGAACGTCATCCGCATCGAGCCACGGAGCTTGCGATGAGCCGCCTCCGCGCCCACCGTGCCCGTCGCGAGGGACCACGGAGAGCTGGAGCGGGCGCGGCGATGGTCGAGATGCTGGTGGTGACGATGCTGCTGGTGCTCATCGTGTTCGGCATCATCGAGTTCGGCAACGGGTTCTCGAACAAGCTCCAGGTCGAGACCGCCACTCGTGCCGGCGCCCGTGTGGGGAGCAGCCTGGGGAACGATCGGCTCGCCGACTACAACCTGCTGCAGAGCGTGCGGTCGGCGCTCGCCAAGCTCGGCTACAGCAACGTCGACTACGTCGTGGTCTACAAGTCGACCGACACCGGGCGCGATCCCGTCGGGGTGCAGCGGTGCCGCGCCGACCTCGAGCACGGGCTCGTGCAACGTGTACACGGGGACGCAGCTCCAGAACCTGACGCAGGCGAACTTCACGGGCACCACCTCGTGCACCGGCTCGTCGCCCGATCGCTTCTGGTGTCCGGTGGGTCGCCAGATCGTCCAGTCGCAGGGGACCGATTACCTCGGCGTGTGGATCAGGGCGCGCTCCACCACCCTCACGTCGTTCTTCGGGTCTCCGCTCCGGATGGAGTCGAAGGCGGTCATGCGCCTGGAACCGAAGTAGCGAGAGCATGACGCGACCGATCGGGGCATCCCAGTCCACACCCAGGAGAGCACGATGACACGCCGAAGCCGAGCAGGTTTGGTTCGACACTTGCGCACGCGGGTCGTGGCGCGGCTGAACTGACGCGCGCGGAGCGCAACAGGACGAGCGTGGCTACGTGCTCGTGCTCATGGCGATCAGCATGACGATCATCCTGGGGTTCACCGCGTTCACCGTCGACTACGGCTCCTGGTACAACCGCTCCACGCAGCTCAAGCGCGCCGCCGACGCGGCCGCGCTCGCCGGGGTGGTGTGGATGCCCGAGTTCGAGGCGGCGCAGACCGCCGCGCTCGCAGCCGCGGCGCGCAACGGTTTCGTCGACGGCCAGAACAACATCGAGGTCGACGTCGAGGAAGTGGCAGGCAACAACCGTCAGCTCGAGGTTTCGATCCGCGACACGAAGGCACAGCAGTTCTTCTCGCGGGTCGTGATGCAGAAGCAGTCCATCGGGCGCACGTCGATGGCGGAGTACGTGTTGCCGGTCCCGCTCGGCAGCCCCAAGAACACGTTGGGAACTGGCGACATCCTGTCAGGGAGCGACCGGGAGAATTTTGGGCCGCGGTGAGTGGGTACTGCTCCGGCCACGAGAACGGCGACAAGAAGATGGCCTACTACGAGTCGGTCGAGAGCGGGAACAACTCGACGTGCAACAACGACACCCAGACCGCAACCAACGGTGACTACGACCCCGACGGTTACCTCTACACGATCGAACTGCCCCAAGGCGCGACGACCCTGACGCTCGAGGGCTACGACATGCCCTTCTACGGCAATGACAACGCTGACCAGGAATTCGGTGGAAGCAATCAGCAGATCACGACGGTGGTGACGAGCTACAACCGGATCCTCACGCCGCTCGACCTGACCACACTGACCGCCGCCGCCCAACTGCACCAAGACGTTCACGACCGGCCAGAGCGCATCGACGATGCAGCAGAAGTGGACGAACCTGTGTACGTGGACGAACCCGGCTGCCGGTACGTACTACATCCGGGTGCAGACGCCGGTGCAGACGAGCAACAGCCGAGGGTCGAACGCGTACGGCTTCGGCCTACGCGGATGGGTTGTTCGCGGTGTGCACATCGATCGTGGGTGGCACCGGGAACAACGCGAACTGCCCGCAGCTCCACGGAGTGAGCGACATGTCGATCCGCGGCGACCTCACGGGCGGCACCGCGACGTTCTACTCGCGTCGATCGACGCGATCCACGCCGGCAAGACGATGCGAGTGAACCTCTTCGACCCGGGCGAGGGTGCCCTGACCATCTCGGTGCTCGACCCGAATGGCACCGCGACTCTCATTCACGTGGTCGACGCCGAGCGGCCCACCACTCGTGTCGTCGCCCCCGTCGGGCGGGAGTTCCGGAACGACCGTGTCGGGCTCCTCACCGCCGTATTCGCTCATGTGTCGGGTACGGGAACGCAACCGTTCACCGGGCTCAATTCCACCAGCAAGTACAACGACCGTGACATGACGCTCGACATCAAGCTCGACGATCAGTACGCGACGAAGTACAAGGACGCGGCCACCGGCAAGGTGAAGACGTGGTGGAAGATCCAGTACACGTTCAGCGGCTCGCCGTCGGACCGTACGACTTGGTCAGCGAGCATCGTCGGCGACCCGGTCCACCTCGTCAACTGACCTCGGCTCACCCCCCGGGGGTGAGCCGAGCGGTCGCTGCAACGTGTGGTGCAATGGGGTGTGCCCTGGTGCGAGACCTGCAGCCGCTTCCTGTCGCCGTCGACCGTCGCGCCCATGGAACGTGTCCGACCTGTCATCGCGCCATCGACCCAGGCCGTGCCCACGTGGCCACGTCGACGCGCGTTTCCGTCCGTTGGCCCGCGTCCGTCGACGAAGCGTCCAGGGCTGAGTCCAACGAGGACGAGACGTCGCCCCTGCCGTGGCATCTCTGGCTGCTGCTCGCGGCGCTCACCGTCTACCTCGGGTACCGCGCCTTCCAAGGTTTGGAGTGGGTCTTCGGTCTCTGACGTGCCCGCGGATCACGGTGGGGGTCGCCCGTCACCTCGCTGCGCGTGCTCGATCGCGTTCGGTCTTCTGCCAGTGATGGGGGACGCAGCGGTCGCGGAGGTTCTCGCCCGAGGTCGCGCCGCCTTCGGCGAAGGGCACCACGTGGTCGGTCTCGAGCCCGAGCCGTCGCTCGCACCCCGGTTCCGAGCAGCGACGACCGTCGAACTCATGCGGGGGCCCGATCCCGCCGCGCCGTACGTTGCGCGGTGGTGAGGTTGCGGCCGAAGTGCGCCACATGGGTGATCTGCTCGCCGTCGTGGAGCACCGCCTTCACGAACAGGTCGGCTCCCAGTGCCTCGATCTCCGATGGCGCGATCGGCCCGCCGCCGACGATGTGGCAGAGCTCACCGGGATGCGCGTGCCCACGCCGCACGACTCGCGAGTCCTGCACGACGACGAGCTCTGCGCTCACCCCCGGCGCACACCTGGCTTCCCGGCACTCTCGGGCGTTGCCCTCATCTGGGCGAACGCATCCGCAGCCAATGTGGCTCGCGACTCTCCGCAACGCCCGATGATCTCGTGCGTTCGCGACACCGCGGCGCGCCACCGCCGGTCGGTCGCGCGTTCGAGCCGGTTGACGAACGCCACGCCGACCGAGGGCGTGAGCGCGAACGATCCGCACACCATGCCGCGCTCGTCGCGCCAATGCCGGAACTCGCGTGCCGCATGCTGACGGCGGTGCAGGTCTTCCTGGTCGAGTGCTTCGAGGCGTCGAGCACGGCTGCGTTCGCGCACCGCGCCGAGCGCTGCCGCGTTCAGCGAGCTCGAGCAGCTCGGTCTTCGGCACCGGGCGCTTCATGTTCGGTGCGATGCGATCTCCGCGGCCTGCCGCGGTCGACACGGTGCCCGCGTTCCAGGCGTCGGAGGTGTCCGGACACGAGTCGATCGTGCGTGCGGTGTCGAGCGCGACTTTCGCGTCGCGCGACGTGGTGCCCGCCACGGAGGCGAGCCAGTCATGCGCATCGGCGAACCCACGATCTCGGTGGGACTCGACACTCGGCGACGCGCAGGGCACCACGCGCCCGAGCGGCCGCGCTCGCGTTCTTGACACGTTGCCAGCTCTTCGACGATCGTCGCGCAGTCGTTGCCCGAGTGGACCCCTGGTTCCCATGCAGCCAACGCGGCGCGGAACTCGCGGGCGAGAACACTCAGGTCGACAGCGGTCACGATGGCTCACCTCCCGAGCGGACTCACTGACGCATGCACGCAGTGCGGCGTCGAGCTGGAGGAACACCTGATCCGCGACCTGCGTGGTTCCGTTCGCGGCGCCCGGCGTTCGAGGCGAGGACACGAGCATACACGTACGTACGTTCGTGTGCCAGCGATTCCGGAGAATTTCCCCATGAACCCGGCCACGCCGGAAGGTGCGCGACATCCTCCCGTCTACACTGCGGCCCGCGACGGCGACCGGTGCACCATCAGGTCGCAACGCCGCGGGCTGTGGCGCAGCTTGGTTAGCGCGTTGGTCTGGGGGACCAAAGGTCCCGGGTTCGAGTCCCGGCAGCCCGACAGTGACAGTGCCCGACGCGCGAGGTGCGGGAGCGGAGGCACGACCCGTCAACGGCGCCGCTCGGCGCACCTCGCAGTCGACGTTCGATCAGCGGGTTCTGCGAGTGGTCGTGCCGAGCCGCCGCGGGCGTTCGCGTTCGTGCGCGGTCCCTCCCTTTTGGATCGATGTACCGCGTTTCTTGTCCTTGTACAGTGCCACGGCATCGCTGTCCAAACCGCAGGAGCATCATGCAGAAGTATCTCGTTCGCTCGGTCTGGGTCATTGTTGCGCTGGGGTTCGCCATCTGCCCGCCGAGTGGAGCGGGCGCGAGGTCGTACCGACGAACAATCAGATCGTGGTGTCCTTGGCTGTCGTCGGCGACGCGCCCCACGGCACGGTGTTCTCGATCGACGTGGAATGCAGCGCCGTTGATGATCCGCCGGGCGGCCCACCCCAGGTTGGCGCATCCGTCGTTGACCAGACGGTCACGTTCGACGCGACGGGAAACCCTCCGGATGTCGTCGTGGCTGTGCCAGCCGTGGAAGACCGTGACGACGGCTTCGTGCTGTGTGGCTTGAACCAGGACGTCGCGACGCGCGCTGCGATCCTGACGCCGCCGACGGTCGTCTTCAGCGCCCCGGGTACGTCCCGCGCTGCCGACCCGCAGAACGACCCGGTGATCGGCGGACCGAGCGGAATATCGGCGGGCGTGGAGTTCCCGTACACGCGGACGGGCGCCGTCGTGCACGTGACGTTCACCGAGACATATGCAGCGCCGCCTCCTCCTCTCGTGGTGCTGCCCCCGACGTTCACCGGCTAGACCCGAGGCGCGCCAAGCCGGGCCGGGCTCGCGTCGCCCGACCGGTCGCGCGAGGTTGCTTCAGGATGCGATGAAGCTGGCGTGCACGTCGAATTGCTTCACGGTCGGCTGCGGTATGTCTCCGACCTTCTCGAACGCGGCCATCAGCCGCTGGGAGAAGAAGGTGTTCCAGTCGTCTTGGCTGTTCCACCACTCGATCACGCAGAAGCCGTCGTCCGTGGCACCGACCGCGTGCGCGATCAAGCCCGCTGGTTTGCCGGTCTCGCCGTTCCATCCGAGTTCGTGCTTCACCGCGTCGTACTTGTCGATCGTCGTCCCCGAAAACTCCATGTACTGGCCGGTGGCCATGTGAGCGACCTCTGATCGTCGTTGGGACGAACCGATTCGCCGTCCCTGTCTCGAAGTCTCCACCCACGGGCGAGGAATAGCGAATGAAGATTCCGAGCGGCGTTGCCGAGGTGCCGCCCTCGAGCGCACGCCCCGCTCAGGTGGGGAGTGGCGGCGCGGATCGCACCCTCGTCGGCCGCAGGCGACGCTCGATCAGCGCGTCGACGCTGAAGCGGCCAGCGCCGAACATCGCGATCACCAACCCCAGCGCGCCGAGCGCCAGGTTGAGCTCGTAGCCCGACTTCGTGCCGGTCGCGTTGATGCCGTTCGCCCAGGTGACGGTGACGATCGCCATCACCATGTCGCCGAAGATCGCGATGCCGGCCAGCCGTGAGAAGAGCCCGAGGATCAGGGCGATGGCGCCGAAGAACTCGATCGCCCCGCCCATCACGGCGAAGAACTTGCCTGGGTGCAGGTGCGCCGTGTCGGCGAAGAAGCGGGCGGATTCGTTGAGCCCGGGGCCGTCGAACCAGCCGAACAGCCGTCGCGACCCGTGGTAGAAGAACACCCAACACAGCACGACGCGCGTCGCGATGAGTGCGATGTCGGCGGGGAGCGCGCCCGTCCGGGTGCTCACCGGCATCGCGAAGAGCGACCGGACGCGCGACTCCTTCTTCGCGACCGGGACGGTGGTCGTCGCCATCAGTGCACCTCGCTGAGCTCGGGCTCGCTCGGTTGGGGAGTGGTCTGCCGATCGGGCCGTGACGGAACCGGTTCGAGAGTCGGCGTCGTAGTGTCTCGCGGATCGGGCGGAACGGGGCGCACAGCTGCGCGGCGAACACCGCGAGATGGCGCGGCCGCGGGCCGTCCTGTTCGACGACCAGCGGTCGACCGGGAAGGCCGGTGTCGGCCCTGATCGTCTCCGCGGTCGGGAACACCGCCCGGCGGAACAACTGGTCCCAGATCGTCAGCGCGAAGCCGAGGTTGACGTCCTGGGGCCCGTCGAGCAGGTGATGGATGCGGTGGAAGTTCGGGCTGACGAAGATCCGCTCCAGCGGGCCGAAGCCCAGGCTGGTGTTCGAGTGGGCGAAGGCGACGATCGCGCCGTAGACGACGAGCAGCGTCGCCGACAGTGCGCCGTTGGCGAGGAGCACGAGCGCCGGGGATCAGCGCGACCAGGTACGAGACGTGGATCAGCGGATGCGTGCGGAACACCGTCGAGCACGCTCATGTCCTCCTGCGAGTGGTGGAGCTCGTGGAAGCGCCAGAGCATGCCGCACGCGGTGGTTGGCGAGGTGCACGAACCAGTTGCACCCGTCCATCGCCACGAAGATGGCGGCGATCGGCGACGCCAGCGCGGCACCGCGCCCGATCCGCGGCAGCACGATCCACGGCATCGACGTGCGCGCGACGTGCGAGAACGCCAAGGACAGCGCGGTCACGAGCGGCACGACCACGCGTCGCGTTGAGCATCAGTGTAGAGCAGGTCCTGGCGATAACCACGGGCGACCAGCGAACGTCGCTGGGCCGGCCAGACCCGTTCGACCACGAGGAACACCGCCGATGATCGCGAGGGTCAGCGGGCCGGCGACGATGACCCGCAGGTTCGTCGCCGACCCGGCGAAGTTCGCGCCACCCCAGTCGCTGGCCCACCCGATCCCGACCAGCACGACCGCCACGACCGCGATCGCGCATGCGGGTAGGTACACCCGCGATCGCGATCGTGGACGGACGCGCGGGGTGGTCACGGTGGACCGACGGGTGCGCCAGTCGTCGACGAGCACGTCAGAACGCCGCGCCGCCGGTGCCCGTGTCGGTGCTGCCGCCGCCGGAGTCGGACTTCGCGGCGGCGGTCACCACGGCTGCCCACTTGGCCCACTTGTCGGTCACTGCGCCGTGCACCTGACCCGGCGCCTTGTCCTTGGTCGACCAGTAGAGGGGCTTGCCGCCGTACGTGATCTGCAGTGCTCCGTCGGCAGTCGCCTTGGTGCCCAGCTTGGAGTCGTCGACACCGGAGCCGGCCGTTGCCGCGGTCACGCCGGCGGGCAGCACCACCGCCGTCCACGACTTCGCGCACTGGCCGGTGCACGGCGCCTTGGTCGTCTTGGCTGCATACACGGTGTTGCCGCTGACCAGGATCGTGCCGAGCTTGTCGTTCTTGGCGGTCGAGATCACCGTGGCCGTCGTCGGGGTGGTCGCGGCGAAGGCGATGGTGGGGGCGACCACCACGGCGGCCAGCGTGCTCAGGACCACTGCCACTGCAACCGCCACCGCCGACGGGCGTCCCGTGATTGCCGCTCTCGTCGTCGCTGCGTGTCGAGCTGAACCGTCCATGCCGTGCTCCTTGTCGTCGTCGATACGAGGTGTACGGGCGAGGACGCGGAATGGATCGACCCGGTGACACGACCCACGGGGTACGGCCGAGCGACACGGCCCAGCGCTTGGGGCAGACCCCACCCTGGGTGGCCATGGTCACACCGTGCGTCGCTTCGACGCGATTCCATGGCATGATCCCGCCCGTGAAACGAGCCTCTGCCCTCATCGTCGCCCTCGCCGCGCTGTTCCTCGCGGCCCCTGCCCTCACCGCAACGGGTGCCGGCGCGGTCGGTCCGCCCGCCGATGCGGGTGGCGAACGCGAACGCGAACGCCGGTGGCAGCGCGCGCACCGCGGTGATCGTGCGCGTGGCGTCGACCGACGACATCGGCACTGTGGCGGCGACGGCCAACGCGTCCGGGGCCTCGGTCGGGTACGTGTACGACCAGGCCTTCCCAGGCTTCTCGGCCGTGCTCCCGGCCCAGGCGGCGGCGGCGCTCGCGCACAACCCGCACGTGGTCTCGGTCGAGCCCGACATGATCGTCACCGCCGACACCACGGAAGCACCCACACCGTCGTGGGGACTCGATCGTGTCGACCAGCACCCGCTGGCCCTCGACAACTCGTACTCCTACTCGAACACGGGCGTCGGCGTCACCGCCTACATCGTCGACACCGGCATCCGGGCCTCGCACCAGGAATTCGTCGGTCGGGTCGGCCAGGGGTTCACGGCGATCAATGACGGCCAGGGCACCAACGACTGCAACGGCCACGGCACGCACGTGTCGGGCACGGTCGGCGGCACGGAGTACGGGATCGCGAAGGGCGTCACCATCGTCCCGGTCCGAGTGCTCAACTGCCAGGGGTCCGGGAGCACGTCCGGGGTGATCGCCGGCATCAACTACGCGATCTCCGCGCACACGAGCGGCCCCGCCGTCCTCAACATGAGCCTCGGCGGCGGCGCCAGCGCGGCGCTCGACGACGCGGTCGCCAGCGCGACCGCCGACGGCATCACCGTCGTGGTCGCGGCGGGCAACAGCAACACCGACGCGTGCACGCAGTCGCCCGCCGAGGCGCCGACCGCGCTCACGGTCGGTGCCACCACGAGCACTGATGCCCGCGCGTCGCTACTCGAACTTCGGCCCCTGCCTGGACCTCTTCGCCCCGGGCGACGGCATCACGTCTGCGTGGAACTCCTCGGACTCGGCGTCGAACACGATCTCAGGAACGTCGATGGCCTCGCCGCACGTCGCCGGCGTGGCGGCCCGCTACCTCCAGGCGAATCCCACTGCGACTCCTGCTGCGGTGGCCGTGGCGCTGACCCAGTCGGCGACCCTGGGCGTGGTGGGCAACCCTGGCGCGCTCTCGCCGAACCTGCTGGTGTGGGCTGATCCGGGCACTGTCGCCCCGCCGCCTCCGCCGCCGCCCGTGTCGATCACGCTGACTGGGAAGGGCACCAAGGTGAAGGGCGTCAACGACCGCGACGCTGACGTGGTCCGGTGCGACGAAGACCCCGGTCACGTTGTTCCGCAATCGGGACGACGGTCATGACCGTCGGCACCGCAGGGTCATACTCAGAAGCGCTTGGCAAGGGCTCCGCCACGTACAGCTACTGGGTGTGCCAACCCGAGGGCGTTTGCTCGAACATCGTCACCCTCGCGTTCTGATTTCCCGGGGGCTCCCGGTCTCGACGAGTGACTCGGGCTCCCTGGTCGGCGTCGCGGGCCGAGCCGCTCGAGCAGCACCCGTGCGAGGCCGACGCGCCTGACGTGCGCCGACCCCGTGCGGGTGTCTCACTGGGGGGAGAGGATCGAACTCCTCGGTCGTGCCCTGATGCTTCTACCGATGTTCTACCAACATGGTATGGTCGAATGGTTCGTCACCCTAACATCTTTTCAGGAATCACCGCGCACGTCCGTGGTTCGCACGCCCCGCCCATCGAGATCCCCGGGAAAGCCATCGGTGCCACAGCCCCTCTTCCCAGCAGTCCCAGGCCGGCGCGACGGTCGCGCGGGCTCGCGCACGCGCCGACACGGCGCCGCATCATGACTGGCTCGACGCCATGATGATGGTGCGGTTGCTCAGGGTCTATCTGTTCCCGTACTGGAAGCTCCTGCTGCTCGTCCTGGGGTTCCAGACGGTGCAGACGGTGATGAACCTGTTCCTGCCGACCATCAACGCCGACATCATCAACAACGGCGATCCTCAAGAACGACACCTCGTACATCCTGCACGCAGGGCTGCTCATGCTCGGCGCCACCCTCGTGCAAGTCGTGTTCGCGATCACCGCGATCTACTTCGGCGCCAAGGCCGCGATGGCGTTCGGCCGCGACGTGCGCGGCACGTTGTTCCGTGGTGTCACGTCGTTCTCGACCGCTGACGTCAACCGGTTCGGCTCGTCGTCGCTGATCACCCGCATCACGAACGACGTCCAACAGGTGCAGATGCTCGTCGTGATGCTCTGCACGCTGTTCGTGGCAGCGCCGATCATGATCATCGGCGGTGTCATCATGGCGGCGCGTCAGGACGGGCCGCTCTCGCTGATCCTGGTCGCCGCGATCCCCGTTCTCGTCATCTGCGTCGGCATGGTGGTCATCCGCCTGGTGCCCGAGTACCAGCACATGCAGGTGCGCATCGACCGTGTCAACCAGGTCATGCGCGAGCAGATCACCGGCATTCGAGTGGTGCGAGCGTTCGTGCGGGAGCCCGAAGAAGGCGGCGCTTCGACATCGCGAACCAATCGCTGACGAGTTCGTCGCTGCGCGCCGGCCGGCTCATGGCGTTCATGTTCCCGAGCGTCATGCTCGTGCTGAACGTGTCGAGCGTCGCGGCGATCTGGTTCGGCGGGAAGCGCATCGGTGCGGGCGAGATGCAGATCGGCACGATGATCGCGTTCCTCACCTACCTCCTCCAGGTCCTCATGGCGGTGATGATGAGCACGTTCGCCGCAGTGATGTGGCCGCGTGCCGCGGTGTGTGCCGGCGCGGATCACGGAAGTGCTCGACACGCCCTCGAGCATCGCGGCGCCCCCGGAGCCGGTCGCCGACCTGCCGTTGCGCGGCAGCCTCGAGCTCCGCAACGTCGGGTTCAACTACCCACATGCGGACGGCCGGTCCTCGACGACATCTCGTTCCGGGTCGCGGCCGGGCCAGACGCTCGCCATCGTCGGCAGCACCGGGGCCGGCAAGACGACGCTGATCAACCTCGCGCCGCGCCTCTACGACGCGACCGGCGGCTGAGGTGATCGTGAACGGGGTCAACGTGCGAGACGTCGACCAGGAGATGCTCTGGAGCCACATCGGGCTCGTGCCCCAGCGCCCGTTCCTCTTCTCGGGCACGGTGGCGAGCAACCTCCGCTTCGGCAACGAGGCGGCCACCGACGAGGAGCTGTGGGCCGCGCTGGAGATCGCGCAGGCCCGCGACTTCGTCGCGGCCATGGCCGGCGGGCTCGACGCGCCGATCGCGCAAGGGCGGCACGAACGTGTCCGGTGGTCAGCGCCAACGGCTGGCGATCGCCCGTGCGCTCGTCAAGAGGCCCGACATCTTCTTGTTCGACGACTCGTTCTCGGCGCTCGACCTCGCCACCGACGCCCGGCTGCGTGCTGCCCTCGCGCCGGACGTCCGCCGATGCCGCGGTGGTCATCGTGGCGCAGCGCATCTCCACGATCCTCCTGGCCGACCAGATCCTCGTGATCGAAGCGGGGCGACAGGTCGGGCTCGGCACCCACGACGAACTGCTCGAGACGTGTCCCACGTACGTCGAGATCGTCGAATCGCAGATGGCGCAAGCAGCATGACTGACGAGACAGAGCCCGACGAACAGGTGCGGGGGCCGGTCCGGCCCGCCACCGTCAAGCCGCCGATGGCCGGTCGCCAGGCGATGCGCGGGCCGATGCTCGGCGTTCCCGCCGAGAAGTCCGAAGACTTCCGCGGATCGGTGATCCGACTCTGGCGTCGGCTGCGGGTCGAGGGCTTCAAGGTCGGTGGCGTCTTCCTCCTCACGGTGTGCAGCGTGGTGCTGCTCGTGCTCGGGCCGCGCGTGCTCGGCGAGGCGACGAACACCATCGTCGAGGGCGTGCAGAGCCAGAAGGGCATCGACTTCGACAAGCTGGCGCGCACGCTGCTGCTGGCGCTCGGGTTGTACGTGACGTCGGCGGTGCTCGGCTACTTCGCAGGCGTACATGCTGGCGGGCATCGTGCAGCGCACGATGTCGCGGTTGCGCACCGAGGTGGAAGAGAAGTTCAACCGCCTCCCGCTGCGCGACGTCGACCGCATGCCCCGTGGCGACCTCCTGAGCCGCGTCACCAACGACATCGACAACCTGGCGCAGAGCCTCCAGCAGACGCTGAGCCAGATGCTGACGTCAGCGCTGACGATCATCGGCGTGATCATCATGATGATCACCATCTCGCCGCTCCTCGCGGGGATCGCGATCGTGACCATCCCCACGTCGTTGTTCGCGATCTCCTTCATCACGCGACGCTCGAAGACGCGCTTCATCGCGCAGTGGGATCACACCGGCGACCTGAACGCGCAGGTCGAAGAGGTGTTCACCGGCCACGAGCTCGTCAAGGTGTTCGGTCGCCAGCAGGATGTCGAGCAGCTCTTCGACGCGAAGAACGACGAGCTCTACTCCGCCAGCTTCGGCGCGCAGTTCCTGTCCGGCACCATCCAGCCGGTGATGATGTTCATCGGCAACCTGAACTACGTGGCCATCGCGGTCATCGGTGGGTTGCGCGTCACCTCGGGCCAGATGAGCCTCGGCGACATCCAGGCGTTCTTGCAGTACTCGCGGCAGTACACACAGCCGATCACGCAGTTGGCGTCGATGACGAACCTGCTGCAGTCGGGGATCGCATCGGCCGAACGGGTCTTCGAGCTGATCGACGCGCCCGAGGAGTCGAAGGACCCCGCGGAGCCGTTGGTCGATCCGCACCCGCGTGGCCACGTCGAATTCAAGAACGTGCAGTTCTCCTACGACCCGGAGATCCCGCTGATCCAGGATCTGTCGCTGGTGGCCGAGCCGGGCCAGACAGTCGCGATCGTCGGGCCGACCGGTGCAGGGAAGACCACGCTCGTCAACCTGATCCTGCGGTTCTACGAGCTCGACGGCGGCGCGATCCTCCTCGACGGCAACGACATCTCGAAGATGCGACGGCGCGACCTCCGCTCCAACATCGGCATGGTGCTCCAGGACACGTGGTTGTTCGGCGGCACGATCAAGGAGAACATCGCGTTCGGGAACCTCGAGGCCACCGACGAGCAGATCATCGAGGCGGCGCGGGCCACCTACGTCGACCGCTTCGTGCACACTTGTCGGCGGGCTACGACAGCGTGCTCGACGACGAGACGGGGAGTGTCAGCGCCGGTGAGAAGCAGCTCCTCACCATCGCCCGCGCGTTCCTCGCCGACCCGACGATCCTCATCCTCGACGAGGCGACGAGCTCGGTCGACACCCGCACCGAAGTGCTCATCCAGAAGGCGATGGCTGCGCTGCGATCCAACCGCACGAGCTTCGTGATCGCGCACCGCCTGTCCACGATCCGCGACGCCGACGTGATCTTGGTGATGGAACGCGGCAGCATCGTCGAGCAGGGGAACCACGATGAGCTGCTCGAGCGCAAGGGTGCGTACTACAGCCTCTACCAGTCGCAGTTCGCGGCGGCCGCGGTCGACATCACGTGATCCGCGTCTCCTGCGCACGGATGCGCCGGAGATGACGAAGCAAGGGGGCGTCCGATGATCGAGGGCACGGGTGCTGACGCGATCGAGCGCGCGACCGCTTCGCTCGCCGGTGGTATCGACCGAGGCTTGCACCTCGGCGCGCAGGTGTACGTCGAACACGATGGCGACCTGGTCGCCGACTTCGCCCTCGGCGAGCAGCGCGCCGGTGTGCCCATGACGCGTGACTCGATGGTCACGTGGTTCTCCATGACCAAGCCGACGGTCGCGATCGGCGTGGCCCAACAGTGGGAGCGCGGCAACCTCGAGCTCGACGATCCCGTGGCGCGCCACGTGCCGGAGTTCGCCGTCAACGGCAAGGACACGGTCACGCTGCGCCACCTGCTCACGCACACGGGCGGTTTCCGCTCGGGCGACAAGATCCTTCCCGCGGCGAGCGATCCCGAGGAGTGGTGGGCCGAGACCGTGGCGGGGATCTGCGCGGTGGAGCTCGAGCCCGACTGGGTGCCCGGTGACCGAGCGGGATATCACCTCACGTCTGGCATGACGATGCTGGCCGAGGTGATCCGGCGCGTCGACGGTCGGCCGTTCGACCGGTACGTTCGCGACGAGGTGTTCGAACCGCTCGCCATGGCCGACTGCTGGGTGGGAATGCCGCCGGAACGGCACTCGACCTACGGTGCCCGCATCGGCACGATGCACGCGACCAGCGATGCGACAGCCGGTGCCGTGGCGCTCGACGGCCTCGATGCCCCGCAGATGCTGGCGTACTGCATCCCGGGAGGCGGCGGCCGCGGCCCGATGCATCAGCTCGCGCAGCTGTACCGCGCGCTCCTGCGTCACGGCGAGCTTGGCGGTGCGCGCATCCTGTCGCCGCAGACCGTCGAGGCGATGACGGCCCGCCACCGGGTCGGGGTGTTCGACGAGACGTTCAACGTGGTGTGCGACTGGGGACTCGGTCTGCAGGTCGACGCGTACGGGATGGGCGGGCACTGCTCGCCGCGTGCGTTCGGTCACGGCGGTGCGATGTCGTCGTTCAGCTTCGCCGATCCGGAGCACACGCTCGTGGTGTCGGTCCAGACCAACGGCATGCCGAACAACGACGACCACTACCAGCGGCTGCACGACGTGATGACCAACCTCTACGTCGACCTCGGCCTCGCCGCCGAGGGAGACGCGATCCGACCGAAGCCGATGCCGCAGGTGACGTCGTTGCCGGCAGCAGCGAGACCGGCGGCAACGAAGCCGGCAGCAGCGATGTAGGAGTGCGGACACGACGCGCCCGCGCCGACGATATGGTGCGAGACGCTGCGGGGAACGCGGCACGGATCGGCGAGCGGCGCAATGACCGAGACAGCGACAACGACCGAGATCAGGAGACTGCAGTGAGTGACAACTGGGAGACCGTGGGCACGGGCGACGTCGAGATCGGTGACCGGGTGCGGGTCCGAGGCCACGAGTTCACCATCGCTCGCATCGACGAGCGCTTCCTCGGACGCGACGAGATGGTGTGCTTCATCGAAGACACGCCGGAGCAGTGGCATGCGTACCCGAGCCCGGTGGCGGCCGAGATCGAGGTGCTCAGGGCCGCGTCGTGACGTTCGAGATCGACCTGGGCGGTCACCGGGCGCTCGTCACCGGCGGAGGTCAGGGTGTCGGACGCGCCATCTCGCTGACGCTGGCCCGGGCCGGTGCGGAAGTGCTGGTCAACGACCTCATCGAGGAGCGTTGTGCCATCGTGGTCGACGAGATCGTGGCGGCGGGCGGCGCCGCCGTGGCCGCGCCGTTCGACGTCACCGACCTCGAGTCCGTGCGCGCCGCGGTGAAACGGGTCGGTGCACCCGACATCCTGGTGAACAACGCCGGCAACGTGGGCGCGCCGAGCATCGCCGGGAGCTTCGATCTCAAGTTGTTCGTGGAGAGTGATCCCGCCACCTGGGATGCCTTCATCCGTGTGAACTTCTACGGCGTCCTCAACTGCGTGCACACGTGCATGCCCGCGATGATGGACGGTGGATGGGGGCGCATCATCACCATCATCTCCGACTCCGCGCGTGCCGGGGATCCGCGCACCGCCGTGTACGCAGGTGCCAAGGCAGCGGCCGCGGGGTTCACGCGCTCCATCGCCACCGAGGGCGGGCGCTCTGCCGTCACGGCCAACGCCATCGCACTGGCCACGATGAACACAACCCCTCCGCAGGATCGGCGTGAACCGAGCCCAGAAGCGGCGGCGATGATGAAGGAAGCGATGAAGCGCTACATCATCCGCCGGCAAGGCGAGCCCGACGACGTGGCGGGCATGGTCACCTATCTCGTGAGCCCGATGGCCGAATGGATCACGGGCCAGACCATCCCGGTCAACGGCGGCTACACGATGGCCCTCTGAGACCCGCCGGTACGATTGCGGGCGTATGGAGACCGTCGACGACGTCCGCGCCGCGCTGGCGGACCACGAGTACCTCGCCGACGAGGGGCTGGCCACCGCGATCTTCCTCGCGCTGCGCCTGAAGCGCCCGCTGCTGCTCGAGGGCGAGGCGGGCGTCGGCAAGACCGAAGTGGCGAAGGTGTTGGCGCGCTGGACGGGCGGCGAGCTGGTGCGGCTCCAGTGCTACGAGGGCATCGACTCCGGCCAGGCCGTGTACGAGTGGGACTACGCCCGTCAGCTGCTCCATCTCCGCGCCGTCGAAGCCGCGGGGGAGAGCGTGGTGGAGGACGAGCTCTACTCCGAGCGCTTCCTCGTGAAGCGGCCGCTGCTGCACGCCATCGCGTACGAGCACGACGCGTCCCGTTCCCCTGGCGGCGCAGTGGCGCCGCCGGTGTTGCTCGTCGACGAGGTCGACCGCGCCGACGACGAGTTCGAGGCGTTCCTGCTCGAGATCCTCTCCGACTACACGATCACCGTGCCGGAACTGGGCACGTTCCGCGCGTCGGAGCCGCCGCTCGTGGTGCTCACGTCGAATCGCACGCGCGACGTGCACGACGCGTTGAAGCGCCGGTGCCTCTACCACTGGATCGCGCATCCCGACTTCGAGCGCGAGCTGGCCATCCTGCGGGTGCGGGCACCCGACGTGCCCGAGCTGTTGGCGCGCCAAGTTGCCGCGGCGGTGGAGGGATTGCGCGAGCTCGAGCTCTACAAGCCACCGGGTGTGGCGGAAACGATCGACTGGGCGAACACGCTCGCATCGCTCGGCAGCACCCACATCGACGAGCACACCGTCGACGTCACGCTGGGCACCATTTTGAAGTACCGCGAAGATCAGGAGCGCACGCGCGAGCACGGCGTCGCGGCGCTCGTGTCGACGGCGGTGGAGCGGAGTGCCTGAACCCGATCGCTCCGGCTTGGATCGAGTCGCAGTCGGGTTTGCTCGCGTGCTGCGCGGCGTCGGTCTCGAGGTACCGGTCGGTGCCACGATCACCTTTGCCGAGTCGCTCGCTGCGGTCGGGGTCGATCGACGCTCGGCGGTCTACTGGGCCGGTCGGGCCACGCTGCTGCGTCGTCCCGAGGACCTCGGTATGTTCGACCGTGCCTTCGCCGCGTGGTTCGACGGCGGCTTCGAGGTCGGGCTCGTGAGCACGGTCGAACGCGAGTTGGTGCTGGCGTTCGATGCGGGCGCCGATGACGAGCCGGCGTCCGACACCGAGGAGGACGAGGAGTCCAGGGGCGACACCCTGTCGGTGCGCTACAGCCGGGCCGAAGTACTGCGTGAACGCGACTTCGCGCTGTATTCGTCGGCGGAGTTCGCCGAAGCGCGTCGACTGATGGCCGACATCCGGCTCACCGGAGCCTTGCGACGCTCCCGTCGCACGCGGCCCAGCAGCCGTCGTCGCGGACGTCCCGATCTGCGGCGTACGGTGCGACGCGCGTTGCGTTCCGGGGGCGAGCCGATCCATCGCGCATTCGTCGAGCCGTCGTCGAAGCCGCGGCGACTGGTGTTGTTGTGCGACGTGAGTGGATCGATGGAACCCTACGCACGCGCGCTGGTGCGATTCCTCCATGCCGCGGTGGTGGGGCGCAACCGGGTCGAGGCCTTCGCGCTCGGCACCCGGCTCACCCGCATCACCCGCGAGCTGTCGTCGCGCGATCCCGACGCGGCGATCGCGGCCGCGGCGCGCCGCGTCCTCGACTGGTCGGGTGGGACCCGGCTCGGCGACGGCCTGCGCCAGTTCAACGACGAGTGGGGCGTGCGCGGCATGGCCCGCGGCGCGGTCGTGGTGATCCTCTCCGACGGCTGGGACCGCGGCGATCCCGAGGTGCTGGCCGAGCAGATGGCACGGCTGCAGCGCGTGGCGCATCGCGTGGTGTGGGTCAACCCGCTCAAAGCGTCGCCCGACTTCGCGCCGCTCGCTCGGGGAATGGCAGCCGCGCTCCCGTACGTTGACGAGTTCGTCGAGGGCCACTCGCTCGCGTCACTCGAACACCTCGCTGAGGTCGTCGCCCGATGACGATCCTTCCGAAATTGCGTTGGGAGTGCACGGAGAGCGTGCGTTGGGAAGGCAGTTTCGGTCAGGAAAGGGAAGGAGGGAAGCGGTGAAGGAAGTGCTCGACGACATCGAGCGATGGCGGGAGCAGGGCCACCGCGTGGCGGTGGCGCGCGTCGTCGGGTTGGTCGGCTCCGCGCCCCGCGACCCGGCGCGACGATGGTGGTGAACGACGCCGGCGAGGTCGCGGGTTCGGTCTCGGGGGGCTGCGTCGAGGGTGCCGTGGTCACCGCATCGCTCGAGGTGCTGTCCGGTGAACGCGCGCCGGGGGTGGTCACGTTCGGCTACAGCGACGACGAAGCGTTCGCGGTCGGTCTCACGTGCGGCGGCACCATTCACCTCTTCGTGGAACCACTCGACTGGTGAGCGCGCCTCATCCTGAACACGGGGCCACACCCGTCTACGACGCGCTGCGCGACGCGCTGCGCGACGAGCGCCCGGTGGTGCTCGCGACGATCACGGTGCTGAACGGGTCGTCGGAACTGCCCGAGCCTGAGCTGCCGAGGCTCGGGGCCAAGCTGTTGGCCGCGCCCGACGGCATGGTGGTCGGCTCGCTCGGCGACCCCGACCTCGATCGGGTCGTCACGCGCGACGCGCTCGGCGAACTCGAATCAGGCCTTACGTCGACCCGCCACTACGGCGTGCACGGCGAGGCGCGCGAGGACGCGGTCTCGGTGTTCATCGAGTCATTCGCGCCGCCGCCGCGCATGATCATCTTCGGCGCAGTCGATTTCACGGCCGCGCTTGCCCGCATCGCGAAGGTGCTCGGGTACCGCGTCGCGGTGTGCGATGCACGGGCGGTGTTCGCGACGCGGGCGCGATTCCCGATGGCCGACGACGTGGTCAACGACTGGCCCGATCGCTACCTCGAGAAGGTGGGCGGCGATCTCGGACCGCGGGATGCGGTGTGCGTCCTCACCCACGACACCAAGTTCGACGTGCCGGCGATCGTCGGCGCGCTCGCCACCAACGTGGGGTATCTCGGAGCGATGGGTTCGCGACGCACGCACGACAAGCGGGTCGAGCGCCTGCGTGACGCGGGGGTCGACGACGCGGGCTTGGCGCGGGTGCACGCGCCGATCGGTCTCGACATCGGTGGCCGCACCCCGGAGGAGACCGCCATCTCGATCTGTGCAGAGATCATCTCGTTGCGGACCGGGCGGCATGCCACGGCGCTGCGCGACAGTGCAGGCCCCATCCACTGACCGGTCGCGTCGCCGGTCGTCACTCGGGGAGGAACCATCGTGGATCTCGGAATCGCAGGGAAGCGAGCGGTCGTCGCGGCGTCGTCGGCCGGATTGGGCAAGGCGACCGCGCTCGCGCTCGCTCAGGAGGGCGTAACGGTCGCGATCTGCAGTCGCACGCGCGAGAGGATCGACGCGGCGGCGGCCGACATCCCGGGTGCGATCCCGCTGGTCGCCGACGTCAGCACCGAGGAGGGCGCCGCCGACTTCGTGCAGCAGGCGCAGTCCGCGCTCGGCGGGATCGACATCCTCGTGGCGAATGGCGGCGGTCCACCGCCGGGCACGTTCGCGAGCACCGAACGCGCGGAGTATCGCGTGGCGATCGAGCAGAACTGTCTGGCGACCATCGCGATGTGCATGGAGGCGGTGCCGGCGATGCAGACGCAGGGGTGGGGGAGGGTGCTGGCGATCACGTCGGTGTCGGTACGCCAACCGCTCCCGAACCTGATCTTGTCCAACACGGCGCGAGCAGGGCTCACCGGCTTCTTGAAGACGCTCGCCCGCGAGGTGGCGGCCGACGGCGTCACCGTGAACTCGATCCAACCGGGAAGCCATGACACGGAGCGAATCCGCTCCATGCGCGGCGGTGCCCCGGCGCCCGCCGACGCGGTGCTCGGCCGCGCCGAAGACTTCGGGCGGATCGCCGCGTTCCTCTGCTCCGACCCTGCCCGCTTCGTCAACGGCGCAGCGGTCAACGTGGACGGCGGCTCCTATCTGGGATTGCAATAGATTTGAGCGGTGGTAGACGGGCGAGATGACCGGATCGTCACGCTGCCGAACGCAATCACGGTGGTTCGGCTGCTGTGTGTGCCGCTGTTCGTGTGGCTTCTCGCCGACGACAAGGGGCTCGAAGCCGCCGCGCTGCTCGCGGTGCTCGGCATCACCGATTGGGTCGACGGCTGGATCGCACGTCACTTCGATCAGGGGTCGAACCTCGGCAAGGTGATCGACCCGGTCGCCGATCGGGTGTTGCTCATCGTGGCCGGGGTGGCGCTCGTCGTGCAGGGCAGCGTGCCGTTGGTGGTCGGGATTCTCGTGCTGATACGCGAGCTTGCCGTGGCCCTCGCGACGCTCGCCCTCGCCGCAGCGGGAGCGAAGCGCATCGACGTGCAGTGGGCGGGGAAGGCGGGCACCCTCGCGATCATGGTGTCGTTCCCATTGTTCCTCTGGGCCGACAGCATCACGTCGGGGCACGATCTCGTACTCGCGTGCGCGTGGTTCTTCGCGGTGGTGGGGCTCGCGTTCGGGTACTACTCCGCCGCGCGCTACATCCCGATGGCGCGCACGGCCCTGCGGGAGGGCCGTCGACGCGCGACGAGCAGGTCACCGATCCAACGGCTGGGAGTCCAGTGCGATGAAGGCGATGCCATGAAAGCAGTGATCCTGGCCGGTGGCGAGGGCACGCGTCTGCGTCCGCTCACCAGCAATCAGCCGAAGCCGATGATGCCCCTCGTCAACAAGCCGATGATGGAGCACATCGTCAACCTGCTCCAGCTGCACGGCTTCGACGACATCGTCGTCACGGTCGCGTTCCTCGCCAACCAGATCCGCGACTACTTCGGCGACGGCTCCGATTTCGGCGTCACCATGCGCTACGCCACGGAAGACTCGCCGCTCGGCACCGCCGGATCGGTGCGCAACGCGTCGTCGGAGCTCGACGACACGTTCCTCGTGATCTCTGGCGACGTGCTCACCGACATCGACCTCACCGCGTTCGTCAAAGCGCACCGCGACGCCAACGCCACCGCGTCGATCGCGTTGAAGCACGTGGAGAACCCGCTCGAGTTCGGCATCGTGATCACGCAGCCCGACGGCACCATCGAGCGCTTCCTGGAGAAGCCGACGTGGGGCCAGGTGTTCTCCGACACCATCAACACCGGGATCTACGTGCTCGAACCGCAGGTCTTCGACTTCATCCCCGAGGGGGAGGTGGTCGACTTCTCCGGCGACGTGTTCCCGGCGCTGCTCGACGACGGCCACACCCTGCACGGCCACGTGTCGGAGGAGTACTGGGAGGACGTCGGTGAGCTCGGGGCGTACATCCGTGCCCACAAGGACGTGCTCGACGGCAAGGTGAAGGTCGACATCGGCGGGTTCCAGGTCGGCGAGGGCCGCTGGATCGGCACCGACGTGGAGATCAGCCCCGAGGCGCGCATCGACGGCCCGGTCGTGATCGGCGACAGCTGTCGGGTCGAGGCGGGCGCGCACGTGCGCGGGTACACCGTGCTCGGCACCGACGTGATCGTGAAGGCCGATGCGTTCCTCGAGCGTGCGGTGTGTCACGACCACGTGTACGTCGGCCCGGGCACCAACCTGCGCGGGTGCGTGATCGGGCGCAACACCGACCTTCGGGCCCACGTGCGCGTCGAGGACGGCACGGTGGTCGGCGACGAGTGCTTCGTCGGCCAGGACGCGGTGATCAACCCGAACGTGAAGGTGTACCCGTTCAAGACCGTCGAGTCGGGCGCGATCGTCACGTCGTCGATCGTGTGGGAGAGCCGTGGGGCGCGCACGTTGTTCGGGCGTCGAGGTGTGCGCGGACTCGCCAACGTCGATGTCAACCCGGAGCTCACCGTGCGTCTCGCCATGGCGTACGGCACCGCGCTGCCGAAGGGTTCGATCATCACCACCAGCCGAGACACGAGCCGGGTCGCGCCGCGCACTCAAACGGGCGCTCATCGGTGGGCTCAACCTGTCGGGCATCAGCGTGGAAGACATCGAGCTCGCCACCGTGCCGCTCACGAGGTTCCAGGTGCGCAACGGCCAGGCGCAAGGTGGCATCACCGTGCGCCTGGCGGTGGGCGACCCCGACACGGTCGAGATCCGCTTCCTCGACGTGGAGGGCCGCGATCTCGACCCCGGCATGCAGCGCAAGATCGAGCGGTTGTTGAGCCGGGAGGACTACCGCCGCGCCTTCGGCGGCGAGATCGGCGACATCGAGTACCCGCCGCGCTCGCTCGAGTTCTACACGGCTGCGCTCGAGCGCGTCGTCGACATCGACACGTTGCGCGATCGTCGTTTCAAGATCGTGCTCGACTACTCGTTCGGCGCGGTGTCGATGGTGATGCCGAACCTGCTCACCAAGCTCAACGCCGAGGTGTTGGCGGTGAACCCGTTCGCGAGCACCGCGTCGGCCACCGGCGACAACCGCGCCGATCACTACCAGCGCATCGCGGAGTTGGTGCGCGCGTCCGGCAGCGACCTCGGGTTCGTGATCGATCCCGACGGTGAGCTGGCGACGGTGGTCGACGACACCGGCCACGTGCTCGAGCGCGAAGAGCTCCTCTTGGCGCTCGCGTCGCTGGTCGCGGAAGCGGTGCCCGATGCTCGTATCGCGGTGCCGGTGAACGTCACGTCGGCCGTCGACGCGTTGCTCGTGCCCGACGCGGTGGTGCGCACGAAGCTCTGGGGTACGCATCTCATGGAGACAGCGTCGGCCCGCGGCGTGATGTTCGCCGGCACCTCCGACGGCGGGTGCATCTGGCCCGACTTCCTGCCCGCCTACGACGCTGCTGCGACCCTCGTGAAGGTGCTCGACCTCCTCGCCGCGGTCGACCGGCCGTTGTCGGCGGTGGTGCGGGCGTTGCCGGAGACGCACGTGGTGCACGACACGGTGGTCACGCCGTGGGAGCGCAAGGGCACGGTGATGCGAGAGACGGTGGAACGGGTCGGCTCCAAGAAGCTCGACCTCACCGACGGGGTGAAGGTGTCGGACGAGCGGGGTTGGGTGCTCGTACTGCCGGATCCCGACGAGGCGCTCACCCACGTGTGGGCGGAAGGCGCCACCGACACCGAGTCACGTCGTCTCGCCGAGGAGTACGCGCAGCGAATCCGCGAGATGCTGCGCTGACAAGCTTCTGAGTCGCTCGCTGTGTGCCTGCGGCGTCTGCGCCGATCAGGAGTCGCTCGCTCCTGGCGTCCCTACGCTCCCGAAATTGCTCAGGCCGGGACGAGCTCGCCGGTGCGGACGTCGAAGACGAACCCGGCCACGGTGAGGTCGCTGGGGAGCAGGGGACAGGTGCGGATGCGTTCGAGGTCGGCGTGCAAGGTCGCGTCCTGATCGGTGAACGCGAGGAAGTCCCAGCCGGCCGTGTCGGCGCCCGACGCCTGCCGCGACCTTGGCCCGCATCTCGTCGTCGTTGGCGCCGACCATCGCGCAGTCGGTGTGCTGCACCACGCACACGCGGTTCACACCGAGGAGGTTGACGGCGAGCACGAGCGAGCGCAGCGCGTCGTCGGTGACCCGCGCGCCGGCGTTCCGGATGATCTTGGCGTCGCCGGGGCGCAGGCCGAGCATGGCGAGCGGGTCGATGCGCGAATCGATGCAGGTGACGACGGCGAGCCCCTTCGCTGCTCTGCCCGCGACGCCCGAGTCGTGGAACTCGCTGCGGTAGCGGGCGTTGGCGCCGAGCACGTCGTCGAACATCGGTCGAGATTACGCGGCGGTCCCGGTACGCCCATAGTCGTCGTCGAGCCGTTCGATGTCGTCCTCGGCAAACGAGTCACCGCGCTGGACCTCGATGAACACGAGCGGGACGGCGCCGGTGTTCTGGATGCGGTGCGCGGCGCCGAGGGCGACGTCGACCGCGTCGCCGGGCTCCACCGGCGACTCGACGCCGTCCAACGTGACCGAGCCCGTGCCCTCGACGACGAACCAGTGCTCGGCGCGGTGCGCGTGCCGCTGGTAGCTGAGGCGCTGGCCGGGCTGCACGGTCAGCCGCTTCACCTTGTGCGTCGGCGCATCAGCCAGGACCTCGAAGCGGCCCCAGGGTCGTTGCTCGTCCTCCACGCTTACGTCCACGATCTCGGATCCTCCGCTGGTCTACCTGATCGGTCGTTCGAAAGGGGGTGGATCATGTCATCCCGGGGCGCCGCGATAGGGGCAATGTCGACATCCCGAGTCACAACATGAGCCGCGCTCGGCCAGGGACGCGGCCGTGAACACGAAGAAACCCGTGTCGGGGTCGAGGTAGCCCGGCTCGCCAGCGGCGACGGCCCGCTCGTGCGCGTCGATGACGGCGGGGGACAGCGGCTCCATCGCTGCAGACACTACGGGTGGGGCCGACGGCACGACCTCAACCGCACGCGGTTGCCTCAGGTACTCTCCCGCACATGGAATTTCCCGACGCCCTCCGCTACAGCGCCGAGCACGAGTGGGTCGCCGTCGACGGCGTCCGCGCCCGCATCGGCATCACGGATTTCGCCCAGGACGCGCTCGGCGACGTGGTCTACGTGCAGCTGCCTGACGTGGGGCTCGCCGTGATCGCCAACGCCAGCATCGCCGAGGTGGAGTCGACCAAGTCGGTGTCGGAGATCTACGCCCCGGTCACCGGCGTCGTGGTCGCGGTCAACGAGCTGCTGAACGACGAGCCCGAGCACGTGAACCGCGAGCCCTACGGCACCGGCTGGATCTTCGAGGTCGAGCTGGCGGATCCCGCCGAGGTCGAGGCCTTGATGGACGCAGGCGCCTACCGCCAGCTGGTCGAGGTCGACTGACGGCACGGAAGGCTGACCCTCACCCTCCCGTGGAGGGGTAGCCTCACGGTCATGCGATGCCGCCGGTGCGGCCACGAGAACGAGGTCGGGGCCAAC
Organism: uncultured Actinomycetes bacterium; assembly: GCA_963827385.1. Taxonomy (GTDB): domain Bacteria; phylum Actinomycetota; class Acidimicrobiia; order IMCC26256; family DASPTH01; genus DASUMF01. The sequence continues at coordinate 64,035 of CAWHAR010000004.1, forward strand.
TTCTGTTCGTCGTGTGGCCAGGCGTTGCCTCGCGAGGAAGAGTCGACCGTCAGCCTCACCGAACTCGCCGAGCGGCTCGAGCTCGATGAGGAGCTGGGCGAGGCGCTGGCCGAGCTCCCACCTGGCATGGGCTTGCTGGTCGTCCGCCGGGGACCGAACGCCGGCAGCCGGTTCGTGCTCGATGCCGAGGTCACCGCGCTGGGCCGTCATCCCGATTCCGAGGTCTTCCTCGACGACATCACCGTGTCACGGCGCCATGCCGTCGTGAACCGGGTCAACGGCGGCTACGAGGTGGCAGATGCCGGATCGCTCAACGGCACGTACGTCGACCACCACCGCGTCGACCGCGCGCCGCTCCACCACCTCGCCGATCTTCAGATCGGCCGCTTCGTCCTGCTCTTCCTCGTCGGGGGACAGCCCACGTGACCGACGTGACCACGTCCGGCGACCACCTCTCGATCGGCGAGGTGCTCGCGGCGCTGCACGACGAGTTCCCCGACATCACGATCTCCAAGATCCGGTTCCTGGAGAGCCAGGGGCTCATCGATCCCGAGCGCACCCCGTCGGGCTACCGGAAGTTCTACGCCGACGACCTCACCCGCTTGCGGTGGATCCTGTTCCAGCAGAAGGAGCACTTCCTCCCGCTCAAGGTGATCAAGGAACGCCTCGACCAGATGGATCCGGCCGAGCTCAGCGTGCTCGAACCGGCATCGAGCGACGAGCCGGTCGCTTCAGCCGGTGACGCGACGTCGACCCGCTCCGTCGCGGCAGATCCGGTCCCGGTGGTGGAGATCGTCGAGGTCGAGGTCGTCGAGCTGCAGGTGATCGAACAGGTGGTCACCGCTCCGCCGGCGCGCACCAGGTCGCCCCGTCGTCGGACGCCGGCCTTCGCGCCCACCCTGCCGCTCGACGACGACGACTCCGCCGATGCACAGATCGTGGCGCCTCCCGGCGACATCGAACAGCTCTACACGAAGGACGCGCTGGCGGCCGCGGCGGGCCTCGACGCCGAGCAGGTGGCCGACCTCGAGCAGTTCGGGCTCATCACACCGGCGCGCGAAGCGGGCAACGACGTGCAGTTCGACGCCGACGCCGTCGAGACCGCAACGATCGCGGCCGGCTTCTTCGCCCGAGGTGTGCAGGCGCGCCACCTCCGCATGTACCGCACGTCGGCCGAACGCGAAGCCGCCCTGTTCGGCCAGGTGCTCCTCCCATACGTCCGTCAACGCAACCCCGAGTCGAGAGAACGACTGCAGGGCGAGCTCATCGAGCTCGCCGGTCTCGGACGGCGCTTGCGCACCGTGCTCCTGCGCGAGGCGGTGCGCGACACCCTCGCCGAGTGACCGACCCGGCTCACACCGGCTCGGCGCACACCGGGCCGGCGCACACGGGCCCGTCCGATCCGGTCACGTTGCTGAGCGAAGCCGACATCGCGGCGCGCGTCCACGACCTCGGCGTGCGCATCGCGGCCGATCATCCCGACGGTGTGGTGCTCGTCGGTGTGCTCAAGGGTGCACTGCTGTTCCTCGCCGATCTCGCACGCGCCATCGAAGGCATCGACGTGTTCGTCGACTTCATCGCCATCTCTCGGTACGCACCGAACTCCGGTCGTGTGCGCATCCTCCACGACGTGTCGACCGACCTCGAAGGCCGCGACGTGATCGTGGTCGAGGACCTCGTTGACACCGGGCTCACGCTCGGGTACCTGCTCGGGCATCTCCGCGAACGTGCGCCGCGTTCGCTCGAAGTGTGTGCGTTGCTCGACCGCCCGGTGCGGCGCATCGTGCCGTGTGACGTGCGGTACGTCGGGGCCGAGATCGCCGACGTGTTCGTGCTGGGGTACGGCCTGCACCGCGCCGATCAGTACCGCAACGTGTCGCGCGTCGTTGAGGCCGATCGCCGCCTCGTGCACGACGACCCGGCGGCGTACGTCCCCGCGTTGTACGGCGATCGTCCCCGCTGATCGCGGGTTGCCATCGGCCGGAGAGACCGTGCGCAGCCGGTGCTAGGGTTGGGCGCCGACGGTCCGGAGGCGCGCTTGTGATCCCGATGTCCTTGGTGGGAGTCCGAGTCGAGGTTCCCTCGAACCAACCGATCGTCCTGCTGCGCGAGGTCGACGGCCAGCGGTATCTGCCGATCTACATCGGCTCGCCCGAGGCCACCGCGATCGTCTATGCACTCCAAGGCATGGAGACCCCGCGTCCCATGACCCACGACCTGTTCACCACGGTGCTCGACGACATGAGCACCTCACTCACGCGGGTCGTGATCACCGAGATGCGCGAGGCCACCTTCTACGCGGAGATCGAGCTCACGCGAGGCGACCACGTCACCCGGATCTCGTCGCGGCCGTCCGACGCGCTCGCGCTTGCCGTACGGTCCGGCCAACCGGTGCCGATCTTCGCCGAGGAGAGCGTGCTCGACGACGCGGGGGTGGTGTTCGACGCCGACGACGAGGAAGCGCCGAACGAGCAGTACATCGAGCGCGAGGTGGAGCAGTTCACCGAGTTCCTCGACCAGGTGCGCCCTGAGGACTTCGCCCGAGGCGACTAGCGCCCGGGCGTGCCGGACCTTGGCGGCCGGCCCTCGCGGGCCGATCGTTGACGCGGCCACCTCCACGAAGTACCCTGACACGCCCGTAACTACGAAGCTGTACTTCAGGGTGAGCACCCTCGAGCGCACGTGGAGCTGAAATGCCCGATCGCCGCACCCGTCGAGTCACGCAACCTGCACTCGACGGTCTCCACACCGATGCGGCGACCCCCGTCGACGAGCCAGTCGTCACCGGGTTCCGCGGTCCGCAGGTGTGCAAGATCGTCGGCATCACGTACCGACAGCTCGACTACTGGGCGCGCACCGACCTCGTGCGCCCGTCGATCGCCGACGCGAAGGGGAGCGGCACGCAACGCGGCGTACTCGTATCGCGATCTCGTGCGCCTGAAGGTGGTCAAGAGCCTGCTCGATGCCGGGGTGAAGCTGCAGACCGCGCGCAAGGCGATCGACTACCTGCGCGAAGACCTCGGCGAAGACTGGGCGACCGCGAGCCTCGTGCTCGACGGCACCAACTCCGTGCTGGCGCGCACCGACGACGCGCTGATCGACCTCGTGCGCCACGGCCAGGGCGTGCTCAACATCGTCCCCCTCGGCCACGTGATGGAAGAGCTCGACGCCACCGTGCGCGAGCACGCGACGGGGAGCTGATCACCACGCCGACACCGTTGTCGCACGAACCATCGGGCCTCCCGCAGGCGGCCCCGGACCCGTCGGTCCACGAGCCGTTGCCTCACGAGACGGTCCGGTTCGCGCACAACTCCGAGCGGCAGTTCGCGAAGCTCCTCGACTTCTATGCCATCGCGTGGGACTACGAGCCGCGCACCTTCGTGCTCGAGCGCGACCGTGAGGGCAACCCGGTCCAGGCGTTCGCGCCCGACTTCTACCTCCCCGCGTACGACGTGTACATCGAGATCACCACGCTCAACCAGAAGCTCGTCACCAAGAAGAATCGCAAGGCCCGACGCGTCCAGGAGCTGTATCCCGAAGTGAGCGTGAAGGTGTTCTACCAACGCGACTACCTCCACCTCCTCGTGAAGTACGGCTTGGAGCCGCCGTCGCAACTCGTGGCCACCGGGTTGGCGGCCGAAGCACCACGCCCGCTCGACTTCGGTGCGGTCGCATTGCCGCATCTGCCGGGGTCACGTCACGATCTCAGCGCCGAGTCGGCCTGACGTGACGCTGCTGCACAGCCCACTCGACGCCGCCCACCGCGCGCTCGGCGCTCGCATGGCCGAGTTCGGCGGCTGGGAGATGCCGATCCAGTACACCGGCGTGCTCGAGGAGCACCGCGCCTGTCGCGCGGGGGCCGTGGTGTTCGACGTGTCGCACCTCGGCTCGGTGCGCGTCCACGGTGCCGGTGCGTTCGCCACGCTGCAGTGGGCGTTCACCAACGATCTCGACCGCATCGCGCCCGGGCGCGCGCAGTACACCCACCTGCTCGATACGGACGACGCGCACGTCGTCGACGACCTGATCGTCTGGTGGACCGCGCCCGGCGACTTCCTCGTGATGCCCAATGCGTCGAACACCGCGCCGCTCGTCGACGCGCTCGGTGAGGCGGCCATCTTCTTCGGGGGAGGGGAGTGCGAGATCACCGAGGTCACTGCCGACCGCGTCGTGCTGGCGGTGCAGGGCCCCGAAGCGCGCGCCCGCCTCGGCGACGATCTCACCCGATCACGCGCGAGTCGCGCGATTCGGCGTCGAACCGCTCGACTTCGGCGGCGAACGCGGCTGGATCGCAGGCACCGGGTACACCGGCGAGGACGGCGTCGAGCTGCACATCCCGATCGAGGCTGCCGAGCAGTGTTGGGAGCTGCTCCTGGATGCCGGGATCACGCCTGCCGGCCTCGGCGCGCGCGACACGCTGCGTCTCGAGGCCGGGCTGCCGCTGCACGGCCACGAGCTGGGCCCCGGCATCACACCGTTGCAGGCCGGGCTGGGATGGGTCGTGCGCTTCGACAAGGACGAGTTCCGCGGCCGTCAACCGTTGACCGAGGAGAACGCCCGGGGTGTGGCTCGCCGGCTGCGCGGTCTGCGGCTCGACGGGCGCCAGATCCCGCGTGAAGGCCACGCCGTCCTCCGAGCGGGCACCGCGATCGGCGCGGTCACGAGTGGCAACTTCTCACCCGTGCTCGAGTGCGGCATCGCGCTCGCGTTCGTGCCACCGGACGTGCTCATCGGTGACACGCTCGCCGTCGACATCCGCGGCCGCGAGGTCCCCGCCACGGTCGTCCGCCTTCCCTTCGTGGCACCCACTGAACCTCGCCTCTGAGCGGTCGGCGATCCTTGGGCTGACGGCCGCGGGTGGCCGGTAGATTCAGGCGATGACCGGGGACGATTTCGCGGCGCGTCACATCGGACCATCGCCCGACGAGATCACCGCGATGCTCGAGCGGCTCGGTCTGGCTTCGCTCGACGAGCTGGTCGACCGTACGGTGCCCGAGACCATCCGTGACCGCACGCCGCTCGCGCTGGCCGTGGGTTCGAGTGAGGCGGAAACCCTCGGATGGCTCGAAGACCTCGCCGCGAAGAACGACGTGCTCACGTCGCTCATCGGGCAGGGCTACGCCAACACGATCACGCCCACCGTGATCCTGCGCAACATCCTCGAGAACCCGGCCTGGTACACCGCGTACACGCCCTATCAACCCGAGATCTCGCAGGGTCGGCTCGAGGCGCTCCTCAATTTCCAGACGATGGTGAGCGATCTCACCGCCATGGATCTCGCCAACGCGTCGCTGCTCGACGAGCCGACCGCGGCGGCCGAGGCGATGGCGATGCTCGCGCGCGTCAACCCGAAAGGCGGCGCCACGTTCGTCGTTGACGCCGCGTGCCACCCGCAGACCATCGACGTGGTGCGCACCCGTGCCGAGCCGATGGGCATCGAGGTGGTGGTCACCGATGCGGCCGGTCTCGACGACCCGACCGAGTTGCCGATCGAAGGCGTGTTCGGCGTGCTGCTGCAGTATCCCGGCACGCACGGGGTGGTGCACGATCACCGTGCGCTCGTCGAGCACCTCCACGCGCACGGCACCCTCGTCGCGGTCGCCGCCGACCTGCTGGCGTTGGTGCTGGTCACCCCGCCGGGGGAGTGGGGCGCCGACGTGGTGGTGGGCGCCGCGCAGCGCTTCGGTGTGCCGATGGGCTACGGCGGTCCGCACGCCGGCTACTTCGCGACCCGTGACGAGTATCGACGCAGTGTGCCTGGTCGCCTCGTCGGCGTGTCGGTCGACAGCGAGGGCCGTCCGGCGTTGCGGCTCGCGCTGCAGACGCGCGAACAGCACATCCGTCGGGAGAAGGCCACCAGCAACATCTGCACGGCGCAGGTGCTGCTCGCCAACATCGCCGGCATGTACGCCGTGTACCACGGGCCCGACGGCCTGCGCGCGATCGCCGAGCGCGTGCACAGCATCGCTGCCCGGTTGTTCCGCGCGTTGGGTCGCGCCGACATCGAGTTCACCGACTATCCGTTCTTCGACACGGTCACTGCGCGGGTGGACGATGCCGACGCGGTCATCGGTCGTGCGCGCGACCTCGATCTGAACCTGCGCCGGGTCGACCACGAGACGGTCGGTGTCGCGTTCGACGAGACGAGCACGGTCGACACCGCGGCGCTCGCGTTCGCCGCGATCACCGGACGCGACCCGTCGGAATTCGACACGAGCGACTGGGACCACGATGTGCTCGGGCGCGAAGGGATGCGCCGAATGTCGGACATCCTCACGCACCCGGTGTTCCGAACGCATCATTCCGAGACGCAGATGCTGCGCTACATCCGACGACTCTCGGATCGCGACCTCGCGCTGGATCGCACCATGATCCCGCTCGGTTCGTGCACCATGAAGCTCAACGCGACCACCGAGATGATCCCGATCACCTGGCCCGAGTTCGCCGACCTGCACCCGTTCGCGCCGGTCGAACAGGCGGCCGGGTACGCCGAGCTGTTCGCCGAGCTCGAAGCTGCGTTGTGCGAGATCACCGGCTACGACACGGTGTCGTTGCAACCCAACGCGGGGTCGCAAGGCGAGCTCGCAGGTCTGCTTGCCATTCGCGGGTATCACGCGAGCCGCGGCGAGTCGGCGCGCACGGTCTGCCTCATCCCCGAATCTGCGCACGGCACCAACGCAGCGAGTGCCGTGATGGCCGGGATGCGCGTCGTGGTGGTGGCCTGTGACACCGACGGCAACGTCGACTTCGACGATCTCAAGACCAAGGCGCACGAGCATGCCGCCGATCTCGCGGCGCTCATGGTCACGTATCCATCGACCCACGGCGTGTACGAGGCGCACATCCGCGACGTGTGCGCGGTCGTTCACGAGTGCGGCGGTCAGGTCTACCTCGACGGCGCCAACCTCAATGCGCTCGTCGGGGTGGCCAAGCCGGGCAAGTTCGGCGCTGACGTGTCGCACCTCAACCTGCACAAGACGTTCTGCATCCCTCACGGCGGGGGCGGCCCGGGCGTGGGGCCGGTGGCGGTGCGTTCGCACCTCGCCGAGTTCCTGCCCACGCACGTGTCGGGCGCGCCCTACGGCTCGGCGGGGATCCTGCCCATCTCGGCCGCGTACGTGAAGCTCATGGGTGGTGCCGGACTGGCGCGAGCCACGCAGGTGGCGATCCTGAGCGCCAACTACATGGCCCGCCGCCTGGCCGACCACTACCCGGTGCTCTACGCCGGCCCCGAAGGCCTGGTCGCTCACGAGTGCATCCTCGACCTGCGGCCCATCACCGCCGCCACCGGAGTGTCCGTCGACGACGTGGCCAAGCGCCTCATCGACTACGGCTTCCACGCGCCCACCGTCTCGTTCCCGGTGGCCGGCACGCTGATGGTGGAACCGACGGAATCCGAGGATCTCGGCGAGCTCGACCGCTTCTGCAACGCCATGATCGCGATCCGCGACGAGATCCGCGCCGTGGAAGCAGGGGAGTGGTCGGTCGAGGAGAGTCCGTTGCGCGGCGCGCCGCACGTGGCGCTCGACGTGGCGACCGATGCGTGGTCGCGCGCGTACTCACGTGATGTCGCGGCGTTTCCCGGCGACGTTGACGGCGCCGACAAGTACTGGCCGCCGGTGAGCCGCATCGACGGTGCCTACGGCGACCGCAACCTCATGTGCTCGTGCCCGCCACTGTCTGCGTACGAGGACTGACATGGCCGTTCCGCAACCGGGAATCTTCGCCCAGGGCACACGCTCGCACTACCACCTCGAGTTCGACGTGCGGTCCGACGCATCGGCCGACGAGATCGTCGCCGCGCTCGGCGGTTTGCGCGAGCCGTCGGTCACTGCCGGTGGTTCGAACATCGTGGTCGGTTTCGGTGCTGACCTGTGGCGGCGTCTCGTGCCGAGTGATGCACCCGATGATCTGGCGCCGTTCGTCGCGGTGGGAAGCGGTGATCGAATCGCGCCGGCCACCCAGCACGACCTCTGGGTGTGGACGCACGGCACGGGTGAGGACGTCGAGCTCGACGTGGCGCGCGCCGTCGCCACGGTGCTCTCGCCGGTGGCGACGCTCGCGGTCGAGCAACCGTGCTTCGTCTACCTCGACAGTCGTGACCTCACCGGTTTCATCGACGGCACCGAGAACCCGCCCGTCGAGATCGCGCACGATGTCGCCGTCATCCCTGACGGCGAAGTGGGGGAGGGCGGCGCCCACGTGATCACCCAGCGGTGGGTCCACGACCTCGGCAAATTCCACGCCCAGTCCTTGGACGACCAGCAGTTCACCTTCGGGCGCACCAAGCCCGACAGCGTCGAGCTCGACGACAAGCCACCAACGGCGCACATCAGCCGGGTCGTGATCGAAGAAAACGGCGAAGAGCTCGAGATCTACCGACGCAGCACACCGTACGGGCGCGTCGGGGAGCTCGGGCTGTACTTCATCGCGTTCAGCGCCGACGTGAGCCGGTTCCACAAGATGCTGGCCCGGATGTTCGGCACCAGTGGCGACGGCCTCCACGACCACCTCACCGACTTCACCCGGCCCGTGAGCGGCTCGTACTACTTCGCCCCGAGCCTCGACGCGCTCAGCGGGATCCTGCCGAGCGACTGATCGACGTAGCGTGCAGCTTTCGTCCACTGTGAGGAGAAAGCGCATGGCGAAGGCAGAACGCATCGAAGTCCGTCGGCGGATCGCGGCACCGGCGCACGACATCTTCGAGCTCGTGACCGATCCCAACATGCACGTCGAGCTTGACGGCTCCGGAATGTTGCTCTCGTCGCCCGGAGGCACACCATTGCGCAAGGTGGGCGACAGCTTCGACATGAAGATGGATCGTGAGCCGCTCGGCGACATCCCGGAGATGGGGAAGTACGAGGTGCATTGCGAGGTCACGGCGATCGAGCCTGACACCCTGCTCGAATGGAACGTCGGGGTCCCCGAACGTCCCGCCGTGGGCCACGTCTACGGCTTCTCGATCACACCCGATGGCGAGGATGCCTCCGAAGTCGTGAACTACTGCGACTGGTCCGGCCTGCCTGAGCAGTACAAGGCCTCAGGTCGGATGGATCGCTGGCCGATCGTGCCGGCCTCGATGCTCGAGCAGTCGTTGGTCAACCTCGAGGCCATCGCTGTGCGGGGCAGTGTCTGAGGGGACCTCGAAAGCCTTGCCTTGCTCCTCCCGAGGTCTACTTAACATAACGAGGATTATGGGCACTTGTATCTGGGAGGCAAGCCGACACGGGATCAGATCGAGGAACCGGCCGAAGACGAGCACTTCTCGCGCAAGCAGACTGCGCGCCTCCTTCGGTGCTTCGGCCTCGCCGCTCCACCAAACTGACCGACTACCCAACCCCTGGTACCTCTACGCCGACGCTCGAATCGAGATCTGGTGAGTAGCTTCTGCCTATGCGACTGCTGACCGAGGTCGTGCTGTGGGCGCTGGCCTGCGTGTTCTTCGCCTACCTCGCCCTGTCCTTCATCGGCTGGTTCGCATTCCCGTTCGCGATCTTCACCTGGGCCGCCCTCAAGGTGAGACGTTCGCGTCTCCGGGGACACTCGTCGGCACCCGCGTCACACTGACCCACGACTGATCACCGCTCAGGGCGTCATCACAGCGGCGTTGCTCGGTCGACTGCGGCGAGCCTTGTCGACCCGACGAAGCGCCTCACGTTGGTCGGCGACGCCCGAAACTGTTGAACTCGGCGCAAATTCCCAATAGCGTGGAGAAAATGCGTTCGATCGAGCGCACAACCCACCGGGGGGTTCGCAATGCGCACGGAAGACATGATCCTCGTCAGCGTCGACGACCACGTCGTCGAGCCACCGTCGCTCAGCGAGTACTTCAGGGATCACGTGCCCGCGAAGTTCAAGGACCGGGTGCCGCGCGTGATCCGTCGCGAGAACGGCACCGACGCGTGGCTGATCGAGGGCAAGGAGCTCTCCACCTTCGGCCTGAACGCGGTGCAGGGCCGTCCGCGCGAGGACTGGGGCTCCGACCCGGCCAACTTCGACCAGGTGCGCCCCGGTTGCTACGACGTGCACGAGCGCGTGCGCGACATGAACGCCAATGGCGTGCTCGCGTCGCTCAACTTCCCGTCGTGGATCGGGCTCGGCGGTCAGTTCTTCGTGCAGAGCGACGACACCGAATACGTCGCAGCGATGATCCGCGCCTACAACGACTGGCACATCGACGAGTGGTGTGGCGCTTACCCCGGTCGCTTCATCCCGCTGGGTGTGTCGGGCTTCGTGCTCGGCGCCGAGTTCATGGCCGAGGAGATCCACCGCGTCGCTGAAAAGGGCTGTCACGCGGTGTCGTGGCACCCCGAGGGCCACCGGTTCGGCAAGCCCGACATCCACGGCGACGAGTGGGACCCCGCGTGGCAGGCGTGCAACGACGCCGGCACGGTCGCGGTGTTCCACTTCGGCGGCTTCCCCAGCTTCATGCCGCGCACGCCGTTCTCGGTGATCCCCCACTCGATGCCGTTCTCCACCGCGATCTTCGCGGCCGAGCTGCTGTGGTCCCCGATCATGCAGAAGTTCGACAAGATCAAGATGTCCCTCGCCGAGGGTGGCATCGGTTGGATCCCGTACTTCCTCGAGAAGGCCGACTTCGTCTACGAGCACCACCGTGCGTGGACCGGTGCCGACTTCGGCGACAAGCTGCCGAGCCAGGTGTTCCGTGAGCACATGCAGGGCTGCTTCATCGACGACGAGACCGGCCTGCGCAACCGCCACTACATCGGTATCGAGACGATCGCGTGGGAGTGCGACTACCCGCACTCCGACTCCACGTGGCCGCAGTCGCCCGAAACGGTGATGAAGTCGCTCGTGGCGACGGAGATCCCCGACGATGAGATCGATCTCGTCACCTGGGCCAACGCGTGTCGCTGGTACGACTTCGACCCGTTCGAGCACCGCACCCGCGAGGAGTGCACGGTCGGAGCGTTGCGGGCCCAGGCCATCGACGTCGACACCGAACCGCGCGAGTACGGCGGCTTCGAAACCAACGACAACGGCGACGTCATGAAAATCGCGGGCGGATTCATGGCCCAGGCGACCAAGGGACGCTGATCGGCCGACGGCGAGCCGTCCCCCGTGACGATCGACGGCAGCGTCAACTTTCGGCGCATCAACGACACGCTCACGACCTCGGGTCTGGTCAGCGCGGAACAGGTCGCAAGCCTGGGTGACGACGGCTATCAGGCCGTCATCAACCTCTTACCCGATGATTCGGAACACACGCTCGCGACGGAAGAGGCGCTCGTCACGGGTCAAGGGCTCGACTACGTGCACATCCCTGTCGACTTCGCGGCGCCGACGCACGCGGATCTCGAGGCGTTCGCGGCGGCAATGGATGACCATCGCGACCAATTGGTCCACGTGCATTGCGCGGCGAACTACCGAGTCAGCGTGTTCTACGGCTTGTACGCGTCCCGGCGGGGCCTGTGCACCGTCGAAGACGCCGACGAGCTCGTGCACGGTCTGTGGGATCCCGCGCAACATCCGGCGTGGGCGACCTTCATCGCCGACGAGCGCGCACGCGGCGGCCAGTCCGACGTGGAACGTTGAGAGTCGCGTCAGAGTGAGCGAGATGTGGCGAACGGTGTCGCCCGTCGCGGCCGAGGGATAACTGTCACACCCCGGTGTGATGATGGCGTCACACCTCGAGCGGCCTGGTTGAAGGCCCTCCGCTTCCCCACCTCCCCATTGCGTCCCGGCGCTCTCCTCGTCTGCGCCGCGTCGGTGATCCCTTGGTCGAGAGCGAGAGGAAGGTCCGTGCATCGAGTTCGTGTCGCCATCGCCGAAGCGCGTGCTGCGCTCGCCCAGCTCGACCCTCGAGCGTGGGATGCCGACGCCGCTGCGTCGGTCGCCGAGGAGCTCGCGCAGCTCGAGAATGCGGTCGGGCTGGCACGCACGCGGATGGTGGCGCGTGCCGCCCGAGGGGGCGCACACCGCCGTCGAGGATTTGCCGATGTGTCCGACTGGATGGCGACCGCGACGGGCTCGACGATCAAGGAGTCACGCCGAGAGCTCGATACCGTCTCGAAAGTCGACCGGTGCCCGGCCACGCTGGATGCTCTCGCCCGCGGAGATGTGTCACTTGCGCAAGCGGAGGCGATCGTGCGCACCGAAGCCGAGGTGCCGGGGACCGAAGCGGAGCTCCTCGAGACCGCGGTTGGCGGCACCTTGGGAGCGGTGCACAGCCTGAGTCGCACGCGGCGGCTCGAGGCCATGGATCGCGATGAGCTCTTCGCCAAGCAGCGGCGGGCACGTTCGCACTCGCACTGGATCGACGAGATCGGCATGGTGCGCGGCTCCTACGCGCTCACGCCCGATGTCGGCATTCCGTTCGTCAACCGCCTCGACCGGGAGACCGATCGTCTGCGGCGCGCGGCGAAGCGTCGGCGCAAAGGTCAGGATCGTGGTGAGCCGTTGGAGCCGCGCGCAGCCTTCGCAGCTGACGCGCTCGTTCGCGTCGGCAACGGAACTGCGACCACGAAGCCTGGAGAGGTGGTCGGCAACATCGTGATCGACTATTCGGCGTACGCCCGTGGCCACGGTCATCCGGGTGAGCGCTGCCACCTCATCGGCGGCGGTCCGATCCCGGTCTGGGTCGCGCACGAGATGATGCGCGATGCGTTCTTGAAGGTGGTGCTCACCGACGGTGTCGATGTGCAGCGCGTGCTGCACGTTGGACGGAAGAAGCCAGTGGAGCTCCGCACCGCGCTCGAGCTCGGTCCCCCGCCGGCATTCGCGGGCGTCGTCTGCTCGGAGGCTGGCTGCGAGCGTCGGTACGGACTCGAATGGGACCACATCATCCCCGTCGTCGCCGGCGGACCGACCTCGATCGACAATTCGCAGCCCCTGTGTTCATCCCATCATCGGGAGAAGACCCAGCGCGACCGTGCTGCAGGGCTCCTCGCCTCGCAAGACGAGACGGACACGACCCGAGAACGGGAAGGCTCAGGAGGTGCAGGAGAAGACGACCGCGGCGGTCGCGCTCCACCCTGATTCGGGACGTGGTGGCCTATGGCTCATGGAGAACGGCTGGTGACGAGTCGTCAAGGCGCGCGCCTGACGGGTCGATGACTTTGTAACGGATTGATGACTTCTTCTGGGCGAACCGGGTGGGCCCGCCCTGACTTGCGAGAATGATGCGAATGGTTCTCGCCCCCACGAACCCGGCTCTGATCGAGCATCCGAGGACAAGATCCGCCCCTAGTTGCTCGTCGTCTGATCCCTCGGGCGCGGGCTCTGCGGCGCCACGGAAGCAGCGCGACGCATTCCTCGACGTCGTGCGTGGGGTCGCGACGATCCGCGTTGTGGTGTGGCACATGTACGGCTTTGCCGTCATCAGCTACTTCGTCGCGGCGATCCCGGCGATGTTCTTCGTGTCGGGCAGCTTGTTCGGTGCGTCTCTCCTGCGACGCTCCTGGAGCACTGTCGTGCTCGACCGGTTCCGACGTGTCCTGATCCCGCTTTGGTTGTTCGCGGCGTCGGCCTGGGTGCTGATGCTCACCATCGTGGGTACGGGCGCGATGCACATCCCGTGGGCACGCATCGCACCGTGGGTGTTCCCGCTGGTCGATCCGCACGGGCTCGGCGCAATGGGCGAATGGCTTGCGTCGCCGCTGTGGTTCCTGCGCATGCTGACGTGGCTGTTGCTGTTGTCGCCCGTGATCTTGTGGGGCATCGCCCGCTTCGGCGGGCGCGTCGTGCTGGTGGGTCCGGTGCTCGTGCTCGCATGCGACTGGGCCGGTCGTCAGCAGAGTGCCCAGGTCGGCAGCATTCCGAGGCTCTGGTGGTACGTCGGCGAGGTCGGGCTCTACGGCACGTTCTTCGCCTTCGGACTGCTCCACTGCCGGACGCAGTTCCGGTCGGTGTCGGTGCGTCAGTGGCTCCTGTTGGCCGTCACGTTCGGCGTGCTCGCCGCGGCGTGGCGTTTCACGCAACCGGTGCCGGAAGGGATCGTCAACAACGCGCAACCGCTGCACATGCTGATCGGCGCGATGTGGCTGTCGATCGCGTTCGCGGCGCGTGGCCCCATCACCCGCTTCGCGGCGCGGCCGACCGCGTCACGCGTCGTGAGCGGGCTGAGCCGTCGTTCGTTCACGATCTACCTCTGGCACTGCCTGGTGATCTTCGCGGTGCTGGAGTTCCTCGAGGAGCACGGCTCGTCGATCGGCTGGCTCAACGACCTCGTGTACCCGATCCTCGTCGTCATCGGCATCGCCGCGGTGACCTTGGTGGTCGGATGGGTCGAGGACCTTGCTGCGGGCCGCCGACCTGCGCTCGCGCCGGTCTCGAGCGGCACGGCGCACACGGCGGTCATCTTGTCGGTCGTCGTGGCGCTCACCGTCGTCGCGGCGCTGGTCGCGGTTGGACCGTGGGCGGCCGCGCACGCCGGGCACAATGCGACGCCCGCGGTGTATCAGCCGCGCTTGCCGTCGCAACAGCCGCCATTGCCGTCGTTCGTTCCCGAGGACCTGTCGAAACCCGCGCCGACGCCAGACTCGGGCGTGTCGATCGCACAGCTCCCCGCGGTGATGACCACGGTGATGAACAAGTACCGCGACGATCAGGGCGCCCCCGGCGTTGCGATCGCGGTGCGCTCGCTCACGAGCGGCCTCACGTGGTCTGGTGCGGCCGGCAGCACGCTCGAGGGCACCCCGATGGCCGTGGACGACTCGATCGACACCGCGTCGGTCACGAAGGTGTTCACCGCGACCCTCGTGATGCAAGCGGTGGACCGCGGGCTCATCGATCTCGACGCGCCACTCCCCCAGCTCGAGGCGGTTCCCAACTTCCCCTACTCCGACATCTTGACGCCCCGACTGTTGCTGCAGCACCGCAGCGGGCTGGTCGACTACCGCGCCACCGACGAGTGGACGTTCGACCAATCGACGATCGACTCTCCCGAAGCGGCCGTCGCGGCCGCCGGCAACATGTCTCTCCTGTTCGAGCCCGGTGCGGAGGTCCGATACTCGAGCGTGAACTTCCTCGTGCTCGGACTCCTGCTCGAGCAGGTGACGGGCCGGAGCTACGACGAGCTTGTCACCGACTCGATCCTGCGCCCGCTCCACCTCACCCACACGACGCACCTCGCGCCGGAGCCGGGCGCGCCCCATGGTGGGGCGGCAGGGATCGTCAGCACCCTGCCCGACCTCCTGGTGGCCGCGGACGGGCTCCTGAAGCACCACTCGTTCGTCTCCGACGCCGCGTGGAACACGATGGCGGGCTTTGATCTCTTCACCGGGCTGGGAGCCGGGATCGCCGGATACTGCCCATGCACCGTGACCGCCGATGGCGCCCACAAGTTCTTCAGCGTCGGCTTCACGGGTTCGTCCACGTTCCTTGCCTACGTGCCGAGCCTGGACATCGCGGTGTCGATCGAGGTCGGCGACGACCTCTCGACGCTCCCTGGCCGCTTCGTCGCCACCACCAACCTGATCCAGGATCTCGCCGCCACCTTGGCCGCTGCGCACTGACCACGCCCGCGTGCGCGCCGAACCATGTCGGTGGGTGCGGGCCGAGCGTGACTACGGTGTCCTGCTGTGTTTGTGCGGGGGGAGCAACGGTGGATTGGTCGCGCTTCGCGCGCGCAGGGCGCAACCCGCGTTGTCGTCTCGGCGTTGGTCGTGGGGCTGATCGCCGGACTGTTGCTGGTGTCGTTGCCGGGCGGTGCGGATCGGGCATCGGCGCACGCCTCGAAAGCGGAGGCATCCAAGCGGGCCGCTGGCACCAAGATCGCCCATCCCGCACTCGGAGCTGACGCCGTCGACCCGATCGCCAACCCGCCGAAGATCGACACGGGTCCCTTCGTCGAATCGATGAACGCGATCGGTCGGTGGACGGTCCCGACACTGGACCCTGGTCGCGCCCGGCACCGCCGGCGCCGCGGTCGACCTGGTGATCGTGCTCCACGGGGTCGGACACGACGGGGCCGGGATGCGTGCGCTCGGCTTCGACGACCTGGCGCGGGCCAACGGGCGTCGCGGTCGCCTATCCCGATGGTGCCGACGGCATGTGGAACGACGGGCGGCCCGGTGCCGATGCGCCCCCCGACGGTGCAGGGTGGGCTGACGACATCGCGTTCCTGCGCTTGCTCGTGGAGCAGAGCGCACAGCGCATGGATCGGGGAGTTCGATCGGTCGGCGTGGTGGGCTTCTCGAACGGGGCGATCATGGCGGCGCGCGTGGCGTGTGACATGTCCGACGTGGTGACGGTGGTGGCAATCGTCGACGGGTCGGCGGGCGAGGGGTTCGAGACGCACTGCAGCCCCGTGCTTCCCGTCTCCGTTGCGCTGGTCGCAACCCGGGGCGATCCCGTCGTGCCGTACGGCGGCGGGCAGGTCGCGCCGTGGGACGGCCATGCCCGTGGGCGTGTCTCCGGAGCCGACGCGACCGTGCGGTTCTGGTCGCGGGCGGATGGCTGCACGCCGCTCCACGATGCGGGTGTCGCTGCGATCTCCCCGATGGTCGCTCGCGCGCAGGCCGACAATTGCCTGGCCTCGCGCCGTGTGGTGCGCCTGGCGATCGACGACGCGCAGCACGACTGGGTTCGCACCAGCGGCTTCGACACGACGACGACCGTGTGGGCGTTCCTGCGCGACCAGCTGGCACGTTCGTTCGACAACGATGTCGCACAGATCGCGGGGATGTCCTGAGCGACGCCGTCGTCACGCTCCGCGGGCCGTCTGCCGCTGCCCGACGGCTACAGCACCTTCTGATCGCGGAAGAAGTCGTAGAGGCCGTCGACGAGACGGAGCTCCGACACCTCTCCGAGGGGCACCCAACGCGCTTCGGCCGCGTCGTCGCCGGCGAGGACCGGCTGGGTGGGATCGAGGGGCGTGACCGCGAAATCCAGGATCACGAAGTGCCCGTCGGCGTCGATGCGTTCGACCCAGCCCAGGAACGACTCGACCACGACTTCGAGCCCGGTCTCCTCGAGGACCTCACGGACGATCGCCACGGCGACCGGCTCCCCCACCTCGACCGTGCCGCCGGGCACGGACCATTCGCCCTGCGCCGGGCCTCTCCCCCGCCGCACGAGGAGCAACGCGTCGTCCCACACGGCGACGCCGCCCACGCCGACTCGCACCGCATCGGTGTGCATCCCCGTCGGCGGCACAGATCTACGCCAGCGGCCGGTGCATGGTGAGGGCGCGTGCGGTGAAGCCGTTGCGTTCGAAGAAGTTCTTCGCTGCCCGGTGCCCTGGGAGCGCGAGCGCGTCGATGGCGACGCAGTTGCTCGCCACGCACGCGTCGATCAGGCGCAGTGCCATGCACTCCCCCACCCCCACCGAGCGCGCCTCGGGCTCCACGAACAGATCCGTGATCACGCCGAGGTGCGCTCCCGAGCGCAACGTCTCGGTGACGGCCACGCCGTATCCGATCACCGTGTCGTCGATGGTGCCGACCACCACGCAAGTGTCGTGACGGCCGACCAAGGTCGCGTACGTCTCGTCGAGCGGCTCGGGCCACGCCTCGCGCGCGAGCCACATCTCGCCGCCCTTCATGGCGCGGGAGCTCGTCGCGCACCATCCGTGCGAGCTCGACGATGCGCGCGACATCGTCGACGACCGCGTCGCGGCTCGCCTCGACCACGATCCTCAGCCGAGCTGGGTGATCTTGCCGAGGATCGTGTTGCGCCCGCGGTGGGCAAGCTCGTAGCGGCGGATCGCGTCGAGTGACGCGTGGTCGAGGCCAACCAGGCGCTCCACGACTTGCGACGCCGAGAGCTCGTCGTAGTCGGGAATGGCCAACGTCTCGACGTCGGGTGCGGCGTCGGCCGCGGGCGTCGATGCGGCAGGAGCGGCCTCAGGCGTGGGCGTCGGCGTCGGACCGGGGGTCGACGCCGGCGCTGGCGGCGTGGGCGTGTCGGACGCGGACGTCGCAGGCGCGTCCGCGGTGGACGGTGAACCGGAGGCTGGCGTCTCGGCACCACGCATGGATCCGAGTCCTTGCAGCGCGCTTCCAGCGAGCCCTCGCGCGAGGTCGAAGCTGCCGCCGGCGACGCCCTTCGCGATGCCGACTCCACTGTCGGCCGCGACCTTCGCGATCCCGAGGCCTTCTTCGACCTTGCGACGCATGTCGGCTGCGCTGGGCGGCGTGGGGACGGTGGGCATGGGCGGCATGGGTGGCATCGGAGGTGTGGGCGGCGTGGGAACGCCCCCCGGCAGGTGCGACTGCACCTCGCGCTTTCCACGCGAGACGAACAGCGGCATCATCGAGGGGAGCATGTCGCGCAGGTAGAGCGCGACGCCGACCGGCGCGTAGACGAGCAGATCCAACGCCTTGTCGTGCGCAGCCTTGTCGTCGGGCACGAGCGGTCCTCCAGAACGCGCCGGACACGGTGTCAGGGTGATCGGCGAACGGGTGATGAGCGATGCTGGGTCGAAGCTGGCTGGCGGCGGCAAGGTTCGCTGCCCCCGGCTCGCCTCAGTCTACGGTGCCGAACGCCATGTCGCTCCTTGCCATCACCGTCCCCGACGGCCTGCTCATCGTGTTCGTGGGCTTGTGTGCGGGCACCATCAACACGGTCGTCGGCTCCGGATCGTTGATCACGTTCCCGACCCTGGTGGCCATCGGATATGCCCCGGTCACGGCCAACGTCAGCAACACGATCGGCTTGACGTTCGGCGCGATGAGCGGCGCGGTGGGCTATCGACGCGAGCTCGCGGGTCAGCGTCGCCGGGTGCGGATCCTGGCGCTCGGTTCACTGACCGGCGGGGTCACCGGGGCGATCCTCCTCCTCACGCTGCCGAGCTCGGTGTTCGACACGGTCGTGCCCGTGCTGATCGTGCTCGCGTGCGTCCTGGTGATCCTGCAGCCCCGTCTGAGCCGCATCGTGGCCGCACGGCGCCGCGCCCCGGTGGAGCACGGGGGGATCGCCCTCTGGCTGGGCGTGTTCGCCACCGGCGTCTACGGCGGCTACTTCGGCGCCGCGCAAGGTGTGATCCTCCTCGCCCTCCTCGGGATCTTCATCTCGGAGGATCTGCAACGACTGAACGGCGTGAAGAACGTGCTCGCGCTCGTCGCCAACGGCGTCGCGGCCGTGGTCTTCGTCTTCGCCGCTCACGTCGCGTGGGAGGTCGTGGTGCTCATCGCGCTCGGATCGATCGTGGGCGGCCAGATCGGCGCGCACGTGGGGCGACGACTCCCAGTGCGATGGCTGCGGGTGCTGATCGTGGTGATCGGCCTCGTCGCCGCGGCCCGCCTGACGTTCTAGGGCTGCGCGTGCTCGCGCCTCGCGCTCGAACGCGGGCGCCACACGGCGACGACGGTCGCCGCAAGCACCACCAGGCATGACAGCGCCAGGATCCAGTCGCCGAAGCGGACGTAGAGCGTGTCGCCGGTGGTGGTCGTGATCGTGGCATCGAGAATGGCCTTCTCGAACAGCTCGGTGCGGTCGTGCACGGTGCCGTCAGGATCGATGATCGCGCTCACGCCCGACACGGACGCCTGCACGAGGGGGCGGCCCGTCTCCGCGGCTCGGAATTGGCCGAGCGCGAGGTGCTGTTCGGTGTTCGCCGATCGTTGGTACGAGCGGTTGTTGGTGCTGACGACGATGGCCTCGGCGCCATCGCGCACCACGTCGCGCACGAGGGGACCGAACGCCGACTCGAAGCAGATGACGCTGCCGACCGGTGAACCCTTCACGTCGAACACCACGTTGTGATCGCCGGGCTTGAGGTCGTACGGCACCTGTCGCAGCGCCGCGATGCCGCCGAACAGCCCGCGCATCGGCACGTACTCGCCGAAGGGCACGAGGTGTTGCTTGGCGTACTCGCCCTGCAACGTGCCGTTCGGCTCGTAGAGCATGTTCATGTTGTACCGCTCGTTGGTGAGCGGCCGGTCGCGGTCGACGGCGACCAGCGCGTTCACCAGCACTGCCGAATCGTGCTGCTCGGCGAGCGCGGTGAGCTGCTGGTTGAGGTTCACGTCGACTTCGGGGTCGGTGTCGAGCGCGCTCTCGGGGAAGACGATGAGGTCGTACGGACCCTTCAGCTGGTCGGCCAGCGCGAGGTGGTCGTCGGTGAGCCGTTGCTCCACCTGGTCCGCGAGCGACAGCTCCTGGTCGTCGCCCTGGAGCACCGCGACGTGCAGGGAGCCGGTGGGCGTCGGCTCGAACCAGGTTGCCCGGGCGACCACCACGACGAGCAACATCGCGACCAGCCCGACCGCAGCCATCGCGCCAGGCCGCACCGTGTGGGCGCGCACCGCGCACACGAGGTCGACGAGGAAGCCGGCCGCGGCCACCACGACGAACGACACGAGCAGCACGCCACCCACGCTGGCGACCGCTCGAGCCGCAGGGACCGCGTGCAGGGCGACCCCCACGTCGGCCCAGGGGAACCCGCCAAACGGCCATCGCCCCTGCAGGGCCTCGGCGAGCACCCACGCGGCCGCGGTCAACAGCGGTGACGACACGCCACGGCGTGCGAGCAGCGCCACGATCAAGCCGGCGATGGCGAGCAGCGCGGCCATCACGGTGACGAGCGCGACGAACGCCAAGATCCCGAAGAAGTGGATCCACGGGATGACGACGGAGTAGCACCCGACTCCGTACGCGAAGGTGAACAACGTCGCGTCGCGTGCGCGTGCACCCCGCCACGTCCACAACAGCGCTGCGAGTGGGGCGACGATCAGTGGGCCGAGGTCGTACGGCGCGAAGCAGAACCCGGCGAGCACCCCGGCCGCGAGTGCGACGCCCAGGCGGATGGCCCAGCGCCGTCGTACGTCTGGGCTGCCGGTCGACTTGGCCGCGGTCAGGCGCAGTCGTCGCAGAACTGTCGTTCCTCGTCGGCGAGGCGACGCAGCGGGAGCACGAGGAAGCACGACTTGCAGAGGAACTCATCCGCGCGCCGCGGCACGATGCGCGCCGGTCCGTCGACGACACCGTCGGCGTCGCTCTCTTCGTCCTCGACCTCTTCCTCGTCGTCCTCGAGGGTGGCGCTGGCGGTGCGCTCCTGGAGCAGCACGTCGAGCGGCTCCTCGACGTCGTCGGGGTGCAGCTCCTCGTCGAGGTCGACCACGCCCTCTTCGTCGTCTTCGTCCTCGGGGACGTCGGTGGACGCGGTGTCGTCGGTGATCACAGCCACCGGGACCTCGGTGACGAGGTCCACGTCGACGTCGAGCAGGTCCACGTCGACCGCGTCGTCGTCCGCAAGCACATCGTCGGCCAGGACGTCGTCACCGATGTCGTCGTCGGTCAAGTCGTCGTCTGCCAGCTCGTCGTCGATCTCGAGCTCGGCTTCGTCGTCGAATTCGTCGTCACTCATGGGTTCTTCGTGCTCCGACCGGGTGAGGGGCGCGGAATATACACCGGGGTGGTGCAGGGTCGGGGGAACAGACGTTTCCCTGCGGGTATTCCCGGAGACGTCGCGCGCGTCACCACGAAGCTCGGTGCGGAAGTTGGGTACCCGGGAGACCGTTGGGGCCACTGGTTGGCCGAGCCCGGCGAGCGGGTGCGGTTATTGCAGCGTTCTCTACTTGGTCTCCCGGGTACCCGATGCCCCTCCCCCTCCAGCACTGCGGGAGACCCACGACCGGGATGGTGAGGACGCCTCGTAGTACGCCCGATGGAGGGGGTCCGTGTCAAGCCGTAGGCCTGTCGGACACGACGCTCTGACCTGCGCCGACGCGCGTCGATCCTGGTCAGAGCGATGCGATTTTTTTCGCGCGAAATCGGCGAACGACGTCGCGAGCGCTCGAACCTGTCAGCGATCGGTCAGACCGGACCCGTCGCGCGTCGCGCGTCGGCAGCGCGCTCTGCCGCGAGCCGCTCGAGCTCGTACGTCGTGTGGTCGACGTACGACATGGCCCCCGCAATCGATCGGTGCCCGGCTTCCTCGGCGATGAGTCGGTGCATCTCCTGGCACACCTGGCGGTAGGCCGGGTGCCCGGACGGCATGGTGCGGAGCTCGAGGAGGTGCATGGCTTCGCGCGCGTTCATCTGCATCGCGAACCGAATGCGGTACGCGAGCGACACCGCGTACGACGCCTGCTCGGGAAAGTCGTCGGCCAGCGCGTCGTAGAGCGCGGCGGACGTGGCCATCGCTTCGTCGAACTCGCCGCGCAGACCTGCTTCCTCGACCGCTTCAGGCACGTCGTAGCCGTGCAGCGTCGACAGCGGTTGCCATTCGATCGTGAGCATGCGGTGACGTTGCAGGTCGCGGAACGCGCCGTAGTCGGCAACCACGTCGAAGCGGTAGTCGACGCGTTCGAAGCCCCGCCCCGGACGGTGGCGACGGTTGGAGCGGTCGCCGACGGCCGCGGTGAGCAGGGCGACGCGGTCGTCACTGCTCAGGCGCCGGACGCCGGCGAGCACCTGGTCGTCGGGCAAGCGCGTGTAGGGGTAGCAGAGCGCGGCGAGGAGCTTGTCCTCGGCGTCGGGATCGAAGTCGGTGAGGGTGACGGCAGGCCGCGGCTCAGGGGTCTCGGCGCCGAAGATGCGCTCGACGGTCGCCTTCGTGGAGGCGCGGGTGTCGGCGAGGTAGCCGCTCCAGGCCACGCCGCGGTCTTCCCGGTCGACGCGGGCCACGAACGACGGGATGACCTTGCGCAGCTCCTCCAGCATCATCACTGCGTACGACCGCGCTTCGGGCAGTGGGTGGGCGCGCATGCGCAGGAGCAGCGCTTCGAAGGCTTGACCACTCCCGTACACGCCGACGTTCGACAGCGTGGCTGCCGGGAGGATCCCGCGGAGCGCGTCGCACGCCTTGGCGCGGATGGTGTTCTTGTACACGAAGTCGGAGTCGCTCGGCTCCTTCGGGTAGCGCTCCCGCGCCCACTCGGTCATGGTGGGCAGCAGCTTGCTGTAGGTCTCGAACAGCGAGTCGAGGTCGGCGATGTAGCGAAAGGCGAGCGCGGGCGACTTGAGCACGCCCTTGTCGCGGTAGTAGCGGAAACGACCGTCGAGCTTGGTGTTGTATTCGATGTAGCGGGTCGACTGCTCCATGTACGACATGACGCGGCCCCACTCGAGGACCTTGGTGAGGATGTTCGACGCCTGTTCGCACGCGAGGTGCACGCCGCCGAGCTGCGCGACCGAGTCGTCGCCGTACTCGAGGAACACCCGCTCGTAGAGCGCCTCGGCGCGCTTCAGGCCGACAGTCGCGTCGACCGTGAGATCGCCGGTGAGGTCGAGGTCGGCGACGAACTCGTCGAGGAAGAGACGCCGCAGGCTCTTGTTGCTGCGTGAGTACCGCGCGAACAGCGCGCCCTTCACGACTTCAGGGAGGTTGACGACCCCGAACACCGGACGGTCGAGGTTGGTGAAGTAGGGCCGGAGGATGGTCTCCTCGTCGGCGCTGAACTGCTCGACCGGGTACACGCTCACTGTGACAGCTTCCATCTCCGCCTCGAACCGTCTGGCTCGAACCGGCTGGCTCGACCCCGGCTGGCGGGCCCGCTCCGGCCCCTTCGGCCCCCCGGTGGGGGCCTGGCGATGGTATCGGCGCGTCGACCCCGGATGGTGGACAGGCGACAGGTTGAGATCAGGGTCGACCTCCGGCATGCGGTGGGCTCAGAGCAGGAGCGCCCACGCGCCGGGGAGCACCGTGACCCGCACGGCGGTGGCCGGGCCGACCGCGACGCCGTCGATCTCGACGGGGGTGGCCTGCCCGGTCGTCGTCACCTCCACCACCGTGCCGCTCGACTGGCGGATCTTCGGGTGCGGCAGGTGCGTTCCTTGACGCAGGCGGGCGCGCATCTCCGCGCGCTGGTTGGCAGCGACCGCGTAGACCTGCGCCTCGATGCGGCCGTCGCCGGGGTGGCCGCGGGGCACCAGGTCGCCGGTCCGCAGGTGTTGGCCATTGGCGACGACGACGGCGCACGCGGGCCCGTCGTGCACGGTGCGCCCGTCGACATCGACGCGCATGCCGCGCATCTGCGTCCACCGTCGTTGGCGATCCGGTCCGACGCCGACCACGACCATGTTCACCGCGAAGACCTCGTTGGACTCTTCGGCCCCGGAGTGTGCGTCGACGTGCAGCAGATCGCACGGGAGCTCCAGGTGCGCGCCGCTCGACACGGGCGCCCCCGTGAGACCGACCGCGCGTGCGAAGTCGGCCGACGGCGAGGGTTCCCACGTGACGCGGACGAGTTCGTCGCGGCGCGTGTGGCTGGCGAGGGCACGCGCCAGACGCGGCGTCGTCGCCGGTCACCGCGAGGTCGGCCGAGCCGCCGGCGGGCCGACTCCACGGTGCGCCCTTCTCGACGGCCACGATCACGCCGACTTCGGCGGCTCGGTCGCCACGGGTTCGATCGCCAGCCGCGTCGGCCGTGGCGGGCGGCGACGCGCCGGCGGCAACGCCCGATGCTGCGATCACCCCGCGGTGGCACGCGTCGGCGGCCTCGCGTGCGCGAGCGCGGGTGGTCTCGTTCGGGGCGACGTCGCCGACCTGGCGCAGGAGGTCGATGCACTGCTTGATGTGGCGCACGAAGTCGCCGCCGGTCATCTCGTCGTCGTCGAGCACGTCTGCGAGCGACTCGCCCGACGCCCACTCGTACGCGTACGGCGTGAACCCGGGGTCGGGACATCCGGGTCTCGGGCAACCCGGCGTCGTCTTCGTCGGCCTGCAGGTCGCGTGCGATCTTGTCGATGGCGCGACTGCGCACCGCCACCGTCTTGGTCGGCCACCGAGGGGGTGGCATCGGGCTGTCGCTCTCGGGCCCGCGGCGCTCGAACGTGAAGCACGACACCAAGGCCGCGAGCTCAGGTGCGCGCAGCCCGTCGAACAGGCCTTCCCCGAGCGCCTCGGCGAGCAGGAGATCGGTCTCGGTGTACACCCGTGCGAGTCGTTCCCCCGCGTCGGTGAGCGACCAACCGTCGACGTACCCCCACGACTCGAGCACGCGCAGCACCCGGTCGAAATGGCGGGCCAGGCTGTCGTTGCGCCCGCGGATCCGACGCTCGAGGCGCTGCAGATCACGTTCGAGTCGGGCGACCGTCCCGGCGACCCGAAGGCGTGACTTCGAGCGTCGGGATCACTGGCGGCGGGGTGCTCGGCGAGGCGTTGCTCGAGCGCTTGGACCCGACGGTCGTGCGACTTCGAGCGATTCGCCGTGTCGCGTAGCTTCGCCGCACGGAGTCGTTCGGCGACGTGCTTGCGGAAGGCAGGGTTGCGGGCGTTGACCGGCTGGGGCAGTTCGACGGTTCCGACCCGTCGTGGTGACGCGTCGAAGTCTTCGGGGCCGAGGCGGATGACGGCACGACGGGTGTCGATGGCGACGATGCGAGGCGACTGCTTGCGCCGTTGGTCGTGGCCGAGCACGGCGACCCGGCCGCCTCTCCCCCGCACCATCACCACGTCGCCGGGGCGCAGCACCTCGAGCGCGTCCGCGATTCGACGCGAGCCGCCGCTGCGATTCGAGCGCGCCGCGTCGAGCTCGGCGAGGAGCGCGGCGTACTCGACCACGTCGCCGAGGTCGCCCTGGACCAGTTCGCGTTGACGCGCGAGGTTGGTGCGCGTTCGCTCGAGCTGACGTTCGAGTGCGACGACATCACGATCGGCGTGGAACTGCGCGAACGACAGGTTCAGCAGATGGTGGGCTTCGAACTTCGAGTAGCGGCGCACCAGGTTGGCGGCCATGTTGTAGGTGGGATGGAACGCGGAGGTGAGTGCGTCCGTACGGCGCGGACGCGAGCGACGCGACCTGATCGAACGGCACGAACGGGCTCCACAACACGATCGCGTAGCCGCGGGCGTCGATGCCGCGTCGTCCGGCTCGGCCGGTCAGCTGGGTGTACTCACCGGGTGTCAGGAACTCGTGGCGCTCGCCGGTGAACTTCGAGAGCTTCTCGATCACCACGGAGCGCGCCGGCATGTTGATTCCCAGCGCGAGCGTCTCGGTGGCGAAGACGACCTTGGCCAGTCCAGCCGCGAAGGCCTCTTCGACGGCTTCCTTCATCGGGGGCACCATGCCGGCGTGGTGGGCGGCGAACCCGGCCTCGAGCCCGGCGATCCAGTCGCGGTAGCCCAACACGTCGAGATCGGCATCGGGGAGCGAGCTGGTGTGCGCTTCGGCGATCTCGCGGAGACGAGCGCGTTCGTTGGTGTCGGTGAGATGCAACCCGTCGGCGAGGCACTGCTGCACCGCCTGATCGCACCCGGCGCGGCTGAACACGAACACGATGCCCGGCAGCATGCCTTCCCGGTCGAGTCGTTCCACCGTCTCGGCGCGGGTGGGCGTGCGCAGGTGCGAGCGGTGTGACGCCGATCCTCCTCCGCGGTTCGGGCCGCCGCGCCCTGATCCCCCACGACCTGACCCGCCGCGGCCCGATCCACCCCGGGCGCCGCCACCGGTGCCGCGCCCACCGCGCTGGTCGAGTCGGGCCACGTCGGGATTGGGGACGAGACGTCCGTGATCCTCGACGAAGGTCGGCATCAGATGCAGTGCGTCGCCACCGCGCTCCCCCACCAGGTACCGGTGCTCGAGCGTCACCGGGCGCTGCTCCTCGATGACGGCCGTCGTGGGCCCGCGCACCGTCTCGATCCAGGCCGCGACCTCTTCGGCGTTCGACACGGTCGCGGAGAGGCACACGAGGCGTACCGCGGTGTCGAGGTGCACGATCACCTCTTCCCACACCGGCCCGCGGTAGCGGTCCTGGAGGTAATGGACCTCGTCGAGCACGACCACGGAGAGGTCGTCGAGCGCGGGCGACGCGGCATAGATCATGTTCCGCAGCACTTCGGTGGTCATCACCACGACTCGGCGCGTCGCCGTTGATCGAGTTGTCGCCGGTGAGCAGCCCCACGGAGTCGGCGCCGTACTCGCGCACGAGATCGCCGTACTTCTGGTTCGACAGCGCTTTGAGCGGTGTGGTGTAGAAGGCCTTGCCGCCGGCGGCGCGGGCGTGCTCGATCGCGTACTCCGCGATCAGCGTCTTGCCCGAGCCGGTGGGCGCGGCAACGAGCACGTGACGACCGGCGTCGACCGCATCGAGCGCCTGTTCCTGGAAGGGATCGAGCGGAAAGCCACGGGCGGCCGCGAACCGTGCCCGGTGCTCGGCGGCCGTGGTCATCCCGTCGAGGCGGCGGCGGTGTCAGCGGTGGTTTCCGGGGTACCCGTGTCGGCAGGCACCGTGGTGTCCGTGGGCGCGAGGGTCGTGTCGGTTGGGGCGACGGTCGACGTGGGCGTGGTCGACACCGGTGTCGAGGTGGAGGTCGACTCCCGATTTGGTCGCAGGAACCACACCAAGGTCGCCGTGACCACCACGATCACCACGCCGACCAGGATGCCGGTCACCAGCTCGCGACGGGGCCGCGGTGGTTTGTAGGGAACACGCTTTGCGGTGCTCGGCTTGGACGATCGAGTCGGGCTCATCGCTTCATGAACCTTCCGATGATGATGCAGCACTCGTAGAAGATGTACATGGGGATCGCCATCGCGAACAGCGAGAACGGATCCTGGCTCGGGGTGATCACCGCGGCAAACGCCACGATCCCGATGCAGGCGTATCGGCGCCACGCTCGGAGCTGTGCGGTGGAGAGGATGTTGGCGAGCAGCAAGAACACGAGGATCACCGGGAACTCGAACGACAGCCCGAACGCGACGATCATCAGTGAGACGAGCGACACGTACTTGTCGGCGGTCAGCAGCGGTTTGAGGTCGGACCCGCCGATGTTGAGCAGGAAGGCGAGCGCCGGCTCGAGGGTGAGGAACGCGACGACCGCACCGCACATGAACAAGAAGATCGACGCGGCGACGAACGGGATCGCGTACTTCTTCTCCTTGGGGTTCAGCCCCGGAGTGATGAACCTCCAGAGCTGGTACAGCCACACCGGCAGCGCCAGCACGATCCCGCCGTACATGGCGATCTTCAGCCGGGTGGCGAACGCGTCGAGCGGCCCGGTGAACACCAAGGCGTTGCGCTTGCCCTTGGTCGCGTCGGTGTAGAAGCGCACCAGGAACGAGATGATCCCGGGGGCGATGATGAAGCAGATCGTCGCCCCGACCGCGATCGCAATGAGCGAGATCATGAGTCGCTTGCGCAACTCGGTCAGGTGCTCGACGACGGACATCTGGCCGTCGGGATTGGTCTTTCCGCGGGGCACGAAGCGAATCAGCTCGGGTCGGCCGGTGGCGTGCTCGGCGGAACTGCACTGCTCGGTCCCGAATCGCCAGGCGCCGGGTTGCCGGGCGGCAGTTCAGGCGTGCTCGCGCCGCCGGGCGGCGCGTCGTTCGCGGCAGGGTCTTTCGGGGGCAGCATCGGTACTGGGTCGCCGCCGCCCATCATGTCGGATGCCTCGGGGGCTGTCGTCGAGGACGGGTTCCCCACGTCGGTCGGGTTGAGATCGGACATCGCGCCGTGGATCTCGCTGCGCAGGTGCTGTTGCACGCGACGAAATTCCGCGAACGCCTTGCCCGCTTGGCGGGCGACGTCGGGCATCTTGTTGGGGCCGAACACCAACAGCGCGACGACGAGGATCACGAGGATCTCGGCCGGGCCGAGCGATGGCATCGGGGTTCCTTTCCGCCGGGCTGAGCCGACGCCAGCCTAACCCCGTGCGTCGGGCTCGACGGGACGGAGGCCGTCGCGTGCGTCGAGGTGCGTGCGGGTGGTCTGGGTGTCGGTGTGCATGCCGACCACCTGCTGCGACAGGGCTTCCCGGAACTCCGTGAACTCACGGACGGTGGGCTCCACGTCGGTCACGTGGCGACGGGTCGCGACGACCGCGGCCACAGCACTGACCACAGAGCACTGCGGCGACCACCCAGACGGCCATGTGACGAGATTACTCGGGCGTAGTTCGATGAACCAACGCCACAAGTTGGTCGAACCAGGAGTCGTCCGACAACAGCACGTGGAGATCGAGCAGGTCATCGGGGGTGAGCGGCGGTCCGCCCGGTCGCTCGGCCAGCTCCGCAGGCCACTGCCACCGCTCTTCGGCGGCACCCGCCGAGACCAGCAGGTCCACGATCCGGCGCGCTCGCGGGCCGTGTGACGGTCTGCGCACAGGTCGGGCACTGGAACCGGTAGTCGCCGGCTTGGTCGTCATCGTGCACACGTACGGTGAGATCGTCGATCCCGAGTTGTACGTCACCGCATCCCGGGCACTGGGCTCGAACAGTGGTCATCAGGCCCTCCTCCCGCTTCGTGGCCCACGTAGATTTGGGATCGGCATGCCTCTGCGCCCACTTGAGCCGCCAACTCCCGACCAATCACGTTCGCCCACCGTGGCGCTCGGGCCGACGAGCCCGAGAACACGCTGGCGGCGTTTCGGCGGGCACTGGAACGGGGCGCGACCGGGCTCGAATCCGATGCCCGCCTGAGCGCTGACGGCGAGGTCGTGCTGGTGCACGATGCGGTGGCGAAGCGCGGGTTGCGCACCCGGCGCCGCGTGACCGCGTCGACGGCGGCGGAGCTCGCCGAGCTCGACGTGCCCCGGCTGGTCGACGTGTTCGCGGCGCTCGGCGCCGACTACGAGCTGTCGCTCGACATCTACGACGTCGATGCCGCGGAGCCCGTCCTGGCCGCGGTCGATGCGGTCGGTGCGCTGGATCGCCTCTGGGTCTGCTCAGGGCGCCTGTCCACCTTGGAGCGGCTCGCGGAGCTCGGTACCCGAGCCAACCTGGTGCACAGCACGAAGCGCAGCGCGCTGGAGCCGTCGGTGGAACGCCATGCCGACCTGCTCGCGTCGGCCGGCATCTCGGTGTGCAACATGCGTCACACCGACTGGACCGCCGGACTGGTGGGGCTGTTCCATCGGTTCGGGGTGCGTGCGTTCGCGTGGAACGTGCAGGAGGTGCGCCACCTCCGCGCGATGGTCGAGATCGGCGTCGACGCGGTGTACTCCGACCACGTCGATCGCATGGTCGCGACTGTGGCCGAGTGGAGCGACCGCTAGCTACAGAAAGCCGAGACGGTTGAGCGGCCAGATGCGCACGAACACGCGCCCGACGATGCTCGATTCCTTGATCGGACCGTGGATGCCGCGCGTCGGCCGACTGGCTGCGGTTGTCACCCATCACGAACAGGTGACCCGCCGGCACCGTGCACCCATTGGGTGGACTGTCGGGTTCACAACCGGGTGGTGTGGAGTCGATGGTCGTCGTCGTGCCCTTCGGTAGGTAGCTCTCCTTGAGCAGACGTCCGTCGATGCACACCTTGCCGGTCTCGCACTCGGTGACCGTCTCACCAGGGAGCGCGATCACGCGCTTCACCAGATCGTCGATGTTGGCGCTGTGCCACTCGGCGTTCGGCGCGGCCGCGAACACCACGATGTCGCCGCGGTGCACGTCGTGCAGGTCGTAGCTGAGCTTGTTGACCAGCACCCGGTCGCCGACCTCGAGCGTGGGCACCATCGACGCCGACGGGATGTAGAACGCCTGGAACAAGAACGTCTTGATGACGACGGCGATGACGACTGCCGCGACGACCAGCACCACCCACTCGACGACGGTGCGGTTGATCGCCTTCTTCGGCGGACGGACGACCGCCGGCTCGTCGGCGACGGCGATGTCGCCCGCGTCGGGCCCAGGGACACCGGCGCCGCTCGGGACGTCGTCACCGCCGGGCGAATCGTCGACGACTGGCGCGGCGGGTTCGTCGGTCACACGGGATGCTCCACTCCCCCATCCTCGCAGATGAGGTGGCGCGGTCGCGACGCGGGGACGCTAAACCACGTAGCGCGCGAGGATTCGCGACGCCGCCGTGGCGCCGGCCGCCCGGGCGTTCGGTGGACCGATGACCTTCACGCGAGGGTCCGAGCGTGAGCAGGAGCCGGTCGAGCCAGGCGGGCTCGCTGATGGCGAGGACCACGTCGATCGAGCCGTTCGCCTTCGTCGTCACCGATTCGTGGGGATAGCTCTCGACCACCCAGGCGGCCTCCGGGGCAAGGCGGAGGGTGACGCGGGGATCATCGGCCCGCGGTCGGTACACCAGGTCGGTGGCGTCACTGTCGACGTCGGTCGCATGTTCGCTCGGATCGAAATGCTCACCCGTGGCACGGAGCGACCGGACTCGGTCGGCGCGGAACAGTCGCTCGGCGTCGGCGCGATGACACCACGCAGCGACGTACCAGGCGCCGAACGCGTTGAACACCCGCCAGGGATCGATGATCCGCGTGGTGATCTCGTCGCGGGCGAAGGAGTGGTATTCGATCTCCACCTGCTCGTGGTCGAGCACGGCCTGGTGGAGTCGTTCGAGGTGGCCGGGAGAACCGACGTCGACGGCCAGCCGCCCGGTCGCGCCGAGCGCGCCTTCCAGCTTGTCGAGCGCGGTCGCCAACGGTCCGGCTCGGTCGGACCCCGGCACCGAAAGCAACGTTCGGCCGGCGGCGAGCAACGCGAAACCCTCGGCGGGCGCAAGCCGCAGTGGGCGTTCGAAGTACTCGGCGAGCCGGATCTCGACTTCGCCGTCGATCACCGACACGTCGATCAGTCGATCGGCGGTGTACGGCGGGAGGCCGCACAGCGGCAGCAGCGCGAGGTCGCGTTCGAGCTCGAGCTCGGGCACCTCGAAACGCTCCGCCAGCTCTCTCACCGTGACGCCGGGATGCGCGAGCACCCAGGGCACGATCGCGAGGACCCGCTGCAGGCGAGGCCCGACGAGCGGACGCGGGCTCATGCCAAGGCTCGCAACCACTCGACGAACTCGTCGCGCAGTTCCGGCGGTCCGAGCACCTCGGCGTGCTCGAGCAGGTCGAGCACCCATGTACGGAACGCCGTGCGGTTCACGACCGGCATGCCAACGACGACCGCGCCGTCGTCGCGGCGTTCGACCACTGCCGCGTCGCCGAGCTCGTCGACCACGAGTGCGGCGCGGGTGGCGTCGACGAGCACCAGCGCGTCGACGGGTTGGTCACTGCCATACGTGAGCGGGTCGCGCACCGAACGCGCCCGGATCCACTGCGCCGGGGGGCTCGAATCCGCCCGCCGCGCCGATCGTCGGGTCGCCGTCGATGCGGTCGACGCGGAACGCCCGCGGCGCGTCGCGGTCGCGATCGCGCCCGACGACGTACCAGTGGCCGAACCGCAGCACCACGCCGTACGGGTCGAGGCGTCGCGTCGCATCTCGGTACTCGAACTCGATCGTCGCGTGGCGGTTCACCGCTTCGAACAAGGTGGCGACGAGCTGGCGACACGTCGAGCTCGGCGAGCGCGGTGTCGGTGCCTTCGCCCGCGAAGCCGCCGAGCTTGGCCAAGCCGACGAGCCCGGCGCCGCCCTCGAATCGCACCGCGGTGACCGCGAGGTGCAACGCGGCCAGCTCGGCCTCGTCGAGCCCGAAGTCGGGCAGGTAGTAGTCGTCGGCCTTGATGCGATACGCCTGCTCGGCCCCGAAGCCGTCGACCGACTCCACCGTGATCGGGATGCCGAGCTCGCGCAGCGTGTCCTTGTCGCGCTCGAACTGGCGCCGACGAGGCGCGAGCTCCTCGGGATAGCGCGGCTCCACCCGCTCCGCGAGCTCGTCGAGGGTGAGCGGGCGGCGAGTGTCGAGCAACGTGGCGGTGAGGTTGACGAGCCGTTCGAGCCGGTCAACCATCGTGGACAGGCTCCGAAGGTGCGGTCCGACGCGCTGCGGCGAGGGTGCCCGCGGCGGCACCGGCCTGGAAGAGCGCCGGATCGTCGGCGGCGGCGCGACCCATCGACACGATGGTGAGGTCGTTGGTCGCGAACAGCTCGATCGCGTCGGGTGCGTCGACATCGACCAGCTCGTGGCGACGATCGATGCCGGCCGCGACGAGGTCGTCGCGGAGGCGACGATCTTGACCCGGATCGCCGAGCCGCGGCACGGCCACGACGGCGCGGTCGCGCGCCGCGAGGCGCAGCGCGGTCGCCGTGTGGTGCGACAAGCCGAAGTGACGCGGGCGCGCGTCGGCGAAGGAGACGCGCAGGCACGCGATGGCGACGCCGCCGAGCGCCGTGGTCGCGTCGAGCAGCGGACCGACCTCCATGCCGCTGAAGCCGAGCCGAGTGTTGGTGCCGACGATGCCCGGTCCCATCACCACCACTGCGGCATCGGCGCGCGCGACGTGGCGGGCCACGGCGAGCGCGGAGAACACCGACACCGCCTCGTAGTCGCCGCCGAACGCGTGGCCGCAGGTGATGGTGGTGTCGATGCAGCCCGCGAGCGCGGAGCGTCGTCGACGAGGTCGGACAGCGCGAGCGGGAGCCCGGCGCCGTCGGTCATCACGTAGGCGAGGCGTGCGTCGGGCGCGCGCGTGCTTGAACGCGGCGGCGACGGCGGGAGCTGGCTGTGCAGCGCGGCGGCCACCACCGGCATCCCGTTGATCGACTCCACCTCGGCCAGCGCTTCGAGGTGCTCCTCGGTGCTCCCGACGTCGGCCTGCAGGCTCGTGTAGCGGCCCTTGATGATGTGGCCCGGCCCCTTCTCCTGCCACGCGTCGCGGGCGAGGTTCCAGTGCACGACGTGCCATCCACCGGTGCCGAGCCCGAGCTCCACTGCGGTGGTGTTGACCACGACGGGGTCGCCGGTCGCCACCGGACCGGTCAACTGCACGAGGGCATACGCGCGCTCGGGCCCGTCGCCGAGATCGACTTCGACGCGTTGCAGCCCCGCGCGTTCCTCGAGGATGCGGACGACCGTCCCGGTGCGAAACGACGGCACGCTCTAGGCCTGGATCGAGACGGTGACCGGCGCGGTCACAGGCTGGCGATGAGGCGTTCGACGCGGTCGTCGTGCGATTTGAACGGGTCCTTGCAGAGCACGGTGCGTTGCGCCTGGTCGTTGAGCTTCAGGTGCACCCAGTCGACGGTGTAGTCGCGCTTGCGTTCCTTGGCCCGCTTGATGAACGCGCCGCGCAGCCGAGCACGCGTGCGTCTGCGGCGGGATGTTGATGGCGTCTTCGATCTCCTCGTCGGTGACATGCGCTCGACCGCGCCGCGTCGTTCGAGCAGGTAGTAGAGCGATCGCGGCGCGTGACGTCGTGGTACGCGAGGTCGAGCAGCGCGACCCGCGGGTGCGTGAGCGGGAGGTCGTGCTTCTCGCGGTACGCCTCGATCATGTGGTACTTGATCACCCAGTCGATCTCGGTGTCGAGCTTGAGCGGGTCGTTCTCGAGGTGGGTCATCACGTGCTCCCACATCGCGAGCGCCTGCTCCTCGAGCGGCGAGAGGCCGTGCCGCTTGGCGAACTGCAGCGCCCGCGACAGGTACTCCGACTGCAGTCTCGACGGCCGAGAGCTCACGCCCGTTGGCGAGACGGACCCGGCGGCGGCAGGTGACGTCGTGGCTGATCTCGCGGATGGCGCGGATCGGGTTCTCGAGCGTGAGGTCGCGCCACGGGCGCGGGTCCTCCTCGAGCATCCGCAGCACGATCGACGTCGTGCCGACCTTGAGGAACGTCGTGTACTCGCTCATGTTCGAGTCGCCGACGATCACGTGCAGGCGCCGGAACCGCTCGGCGTCGGCGTGCGGCTCGTCGCGCGTGTTGATGATCGGGCGCGACCGGGTGGTCGCGCTCGACACGCCTTCCCAGATGTGCTCGGCGCGTTGGCTCACGCAGTACATCGCGCCGCGCGCGGTCTGCAGCACCTTGCCCGCGCCCGCGTACACCTGACGGGTCACGAGGAACGGGATCAGCACGTCGGTGAACTTGGTGAAGTCGCCCTCGCGCTCGACGAGGTAGTTCTCGTGGCAGCCGTACGAGTTGCCGGCGGAGTCGGTGTTGTTCTTGAACAGGTAGACCTCGCCGCGGATGCCCTCTTCTCGCAGGCGCTGCTCGGCGCTGCGCACGAGGCCCTCGAGGATGCGCTCCCCCGCCTTGTCGTGCACGACGAGGTCGGCGATCGAGTCGCACTCGGGGGTGGCGTACTCGGGGTGGCTGCCGACGTCGAGGTAGAGGCGGGCGCCGTTCTCGAGGAACACGTTGCTGGAGCGACCCCACGACACCACGCGACGGAAGAGGTAGCGGGCAACCTCGTCGGGACTCAGCCGACGTTGGCCGCGCAGGGTGCACGTGACGCCGTACTCGTTCTCGAGTCCGAAGATGCGCCGTTCCACCGCGCTGAGGCTACCGCCGCCAGGTCAACCGCCGGTGCCGCCATCATGTCCGAGTCAAAGGGAGACGTTGTCCAGCGCTTCACCAGGGACGCCGGAGCGAGTCGATGCGACGGAGGCCGAGGTGGGCTCAGCGCCGAGCGGACATGACGGTCGTAGCATTCGCTGATGACCGACGGTCGCCTGACTCGACTCACGTGGGTCGCTGGCGCGTTCCACGCGCGTGCTCGAAGCGCGGCTCGCCTCGGAGGGCATCGATGCCCGGCTGGCCGGATCGGTCGACGGTACGTACGGCGTCACCATCGGCGACCTCGCCCGGGTCGACGTGTTCGTGCCCGAGGATCAGCTCGAGGACGCCGCGCTACGTGATGCTGGCCGACGAGGTCGACGCCACGCTCACCGCGCCGAGTGACTGGTGGAACGCCGGCAGCACGCCTCGGCGGCGCCGTCGCTGGCCGTGGCTGGTGGCGGCCGCGGTGCTGCTGTCCGCGGTGTTCGCTCCGGTGGTCGAGCTCGCTAGGAGCTGGTAGCGCCGAGGATCTCGTCGAGCTCCGGGGTACCGAGACGACGAAACGCGCGGCGAGGACGGTCGCGGACCAGCACGGCGACCTCGAGCTGCTCGCCGGTCAGTGGCTCCGGCTTGTCACTCAACACCGCGGCGCCGAGGCGGATCGCGTCGGCCGACGTCATCGCCTGATCGAAGCGTGTGGTGAGCTGCTCCGCGATCTGCTCGGCTTGGCCGCCGAGCACCGTGCACCCGGCTTCGTCCATGACCGTGCCGTCGTAGAGGATGTGGTACAGCTCGTCCTCGGCCGCGGTCTCGTGCACCTCGGCCAGCAGGATCTCCACCTCGTAGGGCTTCATCTCGTGGGTGAACACCTGACCCAGCGTCTGGCCGTACGCGTTGGCGAGCGCGCGAGCGTTCACGTCTTCGCGCGAGAACGAGTAACCCTTGAGGTCGGCCTGGCGAACGCCGGCGACGCGCAGCATCTCGAACTCGTTGTACTTGCCGACGCCGGCGAACGCGATCCGGTCGTAGATCTCGCTGATCTTGAACAGTGTGCGGAACTGGTTCTCGGCCACCACCACGATGCCATCGCTCACGCTGAACGCCACCAGGCTGCGGCCACGCGCGATGCCCTTCCGCGCGTAATCGGCGCGGTCTTTCATCATCTGCTCGGGCGGAACGTAGAACGGCATGCTCATCTAGAGCCCCTGTCCTTCTTCACGGCCGCCGAGGAGCACGTCGGCGCGGGCACGGATCGCGTCGTCGGCCACTGCGTCGTAGCCTTCGGCGGAGATCACCGCGACGAGCGGGTAGATGTGGCGGATGAGGTCGGGGCCTCCGGTGGCCGCGTCCTCGTCGGCGGCGGCGAACAGCGCCGCGCAGTGCGAGGTCGACGACCTCGTCGCGGCTCATGTCGTCACGCCAGAACGCCTTGATCCAGTTGCGGGCGTGCACGCCACCCGATCCGTTGGTCTGGAAGTCGGCTTCCTCGTACTTGCCGCCGGTGGCGTCGTAGCTGAACACTCGGCCGACGTTGCGGCGGGCGTCGAACCCGGCGAACAGCGGGACCACCACGAACCCGGCCATGGCGGCTTGGAGGTTGCCTCGCACCAGCTGCGCCAACTGGTTGGCCTTGCCTTCCAGGCTGAGCAGCTCACCTTCGATCTTCTCGTAGTGCTCGAGCTGCACCTGGAACAGCTTCACCATCTCGACCGCCGGGCCCGCTGCGCCGGCGATGGCGACGCCCGAGTAGTCGTCGGCCGGGAAGACCTTGTCCATGCGACGGTTGGCGATCGTGTACCCCGCGGTGGCGCGACGGTCGCCCGCCATCACCACGCCGCCGTCGTAGCGGATGGCCAGCACGGTGGTGCCGTGCGTGAGCTCGAACGAGCGCCGGGCCGGGGTCGCCGATGGCGCGGCCGCTCGACAGCTCGTGCGGCGCCACCTGGCGCAGCAGGTCGACGAACGAGGCACCCGGGTCGCGCCCGGTGGTGAAGGTGGGAAGCGGTGAGTCCTGCATCGCGGGCGAGCCTATACGGGGCTTGAATGCAACTCCCCCGCCCGTACCGAAGCGAGCCCTCGCAGTTCGTCGACCGATTCGTCGCGCGCGGTCAGGTACTCGACCGCGCTGCGCAACGACTCGACCTCGTCGCGGAACTGACCGAGACCGCCGTTGCAGTTGAAGCACAGGATGCCTCGCACCACGCCTGTCTCGTGCGAGTGATCGACATGCTCCGGGTCAGGGCGACCGCAGATCGCGCACACCCCGCCCTGTTCGACGACCATCCGATCGAAGTCGTCAGCGCCGATGCCGTAGCGGTGCATCAGGTGGTAGTGGCGAGAGCCCCCGTGCAGTCGGTTCGCGCGATTCACGCGACCGTGCATTGTTGCAGTCCTTGCAGCAGCTGTGAAACCCGTCCTTGCAGTTCTTGTTCCGCGGGAACAGGTCCACCGCTTTCGTTTGGTGACAGTCAGCGCAGCGCTTCTCCATAGCGAGTCATGTTCACGCCGGGTGTGTCACTCATTGCGAGGCCTATATGTCCTATATAGGTCACTCACCCCCTTTCTGTACGTACGACTTCACGAACTCCTCGGCATTCGCCTCGAGGACGGTGTCGATCTCGTCGAGGAGGTCGTCCAGCTCCTCCTTCAGTTCCTCACCCTGCTTGGCGGGGGCGGCGACCTCAGCCGTCTCCTCCACCTGCTTCTGGGGTGCCTGCTTCTGCTTGCGCTCACGCTCCGGCATGGGGATGTGCCTCACTCTCTGCACTGATCGCTGGGTTGCTGGTCACTGTTGGAGCCGGGCC
Organism: uncultured Actinomycetes bacterium; assembly: GCA_963827385.1. Lineage (GTDB taxonomy): Bacteria > Actinomycetota > Acidimicrobiia > IMCC26256 > DASPTH01 > DASUMF01. The sequence goes on from CAWHAR010000004.1 coordinate 101,808, forward strand.
ACCAATTCGGCCGGCGTCGACACTTCGGCGAACAACGGTTCCACGTGCGCCTTCGTTCCTCGCAGCGGTTCCATCATCGGGATCCGCCGCAACGGCTCGGAGCCTACGTCGAGGATGACGCTGTCCCAATTGGCGGCGACCACGGATTCGGGCCACCGCGACAGGCACGTGCCTCGGAAGTACGCGCGGGTGGAGTCGGGTGGTTCGGTGATCGCGGCGCGTACCTCGGCTTCGGTGACGAGACGCTCGACCTTGCCCGCCTTCACGAGCCGCTCGTAGAGCGATCGGTCGGGACGCACGTCGCTGTACTGCAGGTCGAGCAACGAGAGCTTGGGTCGTCCCACGCGAGGTCGTCGCGATCGATGTATGCCTGCAGCAGTGAGCGCTTGGTGACCCAGTCGAGCTGGCCGTCGAGCAGCATGGGGTCGCGTTCGAGGGCGTTGAGCGCCGCTTCCCAGCGGGTCAGCACCATCGCCCCGACCACGGCACCGCCGCACATCTCGAGCCCCGTCTCATCCGCGTACTTCTGGGCCAGGCGCAGGAACTCCCACTGGAGTTCGACGGCCGTCGCCCGGCCGCCGTCGAGCAGCTCGACCGTCGCTCGACACGTCGGGTCGTGCGACACGGTGCGCATGGCGTTGACCGGCCCGACCACCGACAGGTCCTTGTCGATGAAGCCGTCCTCGATCATCGCCAACACGACCGCCGTCGTGCCGACCTTCAAGAACGTGGCGACCTCGCAGAGGTTGGCGTCGCCGGCGATCACGTGGAGCCGCCGGTACAGCTGATGCGTCGGCGTGCGGCTCGTCGCGCGTGTTCACGATCGGGCGCTTCAGCGTGGTCTCGAGCCCGACCTCTTCCTCGAAGAAGTCGGCGCGTGAGCTGATCTGGAAGTCGACCGTCGGCCGCGCCGTTCTCGGAGCCGATCTTGCCGGCGCCGGTGAACACCTGGCGGCTCACGAACCACGGCAGCAGGTTGCGCACCAGGGTGCCGAACGGCAGCGCGCGGTCGACGAGGTAGTTCTCGTGCGTGCCGTACGAGTTGCCCTTGCCGTCGGAGTTGTTCTTGTAGACGACGACCTCCTGCCCGGCCTCGACGAGGTGGCGCGCCGCAGCCATCGAGCGGGCCAGGATGCGCTCCCCCGCCTTGTCGGCGCACACCAGCTCGAGCGCGTCGGCGCACTCCGGCGTGGAGTACTCGGGGTGGGCGTGGTCGACGTAGTAGCGGGCACCGTTGGTGAGCACGGTGTTCACGAGGTGCGTCTCGATCTCGGGCGGCATGGCGCCGTCGCGGGCGAAACCCCGCGCGTCGTTGCCCGGGCGACTCGTCCTCGAAGTCCCAGCCGATGCGGTGACCCTCGACGTAGCCGTTGATGAGCATCGACGATGCGAGCACCGGGTTGGGGTCCGCCGCGCCCCGCAGCGAGACGCCGTACTCGGTCTCGATCCCGCACACCTTGGGGATGGCCATCTCGGGGTCCACTCTCGTGTTCGTCGTCGGGGCGTCAGCCTACCGGTGGCCCAGCGGCGCTCCGGCTCATCTTCGGAGGCGACCGGATGAACACTCAGCGCGGCCGGTTGCACGGCCCTCTTGCGCGGGTGCGAGATTGACTACTGTCCGTGGTCGGGCAGAGACTTGGAAGTGACGACCCCCGGCCGTGAAAACGGTCACCTGTGGCCGGGGCGAGCGAGTGGTGAGACCGACCAGTCTCCTGTGTGGCAGAGCAAACGCCGTTCGCGGCGCATGGGCAGGAGCACAGGATCATGGGCAGAACTTCGGAATTCCCTTCGACGGACGCGCGCGCCGTCGACTCTGAGCAGGCCGACGCTGAGGGCGTCACCCGGCGGGGCATGAGCCGTCGGCGGCTCATCCGCAACGCCGGTATCGCCGGCGCCGCGGCGTGGACCGCGCCGATCATCGTCGACAGCATGTCGAGCGCCGCGCTGGCCACGCCGTCGCAGTGCCCCGACACCCCGGGCGACTACTACGCGGTGGTGTGGTCCCCGAACACCCAGAACTTGGAGGACCGCGACGTCACGGCGACCGGCGGCTTCGGTGAAGTCTCCTTCGGCGGCTGCATCAACTCAGCGATCCCGTCGGGTCCTGTGCCACAGCAGCCTGCCCGTGGCGAATCGCCTGTTGGCGAGCTCGATCAAGCTGGATGTCACCGGCCACAACATCAGCCACAACATCAACCTCCAGACCCAGGGCGCACAAGACAAGGTCATCGTCAAGCTCGACTCGACGTCGTGCTGCCACATCACCGGGATCAAGGCCTACGTCCACAAGTTCCAATTCAGCAGACACGGGGTCGGATTGCCCTCAGCCCTACTGCCAACCGGCATTGCAGAGCGCCGTGCAACCCCCGGCGGTCCCGCCGGCCAACTTTGACGACTCCTCGAGCGACAAGACTCCGGTACTACCCGGTCAGTTCAAAGGAGTGGTGGGTCCTGGCCCAGCCAGAACAAGGCCCTCTGCAACCCGGTGGGGATCCACTGGGGGTCGCCGAACCAGCGTTCCGCGTGCACCGGAAGCTGCGAGTCAAGCGCAACCGGACGGCCAGTCGCACGGCTTCATGCTCGATCGAGCTCACCTGCAACCCGACGTTCGTCCAACCCTGAACCCTGAGCACACACTCGTGTTCAGACCCGCCGTTCGTGGTGAAGCAATCGACGTCTTCGTCGATGGCCGCGTCTTCACCTCTCGATGAGAGCTCCGGGCTGATCGACCTCGTCGTCAGTTTCGCGTTGCTGCGGTCGAGCAGATCGACCTCGACATCATTGGCAGTGCGGTGCTCGTCGACGAGCACCGCATGCGTACCTATCCACTCAAACTCGAGCGGCGCCCTCGTGTGGGCCTGCCTTGACGGCGTCTCGCCTCTCGCCGACATCTGCCAGGACATCTCCGACGAGCACTCGGCGTGTCGTTCGATCGAGTGGCCAGCGACGTCGCGAGCCTCAGCCGAGGTTTGCTCGACTCCGGGATGGCGACCGTTCCAGGACGTGACGTACCTGCAGCCCACTCCGAGGAATGCATGTGCGGCGCGCTGCCCGACTTCGGCCACCTGAGCACGGGTGACGAACGGAATGACGCCGCCTCGGGGAGTGGCGGGTGGCTGGAGGAGCGGCCTCGATTCTGTGGCGACGCTGGCGCGACGTCCGGAGCCACGTTCGAGGTCGTCGCGGCGACTGGTCGTTCGAGGGACGTGCCGATCGCTTCGTGGGGATCCGCACCAACGACGCCACGTCCGCCGATGACATCCGGCGTCGGCTTGGCCCTCTGCTCGGCGACGAGCCGTTCTGTGGCTTCCCGAACATCTCCGTGAACTTCGGTGCACAGCAGGGGCGCCTCACCGACACGAACGTCGTATTTCGCCGCGGCATGGAGGCATTCCGCTCGTTCTCTCGAGAGGATGCAATCGCGGCGGCCCTGGCGCAGCTTCAGATGTTCCGCCCATCCCGGACGGGCTGCTGCAAGTGCACGCGCGGGCATTGGAACGCGACGGCGTGGCCGGTGCTCGTCGCGGCACACCCTCGCGGCTCGTACGATCGACGCCTCGCACCGCCACCTTGCCACGGCCGGTTTCTCGTCGATCCTGCCGCACACGCCTGTGCTCGTCGACCCGATCGCCGGCGAGGCGCTCCTGCCGCGCGGCAGCGATCTCTCCTCGCCAGAGATGGTTCGGATCCCCATTGCGCACTTCGCGGTGAGCGGGCGAATCGATCCTGACCTTCCAGCATCCTCTCGTCTGCTGCACGGCGATGGGCTCATCATCGGGCCCAACCGACCGCTGTCCACCAATGATCTCCGTGCGCTCGCCACACTGGTCGCGACCATTCCTCTGGTGGGCGTCGACGAACTCGCGCCGCGTACCGCATCGTGGACGCGATCGCAGCACTCTGACGTCGACGTCCCGGTGCGACTCGCCACCACTGGTGAGCCCGGACATGATCTCGGCGCATGATCAACGATCCCGGGCGGATCAACCTGCGCAAGGCGTCGCGTGCGGCGATCGTGTCGACCGCGCTCTACGCGATCTTCGTGCTCGGCTTCGACGACGACATCGTCGCGTTGTTCGCTGCGTTCGCGGTCGTTCGCTGCGCTGGTGTTCTGCGACTTCGGTGGCGCGGCTCCACGCTCGGGCCCGCGCGTACGCCGGGGTGCTCGTCGTCGGCGCAGGGTCGTCGGCGCTCGGAACCACCGTCTCCGAGCAGGGTCTGTCGGCCACGCTCATGGCGGTGGTGGCTTCGCGCGCGTGTTGGTCGGCTGCTCCTCGGTGGCTACTTCGCGGCGAGCGGGATGACCATCATCCTCGGGTACGTGCTCGCGGCGATGGTGCCCGGACTCGACAGCCAGATCACGGGACAGTCTCGGCTGGGTGCTCGGCGTGGCCGTCGCCGCTGGATCGCCGCGCTGGTGCTGTGGCCGGCTCGCGGAGCGACACCGTCACCCGCCGGGCCGCCGCCGACGTCGCCGACGCGCTCGCGACGGTGCTCACGCAGCCGACCGATGACGCGCGGACCGCCCTCGCGGTCGCGTCGAGCCAGCTCGACGAGGCGACCGGCGCCGTGTTCCGGCCCGCCGGCGCGCGGCTCACGACCGCGCCCTGGTCGCGTTGGTGCGTGAACTGCGCCTCGCGGTGCAGTTCGCGGACGGGCTCAGGGCGACACCCGACGCGGCCGACCGTGCGCTCGGCGACGCCGTTGCCGCCGCCCTCGTCGTGGTCGGCGCGTGCGCTGCGTCCCTCAGTGGCGACCGTCGACGTGGGGTCTGCTCGTGCGCGGCCCGCGCCGTGCACACCGAGCACCTCGAACGCTGGGTGCATGACACCATGGCGGCCGCCCCCCGCGGCGGTCATCGAACGGTTCGACGCCGAGTTCCCGGCGCGGCGTTGTCGCTGCGCGTGCGTGCTCGCCGTCGAGCGCGAACACGGCGACGCTTCAGCGGTACGCGGCTCGTGGGCCTCGATGTCGCGGTCAATCGCGCGCGGCGGATCTCACGTTCCTCACGTCCCCGGCGGCCAGGCGTGGCGTTCGGCTGCCGATCTCACCCCGAACCACCTGACCCTCGATTCGGTGCGCTGCCGGGCCGCGTTGCGCACCGCGGTCGGTCTCGCCGTCGCGGTGGCGATCGGCAAGGCGTTCGACATCGACCACGCGTTCTGGGTGGTCCTCGGCACGCTGAGCGTGCTGCGCTCGATGCGTTCGGCACCGGGGTCACCGCGTTGCAGGCCGTGCTCGGCGCGCTCATCGGGTTCGGGGTGTCGACGGTGGTGATCCTCGGGTTCGGCGGCAACGAGACCCTCGCGTGGATCGGGCTGCCGATCGCGATCTTCCTCGCCGCCTACACCCCGGGTGCGGTGCATTACGTGGTCGGGCAGGCATCGTTCACCGTGTTCGTGGTGCTCCTGTTCAACATCATCGAGCCCGAGGGTTGGCACACCGGATTGGTCCGCGTCGAGGACATCGCCCTGGGTGTGACCATCAGCCTCGTGATCGGCACCGTGCTGTGGCCACGCGGCGCGGAGCCGCGGCGGTGGAGACGTTCGGCGTGATGCTGCGTGACGGCAGTGCGCTCGTGGTTGCCGCGTTCGCGCTGGTCGAGAACGAGTCGCCGGTCGCGGTCGACGCCGCCCGTCGCCCGCGCGACGACGTCACGCGATCTCGCCATCGCCGCGCTCGAGGACTACACCGTCGAGCGCAACGGTGGCCAGATCGACCGAGAGGCATGGGTGGCGCTGTTGAGCCTGTCGGGGACGCTGCTCCTCGCCGGTGACGGCATGGCGCGGCTCGCGGACGAAGATCCCGTCGTGATGTGCGACGACGGGGAACGGAGCTGCTCGACGCGGCGCACGATCTCGACGACGCCATCGGACACGTTGCGTCGACCATCGATCCCGAGCGTGGCCACGTCAGTGACGCAGTGGTCACCCGCCTCGAGCCGCCCGCCGACGACGGGCTGGCGCGCTGCATCGAGTCGCATGCGCACGGCGATGGCGTGCCGCCCCTGGCGTTGTTGTGGGCGCCGCGAGTTCGTCGCCACCGTGCAGCAGCGCGTGCTCACGCTCGAACGGTCGAGCCCACCCGCCGCGGGATGCCGTCGACCGAGTGACGCGGACCCAGTCGGCCTAGAGGTACTGCCCGGTGGTGACGCGTTCGATCTGACGGCCACCCTGGGCTTCGTGGCCCTCTGAGAGGATGGTGCGCACGTACACGATGCGCTCACCCTTCTTGCCGGAGATCTTGGCCCAGTCGTCAGGGTTCGTGGTGTTCGGCAGGTCCTCGTGCTCGCGGAACTCCTGACGGATCGAGTCGAGGAGATCCTGCGTGCAGATGCCCTTCTCGCCGTCGGCGATCTGGCGCTTGATCGAGAGCTTCTTCGCCCGGCGGACGATGTTCTCGATCATGGCCCCCGACGAGAAGTCCTTGAAGAAGAGGATCTCCTTGTCGCCGTTCTGGTACGTGACCTCGAGGAAGCGGTTGGTCTCGTCGACCGCGTACATGCGGTCCACCGCGTCGTCGATCATCGCCAGCACCGCCTTCTCCGGTCCGCCGTGCCGACCGGTCTCCTCGTCGGCGATCGGGAGGTTGGGCGTGAGGTACTGGGCGAAGATCTGCTTGGCGCTGTCCTCGTCGGGACGCTCGATCTTGATCTTCACGTCGAGTCGGCCCGGGCGCAGGATGGCGGGGTCGATGAGGTCTTCTCGGTTCGAGGCGCCGATCACGATCACGTTCTTGAGCGCCTCGACGCCGTCGATCTCCGCGAGGAGCTGCGGCACGATCGTGCTCTCGATGTCGGACGAGATGCCGGTGCCGCGGGTGCGGAACAGCGAGTCCATCTCGTCGAAGAACACGATGACGGGGTTGCCCTCCTCCGACTTCTCCCGGGCGCGCTGGAAGATGAGGCGGATCTGGCGTTCGGTCTCCCCCACGTACTTGTTGAGCAGCTCAGGTCCCTTGATGTTCAAGAAGTAGGAGCGGGCCTGGGTGTTCCCGGTCTTCTCCGCGACGCGGTGCGCGAGCGAGTTGGCGACCGCCTTGGCGATGAGCGTCTTGCCGCAACCAGGCGGGCCGTACAACAAGATGCCCTTGGGCGGCTGCAGCTCGTGCTCGTGGAACAGCTCGGCGTAGAGGTACGGCAGCTCGACCGCGTCCTTGATCGCGTCGATCTGCTCGTCGAGGCCGCCCACGTCGTCGTAGGTGATGTCCGGGACCTCTTCGAGGACCAGCTCCTCGACCTCGGGGCGCGGGAGCCGTTCGGTGAGGAGCCCGGAGCGGGGATCCATCAGCACGTGGTCGCCGGCGCGCAGCTTCACGTCGAGCAACGCGGCGCCGAGCTCGCAGACACGCTCCTCGTCGGCGCGGCCCACGATGAAGGCACGGTCGCCGCTCGGCAACATCTCCTTGAACACCACGACCTCACCCGAGATGTCGCCCGTGCGGGCCAACACCACGTTGAGCGACTCGTTGAGCGCGACCTCCTGGCCGCGTTCGATGTCGTCGAGGTCGACCTCGGGGTGCACCGCGACGCGGATCTTGCGCCCCGCGGTGAAGATGTCGACGGTGCCGTCGTCGTTGGTGCCGAGATAGGTGCCGTAGGCCGACGGCGGCATCGTGAGCTTCTCGACCTCTTCGCGGAGCGCGGCGATGTGCTCGCGCGCCTCACGCAAGGTGGCGGTCAGCCGCTCGTTCTGCGAGACAGCCTGCGCGAGTTGGCCCTTCGTCTCGAGGACGCGCTCCTCGAGGGTGCGCACCCGCTTGGGCGCATCCTGGAGCCGGCGACGCAGGACGGCGATCTCCTCGTCGAGCGTCTCCAATTGCCCCTGGAGCTCGCCAACCTGACGCTCGTACTCGGCGAGCTGCTGGTCACGCTCCGATGCCACGGCCGGTCACCTCCACGAGAGATTTCACTGCCGCGCGGACACTACTCCCCGCCTCTTCGCAACGCAGCGCCACTTCTGTGACGGGCGGATGAACGGGGGAAACCCCTTGCTGGGCGGCGCGTCCTCAGCCGAGGTACCTACGACGCTTCCGAACTCCTCGCACGCCTAACGTTCCGTCTCAGTGGACCTCGACGATTCTTCGGTCACACGCCCCGGTGCAGACGGTCGACGCGGAGTTCGTCGGCGTGCCCGATCCCGGCGTCGAGACTGTCGAGATCGAGTCCGAGGCGTTGCTCTACTACCCGGACCGCACCACTCGTGTGGCAGTCAACGCAGGGTCCGCGCTGATCTGGTCATGTCTCGACGGCAAGTCGACCGTCGGCGAGATCGCCACCGACCTCGCACAGCACTTCGGTGTCCCGCTGGAGGCGATGCTCGCCGACGTCACCGCCGCCGTCACCGACCTCGCCCGTCGCGGCATGGTCGACGATGCATCGAATCGCACTGCTGCCTCTTGGACGCGAAGCCGCCGGTCGTACAGACGATGCGCGACTCCGACTTCCCGCTTGGCGACGAGGGAGTGCTCGCGGTCGAGATCAATGGCGAGGTGGTGGGGCTTCGCAGCAACGATCCTGCCATGCTCGCTCTGCTCCGAGGGGCACTCGCGCCCATCGTTGTCGAAGGAGGCGGGGCGGTGCCGAGGTTGTCGCTCCTCGTCACGCCTGACCGCGGGCGCATCGCCGGTGTGTGCTTCCTGTACCGCGACGACGAGCTCGTGTTTCGCAGCGCGTCGCGTGGGCGAATGCTGCAGGCCGTGCTCGCACATCTCGATGCGTTCCTCCCTGCACCTGACGGCACCATTTACCTGAACGCCCGCGTGCTCGTCGGGACGAAGGGCGCGCTCTGGTCAGCGGCACATACCTGGAGACGCTCGACCTCGCTGGACGTCACCTCGCTTCGCTGGGCTGGCAGGTGGTCGATCGGCCGGCAGCCGTCATCGACGTCGCCGACTGCTCAGCGCTGGTGGGTCCACCGCGGATCGCACTGGACCCTGACGGCATCGCTGCAATCGACGCGGTGTTTCCTTCCGGCAGCGATGAGGCTGCGGACTTGGGCCGCCACGAGATCACGACCGTGGTGGTCGTCGGGGGCGAGCCGTACCCGGACAAGCCGACGTCGCCTTCGCAGAGCCTCGCCGTGCTCTTGCCGCTCGTGTCCTGGGCTGGCTCGCGGATCGAACGTACCGACGTCGAGTGGCTGTGGCACCTCGCGATGACGTCCACGACGTCCGGTGGCTCTTCAGCATCGACGACCAAGTGCTGCGGCGTGCTCGCCGATCTTGCCGGCCGGAACCGCGGCCGGTGCTTCCGCTCCCGCGCTGAACGCTCCGGACGTGCGCCCGTTCAGCCGGCGACGGTGATGCTTCCTGCCGCCACTTGCTCCGCGATAGCCGCCATCTGCTGTTCGATGGAGACGTGCCCGTAGTGGAAGTACTTCGTTCCCAAGAGGTTCAGTCGGCTGAACGCGATCAGGAAGCGCACGAGCTCCTGGCGAACCGTTGACGCATCGGGCGCGACGACTTCCCCGCGATCTCCTCGAGGTACTGCTGGAGTGCACCCCGGGTGTACTGGCCAGCGCCGATGCCGATCTCGACTTCGAGCTCGCGGGTCAGGGAGCGCACGAGCTGGATGACCGGGAGCGCGTCGTCGAGGTGGATCGTGCCAGCGACGTATCCGTCGAGAAGGTCGCACCGATACGCCCCGCAGACCTTCGGTCGAGGGACCGAGTACACGGAGCAGCAGCCGCCGTCGAACCTGGGGCACGGCAGTTCGAGGTGCTCACCGAATGGGCCTGCCTTGAAAGCCAGCCCCAACGATTCCGCGAGGGCCTGCTCCCCCTCCGCCAAGTTGGCGCGTTGAAAGAGGGTGCCGTCGCAGCACAGCCCGCACTGAAGACACAGGTCCGAGCCGTCGATCTCGGCTCGCACCGGAATGCGCTTCGACGCGTGCTCCGGCCGAGACTCCCCAGTCGAGGCCATTGATGATCACGATAGTTCGCCGACTGCGTGCGTTCGACGTCTCGTTCGAATCGGGATGCTGAGGCACGTGCATGAATCCCAGGCTTCGCGACACGATCGGTCTAGGGTGCAGCTCCGGCGTCGACCCCCTCGTGGGGCAGCTCGTAGGACTGGTCTTCGCCTCCCAGAACCCGGATCACACGAGTCCGACTCAGGAGGTGCGTTGTGAAGGCAACCCGGTCGCTCAAGGTGCTCGTCGCATCATGTGCAGTGGTCATCGCGGTCGTGTGCTGCCGCTGTGCCCGCGAGCGCAAAGCCAGGAGGCGGTCAGGGCCGAGGGGGCGGGAAGGTCACCGCGGCGCCGCCCGACGACTGGTGTCCCCCCGGGTACACCTGCTTCAGCTTCTCGCTCTTGTAGAGAGATCGTTCGGCGACGCCGCCTGCAGCCACTTGCTCCCCGATCGCCGAAGCCTGCACCTCGATCGACGCTGGCTCGTATCGGAAGTACTTCACGCCCAGCAGGTTGATCCGACTGAACCCGACGAGCAACCGCTCGACGTCGTCTGGCACAATCGGCGCGCCTGCGGTCACCATCCAAGGCTTGAACTCGGTGAGGTGTTGCTGGAGCGCGGCTCGCGTGAACTCGCCAGCGGCGATCCCCATCTCGACCTCGAGTTCTCGCGCCAGGGAGCGCACGAGTTGCACGATCGGGAGAGCCTCGTGCAGGCGCATCGTCCCAGCCTCGTACTCGTGCAGCAGGCCACACCGGTACGTTTCGCAGACCGCCGGACGACCGATGTCGTACAAGGAGCAACAGCCGTCGACGAACGCGGGGCACGGTTGCCGGGTGCTGGCCTCGCCGCCCGATTGCTCCTCGGCCACCAACCCCAAGGGCTCGAAGATCTCCGGCTCATCTCCCTTCAACGGGATGCTGGCGAAGAGCGTGCCGTCGCAGCAGAGCCCGCACTGAAGACACAGCTCGGAGCCACGGACTGCGGCTCGCACGGGGATGCGCTTCGAGGATCGCTTCGGCCGAGACTTCAGGCGACGCGCCAACTGTGTCGACGATAGCCCCCGCCCGGGATGGTCGTCCTCTGAACTGCACGACGTAGGAGTACGTTCCGGTCCACGTCGCCGACGGTGCAAACGACCGCCGAACCGGCAGACACTGACAGTGACCAAGCGGTACGGAGGTTCCGGTGCACGTGGTGGGGATCCTGGCGGGAATCGTCGTCGGCCTTGCACTCATCTGGGCAGGTGGATTGAAGCTGGTGGAGGGCCCGGCGTGGCTGAAGCAGGCGGCGGACATGGACGTCGCACGTCCCGTTGCGATCGTCGTTCCCTACGTGGAGATCGTGATCGGAGTGCCGCTCGCCGCGCAGCTCCTGAAACCGTGGCCGGCGTTCGTGGCGGTGATTTTGCTCGTCGCATACACCGGCCTGATCATTCGGCGCATCCGAGACGGCAGCCGGCCTCCATGTGCGTGCTTCGGCTCCAAGTCGAAGCGACCGCTCGGCGCGTACCACGTGATTCGAAACTTGGTGCTCATCATCGCGGCAATTGTGTGCATTCATAACGGGATGATCGGTCGAGGGTCGGTTCCACTCCCGACAACCACGATGAGTGAGATTTGATTTGCGCTCGCCGCGTTCCGTGAGTAGTCTTCGGTTATTCCTTGGGGAGGGCAGACCTGAAGGATCAGAGGCGGTACGGGCGTTCGAGCGCTCGCCGTCGAACTGATGTCAGGGAGGCTGGCCAGATGAGGGATGAGATGACTGACGGTGTCGAGTCCGCGGAACAGAGTGGTCTCTCACGTCGGAAGCCCTGAAGGCCGGCGTCGCCGTTGGCGTCGGCGCGCCGGCGTGGTCTGGCGTGTCGATCACATCTCTTGGCGGCACACCTGCCTACGCCGCGGGATGCACCGGCGCCAAAACCTTCAGCATCCACCCGTGCGACAACACCGACAGTGCGAGCTTCACTCAGTTCCGGTATCAGCACTTCCAGAACACCGCAGACCCGGACTTCTTCCTCAACGTCGTTCCCGGGGTCACTCCCTGCGAGTCTTCACGGCCCTCAACGTCCATTCATCTTTCCGGCTGGCTACGAGTGCCGGGTCGTCGCGCTTCTTCAATGCCGGAAAGGACACCTGCAAGGTGTACCCGGCCAAAGGCGTCGACTTCAATCACACATCCCCGGCCCGATCGCCAGCAGCCCGTTCGCGACGACGTCGCCGCTCGACGTCGACCTCAACTGCTACGAACCTGAGATCACCGGCGGCAATTGGTTCTACTCCGTCGACGTCCAATGCAAGACGATCGGCTCGCCAGCCGAGTGCGTCCAACTGCCGGATTAGCCGTCCCGTCGCGCTGCACCGTCGTCGATGATCAGACGTCGGTCGCGACGTTGACAACACCGCAACGAGCGCGTCCGCCTCAGCGACCGAGGATCGGATGGCGCAGCGTTGCACGAGGAGCAGCGCCGCGTCGAGGACACGCTCGACGGACCCAGCCAGGCTGTTGGCCGCGATCTCCCAGCCAGTGCAGCCGCAGTGGGCGGAGCCCACCCGCTCGGTGGCGTGATGCGGACGAGCGTCGTGACGTCGATCGCTCCCCCGGTGCCGCAGTGAGCAGCACCGACGCGCAACGTGGCAAGGGCAGGCCACGGGATCTCGGGGTTCACGACCCGACCAGTGGTTGGATCGAGGTCGAGGGCGAGTCGATCGACGAGTTGCAGTTGTGCGCGAGCAAGTCGCTGCTCGTCGATCGCCTGATGCAGGAGCGGAAAGAGGCACGCGATGGCCCCGTTCCCGCCGATGACTGACCGCATTCGGATGCGTACCGCGCCGGGCGGCGGTGGAAGCAGTGCGGTGAGATGGCTGGCGAGCGCGTGCAGGCCCGACTCGAGCCCACGGCCCTCGCTCAGGACGAACCCCGTTCGATCGACGAGACGATGGCGGCGCTTCAATCCCTGGGGCGCCGTGAGCACAAAAGCAAGCGGAGCGTCGTCCGCATGCTCGACGACGTGCTCGTGCAGGGTGTCACGCAACATGCGCGCCCCGCGTGGGGAGTCGCACGCGACCCGAACCCGGTGACCGCCCAGCTCGAGGACCAGGCTGACCGTCCCGAGGCGGCTCTCGTTCTCCGAGACGGCGTTGACTTCGCGACGAAGAGCTCCCGTGAGGCGATCGCCTCCTGGACGGTCGATCCACTGACCGAGGAGTAGAGCAGCCCTGCGGCGTCGAACCGCTTGACGATCCCCGTGACCCGTTCGGTCGCCAGCTCGAGTGGGATTCCGACCGCCTCATGGATGTCGGAGGCCAAGTCGGCGATCGATGCCTCGCCGTCGATCACGTCAAGCATCAACGTCGTCGATCGGGTCGAGCGCAGCCGGGGCCGCGGCGATCGGCGACCACACGATCGACTCGCCATCGACGTTGCGACGTTCGAAATCCGAGCGCAGCGCAGGCACGAAACGCAGCCAGTCGTTCGTTGCCGTCGCCCCGGGGCCTGGTTCGCGGTGGTCATGCTGCTCCCGCGAGCACTCCGAGGGCGCGCAGTTGCGCGACGAATGGCCGTGCGACAGGTCCATCGATGTCAATCAGCGCCACGTCGCCGGTCCATCCTCCGAGCTGCTTCCAGAGCGATGTCGCGCCCTCGTCGAGGGCGAAGATCTGCCCGGATGCTTCGTCATGGACCACCACGCGATCGCCGACGGCCACCGACACGACGCCGGGATTGAACGCGTCGCTCGGAGGCAAGACACGGACCTCCATCGGGTCGGTGGAGTCGAGCTCGAAGAGCGCTCGATCGCGGCCGCGGTCTCGCCCGGAGTACCATGAGTGAGCTGATAGCAATGGGCGACGCCGCCAGGACGGCGAGGCGCTCGGTAGCCGCACCGAATCGTTCAGCATCGAGTGTTTCCTGCATCAGCGCGACCACCGCGTCGGCCGGGTGCAGCCGTTGAGCGGCGGCGTCCGTCGTCGAGTCGTCCCCGGCCGCCGCAAGAGCACGACGAGGTGGGCAGTGCCGGCGTCGGCCAGCGTGGCGCCGGTCGCACCGATCGGTACGAAGTGGAACTCGGGGGCCGCGTCACTGACCGGCGGGATCATCCACTGCTCCAGATGAGCGACGACGTGGCGACCAGCTGGCTTGATCGAAAGCGGCTTCGGGAAGCCGCTGACCGTGTTCGATCCCGTGGTCAAGCGCACGGTCTCATCAGTCACGAAGCTCCACCGCGTGCCACGAGCTGCGCAACCGTCGTGGTCTTCCCGGTGTCGCGTTCGGCGGCGATGATGACGCCGCGCCCTTCCCTCGTCGCCAGTGCGGCGTGCAGATGGAGCTGCTCGGGTTCCGCGTCGAGCGAGCACCGGTTCACCGCCGCGAGCAGATCGCCGAGCGCGGTGTCGAGCGTGGGTGAGAACAGTTCGACCACGTGCGGCCCGCCGACCGTCCACGTGGCGCGGTCTGGATCCTTGGAGAACAGGGAGAACTCGACGATCTCCCGTGGATCATCGTTCGGCGCTGGAACGTCTCGAAAAAGGGTCTCGACAAGGTGCTGGTCGTCGGGAGTTCCCGTCACCACGCAAAAGGCGAAGGTCCCGGTCGTGAACCGGGCGTGACACATGGCGTTCTGTGCCGGTGGCCATGACGAGCCAGGATAACGGTTCCGCGATGGCTCCCTGACCGAGTGTCCGTGGACCTCGAACCCACCCCTCGGTATCGTGGTTCGATGTCCACCGATGAACCCCGGCGCACGCACGCCGAGTCCTCCCACGTGCGCTCGCTCCTTCGCCATCGGCGCGTGCCGATTCGCGCGGTGGGTGACACAGTGATCGCGGCCGACCACGCGACGGAGCGCCCGTCACCCTGACCGCAGCTGCCGCGCTGTTGGCACCAATTGGATGACTGGACCACCCCCGCCGCAATCGATCGACGTCTCGCCGACTCGTTCCCCGAGGTGTCGAGGAGCGAACGGATGGCGACCCGAGACGAGATCCTGAGGATCCTGCGGAACGACGATCTCCTTGAACGACGCTGACACCGCGCCGCCCTGCTCCGCATGGCGATGGAGCGTTCCGGACCCATCGTCCCGGACACGACGACCTGGCAGCGCTGGCGGTCGGTTGCAGAAGGCGACCATGTGGTCCCGCTGCTGTACCAGCTCGTCGATCGCGTCCCGACCGACCTGAGCGATGACGACCGCTGGGGGATCGACTACTTCCAGGCGGAAGCCCAGTCGCGCTTCGTGCGACTCGAGCACCACCTGATCCTGGTGGCCGGTCGCTCGCGGCGCACGGCATCCGCGCCGCAGTCCTCAAGGGAGGTGCCACTGCCCATCTCGACTATCCCGATCCGTCATGGCGGCAGGTCACCGACATCGATCTGCTGATCGATCCGACGGAACACGCTGCCGCGGTCGCGCTGCTCGTACACGACGGGTGGAGCCAGGGCTACGCGCTCCCGCGCCGCCACGAGGAGTTCACGCATGCCGTCACGCTCGTGCGCAACGGCGTGGAGCTCGACCTGCACCAGCGCGTCGCGCACCGCGCCCTCGGGCTGCTGGTGCCGACCCAGCAGCTGCTCGAACACGCAGTGTCGTTCGACATCGCTGGCGTCGAGCTGCTCGCGCTCAACGAGATCGACCGGTCATTCACTCAGCGATCCACGCGGTGACCTCCCGCGGCATCTTTCGCCGGCTCTCGAGCACGGCCGACGTTTTGTTGGCCGCCGACCAGCAGTCCCATCGCGCCGGCGATGTCGCTCGAGCAGGCGGAACAGTGGCGCGTGCGAGCCGTGGTCGAGCGCGGGGTGCTTGATGCGTACGCGGCGGCACAGCTCGACGTTCCAGTGGAATGGCGTGAAACGATAGGTCGGCCGTACCAGCGGCGAGATCTCCTGGTCGACCGGGCCTATCTCGGCGACACTCGCCGACCTCTGGTCGAGGAGCTCGCCTATCTGCGGTTGATGACGGGATGGCGGGACCGTTGGCGCTACCTGCATGGATACTCGCCACCGATCCCGACTACGCGGCTCAGCACGGACGATCGGGCATGCGAGCCCAGGCCGCGTACGTGTGGGCGAAGCTGCGCAGGTGACCTAGCGATTCCACCGACGCTTCCGCGACGTCGGCCAGCGAGGCGCCGGTCACCTTGTGGGACGGAGCGATGCGGGTGCAAAGGAAACCCGTTGCGGGCCCGTGGGAAATGTTGCTACTCTCAGTGGTCAGAGCGGCAGGCTCTGGAAGCGTCGACCCCCGGAACTTCAATCGGTCACCTTGATCCGGGGCGAGCGAGTGGTGAGCCCGACCAGGCCTGCGACCACCGCGGAGGGCAGCCGCGTTCCTAGGCAGGAGTGGGCAGAATGGGCAGAGCTCTTCAGAACGACGCGCGATCCGGCATGTCTCGACGCGAGCTCATCCGCAACGCGGGCATCGCGGGTGCGGCGGCATGGACCGCCCCGATCATCATCGATTCGGTCGCGTCGCGTGCGCTTGCGACGACGACGTCATGCATTCCCTGTGGGGCCAGCGCTCCCGGCGGGATCCCGGGTGGCGGCAGCGGCGGTTTCCCGAGCAGCCCGACATGCAACATCGACAACCCGGACACGTCGAAGACGTGGTACGTGTACAAGATCCCGGTGAACGGTACGTGTGGGACCCTGGGTGGCAACGTGTTGCAAGGTATCCAGGACGCCCTTGACGATCTGGCATCCCACGGGGTCGCTCCGACCGACGGTTGCCCATCGGGGTCGGCAACCGGTTCCTGCAACACCGCTGGGTGCACACTGCACCTCCCGTCGAACTGCAACATTGCAATCTCCGCCACCTTTGGTGGTGGCCTGATCCACGCCGGGAACGACGAGCCGTGTACCCCGAAGTTCATCCCTTGCAAGTCGACCTCGACGTGCGATGTCACGGTTCCGGACTGCTCGACCAAAAACCTGTCCTTCCTCGAGATGATCGTCTGCTGCAGCTGAACGATTTCTCCCGGATCGGCTTGAGAAATCGATCGCCAGCGCGTAGGCTGATTCGCGTCGCGCACCGCGCTCCGCGGTAGCGTCTGGCGCCTCTCCCCCAACGCGAAGGAAGCGACACGACGATGAAGGTGTGGATCGATCAGGACCTCTGCACCGGTGACGGCCTCTGTGAGGAGATCGCCCCCTCCGTGTTCACACTGCTCGACGACGGGCTCGCCTACGTGAAAGAGGGCGACAAGGTCTTCCACGAGCCGGGCGGCGCCGAAGGCCTCGCCAACGTGCCCGCCGGCATGGAAGAGGCCACCATCGAGTCGGCCGAAGAGTGCCCCGGCGAGTGCATCTTCATCGAAGTCGACTGACTCACTCCGACAGACACTCCCCTGTTCCCGAGGGCGGAGGGGCGGTCCCCGCCAACACGGGGTCGAGCACCGCGTGGAGCTCGCCGTCGGTGAGCGCGTAGGCCGTCGTCGGACGGCTCAGGTCGAGCGCGAACAGCACGCCGACCACCGCGCCGCCGTTGTCGACGACGGGCGCGCCCGAGTCTCCGGGTGCGGCCACTGCCGCCAACACGAACACGTCACGTCGCGTTGACACCGAGCGGGTGATGTCGGTGCCCTCGGCCACGATCTGTTCGGCGATGCGCATCGGCGACTGTCGCAGCGCGCCACCACCGGGATGACCGAACAGCGCGCCCTGCTCGTCGATCGTGCCGTGGCCGACCTCGAGTGGCGACATGGCGAGACCGGGGACACGCAGCACCGCGAGGTCGCTGTTCGGATCGAACGCGACGAGCGCAGCGTCGAGGCGACGACCGTCGGGGGTCTCGACGCGGGTGCGGTCCTCCCCCGCCACCACGTGGGCGTTGGTCACGATCAGATCGCGGCTCACCGCGAAGCCGGTGCCGTCCTGCACCCGGTCACACGCCGACCCCTTCCACCTTCACCACTGATTGGGCGACGCGTTGGGCTGCATCGACCGGGAGCCCGCCGTCGGGCGGATCGCCCGCGTCGGGCGACGTGAGTGTGTCGAACACCTGAGGGAACGTCTCGTCACCGACGAGGCGACCGAGGGTGTTGGCTTGATCGGGCGGAGCGGGCGCCAGCCGGTCGATGGCGCGGGCCACCGCCGAGTTGCGCACCGCTCCTGCCGGCCATCCGGGTGAACTGGCCAGTGCCGGGATCAACAGCCACATCAGCACGAGCACGCCGGTGACGCCCAGGGCCGCGCCCGCAATGCGATCGCTCCGGCGCAACACACCGTCGGCGCGGCCCAGCCGAGGGTGCAGGATCGAGCCGATCGCAAACCCGACGCCCTGGCCGATGGTCGCGAGCAGCACGCACGAAGGCGAGCGACGCCAGGAGCCGCGTGCGCGGCGGCGCACCGCGCAGCGCGTCGGCGAGATCGTCGACGAACGAGATCGCGACCACCACACCGATCACCAGCCCGGCCCACGACAGGGCTCGACGCACGAACCCGAGCCGGTAACCGAGCCATCCCGCCGTCGCCGCCGTGAGGATGACGACGAGATCGAGGAAATTCACGCGCGCGGGACTCAGGTCCGAGGTGCGAGCAGCCGAGCGTGAGTGAGGAACCCGGTGTGGGCCACCATGCGATGGTCGGGTCGCACCGACTGCCCGTCGACGTGCCAGGTGCGTTGGAGCACCTCGAGCGATTCGACCATGCCGAACGCGGAGTCGGCCAGCTCCTCGCGCAGACGGGCCACCTGTCCGATCGTGGGCAGGTAGGCGAGCATGATGCCGCCGGCGTGCAGCGCCTGCTCGGCGTGTTTCACCACGCGCCACGGTTCCGGCAGATCGAGCATGATGCGGTCGAAGCCACCGGCATCGATCTCACCCGGACCGGGCTCGATGCCCTCGTAGATGTCGCGCACCTCGACGTCGAGGGGCACGTCGGTGCCGAGAAAGCCTTCGACGTTGAGTTGGGCACGTCGCGCGAAGTCGTCGCGGATCTCGTATCCGGTGACGTGTCCTGTCGGGCCGATGGCGCGCAGCAGCGCGAGCGTGAGCGCGCCCGACCCGACGCCTGACTCGAGGATCCGTGCGCCCGGAAAGATGTCGGCAAGCATCAGGATCGGCCCGAGATCCTTCGGGTAGATCACCTGCGCGCCGCGTGGCATCTCCAGCACGTACTCCGACAAGGTCGGTCGGACCGCCGTGAGCTTGGCGCCCAGCGTGGTGCGGCCCACCACGCCCTCTTCCTGGCCGATCAGCGCGCTGTGCTCGAGCACGCCGCTGTGAGTGTGGAATTGGCCGTCGACCGCCAGCGTGATGAGGTGACGGCGGCGCTTGGCATCGACGAGCAGCACGCGGTCGCCCGCGGCGAAGACGCGGGCCATCAGTGCACGGTCCCGCCGCCGGCCGTCCGCAGTTCGACGGCGACTGCGGTCGACGCCTTCTCCTGGAGACGGCAGAACGCGCACACCGGCGCTGAATCTGCGTCGGCGTACACCGGAGTGGGTGAACCGCAAACGGAGCACGCGCCGAGGTCGTCGCGCTCGGTGGCGGCCTGCTCGGCGAAGCGATGGTGGCCCCGCTCGAGGAAGCCGTTGAGGAACGCCGCCTTGCTCCCGGGTGACTTCTCCTCGAGCCCGTTGAGCAGCTCCTTGTACCCGATGTGCTTGTTGCCGGCGGCCATCGGGCACTCCTCCACCTGGTAGTCGATGCCTCGCAGCACGCAGTAGGCGGCCATCTCGCGTTCGCTGAGTCGCACGAGCGGCTTCACCTTGCGCACGAACCCCGTGGCTG
Source organism: uncultured Actinomycetes bacterium (assembly GCA_963827385.1). Taxonomy (GTDB): domain Bacteria; phylum Actinomycetota; class Acidimicrobiia; order IMCC26256; family DASPTH01; genus DASUMF01. Next base: position 121,447 of record CAWHAR010000004.1, read on the forward strand.
CGGGCAGCACCGGATGCTGACGCCCGAGGTAGCCCTCGTCCCACCGCATCACGTTGCCGAACAGCACCGCCGCTTCGTCGTCGAGGTTGTGCCCGGTCGCGACAGCGTCGTAGCCACCCTCGAGCGCAGCCGAGTTGAACAGGTGACGCTTCGACAATCCGCACGCGCCACAGGGCGCCCGGCGGGTGGCCGCGGCTGCCCGCGGCACGTCGAAGCCGTGGTCGCGTGCGAGATCGACCTCGATGAGCTGCAACTCGTGCGCGGCGGCGAAGGCGCGCACGTAGGTGCCTGACTCGTCGGAGTAGTCGCCGATGCCCAGGCCGAGGTAGAGGCCGTCGGCCTGGTACCCGAGGCGCACGAGGATGTCCCAGAGCGCGAGCGAGTCCTTCCCGCCGGACACCGCGACGAGCACGCGGTCACCCGTGGCGAGCATCTTGTGCGACGAGATCGCGCGGCGCGTCTGCTCCTCGCAGTGGTGCAGGAAGTGCTCGCGACAGAAGCCGGCGTTGTGACGCCGGATGTCGATCACTGCCGGCCCGCGGCAGGTGCGGCATTTCATCGAACGCCCGTCATCGAGAACCCCCGGAGATGACCGGGCGGATCTCCACCGACGCGGTGTCGTCGAGGCGCGAGTCGCGGGTGACGAGCTCGTCGCCCACGATGACCAGCACCGATTCTGGGTTCAGGTCGAGGCGCGCCAGCAACGCGTGGACCGTGATCGGCCCCTTCACGTCGAGTTCGCGCCGCGGGTTGCGCAACAGCACCTTCACGGGGACAGGCTACGCGCGGCCCTTCACTCGTGGGACCTCGCGAATCTCGACGCGCTCACCCCGCCGCAGCTTGAACCGGTACACCTCTTCTTGCTTCCCCATGTACTTGTGGGCCAGGCGCAAGGTGGTGGCCGCCGCGCCTGCGTACAACCACGGACGTGATCCGCTGCTCATCCCCCGTCGCAACGCGATCGTTGCGAAACGCGAGACGTAGCGAGCCACCCATCCGCGTCGAAGCACCCGCGCCGCGGAGAGCGCGGCGCCGAGGGCGAGTGCGGTGTCGGTGGTGCGACGGGTGTTGGCCACGTCAGATCCGGCGGATCTCGACGACGGTGCTCTTCTTGCGGCCGCGGCGCCGTCCGAGCAGGAAGACGACGATCAAGCCGGCCGTGGCCGCGACGACCATGCCGGTGCGCTGTGCGGTCTCGGGAACGTCGGGCGTGGCCTCCTCGGCCGTCCCCCGGATCTGGCGGAGCTTCGCTTCCAGATCGGCGCGGGTGACCGGGCCGGAGGAACCGGGAACGGACGTCGGGCTCATCGTTCACCTCGTTCTGTGTCTCGCTTCGATCGGAACACCCACACGAGGGCGGCGCCCACCGCGAGCACGACGACGACGATCACGTACGGCACCCAGGACCAATTCCCGGTGAACGTCTCACCGGTCTCGGTCTGCAGCGCCCTGAGGCCCGAGAGGCCGAGGAAGATCACGCCGAACCCGAAGAAGAGCGAGCCCAGGACGCCGAAGCCGATCCAACGTCCCAGCGACTGGATCGGGACGAGCGTCTCCTGCTTGACGTAGGTGATGACCAGCTCGCGCAGCTCACCGATCAGCTGCGGGATCGGCACGTTGCGGCGCGCCTGCGAAGACGACGACGGCGCAGGCGCCGACATGGTGCCCGTGGGTTCTTGGTTCATCGGTGCTCCTCGAATCGGAAGCGGAGTGTCGTCGGGCGGAGTGTCGTCGGCCAGAGATTCGTCGGCCAGATAGTCGTCGGTTGGCCAACGCTATGCAAGGAATCTCGCACACATGCGACCCGGGCCGGGCGATTGTCCGCTGATACCCGATCCGCCGTGTCGGTGATCATGCAGGCGACGGGACGAGTTCGGTGGCCTTGGGGGCGTCGGGATACGTGGTGAGCACGGTCGCGTTGTCGCGACGGACCTGCTCCGACATCGACTGTGAGGAGCTCGACGCGCCGTTGTCGAGGAACACGAACCGCACCGTCTGGGCGCCGTCGAGATAGCCCACGAACGCGCTCACGCCGTTGAGGAACCCGGTCTTGGCGTGCAACCTGCCTTCGAGCCCGAGACCACGGAGCTGGTCGACGAGCGTGCCGCGATCTCCCACCACGCTCAGCCCGGTCCACAGCGCCGACAACTTCGGTTGCGCGCCGAGGTCGAGGGTGGCGAGCAACGTGCGGCAGGTCGTGCGATTGTCACGGTGGAGCCCTGAGCCGTCGGCGAGGTGCAGCCCGTCGACCGGCACGCCCAGCTTCTGCAGCGCGGCAGTGGTCACTGCCGTGCCGTCGGCAGTGGTTCCGGGCTTCCCTGCGTGGACCGCGAGCTCCTTGGTGAGCATCTCGGCGCTGAGGTCACTGCTCACGTACAACATCGATTCGACGATGTCGTGCAAGGGCGGCGACGTGACCTTGGCGATCTGCTTGGCGTCGTTCGGCGCGATCCCGCGGGCGGGCGCGCCGACCTGCACCCCACGGGCGACCAGCAGGTCGGTGAGCTTGCTGGCCGCGAGGATCCCCGGATCGTCCGTCGGCCGGCGCGGCGTGAACGAGCGGTATCCGCCGTTCACGTTGAGCGCGCCGATGGGCCCGGTGTCGCCGTCGCTCAGGTAGCTGGGCGACCATCCGGCCACTTGGCGCTGCGCGTCGTACCGGGAGTCGTCGGCGACCACTCCGCCGGGGATGCGATGCACGCCGCTGTTCACGATCGCGTCGGCGAGTGCCTCGAGGTGCGTGAACACCGTCGTCTTCAGCCGGCTCTGACCAGCGATCCAGTTCACGTAGTCGTCGGTGGCAAGCACCGGATCTCCACCGCCGACGAGGAACAGCTGGTCGACCGCGCCGTTGTCGACAGCAGCTGGTGCCACGGCCTTCGTCTCGTACGTGAAGTCGGGGCCCAACTCGTCGAGCGCGGCCGCCGCGACGAACAGCTTCTGGCCGGACGCCGGGATCAACGGCGTGTCGACCTGATCGGCCGCGAGCACGGCCCCACCGCCTTCGACCATGTAGCAGCCGCCGGGGTCGGCGACGTCGGCTGCGAGCTTCGCGGCGAGACGCTGTCCGGCGACCCCGTCGACGATGGGCTGCGGCACACGGCGCGCCGACCAGAAGGCGGTCCCGCTCGCGGCGGCGGGTTTGGCTCCGCTCGGCGACGGGTCCCCGGTGAAGGCAAAGACCAATGCGACCACCGCGCCGAGCGCGAGGATCGCCGCGATCCAACGACGTGGTGTGGTCATCGCAGGTGAGCGGTGCGTGTGCGAGAAGTGGTGGGCATCCGTCGGGGTGGCGCGTCGCGGGCAGGCGAGGTCCGGAGCGGCGATCGGTAGCCTACCGGGATGCTTCGGCGATCAAGGGTGCAGCTCGTCGCGACGCCTGACCCCCGTTGAGCGACCCCTTGAACGATCCGTTGGGTGCGCCGGCACCGCCTGCCGTCAGTGTCGTGATCCCTGCGTACAACGAGGCCGGGCTGCTCACCGAGTCGCTCGGCGAGATCGTGACCGGGCTTCGAGCTCGGGAAGCGCCGTTCGAGGTCATCGTCGTCGAGAACGGATCGACCGACGGCACCCGTGCACTGGCGTACGACCTCGCCACCGACGACGTCGACGTGACGGTGCGCGTGCTCCCGCGGCCCGACTATGGCGAAGCGCTGCGCACGGGGATCCTCGCCGCACGCGGCGCGCAGATCGTGATCTTCGACGTCGATTACTACGACCTCGACTTCCTCGAACGGGCGGTCGTTGCGCTCGATCAACCGTCACGTCCCGCGGTGGTCGTCGGATCGAAGCGGGCGCCCGGTACCCGCGACGACCGGTCGGCGTCGCGCCGTCTCATCACCGCGGCGTTTGCGACGGTGCTGCGTATCGGCTTCGGGCTCACCGTCTCCGACACCCACGGGATGAAGGCGATGGATCGTGAGGCGGTGGCACCCTTGGCGCGCCGCTGTCGCAACGGGCGTGACCTGTTCGACACCGAGCTCATCCTGCGCGCCGACCGCGCGGGCCTCACCGTGACCGAGCTCCCGGTGACGGTCGTGGAACGACGTCCCTCGCGCACGCCGATCGCAGGGCGCGCGCTGCGCACCATCGTCGGTCTCGTGCGGTTGCGGCTCTTGCTCTGGCGGGAACGACGATCGTGACGAGTGCGGCGGTGTCGCGATCACGCTTCGCGGCGTCGCTCTCTCTGGACCCTGTCCCCGCGCACGCCGTCGGCGAGGCCGCCGGGGATCTGCTCGAAGCCTTCGGCGGCGACGAGCCCGATCTCGTGGTGTGTGTCGTGTCGCCCCATCTCGCCGGCGCGTTGGACGACATCGCACGCGCGCTGACCGACATCCTCGATCCGGGCGTGTTGTTGGGCATGGCGGCGGCGATGGTGATCGGTGGCTCGCGTGAGGTGGATGACGACGCGGCGCTCTCGCTGTTCGGCGCGTGTCTCCCTGAGGCGACCCTCACGCCGATTTCGTTGACGGTGGAGCGCAGTGACGACGCACCGATCGGTCATGGGGTGGCCGGAGCTCGATCAGGGTGATGAGCAGGCCACGCTGATGTTGCTTGCCGATCCGTTCAGCTTCCCCGCCGAGGGGTTCCTGCGTGCGCTCGATTCCGGATTCAGCGCGCTGAACGTGGTCGGTGGCTTCGCGTCCGGTGCCCGGGGGCCCGGCGGCAATCACCTGGTGCTGGCGTCGGACGCGCGATCCAGCCGGGACGTGGCGACGAGTGCTGCGGGCCCCGTCATCCGGTCGAGCGGCGCGGTCGGGCTGTTGATGGAGGGCGTCGAGGTGCGCACGGTCGTGTCGCAGGGATGCCGTCCGATCGGCCACCCGTTCGTGGTGACGCGCGCGACGGGGAACCGCATCGTCGAGCTCGGTGGCCGCCCCGCGATGGATCGGCTCCGCGACTGTGCGGCCGAAGCATCGCTCGACGATCTCGAGCTGATTCGTCATGGCCTCCAACTCGGTCTCGTCGTCGACGAGCATCAGGTGGAGTTCGATCGCGGCGACTTCCTGATTCGTCCTTTGGTCGGGGCCGATCCCGACACCGGCACGTTGGTCGTCGACGGCGACGTCAGCGTGGGCCGCACCGTGCAGTTCCACGTGCGCGACGCCGCGGCGGCGGACGACGAGCTGCGCGACCTGTTGACGGGGCAGGACGCGGCCGCCGCGTTGCTGTTCACCGACACGGATCGTGGCATCGAGATGTTCGGTGAGCCCGATCACGACGCTGGCGTGGTCGATCGGCTGCTCGGCCCGCTTCCCGTGGCCGGCGCCGGCTGTGCCGGTGAGTTCGGGCCGGTCGGCGGGAGCAACTTCGTGCACCGTTTCACCGCCGGGCTGGCTGTCTTCACCGTAGGCTGATCGACGCGGAGCGACACGGTCGAAGTCGAGACATGAGAAGGGGTGCAATGGGCACGAGTGAGATCGAGCAGCGCGGCATCGATGCGATCCGTGGTCTCGCGTTGGACGCGGTCCAGCAGGCCGGCAACGGTCACCCTGGCACCGCGATGGCGCTCGCGCCCCTCGCCCACGTGCTCTGGACGCGCATCATGCGTTACGACGCCGCGGCGCCGGAGTGGCCCGACCGTGACCGCTTCGTGCTCTCGAACGGTCACACGTCGATCCTGCTCTACTCGATGCTCTACCTCACCGGCTACGGCCTGGAGCTCGACGACCTCCGCCAGCTCCGGCAGTGGGGATCCCGCACTCCCGGGCACCCGGAGTACCGCCACACCGCCGGCGTCGAAGTCACGACCGGGCCGCTGGGTCAGGGCTTCGCCAACGGCGTCGGCATCGGACTCGCCGAGGCGAATCTTCGGGAGCGCTTCGGGCCCGACGCCGTCGACCACCACACGTTCGTGATCTGCGGCGACGGCTGCCTCCAGGAAGGCGTGAGCCACGAGGCGGCGTCGCTGGCCGGGCACCTCGGTCTCGGGCGTCTCGTGTACGTGTACGACCACAACCACATCACCATCGACGGCCCGACCGAGCTGTCGTACAGCGACGACGTGGCGCGGCGCTTCGAGGGATACGGCTGGCACGTGGTCGACCTCGGCGAGGTGGCCAACGACCCCGATGCCCTCGAAGCCGGCGTGCGTGCCGGGATGGCCGAGGCGGATCGTCCGAGCATCGTGCTGCTGCGCAGCCACATCGGCTACCCGTCGCCCAAGTACACCGACACGGCCTACGCCCACGGCAACGCCCTCGGCGCCGACGAGGTCGCGGCCACGAAGGCGATCCTGGGCCTCCCCGCCGAGGCGTTCTGCGTTCCCGACGACGTGCTCGCGCTCTATCGCGAGGCCGGTTCGCGAGGCGCGTCGGTGCGCACCGACTGGGAGGGTCGACGCGAGGCCTACCGCGTCCGGGAGCCTGAGCTCAGCGAGTCGCTCGACGCGTGCGTCGAGCAGCGCGGCTTGGCCGGGTGGGAAGCCAAGCTGCCGGTGTGGCAGGTCGGTGAGTCGGTGGCGACGCGTCGCGTGTCGGGGAAGGTGCTCGACGCGATCGTCGACGTCGTGCCCGGATTGCTCGTCGGCGGTGCGGACCTGAGCGAGAACACCGGCACCCTGATCGATGGCGTCGACGTGATCGGCCCGCACCTGTTCAAGGGCCGCCAGCTGCACTACGGCATCCGTGAGCACGGCATGGGTTCGATCATGAACGGCATGGCCGTCAGCGGGATCCTTCCCGCGGGCGGCACGTTCTTCGTGTTCAGCGACTACATGCGGCCGGCGGTCCGCCTCGCTGCGCTGTCGCAGTACAAGACCGCGTTCGTGTGGACGCACGACTCGATCGGGGTGGGTGAGGACGGCCCGACTCACCAGCCCATCGAGCACCTCGCGGCACTCCGGGCGATGCCCCAGCTCCCGGTGGTGCGCCCGGCCGACGCCAACGAGTGCTCGCACGCGTGGCGGGTGCACCTCGACGGCGCCGGCCCGACCGCCATCGTGTTGGCTCGCCAGAACACGCCGGTGCTCGCGGGCACTGCCGAACGCGGTGCCGTCGGCCTCGCCAAGGGCGCGTACGTGCTCGTCGACGAATCCGGTGAGCACCCCGAGCTCGTGCTGATCGGCACCGGGTCGGAGGTGTCGCTGTGCGTCACTGCCGCCGAGACACTCGCGGCCGACGGCGTGTCGGTCCGCGTCGTGTCGTTCCCCTCCTGGGAGCTGTTCGAGGCGCAGCCGGCCGAGTACCGAGCGTCGGTGTTGACGCCGGGAGTCCCGGCCCTCGCCGTCGAAGCCGGTGCCAGCCTCGGGTGGGACCGCTATGCCGATGCCGTCATCGCCATCGACCACTACGGCGCATCGGCGCCCGGGGCCACCGTGATCGCCGAGTTCGGGTTCACGCCCGAACACGTCGTCGAGCGCGCCAGGGCCTTGCTCGCGTCGTAGCGATCCATCCCGCCAGACCACGTCCGTCACGACCCAGGAGTTCGTCGCAATGACCAGTGCCATCGCCCACCTCAACGACCTCGGCCAGAGCCCGTGGTACGACAACCTTGCGCGCCCGCTGTTGTCGGGCGGCGGCCTGCAGACACTCGTCACCGACGACGGCATTCGCGGCGTCACCTCGAACCCGACGATCCTCGACAAGGCGATCGACGCGGGCGAGGGCTACGACGAGCAGCTCGCTGCCTGCGCGGCGGCGGGTGAGTCGATCGAGGACACCTACTGGAACGTCGTGATCGACGACATCAAGTCGGCCGCCGACATCCTGCGCCCGGTGTACGACTCACTCGACCGCAGCGACGGGTTCGTGTCGCTCGAGGTGTCGCCGGTGCTCGCCCACGACACCGCCGGCACGATCGCGATGGCGAAGTCCCTGTGGTCGCGCGTCGATCGACCGAACCTCATGATCAAGATCCCCGCGACGGTGGAAGGCATCCCGGCGATCGAAGAAGTGATCGCGTCGGGCATCAACGTGAACGTCACGTTGATCTTCTCGATCAGTCGTCACGACCTGGTGATCGAGGCCTACCTCAAGGGGCTCGAGCGACTCGCGGCGACGGGCGGCGACCTGTCGTCGATCTCGTCGGTCGCGTCGTTCTTCGTGAGCCGAGTCGACACCGAGACCGACTCGCGCCTCCCCGACGACTCACCGCTGCGCGGCAAGACCGCGGTGGCCAATGCCAAGCTCGCGTACGAATTGTTCCGTCAGCGCTTCTCGGGTGCGCGGTGGGACGCCCTCGCCGCGCAGGGCGCCCGCCTCCAACGGCCGCTGTGGGCCTCGACGTCGACCAAGAACCCGGCCTACTCCTCGACCCTGTACGTCGACGAGCTCATCGGCACCGACACCGTCAACACGATGGCACCGGCGTCGATCGAGGCCTTGCAGCGGGGTGAAGGCACCCAGGTGGGCGACACCGTCGAGCAGGACCTCGCCGCCGCGCACCAGGTGATGACCGACCTCGCGGCTGCGGGCGTCGACATCGACGACGTCACCGACACGCTCGAACGCGAAGGGGTGGCGTCGTTCGCCGCGTCGTTCCAGGACGCGTTTCACACCATCGAGAAGCGTCGCGTCGAGGTCACCTGATCGTTTGACGCTCGCCGCTGAGGCCTGCATTCCACGCTCGCCGCTGAGGCCATACGGCTCGCTCCGCGCTCGTCGCTCGGGCGTCAGGATCGGTGCGTGGCTTCTCTCGCTGGCTCGCGGATTCAATGCGCGTTGAGTGACTCGTCGGCGAGTGCGATTGCCGCTCGGAGATGGTCGGCCAACTCCGCGGGCGAGACGCGGGCGTTGAGGCCGCTGGTGTTGGGCATCACGTACGCGGGGACGCCGCCGAATGGCTCGGGCTGCACGCCTGATGTCGCCTTCCGGTCGATCGCGACGCGATAGCCACCGAGGCCCACGAAGCACACCGCGCCGGGTTGCAGCCACCGCACCAGTCGCTCGACGCGGCCGGCGCCATCCTTGTACTCGTCGTTGGTCAGCTGATCGGCGCGGTGGCGTGGCGCGCTTCACGAGGTCGGTCATGCCCACGGCGTGGTGCGCGAGTGCGTGACGCGGGTCGCGGTCGCGGGCGACGATGCCGGCCGCCAGGGCCGCGGGCCAGAACCGGTTGCCGTTGCGCGGCGAACCCGACGCCCACGTCGGCGCTGAGCACACTCGGGTTGAGGCCGACTACGAGCATCCGCATCCCGGGGCCGACGGTGTCGGCCAAAGTGCGTGCCCGGCGAACCAGCGCGTGCACCCACTCGTCCGAGTCAGGATCGATCTCGATCGACAGCAGGTCGAAGCCTGACCCCACCAGCAGGTCGCGCAGCGTGTCGGGTTCCCACGACACGAACCAGCGACCGGGCAAGGCGTCGTCAGGGTTCACGCCGTCGGGGTAGTTGCGCATCATGGTGAGGTGCGCGACGGCATCGACCGCCAGCGCATGGTGCAGGTCGGCCAGCGCCATGGGCAGCTGAGCGCGAGGCACGTGGAGGTACGACGCGCGGGCCCATGCACCGGCGAGCCCGCCGCGCCGCACCGGCAGGTGTTCGAGGTCGCCACGAACCCGCCACGCGTCGGGTGCGATGTCGGGCACGAGGTCGAGCATCGCCGCGGTGGCGTCGAGCGCGAGCACGGGCCGACCGAGATGCGGCAGGTGCAATCCCGCGCCGCATCCCAGGTCGGCGGTGATGCCCCCGGTCGGCACCTGGGCCGCGAACGACGCGGCGCGATCGAGGAAGCGAGCCGGACGGTGGTCGCGCCACCGGCGGGCGCCGGCCTCGTACGCATCGATCGTGTCGCGATCCATGCCCGTATCATCGCCGCGATGGACATGCTGCCCGGATGAGGCCATCGGTGAGCGACCCCGTCGCAGACGACCGCCGTTAGGCTGCGCTCGATGTCAGCATCCTTGCTTTCGTTGAGCTCCGACGTGCGCGCACTGCTCGACGGCCCGCTGCCCGACCTGCTCGCCGAAGCACGGGCTCTGCGTGATCACGGGCACGGCGCGCGCGATGACCTTCTCGCCGAAGGTGTTCATCCCGCTCACGATGCTGTGTCGCGACCGCTGCGGGTACTGCACCTTCGCCAAGCCGCCGGCGCGTCTCGATGCGCCGTACCTCACCATCGACGAGGTGCTCGACGTCGCTCGCCGCGGTGCTGAGCACGGCTGCCGCGAGGCCTTGTTCACCCTCGGCGAGGCACCCGAGGATCGATACCCGGTGGCCGCCTCGTGGCTCGCGACGCAGGGGTTCGCGTCGACGGTGGAGTATCTGGCCGCCGCCTGCCGGGCGGTGCTCGACGAGACCGGGTTGCTCCCCCACGCCAACGCCGGCGCGCTCACCCAGGCCGACCTCGAGGTGCTGCGAGCGGTGTCGCCGTCACAGGGGATGATGGTCGAGACGCTCGTGGCCCGCCTCGCCGAACCCGGGGGTCCGCACGCCGGCGCACCCGACAAGACGCCCGAACGACGCCTGGCCACGCTCGAGGCCGCCGGTCTGGCTCGCGTGCCGTTCACCACTGGCATCCTCGTCGGCATCGGCGAGACCCGCGCCGAGCGCATCGAAGCCCTGGTGGCGATCCGCGATTCGCACGAGCGACACGGTCATGTCCAAGAGGTGATCGTCCAGAACTTCTTGCCCAAGCCCGGGACGTCGATGGCGAAGCACGCGGCGTGCCCGCCCGACGAGTTCCTGTGGACCATCGTGGCCGCGCGTCTGCTGCTCGGTCCGTCGATGCACCTCCAAGCACCGCCGAACCTGTCGGATCCCGACGAGCTGGTGGCACTCGTCGACGCCGGCATCGACGACTGGGGCGGCGTCTCCCCCGTCACGCCCGACCACGTCAACCCCGAACGCCCGTGGCCCGGGCTCGACACGCTCCGCGACGCCACCGAGCGCGCCGGCAAGACCCTGGCACCGCGGCTCACGATCTACCCCGAGTACGTGATCGACGCCGACCGCTGGTTGCACCCCGACGTGCGGTTCCCGGTGCAGGTGCTGTCCGACCTCGAAGGTCTGGCGCGCGACGACGACTGGGCGGCGGGTGGCGAGGATGCACCGCCTGTCCTCCTTCCCCGCGAAACGGCGGCACGAGTCGCGCGACCCGATGTGGAGCTGATTTCACCGGTCGCCGAGGTGCTCGGCGGCGTGCGCGCGGGCGAAGAGGTCGGAGTCGACGAGATCGTCACCCTGCTCACCCGCGAGGCAGCGACGTCGCGGCCGTCACGTCCGTGGCCGATGCCTTGCGCCGCGAGACGGTCGGCGACACGGTCACGTTCGTCCGCACGCGGAACATCAACTACACGAACATCTGCACCTTCAAGTGCAAGTTCTGCGCGTTCTCCAAGGGTCCACTCTCGCTCAACCTGCGCGGGGCGCCGTATCTCCTCGACCTCGAGGAGATCCAGCGTCGGGTCGTGGAAGCGGTCGAGTGCGGCGCCACCGAGGTGTGCCTGCAGGGCGGGATCCATCCCGACTTCGACGGCGAGTACTACCTCTCGGTCGCTCGTGCCGTGAAGGAAGCGGCCCCCACGATCCACCTCCACGGCTTCACCGCCCTCGAGGTCACCGAGGGTGCGCGTCGCCTCGGTATGCCACTGCGCGACTACCTGGTGCTGGCCAAGGAGGCGGGGCTCGCCACGCTCCCGGGGACCGCCGCCGAGATCCTCGACGACGACGTGCGGGCGATCCTCTGCCCCGACAAGGTGAACACCGAGGAGTGGTTGGAAGCCCACCGCCTCGCACACCAGGTCGGGCTCCGTTCGAACGTCACGATCATGTTCGGGTCGGTCGAGCGGCCCGTGCACGTCGCCAACCATCTGGTGCGCACCCGTTCCTTGCAGAAGGAGACGGGCGGGTTCACCGAGTTCGTGCCACTCCCCTTCGTGCACATGGGCAGCCCGATCTATCTGCAGCAGAAGTCGCGGCGGGGCCCCACCATGCGCGAGGTGCTGTTGCTCCACGCGGTCGGACGCATCGCCTACCACGGCTGGATCGACAACGTGCAGATCTCGTGGCCCAAGGCCGGTCTCGACGGCGCCCGCCAAGCACTGCTCGCCGGGTGCAACGACCTCGGCGGCACGCTGATGGACGAGAACATCTCGCGGCGGCGGGTGCGAGCCACGGCCAGGAGCTCGACGACAACGAGTTCCACAGCATCGTTGATCCGCTCGGCCGTCCGCTCGAGCAACGCACCACGCTGTATGGCCGCACCACGACCGTCGGGAAGCGACTTCGCCCACCGGAGCCCGCCCACGACCACCCAGCACCCGACGCCGGCATTCCCGTCACGATCGGTGGCGTCCGGCACGGAGCCCGCACGTGAGTCGACTCGACGTCGTCGGCATCGGCAATGCGCTCGTCGACGTGCTCAGCCACGAAGACGACGGGTTCATCGCCGCGCACGGGCTCGAGAAGGGCGCGATGGCACTCATCGACACCGCGCGCGCCGAGCTGCTCTACGACGGCATGGGCCCCGGTGCCGAGATCTCCGGTGGCTCGGTGGCCAACTCGATGGTCGGAATTGCGTCGTTCGGCGGGTCATCGGCGTTCATCGGACGGGTCAGCGACGATCAGCTCGGCGCGGTGTTCGGACACGACATCCGCGCCGCGGGTGTCGAGTTCACCTCGCAGCCCGCATCGGGTGGTGCACCCACCGGGCGTTGCCTCATCGTGGTCACGCCCGACGCGCAACGCACGTTGAACACGTTCCTCGGTGCATCGGAATTGCTCGGACCGACCGAGCTCGACGACCAGCTCATCGCCCGCGCCCAGGTGCTGTTCCTCGAGGGGTACCTCTGGGACCAGCCCGCCGCGAAGGACGCCTTCCGTCGCGCGGCCCGCACCGCGCACGACGCAGGGAACCGGGTGGCGCTCACGCTGTCCGACTCCTTCTGCGTCGACCGCCATCGCGCTGAGTTCCTCGACCTGATCGAAGCTGAGGTCGACGTCTTGTTCGCGAACGAAGCCGAGATCACGTCGCTGTTCGAAGTCGATTCGTTCGATGACGCGCTGCAACACATCGCGATGCGCTGCGAGATCGCGGCGCTGACGCGGAGCGAGAAGGGTGCGGTGATCGTGACGCGCGACGAGGTGCACATCATCGACGCGCATCCCGCCCCTCACGTGATCGACACCACGGGAGCCGGCGACCTCTTCGCAGCGGGCTTCCTGTTCGGTCTCACGCACGGCTTCGAGCTTGGGACGGCTGGGCGGCTCGGCGCACTCGCCGCAGCCGAGGTGATCAGTCACCTCGGCGCCCGTCCGCAGACGTCGTTGGCTGATCTGGCCGGGCCGCTGCTCTCCCAGGTGTAGGCCACGCGATGGACGGTCGGTAGACGCGATGGACGGTCGGTAGACGCGATGGACAGTCGGTAGACGCGATGGAAAGGCTGCCGCGGTACCGCACGGGCGACGCCCGTCTCGACGCGGCCGTGGCCGACATGGTCGATCGCGTCGCCGATCCCGACGACGCCGACCTCGTGTTCGAGCTGGTGGCGTCAGCCGTTGCGCCTGGGCCGCGACCGCGCTGATCGAGGCGACCTCAAGATCGCCAACGCAGCGCTCAAGGAGATGCGACACGCGTTCCACGTGTTCGCGCCGTACCGCTCGGCGCGCAAGGTCGCGATCTTCGGCTCCGCACGTACTCGACCCGACGATCCGCTCTACTTCCTCGCGCGCGACGTCGCCGCCGCGTTGGCCCAGCGCGATTGGATGGTCATCACCGGCGCCGGTCCCGGGATCATGGAAGCTGGCATCGAAGGCGCGGGCCCGGAGCGCTCGTTCGGGGTGAGCATCAAGTTGCCGTTCGAATCGGCCACCACCCAGTTCTTCGACGGCGATCCGAAGCTCGTGAACTTCCGCTACTTCTTCACCCGCAAGCTGGAGTTCATCAAGGAGTCCGACGCGTTCGTGCTCCTGCCTGGCGGCTTCGGCACCCTCGACGAGGCGTTCGAGCTGCTCACGTTGCTCCAGACCGGCAAAGCGCAGTCGGCGCCCGTGATCCTGCTCGACACGCCCGGCGGGACGTACTGGCAGGAATGGCTCGAGTTCGTGAATCGTGAGCTGCGCGACACCGGGTACATCGCCGGCCACGACCTGTGTCTCGTGCACATCACCGATTCGGTCGATGACGCGGTACGCGAAGCGCTCGACTTCTACCGCAACTACCACTCCCAACGGTTCGTCGAAGGTGAGCTGGTGCTGCGCATGCAACAGGTTCCCGAGCCTGCGGCCCTGGCCGACTTGTCGGCCGAGTTCGACGACATCATCGTGCGGGGGGCGCTGAGTGTGATCCAGCCCACCGCCGCCGAGCTCGCCGACCACGACCATGTCGACCTGGGCCGCGTCTCGTTTCGCTTCGACCGTCGCGGCTGGTCGCGCTTGCGCATGCTGATCGACCAGCTCAACGAGCCCGCCCGCCTGGGCGGCGACTGAGCCGTCAGCCGAACTCGTCGACCGAGTCGCGTGAGCTCAGGGCCACGATGGCCCGTTCGATCGCGCGGCGAGCCTGCAGCACCTTCTTCTCGTCGGCCAGCGCGTCGGCGTCGCCGTCTTCGGTCGCGGCGCGGAGGCGTTCGAAGGCAAGGTCACGGAGCTCTTCCTCGACGGAACGCAATCGTTCCACGATGTGGTCGGTGTCACGCACGGCGCAGTCCTTTCAGGCGTCGTCGGGGAGTCGGTCGGCGAGCAGCTCGGCGGGATGGCGCACGTCGAGTCCGGCGGCGCCCAGGTGCATGGCGCACCCAGGGTTCGCCGACGCCACCACCGGTGAGGGCGTGCCGGGCGAGGCGGCGCGGATCGCGGCCACCTTGCGGTCGCGGATCTGGCCCGCCAACGCCGGGTGCCAGAGCGAGTACGCACCGCCGGCGCCGCAACAGAGGCCGTCGTCGTCGGTGTCACGACACGCGTAGGCGCTCGCCAGCACCGTGTGCACGGCGCGGTCGGCGTGTTGCACGTGGCGCAGATGGCACGGATCCTGGATCACGACGACCTGGTCGGTGGCACGCAGGGGCAGGGGCCGTTGCGCGGCCACCCACTCGGAGAAGTCGAACACACGGGAGGAGAACGCACGCGCCTCGTCGGTGTCGAGCAGACGTCCGTAGTCCTTCATGGCCGCGCCGCAGCCGGCGCTGTCGACCACGACGGCGCCGTCGGCCGGCAGCGAGCGGATCACGCGTCGCGCCAGCCGGCGCGCCTCCTTGACTCGTCCCGCGTGCAGGTGGAGCGCTCCACAACACGCGCCGCCCGTGCCGGGGAGCCCGACCCGCGCTCCAGCGGCGCGCATCACGCGCAACGCGGCGCGATGCACGTCGCGTTGCCAGGCGTCCATCACGCAGCCCGTGAACAAGAACGCGTCGGGAGTGGCATCGGCGCGCAGGGGCGTGCGCAGCGACGCACGAGTCAACCGGGGTAGGCCGAGCCGGCGCGGGACCAGGTGGAGGCGCTGGGCCAGCCACGCCACCCAGGTGAGCGCGAGCAGCACACCATGGCGCGGGAGCACCACCACGTAGGCGAGCCACTCGGCACCGCGGCGCAGGCGGCCGGCTGCGTCGCCGACGCGGGTCTGCGGGGGCATCGGCGTGGTGTGAAGCGCCTGTCGGGCACCTTCCATCAGGTGACCGAACGCGACGCCGGACGGGCAGGCCGCCTCACACCCGCGACATTGCACGCACGCTTCCATCGCGTCGCGAAAGGCTTCGTCGATCGGTGCGCCCTCGAGCTCGACTGCGCGCATCGCCGCGATGCGCCCACGAGGGGACGCGATCTCATAGCCAGTGACGCGATACGTGGGGCAGTGCGGCAGGCACAATCCGCACGCCACGCACGCGACCAACTCGTCTTCGTCGAGGCCGAGCGTTCGCTCGACCTCGAGCTGACGTTCAATCATGAGACACCTCAACGTGTAGCTCACGGTACGGGTCGAGCAACGTTGCGAACCGTCCGCGTCCGAGCTTCTCCGTCGGGTCGAACGCGGCGCGGATTCGCTCGAGGAGGGCAGCGTTCGGACTGGTGGTGCCGAACGGGTCGAGGCCCGGAGCACCGGCCTCGCGGAGGAGCCAGCCACCGAATGACGCGGCGGCGGCACGGGCTTCGGCCAGCGCCGCTTCGGTGTCGGTCGCGACGTGCACCGTGCCGACGCCGACCTCGGCGAGCCAACGCAGCCCGGTGATGTGATCGAAGCGATCGCCCAATGCGAGCACCGCGCCCGGGCGCACCGACACACGGCCGCGGTGCGAACCGTCGGGGTACCCCGGCGCGAGATCGGACGGTTCGCCATCGATGGCGCGCTGCGCGGCGTGGAGATCGTCGGGGGTCCCCTCGAGCAGCACGGCACAGGTGACGCCGTCCCAGGCGACACACGAGGGGCGGAACACCCGTCGCCGCACCTCCGGCGGGTCCAGGGCGCTGGTGGTCCACCTCGCGGCCGACGGGAGGGGCTGGCACCGCACCGTGACCTGCGTGATCACGCCGATCGTGCCGAGCGAGCCGACGAGCAGTCGTGGTAGGTCGAACCCGGTGACGTTCTTGACCGTCGGCCCCCCGACCTTCACGATCCGACCGTCGGCGGTCACGAACCGCACCTCGAGCACCCGATCGCGCAGCGGACCGTGGCGCAACCGGCGCGGTCCTGACAGGCCCGTCGCCAGCACGCCGCCCACCGTCGCCGACGGGTCACGTGGATCGAGCGGGCATTCCTGGCCTCGATCCGCCAGCACGGCGGAGAGCTCCGCCACCGACGTGCCGGCGGCCACCGTGGCCGTCAGGTCGCGCGGGTCGTAGTCGAGGACGCCCGACGGCACGTGCACTTCGGTGGCCCCGGGCACGAGCGTGCCGCCGACCTCCCACTGGGTGCGCGCTCCGACCGCAACGACGTGATCCGACGCGCGCACCGCCTCGCACAGGTGATCGAGTGCGATGGCCATGTCGCCGGGGTCGAGCAGGTTCACACCCACGCGCCCGCCGGAATGCGTTGCAGCTCGCCGCACCGGCTCCCGGAAGGGAGCACCTTGGCGGGGTTGGCTCGTCCCGATGGATCGAACGCGTCACGGAGGCGCGCTTGCGCGTCGAGGTCGTCGGGTGAGAACACGAGAGGCATCATCTCGCGCTTCTCGAGCCCGATGCCGTGCTCGCCCGACAACACGCCCCCGGCCGCCACGCACACCGCCAGGATCTCGTCGCCTGCTCGGTGCACCCGCTCCCAGATCCCGGTGTGGCGGGCGTCGAACACGATGATCGGGTGCAGATTGCCGTCACCCGCGTGGAACACGTTCATGATCGTGAGGTCGTGTGCGGTCGCGATCGCGCCGACGTCGCGCAACACCTCGACGAGCTTCGTGCGGGGCACGACCGCGTCGTGCAGGTAGTAGTCGGGGGCAACGCGGGCGATGGCACCGAACGCCGACTTCCGCCCCTTCCAGAGCAAGGCGCGCTCGCGGTCGTCGGCGGCGATGCGCACGGTGCGCGCCCCGTGTTCGTGCGCCACATCGCTCACGATGCGCACCTGTTCGTCGACGGCTGCTGGTGGGCCGTCGAGCTCCACGAGCAGCACCGCCGCCGCGTCGCGCGGATAGCCCGCGCCGACGAAGTCCTCGACCACGCGTGTGATCGCCGCGTCCATCATCTCGAGCGCCGCGGGCACGACACCGGCCGCGATGATCCCGCTCACCGTGGCACCGGCGGCGTCGACGCTCATGAAGTCGAGCAACAGGGTGCGCACCGCGGGAGGATCGGGACTCAGGCGCACTGCGATGCGTGTCGCGATCCCCATGGTGCCCTCGCTGCCCACGAAGCAGCCGCGCAGGTCGTAGCCGGCGACGTCAGGTTCGAGACCGCCGAGCATGGTGACGGACCCGTCGGCCAACACCACTTCGATGGCGAGCACGTGGGCCGCGGTGACCCCCGAGGCGAGGCAGTGGGGACCTCCCGCGTTGGTGGCCACGTTGCCGCCGATCGTGCACGCCTGCTGCGACGAGGGGTCGGGTGCGTAGTGCAGGCCGAGGTGATGCACGGCCCGCGACAGATCGAGGTTGAGCACGCCGGGTTCGACCCACGCGACGCCTTCCTCGGCATCGATCTCGAGCACTCGATTCAGCTGCGTGGTGACGATGACGACGGGATCATCCACTGGCGTGGCACCGCCGGCGAGGCCCGTACCGCTCCCCCGCGCGACGAAGGGACGACCGTGGCGCGCCGCGACCCGCACCGCCGCTGCCACCTCCGCGCCCGACCGAGGGAAGCACACCGCGGCCGCGTTCCCCTGCGCGACGCCCGCGTCGCGCGAGTACAACGCGAGCTCGAGCGGTTCGGCGCGTGCGCGACCAGGCCCCAGTTCGCGCTCGAGATCGGCGACCAACGCTTCAGTGGACACGATGACGCGAGACTACGGCCCGTCGCCCATTTCGCGATTGACACGCGGTGCCCGAGCCCGCACGGTAAGAACTGCGACGCGCGTGCACCATGATGGTGCCGACGAACCGATGCACGACCGAACGGAATGGAGGCGTTGCATGCCGCGTGCTGCACGCGAGTGGGTCACCTTCGTCGATCCCCGCGAGGAGGGTCGCACGTGGCAGATCGACGTGACCTTTCTGCTGTCGAACTGGCGGTGTCTCTTCGGTGACGGCTGTCAGGGCGTGCTCGACGCTCCGGCACCTGAGCTCGTGCTCGGGTGCTGTTCCTATGGTGCGCACTTCAGCGACCGTGCCGACCGCGACCTCGTGGTGCGCGCGTCGAAGCAGCTCCGAGACGACGAGTGGCAGTTCGCCAAGCTCGGTCGCCGCAAGGGGATCTTCGCCAAGGCGGGCAAGGACGACGACGGCGTGATGGAGTGGCGTACCCGTCTCGCCGACGACGCCTGCATCTTCTTGAACCGCGACGGCTTCGCCAACGGCCCCGGCTGCGCGCTGCACCAGCATGCGATGCGCACCGGCGTGCACCACGCCGAGCTGAAGCCCGAGGTGTGTTGGCAGCTGCCCCTCCGGCGCATCGACGAGGAGCAGGAGGACGGCACGGTGATCACCACGCTCACCGAGTTCGGTCGTGAGGGATGGGGCGAAGGTGGAGACGACTTCGCGTGGTGGTGCACCGAGGCGCCAGAGGCGTTCAGCGCCCCGGAACCGGTGTACGAGTCGATGGCACCCGAGCTGCGCAAGATGCTGGGGAAGCGGCTCTTCCGCTCGCTGGTGGCCTATCTCGAGTCACGAGCGGCCGACGGTGTGTTCCCGCCCGTGGCCCACCCGGCCGCGGTTCCCGTCGCCATCACCAAGAAGTCCGGTTCCGGCCCCAAGCGCGCCAAGCAGGCGGGCGGGGCCAAGGCCAGGGAAAAGACGACTCAGAGGTAGAGACCGGTCTGCCCGTCGTCCTTGGTGGACGCCACGGCATGGATGTCGCGTTCGCGGAGGATCAGGTAGTCCTCGCCGCGGATCTCCACCTCGTAGCCGACATCAGGCGCGAACAACACCTGATCGCCTTCCTCGACGTTGCGGACCGTCGGTCCGGCCGCAACGACCTCGGCCCACACCAGCCGGCGGTTCACCGCCGCGGTGGCCGGGATCAGGATGCCGCCGCGGCTCTTGCGGTCGCCGCTGTCGACGTCGGGCATCAACAGCAAGCGGTCGGCGGTCATGCGGATCGACTGCTTGACGTCGGACGGTGCCACCGTTCGCAGGCTAGCCGTGCCGGTGGATCGACCTGCTTCGAGAGCCGTGACACACCAGGGGTAGATTCACCCCGATGGCGCGGACGATGTCCTCAGTGCCGGTCGCGACGCGCTCGGCACCACCGATTGTTTCGCGGCCGCCTCGGACGCGCGGGCGCGACGACGTGGTCGTACGTGCAGCTCACCAAGCCGCGCGTCATCGAGCTGCTGCTCGTCACCACCCTCCCGGCGATGATCCTCGCGGCGGGCGAGTTCCCACCTGTGCTCCTGGTGATCGAGGTGCTCGTCGGCGGCGCGCTCGCCGCTGGTGGCGCCAACACCATCAACTGCTGGATCGAGCGCGACCGCGACCACCTGATGCGTCGCACCGCGCACCGGCCACTGCCGATGGGTTCGATCCCGCCTCGACGCGCGCTGGTGTTCGGCCTCACGCTCGAGGCCATCGCGTTCGTGTTGCTCTGGTCGACCGTCAACCTGCTGTCGGCGTGCCTCGCGGTCGGAGCGATGCTCTTCTACGTGTTCGTCTACACCATCTGGCTGAAGCCGCGTACGCCGCAGAACATCGTGATCGGTGGCGCGGCCGGCGCAGTGCCTGTGCTGGTCGGGTGGGCGGCGGTCACGGGTGAGGTCGCCGCCCCTGCGTGGGTGCTGTTCGCCATCGTCTTCTTCTGGACGCCGCCGCACTTCTGGGCGCTCGCCCTTCGCTACCGCGACGACTACGCCGCCGCCGGGATCCCGATGTTGCCGGTGGTCAAGGGCGAGCGCGTCGCGATCCACAACATCGTGGCCTACAGCGTGATCGTGTTCGCGACGTCGTTGGTGCTCCCCCTCGTGAGCGACGTGGGCGTGATCTACATCGCGTCCGCCGTCGTGCTCGGGGTCGCGTTCGTCGTGCAGGCGGTGCGTCTGGCGCGTAGCACGAGCCCCGAGAAGGCGATCAAGTTCTTCATGTTCTCGAACACCTACCTCGCAGCGCTGTTCGCGGCCGTTGCCGTCGACACCCTCGTCCGCGCCATCTGACGTCGCGCCATGGCGTTGAACGGGGCACCGCCGCCCGCGCCGGACGCAGGGCCCACCCGACGGGCCCGAACGATCCTGGTCGCGATCGCGCTCGTCGTGGTGCTCGTCGTCGCGGCGGTCACGTGGCGTGCGATCGACGGCGGCGACGGCGGCGACAGCGCCTCGGCCGGCTGTCCCGGAACGCCGAAATCGGCGGCGGGCCCACCGGGGGTCGTCGGAGTGGGCGACGTCGCGCCCGACTTCACGCTGACCAGTCTCGACTGCAAGCCGGTCAAGCTGACTGACTTCCGCGGTACGCCGGTGATCGTGAACTTCTGGGCGTCGTATTGCATCCCGTGCCGGCGCGAGTTCCCCTTGTTGCGGTCGACGGACCAGCATGCAGGCGGCGAGTTCGAAGTGCTCGGCGTGAACAACGACACCCTCAGCAGCGATGGTCGGCAGTTCGCAGATGACGAGCAGGCGACCTGGGCCAACGCCTTCGACGCGAACGGGGATGTCGCCAAGAGCTATGGGGTACGCGGGCTTCCCTACACGTTCTTCATCGACGCCAAGGGCATCGTCACCGGCGTCTCGCTGTCCGAACTCACGCGCGAGCGGCCTCGACAAGCAGATCGCCACCATGACCGCGGCGTCCTGAACTACTCGTCCCAGCGGAACCAGTGCGCGGCCGCGAGTGGTGCCGCGATCGCCCACACGATCAGCACCACGAGCTCGCCCCAGCGGAAGTGGGTGTGCGCGTCGAGCACGCCGCGAAGCGTCTCCGACAGCGCTGCCGCAGGGAGCAAGCGGGCGAACGTCTCGAGCGCGTCGGGCAACTTCGCGAGCGGATAGGCCATCCCGCCCAGGAACATCAGCACGAGGAACAAGCCGTTGGAGGCAGCGAGGTTGGCCTCGGCGCGCAGCGTGCCCGCCATCAGCATCCCGATCCCCGCGAAGGCGATGGTGCCGAGCAGGATCAACCCGATTGCGGCGAACAAGCCGCCGGACGGGTCCCATCCGAGCGCCATCCCGACACCGACGATCAAGACGGTCTGGACGATCTCGAACACCAGCACGTTGGCCGTCTTGGCGGTGAGCAGACCGGCGCGCGACAGCGGCGTCGACCCCAAGCGCTTCAGCACCCCGTAGCGCCGTTCGTACCCGGTCGCGATGCCGAGGCTCACCATCGCGCTCGACATGACCGCGAGCGCCAGCACACCAGGGACGAGGAAGTCGATCGGGTGGGCGAACGTGGTGTTGACCGCGTCGACCTTCGAGAAGAACACGAGGATCCCGAGCGGGATCGCCAGCGTGACGAGCAAGCTCTCGCCGCGGCGCAGCGTGAGCAGCAACTCGACGCGCGTCTGCGCGCGAAACGCGCTGGCCTTCATGATCGAGCTCTCATGAGCGGCCGTCACTCGTGAGGCGGAGGAACACGTCTTCGAGAGAACGGGTGCCGGCGCGCAGTTCGCGGAGCAGCACGCCGCGATCGCGCAACCACGCCGCCAGCTGTGCCACCAGCTCGGGGGTGGCCGGATCGGAGATCACGTACTCGCCCGGTCGCGTCTCGGTCACCGTGGTGGTCGCGCTGATCGCGTGCGCAAGCGACGCCACGTCCAAGCCTGGTGCCGCCGAGAAGCGGGTGTCGTCGGCCGCGGCACGCGCCATGAGCTCGGCCGGCGACCCGCACGCCACGAGACGACCGTGGTCGACGATGCCGACGCGGTCGCACAGCTGCTCCGCCTCGTCCATCGCGTGCGTGGTGAGCACGACGGTGACTCCGCGGCCGCGCAGCTCCTGCACCAACGACCATGTGGTCGCCCGTGCGTGCGGGTCCATGCCGGCTGTCGGCTCATCGAGGAACAGCAACGACGGGCGTCCGACGAGGGCCAGCGCCAACGAGAGTCGTTGTTGTTGCCCGCCCGACATGCGTCGCACCAACGTGTTCCGTGCGTCTTCCAGCCCGACCGCGTCGAGCAGCCGCTCGGGATCGTCCGGATCCGCGTAGTACGACGCGAAGAGTTGCAGCGCCTCGAGCGGGCGGATCCCGGGGTAGAGGCCACCCTCTTGGAGCATCACACCCACTTGGGCGTGGAGTTGGGCACCGTCCCGCCAGGGATCGAGGCCGAGCACGCGCACGTCGCCCGCGTCAGCACGGCGATATCCCTCGAGGATCTCCACGGTGGTCGTCTTGCCGGCACCGTTCGGCCCGAGCAATCCGAACACCTCACCGACGCCGATCTCGAGGGAAAGACCGTCGACCGCGCGCGTGGATCCGTAGCGCTTCTCGAGCGCGACGACTTCGATCGCGAGCGCCGAGTTCACCGGCGGGCGAGCCTACTCATCAGGTCCACGACCCATCGATCCGATCAGGAACGCCACGAAACCGGCTACCGATCGCGCCAGGCGACGAACCGGGCAAGCTCGGTGAGGGCGTCGCGTGCGTCGGTCTCGATCGGCATCGTGGCCAGGGCCGCCAGGGCCGCGTCGACCCGGATGGCGATGGCCTGTTCCACCTCGGCGACCGCGCCGCTGGCCACCAAGGCATCCTGGATGGCGGTGATGCCGACCGCATCGAGGTCGGGGTGACCGACGCGTCCGAGCGCCGGGTAGGCGCCTGATCGCTCCTCGGCCGCGGCGGCCGCGGCGAGCAGTGGTGTGAGTTTGCCTTCCCGCAGGTCGTCACCGACCGGCTTCCCGGTGACCGTCGGGTCGCCGAACACGCCGAGGAGGTCGTCGCGGATCTGGAACGCCTCGCCGAGGGGGATGCCGAACGCGGTCAACGAACCAGCGAGCTCGGCCGGACCGCCGGCCAACGCCGCACCGATGTGCAACGGCCGTTCCACGGTGTACTTGCCCGACTTGTACCGTTCGATCAGTTCGGCGAGCGCACGATCACGCCGGCCGCTCGCCGTGCCCGCCAGATCGAGGTACTGCCCGACGCACAGTTCGATGCGCAGTTCGTCGTACAGGGGGCGCACGTGAGCTGGGGCGCTGGAGAACAGCTGGTCGGCGTACACGAAGGCGAAGTCGCCGACCAGGATGGCAGCGCCCTCGCCGAATCGCCGGGCTTCGCCGCGGCCGCCCTCGTCGCGATGCATCGCAGCGAAGGCTTCGTGCACCGTGGGTTCGCCACGTCGCAGCGCCGAGCCATCCATCACGTCGTCGTGCACGAGGGCGAACGCATGCAGCAACTCGATCGCCGCGGCGACGTCGGTGACCACCGGATCGTCGGGGTCGCCGCCGGCGCCGACGAACGCCCAGAAGCAGAAGGCCGGTCGCAACCGCTTGCCGCCCGCACCGATCAGATCGCGCAGCGCAGTGAGTGGGGCGACCAGGTCGGGGGCCAGCGCACGCCAACGATCGAGCTCATCGAGGAGCAGTGCGTCGAGGCGCGCTTCCACTCGCTCACCGATTTCGGCGAGCCCGCGTGGCAGCGACACCACCGGGCGCGTCACGCGGGCTTCCATCGTCGCGATGCTAGAGGCGAGCTCCCCGGTGGTCCCGAGCGAGCGGGCACTACCGTCTGAGCCGTGCAACCGTTCGAACGTCTGCGCTACATCGCTCGTCACGACGGGGATGACCGCACCATGGTCGCCGAAGCTGCCGACTGCCTGGCTGCGTTCGACGACGACTTGGCCGGCCTCGTCGTGGCCTGCCGACGGCTGATCGACCATCACACCGACTCGCCGTTGCTCTGGTGGCTGTGCGCCCGCGTGTTGGCTGCGCCCGATCCCGCCGACGCGGCGTGGGAGGCCGAGGGGTTGGTGCGTGACGACCACACCCCGGGGCGCCTCGCCGGGTTGTTGCCGTTCCCCCACGACGACCCGATCGCAGTGCTCGGGTGGCCCGAGCTGTCGGGCGAGGCCTTCGAGTCGCGACCCGATCTCGACGTGCTCGCAGTGCGCGGCGTCGGCAACGACGGGTGGGCCCGGCGTCTCGCCCACAGTGATGCATCAGCCCGACCGGTCGACCTGGCCTCGGCCATGGTGTTCGAACCGTCGCACGTGCTCGTGGAGGTGACCGGGGCGTCGCCGACGCAGGCGTTGGTGCCGCACGGCACCGGCGCGCTGCTCGACGAGCTCACGAAGCCGACCACGATCGTGTGGCTCGTCGCCGGGGTCGGACGTGTGCTTCCGGGCCGCCTGTTCGACGCCATGCTGGCGCGCCTCGATCCGGTGGAGGATCACGGGCTCGAGCTGCTCGACATCCAGGTTGCCGACCGCATCGCCGGGCCGACCGGCCTCGTGCGGCCAGACCAGCTCATGCAGCGAGTCGACGCGCCCGTCCCGCCCGAGATGCTCCGGCGGGTCTGAACGCTGTCCGAGCTGGTCTGATCAGGGGCCGAGCTCGCGTCGAGTCGCCGGACCGGGATCGTCGGGGGACGAGCGAGTCGGGTGTGATTCGACGTCGTACACATCGCCGTGGAGCCCTGAGGTGCTGACCACGGTGGTCGACACCCGCCACCGTCGAGCGAGCGCATTCCGGGCGATCGCACGGACCGGCGGAATCAGCAGCAACACCGCGACGATGTCGGTGACGAAGCCAGGGATGATGAAGAGCACACCCGCCGCGAGGAGCAGGCCGCCGTCGATGAGTGCGCTGCCCGGGACGCGTCCGACCGCGAGGTCGGTGCGTATCCTGCGCCACGCCCCGATGCCCTGTTGCTTCACGATCCACACACCGGTGAAGGTGCACATCACGAGCAGGGCGAGCATCTCCCACGCGCCGAGCCACTGACCGACCTGGATCATCACGACCAGCTCGACGACCGGCAGCAACAGCAGCGCGGCGATGACGAAGATCACGGATCGATCGTACCCATGCGCGCCTCGGGGAACACCTCAGCCATCGAGTGCCAACGTGTGCACCGTGCCGTCGCTGACCGCTTCGAGATGCGCGTCGGCTCGTACCGCGTCGATCTTGTCGAGCTGACGTTCCAGCTGGCGGCGACGCGTGCCTTCGAGCTCGGTGAACGCGTGTGATGCGGTGTCGAGACTGCGCCCGACCTTGTCCATCTGCTCGACGAACTTGCCCCACTGCTTCTCGAAGCCTTGCAGCAGGGTGAGCACCTCCTGGGTGCTCTGCGACAGTCGGAAGTTGTCGACGGCTTGACGGATCACGGCCAGCACCGCGAACAAGGTGAGCGGCGAGCAGAACACCACCTTGGAGCGGAGCGCGTCGTCGAGGATGGCGCGGTCTTGTTGCTGGATGAAGCCGTACACCTGCTCGTTCGGGATGAAGAGGAGGACGCAGTCGATGGTGCTCGACGACGGGTCGACGTAGTCACGCGTCGTGACCTCCTTCAGCCGCAGCCGCACGTCGCGCAGGAACTCCTTGCGGTGCCGTTCGCGCTCGACCTCGGTGGTGGCATCGAGGTGACGCATGTAGTTGGCGAGCGGGAACTTCACGTCCATGTGCACGCACATGCCGTCGGGGAGCAGGAACGTGTAGTCGGGTGTGCGGCCCGTGCCCTCGATCGCCCGCTGCCGGTGGTAGTTCACGCCGTCGACGAACCCGGCGAGGCGCAACACGTCGTCGGCCATGCGTTCACCCCATTGGCCGCGCGCGGAGGTGCTCGACAGCGCCTCGCGCAACGACTGCGTGGTGTCGGCGAGCAACTGCGTGTTGCGACCCGCCTCGGCCAGCTGCGCGCTCAGCTCGCCCACGTTCTCACGGCGATCCCGCTCGACTTCCTGGATGAGACCACCGAGGCGCATCACGTCGCGACGCATGCCCGCCAGCTCCTGGTCGATCTGCCCCTTGGTGCGTTCGAGGTCGGTCGCGCCGAGTTGGCGCTCCCCCGCCATCACTTCACGGTTCACCTGCACGAGATGATCGATCGCAGCGTGAAGCGCGGCGTCGCGCGCGACGGGGTCGTCCGCAGCCAAAGGGACGACACGCCGGCGGTTCCCGACCAACGCCACCACCAGTGCCGCGACGAATGCCGGCAACACCACCAGCCCGAGCACGATCAGCATCGCTTCCATGGTCACGGTCCTCGTCTCGTCGGATCCGCCCGACTCGACGACCGTAAACCTGGGGTGTGACAGCTACGTCCGTGCGTCTGCCCCGTGCCCGCCAGGCGTCTTACGCCTGGCGGGTCGCGGACAGGCGTTCCGCCCGGGCCAACAGGTTGGCGGCCCCGAGACGTGCCGTCATCGCGGTGAGCTCGGGCCGTGGGCCGGTCCACGCCCAGTCGTCGACGGTGCCGACGTCGCACGTCGTGCGCAGGGTGGCGAGGTCGAGGAACAGCGCGGCGGCCTCGCGTCCCGCGGCCAGGGTGGCGGCCAGCTTGGCCGCGCCGCGCACGGTGACGTCCCACGTGGACGCGTCATCGGGGATGGCGTCGACGTGCTCGTACCGGGCGAGCAGCGCGGCAGCCGACTTGGCGCCCCATCCCGGCAGGCCGGGGAAGCCGTCAGCGCTGTCGCCGACCAACGCGAGATAGCTCGTGATCGACTGCGGCGCCACGCCGAAGCGTTCGCGCACGCCGGCCTCGTCGATGGTGACGTCCTTGCGTCGGTCGACCTGCACCACGACCGGGTCGACCACGCACTGGGCGAGGTCCTTGTCGGGGGTGCAGATCAGCGCTCGCTCGACCCGCGCGTCGCCGCGGGCGACGAACGCTGCCGTCGCCAGCGCGTCGTCGGCCTCGAACTCCACCATCGGCCACACCGCCACCCCGAGCGCTTCGAGGCCTTCCTCCAACAGCGGGAACTGCGCCAGCAGCTCCGGTGGCATCCCGGCACTGGTCTTGTACCCGGGGTACAGGTCGTTGCGGAACGACTCGACCACGTGGTCGGTGGCCACGCCCACGTGGGTGGCGCCCTGCTCCAGCATCATCATCACGCTGCCCAACACGCCGCGGACGGCGGCCACCTCGACACCGTCGTCGTCGAGATGCGACGGCACCCCGAAGTGGTGCCGGAAGAGCTCGTACGTGCCGTCGACCAGGTGCACCTGCATCCGCCGACCCTAGATGTCGCCGTCCCGCGGGTGCCGGGCCGAACCTCCCTTCGTGCGCCGTGAGCGCTGTGACCGATCGCGTGACCGGGCGGCCTGCGGACTACCGTGGCGAGCGATGAACGACGCCGAATTGCTCGATGCCCTCTCGCCCACTGCGGAGCGCCTGCTCGAGCGCCATCTCGGCACCGCCAAGGAGTGGTTCCCGCACGAGTTCGTGCCGTGGAACCGGGGGCGAGACTTCGTGGCCGGCGAAGAGTTCGACGCGTGACGCGGCAACGCTGCCGGCCGGCGTGCAGAGCGCGCTGCTCCTCAACCTGCTCACCGAGGACAACCTGCCGCACTACTACCAGACGATCGTGTCGCACTTCGGCACTGCCGGTGTGTGGGGCGAGTGGAACCGCCGGTGGACGGCCGAAGAGGGTCGCCACGCGATCGTGATTCGCGACTACCTCACCTGCACACGCTCGATCGACCTGCGACAACTCGAGCGGGCGCGCATGGCCCAGGTGTCGAGCGGGCTCGTACCCAATCCGCCGACCATCGCCGAGGGCATCGTCTACGTCGCGCTCCAGGAGCTCGCGACGCGCATCTCGCACCGCAACACCGGCAAGCTGCTCGACGACGCGGTCGGCGACGCGATCATGACCCGCGTCGCGGCCGACGAGAACCTCCACCACCTCTTCTATCGTGACCTCGCCACCGCGGCGCTCGAGGTCGACCCGTCGAGCATC
The DNA here is from genome assembly GCA_963827385.1 of uncultured Actinomycetes bacterium. Taxonomy (GTDB): domain Bacteria; phylum Actinomycetota; class Acidimicrobiia; order IMCC26256; family DASPTH01; genus DASUMF01. The sequence goes on from CAWHAR010000004.1 coordinate 149,735, forward strand.
GTGATCGCGATCGACCAGCAGGTGCGCACTTCGAGATGCCGGGCGCCGGCGTCCCCGACTTCAAGACGCACGCCCGCGCTCATCGCCGAGGTCGGCGTGTACGACTTCGCGTCGCACCACGACAACATCCTCGTGCCGGTGGTGGTGAAGCACTGGCGCCTCGATCAGCTCACCGGCCTCACACCTGAGGCCGAAGAAGCGCGTGACCGGGTGCTGCAGCACATCGAGAAGGTCGGTCGCGTCGCCCGCCGTACGGCTGACCGTCGCGACCGCAACGCCAACGCTGCCGTCTGACGCGTTCGATCAGCTGCTGGCGAAGGCCTCTGCTGCTTTGCTGTCGAACTCGTAGCCCACGAACGTGTCCGAACCGACGACCCACGCGTCATGGCCGGGCTCGATCACGTACGCGTCGCCGGGACCGATCTCGATCTCGGTGCCGTCGTTGTGCTGCACGTGCATGCGCCCGGACGCGACCATTCCCTCGTGATGGAGCTGGCAGCTTTCGGTGCCGACCATCGGCTTGATGCAGTCCGACCAGCGCCAACCAGGCTGGAGCGTCATCCGCGCCGCCTTCACCGAGCCGAGATCGACGACGTTCACCTCGGTCTTGTCCGGTGTCCGATGCTCGTCGGGGCTCGCGAAGCTCTTCTTCATCGTTCCAGCCATGTCGTGCCTCCTGGTACTCGATGCCCTGTTCATCCTGAACACCGAAGCCCGTCATGGCAAGGTGCAATGTGTTACGCCGCGGGCATCTCCACCTGAGTGAGACGGATCGAGTTGCCGGACGGGTCACGGAACCCGGAGTCGATCCCGTAGGGACGTTGCTCGGGCGGCTCAGTGAACTCCACGCCCCGGCTCACGAGCTCGTCGTATGAGGCCTGACAGTCGTCGGTGGTGAGGAACACCGTGCCTGCGAATCCCTTCGCCATCAGGCTGCGGATCTGCTCGGCCGTGTCGTCATCGATCATGGGTGGACCGGGGATCGCCATGAGCACGATCGCGACGTCGGGCTGGCCGGGCGGTCCGACGGTGAGCCACCGGAAGTCGCCCATCTCCTCGAAGCTGGCGTCGACGCGAACCTCCATGCCGAGCTGCTTCGTGTAGAAGGCCAGTGCCTCCTCCTGGTCGTGCACCCACACTTGCGCGTTGGCGATGGTGATCATCGTCGTCTCCTCTGCGATCGAACGGGTCGCGGCTGAACCTACGCCTGCGACGTTCGGTTGCCTTCTCGAAACGTGCGGTGTTGCGGACGGCCGAACACGCGCAACACACACGTCGGCACCAGCGCGTGCGAGGCGGCTGGCGGGTACGCGGCGCGATACGCGGTCGGCGACAACCCGTACGTACGCGTGAAGCTGGTGGTGAACGATCCAAGGCTGTTCCACCCCACCGACCAGCACACCTCCGCCACCGGACGGTCCGTCATCCGCAACTGTGAGGCGGCCCGCTCGAGTCGGCGGGTCAGCAGGTACGAGTGGGGCGACTCACCGAAGGTGCGCCGGAACTCGCGACTGAAGTGCGCTCGTGACAGGCCGGCTGCGCGGGCCATGTCGTCCACTCGCAACGGTTCTCCGTAGCGCGCGTCGACCAGGTCCTTGGCGCGCAGGAGATGACGGGCGGGCGGGACGTCCATACCGGTCACAGTGTCGCAGCTCTCCCGCGCCGCGCCGCTGGTCGCGACGGAACCGCCGACCCACTCAGAAATGGAGTTGGCCGTACGTGTTGCAGAGCCCGTACACGTTGATCGTGACGAAGGCGGCGATGATCAGCGCGACGTTCCATCGTGCGACCCGGCGACGCCAGCCCTGCAACGTGCCACCCATCGGGGCCGGCATATACCACTCGGGGAGCGGCTGTGGGCCCTGGCCCGTGAGTTCCCAGAGGCTGACGGCGTCGTCAGCAACGATGGCATCGGGATCGGCCGCAAGGGCTGCCGCACACAGTTCGTCGTCAGTCATTCGCCTGCTCCTCATGGTCACGGCCCTGGTGGTGCAGTCACCTGAAGCGTCCCAACGTGACACTCCGACACCGAACCGAGGTGCGAATCGAGGGAACTGGTCGCGCAACGTGGAGCGATACGAGTGTAAATCCTCGGCTGCAGCGTGCGCCTCGTCATCATTCGCCGCCCGGCGGCTCCGAGAGCGCACGCGCTTCGAACTGGGTGAGACCGCGTTCGACGATGCGGTCGTGGGCCCACGAGAGCGCGGGACGCGCGATCGTCGCCAGGGGCCGCAGCAGCGACGAACGCACCTCGAGGCTCCACCGCAGATGCGCGATCGTGCCGGATCCTTCGGGGCGCACTTCGAGTCGGGCCGGCCCCTCGAGATCGCCGGTGACCGATGCCTCCACCAGGCGAAGCGGTTCGGAATGCACCACCGCGATCGTGCCGCGCAGTTGATACGGCAGCGGGGCCTGGATCACGAAGTCGGCGACCGTGCCCTCGGCCAGGCCGTTCCCGTCGACCTGCAGCTCGCGCAACCACGGCCACCACGTTTGGTACCGATCGGTGCGTGCCAGCGTGCGCCAGAGCTCGTCAGGAGTTGCCGTGAACGTCCACTCCCGGTCGAACGCGAACGGCGTGGCCACGGTACGAGTCTTTCAGGTGGCGGCGAGCACCGGCGACGCCGACACGCGCGGCGGTCGGCGCGACGGCGTGGCGCTCGAACAGACCGAAATAGAACCACAGCGTCGTTGACCACACGGCCGCAGCACCGGCCACGTGGAATCCCACGAGCAGCGCGGGAATGTCGTTGAAGTACTGCACGTAACCGATCACGCCCTGCCCGACCAGCACGACGAGGAGCAGGGTGAGCCGGTTCATCACCGCGCGCGGCGCGCGATCACGATGCGCGATGAGCACCGTCGCGATGACCGTTGCCAGGAACACCCACACCAGGCCGCTGTGTACGCGCACGACGTCGGTGAACGGCACGTCGATGCGCGCAACGTTGTCGTGCTTGCCGCCGCCGCTGTGCGGCCCTGCACCCGTCACCACGGTGCCGCTCACGAGCACCACCGCCGCGAGCGCGAGCAGTGCGCGCCCCAGCTTCACCACGCGTCGGCTGACCGCGGGTCTGGCGGGTGCGGTCATCGCGTCGTCGGGGATCCGCCGCGGTGCACGAGCAGGATCGCGTCCGACAACAACGCGATGGAAACGAGGAAGTGGGCCATCACGAACGGTGGCGTCAGATCGAATGCGACGGTGAACTGGCCGAGGATGATCTGCGCGACCACGCCACCCACGAGTCCCCACGACAGCCACACGAGGTCGCGCCGTCGCGGGGTGCGAACGAGGCTGCCGAGCACTGCCACGATCACTGCAACCGACACCAAGCCGGTGAAGAGCCGGTTGACGTGCTCGATGGTGGCGTGCTCGCTCGTCGGTCCGTGCGCCTGGAGCTCACTCGCCGGACAGCTCACACCGACCGGGCACCCGAGACCCGACTTCGTCAGGCGCACGGCCGCACCAGTGACGATGATGATCGCGAGGAGGATCGCCGCCGCCAGCGTGATCCAGCGGTACGTCGTCGGGCTGAGCGAGAAGCGCCTCATCGGCCCGCGACGCTATCGGCCGACCGTTGCGCCGGCATGGTCGAGAACGTGTCCTCCTCGGAGTGAGCACACCGACACTCGCGTAGCGTGCTGGATGCTGAGGTCACAGGGCGATGATTGATCTGAGTCGGGAAGGCGACGTGCACAGGCACGCGGGAGTGCGGTACCTCGTCGACGATGCGCTGCCCGGAGGCAGCGAGGCGGCCGATCGCCTGGCGCGCGCCCTGCGACAGGCCGGTGTCCGTCTCGAGTACCGCGGGTGGTCGAGCGGACAGGACCACGAGCCTCCGCCAGGCCTGTTCCGTCACCCGAGGGACCCGTTGCCGAGCGAGCGGGCCGTCGTCGGTGCGCCGACGATTGCCCATGTCGCGCCCGACGCCCTTCCGCAGATCCGCGCTGCGTTTCCAGATGGTCCGTTGATCTCGCACCTCGACTGGGAGACCGATCGGCTGCCCGCGGACTGGCCAGGGCTCCTGAATCAGGTCGACCGTGTGATCGTCCCGAGCGAGTGGAACCGAGAGATCGTCGTCGCGAGTGGCGTGACCACGCCGGTGGCCATGGTTCCCCACGTCGCCAGTGATCCCGTTCCGGGCGACGGCGGTGTGCTCCTCGAGCTTCCCGCGGGTCTCGTGGTCTTCTACACGATCAGCCCCTGGGACCAGCGCGCCGCGCCAGGGTCGGTGATCCACGCGTTCGTCGAGGCGTTCACGAGCGCCGACCGGGTCGCGCTCGTCGTCAAGACGACGCCCCGGACGCGGTTCCCGGCACCAGGAAGCTGGGGTGAAGGGTCCGCCCTCGACGGGACCACCATGCTCGAGGTCGCGCGCATCCTGCGCAACTATCCCGACCCACCGCTCGTGCGTGTCGAGACCGGGGAGTGGGCGCCATCGAGCATCGCCGGGCTCCACACGTGCGGCGATTGCTATGTGTCACTCGCGCGTGGAGGAGGGTGGGGCCTCGGCGCGTTCGACGCTGCGGCCTACGGCAACCCGGTCGTCCTGACCGGCTGGGGCGGCCCGCGTGCCTCCCTCGACTCGGAGTCGGCGTTCCTCGTCGACTTCGACCTCGAACCCGTCAAGCATGGCGATGCGCGGCTGTATGGCCCCGACCAGCACTGGGCCGTGCCACGCCTCGAGCACGCCGTCGAGTTGCTGCGCCACGTCGCCGCCGACATCGGCGCGGCGCGGCGCCGATCCGCACCCCTCCAGAGGAGCGTGCTCCACGATTTCTCGCCATCTCGGGTCGCGGCAACGTTGCTCGATGCCCTCCCCGAGCTCGCGCCCACGCTCGAGGACACTTCTCCCGTCCGGACCGGAGTCGCGGCGCCTGCCCCGTCGCTCCCCCGTCGGTCTGACGCACAAGAGCTCCTCCTCGTCGGTCTCACTGCCGGGCCGTGGCGGACCGCGTTCGACAACTGGGCGGAGATGGCCGACCGATTCGGCTACCGGTACGAGCTGGTCGGCCGCGACCTCGCCGAGCCGTACGTCGCGCACGCCACGAAATGGCGCCTGCTGCTCGACTACTTCGCCGATCTCCCGCGAACGCAATTGGTGTTCCACCTCGACGCGGCCGACGGATTCGTGTGCGACGTACCCGCCGCATCCTTGGTGCGCTATCAGTCGTTCGGGGTGCCACTCGTCTTCGGGACCGAGCAACGCGACGAGGTCGAGTCGCGTGCCGAGACGCCGGCGCGAACATGGAGTTTCGGGAACGCCGGCGCGTTCATCGGGGAGGCAGGCGTGGCCGCCGATGCATTGCGCGACGGGTACCACCTCGAAGACTGGGAGCAGTTCGGACGGGTCAGCGATCAGCGCGCCATGACGTTGTATCTCCGCCTGCCCGAGAACCGCCACAAGGCGACCCTCGACCATCGGCGCATCATCGTGCAGAACATCGCGGCATCCGAGCGACGCGACGAGTACGACGAGCATCGCCTCATGCTGAATCGTCGACCACATCGTCGATTCACATCGAGCGTGCACTTCTACGGAGACAACGGCCGGGGCTACAACGCGTTCGCGCGCCTCTACGGCCTTGCTCCTCACGCGCTCCAAGCGAGCGGACGGTTCCGCGTGCCCGACGAGTGAACCTCGCGCCGGACGGCGCGCGGTTCAGCGCTTGGCGTTGCTGCGCTGGCGACCGCGGATGCTCTGGTCGAGCACGACCTTGCGGAGCCGCACCGTGTTCGGCGTCACCTCGATGCACTCGTCGTCGGCGATGAACTCGAGCGCCTGCTCGAGCGACATCGGGCGGGGCGGTACGAGCCGCTCCGTGTTGTCGGAACCCGACGCGCGGATGTTGGTGAGCTTCTTCTCCTTGATGGGGTTCACGTCCATCTCGTCGGAGCGGGCGTTCTCCCCCACGATCATTCCTTCGTAGACCTCGACACCCGGGCCGACGAGCATCTGCCCGCGTTCCTGGAGGTTCATCAGCGCGAAGGTGTTTGTGACGCCACGTCGGTCACTCACGAGGCTCCCGGTCGGACGGGTGCGAAGCTCGCCGTGCCACGGCTCGTACCGGTCGAAGACGTGGTGGAGCATGCCGGTGCCACGCGTCTCGGTCATGAACTCGGTGCGGAACCCGATGAGACCGCGAGCCGGCACGATGTACTCCATGCGCACCCAGCCGGTGCCGTGGTTGACCATCTGCTCGAGGCGACCCTTGCGGAGCGCGACCATCTGGGTGACCACGCCGAGGTAGTCCTCCGGCACGTCGATGGTGACCCGCTCGACCGGCTCGTGCTTCTTCCCGTTCACTTCGCGGGTGAGCACCTCAGGCTTCCCGACGGTGAGCTCGAAGCCCTCGCGCCGCATCATCTCCACGAGCACGGCGAGCTGGAGCTCGCCGCGGCCCTGCACCTCCCATGCGTCGGGACGGTCGGTGTCGAGCACCTGCAGCGACACGTTGCCGACGAGCTCGGCGTCGAGACGGGCCTTCACCTGACGGGCGGTGAGCTTCTTGCCGTCCTGGCCCGACAGCGGTGAGGTGTTGATGCCGATCGTCATCGAGAGGCTCGGGTCGTCCACGTGGATCACCGGCAGGGGCCGCGGGTCGTCGGGGTCGGCAAGGGTCTCACCGATGGTCACGTCGGCCAGGCCGGCGATGGCCATGATCTCGCCCGGTCCGACCTCCTCGGCGTCGACCCGGTCGAGGGCCTCGGTCACGTAGAGCTCGGTGATGCGCACGTTCTCGATCGTGCCGTCGGCTTTGCACCACGCCACCATCTGGCCCTTGCGCATCACGCCGTGGCGCACGCGGCACAACGCGAGGCGACCCACGTACGGCGATGCGTCGAGGTTGGTGACGAGCGCCTGGAACGGGTGCGACGGGTCGTAGGCCGGCGCGGGGATGTTGTCGAGCAACATCTCGAACAGAGGCTTGAGGCCGTCGGGTGATTCGCCCTCTGGGTTGATGAGGTCGGGGTCGGCGGCTTCGAGCGACGCGCGACCGGCACGGGCGTTGCAGTAGATGATCGGGAACGAGATCTGGTCCTCGTCGGCGTCGAGGTCGAGGAACAGCTCCTCGACCTCATGCACGACTTCGGCCACGCGTGCATCGCTGCGGTCGACCTTGTTGATCACGAGGATCACGGGGAGGCGCGCCTCGAGCGCCTTGCGCAGCACGAAGCGGGTCTGCGGGAGCGGGCCCTCGCTCGCGTCGACCAAGAGCAGCACGCCGTCGACCATGGTGAGGCCGCGCTCGACCTCGCCGCCGAAATCCGCGTGACCCGGCGTGTCGATGATGTTGATCTTCACGTCGCCGTACCGCACCGCGGTGTTCTTGGCGAGGATCGTGATCCCCTTCTCACGCTCGAGGTCCATCGAGTCCATGACCCGGTCGGTGAGCTCGGCGCGCGCGTCGAACGACCCCGTCTGCTGGAGCATCGCGTCGACCAACGTGGTCTTGCCGTGGTCGACGTGGGCGACGATCGCCACGTTGCGCAGTGAAGCGACTTCAGACGTGTCGTGGGAGCTCTCGCTCGGAGTGTCGTGGCGCGCGGACATCGCAGGGCCTTTCGAGAACGAACGGGATCGCACGACGCTGAGACAACGCATCGCGGACCAGGGGAACCAACCAGGCTACTCGGGGTACCCTCCGCGGGATGAACACGACCGGTTCCGACGCCCCTGACGCCTCCGACGCCGCTCCCGTGCCCTACGACGAATTCGGCATGTTCCGTCAAAATGCCGAGGAATGGGAGATCCCGTACCCAGGTCCGCCGACGGTGCGGCGGGAGCGGGTCGAGTTCGCGCCGGGGCTCTTCCTGAGCGCGCTCGTGTGGGGTGACGGACCACCCGAGCTCGTGCTGCTCCACGGGGGCGCCCAGAACGCGCACACCTGGGACACGTTCGCCCTCGCGCTCGACCGCCCGCTGGTCGCGATCGACCTCCCGGGGCACGGTCACTCCGACTCGATGCCCGACGTGTTCTTCTCCCCCACCGACTTCTCGGCCGCCGTCGAGACGGCAGTTCGCGTGCTGGCGCCGGAGGCACGCGGCGGTGGTCGGGATGTCGATGGGCGGTCTCACAGCGATCGCGCTCGCAGGCCGGTCGCCCGACATCGTGCCGGTGCTGGTCCTCGTCGACGTGCTGCCCTCGATCAACCGTGAGCGGGCCGCACCGATCGGCGAATTCGTGAACGGTCCCGAGAGCTTCGCCACCTTCGACGAGATCCTCGTGCGCACGATGCAGTTCAACCCGACACGGTCGGAGTCGTCGCTGCGTCGCGGCATCCTGCACAACGCGGTGCAACGCGACGACGGCTCATGGGTCTGGCGCCACCAACGGGATTGGACCCCACGTCCTGTCGCGGGCAGCGACCCCGCCGACCAGGGCGCGGAGCAAGCGGCACCGCCGATGCCCGACTTCACGTCGTTGTGGGACTCGCTCGCCGGATTTCGCGGCCCGACGATCCTGATCTACGGCACCACCGCGTCGAGCATCATCGACGACGAGGGGCTCGCTGATCTCGAAGCACGCCGACCGGGCACGGTGGCCATCGCGGTCGCCGACGCCGGACACAGCATCCAGGGCGACCAGCCGGTGATCCTCGCTCAGGTGGTGACCGATTTCCTCGCTGCGGTCGAACCGGGCTGAGGTCGGCTGCCGCCCACCAGACGGGCGCCGAAGGACCCGGCGAACGCGAAGAGCATCGCCGCGACGAAGCCGGGAAGCACGACCACGATCAACGACCCCACGAGTTGGTCCTCGAAGCGCAACGAGCGGTCGTTGTACCCGATGATCACGAGGATGAGGAACGGGATCGCACCAAGGGCCGCGGCGAGGATCCCGAGGCTGGTGCGGCGCGTGAGCCAGCCGGTCGTGAACGCGCCGATGCACAGCCCGAGCCCGCCGCCGAGCGCCCAGAGCACGGGCGGCGCGAGCGTGCGCGATCCGGGACCGTTCACGGTCGATTCCAGTGCTGCGGCCAGGGCGGTGAACCCCAGCGTGGCGCCGATGGCGACCCCACAGCCGACCCACACCGCTCGCCCCTCACCGATCCGCATTCCGGTTCCCACTTCTCCGCACGGCTGATGTGGTGAACAATAGAGCGATGACTCCGACATCCTCTGCGTCCTCGACTGCTGCGCCTCTGGGCACTGCGAGCTCCTTCACCCGCATGGACGAGTCGACGCCCGAGCAGTGGGGCGTGATCATCACCGAGACGATCGCCGACCAGCAACGGGTGGCCGACAACGTGCTGTCCATGCTGCGAGGGCTCGCCGACGTCGAGGTGGGATTCGCCGTCGACCAGCTCACGCACTGCTTGCAGACGGCCACGCTCGCCGAACGCGCCGGCGCTGACGTCGAGGTGGTGATCGCCTCGCTGTGTCACGACATCGGGAAGGCGGTCGGCGTCCCGAACCATCCGCGCGTCGCAGCCGAGATCCTGCGTCCCTACGTGCGCGAGGAGGTTCGCTGGATGGTGGAGGTGCACCAGGACTTCCAGGGCCTGCACTACTTCGCGCACCTCGGTGCCGACCCGTCGGCGCGCGAACGACACCGCGGACACGAGTCGTTCGCGCTCGCCGAGCAGTTCGCCGACGAGTGGGACCAGATCGCGTTCGACCCCGACTACGACACCCTGCCCCTCGAGCACTTCGAGGCGCGCCTGCGCGAGGTGTTCGGTCGGGCCAACATGCTGTAGCGCTCTCGGTCGTGGTGCCGTGTCGTAGCGTCGTGCGGCATGGAACCCTTCCCGGAAGACTGGTCGCGTGCACTCTGCGTCGTCGCGCATCCCGACGACCTCGAATACGGACTGGCCGGCGCGATCGCCAAGTGGACCGCAGCGGGCAAAGAGGTGCGCTACACGCTCGTCACACGCGGCGAGGCCGGCATCGACGGCATGGCGCCCCACGACTGCGGGCGCGTCCGGGAAGCCGAGGAACGCGCCAGTGCACGAGTCGTGGGCGTGGACTCGGTGGAGTTCCTCGAGGGCCACACCGACGGTCTGATCGAGTACGGCCTTCCGCTCCGACGCGATCTCACAGCCGCGATCCGGCGCCATCGCCCTGAGGTGGTGTTGTCGATCAACTTCCGTGAGAGCTGGGGAGGTCGTTCGTTGAACATGGCCGATCACCGCAACGTCGGATGGGCGCTGCTCGACGCCGCCGCGACGCAGGGAACCGGTGGGTGTTCGAGGATGCGGGCGAGACATGGTCGGGCGTGCGACTCGTCGGCTTCTCCAGTGCGCCGGTCAGCACCCACTACGTCGACATCGGCTCCTACATCGACGACGGGATCGCCAGCCTGCGCGAGCACGAGGCGTACATCGCGGGGCTCGGCCAGTCCGACTTCGATCCCGACGAGTTCCTGCGCAGCGGTGCCCGCCGTGTAGGCGAGCAGGTCGGGTGTGACTACGCCGTGAACTTGGAAGTGTTCGAGCTCTGAGTTCTCACGCGGCACCTCGATCGGTACGCGCTCGGCGTCTCACCAGTGAACGCAGTGAACGCGCGTGTGAAGGCGCTCGCGCTGTCGAAGCCCACCGAGGTGGCGACGTCGATGATGCTCGGTCCCGGTTCGGTGAGCGCCGCCATCGCGCGCAACAAACGGCTCTGATGCACGTACCGTTGCCAGGTGATGCCGGTCGACGCACCGAAGCGGCGGCGCATGGTGCGCGGCGACAGGCCGACCGCGTTGCACACCGACTCGGCAGTCACGTCGCCGAGGTGGAGGTTCGTGTACGCCATCACCGACGCAGTGACCGGATCACTGCTGATCGGCAAAGACAGCGGCACCTCGTGATCGAGCCACTCGCGGGCGAGTCGTGCCAAGACCGCGAAGAACGCGTCGGCGCTCGCATCGGACCGTGACCGGTTGATCGGCCAGCGCGTGGCGTAGAGGATCATCTCCCGGACGACGGGAACCGCAGCCAACACCCGCGCGCGGTCGTCGTCGCCCGCGACCATCTCGGGCGCGAAGAAGACCGACACCGTCCGCACCCGGTGCAACGTGGTGCAGTGGGCAAGGCCGGCCGGTACCCAGATCGCTTGCTGGGGCGACAACAGGTAGCGGGCCACGCCGGTCTCGACCTCGACCGTGCCCTCGAATGCATATTCGATCTGGTGGAGATCGTGCACGTGCCATCCCGTGACGACGTCGTCGCCACTGTCGAACGCGAATGTTCCTGCCGAGATGGTCGGAGACGTGCGGAGGTCCGAGAACCTGATCGTGTCCGCTGCAAGTGGAAGATTGGCCGAACGCGCCGAGACGGTCACCACCGATGAGCGTAGAACGACGCCATGGAACGTGACGAGCACAACGAGCATCACGAGCATGACGAGGTGGTCCGCCGGTCGTTCGAGCAGCAGACGGACCTCTTCGACGGACCCGACGCGATCTTTGCACCTCCACCCGGATCCACGTTGGCCTGGCTCGGTCCGATCGACCCCGACATGATCGCCCTCGACGTCGCCTGCGGCGCAGGCCACACCGCGCAGGCCATGGCTCCCTCCGTCCGTCAGGTGGTCGGGCTCGATCTCACCGACACGTTGCTCCGCCTTGGCGGCGTGCGCATCGCGGCCGCGGGCGTCGCGAACGTCTTGTTGCAATCTGGAAACGCGAACGCGCTCCCGTTCGTCGACGAGTCCTTCGATCTCGTGACCTGCCGCACGTCGCTGCACCATTTCGCGGCACCCGAGATCGCGCTGGCGGAGATGGCGCGGGTGTGCAGGCCGGGCGGACGGATCGCGGTCTCCGACATGGTCGCCCCGGACCCGTCCGTCCGAGATGCCTTCGATGCGCTGCACGCGCTCATCGACCCGTCGCACGTCCGGGTGCTCCTCGACGACGAGATCGACCAGCTGATGAACACCGCGGTCGGCCCGGTGACCCGGCACGAGGGGGCGATCGAAGCGACCATCGACTTCGAGGCGACCCTCACCGACGCCGCTGACCGCGCCGCGGTGCGTGACATCGTGCGGGCGGAGCTCGCCGGCGGTGCCGCGACCGGGCTCGACCCCGTCGAGCGTGGCGGCCGGGTCATGGTCACGTATCGCAACACGACCATCCACGCCACGCCACGCGCCTGACGACCCGTTCACCCGTGCGCGTGTGGAATTGCCCCGTTCAGAGCACGCCGAGGCGAAGCGCGCACTCGACCAACTTGGCCCGGACCTCCTCCTCGGTGTCGATGCCCTCGATCACGCCGTCGCGCATCACGACACGTCCCGCGATCACGGTGGTACGCACCACCGAGCCGCTGGCTGCGTAGACCAGATTGTCGATCACGTGGCCGGGAGCGAGCTCGGGCGCGTCGTGACGGGCGAGGAACAGGTCAGCCGGGTCGCCAACGTGCAGCGAGGAGCGAACATCGACATCCGACGTGGCGCCGGACGCGCCTCCGGCCGGTTCGCCGCGGAGCACCGGCGCAACTGCACCCGTCGCGATGGCCCAGGCTTCGTGGGCGGGCAGCGCGGCAGGATCACCCGTGGCGTGCTTCTGCACCAGCGCCAGCACCTTCACGTCGGCGAGCAGATCGAGTGAGTTGTTGGACGACGCGCCGTCGGTGCCCAGGCCCACAGCGATCCCGTGCGCGCGCACCTGCTCGTACGGAAAGATCCGCCCGACGGCGAGCTTGAGATTCGACACCGGATTGGTCACCACCGTCGCGCCAGCCGCGGCGATCAACTCGAGCTCGGCATCGTCGAGCCACACTCCGTGCGCCAGCACGAGGCGCGGTGAGAGCAGCCCGACGCGTTCGAGCAGTGCGCCTGGTCGCTCGCCGTAGCGCTCGATGCACCCAGACACCTCGTCCGCGGTCTCGAGATAGTGCAACTGCACGGGCACGTTCCGACGCTCGGATTCTGCCGCGACCCATGACAACGTCGCGTCGCTCGCGGTGTAGATGCCGTGTGGCGCGAGCGACGGCGACACCAAAGGCGCGTAGTCCGCGAGTGCATCGAGGAGGTCGGCCGTCTCGGAACGGGTGGCCATCGATCGCGCCGAGACCATCCCATCGATCACGGGCGGTCCGATCGTGGCTCGCAACCCTGCATCGCACACCGCGCGCGCAACCGCGACCGGATGCCAGTACATGTCCCAGAAGCAGGTTGTACCGCTGCGGATCATCTCGATGCACGCGAGCCGCGTGCCCCAGTAGACCGCCTCGTCGGTGAGCCGTGCCTCGGCCGGCCAGATCTTGTCCTCGAGCCACTGCATGAGCGTGAGGTCACTGCCGTATCCGCGGAACAGCGTCATCGCGGCGTGCGTGTGGCCGTTCACGAGGCCGCGGAGCAGCACGTCGCCGCGCGCGTCGAGCACGTCGTCACCCGGCTGCGGCGCAACATCGGGGGCAAGCTCGGTGATCCTCCCGTCAACTGCCCGCAGCGACACCGGAAGGCCAGCGGGCGTACTCGCACCGGTGATCGTGAGGGGCTTCGGCGTTGGTGGCGAGCTGATCATCGCGACGTCATCCGGCCAGCGCCGGGACGATCGCATCCAGCAGTTCGAGCACTGACGAGCGCGTCGTGCGTTTGCCGGACTCGAACTCCTCCCGGGTGAGCGGTGCCTCGGCAATGCCGTTCGCCAGGTTGTCGACCACGCAGATCACCGCATATGGGAGTCCGAGCTCCTGCGCCGCGATGCACTCCGACGCGGCGGTCATGCCCACGACGTCGGCGAACCGGGCGATGAAGCGGATCTCCACGCGTGTCTCGAAGCGCGGGCCGATCGACTGCCAATAGACGCCGGCGTCACGCAACAGCGCCCCGTCCGGAACGACCGTCCGCGCCGCGTGCAACACGCTGGAACGCCACGCGGGGTCGAATCCCGGCACGATGTGACTGCGGTCGTCGTGGAAGACCGAGATCGACGAATCCAGCGCGATGAAGTCGTCAGGCATGACCATGGTGCCGACACCGAGGCTCGGATGCAGCCCGCCCACCGAGCTGATGGCGACGATGCGGTCGCACCCGATCGACTGGAGGGCCAGCACGTGTGCCACGTGATCCACACGATGCGCCGGGGTGTAGGTGTCCACACCGTGGCGGTGGAGCACCACGTGGGTCCCGGCGTCGAACACCTCGACCGCGTCGCCATCCCCGGCGCCAGGACTCACGTCGACCCGAGTCGCCGTCGTCCCGTACCCCGATCCGAGGATCGAATGTCCACCGATCACGGCGAGGCGCCCCATCGGGTGACGCTATCGCCGCACATTCCATCGAGAGTGTTCTCCGCGTGCAGGAGTAATGTCGCCCGCCATGTGGTGGCGCCGACCCGACGGCGATCTCGTACGGGACCTCCCGCCGACCAAGCGAATCATGCCCTACATGATCCGCGGTCGGAACGAATCGGCTGTCTACTTCGATCAGAAGATCCCGATGCGAGGGATCGACGCCTACGTGCGCGCCTTCAACGAGGCGCACCCTGATCTGCAGATCTCGGTGCAGCACGTCGTGATGTGGGCGATCACCCAGGTCCTCGAGAAGTACCCGACGATGAACCGGTTCGTGGTGGGCGGTCGGCTCTATCAGCGCAAGGAGATCTGGTTCTCCTACGCGGCGAAGCAGAGCCTCAAGGGCGAGTCGCCGCTCCTGGTCATCAAGCGTCGGTTCGATCCCGCCGAGCCGTTCGTCGACATGGTGGCCGACATGGCCCGTCAGCTCCACGACGACCGCTACGGCACCGGGACCGCGACGGCTGACAAGGAGATCGGGCTCATCATGATGCTGCCCGGCATCGGGCGACGGGCCGTCATGGCCATCGGGCGGGTGATCGACGCCTACGGACTCTTCCCCAAGTCGTTCATCGACAACGACCCCATGTACGCCAGTGTGTTCTTCGCCAACTTGGCCAGCTTCGGCGCCGAGGCGGTGTACCACCACCTCTACGAGTACGGCACCATCGGCATCTTCGGGGTGATCGGCCGGCCGGTCTCCGATCCTGGCTCCCCGACGAGCGGGCCCGATCGCCGCCGCACCATGGACCTGCGGTGGACGTTCGATGAACGCACGGAAGACGGCATCGTGGCGGGATACGCACTGAAGCGGGCCCGCCAGATCCTTGAAGATCCCATCGCCGCAGGGCTCCCCGACCCAGCCGCCGACGCCCGGTGACCACGTTGAGTGCCGCGCCGGGCAGCCCCAGCACCGTAGACTTCCGTCTCGATCGTTGCGGGAGCGCAACGAGACCCGAGAGCGCGGGGAGAGCGAGAGGCGTGCGAGGGGCGACTGTCAGATGAGCTTCTTTCGCGACCGACTCGAGGCGTTCCCTCGCCTCGACGACTACCGCTTGGCCAAGGCCGCCGGCTACTGGCCCTACTACAAGACGGTCGAGAGCGCCTCGACGCCCCGATTCCGCATCGAGGGCGACGACTACATCAACTTCGGGTCGAACAACTACCTGAGCCTCTCGTATCACCCGAAGGTGATCGAGGCGGCCCAGCAGGCCACCAGCAAGTACGGCACCGGCGTCACCGGTTCCCGGTTGCTCAACGGCACCCTCGACCTCCACCGCACGTTGGAGGCCGAGCTCGCCGAGTTCTATGGCCACGAAGCCGCGCTGGTGTTCTCCACCGGCTACGTCGCCAACATCAGCACGATCGCCGGTCTCATCGGGCGCCACGACTTCGCGGTGCTCGACAAGGACGCGCACAACTCGCTGCTCACCGGCGTGCAGCTCTCGAACGCCGGCATGAAGCGGTTCCCGCACAACGACGTCGATCGTCTGGGCCGGATCCTCGACGAGCTGCCGGGCGAGCCGGGGAAGGCGGTCATCGTCGACGGCGTCTACTCCATGGGTGGCGACACCGCGCCGCTCGACCAGATGGTCGAGTTGTGCCGGTCACATCGCAACACGTTTCTGCTGAGCGACGAAGCACACGGGCTCGGCGTCCTGGGTGAGCGGGGTCGTGGTGCCGCCGAGCACTACGGCGTGCTGGCCAACGTCGACCTCCTCACCATCACCTTCTCGAAGACGCTCGGTTCGTGCGGCGGCGCGGTCATCGGCTCGGCCGAAGCGATCGAGCTCCTCACCCTCGACGCCGATCCGTTCATCTTCACCGCGTCGAACACGCCAGGATCCATCGCGGCGGCCCTCGCCGGCCTGCGCATCCTGCGCGACGCGCCCGAGATGTGCGCGCACCTCCGCTCCAACGTCGCGTACTTCCACGATCTGCTCACCGATCGAGGTGTGCCGGTCAACCCGGCCGAGAGCGCGATCATCACGATCCCGTTGGCCCAGCGCGACGAGCTGTCCGCGGTGGTGCTCGCACGCGAGCTGCTCGAGGCCGGCATGTTCGTGAACCCGGTCGTCGCACCCGCCGTGCCCCGTGGCCTCGGGTTGATCCGTTTGAGCCTGATGCTCGATCACACGCCCGATCTGCTCGAAGAGGCCGCCGAGGTCATCCTCAAGGTCCTCAACGACAACGATCAGCTCCCCACCTGACGCCTGGATCAGCCCCCGTCGCCGCGGAGTTGCGCGAAGCGACGTTCCCAGGCTTCGTGGCGACGCTTGCCGTCCTGCACGAACGGTGAGTAGCCGATCGCCTTGATCAAGACGTGGTTGACGGCGCGCATCGGGCCGCGGAGCTCGCGGGTGACGTCGACGAACAACACCACCCGGGTGCCGTCGGTGTCGTTCCAGACCTCGTGCACGTACGTGTCGTCGAACACCAAGCTGCCGCCCTCGCTCCAGTGCGCCAGCTCGCCGCCCACGCTGATCGTGCACTGATCGGCCGGCTCCGGGACGATGAGGCCCAGGTGATAGCGCACCACCCCCTTGAACGGGCCGTCGTGCGGGGGAATGTGCTTCTGCGGGGCAAGGATCGAGAACATCGCGGTGGTCATCCCCGGGATTGATTCCACCAACCGCGTCGTCTCCGGGCACCGCGCGCAGTTCGCGTCGCTGCGGAAGCCGTAGCCGTAGAAGAAGTAGGTCTTCCACCGGTCGTCGTCGGTGATCTGCGCCTGGTCGGTCGAGATCTCCTGGAAGTTGGGGAGGTCGTCGCGATGCGCCAGCACGGCGTCGAGCTCCGCACGAATGGTGCGCCACTCCGCTTCGATCGGCGCCACCCAGGGAAACGACGCAGGCTCGAAGAACGGCTGCTCGGGCAACACCGATGCGCGGGCGATGAGCCGGTTCACGCCGCGCAGCACACGCTCGCCCACCCAGTTGGTGCACCAGACGATGCGATCCCAGAGCTGCATCGGCCGGGATCGTAGCGGTCGCTTCAGCCCGACCTCCTCCCCTTCCGGCACGGATCCCGCAGGATCCCCGATCGGGATCCATGAGAACGCGGATGCGATAGACAGACGCCATGCTGCAACCGCCACTTCGCTTCCGGATCTTCGTCGAGCCCCAAGAAGGCGCGACCTACGACGACCAGCTCGCGCTCGCGCACCTGGGCGAGGAGCTGGGCTTCGACGCCTTCTTCCGATCCGACCACTACATCAACTTCTTCGGCGGCGGTGGGCTCCCCGGGCCGACCGATGCGTGGACCACGCTCGCCGGGCTCGCGCGCGACACGACCACGATCCGTCTCGGCACCCTGGTGACGCCGGTGACGTTCCGCCTCCCCGGCCCGTTCGCCATCACCGTCGCCCAGATCGATGCGATGAGCCACGGACGGGTCGAGGTCGGGCTCGGCGCGGGCTGGAACGATCGCGAGCACGCGGCATACGGCATTCCGTTCCCGGATCTCGCGACGCGCTTCGACCTGCTCGCCGAGCAGCTCGAGCTGCTCACCGGGCTCTGGAGCACTGATGACGGCGCCCACTTCACCCATGTGGGCCACCACTACACGCTCACCGACTCCCCCGCGCTGCCCAAGCCCGTGCAACGGCCGCACCCACCGATCGTGATCGGCGGCGGCGGACCCAAACGCACGCCGCGCCTCGCCGCGCGGTTCGCGCACGAGTTCAACGTTGCGTTCGCGCCGGTCGACGTGTTCAGCCAGCGGGTGGCTGCAACGCGTGCCGCGTGCGAAGCGATCGGTCGCGATCCCTCGAGCCTGCGCGCAAGCATCGCGCACACCACCGTGTGCGGCATCGACGACACCGAGGTCGAACGTCGTGCGGGCGCCATCGGTCGCACCCGCGAAGAGATGGCCGGCGCGATCTGTGGCACACCCGACCAGGTCGTGGAGCAGGTGGCGGCGTACCGAGATGCGGGTGCCGACACCGTCTACTTCCAGTTGCTCGACCTGCACGACCTCGATCACCTGCGCCTGCTCGCCGCCGAAGTCGTCCCTGCCTTCGTCTGAGAGCCCGGAGCGTGGGTCAGTCGGCCTGTTCGTTCAACGAGCGCAACACGGGCCCGCGGTCGTCGATCGAGATGCGCATGATCGACGCGAGGTCGACGAACACCGCGACGCCAGCGTCTCGTCAGCGCCCAGCACCCACGCCAGCGCGGCCTTGATGGGAGAAACGTGCGTGACCACGACCACGTCGAGGTCACGTCCGCGCTCGGCGAGATCGACACAGGCTGCGCGCACCCGAGTCAGCACCGATGCCAGCGACTCACCGCCCGGCGGGGCGAACGTGGGGTCGGCGCGCCACGCGGCCCACGTCTCCGGCGGCACGTCGCTCACCCTGGTGCCGTCGAGCACGCCGTAGTCGACCTCGATCCAGCGTTCGTCCACCTCCACGGCACGACCCAGCGCCATGGCGGTCTCCACGGTGCGGCGCAGCGGGCTCGAGATCACCTCGGCTCCCTGCGGAAGGTGCGCAGCGAGTGCGACGGCCTGGCGTCGTCCGTGGTCGGAGAGCGGTGGGTCCGCTCGTCCGAGGAGCAGGCCCCGCGCGTTCGCATCGGTCTGGCCGTGGCGCACGACGTAGAGCACCGGCGGACGCTATCTCAGGCGGACGGCGGCCCAGAGCCGAGTCACGGGCGCCTGCACCGGCGTGCTCGCCACGCGGTGTCCCCCAGGGCACCCGTGCCCAGCTTCGAAGGCTTCCGACCCCCCGGTGGCGCCATCCGCGGGCAGGTCTCGGATGGACCCCCGAGGGGTCGGAAGCACCCTAAGAA
Source organism: uncultured Actinomycetes bacterium (assembly GCA_963827385.1). Classification (GTDB taxonomy): domain Bacteria; phylum Actinomycetota; class Acidimicrobiia; order IMCC26256; family DASPTH01; genus DASUMF01. The sequence continues at coordinate 168,751 of CAWHAR010000004.1, forward strand.
CGCCGGGCGTGACAGAAACGTTTCGCCTCACGGCGAGGAATCGCAGAAAACTTCGAGAAATCTGCGCGGCCGCTGCTCGTGACCCGCGACGTCATGCTCGGGCATCGTCAGAGCTCGTGGCGCAACACCTTGCCGAGCGCATTGCGCGGGAGCTCGTCGACCACCCGCACGATTCGTGGCCGCTTGTAGGGGGCGAGCTGCTCGGCAGCGTCAGCGAGCAACGCATCGGGGTCGAATGGCCCGTCGGTGACGATCACGGCGGTCACCACCTCACCCCACTCGTCGGAGGCGGTGCCGATCACCGCGACGTCACCCACCCCGGGATGACCCCGCAGCACGTCTTCGACCTCCCGTGGGTACACGTTGAAGCCGCCCGAGATGATGAGGTCCTTTGATCGACCGACGATGGCCAGGTAGCCGTCGGCGTCGTACGCGCCGATGTCGCCGGTGCGAAACCACGGTGCACCCTCGCCCCCGTCGACGAAGGCCGCCTCGTTGGCGTCGGGCCGGTGCCAATAGCCGGGGAACACGTTGGGGCCGCGTACGAGGATCTCGCCGTCGACAGCCAACCGGAGGTCGACGCCAGGCAGCGGAAATCCCACGGTGCCGGCCCGCCGTTCGCCGTCGTACGGGTTCGACACGTTCATCAGCGTCTCGGTCATGCCGTAGCGCTCGAGCACCGTGGTGCCCGCGTCGTCGCGCAGCTTCGTGAACAACGCGGGCGGCAACGGTGCGGAGCCCGAGACGCACAGGCGAAGTGACGCGAGCTCCGCGGCCCTCGGCGACGCGGCGAGACGGTCGTACATCGTCGGCACGCCGAAGAACATCGTGGCGTGGTGATCGCGTGCAGCATCGAGCACGGCGTCCGGTTCGAACCTCGGGACGAGCACCACCGAGGCGCCGGCGAGCAGGGCGCCATGGAGGCCGATGCCGAGCCCGTGGACGTGGAACAAGGGCAGCGCGAGCACGAGGCGGTCGTCCTCGGTCCAGCGCCACGCGATGCGCAGCGCTTCGGGGCTGGCCAGGATGTTGCGGTGGGTGAGGCGTGCCCCCTTGGGCGTGCCGGTGGTGCCGGACGTGTAGCAGAGCATCGCGTCGTCCGCGGGAGCGCTCCGATCGAAGGTGGCGCCGTCGAGTGCGCGGCGCGCCGGCGTGCCCGTCGACGGAACGCTGGGGTTGGCGACCTCGCCTGGCGTCCAGATCACGACGTCGTGCGGACTCGCTTCCTTGACCCACCCCCCGAACGCCAGCTCGTCCACCACCGCGGCGCGGGGCGTGCAATCGCTCGCGATCTGCGCCACCTCCCGGCTCCGATATGCGCCGTTGACCGGGACCACCACGAGTCCGGCTCGCAGCGCGGCGACGTGGGCCACGACAAGATCGAGGCTCGTGGCTGCACTCATCACGATGCGGTCACCGGGTTCGAGCCCGGCGTCGACGTAGCGGTCCGCGGCGCGCCGGGTCCGTTCGTCGAGCTCGCCGGCCGTGGTCCACCGGACGCCGTCGTGGATCACTGGATGATCCGGGGCAGCCGACCAGCGGCGCGCCCAAGCGGCCGGCAAGGACCCTGCCGCGGTGAGGTCGACCGACGTCGGGTCGAGTCCCGGCGGGAGGTGGCGGGTCCACGCGGGAGCCATCGGCGGGAGGCTAGCGGTGGGTCTCGCCCCGCCCGAGAGCGGGCGCCGCCACTGCGAGGGTTCGGTGGGGGTGGTGTGGCTCGTGTTGCTGATGGGACGGAGCCGTCCGTAGGCTTCCCGGATGCGGCGGATCCTGAGCACGGCCGTTGCGTTCATGCTCGCTGCGACGGCTGCCGGTGGGTTGAGCGCGATCGCGGCCATCGGGCTCGCGCCGATGTCGCCCGCCGCGGCCCAGCAAGACTTCATCGAATCCGATCCCGCTGTGGTGCGAGCCGCGAGCAGCTGGCCGCCGCACAGCTGGCGGCGCATCAGGCGGCCGATGCGCTCACCCTGGCGACACAGCAACGCGACGCCACGCAACTGGCGATCGACCAACACGCGGCACAGATCGAAGAGCTCGGTCGTCAGCGCGACGATCTCGCCGCGCAACGAGACGCACTGCGAGCGGTCGTTCGAGCGCGCGCCGCCGCGCTGTACCGCAACGGCGGCAATGGCGCCGGCATCGCGGCGATCACCGCCGCGAAGTCGGTGTTGGAAGCGGCGCGGCGCACGGTGCTCAGCGACGCGGCAGCCGAGAGCAACGAGCGCGCCGCGAGCAAGCTCGAAGAGTCACGGCAGGAGCTGGCGAAGGTGCAAGCCACGTTGAGCGACGAGGAAGCCGCGCTCGCCGATCAACGATCGAAGCTCGATGCCCTCGCCACACAGCTGGAAGCACGGCAAGGGACCCTCGATCAACTCGTGGCGACGGCCAACGCCGCGCTGGAGCACGCCCGCGTCATCGGTGCGTTGCACGCCCAGGGCGAACCCGTCATCGGTCCGAACACGCTCACGGCCGAGCAACTGGCCGCCTGGGTGCGCGCGCAGGGTTTCCACCCTCGCATCAATGCCGATCTCACCGAGTTGGCACAGATCTTCCTCGACGAGGGCCGCGACGAGGGCGTGCGCGGCGACGTCGCGTTCGCGCAGTCGGTCGTCGAGACCGGTGGCTTCGAGTCGGCGCCCGGCAACAACTACTCGGGCATCGGTTGGTGTGACGGTTGTGCCACGGGCAACACGTTCCCGTCGCCGCGTGAGGGGGTGCGGGCGCAGATCCAGCTGCTTCTGAACTACGCCGATGCAGATGCCACGGCTTCAGGACTCACGCACCCGGTGTCGGCGTACCTCTACGGCGGCGATCCGGTCGTCGCGGCCCGCCGCTTCGACTCGTTCTTCGCCAAGGGCTGGGCACCGACGTGGAGCGACATGGGCCACGGCAACTGGGCCACCGACCCGAACTACTCCGGCAAGGTGATCAGCGTGTACCGCCGCATGGTCACCTTCGCGCAGGGCGGTTAGCTGTCTGAGCTCGCGGGCGGCACGGTGTGATCGAAGATCACCGGCGCGACGTCGAGCGGTCGGAATCGTTGATAGTGGACCAGCGCCCAGCACGTTGCAGCGGTCAGCAGCAGGCTCGAACCGGCGATCGTGAGGCGCAGGCCGGTGAGCTCCCCCAGGATGCCGCCCACCAGTGCACCAATCGGCGCCGCACCGAAGAACGCCATCGTGAACACCGACGACGCCCGGCCGCGAAACCCCTCGTCGACGTTGAGCTGGATCGCCGTCGTGCATGCGGTGGTGGTGAACACCTGGGCGGCGCCGATGAAGAAGAGCCCACCCAGCGCGACCGCCCACACCGGAGCCAGACCGAGGAACAGATCCCCGGCGACCATCATGCCCAGCCCGAACAGGGCGAACGACGATCGTCGAAACGAGTCGCCGAACCACACCATCACGAGCCCGCCCGTCACTGCTCCGATGCCGTAGCCGCCGATCAGCAATCCGTACACGCCGGGGCCGACGTCGAGCACGTGACGCGCAAATGGCTCGACCAACTGCACCATCGCCACGCCCAGCAGCGCCATGAGGACCATCAGGAGGATCGAGACGACCATCACCTGGCGCTCGCGCGATGTAGCGGATGCCTTCGAGGAAGTGGTGCCAGACACCGCGATGCGGCTCGAGGTTCTCGGGGGGACGCGGCGTGATCATCAAGAGGGCGCCGATCACCACGAGAAAGGAGAGCGCGTTGCATGCGAAGGCGGCTGAGGGACCGAGCGTGGCCAGCACGAGCCCGGCCAACGCCGGGCCGACCGCGGGGCCACCGTGAACTGCATCGAATTGAGCCGCACCGCGCTCAACAGCGCCGTACGGGGCACGAGTTGCGGCACGAACGACTGCCAGGTGGAGATCGTGAGCCCGGAGCCGATCCCCCCGATCACGACGCAGCCCAGGATCAACGGCGTCGTGGCGGTGCCGGTCGCCCACAGCGCCCACAGGGCGGTGGCGACCGCCGCCAGGGCGACTTGGGTCCACATCAACAGCGCCCGTCGGTCGTAGCGATCGGCGAGCGACCCGGCGATCGGAGCGATGAGGGTCGCGGGGAGCAACGCGGAGAACGCGCTCAGACCAACCAACGCCGTCGAATGGGTCAGTTGATCCACCACGAACGGCACCGTGAGGTTCTGCATCCACGTGCCGATGTTCGAGATCATCCCGGCGGTCCAGAAGGCGGTGAACTCCCGCGACTTGAACGCGACCAACGCGCCAGCCGTCTGGTTCGCCGTGTCGTCCACTGGTTCCGCCACGTGCGGAATCTACCGGGCTCGCTCGATTCGCCTTCCAAGGGAACGTATGTTCGTCTACGATCGCAGACGTGGCGGTGCATCAGCGCTCCCTCTTCGCGGTCGGCGAACCCCAGGTGAACCCGGAAGCCGTGAACGTGCGGCATGACCTTGGCGACGGCGCGTGGATCGACGTGCGGCGCAACTGGCTCGGCGGCACCGACGTGACCCTCGACCACCTGATCGAGACGGTCGACTGGCACCGCGGCCGTCGCCGCATGTTCGATCGCATGGTCGACGACCCGCGCCTGTCACGCGGCTTCGGACCCGGCGACTCGTTGCCCGATCCGTGCCTGGAGGAGATCGGTGCGCGGCTCGCCGACGAGTACCGCGCCGCCCTGTCACCCGTGCGTCTCAATTACTACCGCGACGGTTCCGACAGCGTGGCGTTCCACGCCGATCGGGAGCTGCGAGAGCTCGACGACACGCTGGTCGCGATCGTCACGTTCGGTGCCCGCCGGGCGTTTCTCGTCCGTCGGAAGGGTGGCGGTCGATCGACCGACCTCTCCCCCGCGGGCGGCGACCTGATCGTGATGGGCGGCGCCTGTCAACGCGACCACGAGCACTCGGTGCCGAAGGTCCGGTCGGCCGGACCGCGGATCTCCGCGACCTGGCGCTGGGCCGCCCTCAGCGGGCAGTGACCTCCGGGGATCAGCCGAGCGTGGTGGTGGTGGTCGTCGGGGGCTCCGTCGTGGTGGTGGTGGTCGGCGCGGGTGGCTCGGTCGGCGCCGGCGGCTCGGGTGGCGGCCCGGGGTCTGGATCAGGGGCCGGCTCCTCGGCCGGCGGCGCCACCGTGGCGCGGCGCGTCGTGGTCGCCGGTGCTGCGCCAGTGGTCGTCGGTGCCGCTGTCGAGGTCGAGGTGGTGCTCGACGACGTCGTCGAGGACGAGGTGGTCGCGAGCGTGCTCGCCGGCGCGTCGGTGGTGGCGACCGCACGACGCGACCGGATCGTGGGCGTGTCGGCGTCGCGCGAGAACACCACCGTGACCGACACGGCCAGCGCGATCACGATTGCCGCGCCCACCGTCACGAGCGCGAGTCGACGACGCGGCGCGCGAGGCTCGGCCTGCCGCGCGCGCGCGGCCTGCAACTCTTGGCGTGACGGAGCCCGGCCCGAGTCGGCCTCCTGACCCGCGCCGATCGCGGCCGCCCCCACCTGTGCTTCGGCCGCCGCTCGAGGCGTCTGCAACGACGGCGTGTCGCCGAACAAGGTCGAGTCGAGGTCGGCGTCGTCGAAGGCGCGCTCGGTCGTCGGTGGGTCGACACCGGCGGCCGTCGATCCCACCGCCGACGCGGTGTTCCCCGGCGCGGGCACCGATGTTCCGTCTTCGGAGCCGCCGCCGAAGAGCGCGTCGTTCAGGTCGTCGAGACCCCGATCTTCACCGTCACGCACCAGTCATGACCCCGTCGGGATGCGCACACCTTCGAAGAGATCGTGCTCCAACTCCCCGTCGGGGCGGTCAGTGGTGACGAGCGACCGAGCGAGCTCGAAGTCTTCCCAGGGATGGATCTCCCGCACCACTTCCTCCGGCACGCGGAAGAAGAAGCCGGTGGGCGCGACCTGAGTGCGATGCGCGATGAGTGCTTCGCGCCCCACGCTGAGGTAATCGCTGATGTCGATGCGAGTCGTGGTGGCGTCGGGGACATCGGCGGGCATCCGGGCGACCCATTCCGTGAACGGGCTCTCTTCGCCGTTCTGCTCCAGCCATTCGTGCATCGCGATGACGTGCGCCCGCGAGAACCCGGTGGAGTAGTACATCTTCAGCGGCTGCCAGGGTGCGCCGGCCTCCGGATACCAGTCGGGGTCACCCGCGCGATCGAACGCGAGCACGCTGATCTCGTGCACGCGGATGTGGTCGGGATGCTCGTACCCGCCGCCCCGACCGTCGCTGTAGGTGACGATCACCTGCGGTCGCTCGGTGCGGATGATGGCCACGAGACGACCCGTCGCCTCGTCGAGATCCGCGTTCGCGAAATTGTCGGGGTGGGCGTTGTCGTCGGTGTCGGGCATGCCCGAGTCGCGGTAGCCCAAGAGGTAGAGCTTGTCGTATCCGATGATGCGCACCGCGTCGTCGAGCTCGCGCATCCGCACCGCGCCGAGATCGGCACGGACCTCCGGCGTGTCGGCCTCCTCGTTGAGGATGTCGCCCGCCTCGCCCCCTGTGCACGTGACGAGCACGGTGCGCACACCCTCGGCGACGTAGCGCGCCATGGTGGACGCACCCTTCGACGCCTCGTCGTCAGGGTGAGCGTGGACCGACAGAACACACAAGGGAGCGTCGGTCGGCGGGGGAACGTCGGCCATCTGCGCAGCGTACCCGTGGCCTTCCCAATGGACAGCGACCCGATCGTGACGTGTGGGGGCGCTCGTTCGTGCTGATCCTTGCCTGCTTGACATGCCAAGCATCCGCTGACTAAGATATCGACAGCTGATCCCCCCCAGCAGTTCACCAACACCGAGGAGCACCATGCCCGCCAAGACCGCAGACGCCACCACGGCGATCACCGACGCCTTCGTCACCACGATCAAGCAGAGCCAGGAGCTCGCTGCCACCGGCTTCAACGCCTGGGTGGACTTCGCCGGCAAGAACTTCGCCATGCCGTCGATGGAGTCGATGCCCTTCGCCGACGCGATGCCGAACCCCAAGGACGTGCTCGACGTGACCTACGGGTTCGCCGAGGAGCTCCTCGCCACGCAGAAGGACCTCGCCTACAAGCTCGTCGACGCCATGACCATCAAGGCGCCGAAGCCGGTCTGACGCTTCGGCCCTGCTGAAGGCAACGATCTGCTGATGGGCCCGGTCGAACACTCCCCCCTGTTCGACCGGGCCTTCAGCATCTCTCGTTCCGGCAGATTCTCTCTTCCCGGGTTCTCCCGCCGCCGCGCCGCGCCGCCGCTGCCGTCGTCGTGACCGACGAAGCGCGCTCCCCGCAGCTCAACACGCTCGGCGCCTTCATCCGCGCCCAGCGCCAGATGGCCAACCTCTCGCTGCGCCAACTCGCTGAGCTCACCCACGTGTCGAACCCGTACCTGAGCCAGCTCGAACGTGGCCTGCACGAACCGTCAGTGCGTGTGTTGCAATCGATCGGACGGGCTCTCGACATCTCGACCGACACGCTGCTGCGCCAGGTCGGCTTGGCCGACACGGAGGTACCGCCCGACCCGTTCGACACCGAAGCGGCGATCCGCCAGGATCCCCACCTCCACGACGAGCAGAAGCAGGCGCTTCTCGCGGTGTACCGCAGCTACGTGCAGGTCAACCAACCTTGATGCACTCGCTCCCGGTTCGACTGCGACTTCTGCGGCAGACGGGACACGTTCGCTCCTGCGCCCCAACGCTCGCTCCGCTCGCTTCGGAGGCTCCGTTGGTGCACTCGTTTCATGTCGCGAGAGCGTCGTGACCGACTAACTGCGCACGTAGCTCCCGGGTGCGTCGCCGAGCACCGGATGGCGTTCGGAACCGATCGCCGGAGGCGTGATGCGCTCTCCTGCCCGCTCGCCCAACCAAGCGATCCAGTCGTTCCACCAGGTGTCGCTGTGCGCGGTGGCGGCACCCAACCAGTCATCGGCATCGGCGGGGAGCTCGTCGTTCGTCCAGAGACGCGACCGAGGGCTGGGCGGGTTGACGATGCCCGCGATGTGCCCGGCCGACGTGAGCACGAAGCGCACGGGACCCTTGAAGATCTGCGTGCTGCGATACGAGACCCGCCACGGCACGATGTGGTCGTCGAGCGCGGCAACGATGTAGGAGTCGGTGCTGATCTCCGACACCATCAAGCGCTCCCCCATCGCGACGTACTGATCGCGCGCGAACGCGTTCTCGACGTACATCTGTCGCAGGAAGTGGCCGTGCGCCTTGCCGGGCATGTTCGTGCTGTCGGCGTTCCATGCGAGCAGGTCGAAGCGCGGCAACGGCTTGCCGAGCAGCCAACCGTCGACGAGATAGCGGAACACCAGATCGTTGGCTCGGAGCAGGTCGAACGTGTGCGCCATCTCCGCGCCTTCGAGGTACCCCTTCGCTTCCATGCGGCCGACGAGCCCGTCGACCGTCGCGGGATCGGCGAAGACCGACGCCAGCGCACCTGCGTCGGAGTAGTCGGCGGCCGAGTTGAGGTAGGTGGATGAATTCACCACGTCGTCACCGCACGCGTCGAGATACGCGAGCGCCATCGCGTTCATGGTTCCCCCGAGGCAGATGCCCAACAGGTTCACCGTGTCGCGCCCCGTGATCTCGCGCACCACGTCGATCGCGGTGAGCGGTCCGAGCCGCAGGTAGTCGTCGAACGTGAGGTCACACGTCGACGTGTCGGCATTGCGGTAGCTCACCGCGAACGTGGTGTGGCCGGCGCGCACCGCCCACTCCACCAGGCTGCGGCCCGGTGCCAGGTCGGCGATGTAGTAGCGGTTGATCCACGGCGGGCACACCAGGAGCGGGATCTCGTGGACCGTCTCGGTCTGCGGCGTGTACTGCAGCACCTCGATCAGTTCGTTGCGGAACACGACGGCACCGGGCGTGGCGGCGGTGGTCGACCCGAGCACGAACGCATCGCGGTCGACCTGGCTCGGCCAGCCACCGTTGTGCACCACGTCGCGGGCGAAGTTGCGGACACCGCGCACGGCGCTCAGCCCACCCGTCTCGAAGAGCCGTTCGAGCGCGGCCGGGTTGGTGAGGAAGAAGTTGGTCGGCGACAGCGCGTCGGCCACGAGTTGCGCGGCGAACTCGGCCTTCGCGGCCGAAGGGCCTTCGACCCGGGCCGCGTGGGCGAGCTCGCGCAGGAGTCGTGCCACTGCGAGGTACGCCTCGAGCAGTCCGTGGTACACGAAGTTGTCGTTGAAGGCAGGTGACGCGAACCGGGAATCCTTCGGTTCGACGCGAGACACGCCCGGAAGGTGGACGCCGACGGCGCGGGCCGCGGTGTCGACGCCGACCACGGTGAGCCCGACGCCGAAACGCAGCCACGCCGGCGCCGCCTTCACCGGGTGACGGGCCGCGCGCGCCATCGCCCCCGCGAAGGAACGGCCGATCGACACCGGGTCGCTGAGGTCGAACGCACCCTCGACGATGCCGAGCGCGTCTTCGATCACCGAGCTGGGGCCGGACGGAATGTGTGAGGAGTCCGCTGCTCCGCTCGGCATCTCGAACCTCCACCGCGATGAGTGTTCGTCGGCCCCCGTGACCTGCGCGTCCCGGCGAGGTTATGGCCCCACAGCGATGGTCCGAGGCAACTTCGCGGGACGGTTCCGCCGAGACTACGGCGTCGCGAGCACCTCGCCGTGCAAGACCGCGAACCAGGCATCGGGTGCCGCGGCCCACGCGCGCCACGCCGACGCGATCTCTTCGAGCTCACTGCCGTCGGCGAACCCGGATTCGACGATCTGGGCACCGAATGCCGACGCGACGGTGCGGTCAGCCCAGAGACCACCCCACCACGCGCGGTCCTCGGGTGTCGCGAAGCACCACACCGAGGCCGACGGCACGATTGCAGTGCACCCCGCTTCCCGCGTCCAGGCCAGGAGGCGACGTCCCGCATCGGGTTCGCCGTGGTTGCGGCGGGTGACCGCCTGGTAGAGCTCCATCCACCGATCGAGCTCGGGAACGTGCGGGTACCACGTCATTGCCGAGTAGTCGGCGTCGCGCACCGCGATCACGCCATCCGCGGCGCACACGCGGCGCATCTCACCCAGCGCGGCGACCGGATCGCCGAGGTGTTGGAGCACCTGGTGGGCGTGCACGACGTCGAAGGAAGAGTCGGGCAGGTCGAGGTGGTACACGTCGCCGACCTCGAACCGGGCGTTCGTCGTTCCGGACTCGTGTGCCGAGCGACGAGCGTCGTCGACGATGTCGTCCGCCCGGTCGATGCCGAGCACGGGGCCCGGTGCGATGCGCGCCGCGAACTCGAGCGTGATGGATCCCGGGCCGCACCCGACGTCGAGCACGCGCGCGCCAGGACGCAGGAACGGAATCACGTAGGCCGCCGAGTTGTCGACCGTGCGCCAACGATGCGATCGCAAGACGCTCTCGTGATGGCCGTGCGTGTAGACCTCGGGCGTCGGTCCCATGGCAAACACCTCTTCCGTCCCCCGTGGATGCCGCGACGACCTCCGCGCGACGGCGTTCGTGAGCGTATCGATGGGACGTGTGCAGAGCAGGCGGAGTTAGGGTCCGACCGATGGACGACGTCGACGGCAGCGCACCCGGCGGTCCTCCCGATCCGCTCGTGCCGATGGCTCCCCGGTTGCGCCGCTCCGTCGTCGCGCTGCTCACATCGACGTTCTGTCACTCGATGGCGACGTCCGCGCTCACGATCGCACTCGGCAAGTTGGTGTTCGACCTCACGGGCAGCGAGCTCAACCTCGGCCTGCTCGGTCTCGCCGAATTCCTTCCGTCGCTGCTGCTCGTGTTCGTGAGCGGACCGATCGCCGACCGGTTCGATCGCCGCAACGTGGCGCGGCTCGCGGAGGGCGGCGAGGCGGTGTTCTGCGTGGCCATCGCCTGGTATGCCGGCACTTCCCCGACGTCGGTCGCGCCGATCTTTGCGCTCGTGGTGGGGTACGGCATCGCCCAGCGCGTTCGCCATGCCCGCGTCGAGATCGCTCCCCGCCGACACCGTGCCGTCGGCGCGGCTCCCGTGGCTCGTGGCACGCGGCTCGGTCACGTCACAGGCGGCGTTCATCGTCGGACCGGTCGCCGCCGGCTTCTTGTACGCGGCCGGCGTCAGGCTTCCCTTCGTGATGGTGGTCGTGCTGATCGTCGTCGGGGCGCTCCTCCTCGGCTTCGTGCACACCGAGGCGCACGAAGCCGAGATCCTTCGTCGTGCCGAGGAACGCTCGGCCGCCGAGCTGGTCCTGGATCCGTCGGTGGATCCGACGCCGGCACCGAGTCGTCCGACGTTCCACGACGCGCTCGAAGGCTTCCGGTTCGTCCGCGGGCAACCGATCCTGCTCGGGACCATCTCGCTCGATCTCTTCGCCGTGCTCTTCGGCGGTGCAATCGCGCTCCTCCCGGCGATCGCCCAAGATCGCCTCGGCGTGGGCGCGATCGGGCTCGGCTGGCTGCGGGCAGCCGTCGGCATCGGGGCCGCGGCGGTCACGTTGCTCCTCACCGTGCGCCCCGTCACGCGCCACGTCGGCAGCCGCATGCTCGTGGCGGTCGGCGTCTTCGGGCTCGGCACGATCCTCCTCGGGATCACCACGAACTACGCCGTGGCGTGGATCGCGTTGGCGCTCGTGTCCGGCGCCGACGCCGTCAGCGTGTTCATCCGCAGCACGCTGGTGCCGTTGGTCACGCCGGTGAGCAAGCGTGGTCGGGTCCTCGCCATCGAAGCGGTGTTCATCGGCGCGTCGAACGAGCTGGGCGCGTTCGAATCGGGCGTCGTGGGTCAGCTGCTCGGTCCCGCGGCCGCCGTCGTGCTCGGCGGGATCGCGACGGTGGCGATCGCGATCGCCTGGGCCTCGCTGTTCCCGGTGCTCCGGCAGACCGACCGGTTCCCGAGCACCGTCAATTGATCTCGACCACGGCACGGTGGCAACTGACAGGCGCGGCCGGGTCGGCGTAGCGTGTCGCCGCGGTCGCGACGACCGGTCGCGCCTTCGACCAGCACGGGAGAGCCACGCACATGTTGATCATCGCCGGAACGCTCGACGTCGCGCCTGAGCAGCGCGACCAGGTGCTCGCGCTGGCCGGGCCGCTGATGCTCGCCACCCACGCCGAAGCCGGCAACCACGAGTACGTGTTCAGCGCTGACCCGCTGGTCGCCGGGCGCATCCGCATCTTCGAGATCTGGGAGAGCGACGACGACCTGGGTACCCACTTCGAGCAGCCGCACATGAAGGAGTGGGGCGCGGCGCTCGGCGGGTTCGACATCGTGGGCAGCGATCTCACCAAGCACGTGATCGCGTCATCGGGCCCGTTGCGCGGCTGACCGCCGGGGTCAGTCGTCGAGCAACGGCGACACGGTGTTCGACGGCCACTGCGGTCGGTGGTAGCTCACGAACTCGCATTTGCCGTTGCGCAGATGGCGGATCGTGAGGAAGTCACCCTTGTATCCGCGGTGGTCGTGCGGCGCGAATGTGACGTAGGTGCCGGGGCCGCCGTTGGTGCACGGCATCCACTTGATCTTCTCGAGCCCGAGCTTGACCTCGCTCGGGATCGCGATCGTGGCGTTGGCGATGCCGTGGATCGCGGCCCGCGCCGTGTCGTACGACAGGGCCACGACCACATTGCCGACCGATCGTCCGAACCGGCGCTGAATCCGTTCGACCAGGCCTTCGTAGTTCGGGTTCGTGCCGTCCTCACCGAGCTGGTCGACGCCGTGCCAGCCTTCGAGGCCTTCGGCCCACTCGTTGGTGTTCGAATAGAACATGAAAGCGGTCCCCATGAAGCGGGGCGGGTCCCACTCGAGGGCGTCGAAGCCTTTCTTGAAGTGAAACGTCGAGTAGCCGTAGCCCATGTACACCACGGCCTCGCGCGCCGCGGTCGCGCATCCGAGCCAGGCTCTCGGTCATGCCCACCGGGTTGGGCGTCAACGGCACCGTGTCGACCACCTCCAACCCGAGGTTGCTCGCCTCGTTGAGGAAGCCGTCGCGGTAGTCGGTGCCCGACGAGCCGAGCTCCCAGAAGAAGCCCACCTTGTCGTAGCCGTTGTTCTTGCACCAGTGCGCGCCCATCACCCCTTCGGTGGGGATGTCGCCGTTCGCGACCGTGAAGCAGTACTCGCCGTCGAAGCGCGTGGATCCCGTCCAGCCGATGCACGCCACACCAGTCGCGTTCACCAGGTCGCGGATGTTGACGGAGTTGTCGGAGATCATCGGCCCGAGCACGACGACGCAGCCTTCCTCCACGAGCTTGAGGTAGCCGGCGCGGGTCTTGAGGAAGTTCTCGCGAGGGAGCCCGCGCGCGTCGACGGTGACGAGCTCGATCGGTCCGCGCCGGTACACGCCTTCGTTCATGGCGTCCTCGATGGCGAGGATCGTGGGGTCGATCCAGTCGGCGAGCAGCTGGCCCAGCTCCATGTCGACGAGGATGCCGATGCGAACCGGCTCCCACGGATCACCCTGGGTCTCGACCCCGTGCGTCGGCGGATAGATCTGGATGCGTTCGACAGCCTTCTCGCCGATGCGACCCGATCCCTGGTACCAGACGTCGTTGCGCCACTCACCCTTCGGGCCGGTGTCGGTGCCGTGGTCGACCGAGCTCGTGGCCCGGTCGGCGCGCGCGAAGCCCGGGTCGACCGGCTCGGCGAACATGCGCTCGGCATAGCGCGGCGTGTCGTCGCTCATGCGTGTGCCTCTCGTGAGATCGCAGCTGCTCTGGCTTTTCGTGCGGCGCTCGGTTTATCACGATCGACGCTCACCGCACCGAGATCGCAGGGAAATGGCGGCGCGATCGGGGTGCGGTCCGACGGTGTCCGGCGGAGCCGACCCGACACTCAGGGCCGCTTCGCGCCAGACTGTCGGCCATGAAGGGCGTGATCCTCGCAGGCGGCACCGGGAGTCGACTTGACCCGTTGACGCGCATCACCAACAAGCACCTCCTCCCGATCTTCGACCGCCCGATGATCAACTACTCGATCGAGGCGTTCGTCAAGGCGGGTATCGACGAGATCATGGTGGTCTCGGGTGGGTTCCACGCCGGCGAGTTCTTCCGCCTCCTCGGCAACGGCCAGGAGTGGGGCGTGGATCGGCTCCTGTACTCGTACCAGGCAAATGCCGGCGGCATCGCCGAGGCCCTCGGCCTCGCGGAACGGTTCGTCGACGGCGACCGCTTCGCCATGATGCTGGCCGACAACATCTTCGAACACACCTTGCGCGACAGCGTCGAACGCTTCGAAGCGCAGGCCGCGGGCGCGCGTGTCGTGCTCGCCGCCATCGAGGATCCCGCGCACCTCGCGCACCTCGGTGTCCCCGAGGTGGTCGACGGTCGGATCACGCGCATCCTGGAGAAGCCCGAGGTGCCGCCGAGCGCGTATGCGGTCACCGGGGTGTACTTCTATCCGCCGTCGGTGTTCGGCGTGTTGCCGTCGCTCGAGCGTTCGGCCCACGGTGAGCTCGAGATCACCGACGTGAACAACCACTTCGTCGAAGCCGGAACCATGGAGTACGACGTCGTCGACGGGTTCTGGGGCGACGCCGGTGAATCCATCGAGGCCTACTACTCGGTGAACGACTTCGTGCGGCGCCACGGCGCGAACAAGTAGCACGGCGCGTTCGACCGTCGTCATCCTCGTCGTCACGAACGACACCCCGCGTTACCGTGACCGCCGTGGATCCCTTGCCGCCGGGCGAAGCGCCCTTCCCTGAGGGCGAGACCGACGGTCGAGCCGTCGCCCAGCACGCGGCCGACACCGAACCCGTCGGCAAGGTCAAGCGCGCCAGCGCCTGGGCCCACGAGGGCCAAGCGCGCGCGACCCGATCGGTCGAAGACACCCGCCGTCGTCTCGAAGCCGCCCGACCCCGCTCTCGATGGATCGATGTCGCGTTCCGTTCGTACGAGCACGACACATCGGCCGGCGGTGCGGTCATCGCCGGCGCGTTGGCGTTTCGGGTGTTCCTGTTCCTCGTGCCGTACGTGTTCGTGGTCGTGGTGGGGGTGGGCTACGCCGCCGATGCCGCCGAGGAGGACCCTGGCCGCTTGGCGCGCGACTCGGGGATCGGCGGCCTCGTCGCCAAGGCGGTCGCCGGCGCGGCGACGTTGTCGGGGTTCGAGCGAGTCACCGCGCTCGTCGTCGGCACCCTGGCGTTGTTCCTCGGCGCGCGCAGCCTGGTGAAGGTGCTGCGGCTCTCGTACGGCATGGTCTGGAACGTCCGGCCGTCGAAGCTCAAGAAGACCACGGTGCCCGCGCTGGCGCTCGTGGGTTTCACCACCGTCGGCATCGTGGTCGCATCGATCGCCGGGCAGCTCCGCACCGACGGGTTCGTGGTGGGGCTGCTCGTGTACGTCCTCACCACCGCGGTGCCGTTCGGCATGTGGCTGGTCGCGTCGTGGTACCTCCCCCGTCGTGCCCGCACCTGGCAGGAGCTGATGCCCGGCGCGTTGATGTTCGCGCTGGGAGTGCAGGTGCTCCACCTGATCACCGTGTTGTGGATCGCGCACCTCCTCGAGAGCAAGACCGACACCTACGGCGCCATCGGTGCCGCGCTCGCGATCCTGTTGTGGGCATACCTGCTCGGACGGGTGATCACCGCGTCCAGCGGTCGTGAACGCGGCGATCTGGGTCCGACGCGAGGAGGACAAC
Organism: uncultured Actinomycetes bacterium; assembly: GCA_963827385.1. Lineage (GTDB taxonomy): Bacteria > Actinomycetota > Acidimicrobiia > IMCC26256 > DASPTH01 > DASUMF01. Next base: position 184,282 of record CAWHAR010000004.1, read on the forward strand.
CCCGCGAACCGCGGCTCCGTGCGCGACGATGACGGCCAACCACGGGAGGGGACCCCATGAGCAGCACCGAACCGTCGACGCCGGCGTCGAAGGCCACCACCACGTCAGACGCCGACATCGCCAAGGTCGAGGGTGGTTCGGTACGCCACATCCCGCGTTGGCGACGGATTCTCGTCGCGGTGCTGGTGGTCCTCGGCTGCGTGCTGGCGCCACTGTCGATCGTGAGCGTGTGGATCCACAGCACCCTGCTCGACACAGACCAATGGGTGAGCACGGTCGGCCCGCTCATCGACAACCCCGACGTGCAGGACGCGGTGGCGACCCGGGTGACCAACGCCGTCACGGACAACGCGAAGATCGACTCGATCATCCGCGACGCGCTCCCCGGCTCGGCCAAGCGCCTCGCGCCGGTCATCGAACAGGGCGCGCAACAGGCGGTCGGCGTGGCCGCGCACAAGATCGTCGAGTCGGACCAGTTCGAGACGCTCTGGGACACGGTCAACCGGCGCGCGCACGCCCGAGTCGTCGCGGTGCTGCAGGGGAAGGGCAACCAGACGGTCGCGACCAAGAACGGACAGATCACCGTCAGCCTCGATCCGATCATCGCCGCGGTCCGCAAGGAGCTCGACCAGCGGGGCATCCCCTTCTTCGACAACGTGAAGATCCCGAACTCCCGCCGCCAGATCGTGCTGTTCTCCTCTGAAGACCTGAAGACAGCCCAGAGCCTGGTCGACCTGTTCGACAAGGTCGCGCTGGTCCTGCCGATCCTCACCGTCCTCGTGTTCGCCGCGGCGATCATCCTCTCGGGCAATCGTCGTCGGACCATCCTGCGCGGTGCGCTGGGCGTCGCCCTGGCGATGGGGATCCTGCTCACCGCATCGGCACTCGGGCGCACGGCATACCTCGATGCACTCCCGGCGACCGTCAACCACGCCGCCGCGCAAGCCGTCTACGACCAACTGCTCACGTTCCTCCGAACGTCGTTGCGCACCACGTTCTGGTTGGCGATCGTGGTCGCATTGGGTGCGTGGCTCGCCGGGACCGGTCGGGCGGCGACACGCGTGCGGTCCACCGTGGGGCGTGCGCTCGACAAGGGCGGTGACGAGGTCGCCACGCCGGCACCCGTCGCCGGGTTCGTCGCCCATCACCGCAACGTGCTGCGAGTGGTCGTCGTCGGCGTGGCGTTCGTCGTGATGGCGGCACTCGACCATCCGACACCGTTGTCGGTGCTCGTCGTCACCGTGCTCTCGCTGGTCGCGTTCGGCGTGATCGAAGTGCTCGGCCGCGCCGGCGAACCCGCAGCTTCATGAGCTCACGCAGCAACGGCCTCGCCGCGGAACAACGCTGAGGCCTGACGGCGCCCGTCGCGACCAGGCCACGTGGCCTCAGCGGCGAGCGTCGGAATGCAGGCGTCGACGTCGTCGTGCATTGAGGTGGTCACGACGAGACACGCGGGTCGGCGTTGCCTTTAGAGCATTCGCTTCTTGACGAGATCGTTGGTGGCGAACCAGCCGGGAATTGCCGGCAGGTAGCTCACCGCGAGTTGGTGCGCGATGACTGCCGCGCTGGCCGCTGCGATGGGGACGCCGAGCGCAGTGAGCAGGCCGCTGAGCCCGACGGCGGCGACCGCGGTGCCCCCTCCGGGGAACGGCACGAGTGACGCGATGAGCGTGATGCCGATGTTGATGGCGAGGAGCGTCCAGAAATTCACCGACGCGCCGAACGCGGCGAGGCAGGAGAGCAACGAAGCGGCGTACAGACATTGCGCGGACACGTTGCCGACCACGAGCAACGCGATGCGCTGCGGACTCGCCAGCGTGGTGGCCATCGAACGGGCCGCCCGGATGAATCGTGGGACCACGGCATGGCGCAGGCGTCGCACGCTGAACACGACAGCGGCCGCCACCCCGATCAGGAACACCGCGGCCAGCACCACCACGACGATCTGATTGGTGTCGATGCGCCCGAAGTCGATCGAGTCGGGGGCGAGCCACAGCGCCACGACGAACAGACCGGCTTGCACGACCAGCTCGGTGATGGTGCTGAGCACACCGCCGGTTGCGACCGCCGACGCGACGTCGAGGCCGTTCTTCTGCAGGAACCGGATCTGGATCGCGGTGTCGGCCGCGACCGGCACCGCCAGGTTGGAGAACGACATCGACGATTGCAGCTCGATGCTCGGCCACAGACCGATTCGCACCGGCACCGTGCCGAGAAAGGCCACGGCGAAGGCCACGTCGGTACCGATGCCGAGCACGAACGCCAACCCGACGTACCACCAGTTGGCGTTGCGGATGGAGTCCCAGAATTCGACGGGATCCCCGACCCGGCTGAGGAGCACCGCGACCGCGACCAATGCGCCGACGGCCATCAGCAACTGCCGAGGGTTGACCCGGAACCGCTCGCGCAGCTCGGGCGGTTCCGTCCCTGCCGCCGCGGCCGCGGCCGTGCGTAGGTCGTCGAGTGCGTCGTCGCCGCGCGCGTCGAGCACGTCGCGCGTCACCCAGGCAAGGGCATTCGGCTGCAACAGCGGGAGCGCCGCGACCAGCTGGTCGGCGCCGACGTGCGCCGAGCGCGACCTCGATGGCAAGCGTGTCTCCCGCGGCCGCCGCGGTCGAAGCCAGGAGTTGTGCGACGTCGTCGTCGCGCTGGCGATCGTGCGCATTCGTCACTGCACGCTCCCACCCGACCACCGTCACTGCTGTGTCACGAACGACAAGGTGGTCGGCATCGAGGCGACCGTGCGCCAGCCCGGCGGCATGGATGGCCGCGGTCTGGGTCCAGGCATCGTCGAGCACGCCGCGAGCTGCACGTCGCCTTCGAGGTCGCGCAGCGGAGTGCCTTCGACCTCGTCGACCACGAGCAGCGCGAGCGCACCCTGACACCCCGAGCGCACGACCCGAGGTACACGAGCGCCGAACTCCGCGGCCAGGAGCATCACGTAGGTCTCGAATTCGATCTGACGCCGACGAGTCGCCATCAACACCGGTGGCGCATCGCGATACGCGAGCCAACGCCACATCCGCGACAGGAACTGCGTGTCGGCCTCGTCGCGACCCAGCGCGATCACTCGCACGGGACCGTCGTCGCCCACGGCCTGAAACATCGCACGGCCCACCGGCTGCTGGTCGGCCGGATGCACGTGGTCGACGGGAGCGCTGAGCTTCGCCAACGCGTCCGACACCTCCCAGGCCGTGGGTCGGCGAGCCGGAGTGCCGAACGCGAAGTGCACGAGCGCGGCGGCCCCCCACCCGAGCACGAATGCCGCCACCACGTCGGTGAGCAGCGCTCGACCGAGGTACATGCCGGAGAAGCCGAGCAGCACGACCAGCACCTGCCCGACGCGTCCGGGTCGGTCGGGCCAGGTAGGGCGCCGCCACCGTGATCACCGCGACCGCCACCGCCGACCCGCACCAACGGGAATCGGGGGGCGTCGGTCAGGTCGAACGTCAGCTTGAACGCATGCGCGAGATCGGTGCGGTGCACGAAGAACGCGAGCAGCCGACCACCGGTCCACGCCACGAGCGCCGCGACCGTGAGATCGCGGGCCAGGCGCCACCGGCGCGGCGAAGAACAGGCCCATGGCGACGAGCGCCACCGCCCAGAGCGCCAGCAGGCCGTACATGACCCTCACGAAGTCCGCGGCACCGTCCGGGATCGATTGCACCCAGTCGACGATCTGCTTTTCGGCTGCGGTTGGATGGAACGCATGGAACGCGAGCCCGGTGAGTGCGAGCAGTGCGACGACGACGCGCACCGCGTCACCCGGTCGACGGCGCGAAGCACCGTCGGGCAGACGCGCGAGGATGCGACGGCGGAACCCGCGCGGCGACGAGGTCGTCTCGGTCGACGGCAAGGTCGAATCGCTCAGGGTTTCGTCATTCATTGTCCGCGAAACGTAGCGACCCTTGGAAGACTCCGCCGCCATGAGCCCGCTCGGACCCGACGATCTCGTGCTCACCGCTTCCGCGATCGGGTTTCCCCCGTTCGCCACCCTCGTTGAAGCCGCCGCCGTGGGCGGCTTCAGGGGCGTCTCGTTGTGGCCGGCCGAAACCTACGGCAGGGCCATCGACGCCGGACTCCGCATCGAGGAGCTCCGGTCGATGCTCGACGACCACGGCGTGGTCGTCGCCGATTGCGAAGCGATCGTCGTGTGGGCAGGCCCGAACGATCCTGGTGCCCCCTACCTGCGGGCCGCATCGCCTCAGCTCGTGTACGAGGCGGCGAACGTGCTCGGCGCGCCGACCGTGAATGCCGTCGTCATCGGCGAGCGGAGTGTGGCCTTCGACGACGTGGTGACCGTTGCGGCTGCCGTGTGCAACGACGCGGCGGCCGATGGCGTCACCGTCGGCTTCGAGTCGCGAGGGCGTCGGCGCTGCGCACCGTGACCGATGCTCCTGCTCCGCGACCGATTGACCAACTGCGATGTCGGCATCACCGTTCATTCGTGGCAGCTGCACTGGGGCCCGGCGACGCTCGATCGTTGGCCGGCGCACCTGGCGCTGCGATCCGCTGCGTCCAGATCAGCGATGCCCCCGCGACGTCCCGACGATCTGCTGCGGGCCACCGACGAACGCCTGGTGCCCGGTGATGGCGTGGCCGACCTCGCGGGTCTCGTCCGCACCCTCGATCGAATCGGCTACTCGGGTCCGATCACGGTGGAGGCGATCAACGCCGAACTGATCGCGCGGCATGATCCCGTGGCCCTGGCGCGAATCCTCGGCGACGCCGCCCGGGCCGTCATCGCTCGGGCACGTCACGAACCTGATGACCACGACGACTTCGACGACCAACCACTCGCTGACAAGGAGCTTGAACATGGCTGACGACTCGTGCACGCACCTCGACCAGATCGAAGCGGTCACTCCGAGCGCGAACGGTTGCGAGGACTGTCTCCGGATCGGTGGCCACTGGGTGCACCTCCGGCTGTGCATGACGTGTGGTCACGTCGGGTGCTGCGACAACTCTCCCAACCGCCACGCCACCGCACACTTCCACGCCGACGCGCACCCACTCATCCAGTCGTTCGAGCCGGGCGAGGACTGGTGGTACTGCTACGTGGACGACTTCGCCTTCGAACTCGACGGCGCGCCGAAGTTCTCGCACACCTGAGGCCGAACGCTGATCAGTCGTTCGTGCTCTCAGCGCCCTCGACGCGGCCGAGATGCTCCCGACAACCGCCGACGGCGATCGCAGGACCACGTGCTCGAAGTTCACCTCGGGGTACGGCAGCGCCGCGGCGTAGGTGTCGAGGAGCACACGTGCGACGTCGTCGGTCTGCATGAGCGCGCTCTGCATGAGCCCACGCACCATCCAGTCGTTCATCACTTCGCCGAGCAGGTGCATGTCGAAGGCCGCCCCGAACTCGGTGGGCATGGTCGACCCCACCGCGACGCACGAGAACCGGATCCCGGGGTTCTCGGTGCGCCACGACTGCAGCTGTTCTTCGAGCGCAGCCTTGCTCGAGCTGTAGCCACCCAGCCCCGCACGGGTTGGCCGACCGTCTCGGACGAGAGCACCGACATGATGCCGCCGGGTTCGAGCACCGGGAGCAGGGCCGCGATCACCTGGTGCACGCCGACGACGTTGACCGACATCACGAACTGCCAATCCTCGGCGGTCATGTCGGCCATCTTCTTGAGTGGGGCGCTCCCTGCCGCGTGGAACACGAGATCGATCGCGCCGAGCGTTGTTCGGGCTGTGTCGGCGAGACGCGCACAGTCCTCGGCCTTCGAGATGTCGACGCTGAGTGCGGTCCCGTTGGCGGCGTCGGCGACCAGTTCGGTGAGCTTGTCGGTCCGCCACGCGCACACGATCACGTGGGCACCGTCGGCGATCGCGAGCTTGGCCACGCTGCGACCGATGCCGGCCGACGCGCCCACCACCACGATCCGTCGCCCCGCGAGGCTCCCCACGACCATCCCCCTGTCCGCCACGTCACGAAGTGCTCGAGCGTCGTCGATCGACGACGGTCTTCGTGCGATCGGGCACACGTTGGACAGTCCACCACACGCGGCGTGCCCAACCCCGCGCTGCATCGTGGGTGTCCGTTAGATTCGCCGTCATGGCTCCCTTCTCTGGTCTTCGGGTGGTCGAGGGCTCGGCGTTCGTCGCCGCGCCCCTCGGTGGGCTCACACTGGCGCAACTCGGAGCCGACGTCATCCGCTTCGACACGATCGGTGGAGGGCTCGACTACGCCCGCTGGCCGGTCACCGAAGACGGTGTCAGCCTGTACTGGGCGGGCTTGAACAAGGGCAAGCGGTCGATCGCGTTCAACCTCACCAAGCCGGCCGGACGCGAGCTCGCCACCGCGCTGATCACTGCCCCGGGCGACGGCGCCGGGCTGTTCCTGTCGAACTTCCCGGAATCCGGGTGGTTGTCCGACGAGCGGCTGCGTGCGCTGCGTCAGGACCTCGTCTACGTCAACATCGTCGGCAACCCCGACGAGACCACCGCGGTCGACTACACCGTCAACGCAGCCTCAGGCATCGCGCTCGCGACCGGCCCGGTTGGTTCACCGTTCCCGGTGAACAATGCGCTCCCGGCCTGGGACATCGCGGCTGGTCTTCACGCGGTGATCGGGATGCTCGCCGGCGAGCGCGAACGAAAACTCACCGGCAAAGGCCAACTGATCAAGGTCTCGCTGGCCGACGTGGCGTTCACGATGGTGGCGAACCTCGGATTCCTCGGTCAAGCGCAGCACACGCACGAGAACCGGCCACCGCTCGGCAACGACATGTACGGCGCCTTCGGTCGTGACTTTGCGACACGCGACGGACGTCGCGTGATGGTGGTGGCGATCAGCTTGAACCAATGGCGATCACTCGTGGCCGCAACCGGCGTCGCCGAACACCTGCCGCCGATGGAGCGCGCGTTCGAAGCCGACTTCACACGCGAGGAAGATCGCTACCGCGCACGAGAAGGCATCGCCGCGCTCCTCGTTCCCTGGTTCGAGCAACGCACGCTCGACGAGGTGCGCACCGCGCTCGACGAACACGGCGTGTGTTGGGGTCCGTACCAGACCTTCACGCAGTTGCTCGACGAGGACGACGCGGGTGTCGGAGCAGAACGCGGTGTTCGCCACCGTCGACCAGCCTGGCATCGGTCCGCTGCTCACACCGGCGTCGCCGCTTCGCTTCCCCGACGAGCCGCCGGTCGCGCCGGGCATCGCTCCGTTGCTCGGCCGCCACACCGACGAGGTGCTTGCCGACGTGATGGGCCTGTCGGCGGCGGAGATCGGCCGGTTGCACGACGACGGCCTGGTGGCGTGAGCGAGCCCACGCTCGCCGACACGGGCTTCACCGCTCAGCGCGACGGCATCATCTCGACCGAGCACGCCGTGCTGCTGGCCGCGACGCTCGACGTCGATCCGGTCGTGTTGACCGACGGTGTGCTGCCCATCCCCTGGCACTGGACGTGCTTCCTTCCAAATGCACCCACCGCGACCCTCGGCGCCGATGGGCACCCCGCTCGACGACCCGAGATGGCGGAGTTCCCGAACCGCATGTGGGTCGGCGGCCACGTCGAGGAGCGTGCTCCGTTGCAACTGGGCGTGGTGGCACAGCGGCGCAGCGAGCTGATCGACGCGCAACGCAAGGACGGGTCCACCGGAACGTTCTGGCTCCTGCAGGTGGCCCACACCATCCACCAGGCCGACCACGTCTGCATCGAGGAGCGCCAGGACATCATCCTCCGCGCCGCCTCGAGCACACCCTCTCCCGCCGCCGACGCGGCACCGCCCGAAGCGGAATGGGTCGAGGAACGCACCGCGACCCCTCCCCTGCTCTTCCGCTACTCCGCGCTCACCTTCAACTCACACCGCATCCACTACGACCACCCGTACGCAACCACGGTCGAGGGCTATCCCGACCTGGTCGTGCACGGCCCCCTCACCGCCACGTTGTGCTGCGGGTTCGCCCAGGCGCGGCGGGGGCAACCGGTGACCGCGTTCGACTTCCGAGCCCGCGCGCCGCTGTTCGCCAACCGGCGGTTCTGGCTCGCCGCCAACGCCGTCGACGGTGGTGCCGCCGTGCAGGCGATTCGCAACGACGGCACGATCGCCATGACGTGTGACGTGACGATCTGAGATGACGCTGTTCGGTACGTCGGTGCGCCGGGTCGAAGACCCGCGGCTGCTCACCACCGGTGGCGAGTTCGTGGCCGATCTGGACCTCCCGGGATGCGTCACCGTCACCTACGTCACCTCGACCGACACGCATGCGCTGCTGCGCGACGTCGACGTCCGTGAGGCGAGGATGGCGCCGGGCGTGCTCCAGGTCCTGGTGGCCGACGACCTCGACATCGGACCGTGCGCGCTCGTCAACGACGCGTACCCCGACGCCATGCGCCGCCCGCTGCTGGCACGAGAGCGCGTCCGGTACGTCGGCGAACCGGTGGTCGCGATCGTGGCCGAGGATGCGGTGTCAGGCGCCGACGCGGCCAACCTCGTGGTCATCGACACCGAGCCGATTCCCGCCGTCGTCGGCTTCGACGCGGCGCGGGATCAACGAGCGATCCTGTTCCCCGAGGTCGGGTCGAACCAGGTGTGGGAGCGCCACGGCGGGAGCGAACCCGAAGACGTCGAGGCGGCGCTCGCCGCGAGCGAGGTCGTGGTCCGGGCAACGTTCCTGAACCCGCGGGTGGCCCCGTGCCCGCTGGAAACACGAGTGGGTGCGTCGCGGTGGGAACCCGACGGTCGTCTCACGCACTGGGCGAGCTGTCAGGGCGCACACCCGGTCCGCGCGACCATCGCCGCCCTGTACGGGCTCGCTCCGAGCGACGTGCGCGTGATCGTGCCCGATGTGGGCGGCAGCTTCGGCGCCAAGGCGCGTCCGTCGACCGAGGAACTGCTCCTCCCGCTCATCGCGCGGCGCACGGGCCGTGCGGCGCGTTGGTTGCCCAACCGTCGCGACGACATGGTCGGTCTCGGCCACTCGCGCAGCCAACGCCAACACGTGGAGCTCGGTGGCGATCGCGACGGCACCATTCGCGTGCTGCGCGCACACATCGAATCGGATGTCGGCGCGTACCCGGTGATGGGCCCGATGCAGGCCACCAACACGGGTGCGCTGGCGCCGGAGGTGTACCGGATCCCGGTCGTTGCCTGGTCGTCGGCGCCGTTCGTGACCAACACCGTCCCGATCGTCTCGTACCGCGGCGCCGGACGTCCCGAGGCGGCCGCGCTCACCGAACGTGCCGTCGACCTCTTCGCTGCCGAGCTTGGTCTCGACCCGGTCGACGTGCGGCGGCGAAACCTCATTGCACCGGACGCCTTCCCGTACCACTCCCCGACCGGCGTCGACTACGACAGCGGCGACTACGAGGCCACGCTCGACGTTGCGCTCGCGACGGTCGACTACCCCGCACTTCGCGACGAACAGGCCAGGCGGCGCGCTGCCGGCGACACGCGTTTGTTGGGCATCGGTGTCGCCATGTTCGTGGATCGCACTGCTGGTGCCGGTGGCGGCGAGTACGGCGCGGTCGAACTGCTCGATGACGGGTCGGTGCTCGTGCGCACCGGTTCGACCCCGTACGGCCAGGGACACCACACCTCCTGGGCGATGCTCGTGTCGGACCGTCTCGGCATCCCCATGGATCAGATCACGGTGGTGCACGGCGACACCGACCTCATCCCGCGGGGTGGCATCACCGGCGGTTCGCGGTCGGCGCAGATGGCAGGCTCGGCGGTCGCCGAAGCGGCCGATGCGTTGGTGGTCGCCGGCCGTGCGGTCGCGGCATCGCTGTTGGAAGCGAGCGTCGACGACGTCACGCTGGACCTCGGTGGTCGCGTGCTCGTTGGTGGCGACTCCGGAGCGAACGGTCGGTTCCATGTGGTCGGTGTGCCCAGCCGGATCGTCTCGTGGGCGGAGGTCGCGATCGCCAGCGCGGCCGACCCATTGCGCTGCGAAGCCGACTTCGAGAGTCAAGGGGGATCATGCCCGTACGGTGCGTACGTCTGCGTGGTCGAGGTTGACGCCGACACGGGCGCAGTCGCCATTGCACGGATGGTGGCAGTCGACGATGCGGGCGTCATCGTGAACCCACTCATCGCCGAGGGACAGGTGCACGGCGGCCTCGGGCAAGGCATCGCACAGGCGCTCTTCGAGGAGTTCACGTACGACGCCGACGGCCAGCCGCTCACCACGAGCTTCCTCGACTACCTGTTCCCGTCGGCTGCCGACCTGCCACCGTTCGAGTGCTCGAACACCGTGACGCCGTCACCCAACAACCCGCTCGGCGTGAAGGGCATCGCCGAGTCAGGCACCATCGGCGCACCTCCTGCGGTGCAGAGCGCGGTCATCGATGCGGTGGCGCACCTCGGGATTCGCCACATCGACATGCCGTTGACGCCCGAGAAGATCTGGCGGGCCATCACCGACGCCACCACCAACGTTCATCGGGCATCAACGTCGTCGTAACTCCCCGGACCCCGTTCTGGTGTGAGAATCTCGCGCGATGACAACCACATCGTCACCGCCATCGCGATCCCTCGCCGGCCGCACCGCCCTCATCACCGGCTCGACGAGCGGCATCGGTCTCGGGATCGCACGCAGCCTCGCGGCGGAGGGAGCGTCCATCGTCCTGAACGGGTTCGGCCCACCCGAGTCGATCGCCGCCGCGCACCAGGAGATCGCCGACCTCGGCGTCGACGTGACCTACGACGACACCGACCTTCGCGATGCTGACGCCATCGAGGCCATGGTGCGACGGGCGGAAGCGGGCTCCGGGGTCGTCGACATCCTCGTGAACAACGCCGGGATCCAGCACGTCAGCCCGATCGAGGAGTTTCCCGTCGATCGCTGGAACGACATCATCGCGGTGAACCTGTCGTCGAGCTTCCACACCATCCGCGCCGCCCTCCCGGCGATGAAGGCCGCGGGGTGGGGTCGCATCGTGAACGTCGCGTCGGCGCACGGGTTGGTGGCGTCCACGTACAAAGTCGCCTACGTGGCGGCGAAACACGGTGTGCTCGGGCTCACCAAGACCGTGGGGCTCGAGACGGCCACGACGCCCGTCACCTGCAATGCCATCTGCCCCGGATGGGTGCTCACGCCGTTGGTGGAAGCGCAGATCGATGCACGAGCCGAGTCCGAGGGCGTGTCCTTCGACGAGGCCAAGGCGTCGCTCCTCGGCGACAAGCAGCCGTCGCTCGAGTTCGTGCAGACCGCCGACATCGGCGCGCTCGCCCTGTTCCTGTGCTCCGACGCCGCCGCCCAGGTCCGCGGTGCAGCGTGGAACATCGACGGTGGCTGGCTTGCGCAATAGGTCCGCTCAGTCGTTGGCGCGGATCACCGTGCGAACGAGGGGATACACCTGGTTCTGCCAGCGGCGTCCGCTGAACACGCCGTAGTGACCGACACCGGGTTGCAGATGGTGACGACGCTGATACGGGCGGATGTTGCGACACAGGTCGTGCGCGGCGAGGGTCTGGCCGACGGAACAGATGTCGTCACGCTCACCTTCGACGGTGAGCAGCGCCGTCTTGCGAATCGCCGCAGGATCGACGACCCTCCCGCGCACCGCGAACGTGCCCTGCGCGAGCGCGAAGTCCTGGAAGACCGTCTTCACCGTCTGGAGGTAGAACTCGGCGTCCATGTCGAGCACGGCGAAGTACTCGTCGTAGAACGCCTTGGTGATCGCGGCACTCACCTCGTCGCCGTCGACGAGGTTGCGATAGAGCTGCATGTGCGAGCGAAGGTGACGCGCCGGGTTCATGCCGAGGAACGCGATCACCTGCAGGAACCCCGGATACACGCGCCGGCCGCCACCCGCATATCGACCCGGCACGGTCGCAACGACGTGCTCCTCGAACCACTCGATCGGTTTGCTGACGGCCAGCTCGTTCACGGTGGTGGGGCTCACGCGGGTGTCGATCGGGCCGGCCATGAGCGTCATCGACTTCGGCAACGCGACGTGGCGGTCCTCGGCCATCAACGCCACCGCCGCCAATGCCGGCACACACGGCTGACAGATCGCCATGAGGTGCGCGCCGGGGCCGATCGCATCGAGGAACCTGATGATGTACTCCGTGTACCCGTCGAGCCCGAAGCGACCGTCGGCCAGCGGCACATCGCGAGCGTTGTGCCAATCGGTCAGGTACACGTCGTGATCACGCAGCATGGTGCGCACCGTCTCGCGCACGAGGGTGGAGAAGTGACCCGACAGGGGTGCGACGAGGAGCACGCGGGGGCCAGGATCGTGGGTGTCCTTGGCGAAGTGCAGGAGCGTGCAGAAGGGCGCCACCGCCGCCACCTGCTCCTCGACCTGCACCGCCGCACCGTTCGCGACCACCGAGGTGATCCCGAACGGCGGACGTTCGTGCAGGAAGCGGGCCCGGCCGAGCATCTCGTAGCTCGCGGCCAGTGCGCGCACGCCGACGCAGTCGGCGAATCCCGCCGGAAGCCCTGCGAGCGACCGCGCCGCGATGTTCGCGAACCCACGCACGGGCGTCATCAGATCGTCCTGCGCTTGGTATGCCTCGTAGAGCATCAAGGTGGCCGGGACACTAGCTCCCCCATCCCTGTCATCAGCCCGATGGGCGACGTGCGTTCACATTCCCTTCACGGAGTCGCGACACATCTGAGCACGTCGTGACGCATGCTCATGTCCCACGTCGGAAAGGTTCCAGTCATGCCCAGTGCGACCCTCACGATCAACAGCAGGAACTACGGCGCCTGGTCGCTGCGCGGTTGGTTGTTGTGCAAGTTGGCCGGGCTCGATGTCGACGTGGTGAGCGTGCCCAGCACCGACGAATCGAGTCGCGCCGAACTCATGCTGTTGTCGCCGTCGTTCCTCGTGCCGTGCCTGCGTCACGGTGAGGTGACCGTGTGGGACACGTTGGCCATCGCCGAATACGTCAACGAGCTGGTGCCCGAGGCCGGCATGCTGCCCGCCGACCCGGTCGCGCGCGGCGGTGCCGGTCGATCTGCGGCGAGATGCACTCGGGGTTCACCAACCTCCGTTCGGCGCTTCCGATGAACATGAAGGCCCGCCATCCCGGATTCCCGATGTGGGCCGGCGCGCAGGCCGACGTCGATCGCATCCTCGCCATCTGGCGCGATTGCCTGGTCGCGTACGGAGGGCCCTACCTCTTCGGCGAACGACCCACCGCGGCCGACGCGATGTACGCGCCGGTGTGCATCCGCTTCCGCACCTACGACGTGGACCTCGATGTCGACGCGGCGCGCTACCGCGACACGATCCTCGAGCTCGCACCGTTGATCGAATGGGCGGAGCTCGCCGCGGCGGAGCCCGACGAGATCGAGGAGCTCGACATCGAGTTCTGATCGCGCAGTCTCGTGTGGCACTGATCAGGGCTGCAACACTGGGAGCGTGCTTGCCGGGGTTCCCGATGCCGAAACGCCAGTGCCCGGGGCGGTGGCCAACCTTGCTCGGAGCCGCGCGGTGCGCCCGGTGTGGCGCAACCAGCTCGGCGGAATCACGTTTGACATCGGCCCGGGCGAGGTCGGCGCAGAACCGGGCCATGTCTTCGTGAAGTGGGCGCCCCTCGAGAGCAACATCGATCTCGACGCGGAGGCGTGGCGTCTGGAATGGGCGTCGGCGTACACACCGGTGCCACGGGTGGTGGAGCAAGGGTCCGACGACGAAGGATCATGGCTGGTGACCGTCGGGCTCCGCGGTCAGAGTGCGGTGGTGCCTCGTTGGAAACAAGATCCGACGAGTGCGGTGCGCGCGATCGGGGCGGGGCTCCGCTCGTTCCACGACACGGTGCCGGTCGCCGCGTGCCCGTTCTCGTGGTCGCTCACCGAGCGACTCACCGAGGTGCGGGCACGCGTCGCATCCCCCACCACTGATTGGTCGTCGCTTCGCGGCGACGTGTACGAGGGCGACCAGGTCGATCTGCCTGGCTTCTTGCGCGACGCGCTCGAGGTGCTTGCCGATCCGCCGCCGCTCGCGCGAACCGTGGTGTGCCACGGTGACGCGTGTGCGCCCAACACGCTGATCGACGACGACGGCGTCTGGACCGCGCACGTCGATCTCGGCACGCTCGGCATCGCCGATCCCTGGGCCGACCTCGCGATCGCGACGTGGAGCTGCGACTGGAACTACGGCCCCGGGTTCCAACGGGAGTTGCTCGACGCCTACGGGATCGAACCCGACCCGGTGCGCACTCGCTACTACCGCCTCCTCTGGGAGCTCGGCCCGTAACCTGCCTCGATGCTCGAAGCGACCGTGTGGGGGTTCGTCGGCGGCTTCGCCATGTTCCTGGGCGCGGTGATCGCCTTCCACACCCACCTGTCGGCGGCGTTGGTGGGACGCGTGATGGCGTTCGGTGCCGGCACCCTGGTGTGCGCGGTCACGCTGGAGCTCACCACCGAAGCGTTCCAAGAGGCAGGTGGGGGCGCGTTCGTGCTCGGTCTGCTCGGCGGGACGGGCGCCTACTACCTCGGCGACCGCCTGATCGAGCGTCGGCTCGGTCGCATCGACCTCGATGCCGAACCGGGTGATCCCGATGCGCCGGGCATGGGCAACGCGCTCAAGGTCGTGCTCGGCAGCGTGCTCGACGGCGTGCCCGAGTCGGCAGCGATCGGCCTGTCGATCGCGAGCGGCGGCACGGTGTCGATCGCGCTGCTCGTCGCGGTGTTCGTGTCCAACGTGCCCGAAGGGTTGATGCCGTCGATCGACATGGAGGCGTCAGGGCTCTCTCGGCGTCGCATCTACACCATGTGGCTGGTGCTCGCGGTGGTGTGCACGCTCTCCTCGATCTTCGGCTACCTCGTGCTCGGCGCGCTCCCCCACCCGGTCGACGCGTTCGCCGAGGCGTTCGCGGCCGGGGCGATCCTCACCATGCTCGTGATGGTGTTCCTCGAGGAAGCCGTCGAGCGAGCGGGGCGTGCCGTCGGGATCTGGACCGTCCTCGGCTACGCGCTCGCCACGCTGCTCACCGTCATCCAACACTGACGCACCATCCCGCGACTTCTCGCCACGAAACGTTGGTCAGGTGCGGCCGACGGCAGAACGAAACGCCGCGACGACGTGCGACAGCGCCTCGGTGGCGCCGTCAAGATCATCGGGCAGCGCGAGGTTGGCGCGGAAGTCGGTCACGCCCGCGGCGACGAGCGGTGGGAGCCGTGCCATCGTCGCGCTGAGATCGATGCCGTCGTCGCTGCGCACGACCGGCAACGAGCCGATCACCTGCAGGTCGTGCGGATCACGACCTTCGGCTTCGACCAGCTTCCACATCTGCGGGATGCCGTTCACGAGGTCGCGCTGGGCGGGGCCCCACGGGATCCAACCACTGCCGAAGCGAGCCAACCGGCGCGCCGACCGCACATTCGGCGTGCCGCTGACCAAGATCGGAACCGCCCCGGCGACCGGCTTGGGCATCTGATGGATGTGCTCGAAGGTGAGGTGCTCGTCGGTGTACGACGCGCGTGGCTCGCGCCACAACGTCTCGCACACCGCGAGGGTGTGATCGAGCAGACGCCCGCGAGCTTCGAACGACAGGCCGGCAGCCTCGTACTCCTCGCGCTGCCACCCCACACCGACGCCGAGATCGAGTCGCCCTTCGGACAACACGTCGAGCGTGGCCGCCGTCTTGGCCAACACCACGGGACGACGCAGCGCGGCGAGCAGGATGTTGGTGCCGAGTCGCACCCGAGCCGTGCAGCCCGCGACGACCGACAGCGTGGTCAGCGGGTCGAGCCAGGCACCGTCAGGACCGGTCGGCTGCGTGCCGCCTTCCGCCCCGCCGAGCTCGGCGCGGCTGTACGCCTCGAGGTGCTCACCGAACACCACGTGATCCGACACGACGACCCGATCGACGCCGGCGCGATCGGCGGCCTGTGCACGATCGAGGAGCGGCCGCCACGAGCCAGGCGTGTCGACGGCGAAGCTCGGCAGGCCGATCGACAGCATGGGGAATGCCGTCGGCGGCAACGTCATGGCGGCATCGTACGCCGGTAACGTTCGCGGGCTCCCGTGTCATCCACTCGTGGTCACACTCGTTCGGCGCAGAGGTGCTCGATGTCGCAGCAACCGTCCGGCGGACCCCTTGCAGGCGTTCGCGTCCTCGATCTCACCAACAACCTGTCGGGCCCCTACGGCACGATGATCCTTGCCCAACAGGGCGCCGACGTGATCAAGATCGAGCGTCCACCGCACGGCGACATCCTCCGGGGTGTCGGAACCACTCGGGGCGGTGTCGCCGCCTACTTCGTGAACACCAACTGGGGCAAACGCTCGGTGGTGCTCGATCTCCGCGCCGACGCCGACCGCGAGATCCTCGCGAAGCTGATCGCCCGCGCCGACGTGCTGGTGGAGAACTTCCGTCCTGGTGTGATGCCCGGCTTCGGCTTCGAACCGGCCGACGTGTGTGCCCGCCATCCCGAGCTCATCTACGCCGCCATTCGCGGCTTCCCATCGTCGTCCACCATGGCCGACGCACCCGCGTACGACCACGTGATCCAGGCCATGACCGGATTCGCGTCCGTGCAAGCCGACCTGAAGGACGGCACGCCCGAGTTGGTGCACCACGCGCTCGTCGACAAGTCGACGGGCCTGTTCGCCGCGCAGGCCATCACCGCCGCGTTGTACGAACGATCGCGCACGGGGCGCGGGCAGTTCGTGGAGATCCCGATGCTGCGCGTCGGTCTCTCGTTCCTCTGGCCCGACGCCGGCACCAACGCGTCGTTCGAAGGCGACGTCGACGCCCTGCCACCGCAGTCGCGCACGTTTCGTCTCACCAAGACGGTCGACGGCTTCGTCGCGCTCATCACGGTCGCGCAACACCAGTTCGACGGGTTGCTGCGCGCGACGGGGCGTGGCCATCTGGTCGGCACTCCCGAGCTCAACAGCCCACAACAGCGGGGACGCAACGGTGCGCAGGTGATGCGGGAGATGGCCGCCGAGCTGCGGGAGATGTCGACGGCTGAGGTGATGGAGCTGCTCACGGCCAACGGCGTGCCGTGCGGGGCCGTGCAGAGCCTCGACGACGTCGCGGCCGCCGTGGACGCGATCGCGCCCGGCGCCATGCTCCACGAGACCCATCCCCAGCTCGGCGCCATGGTGCATCCGGCACCGGCGGCCGAATTTCACGAGGCGGTCGACATCCGGCCGTCACCCGCGTACGGGGAGCACACCGACGAGGTGCTCGCCGAGCTCGCTGACGGCTGACAGACCGGTGGCACCCGAGCTGCTGCGACTGCACAGTGCCGCGGACGCATCGCCCTGCTCGCCACGGTGCTCGCCAGCTCGGCCGCGATGCTCGACGCCACCATCGTCAACGTCGCCCTCCCCAAGATCGCGACCGACCTCGATGTCGGTGTCACCGGGCTCCAGTGGGTGATCACCGGATACCTGCTCACGCTCGCGTCGCTGATCCTGCTGGGCGGCGCACTCGGCGATCGCTTCGGTCGTCGCCGCGTGTTCATCATCGGCGCGGTGTGGTTCGGCAGTGCATCGATCGGGTGCGCGATCGCGCCCAGTCTCATCGTGCTCGTCGGCGCGCGGATGCTGCAGGGAGTCGGCGGCGCGCTCCTCACCCCCACGTCGTTGGCGCTCACGCAGTCGAGCTTCGTCCCCGAAGACCGCGGCGCCGCGGTGGGGACCTGGTCGGGCCTCGGCGGCCTCGCGGGTGCGATCGGCCCGCTCCTGGGCGGATGGCTGGTCGACGGTCCGGGGTGGCGGTGGGCGTTCCTCATCAACGTCCCGATGGTGGTCGTGGCCGTGATCGCCGTTCGCGGCATCCCCGAGCAGCGGCCGACGCTCGATCCAGATGCGCACTTCGACCTGCGCGGCGCGGCCCTCGCGGTCGTCGCACTGGGCGGGATCACGTGGTGTCTCACCGAGGGCAGCGTGCGCGGATGGGGCGATCCATCAGTCGTCAGTGGCGCGGTGATCGGCATCGCGGCATCGTGGGCGTTCGTGGCGCGCGAGCGGAGTGCGCGCGCACCGCTCGTGTCACCCACGCTGTTCGCGTCGCGCACGTTCACCGTGCTCAACATCGCCACGCTCGCGTTGTACGCGACCATCAGCTTGCAGTTCTTCCTGCTCGTGTACCAGCTCCAGGTGAGTGCGGGATGGTCGGCGATCGCGGCCGGGAGCGCACTCATCCCGGCCACCATCCTGATGTTGGTCGGATCGGCCTGGTCGGGGCGGCGGGCCCAGCGCACGGGCCCGAGAACGCAACTCATCATCGGGCCGCTCCTCGTCGCGCTCGCCCTCCTCTGGTTGTCGCGGATCGACGCCAGCGTCGACTGGGCGGTCGACGTGCTTCCCGGCGCGGTCCTCTTCGGGGTCGGTCTGGTCGCCTTCGTTGCGCCGCTCACCGCGAGCGTGATGGGCAGTGTGGCCGAAGCGTGGGTGAGCACGGCCAGTGGCGTCAACAACGCCGTGGCGCGCACCGGTGGCCTCATCGCCATCGCCATCGTGCCCAGCATCTCCGGGTTGACCACCGCACACGGACCGGCCGAGACGACGGCCGCGTTCCAACACGCAATGTGGCTCACCGCCGGCATCGCCGTCGTGGCCGCCCTCATCTCGGCCGTGGGCCTGCCCCACGGAACACCATCCCGCGAGAGCGCGCGGGAGTACCACTGCGCGGTCGACGGCGCCCCGCTGCAACCCGACCCCGCGCAGTGTCCGCCGCGGCACGCCTCTCGCGCCGCGTGACCGTCGCGGTGACCGTGTCGGGTTGACGTGGCTTCCCGCGGCAAGGCATGTTGCAGCGATGGCCGGCGCACCCTCCAACCCACGCGCGCGGTGGGAGCAATTCGCGGCTGGAGAACCCGACCTGGCGCAGCGGGTGCACGCACGCTTCCTCGCCCACACGCATCACGTGCTCGCCACCCTGCGCCGTGACGGTTCGCCCAGGGTCAGCGGCACCGAGGTGCAGTTCCATGCCGGCGACCTCTGCATGGGCATGATGCACCAGGGCATCAAGTCGCGCGACCTCACGCGTGACGGTCGGTTCGCGCTGCACACCAACCCGGGCGACGCCACCATGGAGGGCGGCGACGCCAAGGTGGCCGGCATCGCATTCGAAGTGAACGACGAGCAGGCGCTCGCGACCTACGTCGACGAGGTCGAGCCTCCCCCACCCTTCCATCTGTTCCGCTGCGAGCTCACCGAGGTGGTGCTCACGTCACTTCATCCCGACGGCGACCGCCTGGTGATCGAGACGTGGCGTCCGTCCACGGGGGTCGTTCGGCGCGAGCGAACGTGACGTCAGGACCGCTCCGCCGCCGGCTGACCGGCCAGCCGCCACTCGCTCGCCAGGAGCTCGTACGACGCGAGACGGTCGTCGAGTCCGTGCACCATCGTGGTGACCATCAGCTCGTCGACCCCGGTCCGTTCGACCAATGCTTCGAGCTGTGCTCGCACCGAGCGCGGATCGCCGATCACGTGACTCGCCTGCCATGCCCGGACGAAGTCGCGTTCGTGCGGCGTGAAGCGGTACTCGGCCGCTTCCTCCGGACTCGGGTACACGCCAGGGCGGCCGCTGCGCAGCCGGAGAAATGCGAGCGCCCCCGGTCCGGCCAGCCACCGGGCGTGTTCGTCGCTCGAGGCACACACCACCGACACGCCCAACATCACGTAGGGCGACGCGAGCTCGGGCGACGGCTCGAAGCGGTCTCGGTACACCGCCAGCGCGTCCATGAGCGCGTTCGGCGCGAAGTGGTACGCGAACGAGAAGGGCATGCCCAGTGCCGCGGCCGCGCTGGCGCTGTAGGTGCTCGAACCCAAGAGCCAGACGTCAGGCCGATACCCGCGGGCCGGCACCGCGGTGATGCCGGCGTACGGATGGCCGTCCGGGAACGAGCCGTCGAAGAACGCCAACAGTTGCGCCAGCTGCTCGGGGAAGTCGTCAGGCCCGCTTCCCGCGGCACCACGGCGGAGCGCCCCCGCGGTGACCGGATCGGTGCCGGGTGCGCGTCCGATGCCCAGGTCGATGCGTCCCGGATGCAACGCCTCGAGCATGCCGAACTGCTCGGCCACGGTCAACGGCGCGTGGTTCGGCAACATGAGACCACCCGATCCGAGACGGAGGGTTGTGGTCACCGATCCGAGGTGCGCGAGCAGCACCGCGGGCGACGAGCTGGCGATGCCCGGCATGTTGTGATGCTCCGCCACCCAATGGCGTTGGTAGCCGAGGCGCTCCACCACTCGCGCCAACTCGGCGGAGTTCTGCAATGCCTGCGCGGGTGAGCTCCCACGACCGACGGGCGCGAGGTCGAGGACGGAGAGGGGGATCGGCACGTCCATGACCTCACACACAACTCCTGTGGCGTGCGAACTGTTCCATCGGGCGTGTCATGTCGGACGTCAAGCTTTCGGCGCGCGACCGCCGATCGACGCCAATCCATCGCGAGGCCGGCTCCGTAGACTTCTCCAACTCCGACGAGAGGCTGGTCCGTGACCGACGCTCCGCCCAAGTCCAAGCGCCGCCTCGGCCTGTGGCTCGGTCTGGGTGCCCTCGTGGCGCTCATCGCCGTGGGTGTCGGTGTCTGGTACTTCGTGTTCCGCGACACGGCCCCACCGGCGGTCGACATCGATTCGGCCGCCGAGTCGGCACGCCAGGCAGATGGCGGGTCGAAGGACGCCTCCACCAGCACCACCCGGGCCACGACCTCCACCGCGTCGGGCCTCGACGGCACCTGGAAGGTCGACAACACCATCGGCGACTTCAACGTGGGGACCAACACCTTCACCAGCGCCTTCGTGGGTTATCGGGTGAAAGAGGAGCTCGCGACCGTGGGCGCCAAGACCGCCTACGGGCGTACGCCCGATGTCACCGGCGACCTGACCATCGCCGGCACCACAGCGACCGCCGCGCAATTCACCGCGCAGCTCACGACGTTGCAGAGCGACGACAGCCGCCGCGACGGCCAGCTCCGCAACCAGGCGATCCAAACCGGGCAGTTCCCCACCGCGAGCTTCACCTTGACCCAGCCGATCGACTTCGGCACCATCCCGACCGACGAGTCCACGGTGTCGGTGAACGCCACCGGCGACCTCACGTTGCACGGCGTCACCAAACCGGTGACGATCCCGCTCGACACCAAATTGGTGGGAGACACGATCGTGGTCACGTCGCTGTTCGACATCACGTTCGCCGACTTCGGGATCCAGAAGCCGTCGAGCGCGAACGTGCTCTCGATCGAGGACAAGGGTCAAATGGAGGTACAGCTCTTCTTCACGAAGAGCTGAGTCTCCGCCGCGACGACGGGGCGCGTCGCTGCGATGACCGGAGAGGCGTAGCCTCGGGCCATGGACGTTGGACCCGCAGAGCTGCTCATCGTGCTCGCTGTCGTGCTGCTGATGTTCGGGACGAAGAAGGTCCCCGAACTGGCTCGGAGCCTTGGTCAGGCGAGTCGAGAGTTCCGTGAAGGCATGCACGGCGACAACACCACCAGCACGGACGACTGACGCGACGAAGCCCCCTCGATCCGCTGCTGGGGCCGGGCTGAACAGGCTCCGACGGGTCAGGGCTGGATCACGTCATGGAGCTCGTAGAAGCCCTGTCGGTGCGGCGGCTCGACATCCCCGTCGGCTGCGTTGGCCATGATGTCGGTGACGACTGGCATCAGCTGGCCGTCGATGAACGCTTGGGCCTGCTCGTGCGATTGCCAGACATCGAGGATGCGGAAGACCCCGGCGTCATCGTCGAAGCCCGCGGTGTGGATGAGCAACCCGTCCGGACGGACATCGCGGCCGAGCCGCTCGGCGACGGCGTCGTAATTGGCGGTGTTGCGATCGCCCGGCTCGACGTTCCACTCCTGAACGAACACGACGGCCATGAAAGCTCCTCTGCTGCCCATACGAGCCTGCCCAGGCGCAGGACACTACGCCACCGAAGACGGCCCCACAGCCGTGAGATGCCCTGCACCGGCATTTCAACTTTCGTCGTGCGTCGCTCAGCCGCTCGGCCCGAATCGCTCGACTCGAACTCGATCGACTGGGACCCCGACGTCAGTGAGGAGGTCGGTCGCCGCGTTGCAGAACGACGGCGAACCGCACACGTATGCAGTCGCACCGTCCACGTACGCCCCCGCGAGATCCTCCGTGGTGAGGCGTCCGGCCGGACGCGCCGATGCCGGTGGCGCGACTCGCGTGTACACCACCGACGTCTCGGGCCCGAACACCTCGTCGCGGTAGTACACATCGTCGGCGCTTCGGGCCGACACGACGAGTCGCGCCAACTCCGACCGATCGGTGGCGCCGCGCGAACCGCAGCATCGCCATCAACGGCACGATCCCGGAGCCGCCACCGACGAGCAACGCCGGGTCGGTGCCGTCCCACACGAACCAACCGCCGATCGGTCCCCGGACCTCGAGCTCGTCATCGACTTCGAGCACGTCGTGGAGGTACACCGACACCTCCCCGTCGTCGAGCCGCTCGATGGTGAGCTCGATCACCCCCGACGACGAAGGTGCTGACGCGACCGAGTACGAGCGTGACGCGGTGTAGCCGTCGGGCGCCGTGAGCCGCACCACGTAGTGCTGACCGGCTCGATGGGGCGTGGGCCGTTCGAGCACGAGGCGGATCGTCTTCGCGCGGGCGGTCTCCGCTCGGATGCCCATCACCCGCGCCGTCTGCCACGGGCCCAGTGCGCTCAGCGTGCTCGCCACGTCAGTCGCCGTGGTAGCGCTGCTCGAGCCACGGATCACCGCGATCGTGATACCCGTTCTGTTCCCAGAACCCGCGCTCGTCGTGGTCGAGCACCCGCAACTCCGAGATCCACTTGGCGCTCTTCCAGAAGTAGAGGTGCGGTACGAGCAAACGTGCCGGACCGCCGTGGTCGCGTGCCAGCGGCTCGCCGTCGACCTCCCACGCGACCCACGCCTTGCCGTCCGTCACATCGGCAAGCGGCAGATTCGTGGTGTAACCGGTGTGCGTCACCGCGAGCACGTGCGTGGCGCTCGGTTGCGGGCGTGCGATGTCGAACAACGTGTCGACCGACACGCCGCCCCAGTGCATCCCGAACTTCGACCACGTCGTGACGCAGTGGATCGGGCCGGTGTACTCCGACGGCGTCAGCGCGTGGATCTCGTCCCACGTCCACGTCATCGGACGATCCACCAACCCGGTGATCGCGAACGTCCAGGCATCCAACGCGATCGTGGGCGTCGCTTCCGCGGTCAGCACCGGCCACTGCGCGCCCGTGTCGTACTGACCAGGAGGGAGCGCCACGTCGCGCGGGGCGCGCGCACGGCCGGTGAACCCGCGAGTGATCTTCGCCATCGTCACAGTGTCGCGCGCTGCGCCTAACCCGCGCTGGTGACGGCGTCCAGTCGACCTTGCAGATAGCGGCGCTCGGCCGGCGCGGTCGTCAACGCGAGTGCCGCCCGGTACGCCACCGCCGCGTCCTCGTCACGGCCAAGACGACGCAACAGATCCGCGGGTCGCGGGAAGATGCCGATACGACGCGAGGGCGCCCGACTGCTCCAACTCGTCGAGGAGCGGCAGTGCCGAGTCGGGTCCTGTCGCCATCGCCACGGCCACCGCACGATTGAGCGCAACCACCGGGGTCGGCAGGAGCAGCTGCAGCTCGTCGTAGAGCGCCACGATGCGCGCCCAGTCCGTGTCGCTCGCGCTCGGTGCCACCGCGTGACACGCGACGATCGCGGCGTGCACCTGGTACGAACCGCGTTGCTCCCGACGCTCGGCGCGTGCCAGCTCGGTGAGCCCGGCCGCGATCTCCTCTCGATCCCAGCGCGAACGATCCTGATGCTCGAGGGTGACGAGGTCACCGGCCGCGTCGACGCGGGCGTCGCGGCGGGCATGGTGCAGCAGCATCAGCGCGAGCAACCCGCGCACTTCTGGTTCGTCGGGCATCAACGCGGCCAAGATGCGGGCGAGCCGGATCGCCTCCGCGCAGAGATCAGCCCGCATCAGGTCGTCGCCCGAGGTCGCCGAGTACCCCTCGTTGAACAAGAGGTACACGACACCACACACCGCGTTGAGCCGTTCCGGCAACAAGTGGCCTGGTGGCACGCGGTACGGGATGCCCGCATGTCGGATCTTGCGCTTGGCGCGCACGAGGCGTTGCGCCATCGTGGCATCGGACACCAGGAACGCCTGTGCGATCTCCGGCGTGGTGAGCCCGGCCAACGTGCGCAAGGTGAGCGCCACCTGCGCGTCGAGCGCGAGCGCCGGATGGCAACACGTGAAGATCAACCGGAGTCGATCGTCCGCGATGTCGCTCTCCGCGAGTTCGAAGTACTCCTCGTCGCCCGCGGTCATCGCCACCTCCTCGAGCTTCCGGCGCCCGGTCGTCACCCGACGCAGCCGATCGATGGCGCGGTGACGTGCCGTCGTCGTGAGCCAGGCGCCCGGATTGCGCGGCACGCCTTCGCGCGGCCATCGTTCGATGGCCGCGGTGAAGGCGTCTTGTGCACTGTCTTCGGCGAGGTCCCAGTCGCCGGTGACCCGGATCAACGAGGCGACGATCCGTCCCCATTCCTCACGGAACACCCGCGCCAGCGCCGACTGGACCTCGCTCGTGATCGCGCTCGTCACATCTCCCAGATCGGCCGGACCTCGATGGTGCCGAACCGGGCGCCAGGGATCTTCGCGGCGACCGCCACAGCTTCGTCGAGGTCGGCGCACTCCACGACGTAGTACCCGCCCATCTGCTCCTTGGTCTCCGCGAACGGGCCGTCGGCGGTGAGCACCTCGCCGTCGCGGACGCGCACGGTGGTGGCATCCGTCGTCGGGTAAAGGCGTTCGCCGCCCTGCAGCACGCCGGCTTTCGCCATCTCGTCACCGAACGCCATGTACTCGGCGGTCATCGCTTCAGCTTCCGCCGGGCTGGCCGCTTCCATCGCCGATTCGTCGGTGCAGATCAACAACACGTAGCGCATCGTGCTCCTCCTGGCTGGTCGTCCGGCTCGAACTCGTCATCCGAAAGTGCCGGGGTTGCACTGACACGACGAACACGAACCCCGAATTCGACACCCGCCGACACATTGTTCGAGGACGGTCAGCCCGCCGCTCGTTCAAGCGTGCCGTCGGGGCGAAGCGCGAACCGCGCCGGATCAGGCCCGTGCACCAACTCGTCGGAGGGCCACGGCCACCCACCGAACCCGGTCGTGCGGTAGTCGGCGATGGCCTGCTCGATCCCCGCCTCGTCGTTCATGACGAAGGGGCCGTACTGCGCGACGGGTTCGCCGATGGGTCGACCCTGCAGCACCAACACCTCGGCGCCGCCGGCACTGTGCACGTCGATCCCCCGATCGCTCCGCACGACCGCGCCGGTGGACGAGTCGACCGCTTCGCCTG
Source organism: uncultured Actinomycetes bacterium (assembly GCA_963827385.1). Classification (GTDB taxonomy): domain Bacteria; phylum Actinomycetota; class Acidimicrobiia; order IMCC26256; family DASPTH01; genus DASUMF01. The sequence goes on from CAWHAR010000004.1 coordinate 209,528, forward strand.
CCACCGTGATCTCGTGGCCTTCGAACGCGTAGAGCGTGCGCACGGTGTCAGCATCGCGAGCAGCGGGCAAGGTGCATCGCGCGCCAGGCTCGAGACGGACGTGCCAGATCGCAACGTCGCTGTCGGTGCGTGCGGCCCACGAATGCGGGGGCGGAGCCGAGCGCGGCGACGTCGTCCCACTGGCCTGCGATGACCGTCACCTCGGCAACGGCGGCTCGGCCGTCGACCGTCGTCGAGGTGACGACTCGAGGGATGTCGGCATCCCACAGCATGGCGAAGTGTGGTTCGGCGAACTTGTCGTCGGCGGCGAGGTTCAGCCAGATCTGGAACAGCTCGAGCGGGTTGCCGACGTCGCGGTCGAGCAGCGGGAACATCTCGGAGTGCACGATGCCGCTGCCCGCGGTGAGCCACTGCACGTCGCCGCGTCCGAAGCGCGCTTTGGCCCCCAACGAATCGGAGTGGTCGATGAAGCCGCGGCGCACGTACGTGACCGTCTCGAAACCTCGGTGAGGGTGCGGCGGAAATCCGGCGATGCGCGTGCCGTGGTACATCCGCCAGCCGTCGATGCCGGCGAAGTCCTGGCCGAGGTCGCGCCCCGCCAGCGACGCGTCGGGGCCGAACTCTCCGTTGGCCGCCGGATATGCGTCGTCGTGGTGCACGCAGAAGAGGAACGGGTCGATCGTGGGCCATTGGAACCCCAGCGCGAACCGTTCCTGCACGACGTCGGTCATCGGCCCCACGGTAGACCGCGGCTCATCTCAGCCGGTGGTGCTCAAGTAGTCGTGCACCGATCGCACGGCACTCGAGCCTTCCCCGACCGCCGATGCGACGCGCTTGAGCGAGTCGTGGCGCACATCACCCACCGCGAACACCCCTGGCACCGACGACTCGAACGGAAACGGGTCGCGGTGTGAGAACCGCGGCGACGACAACGAGGTCATGGGCAGCGAGCGGTCGGTGAGCACGAAGCCGCGCTCGTCGAGCGCGACGCATCCGCCGAGCCAGGCCGTGGCCGGCTCCGCGCCGATGAAGCAGAAGAGACCTGCGCAGTCGACGGTGCGCCGTTCCCCGTCGGCAGTCTGCTCCAACGTGACCCGCTCGAGGAAGCGATCGCCCTCGAGTGCACGCACCTCAGTGGTGGCGAGCACGTCGATGTGCGCGTCGGCGTCGATGCGATCGATCAGGTAGCGCGACATGCTCGTGGCGAGATCGCCGCGCCGGATCACGATGGAGACGTGACACCCCTGTTGGGAGAGGAAGATCGCGGCCTGGCCGGCGGAGTTCCCACCGCCGACCACCAGCACGTCGAGCCCGGCGCACATCCGCCCTTCGAGGTCGGTGGCCGCGTAGTAGACGCCAGCGCCCTCGAAGCGCTCGAGCTCGTCGACCGCGAGCCGTTGGTAGCGGGCACCGGTGGCCACGATCACCGCCCGGGCGGGGATCTCGCTGCCGTTGGCCAACGTGACCACGTGGAAGCCGGGCTCGAGCCGGATGCCCGACACCTCGCAGGGCGAGTTGAGGCGAGCTCCGAGGCGCTGGGCCTGGATCGCGGTGCGGGCGGTCAGCTCGCCGCCCGAGATCCCATTCGGGAAGCCCGCGTAGTTCTCGATCCTCGAGCTCGCTCCTGCCTGACCGCCGGTGCCCAGCGCATCGAGCGAGACGGTGTCGAGACCTTCCGACGCCCCGTACACCGCGGCAGCGAGACCGGCTGGTCCGCTGCCGACAACCACCAGGTCGAACAGGTAGCCAGGCGGGGCGTTGAACGTGAGGCCGAGATGCTCGGCGAACTCACCCACCGACGGGTGGCGAAGAGTTGCGGTCGGCGTGATCACCACCGGCGTGTCCCCCGGGCGCAGCCCCATCCCGGCGAGCATCACGTCGACATCGTCGGCCTCTTCGAGATCGATCCACTCGTGCACCAGCTGCGAGCGCGCTGCGAACGAACGCAACGCCATTGCGGCCGGCGAGTAGCGCGAGCCGATGATCCGGACTGCGCTGCCCGCACCGGCTCGAAGCTTCTCGCGGCGCGCCACGAGGCCACGAAAGATCACGTCGGCCAGCTCCGGCTTCGATGCCATCATGCGACGAAACTCGTCGGGTGCGATCGCGAGCACACGCCCGGGACGCGCCATTCGTGCCGTGAGGTACACACGCTGGCCGGTGAAGAGGTTGAGCTCGCCCAGGAAACGACCTTCGCCGTGCACCGCGATCACCGTGTCACCGGCATCATCGACCCGGAGAATCTCCGCCGATCCTTGGAGCATCACGATGAAGTCGTACGAGGCGTCGCCGGCGCGGAACAGGTATTCGCCGTGCTCGACCACGCGTTCGGTCCCGAACAGTCGGAGCTCGTCGATCGCCGCGGCGTCGAGCACCACTCCCGCCGGATCGTCGCCCGCCTGCTCGGGCAGTGTGTCGTCAGGGTTCACGTCCGCGCTCATCGGTCGCACGCTAGGCCGACGGCCGAGCGGCAACCTCGACGTCTCACCTCGGCGTCAGCCTTCCGGCAGCCACGGCTCCCGCCAACCACCGGACGCGGCCACGAGATGTGACGCCGCGTCCGGACCCCAGGTGCCCGGCTCGTACGCCTGCACCGGCGGTGGCGCGTCGATGAGCGGCTGCAGCAGCCGCCAGGTCTGTTCGACTGCGTCCTCCCGGGTGAACTGGGACCGGTCGCCGTGCAACGCACCGAACAGGAGCACTTCGTAGGGGGTCGGCCCCGCGCCACCCTCGTGCGCCAGGTCCATGTCGAGGTGCACGTCGCGCAGTGCCATCGCGTCAGGCGCCTTCGCCTCGAGCGCGAGCCGTGCGCCCGGCTGCGGTCCGATGCGCAGCACGAACTGGTTGGGACCCGGCCGACGGGCATGGTCGGCCTGGAACCCGAGCTTCGGCGGGTGCTTGAACACGATGCGCACCTCGGTGACCGTTTCCGGCAGGTTCTTGCCCGCACGGATGTAGAACGGCACGTCGGCCCACCGCCAATTGTCGATGTGCAGTTGCATCGCGATGAACGTCTCGGTCTGCGAATCTGCGGCAACACCGGGTGTGTCGAGGTATCCCGCGTACTGACCGCGCACGGTGTGGGCAGGATCGATGTCGGGCATCGCGAGGAACACGTCGCGCTTGCGGTCGGTGATGGCATCGATCGAATGACCGGTCGGCGGCTCCATCGCCACCATGCTCAACACTTGGAGGAGGTGGTTCTGCACCACGTCGCGCATCGCACCGACACGGTCGTAGAACGAGCCGCGATCCGACACGTCGAAGTTCTCCGCCATGGTGATCTGCACCGACGAGATGAACTGGCGATTCCAGATCGGCTCCAACATCGTGTTGGCGAAGCGGAGGAACATCACGTCGACCACTGCAAGCTTCCCGAGGTAGTGGTCGATGCGATACAGCTGCGGCTCGTCGATGTACGCGTGCAGCTGCTCGTTGAGCGCCCGGGCCGACGCAAGGTCGTGCCCGAACGGCTTCTCCACCACGACACGGGCGCCGGCGGTGAGCCCAGCGTCGTGGAGCCCGCGCACGACCCGCTCGAACAGCGAAGGAGGGATCTCCAGGTAGAAGACCGTTGTCTGCGCCTTCCCCAAGCTCGACGAGAGCCGTTGGTACGTCGCGTCGTCGTCGAAGTCGCCCTGCACGTAGCTCAGTCGTGCCGCGAAGCGATCGAACACCTCCGCGTCGAAGATGTCGTCGGCAATCGAGGCTCAGCGCGTGTTGGCGGAGCTCGTCGTCGTTCCACGCGTCGACCGCGACGCCGATGACCGGGCAGTCCAACAGGCCGCGCCGTTCCAGGAGATAGAGCGACGTGAAGGTCATCTTCTTGGCGAGGTCGCCGCTGATGCCGAACACGACGAGCGCGTCAGCCGGGTCGTGATCGGCGCCCGGGGGGGCGAGGGCCGAGGGAATGAGGTTGGCGGTCATCCGGCGACGCTACCGCCGGGACCCCCCGGACTCGGCGGAAGCAACGCGGTCGCGGTTTCTGCTCTACTACACGACCATGAGTGAACGACCGACCCTCGTGCTCGTGCACGGCGCCGGCGACACCTCCTTGGTGTGGCACGAGGTGCAAAACCTCCTCGTCAGCCCGTCGATCGCGGTCGACCTCCCTGGGCGGCGGGATCGGCCCGCCGACATCACCAGGGTGACGATTGGTGACGCCGTCGACAGCATCGAACGTGACCTCGACGGCGTGACCGACAGCCATGTCGTGCTGGTCGCTCACTCGATGTTCGGCGTCGTGATCCCCTCCCTGGCCGCTCGACTCGGCGACCGGGTCGACCACCTGGTGTTCGTCGCCGGCGTCACGGCCAAACACGGAGAACGAGCCGTCGACACCATTCGCCCCGGCGGGTACGAGCAGGTCGCGGCGCGAGTCGAGGAGCTTCGCGTCACGTTCGCCGACCACATGTTCATGCCGGAAGGCCTCCCGCAACCCACCGCGGCGGCCGGCCCGCAGCCACTCGACGACGTGCGCGTCGCACAGACCATCGATTCGCTGAATTTCATGTGCCAGGTGGTGTCGTGGGACGGGGTGCCCGCAGGACTGCCGCGCACGTTCATCCGCAGTCTGCGCGATCCGATCCAGTCGCGCGAGTTCCAGGATGCATTGATCGAGAACTGCGGAGCCACGTCGGTGATCGACCTCGACACGAAGCACACCGCAGCGCGCGAAGCGCCCCAGACCGTCGTCGACATCCTCGATGCCATCGCGGCGTCGCCACACGAGCTCGCTTCACACCCCGAACCGTCGCAGCGCCAGCAGTAGGCTCGCCCCACGCCGTCAGCTCTCGCTGGGCCGTCCGACGACGTCGCTGCTCCCGACTCCGAAACGGCCACGCCATGACGCCCGACGACGAACGCATCGCCCTGTTCCTCGACTACGAGAACCTCGCCATCGGCACGCGCGAGACCCTTGGTCGCCCGCTGTTCGACTTCCTCCCGATCGCGGACACGCTCGCCGAGCGCGGCCGTGTCGTCGTGCGGCGCGCCTACGCCGACTGGTCGTACTTCGAGGAGGATCGTCGTCTGCTCACCCGTCATCAGATCGAACTGATCGAGATCCCGCAGCGGATGGGCGCGGTGCGCAAGAACGCGGCCGACATCAAGATGGCCGTCGACGCGATCGAGTTGTCGTTCGAACGCGACTACATCACCACCTTCGTGCTCGGCACGGGCGACAGCGATTTCACTCCGCTCGTCCACAAGTTGCGTGAGCTCAACAAGCGCGTGATCGGGGTGGGCGTCGAAGGGTCGACCTCGGCGCTGCTGCCACCCGCGTGCGATGAATTCCTCTTCTACGAGCGGCTCGAGGGTGTCGACCCGCCGTCGCGCACCACGAGCCGGTCGTCGTCGCGCCGCTCCGGCTCCGGCTCCGGTGGTGCCAAGCCGAGCAAGGATGTCGTCGTCAAGGATGATCCCGCGGTTGGCCGCCCTGATGCAGCCGACCTCGGCGTGCTCGTCACCCAGACGCTCGCCGGACTCGAACGAAGCGCCAACGGCCCGGTGCTCGGGTCGATGCTCAAGCGCACGATGTTGCGCAAGGACCCAACGTTCAACGAGGCGAACTACGGGTTCCGCGGCTTCGGTGAGTTGCTGCGCCACGTGGCGGCCACTGGTGTGGTCGATCTGGCGGGCGGAAGCACCACCGGCGATCCGGAAGTGCGATTCCCTGAGCACGCACACGACGAGGACGCCGCGTTCGAACTGTTGCGCAGCACGGTCGAACGGCTGTCAGCATCGAAATCGGGTCCTCCCCATCTTTCGGGGCTCAAGACGCAGATGCGCAAGACCGAACCCGATTTCAGCGAGAAGCGCTTCGGCTACGGGGGCTTCCTGCAGTTCGCGAAGGCCGCCGGCGCCCGGGGTCTGATCGAGATGCAGCTCGACGACGCCGCCGACGACTACGTGGTCCGCATCCCGCAACCGAAGTCGTGACCTGGCGTCACTTCGTGCGCAGCCGTTCGACGCTCGTTGCGCTCGCGCTGGTCGCGCTCGTCGCGAGCGCATGCTCCTCGGGGTCGGATGCGAAGCAGTCGTCGGGGCACACCAAGGCGACGACGACCACGACGCCGGCCACCACGACCACCGTTGCGAAAGCTGCGGGCACGACGTCGCTGGTGCTCGATCCGTCACACGACTACGGCAACCTCTACGCCAACGGGATCCTGCCCGTCGGCGACAACAAGTACGTCACCGACACGCCGAAGACCGGCTGGGTGTTCCTGTGTCGCACACCGCAGGGAAACGCCGGGGGTGCACAAGCTCGCGGCCCGTGGTTCTCCGCGGACGGCACCACCTACGACCTCAACCAGAAGGTGGCGGTCGAGGGCACGGTGGCATGGGACGGCTCGTACTCTGAGCAGGTGAGCGACGGCAAGCGTGTCGTCACCACCAACGATCTCCCGCGCGACCACACCACGGGAGAATTCCCGGTGTCGTCGTCGGACCCCGCCTACGCGTACGACCGCAACCCGAACCACATCGCCGCCCAGTCGCTGACCTATGCGCTCACGGCCGACCCGCCCGTGAGCGCAACTCCGAGCTGTGTCGGCGGCGAAGCCGGCGTGATGACCACCGGGGTCGCGTTGTTCGACGCGTTCGACGCCGGCGGCCGCGATGCCGGGGCGTGGGAAGTGCAGGATGGCTGCAACGGTCACCCGCAGATCACGAGTGAGTACCACTACCACACCCTCAGCACGTGCATCCAGGACACGGGCGTGGCCACGGTGATCGGATACGCGCTCGACGGGTTCCCCATCACCGGGGCGAAGGTCGGCACCAACAACATCCTCACCACTCGCGACCTCGACGAGTGTCACGGCATCACGAGCACCATCACGCTCGACGGCAAGCCGGTGCGGTCGTACCACTACGTGATGACCCAAGACTTCCCCTACTCGGTGAGCTGCTTCCGCGGCACGCCGATCCAGGCGCCACGCAGCAGCTGACGCCACCCGAGCGCGAGTGGGCTCGAGCAGCACGGCGATCTTGATGCGGCGTTGACGTGCAGCTCACGAATTCTTCATCCAACGCGAGTTGAAAGGAGGTCGACACGGAGGTGTGCCTTGGACCGGAGACTGCAACAGCGTCGTGTGCTGCGATGGGCGATGGTCGCGGTGGGACTCACGCTGGGCGCGGTGCTGATCGCGAACGGATCGGTCGTGGTGGGCGGGTTGATCGCCACCATGGCCATCCTGCGGGCATTCATGCTCGGATCCGGGCGATCTCGTCGCCGCGGGATGGTGAGCCCGGCGAGCGCATCTGATGGGACGAGTCGGCTGTCGCTCCGTCCCCTGGTTCCCGACGGCTTCCGTGCCGCCGCCGGGGCGATCGGCGTCAACCTCACCACCTTGCGCCGCGAGTTCGCGGGTGGGAAGTCGATCGCGGAGATGGCCACCGACGCGCACGTGCCCGTCGATGACGTCGTGCGATCGATGGTCGGCGGTGTGTCGGTCGCGATCGACCGTGCCGTGCTCGACGGAACGATGTCGTCGCGTGATGCCTCGGTGGCTCGCAGCCGATTGCCCCAGTGGTCCAATCGCCTCGTGACCCTTCATCGCGACGACGTGCCGCGCATCCACGGAGGCGTGTAGCGACCCACGTTCCGAACCGGTCGAGCGGTCCGATGACGCCGTTCACGTGAGAGTCGCGTCGTGACTTCTCCGTCGACCTCTCGCGGCACCTACGCTCAGGGCATGGGAAAACAGAAGAAGCCTGGCGACGCAACGACCCCCGCAGGAAGCCCCGAGGGGCCCCCCGGCAAGAAGCAGAGGAGCAAGGCGCGCAAGAACGCCAAGGGTCGCGGCTGAGCCGCGGCACGCATCCCACCAGCTGACGACGCGCGGCGCGCCATGGATCTGGAGCTCGAGGGAAAGCGCGCCATCGTCACCGGTGGCAGCCGAGGGATCGGCAAGGCGATCGCGCGTCAACTGGCGCTGGAAGGCGTCGACGTCGGCATTGCTGCCCGCGATCAGGCGCGCATCACCGCCACCGTCGCCGAACTCGCTGCCCTGAGCGGCCGCACCGTGGTCGGCGCGGCGTGCGACACCGGCGACGACGAGTCCGTGCACGCCATGGTTGCGTCGCTGACTGACCGGCTCGGAGGTGTCGACATCCTCGTGAACGCGGCTGCGATGCCGGGCGGCGTGGTCGCACCACCAGCGCTGGCGGAGATCACCACCGAAGCGCTGTGGGACGAGGTGAACACGAAGGTGATGGGCTACCTCCGCTGCGCGCGCGAGGTGGCACCGGGGATGACCGCGTCCGGCTGGGGACGCATCATCAACATCGCGGGCATCGCAGCCCGTATGTCGGGGTCGACCATCGGCACCATTCGCAACGTGTCGGTGTCGGCGCTCACCAAGAACCTCGCCGACGAACTGGGGCCACAGGGAATCAACGTCACCGTCGTGCACCCCGGCGCCACCCGCACCGAACGCACCAGCGACGAGATGGCGGCACGTCTCACCGGGAACTCGATCGGTCGCATCGTCGAAGCCGACGAGATCGGCTACGTGGTGGCGTTCCTCGCCTCACCGAAGAGCGTCGCCATCAATGGCGACGCCATCACCGTCGGCGGCGGAGCACGCGGTCCGATCTACTACTGACGGGGTTCTCGTGCGCGCCTCGGCGCGTCCCGCAGGCCTGACGAACGATGTCGCAGAGAGACCTCGACCTCGCATCAGCGGCTCACCTCCCTCTCGCTCGTCCCGGTTGCTACGGGGCAGACGTCCAGTCGCGGCCGAACCACCGTCGGATCCGCGTGGTGCCGAAGTCGACCTTGGTCGCCGCCAGGGCTTCCGACGGCGCGTCGAAGTGCCCGACGGGCGCTTCACCCGGGCGGAACACGACGTTGACCCGCGCCACCTGGTCCTGACCGAACTCGAGGTAGCAGATCCCGTTGCCGTCGTACTCGGCCGACTCCGCCTCGCCGCGGATGACCGCGCTGAGCCGCTCGGCCACCACGCCGGCCTGTCCTTCGGCGAACACCCCGGCTTTCGGGGTGCCGACGCTCGTGACGTCGCCCACCGCGTACACGCCGGGGAACGAGGTCTCGAGCGTCAGCGGATCGACCGGGATCCAGCCGTCGACGGCAAGCCCCGACGCCTCGACCACCGCCGGCACGCGGTGCACCGGGACGCCGAGGAACAGGTCGTAGGGCATCTCGTCGCCCTCGGCGAGCAGCGCCACCTTGCGTTCGGGGTCGAGCCCGCGCACGAGCGTCTTGGGGTGCCAGGCGATTCCCCGCTCCGCGAACGCAGCCAGCAACGCTTCCGATGCGTCGGGTGACGGCGGAATCGGCGCGGGGAGCGGCATCACGAGCGAGATCTCCGATCGATCTCGGCTCCCACGCCGGCGCAGGAAATCGTCCATCAAGAGGGCGGTTTCACTCGGCGCCGGTGGGCACTTGAACGGTGACGACGTGACCGCAACGATGACGCGACCACCCTCGAAGTTCGCCAGCACCTCGCGGAACGCGAACGCGCCCGGCACGGTGTAGAACTCGTTGCCCCCCTCGACCAGTCCCGGGGTCGCGGCCGGATCGAGGTCAGCTCCCAGCGCCACCACCAACACGTCGGCGTCGAAGCCGCCTGCGTCGGTGTCGACGTGCTTCGCGACGGGGTCGATCGTGGTCACCGTCGCCTTCACGAAGCGCACGCCCGGCTTCACGATGTCGGCGTACGAATGGCGCACCGCTGCGGGCAACGAGCGGCCGAACATCACGTCGAGCTTCGAGAAGCCGAACACGAACGAGTCCGCCTGGTCGATCAACACGATGTCGACGTCGGTACCGAACTCGTCCGACAGACGCGTCGTCAGCTCCAAACCGCCGAACCCCGCACCCAACACCACGATTCGCATCACGCGAAGCTAACCAGGAGCAGCGGTTGGCGACGACCTCTGTGCCCGTGCGATGCGCCAGTGGGTCGGCGACGATCCCCGCTCTCGTTTGAACGCCCGGCTGAACGCCTCCTCCGACTCGTATCCGACTCGTCGAGCGACGGTGACCACGCCGAGATCGGTGGTAGCGAGCAGGTTCTCGGCCAGGTGCATCCGCCATTCGGTGAGGTACCTGATCGGGGAGCGACCGAGCACCTCACGAAAGCGAGCGTCGAGCAACGATCGCGACACCGCGGCGGCGGACGCGAGGCTCGTCGCGGTCCACCGACGCGCTGGGTCGGCATGCAGTTGCGACAGCGCGGGAGCGAGAACGGGATCACCCAACGCCGCGATCCACCCTCGTTCCACCGCCGGAGCAGTCGCCAGGTGCGCCCGCAGCACCTCCATCACGACCAGCTCGGGGAGTCGCATGGCGATCGCGTTCGTGCTCGCGTTCGACGGTGCGTCCCGCCTCGAGCGCATAGGCGATGCTCGCCTGCACCCATCCCGACGTCGACTCCTTCGGAAGGCGAACGACGAACACCGACGGGAAGACCCGGAGGGAGGGATCGAAGAGGGGATCGTCGGAGCACAGGTATCCGCAGACCAGATCGGTGCGATCCCCGCCACCGCCGTGGTGGACCGTCGGCAGCGTCTCCCACGGCGGCGCGTCGAGCAGGCTGAGGATCGACACCGGCTCGGCCGGGTTCGTCCCCCCGATGACGTGGTGATCGCCGTACGGCACCACGATCACGTCACCTTCGTCGGCCCAGTGGCGGTCCCCGTCGTCACCCGCGACCCAGCACGACCCACACGCGACGATGTGGAACAACAACAACCGCGTCGCTCCGGGGTGCAGGACATCGGCGAGCGCCAGTGGCGTCGACGCGAACGCGAACGGCTCGGTCAGCTCAGACCGGAAGAAGATCGCCCCGACCAGCCGGAGCTGCTCGAGTGCTTGCTCGAGCACCGCAGCGTTCGTGTCAGGCGGGGGCGACGGGGTCATCGGCGGGCTCACGCGGCGAAGTGTGGTGTTTCGATCAGCAAGGTTGGCGTCGCGGTCATGGCCTTCGTGGCGCGATCTCCGGATACTCGATTCGACACCAGCCATCCACCGAAGGAAGGACCACAGCCATGACCACGTTCCCTGCACTCTCCCACATCGCACTCACGGTGCGCGACCTCGAGATCAGCGTGCCCTGGTACTCGGCGTTGTTCGATGCAGCGCCCGTGATCGACGAGGACACCGATCCCGACATGCACCACACCGTCTTCGTGCTCGGCAACGGCACACTCGTCGGACTCCACCAGCACGGCACCCCTGCGCCGAACGGCGTGTTCAACGAGCACCACGTCGGCCTCGACCACGTCGCGTTCGGTTGCGCTGACCGCGACGAGCTCGAGAAGTGGGCCATTCGTCTGGACGAGCTCGGCGTGTCACGCAGCCGGATCAAGGACGCGACCTACGGGTCGGGCGTGAGCTTCCGGGATCCCGATGGGATCGCGCTCGAGTTCTTCGCGCCGCCGGCCTGAGCCCCGCTCACGAACCACCTGCCCGCTGGTGCCGAGCCGCGCTGCGGCTCCGGCACGAGCGGCGGGCGTGAGAGGTGTGACGCGTTGCCGCGGTGCAGTTAGAAGGGCGCAGCTTCCATCGGCGAGTCGCCGAAGATGTCGTCCTCGGTCGGGCCGATCTCGTCGACGATGGGTTGGAGCTCCTCGACGTCGAGGTCGTAGCACTTCACCGCGTTGAGGCCGAGGAAGTTGCGTGCCTGCTGCTCGTCGAGTGAGCCGTAGCGAGTGCGGATCCAGTACTTGGTGAAGGGGTAGGTGCCCTCGGGGTGCGGCAGGTCACTCCCCCACATGATCGCGTCGTCGAGGCCCTGGCGGTGGTCCATGTCGATCTGGCCCGGTGTGGAGGCGCCGATGAAGATGTTGCGGCCGAGGTAGTCGGACGGCTTGTCCTTCACCATCTTCTGGAACGGGTTCGTGTCGCCGAACTTCGCCGTGTTGTGGTTCTCACCCAACCACTTCTCGTCGGCCTTGTAGAAGAGGTCGACGGCCCACGAGCTGCCGAGCTCGGCAGGGATGAACTTCAGGTTCGGGTGGCGGTCGAACGCACCGGACCACAACAACACGTGGAGCGGACGCACGCCCCACCACTGCGCTTCCGAGCTCATGATGCCCATGTAGCCGGGGGAACCCATCTCGTAGTCGACCGGGCCCGCCGCCGCGTGGGTGTGCACGGGCATGTCGAGCTCGGCACACACCGCCCAGAGCGGCTCGTAGCGCGGGTCGTTGTACGCGGGGTAGTCGTACCAGCGCGGCGGGATCATCACGCCGCGCAGCCCGAGCGTGTGCGCGTCGCGAACCTCTTGCACCGCAGTCTCGATCGTGTGCAGCATCGGGAGCACGGCAAGCCCGATCCGACGGCCAGGCGACTTCGCGACGAAGTCGGCGACCCAGCGGTTGTGGGCGCGGGCCCCCGCCATCGCGACGTCCTCGTCGTAGCCGCGGCCGCCACCGAGGCCGGAGCCGAACGGTGACGACGACACCCGCCCGCTCCCGAGCACGTCGGCGTCGGGGAACAGCACTTCGACCGCGATGCCCTCGGTGTCGTTCAACTTGTCGCGGTACTCGGAGTCGTGGGCGCCGAGCAGACCTCCGTCACCGCCGGTGAGCTTCTCCCAGCGACGGATGAAGTCGGCGTTGTCGCTCCCGTTCCCGCTCAGGCCTGCCGCACGCAGGTCGTCGGCCATCTTGCGGAGCTCGGCCTGGTGGGCGTCGAACTGCGGGCGGAACTCCGCGTCGAGATACTCGCGGTACTGGTCGGCCGGCGGGCCGGCGTGTGCGTCAGCCGAGACGACGAGAAAACGATCCACGGAGTGCTCCCCCTACGAAATGATTTCCGAATCATATTCGGGAGTGGCAGGCATGAGCAGATCTCGACCCGCGGTCCGACCAATCTGCAGGAGAACCCGGGTGCTACGCCTGCTCGGGTCGGGCCACATCGGTGTCGAGGGCTCCCTGGGCGGCGCCCGAACCCGAGCGTCCGCCGCCGCGTCCGCGCAACACGTACGCCATGCCCACCGCCACGACCGCCCCCGCGAGCGGACCGGCCACGTACACCCAGTACGCGTGGAAGTCAGCCCCGACGAGGTCGGGACCGAACGTGCGCGACGGGTTCATCGATGCACCGGAGATCGGGCTCCCCCACAAGCCGGCCAGCGCGATGTACGAGCCGACGCCGAGCGCGCCGATGATGCCGAGGTTCTGCGCGCCCGACGCCGTGCCGAGAATCACGCTCACCAATCCGAACGTGAGGATGAGCTCCATCCAGAACGCGTCACCGTTCGAGAAGCCGTGCGCGGGGTAGTTCGATCCGTAGGTTGCCGACACGTGCACGACGGCCTGGAGGAACCACGCGGCCAGCGCGGCGCCGGCGAGTTGCACCACGACGTACCCGGGCACCCGCCACCACGGGAAGTCACGCCGAAGGGCGAACGCGATGCTCACCGCCGGATTGAGGTGCGCGCCCGACACCTTGCCCATGAAGAGGATGATCGCCAGCACCATCAACCCGGGAGCCACCACCGCCGCCTGACGGCTGATCGTGCCGGGGAACGCTTGGCTCATCATGCCGCCACCCGCGGCGACCAACACGAGGAAGAACGTGCCGAGCAGCTCCGACACCAGACGTCGCCACTCCTGCGACGAGTCCTGGAAGTCCTCGACCGTCTGTTGAAACGAATCGAGCTCACGGCCGAAGTATCCGGAGGCCGCTGCGAACACCTCGACGCCGCCGTCGCCGTTGTTTCCTTGCTCAGTCATGTCCGTCAGTGTGCACCATGTCAACGCACCCTGCACGCGACCCGACTCGCTGAATGATCACACGACGCGATCGCGCTGTGCCACGATGACCCGAGCGCAGATGCAGTCGGCGATCGCGCCGGCAAGCGTCGTGCGCAGGGGGGATCTCATGAACCAGCAGGCGCAGCCTGACCAACACGGACGCAAGATCAGCGGCGGTGCCATCGCATCGATCAGCGGGGTCGCGGTCCTGGCGATCTTCGTCGTGCAGAACACCGAAGACGTCCGGTTCGACTTCCTGTGGTTGAACTTCACGTGGCCGCTGTGGCTCTACACGATCGTCGTCGCGGTGTTCGGAGCGCTGGTGTGGTTCGGGGTCGGCGTGATGCGCCGCCACCGCCGTCGCAAGGCGCGCCGCGACGGCTGAACGGCCGACCGGTCAGACCCGGTATCCGCCGTCGACGCTGATCACCTGGCCGGTGATGCCCCGACCGTCGTCGCCGGCGAGCAACGCGGCCATGCCGGCCAGCTCCTCGGGTTCCAGCACGCGTCGTTGCAAGGCCTCGTTCGCGGCGCGCGCCTGAGCATCCGCGGCGGACACACCCGCGGCCCGGCCGAGTCGTTCGAAGTCGACGAGCGACGTGTTCGTCCAACCGGGGCAGAGGCAGTTCACGGTGATGCCATCGTCGGCGGTCGCCGCCGCGAGTTGCCTCGTGAAGCCGACCAATCCGTGTTTGGCGGTGGTGTACGCGAGCGAACCTCCAGTGCCCTTCGAGGCGCCCGACCCGATGTTGATGATGCGACCGAAGCCGTGATCGCGCATCGACGGCAACGCAGCACGACTCGTCCACCACGCCGACGTCAACGACAGCACCAACGTGCCTTCGAAGCTCTGGTCGTCGCCCGTGTACGGATCGTGCGAGCGTCCGACAACGCCGCCCACGTTGTTGACGAGCGCGTCGACCCGCCCGAAGCGATCGAGCGCCTCAGTGACCGGGCGACGGGCATCATCGCGATCGGTCGCGTCGGCCACGACGAGATGGCCGGGCCGGCCCCCGTGCTCAGCGATGTCGCGGAGGACGGCCTCGAGGTCGTCGGCCGTGCGCGAGGAGACGACGACCGTCGCACCTTCTCGTGCGTAGCGCAGCGCGATCGCGCGGCCGATCCCTCGGCCACCTCCGGTGACCACCGCGACGCGATCTTCGAGTTGCCCCATGATCGTGAGCGTACCGACATGGGACCAGCGGTCACCGCGGTTCGAGGAGGACGAAATGGTTGGTGAGATGTGGCCAATCGACTCCGACAGCTTCGATGGCTCGCGGCAGGAGGTCGAGCGAGATCGACGCTGATGCCTGCAGCGTCCGCCAGACCGGACGGCCGATGCGGTCCACCTCGATGCCGCGCAGCACGGGAACCCGACGCAGGTGGTCGACCACGTTCACCGCGATCTCCATGTGCGCGTACCCACGATTGCGTTCCACCTCGACGACGCGCAGGCCGGCCTCGGCCGCGAGGGTCTGGTACTCGTGCACCGACCGGTACGCCACCGGGTAGTCGCCGCCTCGCAGCTCGACTCCGGACCGCACACCAGACTCACGCAGGATGATCCGACCGCCCGGCGCCACTCCCGCGAGCCGGGCGAGCAGTGAGACCACATCGGCTCGGTCCAGATACATCAAGAGCCCGCCCACGAGCACACCGTCGAACGGGCCTCGCACGTCGACGGTTCGTGCGTCACCGAGCACGAGCTCGACGTTCTCGAGCGCGGCAAGCCGTTCGCGCGGCCGCCGCCAACATCCCGACACTCGCGTCAATGCCGACGACGCGCCCCGCTCGAGCGGCGAACAGTTCGGTCCACGCTCCGGCACCACAACCGACATCGAGCACTGCCGAATCCGGATCCACCGTGGAGAACCACCGGTCGATCACGGCTTGCTCGAGCGCGAAGCGATGAGCAACGCAGCTGGGAGGCAGGCCCTGTTCGTGGGCCATGTAGGAGGCCGATTCGGCGTGCTCAGCCGCCTGGTCCCAGTAGGCGCGCACCGCTTCATCGTCGAGACCGTCCGCCTCTGTGCGTCGCCTCGGCATCCGCGGCGACCCTAGCCCCAACTCGCCCGAACCGGCTTGATCTGCCACCGCCGCCGCGAGTGAACGGACGGCGTCAACGAGATGAACTGCTAGACAAGGGACATGGATCCTCGGCAGAGGACCTCTCGTCTTTCGGTATCACACGTCTGAAGCTGTTCCTCCAGCGTCCGGTGGTATCGCTGCGCATCGGGCGACCATGCGGCCGGCAACAGACGTGAGGCACTGCGATGACCGAGGTTGTTGAGGTCGGCGGCATGACGCCGATCAAGTTCGCGGCACCACCGAGACAATTGCCCGCTCCATCGTTGCCGGTGAACCGCGCACTGATCCTTGCGGCCGGCCTCGGACAGCGCATGCGTCCGCTCACCGCCGCGGTGCCGAAGTGCCTCGTCGAGGTCAACGGCGTACCGATCCTGTTTCGCTCGCTGCGCGGTCCTCGCCTCCGCCGGCGTGACCGAAGCGGTCATCGTGGTCGGTCACGAGGCTGCGCAGGTGCGACGGCGCATCGGAACCACCTTCGCCGGCATCGACATCCGATACGTCGATGCGCCCTGCTTCGACTCGACCAACAACATTCGCTCGCTGTGGGACGCGCGCAGCTATTGCCGACGAAGACATCCTCTTGCTGGAAGGCGATGTCGTGTTCGATCGCGACATCGTGATGCGGCTGCGTGACCAGATCGGCAACAGCATGGCCGTCGCTCCCGACAGTCCGAATTTCTCGGGCACGGTCGTGCACCACGACACCGATGGCGTCGTCACGTCATTCGTTCTCGGTGTGGAGCTGCGCGCTCGTGCTGGAGAGATGAACCCGGTTGACGCGAGCGGCGACGCCGCGCACAAGACCGTCAACATCTACCTCCTGCGCGGCGGAGGCGCTGAGGAACACGATCCTGCCCGAGCTCTGTCGTCAGATCGACGGGGGCAACGTGCAGGCGTATTACGAGTCGGTGTTCCGCGATCTCGTCGCCAACGGCTCGCTCGCGGACCTTGTTGCCGTCGATGTGTCGACCAGCCGGTGGTACGAGCTCGACGATCATCGCGACCTCGAGATCGCCGAGTTCATGTTCATGAGCCGCGACCGTCAGTTCGACTACATCCAGTCACTGCACGGGTCGTACTGGCGCTACGGCGTCGGTGGACCACGCCTACCTCTACAACCTGCATTTTCCGCCGCCCGCCATGCTCGACGACCTGCGCGACGAGCTCCCCGAGATGATCACCAACTACCCGGTCGGTCAGCACGAGCTCGACCGCCTCGTCGCGCAATGGACCGAGAGCGATCCCGGCGGGGATCGTCGTCGGCAACGGGGCCGCCGAGCTGATCAAGGTGCTCGGTGAGCACTTCATCACGACGATGACGATCCCGGTTCCGTCGTTCAACGAGTACGAGAACGTGTTGCGACCCGAGCAGCTCGACCGCGTCCCGCTCGATCCGGTGACCCTCGAGCTCGACCTCGACGCGTTCGCCGAGTCGGCGCGACGTGCCGGTTCGAACGTCGCCGTGCTGGTCACCCCGAACAACCCGACCGCCTTGTCGGTCGATCGCCCGGCGGTCCTCGAGCTGGCGCGCCGACTCGCAGCCCACGAGTGCCGGCTGATCGTCGACGAGTCGTTCATCGAGTTCTCCCGCGCCGGGCGGAGCGCCAGCGTGGAAGGCGACGTCGACGACCATCCCAACCTGGTCGTCCTCAAGAGCATGAGCAAGGTGTTCGGCATCGCCGGGCTCCGGATCGGTTATCTGCTCACCGCCGATCTCGCGTTCGCTGCGGCCGTACGCGCACACCTTCCGATCTGGAACCTGAACGGACTCGCAGAGTCCTTCCTGCGCCGGGTCGGTCGCTACCGCAGCGAGTTCGAGCTCAGTTGCGACATGGTGCGCGACGACGTGCCAGGACTTCTTCCTCGCCCTCGACGCGGTGCAGGGCATCGACGCCGTTCCGACCCGACGCCAACTTCGTGTTCTGCAGGATCATCGAAGCCCGACCTGACTGGTCCTGCGCTGGCTCGCAAGCTGTACGTCGACCACGGGATTCTCATCAAGGACTGCGCCGCCAAGACGATGCCCGACGGTCGATCAGTACCTCCGCATCGCATCGCGCACACCGGCCGAGAACCGACAGCTCGTCGACGCCCTGTCCGTCGGTCGGCCGATCCTCGCAGGCGACACCCTGAACGACGTCGCTCGCCGTCGATCGTGTCGCACGTCGCCGATGCCGCGAATCTGCTCACGCTCGCCGGGCATCGCAGCCAGCGTGCTGGCGATCACCTTGGCCGTGCGAGGCGAGTTCGCGGGTGCCGCGATCAGCCTGGTCGGCGCGTTCGTGTTCGACGTGGTCGACGGACCGGTGGCCAAGCGCACGGCGGGACGCACCATCGAACAGGGGGCGTTCGGCGCCAACCTCGACTCGTTGGCCGACATGGTGTCGGCGGGTGTGGCACTGGGCGTGGTCGTGCTCTCGTACGGCCACTTCCGGTTCGTCTACGCCCCGGTCGCGGTGGTACTCGCCGCGGCAGCCGCACTGCGACTTGAGCTACTTCAACGTCCATGGCCTCGACGAGTCATCCGGTACGTACACCGGACTCCCGACCGACCTCGCCATCATCAGCTTCGTCGCGCTCGATGCTGTTCGCCGAGGCGCTCGGGGCCAGTGCGTTCCGGATCGTCCTCAGCGTCGGGGCGGTCGTGCTCGCCGGGCTCATGGTGAGTCCGCTGCGCATCCCCAAGTTCACCGGACGCGCGGACCTTGCGCTGTTCGCCGTTGCCGTTCTGCTCGCCCTCGCACACACGATCCGCCTCATCGTCTGACGCCGGGAACGAACCGTCGCCTTCCGCGGGCGTCAAACGTGCCCGTGGCGGTGGTGAACGTCGCTGACGTGTGGATGCGCGTGCGTACGCCGCCGATGACGGTGCACGTGGCTGTGCGGAGGAGTCGAGTCGACCCCGTCGTGGTCCTCGTCGTGGCGGTGGTGCTCGTCGTGGATGTGGCGGTGATCGTGCGTGATCACCTCGTGGACATGCGCGTGCTCGTGATGACTTCCCACCAACATGACCACGCCGACTGCCATGGCGACGGCGGCAAGTGCGTCGACCATGGTCCAGCGCTCAGCCAGCAACGGGACCGCCAGCACTGCCCCCGCGAACGGCGCGATCGCGAACACGGCGGCCTCGCGCGCCGCGCCCAGCGCGCGCAACGCGTACGCATCGAGCACGATGCTGATCCCGTACGCCGCCGCACCGAGCGCCAATGCACCGAGCAGCACGACACTTCCTGACACCGATTCGCCGCGGATCAACGCAAGGCCGATGTTCACGCAGGCAGCAATGCCGGTCTTGATCGCAACGACCTGAAACGGGTCGCGGACAGACACCTGTTGCGTGAGATTGTTGTCGATCGCCCACGCCGCGCACGCGGCCACGATGAACACGCTGCCCAGCGCGTCGAAAGAGCCGCCGAAGCCCTGCAACCCGATGCACGCTGATGCCGCGAAGATCACGAGTGATCCGAGCCCTGCGCGTCTGCCGAGATACTCACGGAACACCACCACACCGAGCAGCAGGGTGAAGGGCCCTTCGGTGTTCAACAGCAGCGAACCTCCGATGCCACTCATCCGCTCGAGGCCCAGCATCAACAGCAGCGGTGCCACCACCCCGCCCGACATCACGATCGCTGCCAGTCGAGGAACGTCGTCCCGTCGAAGCGATGCCTCGCGCCGCCGAACCCGTGTTCCGACGAACGGCGCCACGGCGGCGAACGCACCGAGGTAGAGCAGCCCGGCAAGCATCTGCGGACCGACCTCATCAAGCAACAGCTTCGACACGGGTGCGCTCGCCCCGAACATCACGGCGGCGGTGAACCCGATCGCATACCCCGCTCGATCGTGTCTCACGAATCGAACGTAGCCTTCGCCCGACGTGTCACGCTCTCCCCTACGCCGACGACCGACTTCGAACGAGCTCGGCACCCTCGGGCTCAGCGGAAGGACAAGGAGGGGCGCAATGGGTCTCTACGCCACACACGTGGTTCCGCGCATCATCAACGTCGCCTGCGGCATGAAGTCGCTGGCACCGCTCCGTGAACGGGTCGCGTCCGGTCTGCACGGTGAGGTGGTCGAGATCGGCTTCGGTTCCGGCCACAACGTGCCGTTCTACCCGTTCGACCGTCGCACGCGTCGCCGCGGTGGAGCCGTCCGACCTGGGGTGGCGCTTGGCCGAACCTCGCCGCAATGCTGCGACGGTCACCGTGGAGCGATCCGGGCTCGACGGTCAGTCGCTGCCGTTCCCCGACGACACCTTCGACTCGGCCCTGTCAACGTGGACGATGTGCACGATCCCCGACGTCGACGCCGCGCTGAGCGAGGTACGCCGCGTGCTGAAGCCGGGCGGCACGCTGCATTTCCTCGAACACGGCCTCGCACCCGACCAAGCCGTGCAGCGTTGGCAGCATCGGCTCGACCCGTTGGAGCAACGCCTGTTCGACGGCTGCCACCTCAACCGACCGATCGCCTCGCTCGTGACGAACGCCGGCTTCACCATCGCCGAGATCGACGAGTTCTACGAGTCGGGCGCACCCAAGTTCGTGGGGGCCGACACGCTCGGTGTCGCCGTCGCGCCGTGAACGGCTCCAGCGCCGACGCGTCGGTCAACGCGCCTCTCGCCGCCGGGCGCCATCGAGGAACAGCTCCACGAGCTGGCGGGGCGACGGCATCGAGGGGGTCTCACCGAGGGTGACCTGTTGCGCCGACGCGGCACACAATCCGAAGAACACCGCTGCCAGTTGTGACGGTGGGTGCGCGAGCTTGGTGGCGTCGGGCTTCATGAGGTCGGCGATCGCGCGTTGCAGCTTCACCGCCGGATGACGCTTCGGATCGAGGTCCACTGGCGAACCGCACTTCATCACCGTGGGGATCATGCGCTCCATGTGCGCGATCACGAGCGCCGCACACGCCGAGAGGCGGTCTTCGAGGTCGGCGATCTCCGAGAGCGCGTCGAGTGACGCCACGAGCACGTCGACCGACATGACCTCCATGACGACGGCGTCGATGAGCGCCTGCTTGTCGGCGAACGCGTGGAAGATCGTGCCCTGCGCGATCCCCGCCGCATCCGCGATCTCCGCGCTCGGTGACCGCCGGTCCTTTCGTGGCCAGCAGCGTGATCACCGACTCGATGATCGCGTGTCGACGTTCCTCGAGCGTCATCCGCTGACGACTCGCTGCCACCGGGACCGCCTTCACGACCTCCGCCTTCACGACCTTCGTCTTCATTCCACCGTCACCGGCTCGCGCGGCGGACCGTCGACATCGCCGGCCTCGAGATCCTCGGCGGCCTGCGCCCGTGCGGCCTCCTCGGCGGCCAGCTGCGCGGCGGCGCCTTCGACGTTGATGCTGGGAACGATCCGGTCGAGCCACCGCGGCAGCCACCAGTTCTTGTCGCCCAAGAGCTCCATCGTGGCCGGCACCAGGAGCATGCGCACCACGGTGGCGTCGAGGAACACGGCCAGCGCGAGACCGGCACCGAACAAGCGGATCACGCGGGTCGGCTCGAGCAGGAAGCTGCCGAACACGACGATCATGATCGCCGCCGCCACCGTGATGATCCGCGCCGTTGCGGCGAGGCCGTCCGCCACCGACTCCTTCGAATTGCCGGTGCGATCCCACTCCTCCTTGATGCGCGAGAGCAGGAACACCTCGTAGTCCATCGAGAGCCCGAACACGATGGCGAACAACATCATCGGAATGAACGGTTCGATCGGCGCCCCTTCGATCCTGATGACGTCGCTCAGCCAACCCCACTGGAACACCGCGACGATCACGCCGTAGGCCGCGCCGATCGACAGCAGGTTCATCACCACTGCCTTCACGGGTACGAGCAGCGATCGGAACACCAGGAGCAACAACAGGAACGACAGCGTCAGCACGGCGGCGAAGAAGAACACGAGACGACCCTCGAGATAGCTCGAGAAGTCGATCTGGGTTGCGACCGATCCGCTGACCGCGACATCGAGCCCCGACGACGCGGTCGCCTTCGGGAGCACGTCGTCGCGCAGATGGTTCACCAACTCGGTCGTCGCCTCGTCTTGCGGCGACGTGGTCGGGATGACGTTCCAGACCGCGGCCGTCGGGTTCGCGGGATCGTTGTACCGAGCGGGGGTGATGTGCGCGACTCCGGGAGTCGCCGCCACCGCGTTGGTGACCGCGTCGACCGCTGACGAGTCGGTGCCCGCCGGGAGCTCCGCTACCAGCACGAACGGGCCGTTGAACCCGGGCCCGAAGCCTTGGGCGAGCAGGTCGTAGGCCTGGCGTGTCGTGGTGTCCTTCGGTGCGTTGCCGTCGTCGGAGAACCCGAGGCGCAGCCCGAGCACCGGGAGTGCCAGCACCACGAGCAGGAGCCCGCCCGCGCTCACCGACCGCCACGGGTGGTGCTGCACCGTGCGGCTCCAGCGATACGCCCAAGTGTCGCGGCGACGCTTCGGTGGCCGATGCGGCAACTCCCGACGGAGCGGTGCGAACACGAAGCTGCTGATCAGTACCACGATCGCGAGCGGGATGCCGATGAGGAACGCGTTGATCTTCAGGCCGAGGCCGAGGAGCGCGACCGCCACCAAGCCCGCGGACACGACACCCCGCCAACGAGCGACGTCGATGCGCGGGCCCGCGTACGCGATGAGCGCGGGAAGCAACGTGAGCGACGCGACCAGCGTGATGAACACCACGACAGCCGCGCCGATCCCGAGGCCGCTCACGAACTCGACGCCCATCGTGAGCATGCCGAGGAGCGAGATGATGACCGTGATGCCGGCGAAGGCGACCGCTCGTCCCGACGTGTCGAGTGCGATCGAGATCGACTCCTCCGAGCTGTGACCGAGGTGGAGATTCTCGCGGTAGCGCGACACGATGAACAGCGAGTAGTCGATGCCGACGCCGAGTCCCATCATCACGCCGATGGTCGTGGCGAAGTCGGGCATCGTGATCACGTTGCTCAGCAGCGTGAGCGTCACACCGCCCACCGCGATCCCCGCCAGCGCGGTTCCGATCGGGAGGCCCATCGCGAGCACCGATCCGAAGGCGAGGATGAGGATGATGATCGCAAATCCGATTCCGAGCAGCTCGGACGACGGTGCCGAGCCCTCTCGGAACACGCTGCCGCCGTACTCGAATCGCACGTCCTTCGATCTTCGGCTGCAACTTCTTGATCTGGGCGGCGAGCGCGTTCGCGTCGTCGCGTGTCGCGCTGTCGGGGATTCCGATCGTCGCGTAGGCGATCTTCCCGACCTCCCCGGGACGCGACGAGATCTGCACCCCGTTGCCGTCGGCGTACGGGCTCCCGACGCTGTCGACGTGGTCGAGCTTCGCCACCTGGTCGAGGAACTGCGTGACGGGAGCTTCCACACTCGGGTCCGTCACGACCAACGGAGCAGTCGTCTCGAAGACGATCGAGCCGCTCTGTCCGCCGCCCCGACCGCCGAAGTGCTCGTCGAGCAGGTCGATGCCGCGTTTGCTCTCGACGCCTGAGGGCAACCCGAAC
This sequence comes from uncultured Actinomycetes bacterium, assembly GCA_963827385.1. Taxonomy (GTDB): domain Bacteria; phylum Actinomycetota; class Acidimicrobiia; order IMCC26256; family DASPTH01; genus DASUMF01. Next base: position 232,833 of record CAWHAR010000004.1, read on the forward strand.
GAGGTCGAGAAGGCGGAACCGACGGCGCCGGACAACGCGCCCAGCAGGACGAGGCCCACCAACCAGCCGATGACGACGGTGCCCTTGCGGCGGTACGCGAACGAGCCGAGCCGTGCGAACATCAGGGGGCCACCTTCTGGCTGGACCCCCCGATCAGCCTATTGAGTGAGTGCTCACTCAACAGTAGCGCGACCGCGGCGCTCGGCACGCGCAGTCCGGCGCCGAGTTGGTGAGGCGCTTCCCCCTACGCTCTCCACCTCATGGAGATGGGTTGGACGATTGACATCGACGCGGCGGGTGACCCCACCGGGACACCCGACGAGTTCGACGCGCAGCTCGCGGCGTTCGAGCTGGCACTCGAGCCCCACGGCGGTGCCATCTCGTCCAATGAGGGCCGCGACCACTTCGGCGCCCGGTTCTCGCTCGACAGCGAGAGCGTGAACCCAGTCGAGATCCTCGAGGACGGCTTGTTCATCTTCCACGACGCCGCGGTCGATGCCGGGCTTCCTCCGTGGCAGGTCGTGCGGTGCGAGATCCTCACCTACGCCGAGGACGACGCCACCACCGCTCCTTGACCGCACGGGGAACCGTCGACTGCTCGACGGTTGCCCGATGATCAGGTCGCTGGTTCCGAGTGGTCGCCGAGCCACTCGACGAGCGCGGCATGGTCGGCCTCGTTCGTACGCGCGTACCGCCGCGAGAACTGCACGATCGCATCGTCGAACGAGCTCCCGCCACCGAGGTAGCCCGCGATCTCCACGGCGTCCCCCGTGCGTGCGTGCGACCGCGCCAGCACCCACGCGCAGAGCTCACCGTGACGGCGCAGGTGTGCACGGTCCATCGCCATGGGATCGCTCTTGCCTTTGAGGTCCCAGAGCTGGCGCACGTAGTACTGACGGTCGGCCGCAGGCGCGTCGGCCCAACCGAGGAACACGTCGCTCGCAGCCTGCACCAGGCGTTGACCGACCACCACCCGTTTGCCGTGATGCCCGAGCATCGAAACACCGACGTGTGGTTCGAGCACCGAAGCCACCGCTTCCTTCACTTGCAACACGATGAGATCGCGCTCCGGATCGTCTGGGCCCTGGAGCAGGGCGATCCAGCACCGCGTGCCGACGCTGCCCACTCCGACGACCTTCCGCGCCACGTCGACGAGGCGATACCGGTCGAACATGTACCGGCGTTCGTCCGACAGGTTGGCGCGGTACGCATCCACCAGCCCTTCCACGTCGTCCATGCCGTGCTCGGTGTTCTCGAGGTGCACCACCAAGGGCGGGTCTTCGACGAACCGGCGCCGGCCATCGACGACCGTGGTGAGTTTGTCGACCGCGCGAGGTGGTCCTTGCGGTGCGCGCGCCTCACGTCGCGCTCGACGTGGGCGCGGTACCGCTTCGGGAAGTGCTCGATCACGGCTTTGATCTCGGTGCGCTCGTACCAGAGATCGAGCACGCGCCACGTCGAGTACTCCGCAACCCGTCGGCGATAGGTGCGGGCTGCGTCGGTGACGATCGTGTCGCACTCGGTCGGCGAGAATCCCCGCTGCCGCGCTGCGATGTGCATGCTCGCGCAGAGGCGCTTCACGTCCCACTCCCACGGGCCGGGCACGGTCTCGTCGAAGTCGTTGATGTCGAACACCAGGTTGCGTTCGGGGCTGGCGAACAGCCCGAAGTTGTCGACGTGCGCGTCGCCACAGGCCTGCACGCGGATCCCGGTGATCGGGGTGGACGCGAGGTCGGCCGACATGACCGCTGCCGCGCCCCGGAAGAACGCGAACGGCGACTCGGCCATCCGCTGGTAGCGAATCGGCCGGAGCTCGGGCACCCGTGCCTCGGCTTGTCCTTCGAGGACGTCGACGGGATCGCGTCCCGCCGCCGGAGCCGCCCACTCACCGTGCGCAGAACGAGGAACATCGGCGCGCCGAGCGCGGCCCGCTTCTCCCCGTGTTGCTGGTGACCGATCCATCTCGCCTCCGGTCTTGCTCACCGGCGCCGCAAGCGGTGGTTCAGCCGGTGAAGTTGGGTTGGAGCGCGACCGTCGTGGCCGGCGACGCAACCGGCGTCACCGGTGTGACCGGCGTCGAACACGGTGCTGACTGCGGGGCGAAGGTCAACGACACCGAGGCCGCGCTCGCCGACGTGGAGTACACGGTGTTGGCGGGCCCTGCGCCCGAACCGCCACCGCCGCCACCGGGTGCACCCGATCCACCCGTGCCGGATCCGCCGCCGCCACCGCCGTAGAACCCACCTCCGCCGCCGCCCGCTCCGTACGCGGCCGACCCGTGCTCGGCGTCCGCCGGAGTGGTGCTCGCGCCGCCGGCCCCACCAACACCGAGCGTGCCGCCGGTGCCGTCGGTCGCTCCGAAGCCACCTGACGAGGCGCCGCCGGCCCCACCGGTGGCTGCGGTCCCACCGCCACCGCCGACGCCGCCGGGGCTACCGGACGTGCCCGCAACACCGCTCACACCACCGCCCGCACCGCCGGGACCGCCCGTGCCCGAGGCGCCGCCGCCACCACCGCCGCCGGCAACGACCACGCGGCTGGCGAGGCTCGGACCGCCCTGTCGGATGTCGGTGGCACCTCCGCCGCCACCACCCGGAAACGCGTCACCGCCTTCGCCGAACAGCGACACGGCCGCGCCACCGATGGCGCCACCGTTGAAACCGCCACTCCCCGGCGCGCCGTGGGTGACTCCGTTCGTTCCTGGTCCGCCGACGTTGATCTGGAGCACCTCGCCCGGCGTCACGGCAATCGTTCCTGTGGCTTCGCCGCCCTGCGCACCGACGCCGGCACCGCCGCTCGAGTCGCCGCCGTGACCACCGATCGCATCGAAGGAGACGGTGCACACGCCGGCCGGCACGGTGAAGGTCTGCGTGTCGCCGGTGTAGGAGAAGGTCTGTGGGGAGACCGCGGCGCCGGCGGGAACGGCCACCAGCACGCAGACAGTCGTCGCGGCCGCGAGCATGACTGCCGCGCTCGGTTCGCGAGAACGAGTGCACGTGAGGTCTCCTGATCGCCGGCGGGGAAAGCCGGCCGACCCTACTCGCCGACGACGATCCACGGTTCGATGCGTCGCGGCTCGACTCGTCGAGGTGGAATCCCGCCGTCGGTAGGATGCGACGTGGTTGAGGAGGGGCTCGGCCATCGTTGTCCCAAGAGAGGCGCTGATGACTGCAGCCCGTGTCCTGCCTTCACCTCCGATCGACTCGTTCACCGCCTACGTCGCGGCGGGCGGCGGTCGTGGGCTCGAGCGAGCGCGAGCGCTCGGTCCCGAGGGCATCATCGATGAGATCGCACGCGTCGGGGCTCGGTGGACGCGGCGGCGCGGGTTTCCCCGCGGGGCGCAAATGGGAAGCCGTCGCGCGCAACAGCTCGGAGCTCGAATCGGCGACCGTCGTCGTCAACGCCGCGGAGGGCGAGCCCGGGTCGTTCAAGGACCGCGCCATCATCCGGGCCAACCCCTTCGCCATCGTCGAAGGTGCGCTCATTGGTGCACTGGCGGTCGGTGCCGACCAGGTGATCATCGCCACCAAGCGCGACTTCACCAACGAGGTCGCCCTCCTGCGCACGGCGGTTGCCGAGATCGAAGGCGCGGGGTGGGCCGGTGACGTGGAGCTCCGGGTGTTCGAGGGCCCCGAGGAGTACCTCTACGGCGAGGAGACGGCACTGCTCGAGGTGATCGACGGCCGCTATCCGTTCCCGCGCATCGCACCGCCCTACCGACGGGGCGTCGACGAGATCGTCGACCACGCGGCCGACATCACGTCGCAGAGCAGCTCGGCATCTCACGTCGAGCTGGCCGGCGGGACCGACGACGCGGTGGCACCCCCCGCACTCGCCAGCAACGTCGAGACCTACGTGAACGCGGCGCTGATCCTGGCCAACGGAGTCGACTGGTGGCGCGAGGTGGGCACCGACGGATCGCCGGGCACGATCATCTGCACCGTGAGCGGCTCCACGCAGCGAGCGGGTGTCGGAGAGTTCGTCATGGGCACCCCGCTGCGCGAGGTGCTCGACACGCTCGGCGGTGGACCACTCGACGGTCGCACCTGGGTTGCCGCAATGTCAGGCGTCTCGAACGCATTGGTGCCCGCCGACGCGTTCGACACTCCGCTGAGCCACGAAGCCATGCGGGCAATCGGGAGTGGCCTGGGCACCGGCGGCTTCATCGTGTTCGACGACGCGGTCGACTTCGCCGGCGTGGCGGCCGGGGCCGCACGCTTCCTTGCCGTCGAATCGTGCGGTCAGTGCGCAGCGTGCAAGGGAGACGGCCTCGAGATCTCCGCCGCGCTCGGCCGCATCGCCGATTCCAATCCGCACCCGGACGACGTCGACAACCTGCACCGACGACTCGCCACCGTGGCCGACGGTGCGCGGTGCAACCTCGCGACCCAACAGCAGGTGGTGGTGGGCAGCGTGCTCGAGCAGTTCGACGACGTGATCACGGCGCATGCTGCGCGCGAGACGCCGGGCGTCGCGGTCGAGCTCATCGCCGCGATGTCGGCACTCCGCGACGGCGTCGCCGAGCTCGATGTTCGCCAGCTCGCCAAGCAACCCGACTGGACGTTCGACGAGGTCGACTCGGGCCAGTGGCCCGCCGATCGCCTCGACGAACACCGCGAGCCTGAACCGCTCTGAGCCACGGAGGACCTTTGATGGCGGAACCGACACCCGAACAACCGAGCGAGGCGGGCGTACCAGAGATCCAGCCGGCGGAGCTCGGACAACAAGAGACCGCGAACCTGTTGGCGAACGAGGCGCGCGATCGGCTGCACACCGACGGGTTCACCGACGAGCAGATCGGACGATGGGCCGAGACGTTCATCGCCGAGAACAGCGCCGGCGAGGCCGACGAGTTCATCGCCTGGATCGCCGCCCAGGAGAACCGGGCGTGACACGCACTGCGGTGCTCAGCGGCGGGTGAGCACGCCCGCGATGCGGTCGTAGCGAGGATCGCGGTCGCCCGCGATGCGACCGACCCAGCGCAGCACTTCGGCGGCGTCGAGTGCGACGTCGGCGTTGAGCATGGCGTCGATGTCGACCCAGTCCTTCGGTCGGTCGAACACCACCTTGCACACCACGAGATGCTCGGGCGCGAGCACCGGAATCGTGGTCGTCGCGAACGGCACCGTTCGGCGTGCGCCGGCCGCGGCGTCGTGGAACGGGTCGTACGCGAAGAACAGGTCGATCGGCGTGTGGTCCCACATCACGCGCCCCTGACCGTCTTTCGCCACGGACGCCACCGCGTCGGGGTCTGACGCGGCGACGCCGAGCGCGAGCAGCGGCCCCGCGACGTCGGCGAAGCGGTCGGCGTGCACGAACAGGTTGAGATCGATGTCGATCGTCGCGCGCGGTTCGGCGTAGTACGCGAGCGCCAGCGCACCGCCGAACGTGTGCGGGATCGCGGCCAACGAGTGGTCGAGCGCGACGATTCGCTCGGGCAACGAGAGCGCGGTCACGAGAGCGCACCTCGCGGCGCGAGCCGCGACACGAGCCGCGGTGCCTGCATCACTGCGGCGCGCCGACGCGCCGGGATCGCGTCGGCCAACAGCAACACGTCAACGAGGCGCCGGGCGCGCTCGTTGTCGTCGGCTGCAGGCGGCGGCCCATCGTGAGGGGCGCTTGCATCGACGCGCAGGCGCTCGCCTCCGGCGGCGATCAAGCGGGCCAGGGTCGCGAACGTCGGGTCGCGTCGACCGTGCTCGTAGGCCGACACCACTGGTTGGGACGTGCCCGCTCGTCGGGCGAGCTCGGCTTGGGTCAGTCCCCCACGGCGCCGCACCGCCCGGATCAGGTCGCTCGGTTCCATGGCAACCAGTATATATCGCTTCGTCTATGTCCTTCCGCGGGCCAGGGTCCCCTTGGCCGGATGGCCCTCACGTCGGGCAGGCTGGAGCCGTGCCCGCCGACGCTCCCCCGCCGGTGGTCGGGTGGCGATGGTCACTCGGGGCCTCGCTCGTGGCGGGGCTTCTGCTCCTGGGGTGTGCCTCGACGAGTGACACCGCGAATCGGGCGACGGGTCGCGTTGCGACGTCGGCCTCCGCGCCCACGGCGACGCCAGCTCCCGACGCCCCGTCGACGACGGTCATCCCGAGTGCAGCGCATACGGCGTATCCCACCGACGCGTTCGATGCGACCGACACGTTGCTCGACGAACGCGTACGGGCCGCGGGCGCGTCGAGCGGGATGATCCGGATCGCGGACGCCGACGCCGCGGTGGTCCACGAGCACTCGGTCGGTGCGATGTCGGGCAACACGCCGATCGCGATCGCATCGTCAGCGAAGTGGCTCACCGCCGCCACGTTCATGACCTTCGTCGATCAACACGTCATCGCACTCGATGACGACGTCGCGAGGTGGCTGCCCGAGTTCGCCGGATCGAACCCGCCGATCACCGCGCGTGAGCTGCTCGACCACACCTCGGGCGTACACGACAACCCATGTCAATCGGATGGAACCTCGCTCGCAACGTGCGTGCGGACGCTCGCCTCGTCGCCACGCGAGTTTCCGGCCGGATCTGCGTTCTCGTATGGCAACTCGCCGTTTCTCGTGATCGGTCGCCTGATCGAGGTGATGGGCGCGGCCGACTTCGCCACTGTGGTCCAACAACGACTCACCGGGCCCCTCGGAATGGTCGACACCACATGGCCCGGTGCTCCGTCGGCACCGAGCCCGGCGTTCGGCGCCACGGTCACCGTCGACGACTACGGGAGGTTCCTCGCCATGATCCTCCACGACGGCGTCGCGGACGGCGAACGGGTGTTGTCGTCGAGCGCGGTGCACCAACTCGTCACCAATCAGGTCGCGAGCTACGACACGTCGGGCGACTACTCCGTCGGCATCACCCAGATCCCGCGGTATGGCCTCGGCTGCTGGCCCGACGAACTGGATCGGTCCGGTGCCACCGTGGTCGTGAGTGGCAACGGCGGCAAGGGCTTCTATCCGTGGGTCGATTTCGCCACCCGCACGTGGGGCATCGTCGGCGTGCAGGACGAGCGCGGCGCACAGTTCGCGGTGCCCGCATCGCAGATTGTCGAGCTGAGTGCACGCCGCGCCGTCGCACGGTGAGGTGAGCTCCAGGCGCGAACGCGACGTCGCTCTGCTAGAAACCGTCGACCGACGTCGGACGCACCGGTCCGACCCATCGCCGGGGGAATCAATGGGAACGCCAGAAGTGAAGGCAGCCCGTGAGATCATGGGACCGGTCGGGGTGTTCCTGCCCGGACCGATTCTCGACGGACCCGTCTCGACCGAGGTGCAGCGCGACTCGGTCAAGAAGCTCGAGGCCGCTGGCTACCGCATGGCGTGGAACAACGAGATCGTGTGGGACAAGGACGCGTTCGTCCACCTGGCCCTGCTGCTCTCCGCCACGGAGCACCTGGCGTTCGGCACGTCGATCGCGAACATCTGGGCCCGCACCCCACAGGTCACCGGGCTCGCCGCAGCGAACGTGGCAGAGGCGTTTCCTGATCGGTTCGTGCTCGGCATCGGTGTCGGGTACGAGGGGCAGGCACTCAGCGTCGGCAAGGAGTGGGGACACCCGCTCGACAACATGCGGGCCTACCTCGAGGGCATGCAGGTCCCCCAAGGCATGCGTCAGGTGCCCGACGCCGCATATCCGATGGTGATGGCCGCGCGACGCCCGAAGATGGTTGCGCTCTCGGGCGAGATCGCCGACGGCCTCAACTGCAACATGGTGCCCCCGGAGTGGACGGCGCACGCTCGCGCGGTGCTCGGGCCCGACAAGCTGGTGGTCATCGGCGTCTCGACCGTCCTCGACGCCGACATCGACCGGGCGCGTGAAACCGCACGCACCAGCGCTCGAGGCGTCGCACCGATCCTCGCCGAGCTCGACGGGATCAGCTTCTCCAATGACGAGCTCAGCGAAGGCACCGATGCTGTCGTCGACGCACTCGTCGCGTACGGCACGCCCGACCGCATCGCCGACCAGGTGCGTGCGCACCTCGATGCGGGCGCTGATCACGTCATGATCATGCTCAACGGCCAGAACTACACGACCGGCATCGAACAGTCGCTGGCGCTCGCGCCGGCCCTCACCGCGATCTGATCAGGCGATGCCGAAGCGCCGGTGCGCGAGCTTCCATCCGGTGTCGGTGCGTCGGAACTGGTCCTGATAGCGCCCGATCGCGGCAACGCGCGGTGCGACGTCGGCCTCGATGATCCACACGTAGTACGAGTCGGCCTCAGCCGAATCGTCGTCACCGACCCGCACGACGAGGTTGGTGATCACGTGCCACGTGTTGGTGCCGGGCCCTTGGTGCCCGTCGGCGCGCACCTGCTTCCGGTCACCTTCCAATGCCGCCCGGCCGACCAGGCGACTGCTCGTGTGCGCGCCGGCAGACCCGGATGCCCGGGCCGTCTCCCACACCGCGTCCTCAGTGAAGCACTCGAGGTACTCGGTGAGTTCCGGCGCGAAGTCCGAGAGATGGAAGATCTGTGCGATGAGGTTGCGGATCTCGAGCTCGTCGGCGACCCGCTGCAGCGCCGCGTCGTCCATCACCCGTCCTCGGCCGCGCGTGCGCCGGCCTCGGCACAGTCGTGGTCCTGCTCGCTGGTGCCACCACCGCAGCCGATGGCGCCGATGCACCGCCCATCGCGCATGATCGGTACCCCGCCCTTCGACGGGAGCACCTCGCCGCGCAACACGGCGGGCGCGGCCGCCCAGAACGCGGAGTTGGGTGCGATCGACGCCTCGAGCTCCTTCGTCGAGCGGCGGAAGTTCGCGGCCGTCACGGCCTTGACTCGCGACGTCTCCGGGCTCGTGAACGATGCCCCGTCGTCTCGCATCACCAGCACGGTTCGGCCCGACTCGTCGACCACGGCGACGGTCATCACGATGCCGAGCTCGTGCGCCTTCGCCCGTGCGGCTCGCGCGGCCTGCTCCGCAATCGCGAGCGTCAGTTCGATCATCGCCGCGCAAGCTATCGCGCGCTCCTCGAGGTCGCGTCGTACCCTGGGGCGCCCGTACGGCAGCGAACGGCGCAGGCTGGAACGAGAGGTGCCATGTCCGCCAACGACTCGACGAACGAGCACGTCCGGATCGCCGTGATCGGCGCCGGCCCCGGTGGAATCTGCACCGGGTACCGGCTGCTCGAGCGCGGCACGACCGATTTCGTGATCCTCGAGAAGGGCACGGGCCCCGGCGGCACCTGGTACCACAATCGGTATCCCGGCGTGGAGTGTGACGTGAAGTCGCACCTGTATTCGTTCACGTTCGAACCCAAGGCCGACTGGAGCCGGCCCTTCGCCGGTCACACCGAGATCCGCGGGTACCTCGAGCAGTGCGTGGAGAAATTCGGGCTCGAACCGCACATCCGATACGACACCGAGGTACGGGCGGCCACGTGGGACCACGCTGCGGCGCACTGGACGCTCACGCTCGCCGACGGACGCGAGATGGTCGCCGACATCGTCGTGAGCGCGATGGGCATGTTCAACGAGCCGAAGCTGCCGGCGATCGAAGGCCTCGACACCTTCGAGGGCGCGATCTTCCACACTGCACGCTGGCCGCGCGACCACGATCTCGCCGGCGAACGCGTCGCGGTGATCGGCACCGCCGCATCCGCGATCCAACTCGTGCCGAAGGTCGCGGAGATCGTCGGACAGCTCCACGTGTTCCAACGTTCCGCCCAGTGGGTCACTTCACCGAAGGAAGACGACCCGTACTCCGATGAGGAGCTCGAGCGGTTCCGGAACGACCCCGCCGCGGTCGACGCCTTACGCCGGGAGCTGTTCGACTTCCTCGACACGCGGATCCTGTTCAGCGACCCCACGGCGGTCGAAGGGGCGACCATGAGCGCGCGCCGCGGCTCGAAGCCGTCGAGGACCCCGAGGTACGAGCCAAGCTCACCCCCACGGTGGCCTATGGCTGCCAGCGACCTCTGGCGTCGAACACCTACTACGCCACCTACAACCGCCCGAACGTCGAGCTGGTCACCGAGCCCGTCGCTCGCATCACGCCGCACGGGATCGTCACCGACGACGGCACCGCGCGCGAGGTCGACACGATCATCTGCGCCACCGGGTTCAAGACGACCAAGTTCCTCGCTGCGATCGACGTGACCGGCCGCGACGACGTGCACATCGCCGACGAGTGGGCCGACGGGGCGCACGCCTACCTCGGCATCACCACCGCGGGGTTCCCGAACCTGTTCATGCTCTACGGGCCCAACACCAACAACGGGTCGATCATCTTCATGATCGAGTGCCAGGTCGACTACGTCATGCGCCAGCTCGAGCGTCTCGAATCGGAACACCTCGCCTGGATCGACGTGCGACGCGACGTGCAGGACCGTTACAACGAAGAGCTCCAGCATGCGCTCGACCGCGTCGGCCCGTGGCAAGACGTTGGCTGTTCCAACTACTACCGCGGTCCGTCCGGTCGCATCGTCACCCAGTGGCCGGGGACGATGTCCGAATATCGGCGCGTGACCGCGCTCCCCGACGTCGACGCGTTCGAGACGGCGCACTGAGACGCACCGTCGACCGCGCCCTCATCGCGAACGTGCGGGGTCGGTCACGGTTCGCTGAGGAACTCGTTCTCCACGATGTGCGTCTCGAGCTCGGCGTGCTCGAGCTCCTCGGGTTCGTCGTGCACCGGCGACACCGGCTCGCGCGAGGCGAGTGCCTCTCGCACGCCGTGGCCCGACACGTGTGACCACACGGCGATGGCGAGCACACACCCGAACGTGCCGAGCACGAAGGGCGCCCGGGCGCCGAAGTGTTGGGCGACGATCCCGACGAGGAGCGCGCCCGCTGGCCGACCGGCCTGGAGCCCGGCCATCCACAGCGCCGTGGCCCTGGCCCGGAACGAGTCGTCGATCTCGATCTGGTAGATGCCGCTGAGAATTCCCCACCAGCACACGATGCCGCCCCCACCGATGGCAACGGTCACGAACGCGACGTAGAGGTTCGGCGCCAGAGCCGTGCCGAGGAGCCCGGCGCCGCTGACCATCGCGGCGAGCAGCTGATCCCGATGCGATGGGTGGTGACGACTGGCGCCCCACGCGCCGCCGATCGCGGCACCGGCGCCGAGCGCGGCGAACATCAAGCCATACGTGTCGGCGCTGGCACCGAACGTCTTGGTGACGAGCAGTGGCACGCTCACCTCGAACTCCCACGCGAGCATGCAGTACACGAGGTTCATCCACCACGCCCCGGCCAGCTCCCGGTTGTGACGCACGTGGGCGATGCCGTCGCGCAGCTGGCCGGTCTGCCTGGGTTGACGCTTCGCCGGCGTGCGCTCCCGGGGTCGGATCGCGAGGATGGCGACGATCACCGCGACGAACGACGCGGCGTTGAGCAGGAAGCACGCTGCGATGCCAACCGTCGCCGCGGTGAGTCCCGCCACCGCCGGCCCGATGATCCGTGCCACGTTGGTCGTCATGAGGTTCACGTTGACTGCGTTGGCGAGGTCGGACTCCCCCACCACCTCGGCGACGAACGCCTGTTGCGCGGGGAACTGCACGGCGGAGACGACTCCGAGCACGAAGGCCATCCCGTAGACGATCGGCAGCGTGGCCTGGTCGCTCAGCACGAACAACCCCAGCAGCAGCGCTTGCGCCCCGGCAATCGAATTCGTGAGCAACAGCAGGCCCCGTCGGTCGACGCGGTCGGCCCACACGCCGGCGATGGGCGACAGCAACACCATGGGTGCAACCTGGAGCAACACGGTGAGACCGAGGTTGACGCCACTGCCGCCCAGCGAGAGGACGAGCAGGCCTTGCGCGACCGTCTGCATCCACGTCCCCATCGCGGAGACGGTCTGGCCGATGAGGAATTTCCGGTATCCCGGGTTGTTGATGGAGGTGAAGATGTTGTGCAGCGCGCCCCGGAGACGTTTCATGGCTCCGGTGGTTCTATCGCTTCAGTCGGCGCGGCGTCGGAACGTTTTGCGATTACGCCGAGAAAAGGGTCTCCCCGATGTACCCACCGGGACGAACGCCCGGCGGGACGGCGTAGACGCCGCTCGTCTCGTGGCGGATGTACTCGTTGAGGGCGTCGGTGCGAGCCAGGCGCTCCTGCACCGGGATGAAGCCCGTACGCGGGTCGCGCTGGTACGCGATGAAGAAGAGACCGGCATCGAGTTGGTTGCGCACCGGGTCGATCCCGTCGGTGAACGAGTATCCACGCCGCAGGAGTGTGATGCCGTGGTTGGTCTCCGGTGCTGCGAGCCGCACGTGCGCGTCGGCCGGGATCACGAGCTCGCCGTGTTGGCGTGCCGCGAGATCGAGCGGCTGGTGCTCGCGCCGCTCACCGAGCGGCGCGCCAACGTCCTTGGAACGACCGATCGTCAGCTGTTGGTCACCGAGCGTCGAGCGGTCCCACACCTCGAGCAGCATGCGGATCCGACGCACCACGACGTACGAACCGTTCGTCATCCATGCCGGACCGTCGTTGGCGCCCACCCAGACGTGGCGGTCGAGCTCCGCGGTCTCGTCGCTCTTCAGGTTGTTCGTGCCGTCCTTGAACCCCATGAGGTTGCGGGGCGTCTGCCCGGCCGGACTGGTGGTCGACGTGCGACCGAACCCGAGCTGCGACCAGCGCAGCGTGACCACCCCGCGCCCGATCCGCGTGAGGTTGCGAATGGCGTGGAACGCCACTTGCGGGTCGTCGGCACATGCCTGCACCGCGATGTCGCCGTCGGAGCGAGTTGGGTCGAGCACGTCGCTGTTGAAGACCGGGAGATCGACGAGGGCGTCGGGTCGTGCGCCGTCGAGGCCGAAACGGGCGGCGCCGTTCTCGGCGAACAAGGATGCGCCGAACCCGAACGTGACGGTGAGGTTGGCGGGGGTGAGCCCGACGGCCTCACCGGTGTCGTCGGGCGGAGCGACGAGGTCGTCGTTGTCACTGCCCACCGGACGCCCGACGCTCATGCGTTCGGACGCACGAGTCCACTCGCGCATCAGGTCGATGAGCTCGGCGCGGTCTTGGGTCTGCACGTCGAACGCCGCGAACATGAGACGGTCCTGCACCACGGTGGAGATGCCTGCCTGGTGCGGGCCGTGGAACGGAACGGTCTGTGCGACGTCACCCGTGGCTGCGAACGCGCGCGCGGGCCCCACGAGTGCCTCGGTACCGAGCGTTGCCGCCGCACCGAGTGCACCCGCAGCGCCCGCCGCGCCGAGGAATCGGCGCCGGCTCACCTGCGAACGTTGCTTGGGAGTCATTGGCCCTGCGAGGACACCACCTTCTTGGCCACCTTCGACAACGGCTCGGCCAGCGCGTCGATCGACTGCGAGAGCTTCGCGGTGTCGGCCTTGGTGAGATCGGTGTAGGGCACGAAGGTCGACCCGCTCCCATAGGGCGCCAGCGCGGCGTCCACGTCAGCGAAGCGGGCGTCGATCTGCGAGGCCAGCGCCGCATTCTTCACGATCAGGATCGGCTTCACCGCGTCGAACGCGGCCTGCGCCCCCTCGACGTTGGCCAAGAAGTCGACGAGGTCGGTGTGCGAGTACCGCTCCTCCTCGCCGGTGATCTTCGACGCCGACACCTCGTTCAGCAGCTCGACCGCACCGTTCGCGATCGTGGCCGGCTCGTACTGGGTGTCGGCGATCAACCCCTGGAGTTGTTCGACGTCGGCTTGGAGCTGCTTCGCGACCGGTGCCATGCCCGCCGTCGTGCCGTTGACGTACAGCGCCTGCTCGATGAGGTGGAAGCCGCCCCAGTCCTTCTTCGCCACGTCACCCTCGCGGGCGTCGATGCGGGGGTCGAGGTCACCGAAGGTCTCGGCCACGGGTTCGATCCGCTCGTACGGGATGCGCGCTGCGGCATACGCCGCCTTGGCGCCGGCGACGTCGCCGTTCGCGACCGCATCGGTGAACGTCTTGGTCGCGGCGACCAGTTGGGTGGCCTGGTCCTCGACGTAGGCGCGGTACTGCTCGACCGCTGCCTCGCCCTCGGGGCTCAGCTTCGTCGCGGCGGTGCCGGTGACGATCAGCTTGCCCTTCTCGCGGTCGCCGCCCGGGCAGTACGTGGTGTAGGTGTCCGGCTTCAAGGTGAGGGAGAACTCTCCGGACAGGCCAGGAGTGAGGTTCTCCTTCTCGCCGAGGATCCGATCGCCGCTGAGCACCTCGAACTCGCTCACCGATGCGGCGCCGTCGTTCTTGATCTTGAAGGTGCTCGGACCGGCGACGGTCTTGATGGTCTTCGGGCAACCCTCGTCGGTGAGGGTCACCTTCACCTCGTTGGTCTTCGCCGAGGCGGCGGGCGCCATCGACAGCGCCACCATGGCGGCGACGGCCGTCGCGACGAGCGTGCGGGGTGCGGACATCACGTGACTTCACTTCCTTGACTGAGAAGGTCGGGCCGGATGAAGGTAAGTCTACCCTTAGCCCTCAGTCAAGTTCTGCGCGCGCAGCATCGGGGTGCGTTCCGCGGAACGCACCCCGACGTGCAGCACAACGGCTCAGCCGATCACGCGGCGCCCGGGATCGGGTCGGGGCCGGCGTCGCCGCCCGTCGCCACGATCGACAGCCGGTCGAGGTAGTGCTCCCACCCGTGACCGTGATCGTCGACCGCGTCCGCCGGCAGACCACTGTGCACGAGGCGCACCAGGGTCTTGTCGCCCTCCGGGTGCAGCGAGATCTCCACGGTCGTCGAACCGGCGGGGATCGGGTGGTTGGGCTCGTCCCAGCCGAACGTGAAGACGACCTTCTCGTTGGGCACCACTTCGATGAACTCACCGGCACCCTGATGCTGACCACCGCCTGCCATCACCCGGTAGACGCCACCGGGACGAGGGTCGATCTCCGCCGCGCCCATCCACTCCGCGTGGCGATCGGCATCGATGAGGAACGGCCAGATCGTGTCCGCCGTCGCGTCGATCACCATCTCGCGAATCACTTCAGCCATCAGTGTCTCCTTTGTCTCGTTGAGCGGTCTCGGCGACGTCACGCAGTCGTTCGAGGCCAGTGGTCCAGTAGGTGTCGAGGAACTCGCGCAGCTTGCGCATCTCGTCGGGGCGTGCCTGGTAGAGACGCCGGGTTCCGTCACGTCGTTCACTCACGAGCCCCGCCTCCTTGAGCACCCCGAGGTGCTGTGAGATCGCGGAGCGGGTGACGTCGGTGAATCGGTCCGCGATCGCGGTCGCCGGGAGCTCCTGGGCCCACACCAACCGCAGGATCTCCCGGCGGCGGGGTTCGGCGAGCGCTCGGAGTGCGGCATCCATCGACGTATAGTAAGCCGATACTTACGTAAGTGTCAACTGTTTTTTACAGAGGACCCCGGACGCTGCTCAGGTCTTGATCAATCGCTGGATGGCGCTGATGGCCTCTTCGATCATCGCGTCGGCTTGCTGCGAATCGTCCGCCGCCGCATCGCGTACGCAATGACGCACGTGCTCGTCGAGCAGACCGACCGCCACGCTCTGCAGCGCTTTGGTCGCCGCGCTGATCTGCGTGAGGATGTCGATGCAGTAGGTGTCCTCCTCGACCATGCGCTGCAGACCCCGCACCTGACCTTCGATCCGGCGCAGCCGCTTCAGGTAGTCGTCCTTGTCCATCGTGTAGCCGCGCATGACGTCCTCCGAATGAGTCGAACGAGACAGGGATCAGGCGTTGGTCGAGGTGGCGCGGAAGCGTCGGAGCCGCAGACTGTTCGACACGACGAACACGCTCGACAGCGCCATCGCCGCCCCTGCGATCAGTGGGCTCAACACGCCCGCGGCGGCCAGCGGCAACGCGGCGATGTTGTAGGCGAACGCCCAGAACAAGTTGCCTTTGATCGTCGCGAGGGTGCGGCGTGACAGTCGGATCGCGTCGACGGCGACGCGCAGGTCGCCGCGCACCAACGTGAGGTCGCTGGCCTCGATGGCCACATCAGTGCCGGTCCCCATCGCGATGCCGAGGTCGGCCTGCGCGAGTGCGGCAGCGTCGTTGACGCCGTCGCCGATCATGGCGACGACTTTGCCTTCCGCCTGCAGGCGACGCACCACGTCGACCTTGTCGGCGGGAAGCACGTCGGCGAACACGGAGTCGACACCGATCTGTGACGCGACGGCATGCGCGGCCCGACTGTTGTCGCCCGTCAGGAGCATGGGGGTGACGCCGAGCGCGCGCAATGAAGCGACGGCCACCGCGCTCGTCGGCTTCACGGTGTCGGCCACCACGAACAGGCCGCGTGCCTGGCCGTCCCACGCGGCCAGCACTGCGGTGGCGCCACGCGCTTCAGCCGACGCTCGGGCCGCCGCGACGTCGGGCGACGGATGCATCGCCCAGTCCTCGAGGAGACGCCCGCGCCCGGCGACGACCGCGTGGCCCTCGACGATGCCCTGCACACCCATCCCCTCCAGGTTCGCGAAGTCGTCAACCGGCGCGAGTGCACCGAAGCGCTCGCGCGCGGCCGCGGCGATCGCCGCGTCCGATCGGATGCTCCGACGCGTCTTCGAGCGAACCGACGAGCCGCAGGAGCTCGTCGGCGTCGACGCCGGGTTCGCCGATCACCTCGACGACCGCCATCGTCCCCGTCGTGACCGTGCCGGTCTTGTCGAGCACCACCGTGTCGACGGCGCGTGTCGACTCGAGCACTTCCGGGCCCCTGATCAGGATCCCGAGCTGCGCGCCACGTCCCGTTCCGACCAGCAGGGCGGTGGGCGTGGCGAGCCCGAGCGCGCACGGACACGCGATGATCAAGACTGCGACGGCCGCGGAGAATGCCGCGGTGGTCGACTCCCCCGCCGCGAGCCAGCCGGCGAGCGTGCCGATCGCGATCACGATGACGACCGGCACGAACACGGCCGAGACGCGATCGGCCAGTCGCTGCACCGGTGCCTTGCCCGACTGCGCCTCGGTCACGAGTCGGGCGATCTGCGCGAGCTCCGTGTCGGCGCCGACGCGCGTGGCGCGCACGACGAGGCGACCGCCCGCATTCACCGTGGCGCCGATGACCCCTTCACCGGGTACCACCTCCACCGGCACCGACTCGCCGGTCAGCAACGATGCATCGATCGCCGACCGCCCGTCTTCGACGACGCCGTCGGTCGCAATCTTCTCGCCTGGCCGCACGACGAAGCGATCGCCGACGCGCAGGTCGCTGATCGGAACCCGCATCTCGACGCCATCGCGCAGCAGGGCTGCGTCCTTGGCGCCCAGCTCGAGCAGCGCGCGCAATGCGGCGCCGGCCCGCCGCTTCGCGCGCTTCGAAGTAGCGGCCCGCGAGGATGAACACGATCACCGCTGACGCGACTTCGAGATAGATCTCGTCGGTGCCGGTGCCATGCGCGACGTCGAAGCTGAAGGCCATCTTCATGCCCGGCATGCCGGCGTCGCCCCAGAACAGCGCGTAGACCGACCAGCCGAACGCGGCAAGCGTTCCCACCGAGATCAGCGTGTCCATCGTCGCCGCGCCGTGTCGCAGGTTCACCCATGCTGCACGATGGAACGGCGCACCACCCCAGATGACCACCGGTGCAGCAAGCGCGAAGCTCAGCCACTGCCAGTTGCGGAACTGCAGCGCGGGCACCATCGCCAACACCACCACCGGCGCGGTCAGCATCGCCGAGACGACCAGCCTCGTGCGCAACGCCTGCATCGACGCGTCGCCGTGTTCCTCATCAGCGTCGTCGCGCGCCTGCGCCGAGCCATCGACGTTCGGGACCCGGGCGGAGTACCCCGTCGCTTCCACCGCGACGATCAGGTCGTCAGCAGTGAGGTCGCTCGGGAATTCGACGTGCGCGCGCTCGGTGGCGAGGTTCACGGTCGCCGTGACCCCATCGAGCTTGTTGAGACGCTTCTCGATACGTGCCGCGCACGACGCGCAGGTCATGCCGCGGATCTCGAGATCCAGCTCGCGAGGCGGTCCGAGATCGGCGTGTGTGGTGGGCACGTTCATTCGAGCACTTCGTATCCAGCTTCGTCGACGGCCGCCACGACCTCGGTCCGGTCGAGCGGCGCGTCGCTGTCGACCGTCACTGCACCAGTCGTGAGGTCGATTCGCACGGCTCGCACGCCGGGAACGCGTGACAGCTCGTCGGTGACGGCGCTGACGCAGTGGCCACAGGTCATGCCGGCCACCGCATACGTCTGTGTGGTCATCGTCGTCTCCTCCACTCAGAGTGGATCGCCTGCGTCCATGATACCCCCAGTGGGTATCTGCTGCGAGGGCGAGGAGTGGCGACCCGGTGCGGGAGCTCGATGATCAGATCTGCGCCGGTGACCTCCAAGAGCATCGTCAGGGTGAGGCGACGGGGAACCTGGGTACATGACCGACAACGATCCCGAGATGCACGAGGAGCGATCGATGATCAGCCTGAAGGACTCGCGGTGCGGCGCGTCTGCGGCGGTCGCCGACATGGGGCGAGCGCGCCGGTTCTACGAGGGAGTCCTCGGACTCGTCCCCACCACCGACACCGGCGACAACGTCGGGTACGCATGTGGGGGCGACACCCAGCTCAACGTGTTCGTGTCGCCGAACGCGGGCACCGCGACGTTCACGATCTGCGGCTTCGAGGTCGCCGACATCGAAGCGGTCGTCGAGGGCCTGGCCGACCAGGGCGTCGTGTTCGAGCAGTACGACGAACCGCCGATCGTCACCGACGCTCAGGGCATCGCGCACTTCGACAACAACGCCAAGGTCGCGTACTTCAAGGACCCCGACGGCAACATCCTCTCGCTCGCGCAGCCTCCGAGCTGACCACACCCTTTGGCTGGCGACGAATCTCGCGCAGCGCACCGCAAACTCGAGGGAGCTCCTCATGGGCAAGGTCCTGACTCACATGACGATGTCGCTCGACGGGTTCATCGCCGACCCGAACGACGATGTCGGTGAGCTGTTCGAGTGGTACGAGGCGGGCGACGTGTCGGTGCCGAATGCCAGCGACGACATCACCTTCACGGTCGATGCGGCCAGCGCCGAGGTGCTCGGCAACCTCACGCAGCACAGTGGCGCCCTGGTTGCCGGACGACGACTCTTCGACATCACGAACGGCTGGGACGACCACCACCCGATCGGCGCGGCAGTCGTCGTGGTGACGCATCGCCCACCCGAGAACGCGGCCGAGCGCTGGCCGAAGACCACGTTCATCGACGGCGTTGCGCCCGCCATCGCGGCGGCGAAGGAGATCGCGGCCGACGACGACGTCATCATCTCGAGCGCCAACGTCATCCAGCAAGCACTCGACCTTGGCCTCGTCGACGAGGTGTGCATCAGCTTGGTGCCGGTGCTGTTCGGCGAGGGGATCCCGTACTTCTCCGCACTCGAACACGGGCATCTGCTGCTCGAGGATCCCATGGTCGTCCAAGGACGCCGCGCCGTGCATCTCCGCTACCCCGTACGCCGCTGACCAGATGTGGAACCACGGGAGCACTGCCCGCTGACGAACGGTGCGGGCGTGCTCGGTCAGGTCGTGAAGTGGAGCGTGGTCTTGATGTCGTCGGGTTCGCGGTGTAGGCCGCGTTCCAATCCTCGATCGCGACACGGCGGGTGAGGAGTCCACCCAGCCATGCGGGATCCGCGCGGCGTAGTGCGTCGGCTCCGAGCTCGTAGTGACGGCGGTTCGCGTTCACCGAACCGAAGAGCACGCCGTTCTGCAGCACCAACCTCCGGTTGAGCAGCCCCATGTCGATGCTCGACTCGGCGCCTGCCGCCGACACACCGGTGAGACACGTGATCCGGTTGTGCACCTCGTGGTCGCCGGCTGCGAGGAGCAGCTTCACCACGCCGGTGCACTCGATGACGATGTCGGCGTCGCCCGGCGCGTCGGACACGTCGCCGTGGTGGTACGTGGCGCCGAGGGCGCGCACCATCTCGGGTTTGCGCCCCTCACTCGTGCGATCGAAGACGTGCGTGTCGTAGCCGCGCTGAGTGGAGAGCAACGCCGCGAGGAGCCCGATCGGACCGGCGCCGGTGATGAGCACCTTCGTGGGACTCCAGGTGGATCGTCGTCCGATCCGTTCGATCTGATCCCAGGCCTTCGCCACGACCGTGGTCGGCTCCAGGAGCACGCCGAGGTCGCCGAGTGACGCATCCACCTTGACCACGTGCTCGGGGTGCGTGCGGAACCGCTCGGAGGCGAAGCCGTGCCGACCCTTGATGCCTCGTTCGGTGTAGAGCCCGTTGCTGCACATGTCCCACTCGTCGGCCGCGCACTCCGCGCACGGCACGGGATCACGACGACGAACGATGCCGACGACGAGATCACCCTCGGACAGGCCCGAATCGCGCGGCGCGTGCGCTACCCGCCCCAGTGACTCGTGACCGAGCACGAGATGATCGGCGCCCGGCGGAGCGTCGCCGTACTCGGCGTTGACGATCTCGATGTCGGTGCCGCAGATGCCGACGGCCAACGTGTCGACGAGCACGGGACCATCCGAGTCGGGGGGTTCGGGCATGTCCGTGAGGTCGAGCGAGTTCTTGCGCCCAGGAATCACCGTGACAGCACGCATCACCGAAATGTATCGGCTGTCGACGGCGCGCTCGTACGCTCGGCGCGCATGATCGTGTTGATGGGCGTCGCCGGTGCCGGCAAATCGACGGTGGGCGCGCTCGTGGCCGCGCAGCTCGGCGTCCCGTTCCTCGACGCCGACGACTTCCACGATCCATCGAGCATCGAGGCGATGCGCGCCGGCCGCCCGCTCGACGACGAGCAGCGCCAACCGTGGTTGCATCGGCTCAATGCTGCGCTCCGTGAACACCAGCCGTCCGGTGTGGTGCTCGCATGTTCCGCGCTCAAGCGGTCCTACCGCGACGCGCTGCGCGAAGGGCTCGACGACGTGTGCTTCGTCCAACTCACCGTCAGCCGCGACGTGCTGACGACGCGGCTGGAACTGCGGACCGGCCATCACGTGGGCCTTGCGATGCTCCCGTCGCAGCTCGACACCCTCGAACCCGGCGACGACGTGATCGAAGTCGACGGCGAGCTCGCACCCGACGCAGTCGCGAGCGAAGTGGTGCGCGTCGCGCGTGGATCGCGTAGTCGAGCAATCGGCGTGGTGAGCGACTGATCGATCGGCGGGGTCGTGAAGTGTTCCCCTGTCGTTCACCTGCGCGCGGGATCTCGTACACCGAAGCTGATTAGACACGCACGCCATGCGCAGACAACGGATTCGTGCGATCGCAGCCATCACGACGCTCGTGGCAATGAGTGTTGTCCCCTTCGCGTTCTCGACGCCGGCCGGCGCCACCACGCCGGGCCAGGTCGTGATCACGGAGTGGATGTACAACCCGACGCTCAGCAGTGCGGCCGAGTTCGTCGAGCTGACCAACATCGGCGGCGAGACCGTCGACATGGCCACCTACTCCTTCGACGACGACAGCCGGACCTCGGGCTCGTTCTCGCTCGCTGGCATCGGCACCCTGGCGCCGGGCGAATCGGGACTGATCGTGGAGAAGACGGCGGCGGCGTTCCGCACCGACTGGGGTCTCCCCGACAGCGTCAAGATCGCCGACCTCAACACCAACAACCTCGGCCGCGCCGACGAGATCAACATCTTCAACGGCAGCACCCTCGCCGACCGGCTCACCTACGACGACCAGACGAAGTTCCCCGGCTCGATTCGTACCGTGGGCACGTCGGGCGTACCCAGCACCTGTCTCGCGCTCGGTGCGAACAACGTCGGCGCCTGGGTGTTCTCGGTGGTCGGCGACGCGAATGGCACGAAGACGTCGGCGTCGGGAGACATCGGTTCCCCGGGCACCACCACGCTCGGGAGCGTGTGGGCCGGTCACGATCGTCGGCGGCAACGGCACGGGCAATGCGAGCTTGTTGCCGTGCCAGCCCGAATCACCGTCAGGCACCGGTCCCGCCCCCGCCGGAGCGCAGACGTGGCCGGGCAGCGCGACGGTTGCGGTGGCGGACCAGTCCTGTGCTTGGAAGACCGCGACCGGGCCTGAGGGCCGCGACATGAGCGGGCTCGTGTTCGATCCCACCGATCCGAGCGTGCTCTGGGCGGTCAAGAACAAGAGCTGGGTGTTCCGCCTCGTGCAGCAGGGCGACACTTGGGTGCCCGACACCGTCAACGACTGGGGCGCCGGGAAGCAGATCTTCTTCCCCGGTGGCGTGGGCCAGCCCGACTCCGAAGGCCTGACGGTGGGTGCCGACGGTGCGCTGTACATCACCACCGAGCGCGACAACTCGAACAACGCGTTCTCGCTTGAACTCGGTCCTGCGGTTCGACCCGACCGCGGCGGGCACCACTCTGACGCCCACCCAGCAGTGGAACCTCACCACCGACTTCCCCGAGTTGGTGCCGCACGACCCGGTCACCGGCGAGCGGGTGCCGAACAAGGACCTCGCCAACCTCGGCTTCGAGGGCGTCACGTACGTGCCGGACACCTACCTCGTGCAGAACGGCTTCGTCGACCAGTCGATCAACTCGGCGTACTCCCCGAGCGACTATCCGAATCACGGCACGGCCTGTACTTCGCGGCACTCGAGAACGACGGCAAGCTGTACGCCTATGCCCTGAACAGCGACGGCACCGCGCACCGCGTCGCCGTGGTCGACACGGGAATGGGCCACGTGATGGACGTGCAGTACGACGCCGGTCTCCAGCGGATCTGGGCCCTGTGCGACAACACCTGCTCGGTGTCCTCGACGCTGCTGAAGGTCGACACGACCGGCGCGATGGTTCCCGACGTGGTCTACGCCCGTCCGGCCGGCGACGCCGGAGTGGGAGCACTGCCGAACGTGAACATCGAAGGCTTCGCGATCGCCGCCGACTCAACGTGCGTCGACGGCTTCAAGGAGGCGGTGTGGTCCGACGACGGCATCGCGGCAGTGGGTCACGAAGGTCACGCGCTGTACCGCGGCACGTTCCCCTGCGGCCTCGACCTCGGTGAACAGGGCGCACCGGCCGCGGTCGACCTCGGCGCACGCGGTGTCGGTGACGTCACCGCGGCCAAGAAGAGCACGCTGCACGTACACGGTTCGGGCTTCGTACCGGGCGAGACCGTGCGCGATCGAACTTCACGTGAAGAAGAAGATCGACGTGCTCGCCTCGGTGGTCGTCGACGCCTTCGGCCTGGCGATCGCCGACGTGGTGATCCCCACGGGCGTGCAACCCGGCGCGCAGGAGGTCTGGCTCGTCGCCCCGTCCGCCACCGTGACCGCCGACGTGTCGATCGCAACACCCGGTCACGGATGACATGTCGCTGCGGGGGCTGACCCCGAACCAGCGGTCCTGCTAGTCGAACACGGGGCGGCGCGGCATGCCGCTGTTTCCGTCGATCGTCCTGGTCGCGAGGATCTGGTGCACCTCGTTCGTGTCACGCTCGAACCCGACCGCGGCCGCTGCCATGTAGAGCCGCCACACCCGCGCCCGACCGGCCCCTGCCTCTTCCACCGCGCGGTCCCAACCGGCTTCGAGATTGCGAACCCAGGCCCGCAAGGTGAGCGCGTAGTGCTCGCGCAGGCTTTCCATGTGGCGAGCTTCGAAGCCCGTGTTCTGCATGGCCGACACGACGTCGCCGATCTCGTGCAGTTCGCCGTCGGGAAACACGTACCGCTCCGTGAAGTCGCGGCTCAAGGCCCGACGCGCGAACCGTGTGTGGTGCACCGTCGGCATGTGCGCGGGACGACTGATGCCGTGGTTGAGGAACCGCCGCCCAGGCGCGAGCAGCGCGTAGCAACGACTGAAGTACTCCCCCAGTTGCATCAGCCCGACGTGCTCGAACATCCCGATCGAGCTGATCGCGTCGTACGGACCGTCGTCGATGTCGCGGTAGTCGGCGTGACGGATCTCGACGAGATCACCGACGCCCTGGTCGGCCGCCCGCTTGCGCGCCAGGTCGGCCTGCGGCTTCGACAGGGTCACGCCGACCGCCCGCACCCCGTGTTCCTTCGCGGCGTGGAGGACCATCCCGCCCCATCCGCAGCCGATGTCGAGCAAGCGCATCCCCGGCTCGAGACCCAGCTTGCGCGACACGAGCTCGTGCTTGTTCGACTGGGCCTGTTCGAGCGTGGAGGTGGTGTCGGTCCACACGGCGCACGAGTACGTGAGCGATGGTCCGAGCACGATCCGGTAGAAGTCGTTGGAGACGTCGTAGTGGTACGAGATCGCCGCCGCGTCGCGCGCCTTCGAGTGTCGGCGGCCGCGCAGGCGGGCTTCCTCGGCCGGTGGCGGCAGCGGACGGAACGCCTTGACCCCGAGCAGCTTCAACGCGGCGACGATCTCCGCTGGACGCACCTTCACGCTCTCGAGCTGGTCCTGCATTGCGATCACGTCGAACACGTCGCCCTCGATCGCAAGATCCCCGGAGACGTAGGCGCGCCCGAATCCGAGCTCGTCGGGTGCCGTGACGATGCGACGCAATGCATCCTCCGACCGGACGACCACCGTGGTGCGCGCGGTGTCAGTGCCGAAGCGACTGCCGTCGTACGCGACGAAGGCCACGGGCAACTCCGGCCCGAGCACTGCTTCCAGCACGTCCGCCACACTCATGACCTCGAACCCCTGTGCACCTCATCCACCCCCTGGAGAGACGAGCCGGAGAACAACTCGAGCCATCACAATTTCCACCTCCGCTGCAGCGACGTCAATCCTGCAATGACGCACGTCCCGTAGGATCCCCGCGGGTGACGAGCGGTCATGCCGGGTTCCCCGCTTCGAGATCGCGCACCTGCACGAAGGCGAGCCAAGGTTCCTCGGCACGCGTCGCGCCACCGCTCGTCACGTCGAGGACGAAACCGACGTGATCACCGAGGTCAACGCGATCGACGATCGAGCCTGCGAACCAGTCACAGTCGAGCAGGACCGGCAAATCGTCAGGTCCGTCCACCCACCGACACCGGCTGAGCTTGTCGACGTCACGACCTGACTCCTCTCCGAAGAGGCGCGCCAGTGCTCGATCCTGCGGCGCGTCGTGCAATGCGTGCACCACGAGCATCGATGCCTCGAGCGCGATCTCGTACGTGTGGTTGGCCTTGGACAGGCACACGAGATAGCGCGTCGGATCGATGCTGCACTGCGTCGAGAACCCGACGAGGCAACCGTCGAGTGCGTGGCCAGCGCGCGCCGTGACGATGATCATCGGCACGCCACGCGTCGCGGCGATCGCCTCGAACGCACCGGTGTCCGTCATCGGCGCCGGGCCCGTCACGCCGCGCAACCCATGTCGCCACGAAAGCGCTCGCGCAATGCAGCGAAGAGTCGGCGGTTCACGTCAGAGCGCCAACGCGCGCCCCGAACGATGCGTGCGCCCCACTGGGGCGTGGTCGCCAGCAGCGATGTCACGCCGCGATCGAGCCAGTCCTTTCCGTGTCTGGGATCAGCCGTGGCGTGCTCCTCATAGAACGGGAAGGCATCAGGTGGAGCACCGAGCCGATGCAACGCGGCGACGACGCGCCGGCACCGCGGACCGGCCTGCAGCTCGAGCAAGCCGAGTGCCCCGATCATCTCTGGTTGGAAGGCACGGTTCGTCGCCAGCAGACCATTCAGCGCGGCGCGTTCCAGCGCTTCGACGGGGAGGTCCTCCGGCGCCATCTCGGGAAGCTCGAGGGCGCCCACGAGCTGGTGATGGAGCTCGGTGTGCACCGCCGCGGGCACACCGCGGCCCATCTCGTCCCAGTAGTTCGTTCCCAGGACGACCTTGGGGATGCCGGCGAGGCCGATCTGGCAGATCGCAACGAGATCGTCGAAACCGCCGTCCGGCCCACCTTCGATCGCGACGAACTCGACCAACTCGGCGAGGGTCGCCTCGGAAGCCAGCCAGTCGTACACCTCGGGCACGAGATCCTGCCGCGCGATCATCCGCATCGCTGCGACGGCGTCGTCGGGAAGTCGCGGCAGCTCTCCATCAGCTGTGTCGAGCCGGGCGAGCAGTCGTACCTCGAGCTCCCCTTTCAACCGGGCGACGTCGGGATCGTGTTGGAACCACTCCGCCCCGTCGAGCTCCGACAACGGCGCCGTGTGCAAGGCCTGGGTCGACACCATCGTCAGGAGGGCATCGCGCCAATCCCACGCCTGATCGGCACTGAGGTCGCGGAGGCGACCCGGTTCGTGGCGGAGCGCGTGACTGAACGCGAGTGCCAGGCTGCCCGGGGAGTCCATGTCGGGTGGAATACCCGTCCTCCGCCGGGTGAAAACGTGTTCGGCCCGGCGCATCGTGGGGTAGGGGGACGATGTGCTGATCGATGACCCCACGGCGCCCTTCCCGACGAGTCGCGTGCACGAGGCGAGCTTCGGACCGATCGTCGTCGAGTACGCGGAAGGGCTCCTCGAACCTCGCGGTTGGACGTTTGCGCAGAGCGCATGGGCCGCTCAGCTCGCGAGCACCGCTCCGGCGGGACCCGTGCTCGAGCTGTACGCCGGTGCAGGCCACATCGGGCTCGCGGCAGCGTTGCTGAGCGGACGGTCGCTCGTGCAGGTCGACGACAGCGCTCAGGCATGCGCATGGGCAGCTCGCAACGCGGCTCGATTGTCGTTGGAATCCGACGTTCGGTGTGCGACGGTCGATGCAGCACTCCGCGCGGATGAGCGTTTCTCGTTGGTGATCGCCGATCCGCCGTATCTCCGGTCGGACGAGGTGACTCGCTATCCCGAGGACCCTCGCCACGCGATCGACGGTGGCGACGACGGGCTGGCTGAGATCGAACGCGCCCTTCGCGTGATCGCCTCGCACACGACTCCCGACGCGTCGGCGCTCCTCCAGGTGCGCGGCGCGCGTCAGGGCAGCGCGGTCACGGCGCTGCTCTTGAACACCCACATCCCCCTCCGCGTCGCGGAGACCCGCGCCGTCAACGACGAGCGAGCGATCGTGCTCCTCGAACCGACCGTGTCGAGGTAGCAGCGCCTTTTGCCGTTCGAGGTGCGGATGGGTCATCCTCTGGCGTGGCCGACGCCGATCTCCTCGCGCTCCAGCAGCTCGCATTCCGCTACGCCGCTGCGGCCGATGGCGGTGACGTCGACGCGTTTCGTGCCGTGTTCAACGCCGACGGACGCCTGCGTGTGTTCCACCCCGACGAAGACGAGCCGTTCGCCGAGCTCGTCGGCCACGAACAGCTCGGCGTGATCCCGCCGTCTCTGCGAGCAAGGTTTCGCAGCACGGCCCATCAGATGATGAACCACCTCGTCGACGTCGAGGGTGACCGCGCGACCGGATCGTTGCTCTGCACGGCGCGTCACCTGAACGTCGATGAAGACGCTCGCAGCGCGCTCGTGGTGGTCATACGGTACGTGGACCGCTATGAGCGCCGAGACGACACCTGGCGCATCGCCGACCGCGAGGTGCGCTTCCTCTGGAGCGAGGACCACCCAGTGATGACGGACAGCGGGTTCTGACGCACAACACCCGGCGCGGGTCGAGGGGGAACGAGATGGTGAAGTCGATGGTGCTACCGGACATCGATCCGATGAATCCGAACGTCGGGGCGATCGCCAAGGGGCTCGATCTTCGGGAGCCGCTCGAACCGGAGACCGTGCTGGCGGTGCGAGACGCGGTGCTGAAGCACGGGGTCGTGTTCTTTCGTGGCCAGGACCTGACGCGCGAACAGATGCTGAGGTTCATGGTGAACTTCGGGACGCCATGCATGGACCCGATCTCCGTCGTGCAGGGGCCGGTCCCAGACGAAGCCACGATCCACGAGCTCCCGACGCGGGCCTATGCACCGGCGACTGCGGTGTGGCACATCGACTCGTCGCTCGGCGCGACCCCGGCCGCGCTCATGGCGTTGCGTGCCGTCGAGGTGCCGCCCGTGGGTGGCGACACGTGCTGGGCGAGCATGTATGCGGCCTACGACGCGCTCTCCGAACCCATGCGGAAGATGCTCGACGGCCTCACTGCCGTGCACTCCGCTTCCAAGGTGTTGCCGCTGATGGCGGGCTCAGCTGACGGCCTCCTCCAGGAGGACCTGCGCTCGATCCATCCGGTGGTCCGGGTGCACCCGGAGACCGGTCGCAAGGCACTGTTCGCCAACGAGCTCTGGACCGAGCGCATCGTGGAGGTGTCAACCGCCGAGAGCGACGCGCTGCTCGCCTTCCTGTTCCAGCACGTGAAATCGCCGGAGTTCTCCATTCGTTGGCACTGGCAACAGCACGACCTTGCCTTCTGGGACAACCGGTCGTTCGCCCACCACGCGATCAACGACTACACCGCGCATCGCGTGATGCAGAAGAGCCTGCTCGCCGGCGACCGTCCCTACGGACCTCGCGAAGACCAGTCCGGCCGCTAGTCCTTCTGGAGTTTGTCCTTGACGTTGTCGACCGCGCCTTCGGCCTTGTCCTTGACGTCCTCGATCGCGTTCTTCGCCTTGCCGGCGGCCTTGTCGGTGCGGCCCTCGTTCTTGAGATCCTTGTTGTCGGTCAGATCGCCCGCCGCTTCTTTCACGCGGCCCTTCATCTCGTCAGCTGTACCCGCCATCATTCCTCCTTCGTCGGTGTACACAGGATCGGGTCTTCGTCGTCAGGCGGACGCGCCCACCTGCTGCTTGCGCTTCGGCCTGGTGGCCTTCTGACGCTTCGCCCGCGCGACTTCGTCTCCGAGCTCCAAGAGCTGAGCGCGATCCAGCTTCTTCTTGAGCTCGGGAAACATCTCCGTCTCTTCTTCCTTGACGTGATGCCTGATCCCAGCCGTGAGCATGGCGATCGCTGCGCCGAATCCCGGTTCATCGACGAGGTTCTTCGCAGCCGCGAGTCCGTCGCGCATGAGGCCGTGTTCGATCTCGGCTTCGCGCTGCGTCTTCCTTGCCGATGAGCCGGCGAACGATCGGATACACGTCGGTCTCTTCGATCGCCATGTGCAGCGTCAACGCGTCGACCAGCTTCTTCGTGGTCGCTCGTCGGCGCTGACCCGGCCTGCTCGCCGCGAGCGTCTTCAACATGGCCGCGACTTCGCGGTGGTCTCGCTTCAACACGACGACTGGATCTGTCACAGGAGCTCCTCACGCGGTCAGGGTCAGAAGGGTGCCCCGTCTGCGCAGTTCGCAAACGCCGCGCGCCCTCAGCCCGGGCGCTGCACCCAACGCAGCACGGCGTCAACGCTGTCGGCACCGGTGGAGTTGAAGGCGATGGCGGCGCCCGGCGCGTGGGCTCGGATCAAGTTGACCGTCCGTTCGAAGAGCTCCAAGTACTCGGCAGGCTTCCGAAGCCCGCCGCCGACCACGACGCAGGCGTACGTGTCGGCGGCGAGTGCCTCCGTCATGCGCGCCTCCGCCGCGTCGTCCGGCGCCACCAGGCAGTAGGTAGTGTCGAAGCCGGCCGCCTGGAGGCGCTGCTCCCCCATTGCGATCGCCATCTCGACGAGGCTCGCATCCACGCCTGGGACCGCGTTCGGATCAAAACCGATCAGCAACACACGTGCGTCCACTGAGGTCATCAAGTTTTGATACCCGCTGGACCGACGCCGACACACGCGGTTGATCGTGCCTACCGCGTTCGTGCTCGTTTCGACCAAGGAGACCCGATGACGTCGACCGAGGGAACCAACGACCAGGCTGCCGTGTGGAACGGGCCCGGAGGGCACGGTTGGGTGGTGATGCAAGACGCGCTCGACGAGCTCTTCCGTCCCTTCGAAGTCCTCCTGGCCGACCTTGCCGCGGCCGCAGGATCGAGATCAGTGCTCGACGTCGGATGCGGAACGGGTGGCACCACGTTGGCGCTGGCGCGCCGAGTGGGCGCTGACGGTGCGTGCACGGGAATCGACATCTCGGAGCCCATGATCACCGCGGCACGCGAGCGCGCTGCGAAGGCCGGGGTCAACGCCGAGTTCATACGGGCCGACGCCGAGCAACACCACTTCACCCCGGAGCGGTTCGACACGATCGTCTCTCGGTTCGGCGTCATGTTCTTCGCGGATCCGGTGCGTGCGTTCGAGAACCTGCACCGCGCCACCGTGCGAGCCGGCGGGCTTCACGTGATCGTGTGGCGTGACCCCGCTGAGAACCCGTTCATGACCACGGCCGAGACGGCCGCCGCACCGATCATCGAGCTTCCGCCCCGCACACCCGGAGGACCCGGTCAGTTCGCGTTCGCCGACCAGACGCGCGTGCGCGGCATCCTGGGCGATGCCGGCTGGCGCGACGTCGACCTGCAACCGGTCGACATCGAATGCGTCATGGCCGAACAGCACCTCGAGCCGTATCTCACCCAGCTCGGGTCGCTCGGCCGTGCCCTCACCAATCTGGACTCGTCGACGCGCGCGGACATCATCGACGCCGTGCTGCCCGCGTTCGACCGATTCCGCGTGGATGGCGACGTGCGATTCACCGCGGCGTGCTGGGTGGTCACCGCCGTGGCGTGACCGTTGGCGTCAGGTGTGCGTGCGGACGGTGCGCTCGAGGATTCCGAGGGTGGCCCGCAATGCCGACTCCGGCACGATCGGAAAACGCGCCTTGCGGTCATCGTCGGTCTGCGACCAGTCGTAGTACGACGTCACATCAGTGATGCCGTCGTCGCGGGCCTCGATCCGATATCCGTAGAAGTGCTTCACCGGGATGTCGGGACCGAGGTTCCACGCGATCTCCTTGTCGCGTTCGAACGCGATGATGTGGACGGTCACGTCGTAGCGGCCGAGCGGAAAGTCGTTGAGCGACTCCCGATCCATGTGGATCACGAAGGTGTCGCCCACTGCCTCAGCCGGTTCGCCGGTGTAGTCCTGCAGCATCCCCGACGCGTCGATCGCAACGTGACCAGCCGGACTGCGCACGATGTCGAAGATCGCCGAAGGCGACGCCTCGATCGGGCGCGTGACCTCGATCCGGTCAGGCAGGAAGACAGTGTCGGGCATGTCGAACTCCTCGGGAAGACGGGGGCGTGTCGCCAGTTGACCCTCTCATCGCGCTCGCCGCAAACCCACCGCGTACCGTGCGGGCATGCCGCGCCAGCCCCCCGGGGGCACGGTGACCTTCTTGTTCACCGACATCGAGGACTCCACCCGTCTGTGGGAGGAGTCCCCCACCGGCATGGCCGATGCGCTGCGTGTCCACGATTCGATCGTCCGCGGTTGCATCGAACAACACGACGGCTACGTGTTCGCGACCGGTGGCGACGGATTCTGTGCGGCCTTCTCGAGCGCCGCCGACGCCGCGACTGCAGCCATCGAATCCCAGGAGCAGCTGCGAGACGACACGGTGGTCGACTTCGGAGTGCGCATGGGCCTCCACACTGGGGAGGCCACGCAGCGCGACCGGAACTACTTCGGCAGCGACGTCAACCGGGCCGCTCGCCTGATGTCGCTCGCGCACGGCGGTCAGGTTCTCGTCTCCGACACCACCGAGGTGTTGCTGCGCGACCGGGTGGTGTTGCGACCTCTCGGCGAGCATCGCCTCCGCGGCGTGCGCGGGCGCATCTCGGTGCACCAGATCGTGGTCGAGGGTCTCGCCAGCGAGTTCCCGCTGCTCCGCCGCGTCGACCCGTTCGCCGGCAACCTCCCATTGCGATTGAGCTCACTGGTCGGTCGCGAGCAGGCGGTCGCCGACGTTGCCGACCTCACGCGAGCGCATCGGCTCGTCACGTTGACCGGCGTCGGCGGAGTCGGCAAGACACGGCTTGCGCTCGAAGTGGGGGCCGAGCTCGCGGGCGAGTTCGGCGATGGCGTGTGGCTGGTCGAGTTGGGGTCGATCAGCGACGCCGCGTCGGTCCCTGCCGCCATCGCCACCGTGTTGGGCATCACGCCGCAGAGTGATGCGGCAGTCATCGACACGGTGGCCGATGCGCTGCGCGGCCGTCGCCTCCTCCTCGTGATCGACAACTGCGAACACGTCCTGGCCGCCTCTGGATCGGCCGTTGCCACCATCCTGGGACGCGCCGCGTCCGTCACCGTCGTCGCCACCTCGCGCGAGCCCCTCGCCGTCGACGGCGAGACACCGTTCGCCGTCGTGCCGTTGGCGTTGGAGGGGGGGCCGGTCTCTCATGCCGTTGCACTGTTCGTCGAGCGTGCGCGCAGCCGTGCGCGCCGACTTCGGATTGCGCGACGTGGAAACGGCCGACGCAGTCACCGAGATCTGCACGAACCTCGACGGGCTCCCCCTCGGAATCGAACTGGCCGCCTCCCGGATGGCCGCCATGAGCGCCGTCGAGGTTCGAGATCGCCTCGCAGATCGGTTCCGGCTGCTGCAGGGGACCACACCGTCACCCGAACGACACCTCACCCTTGGTCATGCCGTGGAGTGGTCGTACGACCTCTTGACCGACGATGAACAGCGACTGCTTCGCCTTTCTGCGGTGTTCGCCGGTGGCTTCGATCTGGCCAGCCTGTTCGCGGTGTCCGACGCCGTCGACGAGGTCGACGTGCTCCGCCACCTCGACTCCCTGGTCCGCAAGTCGCTCGTGGTGGCAGACCACACGGCCACGCACACCAGGTACAGCTTGTTCGAGACCATTCGTCAATTCGCCGAGTACCGGCTCGACCAGGCCGGCGATCTCGACGCGTCACGCTCGCGGCACGCCCGTCATTTCGCGCACCAGGCCGCAGTGCGCTGGGAGCGCTGGGACGGACCGGGCTGGCGCGAGGCAGTCGACTGGGTGGAGGTCGAACTGGGCAACCTGCGCGGCGGATATCAGTGGAGCGCGCAGAACAACTTGCCCGCAGTGGCCACCGACATCGCCGCGCACGCCGCGCTGATGGGGTTCTCCGTACAACTGTTCGAGACTCTCGGCTGGGCCGAAGATCTGCTCGAACCCGCGACTGCGGCACACGTCGCTCGACTCCCCCGTCTGCTCACGGGCGCCGGCTTCGCGTGCTTCGCCGGGCGAGCGGAGGCCGCGCGGGTCAACGCGCATCGCGCCACCGAGTTGGAGATGGATTCCCGCTACGACGGGTGCGAGCCGGGATACGCGTCGTTCGTGGAGGCGCTGGCCAGCGTGTACTGCGGCGACCTCGATCGGTATGTCGAGCTCACCGGCGCGGTCGCGCGTGAGTACGGCAGTGATCGGGGCTACGGGTTGGCCGCGTACGTCGACGGCCTGCAGTCGTGTGGTCGGATCGAGGAGGCACTCGCGCTCACCGAGGACTCCGTCGCCGTCGCCCGTTCGCTCGGCAACCCCTACTGGATCTCGTATGCGTTGTGGATCGCCGGGATGGCCTTCTCGAAGGCCGACGTGCGCCGCGCGTTCGCCGCCTGGGACGAGGGTGTGGCGTTCGTGCGCGAGCACCGTGTCCACTTCTTCGAAGGCTTCCTCGCTCGCGACGCGGCGCGCCTGCACACCACCGACGGCGAGACCCATGCCGCGCTCGTGTTGTTCTCCGAGGCACTGGGCGCGTTCCAACGTGCCGGGAACGTGCCGCAGCTCGTGATCACGTTGGCGAGTGTGCCGGCGTTGTTCGAACGACTCGAGCGTCCCGAGCCGGCGATGGTGATCCTCGGTGCGCTGTCCGCGGAACCGACCGCCTTCCATCACGTCCCGGAGCTCCGAGAGCTCAGTGCCCGTGTCCGCGGCACGCTCCGAGCGGAGCGTGCTGACGAGCTCACCGGAGAAGGTGCTGCCCTCGACCTCGGTCAGGCAGCGGTGTACGCGCGTCAACAGCTCGACGTCGCCCGCCGCGCGCCGAGCGCGCCGGCGGCGAGAGCGCGACCCGGTGGCTTGAGCCGACGCGAGCTCGAGGTGCTGCGGCTCATGGCGGACGGCCGCACCGCAAGCGAGATCGCCACCCAGTTGTTCATCTCCACGAGGACCGCCGAGCACCACATCCAGCACATCTACACGAAGCTCGGCGTGTCGAGCCGCGTGTCGGCGACCCGTTGGGCCGTGAAGCACGGTGTCGTCGACGTCGCCGCGGGCTGACGGGCACCGACCAGAAGAGACGAGGCCACGGAAATAGGCCACGGAAATGGGTAGGTCTACCGATGCCGCGCCCGCGGCGAATCCGGAGAATGACCCCTACGCCGATCGAATCCGGTCGGTGACAGAGAGATCCGCAGTGATCCTTCCTGAGAGGGGATGTCATGATCCTGGCAACCACACTGGTCGAGGACGTCGACCGCTTCCTGGACGTGTTCGGCACGAAGGGCGCCGAGAAGCGCGCGCTTCACGGCTCCGCGGGTTCGACGGTCTTCCGCGACCCCGCCGAGGAGAACCGGGTCTGGGTGCTGTTCGACTGGGACGAAGCGGGTTGGGCGAAGTTCGTGTCCGACCCGGACGTCCCCGCCATCCTCAAGGAAGCTGGCCACATCGGCGCACCGCAGGCCGCGCTGCTCGTCGGCTCCTACGAGGCGTGAGGAGACGACGATGAGCAGTCCCGACAACCGACCGGCACGCGTCGGCATGGTCACCGACCAGACCGGTGCACTGTCCTTCATGGGCATCGCCAATGCCAACGTCGCCAAGATGGTGGTCGACGACATCAACGCCGGTGGTGGCCTCCTCGGTCGTCCGGTGGAGCTGTTCCTCGAGGACAGCGCCACCGACGACGCGGTGGCGGAAACCGTGGCGGCGAAGCTCGTCGAGCAGGTGGATGTCGACGTCGTGATGGGTGGCATCTACAGCTCGACTCGTCAGGCCATCAAGGGACCGGTCGTCGACGAGGCGAAGACGCTCTACCTGTACCCCGAGCAGTACGAAGGCCAGGAGTGCCACCCATTGATCTTCTGCACCGGCCCAGTGCCCGCGCAGCAGATCGAGCCGTTCTTCCCGTGGCTGATGCGGGAGACGGGGGCACGGCGCTTCTACATGCCGTCGTCCGACTACATCTGGCCCCGCACGTTGAACAAGGCGGTGCACGAGGTCGTCGGCGCGGGGGGCGGTGAGGTCGTCGGGGAGGAGTACTTCCCGATGGACCACATCGACTTCGAGCGGGTGGTCGAGGACATCATGTCGAGCGGCGCCGACGTCGTGTTCAACACGATCGTGCCGCCCGGATTGACGCCGTTCCTCGACCAGCTGCATCGGGCCGGTTTCACCGCTCGCGGTGGTCAGATCGTGTGCACCTACTTCGACGAGAACTTCCTGAACCTGGTGCCGGCGGAGCAGGTGGAGGGTCTCTACGGGTGCCTCGACTACTACCGAGGCGTCGACGACCCGTTCAGCATCGAGCTGCTCAACCGCTACGAGAGCCTGTACCCGGGAAGCGCACTGTTCACGGCGGGCAGCGCGTGCACCGGGACCTATCGGGCGCTCAAGCTCTGGGAGGCGGCCGTGCGGGAGGCGGGTTCGTTGGACCAGGACGACGTCATCGCGGCGCTCGACCATGCACGCATCGAGCATGGTCCTGGAGGACCGGCCGAGATGGTGCCCGGTCAACACCACGTTCGCATGAACATGTACATCGCCCGATCGGAAGGCGGCACGTTCAACGTGGTGAAGAACCTGGGCCACATCGATCCGAAGGAATGCGAGGTGGGAAGCGTCTGACGCCGGCGACGCGACCGGCACGACGTGTGCAACGCGAGGCCGGTCCCAACCCGGGGCCGGCTTCGCGCGCGTGCGCATGCGTGCGCCCGCGACACGCTCGTGCGTGACGAAGTACCGTTCGCGCCACGACCGAGGAGTGGACATGGCTGACGACGCAACCGACCCACTGGCAACCCTGACCTTCGCGGAGCATGCGTTGCACGCGCAGGTGGTCTCGCTGGCCGACAAGCAGATGGAGATCGTCTCGAACTGCGAACCCTGGACAGTCCGCCGACTGGCGAGCCACGCGTTGAACAATCAGTTGTTCTGGGGTGGCGTCGTCACCGGCCAGGAGACCCCCTCGTTCGAGGAGACCATGGGCGCGGTGCCCTACGAAGGCGACCTCGCGCGATACGCAACTGAAGTGACCGGCCGCGCGTTGGCGATGTGGAGCACCGAAGGCGTGCTGCAGTCGTTTCACGTCACCCCACTCGGTGAGCTCCCGGGGGCGGCCGTGGTGAACTTCGCGATCATCGACGCGCTGTGCCACGCGTGGGATCTCGCGGCGAGCGTCGGTCATCCGATCGAGTTCCCGGCCGAGATGATCCCGACCATCTCGCTGGTGGTCGAGGCAACGTGCACCGACGCGGCTCGCGAGCACGACCTCATCAAGCCCGTCGCGCCGACCCCCGCTGACGCCACCCGCACCGAACGGCTCATGGCCCTCGCCGGTCGGTCTGCTCCCCGCTGACCGTCAGCTCACCAGCGGTCGTGGTGCACCACCTCGTCGAGAGGACGGCGTTTGAGCTCGACGAATTTCCGTGTCGGCCAGCCGACGGGGATGGTGACGCAGATGCGTGTCTCCTCGGGGATGCCCAGCATCTCCTTGAGTGCAGGTTCGCAGCTGTGGTGGAAGGTGGTGTAGGCCGCGCCGAGCTCGAGGGCGCGTGCGGCGACGATCAGGTTCTGCGCCGCGCCGTGCACCGCCGACAGCATCATTCCCTCTTGGGGCGCCTGAGGCGGGAAGTTGTTGGTGCCACAGATGAAGATCAGCACGGGAACATCGGCGAGATGCGTGATCAGGTGGTCGGTACCGGCTCTCATGTGGGCGGTGACCGTCGGCGTCGCGGGGGTTGGCACGCTCGCCGCGGCTGGTGGCGCGGACGCTCGTGATCGCGCCAGGAAGCTCGTGGTGATCAGATCGGCGACCCGCGCGCGTTGCTCGGCGTCGCGAACCACCACGAAGTCCCACAACTGCGAGTTCCCTGGATTGGATGCTCGAGTCGCGGCCCAGAGCAACGTGTCCACAAGATCGTCCGGGACTGCTTTGTCGTCCAGCCAGCGCATCGACATCGCCGACCCCATCGCTTCCAGTGCGTCCATGATCTGACGGTAGCTCGCCCCGTGGCCGTCACAGGGCGACCCCGCCGGCTCGACGTACGATCCACCGCCGCGAACCCCGGGAGTGTGACGTGAACCGAACCGACGATCAGGTGACGGTCTGGGATGATGCCGTCGCACAGGCCGACGCGATCCGCCACGGCGAGATCTCGGCGACCGAGTTGCTCGACGACTACCTCGCGCGGATCGACCAGTTCGACGAGACGTTGCGCGGGTACGTGCACGTCGACCGCGTCGGCGCACGGAAGGCCGCCGCAGCCGCCGACACGCTGACCGCACGCGTCGACCCTGACGAGCTACCGCCCTTCCATGGGGTGACCCTCGCGATCAAGGACAACGTCGACGTCGCCGGTCTGCCGACGACCCATTCGAGCCGGGCGCTGACCGACCACATCGCTGCGGCCGACAGCCCGCTGGTGGGACGATTTCGTGGCGCCGGGTTCGTGATCGTCGGCAAGACGAACCTGTCGGAGTTCTGCACCAGCGTCACCAGTTCGGATCTCAACGGCACATGCCGCAACCCGTGGGACATCGATCGCACCGTCGGCGGATCAAGCGGTGGAGCGGGGGCCGTGCTCGCCGCTGGTCTCTGCGCGGTCGCGCACGGCACCGACGGCGGCGGCTCGGTGCGCATCCCCGCGTCGTGGTGCGGCGTGGTGGGAGTGAAGCCGACGCGCGGTCTGGTGAACTTCGGGCCGGAGATCGGGAACGCCTTCTACGCCAACTCAGTCGACGGCATGCTCACGCGATCGGTGCGCGACGCGGCCGCAACGCTCGACGCGATGGTCGGCTCCCGCGACGGCGACCGCGTCTGGTCACCGCGACCGTCTGAGCCCTATGCAGTGCTCGCTCTCGATCCGCCACCGCCACTGCGCATCGCAGTGACGACCGACGCACCGTTCGGGACGACGACAGCTGAGTGCGCCGACGCGGCACTCGCCGTCGCCGACGTGCTCGCCGCGCTCGGCCACCACGTGGAGACCGCGGCGCCCGCGTGGTCGACCATGCTCGCTGCGGCAAACGCGCCGCTGTCGGTGCCGGGGCCGGCCGCGCTCGTCGGTGAAGACGACCTCGAACTCGTGGAACCTCGTAACCGCGCCATGGTCCGCACCCTCACCCAGCGCACCATCCTCGAGCACTCGGTCTGGATCGATCGGGTGCGCGCCGCCGCCCAGGAGTTCCTCACGTTCTGGGACAACTACGACGTGCTCCTCACACCCACCGCGGGGATCGTGGCGCCTCCGGTGGAGTGGGCGCAGTGGGACATGGATCCCGACGTTCACCTGGCGACGTTGATGTCCCTCCCGAACTTCGCCCAGCCGTTCAACCTGTCGGGGCAGCCGGCGTTGAGCGTGCCGGCAGCGTGGAGTGATTCCGGGTTGCCGATCGGCATCCAGCTCGCCGGCCGCCGGCTGGACGAAGCACTGCTGCTCCGCGTCGCACGACAGCTCGAGGTCGCGATGCCGTGGGCAGACCGCAGGCCGTCTCAGTTCGCGTAGTCATCGCCAGGTGCCATCGACCGCCTGCGCGACGATCGCGTCGCGGTCTTCGCCAAACGGACGGGGAAGTGCTCCGGCGCGCATTGGCGTGCGGCGGAAACGCACGACGGGGCCGGGCATCACGACCGCGCCGAGGTGCGATGAGTGGTCCTCGAGTCGAAGTCCGCGCTGGTCGGCCACGTTTCCAGCCGCCATGATCTCACCGACCGACGTGACACGGTGCGTTCCGACGTCAGTGCCTTCGAACAGTTGGAGCGTTTCGGCGGTGCTCCGCATCGCGATCGCGTCGGTGAGTCGGGCGTGGAGCTCGGTGTCGGATGCCACGGACTCGAGATCGAGATGGTCGAGCAACGCCTCCAGTTGGTCGGCCCGCGCGCCGAGGTAGATCGCGCCATCGGTGGTCTCGTAGATCGACTGCCCTGCGCTCCAACCTTTGGGACCGCGGCCACGCGGTTCGCGATCCGCGTCGATGCGACCTTCCACCTGATGCTCGTCGTCGAGCTTCGCGACGATCGCGAGGATCTGCTCGAGCGCCGTGGCCCGCACGAGTGACGTCTCGACCAATCGACCCGTCCCTGAACGCAGACGGTCGTACAGCGCGGTGACCACGCCGAACGCTCCCAGCACGCCCGCGAGGTAGTCGGTGTACGTCCAGCGCGGGAGGTCGGTCAGCTCATCGACTGATTGGGGCGAGTCTCCGGCGGTGCGCTCGGTCACCCCGGTCGCGAAGTTGGCGAGCTCGGCGTATCCGCGATGTGGCGCCCAGGGACCGGTGCGTCCGTAGGCGTTGAGCGAGAGCACCACCACGCCGGGCGCGTGTTCGTGCAGGGCATCGAAGCTGGCGCCGAGCCGATCCGCGACGCCGATGGTGAAGTTCTCGACCACGACGTCGGCGTGGTCGACCAAGGAACGGAACATCTCGGCGTCGGCGGCGAGCTTCAGGTCGAGCACGATGCTGCGCTTGGCTCGGTTCAGGTGTTCGTGGAACGCAGGAACCGGCGTCGCACATTGCGCAGTCCGAGCGTCCTCATCGAGCTTGATGACATCGGCCCCGAGCTGGCCGAGCAGCTTCGCCGCGGTGGGCGCGGCGACGACGCGGCTGAGGTCGAGGACCGTGATGCCCTCGAGCGGCGGTGCCGAGGTTCGGCGTTCGTCGTCGCGTGGCGGTTCGCGGTCGACGCCGTCGCGTTCGGCGGCACGACCACCCTGGTCGGCGAGCGCGCGGTCAAGCTGTTCGAGGATGACGTCGCCGCCGGCGGCGCCATCGAGCCTCGGAGGGACTGACGCCGAGGTCACCCCGTGGACCCGAATGGCCGAACCAGGAACGCGCACGTTGCCCAACTCTGGGTCGAGCACGTCGACGAGGGTGCCCGACAGCCGCGCATGCGGCTCGACCAACCATTCGTCGGTGGAGCGCAACATGCTTGCCGGGCACCCGCAATCGTGGAGGAGCTGCTCCCACGCTTCGGCGGGACGGGTGGCGAACATCTCGGTGAGCCGTGATCGCATCTCAATGGCGACGGCCGGGTCCGACATCAATCGGTCGTAGTCGATGATGCCTTCGTCAATCCACCCTTCGACGTTCGCCGCGCGAGCGAATCGCTTCAGGTGGTGCATCCACATGGCGGCGAAGAACACAAAGCGTCCGTCCGCGCAGCGGAAGGTGCCGCCCCCCATGTTGGTGTATCCGGGACCGTTGCGCTCGTACGACAAGCCGCGGAGACCGATTGCCTCGAAGAGCGAGTCGAACAACGGCACTTCGATGGCTTGACCCACGCCATCGCGTGCTCGTGCGATCAACGCCGCCACGACTGCCATGGCGGCTTCGGTCGCGCCGAACAACGAAGCGAGTGGGAGTGGCGAGAACGCTGACTTCGCCTGCACACCCTCCCCTCCAGGAATCAACGCCGACGACACCTCGAGGGAGTACGCACCCGCAGCCGCCATCACCACGCCTTCCCACCCGGCAACGCCTGCGCGCGGGTCGTCGGCGCCGAAACCCGGAAGCGAGCAGTACACGAGCTGCGGCGTCTCGGCGCACATCCGCACCGGACCAACACCGAGGCGTTCACTCACGCCCGGCCGGAAGTTCTCGATCACCACATCGGCCGACGCAATCAGTGCCTGCGCGCGCGCGAATGTCGCGAGGATCCGACAGGTCGAGTGTGATGCTGCGCCGACCCCGCAGGAGCATCGCGTTGGCCGCCGCCTTCAGCCGCGGCCCACCCGGCATCTCGATGCGAACGACGTCAGCGCCCTGATCCGCGAGCAACGTCGCCGCCAAGGGCCCGGCGACGTACTGGCCGAGGTCCACCACCCGAACCTCGCTCAGCGGTCCCGAAGGCTCACCGGTCCGCCAGATCTCGCGCAACGTCGACATGCGAATCCCGTGGGTCTCGGAGGTCAGTGTTCCTCTCGTCGCTCGACCGGCCTAAGCCTTCCAGTCGAGGACGACTTCAGGCGGGGTGCTGTCATCGGGTTGCGACATGTCGACGCCCGTCACGTCGAGGATGCGCTCGCGCATCCACACGCAGAACTCCTCGTCATTGGTGGCGAGGTCGGTGAACGATGCTGCGACATCGCCGTCGAACCACACGTTGATGAAGGAACCCATGGGCGTCGAGAGGACCGACCACGTTTCACGGGTGACGTTGCTGCGGGCCAAGTGGGCACCCAATTGGTCGCGCCGTTCACCCGCGGCTTCCTTCGCGAAGCTGCGTGCCTCGTCTTCCTTGCCTTCGAGCACGGGGAACAGTCCGTTGAAGACGCCCACGGCGGGTCTCCTTCGTTAGCGGCCGCGAGGCGCGTCCGACGCCAGAGTTGTAACCCGGCGATTCGCGTTTGTCCACGTGGAGAAGGCGCTGACGACTCGCGCTGTCCGTCCGTGAACCGATCCGGTCGCGATGGCGACGGTCGCCACCGTGTGCGCGTGCGTTCAACTACCGTGCCGACGACCGGTTGCGTGGCCCTGGAGGGCACCAGTGAGAGTTCGTCACCTCGTCGGTGTGTTCGAGATCGTCTTCACGCGTCGGCCTCGCCGCCGACCCCGTGGTGGCGGCACCGGCCTTCTCCGGCTGAGCCCATGGTTTCGTCGGACGCAACGTCGATCGACACGCGCCAGGGTCGCGTCCAGTACGCCGACGTCGGCGAGGGCGCGCCGTTGCTCTTCGTGCACGGGTCACCTGGAGGTTACGACCAGGGCGTGTTGATGACTCGATTCTTGGTCGATCGCGGTCACCGTGTCATCGCGCTCTCCCGGCCCGGCTACCTCGACACGCCGCTCACCGACGCGAACGGCACGCCCGACGCACAGCGCGCGCTCGCGATCGCCCTGATGGACGCGTTGCACATCGACCGGTTCGGGTTGATGTGCTGGTCGGGTGGAGGTCCGTCGTCGTATCGGCTGGCGGCGACGTGTCCGGAGCGTGTGAGTGCACTCGTGGCGGTCGCGGCGGTGAGCAAGCCGTTCACCTTCACCAACACGGGTGAGGAGCGGTTGCTCATGACGCGGTTCGGTGCCTGGCTCACGGGCGAGCTCACACGCCATGCGCCCAAGGAGACGATCAAGATGCTCGCCCAGGAAGAGGGTGACCTCTCCAAGGACGACGCGAAGAACCTCACGCGGCAGATCCTCGACGACCCGGTGAAGCGTCAGTGGGCCCTCGACCTCATGGACACCGTCGCCGGCGACCGGAAGACCGGGTTCGAGAACGACATGAAGCAGTATCCGACGCTCGACCTCGATCTCGCGTCCGTGCACACGAACACGCTGCTCGTGCACGCGACGAGCGACTCCGATGTCCCGTTCGAGTACAGCGAGTTCGCGCTCGAGCACCTGCCCTCGGCCGAGCTTCACCGCGTCGAGGGCGGAACCCACGTCAGTGCATGGACCGATCCCGAGAGCGACGCGATCCAAGACCGAATCGCGTCCTTCCTCGCCGCTCGCTAGATCGTTCCGGTCGCCGACGCGAACGTCAGTCGTCGACGAGGAGGTGGACCGTCCGCTCGAGGGTGGGCAGCACGTCCTCGAACGCGAGAACGCCCTGCGCGAAGCGGCTCATGGTCGCGAAGGAGACGTTGTCGAGGACCATCATGACGTCGTCGACCTTCGGGCGGTCGGCATCCGCGAAGCACGCGAGCATCACCGGCGCGACTGCGACCGCACCCTGGGTGAAGAGCTCCGCACCGCCCGGTCGGAGCCGCACACGCATCCACGCCTCCGCCATGAGCGGGTTCTGCATCCACGGTTCGAAGATGCGATCCAGCAGCATCACCAGGTTCTCGGCGGTCGAGGCATCCGGATCGGGTCCGGGGAGCGGTCGGTACACCTCGTCGTCCATCCACCGCTCCACGGCCGCGAAGA
Source organism: uncultured Actinomycetes bacterium (assembly GCA_963827385.1). Lineage (GTDB taxonomy): Bacteria > Actinomycetota > Acidimicrobiia > IMCC26256 > DASPTH01 > DASUMF01. The sequence goes on from CAWHAR010000004.1 coordinate 275,312, forward strand.
GGAGCGCGTCCCGCGACGGGAAGTGCTTGTAGATCGTGGCGAGCGAAACCTTGGCCTGGCGGGCAACCGTGCGAAGCTCGACCGATTCGTAGCCCCCGGCCAGGAGCAAGTCGATCACCACACCGACGATCGCATCCGACGGCTCGCGTTGCGGCGAGGTGTTCGATGCCGGGTGCGAGCTCACCGGCCGGAGCGTAACCAGCGCAGTGGTGCTTGTCGGACCCGCGTAACTCAGTTACTGTCGGGGCTGGCGCCGACGCATGCGCCCACGCCGAGGAGGCCCCATGGACCGCAAGCTCATCACCAGCGACTGCCACATCGCTCCCCCGTTCGAGCTCGTCGACCAGCTCCCGGAGCACTTCCGCAGCTCGTTCACCCGTGTCGAGCGCGGGCCCGAGGGCGCGGTGGTCATCCGCCCGAACGCCGGCCCGAGCATGATGTTGAACGCCGCGGCCGGCACCCCCGTCGACGACGAGCCCCGCGCGCTCGCCCGTGCTGCGATCGGCAACGTGTGCCCCGAAGCCCAGCCGAGCTTCGATGCTGACGAGCTGCTCGAAGACCTCGCGCGCGACGGCGTCAACGGGGCCGTGCTCATCGGTGCACCGTCGGTGTTCTCCATGGCGACGGGACCCGCCGACGCGGAGATCGCGTACTGCCAGCTCGTGAACGACTGGGCCGCCGACGCGTTCGGCGATCACCTCGACCGTCTCGCGCCCGGGATCCACCTGCCGATCCACGACCCCAAGGCCGCCGCCGCCGAGCTCGAGCGCGCGGCAGGCATGGGCCTGCGGCCCGGCCTGCTCCCCGACGGCATCTGGGGACGGCCCTACCACGCGCCCGAGTGGGAACCGCTGTGGGAGGTCGCGAACGCGTTGAAGGTGCCGCTCACACTCCACGTCGGTGGCACTCGTCAGGCTCCGAACGTTGACGGCTCCGCGGCGATGTTCGGCGGGCCCGGCTTCGCGGAGATCGGTTGGTACAACATGTGCGGGGCGATGGGTGAGACCCTCGGGTGGTTCACCTATGGCGGCGTGTTCGAGCGCTATCCCGACCTGCACGTCGTCATGACCGAGGGATACGCCGGCTGGCTGGCGTTCGCGATGCAGTTCTTCGACCACCACTTCCAGGACAGTCGTCTCAGCGTGCTGGGGATCGGCGGCGACGGTGCGCCCAAGCTGGAGGCACCGCCGAGCTTCTACCTGAAGCGCCAGAGCCACGCGACGTTCATGTGGGACCCGCTCGCGATCCGCGTGCGTGACCTCACCGGGATCGACTGCCTGATGTGGGGCAACGACTACCCGCACTTCGAGGGTTCCTTCCCGTCCTCGGAGCAGTGGATCGACAAGCAGTTCGCGGGCGTCCCCGAAGACGACATCGACCAGATGGTCCGCGGCAACGCGGCGCGGGTGTTCGGCCTCACCGTCTGAGGCCGACGAGGGCACCGAGCCGGCGTCGGGGCATCGTCACGGATCCATGATCGTGTGTGGGCGATGGGCCACGGTCCATCGCTCGGTTTCCAGGGGGGAAACGGCATGAAGAGGTCGATCGTTCTTGTCGTGATCGCGATCGTGGCGACCGTGTCGACGTCAATCGTCGTCAGTGCAGGTGCACAGACGGTGACACCCGTGGAGGTGAACGACACCGGCGTCGGCACGCCACCGAGCGGATCGGGCCTGGGGACCCAGGCGGCGCTGAAGAACCCGAAGTGCAGCCCGGACGCAGTCGACGGCTGGGGCGTCTTCCCGATGATCACGGTGACCGACGGTCCCTTCTGCGTGGCTCCGGCGCCCGACAACAACGGCGGCGCGACCTACCGCGGTGTCACCGCCGACACGATCAAGGTCGTCGTGCTGCTCAGCAACGACGCACAGGCCGCAGCCGCGCGCACCCAGGGCGGGCAGGGACCGCGCAACCAGGCCACTGGCCAACCGGGCACCGTCAAGGATGCGTTCCTCGACGCGTGGGCGGCATATTCACACGTGTACGAGACGTGGGGCCGCGACGTCGAGCTGTCGTTCTTCACCTCGACCGGGAGCGACGAGGCCGCGCAGCGCGCCGACGCGGTCACCGTCAAGCAGATGAAGCCGATGTTCGTGATCGACGGCACGAGCGGACTCGGCACGTTGGCATCGGTGCTCGCGGCCGACAAGTTCATCGTGTTCAGCTACGGGACCACCACGCAAGAGTCGCTCGACCAGCAGCCGTACCGCTGGGGTCAGAACGACGCGAACGCGGCCATCGTGAACTCGGCGCAGTTCATCGGCCGCCAACTCGCGAAGAAGAACGTGGAGTTCGCAGGCGACACCGCGATGCAGACGAAGCCGCGCACGTTCGGCGCGGTCGTGCCGAGCAACTACGACATCGACGCGGTGGTCTCGTCGTTCAAGGCCGAGGGCATCAAGCTCGCCACACCGCCGCTCGAGTACACGACGAACGGATCACCGTTGGGCGACCTGGAGACCGCCCAACGGGAGGCACCGCAGGTGATCAGCAAGCTGAAGGCAACGGGCGTGTCGAGCGTGGTGCTGTTCACCGACATCGCGATGACGGGCGCTTTGACCAAGATCGCCACCCAGCAGCAGTACGCGCCGGAGTGGCTCATCACCGGCTACCAGTACCAGGACATCTCGTTGCTCGCGCGCACCAGCTACGACCAGGACCAGTGGGCGCACGCGTTCGGCATCTCGAACCTCTTCCCGTACGTGAACGGCGCGAACACCAACCAGACGCTCGCCGCGTGGTACTGGGGTCCGAACCGCGGCACGACCGACATCGTCACGCAGACCAAGGCCGCCTGGCTCGCCGCCGCCATCCAGTACGCCGGTCCGAAGTTGAACCCGACGAACGTGCAGAAGGGCCTGTTCTCGGTGCCGGCGCGCAGCGGCGCGGCGTCAGACGATCCGACCAGCATCCAAACCGGGTGGGGCAAGACGTCGGGGCTCCCCTACCCGTCGTACTTCTCGCAGGGCGCCGACTTCGCACCGGTCTGGTACGACGCCAAGACCGTCGGGGAGTCACAGATCTACCCGACCGCCGCGGCCGGGGTGACGTGGTTCGTCGATGACGGGCATCGCTACACCGCCGGCGGCTGGCCGAAGAAGGCGTTCAACTTCTTCGACGACCAGGGCTCGCTGTACGTGTTCCCCACCCCACCAGTCGCGGCAGCAGCGCCGGCGCCCTGCACCGGCTGTCCCAGCGTGGGCGGCACGGGCACACCAGCCGCCGGCTGACCATTCACCCACGAGCAGGAGCGAACATGACGAACGCAGACGATGCACTCGACCTCGCGGCGCGGCATGCGCGACGCGGGCGCCCGCGGCGCGACGTTGGTGGCCGACCACTTCGCCGAGACGGTGCACCTGAGCCACGTGCCGCCGGGCGCGACCGACGGTCCGGTTCCCGGCGCGTTCCTCGCCGACATGTGGCGGGGCGAAGCTGCCGCCACGAGTCGCGCGCTGCACGATGCCGAGACGATCACCGAGGTCACCGCGGCGGGCGACTCGGTGATCCTGGTCTCGACCATGCGCGGGACGTTGGCCGACGGCTCCGCGCTCGACGTGCGCTCGGAGGTGCACTTCGCGATGTCGGACGGCCTCATCGTGGGCGTCGAGGCACACCTCGACGCCGATGCGATGGCCGATCACCGAGCCGCGCTCGAGGCCGGCGGCTTCGAAGCACCGGAACGGTAGCGACCCGACCGCGACCCGAGGTTCTCAGTCGCTGCGGACACTTGGTCGCCGCGATTCACTGATTGGTCGACCCGTACACTCACCGGCCATGGCCGTCCTCCACAATGCGAGCATCACGCCCACGAAATCAGAGCTGATCAGCGCGTGGATCCCGACCCAGCCCTGGGGTCCTTCAGCCGAAGTTCCCGTCGAGGTGATCGGGGCGTTTCGCTTCGATGATCCCGACGGGCGGGTCGGCATGGAGTCCCATCTCGTCACGGCGGGTGGAACGTTGCTCTACGTGCCCCTCACCTATCGGGATGCACCCCTCGACGATGCCGAGGCCGCCTTCATCGGCGAGATGCAGCATTCCGCGCTCGGTACGCGTTGGGTCTACGACGGGCTGCGCGATCCTTTGTTCGTCACCATGCTCGCCGCCGTCACCATGACTGGTCAGGGCGAGGCGATCGGGATGATCGGGCTCGCCGATCGCTGGTACATCGTGCCGAGCAACGTCCGCATCGAAGGCGGGGGCTGGACGCAGGGGCCAGCGCCGGTCGACGCGTTCGCACTGCAGTCTGAAGCCCTCGCTGGAGTCGTGCTGCGCAATGACCGCTTCGAGCTCACCGTGTACCGGCGCCCCGTCGCGGGCTCGCGCCCGCCCATCGGGCTCACCGCGACCTGGGACGGCCAACCGAGCCCCGTCGTCCTCGCCGAGGTGACGGAACGATCAGCCTGAACAGATTGCTCTCGGGAGCCTGACGCAGTCGGGATGCAGCCGGCACGTCGAGCACCAGATGGCGCCAATCTCGATCGATGAACCACGTTACGGTTCGCGGCCGTGGACCCAACCGGCGACATCGACCGACGTGCGCATCTCGAGTCGGCGCCCTCCCCACAGGGAATGACTCGGATGGTGGAAGCCCTGGGTGGGGGCGCGGTCCGGCACGTGCAGCGACTCGGTGGCGGTCTTGACAGCGCAACGCACCGCTTCGAGCTCAACGGCCGCGCTCTGGTGCTGAAGCGGGCACGGCCTGGGTACGAGGAGGGCGTCGCGTGGGAGTTCGAGCATCTCTCGTTGGCTTGCGGGAGCGCCACCGTCACGCCCGAGCCGATCGCATGTGACACACGCGGCGAGTGGTTCGACACCGCGTCGCTGGTGATGACAGCACTGCCGGGGGGACCCGACTTGCACCCGTCAGATCTCGGCCGTTGGGTCGGCGAGCTCGCGCAGGCCCTGGCCGGCTTGCATGACACCCCGGCGGATGGCTTCACGCCTCGATACGCCCCGTCGTGGGAACGATGGAAACCGTGGGTCGATCAGCCCGATGCACGTCTCGCGGCGATCAGCGATGCGATCCGCGCCTTGAGTCGCGTCGCAGCTGATGCTCCTCGGTACTTCACCCACGACGACTACCACCCCGGCAACATCGTCTTCGCAGGTGGCGAGTTGACCGGTGTCGTCGACTGGGCGTTCGCAACCCGGGAACCACGCGAGTCTGCAGTGGCGTACTGCCGCAAGGATCTCGCGATCCACCCAGGGGGCGACTCGCCGGACCAGTTCCTGTTGGCCTACGAGGCCGAGATCGGCGAGCAACTGGAGCACATCCACCTCTGGGATGTGCTCCAGGGCGCGCGGGCATTGCGGTTGGGCCACCTGTGGCCACCGTCGTTCAGGGAGTTGGGTGTCGACGTGGATGCCGATCACATCCGGCGCGTCTCGGCAGCGTTCGTGGACGCTGCACTCGAACGTTCACGTGATCATTGGTCGTGACGCGAGCCCTCAGCCGGCGATGTTCGCTTCGGCGATCATCTTCGTCGGCGTGACGCGCACCAGCAGTTCTCCAGGAACGGCGTTGCGCCTCCCGAACTGCTCGGCCTGATCTTCACCCATGTAGCGCGCGCCGAGACGGGTCGCCCACCGCAGGAGATCGCCAGGGTCGCGACTCACGCTCGCGATGCCCTCGATGATGACGAACGAGAACGGTGGCCGATCGTCGTCGACGCACAGTGCAACGCGACCGTCGCGCTGGAGCGCTGTGCCTTTGGCCGTGTTCTCGCCGGTGGTGAACATGACATCGTCGTCATCGAGCACGAACCACACCGGGGCCACGTGAGGCGCGCCGTTCTTCCGGGTCGTCGCCAACTTGGCGGTGCGGGTTCCCACGCTCAGGAAGGCCCGGCGTTCCTCGTCTGACATGTGAACCGACATCGTCGAACGGTAGCGCTGCGCGCGGGACAGCTACCGCTCCCGCACCGCGTACGTGAGATGCGTCGCGCGTGGCGAAGGCTGTGCCCGGATCTGCTCCAACTCCACGCGGGCCGCGTCGACGCCCTCGAACAGACGAACCCCGGCACCGAAGAGCACCGGTGAGAGTGCAACCGTGAACTCGTCGATCAGGCCCGCGTTCACGTACTGCAGAATCGTCGCGCCGCCACCCGCGATGCGGACGTCTCGGTCGCCGGCGGCGTCGCGTGCCAGGTCGAGCGCAGTCTCGATGCCGTCGTTGACGAAGTGGAACGTGGTCCCACCCGGCCGCTCCCATGGGTCGCGCTGCTCGTGGGTCACGACGACGACCGGCGTGTGGAACGGCGCGTCGTCCGGCCACATCTGCTCACCGGCGTCGAACATGGTCTTGCCCATCACGCTCGCGCCCGTGCGCTCGAACGTCTCCCGCACGATGTCGTTGTCGAGCCCTTCCTCTCCGCCCTCACCGAGCTGCAGGTTCTCCCGGAAGAACCGCGTCGCGAAGATCCACTGCTGCAGCTCCATCCATTGCTGCCCCATCAACTCCCCGATTGACCCGGGCGCGATGAAGCCGTCCAGTGACATCGACACGCTGAAGTACACCTTCCCGGCCATCAGTCGCCCGCTCCTGTGTGAAGGATCTCGGTGACGTACGCAGCCAGGTTGTTCATGGTCTGCTCGCCACCCTCGATCGCGTGGTACTGCTCGACCGCCTCGTCGCGCAGCTCCTTGGTGGGGAACACCGTGTGCATCTCGATCCGGGTCGCTACGCCCTCCGACGCGAACGTGAGGACCGACGCGAAGGCGTTCGGGTCGCCGCGGTACTCACCGTGCCGCAGCACGATCCGCTCCGGCGGAACGATCTCGGTCCACGAGATCCACTCCTGATAGTCCGTCCCGTCTGGTCCGTGCATCACGAAGTCCCACTCCCCGCCGACACCGAACTCGAACGCTCGCGTCGTGGTCGTGAACCCTTCCGGTCCCCACCATCGCGACAGGTGCCGCACTTCGGTGAACGCTTCGAACACCAGCTCCCGTGGGGCACTGATGACGCCGCGAGATCACGATCTCGCGGTCGGCCGTCGCGGACTGCGCCAGCGCGTCGCTTCCTGTTGATGCCATCGATCACTCCTCCAGATCGTGCGCGAGGTCGTGTACGTACTCGTCGAGCCGGTCGAAGCTCTCGTTCCAGAACTGCTCGAAGCCGCCGGCCCACTCGTGGACCGGTCGCAGGCCGCGGGGCTCCAGGCCGTACAGGCGCTGCTTGCCTGCCCTGCGGTCGCGCACCAGCCCGACCTCCCGGAGCACCCGCAGGTGCTTCGAAGCCCCGGGCTGGGTCATGCCCAGCTCCCGGGCCAGATCGGTCACCGGCCGCTCCCCCGCCCGGAGCAGCACGAGGATGTCGCGGCGCTGCGGTTCGGCGATCGCGTTGAACACGTCCGACGTCGTCGCTGCACGTGCCATGACGTCATCATATACCGATATAGGTATACGTCAAGCGGTCGCCGCTCACGAGAAGGGCGTCGGCTGCGAATCACCGCTGCCTCTGGGATGATGGAGGTGATTCGCCGACGGTCTGAGGAACAACGACCCGATGGAGCCGACGTGAACATTGGACAGCGAAACCACGAGACCGGCGCGCCGCACCGATGAGTCCTTCCAAGTCTTGGTCAGCCATTCCGTACGACGCGTGGAGCGCCACGTGCGACACGTTGCACGCCCACACCCAGGTGCTCGGGAAACTTGCCGTCGTGCTCGCCCCGCCTGAGCCACAACTCCAACACGCGGCGCTGCGCCTCACCGCGCGGGGCTGGGAGACTCAGCTGCTCCCCGCGCCAGATCACTCCGGCGCGCTCGTCGTCGCGCTCGATCTTCACCACCACGAAGCGGTGGTCGAGCACTCCAGCGGTCGAGGGCACCGCATCGCGCTCGGCGCCAGACCGACCAGTCGCCGACGTGACGCGTGACGTGTTGGCCGCGGTGAACAGTCTGGTTGGCCCCGTGCACATCAACACCACGCCACAAGAGACACCGTGGACGACGCCGCTCGATGAGGACTTCGAGCACGCCACCTATGACCCACCGCACGTCGAGACGTACTTCGCCGCCGCAACCCAGGCGGCGACGGTGCTCGCGGCGCTTCGCGCGCCCTACCGAGGACGCTCGACGCCCGTGAACGCGTGGTGGGGCACGTTCGACCTCGCCACCAGCCTGTACTCAGGTCGGCCAGTCGATCCGCCGACCACCGACTTCATCTTGCGCAACGCGAACGCCGAGCAGATCGAAGTCGGGTGGTGGCCGGGCGACGCCCGCTACCCCCGCGCTGCCTTCTACGCGTTCGCGTACCCGTCGCACGAGGGGTTCGAGCGCGGCGCCGTATCACCGTCGGCCGCGCACTGGGACACCGAACTGGGCGAGTACATCCTCGACTGGGACGATGCTCGCGCCGCCGAGAACCCTCACGAGGCTGTGCTGGAGTTCGGTCGGTCGGTCATCCGCCATGCGTGCGCAGTGTGCGAGTGGGATCCGAGTTTGTCCTCGAGCGCAGAAGGCACCACCCCGCCAATCGTCTGAGCCGGTCCGAAGGGAGACGGGTCGCTCCCAGGCTTCCGACGACGGCAACCCGCGATGCTGCGGGAGAGAACCACGAGATCGCGCCCACCGCGTGCCACACTGCGCATCACATGGTCGGGCCGGACGTCGGAGTTGCGTGTGCCCCCACGTGCGGCGCGTTCCTTGCGTGCGTCGCGCCGGCTCCGTTCGTGATCGTTCATGTACTGATCCTCTGGGCGGTCGTGGGCACCGCCGGCTTGCTCGCCGCGATTGTGCACAAGCGGCGACCGGACGATGCGGAGCCGCCGGAACACCAGTTGGTGTTGGGCTTCGTCAGACGCGGCGTACGGCCTCCTGTTGGGTCTCCTGGTGGTGACCGCCATGGGGCACTTCAACGACGTCCGGACCGAAGCGCAGAAGGAATCGGGGTCGCTCCTCGCGCTGTACGACGCCGCGAACGTCTACCCGACGGAGACGCGGGAACCCGTCCAGCACGAGGTCGTCTGTTACATGCGCTCGATCATCAACGACGAGTGGCCGTTGATGGCACAAGGAAGCGAGCTGGAAGCAACGCGCACACTCACGTTCGGCGACCAACTTCACGCGCAGCTCCGCACCCTGCCCACGGACGCTTCGGGCGAGGCATCCGCGTACGGGCGCAGCGCCACCCTCGTCACTGACGCCGGGCAGTCACGTCAGCGGCTGCTGTTCCTGACCTCACCCCAGATCCCCACGATCTTGTGGGTGATGATCTATGTCGGCGCGTTCCTCGTGTTCTTCCTGCTGGCCTTCCATTACGTCGAACGTCCGGGGGGCCTGATCCTGGTGCTCGGCAGCGTGGTCGTGCTCATGACCGTCGTCGTGGCGGTGCTGGCCATGCTCGACCAGCCGTTCGGCTTCGGTGTTCATGTCCAGCCATCGCAGATGCGCCAGGCCCTCCAGCTGTTGATGCGAGGCGACGCGACGAACGCCATGATCCTGCGTTCGTGCGGCTGACACGCTCCCGGGGCACGATGGATCACGAGCACGGCGAGAGGGACACGGCAAGGGGCTCGACCCCGGTTGGCGCCGCGCACGCCTACGGCGGCGGTGTCGAAGGAACAGCGCAACCAGCGCGACCGTCGACGCGATGAAGACGATCGCAGCGCCGCCTTCCACGTACGGAACGAACTCGCGTGTTCGTTCATCGAGGCCCGGCGTCGCGATCTTCCGGAAGTCGGTGGCCTCGACCCGGGCGTTGCCGCTGCCAAACGAATGGATCGCCAGTGAGATGTTGTGGTCACCGGCGTCGAGGTTGGCCACGTCGACCGCGATGGTCTGTCGGTCTGTCCCCGCCCATGCACCAACCGTGACCATCCGCAGCGTGCCGTCGATCCAGATTCCCAGCTGATCGCCGTCGCCGGGATCAGTGAAGCGATAGTCGAGCTCGAGGGCGACGTCGTCGTCGTCAACTTCGAAGTCGGCGTTCCAGCGCGCTGTCGCCGTCCTCGGCGAGCTCGACATTGTCGTGGTCGTCGACCGTCGCATCGCCGTCGTGCGCGTCGAGATCGGCGGCTTGGAACGTCTGCTGCGGTCCGTGGTGCTGGCCCGTCGGCCGAAGATCGAGCTCACGCGAGGGCACCGGCTTCCCGTCACGCAGCCAGTCCTGCTCGAGGTCGGCGCCCCGCTGCGGCGCGTCGAAGCCGGGATCGTCGACGCGGAGTGGCGACCACGCGTAGCCGACGTCTTTGGCGAGCTTGTTGGCAGACTTCGCGTACCACGTGTGTGCGTAGGTATGACCGCTCAGCTCGAGGAGGTCACGACCCGGGTCGAGGTGGACGTCGACGATCGAGCTCAGTCCGGGTTGATCGCCGTACGGCACGCCGAAGCTCGAGTAGTAGTTGTCGACGAAGGTGCCGTTGGGGCCGAGATCGAGCTGACGGAGCACGGCGGCGAGGTTGTTGTTCGCGCCACCGAGCTGCGCCTTCAAGTTGTCGGGCGAGTCGAGCAGCACCAGGTGCGCCGCGGGTTCGTCCAACGACGCGACCGCGACCGTCGCAACCCGCGCGCCGTGACTGTGGCCGATGACTTGGAGTCCGGTGTGGATCGAGAATCCTGGCGCGAACGACTCCTTGAGTGCCTGTGCGAGCCGGTGCCCGTTCAGTTCGGTGCGCGCCTCGGAGAACCGGGCGTCGAGGATGTCGCCGCCGATCGCGGAGTCGTCGATCCACGAATACGCGAGCACCACGAGCCCCGGCTCGTCGCGCGTGCTCCGCGCGCGAGGTCGGCGAGCCAACGGAACTCGTGACTGCCGTCCTTGCCGATGGTGTCCCACGCGAGCAGCGGTGTGGGGCCCTTGTGCGCGTCGACCAGGCTCTTGTCGCCTCGTGCGAGGCCGTGCACGAGCACCGTCACCCGCTCGGCGTCCACCGAGGCGGGCGCGACCGGCACGAAGCTCGTGCCGTCCCATCGACCGAGCCGCACGATCGGGTCTTGCTCCGGGTGTTCGTCGAACTCCTGGAGGCTGTGCGACCGGTCGTCGACCGGGCGGTTGCCGAGCCAGACGCCGATTCCGACCGCGGCCGAGCCGAGCATCAGGATCACGAGCAGCAGCACGCCGAGGCTGCTGAACAGCCGGCGTGCCGGCCGCGCACGGCGCGCGGGCTTCTCTGGCACCCTCAGGTGCCGCGCTCACCGACTGCTCATCGACCTTCTGTCCACGCGCCCACCTTCTCACGTGAACCACCCGCACCTTGATTAGACCACGAAGCCGAACAGGAGATGCGTCTGGCGTCGGCGTACTGAATACCGGGGAAGACGACGACGCGGGACCGCTGCAACGTGCGGAGCGCCCCTGCTCAGACGCGACTGCTACCCAGTGAAAACCGGATCCAAGACGATCGGCGCGGGCGGCCCCGCCTCGACCAATGAGGTCGTGACGGGTTCGACGAACCAGTTCGTGACGGTCACGGTCAGCGTTGCGCCCGTACGAACACCCGGGAAGAAGGGGTGGACGGCGGTGCGGTCGAAGCCGCACCCCACGTTCGGTCCGTCAGGGGGAATTGACACGCCGGGATCTGTCACGGCGCACGAGTAGTCGAGCCCGTAGCCCGTCCCCGACGGACGTTCCTGGATCGGGGTCGTCGGCACGCCCGCCGTTTCCTCCAACGTGCAGTCGATGACATGGTCAGGACTGCCAGGCCCCGGGACGTCGAACGTCACCTGCCCGCCCTCGCTGTCGAAAACGATGGTCTGAGCGAGCACAGAAACCGGCGGCGTCGGGGCATCGTCGTTGCAATAGACACGAACTGTGAACACTCGGTCGCTCGGCACAGGACCGATGACCACTTTGCGCACTGTCAGGTGATTGACCGCCGCTACTTGCGAGTACGCGGGAGGGGGACCCGGCGCCAGCACGGCAACGAGCGCTACTCCCGCGATCCAGTAACAGAGCCCTAGTCGTCCTGTTCGGTGCATCGTCGCCCCTTCCGGTCTTGAACCAGAAAACTACACGGATCTGATTCCGAGATTCGCGAGAGGCCGTTCGCTGGTCGATCACAGTGTCCGAGCAGATCGGCGATGACCCGGTGCACGCGGTCGAAGCACCGCGGCTCACGACGTTCGTGTGGCTCGACGGTCGGTGGAAGATCCTGTCCTACGTGAACTTCGATCCGATCGAGTAGCCCGGGTCAACCACGAGTTGGCGGACGAGCGACGCGATTTCAGCCAACACCAACGGACATGGTGCGCCTTGCCCGCGCTACGGCCCCTGCGCCGAAGCACAGGGGCCGTGGCGTTGTCGGGTGCGCCCAGGCGTGACGAACGCTGTCATGTCCGAGCCGACGGTGATGATCGGCGAGCACGACCAAGATGACGATCACCTATCCCAAAGGGCTCCTAGTCGTCTTGGTGCACGCGCTGCTCGGCTTCGTGCAGCTGTGCTTCGCTTCGTGCTTCGTCTGCTTTCGCTTCGTGCTTGGCGACATCACGCTGCGCCTGCGCCTTGTCCTGCTGGGCACGGCCCTCGTTCTCCAATGACTCGTTCCCAGTGACCTCGCCGGCGACTTCCTTGGCCTTCCCCTTGACGTCTTCGATGACGCCCTTGGCGCCCGACTCCGGACCGGTGTCCTTGTTCATTGGGGGTCTCCTCCTGTGCGTATGGGGCTCGCTGGTATGTACCCGCTAGCAACCGCCACCAACCTCAACGCGACCCCCGTCCGGTTCGCGCCGTGTTCCCACGACGACGCAGTCACCACGCTCCGGGAACATGTGAAAGCCGGTCGGACTGCATTGTCCGACCGGCCTTCGTTACCTAGGTAGACCGACCGCGTGTCGGGTCTATGAAGTGTTGCCAAAGGGGCGCCGAACAAAACGCTGTCGGGCCGTGCGTTGCCATGAGCGGCGTGTCGGCGCCCCAGAGCGATTGATGATCGGCATTTCGAGTTTCGGCCGACGTGCTCGAGGGAATCGTTTGGGTCAGTCGGGCAGGTGGCAGCCGTCGCGAAGGTTCACCTATGGCGTTCCTCCTTTCTCTCATCGCTCTCGCACTCGTCGTCTTCGGTGTGAACGCGATACGTCGACACGCAGTGGTTGCGGGCGCCGTCTTCGTCGCGGTCAGCGCGCTCGCGATGGCCGGTGGCGCGTCACGTTGGGGCGGGTAGGTGGCGAACGTGGACGAACCAATTCGCGACACCGATCCCTGGCGCGACCTTGGGCGCTTCGAACCGACGCGACAGGCGCCGTTCGCATTCGAGGGTTCGTCGAGCCCCGTGATCGCGACTGCGATCCACGCTGGACACGATCTGCGACCGGCGGTTGAGGTCCGCTCTGCGCTCGATGATGCAACGTGGCTCCGAGAAGAGGACCCGTTCACCGACTGCCTGACCGATTTCGGCGGGATGCAGGTGTTGGCGCATCGCTCGCGGTTCGAGGTGGATCTGAATCGCCCACGCGAAGCAAGCGATCTATCGAGTTCCCGAAGATGCCTGGGGGCTCGCGTTGTGGGACGAAGCTCTTTCCAACGAGGACGTGGAGCGGTCCTTGCGGCTGTACGACGACTTCTACGTCGAGCTTGGTCGGCGCCTCGATGACGCCGCGGCGCGGGGTCTGTTCGTGGTGTTGGACCTGCACTCATACAACCACCGACGTGATGGCGCCGATGGTCCGCCAGCGGAAGTGAGCGCAAACCCCGAGGTCAATGTTGGAACGGGCTCGCTCGATCGAGGACGTTGGAGTTCGCTCGTCGATCGCTTCATCGGGGAGCTCAGTCACCGCCGAGTGCGCGACCATCTCCTCGATGTCCGAGAGAACGTCCGGTTCCGCGGCGGTGAGCTCAGCCGCTGGGTGAACACGCGGTACGGCGACCAGGGCTGCGCGCTGGCGGTCGAGTTCAAGAAGACCTTCATGGACGAGTGGACGGGTGCGGTGGACGAGCATCACCTCGAGGCACTCCGCAGCGCCATGGAAGCGGTGGTCCCAACCTTGATCGCCGAACTCGGTTCGATGGCGACGTGTGCGATCGCGCAGGCACTGCCAGCAGCCGACCTGGCGGTCGATCGGACATTGGCCGACATCGTGTCGAGCTTCCGGTTTCTGCTCGACATCACTCCGATCGACCTCGTGAGCGCACGCAGTGACTTCGCCGAACTGGTCGAACGCCCGAGTTCGAGTATCGGCCACTCGCCGACGACCCCGCGTTGACCACCGCTCGGCTCGCCGACATTCCGATCAACGATGTCGAAGACCCAACCGTTGGCAGTCTGCTGCAACAGAAGCAACGAGAACTGCTGTTGATGGTGCAGATGCTGGCGAGTCGCGGGTCAGCGGAGTTCGTCTCGCTCAGCATCGAAGCCTTCGGCGCCGTCGCACCCGACCTGCTCCATCAGGCCCAAGACATCCTTCGAAGGGTTGCGCCGTCGGCGCCCGACGCAGGCCCGTGGCTCGATGCCGATGCCTTCGTGCAACTCGCTCAATCCGAGCTCGACCGGTACCGGTCGTTCGCCCCCGACATCGAATCCCACGTCGAACTGCGCAACGGAAGTACGGGCGTGATGGTGTCGAACGGTGACGTGCTTGTTGCGCCCACCGCTCGCATCTCGGCCGCGCGAGCCGATGCCCTGCTCCACCACGAGATCGGAACGCACGTCGTCACCTATGTCAACGGATCCCACCAGCAGTTGCGCACGCTCGGCGGCGGCCTCGCCGGTCATGAAGAGACCCAGGAAGGGCACGCGGTGCTCGCTGAGTATCTCGCTGGCGGACTGACCGCGAATCGTCTGCGACAACTCGCCGCGAGGGTGATTGCAGTGCACGAAATGATCTCCGGAGCGGAGTTTCCCGACGTGCATCGCGGACTCGTCGACACCGGAGTGCCCACCGAGCAGGCGTTCTCCATCACGGTGCGCGTGTTCCGTTCGGGCGGCCTCACCAAGGATGCTGTCTATCTACGTGGGCTCCACGAACTCGTCGCCCACCTCGGCGCCGGGCGGACGCTCGACACGCTCTGGCTCGGCAAGATGCCCCTCGAGCGCGGTACCGCTCGTCGATCAGCTCCACCAGCGTGGGGTGCTCACCGATCCGCTCCTCATCCCGCGTTACCTCGATCTGCCGGGCGCAGATGCCCGGCTCGCCAACCTTCACCAGGTTGATTCGCTGACCTCGCTCATCGGAGACACATCGTGAACATCGGTTTTGTCGTCAACGGCATCACGACCGAGAAGGCGGAGTACACGACCGTTCGCCTGGCGCTCACCGCGGCCGAGCGTGGGCACGAAACGTGGTTGATGGGCGTCGACGACTTCTCGCACCTCGCCGACGGAACCGTTGCGGCCCACGCCCGCAGCGCGGCCAAGGAGAGCCTCACCGACGAGTCGGCGTACCTGACAAGCATTCAAGACGCCGAGCGCGGCGAGGAGATCGCGATCGCCGACCTCGATGTGCTCGTCATGCGCAACGACCCCGCGGACGACATGACCGAGCGGCCCTGGGCGGTGACGTCAGGCGTGCTGTTCGCGGAGCTCTCCGTCACCGCCGGCACCTTGGTGGTCAATGATCCCGCGAGTCTTGCCAACGCGGTCAACAAGACCTACTTCCAGCACTTCCCCGAGGCGGTGCGGCCGCGGACGTTGATCTCACGCGATCCCGACAGCATCACGAACTTCGTCACGGAGCTGGGCAACGGTGCAGTCCTCAAACCGCTGCAAGGATCCGGGGGAAGCGGCGTGTTCTTCGTCTCCGACGACGAGTCACCAAACCTGAACCAGATGATCGAGACCGTCGGCCGGGACGGGTACATCGTCGCTCAGGAGCGCCTCCCCGACGCCGACCAGGGAGACGTGCGCCTGTTCCTGATGAATGGCGAACCGCTGGTCGTCGACGGCCACCACGCAGCGTTCCGCCGTGTGAATGACAGCCACGACCCTCGCTCCAACATGCGCGTCGGTGGCGTGCCCGAGCCGGTGGAGGTCGACGACGCGATGCGAAACGTTGCCGAGGCCGTTCGCCCCAAACTCCTTGCCGATGGCATGTTCCTCGTTGGCCTCGACATCGTCGGAGACAAGCTGATGGAGGTGAACGTGTTCAGCCCGGGCGGGTTGGGCAACTGCGAGACGCTCTACGGCGTCAAGTTCACAAGCGCGGTGATCGCAGCGCTCGAGCACAAGGTCGAGCTCCAAGGCCACTACGGCGGTCGCTTGAGCAATGTGAGTGTCGCCACGCTCTGAGCGGGCCTCCGTCAGATCAGACCGCCTCGGCGACCTTCTTGATGCGCGACAACGTGGTGAGCATGCCCTCATGGAGGTCGACGTCGCGGTCGGCGCTTCCAGTCCATTTCATCGTGACCCACGTCATGGTGATTCCGAGTGGACGCTCGGCGTCGAACGACTCCGTGCGTGCGCAGCGATGGAAGCTTCGCAATCTTGCCGGCGTCCGAAGCTGAGTCGCCTGGCGGATGGCTGCAGCTTCCCAGCTGAACGCGACGTTGGATGGAGCAACACCCATGCGCAAACGCCGCGAGCGCCCCTGACCGGGCGTTCGCGGCACTCAAGAAATTCGACGAGTCACGCTGGAGACCACGGGTAGGTTCGCCTGAACGACCGCGGAGGAATGTGTGAATACACGCCAGGTTGGCATCACCGTCGACTGCGACGACGCGGCGCGGTTGGCGGAGTTCTGGGAGCACGCCCTGGGATACACGCGTCGTCCGAGCGCGCCTGGGAGCCCATACGTGACGATCGAGCGAGGCGACGACAGCCCGGATGGACCTCCGTTCGTGACCTTTCAGACTGTGCCAGAACCGAAGACAGCCAAGGCGCGACTCCACCTCGACCTCTTCGTCGATCACGCGCAGCAACTGGTCGACGACGTGCTGGCTGCAGGAGCATCGTTGATCTCCCACGTTGAAGCCGGCGAGTGGACGACTCGTGTTCTCCAGGATCCAGCAGGCAATGAGTTCTGCATCATCGGTCCCGACTGACTCGACCGTTCCCCCTCCGTTGCCGCGCTGGTTCGGACCGAGGGCCAGCGCGGATGACCCGGCGATCTCGGCCCTGATCGACCGCGTCGCGTGCGGGGCCGCGTGGACAGACATCGGCGGTGAGTTCAACCTCAACGTTCGGATAGACGCTGAGCTGCCGGTTGTCCTCCGTGTTCACAGGCCCTGGCCCCGGCGCGGGCGAGTCGCGGGACTGCGGCGCCTGCGGGAGCGGCTCCAGGGCACACAAGTCCGCGTCGCTCGACCGATTCCGATTTCCGGCTCCGACCTCCTGAGGGTCGCTGATCGTTGGGCGGAGATGGAGGAGTTCATCGATCACGTCCAGCCGCGGGCGGACGAGGACTCCTACGTCCGCCTCTTCGACGAGCTCGGACGAGTTCACACTGCGCTCAAAGCAGTCTGGGAGCCGGGCCCACCCGAACCCCTCGACGACCACAGAACGTTCGGCCAGCTGCGTTCCTCGGTGGGCTTCACGCGCCGCAGGCTCGGACCCCGCAGCGAGCCGGTCGTGCAACGGATGCGCGAACTGACGGGCGAGCTCGCCAAGCTCCGGAAGGACGTCGATCTGCCGTGCGCTCCGATTCATGGGGACTACAAGTTGCGCAACGCAGGAGAATTGTCAGACGGCTCATGGGCCACGTTCGACCTGGACTTCGCGAGAGTCAGAGAGCGGATCTACGACGTCGCGGCCAGCTTGAACCACGTCGTACAGAGCGGTCCCGAGGGCGTCGGCCCGCCGGTTGCATTGCTCGAGCCGCGACGACTGCTCGACGCCTACGAACGCACGGCACCGGAACCGTTGACTCACGACGAGCACCGATGGCTCCCCGGGGCTCTCGCCCTTGTACCTCTGCACTGGGCTGCCACCGCAGGGCTCGTCGGCAACGGCATCCACGAGGCTGAGAGCGCAATGACCGCCGCCGAGACCTGGTGGTCGCGCCGAGCTGAACTCTCGTCGTAGCCCGGCGGCATCGCGCGAGACGTTCCGAACCGACCGGGGATCGTTGCAGAACCCTTTCGTCGCGCGCCATCGACTGCAATGTGACTCACGACCGCACCTCAGATCTGTGGCAAGAGTCTCAACTCGCTCAAGCGACGTGGCTCGTCGACCGACGCCGAACCCATGCAGATCCAGCTTCTCAAGCGGAATCGGGGCGAGCACCGCCGCCCAGCGGACGGTCAGCGAAGAGAGCGTCGCCACCTGCTCGAACGGCCGAGCATGTATTCGTTCGTCGCCGACTCGGGTGCGGAAGCCTTCTCGAGCGCGTTCGATCGGTCGCCGTGCGTCGTCCGCGACCTCTCGTCCCTCGGGGCCGGGATCGACTTCGAAGCCCCGGAGCCATCGGTGAACGACCGCATCACGGTGCAGCTTCAGCTTCGCGACCACGAGCGAGCGAGCATCGAGCTCAGGGGTGTCGTGCGCCACGCCCGGACCGAGGAGGCGGGCATTGTGCGAGCCGGCGTCGAGTTCGTCGATGTCGGAGCGCTCGAGCCGCGCTGCTCCACAAGGTCATCGAGGACGATCGAAGCAACCGCCTGAGTTCGCGGGCAACAGGCGCGACCTCACAACTGCCCCGCTGCAACGCAGAAGTCGGCCCGAACTCGGCCGGCTGCGCTGGTGTCGGAGGAGTGAGGAATCTTGTTGTCCATTGTGTGACCGAGCCTTGGCCATGGCAACTCGGTTCCCACTTAGTTCCAGAACGCGATGCCGGCAGTCTGAGCGGACAGTCGGCGATGACGTGTGTAGAACGATCGTGCCTGTGAGATGAGCACCGGGTCCTCGGTGGGGACGAGTGCGATGAGCACATCACAATCGGCGAACGCAGCTGGGGTGAACACGGCAGGGACATGTTGCGCGTATGGGCCGAGCGCTTCGGTCGCGTATCCGAGCCCGCACACGTTCTGTCCTTGTGCTCGTGCAGCGGCGATCACAGGGACGGCACTCCGATTTGCGATTTCATCTGTGGTCTGACCGGCCATGCCCGTAAGGAACGACCCCAGGCAGGCGATGATCACCACCGCCGTCACGACGTTTCGGTGCCCAAGCCGATGGAGCCCCAGTGCGGCGCATACTGCGACCGCGGGGATCACCCACACGAAGAAGCGCGGAAACAGCAGCGGCGCGATGACGGTCCAGAGGCCGACGAAGGCAATAGCAAAGAAGATTCCGAGTGCCTTGAACTCAGGGCGTTTGCGGATGCCCCACAGAGTGATCACGACGCCGACGCCAGAGACAACGACATCTAACGCGGTATGACCTAGGAGCTCGACGGCGAGATCGCGAGGAAACGAAACGTGGAAGCCCACGCCCGGAGCGGTGCTGTGCAGCGTCGAAGCGATCCCGAGGTACGCAGCGCCACCGAAGACGAGGACCGCCAACCAACGGATCACCCACTTCGTGTTCAATCTCGACGAGACATGACGAACACGACGTGTCCGGCGATCACGAAGAGCATGTAGAGATGCGTCGCGAGTCCGAGCGCGACAACCCCTACGTACACGGAACCGAGAACAGCTGACTCCTGACTCGTGACTTTGAGAAGTGCCACCGTGCTGGCGACACCGCAGAAGCACAACAGGCTGTAGCCACGCACGTCTGTGGCCATCGCGAAGAACAACGGATTCGTGGCGAGGAGTGCGCCCGCGACGACTCCTACCCAGATCCCGCTCCCGCGCAGCGAGAGCACTAACGATGATGCCAACGCAACTCGCTGCGCAGATGATCGGCAGCACGCGCATCGTCCGTTCGGTCGCGCTCCCGCTCACCGTGAAGATGACATGTTCGAGGAAGGAGAAGGCAACGTGGTTGTTGAACACAACCTGCCGGCGCAGTGGATCCAGTAGCGACTGAGTACGCACGAAGGTGGCGACGGTCACCGACGCGTCGTAGCCGAACGCACGCGTCGCCCCCCGCAGATACGTGACCATCACCACGCACGCGGCGAAAAAACCGGCCGCTACAGAACTCCTCCTGCTCGTCGTGTCCCAGGGCACGTGCCGCCGTCGGTCGTCGCCCTGTCCAGAGGATGATTTCGACAGAAAGCCACTCGGCGACGCCCCCACGAGGATGTCATCGACATATAGCGCTCGCCGCTACAGCCCTTTCCAGCATTTTGTGGAGGTGAGCGCACCCGGATCCGCTCCGAACAGATCATCCCGATCCCGCTGGCTGACACCTCAAGCGGCGGTGCTGCGGGAAACGACGCAATCGATACGCACGGGCGCACCGAAGCGTTGCGGGAAGTCACGTAGGACTAAGGCTCAACGTCACGCTGGCCGAGGTCAGAATCAAGGAGCCCGATAATGCGAAACGCTCGTGTCGGAGGGGGACTTGTCGATCTGCGCCACGCGATTTCGCTGACCCGAACGGTCTCATTGGCAGCGTGAAGACGAAGATCGAGACCTACAGCGTGGATTCGTGCACGAGGTGTACACGAAGCCATTCGGCCGTGCGGTCCTCGTCCCACTTCCCCGCCGCGACAGAGAGCACGACCTGCTCGGCCTGATCGACCGTTGGACGCGCGGACCACGACCAGCCGTTGATCTCGAGGAACATCCGTAGCGCCACCCACGCCACGCGTTTGTTTCCGTCCGGCAGCGGATGGTTCTTCGCGAGCCGCACGATCAATACGGCAGCCTTGTCGACGAAGTCGGGGTAGAACTCGGTCTCACCGAACCCCGCCGCCGGCGCGTGCAGCGCAGAATCGGCCAAGTCCAGGTTCGCAACCTTCATGACCGTCGCCGTATCGAGGCTGGTGACCTCAGCGGCGATCGCGACGTAGTCGGCGAGGTCGAGGTAGTCGACCGTCACTTCGCCAAGCGCTCGAGAAGCTCCCGGTCATCTTCGATGATGCGGCGCAACCGAGCCCGGAACTCCGGGTCCTTCCGCCGCCGCTCCACCGCCTCTGCCAGAGCCTGCTTCACGGTCTCGTTGACGCTCTGCCCTTCCGCCCGCGCCAGCGCCTCGGCGTCGGCGGCGAGCTCGTCCGGGAGACGTACCGTCATGTTCTTCGTCATGACACCATGATACCACGCCACCAGCCGACCGCGGAGGCCACGCGTCGCGGCGAGGTTGGTGTCGGAGGGCCGTCAGCCGACGATTCCGACTGGCGGATCATGAGCTGGGACAAGGAGGATGTAGATCGCGGCGTCGTTGGAGCCATCGGAAGAACGGAGCCGCATTCGCGCACCTGTGTGGCGGTCGCACCCTTCCCTGCGTCGTCGGGCAAGACCCGAAATGCTCCGACTCAGCCCGGGCACCATTCGCCAAATGAACCAGGGACGAAGGGGCGCCGGTTTGGGGCTAGTGGATCCGCTTGACGACGAGTGCCACGTCGTCTGCCGCTGTTGTGCCGACGAGCGTGGCGATCAGCCGATCGGCAACGTCTTGGACGGGTTCGTCGCGGGCAGCGACGGCGACGACGGCAAGGCGAAGGAGGCCCTCTTCGATGTTCTCGTTGCGTCGCTCGACGAGGCCATCGGTGTAGAGGATGAGCAGGTCATCGGGGTGCACGTCGAGTTGTGCTTGTGGCCGCGTCGGTTCGTTGACTGCGAGCGGGGCAGCGAGCGCCCGATCGAGCCAGATCGCCTGGTCGTCGTGTACGAGCAGCGGTGGTGGGTGGCCGGCGTTGGAGTAGGTGATGGTCTGGTTCGGGAGGTCGACGACGGCGCACACGACGGTCGCGCACTCTGCAGCAGGGATGGTCCTCGCGAACCGGTCCAGCGACGTGATCACCTCAGCCGGGCTGTGACCGTCGGCGAGCAGCGCACGACTCACGTTGCGCAGAGCGCCCATTGCCGTGGCGGCTTCGAGACCGTGACCGACGCAATCACCAACGATGAGGCCGCGGCGACCTTGACCGAGGTCGAGTACGTCGTACCAGTCGCCGCCGACGGTGAGGTTGCTCGCTTTAGGCAGGTATCTGGCCGCCACAGTCGGCAGGTCCGACGCAAGCTCCAACATGGCGTGCTGCAGCGTGTCACTGATGCGGCGGAGGGCTCCTAGCTCGTCGGCGCGAAGCAGCGCCGCGGTCATCGATGCCGACACCGTCCCGCGAACGAGCTCGACGAACTGCTGGTAGTCCGCGTCGAACGGGCGATGGGGATTGGTGGCGACAACGACGACCATCCGCAGAGTCGGGTGGTCGATTGCGAATGCCACCCGGGATGCGGGTTGACCCGATTCCCAGTCGTGATCCAACACGATTGGGACGCGAGAGCTCGCCGCGTCGCGGATGAGGGCATGATCGGTCGCTTCGTCGAGGTGATGGGCCACGCTTGCGATTCGTATAACGCTGTCCGCGAGCACGACGTCAATCTCCACTGCGGTGGCCGCAACGCTGTCCCTCAAGGCGTCAATGGTCACCTCGGTCACCGACTCGATCGACGTTGTTCCAACGAGCGCGCTGGCAAGGTTGCCGATGGTGCTGAGCCTGCGGCGGTCGACGACCTGAGCCGTCGTCTCTGTGGCAACCACCAACAAACCGTCGACGACGCCAGCATCGCTGAAGATAGGGCTGTACGAATAGGTGAAGAACGTCTCTTCGTCGTAGCCGTTGCGGTTGATCAGCAACCGCTGATCCGCGTTCCACACGGCGTCACCGGCGAACACGCTGGCGAAGAGCGGCCCGATCTCGTCCCAGATCTCAGCCCAGGTCTCGCTGGCGCTTCGCCCCATCGCTCCCGGGTGCTTGTCAGTCCCGAGGATCGGCCGGAACGCGTCGTTGTACAGCTGCGTGTAGTCGTCGCCCCACACGATCATCATCGGGAACTCAGAGCTCAGCATCACCCGGACAAGCAGACTCAGCTCAGCGGGCCATTTCTCCACGGGACCGATCGGCGTTGTTGCCCATGGGAACGCCAGCAGAGCACCAGCCGCTGACCGATCACCCGCGAAGTCCCCCGGAGCGCGTCGCGACGCAGATACGACCCCCCGGTGCGATTCCACCAAGTCACGATACGCCGCTGATGCCCAAGCCCACGATGGCAACGCAACGACCCA
Organism: uncultured Actinomycetes bacterium; assembly: GCA_963827385.1. Taxonomy (GTDB): domain Bacteria; phylum Actinomycetota; class Acidimicrobiia; order IMCC26256; family DASPTH01; genus DASUMF01. The sequence continues at coordinate 298,252 of CAWHAR010000004.1, forward strand.
TGCAACGCCAGAACTGCGATCTGCACGACGGCGCGTCGAGGCAGCCCGGGAGCGACGACGATTCCTCATCGAGGAACTCCTCGAAGCGGTCACGGTGTCCCGGACCACTAGGAAGTGGCCGTACACGGCGCTCCGACGATCAACGTCCTCCTCGAAGAGGTCGGACTGGTCGATCAGTCGGATTTCACTCGTGTCGGAGGGGGGACTCGTACCCTCACCCCACGCGCTTCCGCGGACGGTGAGTTCCTCCTCGCCGCGTGAGCGACTGACCACAACCCCATCAGAAAGACCATTCGCCTGGCGCGCGACACACCCGACGCTCGATGCGCTCAGGGTGCGCCGTATGGCGATCTGCATCATCGTCGGGGCATGCGCCGGTCCGATATTGGCCGCCGACGGCGGCAAGGCAGGTGCGTTGATTCGCGGCCCCAAGACCGTCGCCTACCTGTGTTGCGGCCTCGCCGCCGTGCTTTTGGTGGCCGCGATCGCAGGTTTCATCCACGCTCGGAAGAGGTCCGCCGAGCGCGAGGTCCTGCCGCGCGTTGATGCCGATGCCGCCGACGAGTAGCGCGCCAGAGGTGCGGCTCGGCGTGCGCCGCAATCAGCGCTCCCTACTCCAAGAACCACTCCCACACACGGTCCCGGAACTACTCCCGTCCGGCACCCGCGTGGTCGCGAGCCTTGTTCTGGCGTGTGAGTTGGATTGCCTTGTCGATTCCGACGAGTGCTGGCGCGACGATCGACAGGCGATCACCGTGAGCCACTGACCGCCGGTGAGTGACACCGTGTCGAGGAGCCGTTGGAGCATGTTGAGCTCCACGCCCGCCCACGTGAGCGCCCATCCGAGCATGATGCATCCGAGGTACGGGAAGACCGGCGACGACAGCGGCGATTCGCGCTCGCGTCGCATCACGATCCCGAGATTGACCGCGCTCAACGCGACGATGGCGAAGGCCATCGTCATCGAGACCGACGGGTCGGTCGTGCTCGGCGTGTCGGGTCCCCACTGCAGGACCGCGAGCGCGAGCCCGGCGATGACGAAGCCGCTGATCAACCAGCGGACGATCTGGGGAGGGGTGACGATCCTCGTGCCGGGTTTGCGGGGCGGGCGTTGCATGACGCTCGGGTCCGGGACGTCGACGATGAAGCCGACGACGACGGTGACGACGACGAAGAACTTGCAGAACAGCAGCTGCATCGGGAACAGCGCGACGCCGCCGTTGATGTTGAAGATCGTCGCGAGGAGCATGAGCTGGAGCACCGACGACAAGACGGTGAGCTGGAGCTTCACGTACGAGGTGATGCGCCGGTAGATGTCGCGGCCGAGATCAACCGCGCGAACGAGGGTGGCGAAGTTGTCGTCGGTGAGGATGATCTTGCCGGCTTGTTTCGTGACCTCGGAGCCGCTTCCCATCGCGACGCCGATGTCGGCCTGCTTGAGCGCGGCGGCATCGTTCACGGCATCGCCGGTCATCGCGACGACCTCGCCGGCCTCTTGCATGAGTCGGGCGAGTCTGACCTTGTCCTCGGGTGCGACGCGCCCGAAGACGTGCAGCTGCGGCAGGCGTTCGATCACCTCGGCGTCGGGCAACCGTTGGAGTTCCGTGCCGGTGATGAGCCCGGGCCCGAGGTCGAGCTGGTCGGCGATCGCGCGTGCGGTGACCGTGTGATCGCCGGTGATCATGCGCACGTCGATCCCGGCGTCGAGGGCGAGGCGGACGGCCTGCTTGGCCTCGGCGCGCAGCGGATCGATGATCCCGACCAACGCCACCAGCAGGAGATCGGTGACGGTTGCCATCGGATCGGTGCTCACGGCCGACATCGCCGCGTCGTCGACGTTGCGCACCGCGAAGGCGAGGACGCGGAGTCCTTGCTCGGACATCTGTTGGTTGGCCGCGAGGAGTTCGGCGCGCACATCGGCGATGGGAGCTTCCTCGCCGTGCCAGAGCGCACGACTGCACCGGTCGATGACGATGTCCGGTGCACCCTTGACCGTCATGAAATGCGGCGCGTCGAGGACGCCGCCGGTCATCCAGTCGGGCCGGTCGTGGAACGTCGCCATGAACTTGTATTCCGAGTCGAACGGCACCTCGGCGAGCCGCGGCAGCGCCGCTCGGGTCTCCTCGGCGCCGACACCCATCTTCGCGGCGAGCACGACGAACGCCGCTTCGGTGGGGTCGCCGATGACCGACTCGTCGTCACCGACGGTCGCATCGCAGGAGAGCACCAAGCCCAGCGCAAGACGGCCGAAGTCGGGGACGGGCCCGCCGCCCACGCCGAGAATTGCGCCCGTCTTCGTGTAGCCGCCGCCCTCGATCCGGAACTGCTGACCATCTGCGAGCATGGTCGTGGCCGTCATCGCGTTCATCGTGAGCGTGCCGGTCTTGTCGCTGTTGATGACCGTCGTCCCGCCGAGCGTCTCGACATCGGTGAGCGACTTCACCACCGCCTTGTCTTCGGCCAGATGCCGCGCGCCCGACGACAACATCGTCTGCACGAACGTCGGCAGACCGACGGGGATCGCGGAGATCGCGGTGGAGATGCAGAGCAGAATCAGCGTGTCGCTGTCCTGGCCGCGCGCGATGCCAATGATGGCGATGACCGCGACGGCAGTCCACGCCAGCAGGCCGAAGATCTTCGTCAAGCCGTCGAGCTCCCGCTGCAACGGCGACTTGACCCGCTTGGTCGCGCTCACCATGTCAGCGATGTGACCCATCTGTGTCGCTTGACCGGTGTCGGTGACGACGAACGTCGGTGGTGCCCCGCGTGACCTGTGTGTTCTGGAAGACCATGTTCGTGCGATCCCCCAAGGCGACGTCGCCCTCGGGAAGGGTCCGGGCGTCCTTGCTCACGGGCGCGCTTTCACCCGTGAGCGCCGCTTCCTGCACTTCCAGCGTGGCGGAGGCGATGATGCGACCGTCAGCCGGAACCACGTCGCCAGCCTCCAACAACGCGATGTCGCCCGGGACCAGGTCGATCGACTCGACCTCCTCGACCCGACCCGATCGCCGCACCCGTGCATGCGGGACTTGGAGTTGCGCAAGGGCATCGACGCTCGCCGCGCGCTTTGAGCTCCTGTCGCGAGCCCATCACGACGTTGAACGTCACCAGCAGCGCCACGAAGATGCCCGTGGCAACTTGACCGATCGCGATGCTCGCGATCGCGACGATCACCAACATGATGTTCATCGGGTTCGACAGCTGCCCCAGCCCCACAGCCCAGATGCTCGGCGGCGGTTCGGTCTTCAGCTGGTTCGGCCCGTACTCGGCGAGCCGCTGCGCGGCGTCGTCGTCGCTCAACCCCTGGTCGGTGTCCACCGTCAAGCGGGCGGCGACGTCCTCGGCCGAGATCGCATACCAGGCCGGTGTCTCGGAACTCTGCGCGATCGTGCTCATGTTCGCTCCTGCGAATACGTGTTCATCCGGATGCATGCTCTTCGAAGGTCTCAGCCAGCGTCTGCGGCTGCGTTGTAGACGGCGCGCGCAGCGTGCCGTCGGCCTCGGAGGCCGCGTTTCGCAGACCTGCGGCGGCCGCCGCGATCTGTGCGGGCGGGAATGGTGGCTGGGCACTTCGGGCGCTCGAGTCGGCGTCGATCGCGATGCCGAGCTCGCGCAGTGCGTCGATGGCGCGCTGCGCCGATCGGCGCGCCGCGCTCGTCTGGTGCGGACAGGAGAAGATCCTCGAACGTGCGCACAGACCCGCGAAGCTGTTGATCGATTCCCGCGTCGGCGGGCGTTCCCCCTGCGAGGAGTCTCGCCGTGGCACTGGCCTCGGAAGCGGTGCTCGCCGCACGACGGCGCCAGTCGACGATCGATTGCTGACGTTGGCCTCTGCGCCGCGACCACGCGACGAGGCCCCCGATGATCGCCACCGCGAGCACGACCACGACGGCGATGAGCACCCAGGGGGTGTCATCGCTCGAGTCTGTGTTCCCCGCGGTCGCCGCCGGTGCCGTGGTCGTGGTCGTGGCGGGCGACGTGGAGGTGGTGCGCCGCGGCCGTGGTCGCAACCGGTGATGTCGTGGTCGGCGACGTCGTCGTCGGCGAGGTGGTGGGCGGCGCCGCGGTGGTCGTCGTCTGAGCGACAGCAGGTTGCGTGAGCACGAGAAGAACGACGAGGACCGCGGCGGCGGTCGCAACCGTGCCGAGCAGACGCGAAGGCCGACGTTTCATAGGACGCTCCTCAGACCGCTGTGGTGGAAGCTAACGCTTCGGCCTCGGTCGGGCCCGGACGATCACTCCGCCGACTTCGATGGCAGCGTTGTCGTTGATGCGCGTCCCGGATCTGTCGTGGCCTCGAGGCGCTTGCGGTACCAGAGGGCGTCGGTTCCTGACGGGAAGTCCTGGACTCGACCCACGAGTTCGTAGCCGTTCTGCTCGTAGAGAGCTTGAGCCTGGAAGTCGTAGGTGAAGTGGACCGTCTGTGAGCACCCGCGCTGGCCGCTTCGGCCTCGGCGGCGGCGATGCAGCCGAGTTGCCAGCCCGCGACCTCGGAGGTGCGGCGCGACCCAGAGGCTCTGCAGCTCGCAGCAGTCGCCCCAGGTCCACCCGCTGATCCCGGCGACGATCGTGCCGGCGTCGCGCACGAAGATCGCCAACTCGACTTCGTCACCGAGTCCCGTGGCGCGTCGAGGCCTCGGAACGGATGTGCGCTTCGAGGAGTTCGACGTCGAGCGGATCCGGATGGTCCTCGACCTGAAACTCCACGGAGACGGACTCGTCAGACGCCGACGATCTGCTCGATCATCGAGAGGTCATCGAAGTAGGTCCGGAACGACCGGATCTTTCCCTCGCGGAAGTCGGCCACGCTGACGCCGGCCAGCTGCGACATGCCGTCCGGTTGCTTCCAACACGACATCGTCGTCCAGCACGAGCGGCCCGGTGTGATCGGCTTCGATCACCCACTCGGCGTACACCCGGTTGCCCACCTCGTCGACGCCTCGCAACAGGATCACGACGTTGGAGAACGCGATCTCACGGAGGGCGGACAGCTCGGCGAGTGCGGTCAGCCCTGAAACGCTCGCGTACGGCGACCAACCGACGACATCGTCGGTGAACAGCGTGCCGAGGTCGACCGAGGCGCTACCGACCTCGGCCTCGAGCGCCTTCACCATCACGTCTTTGCGCGATTCACTCATTGCAGCCCGCCTGTCCTGTCGTCATCCGCCCTGAACGTCGCTCGGCGGTCCGACGTACTTCAGGACCCGAGGACCTTCGCCTTGGCCGACGCGAACTCCTCGTCGGTGAGCACGCCCGATGCGTGCAACTGTGCGAGGTGCTCGAGCTCGTCCGCCGGGTCGGCGGGAGCCGGTGCATATTGCGCCTGCTCCTCGGGCTGCTGCTCAGGCTGCTGCTCGTCGTCGCTCCTGCCACGGTGATGCGCGACCGCGGCTCCCGCCGCGGCTCCCACGATGAGCCCACGGCGCCTTGACCTTCGCCTCATTCCCATGAGCGCACCATACCTCGGTTGCTCACAAGCCCGGGCCGTGCCGCCTGGAGGTGAGCCCGGGAGAGCCACCGCCGATGGGCCGTCACGGTGCTGGCGCCGAGCCTGAAGCATCTCCGAGGCGGTTGGACAGATAGAGCTGCTCGCCCAGCTTTTCGAGGAGCCCGAGCTCGGTCTCGAGCCACGACAGGTGCTCCTCTTCGTCGGCGAGCACGCCCTCGAGCAGGATCCACGTCGTCGCGTCGTGTGCTCCAGCAGCCGCTTCGGCCGCGGCATTGAGACCTGGTCGAGCCATGCGTTGCAGCTCGAGGTCGTTCTCGAGCACCTCGCGCAGCGACGTACCGATCTTCGTTTCGCCGAGCGTGAATGCGGGGCGACCCCCGAGGTCGAGCAACCGGTCGAGCACCGACTTGATCGTCTGGGGCTCGTCGTCGATGTGAGCCTGCATGCCTCCGGCCAGACCGACGACCCCCCAGGAATCGATGAGCGCGACGTGCGTCTGGTGTTGCGCGTACGAGGTCCAATACACGCCCAACAGGCCGTTGAGGAGATCGATGACCGGTCCCTGTTCATCCATCCCGCGATCTTCACACGGCCCGAGGCTGTCGTCGACCCACGTCGCCGGTGACCACGACATCAACGGGAGGAGGCGGGCGCGTGAGCACTCCCACGGCGCCGAACTCCTGGCCTGTCACCATGTGCGTACGGAGACAATGGTCAAGACACGAGGCGAATCCTGGCGGGTCTGGGCGATGATCGGGGGAACCGCCCTCGCACTCGCAGCGCCGCTGAGTCAACTGCCGAGCCTCTCGGCGCTCCGGGAGACACTGCGCACCGCAAGCTGGTGGTGGATCCTCACTGCGGTCCTGTTCACGCTCGGCAACGAGGTCGGCTACTCGCTCGCCCTCGTGGGATCGGTGTCGAAGCGCCTGCGCTTCCTCCGATCGGTCGAGGCGCTGTTCGCCGCATCGTTTCGACCTTTGCGATGCCCAGCGTCGGAGGAACCGCCGTACAGGTCCGGTATCTCCAGCTCCAGGACATCGACCTCGCGGCCGCGGTCGCGGCCGGCGCGGTGCTTGCGAACGTCGCCGTCCCGGGCGCCCTGTTCCTCGCAGTGCTGCTCTTCAGCCCCGGCGACATCGACACCAGCCGCGTCGACATAGAGAACGTCGCATCTGTCTTGGTCAACCTCGTGTTGGTCACAGGCTTGGTGGTCGCAGTCGTGTTCGGCCTTCCACGATTTCCGTCCCGTGTGCTGCCGCCGACGAGACGAGGCCTCGAAGTGATCGGCACGGCGCTCCAGTCCCCGCGACAGGGCGCGCTGCTGATCGTCGGGAACCTCCTGGCCGTGTCGATGTCGGCGCTGTGCCTCTTCGTGTGCGTGCGAGGCTACGGAGGTCACATCGACTACTGGTCGGTCGTGCTGGTCAACGCCGTCGTCGGAACCGTCGCGTCGCTCATTCCGATCCCCGGTGGACACGCTCGTCTCGGCGATCGTGCTCTCCACCGCTCTGGTCGCCTCCGGGCTCCCGGAGACGACCGCTGTCGCCGCAGTGATCACGCAACAGCTGGTCGCGACCTATCTCCCAGCGCTTCCCGGGTGGTTCGCGACGAACGACATGCTCCGACACCAGCTCCTGTGACGCCGACGCCAGATCCTCCTGGCAGTCCGGGATCGCAGTGCGCAACCTCGGCCAAACCTACACTGCGCCCGGCATCAGCACGTGTGAAGGGACGACGTGGCGAGCGATCAGCAAACTCGGACCTTCACCGTCCGCCAGGCCGCATTCATCGGGGTCGGCGCGATGGTCGGTGCCGGGATCTTCTCGCTCCTCGGCGCCGCCGGGGAAGTCGCCGGTGCCGCGGTGTGGGTGTCCTTCGTGATCGCCGGTGCCGTCGCGGGCCTGCAGGGCTACTCGTTCGCGAAGTTCGGCGCTCGCTACCCGTCCGCGGGTGGACTGCTCGAATACGTCGTCCGCGGCTTCGGCGACGGACACATCGCCGGGATCGTCGCGTGGCTCCTGCTGCTCGCCAACGCCATCGTCACCGGCATGGTCGCGGTGTCGTTCGGCAGCTACGCGAGCGGCGCCGTGGCCGACGGTTCGGAGTTCTGGATCAAGCTCTTCGCGGTGGTGCTCGTGCTGGCCATGATGGCGCTGAACGTCGTCGGCGCAGGCCGTGGCACGGGTCCAGACGGTCGTGGTCGTCATCGTCATCGGGATCCTCTCCGTGTTCGCGGTGAGCACGATCGCCAACATGGATCCCCACCTCCTTGCCTTCTCCGGTTATCCGCCGCTCAAGGACATCGTCTCGAGCGTCGCGCTCACGTTCTTCGCCTTCCTCGGCTTCGGTGTCGTCACGTTCACGGCCAAAGACCTCCCGGACCCAGCGCATCAGCTTCCGCGTGCCATGTTCCTCGCGCTCGGGATCGCGACCACCATCTACATCGCCGTGTCGCTCGGGGTCTTCGGCACGCTCACCGTCGACAAGGTGATCGCGTCGGGCGGCACCGCCATCGCGGTCGCCGCCGAACCGGTGCTCGGACGCGCGGGCTACTGGCTCATGACCGTACCGCGCTGTTCGCCACCGCCGGCGCGACGAACGCCGGCCTCTACCCCGCGCCGGGGTTGTGCGAGCACATGGCGTCGATCGGTCAATTCCCCTCGGGGATGGGCGCGCGGCTGCGCAGCCGCCTCCCCGTCGGCCTCGTGGTCACCGCCGGCGTCGCGATCGTGCTCGCCGTCGGCTTCGACCTGAGCTCGATCGCCTCGATCGGAAGTGTGATCGCGCTGCTCGTGTTCACCGTCGTGACCGCGGCGCATCTCCGCGTGCGCCACGACACCGGCGCGCAGTTGTGGGTGCTCGTGCTGGCGATCACGAGCACCGTCGTCGTGCTCACGACCTTCGTCTTCACCACGCTGGTCGACGAACCAGGGACCGCGGTCGCGCTCGTCGTGATCCTGGCGCTGAGCGTCGCCGTCGACGCGCTCTGGAAGCGCCGCCGGAGCGCGCAGTCGGCCGGATAGCCGATGGCGGGCCACGCCGAGTTCGACCCCTCCCAGCTGCGACGCTTTGACGCAGCTCGGCGCCGCGATGACGTCGGCCGGCCAGCCGGTTCATCAAGTGCAGGACCGCCTTCGGCGTGTCGCCACCGCATACGGCGCTGACTCGGCTCGCGTCAGTGCCTTTCCCACGTACTTCATGGTCTCGATGGGCACGGCGAGGAAGCGACCATCGAGCTCGCCGCGCCGCTCGCGCCACTACTTCGTCTCCAACCGCGCTCTGTGGCCCAGCGCCACGTGCATCCAGTCGAGCCCTTCGGCGCCGAACGACGAACCCGGCGCCGACGAAGACCATCGGCGCCGTGATGGACGTCCCCTCCAAACGGCGCGACACGACCGCGAACATGAGGAACACCGTCGCGATGACCACAAGGCTCGAGCTCTGCACCGCGGAAGCTTGACATGCCGGCGATCAACCTGCTGACGGGGCGGTACACGACGAGCGGTCACAGCAGTCGCCCGTGAGTTCATTCTCCGTTTCCGCCCCGTTCAACCACCCACACGCACGGCGTCTGACATACTCCCTGCGGGCTTGGGTTCGTGAAGCACCACGGTGGAGCGGGAGGGCGTGATGGCTTCGCAAGCGAGCAATCGACCGTCGACGGCGGCGCCCATCACCTTCGCGGCGACTGAAGTTCCCGACCGCGCTCACCGTGCTCGCGGTGGTCTTGCTGCTCGTGTGGATCGCGTCCTTCTTCATCCCATCGGGCGTGTACAAGACCGACCCGAAGACCGGTGGGCCGGTGCCCGGGAGCTATCACGAGCTGCCGGACTGTTCGACACGCGAAGGAGGGCGCGCTCTGCAGCGACAAGAGCATCGACAACCAGTTCACGCTGCTGTGGCGCGCGACCCCGAACGGCCTGTACGGCGTCGAGAGCGTGGAGACCCGCCAGGTCAGCGCCGACGAGCTCGGGTTCCTCTACGGCTCGGCGCAGATCTTCTTGTTCGTCCTCGCGGTCGGCGCGTTCATCACCATCACGATGAAGACGGGAGCGATCGAGACGGGCATCGAGCCGGCTCGCGCTCCGGTTCCGCCGCAGCCCGGCCATTGTTGGTCGCGATCCTCATGACGGTCTTCGCCATCGGCGGCACGACCTACGGCATGTGGGAGGAGACGCTGGGGTTCTTCGTGCTCCTCGTCCCCCTCGTCCTGGCGCTCGGCTACGACCGGATGGTCGCCGTCGTCGATCATCTTCCTCGGCGCCGGCACCGGCGTGTTGTGCCTCGACGGTCAACCCGTTCGCGACCGGCGTCGCGTCCGACGCGGCCGGGATCAGCATCAGCGACGGGCTCTGGGTTGCGGGTGGTGATGCTGCTCGTGCTCGTCCCGGTCGCGATCGGTTACGTGCTCTTGTACGGCAATCGTGTGCGCAAGGACCCGAGCAGGTCGTTGATCCCGAGCCACCGGGAGGACGCCGCGTCCGGTCGCGGTGACGAAGTCGAAGACGTGCCGCCGCTCACACGGTCGCCAGAAGTGGTCCTCGTCATGTTCTTCGGGCTTGCGTTCGCCGATCATCGATCTACGGGTTCATCCCGTGGAACGACGTCTGTGGAGAACCTGTTCGATGCGACGTTCCCGCTGCCCACGTTCGGCAGCTTCTATTTCACCGAAGCGTCGATGCTGTTCCTCGTCGGCGCCGTCGATGATCGGGTTGATCGCGAAGGTACGGCGAGGAAGGGACGTGAACACGATCGTCGTCGGGCGCCGGCGAGTTCCTCGGCGCCGGACTCGTGATCGTCGCCGCTCGCGGGATCACCGTCGTGATGAAGAACACCTACATCATCGACACGGTCCTGCACTGGATGGAGGACGCGGTGTCGGGAACGTCACATGGCTCGGTTCGCAGTTCTCGGCTTCGTCATCAACATTCCGATCGCGTTCCTGGTGCCCTCCTCGTCGGGCCATGCCGCGCTGGTCATGCCGATCCTGGCCCCGCTGTCCGACTTCGCCGGCGTGTCGACGGTCGGTGTCGGTCACGGGGTATCCAGTCGGCGTCAGGGTTCATCAACTATCTCACCCCGACCTCCGCGGTGGTCATGGGTGGGCTCGCTCTCGGCCAAGGTCGGCTACGACCGCTACGTGCGGTTCCTGGCTGCCGTTCCTGCTCGTGGATCATGTTCGTCTGTGGTCTGGCGATGTGATCGGCGCGAATCGTGAGCGTCGTCATGAGGAGGCAGCCGTGAGGGTCGTCGTCGCACTCGGCGGGAACGCGCTGCTGCGTCGGGGCGAGCCCATGACGGTCGAGAACCAGCGGGCGAACGTGGCGCTCGCCTGCGACCACCTCGCGTCGGTCGCGCTGCGGCACGAGCTCGTGATCTCGCACGGCAACGGGCCCCAGATCGGCCTGCTCGCGCTGGAGGGCGCCGCCGTACGAGGCGGTGCCCGTGTACCCGCTCGACGTGCTCGGTGCCGAGACCCAGGGGATGGTCGGCTACCTCATCGAGCAGGAGCTCGGCAACCGCTTGCCGTTCGACCGCCCGCTGGCGACCTGCTCACCATGATCGAGGTCGACCCCGCCGACCCCGCCTTCGCCGACCCGAGCAAGCCGATCGGGCCCGATGTACAACGCCGACGAGGCGGCAGCGCTCGGCCGCCGAGCGCGGGTGGACCTTCCGGCCGGACGGCGATCAGCTGCGCCGGGTGGTGCCGTCACCGGCACCGAAGCGCATCGTCGAGACAGCGCCAGATCGCCCTGGCTGCTCGACGCCGGGCTGCGTCGTGATCTGCGCCGGAGGCGGCGGCATCCCGACCGCGCTCGACGACGGCCGCAAGCTGTACGGCGTCGAGGCAGTCATCGACAAGGACCACGCCAGCGGCTTGCTGGCCCGCGACCTCGACGCCGACGGTGTTCGTCATGGCCACCGACACCGACGCCGGTGTTCCTCGGGTTCGGCACGCCCGACCAACGCAGCGTGATCGGCGGCCCACCCCGACGCGCTCCTGGCCGAGCACGCAGCCGAGTTCGCCGCCGGGTCGATGCTGCCCAAGGTGATCGCCGCGTGCGACTTCGCCCGCGACGACCGGCAGAGCTGCGGTGATCGGCCAGCTCGCCGACATCGAAGCGCTGGTCGCCGGCACGCGCCGGCACCCGCATCGCGACCGACGTCGACGGCGTCGTCGCCGCACGCCGTCACCGATCGAAGGAGGACTGACATGGCACTCGGCGTGCACTCCGAAGTCGGCACCCTGCGCAAGGTCATGGTCCACCGACCCGGTCTCGAGCACACCCGCCTCACGCCGTCGAACGCCGAGGAGCTGCTCTTCGACGACGTGCTGTGGGTGGCGCAGGCCAAGCGGGAGCACGACGCGTTCTGCGAGGTCGATGCGCGAACGGGGCGTCGAGGTGTTCGAGGCCGAGACGCTGCTTGCCGAGGCGCTCTCGGGAACGCCGACGCGCAGGCATGGGTCGTCGATCACATCCTCAACGAGCGCCAGGTCGGCATCGGTGCCTCGGACGCGCGCGCGCGAGTGGGTCGCCGAGGCCAACGCCGCCGAGGTCGGCCGAGTTCCTGATCGGCGGCATCACCAGGAGCCGACGTCGAGCCGCGACCTCGGTCTGGTGTGGGAGGCGAGCGACCCGAACAGCATGCTGCTGCCGCCGCTGCCCAACTTCTTGTTCCAGCGTGACCCGTCGTGCTGGATCTTCGACGGCGTCACCATCAACCCGATGACCAAGCCGGCCCGCAAGCCCGAGTCGATGATCATGGAGGCCATCTACCGGTTCCACCCGATGTTCACCGCCGAGAGAGTTCCCGATCTGGCTGGGTGGCGCGGACGAGGACTGGGGCAGTGCCACGTCGAGGGTGGCGACGTGCAGCCGATCGGCAACGGCACGGTCATGATCGGCATGGGCGAGCGCACCACCCCCCAGGCCGTGCTCTTCATCGCCCGGGAGCTGTTCCGAGCCGGTTCGGCCACCCAGGTGCTCGCCGTGCACCTGCCGAAGTCCCGCAGCTACATGCACCTCGACACCGTCATCACCATGTGCGACCGCGACCTGGTCACGCTGTTCCCCGAGGTCGTCAGCGGGGCCCGCACCTGGGCGATCCGGCCCGGCAGACACCGCCGACGACCTCGTCGTCGAAGAAGTGCGACGGGCACGCTGGTCGAGGCCATGGCCGAGGCCCTCGGCGTCGGCGAGATGCGGGTCATCCCGACCGGCGGCGACCAGTTCGAAGCCGAGCGCGAGCAGTGGGACGACGGCAACAACGTCGTTGCCCTCGAGCCCGGCGTCGTCGTCGCCTACGAGCGCAACACCGGCACCAACACCGCGCTGCGCAAGGCCGGCATCGAAGTCATCACCATCGAAGGCTTCGAGCTCGGACGCGGTCGCGGTGGCTCGCACTGCATGACCTGCCCGCATCGAGCGCGATCCCGCGTTCTGATCCATCCCGACGGAGTGAGACCATGTGTCAACCTCCGCAACCGCAGCTTCCTCAAAGAGATCGACTTCGAGCCGCGCGAGCTGCGGTTCCTGCTCGAGCTGTCCGAGGCGCTCAAGATCGCCAAGTACGCCGGCACCGAGGCCGCACGCCTCGAGCGGCAAGGAGATCGCCCTGATCTTCGAGAAGACGTCGACCCGCACCCGGGCGGCGTTCGAGGTCGCGGCCCACGACCAGGGCGCGCACGTCACCTACCTCGACCCGACCGGCTCGCAGCTCGGCCACAAGGAGTCGATCGCCGACACCGCCCGGGTGCTCGGCCGCATGTACGACGCCATCGAATTCCGCGGCAACGCCCAAGACGAAGTCGAGGAGCTCGCCCGCTACGCCGGCGTTCCCGTCTACAACGGGCTCACGGACGAGTGGCACCCCACCCAGATGCTCGCCGACTTCCTCACCATGCACGAGGCGTCACACAAGCCCTACGACGGGCTCCAGTACGCGTTCGTGGGCGACTGCCGGTTCAACATGGGCCGATCGCTGCTGGTGATGGGCGCGCTGATGGGCGCCGACGTGCGCCTCGCCGGCCCCGACCGAACTCCACCCGCCGTCTGACGTCGTCGACCACGGCTCGCGACATCGCCGACGCGTACCGGCGCCACGATCACCATCACCGACGACGCCTCCGAGGCGGTCGCCGGCGTCGACTTCATCCACACCGACGTCTGGGTGTCGATGGGCGAGGCCAAGGACGTCTGGGACGACCGGGTGCACGCTGCTCACGCCCTATCAGGTGAACCGCGCGCTGCTCGACGCCAGCGGAAACCCCAAGGTCAAGTTCATGCACTGCCTGCCCGCGTTCCACGACACCAACACCGTCGTCGGGCCCGAGATCATGGAGCAGACCGGCATGACCGACGGGCTCGAAGTGACCAACGAGGTGTTCGAGTCGCCGGCCAGCATCGTCTTCGACCAGGCCGAGAACCGACTCCACACCATCAAGGCCATCCTCGTCGCCACCCTCGGCAGCTGACCCTGAGGAGACAGTCGTGGCAGATCGACCGCCCAATCCGGCGGTGGATCCTCGTTGTCCTCGTCACGCTCGTTATCGCCCTCGCCTTCGCCGTTCTGTCGGCGCACCACGGGCGCTTTCGGCTGCGACCGTGACTGCCGCCTGCCGGGCCGTCAGGGATTCGTCCGCGCTCAGGGCCAACCACGCCCTCCGTACTTGCACGCTCACCAAGCCCATTTCGCTCCGAACGATCAGCGCGTTGTACGCGAGGACCGCTGTCCAACCCTGATCGACCACTCGGAACGGCGACCCAGATGCGGTGAGGTCGCGGCCGCTACTGTCAGGCGGATCCACACCGCAACAAGAGGAACTGTGCTCGTTGCTCGACGTGTCGCAGTATGTTCGGTTCACACAGCAGGATTGCCGACACGCTGCGTTGGGCGTGATCCCGGCCGTTCTTCTCATCGCGTTCGGTCATCTCACGATCGGCGTGGCATTCGCGATCGGACTGCTTCCGACATCGCTCATGGGTATCGCGCCGCGGCGCGCGCTCCGCGTGGTGTACGGCATCGTCGGCTGCCTGTTCGGACTCGGGATCTACCTCGGTGCGTTGATCTTCAACTCAACCGGCATGGTTGAAACGGCGCTCCTCTTCTTCGTCATCTGCTTCGGTGCAACGGTCCTGGCCTCATCGAGGCCGGCCGGCGGCGTGTTGCTGGGCATCTTGATCCCTTCCCTCGGGGTGGGGACTGGCTACACGATTGCTGGCGCCGTTGGCTTGATGGCGGCCTTCATGGCGGGCTCACTCTGGTCGTGTCTGGTGATGTTGCCCCTGCCGGAGTTTCAACCCGACGCCGACGCCGCGGAACGTCTCGCGGCTGCGCAGCCACGCCACGTCAAGACGTACGGCGTGCTCCTCGGTCTCACCGCGGCAACCGCGATCCTCGTGGGCGACGCGTTCGACATCCCGAAAGCGGGATGGATCGCCACCGCCGCCATGTTGGTCATCAGGCCGGTGCAGCAGATGACCGGATGGCGAGGGGTTGGCCGTGCATTGTCGACGATCGCGGGCACGTTGCTCGTGATCCTGACGCTCGACCTCAGCCTCGGCTATGTCGCGACCGCGATCATCTGCGCCGTTATCACGGTCTTGACCATCGGGGCCAGAACCAGCCGGCTGTACGTGACGGCCTTCGGGACCGCGTTCCTCATCCTGACCATCGAGCTCTACGGAGTCGACAACTCGCACAGCCTGCACCAGATCGGCGGGAGTCGTATTGCCAACAATGTCCTGGGCGCGCTGATCGCGCTTTTCTACGGACTGCTCGTGTCAGGTGTGCTCGAGCGCACGTTCTTCGCACCCCGACGCGATCGGCACCGCGCTGATGCAGGCGGCCATCGCAGTCGATCGGAACGGATCTGCTGGCACACGGTCAGTTGGTGAGGCAGAATCGCGCCGTGGACGGTGACCTCACGACCGTCGTTGTCGGGTACGACGACATCGATGCTGCACTGACGGACTTCGCAGACTTGAAACGCGTCGCCGCCGAGCGAGGCCAAGCGGACGACTACGAGGCCGCAGTCATTCACCTCGCCGATGACGGCTACGAGGTGGCGAAGACGACGGTCCGCGAGCGGGCGCGGGACACGTGGCTCGGGGCGGGACTGGGCTTCGTCGCCGGTGCGCTGATCGCACCGACCTTGCCGATCGTGATCGTTGGTGCTGGCATCGGTGTTGTCATCGGCAATGTGCTGGACCAGTTCAACGCGTTCAAGCACGCTGACCTGAAGGAAGTGCAGCGCCTGGTCGATCACAGCGCGGCGACGCTCATCGTGCTGTGCGACGAGGCCAAAGGAACTGAGTTGCGCGACATAGCTCTGTCGCGGCACCGCCGTGTCGTCCTTTCCCTCCACAAGGCCGACATCGATGTGCTGAAACGTGAGCTTCAGGCGGTATACCCGCCACTGAATCTCTAGCGCTGGCGACGGACGACGATGCCGACGACCGAATCCACGAACGCGTCGTCGATCGGCACGCCGGCGATGAGCGTCCGGAAGTAGATCGGCCCGATCACCTGGTCGACGACCGCGTCGACCGGCACCACGAGAGCGTCGGCGTCCAACACGAACCGCGCCGCGAGTTCGACTCGGCGCGCTGGTCACACACGGCGGTCGCATCCAAGACGACTGGCGCACGACGGCCAGCACACCGCAGTAGCCGCGGCCTCTGGCCGACAATGGACCCCGCCCCCTGCGCGAAGACGCACTGCAGGGCGGGGTTCACGCGTCGTAGGCAACGGATCGGGCAATCTGTGTGCTCGTCCGCAGCGCGTGCGGGCCTTCGACCTGGAGGACAACCATGTCGCGTGTGCCGCGCATCGTCGCCATCATCAGCGTCGTCGCGGGTGCGCTCCTGATCATCGCAGGCGGTGTCACCTACTACGTGGTGCACCGGGAACTGTCGGACCAACACATCACGGTTGCCGACGACGCGAAAAACTTCGCGGGGAACGACGTCGAGGGACCATTCACCGCGTACTCACAAGCGATGGCGATCAAACAGCACGCGTTGAAGATCGGCAACGGTAGGACGTATGCCCAGCTACCGCAGGACGACCCGAACCGCGACACCGTTCTCACGGCTTCGTTCCTTCAAGCATCCCTGTTCACGTCGGTGGTTGCGTTTGGGGTCGCGGTGCTCGTCGCCGGTCTTGGCGTGCTCTTCATCCTGATCGGTGTGGCGCTTCTCGGCATCTTGCGACGCCTCGTACCCGTCGCCACCGAGACAGAGTGCGCAGTCACCGACAGTTGCGCCAGCGGGGCCATAACTGCCGATTGGCACCGACGTGTGAGCATGAGCACTGGCGCTGCACGATCGGCCGCCGTCGAACGATGAGTTTCGTCGCCGTCCTCGGTCAAGACCAATGTGTTCGTCGCACGAGGAGAGGTCGAATGGCCAGTCTGAACAAGAAGTTCGAAGCGACACTGCAGAAGAGTCCGAGCAAGGGTGGGTGGACGTATGTAGTGATGCCTGGCTCGGCGAAGTTCTTCGGGACGCGAGGCCTCGTGAAGGTGCGTGGGACCGTGGATGGTCGTTCGTTCCAAAGCTCGTTCATGGCGCTTGGCGACGGTAGACACAAGCTCCCGATCAATGCGGCGCTGCGGCGAGCGATTCAGAAGCAGGAGGGTGACCGCGTCGCCGTTGTGCTCGAAGAACGCCTCGACGCCTGACGACTGAGCGCCATATCTGCCTATCTGCGACACACCGTGCAGCTGAGGGTCTCGGGAGTCATGGCGGTGTGGGCGTCGCGCTGATCGCACCGGCAGCGCGGTTCGCTGTCACGTCCGGCGCGCCGCGCGGGCCCGTAGTTCTTCGGTGGAGGCTCAATGAGGTTCGGTGGCCATTTCGGGTGTGGCATACCGGTGGCATGGTCGCCGGGGCTTGATGGAGTCCCTCAGGGCCGCCTGGCCCACGACCGTTGCGGTGCTTGGTGTCGGAGGGGGGACTTGTCGATCAGCGCCACGCGATTCGATTGACTCGAGAGGTCTCATGGGTGCGCGCATGACCGGACGGGGCAAAAATGAGAGCTGTCACCGCGAGCTACGTGGCGATCGCACGAGCGGGCCATGACTCTCACAACCCGTCATCGAGGATGACCCCCGGTGATCATCTCCGTAGCGCATCCCATTGCTCGGCAGTGATCGGCTGGAGGCTCCGAGCGATTTTGAGGAGCTCGTCGCCGTTGACCCCGAGACCGAACACTGTGACTCGGGTCGAGTCGGGTTCGAGCCACTGTAGATAGGTGTGATTGCCCGGATCGGGGGCCCGGTCGCAGGTGATCTGATCGGCGGAGCTACAGCTGGAGAGGTGGTTCGTTTGCACCGCTCGTTGGCCGCGGACATCGACGAGGCGGGACGTGGAGCCGCCCTGACTCAGCGCGATTCCGGGCGGGACCTGGGTGTCCTGCACGAACTGGATCGTGAAACCGTGACTGAGGGTGCTGTCCCGGTACACGAGTCGCCTCACGTTCGTTCCGTAGCTGACGTATCCCGGCTGGGTGCCCGCAAGTCGGAACCCTTCTTGGGGCGCGTCGACCTGGAAACTCCCATCGTCGCGCCGCACGACTGACCGCGCGAGGGCTTCGATCTGCGCACGGGACAAGTGCTCGGACCAGGTCGGTCCCTGAGCATCAGTCGCTGCTGCGAGGGTGAGCGCCTGCCCGTCCTGTTCCCACTCGATCATCGGACCCTGCTCGGTCGACCACACACCGCGATGACCGTTGACCGTGATCGACTCGGCACCCTGCCTGTTCGCGGCCGACACGATCCTGTCTTGATGCTGCAATGACACAGGCGGGGCAAGAGTCGGCGGGTAGACCTCGTCGGCCATGTCCAGCGGACCCCAGCTCAGCGAAAACGCGGACACTGGCACTGTGCCCGAGACATCGAGCTTCACCCATTGCGAGATCGTCTCGTTCAGCGCGCCGCCTCCTCCGCCCGCGCTCGGATCGGGTCCACTCGCCGAGACGAGCTGGTAACCATCCGGGACGTACTGCGGTGCCAGCAACAACTCCGGCCATTGGTGCGGCACGACAACAGGGAACAACGGTTGCTCGTCCCCCGGGCTCAACGGGCGAAGGTTTGGTCCGTTCCCCGTACCGCTCAGCAAGACGATCGTCCCGACGATGGCGAGCACGACGACAAGTGCGGCTGCCGCGACCACGACCCCCCTGGGAGCCCGTCGGCTCGGGGAGGTGTTCGGGAAGGGCGTCGGAGGTAGCGCGCTGTAGTCGCTCGAGGTTGTGACGGCCCGATAGGTCGACCGCAGCAGGTCTTCGAGCGCAACGCCACGATCATCAGTCATGACAACTCCTCGCGTAGACGCGCGAGCCGCGCGGTGGTGTGCCGACTTCACGGTGCCGAGCCGACACCCAAGTAGCTGTGCGATCTCGCGTTCGGTGAGATCGGCGTAGTAGCGCAGTGCCAAGACGGCACGCTGACGGGAAGGAAGACGGTTGACCGCGATCCACGTCTCGTCGAGATCTGGCGCGGTCAAGGCAACATCACGGGCGTGATGGTGCAACCGTTCAAGGCGTCGACGTCGAAGCTGCGATCTGCAGAGGTTCACGAGCGTCGTGCGCAAGAACGCATCCGGTGTCGTGAGCGACGACCAATGCTCGTGGGTCTTGATGAAGGCCTCCTGCGCGACTTCCTCGGCGACCGCCACCGAACCGACGATGACGTGCGCGAGGCGAACCGATGCGAGCCGAGCGCGACACGTAGAACTCCTCGAACCCGGATGATCCGGAGACGGCGCGTGTTTCAGACTCGGCTGCAGCGAGTGGTGGTCGATCGTGTCTCACAGTGAAAGGACGCACAGCACCACCAAGAAGGTTCCATCGCGCGCAGGATCTTCACGACTTCCAACTGGATTGTGACGCAGGCAGAAGGTCTGCTCGCTGTGGCGTCTGCTCATGCGCATGGTCATGCGCGAGGGAGCGACCTGCTCGGGCTGTGCTTACTCACGCTCCTCATCCCTGCGCATCACGAAGTAGCAGCGAAGACACGCGCACCGAGAAGGCAGACCAACTCGGCGACCTGGGTGCTCATCCTGTCGTGTGCGAGGTCTTCGGCATCGCAGCGCCACAAAGGCGCAGCCTGCGTTCGACACGCAGCTGCCGATCTCCTCGCGTGCAGTTCGCCCACCACGGGGATGGTCCACCGCACCGTGAGAACTGGTCGCGCTATCGCAATCGGGGACCCGACTCACTTGACAGGATCGCCGTCCCCCCGGAGCCTCTCGCCATGGCGGCACGAAGCATCACGGACGAACTTCACGACTACCTGCAGGGAGCGCGAGAGTCACTCGTGTGGAAGCTCGACGGACTCGGTGAGTACGACATTCGTCGGCCGATGACACCGACGGGCACCAACTTGCTCGGTCTGGTCAAGCACAGCACGGGTTCGCACCTGCTGTACTTCGGCGACATCTTCGGTCGTCCGTATGACCATGTCGCACGGTCCCCGATCGGGCGCGAAGGAGACCCGCATGCCGACATGTGGGCCACGCCCGATGAGAGTCGAGGGAGATCGTCGCGGTATCGACAGGCATGGGCGTTCGCCGACGCGACGATCTCTGATCTGTCCTCGACGACACCGGGCTCGTGCCGGGTGGGGTGACGTTGACGGTCAGACTCCGATGGTTCTCGTGCACCTCAACGTCCGAGACCCAGCGGCACGCTGGGCACGCTGACATCCTCCGAGAGCTCATCGATGGATCGGCCGGCCTCCTGCCGGCGTCCGACAACCTTCGAGTGCACACGCCGACACCTGGGACGAACATCGACAGCGAGTGGAGGAAGCAGCGCGGCTCGCCTCGTGAGCTCTCAACTCGCACGCCCAGAGCGGATACGCAAGCGGAGTGTTGTCAGAGCGCCAAGGAACTCGGGGCGCGACCTGAATCGAACGCGACGCGTACGACGACCTAGAACGTGGCTGACATGGTTCCGACCGCCGACCCAGGAAGGGTGCGCCGTCCAGCGCGACGTCACCAACCTGTCCGAATCCCCCGTGCCGCTCGATCAAACTGACACTCTGACACACTCGGCGAATGGTTGATGCCGAGTCGGGTTCCGCCGCAACGGTCGCGAGTCTTGTGCGTGATCTGGACGAGCTCGGCGTCCGTCGCGGTTCGTCGATGATCGTTCACTCCTCCACTGTCTCGCCTCGGTTTTGTCGCTGGTGGCGCACAAGCCGTAGTTCTTGCCCTCATGGAAGCGATGGGCCCCGAAGGCACCCTCCTCATGCCGACCCACTCCGGCGACATGAGCGATCCGGGGAGTGAAAAACCCGCCAGTTCCCGAAGCGTGGTGGGAGGCGATCCGTGCGTCGATGCCTGCGTACCGACGCGACATCACGCCGACGCGAAGGATGGGCGCAATCGTCGAGTGCTTCCGGCACGTTCCGGGCGTGATCCGTAGCGACCACCCGACCGTGTCCACGGCTGCTCTCGGGTCCAAACATGGACGCTCTGGTCTCCGGACATGAACTCGCCTACGGGCTCGGCGAGTCGTCACCTCAGGCTCGCCTCTATGACCTGGATGGGTGGGTGCTGTTGCTCGGGGTCTCGCATGCGAACAACACGTCACTGCACGTCGCCGAATACCGCAGCAGCTTTCAGAACAAGCCCTGGGACGCGACACGGTTCACCGATGATGGTCGATGGCGAGCGTCAATGGGTTTGGTACGACGACCTGGGAGAAGGCAGCGATGACTTCGAGCAGATCGGTGAGGACTTCGCGACGTCAGGACTCGAGCGTCGCGGACCGGTCGCAGCCGGATCGGTGGCTCTGCCGTGTGCACGACGTCGTCGATTTCGGAGTGCGTTGGATGGACGAGCACCGAGTCGAATCGAATCACTCGAGGCCGTGAATGCAGAAAGCCGGCCCGAAAACGGCCGGCTTCGCTGGTGTCGGCGGGACGACCAAACGGGATCGCACTGGCGCATCGAGCTTTGGCGTTCCGCGGCGTGAGCCGTGGCGAAAGCGGTTGCGAACCCAGGCCCTGCATGCCACGGTGCGCCTGACATGAAGGACGACGAGCGGCCTCGGCCACCCCACACCGCCGCCGAGCGGGCCACGCTCGCCGGCTTCCTCGACTTCCAGCGCGCCACGCTCGAGTGGAAGTGCGACGACCTCTCCGACGACCAGCTGCGCCAGCGATCGCTGCCGACGTCAGCGATGTCGCTCCTCGGCCTCGTGCGTCACCTCACCGACGTCGAGACACAGTGGTTCCACGTCTCGCTCGATGGCCAGACGGCTTCGTGGCACTACTGGTTCCGCGGTCCCGACCATGGCGACACCGACTGGGAGGTCGAGACGGCCGACGTCGCCGAATCTTTCCCGCGTATGGCGGGGAAGAGATCGACCGCGGCGTCGCATTGTCGCCGAGAGCGAGTCGCTCGACCGGAGCTTCGACCAACCCCACGACGGGCCGGTCACCCTCCGGTGGATCCTGACCCACATGATCGAGGAATACCCGCGCCACAACGGGCATGCCGACCTCCTCCGCGAGGCAATCGACGGCGCCGTCGGCGAGTGATCCCGCTCCGCTCATGCGGAGCCCACCGAGTCAATGCACGCTGGCTGAGTTCGGACTACAAGGACCAGTAGAGCGACCTACCGGGCGTGTTTCGAAATCCAGGCGAACGCGTGTTCGGGGCGTCGGACTCCACAACTTCGAAATGGAGAAAGATCTCGAGATCGGCCGACAGGCTGTCTGATCGGCCCGGATCTTGCCGATGACTGTCCCCGCACGCCGCCCGAGTCGCGCGCCCGTGGGACGCCAAGCGGCACTTCTGCCCCGGTTCGTCCGACAGCCAAGCCTTTGCGCGTCGGCAACTCGCTCCGCAAGGAGTCCCCGAATCAGCGCTCACGGCGCGAGACCACGATGCAGATGAGGAGAGCGTTCAAGTCCAGCCGAACGCAGACCCGAGGAGGTTCGTGAGCTCGGAGGGGAGCATCGCCCAGATTCCAATTGAGCGAGTCTCTCCTGTCGTCCTTGAGTGACGAAGTCATTCAGGTTGAGCGTGACGAACACGTCGCCTCCTGTCCGCACATCCGCGCGCGAGTGCTCGACGTCGTGCCGTTGATTCGACGTCAGGGTCGCCGTGGTCGGAAACAAGATCTCTCTGATAGCAATACGCTGTCTGAACGAAGTGCGTCAACATAACA
>CAWHAR010000005.1:0-68924 GCA_963827385.1 uncultured Actinomycetes bacterium
GGGTCGAGCCAGCTTCGAACGCGTCGTGCGGATGGGCATCCGCGAGGCGAGCTGCCCGACGACGTCGACGTGCATCTCGTCGTCGACCTCGCGCGCGCGCCGGTCATCTACCGGCGCGTCGTCGCACAGACGCCGGTGCGGGCGCCCGACATCGCGGCCATCGTCGACGCGGTGCTCGCCGCGTTCACGACGACGAGCGCCGGCCACGTGGTCGCGTCGACGCGCGATCGCGGTTGACACGCGGGTCAACCGCGCCCGCCCTCGCGCCGCCCCCCACTGCTTTGCGGCGGCGCGAGGGCGAGTCGCGTCAGCCGCCCCCGAGCAGTGACCCCAGGAGGTCGCCGAGGCCCACGGGTGGTGCGGGGACCGGTGGTGCGGGGACCGGTGGAGCAGTCACGGGCGGAACCGGGACAGGTGGAACCGGCGAGGTGGTCGTCGTCGGTTCCGGGGCCGGCGTCGCGGTGATCAGTGGCGGAGTCGACGGACCCGGGACCTCCACGTGCTGGTCGATCGGCAGCGTGGTGGCGCCGGCCGGCGTACCGCCGACGGTCACCGAGCCGTGCGCATCGATCGTCGCGAGGGGCGGCGCGGCCGGGGCGGGATCACTCGGGTGCCGACGGAGGCGGCGACCCGTGCGCCGCGAAGCTGGCGACGAACGTGTTGCCCGGACCCGACACGAGGGCGCTGATCACCGGCGTCAGAAGTCCACAGTCCTTGAACTGCGGGATCGTGTAGGTGCTCGCGAAGGTCCCACCGGTCGCGGGGTTCACCACTCCCTGCATCCGCACCGAGATCGGCGACATCGTCGTGCAGCCGTCGCCCACGAGGTTGACGTTCGTGCCGTGCGGCGTGAGCTTGGCCAGCTTGACGTTGAACGACGCCGTGGTGTCCACCGCGAACGTCGCGAGGTCGACGTGGCCGGTGATCGGACCCGCGGGGGCCATGACGAACGACGCGTCGGCAAGGGGGATCAGCCCGAACAGGTTCATGGTGACGGTCGCGGGCGGCAGCGTGAGCGTGCCGGTCTCCTCACCGGTGGCGAGATCGATGGTGCCGTCGAATTGTCCCGGTGGCACCGTGATGTCCAGTCCCGACTTCGCCAGGTGCGTGCGCGCGTAGACGTCCTGACTGAACGGGATCTTCGGGTCCGCCGATGCCGCAGGCGCGGCGATCACCAGGATCCCGCACGCGGCCAACGCGGCAACGAGCCCTCGGGCACAGCGACGAATGGTCCTCGACATTGTTGGTCCTCCGGTTCGGGTGCACTCCGTTCCGACCCCCCACACCCCTGTCAACGTCGGGACGCCGCACCGGGATACGGCCCACGCGGACTGGTTTCCGGAGGTCTGGTTACGATGCGTTGGACGACGCCCAATTCCCGGGCGCCAGGAGGTGCGCTCCCATGGCCACGCTCGCTGACGACGGCCTCCGGGTCATCGACGCCGACACGCACTTCACCGAGCCCTACGACCTCTGGACCAGCCGGGCGCCGGCCGCGTACAAGGATCGCGTGCTGCACATCGAGCAGCGCGACGAAGGGCCGAGCTGGGTGGTCGACGGCGTCGAGCTCGGGTTCGCGAAGGGCGGCGGTGTCGTCGCGCGCGACAAGAGCAAGATCCCGTTCCTCGACTCGATGGACAAGGGCCACGACTGGGTGCACCGCGGCGCGTGGGATCCCGAGGCGCGCCTGCAGGTCATGGACGAGTGCGGCATCCAGGCGCAAGTGCTCTTCCCGAACGCGGTCGGCCTGGGCGGCGGCAACATCAACAACAACGTCAAGGACGAGAAGCTGCGCCTGCTGTGCATCGAGATCTACAACGACGCGATGGCGGAGCTGCAGGAGAGCTCGAACCTCCGCTTCCTCCCCATGCCGGTCATGCCCGCGTGGGACGTCGACCTCTGCGTGCGGGAGACGGTGCGATGCGCGACGCACGGCGCGCGCGGCATCAACATGACGTCCGACCCACAGGACCTCGGCTCGCCCGACCTCGCGAACCGCGCGTGGGACCCGCTGTGGGAGGTGTGCGCCGACCTGCACCTGCCGGTGCACTTCCACATCGGGTCGAGCAACACCGCGATGGACTTCTACGGCAACTACTTCTGGGAGTCGCAGGACGAGTACGTGAAGCCGGCGATCGGCGGTTCGATGTTGTTCATCAACAACGCACGCGTCGTGATCAACACCGTGTTCGCGGGCATCTTCGACCGCTTCCCCGCGCTGCAGATGGTGTCGGTCGAGAGCGGCATCGGCTGGGTCCCGTTCATCATGGAGACCATGGACTACGAGCTGTTGGAGAACGCGCCCGACCAGGCGAAGGCACTGACGAAGCTCCCGTCGGAGTACTTCCGGAGCAACTGGTACGCGACGTTCTGGTTCGAGACCAACCAGGGCGACGTGCAGGGCCTGCTCGACAAGGTGGGCGACGACCGCGTGCTGTTCGAGACCGACTTCCCCCACCCGACGTGTCTGTACCCCGCGCCGCTCGAGACCGTCGCCGCGAAGATGAACACCCTCCGTCCCGAGAGCCGGCGGCTCGTGATGGGCGAGAACGCGGCGCGCTTGTACCGGGTATGACGGCGCAGTTCGGTCTCGGACCGATCGACCAGATCTCGTTCGCGGTGCCGAGCCTCGACGACGCGCTCCCCCGCTACCAGGCGATGTTCGGCGACGAGTTCATGGCGATCGACGTGCCCGGGATGGACGTCGTCGTGCGGGGCGAGCCGGAGACCGTGAGCCTGCGGCTGGGGATCGGGAGCAACGCCGGGCTGGAGGTCGAGCTGGTCGAGGTGGTCTCGGGCGGGTGGCCGACCGTGCCCTGGATCGCCGAGCACGGCGAGGGCCTCCACCACGTGCGGTACCCCGTCGGCGACTTCACCGGGACCCGCGACCAGATGCAGGCCGCCGGCTGCTCCCTCGTCATGGAAGGCCACGTCGGTGAGGTGTCCTTCGGCTACCTCGAGGTGCCTGCGCTCAACGGCATGGTCGTCGAGCTCATCCAGATGCCGAGCTGATGCAGCAGATGCTGGTGGCCTGACCACTCCTCACAATTCCTTCACAAAGCGTTGACCGTCGTTGGGATCAGCGGGACGACTCTCGGGGTACATCAACCCCTCGGATCGAGCCGCGGAGGCGACGACATGCAGTGGAACACGGTGAGGACGATCCGTTGGGCGATCGTCGGCGTCGGCCTCGTGGCCGGGATCGCGCTCCTGGCCGCGGGCGCGACGCTGATCGGCATCGTCCTGGTGGTCATGGCGAGCCTGCGCATCGCGATGCTGCTGACGATGCAGCGCCGCATGCGCACGTTCAGGAGCGCGGGCCCGGCGCCGGGACGCGCCGGCGGGCGTTCCGGTCAGATGCTGCAGCGGCTGGCGCGCAACGAGCTCGACGTCGCCGCGACCGCGATCGGCATCGCGCCGGACGAGCTGCGGCGCGCCGTCGACGACGGCCGCACCATCTCCGCGGTGGCGGCCGACGCGGGCATCCCCTCGCGACGGGTCGTCGACGCGGTGGTGCGCGACGCGAGCGCGAAGGTGGACCGTGCTGTCGCCGCCGGCAACGTCGCCCCCAACCGGGCGCGGGTCGTGCGCAACCGACTGCCGCACTGGGCCGAGCGGTTCGTGTTGAGCACGCCGGCGATGCTCACCGGCGCACCGCAGGGCTGAGCTCGACGCTCACGAGCCGACCGTTCAGGAACCGGCCTCTCGAGCGAAGCCGGTCTCGCGCACCGTGATGCTGAGCCGACCGGGCGGCAGTCCGAGCCCGGGTGGCGCGGTGCCGGGGAACACCTTGGGCACGCCGTGGAACACGCGCCGTTCCTCACGCCCGAACACCAGCAGGTCGCCGCTGCGCAGCTCGAGGTCGAGGAACGGACCGACGCGGCGGTCGACACCGGCGAAGCGGAACGTGCACGTGTCGCCGAGGCTGATCGTCACCACCGGTGCGTCCGACGGCTCCTCACCGTCCTGGTGCAATCCGAGCTTGGCGCCGTCGGGATAGCGGTTCACGATCGCGGCGTCGGGCGTGAACGCACGCGCCTCCACGCTGTCAGCGCCGTACGCGTCCGCCACCGCGGCGCGTGCGAGCGTGGTGACGCTCGCGGGCAATGGCTTCACCGGCGCGCCGTCGGTGTCGTCCGCGGTGCGGCTGTACGCGTACGGCGACCAGTGCCAGCCGAGACACACCGCCTGCGTGCTCATCAGGTGACCGGTGGGGACGCGCGGATGGCGCAGCCCGGCCGGTGGACGCGCCCACTCGCGGAACTCGGCCACGACCGCGCGTTGGGCGTCGAGGTCGAGCCAGTCGGGGATCAGGACGATGCCCCGACGGGGCTCCACCACGGTGCGGGCCGGCGCTTCCGCCACGATCCCGAGCGCGAGCTGCCCGGCCGGCGTGGCGACCGACGGGTCGACCGGGGGCCCGAGCGTGACCTGCTCACCGCCGAGACGGCTGGTGGGCCCTCGCCTCCCCTCGGTGCGCGCCGATCCCATCCCACCAGTGTCGCGAACCGGGCCGGGTCGCAGCACTCCGGAAACCGCGGCGTCAAGCGCGGGCGCTCCGGGGTGACGTGCGCTTCGGACGAGCCGTCCGTCGCACGTCACGTCCGCCGAGGAGCTCGAGCAGCTCACCGACGGTGCGTTCCTCGCTCGCCGGGTCGGGCAAGGGCAGGTGGTGCTGGATCTCGTACCGATTGCGGCGGCCGTCGCGCTCTTTGATCACGTATCCCGCTTCGGTGAGATCGGCGACCACACCGAATGCGGTGCGCTCCGTGATGTCGAGCGTGGCCGCGATCTCGCGCAGACGGACACCCGGATCGCGTGCGATGCACAGCAGCACCCGCGCGTGGTTGGTGAGGAAGTGCCAGCCTGGCATCGCGGGATCGTAGCCATCGAGAGCGAGAAACGGCTTCATTTACTCGCAAGTTGTTTCTAGAGATTGAGTGCTAGCGTGAGGCGCATGACCGACCGCCGCGACCTCGACCTCGCGCTCGGGGCTGCCGCAGTCGACAGCGGTGATCTCGACGCGGCCCGGCGGGTGCTCCTCGACCGCCTGAATCGTCACTCCAACGACTTCGCCGCAACCACCGCGCTCCAAGCGTTGAACTCCTACTCCGCTGACGCGCCGGCGAAGGAGTCGAACGGCGTGCGCACGGCCGGCCTCTCCGGACTCGACCGCCTGCGACGTTCCCGGAAGCGCGACGCGGCGTGAGCGACCATCGGGACGCGGCAGAGGCGGCGCTCGCCAACGCCCAGCGCAACCCGGTGCTGTCGGCCGAACAGTCGTTCACCGCTGCCCAGGTGCACGCATTGCTGGCCATCGACGAGCGGCTCGGCGAGCTGCTCGCCTTGCTGCGCATGAGCGCGCCTGTGGGGGTCACGTCGTGAGCGATTCGCGAAGTCTGGTGCGGTACCACAGTCCGTTCGCGTCGACCGCGTGGCTGCCGCTCTGGCAGGCGAGGTCCTACCTCGAGCGCGACGACAAGCGGTGGTCGAAGCTCGAGGAGCTCGGCATGGTGTCCGCACGTCAACGGAGCGCGGGGCCACCGAGCATCGAATTGCCCGACTAGCGGGAACGTCGCGGTTGAGTTACAGCGCGTTCGCGGCGCGGGCCATGGCGTCGAGCCCGACCTCATCACGCGATCGCGCGGCGTCGCGAATCTGTCGATGCCGCTCACGGCGAGGCAGCACCTCGTCGTTGTACACCTGGTTCGCCTCGGCGATCGCGAGCTCCACGTAGCGGACGCTCGCGCTCATCTGCTCCTCGTTGCGCACCACGATCGAGATGGTGGCATCGGCGATCGTGGGTCGACGCGCGGGAGGAACCAGTGTGAGCACCGGCGGGTGCTCGAAGAGCTTCACCCAATCGGCATCGGGTGGTGACGCGTTCAGGCGCACCGTCACCGAGTAGCCGTCCCGCTGCGGCTCCACCTGGACATCGCCGATGCGCGCGATCTCCGCTCGGGGTTCGACGACGGGTGGTTCGACGACAGGCGGTTCGGCGACGGGCTCTTCGACGGTGGTGTCGCTGGGTTCCAGCACCTCACAGACTCTAGCAAAACTGTTCCAGAATCGAAATTCACAGCTCTCAGGCCAGGCGCGCCACACTCGGTGCGCGGGCTCCTGCCGTGGAATCGACGGTGCTCGCCTCGAACAGGCGCAGCGGTCCCGTCGGCACGTCGAGCAGCTGGGCGAAGTCGTCGTTGCGCAGCGGCACCGCGCGGCGTCGATGCACGTAGCCGGCGAACGCACCCGCCTGGATGGGCACCACCAGGAACAGCCGGTCGCGCCGGCGCGGCGCGGTGCCCCGGTGCAGTCCACGCGGGTCGGTGACGAACGTCGTACCGGCCGGTCCCGTGATCGTGCGCGCGGCCGACGGGCCGAAGCGCTCGATGACCACATCCTCGTCGAGACCCATGTCGGCGGCGCGGAACTGCGGCCCGCGCAGCGAACCGACTCGGTGACTGCCGCGCACGAACTCCATCGGCGCACTGTCCTCGTCGACGTCGGTCAGGTACACGTGCACGCGGATCGCCTGGACCCCGTCGAAGTCCATGTGGAAGGTGCGCGCGAGCTGCGCTTCCGTCGACCGTCCGGGAGCGACCGCCGTCGTGCACGACCAGTACAGGGTGGGCGTGTGGACCACCGGGGCGAGACCGAACCGCGCCCGCGCCAGCTCGAGCAGATCGGCCGAGGCCATGACCGACTGGAGCTCGCCCGTCGCCCACGCGAACGTGCCCGGGAGATGGATCGACACCGCGTCGGGAGGACGATCGGCGTAGGTGCCGTCGATCACCCGGCCGTCGGCGAGCCGCATCCTTCCCGGTGCGTGTTCGGCGAACTCGCGGACGCGCGCGATCGCATCGGCGTCGAGCACCGGTTCGATGACCGTCAGGCCGGACTCCTCGAGCTCCTCGAGCGCACGTCCGGCGCGTCCACGCGCGTGAAGGACATCGCCGCGGGCGACGTGATCGGCCGCGCCGGGCGCGGCGCGCATCGCGCCGAGCAACACTGCGCTCGACACGCCCGCGGTGCGCACGTGCACCTTTCGGGCAACCCGATACGTGTGCGCACTCGACGGCGCGCCGCGGTACCAGGCGGCGAGGTCACGGGTGACCGCGGCCGCGTGGCTCGCGTACCGACCAACCGCAGGCGGCCGCTCCGAGGACAGCTTCGCGATCGCGGCCTCGACACCCCACGACGCGGCGCGACCCGTCCGCGGGCCGATCGCCATCCACCACACCGGGCGCGGCAGGTCGGAACCGGCGAGGATCTGCGGCGGCAACAACGCCTTGGCGGCCACAGCCGCGACGGAAGCCGCCGACGGTGCGAGCGCGGCGCGTCGAGGCAGGTACGACGAGAGCGGTTCCAACGCGTCGACCGGCCGGATGGGCGTGGCGCGGGACGGAGCGCCAATCGAGATGGTGGCGCCGACCGCGGCCTCGGCGTCGGACACGACGGTGGAACGGCCGACCAACGACGCGGCCCCGGCCCAGGTGGCGCCGGCGACGGTGACGAGGAGATGCGCATCGACCAACGAACGCAGTGACTGCCAGCGGTCCTTGGCGCCGTGCAGCGCAACGTGGGCGAGCATGGCGTCGGGATCGAGCGTGGCAACGGGCGCGCCCGCGAGGTCCACCGTGACCGCTCGCGCGAACAGCGCGTCACTCGACAGGCTGGCGAGATGCCCGGGGCCCAGACGCCAGTGCACGTCGACCGGCCCGCCCGGGCCCACGTACGCAGCCTCGTTGCCGCTGAAGGTCAAGAACCGGGTGAGCGAATCGCGGCCGTTCGGAGGCGGGGACTGCGACGCGAACCGGTACCCGGCGGAGAGCATCACATCGTGCGCGCGCGGCCAGTCGGCCGGATGCACCAGGACGTCGGTGTCCACCCCGCTCCGCTCGGCGGCGGCGCGTTTCGTCATCGCCGCCAGCGCCACACCTTTCAGCGCAAGCGACGGGACGTGCTGCTCACCGAGGAGGTGGTGGACCCGCCACGCCATCGCCTCCGCCTGCGCGCCCCGCAGCTCACGGGCGCGCGCGATCGACGCGGCCTTCGACTCGGCATCGCCCGTGAAGCCAACCGTCGCGCCCGCCGCGATCACGAGCTCGACCACTCCCAGTTCGGCCGCGCGGGTCAGCAGGTCGGCATCGATCGGGTCGATGCCAGCAGCCGTCGGTGCAGTGCCCAGCGCGACGCGCACCAACTGCAGGATGGCGGCGTCCCTGCTCGCGTGCATGGGCCGATCACGCTAACGGAGATGGGTGCACCACACCGTCGTAGCCTCCCCGCAATGGATCTCGACGGGATGCTGCCGCGCGCGCTCGTCGACGCCCGGATCAGCCTGTCGTCCGAGGGGTTGACGCTCCCCGACGGCCGCCGGCTCACCGAGTGGTTGACGGCGACGCCCGACGAGGCGCTCATCGAGCAGTCGGGGATCCAGATCATGGTCCGCGGGACCGACGAGGTCGTCGTCCACCTCGACGACGGCGCCGACCTCGATCTGCTCGCACCGCTGGTGTACGGCATCACGGTGCGGACGTTGCTCCTCCATGCCGACACCTTCTGCCTGCACGCGAGCGTCGTGCGTCATGACGGGACGGTCTTCGCCGTCGCCGGCCACAGCGGTGCCGGCAAGAGCACCACCGCGACCGCGCTCGCGCGGTTCCACGGTGCCGCGCTGCTCGTCGACGACGTGGTCCCGGCCCGTGTGGTCGACGGCCGCCCCCAGGTCCAGGTCTTCGATCGACCGGTGCACCTCACCCTCGAGGCGGCCGAACGACTCGGCGTCAGCCTCGACGACGCGACGGCGGTGACCCCCGGACCGCGGGGCAAGGTCGCGCTGCCGGCAACGGAATTCGGTGCGGCACGTGACGAAGCGACGTGGCTCGACCTCGACCGACTCGTCGTGCTGTCGCTCGAGGGCGACGAACCGGACGCCGACGAGCGACAGTCCGATGCCGGGGGCCTGATCGAGCGCCCAGTTGGAGGTGCGGAGCGACTCCGATGGATCGTCCGGCTCTCGAACGTCACCGGGCACCAGACCGTCCGAGGCGGCGGTGCCACGTACTTCGAGTGGGCCTCCACGCTCGCCGACGCACTCTCGATGGTCAACATCGTGCGGCCCGAGGGAGTCGACACCCTCACCGAGGTCTGCGCCGCCGTGCTGGCCGACGGTCGGGGCTGATGGTCGAGGCGCGCCGCGCTCAACACTGTTAGCGTTCAGGACTCGCGAGCCCGAGCACAGGAGTCGGCATGGACAGCCCGGACACCACCTCCAAGCTCCCCTGGGACGCACCGACAACGGTCGCCCTCACCGACACCGAGAGTCGCGCCGACCAAGCCGACGTCACCCTCCGCAACCTCGTACCCATCTCGTAGCTGGTGGCTGATCACATGGACACGCACGACACCACCGCGAAGCTCACGTGGGAGGCTCCGGCCACCGTCGCGCTCACCGACACCGAGAGTCGCGCCGACCAAGCCGACATCGCGATGCGCAACGGCATCTCGAGCTCGCAGCCCTGATCACATGGACACCCACGACACCACCGCGAAGCTCCCCTGGGATGCACCGGCCACCATCGCGCTCACCGACGTCGACAGCCGCGCAGACCAGAACGACGTCGCCCTCCGCAATGGCACTACCAATCCCGTCTCACCGCCGGGCTGATCGCGTGGACTCGCAGGGCCCCACCGCGAAGATCGCATGGGAAGCACCCGCCGCCATTGCGCTCACCGACACCGGCAGCCGCGCCGATCACCCCGACGTCGCGCTGCGGAACGATGTCGGGCCGCGGCCACCGTCCTCGCTCCCGGGCTGACCGGCAGGAGTGGCGAACCACCAACGGTTCGGACGTACGCCGGGAGCTGCGGCCGGCATCGTCGATGGTGAGACGGTCGTCGTGTCCCCGTCGGATCTGCGCTACCACGCGCTCAACCCGGCCGCGACCGCGGTCTGGGAGCTCCTCGTCGACGGCACCACCGTCGACGACGCGGTTGCCGAGCTGACCGCGCGCTTCGACGTCGACGAGCAGACGTGCCGCCGCGACGTCGAGACCTGCCTCGAGAATTTCGAGTCGATCGGCATCGCCGCGCCACTCGACACCGATCGCTGACGCGACGGGATTCGCGGTCAGGAGCCGTTGTGAGTGAGCTCGAAGCGGCCATGGTCGCGGACGTCGAGGGACTCCTCGCTCGCTGGCGACGTGAGTACGCGGGTCGTCCCGATGCGGAGGCTGCGCACCTCTGGCTGCTCGCGCTCGAACGTGAGCAGATCGTGGCGGTCGCGTACCGCGAGGAGTCGGTGGCCGGACGGATCGACGAGCTGCCGATCAGCGACGAGCTCCGGGCCGTCGTCCGGCAGACCCTCGTCTGGATCTGGAAGGACGAGGAGCTCCACGCCGAGTACCTGCGGGGCATCCTCTTGCGGCGCGGGGGCGTCGGGGCATCGGCAGTGGTCTACGGGCGTCAGCTCCAGGGCGCGCTGTCGGGATGGGTGACCGCAACCGAACATCACCGGGACCCTCGTACCGCGCCGCTTGCGGACGGGAGCGGCAAGTGCGCTCGTGGCGGTTGCCGGGATGACCGGTCGCATCCCGCGGGAGCTGCAACGCGAGCTGCACTTCCAGACGTTCCGGCGTTACTGCGAGCTCAACGTCGCGTTGGAGATGACCGCCGAGCTCGCGTACCGCAGGCTCGTGGAGCTGACCGTCGACGACGAGCGCGAGATCTTCACCCGTATCCGCGACGACGAGCAGCGCCACACCGATGCCTTTCGAGTGCTGGCCGCTGCCCTCGACGACGCCGACGGCCTCGCCGACGGCTGGACCGACGCGCGCGTGGTCCAGGAGCTCGCCGCCATCAGCGAGTGGTTCCTTCCGGCGACGACCCGTGCCAGCGACTCCGGGCACGACCGTGAGCGAGACGCGGCCGCGCTCCTTCGGTACCGGCGCGCCGGTCGTCGTGGGGAGCGGTTCCACCGACCGCGACAAGCTCAGCGTGCTGGAGGACTGCCTGGATCGCGGTGGACTCGCCGAGCGCGTCGCGGGTGCGCGCACCGCCGCGATCCGCGTGTCGTTCATGCTCGGCTACGACCGTGGTGACCGCTCCAACGTGAACGACCCGGACCTCGTCGCCGGAGTTGCGCGGTATCTGCGCTGGTGCGGGGTCGAAGACGTCGCGGTGCTCGAGGCGCCGACGGTGTACGGGAACCTCTTTGCACATCGTTCGGTGACCGAGGTCGCGGACTACTTCGGGTTCGTCTCGCCGGACTACCGCATCGTCGACATCGGCAGCGACCTGCGCGCCTTCCGGTTCGAGCGCGGCTTGGTACAGGAAGCGATCAGCGCGACGTGGGTCGACGCCGACGTGCGGATCGTGATGCCGAAGCTGCGCACCGATCCCACCGAGTTCGCGCACCTCAGCCTCTCGACGTTGGAGGGCACCAGTGGTCCGATCGACGAGACCTTCTACGGCGGTCGGCGGGTCGACTTCCGGACCGCGACCATGATGGTGCTCGATGTCGCGCCGCCCGACTTCGCCGTCGTCGACGCGTGGTCACCCGTGGCCGACGGTCCGTTCGGGGTGATGGGGTGCCGCCACCCGGCCGACGTCCGCCACGTCTACGCAGGTACCGATGCGCTCGCGGTCGACGAAGCCGTGCTGGCCGATCTCGGCATCAATGATCCGCGCCGGGCGCCGATCGTGCGCCGCGCCCACCATTGGTTCGGGATCCCCGTGCAGCCGGTGATCGTCGACGGCGTGCGCCCACCACTCGGCACCGCCCTGCGGGGTGCGCACGCGTCGGCCCCCCTCCGAACATTGGGCACGATGTCGTATCCGATCTACGCGTTCCTCAGCAATCGCGGGGAGCTGTTCGTGCCCGAGATGGACACCACCGCGTTCCCGCCGCTCGAGACTGCAGGCGCGATGACCCGCGCCGTGCGCTGGAGCTCGCAGCGCGCCTTCGGGCTGCGAGCACCCGCCCGATGATCCGCTCCCTCGCCGCGCAGGCGCGTGGCGTCGTCGACGTCGTGCGCCGCGGGGACACGGGTGCGCGCGCACTGGCGATCTCCGACAGTCGTGTGCTCGTGCGCGCCTGGTTCCTGGCCTCGGCCGTGCGCCTCGACCTGCTCGGGTTCCTGTCGCAACCCCGGACCTTCGAACAGCTCGCGGCACTGACCGGACGCGACGCGCACGGATCGCCTTTCGGCCTGGCTCGACGTCGGGGTGGAGCTCCACGAGCTCCGCCGTGATGGAGGAGGACGGTACGCGCTACGCGGCCGGCGCGCGCGGGCGCTCGCCCACGGCGATCCGGTGCTGCTCGCGCACTACCGGTCGATGCTCGACTACCAGCCCGGCCCGTACGAGCAGCTCGCGGCCCTGTTGCGCAGCGCGCCCGGTGATGGACGTGACGACCTCGATCGCCACGCCGGAGTCATCGCCGACGTGTCCCGCGCCGCGGAGTCGTTCGTGACGCCCTACCTGACCGGGATCGTGCGCGCTCGAACGCCCCGCCGGCTCCTCGACGCTGGATGCGGCACCGGCGTGTACCTGCAGGCGATGCTCGAAGCCGCGCCGCTTGCGACTGGCGACGGCATCGATCTCGCGGCCGACGTGATCGACGACGCTCGCGTGCGACTCGACGCGTCGGGGTTCGGCGGCCGCGCGCGCGTCGAAGCGGGCGACGTCAGGGCGTTCGTGAGGTCCGTCGCGGAGCCCTACGACCTCGTGACCTTGGTCAACAACATCTACTACTTCGCGCCCGACGACCGGGTGGAGCTCTACCGGCAGATGCGAGGTGCACTCGCTGACGGCGGTGAGCTCGTGGTGGTGACGATGCTGACGCCCGGTTCGACCGCCGAGCGCGCACTTGCACCTCATGCTCGTCAGCCAGGCCGGGAACGCATCGCTCCCCGGTGACGGTGACGTCGAGCGGGACCTTCGAGCCGCCGGCTTCGTCACCCTCGAGTCGACGCGGCTGGTGCCGACCGAACCCTTCGTCGGGATACGGGCCCGCGTTTGACGGGCACGCGGTTCGGTCCGAGGAACCACGGCGCCGATCAAGGAACGTCAGACGTCGTAGCGCGTCGGCATCAGATCCTGATTCACGACAACCCGTGCGGGCGCGGGAACTACCGACCGACACGAAGCGAGAACCAGTCTCTCTATGGAGCGCGACGCAGTGTTTGTAGCGTGTTGTCCGTGACCAAGCCCAGGATCTTGGGATTCGACCAGCTGGTTCAGACGCGTTCCGCCATCGATCGCGAGGCGCGGTGGGGTACGGAACCCATCGAGGAACTCCGGTTTCGACCCACACCGAGAGTCACAGTCATCATTCCCACCTACAACTATGCCGAGGTACTCGCGTACGCGATCGCCAGCGTGCTCGACCAGACGTTCCAGGACTATGAGCTCCTCGTCGTGGGCGACGGATGCACCGACGACTCCGAGCGCGTCGCCGAGCGCGACTGGCGACCCTCGCGTGCAGTGGATCAATCTGCCCAAGAACACCGGGCACCAGAGCGGGCCGAACAACGAGGGGCTGGAGCGCGCCCGGGGTGCGGTAGTCGCTTATCTCGGCCACGACGACCTCTGGCTCCCAAACCATCTCGAAGTGTTGATGGGAGCATTCGACGACGGGGTCCCGGCCGTGCATACGACGGTGCTCCGCGCCAGCCCCGGTCGCCCGTGCTACACGACTCCGGCGCCCGAATGGTCGTATACCCGAGGCGCGTGGGTGCCGCCGACATCAATGGCGATTCGCCGCAGCCACGCCGCCGCGCTCGGCGGCTGGCGTGATCCGTCGCGCACCGGATACCTGGACCCCGAGGCTGACCTGCTCGGTCGCCTGTACGACTTAGCCGGACCACCGCGTTGGGTACCGCGGGTGACGTGCATCAAGCTCGCTGCGGACGAACGCCACAACATCTACCAAACTCGGCCGACACATGAGCAGGCCTACTGGCTGGCAGAGATCCGGGCTGCTGAGGACCCCGACCGCGCTGTCACAGCGCACATAGATCGCCCGTATGACCTCGCAGGTGACCCCATCCCCCGGTCCGCCAGATTGCACGTACGAGCGTGGCGTTCGGCGCGATACCGGATCCGGAAGCGTCTCGGGCTCACCAACGACGTTTCGGCGAGGACGCGGTTACGGCGCAAGCAACGCTTCGAAGGTTTGCGCTGATTTCAACACTTGGTTGTCACTGAGCTCGTGAAGGCGTGGCCCCGTTGAGCTCGGACAACCTCGGAGCTGACGAGCGCGCTCGGAGGGATTCGAACCCCCAACCTTCTGATCCGTAGTCAGATGCTCTATCCGTTGAGCTACGAGCGCAGGTGGAACCCGTCGAGTCTAGGCGGATCGGCGTGACCGCTCCGAGCCGGGGGGACACGCATGCCCGCACTGCTACACCGGAAGCCGTTCCCGAAGATCGGACCAGTCGGGGCTCCAGTATTTCTCCATCAGGGCGGCACAGTGCTCCCGCGCACGCTCGACGATGAACTCTCGTGGAACCTCGGCGAGCACTCCGCTGCGGTTGACCTTGGCGGTTCGCGTGGGCGGGACGAACGGTTCCCTCTGGCACGCCGGCGAAGCGCGCCATGGCGTCTGCGGCGCCGCTGAGATCTTCTGTGCGGACGACAAGCAGGCGCTCCGGGGGCACGCCGTGCAGCACGGGTCGCGTTTCTCTTGGCCCATCGACGGAGAAAGGTCGCGACCGGCGGGAGGCCAGCGTCGCGCAACGGCTCTTCTTCCGAGGCGAAGACGGCCGGATACATGGCATCTTGAACGATTCGAAGCGGCCCGATTGTCCCGGTGTTGGCTGGATCCTTGAGACGATCCTCTACGGCGGAGTCCAACCACGAGAAGCAGTCTCGAAGGGTCAGCACGAAGAGAGCCTCCGGGAAGAGCGACACGAGTGGCTCGACCAGCGGGTTGAGGAAGGCGGCCGAATCGACCTCGAGATGAAAGCGGGCGCTGCGCCGGCGCAACTCGAATCGGACAGCGGCGTGAGTCCAGCGCGAACTGGCCGTTCAACACTCCGACTGTGACAGGCACGAACCGCTCGATGTCGACCTCGTGCGAGGCGCGATACTCGCTGAACATCCACGCGAGGGTCGTGGTCCCCGACTTGGCGAGCCCGACGCCGTAGCGGTGCAGCCGACGCCGACGCAGGCGGGCGGGCAGACGGCGGACCTTGCGCAGACTCATGCGTCGTGGACCCTCGCTCTCGACGCGCAGACGAGCGTGGGGAGAGCGTAAATCGTGCGCAAGGAGCACGCCGACATCCGCCCCCGACGCGACATCTCGCCCCGAAGTGCACCCCGCGAGGTAGAACGGTGGCGTGACCGACGCGCAGTTCTCGGTCGACGACGGTCCCGCGCCGGTCGTCACCGTCACCGGACAACTCGACCTCGCTGTGAAGGACGACCTGCGCGAGGTGCTCTCGCCCCTCACCGGGGTCGTCACCGTCGACCTCACCGACGTCACCTTCATCGACTCCAGCACCATCGGCGTGTTCGTCGGCGTGCACAAGCGCCTCTCCGGTGACGGCGGCGCGCTCCGACTGCGCAACCCGCAGTCCATGCCGCGCCTCGCGCTCGAGACCGTCGGACTGCAGGACTGGATCGACGACTGGACACGCGTCAGGAGGACGCGCGGTGGTGCACCTCGTCGGTCGCGGTGGACACGTCGAGCTCGAACCACACCGTCTTGCCGTCGGCTCGGGGCTCGACGCCCCATGCGTTCGCCAGCTGGTCGACCAACAGCACACCCCGCCCGTGCTCGTCGGTGTCGTCCGGGTGGCGAACCACCGGCGCCTCGGTGCTGGGATCGTCGATCTCCACCCGCATCGTCGACGGAGTGCGCTGCACCCGCAGTGTCATCGGCGAGCCCACGTGGGTCACGACGTTGGCGACCAGCTCGGAGACGAGCAGCTCGGTGACGGCACCGAACCCGTCGAGCTTCCACGTTTCCAGCGCCGTACGGAGGAACGCCCGAGCCAGTTGGGGGGAGCTCACGGTGCTGGGCAATTGAGTTTCGACGGTGTCCATGCCATTCCCGTCGTGTCGGTGGCTTCCCGCTCCCAGGTGAGAAGCGTGCCCCGGTCCGGTCGCTCCGAAACGGTTGCCCTGTGCTCCGCCTGAGAGCCCGACCCTCTCCGATGGGCACGACGGCCTGCACCCAGGCGTTGTCACTCCAGACCGAGCGGTCATCCGGGGAACAGGTTCCTCTCAGGATCGGTTCGGCACAGTCATGACCACGGGCTCTCCCCCCGCCCGTCCATCTCCCTGGAGCACGCAAGATGTCGAACCCCGACGACACGCAGCCGAACGGCCCGGAGGCCTCGCCTCCGCCTCGTCCGGAGGCCTCGCCTCCGTACCAGCCGATGTACCCGCCCATTGCGCCCGAGGCGGCTCTGCCCCCGCCTCCCCCTCCCGCCGCGGCGCCCCCTCCTCCGCCGATCCCCCCGGCGGGCCCCTCGACCGTTCCGATGGCGGCGACCCCTCCCCCCGGGGTCCCGCCGCGGGCGGTCGTGCGCCAGGAACGCGAATCGCGCCGTCGCACCCTGGGCGCGCTCGCGGTCGCGTGCTTCCTCACGCTCGCCGCGGTGTTCGGCTACTCGATCGGCTCCAACCACGGCAGCAACTCGACCAGCGCGTCGAGCAACTTCCCGACCCAGCAGATCCCCCAGAACGACCCGAGCACGGGCAACTCGAGCGGCTCGTCGAACGGCAGCTCGAGCAACGGTCAGCAGGCCAACATCGACGTGCAGTCGATCGCGGCGAAGGTCAGCCCGTCGGTCGTGAACCTCGTGAGCGCGGTCAGCGGTGGTGAGGCTGCCGGCACCGGGATCATCATCTCGTCGTCGGGTCTCGCGCTCACCAACAACCACGTGATCGACGGCGTCCACCCAGCTGCAGGCCGAGCTCAACGGCAACGGCGAGTACCACCCGGTGAAGGTGCTCGGCTACGACATCGAGCACGACGTCGCACTCGTGCAGATCGAGGGCGTGTCCGAACCTCCCCGCCGCATCCGCTCGGCGACTCGTCGTCGGTGCAGGTCGGCGACGCGATCGTGGCGCTCGGCAACGCCGGCGGCAAGGGCGGCAACCCGACCGTCGTGAGCGGCAGCGTCACCGCCACCGACCAGCAGATCACCGCGTCGGACCAGGACGGCAGCAACGCCGAGACCCTCCGCGGCCTCGTGCAGATCGACGCCAACATCCAGCCCGGCGACTCCGGCGGTCCGCTGGTCGAACGCCGACGGCAAGGTGGTCGGCATGGACGCGGCAGCATCGAGCGGCAACGGCGGGTTCGGCTTCGGCGGCCAGTCGGCCAACGAGGGCTACGCGATCCCGATCGAGGACGCGCTCGCCATCGCCAAGAAGATCCAGTCGGGCGACGGCGGCGACACCATCCACGTCGGTGCGCACGCCGCGATCATGGGTGTCTCGGTCAGCGACGACGGCTCGGCCAACGGCTACGGCAACCCCACTGGCGGCAACGGTGACTTCGGTGGTTCGGCCAGCCAGGGCAGCTCGAGCGGCAACGGCGCCTACGTGCAGGACGTGCAGTCCGGCTCGGGCGCCGACGACGCCGGCATCCAGACCGGCTCCACCGTCACGAGCGTCGACGGCACTGCGGTGACCTCGGCGACGCAGCTGACCCACCTGATGGTGCCGTACCAGCCGGGTGACTCGGTGAAGGTCACGTGGACCGACTCGTCGGGCCAGTCCCACTCCGCCACCGTCCAGCTCGGATCCAGCACGCCGAGTTAGATGCCCTGATCCGCAGTCGTTGCGGGAGCGGCGCATGCGTGCCAGAGTGCGCGCGCATGCGCCGCCTTCGCGTCCTCACGTGCGCGCTCGCGGTCGCCTGGGTTGCCATGGCGGGGGTAGTCGGTGCCGCGAGCCCTGCGTTCGCGCAACAGGGCGGTATCACGTCGAGCGATCGCCGCATCAGCGTCAGTGGCGACGTCGAGGTCGCTCGCGGTGAGGTCGTCACCGGACCGGTGGCCGCGGTCGACGGCTCGGTGTTCGTGCGAGGGACGGTCACCGACTACGTCGTCGTCGGCGACGGCGACCTGATCGTCAGCGGTCGCGTGACCCGCAGCGTCGTCGTCGTGCACGGCAACGCGGTGATCTCCGGGCACGTCCGCGGCGACGTGGTCGCGCTCCTGGGACGCGTCACGGTCACGCGCACCGGCAGCGTCGACGGCGACGTCGTGTCGCGGCGCGACCCGCACATCGCGCCCGGCACCGTCGAGGGTGAGGTGCGCGGCGTCGACCTGCGCGGCATCTTCACCGGCGTCATCATCGGGTTCCTCGCCTACCTCTGGCTCGCGGTGACGATCTCGATCGCCATCCTCGGTCTCGCGTTCGTCGGGCTGCTCCCACGCGCCGCCGACACCGCCGCCGCCGCGGGGAAGCGCGTCGGCGCGTCGTTCGGGTGGGGGCTGCTGATCGGGGTCGCGGGGCCCTTGATCGGGATACTGGTGCTGGCGACGGTGCTCGGGCTGCCGCTCGGCTTCACCATGCTCTCGGGCCTCAACGTGCTCGCGCCGCTCGGCTACGTCGCCGCGTCGCTCATCTTCGGGCGCTGGTTCGTGAAGGGCACCTCGAACCGGGCGCGTGTCGGCGCGTTCTTCGCCGGCTTCGGGATCCTGCGCCTGATCGCGCTCATCCCCGGGGTCGGGCTGATCGTCTGGTTCGTCGTGTGCATCTACGGCATCGGTGCCGTGAGCATGGCGGCCTGGTACGGCGGGCACGAGCGGCCCGAGGTCGAGCCGGCGACCGAGACGGGGCCCGACGCGGAACCTCCCGATCCCGAGCCGGCACCGGTCGACGCACCCGTAACCTGACGGCATGGAACGTTCGCTGCTCGGGATCCTCGCCA
The DNA here is from genome assembly GCA_963827385.1 of uncultured Actinomycetes bacterium. Classification (GTDB taxonomy): domain Bacteria; phylum Actinomycetota; class Acidimicrobiia; order IMCC26256; family DASPTH01; genus DASUMF01. Next base: position 18,899 of record CAWHAR010000005.1, read on the forward strand.
CGTTCCGCGACGAGGGCTTCACCTACGACTTCCGCACCCGGCCGGGCGGGATCGTCGAGTGCGGCCAGTGCCACGCCCCGCACCCGGCGAACACGCTCGAGCTGCACCACCTCGAACGGCTCGAGGGCGACTCCGACCCCTCGGAGATGCTCGCGGTGTGCGCGGTGGCGTGCCCGGCATGCGGCATCAAGGGCACGCTCGTGCTCACGTTCGGCCCCGAGTCGACGCGCGAGGACGACGAGGTCTTCGTGCTCCTCGACGACGCCCGCCGCGCCTGACCCGTCTCGAGTTTCGTTCGTCGCATCGGACCCATGAGTCCGATGAACCCGACGAACCGCGGAATGCCCATGGGCGCCGCCGGGTTCACCGACCCGTGCACGTGGTCGCGATCTCCGGGAGCTTGAAGCATCGTCGGCGAACTCGGCGCTCGTGCAGGCCCTTGCCGAACTCGATCCCGAACCTCGAGGTGTGGGACGAGCTCGGCGACGCTCCCGCACTTCACCCCCGACGACGACGGCGGCGCGCCGGTGGCGTCGCTGCGCGCCGCGGTCGCGGGCGCCGACCTGGTCCTGCTGGCGACGCCCGAGTACGCCGGCGGCATGCCCGGCTCGCTCAAGAACGCGCTCGACTGGTTGGTCGGCACCGGCGAGCTCTACGACAAGGACGTCGCGATCGTGAGCGCGGCCCCGAGCCCCGAGCGTGGGCAGCACGCTCGGCGCTGGGTCGAGGAGACCGTCGGCTTCCAGGGCAGCCACGTGGTCGCGTCGTTCACCGTCACCAAGGACGACGACCCCGCGGCCGTGCTCGCACGCGCGTTCGTCGGCCGCGCCCAGTCAGCGCCACGCCCTCCGGTACCGCACGCGATCGGCGATGATCCGTTCGAGGAACACGACGTCGGCATCGCGCGTCACCATGCCCAGCTCCACGAGCGTGATTCCCTCGGCCCCGTCGTCGACGCGCGGCACCACGGTGATCTCGTCACCGGCGCCGACGTCGCCCTCTCGCACGATGCGGAGATAGGCACCGAACCGGGCGGCCTCGTCGAAGCGGTCGACGAACTCGGCGTCGCCCATGCGGATGCCGAGCTTGAAGCACGGTTGCCGGGGCTGTGCCACCTCGAGCTCGGTCGTGCCCACGAGCCAGCGGCTGCCGATCACGAGCGCGCCGAGGTCGATGCCCTCGACGGTGAGGTTCTCGCCGAACGTCCCCGGTCCCAGCTCCTGCCCACGGTCCCGTCCCAGCTCGCGCGACCACCACGCGTAGTCCTCGACCGCGTACGCGTAGACGGCCTTGTCCGGGCCGCCGTGCACACGCCGGTCGGCCTGGTCGTCGCCGACCAGGTTCACGCCCCGCACCGCGACCCGCCCGGCAACGGGCTCCTTCCAGATGCCGGTGGTCACCGCGCGCCCGTGCCACTCGACCGTGCGCACCGCCCCCACGTTGACCGACACGACACGCCACGACGCTCCCACGACTCCGGCCACGGGGCACAGTCTTGCCGACCGATCGAGCGTTACATGCTCTGTGCAATACTTGCAGTATGCAAGTCTCAGACCAGGAGGTCGTCGACGCCGTCCTCCGGGCGTCCCGGGTGCTGGTGGCGGTGGCGGTGCGCTCGCTCGCCGCGGTCGACCACGACGTGACCCTCCCCCAGTACCGGGCGCTGGTGGTGCTGGCCAGCCGGGGCCCGCAACGACCCACCGGGCTGGCGGAGGCGCTGGCCGTCCACCCCTCGACCATCACCCGGCTGTGCGACCGCCTGGTGGCGAAGCGCCTCGTGCACCGCGGCGAGGCGCCCGCGAACCGGCGCGAGGTGGCGATCCGCCTCACGCCCAAGGGTCGTCGGCTGGTCGACGCGGTCACGCTGCGCCGCCGCGAAGAGATCGCGACCATCGCCGCCAACATCCCCGCACGCGAACGCGCCGCGACCGTGCACGCGCTGCACGCGCTCGGCGAGGCCGCCGGTGAGCCCGCCGACGCCGCGTGGTTCACGGGAGACACCGCGTGAGCCCGGGCGACACCACCCGTCGCTTCCGCGACTTCGCCGCGCCGCTCGCACGAAGTGGTGGTGCTGGCTGCGATCACCGGCGCGGTCACCGGATTCGCCGTCGCCGGCTTCGATCGGATCGTCGTCGACGGGCTGCTCGACCGGGTGTTCGAGCTGTCGCCGTGGGTGATGGCGTGGATGCCGCTCGTCGGGCTGACGTTGTCGTGGCTCCTGCTCACACGCGTCGGAGGCACGCACGACGCGGGCATGACCGACCTCTACCTGAAGGCGTTCCACGACGACGACAAGCAGTACAAGCTGCGCGAGATGCCGGGCCGCATGCTGGCGGCGATCGCCACGCCCGGGTTCGGTGGCGCGATGGGCCTCGAGGGCGGATCGATCTACCTGGGCTCGTGGTTCGGCACGTTCCTGCAGCGCCGGTTCCCGCGCTTCACCGCAGGGAGCAGCCGACGGGTGCTCCTGGTCGCGGGCGCGGCGGCCGGCGTCGCCGCGGTGTTCAAGGCGCCCGCGACCGGCGCCCTGTTCGCACTCGAGGTGCCGTACCAGGAAGACCTCGCTCGGCGGATGCTGCTGCCTGCGCTGGTCGCATCGGCGTCGAGCTACCTCGCGTTCGTCGCCGTGAACGGCATCACGCCGGTGTTCGAGGCCCACGGCGCCCCACCGCTGTCCTTCGCCGACCTCGCCGGCGCGATCGCGCTCGGGATCGCGGCGGGTGTCTGCGCCCGCGGGTACGCGTGGCTCGTGCGGAGGGCCAAGTGGCTCATCGACAACGTGAATCCGTGGATCCGCATCGTCGGGAGCGGTCTCACCATCGCGGCACTGTTCGCGATCACGTGGTTGCTCACCGACAAGCCGCTCGCGATCGGGATCGGCTACCACACGATCGACTGGGCGCTGAATCCCACGCGCGCGGTCTGGCTCGTGCTCGTCGTGCTGGTCGTGCGCTGCCTCACCAACGTCGCAACCGTCGCGGGCAGCGGCGTCGGTGGGCTGTTCATCCCGCTCGTCGTCGCCGGCGCGCTGCTCGGCCGGGTCGCGTTCGGCATCGTCGGCGGCCACAACCTCACCCTGTTCGTCGTCATCGGCGTCGCCGCGTTCCTCGGTGCGGGGTACCGCGTGCCGCTGGCCGCGGTCATGTTCGTGGCCGAGACCACGGGTCGTCCGGGCTACATCGTCCCCGGGTTGCTCGCTGCGGTCGCCGCGATGCTGGTGATGGGCCGCGCCTCGGTCACCACGTACCAACGCGGTTCGCAACCGGGGAGCAACCCCGATCCGCCCGCCGCGATCGACGGCGGAGGCCACCCACTGGAGTGACGGCCATCGACAGCGGCCGAGGCCAGGTCTACCGTGGTTCCGGCCACGCAGCCGATGGGCAGCGCGAAGGGAGTGCGCCATGTTCGTCCAGGTGATCAGCGGAAAAGTGATCGATCTCGACGCGTTCGAACGCCTCGGTGAGCGGTGGAACGAGGAGCTCCGGCCGGGAGCCGTCGGGTACCTCGGCGTCACCGAGGGGACGACCGACGACGGCCGGTTCTTCGTGGCCGCCCGCTTCGAGTCGCCGGAAGCGGCGGCGAAGAACAGCGCTCGTCCGGAACAGGGCGCGTGGTTCGCCGAGATGGAGAAGGTCGTCGACGACGTGACGTTCCACGACTGCTCGCGCATCGAGACGCTCTTCGGTGGCGGCAAGGACGACGCCGCCTTCGTCCAGGTGATGCGCGGCCACGTGAAGGACCTCGCCAAGGCCGACGAGATGTTCGCGCACGCCGCCGACGCGGAGAAGATGCTCAAAGCGGTGCGGCCCGACGTGATCGGCGAGGTCGTCGCCATCCACGACGACGACGACGGCTACACCGACATCGTCTACTTCACGTCGGAGTCCGCCGCCCGCTCCGCCGAACAACGCGAGATGCCCGCCGACGCGCAGGCGCTCATGCAGGAGTTCGAGTCGGCGCTCGAGGTGAGCGAGTACTTCGACCTGAAGCGCCTCACCTTGCGTTGACGTTCGTTACCGTGGCGCGATGGCCGAAGGTCCGCGCAGCGTCCTCGTGGTCGAGGAGCTCGCGCACTGGAGCAACGGCCATTTCCCGGTGCGGTGCGCGCAGCTGGCTGCCGGGTTCGCCGATCTCGGATACCGGGTCGAACTGCTGACCAGCGAGGGCTGGTCGCGCGATGGTCAGCACCCACAGCCACCGTTCACGATCCGCCGCTTCCGACGAGCGGCGCGGTGGTTCCGCCGCTGGTTCGCGGGCGGCGACAGCAAGCTCCGGCACCAGCTGCTGACGCTCGCACTGATGATCGAGACCCGGGCCGCGGCGCGGCGGATGGTGCCGGCACCCGACGCGATCGTCGTGCTCGGCTGGTTCACCGACCCGACGGTGGTGGCACTGACCGCGGGATCCGGACGCTGGCTGGTGAACCAGTTCCGCGGGCCGGGCGACTTCTCGACCGTGGGCACGCCCCATCGCCCGACGCGTCGAGGCCCGTCGTCGTGCGGGTGGAGGGTGCGTGCGGGTCGCGGTCGCGCACGAGGCGCGGCGGGTCGAGTGGGACGCGAAGGTGTCGTATCTCGATCCGGTCGTGATCCCGGTGGCGGGAACGCGCGACATCGAGCGCGTCCCCGATGCGCGTGCACAGCTCGGACTCCCACCGGGGAAGCTCGCCCTGCTCTTCGGCGAGCCGAACCTCAAGCAGGTCGAGCCTGGTCACCCAGGCCTTCGCCGGCCTCGCCGACTGGACCCTCGTCGTCGGTGGCCTGATCGCCGGCGAGGTCGATCCCTCGACCCGCGTGCTGACCTTTCCCGGGGTGTGCAGCGACCACACCCGCGACCTGTTGTTCGCCGCGGTCGACGTCGTCGTGCTCGCCTTCACGCCCGACTACCGCAACAACTCGGGCACCCTCATGGACGCGATCTCGATCGGGGTGCCGGTGGTGTGCCCCGACGACGCGACGGTGGCGGAGACCGTCGTGAAGTTCCGGCTCGGTGGCACGTTCCACAACGGCGATCCGCTCGACCTCGCGCGCGCCGTCGGCGAACAGCCGCGTGCCATCGCGCCCGAGGATCTCGGCGCGGCACGACGCGAGCTGTCGAACACCGCAGTGGCGCGCAGGCAACTCGTCGTGCTGGGCCTCCTGGCCCCGTCACCGTGAGGCGGCGAGCACATCTAAGGCCGATGGCTTTTGAAAGAGCAGCATCGTGCCCTTGGGTCGACGGACGAGATGTGTGATCGCTGACACAGCGAAGCGGACGCGTCTCCGACGATTCGAGGTATTGGCGAGTAGGAAAGTGCATGGGCCGCAGCCCCAAGGTGCGTCCGAAGGCGATCAGCGAGTCATGCGAGAAGCAGTTCACGTGCTCGAGTGGAGCGACCGCCACCAGCGCTCTCGGTGAGCCCTTGGGTGAGGTCCAATCCGGATTCGCCAGCAGCGACTTGATGTTGCCGCCGTTCGGAACGCTGATGCGCAGGATGCCACCCGGACGTAGCGCTTCGACCAGGCGCGCACCTTCAGAAGCCGGATCCAGCATGTGCTCGAAGACCTGCTCAGTGTTCACAAAATGAAACTGGGCGCTCGGAAGGTCGTCGTGCGGAATCAGTTCGATCCCCGGGATGGCAGCCGACGTGCGTTCCTTCGAGATCTCGGCACCAGATGCGCGGCAACCAAAGGCCTGCGCCATCTGCAACCAGTGGCCCCAGCCCATGCCGTAGTCGAGGACTTCGATCTCGGCAGGGCGACGACCGAAGTACTTCACGAGCTGTTCGACTTGGAACGCGTAGAAGCGGCGCGGATCGAACCCGCGGCTCCCTCGCCCCTCGATGGGGTCGACGGTCGATCCGTCGTAGACAGTGTCGAGCAGGTCCGGGCCAGGGACGTCTCGCTGGTAGACGAGGCCGCATCGCCCGCATTCGGCGAGGACGAATCTGCCGTCGGACAACGATTCCGGCGTGAGGAGATCCGAATAGATCGCGAGCACGTCATCGGAAATGACATTGCTAATCGGTGGCTCATCGAACGGGAGGTCGAGGAGCAGCGGCATCGAGGGAAGGGCGCCGCACGCGGGGCAGACCGTTCGCCGCTCGAAGGCGTAGCTCACCCGCGGGACCCTATCGCTGTAAGTGTCTGATGCCCCGTCGATCACGCGCTTTTGGTCCTGCTCAGTCGAGCGCGTCGCGTACTTGCTCGACGAGCTCGTCGGCGTCGGCGTACCAGACGCCGTACGGCTCGACCGCGCTGAACAGGTCCCCGAGACGCTCCACCGCGCCCGTGAGGTCATCGAGGTCGAAGAGCGTCGGCATCGCCGACGTGACCGCGACTCCCGGACGTCAGCACGACCGATGTGGTCGGGGCCACGCGTGAGGAACCAGGTGCGCAGCGGGTACCGCCCGGGACGGATCCACGGGAGCTCGCTGCCGAGCTTCACGCCATCGTCGAGCTCGTCGATGACCGACGCGTCGTAGGCAATCAGTCGGCTCGGGCACCACCAGCTCGCGGGCGGGCACGTCGAGCAGCACGCGCGGCGCGTCGACCATCGCCAGTCCGATCTTCGCCAGACGCGGCTGGAGCTGCTTCACGAACTCGACGAGCCCTGCCGGGAGCAGGACCGCCTCGCCCTTGCGCACCATCGCGGTGGCGCTCACTCGTGTGAGCGTCGGATCGGCGGGCTCGAGATCTGCACTCAGGTACTGGAGCAGACCCTGCAGCACTCGGCCACCCGACCGGCTGCGCACGAGTTGGTTCCCGCCGTGCACGAGGAGCTTGAGCGACCGCGCCGCGCCGGCGCCCTTGGTGGTCGGTGTGCCGCCGAGCGCCACCGAGTAGTTGTCGGGGACCCGGCGGTCGTTGACCCGAGCACCGGGGAAGAGGCGATCGAGCACCGCGGCGGTCTCGGCGTCGTCGTAGCGGAGGCCGACGTGATACTCGCCGAGTGCGTAGGCGCGCGTGCCGGCCCAGTCGGTGCTGTTCGAAGCGCTGGCCCCGCCGCCGGGACCACACATCGCGCCCGGCGCGGGCAGGTACTTGCCGCGCACCGCGTCGCCTTCGACGTCGTCGTCGTCCTCCGCCGCGGACTCGACCGGCTCGCCGTACGGCGTGGCCGGATCCACCCCGGCGAGATCGCGCGCCAGCACCGGCACCTGGTTGGCGCCCACCACCATCGCCTCGGCCAGCGTGCCGTCGGCTTCCAGCAGGTACGCCGCGGGTGTGCCCGTGCCCTGGAACGGATCGACGTCGGTGCCGTCGCGGAGCAACGTCGGCGCACTGAGTCCGTGCTCCTCCTGCACCGAGCGGTTGAGGTCGGCCTCGCCACTGGTCACGAGCACGAGCTCGACCTCGTGCTCGGTGAGGAGCGGGTGGAGCGCCGCGAGCTCGTCGGCGATGATGACGCAGAAGCCGCACGTCGGGCTCCAGTTGACGAGGAGCACACGCCGGCCCCGGTAGTCGGAGAGCGAACGCTCGACGCCATCGAGGTCGGGGAGGGTGAAGTCGTCGAGCTCGTCACCGGGTTCGAGCGGAGCAATCGGTTGGACATCGAGCCAGTCGGGCACCTCGGGTGCCGGGAGCTCCACCCCTTCGAGCAGACCGTTGGCGCCGAGATCACGGACGAAGGCGAGCACGTCGTCCTCCACCACGGCGCGGTCGACGCCCAGCGCGTCGGTGAAGTCGTCGACGAGCTCGCCGAGGGTCGCGTCGCCGTCGAGGAACTGGAAGATCAGCGCCGCGGTGGGGTTGAGCACCACCAGTTGCGTCGCCCCGCCGATCACGACCTGCTCGTCGCCGACGGTGGCGACCTCGAGGTCGGGGACGACGTGGGCGACGAACGCGAGATCGATGTCTTCAGGGGTCAGCGGTTCGGTGACCGTCATGGCCCACCAAGATACGCGGTCGTGAACCCGTGCCGATCACGGCCACGATCGTGGTCGGCGCCGCATACCGTGATCGCTCCGCATGACTCACACCCCCCACACGGTGCTGATCGTCGAAGAGCACGCCCACTGGCGACGGGGCCACTACCCCAATCGCTTCGTGGAGCTCGCCGACGCGTACGCCGCGCTCGGGTACCGCGTCGAGATCCTGACGTCACGAGGCACCGGGAGCGCGTCGCCCCGGCACCAGGTCCACCGTTTCAGCCGTCCGGCGTTCGCGCTGGCCGCGCCGCGGGGTCAGTGCTGCGACGGTCGTCTCTCGGTCGGCGCGACACGATCGTGCGGCGGGTGGGCCAGGCCCTGGGAACGGCCGCGGCCGTGCTGGCGACCCGCGGCCGGTCCCGCGCGATGGACCCGACACCGGATGCCGTCGTCATGCTCGGGGTGAACACGAATCCGGCGCTCGTCGCCGCGTTGGCCGGACCGGGCAACTGGCTCCTCTACCAGTTCAACGCGCCGAGCACCGCGCCCACGTGGAAGAGCTCGACCACACGCCGGCTGACCGACGCATGGGCTCGACGGAACGTGGCTCGCCACCGAGCCGCCGGCGGTCGGTTCCGGCTCGCGTCGGCGCACAAGTCGTGGCGCGACGAATGGTCCGTCGCGCGTTCCGTTCCTCGAACCGATCATGCTCCCCATCGCCGGCGTCCGGCCGTTCGTGCCCGAGCCCGACGCGCCGTGCTCGTCTCGACGTTCCCTCGGGAACGCCGATCGCCTTGCTCTTCGGCACCGGCGCCAACACCGACCGTGAGACCGCGCTGCGAGCCTTCGAAGACTGCGACGGGTGGCGCCTGGTGATCGCCGGCACCGTCGCCGACGGACTCGACCCGTCGGTCCTGGCGCCGACCATCACGGTCTACGCGGCCGGTGAGGTCGACGAGCCGACGCGGAACCTCTTGTTCTCCGCCGCCGACCTCGTGGTCCTGAGCTTCCACTCGGGGTACTGGAACGACTCCGGCGTGTTGATGGACGCGATCTCGGCCGGGCTGCCGGTCGTGTGTTCCGAGCAGTCGTCGGCCGCGGCCATCGTCGGCGAGTACCGGCTCGGGGCCACGTTCCTCCCCGGCGACGTCCTCGCCATGCGTCGCGCGGTCGAGGTCGCGCTCGACGAGTTCGACCCCGACGGCCTCGCCCGCAGCCGGGAGGACCTCTCGAACCGGGCGGTCGCGAGGCGCCAACTCGAGGCGCTCGGGGTCACCCCGCCCACCTGACACAATTGGCGGATGGGACGCGCGAGCAAACGCAAGGCCGATCGTCGCCGGCTCGCGGTCGAACGGGACGGCGCCGAGCTCTGCCTGCAGTGCGGCATGTGCTGCGACGGCACCCTGTTCGACAACGCGCCGTTGCGTGAGTCCGAGGTCGACCTGGCCGCATCCCTCGACCTCGAGCTGTCTCCGCAGTCACGCCGGCGAGCCCCGGTTCGCGCAGCCGTGCCCGCAATTCGTCGACGGCTGCTGCGCCGCCTACGAGCACAACCCGGCGGGTTGCACCGAGTACCGGTGCAGGCTGCTGAGCGACTACACCGCCGGGAAGCTCGCGCTGGCCGACGCGCTCGAGGTCGTCGGCGCGACACGCGGTGCGGTGCGACGGCTGGAAGACACGATGCAGGCCCCCGTCGGCGCGTTCAGCGCGCACGTGCTCTACGCATTCGTCGGCCAGTTGCGCCCGCAGGACCAGCCCGAGGAGATGGCCGCGTTCATCCTCGCCTGCAACCGCTACCTCGGGTTCGCGTACAACTACTTCTACGTGCAGACCGCCGACTTCGACGCCGTCGTCGAGCTCGTCGCCGCGGACGAAGCCGATCGGGCGGCGTCCTGATCAGGCCGGCAGCACGCCGGCGAGGTTGCGATCCTGCCATCCACTCGACTGCACGACCTGCGTCTCCTCCGCCAGTTCGGCCAACACCCGGAGCACGTTGACGGTCTGATCGGCGTCGAGCGCAGGTACGAATGGGAGCAGCGCGACGGCTCGTTGCGCGGGTGGAAGCGCGCCGGGTGCCTTCCGACCCTCGGCATCGAGCACGACGATCCGCTGCACGGACGCGCGACCGGGAGCGAGCACCAGAACCCCCGCGTCCAGCGGATGCTCGAGCTCGAACGCGGCCCACGCGGTCTCGTCGATCCCCACCTGGTGCGGCGGCACGACGATCTCGAGCGTCGCCGGATCCAGACGCGGCTGCGGTCCGTCGACCACCGCCCAGCCTTTCTTGCTCACCGCGCGCCCGCCGACGTCGGGAAGATCCCCGGGCCGGTTCACCGCGAGCACCACCCGGTCGGCCCGAGCCAACACGCGGGCGTGGAGACGCACGACGTCGTCGTCGGGTTCGGCGAGATCGTCGAGGTGGGTCCGCACCGCGCGCACGAGGCGCCCGACGCTCGCGCTTCGCGATGCCAGCTGCTCGCCTCGGTACAGGAAGTGCGAACCGGCCACGCGTCCCCGCGTGGGGGTGCTGAGGATCGACAGCGTGAGCGACGGATCGGTCGCGTCGACGTCCGCCAGGCCGGGCGCGAACAGCGCGCGGAGCCGCTCGGCCATCGCTTCGGTGTTGGATCGAACCGCGATCACCTGATCGCCGGCGTGCACGTGGACCAACCCCGCGTCACCGAGCGAGAAGTTGTCGTCGAACCAGGACGATGTCGTCGTGGGCTCGGGGACGAGCGAAGTGGCCACGACGGGCGTCGCGTGGTCGACGACCACACCCATCTCCGCCATCTGCTCGACGATCGCGATCGCATCCGCGAGGACCGTCGCGTACGGCACCGAGAGCTCCGTCGCGACGTCGGCACAGATGTCACCGAGCGAGGCCGAGCCGTCGAGCAGCATCCACACGAGTGAGGCGCTGGTGTTCAGCACGTGTGATCGCGCTCGGCTCGCGTCGACCAGCACCGTCTCGCTCCCGAACTGCGCGCCCGCGACGCCGTCGGCGTGCCGGCCGACGAAGCTCGCGTCGATTGCCATCGGCTCCACCGACCCAACGTACGAGGTTTCCCAGACGCTCGCATGCTTACGATGCCCCAATGGCATTCGTGTCCGTCGTCATTCCCGCCCGCAACGCGGCGGCGACGCTCGGCGAGCAACTGGATGCGCTCGCGGCCCAGGACTACGAGGGTGACTGGGAGCTGATCGTCGTCGACAACGGCTCGACCGACGCCACCCGCCAGATCGCCGAGCGCCGCCGGCGACGTGCTCCCGATCCGCGTCGCCGCCGACACCGTCAGGCCCGGGATCAACGTCGCCCGGAACGCTGGGGCCCGGCACGCCACCGGCGAGTTCATCCTCTTCGTCGACGCCGACGACATCGTGAGCGCCGGTTGGCTCTCGGAGATGGCCGCCGCCGCTGAACACGCCGACGCGGTGTGCGGCCCGCTGCAGCGCTTCCTTCCTGGGCACCAGAGCTCACCGGTGCACGCAGACCTGCTGGGCCTCGCGCCGCACCGGGGCTTCCTCCCCTCGCCGATCGGAGCCAACGCGGGCGTGCGGACGGCGGTGCTCCGCGAGTTGGGCGGCTTCGACGAGACCTACCCGGGCGGCAGCGACGACACCGAGTTCTACTGGCGACTCCAACTCGCGGGGTACGAGATCACGGAGGTGCCCGACGCGCTCGTGCACTACCGGGAACGGTCCGATCTGCGCAGTCTGGCGAAGCAGTACCGCGGTTTCGGTCGCTCGGAACCCCACCTGTTCCGCGACTTCCGGGATCGGGGCATGCCGCCCAGCTCGCTCCGCGACGCGGCGCGGGTCTGGGTGCACCTCACCATCCGCGTCCCCCGCTACTGGCCCGATCCGGCGCTTCGACGGCAGTGGGTCCGCCAGGTCGCCCGACGCGTCGGACGCGTGCAGGGCAGCATCGAGTGGCGGTGCCCCTACTTCTGAGCGCCGACCAGGTCGACGATGGGTGTGCCCTGCGCGGTCGTGAGGTCGACGCCGAGCGTCGCCGCGACCGTCGGAGCGAAGTCGATCGAGCGCACCGGGGTCGTCTCCCGTCCCGGTCGGACGTCACGACCGCTCACCAGGAGCAGACCCGTGGGGCGGTGATCACCGGTGCGCGTGCCGTCGTACGGCGCGTGGACAGTACCGATCGTCGGTGAACACGCACCCGTGATCGGGGCGGTTCTGATCCAGTCGACGAGCAGGTCGGGCAGGTCGTCGACCGCCGGACCGGGATGCAGGTCCGAGGTCCGCAGCACGTCGCGCACAACGGGTCGACCCGACTCGGGGTCGGTCATGGCCTTGAACTCAGTTCGCAGCAGCTCGACGAGCGCGTCGGCTTCTGCGCCCGGTGCGACGATGCCCCGAGGCTCGCGACCCTTCAGGTTGATCCGGATCCCCCCGTAGAGCGTGTTGTTGGGCACCTTGTAGAAGTGGCGGCTTCCATCGAGAGGCTGCCGATCCTCGCGAACCCGTCGACGACGACCGACATACCGCAGGGCCTGTTCTCGTACGACGCGAGATCGTGGAGGTGGGAAGAGCGCGTCGTCCAGCCGCATCAGCACGTGGCCCAGGAAGTGCACGCCGTCGTAGTGCGGACCCATCCCATGGCTCATGACGACGAAGACCCGCTCCGCTCCCTCCAGCCGCTCGAGGTACGCGCCGAGCGCACCGTCGATGGCCTGGTAGATCTCGACGACCGGGTCGCCGAGCCCGCTCGCGACGCTCGCCTCGTGAGCGGGGTGCGACGGGTCGTGATAGCTCCAGAAGTGATGTCCCGCACAGTGACTCTCGCTGTGGCCCATCACGAAGAGATCCCACGGTCCGTCGTCGAGCCACCCTTCGATCAGCGTCCGCTTGAGCTGGATGCCGGCGAGCAGCGCGTCGCGCAACGCCGCGTGGTCGTGATCGTCGTCGAGGAAGTAGTCGCACTGGAAGATCGGATAGTCGACGCCGTGACTGAGCTCTCGTCGCCGCGCCTGCGTGCTCGCGACGAGCGGTTCACTGCGATCGTGCGTGCCCCACTCGAAGAGCTGGACGCCGTTGACGTCGGGCGTGACCGCACACACCGGGGCGTCGATGATCGCGCACCGCGCTCCCGTGTCGGAGACCGCGTTCCACAGCGGAGGGATCGTGACGTCCGTCGGCGTTCGCCGCGCGACCTCGTACGTGCGGTTCTCGATCTGACGGAAGCAGTAGAAGCCGTGATGACCGGGCCCGCAACCGGTCCAGTACGTCGGCCAGACGCCGCCGACCAGCAGACCCTCCGGATTGGTCACCGGTGCCGACCACGAACGATCGAGCAACGATGCCAAGTTCGGCATCTCGCCGGTCGCGGCCAACTTCAGCGCGAGGCCTGGATCCATCGCGTCGAGCGCCACGACTGCAACTCGCGGTGCAGCCCCCACGGGCAAAGACTACCGACCGTGGACGGAGGCGTTACCGTCCCCCGATGCGAGCAAGGGCAGTGCTCCATCAGCTGACCCCACCGGTCATCCAGACGGCGTGGCGACGCCGACGATCGGCGTCGACGTGGGAGTACGTCGGCGAGCACTGGCCCGATGAACCCGAACTCGGATGGGACAGCCAAGGAGTCGTCGACGCCTATCGCCGGAAGCTGCCCGAGTTCCGGGCCGCGATCGCGGCGCCCGCGTGCATCGGACGTGCGAACCGAACCCGTCCCCGGCTGGGCGCCGGCGCAATACCACCAGAACGTCGCGCTCGAGGTCGCGTACGCCGTCGCGCGGGCCGCGAGGGACGCGATCACATCTCGGTGCTCGACTGGGGCGGCGGCTTCGGGTTCCTCTCGTTCGTGATCGCCGAGCTCTTCCCCGATCTCGACGTCGACTACTCGGTGAAGGACGTTCCGTCGGTCGTCCACGCCGGCGCGGGGAGTTCGTTCCCGACGTGACGTTCCGGGACGACGACACGTGCCTCGGCGAGTCGTTCGATCTCGTGATCGCCGCGAGCTCGCTGCAGTACGCGCCCGAGTGGAGGACGACGTTGAGTCGGCTCGGGCGTGCCGGTCGATGGCTGTTGGTGAACCGACTTCCGGTCACGTTCGACGCGCCGTCGTTCGTGGTGCGCCAGCACGCGTACGGCACGAGCTACTGCGGTTGGGTCATCAACCGCGACGAGCTCATCGACGCGGCCAGGCCGCACGGCGTCGCGCTCGCGCGCGAGTTCCTCGAGGGCTGGTCGGCACCGATTCCCGGCGCCCCGGGCTCGAACGAGCACCGTGGATTCCTGTTCCGCGGAGCGCGATAACCTGCTGCTACTTGTTGCCGTGGGGGCGGCAACAGTCTCGATCAGGCAGGACGAGGCATGACAGCTGTGGGCAGGAGTGTCGCGGCGACGCGACGTGCGGTTCTTCACGATGGGCGATGCGCGCTACTTCCTCGGCGCGGTCGCGCTCGTCAACTCGTTGCGCATCGTCGGCCACGACGAGCCCGTCACGTTCCTCGATCTCGGGTTGACGCCTGCGCAACGGATGATCCTGGCGACGGAATGCGAGGTCGTCGACGTCGATCGCGGTGCGCACCGACACCCCTACACGTTCCAGCCGTATCCGCACCTGCTGGACCCCGACGGGATCTGCGTGATCGTCGACAGTGACGTGATCGTCACCCGCCGTCTCGACGCGATCGTCGACGATGCCGCGGCGGGCAAGATCGCCGCGTACCCCGACCGGATCGATCGGTGCCTGCCGCAGTGGGAGCCGATCTTCGGCTTGCAGGCGAGGGTCCGCCCGGGGATCCCCTACGTGAACTCCGGACTCGTGGCCTTCGACGCGGCGCGGCACCGCGAGTTCCTCGCCCGCTGGTGGGAGCTGTGTCGAGAGCTGTGCGTGACGACGCCGGCATCCGATGCCCTGCCCACCGGGTTCGCCGATCAGGACGCGCTCAACGCGCTGCTGATGAGCGAGTTCGCCGAGGAGCAGGCGGTCGGCGACGCCAACGAGGTCGTGCTGGGCGCGCCCGCGCTCGCAGCGACTCGCATCGACGACATCGAGACACTCGAGTGCACCCGCGACGGGTTGCCGGTGGTCGCGTTGCACTCGTTGTCGCAGCCGAAGCCATGGATGCCCGAGGCGCGCGCCATGCTCCGCCGCAACGCGTTCGTGCCGTGCCTTCGCCGTTGTCTCTCGGGTCCGGTCTCGCGATCGAGCTCCCCGATGCGCTCATCCCGACGTGGCTGCGACGGGGCCGAGCGCGGCCATCGAGATGACGCTCCTGCAGCGCACGTATCAACTTCGTCGAGCGCTCTACAACGTGCGCCTGCACCTGCCGAACCCGCCGGCCACCGCGCCGCGGCGAACAGCGCTACGCCTGCGAGCGTCGCAGTAGACAGCTCAGGTGAGGTACGGGTCGAAGAGCCGCACGAAGTCTTGCGTGCCCTTCGGGATGAAATGGAAGAAGATCAGGTTGCAGTAGCCGTCGTCGCTCGTCGGGTACGGCGCGGAATTCGTCCCGGCGTTAGGCGGCCGGCGCGCTCGAGAGCATCGGAGCCAGGGCGCCGCTGGCGTCGTCTTGAACGTGTTGCTCTACCTCTTCACCATCACGCATCGCGTACTACTTCGTTCGGGCGCGGGCCCTGTTGCTCGTACAGCAAGAGGAGATGACCCAAGCCGGTCTGAACGCGAAGAAGCCCCCGGCCGGAGCCGGGGGCGACCATCGAGGATGCTGGCTCTGGCTAGATGCCTACCCACACCGCGCCAGCAGCACCGATACCGCCGACGGTCGCTTGCTTTCCGGCACCGCCACCACCGCCGCCGGGTGCGGTTCCCGTGCCGCCAGCACCAGTTCCCGACCCTGCGATGCCACCGGCACCGCCAAGAGCGCCGGCCTCACCGCCTGCGGCCCCGCCCGCGCACCCTGCCCGCTCCCCGCCTGGTTGGCGCCGATCGTGCCCGGGTTCTCGAACTGTCCGGTGCCTCCAGACCCGCCTGCCGCCCAAGCCGTGCCGGTCGCCCCGATACCGCCGTTTGCGACGACGAGTGTCCCGCCGAAGCTCGACTGGCCGCCGTTCGCCGTGGCTCCCGAGCCACCTGCGCCGACGACGACCGTGTAGGCGGTGCACTCCGTAACCGTGAGCGCCGTCGTGCGCACGTATTCGCCACCGCCGCCACCGCCACCGCCATTGACGGGTCCGCCTCGCCCGCCACCGCCCCACGCTCGCACGAGCAGGGTCGTCTGGTTGGGGCCGGTCGTGTAGGTGAAGGTGCCTACGGTCGTGAACTTCGTCGGGGTCGACGGCGTCACGCCTGCGGGGCAGGTGCTCGACGCGGCTGCAGGGCTCGAGAGGGAGTCGATGATGACCGGCGCGGTCCACGCCACGGCCCCAGCCGCGGCGGCGCTCCTGATCATCGTGCGGCGACTCAGGCCGCGTGAATCAGCACTCTCGGTGATGTCGGGATCGCTCGGTGTGGGGGGCACGGCGAAATCCTGCCTCGTATATGTCCTGCCAGGGGCTGCGAGTTGACGCAGTCTATCGAGAGTTGTCGGACCCGCAAGGGACCGTCTTGAGCCTGACCGGAAGAGGTTCTCCCGCCCACTACCGTTGCCCTGCATGACCGGCAGGGAAACGACAGGGTTCGCCGAGCGGGTCCAGAACCGTGAGGCCACGGTCGCCATCGTGGGCCTCGGCTACGTGGGCCTGCCCCTGGCCATGGCCTTTGCCGCAGGCGGGGCTGCGCACCATCGGCCTCGACGTCGACGAGGCCCGGGTCGACGGCCCTCCAGGCCGGGCGCGAGCCACGTCGACGACGTCCCCGACGCCGATGCTGCGCGGCCGCCGAGCAGTTCGAGGCGACCACCGACCCCGCCGCCCTGCGCCAAGGCCGACGCGATCTTCCTCTGCGTCCCCACGCCCTTCGACGCGGCCAAGACCCCGGTGCTCGACTTCGTGCGCGGCGCCGCGGCCACCGTCGGCGCCGGTCTCGTCGCCGGCCAACTGGTGATCCTGCAGTCGACGACCTACCCCGGCACCACCACCGAGATCGTGCAGCCGATCCTCGAGGCCGGCGAGCGGCCTCCGCGCCGGCGTCGACTTCCACCTCGCCTACTCCCCCGAGCGCGTCGACCCCGCCAACACCACGTGGACGCTGGCCAACACGCCCGAAGGTCTGCGGCGGCATCACGCCCGACGTGCGGCGAGATGACGCGCGTGCTGCTCGCCGCGATGCTCGACGACCCGTCGCTCGTGACGGTCGTGAGCTCGCCCAAGGTCGCGGAGATGTCGAAGCTCGCCGAGAACACCTACCGCGCGGTGAACATCGCGTACGTGAACGAGCTGGCGATGCTCGCGCACGAGATGGACGTCGACATCTGGGAGGTGATGGAAGCCGCGGCGACCAAGCCGTTCGGCTTCCAGCCGTTCCTGCCCGGCATCGGTCCGGGCGGCCAGTGCATCCCGGTGAACCCGTACTACATCTCGTGGAAGGCGCGCGAGTTCGACTTCCACACGAGCTTCATCGAGCTCGCCGGCGACATCAACCTCCGCATGACCAACTACGTCATGCACCGCATCCACAGCTTCACGACGCGGCTCGGCATCGTCGCTCAGCGGCGCGCGTGTGCTGTGCCTCGGCGCCGCGTTCAAGGCCGGCGTGAGCGACGTCCGCAACTCGCGCGCGGTGCGGGTGATGGAGCTGCTCGCAGCACGAGGGCGCGCGACGTCGAGCTTCGCCGATCCGCTCGTCGACGTCGCTCACGCTCGGCGGCACGAGCGCAGGACGCGGTTGCCGCTCGACGACGTCGACGCTCGAGCGGCTACGACCTCGTGGTCGTGCTGGTGCGCAACCCGGCGTGGCCGGTCGACGCGATCCTCGCGTCGGGCGTTCCCACCTTCGACGCGGTCAACGCGCTCGACACGCCGTCCGAGCGGCTCGCACGAACGGTTGTGAGCGACCCGGCGAGCCGATCCGCGTCCTCTGGCTCGTCAAGGGGCTCGGTCCGGGCGGCGCGGAACGGCTGCTGGTCGAGCACGCCGCGCGGCGGCGACCGCGACCGCGTTCACGTACGAGGTCGCGTACGTCCTCGACTGGAAGCAGCACCTCGTGCCCGAGCTCGAGGCGCTCGGCGTGCGCACGCACTGCCTCGGCGTGCAGCACCGAGCTCGATCCGCGTTGGGTCGACGCGCCTCGCCGCGTCTGCTGCGCCGCGAGCGCTACGACGTCGTGCACGCGCACTCGCCGCTCGTCGGCGTCGGTCGCGCGGGTCGTAGTCCGCGCGCTGCCGCGCACCGTCGCCCGCGTTCGTGTACACCGAGCACAACCGCTGGCCGTCGTACCGCGCCGAGACACGCGCTCGCCAACCGAGCTGACGTTCGGACTTGAACGACGCGGTGTTCGCGGTGTCGGACGACGTGCGCGACTCGGTGACGCGCTCGCTACCGCGACCGGCGTCGAGGTGCTCGTGCACGGCGTCGACGTCGACGCGGGTGCGCGCCGCATCGTCGCGCATCGCGACGCGACCCGGCGCGAGCTCGGCGTCGCAGCCCGGCGAGTCGCTGGCGGTCACCGTCGCCAACCTCCGCGCCGGGCAAGAACTACCCCGGGCTCATCGACGCCGCGCGGCTGGTCGTCGACCGCGGCGTGCCCGGTGCGGTTCGTCACCGCCGGCCAGGGTCAGCTCGCCGACGAGATCGCCGCGCTGCACCGCGCGAGCGGTCTCGGCGACCGGTTCCGCCTGCTCGGCTACCGCGACGACACCACCCGGCTCATCGCCGCCGCCGACCTGTTCGTGCTCGCGTCGCACCACGAGGGCCTGCCGGTCACCGTGATGGAAGCGCTGACCCTCGGCGTCCCCGTGGTCGCGACCGCGGTCGGCGGGCTGCCCGAGGTCGTCAGCGACGGCGACGAACGGCATCCTCGTCGCCGCCCGGATCGCCGGCTGCGCTCGCCGACGCGATCGCAGCGCGCGCTCGAACCCGCGATGCACGCGCGCCTCGTCGCCGGTGCCGCGCGCCACCGGCGACCGGTTCTCGATCGCCGCACGCGCCGTCGCAGCGCATCGACGGCGCCTACCGCGCGCGTCGCCCGCGCCGCGATCGCCCGTCGTCAGCCGCGCACGAGCACCAGCACGACAGCAGCGCGACGACGAACGCCGGGATCGCCAGCACCGAGCGCGCGGCCACGCGGCGATCCTCGAACCCGGCGACGCGCGAGACGAAGGCAACGAGCGCGCACTGCACGCGACGACGAGCACGGCACGCTCCACGCGCGACGCGGCGACCGAGCGCGACCAGCGGGAGCAGCAGCACCACCCCGAGACAGGCGATCCCGCCGACGACCGAGCCCGGACGTCCGAGGCCGCCGAGCGCCGGCGACCCACACGAACAGCCCGGTCGACCGCGGTCGCGCCCGACGGTGCGGCGCAAGCGCGGCTCGAGCGCCGACGCACGCCGCCGCGAGCAGCGCGCCCAGCAACGCCTTCGGCGCCTCGGTGTCGGGCACGCACACGTACAGCCCGACCGCGCTGACCGCGAGCAGCAGCCGGACCAGCGCGGCACGACGCGGTTCGCGGCACGACCGACGAGCGCGCCCGCCACCACCGTCGACACCGACGACGGCGGCTCGGATCCAGAACGGCCAACCCGTCGGGCAGCGACGGCGCCGAGCACGAGCGCGCCGGGAGCAGACGCGAGCAACTGCGCCCGCCAGCGTGCTGTCACGGGCGAGCCACTCGCCGAGCGAGCAGCAGCGCCGAGCGCGACCAGCGAGCGACGTCGACACGACGGTGCTCGACTCGCAGGCCGACGCAGCGCACGCGACCACGGACGACGAGCGCGACGCCCGGCTCGCGATCGCCGCGCTCGGAGTCGCAGCACACACGACCGCGGTGCCGAGCGCGCCGACGACGAGCGCGGCCCAGAACGCCGTCGTCGCTCAGCACGTTCTCGAGGTCGTGCACGCGCTCGTAGCATCGCTCACCATGCCGGTCGACCGTGGCCCACCTCACCACCGTCGACATGAGCCTGCGGTTCCTCGTGCTCGCGCAGCTCCGCGCGGTGCGCGACCGGGGCGGCCGGGCGATCGGCATCAGCGCGCCCGGGCCGTGGGTCGCCGAGCTCGAAGCCGAAGGCATCGGGCACCTCCCGCTGCGCTCGTCGACCCGCGTCGATGGACCCGACCGCCGACGCCCGCGCCGCGCGCGAGCTCGTGGCGGATCCTGCGGCGCGAGCAGCGTCGACGTGCTGCACACCCACAACCCCAAGCCCGGGCTCTACGGCCGCGTCGTCGGCCGCGCCGCGCGCGTCCCGATCGTCGTGAACACGGTGCACGGCCTCTACGCCACCGAGGACGACCCGATCGCCAAGCGCGCCGTGGTCTACGGGCTCGAAGGCGATCGCGTCGCGGTGCTCCGACGCCGAGCTGTTCCAGAACCCCGAAGACCTCGCGCTTGATGCGCCGGCTCCACCTCACCCGTCACGCCCGACTCCTCGGCAACGGCGTCGACCTCACGCGCTTCGATCCCGCCCGCTTCGCGCGCCGACGAGCGCGGCGCGCTCCGCGCGCGAGCTCGGCGTCGACCGATGACGACATCGTGGTCGGTGCGGTCGGGCGACTGGTCGCGGAGAAGGGCTACCCCGAGCTCTTCGACGCCGTCGACGCGCTGCCCGCGACCGGTACAGGCTCGTCGTCGTCGGCGGCGACGACCCCGACAAGCCCGACGCGCTCCCGCCGACGTCGTCGACGCGGGCCCGCGCACGCGGGCGTCGTGTTCCTCGGTCAGCGCGACGACGTCGACCGCTGCTACGCGGCCATGGACGTGTTCGTGCTGGCCTCGCACCGCGAAGGGTTCCCCCGCGCCGCGATGGAGGCGGCGGCGATGGGGCTCCCGGTCGTGGCCACCGACGTCCGCGGCTGCCGCGAGGTGGTCGACGCCGGCGATCACCGGCGCGCTCGTCCCCGTGCGCGACCCGGCCGCGCTCGCCGCGGCGCTCGGCGCCCTCGCGACGACCCGGCCGCCGGGCCGATGTCGGCGGCGCCGCCCGCCGCGGGCGCGCGACGCACTTCGACGAGCGCGCGGGTGGTCGAGACCGTGCTCGAGACCTACCGCGAGGTCGCCGCGCGCAAGGGCGTCGACCTCGCCGGTCTGTGACTCAAGTCAACTACTGTGGGCGCCGAAGCTCACTCTCGACAAGCGGCTCCCGGGAGTGACATGATCACTCTCCGTAGTAAAGCCTGATCGGGGGCCATGTTCGTGACGCTCGGCAGGTGCGTTACGCTGACCTCCGCCTAGCGGGGAAGGCGACCGATCAGCCGGGGGGCAGACCGGAAGCGGGTGGGCAAGGTGGTGAACGCAGCACGACCCCGGCACGAAGCCCGGCTTCGGTGCACGGTTGGCTCGATCGGCGAGCCAGATCCGCGGCGACTACCCCCTGGTCCTGCTCGACCTCGTCCTCGCCGTCGTTCACCTACCTCCTCCTCTTCGCGCTCCGCTTCGACTTCAACGATCCCGTCCGCGCTACTGGGACGAGTTCCGGATCTTCCTCCCGGTCGCGTGCGTCGTGAGCGTCGGCGTCGATGTGGGCGTGGGGCTGCTACGGCCGCACCTGGCGCCACGCCAGCATCGACGAGGCCGTGCGCCTGCTCGTCGGCCGGCGCCACCACCGGCGTCGATCCTGCTCCTCGGCTTCATGTGGGGCGAGCGAGCGCGTCCCGCTCACCGTGCTCGTCGCCGGGCCCGGTCCTCGCCACGTTCCTGTTCGGCATGGTGCGCTTCCAGCAGCGGCTGTTCGCGTTCCGCCGCTCCTACGTACCGCGGCACCGGCGTGCGCGTCGCGGTCGTCGGCGCCGGCACCAACGGCGCGGCCGCGCTGCGCGAGATGCAGCAGTCGCCGATCCTCGGCCTCGTGCCCGGTGGTCGCGGTCGACGACAACCCGGCGCTGCGCAACCGTTCGATCCACGGCGTGCGCATCGCCGGCGGGATCGACGAGCTCCCCGAGATCGTCGAGCGACCACGACGTCCACCTGATCCTGCTGGCCATGCCGTCGGCGCCGCGCCGGGTCGTCCAGCAGCGTCGCCGACACCGCCGAGACGGCCGACGATCCCGGTGCGGGTGCTGCGCGAGTCGTCGTCGTGGGTCCACGGCATGCCCCGCCTCCGCGAGATGAGCGACCTCAACATCGAGGACCTGCTCGGTCGCGAGCAGGTCGACATCGACCTCGAACCGGTGCGCCAGCTGCTGCACGGGCGGCGCGTGCTGGTCACCGGCGGCGGCGGCTGGATCGGCTCCGAGATCGCGCGCCAGGTGGCCGAGTTCGGCCCCGCGCAGCTCGTGCTGCTCGACCACGACGAGACCCACCTCCACGACACCGTGTACGGACTGCAGGGCGTCGCCGAGCCCGAGGTCGTGCTCGCCGACATCCGCGACGCCGTCGGTGGTCGACGCGGTGTTCCGCCGCGTCCGACCCGAGATCGTGTTCCACGCCGCCGCGCACAAGCACGTGCCGATCCTCGAGGACTACGCGTGCGAGGCGATCCGCACCAACGTGTTCGGCACGCTCAACGTGCTCGACGCGTGCGCGCTGACCGACGTCTCGCAGCTCGTGTGCATCTCCACCGACAAGGCCGCCGCGCCCACGAGCGTGATGGGCGCGTCGAAGTGGGTGGCCGAGCAGATCGTGCTCGAGCGCGCCGCGCACGACGGCTACCGCTCGGTGCGCTTCGGCAACGTGCTCGGCAGCCGCGGCAGCGTGATCCCCACGTTCCGCAAGCAGATCGCGGCCGGCGGCCCGGTCACCGTCACCGATCCGCGGATGACGCGCTACTTCATGAGCACCGACGAAGCCGTGCGCCTCGTGCTGCTCGGCGCCGCGCATCGCGCGGCGACCACCAGGTGCTCGCGCTCGAGATGGGCGAGCAGGTCAACATCTACGCGCTGGCCGAGCGCATGATCCGTCTCTGCGGTCTCCGCCCGCACGACGACATCGAGATCAAGGTCACCGGCCTGCGCCCGGGCGAGAAGCTGGCCGAGACGCTGACGTCACCGGCGGAGACGAGCACGCCGTCCTACGGCGACCTCCTGCACAGCATCGAGCCGGTGCGGCTCGGCCGCGACGCGGCTCGACGCTGCGCTCGAGCGGCTCGAGCAGCTCGCCATCAACGACGACCACGTCGGGGCCGAGACGGCGCTGCTCGCGGTCGCCCGTCCCGGCCGCGGCCGACGTCGACGCTCGACCCGGACGGCCCGCTGCGCGCAGCCCTGAGCGGGCCGTAGACCGGTTCACGCGCGCGTCCGATCGGCGACGCTCCGCGTACCATGACCTGATGCTGACAGCCAGCGGCGCTTGCCGTCTCGGCGGCGAACCGCTGGTTGCTCGCCGGCATCGCAGCCGCGCTGGTGGTGCTCGGCCGCTCGCCACGTACGCGCGCGGCCAGAGCCGAGACCCGCGACGCGCACCGGCGAGGGCACCCGACGGCGCGCCGGCGCGCTGATCGCGCTCGGGTCCGCTGGTCGGCCTCCTGTTCGCGCCCGAGCTCGGCGATCTCACGCTGCTCGTCGCGCTCGGCGCGCATCGTGCTCGCGGTCGGCGGGCGCCGCGATCGAGCGGGCCGAGCACGCCGAACAGCGCACCTGGTTCGTCGATCGTCGCCGCCGCCGCTGGTCGCGGTCGCCGCCGGCGCCCGGCTCGGCCCGACCGGCGTCGACGCGTTCGACGTCGTCGGCGGCGTTCCTCTTCGTGGTCGTCGTCATGAAGTCGATCGACGGCCTCGGCAACGCCGACGGGCTCACCGCCTCGGTCGGGCTTCATCGCCGGCGCGGCGCTGTTCGGCATCGCCGCGTTCGCGCACCAGGACGGCCTGGCCAGCGTGCTGGTCGGGTTCGCCGCCGCGTGCTTCGCGTTCCTCGCCTTCAACATGCGGCCGGCGTCGCTGTTCGTCGGCCGCGGCGGTCGCCTCGGCATCGGATTCACGCTCGCGGTCGGCGCCCTCGCGGTCGAGCCCGGTCCCGGTGTCGTGGCGCGAGCTCGCCACGCCGCTGATCCTCCTCGCGATCTTCGTGCTCGACGGCTGCATCGTCGTCGGCGTACCGGCTGCGCCGACGGCGGTCGCTGTTCGAGCACCGCAAGGACCACGTCGCTGCACCGCCTCGCCGCGCTGGGCTGGACCACCACCGAGGCGGTCGTCTTCCTCGTCGTGGCGCAGTTCTTCCTGGCCGTGATCGCGCTGTTCACCGCGCGCGGCGTGTTCCCGTTCTGGCTCACCGCTGCCAGCGACCGCGATCGTGCTGCTCGTCGTCGGCATCGAGGCCGGGCGGGCGCAGCTCGAACGCGAGCAGCCGCGCGGGCTTCCCGTGCTGGGCGTGGATCGTCGTGCGTGCTGCTCGTGCGTCTGGCTCGTCGCGGCGACCGCGCCGCTCGCGCTCGCCGCCAACGACACCGTCGACCTCATGCAGAGCGGACGCGAGGCCGCAACGCCGGGCGCTCAACGCCGCGCGCGACGGCGACACCATCACGGCCCAGGGCGTCCTTCCAACAGGCCGCGCGCGTCGTTCGGCGACGCGCGCGACAAGCTCGAGTCGCCGTTGACGCTCGACCGGTCTGGCGGTGCCGTTCCTCGCGTCGAACGTGCAGCGCCGCTCGCACCCTGGCCGACATCGGCACCGACCTCGCCGAACGCCGGCGAGTCGCTCACCGCCGCCGTCGATCCCGACGCGCTCGAGGTCGTCGACGGCCGCCTGCCCGATCGAGGAGGTCCGCAAGATCACGCCGCAGCTCGAGCACGGTGCGGCCGCGCTGTCGACGCCCGCGCTCGCGACTCGACGACCTGCGCGCCGATCCCGTACCTCGTCGGCGCAGGTGCGCGACGCGGTCGACAAGGTGTACGGGCAGCTCGCGCGCGCCGACCGCGAAGCCGGGCACGCCGCCGCCGCTGCCGCGGCTCGCGCCCGGCGATCTTCGGGGCCGAGGGCGACCGCACCTACCTGCTCGTCGTGCAGAACAACGCGGAGTCGCGCGCGACCGGCGGCTTCATCGGCAGCTACGCGCTCATCACCGCCCACGACGGCAAGCTCCACGTCGGCGACATCATCCGCACCAACACGTGGAACGAGGCCGTCGCGCAGCACGCCGACGTCACGTACCAGGCGCCGGCCGACTACACGCCGCCGCTACACGCAGTACCAGCCGCGACACGCACGCTGCAGAACGTCAACCTGTCGCCCGACTTCCCGAGCGTGGCGCAGCGTGCTCGATGAGCCTGGCCCCGCAGGCCGGGCTGCCCGAAGGTCGACGGCGTGCTCTCGGTCGATCCCGGCCGGCCTGGCCGCGCTGCTGCGAGCTCACCGGCCCGGTCGACCGTCGCCGGACTGGCCGACACCGATCGACAGCGGCAACGTCGTCAACGTCACGCTGCGCGACGCCTACGCCGCGTTCGCGGCCACGCCCGACCGCGCCGACTTCCTCGGCGACGTGGCCAAGGCCGCGGTCGACAAGGCGACCACCGGCACGCTCGGCAAGCCGGCGCAGATCGCCAAGGTGCTCGGCAAGGCCGCGCACGCGGGCCACCTCATCCTCGCGTTCACCCGGCCCGAGCGAGGAGCGGCTCGCCGACCAGCTCGGCGTGTCCGGACGGATCGACCCGGTGCGGTCCGACGCGATCGCGGTCACGTCGTCGAACTTCGCCGGCAACAAGATCGACTACTACCTCGACCGCGTCGGTCGACTACCGGGTGAAGCTCCAGCCCAACGACACGCGCGACCACGCGCGACCGCCAACGCCGACCTCTCGGTCGACGCTCGACAACACCGCTCCCGCCGACGGGCCTGCCGCAGATCGTGATCGGTCCGTTCACTGCCGGATCGGTTCGTCGCCGGCGAGAACCGGGCGCTGCTCTCGATGTACTCACCGCTGCAGTTCGTGCGCTGCCACCGTCGACGGCAAGCCCGACGTCGGTCGCGCCGGGTCGCGAGCGCGGGCGCAACGTGTACTCGCTGCTCGCAGTCGATCCCGTCGAAGACGCAGAAGACGACCGACGACCCAGCTCGCGGGACCGGTGCAGCTCCACGACGGGTGGTACACGCTCCAGGTGCGCGCCCAGCCGACGTTGAACCCGGACCAGCGTGCACGTGTCGGTCGAGGTGCCGGAGGGTTGGAAGATCGACAAGGCGCCCGGGCATGGAGATGGCGTTCGCGCGCCGCGCCAGTCGTCGACCGGCCGACATGACGAAGAACGACGACCTTCCGGGTGCACATCGTGCCCGACGCGGGCTCCCAGAACATCTGGGACCGCCTGGTCACCGGGACCTGAACCGCTCGGCGAGGCGCTCGACGAGCTCCGCCTCGCGTTCGGGTGCCAACCACTCCGACCAGCGGTCCTCGACCTCGGCCCAGATCTCGGCGCCACCGGGGACGCCCATGTAGTGCGGGTTCGGGTTCGGCGCGGTGGCGTACGACGACCGCGGCGCGTGTTGGCGCACGGCGGCGACGGCGCTGCGCCCTCGGTGCAGGATGTAGCCCCCGCGGTTGCTCGCCAGGTCGACCACCGTCCCGCCGGCCTCCCACACGCTCTCCTCGAGCCAGAGGGCGGGCGAGCCGTGGTTGACCCAGGGCGTCACGTCACGCCGCTGCAACCAGTCGAGGCGCATGGCGAGGAACGACGCTTGGATGTCGGGGTACGTGCGCCCGACGTCACGGAGCTCGCCGACCAGTGCCGCGTCGTGGACCGTGATGAGCGACGCGACGGTCACCAACGTGGCCGGGTCGCGGAAGATCACGTCGGTGTCGCAGGCGAGCGCGATGTTCACGTCGGCGGGCAGCGCGCGCAGGCCGCGCCGCACGCCGCGCGCGTGGTTGAGGAACCGTCGGTCGTGGAGGACCGTGATCCGACCGGCCGCGGCATCGAGCGCATCCAGGAACGATCGTCCGCCGTCGTGCGACGCGTTGTCGACGATCACGACGTGACGGACGAGCCCGAGTTGCTCCTGCTCGGCGAGCGTCAAGAGCATGAGCTTCAGGTAGCGCGTCGTCGATCGGTTGACGGTCACGATGCCCAGGCGCGGGTCGCCGTCGTAGGGCTCGACTCGCCGGCGCCGTCCGTAGCGGTGCAGGCCGATCGCCCACGCCTGGTCGGTCCATTGCTCCACGGCTCGTCGCGCGGAGTTGATCCGGTCGCCGGCGATCATCGCGAACGATACCGAACGACCCACAGGGCTCAGTAGTCTCGGGCCGTGGCAGGAGAGTCAGTGCACATCTTGTTCGTCTGCACGGCGAACCAGTGCCGATCACCGTTGGGGGAGGTTGCGCTCGCGGCACGCGCCGCCGAACGCGGGCTGCCGGTCACCGTCTCCTCCGCCGGCATCAACGCCGTGATGCAGACACCGGCAACGCCGCCCACGATCGATGCCGCCCGGCGCATGGGTCTCGACCTCACCGGTCATCGCAGCGAGTCCTTGGTGCACGATGCAGTGGAGCGGGCCGACCTGGTGCTCTGCTTCGAGCGTCGCCACGTGCAGGAGGTCGTGCTCCTCGATCCCGGTGCGTTCTCCAAGACGTACACCCTCAAGGAGTTCGTGCGGCGCGGCACGGAGATCGGCGCGCGCTCCGCCGGTCAGCCGCTGGCCGAGTGGCTGGCGCTCCTGCACCAGGGGCGCCGACCCGATGGACCTGCTCGGTGCTTCGCCCGACGACGACGTCGCCGATCCCACCGGGTCACCGGCGGTCGATCACCGGAGCACGGCCGACGAGATCGACCAGCTCGGCGCGCACCAGCCTCGAGCTCGTGTTCCCCTGAGCTCACCCGCGTCGAGCGGTCACTCCGGGGTCGTGCTCGGATCGCCCTCGGGGATGAACATCTCCGCCTCGGCGCCCGAGGTCCCGTTGCCGTTCGTCGCCGGCTCGCGCACGGCGGCCTTGGACGACGCGGCGCGCCGACCCCCGGCGCGGACACCCGACCGGGTTGGTAGTAGTAGTAGTAGTCGTTCGACGCGGCAGCCGCGCCGACGAGCACGACGCCGGCGATCGCCACGTCGAGTCGGTTGAGCAGCTCGATGCTGCGCTGGGCGGCGTCGGTCTTGGTGACGCCCATGCGGGCCACGAGCACCAGGATGTCGGCCGACACGACGAGCTCGACCGCGTCGTTGGCGGTGAGGATCGGCGCGGTGTCGAGCAGGATGACGTCGAAGCGACCGCGAGCCGCGGCCACGACCTGGCGCTGGGCCGCGACCACCTGCGCCGGGTTCGACGCCGGATCGGTGAGCACGTTGGTGACGATCTTCACGCCCGGGATGTTGGTCTCGTGCACCCGCCGCGGTTCGTCGGGAACACCGAAGTAGCGGTGGATCGTCGGTCGGCGGAAGTCGCAGTTGACCACCAGCACCGAGGAACCGGCCTCGGCGAAGACCGCCGCGAGGTTGGCGGTCGTCGTCGTCTTGCCTTCGCTCGGCGACGACGAGGTGACCATGACGACGAGCGGTTCGTCGTGCTCGGGCTCGAAGAGCGTGCCGCCGAGCGCGGCGCCGTTCCCGCTCTTCAGCGTGGTTCCCTGCTCCTCCGCCGCCATGGCGGCGCGCGTGAAGAGCAGGCTCGAACGAATGGCGCGATACGCCTCCGCGAAGCGCGACAGGGGTGCGGTGCTGGCGACGATCTCGTTGTCGCGCTGCTGCGACTTCTTGATCTGCGGCACCTCGGCCAGCACCGGGAGCGCGAACGCCTCTTCGGCCTCGGCTCGGGTGCGGATCCGGCTGTCGAGGCGCTCGGTCACGAACGCCAGTCCGATGCCGAGGAGGAAGCCGAGGAAGGCACCGAGGACGCCACGCGGAGACGGGACCGTTGACGGCGACGAGCTGCTCGACGACGTGACGATCTGGTCCTGGGTCGAGGAGTTCGAGCTCGACGAGTCACCGGAGAGGTTGTTCCGCGACGTGGCGCCGAGGCTGAGCCGGGCGTCGTACTCCGACTTGTCGATCGGGATCGACTCGGCCTTCTGGAGCGCTCGAGAACCGCGACGTCGGCGGACCCTGCGCCGCGAGCTGGGAATAGGAGTCGTAGGTGGCGGTGTACTGCGTGTCTGAGGGCCTGCTGTTGCGACTTCAACTGCGTGACATTCGGCGGGTTCGCCGCGATCTGCGCGATAGAGGTCGTTGACCTGGTTGTTGAGGGTGTCGAGACGCGCCTGCAGCTTGTCGCGAGCAGCGGTGTAGGTGTCTTGCCCCTTCTTGTCGAGCACCGCCTGGAGCTCGGTCGCGAACGTGTCGGCACCGCGGTGCTTCGTCGGCGTGGGCTCGGCCGCGGTGATTGCGATGGTGGAGGTGTTGCCGTTGGTGGTAGTGATGATGTGCTCGGCGAGCTGCCGGCCGCTCTCGTCGGTGCCGAGCTTCTTCGCCACCGCGTCGGGCACGTCGCCGGTGGTGGTGAAGATCGCGACCTGGTCGAGGCTCTGGAACGGGCTCGTCGACTGGGATCACGCTGGGTCAGGTCGACCACGAGCGTGTTGGTCGCCTTGTAGTACGTCTTCGACGCGGTGCTCTTCTTGTTCAGCTCCGCGGACGCACCACCCACGACGGCCGCCGACCACGGTGAGCGCGAGGATCAGCACCCAGTGTCGGCGAAGCGTGCGGAGAATGGCGAGAAGGTCCATGACGAAATGCTGCCCAGCAGTCGACCGGCGGCGGCCAGTCATGCTACTCCGGCTGGGGGCCACCACTGTCCGCGGCCACCTCGAGGGCACCCTGGGCCTCCAATTCGGCCAGGAGCGGCATCGAGGTCGTGCTCCACGACCGCGGGTTCGGCCGCGAAGTGGCGGGCGAGGATCTCGACCAGATCGTCGAGGGTGCGCCACTCCGCCAGCAGGTCCCAGACCGACCGGGCCGGTGCTCGGCCAGCGTCAGGACGTCGTCGGCCCCGGCCGGGAGGAGGACGACGGCGTCGAGGGACCGGCGCCACAGCACGTCGGGGCGGCGCCGGATCCGGACGGTCACGGCGCGGCTTCCTCGCTGTCGCCGTCCCGGTCGCCATCCTCCAGCTGCATGGTCACGCCGTCGAGCAGCCCCTCGCTCCCGAGCTCCTGCACGACCCGCACCGTGTCGGCCAGCACGGTGTCGTAGGGGAGGTCGAGCTCCTCGCAGATCTCGGCTGCGAGCTCCGCGCACGGGAGCGTGGCCGTCGAAGCAGGCCCAGAGCAGCGCGGCGCTGTGGTTGAGGTGGTGGAGGCGGTTCGGCGTCTTCGTCGAGCAGCACCGCTTCGCCGTCGAGCTCGACGGTGTACACCGATGCGCGCGCGCGTCGGCACGAAGTCGGCGTCGAGCGACGCCGGATCGCGATCAGCCATCGCGGGCTGCGTCCATCAAGTCGTCGACGACCGTGCACGCCGAGTCGAGGTCACCCACGGCGAGGCGGTAGCACTCGACCTCGCGCACGACGCGCGACAGCGTGTCGAGCGCCGCGCGCGGCTGCTCGCGGAACGCGGAAGGTGTTCTTGGCCAGCTCGACGAGCGCTTCGGCGCGGCTCATCGGCTCGAGCGCCGTCGTCGCGTCTCGCGGTCGTACTTCGGGAACACGATGTAGCGCGGCGCGGCACGGACCGCCCACCGCATCGGCGCGGATGAGCGCCGGCGGCACCTGCCACTGATCGCGGATCGTCATCGGCGTCGGGCTCGACGAGCGTCGGAGGCCGGAGCTCCGGGAACAGGAACTGCGACCCGGGGTCGATCGACAGGGGCTTCGGGAAGGGCTCGATGCCACCGGTCGTCGCGGTCGAACGCGATCGCCTCGTCGGTGAGGTAGGCGAAGCCGGCCCGCACGAGCCCCGTGGTGAGCGTGGTCTTGCCCGACTCCGGGTCGGCCGGGAGGACGCAGGCCAGCCCGTCGCGCTCGACGCCGCCGGCGTGGCTCGTGACCGCGTAGTCCGGGTCGACTGCTCGCTGGTTGAGCCACTGCACGAGGCGGCGACGAACTGCGTCGGCGCCGGCCGTCAACAGCACGTCCTCGCCGCTCGCGGCTCATCTTCACGCCGCCGTCGTCGTCGCCCCGTCGGCTCGACGCGGTACTCGGTGGCGGGCGACGCGGGTTCGGCGAACCCGTCGAGCAACCAGGCTCAGGTGACGCCCGAGGTCGTCGTCCTCGACCGCCAACGCGAAGTCGCAGCGCGAGCGCGTGGTAGCCGCGGGTCACGAACACTGTGCGCTCGATCACTTGACGATGCGATCCCAGGCGCGCCGGAAGTGGCCGCCGGCAGTGAAGCCACGCGCGACGAGGTACGAGCGTTGCGGGAACATGATGGCGCGAAGGTAGGCGAGACGCGTCGCTGGTCCCGCGCAGCACCAGCACCGCGGCGACCTGGCGGGTGAACGCGCGCGCCGGGCCCTCGTGCCAGGCGAGCATCCGCCGCTGGTGCGCCGTCGGCTCGAATCGCCGCGCCCACTCGACGATCGGCGGCGATCGGGATCAAGCGCGAGCTCGTCCCACGCGAGGCGACACGGCGCGCGCGACGACCGGTTCGCACTGCCAGACCCGCGCCATCAGCAGCACGTCGACGAGGTTGGGCTTCTCCCGGAGCACGAGCTGCGCGACGTCGCGCAGCGACATCGAGGCGCGGCGGCCAGTCGCCGAACGCCGCCGCGTAGCTCGCGTGGAGGAGCCGTTGCGGCATCGGCAGCGCTTCCAGCTCGGTGACCCCGAGGGGGAACCGGTAGGGCGGCGCGAAGAGGTCGTCGAGGTGCACGGTGAGCCCGTACGCGCCCTCGACGAACGTGCGGTGCAGATCGAGCTCGAGGCTCCCGACCCGCAGCATCACCTCCTTGCCGAAGCGATCGTCGAACCCCGGGCGCAGCTCGGGCTGCGGCCGCTCGCCGTCGAGCGCGGCCGCCAGCACCTCGGAGGAACGCGTCAGCAGCGATCCGGGCACGAGCAGGTCGACGTCGCCGAAGACGCGTTCGCTCGGGTCGTCGTAGACCGTGTGCGACAACGCGACGCCCTTCAGCACGCGCGACGGGATGCCGGCGTGATCGAGCGTCGCGGTTGCCTCCAGCAACAGCCGCTCGACCCGCAGCGCGTGCGTGAGCCACGCGCGGTACAGCTGCTCGAATCGCGCTTCCTGCTCCGACGACAGCGACCAGAACGTCGTCACGGATCGCCTTGGCCATCAGCCCGAGCAGGCGGTGCTGCTCGCACGCGCCGAGCAGCCGATCGAAGTCGTCGTCGGTCGGGACCTCGCGTCGACCGAATGGTGCGAGGGGAGTCCGTGCGCCGCGATCGCCGACGCGGCGATCGTCATCGCTTCGGAAGAGCCCGAGGCGTTTCGGTCTTCTGCTGATCGGTCTTGCGGGTCGCCGGGTACAGCGCGAGCAGCACGAACACGAACGGCATCACTTGCGATCGTTGCCGGGCGAGGATGCCGAAGTTGCTGATCGTGCCGAACGCGAAGAAGAAGATCAGCAGGTAGACGATCGCGTAGGTCACGTAGGGCTCCGAACGCAGCCGTCCGAAGACACGTCGCGAGTCTGCCGCCACGAGGCGACGACCAGCCCGAGCAGGAAGAGGCCTTCGAGCGCGGTGGCGATCTGCTCGGCGCCGTGCGACTCGATCGGCAGTGGGCGGAACAGGATGGTGAACGTTGCCTCCACGTAACCCAACGGGTTCTGAGGGTTCGGCGGCAGTGAAGGTCGATCCTCCTTCGATCGGTGCGGCCCACATTCGTCGTCCAGCGCCGAGTTGATCGACGAACTGCTGAAGTCGTCGACGTTGAGCACGCTGGCGGCACGCGACGCCAGCACGCCACCGATCGCGATCAGGACGACAAGACCGGCCACCTTGGCGACCGAGCTCGGGGTGATCCCGGGGCGGGTCGACTCGCGCCTGCTGACGAGCAGTGCGACACCGAACGCGAGGAGCGCCATGAGCGACACGTGCGGACGGACGAAGCTGCCGAGGAGGAGCCCGATCACCAGGAGCGTGTAGCCGCCCGGGTCGGCGTACCAGGATTCGCGCCGCGCCCAGGCGATGCGATGCCCAGCGTGAGGAGCATCCAGCAGTCCTTGCCGATGCTCGACGGCCAGAAGAGCAGCGACGGCCACAGGAAGATCAGCAACGCGTAGCGATGGTGGTCGGCGTTCGGGAGGGCGGTGACGAAGGCGCGGTACAGCAACCAACACCCGAGGAACCCCATCCACGCGAAGATCAGGAACTTCGCGGTGACGTTCGTCCCCGTGAACACCGACACGACCCCGGCGACGATGCGCATGCCGCCGGTACCGGGCACGGGTGCACCGGGATCGAAGTCGAAGTGGAAGTGCCGGAGCGCCTCCGCGATCCGGTTGCCTTCCTTGTCGTAGACGACCGAGTCGAAGCCGTGGGCCATCCGGTAGAAGGTGGCGAAGAACCGCAGGCCGAGCCCGGTGGCGGCGATGCCCGCGAGGTCGAAGCGGTGCTCCTTGCGGCTGGCGGCGATGAAGATCGGCGTCGTCAGCAGGGTGAGCAGCGGGATCACGATCAGCGCCGACCCTGCGGCCCACCCGTAGGCCAGCCACTGCCACATCCAGAAGACGATGGTGAGCGCGAAGACACCGAAGGCGATCGCCTGCCACGAGAAGCGCTTCGGCGGCGCCTCGTGCTTGGGCGGGACCGGCGGGCGGTACCCGCGCGGCGGCAGACTCGCGGGCGTGGTCACGATGCGCGACCGCGTCGGTCTAGATCACGACCCGGCATCAGCGTCGGATGGACTGCTGGTCGGAACTGCAGGAACCGGTGCTTCGGCAGCGCGGCGGGCCGAGCGCTTCCGGGACGACTGCACCCGGTTGCGCTGGTAGTAGTAGTAGTAGTCGCTCGTTCCCTCGGTGGAGCCGACGAGCACGATGCCGCCGACCGGCGCCTCGAGCCGGGTGAGGATCTCCATCGTGCGCTCGGCCTTGTCGGTCGTGGTGATCTCGGAGCGGGCGATCAGCAGCACGAGATCGGCCGAGCCGACCACCTCGATGGCGTCGTTGGCGGTGAGGATCGGCGCGGTGTCGAGGATGATCACGTCGAAGCGGTTGCGCGCGGCCGCGATCACCTGCCGCTGTGCGGCGACGACCCTCGACGGGTTCGCGTTCGGATCGGCGAGCACGTTCGTCACGATCTTGACCCCCGGGATCGACGTGCTCTGCACCGTGCGGGGGACGTCTTCGACGTTGAGGAGGCGGTGGATCGTCGGGCGCCGGAAGTCGCAGTTGACGATGAGCACGGAGGCGCCGGCTTCGGCGAACACCGCGGCGAGGTTGGCGCTGGTGTTGGTCTTGCCCTCACGCGGCGACGCCGAGGTGACCATGATGACGAGGCGGCCCTGCTGCTCCGGTTCGAAGACCGAGTCCATGAACGCCGCGTCGCCGTCGGCGTGGCCGTTGCTGCCGTTGCCGTTGCCGTTGCCGTTGGCGGCTCCCGGAATGGCGAGGTCGCCGGACGCGGGCAGGTTCGTCTGCTGGAAGAGGAGCGACGTCCGGATCGCGCGGTAGGCCTCGGCGGCGCGGGACAACGGCGCGCTGACCGCGACGATGTCGCGGTCACGCTGCTGCGCACGGGTGAACTTCGGGACCTCGGCGAGGACCGGGAGCCCGTAGGTGGTCTCGGCGTCGCTGCGCGTGCGGAGGCGGTGGTCGAGACGGTCGAGCACCAGGGCGAGCCCGATGCCGGCGAGCAGCCCGAGGAACGCACCCAGCACCGTCCGCGAGAACGGGTCGTTGATCGCAGGCGACGAGCCGGCCGAGACGGTGATCGCGGCGGAGTTGGTGGTGCCGCCGCTCTCGACCCGGAGGTGGTTCGCCCCCGACGCGCCGAGGCTGAGCCGTGACTCGTACTCGGTCTTGCCGATCGGGATCGACTCCGCGCTCTCGAGCTTGGAGAGACGGCTCTGCGGGACACCCTGGGTGTTGAGGCTCTGCAGCGAGCCGTACACGTTGTAGTACTCGTTCTGCGTCGCGTCGTACTGCTTCTGGATCGTGTCGACGTCGGGCGGCGGCGGGACAGCGCGCGTCTGTGCGAGCAGGGCGTCGGCTTGCGCCTTCAGCGACGAGACCTGCTTGGTGAGGTCGTCGCGCTGCTTGTTGAAGCGATCCTGCACCTTGGCGTCGATGTTCTTGACCAGCTCGTCGGAGAAGGCGTTGGCGAGCGCGGTCGCCTGCTTCGAGTCGGGGTCGGTGGCGGTGATCTCGAGCGTGCTCGGCGTGGTGTTCGTGAGCGTGACGATCTGCTCGGCGAGCTCGCGACCGCTCTTCGTCGTGCCGAGCTTCTTGGCCACCGCGTCGGGAACCTCGCCGGTGGTGACCAGGATCGCGACCTGGTCGACGTTGGTGAACTGCTGATCGAGCGAGGAGTCGCCCGAGGGATCGAGCTGCAGCGTGGCCGTCGACTTGTAGAACGTGGGCTCCTTCGTCGTGCCGGATTTGAACAGCGTCGACGCGTAGCCGAGACCGGCTCCGGCCACCATGAGGACGACGAGGAGCACCCACCGACGGCGGAGGACGCGGAAATAGGCCAGGAGATCCATGTGGGAAGAGCGGGCCCTCGGTGCTCGTCGGCTGCCCGGGTGCGGGCACACAAGATGGGCGGGCGTTCGTGCCGTACTCTACCGGCTGTCCAACGCCCAACTCGACCGCACCGACGGGACACACCGGCGCCCGCAATGACCCCCAACGTGCTCCAGGTCGTCACGTCCGCCGAACGCCGTGGGGCCGAGACCTTCGCCGTCGATCTCGCGGTCGGACTCGAGCGGCGCGGTTGCGCAATTCGGACGGTTGCGCTCTCCACGGGTGATCGCCCCGAGCTCGCGGTGCCGGCCCTCGGCAGTCGTGCGCTCGCGCCGACGACGCTGCAGCGGTTGCGCGCCGAAGCGCTACGCGCGTCGGTGGTGGTCGCGCACGGCTCCACCACGCTCCCGGCGTGCGCGACCGCGCTGCTCGGATCGGGCGTGCCGTTCGTCTACCGCAACATCGGGGACCCGACGTACTGGGGCAACACCACCCTGCGGCGGCTCCGAGTCGGCACCGCGATCCGACGCGCCGCCGCGGTCGCAGCCCTGACCGACGGGGCGCGGGATGCGCTCCACCAGCTCTATCGGATCCCCCTCGATCGCCTCGTCGTGATCCCCAGCGGCGTCTCCAGCACCCTCCACCGGCCCGCCGACGCCGCCGAGCGTGCCGCGGCCCGGGCCCGACTCGGGCTCCCGGCCTCGGTGCGGGTGGCGACCGCGGTCGCGGCGTTGAGCCCGGAGAAGGGGCTGGACGTGGCCATCGACGCGGTGAGCGACGTCGATGATCTCCACCTGGTGATCGCCGGCGACGGGCGCGACCGTGCCGATCTCGAAGCGAGGGCCGAACGACGCGCGCCGGGGCGCGTGCACTTCCTCGGCAACCTCCCCGATCCCGCCGACGCGTACGCGGCCGCCGACGTGTTCGTGCTGCCGAGTCGCACCGAGGGGCTCCCCGCAGCACTCATCGAAGCGGGGCTGCGCGGTCTCCCCGCGGTGGCAACCGACGTCGGTTACGTGCGCGACGTCGTCGTCGACGGGGTGACCGGCGTCGTCGTCGCTCCGGGTGACGAACCGCGCACTGCGCGCGGGACTCGAGCAGGCGCTGGCGATGGGCGCGCCGGCCGGCGCGGCGGCGCGGGCGCGCTGCGAGGAGCGGTACGACCTCGAGCACGTCGTGGACCAGTGGCAAGCGCTGTTGGAACGGATCGGCTCAGCGCGATGAGTGACGAGGCTTGTGGCGACGGGCGCGACACCGTCTTGTTCGTCAGCGCGCTGTCGTTCCTCGGTGGTGCGCAGGTGAGCCTGGCGTCAGTGGTCGACTCGCTCGATCCGACGTTGCGGGTCGTGCTGGCTGCACCGTCCGAGGGCGTGCTCGTCGACCGCGTGCGCGCGCAGGGCTCGGTCGACGAGTTCGTGCCCATCCCGTCGCGCCGCAACCAGGGCGTGCTGCGAAGCCGCATCGTCGTCGTGCTGGTGTTGGGCCGGTGGCTGCTGCGCAATCGACGGGCACTCGTCGCCGTGCATGCGAACGGCGACGCGGAGATGAAGCTCCTCCTCCCCGTGATCGCGTTGATCCGTGTCCCGATCGTGGTCTGGTTCCACCGGGCGGAGCTCTCCGCGACCACGACCCGCCTCGCCTTCGTGTGGCGGGTGCTGGCGCGGCGGATCGTGTGGGCATCGGTGTCGGAGGTACGACGCGACGAGCTGGCGGCCGCCGGCATCGGCACCGCGCGCACCCGGGTGGTAGTGCCGAACCCCATCGATCCCGCCGCGGTGGTTCCCGACTCGCCGCACACGCCGTCGCGCACTCTGGTCGTCGGGTATCTCGGCTGTGAGTACGCGGCCAAGGGCTTCCTGCTGCTGCCCGAGATCGCCGAACTCCTGCGCGACGTCCCGGTCCGGCTCCTGTGCGTGATGAAGGGCCTCTCGCCCGACCGCGTCGGCCCCGAGATCACCGCGGCGACCGAGCGGCTGGCAGCGATGCCCGACACCGTGGAGTTCCGCGACCGGACCTTCGACGTCCGCGAGATCTACGCCGACGTGGACGTGATCCTGGTGCCGTCGCGGTCGGAGTCGTTCTGTCGCGTCGCCGCCGAAGCGATGCTCAACGGGCTGCCGGTCGTCGGCAGCGATCTCCCGGCGATTCGCGAGCTCGTCGACGACGGCGCCGGCCTCCTGTTTCCCACCGACGATGCCCGCGCTGCGGCCGCGCGGATCACCGAGCTCGTCGCCGACCCCGATCTCCGGACCCGGCTCGGCACCGAAGGGCGCCGCCGCGCGTCACGGTTCGCGCCCCGCGCCGTCGCGGCGCGACTCGAAGCGCTGTACCGGCTGCGCGTGCCGGTCGACGCGAGCGGTCAAGCCTGACCGGATGGCGTGCCCGCGAGGGTGCGCGCCAGCGCGGCGATGCGCTGCCACATCTCGGCGGCCCCGAACTGCTCCAGCACACGCCGGCACACGTTCGCTCCGAGGGTGTGGCGCAGCGTCGGGTCGTCGATCGCCCGCGTGATCGCGGCACGAAGGGCAGTGGGATCGTGCGCACGCACCCCGAGCACGGTGTCGTCGGAGACGTAGTCGGCGAGCGCGGGTGACTCGGTGACGACGCAGCAGCAGCTCATGGACATCGCTTCGAGCAGCACGCTCTGGCCCGTCGGATAGGCCACCGGGTTCGTCGCCACCACTACGACCTGCGCGCGCGCGAGCAGATCCCGATACTCGGCGCGGGAAACCACGCCGAGCACCTCCACGTTCGGGGGCACGTCGAGACCGGCGAGCAACTGCTCCCGGCAGGCGATCTTCACCGGGACGTCGAGGTCGCGCACCGCGGCGAAGAAGGTCTTCCAGTCGCGCTCGGCATCGCGTCCGACCGAGAGGACGTATCCGCCATCGACCGACTCGGCCGCGGGAGTGAAGTACTCGGTGTCGACGCCGAACGGCACGGAGTGGATGCGCGCCTCCGGCGATGCGGAGCTCGGCGGCGAGCACCGGGACCTGGTTGGTCGAGAAGCAGACCAGCGAGTCGACGGACCGGTACGTGAACCGGTAGAGGACGCGCCGAAGGGGGCCGAACCGGCGCACGTCGCGCGCGAGCCAGCACTCGATCACCAT
Organism: uncultured Actinomycetes bacterium; assembly: GCA_963827385.1. GTDB lineage: Bacteria > Actinomycetota > Acidimicrobiia > IMCC26256 > DASPTH01 > DASUMF01. The sequence continues at coordinate 57,307 of CAWHAR010000005.1, forward strand.
CAATCGACCGCGGCGGAAGCCGCGGACACGCAGCGCTCGCGCCAGGGCAAGGCTGTTGGCCTGACTCTCGAACATGGCGATGGTCACCGGGCTGCGCGCGATCTCGCGCTGCATCAACGCCATCTGCAGGAACGGCGCGCTGAGTCGCTCGGCGCGCTTCACCAGCGCGGCCATCGCGCCGCGGCTCCACCGGCCTCGGTTCATCGCGTCGGTGAGCGTGAGCTCGACGCCGGCGTCGGTGATCTGCTCGACGCGATACGGCAACGGCGTCGACGCGGGATCGCTCCGGAACGCCATGAGCGCCGTCCCATCGAACGCGTGGAGCAGCACAACCCGCACCGCGGCGGTTCGTCCGCCGTCGGGTGGAGCACCATCGGATCCGCCGCCGCACCGGGTTTCCGCGAGCGGCCCCAGACCGCGCGACGACAGCGGCGGGCACGCGGCGATCGCGAGTCGCGTGTACCGCTTGCGACGGCGAGGATCGAGGCGCACCGATCGGACCAAGAACTGCAGCGCCTCGCGCTGCCGCCCGACCCTCGCGGCATGCCGACCGGCGACGCCCAGGTAGTCGGCGTAGACCTTGGGATCCCACGCCAGGTACGCGTGATGGTGCTCGAAGAGATAACGACCGGCGTCCAGGATGTACGCGCTGTTGACCCGGTTCAGCCGCTCGGCGCGCTTGGGACGACGGGTGTACACGACGAGAGGCTCGTCGAGCGCGACGACGGTGCGTCCCTCGTCGCGGCAAATGTTGAGGATCCGCAGCATGAGCTCGGTGTTCTCGGAGAAGCGCAGCGGCTCGTGGTAGCCGCCGACCTCGGCGAACAGCTCGCGTTCGAGCGCGAAGGTGCCCGGGATGAAGCTTCCGTGGTATCCGCCGAACGGGGCACCGAGATCGTCAGGGGGACGGGGAGGACTCCCGTCGGAGTAGCGGAGACCGCAGAACACGATGGCTGCGCCACGTTCGAGCTCCGCACCCAGGGTTTCGAGCCAGTGCGGTTCGACCTTGTCGTCGTCGTCGAGGAACACGAGGCATCGCCCGGCCGCGTGCGCGGCGCCGCGGTTCCTCGCCGCCGAGGGTCCGGCGTTCTCCTGCCGAATGCAACGGAACCGGGCATCACCGAGCGACGCTACCGCCGCTGACGGGTCGATGTCGGAGCCGTCGTCGACGACGATCACCTCGAAATCGGTCGTCGTCTGCTTGCGCACCGTCTCGAGCGTGGTGAGGAGCGACTCGCCGCGGTTGAACGTCGGGACGACGACGCTGAAGCTCGGGCTGTTCGGCGCGGTCACCTCAACCGTCGACCGTGCGCAACCAGGCGTATTCCGCGGCCAGCCCATCGCGCAGCAGGACCTGCGGTTCCCATCCGAGCAGCTCACGCGCGCGGTCGATGGAACCGCCCGTGCGATCGACGTCGCCGGGCTGCGCGGGCTCGTGCTCCACCAGCACCTCTTCACCGGTGACCTCGGCCAGCATCGGGATCAGCTCGAGCACGCTGATCGAAGAGCCGCCGGCGACGTTGCAGATGGTCCCCGGCAGCGACGTCGGCGACGCTCGCCGCGATGGTCGCGTCCACGACGTCGCCCACGTACGTGAAGTCCCGAATCTGTTCGCCGGTGCCGTAGATCGGAATCGGCCGGCCCGGCCTGCACCGCGGCGAAGAAGCGCGAGAAGCCCATGTCGGGTCGTTGCCGCGGTCCGTAGACGCTGAAGTACCGCAGCGAGACCGTCGGCAGCTCCCAGTTCTCGGCGTAGAGCGAGCACAGGTGCTCTGCCGCGAGCTTCGTCACGCCGTACGGGAGAGTGCGGGCGGGGCAGCGTCGGCCTCGGTCACCGGGTAGTGCAGCGCGTTGCCGTAGACCGATGAGCTCGACGCGTAGACGAGCCGTCGCACCGGCTGCCGCGGACGGCTTCGAGCAGCCGCTGGGTCGCGAGGACGTTCTGCGCCACGTACAACGGGAACCCGTCCGACCACGACACTCGCACTCCGGGCTGACCGGCGAGGTGGAAGACGACGTCGACACCGTCGAGCACGTGGACGAGGTCCGATGTGGCAGAGATCGTCCTCGACGAGCTCGAAGCGATCCGACTCGCCGCGGCGGCGACAGTTGCGGCGCTTGATCGCGGGGTCGTAGTAGTCGGTGAACGCGTCGACCCCGCGCACCGAGTGCCCGGCCTCGCGAGCAGAGCTTCGGTGAGCTGCGAACCGATGAAGCCCGCACATCCGGTCACGAGCGACTGCATCGGCTCTCTTTCCTGTCCGTCATCACTGCCCTTGCCGTTCTGGCTGACTGCGCCTGCCTCATAGCATCCGACCCCGATGGCCGCCCCTGCCCCGCCGCTCCAAGTCCTCTACGTCATCGACAGCCTCGGGCCCGGTGGCGCCGAGCGTTCGCTGGCCGCGCTCGCACCCCACTATCGGGACCTCGGGGTGAAGCTCGACGTCGCCGTGCTCTTCGAACGCCAGGGCTTCCAGGACGAGATCCGGGATTCTGGTGCGCAGATCTTCTCCTTCGCCGGCACGAGTGGCCGGGTGTCGGCGCGCTCGGCGACTCGCAACCTTGATCGGCGACGCGCGACCCGACCTCGTGCACACGACCCTGTTCGAGGCCGATGTTACCGGCCGAATCGCGGCTCGCCTGACGCACACACCGGTCGTGTCGAGCCTGGTCAACGAGGCGTACGGCCCCGAGCACTTCGCCGAACCGGCTGTGCGAGCCCGCGTCTCCGCGGTGCGCTGGTGCTCGACGCCACGACCGCTCGCCTGACCAGCCGCCTGCACGCGGTGTCCGAACAGGTGGCGAGCGTGATGGCGCCGCGCCTGCACTACCCGCGGTCGCGCGTCACCGTCGTCCCCCGCGGTCGCGATCCCCTGACGTTGGGTCGACGTTCCGATGCTCGGCGCGCCGAAGCCCGCGCCGGTCTCGGCATCGGCGACGACGAGACGATGGTGTTGGCGGTCGGTCGTCACGAACCCCAGAAGGCGCTCGACCTGCTCGTCGACGCGACCGTCAAGGTGCGCGCGGCAGCACCGCGGACGCGGCTCGTGATCGCCGGACGCGAGGGCGCGGCGACGGCGAGGATCGAGCAGGAGATCCGCGCTCGTCAGGCCGCGGACTACGTGACCCTCCTCGGCGGTCGTACCGACGTCCCCGATCTGCTCTGCGCGGCCGACGTGTTCGTGCTCCCGTCCGCGTCGCGAAGGTATGCCGGGGGTGGTGATCGAAGCGATGGCGCTCGAGGTGCCGATCGTGGCGAGCGGCTTCCCGCAGGTGCGAGAGGTCACCGGCGGCGACGCCGCGCTGCTGGCAGCCGTTGACGACACCCAGTCCTTCGCCGATGCCATCCTCCGCTGCATCGACGACCGCGACGAAGCACAGCGACGAGTGGCGCTCGCACACGCACGCTTCCTCGAACGGTTCACCGTCGCCAACACCGCACGCCAGATGGTGACGTTCTACGGACAGGCCCGCTCGGAACCGCCTCGGCGATGGCACCGGACGGCGACACGAACCGAGTTCACTGGTGCCGATGGGCACTGACCGAGGCACGGACCGGGGCACGGACCGCGTCGTCGCGGTCCTCGGGAGCGGACTGGTGGAGCGGCCGGCGATCGCCGCGACCCGCCCGGCACCTGCGCGTGCTCAGCGTACCACGGGTGTGAGAGCCCCGAACGCTTCGCCGCGCAGGTCGACCACCTCGTCGAGCACTTCGTTCCCGTCAGCGGCGCCCAGGTGGTCACAGCCCTGCACGGCGGGCCCGCGCTCTCCGGATCGCGCGAGTGTGGCTCACGTTCGACGCGCGATCGCCAACGTGGTCGAGGGTCGGCGCTGCCGATCCTCACCGCGAGACGTCCCCGCCACGCTCTTCGTCTGCCCCGGTCTCCTGGATGACGACCAGGCCTTCTGGTGGCAGGACGTGGAGGCGGCAGTGGCACCGGGGACCAGTCGAGTTCGACGGGCGCGAGTGGACCGACGGGTCGCTCGTCACCCACCTGAAGACGCTCCCCGACGCAGTCGCCGCGCCCGGTGCGCGAATTCGCCGGCGCGTTCCCGTCCCGACCTCGGGTCGGGGCGTCCGGTGGGCACCGACGAGCTCGAGCGCTGGCGGGCGTCCGGGAACGAGATCGGCAACCACACATGGGACCACCCGTGCCTCAACCGGTGCTCGGAGGCCGACCAGCGCGAGCAGATCACGAAGGCCCACCACGCGCTACCGCGATCCTGGGCGAGCCCCCGGTGCTGTTCGCGTACCCGAACGGCGACTTCACCCACGCGGCAGAGTCCGAGCTGCAGGCGAACGGGTACCAGGCCGCGTTGCTGTTCGACCATCGTCTGTGTCGCCGTCATCCGGATTCGTTGCGGCTTTCGCGTCCCGCGTGTCGACCGACGCCGACCTCGACCGGTTCCCGCCATCGTGTCGGGCACCCACTCGGCGTGTTCCATGTCGCGTCCCTCGCCCGACGACGGACGGACGACCAGTGACGAGTGAGGACCCGTTCGTCGTCCGACCGATCGCGGACCTCGACGGCGCCACCATCGCGGCGACGGTCAGCGAGATGTACGACGAGGTGCGCACCGAGGACTGGCTGCGCTGGAAGCACCAAGAGGGTCCGTGGGGCCGGTCGACCGGACACGCGGTGTGCGACGACGAGGGCGTGCTGGGCCTCGCGTTCTCGCTCCCGTGGCGCTGGCGCGTCGGTGGCTCGGCGATCACCGGCGCGCGCCTCATCGACGGCGGCAGCATCGCTCGTCCGCACGGCAAGGGCGTGTTCCGCACCCAGGTGCAGGCCATGCTCGACGACTTCGATCCCGAAGGGGACCGGTGATCGCGACCGCGACCGCGACGCCGGAGGCCGCGAACTCCCACGTGAAGCTGGGCAGCGACCCGTCTCGATCCGATCCGTCACGCGTACTGCCTGCCGCCCGGGGTGAAGACCGCACGTCTGGTCGACGGCGACGACGCGCTCGCGACGTTGCACCACAACGACGCGCTCGAGCGGCTGACGACCGAGTGGACACCGGCCGCGATGCGCTGGCGCATCGATCCGCGGAGTGGCTACGAGTACGCCGTCGCCGCGCTCGCACAGTCGGACGCACCGAACGGGATCGTGTACCGGACCACCAGCGTTCACGGCGGTGCACGCGTCGCCGTCGTGATCCACTCCTGGGGGGTGCCGGCCGAACGGCGCGTCCTGTTCGGCGCGGTGGCGCGTCGCCACCGCTGCCTGGCGTTCCTGCAGCCGGCCGGACCGGGCACCGCGCCGAGCGCCGGGAAGCCCCTCCTCCATCGCGGCGAGTCGCACCTGTGCGTATGGAACCTCGGGGTCCACGAGGCGCGCACCGGACCAGGCGTGCCCCCTCGACCGCGCCGGGTGGGCACTCGCCGACGCCGAGCTCGAAGGCACGATGTAACACGCCATGTTCGCGGTCGGTTGAGGCAGCCGTGAGGGTGGCGCACTACCGCAGGACGCTCGGGACCCACGGCGGCATCGAGAAGTACGTGTCGCGGGTGGGCGACGAGCGGCCGAGCGGGGCGAGCCGACGTTCATCGTCGCCGGGTCCATCGCTCCCGGCTTCGATCCGGAGTCGGCGGCGGTCAAGGTCGAGCTCCGCGAGCTCGTGACGCCGGCCGGCATGGTGATGCCGGGCGTGGTGCCGTTCGTCGCCCGGGCGCGCCCGAACGTCGTCCACGTGCACAGCCTCAGCAGCCTGTCCGGGCTCCTGCACTTCTGGGGACCCTGGCGGAGGGTGCTCACGCCGTACTTCCACCACGACATCCCGGAGTCACCCCGCGCCGGCAGGGACCGCAAGCGCTATCGCGTCGCGCTGCGATGGGCGCACTCGTGCGTCTTCATGAGCAGCACCGAGCAGGCGATGTTCGAGGACTTCGTCGGAAGGACGAGCCGTCGATCAGCGGTCATCGCGCCCGGGTGTCGACCCGGTCGCGACCAGTGCCGAACCGAGGTCGCGCGTCACCGCCATCGCGCGGCTCGTGGCCTACAAGCGACTCGACATGGTCATCGAGGCGGCGAGCGCCGCCGGGGCGCTCGATCGGTTGACCATCGCCGGCAGCGGTCCGGAACGAGACCACCTGGCCGCGCTGATCGAGCGTCGCGGTGGCGACGTCGACTCGATCCTCGTCGGATCGATCAGCGACGACGAGCTCCAGGCGCTGCTCGCCCGCACGCGGGTGCTGGTCGCGATGAGCGAGAGCGAGTCGTACGGCATCACGCTCGCGGAAGGCCTCGCGGCAGGGGCTGCGGTCGTCGCGTCCGACATCCCGGCTCACCGCCAGATCGTCGAGACGGTCGACGGAGCCCACTACGCACTGGTCGCGGATGACGTCGTCGAACTGGCCCGGTGCATGAGCGCTCCGCCGACGGCGCCGCCGTCCCGCGATACGCCCGCACGTGGAGCACGGTGGCGCAGGAGCTCACCGAGCACTATCGGAGCCTGTCCCTGACGCGACGAGTCCTGAGCAGGCTGCCGCTGCTCACCGTTGTTCGAGCACTTGGCGGCCCGGCGCGACGTCCCGCCGCGTCAGGATCCGCGACCGACCTGCGCCCGAGATGCGAACACGTTCTCGCGGCGCGACTCCTCGATCGGGAACGAAGCAGTGGCCATCTCGAATGCCGCGGTGCATCCGGGCCGAACGTTGTCGTGGAGCTCGGCGACGATCATCTCGACGCGGTCGATCCAGGGGGCGCTCGCAGCAAGGATCTCGGCTTCAGCGCCCTCGACGTCGAGCTTGAGCAGGTCGATGTGGTCGAGGCCGAACCGCTCCATGACGTCGAGAATCGTGAGCGCCGGCACGTCATCCCCGTCAGTGGCTTGGAATGCCCACGTCCCCGCGTGCGGGTTCGAGATGCCGACGGTCCCGCTGGTCGCCCGAGGGCGGCGTGGAGCACGTGCACATTCGGGAGGTCGCGCACATTCTCGCGGAGGACGTCGAGGTTGGCGGGTTCGAGCTCGATGGCGACGATCGTGGCGTCGGGGAACCGCTCGGCGAACCAGCGTGACGCGAGGCCGATGTGTGCGCCAGCATCGACGATGACGCGCGGATCTACCGGGTAGTCGAAGTCGTACTCCTCGATCACCATCACCTGGATGTATGTGTCGAGGTCGTGCGTACCGACGCGGATCGTCCCGCGTTCAAGGCGGCGGCGGCTGCCCGGCCGGGTCATGCCGGCGACGGTGACCTTGGTGCCGGTGGTTGCGCCCAGGTATTGCGTCGCGAGGCGGTAGCGGCCAAGGGTTCGGCGGATCCCCATTGGCCGAAGAGGCTAACGGGTCGAGGGCGTGCCTCACGTGGTTGGTCGTGCAAGTCGACGACGCGAAGCCCTCGAGGGTTCACGGGCATACGAGGAGGAAGGTCGCCCGCGCGGCCATCCTTCAGCGCATGCCGGACAGCTTGAGCGCCTCACGGTAGAAGGGGTTCTCTGCTTCGAGGCGATCTGGGGTGTCGAAGCCCTCCAACACGCCGCCGAGCACGACCATGATCCGATCGCAGATCGCGAGCGTCGACAGGCGGTGAGCGATGATGAAGACCGTCGTGTGAGGCGCGAGTTCGGCGATCGTCTCGCGGATGAGCGACTCCGACCGCACATCGAGGGAACTCGTCGGCTCGTCGAGCAGCATCACGTCGGGTGACTCGACGAGGGCACGGGCGATGCACAGGCGCTGCCGTTGCCCACCCGAGAGGTGCGAGCCCCGCTCTCCGACCGACGTGTCGTAGCCGTTCGGCCACGCCACGATGTCCTCGTGCAGATGCGCGAGCTTCGCGGCACGCTCGATCGCGGCGTCGTCGACGTCGTCGCGGAAGAAGCGGATGTTCTCCGGCGACGGTCCCCGCGAAGAGGTGCGGATCTTGAGGCACGAAGCTCACCCGTTGGTACCACTCGTCGACGGAGATTCGCTTCGCGTCGCTGTCCGTCGACGAACACGGTGCCGTCGGTCGGCTCTCGCAGACGCAGGAGCAGCTGGACCAGCGTCGACTTGCCCGAACCCGAGGGTCCGACGATCCCGATGATCTCGCCGTGCTCGACGGCGAAGTCGAGACGTCCCTGAGCACCGGAACGCCCGCCTCGTACTCGAACGACACGTCGTCGAACGCGAATGTGCCGATGCGATCGAGCGGCTCTCCGCCGTGCACCTGAGCCGAGGCCTGGTAGCTGCGCTATTTCCTCGTTCAGCGTCTCGATGTACGGCGCCGACTGGTAGAGCGACTGGATGTTGCGACTGGATGCCTGCGCGTAGCGACAGCGAACGCAACATGATCAGGACGATGGCGCCGAGCGACGAGAGACGCGTGAACCCGGCCGCATGGCGCGAGGCCGAGAGCGCCGACCATCAGCAGCAACGCGGCGCCCTGGTAGATCACGCCGATCGAACCGCCGACGTACGACATCTTCAGCGAAAGATCGATCGTGGCGCTGGATGAGCCCGTCGATCCGCTTCCCGATGCGATCGTCGACACCGAAGATGCGGACCTCTTGCAGCGTCGACGGCCAGCTCGGTGATGCTGGTGGCGAAGTCGAGGTTGGCGGCCGCGACCCGCGACGAGCGCCGCCGCACCGCCGCCCGCAGCGGTCGCAACATCGCGACCGATGGCGATGGCGGCGACCGCGGCGGCGATCGAGGCGACGGGATTCACGAAGAGCGCCGTGAGGAGGAGGGCGGCCAGGTTGAACCCAGCGATCGCCGCCTGCGTCGAGCGCGCTGACCGCCTGCGGCTGGAGTCGGCGTACGTGGTCAGCAGCTCCTGCAGGCCGACCCTCACGCTGCGACGCCTGGAGCGGCCAACCCGCAGCCAGGTAGAGGTGGACGAGCGTGGTCCGGTTGGTCTTGATGACGTGATACACGGTGCGGGCGGCCAGGATCGTGTAGGCGATCTGGAACACGATCCGGGCCAACACCAGCCCTGCCGCCGCGCCGATCAGTGCATTGATGGAACGCTCTCGAGCCGAACGGACCCAGGTTCAACGAGACGTCGCCGCTCTTGGAGGTCGGCGAACGCGATGCGGGCGATCAGGACGAGGACAGCAGCTTCTGAGAAGCCGCCGAGGATCGCCGTGATCGACATCAGGGTCAGCCGACCGCGCTGCGCACTCACGTACGGCGCGATCAGCGCGCGCAACGAGACAGACCCGCCCTTTCCCCTGCGCACCTTGAACACTCCGCGATCCTATGGCCGCGGTTGGCGCGCTCTGGACTTCGCGGAACCGGTACTCCGCGCCTCTACACTCCCTGCGTGCACGACCACGATCTCGGTTGGCAGAACATTTCGCCCGATCCGAACGCGCCGGATGTGCTCGCCGCCAACCAGCGCCACCTGCTCGCAACTCGTCAGCCGCCGGTGGAGCGCCGGGTCGCATACCTCCAGGACCTCGCGCGAGGGAAGCGCGTCCTCGACATCGGCGTGGTGGAGCACGAGCTCCGCAGTCGCGACAACCCGCAGTGGCTCCATCGCAACCTGGTCGAGGTTGCCGCGGCCTGCACCGGTGTCGACATCGCGCCGGTCGAGGTGGCCGCGCTTGCGTCCGAGGGCTACGACGTCCGGGTGCACGACGTGACCGAGAGCGCGCTCGACGAGCAGTTCGACGTCATCGTCGCGGGCGAGGTCATCGAGCACGTGGGGCGTCCGGAGGCGTTGCTCGCCAACGCCGCCAAGATGCTCGCGCCCGGTGGTCGGCTGGTCGTCACCACGCCGAACCCGTACATGTTGCACCGCGCGATGCACGGACTCCGGGGCACGTTCGGCGACAGCGCCGACCACGTCGCTCTGTTCGGACCCTCGCAGATGCTGGAGCTCGGTCGGCGCGCCGGGCTCGCGCTCGACTCGTGGCGCGGCGTGAAGCTGAAGATGATGTCGTCGACGCGCGGACGAGCGGTCGGCACGTTGCGGAAGCTGCTCACCTCGTCGGTCCTGGCTCCCGAAGCCGAGTGCGACCCCCTCATCTACGAGTTCGTCGCGGGTTAGGTGCGCAGATCGGACACCGTGCTCCTCGTCTCTCATGAGGCGACGCGCACGGGCGCACCGCGCATCGCCGTGCAGCTGGCGCGTGCGCTCGAAGGGTGCGGTCATCGTGTCACCACGCTCCTCCGTTGGGACGGACCGTTGCCGCGACGACATGGCGGGCGCGTCCTCACGGCTCGTGCTGGAGCCGTTTCGGCGCGCCCGGGGTTACGTGCGCAAACGCTTCCCCGAGCGCGGCATTCACCAGCCGCGTCGAAGAGGCCGGAAACATAGAAGTGCTGGATGCCGGTGGTCGTCTGAAAATTGCGCGCGCTCATGAAGGCGCCGAAGGCCGGATATAGCGAGATCGTCTCATAACCGCAGCGGCGCAGTGCCAGCGGCAACCCGCGCTGGACACGATCCGACGCGATGCGGGTGACGGAATCGGCGAGCGGCCGAACGAGCGCGACGACAACCCGGCCAGCACATTGTATTCGGTGAACCAGCTTGGCCCGCCATTGCCCTCGGCGAGAAACGTGCGCGCCTTGCCGTCGAACGATTTGAAATACTGTCAATCGGCGTTGGACTGGGACCCCTTATCGGCGTCCAAAAGGGACCCCTTTGAGCGGCGAATTCGGCCGGTAGCGCTCGCAGCGTCGGAGCTGGCCGGGGTTGCGGAGACGGTGCGAGCGCGGGATGTTTGATCATCATCGCGGCTTTTGAAGCGCCAGCTGTCGTTGCCGGTCTCGACGATGTCGCAGTGATGTGTGAGGCGGTCGAGCAAGGCTGTCGTCATTTGGCGTCGCCGAACACGCTGGGCCATTCGCCGAAGGCGAGGTTCGTGGTGACGACGATGGAGGTGCGCTCGTATAGCCTGCTGACGAGGTGGAACAGGAGCTGTCCGCCGGCTTGGGCGAAGGGCAGATAACCAAGTTCATCGAGGACGATGAAGTCCATGCGGGTCAGATGCTCGGCGAGCCGGCCTTGGCGCCCGTTGCGGGTCTCGGTCTCGAGCCGGTTAACAAGGTCGACCACGTTGTAGAACCGACCACGAGCGCCTGACCGGATGCAGCTTCGGGCAATTGCGATGGCGAGATGGGTCTTGCCGGTGCCGGTTCCGCCAACCAGCACGACATTGCGCTGCTGGGCGATGAAGCCACCGCCGGCGAGGTCATTGACGAGCGTCTGGTTGATCGGCGTGCCCTCGAAGTGGAAGTCATCGAGGTCCTTGGCGAGCGGCAGCTTGGCGATGGTGAGCTGGTATTTGATCGAGCGGGCCTGCTTCTCGTTGATCTCGGCGCTGAGCAGATCGCCGACGATGCGCTGGGGCTCGTGCTGGCGTTTGACGGCGGTCGCCATGATCTCATCGTAGGCGGCCTTCATGCCGTAGAGCTTGAGCTCGCCCATGAGGTCGAAGAGTTGAGTTCGTTCCATCAGATGGTTCTCCTGAGGTTGTCGTAACGGGCACAATCGGCAACCGGCGCGTGGCGCAGCGTCAGAGCGGCCGGGGTCAGGATCGTGGCTGGAGGGCCAGGATCACGTTGGCGGGCCAGAATATTGAGGACGACGTCGGCAGAATGAACGCCATGGGCGATCGCCTCGGCGCAGGCAGCTTCGACTGCGGGCAAGCCGTCGGTCAGAACAGCGTTGAGAATAAGAG
>CAWHAR010000006.1:0-72655 GCA_963827385.1 uncultured Actinomycetes bacterium
AACTGGTTGTCGGGAAAACCCACCACCAGGATCTCGATCGGTCCGAGTGCCATGCTCGTGCTCCTGTCTCGAAGGAATTGCGGACGCCATCGCGGATCGGCCCGAGTACATGGGCGGTGCCTGGGTGGCGTGATCGATCATTGTGTGATACAGCAGGTGACGCGTCATCACCCTCAATGGGTGACCCTACTGGGACACACGCCATGGTGCGAAGGGTGACTGTCGATGACGAGCGCCGACAACGAGACGTTGTGGGAACGAAACGCCGGCTGGTGGCAAGCCGAATACTCGGTCGGAGCCGACCCCGAGTACGAGGACCTGATCCTGCCCCTGGTCGCGCGTCACTCGGGCGGCGCGCGCGGGTGCTCGACGTCGGTTGCGGCGAAGGGCAGGTGGCCCGCCACCTCGCGTCTCTCGGGGTCGACGTCGTGGGTCTCGATCCCACCGCGGCCCAGGTCGGTGTGCGCGCAGGCCCGGCGCGCGGACCCCGGTACGCCCGAGCCCGAGCCGAGGCGCTGCCGTGCCGCGATGGCGCGTTCGACGCGGTGCTCCTGTGTCTCGCGTTGGAACACGTCGAGGCATTCGAAGAGGCGATCGCCGATGTCGCCCGGGTGTTGGAGCCCGGCGGGCAGTTCCTGCTGCTGCTCTGCCACCCGCTCCTCCAGGCGCCGGGCAGCGGTTGGATCGACGACCGGATCGCTGCGACGAGCACTACTGGCGCATCGGGCCGAGTACCTCCGCGACGACACCGTCGTCGACGAGGTGGCGCCGGGCGTCGAGCTGCGGTTCATCCACCGTCCCTTGTCGCGCGTACGTCCACGCGCTGGGAGCGGCGGGACTGCTGATCGAGGACATGGAGGAGCCGCCGCCTCCTCCGCGGTTCATCGCCGAGACCTGGGGCTACGACGAAGCGGTCATGCCATCCCCCGCGTGCTCGCTGATCGGCGTGCCCGGCGTGTGCCATCCTCTGCGGCTCGACGGCAGAAGAGCAGACAATGAGCGGTGACACGCCGAGAAGGCGACAAAAGCTGGGGGAATCGTCCTGCTGACGCTCGCGTCGGGGCAGTTCCTCATGACCCTCGACACCGCGGTCATGAACGTGTCGATCGCGACCGTCGCCAAGGACGTCGGCACCACCGTCACCGGCATCCAGACCGCGATCACCTTCTACACGCTGGTGATGGCGTCACTCATGATCACCGGCGGCAAGGTCGGCCAGATCCTCGGGCGCAAGCGGGCGTTCGCGATCGGCTGCGTGATCTACGGCACCGGATCGTTCATCACCGCGATCTCGCAGAGCCTCGCGGTCTTGATGATCGGATGGTCGGTCCTCGAGGGCATCGGCGCCGCCCTGATCATGCCGGCGATCGTCGCGCTCGTCGCGTCGAACTTCGCACGCTCGGAGCGCCCGCGTGCCTACGGACTGGTCGCGTCGGCCGGGGCGATCGCGGTGGCGGCGGGGCCGCTGATCGGCGGCCTCTTCACCACCTACTGGTCGTGGCGCTTCGTGTTCGTCGGCGAGGTGCTCGTGGTGATGGTCATCCTGGCGTTCACCCGGCGCATGGCCGACACGCCCGGCCGACCACGACGCCCACCTCGACCTCGTCGGCACGGCCCTCTCGGCGGTCGGCCTGGCGCTCATCGTCTACGGCGTCCTCAAGTCGGGCAGTTGGGGATTCGTGCAGCCCAAGGAGGGTGCCCCGACGTGGCTCGGCCTGTCGCCCGTGATCTGGCTGATGCTCGCCGGCGGCGTCGTGCTGCTGGATCTTCCTGTGGTGGGAGAACCGTCGGCTCGACCGGGGCGAAGCGGCGCTGGTGAACCCCGCGATGCTGCGCATCCGCCAGCTGCGACGGCGGGCTCATCTCGTTCTTCTTCCAGTATCTCCTGCAGGCCGGGATGTTCTTCGTGATCCCGCTGTTCCTGTCGGTGGCCCTCGGTCTGTCGGCCATCGACACCGGCATCCGCCTGATGCCGTTGTCGATCACGCTGCTCCTGGCCGCCGTCGGGCGTCCCCAAGGTGTTCCCGAACGCGTCGCCCCGACGGGTCGTGCAGCTCGGTTTCCTCTTCCTCTTCGTCGGCCTCGTGGTGCTCGTGGCCCTGCTCGAGTCGGGCGCGGGACCCGAGATCGTGACCGGTCCGCTGCTGCTCGCCGGGTCTGGGCATCGGTGCGCTGGCGTCGCAACTCGGCAGCGTCACGGTGTCGGCGGTGTCCGACGAGGAGAGCGGCGAGGTCGGCGGCATCCAGAACACGCGTGACCAACCTCGGCGCCTCGATCGGCACCGCGCTGGCCGGCGCGGTGCTCATCTCGGCGCTCACCGCGTCGTTCTTCACCGGCATCCACTCGAATCCCGCCGTGCCGCAGGACGTGTCGTCGAAGGCGCAGGTCGAGCTCGCCACCGGAGTGCCGTTCATCTCCGACGCCGACCTCAATGCCGCGCTCGACGACGCCGGTGTGTCCACCGAAGACGGCCGATGCCGTCGTCGACGAGAACGCCGACGCCCGTATCGCCGGGCTGCGCACCTCGGTGACGTTGCTCGCGTTCGTCGCCCTGCTCGGGCTGTTCTTCACCCGGAGGCTTCCCACCGAGCAACCTGCCGCCCTCGCAGCCGCGGCTGCGGCGGGGTCCGATCCACCCACCACGTGGTCGGCGTCGCGCCGAGCTGCGCCTGCGCATGCTCGGCGCGATCAGGTCGGCTGGGTGAGCCCGAGCGCCTCGTAGATCTCGCGGGTCGCGGTGGAGCGGTTCATCGTGATAGAAGTGCAGTCCGGGCGACGCCGCCGTCGAGCAGCTCCCGGCACAGCTTCGTCGCCTCCTCGATGCCGACCGCGCGCACCGCCTTCGGATCGTCGCTCCACGCGCGTCGAGCTTGGCCGCGAGCCACGCCGGGAACTCCGAGCCCTGGAGCTCGGTCATCCGTTGATCGAGGCGATGCTGGTGGCCGGCATGATCCCGGGATCACGGGCTTGTCGACGCCGAGCTCGCGCAGCGAGTCGACCAGATCGAAGTAGTGGTCGCGCGTCGAAGAAGAACTGCGTGATCGCGAAGTCGGCCTCGCGCGAGCTTCTCGGCCGGTCCGGCGCCGGTCGGCGGCCAGGCTCGCCGACCGCGGGTGCGGCTCGGGATGCGCGGCCACGCCGATCGAGAAGTCGCCCTCGCCGCGCACGAGCCGGACGAGGTCGATCGCGTGGTCGAGCTCGCCCGGCGGGAGGTCGAGGTCCTTCGGCGGGTCGCCACCGAGGGCCAGGATGTTCTCGATTCCGGCGTCGCGGTAGCGCTCGACGATCTCGACGAGCTCGGCACGGGTGTGGCCGGCACAGGTGAGGTGCGCCATCGCGGTCATGTCGGTCTCGTGGTCGATCTGCACGACCAGCTCGTGGGTGCGCTCGCGGGTGGTGCCACCCGCGCCGTAGGTGACCGACACGAACGACGGCGCCGAGCGGCTCGAGCTCGCCGAGCGTGCGCGGCGAGCACCTGCTCCATCTCGTCGGTCCTGCGGCGGGAAGAACTCGAACGAGTAGCTGGTGCCCTGGCGCAGGATCTCGTGGATCTTCACGGAGTGCTCTTCGACTCGACGACCGGGACGGTGGCCAAGCGTAGGCCGCGACGCTGCTCTGGCATGGGGCGGTTGCAACTGGCTGTGACAAGACTCGTCGCATGCCGCCCGAGAAGCTCCACTGGAAGCACCTCTACTCCGAGGTCGTCACGTCGGGGCTGTGCACCGGATGCTGCGGGGTGCGTGATCGTGTGCCCGCACGACGTGCTCGGGTACCGCGACGACGAGGGCATCTACAAGCCGTTCCAGCTCGAGGACGGCTACGCGCCCGACAACTGCAGCCACGGCGAGCAGGGCTGCACGTCGTGCACCCGGGCGTGCCCGCGATTTCGGGCGTGGGAGCCCGAGATCGACGAGTTCATGTTCGGCCGCACCCGCACCGCCGACGAGCCGTCGGGCATCTACAAGGACATCGTGCTCGCCCGGGCCGACCGACCCGATCCTCGCCGAGGTCGGCCAGGACGGCGGCCTGGTGTCGGCGATCCTCGTCTACGCCCTCGAGCACGACACTGATCGACGCCGCGCTGGTGAGCTACCTCGAGGGCGACGGCTCGTCGTGGAAGGCGATCCCGGGCGTCGCCCGCACGCGCGAAGACGTCATCGCGTCGGCCGGGAGCCGGTACACCTACTCGGCGAACACCATGGCCTACCCCGATGCGATCGAAGGCGGCGCCGAGCGCATCGCGCTCGTCGGCATGAGCTGCCAGTCGTCGGTGCCGCCGGTGATGAAGCAACGCAAGGCCGGCAAGGTCGCGCGGCGCTTCTCGCTCAACATCGGGCTGCTCTGCTCGAAGACGTTCGACGACGCGATCTTCGAGGAGCTCTTCGAGGCGAAGTACGGCCTCAAGAAGTCCGACATCAAGAAGGTGAACGTCAAGGGCGTGTTCCAGATCTGGATGAAGCAACGGCGACTACCACGAGGTCCCGTTGAAGGAGTGCCACGCGTGGACCCGCGAGGGCTGCAAGATGTGCCCCGACTTCGCCGCCGAGCACGCCGACATCTCCACCGGCGGCATCGGCAAGTTCAACGACTGGACGCTCACGATCGTGCGCACCGACGCCGGTCGCGACCTGATGGACGGCATGATCGCCGACGGCTGGATCGAGACCCGCCCCGGCGACGACGATCCCGAGGCCATCGCGCTGATGCACCGGCTCGCCATCCGCTCCCGGAAGCGCTGGCCGGCGACCGAGTTCGCGGTCGACGCCTGCCGCGCATGCTCGGCCCCGAATCGCCCGTGGCGAGCAGTCCCGCAGTGAGGACGTCGTCGCGCTGGTCGTCCGACCTGATGGACCGCTCCAAGCTGTCGGCCGCGATGCCCGTGGTCGAGTTCGCCCGTGACGCCGACGCCTGCGCCGATGCCGACGTCGTGGTGGTCGATCTCGCCCGTCACGCGCTCGAGCGTGGCGGCGGTGCGCGCGGCGGCGCCCGGCCGCGCGCATCGTGGCGTTCGGCCCCCACGTCGACGACGCCGCTGTTCGCCCAGGCCCGGGCCGACGGCGCCGACGTCGTCGCTGGCGCGCTCCCGGTTCTTCCAGGACCCCGCCGCGGCCGTCGCCTCGCCCTGGGCTCACACCGCAGCCGCCGTGCGGACGGCCAGACCCCGTCACGCCCGGGCGGCCAGAATGGGTGTCCCGATGCCTCCATCCGACATCCCGTCGCGCCCGACGCGCTCGATCCCGGAATCCGACCCGGCCGCCTGCGCGCACGTCGGCGACGCGGTCACCGGCGCGCGACCTCGGCCGGATGTTCCTCGTCCTCCTGGCGCTGACGTTCGCGCTGCGCTCCCGGCGTTCTTCGTGCCGGTCTTCAACTCCGACGAGACGTTCCTCGCGACCCAGGCGCACGTGATCGGTGACGGCGGCCAGCTCTACGAGGACGCCATCGACCGCAAGCCGCCGCTCGTGCCCGTACGTGTACGCGGCGACGTTCTCGTTCTTCGAGACCACCGCGCTGTGGTCGGTGCGCGTGGTCGCGATGCTCGCGGTCGCGCTCACCGCACTGCTGCTCGCGGTCGAGGCGCGCCGGCGATACGGCACGCGCGCGGGCTGGATCGCCGGCGTGCTGTTCGTGTGCGCGATGGTCGCGTTCGCGCCCCAAGACGGCCAGGCCGCGAACTTCGAAGTGTTCATGCTGCCGTCGATGACGGCGGCGATCCTGTTCGCGCGCCGCGGGCAAGGGCGTCGCCGCGGGCGCGATGGTCGCCGCCGCGACGATGGCCAAGCAGACCGGCGCGGCCACGCTGCTCCCGGTCCTCTACCTCCTCGCACGCGCGCGCGGCAAGCGCGGCGTCGGCGCGGTCGCGCTCGGCTTCACGGTGCCCGACCGCGCTGGTCGCCCTGGCGGTCGGGCCCGCGCAGCTCCTGTACTGGGCCGTGCTCGGCAACGGTTCCTACGTCGGCGTCGAACACCGTGTCGACGGTCGTGCATCGCCACCTTCCGTTCATGACCGTCGGCTGGGTGGCGTGCAACCTGCCATTGCTGTGGAAGCTCCCGAGCGCGTGGCGCGATCGCGGCGTGCGCGCCGATCGACGGCCAGACGCGACACCGATCTCTGGCTCTGGGTCGTGTCGGCCGCGGTGTCCGGTCGCGATCGGCCTGCGCTTCTTCGGCCACTACTACATGCAGCTCGTCCCGCCGCTCGCGCTGCTCGCGGCCGGCGCGCTGTCGCGCAGGCAGCCGAAACGCTGGGCGAACGCGACCGTCGCCGCGACGGCCTTCTGCGCGATCCTCTTCTCCGCCGGCCGGCTACTTCATGCGCGCCGGTGTTCGGCGGCGAGCCGAAGTACGAGACGTGTCAGCGCGTACCTCGCCAGCACAACGCAACCCCGACGACCCGATCCTCGTGTGGGGCAGCGAGCCCGAGATCTACTGGGCTTCGGGGCTGCGCCCGGCCACGCGGTTCATCACCCCGCACGTTCCTCACCGGCAACCACCCGGGCGCCACGCCGACCAGCCGCGGCACCAGCGCGACACCGATCCGACAGATGTGGGAGTACTTCTACGAGGACTTCACGCGCGCACCCGCCGCGGTACATCCTCGACACCTCACCGGCCAAGGTGCGCGGCGCCGAGCACTACCCGATCTCCGAGTTCCCCGTCTTCGACTCCATCATCGACGACCAGTACCGCTACGTGCGTTCGATCGACGGGGTCGCCGATCTACGCGCAAGCGTCACACGAGCGGCCAGGGCGTGGAGCGGTAGTCGTCGGGATACGGGAAGCCCTCGTCGAGCAGCGCGCAGGCCGCGGTACTCGATCGCTTCGATCTCGACTGCGGTGAGGAGGTCGCGCGAGGCGGTCGCCGAGCGCACCGGCGTCGAGCTCGGCGAGCACCCGGCACGACGGCGGCGGCCAGGTCGGCCGGCACCGGCTCGCCGGCGAAGTCCCAGATCACCGTGCGCAACTTCCACGCCGGATGGAAGGTGAGCCCGTGGTCGATGCCGACGACGACGTCGTTGGCCGCGTCGTGCAGGCAGTGCCCGCCTTTGCGGTCGGTGTTGTTGGCGAGCACGTCGAGCACCGCGAACTGACGGAAGCGGTCTTCGCGGCCGGCGAAGCAGCGTGAAGTAGTGCTCGTCGGGATCGTGCTCGACGAACCGCTGCACCGAGCCCATCACCGAAGCGGTCCGTCGCGCAGGATCGTGACCGGCACGACGCCCCATCCGAGCGCGGCCGACAGCTCGTACGCCGCCACCTCGCGATGGCACAGCGTGCCCTCGGGGAAGTCCCAGAGCGGGCGTTCGCCGCGACGCGGCTTGTAGATCGGCGTGCATGGTCGATCGTCGCCGATCGCGCCTCGACCAGGAACGTCGCGTTCGACGAGTACCGCATGCGGCCGACGACCTCGAGCTCGGCCGCGCCGAGCCGCTCGCGCGAGCTCGTCGCGGCGTCAGTTCCAGCGAGGACACGCGGTGCCCGGCCGGATCCATCGGCTGTTCGCACAGGGGACACGGCGGGCGACCGCCGGTGACGGCTTCGGCGCCGCGCGCCGCCATGTGCCCGCACCTGCGCGCGCGTGGCGTAGATGCGCGCCACGTAGCCGGGTTCGTCGTCGGACACGTCGAGGCTGTCGGCGTCACCGCCGGCAGCGAACGTGTCGGCTCACCGACCCCCTCGCCGTCGTCGTCACCTTCGTCGGCGGCGCGCTCGCGCAGCTCGAGCAGCACGAGCTCGCGCTCGGGATCGAAGCCGAGACCGATCAGCCGAGCCCGGAACAGCGGCACGGTCGGCTCCTGCAGACTGCGGTCTCGCGGGCGGCACCGCGATCGGCAGCTCGGGGATACTCGTCGGCGATGCGGTCGAGGAAGGCGACGGCCTCGCGTGGCGAGCAGCGCGATCTGCTCCTTCTCCACGAGCACGGTGAGCTGCGCGCTCTCGGTGCGGGCCTGGATGTAGAACGCGCGTTGCCCCGGCTCACCCACCGCGCCGGTGCCGAGCGCGTCGACGTCTTCGAGCTCGATGATCTCAGCCATCGCGCTGCCGATTCCTCGGTGTTCGATCCGCGGCGTCGGTACCGGCGACGTCGGCGGCGGCCGTCTGCCGCTTCCGGGGTCGGCTCGGGCGGCCGCAGCTCGTCGAGCGAACCGGTGTCGTTGCACTTCACCATCGCCGCGCCGTGCGCCGACAGCTCGAACACGGTGACCGATGCGGGCGACACCACGATGCGCTGGAACAGGTCGAGGTGCACGCCGGTGTAGTGCGCGATCGCGGCCTTGATCGGGTCGGCGTGCGAGACGACGACGACGAGCTCGCCCGGATGGTCGGCCACGACGCGCTTCGAGCGCCGACACCATGCGCAGTCTGCATCTCGGCCAGCGACTCGCCGTCGGGGAACCGCGCTCGCGACGGCGCGCGCTGCACCGTCTTCCAGAGGTCGGTCTTCGCCAGCTCGGAGAGCTTGCCGCCAGTCCAGTCGCCGTAGTCGGCTTCGATCACGCCGGGGAGCGGTCAGCACGTCGAGCCCGTGGTGACCGGCGACCGCGTCCGCCGTCTGCATCGTGCGTTCGATCGGGCTGGCGTACACCACCGCGACGGGGAGGTCGGCCAGGCGCTCACCGAGCGCGTCGGCCTGCTCGCGTCCCTTCTCGGAGAGGTCGATCCCGGGCGCCCGGCCCGAGAGCAACGGACCGGTCTGCGCGGTGACCGCGTGGCGGCGAGCACCAGACGACGTCAGGCGCGGTGCTCGGAGCATCGGCTGGTCGTCGGCTCCGTCGGTCGGGCTTCGGTGCGTCGGTCACGACACCGATCGTACCGGCGACCTCTGACGCCCTTCCACCGCCCTACCCTCCGCGCGCGTGACGCAGCCGATCAACCTCTCTCCGCAGGGCCTGCCCGAGACGGTGCTCGACCCCGAGCCCGACGACGCGCTCGCCGCACTGCGCGACGCGCTCGACGCTCCGGCCGCCGATGCGTCGCGATGCGGTCGCCGACGGTCGTTGCCCACTGGCCGCGCTTCCTCGACGGCTGGGCGCGGCTCGGCGAGCTCGCCCGCGACGATGTCGAGGCCTACGCCTGCTTCCGGGTCGGGTACCACCGCGGCCTCGACCGGCTCCGCCAGTCGGGATGGCGCGGCTCGGGCTATGTGCGCTGGCGTCACGAGACCAACCGCGGCTTCCTCCGCTCGCTCGACGGCCTGCGCCGCGCCGCGGCCGCCATCGGCGAGGACGACGAGGAAGCCCGCTGCGACGAGTTCCTGCTCCAGCTCGAACCCGACGTGGGACCGAACGGATTCCGCCTCGCCGAGCTAGCGTCGAACGCCGCGAGCCACCGAACGGAGTCACATGAAGCGCGCACTCATCACGGGGATCACGGGCCAGGACGGACGGTTCCTCGCCCAGTTCCTGGCCGGGAAGGGCTACCAGGTCTACGGGCTCATCCGGGGCCAGAACAACCCGAAGGCCGAGATGGTGCTGGCCGAGACGCCGTCGCTCGAGCTCGTCGACGGCGACCTCCGCGACCTGTCGTCGCTCATCGCAGTCGGTCGAGCAGGTGCAGCCCGACGAGGTCTACAACCTCGGCGCGATCAGCTTCGTGCCGCTCTCGTGGACCCAGCCCGAGCTCACCGTCGGAGATCACCGGGCTCGGCGTGCTGCGCATGCTCGAAGCGGTGCGCATCGTCGGCGGCACCCACGACAATCCGATCCGCTTCTACCAGGCGTCGTCGTCGGAGATGTTCGGCAAGGTCCGCGAGACGCCGCAGACCGAGCTCACGCCGTTCCACCCGCGCTCGCCGTACGGCGTCGCCAAGGTGTTCGGTCACCACATGACCGTCAACTACCGCGAGTCGTACGGCATGCACGCGTCGTCGGGCATCCTGTTCAACCACGAGTCGGAGCAGCGCGGGCTCGAGTTCTTCTCGCGCAAGGTCACCAACTCGGTGGCGCGCATCAAGCTCGGGCTCCAGGACTCGATCAGCCTCGGCAACCTCGACTCCGCCGCGCGACTACGGATACGCCGGCGACTACGTCGAGGCGATGTGGCTCATGCTCCAGCAGGACGAGCCCGACGACTACGTGATCGCGACGGGCGAGACCCACAAGATGAGCGAGTTCCTCGACATCGCGTTCCGCAACGCCGGCTTCGACGACTGGGCGCCCTACGTCACGCAGGACCCGCGCTTCATGCGACCCGCCGAAGTCGACCTGCTCATGGGCGACGCGAGCAAGGCGCAGCGACCGGCTCGGTTGGGAAGCCGCGCGTCAGCTTCGAGGGTCTGGTGAAGCTGATGTACGAGTCCGACCTCGCCGAGGAGCGCATCCGCGCCGAAGCCGCCCGCTAACGTCGGCCACGTGGTGAACACCACGCCGCTCGTCGGTGTGATCATGGGCAGCGACTCCGACCTGCCGGTGATGCGCGGCGCGATCGATGTGTGCGACGAGTTCGGCGTGCCGTGCGAGGCGCACGTGGTGTCGGCGCACCGCACACCCGACGCGATGTTCCTGTACGCGCGCGCGCGGTCGACCGCGGCTTGCGCGTGATCATCGCCGGGGCCGGCGGCGCCGCCCACCTGCCGGGCATGACCGCCTCGCTCACCCCGCTGCCGGTGATCGGCGTGCCCGTGCCGCTCGCGCACCTCGACGGGCTCGACTCGCTCCTGTCGATCGTGCAGATGCCCGACGGAATCCCCGTCGCCACGGTCGGTACCGGCAAGGCCCGCAACGCCGGCCTGCTCGCGGTACGGATCCTCGGTGCCTCCGATCCGGAGCTGCGCGAGAAGATGCACGCCTACCAGTCGGGTCTCGTCGACATGGTCGCAGCCAAGGAAGCGCAGCTCCAAAAAGACCTCGGCAAGCGCTGACCCCACAACCCTCTCGAAATTGCGTCGCAATTGTTCGCCGGGCGCACAAGAACGACGCTATTTCGGAGGGTGTCGGGCTGGTCAGGTGCCGGTGAAGGTCGGGGGGCGCTTCTCGACGAAGGCGGTGATGCCTTCGCGGGCGTCGTTGGTGGCGGTGGCGGCGACGATGCCGTCGGCCTCGCGGGCCAGATGAGTCTCGAACGTGTCCTCCAGCGACGTGTGCAACAGACGGCGCGTCGGTGGCGAACGCATCGGTCGGTCCCGCGGCGAGCTGCACCGCGAGCGCCTCCGCCCGCGCGTGGACGTCAGCGTCGGGCACGACGGTGGTCACGATGCCGAGATCGAGCGCTTCGCTGGCCGAGAGCACTCGATTGGTGAGCGTGAGCTCGAGCGCGCGCTTCAGCCCGACGATGCGCGGCAGGAACCAGCTCGACGATCCGTCCGGCGTGAGACCGACGCCCGTGTACGCCATCACGAACTTCGCCGACTCGCCCGCGATCACGAGGTCGGACGCGCACACGAGGCCGAGACCCGCACCCGCCGCGCTGCCCTGGACTGCCGCGACCACTGGTGCCTTTCCTCGCACCAGCATCCCGATCGCAGTGTGCAACGACGGCAGGAGCGTGCGCACGAGGTCGGTGAGCCCGTCGCCCGCGGCGGCGAACGACTTGAGGTCGCCACCACCACAGAATCGCGAGCCCGTCCCTGAGAGCAGCACCGCGCGCACCGACGCGTCGGCTTCGATCTCGATGACCGCAGCGAGGAGGTCACGCGCCACCTCGTCGTTGATGCCGTTGGCGTCGTCGGGGCGGTGCAGGGTGAGGTGCGCCACGTTCTCGCGCACCTCGAGGCGGACCGTGTCGAAGTTCATGGGTGCGGATGCTACGGACGCGTGCCCACCCACGGGCCGGGGCGCCGTCGGGCAAAGAGCCGGGCGGGAGAGCCGGCCGACGGAGCGGCAACGGAGTCGGGCCCGGCCGAATCGGCCGGGCCCGTTGAAGAAGGGGCTTCATCTCCTCGAACTGTGAAACGCACGTTACGCCGTCTCGCCCCTCGCCTCCACCAGGAGGGGGGAAAGAGTCGGTAAAGGTCGCGGCAGCGGCGCTACTCGGTCTGGATCGACTGCAGCACGTCGAGCTTGGCCGCCCGGCGCGCCGGCCACGCGGCGGCGAGCACCCCGAAGATCGCGGCGAGCACCACGATCACGATCAGCTGCACCGGCGCGAGCGAGAACTTGTCGATGCCCTGGTCCTTGAGCGCACGCACCATCGCCCACGCGAACGCGACGCCGATCACCAATCCGAGGAAGGTGCCGAGCAGCGCGATGATCACCGACTCCCAACGCACGCTCGACCGCAGCTGGCGACGCGACATGCCGACCGCGCGCAGCAGCCCGAGCTCGTGACGACGTTCGATGATCGACAGCCCGAGCGTGTTGGCGATGCCGAACAACGCGATCAAGACGGCGAAGAACAGCAACACGTAGATGAGGTTCAGCAGCTGGTTGATCTGACCCGACTGCGAGTCCTTGTACTCCTGCGCGGTCTCGACGTCGGGACCTGGGTATTGATGCATCACCTGCTTGAGTGCCGCGGTGTTCTGCGGCGTGACGCCGTCGGTCGTCTTCACGTACACCTGGAAGTCGAACGGATCGGAGACGTTCTTCAGATAGGTGTCGGTGGTCGTGAGCCAGTTGGCGAACCCGCTCTGGTCGAAGATGGCTTCGACGGTGAACGTCTGCACGTCGCCACCCTGGAACAACACCGGAACCTTCGAGCCGATCGTGAGGCCCTTGTCTTCGGCGGTGGTCTTCAACACTGCGAGCCCGTTCGGCCCGAGGTCGGAGATCGCTCCCTTGCTGGCGTTGAGGTTGAACAGCCCGTCGATCTGCGCAGGATCGGCTGCGTAGAGCTGGTCGACGGATCCGTGGATCTTCGCCTGCGTGACCTGCACCCCCGACGCGGTCTCGACGTTGGGTGCCTTCGCCAATTCGTCGGCGGCCGAGAGCGGGATCCCCCCGCGTCCGAAGCTGCCGGAGCTCACGACGTAGTCGGCCTTCATCGAGCTCTCGATCGCCGCGTTGATCGACGTGCGCGCCGACGCCGCGAAGATCGTGATCAACCCGACCAGGCCGACGCCGATCATCAACGCTGCGGCCGTCGCCGACGTGCGCTTCGGGTTGCGCATGGCGTTCTCACGCGCGATCGATCCGGTGATGCCCTTGAGCTTGCGGACGGGAAGACCGATCACGCCGCTCAGCGGCGCCGCGATCACGGGGCCGAGCACCGCCACGCCGAGGAACACGGTCACCGCGCCGAGCCCGACGATCGGCAGCCCCGCGTTGCCGAACAAGCCGAGACCAAGGAAGAACGCGCCCAGCAGCGTGACGAACAGACCGGCCAGGATCCGAACTCGCGACGTGGCAGACCGGTCGATCGACACGTCGCGCATCGCGGCGATCGGCGGGATCCGCGACGCGTGGAGCGTGGGCGAGAGCGCAGCCACGATCGTGACGATCAACCCCGTCGCCAGCGACCAGATGAGCGCGCTGGCGGGGACCACGATGTCGTTGGCGGGGATGTTCACTCCGAACCCGGCCAGCACAGCTTTGAGCAGCCCTGCGAGCAGGATGCCGAGCACGAATCCCACGAACGACGCAACGATGCCGACGAGGGTGGCCTCGAACATCACGGAACTGATGACCTGGCGTTGTGACGCGCCGATCGCGCGGAGCAGCGCGAGCTCACGCCCACGCTGCGCCACGATGATCGAGAAGGTGTTGAAGATGATGAACGATCCGACGAGGAGCGCGACCACACCGAACACGAGGAGGAACGTCTTGAAGAACGAGAGGTTCTTCTCGACATTGCTCTGACTCTCTTGGGTGATCTTCTCGCCGCTGATCACCTCGAGCTTCTGACCGTTGAGCGACGGCGCGTCCTTGATCGCAGCGCGAATGTTGCGGACGACCTCGTCTTGCGACACTCCAGCATCGGCCTTCACGCGGATGTCGTCGTACTTCCCCGCCTCGCCGAGCACTTGCGATGCCGTCGCCGGCGTGAACGCCACGATCGTCGCACCGAGCAGGCTGTTCGACGTGCCGAACTTCACGACGCCGGTGAGCTCGTAGTCGGCCCGTCCGTCCTTGGTGATGACGGGCACCATGTCGCCCGGCTTGTACCCGGCGTCGTTCGCGCTCGTTCTTGTCGATGACGATCTGGTTGGGTGCGCTCGGTGCCGTGCCGCTCACGAGCCTCAGCGCGCTCGAGGTCTTTCACGTTGTTGAACGCGAATCCAAGCGTGGGTGCGCCGCGCCCGCTGCTCCCCAACGCGTCGCCCTTCTTGTCGACGATCACCGCGACACCTTGCACCGTGCCCGCTGCTTCCGACACTCCGTCGGTGGCCTTGACGACGGGGAGCACGTCGGCGTCGATACGACCGCGCCCGCCGCCGAAGCCCTGCGCATCGAACGTGGCCGGCGTGCGCACGACGGCGTCGGTGTTCGCGTAGATGTTGCTGAACAGGCCGTCGAACGTGTTGGAGATGGTGGCCGTGAGCACGAACGTGCCCGAGATGAACGCGACGCCGAGCATCACCGCGACGCCGGTGAGCAAGAACCGAACCTTCTTCGCCAGGATGCCCTTGAGGGTGACCTTCCACATGTGCGGGGCCCTACGCGCCGAGGCGCTTCATCTTGTCGAGCACGCTGTCGGCGGTGGGCGCAGCGAGCTCGTCGACGATCTTGCCGTCGGCGAGGAACACCACACGGTCGGCGTATGCGGCGGCGCTCGGGTCGTGGGTGACCATCACGATCGTCTGACCGAGATCGTCGACGGCCTTGCGCATGAAGGTGAGGATCTCGGCACCGGAGCGCGAGTCGAGGTTGCCGGTGGGCTCGTCGGCGAACACGATCTCGGGCTTGCTGAGCAGCGCCCGCGCCACCGCGACGCGCTGCTGCTGACCTCCCGACAACTCGGACGGTCGGTGTTTGAGCCGATCGGTGAGTCGCACGGTGGTGGTGACCTGGTCGAGCCAGGCTTGATCGGGTTGGCGCCCGGCCAGCGACATCGGCAGCGTCATGTTCTCGAGCGCGTTCAGCGTCGGGATCAGGTTGTAGGCCTGGAAGATGAAACCCAACTTGTCGCGGCGGATCAACGTGAGCTGCTTCTCGTGCAGCGAGCTGATGAGCGTGTCGCCCAAGTAGATCTCGCCCGCCGTGAGCACGTCGAGGCCGGCCATGCAGTGCAGCAAGGTCGACTTGCCCGAACCCGACGGCCCCATGATCGTGGTCATGCGCGCGGTCGCGAACTCCACCGAGACGCCGTCGAGCGCGCGCACCTCGGCTTCTCCCTCGCCGTAGATCTTCATGGCGCCGACGGAACGGGCCGCGACGCGCGTGGTCTCAGGGCTCAATGTGTCGCTCACGACAACTCCTGCGAGGGGGGGACGATGACGATGGCGCCGGAAGCTCGCGGCGGAGCATCGGCCGCGCATCCGAGTCAGGCTACGACACCGGCGCGGGACGGTGGGCTGACCCGCCGCCCCCGCCCCGATCGCAGTCGTTGCCTGCCTCCGACGCCCTGGTCAGGAATGCTCAGCCGGCTCGGGTTCGACGTCGGGGGGTTCGACATCCGGCGCGTGGCCCGGTCGCCGCTGGAGCTCGGTGTGGCGACCGAGCCACACGAACCACACGGTCGCAGCGACGAAGACCACGATCGACACCCACGCGTTCACGCGCAGCGGCCCGATCCTGTGCGCCTCGTCGCTGCGCATGTTCTCGAAGAAGAACCGGCAGAACGTGTACAGCATCACGTAGAGCGCGAAGGTCTGGCCACGGTGCATCCGGTGCGTGCGCTCGGCCAGGAGCAACAGACCCGCGATGGCGAAGCACGCGATCGACTCGTACAAGAAGGTGGGCTGGAACGTGGCGAACTGCTGGTACGCGAGCGGTCGGTGCGCGAGATCGATCTCGAGCCCCCAGGGCAGCGTGGTCGGTCGGCCGAACAGCTCCTGGTTGAAGTAATTGCCCCAGCGGCCGATGCCCTGCGCGAGCACGATCCCGACGGCCATGCAGTCCATCGCGACGATCGTGTCGAGGTGGTGACGACGCGTGATCACGATCACCGCGACGAACCCGAGCCCGACCGCACCCCAGATCGAGAGACCACCGCGCCAGATCTGGAACGCGCGCCACGGGTGGTCCTCGAAGAGTTGGTAGTCGGTCATCACGTGGTAGAGCCGAGCGCCGATCACGCCCCACACGACGACCCAGAACACGATGTCGTACATCGCGCCGCTCTTGTAACCGCGGTTGCGCCAGCGTCGCTCCGTGACCCAGATGGCGACCAGCACGCCGATGGCCAGCATGATCCCGTACATGTGGAACGGACCGATGTTGCCGCTCGACGGGCTCGGGATCGACGCGAGCGGCGCGAGAGGTGCAGTCGGCATCGCCGTGCATCGTAGGAGTCGCCCCGATCGCACCGCGCGCGCTCCGACCACCCAAATTGCGTGAGAGAACCTGCGTGAGGGAGGAGCGAATTCGGGGAGTGGCTCACGCAATTTCGGAGTCGGCGGGAAGACTGGGCGGATGAGTGGATTCTCGAGTCGGCCGACACCGGAACCGGTGGGACCGGGCCAGGAGTCGGCGTGGGACTACCCGCGGCCGCCACGCCTCGAGCCGGTGACGGCGCGGCTCACGGTCGTGCTCGGCGGCGTCACCATCGCCGACACCACGCGTGGCTTCCGCGTGCTCGAGACGAGTCACCCGCCCAACTACTACTTCCCACCCGACGATGTGATCGACGGTGCGCTCGAAGCCGCGAAGGGCGCCTCGTTCTGCGAGTGGAAGGGCCGCGCCCACTACTTCACCGTGCACGGCGGGGATGCGGTCGTGCCCGAGGGGGCGTGGGCCTACGCGACGCCGAGCCCGGCGTTCGAGCCCATCCGGGGCTTCGTCGCGTTCTATGCAGGCAGGATGGACGAGTGCACGGTCGACGGCGAGGTCGTCGTTGCCCAACCCGGTGGCTTCTACGGCGGCTGGATCACCACCAACATCGTCGGCCCGTTCAAAGGCGGTCCCGGGTCGCGCGCCTGGTGACCTGGCGGCCCTCGGAGGGCCCGTCACTTGACGATTCGGACCAGCGAAGGTAGCGTAAAGTCTGAATCACCATTCGAAATGTGAAATCAGATCGGGTGGGTTCGACCGTCCGGACGACTCGGCGAGGCTCACTGAGCTTCGCCGCGGACGGTCGCCGGGCAACCGCACCCACCGTCACAGAGGGGGAACCATGGCAGACGCCATCATCGACGACCGCTACATCGTCATCTCGGCCGACGGTCACGCCGGTGCCGACCTGCTCGACTACAAGCCATACCTCGCCAAGGAATACCACGACGAGTTCGACGCCTGGGCGGCCACCTACGACAACCCCTTCTCTGATCTGGTGCGCCCCGACTCCAACCGCAACTGGAACTCCGAGCGTCGCCTCAAAGAGCTCGAGAGCGACGGCATCGTCGCCGAGGTGCTCTTCCCGAACACCATCCCGCCGTTCTTCGACGGCTCCTCGCTCACCATGCGACCGCCGTCGAAGGAAGAGCTCCCCCGCCGCTGGGCCGGTCTCCGAGCGCACAACCGCTGGCTCGCCGACTTCTGCGCCGACACACCGGGGCGGCGCGCCGGCATCGCGCAGATCTTCATGAACGACGTCGACGCCGCGGTGGAAGAGATCAAGTGGGCTCACGGCGCCGGGCTGTTCGGCGGCGTGCTCGTCCCTGGCATCCCGCCCGACTCGGGCCTGCTGCCGCTGAACGCACCCGAGTACGAGCCCATCTGGCAGGTGTGCGAAGAGCTCAACATGACCGTGAACAACCACGCGGGCGCCTCCGGTCCTGACTACGGCGCGTACGCGTCGTCGACCGCGGTGTTGATCTTCGAGATGGCGTGGTTCTCGCACCGCATGTTCTGGACGATGATCTTCAGCGGCGTGTTCGACCGTCATCCCAACCTGAAGCTCGCGCTCACCGAGCAGTCGAGCGGCTGGGTCCCCGCGGTGCTCAAGATGATGGACCACTACTACTCCCGGTTCCTCACTCCCGGAACTGCGGAGTCGCACTTCGGCGGCGAGATGGCCAAATCGCTGTCGATGAAGCCGAGCGAGTACTGGGCCCGCCAGTGCTTCGCCGGGGCGAGCTTCTTCCGGCCGGTCGAGTGCGAGATCCGCTACGAGATCGGCGTCGACAACATCATGTGGGGCCAGGACTACCCCCACACCGAAGGCACCTACCCCTACACGCGTGAGGCGCTGCGCAACGTCTACGCCGGGCTCGATTCCGAAGAGGTCGCGAAGATGGTGGGCGGCAACGCGGCCCGCGTCTACGGCTTCGACCTCGAGGCACTGGGCAAGGTGGCGGCCGAGATCGGCCCGACCATCGAGGAGCTGTCACAACCGCTCGATGCCTACCCCGCCGACAGCCTGAGCATGGCGTTCGCCAACGATCCACTGAAGCCGTGGTGACGTCGAGTCAGCGCTCCGCACTTCTCCCCACATCTCCGAAAGGTGAGGCATGAGTCAGATCACGACGTACGAGGACATGGTCGCGGTGGTCACGGGTGGCGCGTCGGGGGTGGGGCGAAGCCTCGCCGCGATGATGCTCGACCGCGGCGCCACCGTCGTGATCGCCGACGTCGAGAAGACCGCGTTGGACGCGACCGTCGAGGAGCTCTCGTCGCGCGGACCGATCGAAGGCGTGCAGACCGACGTGACCGACACGAACTCGGTGCAGTCGCTCGCCGACCACGTGTTCTCCACGTACGGACGCACGAACCTGCTGTTCAACAACGCCGGCGTGGGCGGCGCAGCACCCAAGGTGTGGGACTGCACGCCGAACGACTGGAAGTGGACGATGGGGGTGAACGTCTTCGGCGTCAGTCACGGCATCTTTCACTTCGTACCCCGCATGATCGACTCCGGTGAGCCGGGCTACGTCGTGAACACCACGTCGCACAATGGCGCGGTCACCATGCTGCCGCACTCGTCGGTGTACGCGGTGTCGAAGGCCGCGGTGGCGGTGCTCACCGAGTGTCTCGAATCGCAGTTGCGCGAAGTGGCTCCGAACGTCGGTGCCGGTCTGTTGTTCCCGGCCGGTCAAGGGCTGATGGGGACGGGGTTGTACACCGCGGACCGCAACCGGCCCGACCAGTGGGCACGCGAGGTCCCGAAGGATCCGCCGCCGGCACAGTTCGCGGCGATGATCGAACGCAACCTGCAGAACCGCGGGCAGTTCGTCGACGCACTCGACGAGCTCGCCAACGCCGTGCTCGACGGCATCCTCGCCGGGAACTACATCCTCACCCTCGGCGACTTCGACGGCAGCATCCAGCAACTCCGCGAGCGCGCCGATCGTTACGCGGAGGGCCTGAACCCCACGCCGCCGAGCACCGCGCTCACCGCGACCTGACGAACGCCCGGAGCCGACACGGCGCTCGTCGCACGACGCACGTTTGTCGCTCATCCAAAGCGGACAGCGACACAGTGACTGGGGGGAACCATGCTGATCGACGGCGAACAAGTACGCGTCATCGATTGCGACTCGCACGTGATCGATCCGCCTGACCTCTGGCAGACCCGCCTCGCAAAGAAGCATCGCGACGCGGGACCGAAGGTGCTCACCGACGACGTCACCGGCCGGGACTACTGGCAGTTCGGTGAGTTCCGGATGCCGAGCACCACACAGTCGGCCTATGCGGGCTGGGACAAACCGTTTCCGTCGACACCCCCGAACCTCGTGGATGCCGATCCCGCGTGCTTCGACGCGGCCGCCCGGGTCGAGCGCCTCGATGAGCACGGCATCGACGTGCAACTGCTCTTCCCACAGCTCGTCGGGTTTCAGATCTCCACCTTCGCGTCGGTCCCCGATCACGAGTTGGGCATCGAGTGCATCCGGGCGTACAACGACTTCCAGACCGACTTCGCGAGCGTGGCGCCGGATCGACTGATCCCGCAGATGAACCTGCCCCTCTGGGACCTCGACGCGTCGCTCGCCGAGATGCGGCGATGCGCCGACCTCGGTCACAAGGCGGTCAACTTCGGCGTGGAGCTGGAGCAGCTCGGTCTGCCCAGCCTCCGGACCGGCCACTGGGACCCGCTGCTGGCCCAGGCTCAAGACCTCGAGCTCCCGATCGTGTTCCACATCGGGTTCTCGAAGGTGACCACCACCGCCGCCATGGAGTCGAAGGACCCGCTGCAATTCGTCAAGGGCGCGACGTTGTTCATGCTGGGCAACGCCAACCAGATCGTCGAGGTGATCCTGTCGGGCACGGCGCACAAGTTCCCGCGCCTCGACTTCGTCTCGATCGAGAGCGGCTTCGGCTACCTGCCGTACCTCATCGAGTCACTCGAGTGGCAGTACGTCAACCTGGGTGCGACCGAGGCGCATCCGGAGTGGCTGCTCCCGAGCGAGTACTTCCGGCGTCAGATCTACGCGTCGTTCTGGTTCGAGTCGAACCTGCATCGCCAGATCGACCTGTTTCCGGACAACGCGATGTTCTCGTCGGACTTCCCGCACCCCACGAGCCTCTCGCCAGGACCGGGCACCATCGCCCACAACGCCCGCGAGACGATCGAAGCCAACCTCGCCGACGTCGCGCCCGACATCCGGCGCAAGCTGGTCCACGACACCGCCGCACGGGTGTACCACATCGACTGAACCGGCGCGATTGAACCGGCGCGAACGATCCGGCTCGACGGAACGTCGAATCAGACGTCGCCCAACTGTTCCCAGATCGCGTCGCCGATCTGAGCGAACGGGTTCGGTCCCCCACCTTGGGCGTTGAACATCCGGTTGTGCGTGACCGACACCGAGACCTGCCGATCGAGATCGGCAAGCCCGACCGAACCACCCGCGCCGCCATGGCACAGCAACGTGGTGGGCAGCTGCGCGAGCCGCGCCCTGGATCCAATACCCGCCGGGCCCGATGGCGGCCGGGATCCGCCCGCCGCCGATGAGCACGCCGTCGATCTCGTCAGGGTTGGAGCGAGGCTGCGCGAGCGCACGGAGCCGATCCTCCGAGAGGAGCCGCACGCCGTCGAGCTCACCGCCATTGGCCAGCATGGCGAAGAACCGCGCCCCCGCCCGCGCCGACATCACCACCCCGGCGCCCGGCACGCAGGCCTGGAGCACGACCCGCTTGTTGTGCACCGACGCCACCGGAGCCACCGCCGACGGTCGCGTGATCAGGCCGATGCCCATGCCTTCTCCGGGAGGAAGCAGGCCGTCCCAGAACAACACCGCGATCCGATCGAGCACCTCGTCGGGCGCGCCCATCCAGAGATCGTCGATCCCGAGTGGCGCGCACAACTCGTCGCGCACGAATTGACCGAACGGCCGGTGCTGCGGGTCGGTGCGAACCACGATCTCGCCGATGATCCATCCCCACACGAGCGAGTGGTACGCGCTGGTGCCGGGCGGAAACATCGGCGTGTGACCCGCCACCTGCTCCACCATCCAGTCCCAGTCGGCCATGAGCTCCGGCGTGACGCCCTCCGGCATCTGCGGGATCCCGGCGCGGTGGGTGAGCGCATCGCGCACCGTCGTCGATCCTTTGCCGTTGGCCGCGTACTCGGGCCAGTAGGTCGCGACCTCCTCCTCGTAGTCGACGAGGCCGCGCTCGGCCTGCAGGTGCAGCGCGGTCGCGGTGATCGCCTTGGTCACCGAGAACACGGGAAAGAGCGTGTCGCCCTCCACCTGCCGTGCGGTGTCGTCGGCGTAGCCGATCCACTCGTCGACGACGAGCTCGCCGCGGTGATACGCGGCGACCTGCACACCGATCTCGCCCTGTTCGACCGCGTGCTCGAGCCCGCCGCGGATCGTTGCTCGTGCCATCGTGACCCCCCGTTTCACCGTCGGCGCGAACCTACCGCGCACTCACCGGATCACATCTCGACGACGTGAGCCTGGATCTCTCGGTTCATGATGTCGTCGTAGGTCGGCGCTTGCACACGCTCTGCCTCGGCTTCGAGCTTGGCGCGGTCGAATGCCGGATACATGTCGAGCGCGTTGAGGCCGACGATCTTGCGGAACTCGTCCTCGGGCACACCGTCGAGCCGGTAGCGCATCCAGTCGTGGGTGTGCGGCCACGTTCCCTCCGGGTGGGGGAAGTCGCTGCCGAACATGAGGTCGTTGATGCCGGTCTCTTCGCGTCGCGCGACGCACGTCTTCGACAGCTGCGAACCGATCCAGCAGTTGCGGTCGAGATAGAAGCTCGGGAGCTCGGCGGTGGTCTTGATCTCACCGAACTTGCGCAGCGCGTACGAGCCCTGCCAGTTCTCGTCCATGCGCCGGCGGAAGTCGGCGACCCAGAACGAGAGGTTCTCGGTGATCGCGAAGTGGAGGTCTGGGAAGCGCTCGAACACGCCACCGAGGATCATCACCCACAGCGGCCGACCGGCCCAGAACCAACCCTCGGCGAAGCTGATCTCCATCGGCGGCATCAGGCCCATGTCGGCCGACGTGGTGCCCGAGTGCGTGTGCACGCCGAGCTCGAGCTCCGAGCAGAGCGCCCAGATCGGGTCGTACACGTGGTCGTAGTACGAAGGCTGGTTGCGCCAGGCGGTGGGAATGAGGATGCCGCCGAGGCCGACTTCCTTGGCCCACTTGATCTCCTCGAGCGAGCGCTCGACGTCGTGGATCACCGGCACGATGGCGAGCCCGATGCGCCGGTCCGGCGCCTCCTGGACGAACTCCGCCATCCAGCGGTTGTGCGCCTTCGCACCCGCGAACACGAGCGCGGGATCGCTGTCGCCGGAGGAGCCGAGGCCCGAGCCGAACGGTGCACTCGACACCTTGCTCCAGCCGAGCCCGGACGCATCCGCGTCGGGGAACAGCACCTCGGCGACGATGCCCTCCGACTCGAGCTCCTTCTGACGGGTGTCCGAGTCGTGGGCGCCCTGCTCGCCGCCGTCGGTCGTCTCGTCGATCCACTCCTCGACGAACTTCTGGCGCGACTCGCTCGCCTGCCCGAACCGCTCCTCGGTCATGGCGCGCATCTGGGCCTGGTACTGGTCGAAGGCCTCGCGGAACTCGGGGTCGAGGTAGTTCCGGTAGCTCGTGGCGGGCGCGCCCGCGTGCCCGTCGGCCGAGATCAACAACAGTCGGTCGCTCATTCCATCCCCCAGGGGTATCGTCACGTGCGAGGCGTGCCGCGACGCGGTGATTCGGTATTTCGAACTTGGTTTCGACATCCAGGGTACCATCTGTCGTCGAGGCGTCAAGTTCGCCCGCACAGAAACGAACGATGCAGCAAGCGGGGGGAGACCACTGCGATGGCCCACAATCGGATCGATGCACGCACTGACGAGGCGTCGAGCTCGTTCTCGTCGGTCGAGCTCCTGCCAGGATTCGTCTCCGAGATCAGGGGGCTCGACGCGAGCGTGGCGCCGAGCCCGGAGACCGCGGCCGCGTTGCGCGCAACACTCGAACGCACCCCGGTGCTCGTGGTGCGCGACCAATCGGTGACCGCCGAGGAGCAGATCGACTTCTGCCGCGCCTTCGGGAACGTGCTCGACGAGATGCACGACGGATCGTTGCACTCGTACGTCTCGAGCGCCGAGGAATCGCTGGTGAAGCCCGGTCGGCTGCTCTTCCACTCCGACAACCACTTCATGCCGATGCCGCTCGAGGTGCTCTCGCTGTACGGAGCAACCGTCGACGAGCTCTCGGCGCCGACGCTCTACGTCGACAACCGCGCCGCGTATCGGCGGCTGCCGCCGGAGTTGCGCGACCGGCTGAGCGATGCCGACACCGTGAACGTGTCGTACTACTTCTTCGGTCAGGGCGGCGACAAGCCGTCGCGCAGCGTCACGCCCGACCATCCCGAGGCTCCCCGCGTGAACCACCCCGCGATCGACCGCCACCCGGTCACCGGAGAACCGTTCGTGTACGTGACCGAGCTCCACACCCACCATTTCGACGGCCTCGACCAGGCTGCGAGCAACGAGCTGCTCGAGTCGGTGCACGAGGTGCTCTACGTCGCCGACGAGATGTACGTGCACCACTGGCTCCCCGGAGATCTCCTGGTGTGGGACAACCTCGCGGTGCAACACGTGCGTGGGCCGGTGCCCGAGGGGGTCGCCGATCCCGATGCGGAGCCGCGGTCGTTGCGCCGGGTCGTGCTCGGCACCAAGGACTACGAGCAGCAGATGGCAGAAGCGGCGGCGGCCAAGGCGTGATCCGCGGCGGGCGCCGAGTGTGGCGACCGAACCTTCAGCCGATGCTGTTGCGCGTCCCCGCATTCCGCGCGCCCCGAACCGAGCGAACCGTAGGCACTGATCGTGATGGCGCCGGCGCCGCCTCGCAACCGACCGCCGATCTCGGCGATCTGCGCGACGGTGAGCGGATCGGGGAAGCCGTTCGCCGTGATCGTCATGACGACGTCGCCGATCGGTGAGAAGACGGGCACGGTGATGACGCCGACGTCGTGCTCGACCGAAGAGGGCGCGTCGAGATCCAAGAACTGGTCGGAGAATCGCTCGAGCACTTCGCCGAGACGAGCCTTCGCGACCTGACTCGACGGTTCCTCGGTGAGGACCTTCAGCACCATGCCCATGTCGACGAGCGGGACCTGGCGCAGCACCGCGAACCCGAGCTTCCGCACCATGGTGAGCTCACGTTCGAGCACCTCGAGATGCGTGTCGTCGGCCGGGCGCTTCGCACGCTGCATCCACTGGTCGCGGACGGCATCGGAGCCGAACGCCGCGAACGGCGCGCCGAAGGGCGCCATGAACGGGACGCGGGCACCCGTGTAGGTCCACGACTCGGCACGACGCGGTCGACCGGCCGTGATGATCGGCACGAGGTCGGAACCCATCAGCACGGACGCGGAGCACTGCACCTCGAGCTCGTTGGCGAGGAGCTCCAGCTCCACCTGCGCGGCGCCGATCTCCGGATGCTCGACCAGCGCCGCACGACCGAGCGCGACGACGCCAGGACCGATCCGGTAGGTCTTGTGGCTCGGATGGCGGAGCACGTAGCCACCGTCGACGAGCGCGGTCATGATCGCGAGCAACGACGCCGCGTTCAACCCGCAGGCGTGTGAGATCTCCTGGAGCGAGAACGACTGGCCGGGATGCACCGAGAGGAAGTCGAGCACCTGCAACAGACGGGCGGCGGCGAGCGCCGGCTTGACCATCGATCATCCTTCTCGTGCTCGCGCGGTGCTCGTGTCGCGACGACGCGGACGGTGTCCCTCGCCGGCGTTGGAGTGTAGGACGCACGACGTGTGAACTTCGCGCACCGAGCCGGGGACGACGTCACGTCGCTCCCCGGCCCCGTCGGTGTCGTGATCGAGTCAGGCGGATGCCGGTTTGTCGGTCCCACCCTGACTGGGGCAGCCCGCACACGGCGCCGTCGGGCTCACCGGGACGGGCGGTGTCGCCCAGATGTCGACCGCGCCCGCCTTGTCGAAGAACGCGAACGTCTTCTTCGGGAACGTGCCCAACTTGTAGCGCTTGGCATTGTCGACGTAGTAGGTGACGCCCTTCCCAGGCGTCGGGCGCACCTGCGAGGCGCCCAGTGCATCCGAGTCGTACCAGATCACTGCGGCGTCGCCGCCGGCGTTCATGTACGAGTCGTAGGGAAGGCCGGCGGTCTTGCCGAAGGCGCTCATCGGACCGGTGGGCAGGTCCGACGCGGCACCGCCACGAGCCGGAATCGAGAAGAACCCCTTCTGGACGTTCTTGGCCGTCAGGTCGGGCCCGGCGTAGTGGATCGCCGACGCGAGGTACCCGACCGCGATCCCGGCGAACGTCGACGTCGTGCTGGGCTCGCTTCCCCAGTACCACTCCTGGGCTCCCAGCACTGGGGCGCCCTGCACCAAGGGATAGAGACCCGAGAGCCCGAACGCGTGGTTCCACTGGGTCTGGTCGTAGCCACGCGGATCAGCGTCAGGTCCTGGTAGTTGAACGTGGTGGTGATCCACTCAGGGTGCCAGTCCTGCTGCGTGGCGGCGGCGGTGAGCGCCTTGATCAGGTTGAAGTCGGCGAAGAGGAACACGGTGGTGACCCCCGCGGTCTTCAGCTTCGTGGCGATGGTCGGGGCCTGCTCTTGCGCAGACGTCGGGTCGCCGAGGAAGCCGACGCCCGTCGTCGTGTACTCGATGGCCGGCGTCGCCAACTTCCCGCCGTTCTTCTTGAACTGCGAGTTGAACATGTCGATGTCGGTCGCCGCGCTGTACACCGCACCGAACGCGGCGCGTCTTGCTGGTGAGATCGCTGCTGCCTGCCCACTGCGCCTTCTTGGCTGCGAGCTGCTTGCCCGCCCACTCGGCGGTGAGCAACGCTCCACCCTGGCTGTCGAGCTGGCTCCAGCGATACGGAGCCTGGTTGATGGTGTCCTCGAACGAGGTGCCCGTCTGGCAGTAGACGACGATCTTGTTCTTCGCGACCACCTGCTGCAGCGTGG
This sequence comes from uncultured Actinomycetes bacterium, assembly GCA_963827385.1. Lineage (GTDB taxonomy): Bacteria > Actinomycetota > Acidimicrobiia > IMCC26256 > DASPTH01 > DASUMF01. The sequence continues at coordinate 26,319 of CAWHAR010000006.1, forward strand.
TGAGCCCGTTCGGAGTGACGTCGAGCAGGAAGAACGGCTTCGCCTCCACCACCTTCACCGCGTCGGCGCGCTGCGCGGTCTCGTCGTCGCCCGTCGAGGTGATGAAGTCCCACTCGACCTTGCGGCCCCACTGCTCGTAGAACTTCTCGTACGGCGCCCACTCGTCGAGGACCGAGTCCTTGACCGTGCCCGTCGCGCCGGTCGACCGGTTCGTGGGCTTGCTCGACGCGCCGGCGAGCTGCGTGTCGTTCGGCAGCATCACCGCCACCTTGATCGTGGTGGCCGTGACACCGGGCGCGGTGGCGCCGCCGTTGTCCTTCGGCGCGGGCTTCACGCAGTACGGGCCGCCGTTCTCCGTGATGAACGGGACGACGCCCCATCCCGTCACCGCATCCTTGTTGCAGCTCGGATTGGCCAACGCCGCCGACGTCCCCATCCCGGAACCAGCCGGAGGCGTGCCCACACCCTGCGTGCTCACCTTGGTGGGCGTCGTCGTCTCGCGCCGGCCGTCAAGGTGCCCGCCGCCACGGCGGCGAGCGCCATCACGAGTGCAACGACGACGACCGACGTGAACCGCTTCGAGCTCTTCATCTCTCGATCCCCCAGGGACTGCTTCAGGGCGTGCGACGCACGCACGACGTTCGGTTGATCGAACGGCGCGCGAGCGCACGCAGGACGCTCGGTGGTGGTCGGACCGCGTGCGAGCGCACGCAGGACCTTCGGTCGGAATGCTCTACGGGTTGTACGAGACGAACTCGATGAGGTAGCCGTCGGGGTCGGTCACGTACGCCATCGTCACCGGCCACCGGTCCAACACCATCGGAGGCGTGTGCGAGGTGGCGCCGGCTGCGAGCGCTGCGTCGTAGAGGGCTTGGCAGTCGTCGCCGTAGACGTACAGCTTCCACACCGAGGTGCCCATGTTGATCGGGCCGTCCTGGTCGAGCTGCTGGGCCAGCTGGATCTTGCCGCCCGTCTCCGGGTTGGCCATGATCGCTTCGTGCGCCACCGGGATCTCGGTACGGCTCGTGCAGGTGAGCCCCAACGCCTCGTAGAACTTGACCGTTGCCTCGATGTCGGTGACGTTGATGCAGTACTGACCCACCCACGAGAGCGGCTCGCCCTCGAAGAACGGCTCGTCGCGCTGGACGAACTCGACGGTGTAGCCGTCAGGGTCCTTCACGAACGCGACCAACACCGGCCACCGGTCGGTGGTGGTGGGTTCCGACATCACCTCGGCACCCGCGGCGACCACGTCAGCGAACACGCGCTGGATGTCGGTCGTGTACACGTAGAGCTTCCAGAACGCGTTGCCCATGTCGATGGGGTTGTCCGGCGGGATCTTCTGCGCCCACTGGATGCGGCCCCCGTTGCCACGCTGGTACTCGCGCTCGCCCTCGTCGGACATGAGCGCCTCGAGCGTGGAACCCAGGTCGGTGCGACTCGAGGTGTGCAGCCCCATCGCCTCGTAGAACGCCACCGTCCGATCCAGATCCGACACGTAGATGCAGTACTGACTCACCCAGGCAGCCATTGCCGTTTCCCCCAATGTTGTCGCGACATTCGTCATTTCAAATCACAATTTCAGGGAACCTAAGCCAGGTTAGAGGGGATCGTCAACTCGACCGGCTGCAGCCGGTGTCCGGGGCCGATCACGATCGCCAACGTGAGGTGCAGGCCGGAACTGACTTGACGAGGCGCGACATGCGGCGGTCGGCGAGCACCTTTCCCGCGGTCTGGCAGGTCGGGCAGTAGGTCACCTCGTGGCTCTCGTAGCTCACGCGTCGCATCGTGTCGCCGCAGCGCGGGACAGGGTGTGCCGTAGCGGTTGTGCACCTCGAAATGCTCACCCAACTTCGGCTGCGACAAGCCACCGGTGCGCTTCCGTTCCAGCTCGAGCCCGTGGGCGAGCACCTCGCGCACCGCGTCGAGCAGCGCGGTGCGCTGCGCTTCGCTCAACGACTTCAGCGACGCGTACGGCGAGAGCTGTGCGCGCCACAGCGCGTCGTCGGCGTATCCGCGACCGACGCCCGACACCGTGCGTTGGTCGCGCAGGATGGTGTGCACACGACGACCGTCGGTGCCGCGCAGGACGAATTCGGCGAACTCGTCGGAGTCGGGCTCGGGGCCGAGCCGCTCGAGGGGACCGTCGTCACCCGGCGCGAGCACCCACCACGCGGCCTTGCGTTCGTGGCCGTACTCGCGCACGAGCACACCGACCGCTTCGCCTTCCGCATCCACGAAACGCAACCGCATCACCGACCCCTTGGCGCGGGTCTGCTTGGGGGGACGCTCGATGTCGAGCCGACCGGCCTGCGAGAGGTGCACGAGCATGCGGGGTTGGTCGGCGCCGAAGTCGAGCACCAGGTACTTGGCCCGCCGACCGACGCCGAGCAGTCGCTGCCCGAACAGCGCGTCGGGCCCGGGCACCACCGTCTTCAGGCCTGAGAAGCCGAGCGGGTCGGCCGCCACCAGCTCGGCGCCACCCAGCTCCTCGGCGAGGCGCTCGGCCAACGCCTGCATCTGCGGCAACTCGGGCATGCTCGACCCCGCTACTCCGCCGGCTTCGCCCCACGCCGTGAGAACCGGCGCGCCATCTTGCCTCTCTGGCTCGTGCTTCTGGCCCTTCTTGCGCTGCGCGGAGAGCTTGGCGCGCACCTCGTCGCGCCGCTGCTGCATCTCGCGGTACGTGAGGGTCTCGGTGTTCGAGTCGACGAGGAACGCGGCGCGGACCGCATCAGGATCGGGCTCGGCGAACTTCGCGTCGACGCCCACCTCGCGGATGATCTGATCGCCGTGGGTCTGCGCAAAGTAGAGGTAGATCGTCATCATCTGCTGGAGCATGTCGAGGTCGGGCGCCAGCACCGCGGTCGCGCCGTTGAGGAACATCATGTTGCGCACGAAGAGCATCAGCTCCTTCGGGCAACGGGCGCCGTATCCGAGCAGCTTCTTGGTGATCTCGCGCATCTCGTCGACCAGTTGCTCGGCCGACATCTGCCTCGGGTCCTTCACCGGGCCTTCGAGGTCGAGGTCGACCATCACCGCGTCGAGATCCACGTCGGGCGGGAAGGCACCAAGGTCGCGCAGCGCGACGAGCTGGCCGCGTTGGTCGCCGGTGGTGCCGAGCACGAGGAGCTTGAGGAACGCGAGTCGTTGTGGCTTCGTCGAGCCGACCGGTGATTCCGAAGTCGAAGAGGCACGGTGCGGCCGTCGGGCTGCACGAAGAGGTTGCCGCCGTGCAGGTCGCCGTGGAACACGCCGTAGATCAACGCGCCTTCGAGGGACGCGATGAGCCCGGCTTGCAACAGCGCGTGGGTGTCGATGCCCGCCGCGTGCATCGATTCCACGTCGTCGAACGTGAAGCCGCGCATGCGCTCCATCACCAGCACGCGACGCGTCACGAGCGTGGGGTGCGGGCGGGGCACGATGATGCCGCGTTGCTCGGTGCGTGCCAGCACGTTGGCGATGTCGAGCATGTTCTGCGCCTCGAGCCGGAAGTCGAGCTCCTCGATCACCGTCTCCGCGAACAGCTCGACGAGCGCCGGCGGGTTCGCGAGCGCGGTGACCGGGATGCGACCGACCAAGCGAGGTGCGAGCCATGACAAGCGCGGCGATGTCGTCGCGGAAGAGCTGCGCCACCTGCGGGCGCTGCACCTTCACCACCACCTCCTCGCCGGTGAGGAGGCGTGCCGCGTGCACCTGGGCGATCGACGCGGCGGCGAGCGGGTTCGTCGAAGAACTCGAGAAGATCGACTCGAGCGGGCCGCCGAGATCGACCTCGACCACCGCGCGGACCGCCGCGAACGACTCCGGCGCCACCTGGTCGCGCAACAACTTGAACTCGGTGACCAGCTCCTCGGGGAACAGGCCCTCACCACCAGAGATGATCTGACCGAGCTTCACGTAGCTCGACCCGAGGGTGCTCGAAGGCGCGGCGCAAGCGGCGCGAGATGCCCGGCGCGCGACGACGGCCGTCGCCACTCGAACACCAACCAGCCGAGCACCGCGCCCCCGATGGCCACCACCGTGCGCACGGTGCGGATCACGGGCCGGATCGACACCGACGGCGACAGCAGACGCGGCACCTCGAGACGCGTGCCCCGCGGAGGCGGTCGATCTCCCACTGCCACGGGATGGCATCGGGGTCGAGCACCCACGGGCCGTGGTCGGTGAACGCCCCGAACGCGAGGTCGCCTGCCGGCTCCGGCGCCGCGTCGGGCCCAGCAACTGGTTCGGGCCTGCCCAATGGATCGGACCGTGCGGGATCGGGCGCCATCAGACACCCAACGCTACCGGCGGTCGCCCTCGACCGGCCCAGCCGCGCGAAGACGCGCGACGGGGCCGATCGACGAGCACGGACGTGCGTTCAGCAGCCTCCGCCCCACGGCTGTGCGCCAGCCTGGGAGTAGAGGGACGACGCGATGGCGTCCTGGTCACTGGGGGAAGCAGCGGCGGGATCGACACCGACGAGGTCGTCACGCCCCGCACCGGATGCCGTGGAATCCCACGTGCTGGGGAGGAACTGATAGGCACCGCGATAGGTGCCGCCTGACGAGACAGCTCCGTAGCCACCGGCGGTGTCGCTCTCGTGGGCTCGGATGCAGGCCAGGGAATCGCCGCCACCGCCGCCACCGGTTCCGGTGTTCGCGACGTACGACGATCGGGGACTCGCCACGACGGCTGCGGCGGCTGCCGCATCAGCGTCGGCCTGGATCTGTACCGCGGCAGCGGCAGCGGCCTGGCCTTGTGCTTCGGCGAGCAGTGCTTGGGTGTGGAGCAACTCGAGTCGCAGTTGGCTCGCTCTCGTGAACAAGAGTTCGAACGAGGCCGGGGACTCGAGGGTTGGGTCGATAGCGGCGATCGGCCGCACCACATGGGGCGGGTCGAGTTCGGTGTTGCTCGCATGCTCGGTGCCGGGGGTGGCGGCGAACGCAACGCTCGCAGCCACGAACACGACACAGAGCGGTGCTGCGAGCAGCAGCCACGGTCTGCGGGTCATGGGTTCCTTTCCGGTCTCCCGGCGCGGCGCGTCGAGAGAAGGGTTTGGGTTGGGGTCGAGAAGTCGCCGTCCCGGTGCGGACTACACGGGTGTGACTTCTCGCCGGCCACGGTAGGGGGCGTCGCGCCGACGCCTTCAACCGGGGAAGCGCAAAAGGGAAGAACCGGCAGCATAGCTGCTCATCTGCTCATCACCCGATGAACGGGGTTCAGGTGGTCGCGCTGAGGTCGCGCAAGGCGCGGCGGGCGGCGGTGAGCTCAGCCAGGTCGAACACGCCGCCTCGTGCGATCTCGTCGAGCACGCGGTCGTAGCGGAGCACGTCGTCGCGCCGATCGACGATCCAGGCGTCAACGCGCTCGGTTGCAGGCCCGCTCGGCGCGGCCGACGGCGTCGCCAACACCGCCTCGGTGAGCGCACGAGCGCAGTCGGACACGTCGTCGCGCAACGCGGCGCGCGCTTCGGTCTGCCACCGATCGGCGCGCGGCAACGCCGCGACGCGCGACCTGAGCCAGTCGAGACGAAGGCGATCAGCCAACTGGAAGTGCACGCCGGCCGCGTACTCGACGTCGACCGTGCGCTCGGCGGCTTCCGTCGCGATGTCGAGCGCGCTGAGCGCCCACTCTGCGCCGGCGATCTGCGCGGCGACGGCTGCCGGCACGCCTTCGGCGATCAGGGCGTCGCGCGCGGCAGTGAACGCAATCGCGGCATCGCCGGCGAGGAGCCCCGGCACGGCGGCCACCACCTCCGCGACCGCGCCCCGGTACTGCTCGACGGTTGCACCGATGGTGGACAACGAGGTGTTGGACGACGCGAGGGCGCGACGGGCGAACCACCGCGCGGCGCGCTCGACGAGTCGACGGATGGTGAGGAACATCCGATCCTGGGTCGCGGCCGGCACCACGAGATCGAGCGCATCGACCTCTGACCACGTCGTCCGCGCGTCGAACACCTCCCGCGCGATCACGTGCGCTCGCGCGATCACCGGCAGCGGGCACCCCGTCTCGTCGCAGAGCCGCGACAGGAAGCTGATCCCCGCCCGGTTCACCACCGCATTCGCCACCACGGTGGCAACGATCTCGCGGGCAAGCGGGTGCGTGGCCGCGAGGTCGCCGAAGCGCGCTTGCAGCGTCGCCGGGAAGTACTCCACGAGGTCGGCCGCGAAGAACGGGTCGTCAGGAAGGTCCGACGCCACCAGTTGTTGCTTCAACTCGATCTTCGTGAACGCCAGCAGCACTGCGAGCTCGGGTGCGGTGAGCCCTCGATGCTCCGCGATGCGCTCTTGCAGACGCTTGGCGTCGGGAAGCACCTCGAGGGTCCGGTCGAGCACCCCGGCGCGCTCGAGTCGCTCGATCTGCCGCGCGTGGACACCGACCAGTTCCGCCGCCTCCACCGAGGCGATCTGCAAGGCGTTGGCCTGCGCCTCGTTGTCGGCGAGCACCAGGTGGGCAACCTCGTCGGTCATCGACGCGAGCAGCGCATCGCGCTCGGCCGGATCGAGGCGCCCGGCACGGATCGCGCGCTGCAACAGGATCTTGATGTTCACCTCGTGGTCGGAGCAGTCGACGCCCGCAGAGTTGTCGATCGCGTCGGAGTACACGCGACCGCCGTGCAGCGCGTATTCGACACGCGCCGCCTGGGTGAGCCCGAGGTTGCCGCCCTCGCCGACCACGCGGCACCGGAGATCGGTCGCGTTCACGCGGACCGCGTCGGTGGCGCGATCGCCCACGTCGGCCGCCGACTCGTCGGTCGCCTTGACGAAGGTGCCGATGCCGCCGTTCCAGAGCAGATCGACCGGTGCGCGCAGGATGGCGCTCACCACTTCGTCGGGCGTGGGTGGTGCACCTTGGGGGTCGAATCCCAACGAGGCGCGCGCCTCGCCCGAGAGCGGGATCGCCTTCGCCGATCGCTGATACACCCCGCCACCGGACGAGATCAATGCGGGGTCGTAGTCGGCCCACGACGAGCCGGGAAGATCGAAGAGACGCTGCCGCTCGACGAAGCTGCGCGCGGGGTCGGGGCTCGGATCGATGAACACGTTGCGATGGTCGAAGGCCGCGAGCAGGCGAACGTTCGGTGACCGCAGCAGTCCGTTGCCGAACACGTCGCCCGACATGTCGCCGATGCCCACGACAGTGAGCGGCGCGGTGTCGGCGTCGATGCCCATCGCGCGGAAGTGCGAGCGCACCGAGATCCACGCGCCTCGTGCGGTGATGCCCATGGCCTTGTGGTCATAGCCACTCGAGCCGCCCGACGCGAACGCGTCACCGAGCCAGTAGTCGTAGTCGGCAGCAAGCTCGTTGGCGACGTCGGAGAACGACGCCGTGCCCTTGTCGGCCGCGACCACCAGGTACGCGTCGTCGCCATCGGTGCAACCGCACGCAGGATGCACGATCGTTCCGTCGACGAGGTTGTCGGTGAGGTCGAGCAGGCCTCGGATGAAGGTGCGGTAGCACGCGAGCACCTCTTCCGCGAGCGCGGCGCGGGCGTCGGGCGCGTCGACGGGCGGCCGCTTCACGACGAACCCACCCTTGGCGCCCACCGGCACGATGACGGCGTTCTTCGCCGTCTGGGCCTTCATCAAGCCGAGGATCTCGGTGCGGAAGTCGTCGCGCCGGTCCGACCAACGGATGCCGCCGCGCGCCACGTCGCCACCGCGCAGATGCACGCCTTCGACGCGCGGTGTGTACACCCAGATCTCGTGGAGCGGCCGTGGGCGGGGCAGGAAGTCGAGCAACGACGGGTCGAGCTTGAACGCAAGCCGGTCGCCGACTTCCTTGCCCGGCAAGAACGCGTTCGTCCGCACCACCGAGCGAGCCAGCGCGGCGATTGCTCGGAGGATGCGATCGTCGTCGAGGCTCGTGATCGCGTCGATCTCGACGCCGACCGCTTCGTCGACGCGCGCGGCGTCGACGGTGCTGTCGGGATCGAGTCGAGCCCGCAGCAGCTCGACCACCCGCCTCGTCGCCAACGGATTGCCCACCAACGACGCGGAGAGCGTTCCTTCGGTGAAGCGCACCCCGGCCTGATGCAGGTACTTCGCGAGCGCGCGCACGATCACCACGTCGGGCGGCCCGAGCCCGGCCGCGATCACGAGGCGGTTCAGCGCGTCGTTCTCGATCGCGCCACTCCACACGCCGACGAACAGGTCGGCCACCCACGACTGCAGACGCGGGTCATCGAGTGATTCGCCCGACACCGAGCGGATGCCGAACGAGTAGATCCACCGGGGCCGGGAATCTCCCTCCCGCGCGCCGACCGCAGCCGGCCGGATCTCGTAGGGGCGCTCGTCGACGATCACGATGTCGAGGTGATCGAGCACCGGCATCACGTCGGACAACACGAGCGGCGTCCCCGAGCGGTACAGCTTCAGCCGTGTGATGTCGGCGTGGTCGTGGCGTACGAGGCGGATCTCGAGGTCGCCGTCGACCGCGAGCCCATCGAGCACGTTGATGTCACTGACCGCTTCGTCGGGCGCGACGTCAGCTTGGAACGCAGCGGGGAAGGCGTTGCCCCATCGGCGGAACGCGTCGAGCCCCGGCTCCTCCCCGCGCGTCGACTGCAATGCGTCACGGAGCTCGTCGGTCCAGGCGCGCGCGATCTCGGCGACCTGGAGCTCGAGCGCGGCGACGTCGACGTCGTGCCTCGTTGCGTCGTCCGCGACGGGGAGCTCCAACACCACGTGGAGACGCGCCATCACGGAGTCACCGACGAGCACCGAGTAGTTGGTGCTCGTCGCGCGGTACGCCGCACGGAGCGCGTCGACGATGCCAGTCCGCACCGAGGTCGTGTACCGATCGCGGGGCAGGTAGACGAGGCACGACACGAATCGCCCGAACTCGTCAGGCGTCGCGAAGAGCCGCAGGCGGAGGCGTTCGCCGACCGTCGCGATGCCGAGCGCGAGGTCGGTGAGCGCGTCCACCGGGAGTCGGAACAGCTCTTCGCGGGGCAGTGTCTCGAGCACGTTGACGAGGGCGCGCTCCTCGTGCGACGAGGGTGGCACAGCCGCGATCGCGAGCACGTCCGCCACCTTGCGTCGCAACACCGGCGTGCGGGTGACGCTGTCGCTGTAGACGGGCGCCGTGAACAGGCCCACGAAGCGCCACTCACCGGTCGGCACTCCCGACGGGCCGAAGCAGCGCAGGCGGACGTCGTCGAGCGGCGCGGCGCGATGCACGGTGGATCGTGCACCGACCTTGGTGACGGTCAAGAGGTACGGAGCGCGCACCATCTCGCCGCGCGCGCCGGGCTCCGGAAGGACCCGTCGTCGAGCAACGCCGAGCGCCTGTTCGTCGACGGCCACGAGCCGCGCGGCCGCGCCCTCGCCCGTGATGCGGTACTCGCACGCACCGACGAAGGTGAAGTGGTCGTCGTCGAGCCACTCGAGGAACGCCGCGGCCTCGTCGACGTCGGCGGCCCGCACGGTCGACGGTGGGCGCTGGGCGAGATCGCGCGCGAGCTCACGCACGCGTTCGCTCATGGCCGGCCAGTCGCTGACTGCGTCGCACACGTCGTCGAGCACGTCGTCGAGCTCGACCTGCAGACGCGCCAGCACACCGGGATCCGTCTCGCGATCGATCGCGACCCGCACCGTCGTGACTCCGTCACGCTCGACCTCGGTGAGATCGTGGACCTCGAAGCCCCGTCGAGAAAGGTGCGCGGTGACGCTGTCGGCGACGAACGTGGGGTCGCTCACCGTGATCTCGACCACGGTGTGCGTGTGCGACCGCGCGAGGTCGACACCGTCGCCCGCGATCGGCGTCACGATCCGCACGCGGGCCGTTCTGGGGAGCGCGCCGTCCTCCACGGGGCTCACCCTACGCACGCAACCATCAGGGTCGCGGATCCGCGAATCGCTGCGGCACGAACATCGGCGGCCGAACATCCGCGACCGGCGCCCGGCGCGCGACGATGCTCTTCGTCCGACGCGACCAGGAGCCACACGTGGAGATCGACCTCAGCCCGCTCGAGATGGAGTGCATGCGCTGTCATCGCAGTGAGCCGATGCGGTTCTACGGCCTGTGCACGTCGTGCCGCTCCGAGCTGCAGGCGGCCTTCGCGGCGGGACGCACGTGACGTCGAGGTGGCCGCGTACGAGCCGAAGATGAACGTCACCCCGAATGCGGTCGCGCTGAAGAACGACTGACCCGGCCAGGAAGCGCAGGGACCCTGGCGGCACCCGCGGGTGTCAGACCCGCTTGAGCCCGGTCTTCGAGAGGTCGATCAGCTGGGTCTTCACGTCGGCCGAGTGAATGGGCAACGGGTCGGTCGCCAAGAAGTTCCCCTGCACGCCCAGGAGAATCTTTCCCTTCAACGTGTTGATCACGCTCAGCTTCTCGTTGTAGAGCGACGATCCCAACTCGGGGACGGCGGCGTAGCCGTCGATCTTCTTGAGGCCGTCGTACGCCGGCTTGGCACCCACGAACATCACCGTCACGCTGACCGTGCCGTCGGGCAAGGTGCCGTCACCGGTGACGGCGAATTTGCAGGTCGCGTTCACGGCGGTGCTCAAGCCCTTCTTGCCCTTGGCCACCGCCGCACCGTCGAACGCCTTGGAGATCTCACCGGTGGTGAGCACCTTGCAGGGATCCTGCGTAGCGGCACCGGCGGGCGCAGCAACCAACGTGAGGCTCCCGACGAGGGCGGCAACTGCGAGCACGGCGACACTCGAAACTCTGCGCATGCCGCAGAACGTACCGGCTCGCGCGCGGGTCGCGTTGCATCCCGCTGCTAGCACGGAGGGATGCATCGATCGTCGGCAGCGCGTCGTGCGGTGTGCGCGGCACTGGTCGTGGTCGGGTTCGGGTCGACCGTTGCCGCGGGAGCCGACGTCCGCGAAGTGGGCACGGTCACCGGACCGATGGTGGCCGCGGTCGGCGATGCGGCGTGCGCGCCGGGCCGCCCCGTCACGCCGACCACGTGTCGTCAGATGGCCGTCTCGGACCTGGTGGTCGAGAACTCCTCGATCGTCGCGTTGTTGGCGCTCGGCGACCTGCAGTATGAGACAGGCGCGCTCGAGCGCGTTCCGGTCGCAGTACGACCCTTCGTATGGTCGCGTGAAGGCCATCACTCGGCCCGCACCGGGCAACCACGAGTACGTCACACCGAACGCGCGCGGGTACTTCCGGTACTTCGGTGCACTCGCGGGGGATCCGACGAAGGGCTACACGAGCTTCGACATCGGAACGTGGCACGTCGTGCAGCTGAATTCGAACTGCACCATCGTGGCGTGTGACGCCCGGTCCGCGCAGCTGCGATGGCTGCGCGCCGACCTCGCCGCGCACCCCGCCGCGTGCACCCTCGCCTACTGGCATCACCCGCGGTTCTCGTCGGGCGCCGAGCACGGCGACGATGTCAGTGTCGCCGCGTTCTGGCGAGCGCTCGACGCGGCGGGTGCCGACGTCGTGCTCAACGGGCACGAGCACGTGTACGAACGATTCGCGCCGCAACGGCCCGATCGAACGGCCAGCGCCCAGGGCATTCGCCAGTTCACCGTCGGCACAGGCGGCAAGGAGCTCACGACCTTCGCCCGGCCGAAGCCCAACAGCGAGATCCGCATGGCGCGCCAGTTCGGCGTGCTCGAGCTCACCCTGGGCGACGGCGCCTACTCGTGGCAGTTCCGATCGGTGGAGGACTCGGTGCTCGACCAGGGCACCACGACCTGTCACTGAGGTCGTCGGCGCCGAGTGGTGTCGTCGCCACCAGATCGAGCTGCGATGATCAGGAGATGACCGACACCCATACCCCGGGACCGTTCGCAGGAGGCACCGCAGTGGTGACGGGCGGTGCGTCGGGTCTCGGCCGTGCCCTCGCGCACCTCTTCGCCGATCAGTCGATGCACGTGGTCATCGCCGATCGGAACGGCGATGGAGCACGAGCCGTCGCCGGCGAGCTCCCGAGTGCGACGGCATTCGAAGTCGACGTGGCCGACGTCGCTTCGATCACCCGGATGGCCGACTCGATCGCCGAGGTCGAGGGCGACGTGCAGGTGTTGTGCGCGAACGTGGGCGTGCAGGAGATCGCGGCGCTCGATCGGCTCACGCTCGACGACTGGCGTTGGATCCTCGACGTGAACGTGCTCGGGATGGTGGCCACCGTGCAGGCATTCCTCCCGCACCTGCGCGACGCATCCGGGCTCCGGAGGATCCTGCTGACCGCGTCGACGTCGGCCACCTACGCCGCGCCCCGTCTGGGCGCCTACACCGCCTCGAAGTACGCGGTGCTCGGCTACGGCGAAACCCTGCGCGCCGAGCTCGCAGCCGAGGGCATCGGCGTCACCATGGTGCTGCCCGGCGGGATGGACACCACGCACATCGCGTCGAGCGCAGCGGCGCGGCCGTCGGCCATCGGCCCGTCACTCACCACCACCGAGGATCTCGCCGCGGTGGGCGAGCAGATGATCGTGGACGCGAGCGCGTTGGCGTCGGCCGAGCACGCGGCGCGCCACGTGCTCGACGCCCTGATTGACGATCGCCCGTACCTCGTCACGCACGGCCCGACCCCGCCGGAGGTGCGCGTGCGCTTCGAACAACTCCTCGACGCGTATGCCCACGCCGACGACTGACCCGTTGACATGACGAGCGAGATCCCGGTCGCGCTCCTCGACGAGCTGTTCTCGGTGCGCCCGGACGACTTCGTCGCGACGCGCAACACGAAGGCCAAGGCGGCGACGGCCGACGGCGACAAGGAGCTCGCCGCCGCGATCCACGCGCTGCGCCGACCCAACCTGGTCGTGTGGAGCGTGAATCAGGCCGCCCACGCGCGGCGACCTCGTGCACGCCTTGTTCGCCGCCGCCGACGACCTGGGCGACGCAGTGGCCGCGGGAGATGGCGACGCGATCCGCGCCGGCATGCGTGGGCGTCGATCGCTCGTCGACGAGCTGACCGACGTCGCGCTCGAGCAGGCGGCCACGGTGAGTCCGAACGCCGAGCATCATCGCGACGCCATCGCGCGCACGTGGGAAGCAGCGGGCGGCAGCGACGAGACGAGAACGGTGGTCGCAGCCGGCCGTCTCACCGCCGAGCTCACGCCGTCGACCGCGCTCGACGAGCTGTCGAGGTCTGCACCGACCCGAGCCGCCACGGGCACGGCTCCGGCCACACCCCGTGCCGCAACCGGGGCGGCGCTCCCACGCGACGAGTTGGCGCTCCGCCGCGCCGAGGACGCGCTCGCCGAGGCACGCCACGAACTGGCGGATGCAGTCGCCCGCGCCGACGAAGCCGAGACGGCAGTCGCCGCGGCTGAACACGATGCGAGTGCGGCCCGCGACGCCCGACGCCGAGCGGAAGGCCGGGTCGAGCGCGCCGAACGTGCGGTGGCGCAACGCCGCAACCGATGACGCCGGGCGAGCGGCCGATCGTTCGCTGTGCGTGGGCGGGCGACGACCCGTTGATGGTCGCGTACCACGACGAAGAGTGGGGAACGCCCACGCACGACGACCACCTCCTGTTCGAGCTGCTCACCCTCGAAGGCGCGCAGGCCGGGCTGAGCTGGTCGACCATCCTGCGCAAGCGCGAGGGGTACCGCCGGGCGTTCGCCGCGTTCGATCCATCCGCCGTTGCCCGGTTCTCCGATCGTGACGTCGACGCGCTCGTGCTCGACGCCTCGATCGTCCGTCACCGAGGCAAGATCACTTCGACCGTGAACAACGCGGCGAGAGTCCTCGACGTGCAGGCCGAGTTCGGCTCATTCGACGCGTTCGTGTGGAGCTTCGTCGACGGGACACCGATCGTGCACACGTTCCACGCGCTCGGTGAGCTCCCGACCGAGACGCCCGAGTCGCGCGCGCTCGCCCGCGCGCTGAAGCAACGCGGATTTCGTTTCGTCGGGCCCACCACGGTGTACGCGTTCATGCAAGCGGCCGGCCTCGTCGACGACCACATGGTCGACTGCTTCCGTCACGAGGCGTGACGACCTGGCCTAGTGTCCGCCTTCGCAATCCGACGCGACGACACAGGCACCACCACACGCCACGAACCGGTGGGCACTCATGAGGGGACTTCGATGATCTACGAGCTGCGGATCTACCGCGCACACCCCGGCCGCATGGGCAGCGTTGCAAGCGCGCTTTCGCGACCACACCTTGGCCTTGTTCGAAAAGCACGGCATGACCAACGTCGGCTACTGGACGAACGCGATCGGCGGACGCACCGACGAGCTCTGGTACATCCTGGGCTACGAGGACCTCGCCGCCCGCCAGGCGTCGTGGGCTGCGTTCGGCTCCGATCCCGACTGGCACAAGGCCCGCGCCGAGTCCGAGGCCGATGGCCCCCTCGTCCACCACCTTGAGAACCGCATCCTCGCACCGACCGACTTCTCGCCGCTCGGCTGACGCGGCATATCTCAGTCGCTCGCTGTTCGACAGCGGCTTCTGCGGCGAGCGGGACACGCTTGCTCCTGCGCCCCTACGTTCGCTGCGCTCTCTTCGGGGCTCAACCGGGCGCCGAGCCGCCGAGCGCGATCGCGTCACGCGACGTGCCCGCGGTCGGGTCGACCGGTCCGCTCGCCGGCACGGGGGTGATCCGGCGCGCCCATCGCAGCATGACGAGCCCGCCGAGCACGGCGAGCGCACCGCCGACCACACCGAGCACCTGCACGCCGATGAACCCCAGCGCGAGGGCACCCAAGGGCGTGATCACGATGCCGGCGAGCGGCTCGAGTGACTGGTTGAGCGACAGGATCCGCCCGTGGAACGCGGTCGGCGCGTATCGCTGCAGCAACGTCTTCGCCGGCACGTAGAAGAACGCCACGTCGACACCCCACAGGAACACACCGACCAACGCGACCGCGACCGACGTGGTGCCCACGTACAGCGCGGCGGTGAATCCCGAGAGCACGACCGCGATGGCGACGTAGCGGGGACAGCGCGATGCGGTCACCGATCTTCGCGAGCGCGAGCCCCGTGACCACGAGGCCCACGCCGTACATGGTCTGGAAGAGCGCGAAGGTGGTGTCCGACTCGCCGAGCACATCGCGCACGTACAACGGTTCGAGCAGGCCGAACAACGCCCACAGCAGGTACACGCTCCCGACCGCGGTGAGCGTCCAGCGCAGCCCGTCATTGCGCCGCGCCAACCCGAGCCCGGCGCGCAGCTCCTGCCACGGGCTCTCGCGCGCTTCGGGACGTTCGGCCGGGCCGACGTTGATGGTGAGCGCGACCAACGCGCCGACGGCGAACGTCGCGGCGTCGGCGAGGAACGCGCCGGTGAGCCCCCATTGGGCGTTCACCACCGCAGCCGCGATCGGGCCGATCACGATCGCCACGTCCTGGGCACCGCCGAGCAGCGCGTTGGCGGTCACGAGCTGCTGGTCCGGCACCAAACGCGGCGGGATGGCGTCGAGCGATGCGCTCGCCATGGCTTCGATGAGGCCGAGCGGCAGGGCGAGCAGCACGATCTGCAGATAGCTCTTGGCCTGGGTGAGCGCGATGGCGTCGACGACTCCGAGCAGGTTCGCGATGAGCAGGGTGCGCTTCGGCCCGAGGCGATCGATCGGCACACCGAGCAGTGGCCCGAGCACCGCGCCGGGCAACGACAACACCACGAAGAGCAGCGCGAGGTCGCCCGCGCCGGCGTCGAACTTGAACGACGCGAAGCCCCAGATCGCGACGATCGCGATCCAGTTGCCGGTGGCGTTGACGACTTCACCCGCAAGCAGCAGCGGGAAGCCGCGGGTTCGCAGCACGTTCATGCTCGCTCAGTCAAGCGCAGGACCCGCGAACCGTTGGTCGAGTTTCGGGGAAGCGTGTGCTGACATGGACCGATGACCAGTTCCGTCGCGTTCCTCGGTGGGATCAACGTGGGTGGTCACCGGGTCACCATGGACCGGCTGCGCGCCGAGTTCGAGACGCTCGGCTTCTCCGACGTGAGCACGTTCATCGCCAGCGGCAACGTGCTCTTCACCACCTCTGCGTCGGCCCGCGCGTCCGAGCGCAGGATCGAGGCGCATCTCGCCGACGCGCTCGGCTACCCGGTGCCCGCCTTCGTGCGGAGCGCGGCGGCCGTGCGCCGGGCGGTGGCACTCGAGCCGTTCGGCGTGCCCACCCCGCCGTTCACGCACTACGTCGTCTTCCTCCGCGCCGCGCCGAGTCCACCCCAACGTCGCGCCACCGAGTCGCTCACGAACGACACCGACCAGTTCGAAGTGCACGGCACCGAGCTCCACCGCCGTGTGCGCGGCGGGCTCGACTGATTCGAGCGTGAAGCCCAACGTGCTGGCCAAGGCGCTCGGGCAACCGTCGACGACGCGCAACACGAAATCACTGCTGAAACTCGTCGATCGTCTCTGAGCCGTCGTCCGGCAGCGTGCGCCGGAGAGCCACCGTCCGGTTTGCTCTAGCGTCGGGGCGGTGGGCGACCTGATCTGGGATTCTGAGCCGTCGAGTCGGCCATCCGTGATGGTGGTCGCGTTCGAGGGGTGGTTCGACGCCGCGACCGCCGCGACGAGCGCGGTCGACCACCTCGTCGAGCACACCGACGCCGAGCCGATCGCGAGAATCGACTCCGAGCGCTTCATCGACTTTCAACAGGTGCGCCCGCACGTATCGAACCTCGACGACGGCACCCGCCACATCGTGTGGCCCGAGAACGTCGTGCACGCGACGACCGGCTCCGAGTCGGGGCCGGAGCTCGTGCTGGTGTCGGGGGTCGAACCGCACTACCTGTGGCGCGACTTCGCCGAGCTTCTGCTCGACGTGTCGGCCCGCACCACGTCGACGGTGATCGTCACGCTCGGCTCCACCGCCGCGCAGACCCCCCACACCCGCATGCCGATGGTGCACGCGTCGTCGACCAACGACGAGCTCGCCACACGGTTCGGCCTCGACCGCCCTCGCTACCAGGGCATCACCGGGATCATCGGCGTGCTTCACGCCGCGTGCGAACAGCGAGGCGTTCCAGCGATCTCGATGCAGGTCGGTGTGCCGCACTACGCGACCGGTGCGTCCAATCCGAAGGCGGCCATGGCGCTGTTGCGGAACCTCGAGCACATCACCGGTGTGCCCACCGGGAGCGCGTCGCTCCAGGCGAGTGTGACCGAGTGGGAAGCGATGGTCGACAACGCCATCTCCGAGAGCCCGGAGGCCCTCAGCTACGTGCCTCAGCTCGAGGCGCGCTACGACCAGGACGCGGCGGCGGCCATCCCGTCGTCGGACGACCTCGCCGCCGAGTTCGAGCGCTACCTGCGCGATCTCGACGCCGGCACCGACACCGATTCCGGCACGGACTCCGACTCAGACGCCTGACGAACCGGGCTCACATGAAGAGCGGATAGCCGCCGGTGACGCGCAGCGTCTCGCCGGTCACGAACGACGACTCCTCCGAGCAGAGGTAGCGCATCGCCGCGACGATGTCGTCCATCTGGCCGAGTCGATGCACCTTCTGCATCCGGTTGGTCATCTCGTCGACCAACGAGTCGGGCAGCTCCGCCATCGCGCTCTCGGTTGCCATCAGACCCGGCGCGATCGCGTTCACGCGGATCGAGTCGGGCGCGAGCTCGGAGGCGAGCGCCACCGTGAGGCCGCGCACCGCCAGCTTCGACACCCCGTAGGGCGTGCTGCTCAGGTAGCCGGCCATCGACGAGATGTTCACGACCACACCACCGCCGCGAGCCGCCATCGATTCGCGACAGGCGAGGGTGCAGTTGACGATCCCGATCACGTTCACGTCGAACAGGCGACGCAACTTGTCGGCGCCGAGCATCGCGAACGGCTGGTTGTACTCGAGGAGGTGGAGTCCTGCATTGTTGAGCAACACGTCGATCCCACCGAAGCGCGCGACGCCGGCCTGCACCGCGGCCTGCACACCGGTCTCATCGGACACGTCGCAGTGCACGGCGAGCGCGCGATACCCCTCAGACTCGAGGGCGCTCGCGGTGTCGGACGCGGCCGCGTGGTCGACGTCGGCGAGCACCACCGCCGCGCCGTCTTCGCACAGGGCTCGGGCAAAGGCACGGCCGAAGCCGATCGCCCCTCCGGTGATGAACGCGACCTTGTTCTCGAAGCGCATGGCTTCTCCCATCGTCTACAGACCCGCCGGACGGCTCCCGATGATGCCGTCGGCCTCGAGCGCGGCGTAGCGCGCCTCGTCGATCCCCAGGTCGCCGACGAGGATGTCATGGTTGTGCTGACCGAGCGTCGGCGCCGGCGTGCGGAGCCAGCGCGGTACCGACGCGTAGCGGAACGGCATCGATGGAACGCTCCGGGGTCCCACCACGGGGTGGTCGATCGCCTCGTGAAATCCGCGGGCGCGCAGTTGAGGGTGCTCGTACATCGCGCCGGGATCACGCGCCACGCAGGCGGGAACGCCGTGAGCAACGAGGCGTTCGGCTGCCTCGTCGGGATCCTGGGCCGCGGCCCACGACGCGAGGCCGTCGTCGAGCGCGTCGTGCCGAGCGCGGCGGCCCGCCGACGTCGCCAGTGCGGGATCGTTCGCCCACGACGGCGCGCCGAGCACGTCGACGAGCCCCTGCCACTGTTCGTCGGTGGCCACCGAGATCGCGAGCCACCGCTCGTACTCGGCCGACCGATACAAACCTTGCGGCGCGACGTGCGGGCTGCGGTTGCCGTCGCGCTCGACAAGGTTGCCGTACGCGGTCGCCTCGATCACCAACTCGGCGGCCGCGTTGAGCGCACCTTCCACCATCGTCACCTCGAGGTGACAACCGCGCCCGGTCGCGTCGCGCTCGGCCAGCGCCACGATCGAGCGCGAAGGCCGCGTGCATGCCGGCGTTCGGGTCGCTCGGTCCCTGTTGGATGCGCGGCTGGTCATCGCGATGCCCGGTGATCCAGGCCATGCCGGTGACCTGCTCCATCGTCTGCGCGAAGCCCACGTTGTCGCGCCACGGACCCGACAACCCGAACGCCGGCATGCGCACGAGCGAGCAACGTGCGTTGAGTGCCTGCACCTCGTCCCAACCGAGCCCGAAGTTGGCGAGCACGCGGGGCGAGAAGTTCTCCAGGACGGCGTCGCTCTCGCGGATCAGGTCGTGGAGCAACGCCAGGCCGTCGGCGGACGAGAGATCGAGGGTGAGGTCACGCTTGTTGGTGTTGGCGCAGAGGTAGTGCGAGCTGCGCTCCCACCACGGACCATCCATGCCCGTGATGGCTCCGGTGGTGCGCATGCCGTCGATGCGCGAGACCGACTCGACATGGATCACGTCGGCGCCGAGGGCCGCCAACGCACCGGCCGCGATGGGCCCCGCCCACCACGCGGTGAGGTCGAGCACCCGAACCCCGGCGAGGGGCAGGTCCGGCGTTCCCGCGGGTTCCGGACAGCGACACGTCCCGCGCCGCAATCGCGTCGGTGTGCTCACCGAGCCGGGGCGATGGTGTGGGCGGGGGCGGATCCTCGTCGTTCATGCGCCACGGGCGGCGCGGGAACCTGAAGGTGTGGGTCGGGTCGTCGACGAACACACCGCGCGCGACGAAGTGGTCGCACGTTTGGATGTCGGCACCGCTGTGCACCGGCGCGACCGGGATGCGGAGCTCGCTCGCCCGCTCGACGATCTCGGCGGTGGTGTGGTGCGGCGTCCACGCGTGCACGATGTCGTTCCACTCGTCCCAACGCGCTTGGCGCTTCGCGGCGAGCGCGAACTCCTCACCCGCGATGAGATCGGGGCGTTCGATCAACACGAGGAAGTTGTCGAGCTGATCACGGCTGTTCGTGCAGAAGCCGACGTAGCCGTCGCGGGTGGGTTCCACCGACGGTGTCTCGATCGAGCGACTCGGACGCAGCGGCGGCGGTGTCGGGAGCAGCGTGCGGTTGAACTCCGAATAGCTGTTGGCGGCGATGGTCATCACCTCGGCGGTCGACACGTCGACGTGTTCGCCGTGGCCGGTGCGCTGCGCGCGCAACGCCGCCGCCGCCCCCGCGACGCTGGCGAAGGTTCCCGCCAACCACTCGCTGGTGCGGCCACCGGCTTGGAACGGCACGCCCTTCGGTGAGCCCCGCCGGATCAGCCCTCCCGTGTCGGCCTGCACGATGAACTCGGTGGTCGGTCGCGTCGCGTACGGCCCGGTGCGCCCGTACGGAGTGATCGACACCACGACCAGGCCCGGATGCGTCGTGCACAACGTCGACGGCGAGAGCTCGATGTCGGCACTCTCGATCACCACATCGGCGCCCGCCAGGAGCTCCTGCACGTGCGGGTCGCCGGGCTCGCCCACCACTGAGCGCATCCCGTGGTGCAGGAAGCGAAACAGCGCGCCGCCCTCGACCGGATCGACCGCCGCGTCACCCACCGCCCAACCTCGTAGCGGATCACCCGACGCGGGCTCCACCTTCACCACGTCGGCGCCGGCGTCGGCCAGCAGCCGGGCGCAGTAGCCACCGGGGATGCCCCAGCTCATGTCGACCACGCGCAACGCGGCGAGACCTTGCTGCATCAACGTGCCATCTCAGCCGCGCCATCTCAACGGGCAGGATCGACACGGAAGTACGGCAAGGAGAACCCGCTCTCGGTGGGATGGAATTCCACCGCCACGCGCATGCCCACGACGATCACGTCGGGTTCGCACCCGATGACGTGCGAGAGGATCTGCCACCCTTCGTCGACATCGACGATCACGGGCGCGTAGGGCACCTCGAACGCCGGGCTCTGCGGACGCCACACGACGGTCCAGCTGTAGATCGCCCCGGTGCCCGCGCTCCGCTCCCACTCGAGGCGCTTCGACGCACAGCGCGCACAGAGGTACGCGGGCGTGAACGTGGCCTGGCCGCAGTCACCACAACGTTGGAACAACAGCTCGCCGCGTGCGCACCCGTCCCAGAAGGGCTGCGAGAGATCGCTCGCGTGCGGCGTGGCGATCGCGCCGCGCTGCGGGCTCAGGAGCGTCATGGCGGAGTTGTACCACCTGCGGCACAACGGCGTCGTGGCGGCACCCGCTCGCGACGCAGTACGTTCCGCGGGAGCGAAAGGCGTCAACATGAAATTCTCGATGATCTTCGAGGCGCAGTGCGAGTACGGCACTCCGGAGATCGAGCGCCAGACGATTCTCGACTGCGTCGAGCAGGCGGTGTTCGCCGAGCAGATGGGATTCGACGGGATCTGGGCCGTCGAACACCACTCGCTCGTGGAGTACTCGCACATGAGCGCGCCGGAGATCTTCCTCACCGCGGTGGCGGCCAAGACGTCGCGCATCCGGATCGGTCACGCCGCGGTGTGCATGCCGTTCGGGTACAACCACCCGGTGCGCGTGGCCGAGCGCGCCGCGATGCTCGACATCATCAGCGGCGGCCGGCTCAACCTCGGGGCCCGCGCGGCGGCACCGAGCAGGAGCTCAGCTTGTGCGGCGTCGACCGCAGCACGACCCAAGCCCAGGTGCGCGAAGCGTTGCGCTTCCTCGGGCGGTGCTGGCGCGACGACGAGATCGAATGGCACTCCGACCTGCTCACGATCGAGTCGCCGCCGGGTCGCCCCACCCACACGATCGTGCCGCGACCGGTGCAGACGCCCCATCCGCCGCTGTTCCTCGCCTGCACCAGCCCCGAAACGGCCCGCATCGCTGCGCAATACGGCGTCGGACCGATGGTGCTCGGTTTCGGTGGCCCCGATGTGGTCGCGCAGATCCGGGCCGGATTCGACGACGAACGCGCCACCCACGATCCGGCCGAGTTCGTGTCGCCCGGCGTCGTCAACGACGAGTTCACCGCGCTGTGCCCGACGTTCCTCATGGACGACCGCGAGCAGGGGTTTCTCACCGGCGCGCGAGCGTTGCGCTTCTTCGCCGAATCGATCACGCACTGGGCCGCGCCGAACGGCGTCCCACCCGCGCGACACCGCGAACGCCGACAACGTCGGCTACATGGCCGAGCACCTCGCGCTCGCGAAGCAGGCCATCGCCGAAGGCACTGCGCCGCCCACCGCGGCATCGCCGATGTACAACACCGACCATGCGCTCGGTGACGCCGACACCGCGATCGACTACGTGAAGCGACTCGACGCGGCCGGCGTCGACAACGTGATGTGCCTCATCCAGATGGGCACCCTCACCCAGGACCAGATGCTGGAGAGCATTCGCATCTTCGGCGAGCGCGTGATCCCTCACTTTCGCGGGGTCGAGCACGCCCCCTAGTGTTGGTCCATGACTGACTTCACGAAGTTCTACATCGACGGCGAGTGGGTCGAGCCCGAGGGTCGCGGCACGCTCGAGGTCATCGACGCCACCACCGAAGCCGTGTTCGCCACGGTTCCCGACGGTGCACCCGGCGACATCGACCGCGCCGTCGCCGCCGCCAAGGCCGCATTCCCCGCATGGTCGAGCCAGCCGGCGGAGGAGCGCGGCAAGCTGCTGCGCCGCGTGGCCGAAGAGCTCGAAGCGCGGCGCGACGAGATCGCCGAGGTGATCACCCACGAGGTGGGGATGCCCAAGCCGCAGTCGGCCGCCATCCAGGTCGGCACCGGCATCTCGGCGTTCACCATCGCCTCCGACCTCGCCACCACGTTCCCGTTCGAGGACACGTCGAACGGTCTCGTCGTACGCGAGCCCATCGGCGTGGTCGGCGCGATCACGCCGTGGAACTACCCGCTCAACCAGATCGGCGCCAAGGTCGCGTACGCGCTGGCCGCTGGGTGCACCGTGGTGCTCAAGCCGTCGGAGGTCGCGCCGGTCAACGCGTTCATCCTCGCCGACATCATCAACGACATCGGCTTCCCGCCCGGCGTGTTCAACCTCGTCACCGGCGTGGGCCCGGTCGTCGGTGAGGCGCTGGCGTCGCATCCCGACGTCGACATGGTGTCGTTCACCGGCTCCACCCGCGCCGGCAAGCGTGTCGCCGAGCTGGCGTCACAATCGGTGAAGCGCGTCGCGCTCGAGCTGGGCGGCAAGTCCCCCAACGTGATCCTCGACGACGCCGACTTCCCCTCGGCCGTCACCGCCGGTGTCGGCGCCGCCTACGCGAACTGTGGGCAGACGTGCAGCGCGCTCACCCGGATGATCGTCCCCCGGTCGCGACTCGCCGAGGTCGAGGAGATCGCGCGTGAGGCGGCCGAGGCGTACCACGTCGGCGACCCGTTCGCCGACGGCACGACCCTCGGGCCGCTCATCTCGTCGGTGCAACGCGACCGCGTGCGCGGCTACATCCAGAAGGGCATCGACGAGGGCGCGACGCTCGTCACCGGCGGGCCCGACGCGCCACAGGGGCTCGACCAGGGCTTCTTCGTGCAGCCGACCGTGTTCTCCAACGTCACGCGCGACATGACCATCGCGCAAGAGGAGATCTTCGGCCCGGTGCTGTCGATCCTGCCCTACGACACCGAGGACGAGGCGGTCGAGATCGCCAACGACACGATCTACGGGCTGTCCGGCGGCGTGTCAGGCAGCGACGAGCGTGCGCAGCGTGTCGCCCGTCGGATCCGTGCCGGTCAGGTGCGCGTGAACAACGGTCGCGGCAGTGGTCCGGGTCAGCCGTTCGGTGGCTACAAGCAGTCGGGCCTCGGTCGCGAGCACGGGAGCTACGGGCTCGAGGAGTTCCTCGAGGTCAAGGCGCTCATCGTCTGACCCGTCGCAAGGGTCGCACAACGGATCGATCTACAGAGGCGTCTGCGCGGAGCACCGCAACACGAACGCGCGGTCCACCTGCGGCGCCACCGTGGTCAGCCACGCCGGGTTGCCCGCGCTGCGCGCCCGCAGCTGCTGGGCGTCGGTGATGGGTGCATCACGCGGCACGTCGCGTCGATCGACCGAGAGCACGACCTGGTCACCGACCACGACGTTGATGGTGTCCACCCACGGTGCGACGTGGTTGTCGGCCACGAGTGCGGCCATCGCGATGCCCACCTGGTCGGGCGGGCGCGACGGATCGGCGGTGAGGGTGACCACGTCGGGCGCGTCGATCGGCGCACCGACGTTGGCGGAGGCGGTCCACATCCCCGCCTGACCGTTGTCGAGGCACGTCGCCACCGCGTCGATCTCCGCGGCCACCAGGTCGTCGCGCCCGTCGTCGACCAAAGAGCGAAGCGGCGCAGGAACCCACCCGAGGTTGTCGGACGAGTGCACGAACGCCACGTCGAGGCGAGGGCCCGCGAGCGCGAGTCCGACGCACGCGAGGGCAACGACCACCACGATGCAAGACAGCACGGGATCGGACACGCGGCGAGTGATCGCCCGGAGCGCCGCCTGTCGATGATCTGCGGTGCGGCCACCCGCGCGCAGCAGCAAGAAGCACGCCACCACCGACGCGTACATCGGCGCGTGCGCCCACACCCCGACGCGAACGGCGGCGAGAAGCCCGTCGATGCCCTCGACCAACACCCAATGGCCTGCCGCGACGGCCGCGGCAACGAGCGCGCCGACCACCACCGCGATCACGGCGCCGAACAGCGTGGTCAACCAGTTCAACGGGTTCACCACGCCGAGGAGCACCGACGACGCGACACGCGCGCGCGACACCGTCGCGTCGGGATCGTCTTTCGTCATGCGTTGTGCGCGAGCGCCGCGCCGAGTCGACGCTGAGCATCACGACCGCCGCGAGGGCGCACACGAGCAGCCACCCGATCGGCGCTCGCAACGCGGGGAGCGCGAGCACCACTGACACGATGGTGAGGAGATGACGATCGAGGATGCCTCGCGATTGGGTGAGCCCAGGGACGCTGCGGGCCAACTCGTTGGCGTAGGTCGCGTACGGGGAATCCGGCGTTGATCGACGCTCGCGACGGGTGGACCGGCGCGTGGTGGCGGGCGCGTCGACGTGGGGCGGGGACGACGGCGCGTCGAGTGCGCCGTCGATCAGCGCCGTGATGTCATCCGTCACACCAGGAGGATCGGCCGCTGTCCCGGCGCGCTTGACGTGACGCTGGGCGCACCTCAGGCCACGGTGGTGCCGTACATCTCGCCCAGGGGATCACGGATCAGCTCGAGGCGCTCGCCATCAGGTCCCCGGAAGTAGATCGACGAGCCGCTCATGCGTTCGTTGGCGATGCCGGCTGCGTCGAGCTTCGCCGCAAGGTGCTCCCAGCGCGACGGATCGACCGAGATCGCGAGGTGATGGAGGCCACCGAGCACCTCGGCGTAGTCGCCGAGGTCGAGGCCCGGGAAGTCGAAGAAGGCCAGCAGGTTGCCGTGGCCGATGTCGAAGAAGAAGTGGGTGCTCCCCGTGTAGTCCCGGTTCTCGAACAGCTCGGTGAGCGGGAACTCGAGGAGGTCCTGGTAGAACGCGATCGTGCGCTCGACGTCGCTCGAGAGCAGCGCGAGATGATGCACACCGCGCGCCGACGACGCTGGTCGCGACGCGGCGGGAACGAGATGCGCGGCGCGCAATGCGTCCCATTCCGCACGTCGATCCACGTCGGCTCCGTGCTCGGCCATCGGGCCACCTCCTCCACCAAGTGCTTCACCGTAGGTCGCGCACCGTGCGGTGCGGGGGTGAGCATTTCCGCCGTTGCCTGCGTCCTAGCCTCGAGCGGTGCCGATCCTGCATCCGGCGCGTTGGCTTCGACGTTCGCTCGTCTTCGCCGTCGCCTTCGTGCTCGTGCTCGCGCTGATCGGGCTCAACCTGCGGCTGTTCGTGTGGCCGGCCAGTGAACCTCTCCACCACGCCGACGCCATCGTGGTGCTGGCGGGTGGCAACGGCGAACGGCTCGACAGGGCCCTCGAGCTGGCGCGCGAAGGCGTCGCGCCCACCCTTGCGGTGTCGTTCGGTTCCGACCGTCTCTGCGGATCGGACCCGCCATTCACCCTGGTGTGCTTCCGGCCGTCCCCCGACAACACCCGTGGCGAGGCGGAAGCGATCGGACGCCTGGCCCAGGCCCACGGATGGAACGACATCGTGCTCGTGACGTCGACCTCGCACGTGACGCGCGCACGCTTGCTCGTCGAGCGGTGCTACTCGGGCCAACTGCAGGTGGCACCGGCCACGCCCGATGCGGGCCTGCTGGGCTGGCTCGTCGCCATCGGGCACGAGTGGGGCGGCCTGGCCGAGGCGATGGTCCGGCGCGACTGCTGATCGCGGGCAATCAGGCGGAGCCGATGAGGTCTTCGATCTCGTCGCGCAGGTCGAGGAAGCGAGGGTCGCGGATGATCGCGGGGCCGCGGCTGGTGCCGAAGGGCACGACGATGTCTTCCACCACCCGACCGGGGTGCGACGACAGCACGTAGATCCGCGTGCCGAGGAGGATCGCCTCCTCGATGTCGTGGGTGACGAACAGGATCGTGGATCGCGTCCGCTGCCAGACCAGGAGGAGGAACTCCTGCATCGCACGACGGGTCTGCGCGTCGAGCGCGCCGAACGGCTCGTCGAGCAGCAGGATGTCGGGCTCGGGGGCGAGCGCCCGGGCGATCGCCACCCGTTGCCGCATGCCTCCCGAGAGCTCGTTGGGGTGGCGGTCGGCGAAGCGTCGTCAGCCCGATGATGCCGAGCAGCTCGTCGACCCGCTCGGCGCGCTGCCGCCGCGGCATCCCGATGCACTCGAGCCCGAACGCCACGTTCTCGCGCGACGGTGCGCCACGGGTAGAGCGAGTAGGTCTGGAACACCATCCCGCGGTCGGGGCCCGGGTCCGACGATGTCCTCGCCGTCGATGCACACGCGTGCCGACTCGTCGGAGTCTCGAGGCCGGCGACGATGTTGAGCAAGGTCGACTTGCCGCACCCGGACGCGCCGACGATGCACACGATCTCGCCGTCGCCCACGGTGAGGTCGATGCCGTCGATGGCCCGCACCGTCTTGCCTGCGTCGGGTCGTGAAGTCCTTCACGATGTGCTGCATCAGCAGCTTCGTGCGCACGTCGGTCGTCGCCGACGTGCGCTCATGATCGTGCCCAGGGCGCAACGCGGTTGCGCAAGCCACCGCAGCGCGAGGTCGCTCGCGATCCCGATCACCGCGAAGATCATCAGGATCGGCGAACATGCGATCGACCTGACGGAACCGTTGGGACTGCACGAGGCGATAGCCGAGCCCGTCCTGGGCCGCGAGCAGCTCGGCGACCACCAGCATGAGCCACGCCGCGGCGAGGTTGATGCGGGCGACGTCGATGATGCCGGGCCACGAGTGGGGGAGGATCACGCGTGCGCAACACGCGGGCTCGTCCGGCACCGAGCGTGTACGACGCGGTGATCAGCTCGCGAGGCACCGAGCGGGCGACGTCGGCGACCATCAGGATGTTGTAGAAGACGGTGCCGGCGATGATCGAGCGCGACCTTGGGTGTCTCGTCGATGCCGAGCCACAACAGGAAGAGCGGCGTGAGCGCGGTCGCCGGGATGTAGCGGAGGAACCCGATCGGCGACTCCCAGAAGGCCTCGATCGACCGGAAGCTCCCGATCGCGAGGCCGAGCACGATGCCGACGCCCATGCTGAGCGAGTAGCCCTTGATCACCCGCAGCGCACTGGCCCAGAGGTCGGTGACAGCTCGCCGCTGTTCCAGTAGTCGACGCCGGCCTTCCAGGTTGCCGAGCGGCGTGGGGACGAGCACCGTGCTCGTCGACAACACGTAGGCCGCGAAGAACCACAGCGCGAACAGCGAGGCCACGCCGACGACCGCCAACGCCAGCCGTGCCGACAGCGGGATCTCGCCGCGGAGCCGGACCAGCGCGCCCTGGCGGCGGCCGCGGCCCTTCCCGGACCGTCGACCTTGCCAGCGCGCCCGCCCACGCCGGCTCGGATCGACTTCCGCCGCGCTGCGCTCGGCGTCGGAGTCGGTACCGAGCACGGGCTGCAGCGAGGTCCCGCTCACGTCACGGCGTCGAGGTCGAGTCCGCGTAGGCCTGCGTGAACTTGGGAACGAAGAGGCCCTTGAGCGACGCCTGCTTCTTGGTCAGCCCGGACTTCACCATGAAGGGGTTGACCTGCCGGGCCATGTACTGGAGCGACGTCGGTGGTGGTGCCGTCCTTGAACGCTGCGAGCGCGTCGTCGACCGTGAAGAGCTTCGTGCCCTTGGCCAGGTCGGAGTAGTCGGACGTCCGACAGCTCCGCCTTCGTTGGCCATGATGTCGAGGCTCTCCTGCGGGTGGGCGTTGATGTAGTCGAGCGTCATGTACCAAGCGTTGACGAGCTTCTGCACGTCCTTCGGGCTTGTCCTTCACCAGTGAGCTCTGCACCACGATGTGGTCCGGGATCGTGCCGGGGAAGTCCTTCGAGCTGAAGACCACGTGCGATCCCGGACGCTTGCAGCGCCTGCACGGTGAACGGCGCGAACACGCCGACGCAGTCGAACTGACCACCCGCGAACGCGCCGGCCGCGGCGTCGGTGGGCACGCCCCGGAAGTCGATGTCGTCCTGGGTGAGCCCCACGGAGCGAGACCTTGGAGCAGCAGGAAGTGGTCGACCACGCCTTCCTCGGCGGCGATGGTCTTGCCCTTCAGATCCTTGATGCCGTCGCCGACCGACTGGTCGCAGATGATGGCGTCGTTCCCGGCCGAGTTGTCGCCGACGACCACGATCGACTGCTTCGAGCCTGCGGCCACTGACGCCATCGTGTCGTTGAGGGTCTGTGCGTTCGCGTCGAGCGCGACCGGCCGACATCGCGTCGAGCGACGACGATGTAGTCGGCGAAGTACTTCAGCTTGACGTTGAGGCCGGCCTTCTTGAAGATGCCGGCCTGCTCGGCCACCGCGAGCGGGAACCAACCCGGCCACGCGCTGTAGCCGATGGTCATCGTGTCGCCCGACGACTTCGCGGCGCGCTGCGCTCCCGGCGGTGCCCACGATCGGCCGACAGCCCGACGACGAGTGTCACGAGCCAGCACGCGAGCCAAGTCCGACGGAATCCTCACACGTACCTCCCGAGTGGCGTTGGGAGCACGGTACGGCGTCGGCAGATTTCTGTCGAATAGCCATCGAAATACGCCAGCGTTTCCTCAATCTGTCGGCCACGTTGCAGCGCGGCCGATGCAGCGAGGGCCGCGAGCGCTCAGCGTCGAGCACCGCGCTGGCGTCGAGCGCGTCGGCCGCCCGGCGCACCCGTCGAGGTCGCGAGGGGTCGACGAGCAGTCCCCGGACCACGAGATCGGCGAGAAACGCACCGATCGCGTGGGGACCGCCGAGGCCGATGCGCGCGCCGGGAGCGTCCCGCGGCGCCTGACCGCCGTCGACCCGCAGCCAGTTCTGGGTGGCCTCGTCGTTCGAGAGCACGGTGAGTGCGCCGAGCCGTGGGTGCAGTGCGCGGAGCTCACCGCGCGTCGATGCCGCGCTGGATCACGCCGGTCACCGCGTCGACGAGCTGGCCCCGTTCGGTCCAGTACCGGTGGAACGTCTCAGGGTCGCGTCCGGCCAGCCGGTGGATCTCGTTGAGGTCGTAGGGCAAGGAGGACAAGGCCGCCACGTCGGCCCGGATGATCCGGTAGAGCTGCACGGGCGCTGGGCCGCCCTCGCGCGGACCTGCTCGACCAGCGGCGAGCGGCACCCGGTTCGCCTCGACCACGATCGGCTCGAGCACGTGCTCCTTGTTCTGGAAGTAGTAGTAGAGCGACGACTGGCGCAGACCGCGAGGCGCGCGCGATCTCGACCATGGTGGTGCCGCCGACGCCGCGTTCGGCGAACAGCCGGGTCGCGGCGGCCAGGATCTCCGCCGCGGATCGGCGCCGGCGCTGGCGCGCGCGCGCACTGCCGGGGGCGCCCGGTTCGGCGCGGCGATTCGGTCTCGCGACGCGCGGCCACGGGCGACGATACTCGGCACGGTACGCCGACCTCGTGACAGGCGTGTGAACAGCGAGGGCGCACCCCTTGACTTCGCGAGCGCCGGCCCGTCAACGTTGGGCGTCAGCTTTCGATATTCGAAAGCCGACGTCGAAAGTAGAGCCGAACCGTGGAGGAGCTGTGGACCCGATGAGCGGGACCGCCACCCCCGACGAAGCGCGTGCACCACGCGCGCGCCCAGGCGGCGACGTCCACGCTGGGATCCAGGCGACCATCCCGGCGTCACGCCGCGACGTGGTCGATCGCCGACGGGGTGCGATCCCGGCGACCGTGTGGTGTGGGACGAGATGATCGGGCCCGGGGGCTACGCGCGCTCGTGGTGCTCGCGCGCGGTACCGGTGCGCCTGACCGATCTGCGACGGCGACGCCTGCGCGAACGTGCTCGTCTACAACGCGGCGCGGCCGATCGAGCGCCTGAACGTGGCCGACACCGTGAAGGTGCAGTGGCAGGCGTATCTCGGTGCTGGCTCGCTGCTGCTGTCCGACATGGGCCGCGTGCTGATGTCGATCGTCGCCGACATCGTGCGGCGCCACGACGCGTTGTGCGGCGTCTCGAACGCGACGCGCAACGCGGCGCAAGTACGGCACGGTGGGGTCCACGGCGACCGTTCCCGAACGGCCGTGACCGGTTCGCCGTCGCGTTGGCGAAGTACGGGCTCGACCGGCGCGACATCGTGCCCAACGTCAACTTCTTCAAGCGCGTGCGTGGTCGAGGACGACGGCACGCTGCGCTTCGATCGGCGATCCGTCGCATCCCGGGCAGCCGTCGTCGAGCTGCCGCGCCGAGCTGCCGGTGATCGTCGTGGTCGCCAACACGCCGCACGTGCTCGACCCGCGGGCCGACTACACCGGCCACCGAGCTGCGCATCACCGCGTGGCGCGATCGGCCCGACCGACCGCACCGATCCGCGCTGGTCGTCGAGCCCCGGAGGCCGAGCGGGCCTTCCTCAACACCGAGGAGCTCGTGCGGTCCGATCCGCCGTCGCCGCGAGCCGGGAGCCGAGCAGTGAGCGCTGGAGCACGGTGCTGGACGACGAGATCGTCGAGCCGCGGGCGCCGTGGGCGGGCGTGGTCGAGCAGGGCTCCACCCTGCAGCATCATCGACCTCGCAGGCAACCAGGCGGTCGACTGCCTGCTCTACAACGCCGACGACCGCGCCGAGCGCTACAGCGCGCCCGACACGATCGTCGAGCAGCACAACATCTTCCTCGTTGCGGGGAGCCGGCTGCTCTCCAACGAGGGCCGGCCGATGATGACGGTCACCGAGACCACGTGCGAGCGCCACGACACCATCGGCGGCGCGTGCAGCCAGGAGTCGAACACGCTGCGCTACGGGTTCCACACCAAGCACCAGCACGCGTGCGTCGACAACTTCCTGCTCGCCCACTCGTGGCGCGGCATGGGCAAGCGCGACATGACGTCGAACATCAACTGGTTCATGAACGTGCCGGTCGAAGCCGACGGCACCCTCGGCATCGTCGACGGCATCTCCGCGCCCGGGCTCTCCGTCGACCTCCGCGCCGAGATGGACGTGCTCGTGGTGATCTCGAACTGCCCGCAGATCAACAACCCGTGCAACGGCTTCGACCCGACGCCGATCCGTCTCGTGGTCACCGGTAGCGCGTGACCGATGCACGCGGTATCCCGGGTGCTGGTCGCGAATCGCGGCGAGATCGCGTGCCGGATCATCCGCACGCTTGGACCGGATGGGCATCGAATCGGTCGCGGTTTACTCCGACGCCGACCGCGGATCGCCCCACGTGGGCATGGCGACGATGGCGGTCGGCATCGGGCCGCGCCGGCCGGCGCCAGCTACCTCGACCAGACCGGCTGCTCGACGCGCCGCCGCGACGGGCGCCGACGCGGTGCATCCCGGGCTACGGGTTCCTCTCCGAGCACGCCGGGTTCGCGGCGGCGGTGGAGCACGCCGGCCTCGTCTTCATCGGGCCCACGCCCGATCAGATCCGACGGTTCGGCGCGAAGGACGAGGCGCGCGTCGCGGCGGCGGCCGCGGGCGTCCCGCTGCTGCCGGCTCGGACGTTGTCGTCGACGGACGTCGACGAGGCGGTGGCCGAAGCCGAGCGCTGATCGGGCTATCCCGTTGCTGGTGAAGAGCGTGGCCGGCGGCGGTGGGATCGGCATGCTCGTCGTGCCGACGACGGCCGACCTGCCGGCCGTCGTCGACCGCGCGATGCGCCAGAGCGAGCAGGCGTTCGGCATCGCGGCGGTGTTCCTCGAGCGGTTCGTCGGCGACGCCCGCCACATCGAGGTACAGGCGTTCGGCGACGGCGAGGGGCACGGTCGTCGTGCTCGGCGAACGCGACTGCTCCACGCAGCGACGGCGTCAGAAGGTGATCGAGGAGACGCCCGCGCCGCATCTCGACGACGCGGTGCGCGCGCGCGCTGTTCGACGCGACGCGGCGCGCTGCTCGAGCCGGTCCAGTACCGCTCGGCCGGCACGGTCGAGTTCGTGCTCGACGCCGACTCCGGCGAGTTCGCGTTCCTCGAGGTCAACACGCGGCTGCAGGTGGAGCACGGCGTGACCGAGGCGGTCACCGGGGTCGACCTCGTCGAGTGGATGGTGCGACTCGCGGCCGGCGACGCCGCGATCCTCGCCGAGTACGACGCGCACCGATCCCCCGCGGCCACAGCATCGAGGTTCGCGTCTACGCGGAGGACCCCGACGCGCGAGTTCCGTCCGAGTCGCCGGACGTCGTCACCGAGGCGGCGTGGCCCGAGACGCGCGGGTCGACACCTGGGTGCGCACCGGCACCGAGGTCACCCCGTTCTACGACCCGTTGCTGGCCAAGATCGTGGTGCACGCGCGACGATCGCGCCGGCGGCGGTGCGACGCCATGTCGCGCCGCGCTCGCCGACACCGACGTGCGCGGCATCGAGACCAACCGCGAGCTGCTGCGCTCGTTCGTGGGCGTCGCCCGAGTTCCGAGCGGGCACGGTCGACACCGAGACGCTCGCCGCGCACTC
This sequence comes from uncultured Actinomycetes bacterium, assembly GCA_963827385.1. Classification (GTDB taxonomy): domain Bacteria; phylum Actinomycetota; class Acidimicrobiia; order IMCC26256; family DASPTH01; genus DASUMF01. The sequence continues at coordinate 58,923 of CAWHAR010000006.1, forward strand.
GCTACGCACGCCGCACCGTCGAAGTGCTCGACGCGGGCAGCTCACGACCGTGCAGGAGTTCCCCGGCACGCGTCGGCTACTGGCACGTGGGCGTACCGCCGAGCGGGCCGATGGACGACCGTTCGTTCCTGCTCGGCAACCGCATCGCTCGGCAACCCGGTCGGCGCGCCCGGGCTCGAGTGCACCGCGACCGGGCCGACGCTGCGATTCGCCGTCCGACGCGGTGGTGTGCCTCGACCGGCGCGCGCGATGACCGCGACGTGCGACGGCGCGGCCGTCCCGTGGTTCTGGACGCCGTTCGCGGTGCACGCGGGCCGACGCTGGCGCTCGGCGCGATCGACCGGCCCGGGCTGCGCACCTACCTGCTGGTGCGCGGCGGGTTCGACGTCGGCACGGTGCTCGGCAGTCGGCGCCACGTTCACCCTGGGCGGCTTCGGTGGTCACGGCGGCCGCGCGCTGCGCCCCGGCGACGTGTTGCACCTCGGTCGGCGCGGCCGTGCGCGACGAGCCGGCCACCTCGCTCGACCCCGCACTCATCGCCCGAGCTCACCCGCACCTGGGAGCTCGCGGTCGTCGACGGCCCACACGGCGCGCCCGACTTCTTCACCGAGCGCGGCATCGGCCGACGTTCTTCGCCGCCGACTGGACAGGTGCACTACAACTCGTCGCGCACCGGCGTGCGCCTCGTCGGCCCGCGCACCGAGTGGGCACGGCCCGACGGCGGCGAAGCCGGGCTGCACCCGTCGAACATCCACGACACGCCCTACACCGTGGGTGCGGTCGACTTCACCGGCGACATGCCGATCCTGCTCGGGCCCGACGGTCCCAGCCTCGGCGGCTTCGTGTGCCCGGTCACGGTCACGACCGACGAGCGGTGGAAGCTCGGCCAGCTCGCGCCCGGCGACCACGTGCGCTTCGTGTCGCGTGCGAGCGACGACGGACGCGGCCCGCGACGACCCGGGTCGCGCGCGACGGAGCGCCGACGCGCCGACCCTGCGCCCGACGGCGTGCTCGCCATCCGACCGGCCGTGGGTGACGCGCCGCAGGTCACCTACCGCGCGCAGCGGCGATCGCGCGGTGCTCGTGGAGTACGGCCCGATGGTGCTCGACTTCGATCTCCGGCTGCGCGCGCACGCGCTCGCCGCGTGGGTCGGCGCAGCCGACACTGCGCTCGACATCGTCGAGGTCACGCCCGGCATCCGTTCGCTGCAGGTGCAGGTCGACGGTGACGCCAGACCGTCGGCATCGATGCTCGACGTGCTGCAGCATGCCGAGGCCGAGCTTCCCGCGCTCGACGACGTCGTCGTCGAGAGTCGCACCGTGCACCTGCCGCTCTCGTGGGACGATCCCGCGACGCGCGAGGCCATCGAGCGCTACATGCGCTCGGTGCGCGACGACGCGCCGTGGTGCCCGTGGAACATCGAGTTCATCCGCCGCATCAACGGGCTCGACTCGCGTCGACGACGTGCGCGACATCGTGTTCGACGCCGAGTATCTGGTGTTGGGCTTGGGCGACGTGTACCTCGGCGCCCCGGTCGCGGTGCCCGTCGATCCACGTCATCGGCTCGTCACCACGAAGTACAACCCGGCGCGCACGTGGACGCCCGAGAACGCGGTCGGCATCGGCGGCGCGTACCTCTGCGTCTACGGCATGGAAGGCCCGGGCGGCTACCAGTTCGTCGGCCGCACGGTGCCGGTGTGGAGCACGCTACGGACGAGGCCCGTCACACGACGGCCGACGAGCCCTGGTTGCTGCGGTTCTTCGACCGCATCCGTTGGTATCCGGTCGGCGCCGACACGCTGCTCGAGCTGCGCGCCGAAGCGCGAGCAGGTCGTCTCGAGCTCCGCATCGATGACGGCACGTTCTCACGCGCCGAGCACCACGAGTTTCTGGCGACCCACGCGTCGGGTATCGACGCGTTCCGCGCGAGTCGTGAACAGGCGTTCGCCGACGAGCGGCGTCGTTGGGAGGAATCGGGTGAGTTCGATCGAAGTGCAGATCCTCTCGATGTCGTCGCGCCCGCCGACGAGCACGCGGTCGGCGATCTGCCCGAGGGCGCGTTCGTGGTCGAGGCACCGTTGCACGGCGCGGTGGCACGCGTGCTTGTGAGCGCAGGCGATCGCGTCGCGCCCGGCGCTCCGCTGGTGACGCTCGAGGCAATGAAGACCGAGTCGCTGGTTGCGAGCCCCGTCGGCGGCACCGTCGACGCGGGTCGTCTGCGACGTCGGCACGCTCGTCGCCGCCGGGTCGCCGCTCGTGGTGGTGGTCACCGATGGCTGAGGTCGGGCACTGGACGATCGACGAAGCGTGCGACCTGGCGCGCACCAAGGGCGCCACCGCAGTGATCGACGCGGTGCTCGCGCGACGCGACGAGGCTGCGACACCCGAAGCCTGGATCAGCGTGCCGTCGCGCGACGAGCTCGTCGCTCGCGCTGTCGAGATCGATCGGTTGCTGGCCGAGGGTGCGGACCTGCCGCTCGCCGGCGTGCCCTTCGCGGTGAAGGACAACATCGACGTGGCGGGCGTCCCGACCACTGCCGGCTGCGAGGAGTTCGCGTCGGTCCCCGGCGTGTCGGCGCCTGCCGTCACCCGACTGCTCGACGCGGGTGCGATCTACGTCGGCAAGACCAACCTCGACCAATTCGCGACCGGGCTCGTCGGCACCCGCTCGCCGCACTACGGGGTGTGTCGGAACCCGATCGTGGCCGAGTTCATCGCGGGCGGGTCGAGCTCCGGGTCGGCGGTCGTCGTCGCCACCGGTCAGGTGCCGCTCGCGCTCGGCACCGACACCGCGGGATCGGGCCGCGTTCCCGCGGCGATGTGCGGGATCGTCGGCATGAAGCCCACGCCAGGCGTGGTGTCGACCGACGGCGTGGTGCCGGCGATGGTGTCGTTCGACGTGGTGTCCACGTTCACCGCGACGGTCGGCGATGCGGCACGCGTGCTCGACATCGTCGGCGACGTCGCCGACCCGGCACACGCGACGACACCGACGCGCATCGGGGTACCCCGCGAGCTCGAGTGGTTCGGTGACGACGACGCGCAGGCGCAGTTCGCGCTCGCGGTCGATCGCGTGCGCGCGCTGGGCATCGACGTGGTCGAGATCGACGACGACGTGCTGCGCGCCGCTGGGGCGATGCTCTACGGCACCGCGTTGGTCGCCGAGCGCTACGCCGCGTTCGGCGCGTTCGTCGACGAGCATCCCGACGTCGTCGACCCCGCGGTGCGGGCGATCACCCTGGGCGCCGCCGAACACTCGGGGAGCGATGTCGTGCGGGCGTACGCAGCCACTTCGGCAGCTCCGCGCCGAGGCCGAAGCACCTGTGGGCATCGATCGACGTGCTGATCACCCCGACCGTCGCTCGGGTTCCCACGGTCGACGAGTGTCTGACCGACCCGGTCGGGCCGAGTGTCGAGCTCGGGCGTGCCACCGCGTTCGTGAACCCGCTCGGGATGGCCGCCATCGCGGTGCCGAGCAGCACGCGTGCGTCGGGCGTGCCATTCGGTGTGTCGTTCGTCGGACCGGAAGGCAGCGATCACGCGTTGATCGCGCTCGCTGCCGCGTTCACGGGCGAGGACGACCTCGGCGATCCGCCGCCGTCGTCACGCGCCTGTCGGCTCGCCGTGGTCGGCGCCCACCTCAGCGGACAGCCCCTCAACCACCAGCTCACCGACCTCGGCGCGGTGCTCGTCACGAGCACCACCACGTCGCCCGAGTACCGCCTCTACGCGCTCGAGACAACGCCGCCCAAGCCCGGATTGATCCGCACGCCGGGCGACGCCGATGCGGGCGCGATCGACGTGGAGGTGTGGGCGGTCGACGAGGCGGGGTTCGGCGCGTTCGTACACGCCATCCCTGCGCCGCTGGGTGTCGGCAAGCTCACGCTGGCCGATGGCAGCGAGGTGACCGGCTTCCTCTGCGAACCGCACGCGCTGACCGACGCGCGCGAGATCACCACGTTCGGCGGCTGGCGCGCCTACCGCGCGTCGATCACGGGAGAGACTGCATGAGCCTGAAGCTGATGCCGGTGGCATCGGTCACCGTGGCCAGACGGCCGTAGGGCGTGTCTTCGGCCGGCTGCGTCACCGAGCCGCCGAGTGCGACGACCTGTTCGAGCGACGCGTCGGCGTTCTCGGCCATGAAGTAGATCGCCCAGTGCGAGGGCACGCCCTCGGGCAGAAACGTCGATGCATCCATGATCCCGGCTTCGGCATCAGCGTCGACGCCGTAGGTCGAGTAGCGGAACTCGGGTGAATCACTCACCTCGTGCACGTCCCAGTGGAACACCTCGCGGTAGAACGCGATCGCCTCGTCGTACGCGCGGGTGTGCAACTCGAACCATGCCGGTGTTCCCGGTTCCGCGTGCACCTCGAAGCCGGAGTGCGTGCCGGGCTGCCAGCCACCCACCGCTGCGCCACCCGAGTCGGCGAGCACCACCATCGTGCCGAGGTCCATCACCGGCATCGGCGGCACGATCACTGCGCCGCCGTTGGCGGGCGGTGGCATCCGCGGTCGCCTGGGCGTCGTCGGTCTGGAGGTACACCGACCAGGCGTCGGGTGCGCCCTCGCCGTGGTTCTTCATGCCGCCCGCGACGCGCTTGCCGTCCTTGGCGAAGTTGAAGTAGCCGCCGAAGTCGTCGCCCATCTGCTCGCACGTCCAGCCGAACAGCTCGGTGTAGAAGGCCTGCGTTGCCTCGGGGTCTGACGTGAACACTTCGATCCAGTTGGGGGCGCCGGTCGGGGCAGCATCGCGAAGCGGCATGGCGTGATCCTTCTGCGAGGGGGAGGTGAGAGGTACGACCATAGGACGTCGGTAGGATCGCCCGCGATGAGCGACGCCATGGCGCACGAGTTCGAGGGAAAAGTCGCGTTCGTCACCGGCGCGGGGCACGGGATGGCGCGCGCCACGGCGCTGATGCTCGCCGAACAGGGCGCCAACCTCGGACTGATCGATTCGAACGCCGAGGAGCTCGCCGAGGTCACCGACGCATGCCGCACCGCGGGCGCGACCGTCGTGTCACGCGTCGTCGACCAGTCGTCGGGCAACGAGGTGAACGACGTCGTGCGCACGATTCACAGTGAGTTCGGGCGCATCGACGTGGCCGCGCACATCGCGGGCGTCTATCCGCGCGCGAGGTGGTCGACACGAGCGACGAGCACTGGGCGAAGGTGATCGGCACCAACCTCACCGGCACCTTCAACCTGTGCCGCGCCGTGGTGCCGATCATGAGCGAGCAGGGCGGCGGATCGATCATCAACGTGTCGTCACCCGCCGCCTTCCGCGGACACGCTGGCATGTCGGCGTACAGCGCGAGCAAGGGCGGCATCGAGTCGTTCAGTCGCACGCTTGCGGTCGAGGCCGCACCCGTGCGCGTGAACGTGGTCTCGCCTGGCGCGACCGCGAAGACGTCACGACCGGCCGGCGACGACGGCAGCGAGACCCGCTCGAATCAGCCCGGCACGTTCGCGGTGCCGCTCGGCCGTATGGCGTGGCCCGAAGAGGTTGCCGAGGTCATCTGCTGGCTCGGGTCCGACCGCTCGTCGTACATCACCGGACAGGTGCTGCAGATCGACGGTGGCGGCGCCGCGACCTGACATGCGTCTTACCCAACCGTGCCCGAGACGCACGGCGGTGCTACGTCCCGCAGGGTGACCTCAGGTCGGCGAGGAGGCGGTCGTCGGGTGTCGGTGCCGGCGAAAGAACCGGCGCCTCACCGCGCAGCCGGACCTTGGTGCGATAAGCCCACGCGAACAGGAACCTCGGGAGCTTCTCGACTCCATAGAGGAGCCACCAGCGCTCGTCGTCGCCGACACGCCCGTGCGCAACCACCGAGGGAGTGTTCGCGGTTCGACCGTGATCCGCAGTTCGGGCCCGTGGAGGAGTCGGAGCAAGAACGTCAGATACGGCCGACCGCGTCAGCTGATAGCACGCCGACCGCATCCATGGTTTCGGCCAGCGAATGGCGTGAATGGCGGGCACGACGACACCGTCGTAACGACACTCGAGCGCTCCGCGTCGACCACGTCGGTGTCGGCCATCTCGGGCAGGCCCATCGGCAGCGCCGAATCGATCACGCACGCCACATCGGCGTAGTCGCTCATCAACAGAGCGTTCAGCGCGTCCTGATCGGCGAACTTGATCGGATCATCCGATCCTCGCCGACCGCAGTCAGTCATCTGGTGGCACAGATCCCACCACCGCGCCAGAGAACGCGCCGTGCCGATCGGCATCGAACGACACCAGCCCTGAATTCACGTATGCACGATCTCGGCGCAACGGCTGCTCGAGCTCGAAGATCGAGTGCCACTCCGGCTGGAATCGTCGAGAATCTGGATCGACATACGCCGCGATCGACCGTCGCGGGCGCGATCGATGAGCTCGTCGAGCCGCCGGGTCACGATCACGTCACTGTCGAGGATCGCGCAGATGCCCGACGGATCGGTGAGATGAGCGAACGGCTGGTAAGTCCAGGGATGATCGCCGGGCTCGCGGCGAACGTCGACGAAGTCGCATTCAGCGGCAAGGATCGCCCGTTGCTCGGGGAGCAGGCCCAGGTCCAGGAATGTGATGCGCTCGGTGTGGCCCACGAGGCGCAGCGAGTTCACGAGCGCGACTGCGCCCACGAAGTAATCCGCGTCGCCCAACGTGAAGAAGCGCACGCCTGCGCGCGTTGGCCTGCCCGCCATTCCCAACCCTGCCTCTGAGCCCTGCCCGGGGATCTCTTCCGTCACGCGACGGATCTGCCATGTTATTGCGTCTCCGCACCCTCGCGATCACGCAGTCAGACAATCGACCGAATAGGTACCCGCGGTGCTCGTCACGTGCGGGTGCGCCTCGCACTGCAGCCGACCATCCCTCCAGAAACTCGCGCTCCAGCGCGAGGCGCGGCACTTGCGGCCGTCGCGGCAATTCGTCGCGACCGATCACCCATCCCACGTAGCTCGTCTCGTAAGCGCGCTGACGCACCACGAACGATGGACCATCGGGAACGACGGGCAGGCGGGTGAGCGCCACGTATCGCGCTGCGTCTGCGAAACGGGTCAGAAGCGATGCCCAATTCGCGCTCGTATTGCAATGAGCTGCACGCGGACACGAGGTCGAATGGTCGATCGAGACACGAGTCGTCGTCCCAAAACGTCACCGTGTCGACCAGTTCCCGCGCCGCCGCGGCAGTCGGCGGAACTTCCTTCACATGGAAGTCGACGTCGAGGTCCGGGAAGAGCTCGCGCACCACGAACGACATGAACCCGAAGCCTCCACCCCAGTCGAGAATGGAGATGTGATCGCGCCCGGCACTCGCACGTGCAACCGCGTACGCGTACTCCAGCACGACGTTCTGGTCGTACTGACGGGGTGAGCAGTCGAGCAGGGCGCTTCGGTCGCGACGCCGATGCACGCGGGCGCCGCGATCGCATCGCGAAACTTCGGCAACTTCCGGCGATACGCGTCGGCGACCGCCTGCGCGTTCCATCCTGCATCGACGATCGTCTACCCATTCAGTGCCGAGATACTCCCAGGCCGGCTGCGTCGAGCCGCGTTGTCGTAGACGGCGCACTCCGGTAGCGACGAACGGCGGCGTGATGCCGCGCAAGACTGCCCGACCCTGCATCGCGATGACGCTAACGCGAAGACCTCAGGAGCGGAGGGTGTCTCTGCGCGCTCGGAACTCAGCTTCGTCGATCTCGCCGCGCGCGAACCGTTGCGCGAGCACGTCCTCTGCGCTGCTCGTCGCGGCCGCGACCGCGGGAGCGGGACCAGGCGCGGCAGCCTGGGCGCGGGAGAAGTGCCGGACGAGCGCGACGATCCCCCACGTCACGAGCCCGACCACCACCGCGAACACGATCAGCCAGAGGAACGGGTGCGCGACGCGGTGACCATCCATCCCGCGCCCGTCGAATCCTCGCCCGTCGAATCGACCGCCGTCACGATGACGGATGGCGCGTCCGATGATCAGGATCGCAACGAGCGCGGCCAGGCCGCCGACCACCGCGACGACCCACACCGGGAGGTGAAATCCCTTGCGAGGTGCAGACGGTGCAACAGGAGCGGGCGTCGACATGAGTTCTTCCCCGAACGAAGGCAGACGTGTGTCGACCTTAGGCAACTGCTCGCGTGCTGAGAGCGGGCTGAGGATCGATCGCCGAGATCCGTACGCCGAGCCATGACCACGGCAGGTCGCTGCATGTGAAAAACTCTGACAATCCGCCCCTTCCGCCAAGGATGGTCGAATGTCGTTGCCCGCCGAGCCTGACACCGCTGCGCCGCCGGCGAGCCGCGAAGACAAGGAGTTGCGCCTCGCGCTGGCGATGCGCGGCGGAGTGAGCCTCGCGGTGTGGATGGGGGGCGCATGTCGCGAGGTCGCACGGCTGCGTGAGCAGGCGCTGCGCCTCAACAGCCGCGAACACGGCTCCGACGCCGACGGGAACGCGCCGCCAGTCCCACCGTGCGGGGTCTACGAACGGCTGCTCGAGTACTACGGCTACGACGGCGTCAGCGTCGACGTGCTCGCCGGCACCAGCGCGGGCGGGCTGAACGGTGCGCTGATGGCCGCGCACCTCGTCTACGGCATGCCGTTCGACCATCGCATCCGCAACATCTGGTTGCAGGTCGGTCACCTCGAGATCCTCGCCCGCGAGCCGAGCGACCCGCCCCGCCGTCGTTGCTCCTCGGCGACGAGCGCTTCTACGAACAAGTGACGGGCGAAGCTCCGGCACCTGATCATCGAGTCGTCGCAGTGTGGCGTCGCGCCCGCCAGCCATCCGGTTCGGCTCATCCTCACCGCGACGCGGTTCACTCCACGCGACGACATGGTGCGACCTCAGCTCGGTCCGCTGCTTCCCGTCGGCCAGTCACAGCGCGCACTTCCGGTTCCGCCACCGCGTCGAGCTCGAGGCGCCGCGCCACCCGGGAAGTGCACTCTCCGACTTCGGCGATTTCGGCGAGGACGGCGCGCTGACGCCGCTGCTCGACTGGACGATCGAGTGCCTCGCCTACGCGGCGCGCACCACCTCGTCGTTCCCGGGCGCGTTCGAACCGGCTCGCCCGTTCGTCGAGGTGCCCGGCGACGCGCGCACCGACACCACCACGCACCTCCCCGTCGACTTCCGCGGCGTGTCGTCGGAGACGGGTGCACCCGACGCGAACCTCGACGGCACGGTCGAGCTCATCGACGGTGGCGTGCTCGACAACATCCCGATCTCGTGGGCCGTCCGCGCGATCGCGGCGGCGCCGGCGGATCGACCGGTCGACCGGTGGCTGCTCTACCTGCAGCCGGTTCCCCCGCTGCGCGCCGATCACCAACACGAACCGCTGCCCGACAAGCGGCGGGTCACGAGGTTGGTGAAGCTCATGCTTCGCACCTCGAAGATCAAGTCCGACACCGAGTCACTGCTCGACGACGCCGAGGAGATGCGCAAGGCAGTGGGCGACGCCCAACGACGCGCTGCCATCGCGGCCCATGCGCTCCCGACGACCGACAGCGGCGAGCTCGTGCAGCGTGCACAGCGCGAGCTCACCTCGTATCGACTCATCGCCGGTCGTACCGAAGGTGAGCGACTCATCCGTCTGCTCGAGGATCCGATCAACGTGGTCGGTCCCGACCCGCTCCCGCTTCCCGATGCGCTGTATCCGCTTCGGGGCCTCGACCAGAAGCCCGACTCGCCCGCGTTCCTCGGACGGATCCGCGACGAAGAGGTGTCGCGGGAGCTCGCACGCGGCGGGCTCGACGAAGGGGATCCCAACGACGACGGTTGCGAAGACGCGGTCGCAACGACAATCGCACCCGCGCCGCCGTCCACCGATCCCGCCGCCAAGTGCGCATCGAAGTTCCGCTCGCCGTTCGCGGCTGCCGCGCACCGCCGCGCTCTTGCTCGACTGGGTGCGGCGATCGAACGGAAGTACGCCAACACCAGCGATGAGGCCGTCGCGAAGCGACTCGCCGGCACACAGGAATGGCGACAGAAGATCTACGCCGCCGCGCTTCGCCGCCGAGGTGCTCGTGGCGGCGCGCGATCGCATCGTGTTGTGTCTGGTGAACGATGCGGTCAGCAAGGACCCGGGTCGCGCTGCATCCGCACCGCGTCAGCACGACTCGCCACGTTGATCGACGACGAGCCCATGCCGGCCACAGCGCACGAACCACCGAGCGGGCGACGTCGGGCAGCCCTCGACGCCGCGCTCGAGCGCGGACAACTGGGAGCGATGGGCCGAACGCTTCGCACACAAGGTGGTGCACACGCTCGCCCACGCGGGCCCGGCGACGGAACCTGGGCCGATCCGTCCGCGTGGCACGAGTACGCGTTCGATCCGCTCTGGCAGTTCCTGAGCGAGATCGCGCTCGAGATCTCGCAGGCCAACCTCTGCGTCGGCGGGTTCCGCGCATTCCGCGGCATGCAGTCCGCCGCCGAAGCGCTCGACCTGCTGGCGTCCGCGGAGATCCTGGTCGGCCCGCTGCGCACCGACGCGCTTTCGGGGAGCTCGCTCATCGGGTTCGCAACCGTGTCGGCCGCGAACGAGAGTCCGCTCGAAGACGTCATCTTCCCCGATCAGCTCACCGATGCTGAACGCGTGTCGCGGAAGCTGAGCGGCAACCAGGTGGCGAACTTCGCGTCGTTCCTCAGTGCACGGTGGCGCGCCACCGACTGGGCGTGGGGGCGCCTCGACTCCACCGCGGTCGCTGGTCGAAGCCATGCGCGACCCGAGCGAGCGCCAGAGGATCACAGCGTCGAGAAGCTGCGGGAGATGTTCGTCACCGCACCCCATGGTCCTCACGCCGACGTGTGGAAGCAGAAGCTCATCGACCGGTGGGACCAACGTCAGGACAATCCGAACCGTTCGGTCAACGAGGAGAACCTCGCCCAACGCACGATCGAGGTGATGACCGAACGGCTCCAGTGGGAGATCCTCGCCGAGGAGATGCCGCTGGTCGATCTGCTCCAGCGTCGCAAGACGGGTAAACGCGATCGCCCGCCGACCAACGCCGAGCTCGAACGCGTCACCACGGAGCACTACCGCGCCGCCCGACCCGAGCGCCCTGCTCACGTTCGGCGCGATCGGCAACGAGAGCGTCGTCACCCTGCTCCCGAAGAAGGACCTCCGCCGGTCGCTGTTGCGCATCGGTCTCGTCGCGTGGCACGCGGTGCAGCCGTCGGGCTCCGGGAAGGGCGCATACGCGGTGCGGTGGTTGACCGGTCTCACCGTCAAGCCGCTGCTGTGGTTGCCCGCACTCTTCGCGATCACGTCGCCACTCGCCACGATCTTCGCGGGGCTCGCCACATGGGCCGCGATCGCGGTGGCAACCGGCCACTACGTGAGCATCCCCGCGCAGCCGGTGGTGCTCGTGGGGATCATCGTCGCCAGCGCCGTGTATGCCTGGCAACAACGAACCATCAGGAAGAAGGCCGACGGCTCGTTCCCCGCATGGCCGTACATGCTCGCGTTGCTGTGGGGCCTGCTGCTGGTCACGGGCACCGTCCGCCTTCTCGTGTGCGACACCCAGCTCGCCTGGCACCCAGGGAGTGAATGGACACGGATCGGTGTGGTCACGGGATTGTTGTCGATCGGCCTGGTGCTCATGTTGCTCTGGGTGCGGGGCTTCAACTGGCGGTTCTTCATGGTCATGGCACTCGGCGTCGCGGCGTGCTTCGGCGCCGCATGGTTCGCGGTGGCCGTTGCCTCCAACAGCTCGAGCGCATGGGAGTGGCAAGCGCTGATGCTCATCGCGGCACCGTTGCTCGTGCTCGCATTTGCGCTCACCTGGTTCTTCCCGAAAGCCCCCCGACCGGAATAGCTGCACCGACCGCCGCGGCGTGTGACCTCGCCATCGCGGTCGCGCCGGAATGGTCGCGGTGAGGCCGACGTTGTCTGTTGTCTTCGCAGCTGTCTTCCGGGAAGGTGTCATCGTGACCGAGCTCGCACCGCGACCGATCGAGATCGACGTGTGGTCCGACATCGCGTGCCCGTGGTGCTACATCGGGAAGCGCCGACTCGAAGCCGGGCTCGCGGAGTACGCCGGCGCGACGACGCGCTCCCCGTGACGGTCGAGTTCCACAGCTACGAGCTCTCGCCCGACACGCCCGTCGACTTCGCCGGCAGCGAGATCGACTTCCTCGTACAGCACAAGCACCTCGGTGAGGCCGACGTGCGACGCATGCTCGAGCGGGTCACCGACACCGCGCTCGGTGTCGGGCTCGAATACGACTTCGCCCGGCTGCAGCACACCAACACCGTGAAGGCACACGAGCTCCTGCACTACGCCAAGGCGCACGGGCGCCAACCCGAGATGACCGAGCGACTCATGCGGGCCTACTTCGTGGAGGGCCGTCACGTCGGACGCAACGACGATCTCGCCGACCTGGCAGCCGACGTCGGCCTCGATCGCGACGACACGCTGCGCTCGCTCGCCGACGACGAGTACCTGAGCGACGTGCGCGCTGATCAGGAGCAAGGTCAGGCCTACGGCCTCCGTGGCGTGCCCTTCTTCGTGTTCGATCAGAAGTACACGGTGTCAGGCGCCCAACCGGTCGACGCCTTCGTCGACGTCCTCACCGAGGTCGCGTCCGATCGCAGCACGACGGTTCGCTGATCATCACCCCGGTGTGTCGAACAGGGCGAGCGCAGCTGCGGTGATGCGCTTCACCTCGTCCTGGGTGGCGAGGCGCGCCTGACCTGAGATCCATGGAGTGCCGGGCCGCCGGCACACCGTGAGCTCGGCGACGTCGGCATCGAGATGTCGGTCGAAGTGCAACGCGGTCACGGTGCCCTGCACCTGCCGACTGTCGTGAAGCTCATCGAGCCGCGCTGCGTGTAGCGATCACCGACACGCAACGTCTCGGACGCGCCGACCAACCGAACGGTGCCGGACCGTCGTTCGTGCTCGACGCCGGGCATGTAACGCTCACGCACGTACTCGTTGCCGTTCGGGTCCTCGACATACCGCGTGTTGACGATCTCGCCGACGATCACCGTCGACGTGAAGTCGTAGGGATGGTCGTGCACGACCGGATCGCAGATCGCGCCGTCGGGGTCCCACACGTGGAGGCGATCGCGCCGCTGGTCATCGAGCCGCAACGCCAGGATGCCGATCTCCTGGATGCGCCACGGGTAGTCGGCCGCGTGCTCGAGGATGTTCCGCACCAGCGTCTGTTCGAGCGTCTGACCCGTCACCGCGCACCCCGCTTGGCCGTGCGACCGCGGTACGAGCTCGCCGCGTCTTCCTGCTCGAGCGCGTCAAGGATCAACGCCCAGGACGCCAGGCCGTGCTCACACCATTCGTCGGGAGCGACCAGGCACTCGTCCGGGCATCGGCACACTCCGTCAGCAATCCACTCGGACAACGTGTCGCGGTCAGGAGGCGCCCATCCGCTGTTCACCTCGAACCAGTCGTGCGAGTTGCGTACGGCGGTGTCCGCGTCCATCGTGACAGTGTCGCACCCAGCCCGACTCACGATGTCACGAGCCTGGGTTGACGATGCCGAGCTCCATTGCTTTGAGGGTTGCGCCGGCGCGGTTGGTGACGCCCAGCTTGGTGTAGATGTGCTCGACGTGGTTGCTGACGGTCTTGGCGCTGATGCCGAGCGCCGACGCGATCGCTTTGTTGGAGTAGCCGGATGCGGCCAGGCCGAGCACGTCGGCTTCGCGGGCAGTGAGCCTGCCGGTCCCGCGCTCGGTCGCGTCCGAATCGCTCCGTGCCCGGCCGCGGCGAGAACCGCGTCGACCGCGGTCTGCGTCGA